>NZ_CP150629.1 GCF_038022665.1 Methanolobus sp. WCC4 | reverse complement strand
AGTCCATCAAATTAGAATTTTGACTTAAAAGCTTACCTCTTTTTTCTTTAAGACCTCGCCCCCCCCCCCCCCCCAAAAAAAAAACAGTAGCTAGGTCAATAGATTCATATAGTATAAATTTGGCCAGTCTCATGGAGGATATTTGTACTGTGTATAAAGGAGTCCTCTTTGAGGACTCCATTCGAAACTACGTTGGTAAAGATAATGTGTCAATTTGCCGGTTGCTACATTCTCTTAATATCGATGATATCGCACAGCATGTTGAAAACAACTACTATTCCAATAAAGACTGGCATTTCAAGTATCGTGTTTCTTCTATGATAAAACTCACCATTGTCATGTGTTTCAGAAAACTCTCATTTGACAAAACTATCTCATCGCTAACAGATGAAGAAGCTCTGCTTCTTCGTTTTGTTAATACGAACGATGATATTTCAATGCCAACTGGAGCAACACTTCACCACTTTGTGAAATACAGGTTAGGAGAAAATGGATTCCGGGAAATAATGCAAAAAGTAGCTTCGAGAATACTAGATCTAACATCTTCAAAGGACCTAAAAACAGATTCAACACCTATTGAAGCTTCTAGGTACGACAAGCATAGTGATTATAATCCGCATTATAACTGTAAAATGGATAAAGCGCATATCACATTAATCGGAACTTGTCCATTGTACATGACGTATACAAAGGGACTGGCACATGATTCTCCACAACTGGAACAGCATATTGAGTTCTTGAAAAGATTGAATCCTGAAGTTGATTCATATGCTTTGGATGGTGCATATGATTCATTCACTAACTACGCAGATATCTGGAATGATCTTAATGTGAATCCTACAATATCCCTTCCTTCTGATGCTGTTGTCAGTGAGGAAGGAAGAATAGAGAGAATCAATCATTGGATGAACAAGATGTGGAAAAGTGGGGGAGACCCCCACTTTCCACTTAACAGAAAATTGAAGTTCCTCTACAAACATGGAAGGTCAAAGCAAGTTGGAATGTATCTAAGAAATCAGAACATGGAGGATGCAGAATTCCAGAAGAAAAAAGGGACAAGACAAGATTGTGAAAGGTTTCACAAGCATGTGAAGCATATTCTCAAATTTGATGTTAGATCAATCAGAAAAGGAAGCAGAGAACTCTATGTTACCATGAACTTTGTTGTTTATCAATTGATGCTGATTGCAAATTTGCAAAACAAGGTCAAAAATCCAAATTCATTTGCAAATTATGTGTGAGAAAAAGCTTGTCAAATTAGAATGGAGAAAAAGATGAGCTAATTTGATAATCTCCATGTTAAAACTACGTTCCATCTCAATTCTTAAGTACTATTAACTTAATCATATCCCCAAAACTCCCATTATTTCTAATTTAACACATTATGTGATCACATGTCATACCAGATCGTAGAAAAAAAAGAGATTGCACCATCAGTCCACCTGATGAAGATCAAAGCACCCGATGTAGCAACAGCCGCAAAGGCCGGTCAGTTCATCATATTACGCATTGACGAGACCAGTGAAAGGGTACCTCTGACAATTGCTGATTTTGACACATCAGAAGGTACCGTCACAATCATTTTCCAGGAAATGGGCAAGACTACAAAACAGCTTGCAAAGATGTCATCATCAGATGAGCTTCAGGACTTTGTGGGTCCACTTGGAACACCTGCAGACGTCAGGGAGCTCGGTACCGTCATCCTTGTAGGTGGTGGAGTAGGCATCGCCCCTGTTTATCCTCAGGTCAGGGCATACCGTGAGGCAGGTAACAAGGTCATTTCAGTTATCGGCGCAAGGAACGAGAGTCTCCTTATCCTCGAGGATGAGATGAGAGAAGCTTCAGATGAACTTCATGTTGCAACAGATGATGGCTCCAAAGGTCACCATGGTTTTGTCACTGATGTGGTGAAAGGTATCCTTGACAGTGGCGAGAAGGTCGCAAGGGTAGTTGTTATAGGTCCTCCTATTCTGATGAAGGTTGCAGCAGGTATGCTGGAGCCTTATGGTGTGGAAACACTTGTAAGTCTTAATCCTATAATGATCGATGGTACCGGTATGTGTGGTGGGTGCAGGGTGTCCGTAGGTGGGGAGACAAAGTTCGCCTGTGTGGATGGTCCTGAGTTCGATGCCCACAAAGTGGACTTCAATCTTTTGATGAGTCGTCTTGCTCTTTACAGGGACGAGGAATCAAAGTGTATTGAGAATCACAATAATAACCACAAATGTACCTGCAAGGGGGAGAACTGATGGCTGACAGACAGGCTATGCCACTGCAGGACCCTAAGGTAAGAGCACAGAACTTCGATGAGGTGGCTCTTGGTTATACCGACGAGCAGGCACTTGCCGAAGCTTCAAGGTGTATCGAATGCAAGAACCCGAAATGTGTAGAAGGCTGCCCGGTAAATATCGATATCCCTGGTTTTATTTCCCGCATAAAGGAAAGTGATCTTGACGGCGCTATCGATCTCATCAAATTGACCAACACGCTTCCTGCGGTCTGCGGACGTGTGTGTCCTCAGGAAGAGCAGTGTGAACTGCAATGTGTTCTTGGAAAGAAGGGGGAACCTGTGGCTATCGGCAGGCTTGAGCGCTTCTGTGCAGACTATGAAAGGAAGAAGGGCGTGACCTCTCCGGTACGTTCAGAACCAACAGGCAAGACGGTAGCTGTCATAGGTGCCGGACCTGCAGGTCTTACAGCAGCAGCAGACCTCGCAAAGGCAGGCCATGCGGTCACGATATTCGAATCACTCCATGACACCGGTGGTGTATTGACCTACGGTATTCCTGAGTTCAGGCTTCCAAAGGCGATCGTAAAGGAAGAGGTAGAGTACATCAAGCAGCTTGGTGTTGATGTAAAAGTTGACTATGTAATAGGGAAGATCAAGACCCTTGATGAGCTCAGGAACGAGTTCGATGCGGTATTCCTCGGAACTGGTGCAGGACTGCCCAAGTTCATGGGAATCGAAGGTGAGAACCTCAATGGTGTCTACTCCGCAAACGAGTTCCTTACAAGGGTAAACCTGATGAAAGCCTACCAGTTCCCGAGCTATGATACTCCTATCAAGAGAGGTAAAAAGGTCGTTGTTGTAGGTGGCGGTAACGTTGCAATGGATGCCGCGCGCAGTGCACTTCGACTTGGTGCCGATGAGGTAAGCATAGTCTACCGTCGTGGCGAAGAAG
Organism: Methanolobus sp. WCC4; assembly: GCF_038022665.1. Taxonomy (NCBI): domain Archaea; kingdom Methanobacteriati; phylum Methanobacteriota; class Methanomicrobia; order Methanosarcinales; family Methanosarcinaceae; genus Methanolobus; species Methanolobus sp. WCC4. The sequence continues at coordinate 2,848,717 of NZ_CP150629.1, read as the reverse complement.
AACTTCCTGCAAGGAGGGAAGAAGTTGAGAATGCAAAGGAAGAAGGCATCATCTTCAGGCTCCTTAGCAACCCAGTGCGCATACTTGAAGGTGAGAACATGACCGTCAATGGTGTCGAATGCATCAGGATGGAACTTGGTGAACCTGATTATTCCGGACGCAGGAGACCAGTTGAAGTTGCAGGTTCCGAGTATGTAGTGGATGCTGACATAGTCATCATTGCCATAGGAACTTCCCCAAACCCCATGATCTTCTCCGGTTCAGAGGGACTTGAGACCAACTCAAGGGGAACCATTGTAGTTGATGATTCAGGAAAGACCTCTATCGATAATGTCTATGCAGGCGGTGATGCCGTCACAGGTGCCGCAACAGTTATCAGTGCCATGGGTGCCGGAAAGGTCGCCGCACAGGCAATAAATGAATATCTTTCTAAGTGAACATGTCCGGCTCTGTCCGGGTATCCTTTCTTTTTCTTTTTTCTTAGTTTGTTGATAGAACACGTTTTTAAGCTGGTATGCTCTAAATGGTCTCAATGAAAAAAGGCAGTTCTTCTTCATCTCGACAACAAAGATCTCCTCGGTCTGGTGCGTCACATCTTAAAAGTGTTAACAGGCCATCATCAGGTCAAAAGAAACCTATGAGCAGGATGGCCGGGAAAGGTCACGCTCCAAAAAAGTCTGTTCAACGGTATGCCAGCAACGAGAAGGACTATATCTTCTGGTGTGAGGAATGTAATGTACCTCTTCTTGAAAAAGACTGCAATACCTGCGGCAGGGAGGGCAAAAGGATCGACCTGTCGCAACCGGCTGATGTAAGGTTCTGTTCGCCTTACGAGAGAAGTGTCCTCTATGACCTTCTGACAGGCACATTTGGCTGCGACCCGTTAGGTGAAAGGATAGTTCTCCTTAACAAGATCCCGGGTGATGATAAGACCGATGAGGTGATAGTTGATGGTCTTCTCTTTGGAACCCTTCGTTTTGATATTCAAAATATGGACTATGTTTTTGAACCTTCTGTAGATGGTGCAAATATCCTTCTTGGACACACCGTTCATAAAACCCTTATTCTGAAAAGGAATTCCAGGCATCTCAATGGTAAAAAGGTGAACTACGACCTTGTGGAGTCTATTTCCTCCGATATTCTGGAAGGGGATGTGATCCTTGTAAGGTCCGGTAATCTCACAGGCTTCGGGATATCTTATTGCGATGCGAAGGATGCATCCTCTGTGGAAGGTCCGGTGCTGAGGGTCAGAAGGACCGATTCCCGGCATGCTTCACTTAACCGGAAGGTTCCTGCTATGGATGATGTGATAGCTGCCAATCTGCCATACATACGTACCATGGGGAAGAATGCTATCAACACGATAAAAGGGATAGCTAACCAGAAGGAGTACAAAAAGCTCCCTGTAAACGTATCGTTCAGTGGCGGGAAGGACAGTCTTGTGGTGCTTGACCTTACCCTCAGTGCTCTTAAGAACAGGGAGGTCAGGGCATTCTTCCTCAATACAGGTATCGAATTCCCGGAAACAGTGGAATTTGCCCGTAAATACTGCAGGGATAATGGCGTTGAACTTATCGAGAAAAAGGCGGTCTCGGATTTCTGGGACAATGTGGACACATTCGGTCCCCCGGCGAAGGATTTCCGCTGGTGCTGCAAGATATGCAAGCTTGCACCTGCAAATACTGCAATAGAGGAGTGTCTTGAAAAAGCTCCTACGTGCATAACAGTTGACGGCAAAAGGCGATATGAATCATTCTCAAGGGCGAACATATCCACAAGTGAGAAGAACCCATTCGTTCCGGGGCAGCTCAATATATTCCCTATCAAGGACTGGAAAGCAATAGAGGTCTGGCTGTATATCTACTGGAGAGAACTGGAGTACAATCCTCTCTATGATATGGGATTTGAAAGGGTTGGTTGCTATCTGTGTCCTGCTGCCCTTTCAGCGGAATACCAGAGGCTCAGGGTCCTGCATCCTGAACTGTACGAAAGATGGGAATCGTTCCTTTTACAATGGGCAGAAGAGAACGGTCTTTCAGAGGAGTTCATCAGACATGGTCTGTGGAGGTGGAAAGAGCTTCCTCCAAAGATGCTGAAGCTAAGTGAGGAAATAGGGATCCGTACTTCTGCAAAGGCCGGTACTTCATCGTTCAGTATCAATATCACATCAGGTATATCTCCCTGCAAGGCAGGAGGTTACAGCATCGAGGCCTCGATACACGGATTCTCAATGAAGAGGACCATGGGTGTGATGAACATCATCGGAAAGATGGTCCTCTCAGAGGAACTTGGTCTTCTGATGGTGAGGTCGGATACATCCACGGTCAAGATATTCTCATCAGGCAGTCTTGTTGTGAATTCTGAAGGCAAAGAGTCTGCTGATCAGCTGTTCAATGATGTCTCCCGGCAGTTGTTGAAGGCACATCGGTGTACTGGTTGTGGTATATGTATCAAGGCCTGTCCTGTCAATGCAATTGATGTAAGGGATGGCTATGTGCATGTCAGCGACAGCTGTATAGGTTGCGGAAAATGCGATGATGCCTGTGTGGTCCTGAAATATAAGGACAAGCTGGCATGATCTAAATGCATCAATATCGCACTAATTATTAATAGCTTAATATATAATATATTCACAAAAGATTATCTGAAGGGTATAAATGGTCACTACAGGAAAAGATGGTATATCACGCATTATCGATGCAAAATGGCAAATAGCATCCTTTGCTGCGATCTCTCTCCTTTTCATATTGTTCGTCTACATACTTTTCCCGCTTGCTGATGGCGTGGTTCTGGGACTTGTTTTTGCATACATTGCCCGCCCTATCTCCAGAAAACTGGCCCGTTTGGGCCGTCTGGGGTCGGTAATAGCCACAATGTGTATCGTTGTCCCTGTTATCTTTATCATAGGATCTGGAATGGTGGAGATACTCCGACAGATAGTCTGGGTCATTGAGAACCAGGCATATGTACTCAATTCAGCTTTCGATATTTTCAGGTCCATAGATATTCCTGCAAGATATAGTGCTGATGTACAGCAGATGATATGGAATGTATCCACATCCTTCTTCCCTATACTGAGCCAGATCGGTGTGGTATCATATGCCCGCAATTTCATGATGTTCGGTATTAACCTGCTGCTGGCTGTCTTCCTTTGCTATTTCCTGCTGGCGGACGGTGAGCACCTTTACAATGCTGTGATAAGGATTGTTCCTGAGGAGTACGAATGTGCGTTCAAACGCTTCCTGTTAAATCTTGACGTTATACTGCAGGGTGTTTTCGTGGGCAATGCTTCAGCTGCGTTAATAGTAAGTGTCCTTTCACTGATAGTATTCTATGCATTCGGTTTCACACATATCCTTGCACTGGCAGCCCTGATATTCGTGGCATCTGTCATACCCATGTTCGCCGGATATATGGTGCTGGTCGTATTGTCAATATACCGCTACATCGATCAGGGACTTGAAAGTGCAGTAGTGTTCTTCGTTGTGTCCTCGATAGTAATCTATGCTCCGCCCGAACTCGTCCTGCGCCCTTACCTTGCGAGTATCAAATCCCAGATACATCCCTTCCTTATCCTCATTGCATTCCTTGGCGGTGCCTTTGTAGGTGGGGTTGCCGGATTCTTCCTGGCTCCAATAGTACTTGGTGCCATAGTTGCGGCATACAGGGTCCATACCGGGGACAATGGAGTTATCTGTTCCCAGGTGGATGCCTCTCTCTGTGATGAAGGAACAGCTCATGAAGAGGCCATGTAATTCGTACCCTTTCTATTTTGCTTCAGCCGAGTTGAAAAAGGTTAATAAGGATTGCTCTAATTAAGGTAGCAAGATCTACAGGTGAATCTATGCAGTTATTACTTATCCATTCTGACTATATCGAATATGAAGTGAAGAAGAGCACTCCGGTTGCTGAGAAGATAGAAGATTCCTTTAAGCAGGGGAGACTTGAGGAGGCTCTCACAGCTTTCATTGCAGTGGAAAAGGTCGATGAGGCGAATGTCGAAGGTGCCATTTCAAAAGCAGTGGAAGAGATAAAAAGCGTAGCCACACAGGTGAAGGCAGAAAATGTCATGGTATATCCATATGCTCACCTGAGCTCAGACCTTTCTTCTCCTAAAGCAGGTGTCGCTGTCCTAAAAGGAATAGAAGCAGCACTATCCGGTGATTTCACTGTTAAGAGGGCACCATTCGGCTGGTACAAGGCATTCAAGATCAGCTGTAAAGGGCACCCGCTCTCAGAACTCTCACGTTCTATAGTTCCTGATGAGGATGTGGGTTCATCAGTGCCTCCATGTGTGGTATCCGACAAGGAGGAAGTCGTATCAGAAGCCCTTAAAGCCGAGAGTACAGCAAAGTCATACTGGCATGTCCTGACACCTGACGGAACCCTTCATGATGCAACAACCTTTGATTTCACAGGACATGACAACCTCGGGAAGTTCGTGGACTATGAGATCTCCAAGAAGAGAGCTGTAGAGAGGGCACCACCACATGTCGAGCTCATGCGCAGGCTGGAGATCGCTGACTACGAGCCGGGATCGGATTCAGGTAATATGCGTTACTATCCAAAGGGCCGCCTGATGAAATCACTTCTTGAGAACTTCGTGCTTGAGGAAACCTCAAAGGTGGATGCAATGGAGGTCGAGACACCTCTCATGTATGATATGAACCATCCTACCCTTAAGAAATACCTCGACAGGTTCCCTGCACGTCAGTATTCCATTGAATCTGACAAGAGGCAGATGTTCCTCAGGTTTGCCGCATGTTTCGGTCAGTTCCTGATGAACCACGACATGACGATCTCCTACAAGAACCTGCCACTCAAGATGGTAGAGATGACCAGATACAGTTTCAGGAAGGAACAGCGTGGAGAACTGGTGGGTCTGAGACGCCTGAGGGCTTTCACAATGCCCGATATGCACAGTCTGTGTGCTGATATGAATCAGGCTATTGACCAGTTCGATCAGCAGTATAATATGTGTATCTCCGTCCTTGATAAGGTAGGTATCAAGGTGGATGACTTCGAGGTAGCTATCAGGTTTACCAGGGATTTCTATAATGAGAACAAGGATTTCATCACAAACCTCGCAAAGACCGTGAACAAGCCGGTACTTATTGAGATGTGGGATACCCGTTTCTTCTATTTCGTACTCAAGTTCGAGTTCAACTTCGTTGATGCTCTTGCAAAGGCAAGCGCTCTCTCAACCGTACAGATCGATGTTGAGAATGCAGAAAGGTATGATATCAACTACATCGATTCAAATGGAACCGCAAACAGGCCAGTCATCCTTCACTGCTCACCAAGCGGTGCCATAGAACGCTGTATCTATGGTCTCCTTGAGAAGGAGGCAATGAAGGCAGAGGAGGGCGGTGTTCCAATACTCCCACTATGGCTCTCCCCTACACAGGTAAGGGTCATCCCGATAGCAGATGCACATATGGAATATGCCATGAAGGTGGCAGACCAGCTCAACTGCCGTGTTGATATCGATGATCGCGAGGATACCATTGGTAAGAGGATTCGCGAGGCAGGCCGCGAGTGGGTCCCATATGTAGTTGTCGTAGGTGACAGTGAGGTAGAAAAAGGCACTATCAATGTGACCATTCGTGCAGAATCCGAACCCAAGAAGCCGATGAAGGTAGAGATGACCCCTGAGGAACTTAACTCAAGGATAGCTTCCGAGACAGAAGGTATGCCTTACAAGGGACTCTGTCTTGCAAAGATGCTCTCTCAGAGGCCAAAATTCTTATAAGGTTTCTCTGCACATCTAACAGTATGCAGGATGAAATGTCAAATGCAGAGGAACTGTCCTCTGCAACGATACTTGTAAGGGGAAGGGTTCAGGGCGTATATTTCCGCAGGTTCACTGTGGAAAATGCCCAAAAATTGTCTCTCACCGGTTTTGCACAGAACCTGCCCGATGGGAGGGTCAGGGTCGTTGCAGAAGGTAAGGCATCATCTATCCAGAAGCTCATTGATTTTTTGAATATTGGTCCTGCTCTGGCAGATGTGGAAGATGTCAGTGTCGAGTGGACCGAAGCAACATCAGAATATTCTGATTTCTCTATAAGGCGCTGATTCCTGTTAATTTCCTGTTTTTCCTTCTTCTCGAACCATTTCCAAGGTCTTATATTTGTGTCGCACATATAGATGCTCATGCAGGACAGTGAAACAGGCTCAGAGAACTTATCATCTGCAACAATACTGGTCACGCTCAGGAATTCAAAAGGGGATTTTCACAAATATGCTTCTGATAATGCTTATCAACGATCATTGACAGGTTATTCTCAGGAGTTACCAGAAGGCCTGTATAAAGTACATCTTGAAGGTGAGAAGTCAGATATAAGTGCATTTATCGGCTATCTTGAGATGAACAGGGCCTTTGATAAAGTGGATACTATAGCAGTGGAGGATGTAATGGTTTCCTGGTCTTCCTATTCAGGCAAGTACTCCGATTTCAGTGTCATGGAATAGATGCCGTTCCTTGTTACCGACGTTTTACCGGTAGGTTTCATAGGAAAATTATTATTTGCCTCTTCCGATCAACTTTAATAGTCCTATGACCGATTTCTAACAATGGAAAACGTTATTATTGTGAGATATGGCGAACTCGCTTTGAAGAGTACAGGTGTTCGCAACTGGTATGAGAAAACCCTTGTAAAGAACATATCTGCGATGCTGGAATATCGTGGTATACCCTATTCCCGTATAAACCGTGAATGGGGCAGGATATTCATTGAAACAGATGATGTCAGGGCTGCAAAGGCTGCTGCGGATGTGTTCGGTGTTGTGTCCACCTCTTTTGCCCAGGTGGCAGATGCCACAATTGAGGCAGCAGGTGCCCTGTGTGCAAAGCTTGCTGATGGGTTTGTGGCCGAAGGTCAGTCATTTGCTATAAGGGCAAGGCGTACCGGAAATCATAGCTTTTCTTCACGTGATGTTGGCATGGGATGTGGGGATGCAGTGTGGCAGATGCTTGAATCAAGAGGCATCACTCCTTCAGTGGACCTTTCAAACCCCGACAAAGAGGTCTTTGTAGAGATGAGGCAGAACAGGGCATACGTTTTCACAGAGACTGTAGAAGGTGTAGGTGGTCTTCCGCTGGGCACCCAGGGAAAGATGGTATCCCTTGTATCAGGTGGTATAGATTCTCCTGTTTCTACCTGGTTGATGATGAAGAGGGGGGTCGAAGTGATCCCTGTTTACTGTAATAATTCTCCTTATAGTGATGACCGTGCCCACAAGCGCACTGTGGATTGTGTTAAGGCACTTCAGGAGTGGTGTCCGGGTCACCCATTGAAATTATATGAGATCCCTCATGGTCCCAACCTTGAGGAGTTCATAGGTAAATGTTCCAAGAATAAAACGTGCCTTATGTGTAAGAGGACCATGTACAGGGTAGCTCTTGAGATCATGAAGAAGGAAGGAGCTTCAGGTATAATCACCGGTTCTTCACTGGGTCAGGTTGCTTCACAGACGACCTACAATATGTATGCGGAATTATACGGTCTTTCAGTTCCTCTTTTCCACCCGTTGATCGGTATGGACAAGAATGAGATAATTGATATTGCCAGGAAGATAGGCACTTACGATATATCTATCCGCCAGACCGGTGGATGTGAGGCTGTACCGGTTCATCCGGAAGTAAAAGCTGCATGTGATTCCCTGCTTGCGGAAGAAAAGAAGATCGATATCGATGGACTTGTGAAAGCATCAGTTGAGAATGCACGGATATTATATGCTGAAGATTGACCAGTATCATTTGTGTTAAATGTGCACATACAATGCACATTTGTATATTTTTATATTCTCTTTTTATTTTTATTCCATAATCCCCTTTAATGTTTACAGATAATGATTCCATCATGTGCTCATAATAATGTCATTTTTAGGAAGTAGTACCAAACTGTTATATACTATCATCTACAATGCACAGTTAGGCGCACAAACACACAGCAAAATGAATTTTTAGCACAAATTTCATCCTTTATCTCTCGTCCATTCCCTCAATTATTCCCGTGCGCCTAAACCCTTTTAAGATTATTTTGATAGTTATTATATTGTCAGACACATCCAGAGTATCTTTTGTCATCGATGGTAACTCTTATATAAATATCGCGCATATAATAATCTTGAATTTATAATAATCCTTTTTGATCAATAGTTGGTTTCTATGAGCGAGCTTCCATGGGAGAATAAAAAAATAGCAGAGATCATGTCTTCAGCAGGCGAGGAGTCTAAGATAACAGACAGCCCCGCTCCTGGACTGGAAAATGGTTCCAATCCACCTATTCCTGATATACTGGCAAATGCATTTGCAGATATGCCAATGGAGGAGGCTAAAATAGAGGCTCCAGATTCCGGTTCTGATCCTGATGTTCTGGATGTACAGATGCCTGAAATGGCCGCACCTGCATTCGGAGACCTGCCTGATCTGTCAATGCTAAGTAACAATGAGGATGAAACACCTGATGTTCAGGTCCCTGAGGTGGATTCTCCATCAGCAGGTCTTCCGCCTTTAATGGGCGATACTTTTGTTCGATCCTCTTCATCTAATAGTGATATCATCGATCAGGTCACAAAACCACTTTTTGACCCGGATTCATTGGTTCCTGGCGGAGTTAATGCTGGTACTGTTCCGGCAGAACCTAAGAAACGCTCATCTCCACCACCTTTGTTCGAACCGTTCCTTCCATCTGATGAAAATACAGAAACAGATCATAGTGTAGAGTCGTCGATTCCTGCATTAGATGCTGCTAATCCTTTTAATGCCCCTGCATCCGATGTTGTCAATCCCTTTGATTCTCCAGTATCTGCTGATGCTAACTCCTTCAATCCCCCTGCATCTGATAATGTGAATCCTTTTGATTCTCCTGTATCTGCTGATGCTAACCCCTTTAATCCCCCTGCATCTGATGTTGTTAATCCCTTTGATTCTCCTGTATCTGCTGATGCTAACCCCTTTAATCCCCCTGCATCTGATAATGTGAATCCTTTTGATGTTCCTGTATCTGCTGATACTAACTCCTTCAATCCCCCTGCATCTGATAATGTGAATCCTTTTGATTCTCCTGTATCTGCTGATGCTAACCCCTTTAATCCCCCTGCATCTGATAGTGTGAATCCCTTTGATTCTCCTGTACCTGCTGATGCTAACCTCTTTAATCCACCTGCATCTGATAATGTGAATCCTTTTGATGTTCCTGTATCTGCTGATGCTAATCCTTTTAATGCTCCTGCATCCGGTAGTGTTAATCCTTTTGATGCTTCTCCTTCTGCTGATGGTAATCCCTTTAATGCTCCTGCATCCGGTAGTGTAAATCCTTTTGAAGCTCCTCCGTCTGTTGATTATAATCCTTTTGCTTCATCTGTACCTGGTCAGGAAAAATCATCCTCTAATAATATTCCTGGGTCCTTGGGTGGGAAAACAAACATTAACATAGATGCTCTGAAAAAGAATATTCAGGACCTTTCTTTTGTTGCTAAGGGATTTTTGAAGAACCTGACAAAGGGAAAAAGCCTTATCGAGAGGATGGAGGATATGAAAGATGTTCCATCCCTGGATGCTTCCGGTCAGGAAGACGATATTGCTTCATCAATGTCTTCTTCTCCATTTGAAGATGAGCATTCATCTCCATTCGAGACACCGTCTGCAGACCCTTTCCAGAAAGCACCTGTATTCAAAGAAGGAGCAGTGCTTCCCGGGCAGTCTGATCCATTTGAGATGGATATGGGCGCAGGGACAGAGGATGATATCAGGAAGATCACGCCCATAGAAGCTCCAGTAATGGCAGCAGAAGATCTCCCCTCTTTTGAGGAAGATACTGGTGCCTTAGCGTCAGAGCCGAATCAAGAGTGCCTGACTGATCCAATGCCTGAACTTTCAGATATTGCAGAAATAGTTCCTGTTGATCCTGTAAAAGATTTGGATATCTCTCGGGATGAGGCTGATGAGCTTCCAGAGGGATATGGCATTGCTATAGATGGTGAAAGTGGAGAAGAGGTGAAAGCTGATGCTCCGGTTCTTTCAGAAATGCATGATATGTCTGCAGAAATATCTTCCGAGTTGCAGGTTATGAAGAAGAGGTCCGATGAGAAATTCAACAGGCTTGAGGATAATATATTCGATTTCAAGGATGACCTGAGCAACATCGACGTCCGGTTCGGTTCACTTAAAGGTGATGTAGAAAGTTTCTCGGACAAACTTTTGGAGATCGATAGTTCATTCTCATCTTTTGTGAAGTCAAATGATGAAGCTCTCTCTCGTAATGAATCTCAGTTCAGTGGAATTGAAGAAAAGATAAGTTCCGTTGAAGTGAAGATGGGTGATTTTGAATCCAACCTTTCTGTACTCCAGTCTGACAATATGACTATCAGGTCAGACCTTTCCAGAATAGAGGACAGTGTCTCAGAACTCGTCAATTCATATACCGCTCTTCTGGGGCAGTTGCATGAATCCCTTCAGGAGAACGAATCCAACTTTTCACGTATAGATGTTATTACTGTCAAACTTGATGAGATAGGTACAAAGATCGGTTCCATTGAGAAGATCCAGGAAGATGCCAGATCCACGTCTGTGGAACTATCAAGGTCGATATCTTCCATAGTTGACAACCTTGGAACGACATCTTCAGCATTCTCTGAGTTCAAGCAGGAATCCGAGACAAAGAACGCTGAAATGCTTGAGAAGGTTGATTCGGTCACTGAGTATGTCGAGAGCGAGCTGAAGAAGCTGGGTGCTAAAAGTTACAAAGGCTTTGGGCAGAATGTCCACCTCTCAAATATCGTTAAGAATTCAGGGAACATGAAACTCTGCATGGAATGGCTTGAGTTCCTGATGGGGCTGGTGGGTCGCAACAACCTCCCGGACATCCTTTCATACTATGAGGAACTCGGATGGATCACTGAGAAGGTCAGGATGGAACTTCTTCACTATGCAGACGGAATTGACTTCTACATGGAGAAACCCGACTGGAAGCTCACTCCTGATGATCATGTAAAATCCATATGGTTCATCGAGAGTCTTGCAGGTATGAAAGTCGATAAGAACAGGCTTTCAGTAATTGAAAGGGATGTCGAGAAGGTCAAGAAAGGTTCAGAGATATATGGTATCTGAACCAGATAGATGCATATTATTAAAAAAATGGGCTGTAAACTCGTGTTTACAGCATTTTAATATAAATTTAGTCTTTATCGTTCTCCGGCAAGCTCAGTAGTTGCACCTGCAATGAAAACCGCTGCGATCGGTGCTGTGATGAGCACACCTATTCCAATAAGTAGCATGCCAATGAATATGAGCACATTTATGATCACATAGATTATTACGCTCTCAATCGGGACTGCCTGCACCATCTCTATACTCTCTGTTATGCCGTCGATACCTCCGTATCCTCTGATTATGAGCAATGGCATGGTGTACATCAACAGTACTCCCATTATCAGGGAAAGTATTGATGAGAGGTAAGGTATCTGCCCTATTATCACGCTGGCAACAATAGCTATCAGCATGTAGGTCCAGCTTCTGATGAAGTTGTCCTTCTTAAAACCTTCAAAGACATCTCCTATCTCTGGAATCTCTCCGCGTACTCCTTTTATTGCCATGAATGTGTATCCATAGGCAAGAGGTGCAATGGTCACTATAAGGATAGATCCTATGACGGCTATTAACAGACCAACGATAAATGTCACAATATTATCTTTAACAATGTTCCATGAATTCTTCAGTAAGACTTCGTAATCCAACAAACCACTTCCTGATTATAAATATCTACAGAAAGATGTGGATTTGGAAAGTATTTAAGTTTATCTGAATTACTTGAATCAAAAAAGAAAGAAAAGATGACGCAAGATACGTCATTTTAATGTGTTTAGAATCTTACGCTAAGGTCACCAATCATCTGCTGGCTTCCGACATCAATGATTGTTACATCAATGGTTTCGGTAGAGTTGGCAATGTTTGCATTAGCCCCTCCAATGTCTGCAGCAGTTGTTGAGTTTCCAATTGTATAATCGCCTGATGTGTTATAACCAATGTAGAGACGGTCTCCTGCAGTGAAGTAGTCTTGTACAGTTCCATATTCTACAGTTGTTCCTTCAACAGCGAATTTTGTGGCTGATGATGTAAGTGTGACTTCATCTCCGCCCTGATGCTCAAGCATAACGATGCTAAATGTGCCTGTACTATCTTCAGTTGCACTTGCTCTGATACTTGCCTGTGGTGCCTGTTCTGGTGGTCCCATGCCGAATACGAATGCTGCGATTACTGCAGCAAGGATCACAGTGATTGCGACCATCAGGATTACACCGATGACCGGGGATACTGCATCCTCATCTAAGAATTGGTTTGCTTTGCTCATAGTTGTTCCTCTCTTGTTCAAAAGCTATAATTTCTTTTGCTTTTTTTTCTGGACCACTTTTTCAAGCTTCTTGGTCCACATTTTATCATCGAGGTCAGTATACTCACACTCGAGATAATGTTGCACCGCCATGCTCAGGGCTTCTTTCGTTGACGACTCATTACATTTCTTCTTTAAAGCCGCAAGTTCATCTTCCGTGAGTACGGTTTGTGCATGTACAATTTTAACCATTGTATCTCCTGATTGTTTGAATCATCTGAACTTAGCCGTTCAAACCATCATCATAATAATGATTATGAAAATTCTATATAAACCTTGTTGCTCTTGAGTTCCTTGGACTTGGTAACCCTCTAACATTTTCCGAGGTTAATATATATTTGCATCAATATTTTCCAAATTGTATATTATTGTGATGGATTGTGGATATTTATTCTTGCATACTTCTCTTAATACTCTATTTTTCACATATAGTGTTAAATTAGTATTATATTACTCTATGCCTGTGCCATTTGCTTATGAGGCTTCTGCTATTATTTTATAATTGCCTATGTAATATATCTATATGTATCATGTTGTTCATTCAACAGAAATTATCACCGGCAAAGTCAAAATAGTATCTCTTCTATTATGCTATCTTATTATCTCTAAATCATCTATATATGAAGGAAATATCCATGTCATCCAATCGTTTTATGATCACTGTTATTGGTATTGATAAAGTTGGTATTGTTGCAGGTATCACTCAGGTCATGGCGCAATACAACGTTAATATTGTAGACATCAGCCAGACCATTATGGATGACCTGTTCACCATGATAATGCTTGCACAGGTGAAAGATGAGAGCTTCGATCATTCGGCTTTCCAGCAGGCTATGTCGGAAAAAGGTTCTGAGCTGGGAGTCGAGGTAAAGGTCCAGCACGAAGATGTGTTCCGCTTCATGCACAGGATATGAGGTGTATGTCCATGATGATCCATCCTGAAGAGATCCTTGAAACCATCAATATGGTGAGTAATGAGAACCTTGACATAAGGACCGTCACCATGGGTATCAGCCTGCGAGGTTGCAGCCATCCTGATATAGATACTTTCAATGAGAATGTCTATGACAGGATCATGTATTATGCTAAGGACCTTGTAAAGACCACCAATGATATTCAGAACCTCTATGGCATCCCTGTGATCAATAAGAGGATATCAGTTACGCCAATTGCTATCGTTGCCGAGAGTTGTGATGCTACGGACCTGACATCCGTTGCTCAGACACTTGACAGGGCCGCCGAGGATGCAGGTGTTGACTTTATAGGTGGTTTCAGTGCTCTTGTTCAGAAGGGAATGACCCCAGGTGATCTCAAGCTTATCAACTCGATCCCCCGGGCACTTGCAAGCACACAGAAGGTCTGTTCATCTGTCAATGTGGCAACCACCAAAGCCGGAATTAATATGGATGCTGTTGCCCTGATGGGCAAGGTGATCAAAGAGACTGCCGAGTTGACAAAGGATAATTCAGGTATCGGCTGTGCCAAACTTGTTGTCTTTGCCAATGCACCTGAGGATAATCCATTTATGGCGGGTGCTTTCCACGGTGTAGGTGAGCCGGATTGCGTTATCAATGTAGGTGTCAGTGGTCCCGGTGTTGTCAATTCTGCGGTGCGCGCTCTCAAAGAACCTACACTTGGTGATATCTCGGAATGCATAAAGAAGACTGCTTTCAAGATCACCAGAATGGGTGAGATGGTGGGTAATGAGGTTGCACGCAGGCTTCATGCGCAATTCGGTGTGCTCGACCTGTCCCTTGCCCCAACCCCTGCAATAGGTGATAGTGTTGCGGCTATTCTGGAAGCCATGGGTCTGGAAAGTTGTGGTACTCATGGAACTACCGCTGCACTCGCATTACTCAACGATGCGGTCAAGAAAGGAGGTGCTATGGCTTCATCTTCAGTCGGAGGCTTAAGCGGCGCTTTCATCCCTGTAAGTGAGGATGAGGGTATGATCAAGGCTGTACAAAGAGGTTCACTTTCACTTGATAAGCTCGAGGCGATGACCAGCGTTTGCTCTGTTGGTCTGGACATGATAGCTGTTCCGGGTGCCACTTCATCATCGACCCTGGCTGCTATCATTGCAGATGAGATGGCAATAGGTATGATAAACAAGAAGACAACTGCTGTGAGAGTTATTCCTGCTCCGGGAACCAGGGTAGGGGATATGATCGAGTTCGGCGGTCTTCTTGGAAGTGCACCGGTGATGCCGGTACATGAATTCAGCTCTGAGCAGTTCATCTCAAGGGGTGGAAGGATACCTGCTCCGATACAGTCCCTTACTAACTGATCATGAGTAAACAATAGCTGACTACTATATTATACAGGAAGGAAGTGGCCGTATGATAATCACTCTTATCGGTATGCCCGGGGCAGGCAAGAGTTCTGCCGGACAGAAACTTGCATCTATGCTTGGTTATGAGTTCATCGATACGGATAAGCTTGTTATAGATGGGTCTGGTACCGGGTTACAGAACATTGTCAATGACCTGGGTGACATGGCCCTTGTCCGGGCGGAGGAGCAGAGCATACTCGGACTTGACCTGAAAGACGACTGTATTATTGCAACGGGTGGAAGTGTGGTCTATTCTGAAAAGGCGATGCAGTTCTTTAAGGAACGATCGACCATAGTTTATCTGGATGTTCCATTTGGGACCATAGTATCTCGTTTGTCAAATCTTTCAACGAGGGGTGTTGTGGGTTTAAAGGAAAAAGGATTGAATGGCCTGTATGAAGAAAGGACTGTACTTTACCGGTCATTCGCAGACCATACTATCAAAGTTGGCAGGAAGGATAAAGTGGTCCATGTCGCCAAAAGGATCATGGAAAGTGTCTTCCCTGATCATGAAGTGGATATTTGATGATTGTTTAATGCCGGTAAGCTTTTTTTAAATCTTGCTAGCTCTTCACCTTTGTGGAACATGGGTCATGGATGTATTTTTCATTCTCTTGTTATTCCTCGTAGCAGGGGATACAGACATATTCTCCGTTCTGTACTCTTGCCCGTGATTCTGCCATCATCTCTCCGCATTTGACACACTTGAGCGAGTTGAATATCCTTGCTTTACGTGGAATCTCTACATCAACGAATTCGACCTTGAACATATCATCAACAGGTGTCTCTCTCATAGTTTTTGATATTCCGTCCATTCGTTCCCTGAATTCCTTTTCCTCTTCTTCACTGGCTGTTCCTGACATTACCTTAGGACGCAGTTTGTTTACTTCGGGGTCGATGGCATCGATGCTGAAACTTGCCCTTAGTGCAACCCTTACTGCCTTGCCACTGTTTCTGCATATGAATGTGAAAACCTGTTTAGCATGATCCCTGTAGATCAGGTTACCTTTTCCTATGGTACATCCGGTAAGTACCTGTACTGCATCTACTCCACATGCATCATTTTCCACAATAGTCACAAGTTCTTCATCAACGTCCCTTTCAGCTTCGAGTTTTTCGATACCTGCTTTTGCAGCGATGTAGCCGATAGTGAGTCCCGGGCAGACATGCCCGTGGAATTTTGCAGCCTCTTCAAATGTAGGGATCTTTCTTGTTGTGGTCTCTCTCGGTGATATGTTTATCATGGTAATCACTGGTTGTAAAATAAAGTAATACGATCAATATTTTTTGTGTTCATTAGTGTATGTCTGGTCAACATTGGACTTTTCAGGATATATGTTCCAAGTATCAGTACGAGGATATTGCATTATGTATTTAGGTCAATTTGAAATGCTGGCATCTGCATATTATATGTAAGTCTAATTTATATTTCTGCATAAATACAATTATATACTATTACATATTTCTTATTAAAGTGAGTGCTTTCACAGTAGTATATTAATGAGAATGGAGGCTAATTATATTTGCGGGATGTAAAGTTTTTACATGTAAACTGTAGGCATTGGGTATTGTCGTATCCTCTTCACTATCTCTCTTAGATCTGATATCTTTCACAATTCCTGCAAAATTTGTCGTTCAATGGTGCATTTATGGATAATGGCTATTCTCTGATGGCTTCTGAGTAAAAAGTTTCTCCATTAAAATGAGGTTTACAAAATATCGCTATTATTGTCAAGTTCAATTAAGTATGTTACACGATCGGGTTTTCTGCTGGACGAGTATAGTTCTCATGATGAATTCCCTGGTCAATATGTGTGCATGGGACGTGTTCGAATGGATCTTAATAAGATAACTATAAGTCAAAAATTAATTGCAGTATGTTTACTGCTTACTATCTTACCGGTTGCTATTGTTGGATTCTATGCTTATGAGCAGACCGCGGTCGGTATCAGAAGCCAGTTAGAAGATAATCTGGAGGACCAGGTTTTCATCGAGAAGGATTATGTTGATTCTACTTTTTCTCTTGCACAGGATAAGGTCAATAGTGACCTTGGGGTTGCAAGATCACTATTTTATGGAAATGGTGACCCTGCTATCGTTGATGGTAAGATGGTCCTTGGAGATGAATCCATAACAAATGGTCATCTTGAGATAGTCGACGGAAAGTTTTCCATTGAAGGCGGACACGTTGTAAATTATAATTATGAGATCGTTGACAACATCCAGTCCATGGTGGGGGGAACTGCCACTGTGTTCCAGGTCATCGATGGCGAAGCTGTGCGTATTTCCACGAATGTGATCAAAGATGACGGGGACAGGGCAATAGGTACTACTGTGTCACAGCCGGTCTATGATGCGGTTGTCAACAAAGGAGAGACCTTCTATGGACAGGCATGGGTGGTCAATGCATGGTACCTGACCGCATACGAGCCTATAAAAGACAGTTCAGGAGATGTCATAGGTATTCTCTATGTGGGTGTATTAGAGGACCCATTCATCAATACAATAAGGGATCATATGGCTGAGATAGTCGTAGGTGAGACCGGATACATCTACGTAATGGATTCCGAGGGTAACCTGGTACTCCATCCCAATATGGAAGGTGAGAATATCTATGAGAATGATTTTGTAAAAGATATCATCAACACAAAAGAGGGCGTTATACATTATGATTGGGAAGGCCGGGATAAGATAGCGGGTTTCACTTACTACGAACCAAATGACTGGATCATTGTATCAAGTAGTTATTCAGAAGAGTTCGAAGGTCCTTTGATGGCTATCAGGAATAGTATAGTAGGTGCTGTTCTTATCTTTGTGATACTTGGGTGTATTATCTCATTACTGATAAGCAGGTCTATTTCCGGAGGTATACGAAAGATCGTTGATGATTTCGATGATATTTCAAATGCTACTCTTCAGGGTAAGCTCGACAAAAGGGCAAACACTGATGTGGCAATCGATTTCGAGGCGATCCCCAGAGGTTTCAATCAGGTGCTGGATGCAGTTATCAGTCCTTTGAATGTGGCTGCTGACTACGTTGACCGTATCTCTAAGGGTGACATCCCGCCTGTGATCACGGATGAGTATCACGGTGATTTCAATACTATCAAGAACAACCTTAACCAGTGTATCGGTTCGATCAATGCACTGGTTGCTGATGCTAATATGCTTTCAGTTGCAGCAGTCGAAGGAAAGCTTGATACTCGTGCCGATGCTTCCAGGCATAGTGGTGACTATAGGGCTATTGTTGAAGGTGTTAATGACACTCTTGATGCTGTCATCGGTCCGTTGAATGTCGCTGCCGAATATGTTGACCGTATCGCTCATGGGGACATCCCGCCTGCGATCACAGATGATTACAGTGGTGATTTCAATGAGATCAAGAACAATCTCAATACCTGTATCGCTTCAATAAACGCTCTTGTTGACGATGCCAATATGCTGTCTATTGCTGCTGTTGATGGTAAACTTGATACTCGTGCTGATGCTTCCCGGCATAATGGTGACTACAGGGCTATCGTTGAAGGCGTGAATGATACTCTCGATGCTGTCATCGGTCCTCTGAACGTTGCAGCTGAATATGTTGACCGTATTGCCCATGGTGATATTCCTCAGCATATCACTGATGATTATAGTGGTGACTTCAATGAGATCAAGGATAACCTTAATCGGTGTATCGATGCCATCGGTGCTTTAGTTTCTGATGCCAATATGCTGTCTGTGGCTGCTGTTGAGGGCAGGCTTGACACTCGTGCCGATGCTTCAAAGCACTTTGGTGATTATCGCGCTATCGTTGAGGGTGTCAATGGAACTCTTGATGCTGTTATCGGCCCGCTGAACGTTGCTGCTGAATATGTTGACCGTATCGCCCATGGTGATATCCCTCAGCATATCACTGATGATTACAGTGGTGATTTCAATGAGATCAAGAACAACCTTAACCAGTGTATCGATGCTATCAATACGTTAGTTTCTGATGCCAATATGCTTTCAGTTGCAGCAGTCGAGGGTAAACTTGATACTCGCGCAGATGCGTCAAAGCATCACGGTGACTATAAGGCTATCGTTGAAGGTGTTAATGATACTCTTGATGCTGTCATTGGTCCACTAAATGTGGCTGCAGAATATATTGACCGCATTTCCAAAGGCGATATGCCTGAAGCGATCACTGATGAGTATCAGGGTGATTTCAACCTTATCAAGAACAATTTGAATCAGTGTGTAGATGCCGTGAATGAACTGATCTCCGATTCGGAGATGCTGGCCATTGCAGCCACTAACGAAGAGTTCGATACTCGTGCCGATGTATCTAAACACGACGGTAAATTCCGTGATATCGTCGATGGTGTGAACCGTACACTGGACTCGGTCGTCAACAAGGTCTACTGGTATAATTCCATTCTTGATAACATCCCGTTCCCTGTATCAGTAACTGATAATGATCTGAACTGGACATTCATTAACAGGTCCGCCGAGAAGGCTATAGGTCTGAAACGTGCGGATATTCTTGGCACCCAGTGCAGTCAATGGGGGGCCAGTATATGTGGCACGGAGAACTGTGGTGTATGCAGGCTGAATGCCGGGGAACCTATCACATTGTTCGACCAGCCCGGAAAGGATGGAGAGGATAGGTACTTCCAGGCTGACAACTCGTACATCTATGACGCCCAGGGCGAGAAGATAGGTCATATCGAGGTAGTTCAGAATATCTCAGCTTCCAGGGTAAATGCAGTGTATACTGAAAATGAGATCAAGCGTCTTGTTGGTAACCTTGAGAACATTGCATCCGGTAATCTGGATATTGACTCGAACATCGCAGATGCCAATGAGTACACTGCTGTCCAACACGGTAATTTCTCACAGATATATTCATCACTGGATGGTGTGGCAGCAGCGATCTCCAGTTTGATAACTGATGCGGATATGCTTGCTGTTGCAGCTGTTGAAGGCAGGCTCGATACCCGTGCCGATGCTTCAAGGCATGAAGGCGACTATCGTAAGGTGGTGGAAGGGGTCAACAATACTCTTGATGCGGTCATTGGTCCACTGAATGTAGCTGCGGAACATATGGACAGGATATCAAAGGGTGATATTCCTGAAAAGATCACAGATAGCTACAATGGTGATTTCAATGCTATCAAAGACAATCTTAACACCTGTATCGATGCCATTAATAATCTGGTGGCAGATGCAGATATGCTTGCACAGGCCGGTGTCAGTGGTGAACTTTCCACTCGTGCAGATGCTTCAAAGCATCAGGGAGATTATCTCAGGATCGTTGAAGGTGTGAACAACTGTCTGGATGCAGTTGTAGGTCCGGTGAACGAGGCTTCAAGGATCATCACCGCCTATTCAGAGGGTGATCTTGATGCCAGGGTCGCTATTGATGCCAGGGGTGACTTCAAGGTACTGGGTGATACCCTGGATGGCTTTGGAGATACTCTGCAGGGTATCATTGGTGATTCCTGTGAGGTTCTTAGTTCGATATCATCCAATGACCTGACGCGGGAAGTACGCGTTCATGGTGTTGGGGATTTCATACAGCTCACTGAAGGTGTGGAGAACTGCAGACGTTCTTTGAACGATGTGGTATCTCTTGTGATGGAGAATTCCGAGGCTATTGCATCCACTGCTCAGGAAATGTCATCATCAACCGAGGAGCTGACAGCTACTGCTGAGGAGATAACCAGCACTGTGGCCGAGATATCGGACGGTACACAGCTCCAGTCCGGCAAGGCTGAGGATGTGGCAAGTGCAATGGCCGATATGGGTCGTACGGTGCAGGAAGTGGCTGCCAACTCAGAGAATGCAGCGCAGAATGCTGTGGAATCCAATACTCTGATACAGGGACTTGGTGAGATGTCAAAGGACCTCAAGGTGATGATGGATGGTATAAGATCTGCTGTCAATGAGTCTTCGGATGTGATCAATGATCTGGATGCGAAGTCAGCTCAGATAGGTGAGATTGTCAATCTTATCACAAACATTGCGGACCAGACCAACCTGCTTGCCCTTAACGCGGCTATTGAGGCTGCAAGGGCAGGTGAACACGGACGTGGATTTGCTGTTGTAGCGGACGAGGTCAGAAAACTTGCTGAGGAATCAGGTGATGCTGCCCAGCAGATCGCCGATCTTATAGCTCAGATACAGAACGGAACCCGGGATGCGGTTTCCTCTATGAGGAAGGGTGCAGATGAGGTTGATGCCGGTGCGATATCCCTTGAGAAGTCCGTCCTTGCAGTGGATGATGTGGTAGTGGCCGGAAATACCATTGTGAAGATGGTTCAGGAGATCGCTGCAGCCGCGGAAGAACAATCCGCTTCAATAGAAGAGGTAACCTCCTCTGTGGAGGAAGTATCTACGATATCAGAAGAGTCCGCAGCCGGTGCCCAGCAGGCTTCCGCCTCGGTTCAGGAACAGACCGCTTCCATGCAGGAACTATCAAGATCTGCTCAGGAACTCGCAGATGTGGCAGCCAATATGCAGCTGGTGGTGTCCAAGTTCAAGCTGGATTCTGTGGCCGGTGGCTCAGTAGTATCTAAAGATACGTTCGATGGGGATGTGGAGTGTTCATTCTCTTCAGAAACGGAAGAGACGGATTCAGAGTTTCCGAAGAATGCATTGGTCTGATGTTGTAGGGTCCTTAAAATCGATGTGTTGATGCAGCTCTTTTGAAGGGCTGTATTGTTTTTCTTTTTATAACTTCAATTGAAGATTCTCTTCAGTATTATCATAAAACCTTCCAGAATACCAAGAGATTCATCTCTAAACTATTTGTCCTGTGTCAGTTCCACTCTGTCAATCTTCTTCTAATCTCGACCTTCCACCCATCCGTGAGTGTTTAAGTCTTTTGGGTCATACATACTATTGTAATTATGTAAACAGTTGTGTTTTTAAATAACAAAATACAGTTTCCAACTTTGAAATAATATTTTTGAGCATTAAATCTTTTCAGTAACTTAGTTTTCAAAAGAAATATCTCCTAAAAAAACATATAAATAACCGCTCATAATTATTTTCGTGGAGAAAATATTATGAGGTAATTAAAGGGGGTATAAAATTGGATAGTGAAATTGTTGGTATGGGAATTGCTGGACGAGATGATCGTTGTTATGCCTGGCATAAAGATGGAACTGTAAGTTCTGGAACAATTTGGGATAGAGATAAAGACGGAAGGTCTGAATATTCATTACCTGCCGGAAAACGTCCTACTGACATTGTAGGTATGGGAATTGCTGAAACTAACGATTATTGTTATGCTTGGTATAAAGATGGAACTGTAAGCTCCGGAACAATTTCGGATTTAGATATAGACGGAAGGTCTAAATACGCATTACCTGATGGAAAATCTCCTACTGACATCGTAGATATGGGAATTGCCGGATCTGAGGATTATTGTTATGCCTGGTATAAAGATGGAACTGTAAGTTCCGGAACAAGTTCGAATTTAGGTAAATGCATAAATAGGTCTGAATATTCATTACCTGCCGGAAAATGTCCTAGTGATATTGTAGGTATGGGAATTGCTGAAACTAACAATCATTGTTATGCCTGGTATAAAGATGGAACTGTAAGTTTCGGAACAATTTCGAATCTAGATAAATATAAACTTCTGAATAGTAATGAAGTAAAAAGTCTTCTGAGAGACAAGTTAGGTAATAAACTGAACGAAGGGTGCAAATTCCTGTTTGCTGATGATACTTATTATTGCAGTCCAATAAGTGATATTGATAGATTGGTTCATAACAGAACTGATAAATTAGACTGGGTCATTGAAAAATATGATTGTGATGACTTTGCTTTATCGCTTAAATATGAATTTATTAAGGATGCATATTTAGATGGAGCAAGAAGATATCCTCACTGTTTAGGAATTCTCTGGGGAGAAGGTCTTGATGAAAATGAGGAAACATATGGTCATGCAATTAACGTTGTAGTCACGGACATGATGGAAGTCTTGTTTATTGAACCGCAAGAAGATTGTATCTCTCCTCCAGAGAGGTATGATAACATTTATTTCATTTATTTCTAAGTTTAAATACACATGCATATATAAAGTAAAATATATTTGCTATGTGGGCAAGTATGGGGCAATAGCAGCACCTTTTGATTAGTGAGATTATTGCGTTAGCATTAGAAGGTGCGAAAAAATATTTTCTTTTTTAATTTTTATTGTTCAATATTAATTAAACTACATACTAATTTTTATAAATTCGTAAATCTATGAATATATATTACGCCATAGTTAAATAGTTCGAAACTAAATATAATATTATGAATAAATCTGGATAAAGGGAGTGTTTGCTCAGATTTATTCGTTGTTTGGTTGAGTGTATTTAATGAGATTAGATTGAATAGACGAATCTATGTTGGTTGACATTGTTTTTTGTGTTAACTATTATATGTATCTGCTAGACTGATGAAATAAAAATCCAACTGTTTGCATAGGAACATAATTTAGAAGATATCTAAGCTTGTATATTTTTCTTTAGAATGTGGAGTGATGAAAATGAGTGATGAAGAAGCCACCAACGAAGAAGAAGAAACCACCAGTGAAGAAGAAACCACCACTACTACCGATAATAAGTCTGGTTCCATGACAGGGCTGGTAGCCTACAATACTTTACCCTATCAGGTAAGTGAATTGGTGACTACGGTAGTATCTCAGATTGGTAAAGAGGGTTTTGGGACGAGCAGTAAAATTCTTTTGGTAGATGACCTGAACATGGCGGCTAAAGATATTCCCCGACTGCAAGTAATAAAGCAGCTGGGTGAAGTGCATTTAGCACTGGATAATCAAATTAAAGAGAATAACAAATACCTTGAAGAGCATTTAACTCCGGCAACGGAGAAAGGAAAAACCAAGGAAGAAGAACCTAAGGAGGAAGAAGAAGAAGAAGAAGTACCTAAGGAGGAAAAAGAAAAAACCGTCATAGAACAAATTATAGGCACCATTATCGGTTCACCACTGGAAACCGTAACAAGTGCTGTCGGAGCTGTGACAGACCTTGCGAAGCTATTCAAATCAGAGTACATCCTTGAAAGCAAAGATATCTCGTTATCAGATACAGCATTGCGGGCCTTGATTGCAGGGAAAATCGAAAAGGTAGGCTTATCAGTCTATTTACCTGATTTCTACTTTCTAAAAGATTCAGAAGCTTCAAAAGATTCTATTATCACTAAACTTAGTAAACTGTTTGCCAAACGATGGAACTTACAAAGTCAGGTATATTTATTTAACAATCTTATTGTTGGTCTTGACAAAAAAATAACTACGTTAGAAGAGGAAATCAAGAAAATGGAAAGTGAATCTTCCAATGCGCAGAAAGCTGATTCTGCCAATGTGCAGACTGATGGTCCTTCTCAAATTCAAGATCAGAATATAGAATTAAAGAACTTGAAAATCGATAAAGTAGCTGCAGAAGGATTTGTTGCGCAGTCAAAATCCCTGATAACTGGCTTTGACGAATTCAATAAAACACTATGTACCGTCGCCGATGGTCAAACTGCTTCTCCACTACATCTCGCTGTTTTGCGTGAGAAAATTTTGGAGTTGGGGATAAGTCATTTGCTTTATGCAACAATTGTTTCCAATAGTGGTGAAAAGCTCAGGAGTAAACGTTGGTTCAAGTCACCCCATATGACTTACTTTGGTGGTAGTGTGGTCAGTTACATCCTTGCAGATGCAAATGAAGGAAAGATAATAGCTGCCAATACCTTGACAAAGCTGGGACATGTGGATAATGAACTGCAATCAAGGAAGTTGAGTAGCAAGATGCATCATGAATTGTTCAAGAAGGAAGCTGCTGTGATGGCTTATAATGTGGGGATAGCTGCGAAGGATGTTGCTGTGAATGCTGCTAAGGAGGCTGCTGATGCGAAAGCTGCTGCCGAAGCTGCTAAGAAGGTTGCTGATGATGCTAAGTCGGCTGCTGAGAAAGCTGCTGATGCGAAAGCTGCTGCTGAAGCTGCTGCGAAGGCTGCTGATGCTGCCGAAGCTGCTATGAAGGCTGCTGATGATGCTGATGCTGCTGATGCTGCTAAGGATGCTAAGAAGGCTGCTGCTGATGCTGCTGATGCTGCTAAGGATGCTAAGAAGGCTGCTGATGATGCTGCTGATGCTGCTAAGAAGGCTGCTGATGAGGAGAAAGCTACAGAGATGGCTGCTGGGATGGCTGCTGGGATGGCTGCTGCTGAGGAGGTTGTTGCTGGGATGGCTGCTGCTGAGGAGGATGCTGATGCGAAGTAAATTATTTAATCAGGTAGAGGTATTGTGATAATCCTTTTTTGAAACTGGAGGAATCATAATACCATTTTTTTGGATCTTGTTGGTACTGGAAGAAAAAATTAGCTTACCATTCTCAATTGGATTGGGTACTAAAAAACAATTTGAATTGGAAATTTGTTAATAGACAAAAATGGGCACAATACCGTGAAAGGCAGGCTTTGGTAATGCATCATTGAAGTCAAACTATCATGTCCCTGGCGAAGACAAATCACATTAAGAGGAATATCTGCAGTAATCATCCAGGATTCTATACTTTTCCTGGTGGTCTTACTACTCATCCCCAATGGGTCTAGGTCAGCTCTCTCAGCCCATCTCAAAAGGTTCTCGTTCCAGGCAGATCGTGAAGGTGGCCTTTTATTCTTAAAAAAATAGTCCAGGACATTCTCCAGCTGTGCAGGAGTAGGATGCACATATCTCTCAAGTTGCTTCCTCTTAGCTTTCTTCTGAGCTTCCTCTGGAAGATTATTGTCCTTCTGACTTTCCACCACCATTCCGGATGAGGGTATAACCTCTGGACCTCTACGTATCTCATTTTGGACCAGAAATAGACATCAAAGATGGTTTTACTAACCATATCAAAAAGTCATACGGTACTTTAAGTGAACCGCTTAATTATTTTGTAGAAAAGTAGAATGGTGCTCCGATGGGGATTCGAACCCCAGTTTTAATGGGGTCCCATCCTCACATACGACCACTGATAGTGATTTCCGAACTGTGTTTTGGATAACCGATTTGAAAATCATTTACACAGTTCAGTTATGACGTGTTACCAGCACGTACACTGTCATTTTGGCGCAATTGTTAAAATGCGATATACTTATATAACAGTTACCGTGTCAGCGCAGTTTAGTAACATAATTTAGCAAAGTTTATATACTTGCTATGTCTTTTTGAATTTGTCTGAATTTTACCAGAAGTTCAGATAAAACAATTTGGATAATCGTAACATGAACCCTATAACAAACCATAGCAGTAGCTCTGCTGATTTACCAGACAGCAGTGCAAATGCCAATATCACGATTGGCAATATCTTTGAACGCTTTAATTTTGATGATGTCGAACCTCTCTCATTCAGGGAGATGGCTGCTGACATTCTCGACTGTACAGACGAACCCTCCTTTCCCTGTGACCTCGGAGGCATTGAACTATGAAGATATTCTACATGAGTAACACCGGTAGACCGTCTATAAAGTTCATCATGCCATCCGGGGGTGCAGGATGCTGAGTACCTGTACAGATTGCAATCATGACAACTACGGTTGTCTGATATGTTCTATGGGTCAGTTCCGGGAATTCAACGCTTCCTATGAACCGATACCTCCCCTCAGTTGTGGACGTGCTTACTCTTCTACATCTGGTAATTAAGCATGTCATCCAGCGAAGTAGAGACTATCATTGGCAGGCTCTTCAAAGATGCTGACAGGATACCAGTGTACGACAGGATGGCTTACTCTCTGCCAGTAGAGTTCTGGAAGCGCATAGAGAACGACATCCTTCAGTTCAGTACCACCGAATTACAGTACACTACTCTACTTCGCTTGGCAACCTTGGCAAACGAATACGACTTCTATGACCCTCTCAAGAGGGAAATATCCCAACATCTTAACCTTGAGCTTGAAGATGTAGTACCATTCCTTGAAAAACAGAACTTTGACCAATACGATATAGGTTCCCTGAACTATCGTCTTGAGAAGTTCCTTGAAGATAACGGCCTTGGCATCGAGATCGATAACATCAGGCGCAATCATCGTCAACGTCTTGCAATGAAACGCAGGGATATTATCAGGACGAATTATATTGAATATGAGGAAGCCAGGACAGCCCTTGCATTTCAAAGTGTCTGGAAAGAATTCGACTTCCCTGACCTCATGCTCGACCGTGTTGAAATAATGGTATTCTCTGAAGAGTACTTCACCTTCAAAAAGGATGTACAGAAGATAATCGAAGACTCTAAATTCTCTTTCAGTATCGATATCGACCGTGCCGAATACACAAGGCGTGATTATCTCGATGCTGGTTACTCTCCTGAAGAGGTAGACATGTACTGTCCTGTCAATCTTGACGAACAGTTCGACTTCGTTAAGAACAGGTCAGTACTTTCCCTTTGTTCTCTCACATCAAAACCTAAGAAGACCCGTGACGGCTCCGGCTGGTCCTATGTATGGCGTGAAGAGGGTGCGATATACCGTTACAACTATCGTCCACCTAAAGGTCGTCCAGTCTCGCTTATGATGCATGTCAACATGCAACGCAGTGTCTGGCTGGAAATAGTAAAGGACCACCCGGAATATGCTGACCTCTATGATGCGGAATTCCTGAAGGAAAGCAACTTCATTCCTACTGAATGCGTTCATCTTTACAAGGAATATGAAAAAAGAGTATTCGATGCTGCTGTCATGAAGGCTAATCAGGTCTTCATTAAAATGATGGAGCATAACGGCTTCACCGGTGTTGCTCACGTAAAGAAGCAGTTCAGGATACTCCAGTGTGAAGTATGCTGGAATCAACCTATGCCAGTTGATCCAGGTACTCACCTATGGCTCAAATATGACCGGTTAAGGTCCGTTGGCCTGAATCCCCAGATAGATGCAGATACCCCTCTCTTGGTAACTGAGTTCCGGTCAGATGTCGATGCTACCAGATTAAGGTATATTCATAAGGAATATCGCAAATCAAAGAAAATACTGCGTTCTGAAATAATTCTAAAAGGCGAACTGAAGAACAGAATAGACATACTCGGTATCCGTGACATCCAGTTCACACTTTCAATGCCTTCTCTTTCAGATTATTTCCTTGAGGACCTTGACCTCATCAAGAAATATCTCTTCTTCAAACTGCATCGCAGATATGACCAGATAAACGGCTTACTCGACCACGGATACTACAACTGGCTCAATGATGACCATCTCATCGATGATGAACTCAAACGTGAGGTCTTACAGGGTGTACTCGATTCATTTGATGACCTTCCACAATGGCTGAAGGACGTTGACCTGTTTGATTCCCTTGTTGATCAGGAATATCTCACAAAGGCATTCTTCCAGAATCTCAGCGAACGTAAGTATCGCAGCAGGGTACGTGAGGACCCTATTTTCAAAAAGATATCTCATGGACGATATCGCCTCATACATGATGCCGTCCCTGCATATCTTTTAGCTCGTCAGTCGCTTGCTTGCAGCAGCAAACCGACCACAGACGAATTGTTACAATCATAGTGTGATCTATGCAACAATTAAGGAGTAAATAAAATGGTAAATAAGGAAACTGAAACGGTGGATAAGACAGGAAACAAGACAACAGAACAGCCAGTGAACAACAGGAAACTCGAAGAGACTGAAAAGGTCGATGGACCTGAAGTAACATTCGATGCTCACAGCACTGCAGTTCAGAACCTTGCCCTAATGGGACAGGCTACCCGAGACAAACTTGATGTCATGCTCGGCAGTATTGACAGGAATCTCGACTCTTTTGGTAGTGAGAAGAACGATGGTTCATTCTTCCCATATGCACCACCAAAGCTCGGTATCGGCCTGAACATGAGAGCTGGTAACTTCAAGACCGGTGAGAAGGATAAAGAGGGTAAGGATATCTACAAACCACATGTAGCACTTCCTGCAAACATTACCTTCACCGACCCAAATGACTGGAAGAAGAGCATTTCTATCAATATCCTTCAGCTTATCAAGCTGAACAATTACATCACGAAAGTGCTCGAAGCCAACAGGACAGCCGTCAGCTATTACGTAGCTCTTCAGAAGGAGATAGAGCAGCGTGAACTCGATGAGGACGTAGGCTACTAAGCCTAATTTCCTCCTTTTTTCTCGGATGGTGGTGTTATGTGTAAATACTTTAATGATATTTGCTTGAAGTGTTTCAATAGAAATATTCTTTCAATTAATGTCTGTGAGGCCGACATGCCTGATGACTTTGATATGGATGTCGGGTGTCCTTCTT
This sequence comes from Methanolobus sp. WCC4, assembly GCF_038022665.1. Lineage (NCBI taxonomy): Archaea > Methanobacteriati > Methanobacteriota > Methanomicrobia > Methanosarcinales > Methanosarcinaceae > Methanolobus > Methanolobus sp. WCC4. The sequence goes on along the minus strand of NZ_CP150629.1, from coordinate 2,819,748 downwards.
TAGATGAGATTCCTGTTACTTATGAGTTCGAACACGGTGGTATGAAATTCCAGCACATCGGATGGAATCTCTTTGTAAATGGAAAGTTCCATTGTGGTATCGGTGATGATGTCAGGGATGAAGAGGATTATCTCTCCTGTTTCAAGAAATATTCTAAGGGGCGCTGACTCATGATTCCAGGCATGACCCAATACAAGGTCAACCTCTTAGAAGAGCACGACCGACTTGTCAAGCGTCTTGAAGATGCTGATGATCTCATTGAGTATCGACAGATTAACGCTCAATTGAGCACAAATGAAAAAGCCCTTGCAGCTATGGGGTTGGTATCCTGATCAGCATTAAATTGCTCTGTCATGATTGCCGTCGCTCAGTGGATGTCTTCCCCGGTGATGAAGTAGTAGAATGTGACTGTGGTGCTGAATACAACGTCATTCGTGAAGATGATAATGTATCCCTTCGCAGAACACCCTGGCATCGAGAACGTCCATCTTCAGAATCGAAGATATCTTACTTCGGTGATATCCGTACTCTTGAATGTGTTATCTGCAAAGGGGAATTAAGTGTACCCTTCCGGGCTGGAACTGTCACCTGTGAATGTGGTGCTGCCTATGATTGCAAGATATCACCTGATGGCTCACTCAGTCTCTGGCAGAACTCCTGCCGATGCAGCGACTATGCTCCTGAATGTAATCTCGGTGAGGTTGAAGCATGATAGACCTCACAAATAATTCACGTGATACCTTCGCTAGAAACATCGTTTTTCTGGCTGTCATCTACACAAGTCTCTTTGTGCTTCTGACCCTTACACTTCCAGTAGCTTCAGCATCCGACACAGTGTCACCTAATATTCTCGGAAACATCAACAATTTTGATGATGACACTGCAAAGCTCTCCGGTACTGCGTGGGATTCCTCCAACGATGCCAATGTATCAGCCGGGATATCCAGAGTAGAGGTCAAAATTGACCAAAGGTCATGGGTAACTGCCACTGGAACAACTTCTTTTAACTACACTGCAACAGACCTTGAAGCCGGTTATCACGTTGCCGGGTTTCGTGCATTCGACTATTCTAACAATCCCTCTGAAATACTTTATCTTGGCTTCACTCAGCCTGAATATGATGACACATCCGATTCTGAAGACATATCATGGTATGTCAGCCTGGAGGATGTACACATAGAAACTACGTCAGATGTCATGAACATTAAAACGGTCGAACTTGATAAGGATGTCAAGGTTGTATTTGATATAGAGAACGATGACACCGTTTCCCATAAATTCAGATGGGAAATATCTAACAATGTCCTTGACTTCGATGATGATGTCCTTGTTAAAGCCGGTCGCTCATCTGAGGTCGAACAGTGGATAAGCGGTGTCTACTTCCAGCTTGGTACAAACCGTGTCACCATAGACCTTATCGACTGGGATACTCGTGATGTCATCGATTCAAAGGACCTGACCTTTGAAGTGGTTCTTGCATCAGAAGACACCACCTACACAACATCCGATCCTGAAGAAATGCCTGCCTATCTGGTAGAGTTCGCAGAACTCAACGGCCTGAAAGTTTCCTCCGATCCAGGTATCGCAGATGTGGATGCATTACAGGAAGATATCAACACTTTAACAGATTCCGTCACAGACCTTCAGGTTGCAGTGTCTGAACTGAAGTCAGATGATAATGAGCAGCCTGAAGAAGAAGTCGTGTATAAAAAAGCAGATGATGACGAAGAAGAAGATGAAGAAGATGAAGAACCTTGGTACATCCGTTTCTGGGGTATTTGGGTTGTAGTTGGTCTTGGTGTTGCTTATCATAAGAGGTATGATTGGGGTATTGTCAAGGATAAAGACGATGACGGTGACTATCCACAACATCCTCCTTCACCATATCCACCAATGGGACCATCCGACCTTAGCATGGATATCCCTGTCATGAACGATGATTTGAGGGATTGATATCATGATAGACCTTAGTTTTGTTGCCCTTGTCGTGGCTACTGCTTTGTTTGCCATTGTTCTTGTTGAACCTGTTAGGAACACTTATTTCAATATCAGATATCGGTTGAGGGGTATTGATGAATCTGACAGTCAGATATTGATTAAGATAACCATGATATTGAATGATATGGATGACCTTGGGTATATCCACCATTCTTATTCTAAGGACCTTCCTAAAGGTCGCTTCAATGGCAAAGTCGATTTGATAATTTCCGATTTAGAATCGTTGAAAAGTGAATATGCTAATGCTTACCCGGAGCGTGTCTGATTTTATGGACCGTTATGATATTGTTTTGCTCTTTAATGTGGGTATTTTCATGTTTGGTGTTTTTCATGCAGCTAGATATCCTTATGTCGGTATATTTCTGATTGGTTTTTCAATTGGATTTTTCGCATGTTCATTTTATGATTCATTGTTTAATTGTCCTGGTCGTGAAGTGGAGGATTCTGAATGAAAATCCTCGCTGTCCGTCGTCCATGGCCTTATCTCATCGATGGTAATCACAAAACCATTGAAGTGCGGAGCACTCCTACAGGTTTCCGTGGTTATCTTGGTTTGTATAATAGTCTTAGTAAGCCTGATCCTGACGAATATGATTATTTCAGGTACGAACTCGGGTTCGATGTATCTGTCGATGACCTTGTCTTCGGTGAGATCACATCCCTCATTGAGATAAAGGACTGTATCAAGCTCGATACCCTTGAGATATTCATGTCCTACCAGTTGGAACACTGTCTTGATGTCAGACACTTCCGACCCGGACTTTACGGATGGGTTATCGGTGATGTAATACCGTTGCCCAGGACAGTACCTTTCAAGATGCCAAAAGGCTGTGTCATCTTTGCTAACGTTCCTGACGAACTCATACTTGATACCGGAGTGGTGATACCGGATGTCCCTGCAACTACCTGAGTTCAGTGGAAAGAACATCTCATTAGCAGTCCTTGCCTACTACTGGGGTCTGATAGGTCTGTTCCGTGCTGACCTTCCTCTCATACTCACTGACAAGCTCATCACATGGGCTACCATAGGTTCATGCTTCTGGCTTCTCTTCCTTCATTTTCATGAGGATGAAGAGGATATAGAGGACTATTGCAGAAGGATGTCACCCCAGCTACTGACCGAGAAAGGTACCTTCTCCTGGTCAGGCATCACCCACAGCACACATGCCGGAGTTCTTTCTTTCAATATCTACTATGGGAACGGCTGTAATCATGATGGTCTGGTCTATGAAGGAAATATCGCAATTGTCTGTCCGAAGGACCATGTAGTAGAGGTCGGTCAGGACCGCTTGATTCGTACAGAGTTCAAACCACGTTCAATTCCACACGGTATGATATTCAGACCCGGTACTAAGCTCGTGCTGCTCGGTGATCAGGTCAGTTCCTGCTTTAAAAATGGTCTTGATAAGGAGTCTGCCATAAATTCTGCCCAGGTCGAGTATTACACAGTACTCTCGAATTCGTATCAGAACGGATTCAATCGTATGGTTGACCTTGTACACTCTCATGCCGGTTTTAACAGCCTGCACAATAAGATCGATGTTGCCGTTGAATCTTTGAAGCGCATTGAGTCAGTTGCTCCGGTAATTAAGCAAGTTAATAATCCAAAATATGATGAAAATTTCGATGGGTGGTCTGACGATGGCGAATGATAGAAAACATGTCCGTCTTCCAGACGGCACACACGAGGATATTGACAGGATAGCTGTATCTAAGAACATAACCGGTACTGATGCAATAATCAGGTCTGTGGAATTCTACACTAATCATCTCGTAGAGCTTGGTGAAATACCTCCCCGACACCGTGAGAAGAGGGACCTAGGTCTTGAAGCAGTGGAAGAGTTCAAAAAAATGATATTCGGTAATGGTGGTGAAGATGTACCTGCTGGCACAAATCAAAAACAGTGATTTCCTCAGTGAGATATGGTTCATATTTGTATTATTCATTTACGGTGATACTGCAACCACAATCACTGCCCTGTGGACAGGTATGTTCTATGAAGGCAATCCGGTCCTTTGCTGCATCTTCGACCATTTCGGGTATATCGCATTGGTATTCCTGAAAGCACTGTTCATGGTATTGTTCTACATCGTTTATCGGATGTGTAGGAACTATCCTGGATACTGGCGATTCACAAAGAACTCCGTAATGATGATAGGTCTGCTGGCAACCTTCAGCAATCTTCGAACAATATGTCTCGTCATGGAACAGAATATCTTTTAGGTGGTTATCATGGAATGTGATTATGATTCTGAATCTGCTATAGTTTATGATGGTTCTCCTCTAACGGATTCTATCTTTGATAGTGTAACTCTAGATGATTATAATAGTGTTCTGCAGTCTGTTGGTCGTGAAAGGAAAAGATTGTTGTTTCTATTAATTGTTGCATGTGAAGACGGTGATTTCGAACGTGCCGGGGATCTCCGTAGACGTATAGATGAACTTGCTAGGGTTTCTCGTATATTGGATGATATTCGTGGATATTTCAATTGTGGTGATTCCAATGCTGATTAAGTCTCTAGACCTTCCTGCAGATGTCAGGAACTTCTACATAGATTCTGGTATAGAAGAACTCTATCCTCCACAGTCTGAAGCCATAGAAAGCGGCCTTCTTAATGGCTGGAACGTACTTGCAGCCATACCCACTGCATCCGGGAAGACCTTGCTTGCAGAACTGGCAATGCTCAAGTCTATCTCAAAAGGTGGCAAAGCTCTCTACATAGTACCGCTTCGGGCACTGGCAAGCGAGAAGTATAACAGGTTCCGGGAATTTTCCTCTATAGGGATAAAAGAGAATGGTATCCGGGTAGGCATATCAACAGGTGACTTCGATTATCGTGATGAATGGTTGGGTTCCAACGATATCATAGTAGCTACGTCAGAAAAAACCGACTCTCTCCTACGCAATCGGACATCATGGATGTCGGATATCACAACAATTGTCGTCGATGAGGTCCATTTGCTCAATTCTGCTAACCGTGGTCCTACCCTTGAGATCACACTCACAAAGCTCATGGAACTTAACCCTGAATGCCAGATAATAGCTCTCTCTGCAACAGTAGGTAATGCCGGTGATATAGCTGACTGGCTCGATGCTGGCCTTGTTATCAGTGAATGGCGACCCACAACACTGCACGAAGGTGTGTTCTATGGCAGTGGTATCGATTTTCGTAACTCCTTCAAGGCAATAGAAGCCAGGACAGACGATAGCTCTCTCAACGTCCTGCTCGATACTCTGTCAGACGATGGTCAGTGCCTTGTCTTTGAAAGCAGCCGTCGTAACTGTGTGGGCTTTGCTAAAAAAGCCGGACCTGTGGTAGCTGAAACCCTTGATCCTGAAACCAGTAAAGCACTTGAGGACCTTGTACTTCAGATAATAGAATTTGGCGAGTCCGATATCACATATAGTCTTGCCGAGTGTGTCAGGAACGGCGTAGCCTTCCATCATGCCGGTCTTAACGTCAAACATCGACGGATAGTCGAGAACGGTTTCAAGGACAACCTCATCAAGGTCATATGTAGTACCCCTACCCTTGCAGCCGGTCTTAACCTGCCTGCCAGAAGGGTTATTGTCAGGAACTACAAAAGATATGACCCTAACTTCGGTATGGAACCCATACCGGTACTCGATTATAAACAGATGGCAGGCCGTGCCGGTCGTCCTCATCTTGACCCCTATGGTGAATCCGTGATCATGGCAAGGTCAGAAGATGAGGTCAAGTCACTCTTTGCCAACTATATACATGCAGATGCCGAAGACATAACCTCCAAGCTCGGCACCGAGAACGCCCTGCGTACTCATGTGTTATCCACGATAGTACACGGTATAGCCGGTACTCGTGACGGACTCATGTCTTTCATGGGTTCGACCTTCTTCGCTCATCAGAACGGTACTGATGACCTGAAGGCAATAGTTGATGAATGCCTTGATTTCCTTGTAGAACACCGAATGCTCGACGACCAGGGCGATAAAGGATTTGTTCCTACCTCACTCGGTAAGATGGTAACTACCCTCTATATCGACCCTCTGTCGGCTGCTCTCATCGTCGAAGGTCTTGAAAAAGCCCGATACGTCACCGACCTCACATTACTGCATCTTGTCTGCCGTACGCCCGATATGAGACTTCTCTACCTGCGCTCAAAGGACTATGAAGGACTCAATGATTTTGTGATCGAGCACAAAGATGAGCTTGTCGATATCCCCAGTCCCTTCAAGGCCACTGACTATGAGTTCTTCCTTGCCGAAGTAAAGACTGCCGTGCTCGTCCTTGACTGGATAAACGAACGCTCGGTCGAATACATCACTCGCAAATACAACGTAGGCGAAGGTGATGTCCATGTCTTTGCAGGAATAGCCTGCTGGCTCATGCACGCTATATCAGTCCTCTCGACCCTCCCTGACATCAAATGGCCAGATGTCACACCACTTCTTGAGAAGCGACTACAGTACGGAATACGCCCAGAACTCAAGGACCTCGTAGATATCCGGGGAATCGGTCGCTCACGTGCCCGTGTCCTCTACGAATCCGGTTTCCAGAACATCGACGATGTGGAAACTGCCGGAATGGATACCATCACCGCCTTGATAGGTCCTAACCTCGCTATCAAGGTCTTTGATGATATCTCCATGAAGAACAAAATGAAGGTAAAGGTGTGAAATATGGTAAGAGTTCTTGAGATTAGAAGTTGTGTTTCTTGTCCATTTGGACGGTATATGTCAGTGAGGGTTCCTTATTGTACGAAAAATGATAGGGAACTTGGAGCGAGTGGTTGTTGTTTGCCACATGTTATTCCTTCGCATTGTCCTTTGCCAGACGTCAATATATCGGGAATTGGGGTAGTGAAAGATGAATAAACATTGTCCTCATTGCAGACATACTGCAACTTATGTGAATCGTGATACTGGTGATAGGTCTAAATATTGTTGCTATACGCAGTTCGTCAGATTGGATGATCCTGACCTTGTTTGTCCTATTGAGAATGAATCAGATTTTGAACTGGTGGATGAATAATGAATACCGTTGAATTGTTCTCCGGGGATGAATCCTTCTCGGATATGCCAGGATACTTGGTCATTCCACGTTCACAGTGGATAATGACCCTATCCATCATCCCGATCTGGTCCACGACCTCACAAAGCCGTTCCCTGATATTCTGGAACGGAAACTTGCCGAAGCCGATATCATATGGATGTCTCCTGAATGCCGGTGCTTCAGCATGGGTTCAGGGAATACTCACTGGGACTGCCACCGCAGACCTAAGACCCTTGATGCTCATATCTCCTTGCAGATAGTCGATGTCTGCAAGCGTGTGATAGCTGACCATCCAGAAGCTATCTACTTCATTGAGAATCCACACGGTCGCCTTTCGTGGTTCCTTTCCTCTTACGAAGCCATCAGACACAATGTCTGGTATTGCCAGTATGGGGATACCCGAGCTAAACCTACATGGGTCTGGACCAACCTACGAGACTGGAATTCAAAGTCATGTAGAAATGGCAATCCTGATTGTCATCATGAACGTGCTCCAAGAGGTAGCAAGACTGGTACGCAGGGTTTGCCAGGATCCGTAGAACGTGCAAGGATACCTCGAGGACTGTTCGAAGAACTGTTCCCTTTGATAGATAGTCAGTTTAAATCTTCTTCTTAAAATCGCTATGCTGTGACAGTTTGGCACCATTCTGTCACACTTCTAGTATTTATTATCTCATGTTCAATTAGGTGTAAGAACTCTAAAAGGAGTGTACTTATGTCACCTAAAGGAAACAAAGATGAAGAAACAGTTTATTTTGGCCTGTCTGGTAAGGCATGGCTGGTAATAATCGTTGTTGGTCTATTTGCTGCCGGTGTCTATACAGGACATATCGACCTGTCAAAGGCAACCGAAGCGGGATCGGTAATGAGCGTAGATATGGCACTTGACAGTGCTTTCGTTAGTGTCGTCGCAGATAATAACACCCTTGCGGATGCTGATAATAACTTCGATAAGGACGATGGTGTGATATCAATTCCTGTCGATGCTGAAGTATCCGACGATGGTTCAACATCCACCTTCCTCCTGAAGACAAAGGATACAGCAGGTAACTCTGTCGAACTTCTCAACTTCACCAATACCGGTGTACTGACAACACCATCTGACGACGAATCCATTGAGTTCGTCATGACCATCACAGCCGAGGACGACGGTAGTTTCTCATCCACCCAGGATGTCGGTCATTCACTTATCACAGCCGCTGCATCTGGTCTTGCCGATGCATCCGGCGATGAATACTATCCAATCGTCGTCAGGACAACCGACACCGACAATCCGGTGGTCTATGTCGATGGCGAGGAAGACAGTGAGAAGTACGAATGGACAACTTCAACCGGTACCAGAAGCATAGAAGTGTCCTGGAATGTTTCAACTGGTGGTGTCATCAAGATGGATGACCTCAGCAGCATCCCGGTCACTGTAAATGTCGAAGGTGCTGATGAAGAAAAGTTCACTGTGAACCTTATCAGGATAGAAGCTATCTGAGAGGATTATCCCCTCTCCCTTCCATTTTTTTGTTGATTCAATTACTGGAAGATAGGAGCTGGTGATTTGAAGAATGTCATGTTTTTAGTTTTGTTGACGATGCTTGTTCCGGTTGCATCAGCCGGTTATTCGACAGGCGGTGGAGTATCATATTTGACATATTTTAGCGGGGAAGCTGCTGTTGATATGGTCTATGATTATGATGATTCTAGAATCATCTATACAAATGAGGGCACAGATGAGGTATGGGCTTTTTATCCAGCGTTACCGGTTGAAGATGCCACGAAGGAATTGCTGATAACTAACATGACCGGTTTGGTAGACGTTGGATTGACGATGGATGGTAACATTGTTTTGGGTTTTTCTAATGGTAATGTTACGATGGTTGATCGTTTCACATCTGAACTTGATTATTATACCGACAGTTCATACTTTGAAACACTTTATACTCTTGATGCCGGTGTTGTCGATATTGTTGTTGATGCCAACGATAATATATATGCATCGGGTTCTAATAAAAAAATATTCAAATTGTCATCTCCTTATTATACATCTTCTCAGATAACTGCTGGTTTGCCTGCTTTGTATTCAAGTGAGCCAAGTTATCGTTTGTCACTATACCAAGATGGTTTGATTCTTGCTGGTATGTTTTCTACTTCTAATTCAGATATTAGTTTAATTGAATATAATCTAACATCTTCATCTGTTGCTGATACTTTGAAAACATATACATCTACTTATCCAGACGATACCGCTCATGCTATTCAATTGACTAATGGTGATTATGTTTATGAGATGGCAAAATCGTTCAGTTCATCCCCTTTAAGTGTAGTTGAGTATCGTAATTCGTCAACTACTTCTATCACGAATTTATTGACATATTCGGGTGCCGGTGCAGAACCATATAATGATTATAGAAATTGGTTTTTAGACGTTGTGGTTGCTGACGATGGTTTGGTATATGCAACATGTAAGGGTGGTGGATTCCTTTGTATTGATTCTGGTGGAATAATCGAAGCAGCACCTTTTGGATCAACAATTTACAATCCTTATATACCACCTTCTGATAGTGGCGACGATAGTTCTTCAGGTGGTTCCTATTCATCTCCATCCGATGAAAACGATGATGACGATAATGATTCGTCATCTCCTTCTGATGGTCCTATCAATACAATTGATGAGCTTGTCGAGAAGATAACCGAAGACCTCGAGCAGATATCCGAGGATGTCGAGAAGGTTGTCGATGGGGTCGAAGAGTCCTATGAAGCGGAACATGTTCCTGGTATCTTCAAGATGGCAACTCGTGGCTGGCTCCGTATTCCAATCGCTTCAGGTATCCACCTTGGATTATCTGATATGATCGGTTTTGACATAGTAGATTGGTCGGGGGCGATCGTCGTTGAGTAAGAAAAGAACTGTTACTAAAAATAAAACCTCTAAGAATCCAGTAGAAGACCTGATCTTAGAAATTGGTTTTAAAGAAGAGCATGTCAAACCCGTCGAATTCGTCGTCTTGAGTTTCATTCTCTGGCTGGTCATCGGCATAGTAATCGAGGGTCTTGCTGCATGAGTATCACATCCTACTATCGTGAAGTATTCTCCCTGAAGAGACTTGACAGGGTAAGCATAGCCGCTTTTCTGGTAGTGGGTATGCTCTTCTTCCTTGTCTCTGCTGACCATCTCTGGCACGATGATTCTATAACCATGATGTTCATGGTTTACTTCCTGATGATGTCATTCTCGTTCAGCGTACTCGACCAGAAGAACCCACTCTATGATATCAGCCTTTTAGATGGCCTGATACAGTGGGGTGTCGGTTTCGTTGCCGGTCTTTTCATATTCTCCGAATTTGGTATAAGTGGGTCAAGCAATCTTGCAGGTTTTGGTACACTTGGCCTTCTCATAATCGCTGAGACGATCATCGGCCTGAACGAAGAACTCACCTTCAGGGGTGCCATCGTTAAAGCCTTCCAGACAGGCAAGATGAAGATGACCGAAGGCAACGCTCGATTGTTCTCAGCAATTGCCTTTTCCCTGTTCCATGTCTGGGTTTCCGATTTTAACATAACTTTCCTGATAACTGCATTCTTCTTTGCACTTGCCATGCAGTACATCTGGGACAAAGGATATCCCCTTGCTTCAGCCGGTCTTCACACTTCATGGAATGTAGTAGTGATAGCTGGTTCCCTTACCATTCTGGGGGTCATATGATGACAGATAAGAAGAAAAGTGAAGGTAAGATAGACCGGCAGGAAAAATTCTTGCTTGGTGTTTTCATTGTAGCCGTCCTGCTTGAACTGGCTGCCGATAGTACAGTTGCCAATGTCCCAATTGTGGGCGATATGGCTAATCTCCTTGGTGATTCCGTCCTTAATTCGGTCGAATTGCTCATTGCCGGTAAATTCGCACTGGAGAATTAACATGGATGCAAAAAAGCGTCAGGGAATTGTAAAATTACTACTTGTCCTTTTAGTGGCATCCATTGTGCTGCCTTCTCTTTCTGTACAGTCTTATGTTCCTTCAGGCGATACCGAGGTAGACATAGTTTATCGTGATGGCCTTTTTGGTCCTATTCACAAGATGGTCACGGATGAGCAGGGTGTCAGGATGCACGTCATTGACTATCCATGGTATTATTTCAAGGATACCGGCTCTGCAATGAACATCTATGGTATAGAAGGTTCCTCTCAATCCAACGACATCAGTTTTACCATTGACTATCTATCTGAATATAAGGAAATAACCTTCAAACAGCAGAATGACCTGTATTTCCCTGATAGTATTTGGAACAAATACCCGGAGGTCACAAAGGCAAGACTTGTGATGTACAATGGCCTGCCTGAATCCGATGATACTGATTTCGGTCTACTTGATTCCTACAAGACGAAACAGACAGTTTCTGGAAACTGGGACTATGGGGAAACGTGGACCACCACACTGAGATATTATCCAAGTGGGTGGGGTATCGAGGCTGGTAACACGTATGATTATACTGTTCAGGAATCACTCGGTATAGATTCTCCGATACCAACCGATCAGGTGTTCTATGATACTGACAGGGCTTTTGTTCATGTCACTATACCTGATCCAGGTGCTACCACTGCAACCCTGACCGTAACGGTCCTTGACAACCTGAAGGCTTTACCCTGTTCCGTTCAATTGCTCAAAGATGGTCAGGTGTATCAACAGTCCGTTTATCTCGGCAGTGACGGTACGAAGACCTTTGAAAACCTCCCATTTGGCCGATATTCTGTAAAGGTACTTGCTGATGACTATGAAACATTTTTCAATGATGCTTATCCGGCACAGTTCGGCTATGACTATGATGACGGCGAGGTAGAACTTGATTCTGACATCAATACCTGCAACTACATTATCTATGGTATCACCGATGAAACAAAAGAGGATGGTTCCAGTGGCTATGATGACCCGGATAATGATATTCCTTCTGTCCCTGATCCTGAAGATATCATTGAGGATATCCTTGATGGTGATGACGAGGATGGTAAGAGTATAGCAGAATTACTGGTTGAATTGGCAGTTTCACTTGGTCTGGTTGCTGTTGTTGCCTTCGGCCTGCCATTGTTCCTGATACTCTTACTGATAGTCCTGTTGATATTCTACAAGAAAGGTGAGAAAGATGACAAGTAAATTCAATCCGGTCATGGTCGGTTTTCTGCTTGTGGCACTGTTCATGCTGCTCACATCAACAGAGTTCACCATGCTTACCGGTGATCAGTCAGTAGAACTGCCTGCCGGTGAAACTGTGCAGATACCGTACAAATATACCTATGATGACTACTGGGAACCCTACATACCTGAAGACACCAGTGCCAGGATCGCGATAGACTGGGACGGTTCCCAGCGAGACAGGGATGATAAATACCTGACACCGTTTTCCATCTCAGCCGATGAAACTGTCGAAGGAACGTTCCCTCTGACTGTCTATGGTGATGTCGGTGAACAGTACGAAGTCGAGATAACAATGGAGGTCAAAGAAGCAGATGGACGTTATGACTCCATCCGTGACAGCCCGAACACCTTTGAATTGTCCATAACGGTTATCGACCCTGCTGATTACGATGAACCTGATGACAGCGAAAGTCCTGTCGATGAAATTGACTTTAACGCAGCCGTTCTTACCGGCTCGGCTGTTATATCTCTCGTGTTGGTCCTGCTCGTGGGTATTGTGCTAGCCCGGAGGAAAAAGGAATGAACCTTGATAGGACTGACATCGAAAAGAACAGCAAGAAGGTCATGAGAGATACTGTCATGGTATTTGGTGCGATTATGGTTTCAACGGGACTTGTGACCTTCTTGCCTGAAGACGTAGGACCTGCGGTCCTCATCGTTGGTGGAATTATTGTTACTGCCGGAGCACGGCAAATAAAGTGAGTTGATATTGATGGTAAAAGGTAAAAGGGTCTATCGACCTGTTCCTGGTTCAAAAGACGATTATCGTGTTCAGATGAACCAGCTAAAAGAGGACTGGAAAGAAGGTAACATAACTAAGGCCACTTATCACAGGCGGTTGCAATATTTGAAAAAGAAAGAAAAGAAGGCACCTAACAAAAAGCCGGGATATGGCAAGAATCGCAGCATTAACGAATTTTTCGGTTCTTCCGGTAAGAAATCCAGTAAAAGAATTTCTCTCCGTGGCTTCAGACTTGGTATGGCAAAACTCATGAATAGAGGCTATAGCAAGCAGGGTGCATACAATACCATGAAGAACCTTGCTTCCAGCAAGAGATGATTATATGGTCACTTTCCGGCAGATATTCTTTGCTTCATGGGTCGTCCTGGCTGTCATCGTCAGGCATGACCTGATTCCCTTTTTAGTTGATGTTCTGGGAACATCTGTTGACCTCACAGTTATTCAGTTGTCAATTTGGAAGATCTACACCTATGTCGTATTAGTTTACCTGTGTCAGGCGATATCCGAGAAGATGAAGACCCTGTATGAGATGGCTATCCGGTCAAATATCACAACTTTGTTGGCTGCTGTCATCATTATACTTGGTCTGCTCTCAGCTATAGACATTGCATATGCTTACACCCTGGGCGATGGCAGACTCTTCATGGTCCAGATGTTGTACAACGCAGTATCTGACCTGGACGGTACGATAGATACTGTCTCCGTGGCTGCTCAGACGGTCGTTGAGACATCAAAAGAGAACGTGACATACATTGATGCCTGATTGATGAATTTGTTGAAATTATGCGGTTGTGTGAAGTTACAGGGGGTGATAAGAACTCCACCACTGATCCCGATGAAAAACAAAAAGGATAATTGGCTACCTGCCAACAGTTAATTAAAATAACTGTCTCGGACGTTGGCACATCGGCAGGCAGCAATGCCAACAAAGTGTTAAAGGTAAAAAAGTAATTCGGTCTATCTTCAGGTAGACCCAGTTTCCCGAATGGGACCGAGGAAAAAATCTGCAGGTTAGTCTATTACTTCCCTGCAGAGAGGTCTAAGACTGTGGATATCTGTAGTCTATTACAATGGTGTAAACTTACCACATTCAGTACAATAATATCCTATTTTGATAAGTGATAGCTTGCCTTCATCATTTCTTTTCTGTATATATGCAGTGTTCATGAATCTGCAAGTACCGCTTTTAAAACTATCCGGGCATTGTACACGACGATTAACCATATTTCAATAACCTTCTTCTGTTAAGATTTCTTCAACTCCTGCCTGAAGTATCGCACTTAAATTAAGTTTCCTTGCAGGGTTTTCTTTGTTGTACTTGTCTACTCTTTCTCTCAGTTCTTTGGGTAGAGATACGGATCCTTTCCATGATGCCATAGTATCACCTTTGCACACTGGTATATATCAGTATCCGTATCTACCATTGATGATTAATTGATATCCTGGTGTAAATCCATGCATCAAATGCATTCTTAATGCAGTTGGACCGTATTTTCTAATATCTTCCTGGCATTGTTCCACACTGATTATTTTCTGATTGGCAGCACTTGCACCACCTTGAGCAATTGCATAACTGACAGCTGCCTTTACAAATTCAATTTGTCTTTCTTCAGGTATGTCCTGGAATCCTTTGATATCTTGGAATAGCTTGTTTTTTTCATTGGTTCTTGCTTCTCTTGCTATTCTTTTTATTTCGGTTTGTTCTTCCTGGCTGAGATAGTCTAAAAGATATCGTTTGATTTCTTCCGAAGGCATTTCAAAGACAAGTTTTAAAAGGGTTATTCTGGGAGTTTGGCCTAATGTTATCATCTTCCCACTCCTGCCTTGTCCTTTTCTTCCTGGTCCATCTCTGCTATCCACTCGGGTATCTCTATAAATATATCAAGTGATCCGCTGGTTTGCTTTATTTCCTTGACATATTTAAAAAAAGCATAGTTGCCTTTCTCTCTTGTTGTTTCAAGGTCTACTAATCCAATCCATACATCATTTACATGCAGATTTACAGTATCATTCCATTCTTTTATTATGTCGGTTTTCTCTGTTCCATTCAATAAAAGATCATTTCCGTCTGTCATTTTATCACCTGAAAAATTAATAATCTGCTCTGCTAAATCCTAATGCGTGTATTTGATATTTTTTTAATTCTGGCTGTGGTATCCATCCATCAACCTCGGTTTTTTCGTCTTGAGACCATAGTGCATAAAGGTGCATGTCGCTGTTTTCAGGTTTCCAATGGTCCGCTATTTTCCATACTTGGTTTTTGTACCATACCAGTTGATTAATTTTAAAAAGTTGCTTGTTGGAGGTGTTCAATTTTCCACCTCGCACATATCTACTTTCATGCAAATGCTCACAAGGCTCTTAACGTGCCTGGGATGTTCGTGTATCGAGTCAAAGAGCTTATTGACCAATTCCAGTTCATCCTTACTTTTTCCGGCCTTGATCAATCTTTTATTATTATCATGCATCCATTCTTTACAGGTTTTGAAAAGTAGCTTCTCAGCATCATTTTTTAAGTGGAGTATTTCCCACTTTTTAAATGTCTCTTCTGCCTTTGTGACAGTTTCTCCCCATATTTCCGTTTCTTCGTCTGTCATGTCGACATTATCAAGAATTCCCATTTCAAGAAGCAGTCTGTGAGTTGTATCTGTGGTCATTGCGTTGACTATCTGCAGGCTGCTGTCGGCCAGTGCATAAGCTATCTGTGTCTTATGCATGCCTGTTCTGATCATCTCGGTCTCTTTCTCATCGATGATCTTAACAAAATTGTTATCAATTGCTTTGAAGTGCTCTTTAAGGTCGTTGATTATCTCAATAGCGGTTGAAAGTGGCATTAGTTACCACCTTCTTTTTTTTCTATATTGTACAATTCCAATATTTTTTGAATATGGTATCTATTGATATCAATATTATCATCTTTGAACATCTTTTCAAACTGTTTAACCTTGATACCAAAGTCAGTATCTTGTATTGTGATATTATCACTTACATTAAATTCAAGTTCATTCAATGTTATTTTTTTAATATCGTGGTATGTGGTTGTTGTGTTGGTTTCCAGTTTGACAACCTGTTTTTTTATTGTTTGTACTGTTGCATCGTGAATATACAATTCACATAGTTTTTCATTACTGTAATCATCTTTACCTAGTGAAATAATGAAATTTGTTTCTAGGTTGTAATTTATCTTTCTTTTAAGTACTACATCATTAAGTGTGAATTCTGTAATATCTTCAGATAGATAAATTCCGATGTACTTTTCAAACCAGCCGGAATATGTAGAATAAAGAATTCCTTCTTTATTGAAAATGTGTATTTTTTCGATTTGGTATTCCTTGTTATTTATTTTTATATAACATGGTCTATAAACTTCGTTCTTTCTTCCTATTGTTATTAGATCTTCTTTCATGATGTGCCAACATCCTAGTAAGTTATAATTGCTTACTAGTATATACTAGTATCTACTACTATATAAAGGTGTGTGTGGCTACTGATATCGTTTTTATTAAATAACTGTTGAAATAAATTAATGTGCGCAGTTGGCTAACTTGGCTAACTTGGCCGGTGCGATCCAGGGAACCACCCACCCATAGAGGCACTCCCTCAACAGCTTAGAGAGGGCAGTCGTTTGTGCCGGATGCTTTATCCTGCATATCGTTTTTTGTCAGCGAAGCGATTAAGCAAAAAACGGTGTGCGGGGAAAGTAGCGCAGCTATCCGGTACTGGCGACAACTGAACGATCGGCTCACGTAGCAGGTGGCTAGCTTCCCGGTCTTCATCCATGGCTCGCGAGGGAAGTGACGACCAGGCGGAGCGAGGAGGAACGACCGAGCGTTCAAAAAATGTCCCTATCTTGTAGATAAGATTGAATATGGACATTTTTTTGCGCTAAAAACAACGCTTTTCGCTATGGGGACATTGAAAATAGACATGTCCGTTTGCCGAGATTGTTCGTATTTTACATTTTTTTAATCAGTATCTCTGGATATCGTTTTTTTAAAAATATTTGTTCGTATGGGGTATTTTTATAAGATTTTTATTATAAGATATCAGTAGCAACGTTGTAAATTCTTTTATGAAAATACTATTATATAAGCGTTTTCACAAAACTATATTTAATTCTTCGCATATGAGCAATAAATACAAAATCGATATCAATAGACGTTTTGTTTATATGCAACATTGAACAGGTGTTTCACATGCTTTAGTCCTGAACTCATCAAATTTTGGAATAAGTTTAAGATATGCAGGTTTGACATTCTCAGCAAATACATGGTCATACCAATCGTCTGCTCCTTCAGGTGCATCTCCACGCAACCATTTCCTGAACTCCCTTGACATCCCGTTCCTTCTAAGCCAGGTAGTGAACCAATGTCTGAAGCATATTGGAGTGTATTTCTTCATCGTAGGTCCATGTGGGTCATGGATTCCAATTCTTTTAGCGTAATAGGTAACAATGTAGTAGATATCATCCTTTCTTAGCTTTGCACCTGTGTGAGTCACAAACAGTTTTCTGTTATCACTTCTCACAATGCTGCTTCTCCACCGGAGATATTCCTTAAGTATCATCTTGGCTTCTTGGTCAAAGAATCCCATACAGTTGGTTCTCTTTGAGAATTCAGGGTTGATGTAGATAATCCCATTTTCTATGTCAATATCATTGATCTCTAAAAGTCGAAGTTCTTCTCTTCTAAGTCCTGTCTTTGCAAGCAGGGTCATTATAGCACGGTCCCTCTCTGGAACCGTTCGACAATAATCTTTTATCACTTGTCCTGCTTTTGTTCTCAATGGTTCGTCGATTAAACGTACCATTGTAGGGACATCAATTATCTGTCTTTCACTCTGGTGATTGAACTTCTTCTTCATCCTCACGTATCTTTTTCGAAAATCCGGGATAATGTTCTTGTTCGTTTTATCATATTCATGAAGGAATCCAAAGAAGGTCGATAATGCAGCAAAATAACCATTGATTGTACTTTGGGAAAGTTTTCTTCTTCTCAGATGCAGCAGGAACTTCTTCAGTTCATCGAAATTTGTTTCAATATAGAAATTTTCAAAAATAGAATTGATGTCTACCTTCGTGAAATTAAGAAAGTATCTGACATTCGATCGGTAAGTTTCTCTAGTACGCTGGTGGAAATCTCGACATTCGCAGTCTAGCCAGAACTCTTCTAATACAGTTTTTTGTTCTTTGCTATACTGACACTTCATGACTTGTATAAATATATCCAATAGTATAAAAGTGTGTATATGTTGCTTATATATACAAATGTTTTAATTATTGTTTTCTTTCTTGGCTTTGTCTTTTTCGTGTACTTCGACCGCTTTTTCATACAACAAAATAAGAATATAGATTGCCAGTAAAAATGTAGCTATTATTCCGGCGATTTGTACACTGAAGTATTCATTTAGTGGGTCGTTCACCATTTTGATAGTAAGATCGTTGAGTATTCCCATACATAAAAATCCGTCATGATATTATATAAAATTTTATATATTGACGTGACTGGGGTAACTTGTGTAGTATCAAAATGATATTCGCATTGAGTAAAAAGAAAAGGGTCGTATGCTCCGATGGGGATTCGAACCCCAGTCGCAGGAGTGAGAGTCCTGCATGATTGGCCGTGCTACACTATCGGAGCATTCTGAATTGCCTAACAGCACCCTTGAAAGTCACTTAAAGAATATAAAGCTTTCGTCCGGGTGAAAAAGTGTATGTTTGTTGTTTTAAACAAACATACTATGTGGTAAAGTTGTTTCCTCTTCCTCTGAGACTACCTTGTCGTAGGCGTCCATGAGGTCCTTCATGGTGATGTGCTCGCCGCGTCTTCTCAGGACGAACATACCGGCTTCCTTTGTGATGACCTTGATATCTGCGCCACTGAGGCCGTTGGTCATGGTTGCCAGCTTCTCGAAGTCAACATCATCGGCAAGGTTCATCTTGCGGGTGTGGATCTTGAAGATCTCCGTGCGTCCCTTCTCATCGGGGAGTGGGACCTCTATCACACGGTCGAAACGTCCCGGACGGAGAAGGGCAGGATCCAGCAGGTCTATCCTGTTGGTTGCCGCAATGACCTTCACATTCTGGGTTGCGTCAAAACCGTCCATCTCGGCGAGTAACTGGAGCATGGTACGGTTCACTTCTGCGGAACCTGTGGTGCCGTCGTGGGTACGCATGCCGCCCACTGCATCTATCTCATCTATGAAAAGGATGGATGGTGACTTGTCGCGGGCCATCTGGAACACGTCCTTCACAAGGCGCGCGCCCTCTCCTACGAACTTCTGCACAAGGTCGGAACCGGACATCCTGATGAACGTGGCATTCGCCCTTGAGGCAACAGCCTTTGCGATAAGTGTCTTACCAGTTCCCGGCGCGCCGTACATCAGTACGCCAGTAGGTGGTTCGATGCCTATCTTCTCAAAGAGCTCGGGCTCGATAAGTGGTAGTTCCACGGATTCGATGACCTCTTTCAGCACATCGTCAAGGCCGCCTATCATATCATAGTCCACTCCCGGGGAGTTGATGAGTTCCATGATCTGCGCGCGCACGTCCGCAGCTCTGGATATTATAGATATAATAGAGAATGCGGCATTCACGCAGACCCTCATTCCTGCCTCAACATTGATGTTGGTGGGTATCTTCGTCACAACCTCCTGGTTGTTTCCATGCTGTCTGATAAGTGCCTGGCCATTGTCTACTTCCATGACCGTGGCGATGAATAGTGGTGGGGTGGTAAGTTGCTCTATCTGTCTCTTGAGCTTGCTCGTCTCTTCAAGGTAATTGTTCGCCAGCATGCTAGCTTCAAGCAGCTTGGCGCGCATGTTCTCGTTATTGACTTTAAGTAATTCTATCTCGTGAAGTAATGATTCTACATCTTTTTCGTCAAGACTGTCAGACTCGATCTGCGTCTTGATCTTTGAACTAATTGTGTCAATTGGTGATTCAGCACTGCTATTTGACATAGGGACTTAGTATGGCTATCATTGGATATAAAACCCACTGCGTTGACAGGTGACGTATTTGTTTGCTGCATGTCTTTTTTCTTCACTCGTTTACCTGAATGTGGGTGTTTTTACATTTTTGCCCTGATCACTGAAAACTGTAATTTTCTGTATTATAAATCCTTTAAATTAAAAAATAACTGTTTTTAAGTCTTATTTTGTATATAGTAGGCTTAAATTCTGTATTTATTCGACAATTGCAGTTTAAAATCTGTAAAAATCGTCAAATAACGAAATATTTATTAACCATAATTACAATTCTTACATTGCAGGTGTGTTCCAGCAACATATCACAACATACATGGTCTGTATCTATGTGTTAATACTGGAAAATAAGCTCTTAGAAGGTTTAGATTCTGGTTCCTACATTTGCAGACTATTATTAGAGCAAATATTTATATAATATTAAAAACATGTATGTAATTGTGAAGCACACAGAAACATTGTGTTCCAGATGTGTTCACAAAACAACGGATCACGATTAAACAGAGCAACACCATAGATCTGAGGGGATTGAATGGTTTTGTGAATCCATCAATATCTGAGGGGATGTAAATGGATCCGCAAAGAGGCAAAAAGGATGAAGGTTCGGCTTGAGATCATCGATGACGATGGCAAGATCATTGAAAGTTCCGAATTCTCCGGCAGGCACTGGAAAAAGCGCCTTCTGGGAGTTCTGGACGATGTCGAGGACGAGAACGCAACCATGACCGAACCTTCGTCCATTTCATCTAATTCTGAGGTTCCGATAGCTGAACAGAGTGGACATCAAGTTCCGGTCGTTCAGCAGCCGGTACCATCTATTCAACAGGATATACAACAACCGGTTCAGCAGACCGCTCCGGTACAACAGGTCCAGCCTGTACAACCGCCGCAGCAACAGGTCCAACCAGTGTATCAGCAACAGCAGTTCCAGCAGGCACCATTGCAGCAACAACAAATGCTGCAATATCCGCAGAACTATGTTCCGCAGCCTGTACAACAGAATTATCAACAATCACAATTAGTGCAACCAAACCTACCTCCAGTAGGACAGCAACAATATGGATATGGGCAGCCGGTACAACAAACTCCATCTACGGTCCACCAACCTGTAAATCCTAACATGCAAACCCAGCCGGCTGCCTCCTATCCTGAGCAGCCGATGCAGCGCAGGACGCCAAGACTGCAGGAAAGGATGAACGAGTCTCTCACTATAAACGAGAGACTGGAGCTATTCCTCAGGTATGAGTATCCTCGTGTGTGGTTCTCTTCCCAGGATGTCCAGCAGCACTATGAAAGGGTTTACGGCACTATTAAACAGAGCACGGTATCAACCTACCTGTCCCGTATGTATCGCAAGAACCTTCTTGAGCGCAGGGGTAACAGGACCCAGCGTGAATACCGCTACATAGCTGATGAGCCTGAGTCAACATACAGAATGGAAGAGGCTTCTGAAGCACCTGTTTATCACAGGCTCCAGTACTGAACAGGTGAACAGGCTTTTTACCTATCTTTTCTATACCATTCCCTATGCGCCAGCAGGATTTCCTCAAATCAGGTTTTATCCTTATATTTCTGGGATTCATCTTTGTTATTATGGGGATGGTCAGCTCGTCCTTCTCCGGTAGTGGCGACTTTGGAGGGGTTATTCTCATAGGTCCTATCCCGATAGCTTTCGGTTCGTCTCCTGAGATCACATCATCGATGTTCTGGGCAGGTGCACTTATTGCTGTGATATATCTTCTTGTAAGGAGGCGGCTCTGATGGTCGGTATTTTTCTTGTTACCGTCGGCATACTCATGATATTCACAGGTATTTTGCTGATATTTGCATCCGGTTTCTTCGGAACAGGCGGCTCGGAAGATCGTGATGGTCGTGGATATCGTTCATCATCTGAGGGTTCTGGTGTCTCTTCGCAGGCTGCGGGCCCCGGGGCAGAACCCAATCAGATGAACAACAGGACGGATGTCAGGGGTGGTGGCATCATAATGCTTGGTCCGATCCCTATTATCATTGGGTCGGACAACAAGAGTGCTCAGACCCTTATCATTCTGGCTATTATCCTTATGTTGTTGTATTTCCTGCTGTTCTGATGTCATGAGCTTTTCATATCGTCTGAAACACTGTGGTTAAGCTGTGATCCTGTGACTATGTGCATGGCTGTCGCGAAGACTGTAATACGCATGCATCGGGGTTGTGAATACGTTTATACACGTTTGGTCCAATAAGGTATTGATGCGTCCGTTCAAACTAGTCTCTGAATACAGTCCGAAGGGTGACCAGCCCAAGGCGATCGCCCAACTTACCGAAGGCATGCTGGCGGGGAAGAAACACCAGACATTGCTTGGTGTGACAGGTTCGGGGAAGACGTTCACCATAGCCAATGTGATACAGAACGTGCAGAAGCCGACCCTTGTGATAGCTCACAATAAGACTCTTGCAGCACAGCTCTTCTCGGAGTTCCGTGAGTTCTTCCCTGACAATGCGGTGGAATATTTCGTCAGTTATTATGATTACTATCAGCCTGAGGCATACCTGCCGACAACGGACACTTACATTGAGAAGGATGCATCCGTCAATGAGGAGATCGACCGTCTGAGGCTTTCGGCTACAAAATCCCTGCTGGAACGCAAGGATGTCATTGTGGTCTCCAGTGTATCATGTATCTACAACCTGGGTTCACCTGATGAGTGGAGGGCTATGTCAGTTATGCTGACACCGGGCATGGAGATCGACCGGTCGGAGTTCCTTGAGTCACTTATCAACATACAGTATGAGAGGAACGACATTGATTTCACACAGGGTACGTTCCGCTTGCGTGGGGATACCATAGAGATCTTCCCGGCGCAGGAGAACAACGGGATTCGTATCGAGCTGTTCGGGGATGAGGTTGACAGGATCGCGTACTTCGACCCGGTGACTGGTAAGGTGCTGGAAGAGGTGCTTGCGGGTGAGAGTATCGGTATATATCCTGCAAAGCATTTCGTCATGCCTGATGAGTATATCGAGGGTGCGCTCAAGACCATTGAGGCAGAGCTTGTTGACAGGCTGGCTGAACTGAGGTCTGAGAACAGGCTTCTGGAGGCACAGAGGCTTGAACAGAGGGTCAAGTTCGATATGGAAATGGTAAGGGAGCTTGGTTATTGCAGTGGTATCGAGAACTATTCCAGACATTTTGACGGCCGCCGTCCCGGCGAGCCTCCTTCGTCACTGCTGGATTTCTTCCCTGATGATTATTTACTTGTTATAGATGAGTCCCATGTGACGATCCCACAGGTCAGGGGAATGCACAATGGTGACAGGGCAAGGAAACAGTCGCTGGTGGAGTATGGTTTCAGGTTGCCTTCAGCACTGGACAACAGGCCGCTTCGCTATGATGAGTTCGAGCGCCGGATAAATGATGTGATCTATGTATCGGCGACTCCTGCGGAGTATGAGCTTGAGAAAAGCAGGGCTGTGGTGGAGCAGATCATTCGTCCTACAGGTCTTGTGGATCCTGAGGTGCAGATCAGGCCTGTAGAGAATCAGGTGGATGACCTTATGGGTGAGATACGCAAGGTGACGGCTGAGGGTTTCAGGACGCTTGTGACCACGCTGACCAAGAGGATGGCAGAGGACCTTACGGACTATCTGCTGGAACTCGGTATCAAGGTACGGTATATGCACTCGGATATCGATACGCTTGAAAGGGCGCAGATTGTCAGGGGTCTGAGGAAGGGGGATTTCGATGTGCTTGTGGGTATCAACCTGCTGCGAGAGGGACTTGATATCCCGGAGGTTGCCTTCGTGGCTATACTGGATGCGGACAAGGAGGGTTTCCTGCGTTCGGAGAGGTCGCTCATCCAGACCATCGGGCGTGCCTCGAGAAATTCAGAGGGGCGTGTCATCCTGTATGCGGATAATATGACGGGTTCCATGGAGCGAGCCATCGGT
The DNA here is from genome assembly GCF_038022665.1 of Methanolobus sp. WCC4. Classification (NCBI taxonomy): domain Archaea; kingdom Methanobacteriati; phylum Methanobacteriota; class Methanomicrobia; order Methanosarcinales; family Methanosarcinaceae; genus Methanolobus; species Methanolobus sp. WCC4. The sequence goes on along the minus strand of NZ_CP150629.1, from coordinate 2,795,884 downwards.
GAGACAGAGAGGCGTAGGAAGCTTCAGATGGAGTTCAACGAGGAGCACGGAATCACGCCGACCACCATCCAAAAGGCTTTGCAGAAGGAACTTATCGAGGGTGAGAAGTATCAGGCTGCTTCAGGTGTCATGGCCATTGCCGAGGATGCATCGGTGCGTGAGGTTGCGGATATCATCATCGACCTTGAGGCTGATATGCACCTTGCGGCGAAGAATCTTGAATTCGAGAGGGCGGCGGAGCTTCGTGACAGGATAAAGGAACTCCGGGAACAGTATTCTCTTTGAATCAGCTTTATTTTCTAGGGTGGCGGCCCATGCGCCGGATACCACGTTTTCTTTTCCGGTCCTCGGGGCCGGAGTATCTTATGTTCTTGCCGGTGTGGTGAAGGAATACGTCATCGAGGGTTGGTTTTCTCAGGTTGACGGATTCGATGTGAAGGTCGAGTTCGGTGCTAATCCTTATGAGCTCGGGTATGGTCCGCTCGCCGTCGGTGGCGGTTATGCGGATTGATGTGCCATCGGTCGTTATCTCCTTTGTGCTAGAGTCGCGGTCGCTGTAGTGTTCCAGCATCTTTGCAGCCTCGTTCTCGCTCTTGAAGTTCAGGGTGATGATGTCCCCGCCGAGTTCGGCCTTGAGCTCTGCGGGGGTGCCTTCTGCGATTATCATGCCGTGGTCGATGATGGCGATTCGGTTGCAGAGCATGTCGGCCTCTTCCATGTAGTGTGTGGTGAGCACCATTGTGATGTTCTTTTCCTGATTGAGCTTTTTGATGTATTCCCAGATGTGGTTCCTTGTCTGGGGGTCGAGTCCCAGTGTGGGTTCGTCAAGGAAGAGCACGTCAGGATGATGCATGAGTCCCCTTGCGATCTCAAGCCTGCGCATCATTCCGCCTGAGTACTTCTGTACGATCTCGTCAGCCCAGTCGCTGAGCTCCACGAGTTCCAGCACTTCATGGATGCGCTCATGGCGTTCTTTTTTCCCGAGTCCGTAGAGTCTTCCATGGATGTCAAGGTTCTCGCGCCCTGTAAGCTTCTGGTCAAGGGTGGTGCCCTGGAACACGACCCCGATGGACATGCGCACCTCTGTGGACTGCGAACGTATGTCATATCCCCAGACCTCCGCATTCCCGCCGGTGGGTCTTATCATGGTGGACAGCATGCCTATGAGTGTGGATTTCCCTGCTCCATTGGGTCCGAGCAACCCGAAAAGCTCGCCTTTCTCAACCGTGATGCTGATATCCTTCACGGCAGTTACCTGCTCGAAAGTCTTGTTGATGCTCTCTGTCCGTATGGCAATATCTGTTCCCTGGCTCATTAGATATTGTTGAATGTCGTCCCGATTTATATAGGATGCCTTGCAAGATTCATTATCAAGCGAAAAGATTATATTTGTAAAAGCAGTGTATTGGATTGTCCATCGTGCGCTGGTGGTTTAGTGGCTATGACTGAGGCCTTCCAAGCCTTAAACCCGGGTTCGAATCCCGGTCGGCGCATCTTTCCTTTTTTTCTTACACTGTTAATCTAAGCAGTTTACACTTTTTATAATTTTATGTAGTTGAAAGTACTTTATTTACCTATATAGAATCTATAGAAAGTCAATTTTTATATGTTAATTCTTTTTAATTTTCATTTAGATGGTGCAAATTGATCTAATTAATGAATTTGTAAGGGATTGTGAGCTCAGAGGACTAGAGTTGCGCACAGTTCAAACTTACAGAGGCAGTGTAAAAAGGTTCCTTGATGAGTATCCAGACCCGACAAAATGCACGAAACACGAGATACTTGATTATTTAGGCCATCTGCAAACTAAGGATATTACAGTAGGTACTATCAAACGTGATTTTGCAGCTATATCGGGCTTATTTGATTATTTGCTGTTCTGCGAAAAGATACGAGTGAACCCAGTAGGCCAGATCAGGAAAAGATATCTTAATCAGCCTGAAATGCCAGAGTCCAGGCAAATACCAGAACTACGTGAAATGAGGCAATTGATAGCGAGTATAGAACACGAATCCGTATTAGAAAGAACTATTGTAACGTTCCTGGCTAAAACTGCAGGTCGAAAGGGTGAGTTCCTGGCACTCAAGAAGGATGATATCGATCTTAGAAAAGATATGATATACTGGCCATCTAAAAAGAAACGTAAGGTAAGGATAGGTTTTATTGATCAAGAATTACATGATCTGCTCGAACAGTACTTGATCTGGAGAGAAGAACAGAAACCAAGATCAGATTATTTGTGGATCTCAACAACAGGTTACAGGATACACAAGGACTACGTTAATGCAGTTATCCAACACTATGCTAAACCTTTAGGCTTACACGATCATCACGGACCTTTACACACTCGTTTAACTTCTCATTGTCTGCGTGGTTTTTTCACCACTCAGATGCAGAGAGCAGGGATGCAGGAAGTTTATATCAAATGGCTCAGGGGAGATTCATTAAAGAAAAAGACCTGGGCTAATAATTACCTGGAATTTGACCCGGAACTTGTGAGGAAAGAATATCTGTCTTGTGTTCCGGAATTAACAAGATAGCAATATGTAATTGCTGACATGTTAATCAATGATTATATCAATTTATGTTAAATACTTGTTCAATCTTTTTCTTCCAAATTTTGCTTTTTTTAACTTTCTGCAATTCTATAAGGAATTTAATATTATTAAAATTTTCAATATTTTCCCCATTTTTACCTTTTATAATATTAGAAGTTACTAACATGGGATTAAATTTCATAATATAGTTTTCTTTATGGAATATGTTTAGATTATCGTAATATTCAATAACTATGTCCAAAGGGTGAATAATAATATCCTGATCAAGATTTGATTTTGTTATCGCATTTAAGTTCAAAATAAGATATACAGAAATAATTCTAGGCATGTTTACTGTAATTTCCTCATGCTCGCTTGAAAAAGGAAGTAAATATCCAAGTTCTGAAAAATTATATTCTGTCAAGTAAGTTGAATTATATTTTCCATCAATTGAACTAATATCTATAAATTTCCTTGCAAGTCTACATTTAAAATTAGGTCTTAATTTATTGAAGTCAGATGCTGTTTTCTTTAAAGTTTCATAATCATAGTTCCAGGTTATTTTTACATCTATGGCAGGACTTGAACCAGTATTGATTATTTTCAGTGGAATTTTGTAAATAGGTATGAATTCATATTCAGGAATTTTGAATAAATTGCATTTTAAATCAAGAACGAGTTCTCCATCAAAAGATCCTAGCGGAGTAGATGTTGCTTCAACAACCATTTTTTCTGATATAGCATGAATATTTGGAGTACTTGATAAGTTGCGTTGTTTTCTTAATTCATACAAAGTAAAAAGAGAAACAATAGATGTTAGAAAAGTAGCCATATTAATAGTATTTTCTGTCCAAAAATTGCTATTTTCAATATTGCCCTGAGATTCAGATGTATCAGGTTGTAAAATTGAAGAATTATTTGCAGAATCAGTATTATTATCTATTGAATCAACTATGGATTCATTTAATACTCCACTCACAGTTTTTGATTCATTAATAGGCGTAGAATTATTTGCATTTGCAGAAAAACAAAACAAAGTAAAAATTAATAGTATAGTCAAAATAGCTATTATTTTCCTAAAAGAACAAAACCATTTAATCATTTTCTATGCCATAACGTTTTAAAAACTTCTATATTTAAATCAACATACACAACAAATAAAAAACTTGTTATTTAATTGAAATAACCAATCATCTATACGTCGCATTATCCTTCGGTATAAGGAGCATAGGGGAGCCAGGCTGAAGCCTGGCTCCCTCATGAGCACTGAACTATTTTTCTTGCGACAACATTATAAAAAATAAAAATATGTTACTTTTATAGTAAATTCATGCTGCAGTTGTTGGCCACCCATATTTAAGGTAATCTGCCAAGCAGATCATCTTTCTATAATAAGTTTTATGAGTGTTATGCTCTATTAGATGCCTGTTTGCATCAAGGAATTCTACAAGAACATCAATATTAATCTGATCTGTAGGCAAGAATGGAATATAGGTACATGCTTTATCTGCGTCGAATTCATCAATGATTTGTGCTAATGTTTTATTTTGAGCATGTAATTCATAACTTCTCTTCTTTTGGGAAGTTTGATATTTTTCATGATTTTGAGCTAGGAGACTTTCAAAATCTAAATCTGAAGCCACATAATCGGAATAAGAACAAATACCACTATCATGCAAATACTTATAGATTGGTAGGTATGACCTACCGGGCTTTAATTGTGGAATAGTATTTGCAATTATTTGGTCGGAATCAAAATTACCAGAACCATCAAACCAATCAAAGAACATATCATCTGCTTTTATAGATCTATAACCCAAGTTAGAGACTATATCTGAAACACCAATTCCTGCAAAAAACTGAATATCATCATAATTTTCAATATTGTCATAGTCAATAACAGATAATTGTCCATTAGGATCATTATCTTTTATCAAAGTATAAAATTGGTCTTTACAATGACGCAAAATATTTGCAGGTATTTTTCTTTCAATAGTTCCAATTGCTTCGTACACAGGAACAAAACTGCTTGTAGTTACACTCTTTATTGGAAGATTGACACCATCTAATGCCATTATAGTATCTGAAATACCTTCAACTCTTCCTGGTTTTAGACGTTGAACAAATATTAGGTTATTTTTAAGTTTTTCAAGCCCACTTTCTGTAAGACAATTTACTATAGAGTTTAATAAGTCAACAATATTAGAATCACTTAATGAATAGCCTATGAAAATAATTGGATGTTCAATAAATAATGTGATTAATTTAGCTGCAAGATATGCATTTTTTTTGTTAAACTCTTCGTAATCTGAACTATTCAAAACCAAGCTATTAGGACTAGAAACACATCCATGGATTTTATATATTTCAGCTATTGAAAGGGGAGATGAACTTATGAGTTCCTCTTGTCCAACATAAACCTTATATTCTGGGAAGAGATGCTCTAGAAAGATATCCCAATTTGTAGTTATAATACCATCTATGTTAGAGTTTGTCAGTAAATCAATCTCAGTTTTTAGCATAGAATCTGATATCTCATCCACAGTAAGCGTTTTAATATAGTTTGCAATTGAGATTTTGAGAGCAGAAGATTGACCAGAAATATGATTCGTATATAGTTCTCTTTCCTCTTTAAAATCAGGAGATGACCACCACATATTATTAAAGTCTGGGGACATTTGTGTCGCAACATCTTGTAATGTACCATCAGAAATTGAAACGTAATATTTATAAGGCTTATCTAGTTTTTTACAAAAAAGCCTCAAAAGCTCTTCCCATCCTTCTAAACCTATATATCGTCTGGAAAAACCAGAACCTACAAACAAAAAAGGAGAGGATGGTAGTTGTTGAAAATGATTACTAAGTGCATTTTTGATATCCGATTCCATTGATGATCCCTATCTATTTTCATAAAAAAAGTTGCTGTTAATATATAACTATTTGTTATAGTATCATATAATCTACTGTAATTCATTTATTTACATTTTCACCTAGCCAAAGAATCACATATTTATCAATCTGTTCTAGAGCTTCATGATTAAATGGTGTAGCTGTGCAACAAGGACAATTACACATTAACATACTTCATTCTAACATGACTGATCTTTCCTTTTATCTCATCTGAATAGATCAGGAGTATAGAAGTCAGGCCTAACCCCATGACAAAACCTACCAGGAACATGAAGATTATTACCTTCAGGTATTCCATAGTAAAAGCATGGGAAAGAAAGACCTGATCATTTGATATCAGGAAATCATTCCCATATTGTACGAGTGTAGTGTTCAGTGTAGCATTATACATTTCATCGCTTCCAGTAAGAACGAATTTTAAACGATATCTCGGAAAAGGTCAAAGACAGGAGATGCCAGAGGCCTTGTAAGAACATAAGATCCTCATTCATCTGTCACCAGCTCCGGAGAAGAGAACCTGTCTTTTATTCTGCCGATAGCATTTTGCAAAAATGGTCTTTCAGGTTTCCTGTTACCTGGATCGATTCCCAATTCTTCAGACCAATTAAGGAAGGTTGGTTCTTCATCGCACTCTTTACGGAAATAGTGAGTATCATATGCCCTTGCAACCTTGACGGAGAACCTTAAACGAGACCTGTTATACATGGCCTCTTTATCCTGGTGTCTGCGTTTGAAGTCATCTTCTGTAAGGTATGCATCGATAGTGAACCAGAGAGGACGACCAATTAAGGGGATCTCGGTCTTTTTTACATAGAAGAAGGTATCAGTCATTTCACGTATGACCAGATCGATCCTTGCAGGATTCTGAGCTATCAGGTTTATGTCATTTCCGTTATGGCCATTGGTGGAAAAGAACAGGTGTTCATCATCTGTGAAACTCTTATGTTTCCTGCTGTTAAAGTCCCTGTATGCTTCGTCTATGAAAATGTAGCTATCATAGATAGGGAGATATACATATTCAGGCTTCCAGACATCACAGAAGCCGAGTTTAGAGTGCTCAATGGGATAATTGGAGAATACCCTACCTTTAAAATCAGGGTCTTTCAATCTCTTCTTGTGGACCTCTTCCATTCTCTGCAGTGCTTCTGCAGTACAGGTAAAGGTCTTACCTTTCCTGGGAGGAGCCCAATAAATATAGATCATAACATCACCTAAAATTGGATATTAAGTACGTCTAGGGCAATGCTTACATTGCCCTGGACTTTTGACGTCGGTCATGCAGACCCCGAGAACCAAATGATCAGTAAGGTTCAAGAGTTCCACATGACCCGACGTTATTTCTTAGCTCTGAAGAACTTACGCACAAGAGCAAATGCCATACCAACAACTGCAGCAGCTGTGAAAATGACAAGAGGCATTTCAAGGAATAGCATCATTACATCGGTTGCAATACCGATGAACCAGATGATCACTATTGACAGGTTATCGAGCATTTCTTGGGTTCCCATTCTACTTTCTCACCTCCCCCCATTTCCTATGTGTGAACCAATGAGCTTGAAAAGATCAATTACGCCTACAAAGACGAGAACAAGGAAGCAGCCAGCTACAAGCATGCAGATGATGTAAGTCACATCTGATGTAGGAGTACCAAGGAAATCATAGATAAGCGGCATTACGTTACTAGTCATTGTTAGAAGTCCTCCTGTAGAGCATGTAGAAGGTTTGTAATAATTCACAGAATGCTATCACTAACAGTAAAGCGATGATCACATCCTGACCCCATGGATAGGATGAGGTTGCAATAGTTGAATTGAAGAGATTGTCAGCGAGTTGAAAGGTCATTAAGAGTCCTCCGAATGTTTCGAGTTGTCATCGATAAGTTCAAAGATACCCCACAGGGTGACACCTACAAATTCAAAAGCGAGTAAGAGGTCAAGGACTGTATGAGTATCAAAGATGATGACATTGTCAAGCATCTGGAAGAGCATTACAATAACATTGAGGAAAAATCCAAATGCTAGCAGAAAGTCGCTCATATCTTGTTCCCCAGTATCTCAACGTCCTTAAAGAACCAGTAGATACGCAATAAAAAGACAATAGTGAGCATTAACAGGATTAGAAGGATCCAGGGAGAAGGCATCCAGAGACTGACAAAGGTACTGACCAGAGAGTACAGGGAATCAAAGAAGGTGAAGAGGGAATCTATGAGGCCAACGAAAGAACCTATTATGATCTGAATTATGTTTGTCAAATGGCTGAATATGACCTTAAGGGGATAAAGGAGAGCATACAGAAGTTCACTGAGGAACTGTTCAAAGTCAATATCAAGTAAGCTCATGGTCATTTCCTCTTGAAGATCATCAGAACCATCAGCCAGACCAGATTATAAGTTATCAAAGCCTGAACCTTTGGAGGCATTGAATTAACTACAGGTGCAAATATGGTGGCTACAATAGGGTTGTATCCCTGCATTTCAGCAGTTGAGGATAGAAGGTATGTGTTTGCACTATTGATGGAATCGTTAATGGCATTCACCGGATACATAAGAAAGGTGAATCCGTTCTCGGTAGGTTGGAACAGGTAGTTAGCAACGGAATCTACAGAACCATAATATCCGCTCAGGAATGTGGAGTTGTAGGACCCTGTTTCGTTGTTCTCTTCTGTTCCGTCCTGGAAAGGATCATCAGGCATTTCCGGAGGATCAAGTATAGGGTCTTCAGGTTCCTCTGGTTCTTCAGGTTCTTCGGGTAATGTCTCGTTGTTCGTGTTGTTTGCCGATGTTGTAACGGTCAGGGTATCGGTTGCCAGGGTAGTTTCAGTTTCCTCTATGACAGTTGAGAGGCCGGACCATGTTTGTGTTACTCTGTATAGCTCTACCAGGGATACCTCGACTGTGTCAGGGTAAGATGGAAATGCAGGGGTCAGGAACTGCTTCGTACCGGATGCAGAGTTAAGGGTAAAAGGTAAAGTTACCTGAACAGGCTCGGTGTCATAGTCGAATTCAAGATAATAGGAATAGTCGTGATCAAGAGTTACATAACCATCAAATTCTGATGTACTTTCCTGCAGGTCATCGATGTAATAGGATACATCTATCCAGGTATCAGGCTGTTCTTCATCATAGGCGAATTCTACAAGGTTGTTATTAGGTACTTCCTCATCGTATGGAGTACCTTCTAAATTAACATTATCAACATTACTGTTCATGCCTCCTGACTCATATAATGAGGAAGAATAACCATAAGACTGGAATCTAATGTTTTGTGTTCCTGTGAAAGAATAAGGACTTAGATCAACATCTACATGAGTCCACGAAACAGTAGAACTATAAGAGTAAACTAAAGTGGTACCAACATAAACATAGAATTTACCGTATCCGCCATATGTGATCTCAGAACATTTAAAATCAAAACTTAATGTATCTCCGGTCACTTTGGAAAAATCAACAGGTTGGTATATTTCATGATATCCTGATTTAGAAGAACTTCCTGTTCTTTCAGCATAGTGGTTAATGTATGCTGAACCAGAAATAACACCAACAGAACCCCCAGTGTAACCTGAGCTTGAAGAAGACCAATTAGTCAATGTTCCGGCACTAAAATCAGCATTATGGAAAACGTTGGCAGATGCAGGAACTATGAAGAGTAAGAGGGCCAGAAAAAAGAGTATAGGTTTGATGGTTGGCATACGGTGGCCCTCTCATCGGTGGAGTTAGTTGGGTTTCCAGGAAGCAAGCTCTTTTATGGCCTGTTTTGCATCGGTATCCTTGCTCAATGCATCGAGCATGTTGTTGAAGATCTCAGGCTTGATTATGCCTTTATGGTCTACAATGGTGCTCACGTCTATTTTTGGAGCATATTTAACGACCTCATTTTTATCGTTGGTGAACTCACCCTGGGCTTTTATGTCAATGGAACCGCCCATGAAAACTAGTGTTTTAACTTCTTTGTCTTTCATCATGTCACCCTCCTTCGGGTAATCACGAGTTTGAGAGAAGGGATATTTAAACATGAATTTTTATGTGAGTATAGTTACACACACAAAACGAGTTTAGAAGGAATGAGAAACAGAAGCGTAAAGGGAGTTCGATTAAAGTAAGGACTGTAAGGATGATGAACTGAACGGATATACGATTAAATTTTGAATAGGAATTTTAGTTTAAAGCAAGGTCAGGGCTAGCAAAAACTTCGGGCAGGGTTCCGCTCCCGAGGGGCTCGGCCAGTCGGCCCCTCTCCGCTCACACCCTTGCTATTGTTACGGGATAGGTGGCTAATGTATTGGTACATGATGAGCTGCTTCTAGCCACAGGATTTTAGATACTTTGGAAATACTTGGATTGATGTATTCGATAGTATAAGAGTTCATAACTTATATATTATACAAAGTTTATTAGTCGGTATGAGATTTTCCTTATGTAAGACAGTAATCTTATGTTTAATTATATCAATTATCATGAATTCTGCACTAGCATATAATAATTCATCGTATAAGGAAAATCTATCTTCAAATATCAGCAATATTTCATTTTCATCTTCAGATAATATAGGGCTACAAAGTACTAATGAAAATCAATATTTGTTATTAGCAAATCAAAACCTGGATCGTTCTTTGTCAATACTGAACGCAATCCTTACTGCAATAACAGCTTTGATAGCATTAATTGCAATATTATTCACTATCGGTGGAGCTATTCTTGGTTTTGAATACAGGAAATGGAAAAAACTAGAAACAAAAACTGAAAAACTATCTGAATTATTAGAAAGCAAGTTAAATTTTGCAGATGATTACATTGAAAAAATAAAATCTGTAGTTGGTCTGATTCCCCTTGAAGATAAGCCATCTAAAGAAATAATATCTAAAATTGATAAATTTGATTCGGCAATACCTGCACTGGATTTGTTAAAAACATTTGGACATGAACTCGATTTTACAGATTACCTAAATCTTGCTTCAAGTAAATTTTATAAAAACAATTTTGAAGATGCACTCTATTGTATAGAAGAGGCTTTAAAAATTAATGATGCCAATGCTGCAGTTTGGTCCAGTAAAAGTGTTGTCCTTAGTGCTCTTGGAAGAATAGAGGAATCATTAAAAGCAAATAACAAAGCAATATCTATTGACCCTTATTTTGGCAAAGCTTGGTACAATAAAGGCAATATTCTCAATGAACTTGGCAGAAAGGAAGAAGCACTGCAGGCATATGATAAAGCAATAACGATTGATCCTAATGATGCTTCAGCTTGGCACAATAAAGGTATTGTTCTTGATGACCTTGATAGAAAAGAAGAAGCACTGCAGGCATATGAAAAAGCAATAACGATTGATCCTAATGGTGTTTCAGCCTGGCACAATAAAGGTCTTGTTCTTGCTGAACTTGGCAGAAAGGAAGAAGCACTGCAGGCATATGACAAAGCAATAACTATCGACCCGGATTATGTTTTAGCCTGGTACAATAAAGGTCTTGTTCTTGATGACCTTGGCAGAAAGGAAGAAGCACTGCAAGCATATGACAAAGCAATAACCATCGACCCGGATTATGTTTCAGCCTGGCACTATAAAGGCAATGTTCTCAATGACCTTGGCAGAAAGGAAGAAGCACTGCAAGCATATGACAAAGCAATAACTATCGATCCTAATGGAGCTTCAGCTTGGCACAATAAAGGTGTTGTTTTTGAGGATCTTGGCAGAAAGGAAGAAGCGCTGCAGGCATATGAAAAAGCAACAACAATTGATCCTAATAATGCTTCAGCCTGGTACAATAAAGGTCTTGTTCTTGAAGACCTTAACAGAAAGGAAGAGGCATTAATGGCATATGAGAAAGCAACAACTGCAAATCCTGATTTTGCTTTAGCCTGGTACAATAAAGGTCTTGTTCTTGAGGGCCTTGGCAGAAAGGAAGAAGCACTGCAGGCATATGAAAAAGCAACAACAATTGATCCTAATAATGCTTCAGCCTGGTACAATAAAGGTCTTGTTCTTGAGGACCTTAACAGAAAGGAAGAGGCATTAATGGCATATGAGAAAGCAACAACTGCAAATCCTGATTTTGCTTTAGCCTGGTACAATAAAGGTCTTGTTCTTGATGAACTTGGTAGAAAGGAAGAAGCATTACAGGCATATGGCAAGTACAAGGAAATATCAAAAGAAAAATTGTGATTTTGAACCTATGGAAAAAGATGATATGTCTGAAAAAATCATTGATTGCCAAGTAGTAAGAAGAAACATGCCTGCTCAAAAGTTAATATTTTTATTAGGATTAACTCAATGCCACTTTACCCCATGTTTAGATAGATATTTCTCATAACATTCGTCACATCTATACACGGTCCTATCCCAGGACTTACTTGTATGTCGAGCAGGTGCTCCACATTCACATATCTTATTTTCTTCTATCATATGCCAGCCTCACCAATCTAATTCGATGATCTCAAAACTATCAGGGGGATCTTTAAGATCCTGCAGGAAAAGACACCGCAGTTTTTGCGGTATTGTTTTATCATCCAGAATTCGAGAGCGTTCGCTCATCAGATACAGCACATATTCAAGATTAGCCTCATTGGTTATCGAGCTTAACCAGCCTTGTCGACACTCTGCAGTGAATTCATCATAAGCATCAAATAATTCATGTAAGGGATAATATCCCTGATCTTTTAGTTTTTCGTCAGATGTGGCCTCATCTCCAAGATAACAGAGTTCGCCTTTTGCATTGAATGTATAGGGTTTTGTCCTGTTCTCGTTCAGGACCTGCAAGACGTCGGCCTGTATTCCCTGGATCTCTTCTTGTGTAAGATATTCTTCAGGTTTCCAGTTGTGGAGATCACCAAAGGGTGTACATGCCTGCATCCGGGATTCATCATCAACATTTGTTAACGCGCCGGCATGGGTCATCAGATAACGGATATGTTTTACAAGGTCAGTTGTTGTTTCAAGTGTGTAAGTACCGTCTTTTTTCTGCAGTTTGCGAATGACTACTTTTTTGTCACCGGTGATCTTTTGATGAGAGGGAAATCCAAGACCATGAACATGTATTGAAAGGTTGGAACAATCACGCCAGTTTCGATATTCAGTACCAAGATAAGCATTTATTTTTTCAATATTAGAAGGGTTCCTGACATAGCTCCAGAAGCCTCCGGATGTTGTATTTTCGCCATTGAGAACACGTATTGCATCTTGTACATGCTTTTTTAACCTGAATGGGTGGAATATTTGGATACCAGCTGTTACACCCTGGCGTTTTACACGATCTTTTACGTTACGTTTGAAATTGCGGATATCTTTTAAGGTGACGTTATCCTGAACATCAGTGTGCATCGAACCGATGTAACGAAATGGACGGTCACCAGTTACCAGGGCATAACATTCTACAAGAACAGAGTTTTTAAAAGTGAGAGAATCGGTTTTGAATTGACCACAACAAGGACAGCGCAATAGTTTACATGTCTTGAAGGTTGAAGCGGCACCGTTACCAGATTTATGCATGTGGGTTAACGACCTTGTATGACAATAACAAGGCTTTTGCCCCTCACCAGGTATTGTAAAGTTACCTTTATTCATGGGAGTAGTAAGAGGATCGAATCGCTCTTCAGGGGGTTCAAAGTCCTCTATGGACTCTGCAGGATAGTGCAGTTTAGAGATCTTTCGATTATGTCGTTTTGTTTGTTTTGCTCTGTCCTGATTGATATTTTCCCAATCAGGAGTAGGAGACCTTAATTCGGGCTGCATATGTCAGCATGAATAGGGCTTGATTGTCAGAGATGACCTATCAGGAGAGAGATCAACTTTAACAACAGACTGCAATAAAGTACCATCAAGGCCGACAATACCTAAAGCAACAGCTGCCTCTTTGGGAATGCAGACAGACAAACCTCTATCATTCTGACGTACAGAATAATGTGTTCTAGCCAAGTGTCAGGCCTCCTTCATGGAAGCGCGCGCACAGCTAAAGCTAATGCTAACAATATTGATGAATTTCATTTCAATCGAACCATTTAAGTTTATATCAGAGTTGCCACACCCTGAATAGAAAAAAATTAGAATGACCTATATTTAAACATTTGGATTTCAGCAACACTATATAAAAAACAAATCAGTTGTATATAGTACCAAAAAAACACGAATGAAACTTATATATAGACACAATAGATATTAGCAAATACCTTCTAATGTGGCAAGCCTGCGCCAACAGGATGAAAAATGAACCGTCTTTTCTATCGAACCAGGACGGTTCCAAGATTGCTATAATCGGAAAGGTGCGCGGGATTTCTGGGAGTCATTATGATGATTCTCAGACATCACATCCCGGTCGGCGCACTTAACTTTTCTTTTGCTTAATTTTGTGATAAAGAGTTAAAACTCTTATGATTTTTCTGCTGTTTTCCATAAGTAAAGGGGTGTGAGGCTCTATTATGCAAAAGAATAATACTAATATTAGATGAACCCTTTAATGATTATCATAAATAATTTGGATTGTTTTGTGTTAATAAGGAATGTAAGTGAATGGATGAATTAGATTCTTCAAATAATGTCAATTCCCCTAGTTCAGGCGAATACAAGGAAAGATTATCTTTTGCAATTAGTTTAATAGGACTATTTGTTGTAATTTTATATACAGTAATTCCTAAATTTTTTGTTGAAAAAGTAGGTTCTACTTGGTTAGTTTTATATTATCTTCACCTTTGTATATATGTCATTATTTTCACATTGCTAGTGTTTATTCTTCTTCAAGGGTATGCACTTTCTTATCAAATGGGATCTCCTCTCAAAAGGAAAATGAATTTGTTTTGCTCTTCATTATATGATGCATCTTTCTTTTTTATTTATGTAGCATTAATTATGGTATTGTTTGTTTATTGTCTTTCTTTACTAAATGATGATGATTTTTCTATATTTTCTATGCTTTTGACAATATCTTTAGTTATTATTTCTAGTGCTAGGATTGAATTCAAACTTCGACTTGACTCTATGAATGAGGAGTTTGACCAAATATTTCATCTATTAACATTTATTTTTTCCACTGTTTTTTTATTTGTTGTGTATGGTAGTATCACATGTACTCCTGATAGAATCATCACCATCGCAATAATTTCCTCACTATTATCTTTATCTATTCTGTTATTAGTTGAATTTCTTTCAAAAGCTTACATTGATAGCAATGAAAACAGTGATGATGTAAATAATAAAAAAGTTACCATATCGCTGATTAACCTAATTCTTCTTTTTTCATTGTTTATACTTTTAAATTTTAATATCCCAGTATCAAGTATTGACTTGGATATGAAGTCCGTTTACGAATTGGATGAATCTCCTATTCCCATAAACGTTAAAATTAATGGGTTAAATGGCAATCTAACTGTGTATTTGTATAAAGAGAACGAACCATCTTTTGTGCCGGTTTCAAGTCTAAAATTTGGTAGCAAAGAAGAATATGATACAGTAGAAAACAATATTTTGCGTGGTATTTACCTTGGAAATGGGGAATATGAATTTTACATAAACAGTACAGAAATGAATGTAGGATATTATGCATTAAAGTTTGATGTTCTAACTTACAGCAAAAGAACCACTTTCCTGATAAAGGAAACAATTGATGCCTGAATTAAATTATTCTATGGTTTATTTTGTGTCACAACTTCATTCTGGTGTTTCTCTTGCAACAGGGTCTGATATTTATGAGTATATTTTTAGTTTATATGTTAATTCGTTTACCAACAATTTTTTTCTCATTAACTAACCTTATTATCTAATTCTTTCTAACATCTCCCTCCCTCTCCTTCCATCTATAACTACAACTCAACTCGCAGTTTAGACAATTCTTTAATATGTACAACGCCTTCTATATATTACACAATAACCGGTCAGAATCCCCGGTTAGAGATCAAAGAACAAGAGGAAGTGAATATGTCATCTGATAACAAAAGCGATAGATCCTATTTCGCTATAATTGCACTATCGGTCGTACTGGTGGTGATGTCGTTGACGATATACGGCATCTCGCAGAGCGGAACGGGAACAGGTACAGGAACAGCAGACACCATAAGCATGAGCGGGTATGCAGAACAGAAGGTAACTCCTGACACGGCGCAGATAAGCATAGGTGCCGTGGTACAGGCTGACACCTCGGAAGAGGCTGCCAGTGAGAACGCGGCAATCATGAGCGCGGTCATAGAAGAACTGAAGGCACTCGGGCTTGAGGACAAAGAGATACAGACCTCCTATGTGTCCGTGTATCCTATCTACAACTATGATGAAGGCAGGACCATCACAGGTTACTCCGCATCCAACAGCGTGGAGGTCACAACCACCGACCTCGACATCCTCAGTGATGTGATCGACAGGTCAGCCGCAGCCGGAGCAAACCAGATAGGAAGCATCTCCTTCTCCGTATCCGACGAGCAGCAGGAAGAGCTTCGTGAGGATCTCATGGATGAAGCAGTAGCCGATGCATCCTCAAAGGCCGAGATACTTGCCGACAGCCTTGGTCTTAAGATAAAAGGCGTGCAGACCGCATCCATAAACGAAGGCGGGAACAACAGGGTCTACTATGCAATGGATGCTGCAATGGAGATGGAGGAAGCAGGAGTCTCCACACCTATCCAGCCGGGAGAGTCCACTGTCTCGATGTCAGTGCAGGTCACCTACTACATTGGATAAGGCTATCTGGCATAACATCCGGGAATTGAAGATGAAGAAGATGGGGAATTACAGGCCATTTGATATCGGTCTGTAGGTTCTTTATCTATATACCAACCAACCACCACAAGCCGCCGGTAGATGCCGGTGGCTCCTTTTCTTTTATTATGCGGTTATGGGGTCGAAAAAGAGCATCGGATGCTTGTAATACATTGAAAAACAGATCTGACCGACAGATCAGACAGACATTTGTAGGAACTGTCTATCTTGAAACCCGGGCTTCTGCCTCGGGATTATTTCTTTTATCGTATTTACTTTGCAGTATATCAAGAACCTTCTTTTTTGCACATGCCTTTTTACTGTCCTCCATTCTTTTAAAGTTCTCATCTTTAAGGTCAGAAGAGTTCCATTCAAAGAGGACAGAAACATCGCCAATGATCTTCCTTGAAATAAGTTTTACACCTGCGTTTGTCAGTTCTTTACTATCCATGTCGACCAGGCTACTTGATACAAGTATGGCGAAATGTCTTTCATAGTGGGAACGGGGTATATTCAGAATTTTCAGTATATCCGGTTCCATCGTATAACCAAGATAAAAGCAGAAGAGAATACGGATCTGGGCATCTTCCTCTCTGTTAAGCATCCCATAAAGTGCAATAAGGGTTGAGTAGTCCCTTGACCTCATTAACATTTTAGAATCATCTGTAGCATTCACAATGATATCTATATAATGCGTATTTTCAGGATTTTCAATTTTGATCTGTCTGATGTTGCTGCTACTAATAAACCTTTTAATTTCAGTTACCACCAGGTTTCCACACAATGATGAATCGCCACATTTCCATATTATCCTGATCAGGTCTTCACTGCCTGCAGCCATTGTATCCAGATAGTTCCATGTAGTAGACAATTTTTCAAATTCTCTCTGGGCACTGGAACCAAGCTTCTTTTTATCGATACCTTTCATCTTCGCTATAATTTCGGCTCCATGAGGAGTGATATTGGCATATTCATCAACTAACTTCTTTGCTTTGAGGGATGTGTATATCTTGCTTATCAGCTCTTCGTCTCCGTCAAAAATAGGTAGCAGCATTTCTTTGCTTTTTACTCCCGAAGCTAAAAGAAACAGCAAGCGCGCATCTTTTGGACCAAGGTTCTCAATTAGCGGATCAACTTGTAATTCTTTCATCCGTTCTATTAACTCGGCTCCCTGGGGGGTGATACTTGCATATTCGTCAACAAGTTTCTTTGTTTTAAGAGACACAAAAGTTCTTCTGATCAGTTCTTCATCGCCATCAAAAATAGGTAGCAGCATGTCCGAACTATTTACTCCGGAAGCCAGAAGGAACAACAAATGGATCTCCTGTGGTTTCATCTCTCCGATCAGCGGGTCAGCTTTCAATCCTAAAAGGCTCATCAGCATGTATTTAAGATTGGAAATGTCCGACTTTTTACCGGCAAGCATCATTGAATTTACCACTTCACCAGTACCAAAGGTTGCATTTTTCTTATAGTCAATAGCCATCACAGAACCATGCCTGCTGGAGTTCTGGATCTTACTGACAATAGCCTGCGGTAAAGGCCGATCGACGATCAATATATCTTTAAAATTAATAGATAGCACACTACATGAGGTCTGGATCTCCAGGTTGTCATCGTAAAGGGTTACTTTCCATTGATCCCACCGTGAGGTATCTATATAGAACATCGTATTGATGCGTGGAATATCAATGATCCCTAAAAATTCCATTTCTCCATATATCATTCAGGCCACCATTTGGTATTGATCTGCCCATTGTATGATGTTTTTCACAAAAGTAAAGTGAACAGTTAGTATAGCTGCTAATTTCTACACTAAGCAGACAATGTATATTGTTCACTATTTATATGGATTTCTATTTAAAAAAATATATTATATGATTATTATATAAATTACCAAACAAAGGAGTAAAAAGATTTAGTGATTTCTTTATTATTTACGTTCTGATGCAGCTTTCCAGCATCAATCTCACAGCCTTCGGTCCGTTCAGCTCCGAGGCCATATCCCGCATCTCAGCAAGCTTGTTCCCGTATTTCTCATCATCGATCAGCAGCCTGACATTTCGGAGTATATCTTCGGGAGATGCGGAATAGTCCAGTCTCTTCCCGAGGCCGTCCTCTTCGATAACAAGGGCATTGTTCTGCTGCTCGCTGTGTTTCTGGTCCGGGATGCTTATCATGGGAACTCCGAAGCTCAGGGCTTCCATCATGGTACTGTGGCCTCCGGGTGCGATAACCACATCCGAGGCCTTCATGTATGGGAACTGGTCATCGATGAACTTCAGGATGGTCACATTCTCCGGCAGGGTCCCGAGACTTTCGGGATCAACGCTTGGACCTGAGAGCAGGGTATAATTGATGGAACTATCCATGCCTGCCGCCTCTATCACCTTCCTGAAGATAGGTTCCCTGTAACCGAAACCACCAACAGTGCAGAGTACATGCGGGCGTCCCAGTTCCTGTGCAGTAGTCTCATCATATGTCTTTCCGATGAGCGGACCACTGAAGAATACCTTTTTCCATGTCTTTTTCTTAAATTCCAGATTCTTCCTGCACACCGTATGCGGCAGGGGATAATCCGGGATGATCACCTTATCGGGCACTTTGAACATGCCGGTGTATGACTTCTTCACGATCTCTGCCAGTATCTTGCTGGACACGCCCTTGCCCTTGAAGAACTCCTCCATGTTAGACTGGTTGACTATCATGTGGCAGGGGATGTTGCGTGTTCTGGCGCTTATCATTCCCATGAAATAACTGTCAGATATAACAACATCGGGTCTGTTCCTCTTGAGCAACCTGCGGATCTTTATCAGGCTGAGGAACTGCCCTCTCTTGAATGTTGCAAGAATGGACCTCTTCATATTCAGGGAACCGGCCTTGCCTACAAGTGTGATCTCCGAGGGTACTTCATGGGTGATGAATCCCTTACGTTCGATAAGTTCCCTGGAATAACCGTAAGCACCAAAATGGACATCATGGCCTGCATTCACAAGTTCCCTGCCAATAGAGATGCATCTGCTGGTGTGTCCTAACCCTTCACCACAAACAAAGATCATAACTTTCATCTTAACACCAAAAAACATCCGGCTCTAAGAACCAACGGTGCAAATATGTATGCATCTCTTAAAAATACTTTCACTCAGTTCCGGCCAGTTCCTATATTCAATTTTTCACGACACGACCGATCCTGGAAACCTGTGGCTGTTTCGATATCCTGTATAACAGGAAAGGCAGCCCGGAGCCGAAGAAATGCTGTGCTAGATGCATGGTTGCATTGCTGATGTGCGGGTGTTTCTTCCTGTTCTCATCGACAAAGAGGCTGACAACCCTATCGAATACCTCCACACCCGTAGAGTAGCCACCCTCTTCTGTCATGCGTTTCTCCATATTGAAGATAAGCTCCACCCATGCATTCAGTTCATGGCTGATATGCTTCCAGATAGGTTCGTCTATCATCATGAAGGACCTGCCCCTCTCGATGTTCCTGAAATACTCTCTGAAAGTGTCACCTTTTGCCACAGTGTAGACCCTCCCGATCCTTCCTGTGTGGCTGTCGGTGGTCACAGCCAGCCCTTTCCTGTAACGCTGTGCCAGCACCATTGAGAAGAAGTTCTTCTGCGTCAGGTCCTGCATATTATACTCTATCACAGGGAACTGTTTCGCAAGTTCCGGCACTGCAAAAAGGTTGGGTTTTTCACCCGGTTTGAACCAGAATGGGTGGTTATACATGTGAAGTATGTCATTGCTTCTAAAGTAGTCCAGCAGACTGTAGATGTCCTGTTCCTTCTGAACTATAGGTTCTATCTCTGCATAGTGTCTCCTGTCGAAGTCAAATGCATTGATGTGTATAGTGTGACCCACATTCTCCATGTCCGTGATGGATATCTCCACCCCTGTTGTGAGTCTTTCCCTGTCCCATCCCATGATATCATAGGCCTTCACTGTATCATGATCTGTAAAAGTTATGTGATCAAGTCCTTCATTGAGCCCTTTTTGCATAAGGTTGGCCGGTCTGGTGAACTTGCTGGCGGGTACGTCGTAAGAGCAGGATGTATGTACGTGCAGGTCTGCTTTATTCCATCCTTTCCCGATAAGTTCTGCTGCCTTTTCTGAAGGAAGTATCCTATGCTTCGAATTAATCTTATTACAGAACAACTTCTCACACCCGCATTGATTTTTTTCTTTATATATGCAGGTCGGAAGTTTAAAATAAATACTTTATCACTATTATCTATATTCGTATCTGATATCTCTATATATCACTGTACTCTATATTAGTAACTTCTATATACAAAATACCTGCAATTGTTCTTATGCTCTCTTCTTTATCTGCTGCAGCCCTGAATGACGCTTCTTTTTATGATTTATGTGATCCATGTGGTCCATGTGATCTTATGGTGATATCATGAGGTTCCTTATCTTCGTCTGTGGTGAAGGTCTGGGTCATACCGGACGCTGCATCTCCCTTGCAAATGAACTGATCTCTGCAGGTCATGATGTGACCATCGGAGCCTATGGATACTCAAAGGAACTCATCGAAAGGTCAGGTCTCAGTGTAATGGAGGTCCCGCAGGAACTGAAACTCAACGGAAAGAACGGTTCACTGGACCTCAGGAATTCCATAATGGCAACAGCAGGCGCCATCTCTATCGGAAATATCAAAAATGTCACAGACCTTGTCAAAAAGGTAAACCCGCATTTTGTGATATCGGATGGTTATTATCTCGGCATTCTCGCAGCTAAAAGGAGGGGCATAAACCGGGGTATGATAGTCAACCAGTCCAGCATGGAGGAGTTCTTCAAAGGCAAAGGACCAGCTGTGGCTCTTGCAGGTTCGGCCGTGAGGATGTTCTACACATGGATCTATAATAATATAGATATCATATTCGTCCCGGACTTCAAACCACCATCCACCATATGTGGCTCCAATCTGTCATTTCCAAAAGGAGTGGAGCACAAAGTGGAGTTCACAGGTCCTGTCCTCAGGAAAAGGTTCGATGAAGTTGTCCCGAAGGACGATGTCAAAAGACCTCATGTACTCTGCAGTATAGGGGGATTCGGATACCGGCTCCAGATATTCAGGATGATCCTCAAGGCAGCGGAAATGGACCTGAACATCAATTATACTTTGATAGGAGGCCCTGACCTTGACTATGGCCTGCTGGATAACGTACCTGATAATGTGGACATAAAGAAACTCATCCCTGACCCATTTCCTTACTATCGGTCCAGTGACCTTGTGATATGTACCGGAGGCCACGGTACTCTCACAGAGTCATTAAGCTTCGGTCTGCCTGTCATCTCCTTCCCTGATCAGGGTCATAATGAACAGGAGAACAATGCCCGCCTTCTGGAAAAGAACGGGTACGGATTTTTCTTCACTTACTCTGCCACCCCTGGGGAGTTGCTTGATTCCATCCGTCAATTGATAGACGATGAGTCATTCAGGTCAAGGACATCCGAACTTAAAGAACAGGCACAGGTCCTGGATGGACCTGCATATATAAGAAAAAGAATTGAGAAATATGCTTTCTCATGTACGAAGCAATAGTCCTGAGAACCTGAATAGCTCTTCGTGGTCATGCAGTACTATGTCTGCATGTTCAAGCTCTTTCCTTTCAAGGTAGGTTGGTATTCCAACTGTGAATATCCCTGCATTCTTCGCAGACATGACCCCAAGTCTTGCATTTTCCACGACGATGCAGTTCTGCTTCTCAACTCCCAGCAATTCCACAGCTTTGTTATAGGGGTCTGGCTCTGGCTTTCCTTTCTCAGTGTCATCTCCGCTGACAATGGCATCGAAAACTCCGGGGAAGAACCTGTCCATCATCACCTTGACCACAGTTCTGTCAGAACCTGAAACAACAGCAAGTCTGAATCTGTCCTTCAATGCTTTCAGGCATTCATCGATACCGCTGAACATGGTAACAGCATCCCTGTCAAAGAGTTCATGCTTCCTATGCGGGACCAAATTCATGAGTTCATCGAACCTGCCAGCATCACTTCCGCTACTGTCCAGTACCATCTTCACGATTCCCGGGTCATTCTCCCCTTCAAGACTGAATATATCTCTTTCATCGATATCTATCCCGACTTCCATGAAAGCAGTCTTCCAGGCTTTTGAATGCAGATGCATCGAGTCGATGAGCACGCCGTCCATATCAAATATCAGAGCTTCTATCACATTAAGGAACTTGTCTGGTTAATATATCTAATTGATCTGGGAATATAACATAGGACTATACTATCTATATAGGTATGATGGAAGGTCTAAAAGCCTGATATTCTCAGACCACAAGGCTCTTTTAATTTTCAAAGTAATCTATAATTATGGATAAAGCAGGGGTGATCTTCGCTTTATTGACAGTGGCAGCCGTAACAGCAGGCTCATGGTTCTTTGCGGGGGTGTATGTATCAATGACAACGGAACGGGTTGCTTATGAGGTCCTTGATGATATAGGGGATGGTGTTGAGATCAGGCAGTATGGGGAAATGACAGTCATCTCAACAGTTGCAAAAGACTCCGGTGATGCGTTCTCTTCACTTGCATCTTATATTTATGGAGGAAATGATAAGGATGCAAAGATCGATATGACAGCTCCTGTTCTCTCTTCAGAGGAAGGGGACTTTGTCAATATGTCCTTCGTACTTCCTGATGCTTATGGTCTGGACAATGCCCCAATCCCTGATGACTCCGGGGTCTCGGTTCATGCGATCCCTGCCAGAAAGCTTGCAGTTATCGGATTCTCAGGCTACGCAAATGATGATGTCATTGAGAAGTATCGTTCTATCCTCGATCAAAGACTTGCTGCCAGTGATGTCTCCACAAAGGGAGACTATTTCCTGATGCGTTATGATCCTCCGTGGGTGCCGCCTGCCCTTATGCACAACGAGGTCGCTATCGAGGTGGAATGAATGACAAAGGAATACAGAACATCCCTGTTCATATTCAGGCGTGACCTTCGCCTTGATGACAATACAGCCTTGAACCGGGCACTGGAACTGTCCGATGAGGTGGTCCCATGTTTTATCTTCGACCCGAGACTTGCGGACAGGGAACGAGAACATTTCAATCACAATGCGTTCCAGTTCCTGCTGGGATCCCTTGAGGACCTGAAAGAACAATTACGATCAAGGGATGGTGAACTTTTCCTTTTCTCCGGCATGCCTGATGATATAATCAAGGAACTTGCCAAAAATCACGAAATAGATGCCGTCTTCTTCAACCGGGATTACACACCTTTCAGCAGGAAGCGGGATGAAGTAATAGAAAATGTATGTAATGATGCTGGCATCAAGGTATTCAGCTATCATGATGCGCTCCTTCATGAACCGGGAACTGTGCTGACCAACGAAGGGAAGCCCTATAAGGTATTCTCCCAGTTCTTCAGGAAGGCTTCACAGATGGAGTTCCCACTTCCGGAAATGAAGGGTGAAGGCAGATTCTTTTCAGGCGATATCGACCACGGTTCCAGAATCGAACTTTGTGGGATCACTGATATCTGGTCTTTCGAAAGGAACGATCATCTATTCACAAAAGGTGGCAGAACCCATGCTCTGGAGACCCTGCAGGATATTGGCAGTTTCGTGAACTATGACAATGAACGTGACTTTCCCTCGATCAATGGGACAACAGGACTTTCCGCTCATAACAAACTGGGTACCATCTCCATACGGGAGTTCTATTATTATGTAAAGGATGAGCTTGGTGCCGGACACACACTGATAAATGAACTCCACTGGCGTGATTTCTTCACTCATCTTGCTGTTGCTTTTCCTGATGTGTTCGAACATGCTTTCAAAAAGAAGTTCGAGGACCTTCCATGGATGAATGACAAACGCCTTTTTGAGGCATGGTGTTCAGGAAGGACGGGCTTCCCTATCGTCGATGCAGGGATGAGGGAACTGAACACTACCGGATACATGCACAACCGTGTGAGGATGATAGTCGCATCCTTCCTTGTGAAGGACCTGCATATTGACTGGAAATGGGGTGAACGCTACTTTGCCAGTAAGCTTGTGGACTACGACCCCTGCGTCAACAACGGTAACTGGCAATGGTCCGCATCAACAGGTGCAGACTCACAACCATATTTCCGTATCTTCAATCCCTGGACTCAACAGAAGAGGTTTGACTCAGACTGCCTGTATGTCAGGGAGTGGATACCTGAACTTGCAGATATCGATCCAAAGGCAATCCATTCCCTTGAAAAAGGACAGGAGCTTCAGAGAGTTGATTATCCACATCCAGTGGTGGACCATTCGATGGAACGGAATGTGGCTCTTACGATGTTCAAAGCGATGGGCTGAATGATCGGTAAATTGCTTTTATGAGTTTACATATTATTCCTTCAAATGCGACTTATTTTTGATTGGATTTGCGAACAAGGTAAGTGAAAATTCAAAGAAGGACCCAATTGCCAGATTCGGATATACAGATGGAATATTCGGTAGCAGCATAGTATTTTTCTTTAAATGAAGGGGGATATTCTTAACTAATATTAACAGCAGATATATCTATTGTAAACTAATTTGTTCGTGGGGAACAAATGGGGGAATTAAGTATGAATCTCATATCGAAGAGCTTACTGCATGCTCTTTTATTATCTATGTTAGTTTTAATTTTGTCCGTAACAGTTGCTTCTGCAGAAGCGAATGTTATATTGTATGACGGAAATGCCCTTGAATTCTCAAGTCCTCTGGATGTTGTGGCATATGCAAATACAGTATATGTCATACCACCGTCCGAGTTCCAGATCACGACAGACGGGACCATCTGGCGCTATAATCAGTGGATCGCATTGATGAGTGAAGGTAATTGGGTCGAAGCAGAGACAACCGTAGCAACAACTACGGTAGGTATCCAGTTCTGGGGTGATACCAATGATGGCTGGGCACGTGTTCTTGTTGATGGCGTGGAGGTATGGTCAGGGGATACTTATGGAAGTGATGCGACCTATCCTGGAGGGGCATTTGTAAAGTATCTGGAAGTATCCGGTCTGGATAAAGAGACCCACACCATAAGGGTGGAGAGCATGGGGATCGATGGTCCGGGTGGCAGCGATCATGTGACCATCTTTTTCTTCGCCCTCATGGACCCATCTGCAGTGGGTACAACCTCTGCTCCGGTTAGTGGTCTTGTTGCCTACTATCCTTTTGATGGTGATGTAAAGGACTATTCAGGCAATGACAATCATGGAACCCCTATGGGAAATATGGTTTTCAGCTCTGGTGTAGTAGGAAGTTCTGCAGCGACTTTTGATGGGAAGAGCCATATTGAGGTTCAAGATAGTGATTCTCTTGACCTGACAGAGGATTTCACTTTCACCGGATGGCTCAATAAGGAAGATGCAGGTGTAGGGGGATGGGCTGTCGTGTTCTCAAAGGGTGATACGTCCTCTCAACTTGGTTCAAGTAGCCCATATGCTCTGTTCCACAGTTCCAATGGAGTGAACTCTGGCGTTCGTATTGCCGGCCAGAATATCGTGTCAAATGCTGAAACGGATTTCAACGAGTGGTATTTCGTTGCCGTCACAAAAGATGGAAGTGAGCTGAAGTTCTATATCAATGGGGAACTCAAGGACACTAAAACAACAGCAGTTTCTATCCCGAGATCAGATACTAAGCTTCTCATAGGCATCGATCCCCCGGGAGTCACCGAATACTTCAAAGGCTCGATGGATGATCTTCGGATCTACAATATTGCCCTTTCACAAAGTGAGATAAGTGCTATCTATCAGGGTGCATCGGTCCCAACATCCACTCCGACATCTACTCCGACCACAGGTACAACCTCCGTCTCTAAGAATGGTCTTGTTGCTTACTATCCATTTGATGGTGATGCCAGAGACTATTCCGGTAACAACAACCATGGAACAAACAATGGTGCTACCTTTGTTTCCGGAACAAAGGGTCAGGCATTGAGTTTTGATGGAACTGACGATTATGTACGTTCTCCGGTCAATATCAATCCGGACACTCTTCCACAACTGACCATAGTTGCCTGGGTCAAGTCCGACCTTGAATCGAGAACCGTCATCTCACATGATAATGGGGGTTACGACCGAACGATAGCCATCGATAATCGTGGAGGAGGACTTGGATGGTCCGCATTTACCGGTTCTGGCGGAGTACTGGGTTTCCATCCTGCCACGATAGGGGAATGGACTTTCATAGCGACGGTCTATGATCAGGATACCCAGACAATAACATTGTACGTGAACGATAAGGTGTATACTGAAAAAGGAGTACTCAGTGGTGGATGGGATTACACCAACATTGGTTCCAATCCTTCCTATGGGGGCAATTTTGATGGTGTCATTGATGAGGTGAGGATCTACAGTGTTGCTCTTTCACAAAGCGAGATCAACGCAATTCGTCAGGGAGCAGCAGTTCCAACTCAAACACCTACTACTCAAGACCCTGTTGCTGACAAGTTCACCGGGCTGACCTTTGAATCCCGCAGCAAGGCAACGGGAAGCAGTGTACAGATCCCTCTGACATTGTACGGGGTACGGGAGAATATCGGGAATATGGATATGACCCTGAGATATGATTCTTCCGTCCTTGAAGCCACTGAAGTTGTAAAAGGCAGCCTTACAGGCGATTCACTCTATGATTACAATATCATTGATGGTACGATCAAGGTCAGTTTAGCTGATAAGGCTGGATTCTCAGGTGATGGTTCTGTTGTCCAGGTGAGATTTGACGTGATAGGAGCTGAAGGTTCATCCTCTGACCTTGACATCGTATCCCTTTCTGCCAACAGAGCAGACCTGACGTCAGTGAGTATTGCTACTAAGGATGGAGTGTTCACGGTGGTAGGTCTGGATGAAAGCAGGGGGGATGCAGAGGGTGACGGTGGTGAACTTACTGCTCTGGATGCCCTGTATGCACTCCAGATGGCTGTGGGAAAGATACCGGAGGACCTGGCTATGGATATGAATGGAGATGGAAGTGTAACATCGATCGATGCAAGACAAATACTGAGAAGTTCTGCTAAATTGGAGTGAAATGGGGGTTATAATATGAAAAGAATGATGTTGTTAGTTAGTCTGTTGTGTCTTGTATCTCTTGCATCGGCACAGGATATGGTCATAAGTGTAAGTGATACCACAGGCGCAGCCGAAAGTATAGTGGAGGTTCCTATCAACCTTGAGGGAGCTGAAGATGTGGGAAGTATGGATATTTCCCTTATGTATGATCCGGCAGTCCTGCAGGCTGTGGGAGTGGAAGCTGGTGAACTTGGCGGAAATGCTTACATTGAGTCCAATACGGCCAGTGAGGGGAAGGTTATGATCGCATTGGCTGACTCTTCCGGCATAAACGGTGATGGTTCTGTTGCAGTCGTATCATTCAAGGTTCTTGGTGATGTAGGTTCATCCAGTACTCTGACACTGGGTGATGTGGCAGTACACAATACCGACCTTGTAGAGGTTATCTCTCCCACCATTGACGGAACTCTCAGTGTTACCGAGGAAGCTTCGGAAAGCGCAGGTTACGCAGGCATGCTGCTGATGACAATTGGTGCGATCGCCGTAGCCCTGTTATTTGTCAAAAGAAGATAAGGTGGGGTGGAAATGAAGAAGATGATACTGCTCTCATTTCTACTTTTTATCCTTCTGGCAAACACAGCATCTGCAGGCCTGTTCACTGATATGAACAAGAAGGTTACAGCTTACAATCAGAACGTGGATAAGGTCCCTGGTATTGTGAACAGTCTTCTTGGAAATGAGGAGATCTACGGTATAATAGAACTGAATGACGGGGATGTGCTGGAACTGAAAGTAGTGACAGAGGATTCTACGGTCGTGGTATTCCAGAAGCTGGCGATCGAGATAAAAGCCGAAAAAGGAGACTGTAACGGTGATGGTTACCTGAGCGCTGTGGATTCCCTGTGTGCCCTGCAGATGTCTACCGGAAAGATGGCAGAGGATTCAAATGTCGATGTTGACGATAACGGAGCTATCACGTCCCTGGATGCAAGGATAATTCTCCAGTCAGTGGTGGGCCTGAGCTCTGAGATCGATCCGACGGTCATTGTATACTCAGATGAAGATACCATTAGGGGTATAATGGGATCGAAACAGCCTGCCGATACATTCCTGGATGCCTATGAAACTGGAGACATTGTGATAGAACCTGTGGGCTTTGTTAATAACATTACTTTCTTTGTGGCAAACATTGGTCTAAAGGTCTCAAGGCTGCTTGGGGTTATCTGACTATCAGTGAGTGCACCCACAGGCTCCATAAAACAGAATATTCAAGTTCAAACCTGATCACCTGGTTTCAGCTATGATCCGGGAAGGCCTAGATCTGTTCAGGGATCATTGCCACATCCCTTTCCATTATTTTCTGCAAATGATCGGGGTTATTTTTAATTAAGATCAGGTGGAATGATATTATTATACAATATTTGTCCGTGTGGGGGGCAAAATATGAGTAACACATCTAAGAGCTTACAGCATGTTCTTCTCATCTATCTATTAGTTGTATTTATGTGTGTGGCCGGAATTGGAAACGCTAAGACACCTTTGCCTAATGCCGATGCGGTGTTCAGCGAAAACGATTGCCAGCCAACTCTTCCATATGGGTTTGCCGCCACTGACAATTGTTATGCTGTATGGACATATGGCGAAATGACAGCTGGCAAAGGGGATTATGCAAAAGTACACAGACTGTACTGTTATTATGAAAATGAAAAAACCGGGGGGAAGGCAAATTGTGAATTGCATTTGTTCGAACTTAGCGAAGAAAAAGTGAAGGAAATTTTTACTCGCGGGGAAAAAGATGAGTGTAATAGCGTAATCCCTGGCTGGATGGGTGGTTGGAGTAAGACCCTGGAAAGTACGGAAGATAGGTCTGTCATATTATGTGGAAGGCCAGAGTTAAATCCTGAATTTCATGAAATGGTGGGGAACATTCGTTACCGTAATTCAGTGATAAATATTCGCGTTGAATCTCAGGGTAGTGAAGATGTTGTTAAGTCCTTTTTTGCTGCACTGGAAGAAAATGCGAAAAGAGTTATAGATGGAAAAAGCTGCCAGGACTGGTGTAGTAAAGTGAATGAGCACTTTGTATGGGATGGAAAAAGTGAATGGCCTGAATGTGGTTGCATATGCGAGAAAGGCTATGGAAAAAATGATGATGAATGCGTGAAGTGTGAAGATTGGTGCCAGAAGATGGATACTCGTGCTCACTACGACTCTAAGGAAAGTAATCCTGATGAATGCAAATGCAATTGTACGGGTAAACTGCTAGAATTCGTATGGGATGTAGATAACGGAACATGTGAATGTGTCACTGGTGCGGTGCCCAACGGAAGTGAATGTGAGTGTCCAGAAGGTTGGAACCTGAGTGTATGGGGGGATAAATGCATAAAAGAAGAGAAGGAGGTAGTGGAGAAAACATCCATTGAAGTGGAGAGGGAACGGATTGCTAAACAGTATCCAGGGCTCAAAAAAGGATATTTGCTCTTCTCAGAAGGTATTGTTACAACAGCTTATGTAAGGTGGGTGTCCGGGACAGTTTTCAAACCTGATTACGGACATGTGGGGATTTATATTGGCGATTTTGAGGCTAATAAAAGTTACAAGGTTATGGACCAAGCACAACTTCCTCTTAAAGTATTTAGGAACGGCGAGGCTTTTATGCTTACCGAAGTGGGCCATTACATAGAACCCGGGGACTGGATTATAGGTTGTGTTGTGGAGTCTCGATGGAATGGAATTGTTTTTAATACGGTGGATGGGATGAAGAATGAAGCCAGAAGAACCATGGGAAAGGGGGAACCTGAGTTTGACTGGAAGACAACAAACCCCCCTCCTCATGAAGATGAAGTGGATGAAATCATCACATTTGCATTGCAAAAGATTGACCTCACTCAGCAGGGTAAAGCAAGGTACTGGTTTGGAAAACAAGGATCGACACAGTTTCATGCTCGAGCACCTGGAAACCCTGAAGCTGGGATAGAATTGTGGGATTGCGTTAGTCTCGGGATAGCAGCCTATGAGAGGGCTGGATGTTATCCAGTTCCACAACATCTGGATGACTGGGTTTCCGTTCAGCCACAGGAGTTATATGATTTTATGGATAATTTCGAGCCTTGGTCTCTGCATAGGGCATTTAATATTAAGGTAGAAAGCCCTGTAAATCTACATCTTTATGATAGCCAGAATCGACATGTTGGTTTTACTCCCAGTGGAGCATTTGAGAGGGACATACCAAATGCGTATTATTATCTTGAGGTGGAGCAGGATCCTCAAGCCATTTTTGTTCAAAATGCTAATGATGAGTACACACTGGTAATCCAGGCTGTGGATAGCGGCAGTTTCAATCTTAAAATCCAGGATCTTAATGTGTCCCGTTCAGATTACCTGACAAAGGTCGAGTTCCTAGACGTTCCAATCACAGAGAGTACAATTGCAACAATCCCTTTAGGTACTGATCATAAGGACTATCGTATGAATATTGATCAGGATGACGATGGGAAAACTGACCAAGTATTGGATCCAACGTCACTTAAAGTATCCTTCATTGATTCATGGGATGGCATTATGTCAGGACTTACCTTTGAATCCCGGAGCAAGCCTGCCGGAAGTAGCATACAGATCCCACTGACATTGAATGGGGTCAATGAAAATATTGGAAATATGGATATGACACTGAGTTATGACCCATCCGTTTTAGAAGCAACTAAGGTTACCAAAGGTGGCCTGACCACGGATTCCCTTTTCGACTACAATATCATGGACGGAACCATAAAGATAAGTCTTGCTGACAGGGAAGGATTTAGCGGAGACTGTTCGATTGCCTACGTTAACTTTGATGTTATCGGGGCAGAGGGTTCATCATCTCCTCTTGGGATCGTCTCCATCACAGCGAACAGAGCAGATGATTATCAAACTGTGGTGATACAAACCTGGAATGGCCTGTTCACTGTGATAAACATAGAGGAAGGTATGGGGGATGGTGACGGTGACGGTACGTATACAGCACTGGATGCACTCTATGCACTTCAGATGTCAGTTAGTAAGATCCCTCTAGATCCGGTCATGGATGTGAATAAAGACGGAAGCGTATCATCTATCGATGCCAGGATCATTTTGAAAAATGCTGTAGGGGGAGAATGAAAAAGGACATTGGACTACAGGGAGGTTTTGATACTGAAAACAATACTTACTGGTTACCATCAATTAGTTCTTCAATCATAATGTATAAGTGCGTAATATTAATATGTAAACAATATCTTTACTGTCTGTTCGTTTTTGCGGGGGTTGCCCAGCCTGGCCAAAGGCGCAGGGCTTAGGACCCTGTCTCGTAGGAGTTCGTGCGTTCGAATCGCACCTCCCGCACTAGTTTTAACATACCATTTCTTAATCGTAGATAATCTCAAACACACTAATATCAAAAACAAATAGGATTCACCATATTCAAACTTATTATTTCCAGAATCTCTGATACAAGTATTTCTGTTTACCTGTCCGGAATTTTCGTTAAGGTCCCGGAAAATATATAGAAAATATTATCAATGAATGTGTTTCTCTAACATGGTGTGTCAGATGAGAATGGTATTCGCGTAAGTCTTAGCAGGGACTTGACGCTCTTTGATATAACAATGATAGGGATTGCCGGGATGATCGGGGCGGGCATATTCGCTCTGACCGGTATAGCAACGGGAATTGCAGGACCTGCTGTCCTTCTTGCATTCTTTTTGAATGGTATTGTAGCAACATTTACGGGACTTGCCTATGCAGAGCTTGGTTCTGCTATTCCGGAGGCGGGTGGAAGTTACCTCTGGGTAAAAGAGGGTATTGGCAATCACTTCGGATTCCTGGCCGGATGGGTCGACTGGGCGGCTCACACCATTGCATGTTCGCTTTATGCGGTCACATTCGGTGCATTCTTTTCAGAGTTCGTGATCCACTTCTTGGGATATGAAGGGATGTCCCAGGGTGCGCTGATGAGCAGCTCTGCATTCGTTATTGTCACTCTCATGGCCTACCTTAATTACCTTGGTGCAAAGGAAAGCGGAAGGATCGGCGGTCTGGTCACCCTTTTCAAAGTCGCTATTCTTCTGGTGTTCGCATGTTTCGGTATTTACAGGACCATCCTCACACCTGACTGGGCAGTTGCATTCTTTGCAGACCCTTCGTTCCTGCCGAACGGTTTTGGTGGTCTTCTTGTTGCAATGGGTCTCACGTTCATAGCATTCGAAGGGTATGAGATAATCGCCCAGAGTGGAGAGGAGGTCAAGGATCCGGAAAAGAACATACCACGGGCTGTATTGCTTTCGTTGTGGGTTGCTGTTATTGTCTATATCATGGTCGCTTTTGCCCTGATAGGTGCCATTAAGGTAGACGGCCCCAGCTGGATCTATCTCGGACAGCTAGGTGAGTTCAGTATGATACGGGTCGCAGACCAGATCATGGCATTCGGTTCCATTCTCATTATTGCAGGTGGTTTCGTTTCCACGATAAGTGCCATGAACGCTACTGTCTATTCCTCATCAAGAGTGGCTTTTGCCCTTGGAAGGATGGGTTATCTGCCTGAAACCCTTTCCCGGATCAATGAAAAGAGAAGAACGCCTCACTATGCCATCCTTTTCAGTTATTTCATCATTGCGACCATGACGTTTGCTCCCATCGAGACTGTCGCTTCCGCAGCGAATGTGATGTTCCTTATATTGTTCATTCTGGTCAATTCCGTGCTTATTATCCTGAGGTTCAGGCGACCTGACCTGAAAAGGGCCTTTAAGATGCCATTTGCTCCCTATCTTCCTATAATTGCGATCGTGGTGCAGCTTGTCATTGGTTATTATCTTGTGACGAATATCAAGGATACGACCTTTATTGTAGGCATCACTGTGTTCTGGGTACTTGCAGGTTCATTCTTCTACTTCTCTTATTCTGAGAAGGAGATCAAGAGGCGTGCAACATCTCTTCGCAAGAAGGTATATGAAGAGAAGCCATTCGCTGAGGAAGGTTACAAGATCCTTGTGCCTATCAAGAATATGGAAACTGCAGGTGATCTTGCGAAGCTTGCCAATATGGTTGCAAAAGAGAAGAACGGGCACGTTGTCTTCCTGAAGGTCCTGACATTCCCTGAGCAGACACCGCTTTCAGCTTCTGATGAATATGTCGATGAAAGGAGGTCCCTTATGAGGGAACTCATCAGTTCTGTGGATGTCCCTGCAGGAGGTATCATCAAGGTTGGAAGGGATGCGTCCGATTCTATCCTTGATACCATCGATGAAGAGAAACCTGATATGGTCATCATGGGCTGGAGGGGCAGGACCTTCCGCCGTGATTTCGTCCTTGGAAGCACACTTGATCCGATTCTGCTCAAAGCGCCTTGTGACGTTGTTGTGGCAAGGTTCGAGCCAGGCAGGGGCCTTAGGGATGTACGTAGCATATTGTTGCCCACAGCCGGTGGTCCGCATGCTGAACTTGCCGCAGAGCTGGCGCATGACCTTGCATCTGTGGAGAATGCTACTGTTACGATGTTCAATGTAGGCAGGTCTTCAGAGGATGAGGCTAGGGCGATAGCGGCTTTCAGGAATCTGGAAAGTTACTTTGAGGATGTTGATACTGAGAGGAAGTTCACCGTATCAGAGAATATCGAAAAAGGTCTCTCTGAGGAGGCAAAGAAGCAGGATGTGGTATTCATTGGGGCCACTACGAGGCCTTTCCTGAAGAACTTCCTGCTGGGCGTATTCCCGGAGAAGATCATCAAGAACACTGATACGACTGTGATCATGGCTCGTAAGTGGATCAAACTCAGGGATGTTATCAAGAAATAAAGGGAATTGAATGGTCTTTCCTTTTCCCTTTCTTTATTTTTATGATATATTTTCTGTTCTTTAGTTTATTTTAGCTCATTCTGGATCATTCTTTGTGGTTGCTATCAAGTTCTCTTGTATGTAACAATTGTTAAATGATGATAAGTCCCAATTCCTCCGCAACGCTTTTATAGTAAGCCTGTTATGTAAGGGTGCTCGCGACGAGCCCACTGGTGCGGTGCCCGTGCCGGAAAACTTGCTCGTGAGAAACATTCGATGAAGTAATTATTCAATTTCATCAAGGCAGGTATCACAAAGGTCCATCCTTTGCCTTCGAATCTCATGATTCGAAAGGTATATATGTGATGATGTCCTTTGAAGGAGTCCGCGTGAATCGCGCGGAACACTTACGATCACCGCCTTATTAGTGGGGACAGAAGCTGTTTCTGTCCGACGTTGGATTTGGCAGTTCGGTTAATTCTGACCGGTAGTGTATAACTACTAAATGAAGGAATTAACCAACTAATGTGCATGTGTAAAGAATCTCTAGTGAGAGTTCTTTCCTAATGATTCCTTAAATGACTTCCATAATACAATCCTTTGTGTGTGATCAACAATTCTGGTTGATCCTGCCAGAGGTCACTGCTATCAGTATTCGACTAAGCCATGCGAGTCAAATGTTCTTCGTGAACATGGCGTACTGCTCAGTAACACGTGGATAATCTGCCCTAAGGTCAGGCATAACTCCGGGAAACTGGTGATAATACCTGATATACCATAGATACTGGAATGTTCTGTGGTCAAAAGCTCCGGTGCCTTAGGATGAATCTGCGGCCTATCAGGTTGTAGTGGGTGTAATGTACCTACTAGCCGACGACGGGTACGGGTTGTGAGAGCAAGAGCCCGGAGATGGATTCTGAGACATGAATCCAGGCCCTACGGGGCGCAGCAGGCGCGAAAACTTTACAATGCGGGAAACCGCGATAAGGGAATACTGAGTGCCAGCATATTATGTTGGCTGTCCACCTGTGTAAATAGCAGGTGTTAGCAAGGGCCGGGCAAGACCGGTGCCAGCCGCCGCGGTAACACCGGCGGCCCGAGTGGTGGCCACTATTATTGGGTCTAAAGGGTCCGTAGCCGGTTCGATCAGTCTTCCGGGAAATCTGACAGCTCAACTGTTAGGCCTCCGGGGGATACTGTCGGACTTGGGACCGGGAGAGGTAAGAGGTACTACAGGGGTAGGAGTGAAATCTTGTAATCCTTGTGGGACCACCAGTGGCGAAGGCGTCTTACCAGAACGGGTCCGACGGTGAGGGACGAAAGCTGGGGGCACGAACCGGATTAGATACCCGGGTAGTCCCAGCCGTAAACGATGCTCGCTAGGTGTCTGGGATGGTGCGACCGTTTCAGGTGCCGCAGGGAAGCCGTGAAGCGAGCCACCTGGGAAGTACGGCCGCAAGGCTGAAACTTAAAGGAATTGGCGGGGGAGCACTACAACGGGTGGAGCCTGCGGTTTAATTGGACTCAACGCCGGAAAACTCACCTGGGGCGACAGCAATATGTAGGTCAGGCTGAAGGTCTTACCTGAATCGCTGAGAGGAGGTGCATGGCCGTCGTCAGTTCGTACTGTGAAGCATCCTGTTAAGTCAGGCAACGAGCGAGACCCGTGCCCACTGTTGCCAGCATATCCTTCGGGATGATGGGTACTCTGTGGGGACCGCTGGTGCTAAACCAGAGGAAGGTGCGGGCTACGGTAGGTCAGTATGCCCCGAATCTCCAGGGCTACACGCGGGCTACAATGACCGGGACAATGGGTCCCTACCCCGAAAGGGGTTGGTAATCTCATAAACCCGGCCGTAGTTCGAATTGAGGGCTGCAACTCGCCCTCATGAAGCTGGAATCCGTAGTAATCGCGTTTCAATATAGCGCGGTGAATACGTCCCTGCTCCTTGCACACACCGCCCGTCAAACCACCCGAGTGAGGTATGGGTGAGGGCATGGACTAGTGCCGTGTTCGAACCTAAATTTCGCAAGGGGGGTTAAGTCGTAACAAGGTAGCCGTAGGGGAATCTGCGGCTGGATCACCTCCTAAGCATGATGGACACAAAGTCCATCACCACTTACCGGTCAGAAATCGAAAAACTGTCAGATCCGAGATAACAAGGTAAGATTCTAAGTGAATCTTCTATGGGCTTGTAGATCAGTTGGAAGATCGTCGCCTTTGCAAGGCGAAGGCCCAGGGTTCGAATCCCTGCAAGTCCATTAATAGTGCACCTGGAGAGTAATGTCTCCGGGGAAGGATGAAGCGGTCGAAGCAACGACGGCCGCAATGATATCGTGTATATGCATGCATATATCAGACGCTCACTGGACAAAGTGAGATGGACTCTGGTTAATATGCCTTCAGGTGGATGGCTCGGCTCAAGAGCTGAAGAGGGACGTGCCAAGCTGCGATAAGCCCAGGGTAGGTGCATGGAGCCTATGAACCTGGGATCTCCTAATGGGTCTTCCTAACACGTTTTGCGTGTTGATCAGCAATGATCGGGAACGCCCCGAATTGAAGCATCTTAGTAGGGGCAGGAAAAGAAATCGAAGAGATGCCGTTAGTAATGGCGAATGAACACGGTACAGTTCAAACTGAATCCCGCTGGAAACATGCGGGAGATGTGGTGTTGTAGGCTTTTCTAAAGATCCGACCTGGTTGAAGTTTAACTTTTCTGGAACGTTAGACCATAGAGTGTGATAGTCACGTAAACAACAACCAAAGGATCTGGAAAACAGCCTGAGTAGCGTGAGTTGGAATTCTCGCGTGAATTTGGGAGGCACCAACTTCCAAAACTAAATACTTCTTGAGACCGATAGCGAACTAGTAGGGTGACCGAAAACTGAAAAGTACCCCAAGAAGGGAGGTTAAAAGTGCCTGAAACCTGGAGGCGATGGAGCGATATGGCGTTAAAGGATCTTTATTACGAAGGAAACGGTCGCGAGGCCGCAGTACGGGTAATATTGCCAATGTCATATCTTACGTTTTGAAGAACGGGCCAGGGAGTGTATTCAAATGGCGATGGCTAACTTTCAAATAGGAAGCCGAAGCGAAAGCAACATGCTCGCAACCGCAAGGTGAGGAGCGACGTATACAAGTGCGTGGAGTCATTAGGATACGACCCGAAGCCGGGTGATCTAGGCGTGGGCAGGTTGAAGCGTGGCGAAAGCTACGTGGAGGACCGCAAGCGGTATTGATCTGCAAATCATTCGTGTGACCTGCGTCTCGGAGTGAAAGGCTAATCTAACCCGGCATCAGCTGGTTCCTTCCGAAACATGTCGTAGCATGACCTAATTTGAGATAGTCGGTGAAGTAGAGCACTGATTGGTGGTCCCGGGGAAGAAATTCCTCAGCCGCTTGTCAAACTCCAAACTCACCGTCGTCGTAGACAATTGGAGTCCGGACTACTGGGGTAAGCCTGTAGTCCGTAAGGGAGACAACCCAGCCCGTGGTTAAGGTCCCTAAGTGTCGACTAAGTGTTAATACTAAAGGGCGTCCTAAGCCCTAGACAGCTGGAAGGTTAGCTTAGAAGCAGCTATCCTTTAAAGAGTGCGTAACAGCCCACCAGTCGAGGTTTGGGGCCCCGAAAATGGACGGGGCTCAAGTCGACCACCGATACCACGGAGCACCGCAAGGTGATCTCGTAGGAAGGCGTTGCGTTCGGGCAGAAGCAGGGCTGTGAAGTCCTGTGGACCGGGCGGAAACGAAAATCCTGGTAATAGTAACAGCATAGTTAGGTGAGAATCCTAACCGCCGAAGGGGCTAGGTTTCCTCGGCAATGATCGTCAGCCGAGGGTTAGTCGGTCCTAAGACGTACCGTAATTCGAGTACGCCGAAAGGGAAACAGGTTAATATTCCTGTACCTCATGACAATAAACTGACGTTTTTGGGCAGGCTGAGCGGCGCCGTCGCGCCGTCTAAGCATCGAATCCCGTGGAGAGCCGTAATGGCGAGAAGCGGGCGAATATGTAATGGCGAAAGTCAGCTGCACCCGGGAACCCGTGAAAAGGGAGTCATGGGTCCGTACCGAGAACTGACACAGGTGCCCCTAGCTGAAAAGGCTAAGGCGTGTCGGAACAATTTGGCTAAGGGAATTCGGCAAATTAGCTCCGTAACTTCGGGAGAAGGAGTGCCTGCTGTGAAGACAGCAGGTCGCAGTGACAAGAGAGCTCTAACTGTCTAATACCAACATAGGAGATCGCAAACCCGTAAGGGCTAGTACGATCTCTGAATCCTGCTCAGTGCAGGTACCTGAAACCCCGTTTCAACGGGACGAAGGGCCTGTAAACAGCGGGGGTAACTATGACCCTCTTAAGGTAGCGTAGTACCTTGTCGCTTAATTGGCGACTCGCATGAATGGATCAATGAGAGCTCTACTGTCCCTAGCCAGAGTCCGGTGAAGCTTACTTTCTAGTGCACAGTCTAGAGACCTCTAGGGGGAAGTGAAGACCCCGTGGAGCTTTACTGCAGCCTGTCGTTGGGTTGTGATTTTGGATGTACAGTGTAGGTAGGAGACGTCGAAGTCGGTGCGCCAGCATCGATGGAGTCGCCATTGGGACACTACCCTTCTGAAATTACGGCCCTTACTCTGAGAAGAGGACCCCGATAGGTGGGCAGTTTGCCTGGGGCGGGACGCCCTTGAAAAGATATCAAGGGCGCACAAAGGTTGACTCAAGTGGGTCGGAAACCCACTGAAGAGTGTAAGAGCATAAGTCAGCCTGACGTTATTCAGCACAGTAGTGGATGACGAGACGAAAGTCGGTTCTAGCGAACTTTTGAGCTCGCTTGGTGCGAGCCAAAAATGACAGAAAAGTTACCCCGGGGATAATTGAGTTGTTGCCGGCAAGAGCACATATCGACCCGGCAGCTTGCTACTTCGATGTCGGTTCTTTCCATCCTGGCCGTGCAGCAGCGGCCAAGGGTGAGGTTGTTCGCCTATTAAAGGAGATCGTGAGCTGGGTTTAGACCGTCGTGAGACAGGTCGGTTACTATCTACTAGAGGTGTCTGTGGTCTGAGGGTAAGCTACTTTTAGTACGAGAGGAACAGAGTAGCGGCGCCACTGGTGTATCAGTTGTCCGACAGGGCACTGCTGAGCAGCTACGCGCTAAGGAATAAGAGCTGAATGCATCTAAGCTCGAAATCTGACTTGAAAAGAGACCACTTTAAGGATCCCGGTATAAGACCGGTTTGATAGGGTCGGGATGTACGCACCAAGGCAACGAGGTGTTCAGTCCGCGGCTACTAAAAATCCGTGCCTGTCCGTCTTGCTTTGTCCAGGCGAAATCTGATATGTGCATGTTAATATACACGTTATCTAAGGTAATGTATAAATAGTATGAATCCGTTCATCAATCGCTCATTGCCAAGATGGCGGAGCGGCTACGCAATCGCCTGCAGAGCGATTCCATTCCGGTTCGAATCCGGATCTTGGCTTTACGTTTACCTTCATCATGAGAGAGTTTGGCGGCCATAGCGGCGGGGCAATTCCTGTACCCATCCCGAACACAGAAGATAAGTCCGCCTGCGTCCTATACTGTACTTAAGTACGAGAGTCTTTGGGAACTATAGAACGCTGCCAACTCACTCATACAACTTATCTTCTTTTTACTGGCTTTCTATCACCTCAGAGCAACTGCTCTGTAGTTCTGGTTTTTTGATTCTTGTTTTTGGGAATTACGTAAGGCTCTATGGCAATCATAGTTATCAATGTTTTTCCAATTATGACCGCAGATGTACGCAGATAATGGTCAGTTATATCTGTGTTTATCTGCGTGTATCTGTGGTCTGTAGAAAAGTAGAGTTTTTACAGGACTATCTATGCTATACTTTTTGAAGAATGCCCTGGTCAATAGCGATTCTATGACCTCACGTTCATAACATGGAAAAGTAATATGGTACCGCGCAAAGCACGGCACATATAGAAAAAAGAGATGTAAAAACCTATTGTTCTTCGACACCGTTTACGATGACATCCTCTCCGAGTACCCTTCTCTGTGCCTCACGGTTCGCGACTTCAATGAACTCCTCATTAGCTGTCTTTTTGCCGCTGACCCATTTATCCATAATTACACATGTTACAAGGTCACCGGTTACATTGACCGCAGTACGGCTCATGTCAAGGATCCTGTCAACTCCTATTATAAGAGCGATACCTGCAGTTGGTATTCCCACACTGTTTAAGATCATAGCAAGGATAACTATTCCTACTCCGGGAGTAGATGGCGTACCTATGGATGCTCCTACCACAGTTATCATGATAAGTACCAGTTCTCCGAATCCAAGGTCGATGCCAAATGCCTGTGCAAGGAACACGGCTGCTATACTCTGGTAAAGTGCCGTGCCGTTCATGTTTATTGTAGCCCCGAGTGGAATGACGAACTGTGATATCGAAGGTCTGACGCCTATGTTCTCTTCCGCTGTCTTGATAGAGAGTGGCATAACCGCTGCAGAACTGGATGTTGAGAAAGCGAGCAACAATACATCATTTATTGTCCTCAGGA
This sequence comes from Methanolobus sp. WCC4, assembly GCF_038022665.1. Lineage (NCBI taxonomy): Archaea > Methanobacteriati > Methanobacteriota > Methanomicrobia > Methanosarcinales > Methanosarcinaceae > Methanolobus > Methanolobus sp. WCC4. The sequence goes on along the minus strand of NZ_CP150629.1, from coordinate 2,755,443 downwards.
ATTTTATCGGACTTTTCTTTGTAACTACAAGTATTATTATCATGTACATGACAAGCACAAGGAACAGTCCAAGAAGTACAGTTCCAACATAGACGAGCATTCCCATCAGCGCGTCGATTCCCAGATTCAGGGTGAACTTGGCGATGAGCCCGAACACCGCAATAGGTGCCAGCAACATGCTCCATCTTACAACGGTCATGCTGACTTCCTGTAGTGAACCCAATAGTTCCAGCAGAGGTTTGGCCTGATTCGGTGCCATGGAAACAAGAGCCACGCCTATTATTATGGAGAATATCACCACCTGTAACATCTGTCCTGTGGCAAGTGCTCCAAGTGGATTAGTTGGAAGTATGGTGGTAATCATTCCGGGAACTTCGGATACTTCGGGCGTGGAAAGAGTGCTGTCATCAACCTGCGTTGTATCAGTGCTCATAGTGTCCTGAACAAGTTCACTGCTAATGTATGTCCCGGGATCGATCGTCAATGCAAGTGTCAGTCCGATCAGTATTGCGATAGCAGTGGTGACAAGGAAATATCCGACTGTACGGAGCCCGATTTTCTTCAGTTGCTCCATGTCCTCTCCAGCTGCAATTCCCCGGATAATTGATGCAAATACAAGAGGTACCACGATCATCTGTAGGAGTGCAAGGAAAACATATCCGGGAAGTGCCAGCCATTCCCCGATGGTATATGACATATTCGGTTCTATATAGCCAGCCGATGGTCCAAGTATAAGTCCGGTGACAATACCCAGCAGCATTCCTATCAGGATCTTGAGCCACAGTCGGCCTTTAACAAGTTCCTGAAGATGGTGGTTCAGGTTCTTCAATGAACGCGGATGAATGAGGGTGATAGGGTCTGGTATCTGATACCTGCTTGACATGTAAATAGATTATTTTTCATTGTTTATGGGTTTATGGTTGCTACGCTCAGACAAAAATGTTTACACATTATTTTCTGCGCAGTATGCTCTCATCTATCGGGTAGTATTCAGTAGCCGAAGAAATCAGCTCTGCTGCTGTATTCCTCTCGAAAGAGTGTACTTCGACCCGCACACCACAAGCTTTGAGGTGTTCCACAAGGGCGGTGAAATCCCCGTCACCACTGATGAGTACCACGGTGTCAACCTTTTCTGATATTGCTATTGCATCAATGGCGATTCCCATATCCCAGTCACCTTTGGTGGAACCATCAGGTCTGATCTTAAGCTGCTTGGCCCTGACCTCCCATCCGAAGTTCCTTAACTGGTATTTGAATCCTGACTGGTCAACATCTTCTGTTTCCACAAGATATGCTATGGCTCTTACCAGTGGTCTGCCTTTCAGTACAGTGGCAAGTAACTTCTTGTAATCCACACGAGTATCAGAATGGATATTCTTAGCAGAATAGAACATGTTCTGGACATCGGCAAAAACAGCAGTCCTTTGACTCTCGAATATGTTGTGCTCATTGTTGTATGAATTAGCCATTTCCCTGTCTCCATAGAATATCCGGATTATAAAAGGGATATCATGTATTCTTTCTATTTATCTGAACCTGCTATGCTCGGGTCAGGCATTTATGCAAGTTTGCACTTTATATCTTTATTTAATATTATCAGGAGGAATAACATGGGTTTATTCAACAGGATGGGAACAGTGGTCAGATCGAAGATGAACAAACTGGTGGATCGTATGGAAGATCCGCGTGAGACTCTGGATTATTCTTATGAGAGGCAGCTGGAAATGCTGCAGGATGTAAAGCGGGGTGTTGCAGAGGTTGCAACATCCAAGAAAAGACTTCAGTTACAGCGCTCAAAACTATCACAGAGCATAGAGAAACTTGATGCACAGGCAAGGGAAGCCATCAATGTCGACAGGGAAGACCTGGCACGCCTGGCACTTGAGAGAAAGAGTGGTCTCACGGTCCAGATACAGGGTCTTGACCAGCAGATCGCTGACCTCGAAAAGGAACAGGAGAAACTTGTTGCAGCCGAGAAACGTCTGTCCACCAAGGTAGAGGTGTTCAGGACAAAGAAGGAGACCATCAAGGCCCAGTACTCCGCAGCCGAGGCACAGGTAAAGATAAACGAATCCGTTTCAGGCATCAGTGAAGAGATGGCTGATGTAGGTCTGGCAATAGAAAGGGCTGAGAACAAGACCGATCAGATGAAGGCCCGTGCATCAGCACTTGACGAGCTCATAGAGGTAGGTACACTCGATGACCTTACCAGCAGCGGCGATGATATCGACAGGGAACTTGCAAAGATAAGTGCGGAGTCCAGTGTGGATCTTGAACTTGAGAAGCTCAGGAAGGAGGCAGGCAAATGATAATAAGGATAGTTGGTGAAGGCCAGTATGAAGTACCAGGCGCTCTTTTTGATGAACTGAACGTTATTGATAACAGGATAGTCGAACTTGTATCTCAGGATGATGAAGAGGGTTACAAACTTGAACTATCCAGCCTCATCGGAAAGATAAAGGATAGCGGAAAACAGCTTGATGATTCACTGATAGTGGAATCGGATATCATCGTTCCGCCTGCAGATCTTACATTTGCAGAAGCGAAAGATGTCTTTACAGGTGTGGGGATATTCGAGGATTAAAAGCAGGATATGAATGTTTAAACTGGTCTATGCCTAGATCTAAAAAGGCATGCTCCAGAGGGGATACCATTTCCCCACATCCTTTTCTATTGGAAGTTCCTTTTCCATTAGTGATTTCAACCTGAGTTCAAGGGTGTTGTCCCTGTTGCTCTTTCCCTGGGGTGCGAATGGATAATAGCTTCCCTGTTTGAAATTATATATCCAGTATACAGGCCCTTTACTCTCGAACCTGTAGACAGCGCACAATATCTGTTCGCCGAATCCCTCTTCTATAAGTGTCTGGGATATCATGTGTATATTGGTCACAAGGTCCTCGAAGTCCTTATCCTTCAGGATGACCCACAGGAAATTGTACTCATCCTTCTCAATGGTAAAATCAGTTCCTGTTTCCTTAGTGCTGAACTGAAGGAGTTGCTCTATCTCTCCTCTGGCGTTCTCATATTTTGACATGTCCATTGCCTTGAAACATATCCCTGCAACTGCAGAGGGTTTCAGGTTCAGGTCCAGTTCAAGTGTTATGACCGCAGTGGATATGGCAAACAGCCTGTCTGTCTTTGCTTCAGGGACCTTGCTCCTTCCAAGTACTGAGTTGACCATATCACGGAAACCCATCAGAGTTCGATCTCCCTCTGTATCTTCTCAAGTGCAGCTATCCTCTTTTCCATGGATGGGTGTGTAGATAGCAGATTCATCATGGAACCGGATATTGCAGGAATTATGAAAAAGGCGTTCATTCCTTCAACCTTACGAAGATCTTCGGTAGGGACCTTGGCCATGGTGCCACTAATCTTCCTGAGGGCGGATATAAGATTTGCTGGTTCTCCAGTGATAAGCGCAGCACCCCTGTCCGCTGCGAACTCTCTGTATCTGGAGAGGGCACGTATCAGCAGGAAACTGATGATCCATACGAGTATGGAAACTATCCATATAGCTATCAAGGCACCACCATTGTTCCTGCGTCCGCCTCCAAAACCTCCGAAATAGAAGCTGTATCTCACAATGTAGAATGCAAGTGTGGAGATGAAACTTGCAATTGTCAGTACTGCCATATCCCTGTTCTTAACATGGCTCAGTTCATGAGCAAGTACTGCTTCAAGCTCTCCCTGATCCAGTCTGTTCATAAGACCGGTGGTCACGGCAACAACCGCGCTCTTTGGTCCCCTTCCTGTTGCAAAGGCATTGGGTACAGAGGTGTTGACAACCGCAACAGTTGGTTTTGGCAGGCCTGCTATCACACAGAGCCTGGTAATGGTCTCATGGAGTTTCGGTTCCTCTGTCTCGGAAACGACCTGTGCACCTGTGGTCCACAGGACAAGCTTGTCAGAATAGTAGTATTGTGCTCCCATGAACAATGCTATGAACAATAGCATGAACACTGCAGGGGTACCCATATATGTAAGGAATGCAAGGAATCCGAGATAGACCGCAGCCAGCAGGAACATGGTGAACAGCATCCTTCCTTCAAGACCAAGATCGGTTTTCCACTCTACCATTTCAGCACCTCATTTTAGAGATCTATACAATGTATCATTACTTATGGGCTTATAGCTCTTCTGCCAGAAGTGCACCTTTCTGCCAGTCATTGATGATCCTGACGGCAGCCCTGGTCTCATCGACCAATCCTTTCTTCTTCAGGAAATTGCATTTTTCGCCTATCATCTCGAGTATATCATAGGAGTTCTCATCCGTGATGTTCACCTTGTAGGCGGATTCAAGTATCTCCTTGTTCTCATCGACAAGTTTCTCGATGATCTTCATGGCAACTCCTATGGGGTCTTTCAGGTGTGTGGAATCCTTGACACCAAGCAATCCCTGTATGTACTCATCATGTTCATCGAACGGGAAGACTCCGGGTGTATCCAGGAAAACGATCCTTGAGCCTGCGTTGACTATCTGCAGGCCCTTTGTGTGTCCCGATATCGCAGATGTGGAAGCTTTACCTCTTCCGGCAACCCCGTTGATCACAGAGGATTTTCCGGTATTCGGGTAACCTATGCAACCCACTTTTATGTCACGTCCCTGTATGTCCGCGACTTCCAGTATCTTGTGTCTTAGCATGGTGGTTCCGAACCTCTCTTTAGAGGATACGAACACAGAAGGTGCTATTCTTGCCAGACGGGTTCTTGCCTTCTCAACTTTTTGTTTCGGTACAAGGTCACACTTGTTGAGAACTATGATGAATGGCTTTTTGAGACGTTTTAGTTCCCGTTCTATCTCGCTGTTCCTTGTCTCGTTTGGAAATCGTGCATCTACTACTTCAAGAAGAATGTCTGCTTTCTTAATGACATCCTTCACTATCATCTTTTGGCTTGCCATGGTAGGTTCCCATTGTCAGAAAAGTGGTATTGGATTAATCGTTCTGAGCATCTTTATTCTTTAAAAGGATATATTCCCTTTGATACGATGTACCTATGCCTGATAATAACAAAGAACGATCAGGAATTTTGCTGAAGCGGGTATGTTATGTCCATCATCAGAACTTCTTAGGAATCCTTAAGTATAATACAAAACTTATGGGGAGTCGCAAAGTCACATATATCATTTATTTGGTATATCGCTTTATATTATACTATCAAAGATCAGCGCTACTCAACGGACCGTGATCGGTCTGTCTGCAAAGAGTTAAAACAATTCGATCATGACACTATCTGATAAACCCCGGGTTCTTATTGTAGATGATGAACCGATGAATGTTGAACTGCTCCAGGCCTATCTTCAAACGGACTATGAAATCCTTTCCGCATTGGATGGACAGGAAGCACTGGGTATTGTCTACGCGGAGAATCCTGATATTGTACTTCTGGATGTTATGATGCCCGGACTCAATGGCTATCAGGTGTGTGATCAGATAAAATCCTCTGAAAAGACACGTTTTATCCCGGTGGTCCTTGTTACTGCTTTGTCCGGAAGGGAAGACCGGTTGAAAGGTATGGAAGCAGGAGCTGATGATTTTCTGACCAAACCCGTTGACAGGCTTGAACTGAAGATGAGGGTCAAGTCTTTACTCCGCATAAAGGACCTTCAGGACAACATGATAAAGGAACGTGACCAGGCACAGAACTATCTCGATGTTGTAGCTGTGATGATGCTGGTCCTTGATGAGGACAATACTATCAAGCTCATAAACAAGAGAGGACTTGAGATACTTGGTTATGAAGAGGAGGAGGTTCTGGGTAAGAACCTGTTCGAACATCTCATTCCTGATGAATGCTGTTCTGAGATGGAAGCTCATCTCCTTGACACATTGGACCATGATGGTGACGAGATAAATTATTATGAATCTCCTATTCTTACAAAGCAGAAGGAGCAGCGCATAGTATCATGGTATTCAAAGCCCATTACAGATGATAATGGTCGTGTCACAGGTATCCTGTGTTCAGGTCAGGATATAACAAAAAGAAAAAAAGCAGAGGAAAAACTCAAAGAACAAACCGGTGCCATGGAGGCTTCCGTCGATGGAATGTGTATCATGGACCGGAATGGTGTCTACACTTACGTCAACCATGCTCACGCAAGTATCTTCGGGTATGATGACCCTGCGGAACTCATAGGAAAGTCATGGGAACTCCTTTACGATGAGCATGAAAAAGAGAGGTTCATTGATGAGATATTGCCTGAGTTCTATTCAAAAGGTGAATGGAAAGGTGAGCTGCTTGGAAGGAAAAAGGATGGAAACAGCTTTTTCCAGGAAGTGTCGATCACTGCTCTTGATCATGGAATGGTATCTGTGGTAAGGGATGTCTCTGAACGTAAGGAGGTAGAGGCCAAACTCAATCAATACGCTTCTGAGCTCAAGAGCTCGAATGAATTGAAGGACCTCTTTACCGATATACTCAGTCATGATCTTCTGAATCCGGCCGGTATTATAAAAGGCTTTACTGATATGCTCCTGCATGATGAGTCTGATGAGAGCAAGCTGCATAAACTCCATTTGATCGATAACAATGCTTCCCGTCTTATAGAGATGATAGAGTCAGCTGCTAAGTTCGCAAGACTTGAGGATATCGACAAACTTGAGTTCAAGCCAATGGACCTCAATGGCATAATTCGCAATGTTGTAGAGGAATTACAACCTCAGCTTATGGCAAAGGATATATTGCTGGATATGAGGCTCGATGACCCTCATCCTGCTGTTCTGAATCCTCTTGTTGACGGTGTTTTCGTGAATTTCATTTCTAATGCGATCAAGTATGGTCCATCGAACAGTGCAGTAAGTATCGATATAATGGATGCAGGGGATGAGTGGAAGGTATCGGTAACCGACTCCGGTGAAGGTATACCTGAAAAAGATAAAGAGCTTATCTTCGACCGGTTCAGTCGCCTGACCGAAAAGAAAAAGGCAGTAAAAGGTTCCGGCCTTGGTCTTGCCATAGCGAAGAGGATAGTCGAGCTTCATGGTGGCAGGATAGGTGTGGAGGATAATCCTGCAGGAAAAGGAAGCGTCTTCTGGGCAACTGTAAAGAAAGCGTAAGATCCTATTTGCCTATATCCTCATTCCATATTTCCGGTCTTTCCTGAATGAAAGCTTTCATGATCATCTTACATTCATCGATATCAAGGTCGATGACCTCTACTCCGTGCTCTTTCATGAATTCTGCTGCACCATCGAAAGTCTTTGATTCTCCTGCAATCACTTTTTTGATACCGAATTGCACTATCGCCCCTGCACAGAGGTAACATGGCATCAAAGTTGAATAGATGGTGGTTCCGGCATATTTGCCGATCCTTCCAGCGCTGCGGATGCAGTCTATCTCAGCATGTGCCAGCGGATCATCGTGTTGTACTCTCCTGTTATGTCCTCTTCCAATGATTTTTCCGTCTTTCACAAGGACCGAACCTATGGGGATCCCGCCTTCTTCAAGTCCCTTCTTTGCTTCTTCGATGGCTGTTTGCATGAATTTGTCCATATTATCTCTCTCTTTTATCTTTACAGGTATAATCTATTATTCCGTATTAGGTTATTTTGCCTGATACGACAGAAGCTGGAAAATATGTGAATATGGGCTTAAACGTAAGGCCCGGGAAAAACAGGAAATGTAATTGTATGCTTGCGCATACTTAAGTCCTTATAATGTCAGCATAAGGTTTCCGAAGAAGCAACTGTCCTCATGTGCACTAATAGCTGCAGGTTTGAGTATTGAGATGCCTCTGTTCATGGTCTTTGATGCGGTGAGTATGTCCATCAGTGAGAGTTTTCCTTCTTCGAACCTGTCACCTATGGACTTCATACCCTCTATGAAACCTTCCTCGATGATCTCTACAGGATCGATCCCTGCTCTTATTGTCTCCATTGCAGCATTTGTTGCTTCTGCATCATTGAAGTTGATCACTGAGTTCTTGGCTTTGTTGATAAGCTCCATCTTTGTAGAATTGTTATTGTTCATGGTATGATCATATCCTCAGATGTTTTCTATTAAATACGAGATTTGCTTTCCGGATGTCTTAGCATCCAGTGTGCACTACTTTTATTCTCCTATGAACTTAATCTACCTGAAATATATTCTACTCGTAAAAGATATAGGGTCTATATTTCTGCAAAAACTATAGAGTGACCCTCCAAAGAGTGGTCTGAAAAAAGAGGGTACAATGTGGTGAAAGATGTATCAGGATATGTTCTTGCTGATCTTGAAGATACGATCGTTCTTTCGGACGATATCATCAACAGCAAGTCCTATATCGTTTCCTCTTTCGATAGAATTGACATTCTCTCCTTCATGGAAGATCGAACTGACCTCCTGTTCAAGATATGTTGTGTTGCCTTCAATGATGATGTTGTCCCCAAGTTCCATTCCCTGTTCCAGCAGTTTGACTGCTGCTGCTCTTTTCTTTGGATAGTAATTCGTTACAATACCAACAGCTTCACGTTTTACAGTTGAGGCGTTCATATCGAAGTCATATGCCAGGCTGTCAGGTCCGGGATGGCCGAAATAGAATCCTGTTGAAAAGCCCCTGTTGTATTCAAGTGCCATTTTCTCTTTAAGTGGGATGACCTTGCTTTTCTCATATGTCCCTTCCCTGAAAAGATCAAGGGCATTACGGTAGCATTCAGAGACTGCAGCTGTATATCCGGGATTTCGTAGTCTTCCTTCCACCTTGAAGGCATCGACCCCTGCTTCAATGAGTTCCGGTATGTGCTCTATCATGCAAAGGTCCTTTGCACTCATGAGATACTTTCCCTCGAGATCCACAATTGCTCCGTTATCCGAATGAAGGGACCATTCCCATCGGCATGGCTGGCTGCATTCTCCGCAATTGCCGGACTTTCCCAGAAGGTATGCCGAAAGATAGCATCTTCCTGATATTGCCTGACATACCGCTCCGTGCACGAAGACCTCAAGCTCGATCTTCGTATCCTCTTTTATCTCTTTTATCTGCTCAAGACTGAGTTCACGTGCTAGTACGACCCTGCTTGCTCCAAGTGACCTGTAGAACTCTGCAGTTACCTGGTTCGATACATTTGCCTGGGTCGAGATGTGTATTCTCAGATCCTTATCTGCTGCTTTCATGATCGTGGCAGGGTCCCATGCGATGACAGCATCTACATTTGCGGATGCAGCACATTCGAGCACTTCATCCAGTTCCCCGAGGTTATCTGGATATATCACTGAATTCACTGCCAGGTATCCATTCATCCCGTTATTGTGTATCTCTTCAACGAAGTCTGCAAGTTTATCGGTGGTGATCTCCTGTGCTCTGGACCTGAGGCTGAGCCTGTCAAGTGAGAAATAGGCCGCATCAGCATGTTCTCTGCATGCTTTCAGGGCTGCCAGGTTCCTTACGCCCATCACAAGTTCCGGTATTTTGACTTCGCTTTTATCGGGGGACATTGCTGTATGGATTCCAATCAAGACTTAAATCACTTGTGTTGAAAAGACAAGTTAAATTGTTTAAATAACAATTTTTGTTCGAACCCGGGAACATATATATACGATTAAACACTATATTGCAGTATCAAGTAAGATTAGGGAGACCTAATATTACGAGGGAATAATAAAACGACAGCATTCGCCTGAATATCTGTCACACTAAAACGAAAGAGGTAAAAAACATGGCTCCTATTATGCCACTCGTAATGATGCCGGAAGGAAAGAACAGTAAGATCATTTCCATAAATGCAGGTAGTTGCCTGCTAAAACGTCTGAGGTCCATGGGCTTTATTGAGAACAGTTCTCTCAAGGTAAAGAAAGACGTTAACGGTTCTCTGATAGTTTCCATCAATGGGTGCGATTATGCACTTGGTATGGGAATGGCTTCTAAGATCATGGTGCAGGAATGCACTGCATGATTCTATTTTGACATATTCTTTTAATTGATGCTTCAGCAGCTTCCAGCTTGAATTTGCTATAGATAAAAAAAAGGTTTGAAGCTCAGTGAGCTTCATTACTATTGATTCACTCTTCCTTTCTCTGGAATATGAAAGCAAGTCCAACTATTGCAGCAACAGGGAGGGCGATTGTTGGAAATTCAGGTATTTCCTCGGTCTCTCCATTTGTTCCGGGATTCTCAGGAATGTCATATCCATATTTGTAGACTGTTACATGGAAGTTATTGCAATTTGTATTTTTGATCATTATAGAGTGCCTGTTATTTTCAAGACCTGTTATCTTCAATGTCCTGATAGTCTGCTTATCTATGGATTGTGCTAACTCTACGTTGGAATATGTATTGCCAGACCAGACTCTGTTACCATCTACATATACGCGTGCATATCCATCATTTTTATCACTTGCAAAAACTATGCAGAATTCACTTGTTGGATCTTCTGTCTCAATGAGCATAAAGTCTCCTCTATCGAGGATTGCAAGTCTTCCGTCCGGGTCTGTCCAGGTGCTTCCTATGATCGTAGTTGAGAAGTAATTCTCAAAACCAGTTATTATTGATGCAGGGTTTCCGTAAACAAAAATATCGGGTGTGGTGTCCTGTTCATCATAAGTTATGGATGCTGTTGAAGACGGTCCGGGCCCTGGTCCATGTCCTGCAGAAGCTATTCCTATTATTATTGATGTTGCAACTAACATCAAAGCTATCTTCTTTATATCGAATTTCAAATTAAACCACCAAGTTCAATAAGTATTTTTCCTATTTCCCCACAATCATTTATACTTTCCTAAAAGATTCAGTATGTCATCATACTACTCATCATCATCTGAGCACTTTTAGGAGGTCATGTGGAATGAACTCTGGAAGATGATCGGGGATACGGGTGGTATCTGAACGAAAAAGAAAAAAGTGATATTAGAACTGCTTCTTGTTCCCGCTTGGTCCTCTCATATAGTTACCAAACTCTGAATCAATAAGCTGTGATCCATTGAAAACAGGTCCGTCCTTGCAGACACGCAGTCCCTGTTTATCCATGCAGCAGGCACCACAAACGCCGATTCCGCATTTGAAATACCTGTGAAGACTGAACTCTGTCTTTTCAAGAGCATCCTCTTTCTCAAGCATTCCAAAGATAGCTTTCATCATCATCTCAGGACCGCAGGTGTATATCCTGTCATAGGCTTTTATGTCGGTCTCAGCAAGGATGTCGGTAACAAAACCGCATCTGTGTGCTGAACCATCATCCGTTGTTATGTGTAATTCGCCACATGATGTGAAATGGTCGACAAAGAGTAGTTCATCCGCGTTCCTGGCCCCGAGTATGGTGCTCATACAAATGCCAGCAGATGATGCATACTCTGCAAGATGTGCAATTGGTACGGTTCCGACCCCTCCTGCGATAAGGAGTATCCTCTCATCCTTGCCGGGAAGTGTGAATCCCTTTCCGAAAGGTCCTCTTATTCCAAGGGTGTCTCCTTCTTCAAGCTCGAATATCTTTTCAGTTGCATCTCCTACCTTTTGCACAGTGATGGAGTTCTTGTTTGTCAGTCCCATTGGGATCTCATCAACTCCTCGTATCCAGACCATGACGAACTGGCCGGCAATGGCCTCATCGAAATGTCTGTCAAATACGAATGTCCTTGTTGATGGGGTTTCCTTGATTACTTTAGTGATTGTGACATTGATGGGGTACATTATATCCTCTCATGTGCAATTCCGATGATCTCTGTTACATCGCTGTATCCTTTTTCAGAAACGAAGTTCTCGATCCCTGTTGCAACGGAACTGAAGACTTCCAGTCCTTCATAGACTGCAGAGCCGATCTGTATTGCGCTGGCACCTGCCATCATCATTTCAATGGCATCTTCCCATGTGTAAACCCCTCCTACTCCAATTACGGGAATATCGAGGGCGGTATAAAGGTCATAGACGCATTTGATCGCAACCGGCTTCACGGCATGCCCGGAGAGTCCTCCGAACCTGTTGCCAAGTATGGGGTATCCGCTGTTGATGTCTATTGCCATTCCTTTTACGGTATTGATAGCCACCACTGCATCAGCACCGCCCCTTTGTGCAGCTTCTCCTATTGATACTATGTCTGTGACATTTGGTGTGAGCTTGACCCACACGGGAATGTCTACTGCATCTTTAACGGCTTTTGTGATGGTCTCTACTGCATCAGGGTTGCTTCCCACGGATGCGCCGTATCCAAGTGCATGTGGGCAGCTTACGTTCAGCTCGAAAGCATCCGGTTCAGACTCAAGGAGCCCCTGTGCCACAGCCACGAACTCTTCCTCCGTGCCACCGAATATGCTTGCGATCACCGGAGTGCCTGCATCTTTCTTTGCAATGGCAAGTTCATCCCTGAAATCAGGATAGGATGGATTTGGCAGTCCCATGGCATTCAGGAATCCGTATCCTCCAAGGTCTATCATGCTCGGGTTCTTGTGACCTTCCTTTGGTTCGGGACCAATGGATTTGGTTACAACTGCTCCTGCACCTTCTTTTGCAACACGGACAAGTGATGCACCTGTGGTGCCCATTATCCCAGCAGCCAGGATGGTGGGATTCTTAAATTCTATTCCTGTAATATCGATCATATTGTCCCTGCATCCTCATCTGTTCTTGCACTCAACTGGCAGACCGCTCTCTGTACGAGTTCCCTGCCGCCCATCTGGACAAGTGCTTCTGCCAGTATCTTTGCATGATACTGGTAATTCTCAACAGGGATAACCTCGTCTATAAGTACGTGTTCTGAACCGTCCAGTGCCAGTACCTCACAGCGTATGCTTATCTCATCTTCATTGATGAAGTGTGCAAAGGAGCCAATAGGTGCTGTACATCCTCCTTCCACATCAGCAGTGACAATGCGCTCGATCTCTGTCTCGATCCTTGTCTGCTGGTGGTCGAGGTTGGATGTGACCTCTTCTGCCTCGGTTCCGGCAGGAGTGACCACTGCTATGGTTCCCTGGTTTGCGGAAGGGCAGAAATGCTGCGGGTCAAGACGCTCGACATCCAGTTCCCATCCCATTCTCTGAAGACCTGCCTCAGCGAGCAGGATTCCGTCATAGAGTCCCTCTTCCAGTTTCCTTATTCTGGTATTGATGTTACCTCTGAGGTCCTGTACATGAAGATCAGGTCTGTATCTGAGGATCTGGGCTCTTCTGCGCATGGATGTGGTTCCGAGGACTGACCCTTCAGGGAGCTCATCCATCCTTGAACCGTCGTTCGTCAGGAGTACGTCGTATGGTGAATCACGTTTGAGCACCGCGGATGTTGAGAGTTCCTCTGGACGGATGGTTGGCAGGTCCTTCATGGAGTGGACCGATATGTCGATCTCCCCATCAAGCATCCTGTCATCGAGTTCCCTTACAAATGCTCCGACACCTGCGACCTCGTGCAAAGGTCTGTCTGTAAATGTGTCACCGGATGTCTTTATTATCTTCCTGGTCGTGTCAACTCCCAGCTCGGACAGAAGACCTTCTATGGTCGTTGTCTGTGCAAGGGCCAGTGCGCTTCCGCGGGTTCCTATTATCATGTGAATTCACCGGTTATTCGTAATTTGGTCTGCAACCTTACTTGAGATTTGCTTCGTATGCAGAGAGTGTCTTCTCTATGTCTTCTTCAGTGTGTGCAGTGGAGAGGAAATTTGTCTCGAACTGTGATGGTGGCAGGAAAATGCCGCTGTCCAGCATCTTGAAGAAGAATTTGAGATAGCTTTCCTTGTCACATTTCAAGGCTTCCTGATAGTTCAGTGGTTTGTCCCCGAAGAATACCATGAACATAGATGCAAGTCCTGTAACATTGTAATCGAGATTAAGGTCTGTTACTATCTCTGTAAGTCTGGATCTGAATGCATCTCCGGTGGCATTGAGCTTCTTGTGTACCTCTTCCTTTTCCAGAACCTCGAGTACTGCAAGACCAGCTGCAGCCGATGCCGGGCTTCCGCTGAATGTGCCTGCCTGATAGACCGCACCGGATGGAGCTACCATGTCAATGATCTCTTTCTTTCCACCGAATACTCCAATTGGCAGACCGCCACCTATGATCTTTCCAAGTGTGGTCATGTCAGGTGTGACGCCGTAGTATTCCTGTGCTCCGCCCATTGCGAGCCTGAAACCGGTGATGACCTCATCGAATATGAGTACGATGTCGTTCTCTTCTGTGACCTTGCGTACTTCCTCAAGATATCCTTTCTCAGGAAGTATAGGTCCGATGTTACCCATTACAGGTTCCATTATAAGTGCAGCTACCTGGTCATCATTCTTCTCGATGACTGCTGTGAGTGCCTCAATGTCGTTGAATGGGGTTTGAAGTGTATGTTTTGTAAAATCTGCAGGAATTCCAAGTGAGTCCGGCTTTCCAAGTGTGGTGGCACCTGAGCCTGCCTGAACAAGTACGGCATCATGTGCACCGTGGAATCCGCCTTCTATTTTGATGAATTTGTCCTTGCCTGTGAATCCCCTGGCTGCGCGTATGGCGCTCATGGTGGCTTCAGTTCCTGTTGAGACAAACCTGAGCATATCGATACTCGGATAGAGTGATGCTATTTTCTCAGCAAGGTTGACTTCAAGGTCTGTTGGGGTTCCGTATAACCATCCCTTGTCAAGTTGTTTGATTATTGCCTCTTTGATGGTCGGGTTTGCGTGTCCAAGTATCTTGGGTCCGTATGCAAGACAGTAATCTATGTACTCATTACCATCAATATCAGTGATCTTAGAGCCATTTGCAGATTCAGTGTAGAATGGGTATGGTTTTATGGCTCTTACGGGACTGCTGACTCCACCTGGCAGGAGAGTACTTGCTTTTTTGTATAATTCTCTGGACTTATCTAATGACATAGGAACACCCTGATCATTTTAACATCTGTGCCATTTCCTTGGCAAAATAGGTTATTATCATATCTGCACCTGCACGTTTGATCGACATAAGTGATTCGTGCATGACCTGCTTCTCATCGAGCCAGCCGTTCTGTGCGGCTGCCTTGAGCATTGAGTACTCTCCGCTGACATTGTAGGCTGCTGTTGGTATCTCGAATTCGGTCTTGAGGCGGTATAGTATATCTAAATACGGAAGTGCTGGCTTGACCATGATTATGTCGGCACCTTCTTCTATATCAAGGGCCGCTTCCATGATGGCCTCGTCGGAGTTTGCAGGGTCCATCTGGTGTGTAGACCTGTCTCCAAAGCAACATCCAGATCCTGCTGCATCTCTGAAAGGACCATAGAATGATGAAGAGTATTTTGCAGCGTAGGACATAATGGGAATGTTATGGTAATTATTCTCATCAAGTGAACTGCGAATTGCGGATATCATTCCATCCATCATCCCGGATGGTGCTACCATATCGGCACCTGCCTTTACGTGGCTCACTGCGGTCTTTCCTAGTAATGGGAGTGTGGGGTCGTTCATTATTTCCTCAGTGTCATTATCGACCATTCCGCAGTGTCCGTGGCTGGTGTACTCGCAAAGACAGACATCGGTTATTACAAGCATATCCTTGCTGAGCTCATTCTTGATCTCGCGTGTGGCACGCTGCACGACATCATCATCTCCCCATGCGGAGCTTCCGTGTTCATCCTTTTTTCCCGGGATCCCGAAAAGCAATATTGCTGGTATTCCAAGGTCTGCAGCTTCCTTAGCCTCATCGGCGACCATTTCAACTGGCAGGTTATAGATGCCAGGCATTGATGCGACCTCCTGTGGAGTGTCTATTGTCTCATTGGCAAACACCGGATATATCAGGTCATTGACGGACAGTGATGTCTCACGCACCATGTCTTTTATCTTGCCGCTTCTCAGCCTTCTCATTCTGCGCTCGGGGAACATTTTACCAGCTCATCCTTTTCTTTTATAATGGATCTGTCTACGCTAAACACCCTGCCGACCGATTCAAGCAGTTCATCGTCTCCGATCTCTGCTGCATATCTCAGTACCTTGGTAGGCTCTGCCAGCATTTTGTTGATTATTGAATGTGTGAGGTCCTCTATGATCTGTTGTTCGGTCTCACCTATCGTATGATATGCACTAAGTCTTGTGAGAGCTTTCTCTTTCTCATTCACACGGAGCTTGTAGGACTGGGCATACAGTTCGGACACAAGTGCGTCTGCTTTCTGTCTCTTGTATTGTTTGATAAGCAGGTCGAATTCCTCATCGATGATGGCCTGTGCCTTCTTTGCCTCTTCCATTCTCATCTCGAGGTTCTTTTCGTTGATCACTCTCAGGTTATCTATATTATGTAGCGTTACGTGGGGTATGCTTGTGATAGAAGGGTCGATATCCCTTGGATTGGCTATATCTATCAAAAGGAGTTCCTTGTCCCTGAAACTCATTGCTTTTTCTATCTGTTCATGTTTCAGTACAAAATGAGGGGCACCGGTGGCACTTATGACGACGTCGGCTCTCCTGAGATTCTCATCTATCTGGTCGAAGTGGACTGCATGTCCTCCCATCTCTTCTGCAAGTTCATAGGCAGTCTCATAGGTCCTGTTAGCTATATACATCAGCTCGATCTCCCTGTGGGAGAGTGCACGGGTTACCAGTGTACCCATCTCACCGGTACCTATGACAAGTACCATCTTGTCCTTGAGGTCGCCAACGGTATGTTCTGCAAGGTCAACGGATGCTGATGCTATGGAAAGTGCGCCACGGTTTATCTCGGTCTCGGTCCGGACTCGTTTTCCTACCTGGATGGCCTTACTGAATGCTGTGTCCAGCATTTTTCCGCTGGTTCCCAGCTTCTTGGCAACGAGGTAAAGGTCCTTGATCTGTCCTAGTATCTGGTCCTCTCCTATTATCATGGATTCCAGGCCGGATGCCAGTCGTAGAAGGTGCATGATGGATTCCTCGTGCTCGAAGAAATCCACTATATTGGAGGATAATCCCATTTTCTTTGCGAATTGGAACAGGACAGTACTTCCCTTTGGTGAGACGATATATATCTCCACACGGTTGCATGTCTTCATTACAACACATTCACAGACCAGTTCATTGGAATGAAGGTCCAGAAGCATCTTCTCGATGTCTCCTTCCCACGCTTCCTCGATCTCCTCTACAGTTGCTTTGGAATGGGTGATCACCATACTGGTTATCTCGGTCATGGGTACCTCGTATAATATGTATATCCTGAATGGAAGTGGCTACGGTACATGTTCATCTGACTTTCTCGTTTATTTTCTTCCTTACTATACCTTGTGCTCTCTTAAACCCTTTTTCATAGGAATCTTCAAGCCCGCCCCACACTTCTTTGCTTTCCAGCACATCCCATAATATTTCCTTTCTGTCTTTCTGGTCAGGTACTTCATTTTTAAGGTATGTTCTCATCTCATCCTGTATTCGTATCATGTCTGCGAATTCAGGGGTGATGATCTTCTCTACCTGCTGTCTTGTGAATCTGGAAAATGCAGGGCTCGATCCGGTGGTCGATATGCTTATGGTAAGGTCTCCGCGCTTTATCACAGCAGGCACTGTAACATCGCCAATGGCATCAACCTCATTCGTGAGGATGCCGAAGCCCTTTGAAAGTTGCACGATCCTCTCATTGATCGTCCTGTCATTGGTTGCAGGTATCACGAGGAATGCATCCTCAATGATCATATTGATGTCATCATCGCTAAGCTTTCCAACATCGGCCTCCATAAGGGTGATGTGGCTCTTACGCTCAAGCTCAAAGAAAAAGTCGGAAAAACCCCTGCTGACAACAGTCACATCAGCATGTTCTGAGAACAGGTTAGCTTTCCTTTCTCCAACAGACCCACTTCCAAAGATGACAACCTTTTTGTCGCTCATATCTATCAGCAGTGGCAGGAAGTGGTTCTTGTCTTTCATATCTCCATCTCCGGGAATATTTGCCTTCTGCTTTTTCTGGAAATTAGTTAAAGATTGCGATTACAATCGAACTCCAGTTTTCTTGAATTCCCTATCACTGAAAAGAAGTTTATAATCTGTGATGCATGTGGCTTCTGATATCCTTGCTGCGATTACTTCACAATCCTCCTTTGTATAGGAATGTACCATTGTGAAAAGGTTGTAATCCCATCCCGGGGCCCTGGGTCTTTCGTAGCAGTGGGTGACCTCTGAGAAGTCAGCCATTATGTTCCCCACTTCTTCTGTCCTTTCATCGGGTACGTTCCAGACGCACATTGCGTTGGCAACGATCCCTATATCCCTGTGCCCAATGGAAGCACCGAACCGGCGGATCTCATCCCTGTCCTTCATCTTTTTGAGACGATCTATCACTTCCTGCTCACTGATGCCCAGTTCACTGGCAATTTCTGCAAAAGGTGATCTTTTAAGCGGGATGCCGTTCTGTGTAAGTCTTATTATCTTCTCATCGATCTCGTCCATGGATATCACCTTACTATTGTCGTCTTATCCCTTTCATCTGATGTTGAACCTGACGCCGATCTTGAACAGTTTTCTGGTGGGCAGGTCCACGAACTCGAGTCCTGTTCTTTCTTTCAGCTCTTTTAATATAGTGTCGATCCTTTCCCTGTTAGGTGCGGATATGGTGAACCAGATATTGAACTTCTCAGGACGATGATAGTTATGGGATACTTCCTGGTACTCATTGATGTAACCTGCAACCTCATCCACCTTTTCTTCAGGAACAGTGGCAGCTACCAGGGTGCTGGTACCACCTACTCCTTTACGGTTGATTATCGGCCCGATCTTTCGTACGGCTCCTTCTGTGTGGAGTCTCTCAAGCCTTTCTATCACTTCATCTTCACTGATGCCCAGCTCTTCTCCTAGTTTCTCATAAGGCTCTGTTTCCAGAGGAAAATCGAACTGGATCGTGTTGAGTATGGTTTTATCGGTATCATCAAGAGATATCATTTAAGATCACTGTTTTTTAGGTACATATATACAGTATGGCTCTTCATCAAGGTAGTCGCCTGTGGCGGCATAGGCACGTGCACGGCAGCCACCGCATACTGTATTGTATTCGCATATCCCGCATTTACCCTTAAGCTTTGAAACATCACGGAGGTCATTGAATACCTTTGAGTTCTCCCAGATATCCTTAAAGCTCTTTTCTTTTATGTTCCCTGCCAGTGCAGGAAGGTAACCGCAGGGGTAAACATCACCGGTACTGGATACGAAACAGAATCCTGTTCCACCAAGGCAGCCTTTTGTCATAGCCTCATAGCCATGTGTCTTGACGCTTATCTCAATGCCTTCCTTCTTTGCCCGCTGGCGCATTATCCTGAAATAGTGTGGGGCACAGGTGGCCTTGAGCTGGATGCCTGAATCCTTCTGTCTGTCATAGAACCAGTTGAGTATCCTTTCATATTCCACAGGCGGGATCTCCTCGTTCTCAAGGTCCTTGCCTCTGCCGGTTGGTACCAGGAGGAATATGTGCAGTGCATCAGCACCAAGCTCCTTTGCCATATCAAGTATGGCAGGTATCTCATCTATGGTCCTCTTTGTTATAGTGGGATTGATCTGGAAGCCTATCCCTGCTTCCTTAAGGTTATCTATGCCTGTAAGTGCGCCCTGGAATGCTCCTGGCACGCAGCGGAAATCATCGTGCATCTGCGGACTTGCTCCGTCAAGGCTGATGCTGACCCTCTGTATGCCTGAACTTTTCATCTTTTCCGCGATCTCGTTAGTCACCAGTGTTCCGTTGGTAGCCATAGCAACGCGAAGACCCTTTTCTGTAGCATACTTTGCGATATCGAATATGTCATCCCTGACCAGCGGTTCACCTCCGCTCAGTATAAGGATGGGGTTGCCCATCTCGCAGATCTCGTCAACGAAATGGAATGCTTCTTCAGTTGTAAGTTCGCCTTCAGGTTTTTTCTCAGTGGATGACCCTCTGCAGTGTTTGCATGAAAGGTTACATCCAGCTGTCGTTTCCCAGGCTATGAGTCTTGGAGGTTTTACCATAGTTGATCATAAGGTTTGTTTGTTCGTATGTTTACCTATATATAGGATGGAACTATACTACTGCACACCCATATTAATACTTGATTATCAGGGTAACTCCCTCTATGTATGTATAAGTTCATCTGTGTCCGTATATTGGCATAGGTTCTGTCTTAATGTCCATGAGGTGCAAAGGTTAACCTGATATAGAGGTGATTCTTTATAGGCGCACTGGAAATTGCATTCTCTGTCACATGGATCGCACTGTCAATGTATATTGTATATCTGTTACGTTCCCGTATAGCGTTGATGCGACAATGCCACAGAATGGCAAAATGATGAATAGGCCATAATGAGGAGTTCTTATGGATAAAAAACAAAAAACGATCATTGCAGTTGCTTTTATTGTTATTGTCGGTCTGGTGGGTCTATGGAATGTAGACCTTTCACAGGGCTATCTTATGATATCTGACATCTCTTCCGATCCGGATGGATATGTTGGTCATGATGTCAATACTATGGGTGTGATAAGGAACGGAACGCTTTCCATCTCTACTGATGGTACTTCCTTTGTACTTCAGGACCTTGAGGACCCATCTTATGAACTGAATGTTGAGTACACAGGTTCCCTTCCTGCAAATCTGGTGGAAGGCCAGAGTGTCAGCATCAGCGGAAAGATGATCTCGGAGGATGTGGTTGAAGCGAACCAGATAGTAATGAGCTGTCCTTCAAAGTATTCAGAGTGATCAGGCGGTAGTATGTTGCAAATAGAGGATATGGAAGAGTATCAGCTTATAAAAACTGCAAAGGATGAGATGGTCCGTTCTATGGATGACCGCTCCCAGATGAAGAAGATGCTTGTACATATATGCAGTTCCGGTGGGAAGAACATCAGGCCGGTAATGCTGGTGCTTTGTACGGAGATGTGTGGTGGGGTCCCTAAAGATAGTGTCAATGCAGCCCTTGCGATCGAGTTCATTCATTCTGCTTCACTTATTCACGATGATGTCCTTGATGGAGGGCTTATGCGCCGGGGCGTTGAATCAGCTCATAAGAAATATGGTATCCCTGCAGCGATCCTGTGTGGTGATTTTCTCATATCCAAGGCCATTTCGTTGATATCAGGATATGGTAACAGTGCTGTCAATGAGTTTGGCAGGGCCGGGATGTATATGGCCGAAGGCGAGACCATAGACCTGTCCAGTGTGAATGAGGAGTTCAGGGAGAAGAACTATTTTGAATGCATTACCAAGAAGACCGGCTCTCTTTTTGCTGCAAGTACTGCCATCGGTGCCTATGTGGCAGGTGCTGATGAAGAGACTGCGCTTAGATTAAGGTCATTTGGTGAGTATGTGGGTAATGCCTATCAGATAGTTGATGATCTGCTCGAGTATCTTGATAAGCTGGAAGATAAAAGCTCGACATATGAATCCGTTACATTACCTCTAATATATAGCAGGTTAATGGATGATGATGTGGCTGTTGAGAAGACTGTAGAGCAGGTGCGTTCTTTCGTGCAGAATGCAAAAGATATCCTTGCATCTTTCCCATCTTCGGATGCAAAGGAGAAACTGGAGCTGGTAACTGACCTCATAACGGTCGATATGCTCCCGGAAGATGTCCTTTGATCATATTTAATTATCAGTTAATTGCCAGGTGACTTCATGAGGGTTTATGACAGATCAGTAATCAAAGTAAATGCTAGCACTGAGAATGGAAAAGTTGTCCTTGACACGGAAGGTCCTTTATCGCCGGTTGCAAAACCTATCATCAAGAGGATCAATAAGATATTCCTGGAAGAGAAGCCTATCTCTACGGAAGGGGAGAATATCATCTTCTCCACATGGGCTCCTCCTATGCCAGGGGGGGTATTCAACAGGATGATCAGTGCACAGGTGGCCTCTATCCTGAAGAAAAGGGTGCCTGACCAGTTCTCAATTGGTATTACTACGCACTGTCCCTATGATTGTATCCATTGTGGTGCGGCAGGGATCGTGGCAGACCCCATACTTACATTTGATGAGATAAACAGTGCTATAGAACAGGCGATCGACCTGGGTTCTTACTACATAGCCTTTGATGGCGGGGAGACCCTTCTCAGAAAGGACCTTGAAGAGATGATCGCAAAGGTGGACAAGACCCGTGCAATAGCTACCTGTTTCACATCAGGCTTCGGTCTGACAGAGCAAAGGGCCAGAGACCTGAAGGCAGCAGGTCTTTATGCTGCTCATATGAGCCTTGACAGTCCTGACCCTGCAGAACATGACCGTGTGAGGGGACGTGAAGGTGCTTTCAAGAACACGGTAGATGGTATAGAGCACATTGTGAATGCAGGTATCCTTGCAGATCTCTTTGTGGTCGTCTCTCCGGATAATATAGATGATCTTGACGGTTTCTACAACTTCGCATCGGACATGGGTATGCAGGAGATGTCCATCTATGAGATCATAGCTGTGGGACGCTGGCTCGATCATGAGGATGAGACAATGACCTCTAAGGATGTTGACCGTCTTGGGAAGTTCCAGAGTACAATGAACAGGAAAGAGGATGGTCCACGAGTTACATCGTTCCCTAATTTCATGGGGCCTGACCAGTTCGGTTGTTTTGCAGGCCGAAGATGGATGCACGCAACAGCCGGCGGGGATGTTCTTCCATGTGCATATACGCCTCTGTCATTTGGGAATATTCGCGAGGAAAAGCTCTCTGCTATATGGGAAAGGATGGGTAAGCATGAAGCATACAACTGTTCTGCAGAGTACTGTATGATGCGCAACCCTGAATTCAGGAGCAAATATATTCACACTATCCCGGAAGGAACACAGCTTCCGGTCAGACTTG
Organism: Methanolobus sp. WCC4; assembly: GCF_038022665.1. Taxonomy (NCBI): domain Archaea; kingdom Methanobacteriati; phylum Methanobacteriota; class Methanomicrobia; order Methanosarcinales; family Methanosarcinaceae; genus Methanolobus; species Methanolobus sp. WCC4. Next base: position 2,732,834 of record NZ_CP150629.1, on the reverse strand, counting down.
ATAAATCTATGCATTAATAAAACATAATAATTGTTCATTATGGTAGGTTGATAATCATAATCGGGGACTTACATTTGTAATATATGATCTCTAATAAGATCTTCCAATATCATGATAAATCATGACTATTTGTGGCTCGCTTGTATCTGGAAAACCGAATACTTTATATGTGAGTTAGCAGTAGGAGATGTTGATTTATTCGGGATAATTAGCAATTCATCACATGAGGATTAGCATGGCCAAAGAAAAAATCTTGTCGGAAATCAAAGAGGCAGAAGACAATGCACGCAAAATGGTTGACGACGGTAAGAAAAGAAAAAATGACCGTATCGCCAGTGCACGTGCCGAGGCCAGAGAGATCATAAAACAGGCCGAGGTCGATGCACAGAAATCTGCACAAAGTGCAATGGGATCTGCAGAAGAGTCTATCGCTTCAGATAAAGCAAAGATCGTCGAAAATGGGGAAAATGAGGCAAAGGTTATAGAAAGCTCTGCTTCTTCCAGGGTCGATGAAGCTGTCGAGTTAATTATAAACGAATTCGAGAGGACAATACATGCTTGATCTAAAGCAGATGAACCGTGCCGTGATCGTTGGCCATAAAAGTATTTTTGAAGAAACGGTCGATGCTCTGCACAAAGCAAATCTGTTCCAGATCGAAGATTTCAATGAGGATGATTCCGGTCTCCGTATAGGCAGACCTTTTGAGACTGTAGATGAAGTATCCAAAAAACTTATCAAGATAAGATCGATTGCCAGTTTGCTCGGTGTAAAGGATGCCGATGCTAAGAAGCAGGATAAGAACGCAGTTCTTGCCTCACTGGATGATACCCTTGAAAAGCTGGATGCTGAGCTGGATGTCAAAGCAGGGCACAAGAGCAAGCTTGAAACAGAGCTCAAAGAACTCGACTCTCTTAAGAAAGAATTACTTCCATTCGTTAACATTCCTATTGATCTGGACCTTTATCATGGTTATGAGCATCTCTCTGTCTTCGCAGGAGCTGTAAAGGAAGATGTTGGACCTGCAATTTCCAGGGTGACATCCTCATACGACATGTCCTATGATGCTAAAGAAGGCACATTGGTATTGTTCGTAACTTCTGAGAAAGCAGATGAGGTAGCAGATGTGCTTGCAGGATTCGGTTTCAGGGAACTTAGAGTTCCATCTGAGAGCGGAGTACCATCACAGATCCTTTCCGGTCTGGTCTCTAAAGAGGCTGGATTGTTGAAGCAGATCGGATCAATCGATGCAGATATGGAGTCACTCAAGACTAAATATTCAGACTTCATCATGGCAAGTAACGAGGTCCTTTCGGTCGAAGCACAGAAAGCAGAGGCACCTCTCAGGGTAGCTACTTCCGACAGCACATTCATGATCGATGGATGGGTTCCGGAAGCTGAGTTCGCTGAACTTGAACGCATAGTTAAAGCAGCAACCAACGGACGTGCTTTCGTTTCCAAACAGGAGATGACAAAGGAAGACGTGAAGATCGTACCTATCGAGTACAATAACTCCAAGGTTGCTTCTCCATTCCAGGAGATCATGGATCTCTATGCACGACCTGTTTATAAGGAACTTGATCCAACATCTTTAATATTCATCTTTTTCCCACTATTCTACGGAATGATACTCGGTGACATTGGATATGCATTGATATTGCTCACAATAGCACTTGGTATTAAGAAGGTGATGTCTTCAGACGCGATCAAACCTCTCATGAACATTCTCATATACTGTCAGATATCGACTCTGATATTTGGTGTGATATATGGTGAGTTCCTGGGATTCCCACTCGCAAGTCTTCATACCGATCACGGAACGGTAGCAGGATTGATTCCTGGATTTGAAACAATCAACCTTTTAGCATCTCCGGTCGGGGATGAAATGGTAACTTTCCCTGTTCACAGGACCCATCTTGTGATGACCATGATAATATTTACCGCACTTGTCGGTTTCATTCATATCAACATTGGTTATCTCCTTGGTTTCATCAATGAGAACAGGAAACACGGAATGTCAGCAGCTATCTTTGAGAAAGGCAGCTGGTTCGTTATTGAGGCCGGTCTTATCATTGCAGTACTCGGATATGCAGCAATGCTCCCATCCGTTGCAACGATTGCCGGTGTCGTTGTCTTCTTAATAGGATTCGTGATGCTTCTCAAGGGAGAAGGTATCAAAGGACCTATCGAGTTGCCTTCACTTCTCAGTAACTCACTGTCTTACACTCGTATCATAGCTGTAGGATTGTCATCCATCTACATCGCATCAACTGTCAACCTGATCGCTTTCGAGATGATCTGGGTACCAGGAACGCCAATAGGTGGAGCAACAATAGGCGCGATTATAGTGTTCTTACTTGGACACGGATTAAACACTGTACTGAGTATTATTGCCCCCGGTTTACACTCACTCAGGTTACAGTATGTAGAATTCTTCGGAAAATTCTACGAAGGCGGGGGACGCAAATACGATCCATTTGGATATATCAGAAAATACACGGAGGAATAAGAATATGGTAACAGAAGCAGTAACAACAATGGACGCATCTGGATTAAAAGCAATTGGAGCAGGACTCGCAGTAGGTCTTACAGGTATCGCATCCGCTCTCGCAGAGAAAGACATCGGTAGTGCAGCAATTGGCGCAATGGCTGAGAACGAGAGTCTCTTCGGTAAGGGCCTGATCCTGACTGTAATCCCAGAAACAATTGTTATCTTTGGTCTGGTAGTTGCACTGTTGATCAAATAATTTAAGAGCGTATTTCTCGCTCTTAAATTTTCCAAAGGTGTTGAGCATGGGACTTGAAACTGTTGTTAAAGATATCATGGATGCTGCCCAGTCCGAGGTTTCCAAACTGGACTCCGAGGCAGATGCAGAGGTTTCCCTGATTCTTGATGAGGCAAAACAGAATGCTAAAAGAATTATGGGTGAACGTCTGGCAAAAGCAGAGGATGATATTGCAAAAATCAAGCAGCAAGAAATATCCAGTGCAAATCTTGAAGTGAAGCGCACATTGCTCAATGCACGCAAGGAAGTCCTCGAAAGAGTCTATGTCCAGGCTGTAGAGACTATATCCAAGTTCTCTCCTGAGAAGAACGAAGAGCTCCTCAAGACCCTCATTAGTGATAATGAGGCAAACGGCACAAAGATCTATTCCAATGCCGAGTCTGAAGAGATCGTCAAGAAGTTGTCCTCACTGGAGTACGCTGGCAATATCGATTGTCTTGGCGGAATTGTCATTGAGAACGAAGATGGTACTATCAGATTGGATTATACCTACGATGGCATCCTTAAAAGCGTGAATGAGCGGTTGTTGAAACAGACATCTGATATCTTATTCGGGTGATTTCTAAATGCAGCTGTTGCAGAAATTTAAGCGTGGTAACAAAAAATCCCAACCAAAGGGTCATGCAAACTACGCATATACTACAGCACGTGTACGTGCAATGAAAAGTAAGATTCTGCCAAAGGAGACCTATCCTAGGCTCATGAACATGAGCATTGATGAAATTACCAGATTCATTGAAGAATCTGAGTATAAAATGGATGTCGATGAACTGGCAAGACAGTACGAAGGTGTAGATCTTATCGAGCATGCACTGAACAGGAATCTCGCAGTAACCTTTACAAAGCTACTTAGTATCTCTGAAGGTGATGTGAACTTCCTTGTAGGTGAGCAGCTCAAGAAGTATGATATCTGGAGCATAAAGACCATTCTTCGTGGTAAGTATTGTAATGCATCCACAGAGGAGATCCTTGAGGCCGTTGTTGCAGCGGGAAGGTTGAGCTATACTTTCCTTTCAGAACTCGCAGCAATGGGTACATACGAGGAAGTCGTCTCTGAACTTGCAAATACAGAGTACTATCCAATACTGAAGAACTATGATGGAACAAATCTTTCAGATATTGAGAATCAGCTCGATAAAATGTACTATGCCGGGCTATTTGGCGCAATCGAAGAATCAAAATCCAAGGACCGCAAATTGTTTGCGGAATTCACAAGGATGGGAATCGATCATAAGAACCTTATAACACTCTTCCGTTTGAAGAGGTCCGGTATCACCGATCCTGAAATGATGGATCTGATGCTCGATGGCGGACTCAAGTTGAAGCTTAAGGACATTGAGAAATTGATGCCCCTTTCCCTTGCAGACTTTGTATCTGAACTTGAGAAATCCTCATACTGGGAAGCTATAGCAGATGTTGCAAACCCGGATATGGTATCTTTGATCGAAGTCGAGAGCCGACTGAAAAAACACAGGCTTAAATCTGCAGCAAGCTTTTCACATGTTTATCCGATCTCAATTGTACCAATCATGGACTACATGCTAAGTAAGAAGAATGAGATCAGCAACTTGAGGATAATAATACGTGGCAAAGCTGCCAACCTCGATGATGAGACTATCAAGGGACAGTTGGTGATCTGATGGAATTAGCAGTGGTCGGCAGTGGTGAGTTTGTAACAGGTTTCAGACTTGCCGGTGTCAAGAAGATATTTGAAGTTAATAATGGCGAACTTGAACCTACTGTAGAGAAGATACTTGAGGATCAAGAAGTCGGCATTCTGGTAATGCACGGTGATGATCTGATCAAACTACCGGAAATGTTGAGAGATGCTATCAATGACTCTGTTGAACCAACAGTTGTCACTCTCGGAGGTAGTGGTGAAAGTTCGAACTTAAGGGAAAAAATAAAACAATCAGTAGGTGTTGATCTGTGGAAATGAAAGGTGAAATTTATCGTGTGGCCGGACCTGTCGTTACTATCATGGGTATCAAGCCAAAGATGTACGATGTGGTACATGTTGGTCATGAAGGTCTGATGGGCGAAGTTATCAGGATAGAAGGCGACAAAGCTACTGTTCAGGTATACGAGGATACAGCTGGTATCAAACCAGGTGAACCTGTAGTGAACACTGGAATGTCCCTCTCTGTAGAGCTCGGTCCAGGATTATTAGAAAGTATTTATGATGGTATTCAGAGACCTCTTAAAGTTCTCCAGGAACAGATGGGAGACTTCATTAATAGAGGTGTGACTGCCAATGGTCTTGACCGTGATAAGGTATGGGAATTCAAGGCTACTGTAACAAGTGGCGATTCCGTAAAGGGCGGTCAGACAATTGGTGTTGTACAGGAGACAATGAATGTTGAGCACAAGATCATGGTGCCACCAACAGTTTCCGGTACAGTTGAAGAAATAAAATCAGGAAAGTTCAAGGTTGATGAGACGATCTGTGTGCTCACAGATGGCACAGAGATCTCCATGATGCAGAAGTGGCCGGTAAGAATGCCACGTCCTGTAGACAAGAAGTTCATCCCAAGGACACCACTTATTACAGGTCAGAGGATCCTTGATGGTCTCTTCCCTGTTGCAAAGGGCGGTACAGCAGCTATCCCTGGTCCATTCGGTTCAGGAAAGACTGTTACACAGCAGCAGCTTGCAAAGTGGAGTGACACTGATATTGTAGTTTATATCGGATGTGGAGAACGTGGAAACGAGATGGCTGATGTACTGAATGAGTTCCCTGAACTCCAGGACCCAAAGACCGGTCGTCCACTCATGGAACGTACAGTTCTTATCGCAAACACATCCAACATGCCGGTAGCTGCCCGTGAAGCATCTGTTTACACAGGTATCACAATTGCAGAATATTACCGTGACATGGGATACGATGTATCACTTATGGCTGACTCTTCATCCAGATGGGCAGAAGCAATGAGAGAAATTTCCTCAAGGCTTGAAGAAATGCCTGGTGAAGAAGGTTATCCAGCATACCTTTCTGCAAGGCTCTCTGAGTTCTATGAGCGTGCAGGTGCAGTAAAATCACTTGCAGCAGAAGAAGGTTCAATTACAGTTATTGGTGCAGTATCACCACCTGGTGGTGACTTCTCAGAGCCTGTAACACAGAACACACTCCGTATTGTAAAGGTGTTCTGGGCACTGGATGCAAAACTCGCACAGAGAAGGCACTTCCCATCCATTGACTGGCTTACAAGTTACAGTCTGTACACCCAGGGTCTTTCTGACTGGTTTGCAGAGAACGTTGCACCTGACTGGGTACCACTCAGAGACAATGCAATGGACCTTCTCCAGCAGGAATCCGAACTTCAGGAGATCGTACAGCTCGTCGGTTCCGATGCACTTCCGGAAGACCAGCAGCTTGTTCTTGAGATCTGCCGTATGCTCAGGGAATATTTCCTTCAGCAGAATGCGTTCCACCCTGTTGACACATACTGTCCGTTCGACAAGCAGTACAAATTATTGAAAGCAATCTCCAGGTACAGTGACATGGCACAGGCAGCACTGGAATCAGGTATCCCAATGAAGGATATCCTTTCAGTAGAGTCCAAGGATGAACTTGCAAAGGTCAAATTCGAAGAGGACTTCGACGCTGCACTGAACGTTGTCATGGAAAAGATGGACAAGGAATTTGCAGCACTTGGAGGCAACTAAGATGACCAAGGAATATAAGACGATCACAGAGATCTCAGGACCATTGATGTTCCTCGAGAAGACTGAACCGGTAGGCTACGGTGAACTTGTTCACATCAACCTTCCAGACGGTACAACAAAGAGAGGTCAGGTTCTCGATACCTCTGCTGACGTTGTAGCAGTTCAGGTATTCGAAGGTACAGGCGGACTCAACGAAGAGTCAGGTGTAGTGTTCTCCGGTGAGACTATCAAACTCCCTGTATCAAAGGACATGCTCGGTCGTATCCTTTCCGGTGCAGGTGAACCACTCGATGGCGGACCACGTATCGTTCCTGAGGACAGGATCGATGTGAACGGTGCATCAATGAACCCATACTCAAGGATGCCACCAGAGGACTTTATCCAGACAGGTATCTCAACAATCGACGGTACAAACACACTTGTGCGTGGACAGAAGCTTCCTATCTTCTCCGGATCAGGTCTTCCACACAACGAGATCGCGCTTCAGATCGCACGTCAGGCAAAGGTACCAGGTTCAGAAGAGCCTTTCGCAGTAGTATTCGCTGCAATGGGTATTACAAACGAAGAAGCCCAGTACTTCATGGAGGACTTCGAGAAGACCGGTGCTCTTGAAAGAGCTGTGGTTTTCCTTAACCTTGCAGACGACCCTGCTGTAGAACGTATCATCACACCAAGGATGGCTCTTACAGCTGCAGAGTACCTTGCATACGAACACGACATGCACGTACTTGTTATCCTTACTGACATCACAAACTACTGTGAAGCACTCCGTCAGATGGGTGCAGCCCGTGAAGAGGTACCAGGAAGACGTGGTTACCCAGGTTACATGTACACTGACCTTGCATCACTCTACGAGCGTGCAGGTGTAATCAAGGGAAGAAAGGGATCTGTAACACAGTTCTCCATCCTTACCATGCCTGGTGACGATATCACTCACCCGATCCCTGACCTTTCAGGATATATCACAGAAGGCCAGATCGTAGTTTCCAGAGAACTTCACATGAAGGGTATCTACCCACCTATCAATGTACTTCCATCACTGTCACGTCTGATGAACTCAGGTATCGGTGAAGGAAAGACCAGAGACGACCACAAGGCTGTATCTGACCAGATGTATGCTGGTTATGCAGAAGGTCGTGACCTCAGAGGTCTTGTAGCTATTGTAGGTAAGGAAGCACTGTCTGAAAGGGACCAGAAGATCCTTGAGTTCGCTGACCTCTTCGAGGACAGGTTCGTACGTCAGGGAAGAGATGAGGACAGGTCAATTGAAGATACACTTCAGGTTGGCTGGGATATTCTCTCTGAGCTTCCAGTGTCTCTGCTTACCAGGATCGATAACAAGTATATCGACAAGTACCACCCTGCTCAGAAGAGCAACTAAATGAAAGGTGATCCAACATGGGCGTGAAAGATGTAAAACCAACTCGTTCAGAACTTATTGAGATCAAGAAAAAGATCAAGCTCTCCCAGAGTGGCCACAAGCTTCTCAAGATGAAAAGAGATGGTCTTATTCTTGAGTTCTTTGAGATCCTCAGCAAAGCAAAGGATGTCAGAACTGAGCTGGATGCCGCCTATGAAGGTGCCTCCCGTACGATAGGTATTGCAAATGCTGTTGACGGTACTATCACCGTCAAGTCCACAGCTTTTGCACTTCAGAGCAAGCCTGAGATCGAGCTGGAAAGCCGTAACATCATGGGTGTTGTCGTTCCAAAGATCGAGTCATCCAGTGTTAAGAAATCCATAACTGAGCGTGGTTATGGTATTCTTGGTACCAGTTCATACACAGATGAGGCAGCAGATGCTTATGAAGAACTTGTAGAAAAGATCATTCTTGCAGCAGAGATTGAGACGACCATGAAAAAGCTTCTTGATGATATCGAGAAGACAAAAAGGCGTGTCAATGCTCTTGAGTTCAAGGTCATACCTGAACTGCAGGAAGCAATGGTCTTCATACAGCTCCGTCTCGAAGAGATGGAGAGGGAAAACACCTTCAGACTTAAGAGGATTAAAGGATAATCCTCTGATATCTTTTTTTGACTGTTTTTATGACCGAAGATCCTGAAGATCGTCCTAATATTGTCGATCGTTTCTTTCTGAGATTAATGCAACCCGAGAACCTTGGAAGGATTCTCAGGTGGGCCTGGTTCATATCATTATTTATGCTGGCAATGGGCTATGTTATTATATTCAGTAAAATATCACAGTACATTGACTTCATATGAGGCACTTTGTTCTCAATGATCATTCTTTCATTGACCTGAGGGTCTCAAGCACTTTTTCCGCATGCTCTTTTGTCCTGACGTTGTCCCATATCTTAGCGATGTTTCCGTCGGGGTCAATGAGAAATGTCGATCTCACAGTCCCAAGGTATTCCCTGCCATAGTTCTTTTTCGTCCTCCAGACATCATACTTCTGGTGAACGCTGGTATCTTCATCTGATAGCAGTGTGATCCCAAGTTCTTTCTTTTCTATGAACCTGATGTGTGACTTGATGCTATCCTTGCTGACTCCCAGTATTGTTGCACCCTCTGCTTCAAAATCTGCTTTGAGGGCTGTAAAATCCTGTGCTTCTTTTGTACATCCTGAAGTGTTGTCCTTTGGATAGAAATAAAGTACAACCCATTTGCCAGCAAGTTCTTTCAGGCATACTTCATTCTCATTCTGGTCGGGGAGACAGAGATCAGGAGCTTTTTGTCCTTCTGTAAGTGAATTCTTACTCATGATATGTCCTATGTATCTATTCACTTAAAGTCTTTAGGCAGATGCGTGTAATTCAGGAAAAAGGAAGTTTTTGGGCTGGTTCATAATGATCGGGGGCAGAGTTGTAAGTTGATCTAAGACCAACCCGCCGTGTAAAGGTTATGGATCCATATATATTTGAGCATCATTATGTATATAGTGCCCAATAATCTATATTGGTAAGCTATATTTGAGTGTAACCTGTGCAATTGATAAATGCATCAACCTGCATATTCGGAGCAAATGAAAATGGGAATACTGGATATCCAAAACCTTTCGATCAGTTATGATAGCAGACCGATCCTTTCAGGCTTCGATCTCTCTGTTTCAAAAGGAGAGAAGATCCTCATAAAAGGAAGGTCTGGTATTGGAAAATCAACGATTTTCAGGTTGATAATGGGATTCGGTGTTCAGGACTCGGGAGGGATATCCATGGATGGGGTTCCGGTAGATGCTGACAACATATGGGATATGAGGAAAAGAATTGCTTATGTATCCCAGGATACGGATATTGGAGAGGGTAAAGTAGCTGACCTTATAGGGGAAATATTCTCGTTCAAAGCAAACAGGGGTGCATATGAAGAAGATGATCTGGAACGGATAATGTCTGACCTGTCTTTGTCTCCGCGGATACTGAACAAGGAATTTACGAAGCTTTCAGGTGGGGAAAAACAAAGAATAACCCTGTTGATGGCATTGTTATCCGGGAAGGATATCTTCCTTCTTGATGAGGTTACAGCTGAACTTGATTCCGGTTTGAAGCAAAAGGTCGTGGAGATGTTCTTTGACGATCCTCAGTGGACAGTGTTAGCCATATCTCATGACAGGGAATGGGAGAACAGGGCTACGAAGGTTATCGATCTTTCAGGTAAGGTGGACTGATGGAAAGTTATGATATAAGTCTGGAAGGTATGCTCTTTGCATTGCTTCTCCTGCTGATCCCGGTCATCATAAGTTATTATCTTGGTCTTAAATTAACGTCGTCGACCCTTGAAAGTGCTTTTCGTATGGTGCTTCAGCTCCTTTTTGTCGGTGTCTTCCTTACCTTCGTGTTCGATCTGAACAGTGCGCTGCTGAACATTGCATGGGTTCTTGTGATGATATACGTTGCATCGCACAATGTACTGAAGAATGCAGAACTGAAAACCAGTAAACTGCTTCCTTTACTTGCGCTTTTCATGGCAGTTACGAACTATGCCATGCTGCTCTATTTCAACAGGTTCATACTGGACCTGAACAACCTTTTCGAGGCAAGGTATTTCATACCAATAGGAGGCATGGTGCTTGGCAATTCCCTGAGGGCCAATATCATAGGTATAGAGAATTTCTGTAGCGAGATCCAGAGGAATGAGAACCGCTACCTTTTCCGTTTGTCCATGGGTGCGGAAAAGACAGAGGCACTTGTCCCATACCTTCGGAAAAGCATAGGGGTTGCATTAAAGCCGACCATTGCGAACATGGCTACCATAGGTATTGTCTTCATTCCGGGAATGATGACCGGGCAGATCCTTGCCGGTGCAAGCCCACTGGTTGCCATTGAATACCAGATAGCCATTATGATAGCTATCTATGTGTCTACAACCGTGAATGTGCTGCTTGGCGTACTTGTCCTGATGTACAGGGGATTCGATGAGTACGGGATGTTCAGGAAAGAATTGCTCAGGAATGCCTGATAGCGTCAATTTATAATAGTATTCGATCCCACTTTTTTACTACTAAAAGGAGATGCCACCGAATGCCAGTCGTTACTTTTATTGCCTGCAGGATGTTCGAGGACGAGATAGTCCACATTGCTGAAAAAGATGATTCGATAAAGAAACTGTTGATAGTGGATAATGTTGATTCCGCTGGCCTGGTGGATAAGTTAAGGGATGCTGATTGTAATTATTCCCTTATTTCGGAAAATGGGATAATCGAGGGTCCGAAGGACGAGGGTCTTACTCTTGTTGTAGAGATGCTTGAGCTTGCCCTGCATGCCCAACCTGAACATCTCAAAGAGGTGGTCTATGGAAAGGCCCGTGAGATGGCAGAGTTTTCAGATGGTATCCTGCTCTTCTACGGCCTCTGTGGTAATGTCCTTGGCAAGGTGGATACAGAGCTTGCAGACCTCCCATGTCCGGTGCGTATACTGAAAGAGGATAATGGGGATGTCATCGATGATTGTATCGGTGCTGTTCTGGGAAGTCGGGCTGCATATCTGGAGAAGCTGAAGAGTTTCAATGGTGTGGGTACTTTCTTCATGACGCCAATGTGGGCAGCCCACTGGCGTGAGATGGTGGTGTCTGCGGGAATGACGCCCAATCCGGATGATATAAAGCTCTCAAAGTTCGTCTTTGACTATGCAGGGTACAGGAATGTAGCTAAAATGGACACCGGACTGCATTATGAGAAGAAGTTCGAACCAATGGTGGAAGAGTTCGCAAGGCTCTTCGAGTTTGATGTAATTGATATGAAAGCAAGTCCTGACCTGCTGGTACGTTGCTATGAGCGATTGAGGGATGAGGTTTGCCAGCCTTGAATGTTAGCTTCCTGAGGAGCTTGCCTAAAAAATAAATGGATAATATCATTATCCATTATTCGGGATTTATTCAGGGATATTATTCTCCCTTGCTGTACGTTCTTACAGAGTCGATCTTCTCCCAGTCATAATATGTATTGATCTTCTGACCGGCTTCTTCCTCTGTGATACGTACGAACTGCTCTCCCAGGAAAAGGACTGCCTTTGCATAGGTCTTTCCTTCGTTCACCTGGATACTCACTCCTTCTCTGAGTTTCCTTGACATCGTTCCGTGGAGCGGGGACGATGCATACTCAAATACTTTTTCCCATGTATCTTTCATTTTTACACCTTAATTCAAAGTGGTCGTTTCTAAATCATTTCATGTATGGGTTTTAATCATACATCGGATTCTTATGTACTAGTAAGTAATATAAAAAAGTATGCACTTATTTTTATGGTAATATATAATCAAAGATTCAGGTAAAAATAAAATAAAGAGACTATTCGGGCAAATACAGGCAGATCTTCACCTGTATCTTCCTCCCTGAATGATCATCTCCAGTTAATATTCGCAGGATTCCTTCCGGGAACTCTTGTTGCTTTGTACTTGGGATAACCGAACATCATGGCATAGTGCACTGCATGACCCTCGGGCAGGCCAAGTTCTTCCCTTATTGGTTCATAGGAGTCTGCGGCTATTTTCAGGAAACCGGCCCAGCAGGCCCCAATACCAAATGCCGGAGCTGCTAGCTCAAGCCATGTGAGGGCGATGATGGAATCCGTGAAGGCCAGTGGGTTCTCGGCAGGAGCATGGGCTATTGCCACATGGGGAGCACCACGGCATATGGGGTCATTGCCTGCTTCAAAGCTGCCAATGAGTGCTGGCATGAACGGTCTTACCGGATGGTCGACATCGCTTTCAAGTACGTTATGCATCCATTCGATGGTCAGGGCTGTGAGCTTCTTTACTCTCTCAGCATCATGAACGATGGTCCAGTTCACAGGCTGGCCGTTCATTCCTGAAGGGGAATAGCGGACTATGTCCAGCATGTCCTCGATCTTTGCCTTATCAACAGGCTTGCCCAGATAGTTACGAATGGAACGGCGGCTGACCATGTAAGTACCAAGCTGTTCCGGTGTGATACCTGCGGCACCGGCTTCTGTTGTACCATAGTGTTCTGTCTCAAAGACAGGGGAGATGCATTCAACGGGGCAGTATGCCTCGCAAGCACCACATTCCGAACAGAACGCCTCGGCCTCTGCAGGAATGAATGGTACATTGGCATCAGCCCCGGGGACGATAATTCCAACCGGGCATATCTTCACGCATATTCCACAGCGAGTACAGGATTCAGGATTAATTGATATCTTGGCCATATGGGTACTTCCTATTATTTTGAATAAAAAGATCTCTTTTTCATTGAGTGATCAAACTATATGGACCATACCATTTTTATTTATCTCTCGATCCTTCTTTAGGTCAAGCACTTTGAACCCGGGCTGGTATCCGAGATAACTCAGGTTCCTTGATGTTCCTTCATAAAAAACCGACCCTGAAAGAGAATGAACAGAAGATCGTCGATCATCGATCCTGTAGTCTCTCATCAAAGTCCTCTTTGTGAACCAGTCGTTCACAGAAAAAGTGGGAGTATGTTTTGCTTACCTTTCTGGAAGGCAAGCAAAGATCATTTTCCTCCTTCTCATAAACACATGATGGAAGAAGGTTTTAAGAATCCAACGGCGTGTGAGGCACGTTTAGAGGTTAGGTGTAAATGGTTTTCGGGGCTATTCTCTGTCTGTTCATAATCTTTCCAGACTCTGAAATGTCTGTAACGCTGTTGCGTTCTTCTTGACAATTTCCATCCCATATTCTTTTCTCCTATTATATGGCTTTTGATCCTCATATTTTCAGGACCAGCCTTCAGGTTTCCCTTTACACTTAAGGCTTCTATCTCCTTACATATAAGGTAATCGCATATTATTTTCATAAGCTGTTGTAATTTATGTGTCTCTACACACAATCCTATGTTTTGTACATGAACTAAACTATGATGACCAGAGATTTGGTACTATTTTATGTATGTTTGAACATAACATGCAGGTCATGGGGAAAAGCTTTATATGGATATACATCCAAAAAGTAGGCGACACTTTCACAATTTCAGATTACTGAATATGGGCTATGTAGGGATCCTCCACAACTATAAACCATAGATGAAGCAGATATACGCTTATCAGAATAACTGCTATCTGTGTGATCTGCTCACCACACAATTGGACTGTATCTATATAATGTGATCTTTTCTGCCACGGGTCAGAGTTCTCTCAGGGTATATCACATGCTGGTCCCCTGAAAAGTTCCCTGATCCTATGAAGGTCTTCAGGCTTCCCGAAAATTATACAGATATCTCCTGAATAGAGGGGAATGTCACCAGAAGGGTTTGTGATCGTCTCGTCCCCTCGTCTGATCGCCAGGATAGTCGCCTTATGTCTTGTCCTTATCTCTAGGTTCTTCAGTGTCCTTCCACTGGCATGGCAGTTATCCCCTACTTTGAAAGTACTGACCTCCATCCCCGGAAGTTCTTCCCTTAAACTAAAGCTCCTTTCCTTGCCACTGGAATATGACTTCCTGAGCATACAGTATCCATTGGCACGAACTTCCCTTGTGAACTTATCGATGTCCTCTTCAGGTACAAGATATTTCTTCAGCAGGCGCACGAATATCTCCACCGATGTCTCGTATTCCTCGGGGATGACCTCATCTGCTCCGAGTTCATGGAGTTTCTTCATCTCACTGAGATAACGTGTCCTGGCTATTATGTAAATGTCCGGTTTCAGACTCTTTGCCATATTGATTATCTTCCTTGTGGCAACAAGGTCTGATATACCAACAATGAGTATCCTTGCAGAGTCAATATTTGCAGACTTCAGCACTGCCTCATGACTTGCATCTCCATAATGAATGTGCTCTCCTTTCTTCTTCTCCTGTCGGACAGTTTCAGGATTTGTCTCAATTATCACATAAGGTATGTCTGCATTCCTTGCTGCATGGGACAGTGTCCTGCCGTTGAATCCGTAGCCTACTATGATCAGATGGTCCTTTATTTTCTCTTCATTGTCCTTTGTGAGCGCATTTGCATAGAAACCATTGACCAGTTTCTGATAAGGTATGGTCTTTGTTGCTCTGTCAGAGACTCCATATGATAGTTCTGTAATGAATGGTGTCACTGCCATCGTGATGATCGAGACTGCCAGGAACTTCTGGTACATGTCCTGGTCCAGCAGGGCGTATTCCAGCCCGAATGTCGAGAGTACAAATGAGAATTCTCCGACCTGTGCCAGAGCCAGACCAGTGATTATTATCGTTCTCAGTGGATATCCTAGTATGAGTGTCGCAAGACCTGCAGTAGCAAATTTTATGATAATCACTGCCAGTGCCAGAAGAAGAAGGTAAAGAACATTATCGGTGAAGAATCCGATATTCAGCAGCATTCCTATGGATACAAAGAAAAAGCTCATGAAAATATCCCTGAACGGAATTATATTTCCCATTGCCTGATGGCTGTACTCAGATTCTGATATTATAAGGCCAGCCATGAAGGCTCCTAATGCAAGTGATAATCCTATGCTGGATGTGAGCCACGCGGTTGCCAGACAGATGAATACTATGCTCAAAAGGAACAATTCTCTGTTCCTTGTTTTTGCTATCTGGAACAACAGGGATGGAATGATCCATCTTGCACTTACAAGGACAAGTACTATGACTCCTATGGCTTTGAGCAGGAACAATGAGAGGGTATCGCCTGATGAAGTGGATGCACCTGCAAGTATCGGCGTTATAAGGATCACTGGCACGATGATAATATCCTGAAATATCAGTATTCCAAGGGATGTCTTCCCATGTGGTGTGTCAAGTTCCGCTCTTTCCTGAAGCAGTTTAAGAACTATGGCCGTACTGCTGAGTGATATCAGGAAACCTATGAACAATGATGTATTAAAACTGAGTCCGAAATAGCGATCAACTGAGTAGACCAGCAGAATGGTCATGGCTATCTGCATGGTTCCTCCGAGCAGGACTGACCTCCTGATGTCCCATAGTTCTCTTATGGACATTTCCACACCGATCGTGAAAAGGAGGAGGATTATCCCTATCTCTGCAAGGGCTTCTACTTCACTTATACTGCTGATGATCCCAAGCCAGTGAGGTCCTGCAAGCATGCCTGTGACAAGGAAACCAAGTACAGATGGCAGTTTCATTCTGTTGAATAACAGCAGTATTATTATGGACAATCCAAAGATGATCCCTATATCAGTAAATAGTGTCAATTCCATGCTTTTCCCGTGACCTCTGTTGTCAATGCACTTTTCAGGACATTGTTATTGCATATGTGGTCACTGGAAATTGAAAAAGATTGTGTCCGTGGGAGTACGTGGGTCTGGAAAAATAGTTATATAAGATCATAAAAGATAACAGGACTTAAAGTCCTGCTCTCTCAACGATCACATCTGCTACTTCTTTTGCACTTTTGAATGGGAAATCACTTTCCTTGAGCAATCCTCCTGCTTCACCGGCGGTAACAGATACATCTCCTGCTTTACATGTTGTGTCTGCACCTGCAGGGAATGCTGCAAGAAGTTCTTCGGGTGTGTTTATAGGGAATGTTGCATCTGCAAGTCCGCCAATGATCTGGGAATGGATCTCTTCTTTTACGCTCATATCTTATGTCTCCTTGTCTTTTCAGTTCATTTCAGGTTTTTTGATGATGCTATTCTCCGGAGCGTATCAACAGTACATAATATGACAGTTTTTCATATATACTTAATCTGCAATGAAATATACTAGATATAGTGGGGTATACTTGTATGACCTTTATGTATCATACAAAAACCTTTTAACCCGATATCTCATATAATATCCTATGGAACAGGATACTGCTTATGAGTCCGAGCTTTCTGATATTAAGCTGAAGCTCTCTGATATCCACAATGACATCAGGTCCTTTATGGAATCTACTAATCACCAGCATCTTGATTCTGTTGTACGTAGTGTGAAGGATGATTACTCAGGTGTCATTGTCCGTCATCTGATGGATGATGCCGGGAAGGACCTTGAGAAGAATATGGTGAAGAAATGTGAGATGCGAGGCCAATGTAAGGGCCTTCTGTCAAATGTCCTGCAGAAGAATGCGGGTCTTATCAGGGATGGCACTGTCAATGAAGCATCCATAGAAGAGAACCGCCTTGAACTCAGGAAGCTTCGTACCATGGTTCCCTATGATAAATGTGACATCTGTTTTGCAGAGGCCTCTGAAATAATGTCAAAACAGGTAACCCTTATGCGCTCCATGAAGATATACGAGACCAACAGCGAGAAACGGCAGGACCTTAGCCAGCTTCCTCCTGATGTTGTCGTCGGTGATATCCTTGAGCCCCTGTGCCATCAGAAGCGCTTTGAGATACTGAAGGCCATTTCAGCAGAAACGAAAAGTTTCTCCTCCCTGTCCGATCTTACAGGTTTGCGTGGAGGGAACCTTCTGTTCCATCTCCAGAAACTAATGCAAAAAGGTATGATCATCCAGCGTCATGAAAGAGGAGACTATATGATAACCGGTAAGGGATTCAAGGTCATGGAAGGTGTGAGCAGCATCTATTCCGCACTGACACCCCAGGAGCCAGCAGAAGATAGCTGAACGGGCTGCTCATCCTTCTGGATATTGAAAAGATATTCTCCGATGAACAGAAGGAGATTCTGGCCAATATGGGGAATGCAGGCGTTAGTCCTGCATGATCCTATTTTTTGAACTAAAGCTCATATCGTTCTTCTTCTTCTTCTTTTTTAGATGGTCAGGGTCGGAACCCACAGCTATTGTTTGTGAAAGGAAAGAGATGTAAAGAAAGTTTCTGATAGTTTTTGTCATTTATACCTTTAAACCAAAAAAGTGGATACGTAATATTGCTTGGGCAACAGGTGGAACTGCTAAAGGATATTCGTGCAAGAAGGATGGAATATTTCCTGGTTTTAGTATTTGTAAAAATAGATGGCATATCTCTCCCGTGACAATGCCTGTATTTTGGAGAGATATTTGTCCGATGGATATTCCTATCTATTATGGTTGTGTAAGTCCGTAACCGGACATTATGCAGATCGCACTCAGGAGTATCCATGCAATGTACCAGGGTATTTTTGTAAGAACACAGTAATTTGATGCGTCTGATTCCTGTTCAACAGGTTCTGGTACAGGGTCAGGTGCGGACATTTCAGTTTCATTCTCTTCTGCAAGACCTGGTGGACTGAAGAATCTGTTATTGTCCTCAGGTGTTGTAACTTCTTCTATGTAGCCTGCAGGGCCTGATGACCCTCCTGAACCACCTGTGCTGCCAGAGCTACCTTCATCATCGTCCTTCTCTTCGACATCTCCACTTGCGTCGATATCTCCCACCGGTACCATGAAGTTCTCAGTGTCCGAGTCAGTGACGACCGTACCCATCGGGCTTATACCTGCAGTTGTTGCTGTATTGTTCACCCATCCTTCATCTATGTCTGTCTGGGACAGAGTGTAATTCATAGTGTATGTTACATTCTCTTCAGGTGCAAGACTTCCATAGAATCCATCCGGTGCATCGATCAGGGCAGGTGTGAACATGTGATCTGTTACATTAACTTCTGTGAGAGTCAGGTTTCCTGTGTTCTCTACAACAAAATAGTATGTTATGTTCTCTCCGGCCTGGGCGGATCCATCTCCATTCTCATCATTGAACTCTGCAACCTTGTCAATGCTTATCTTCAGGTCATTCGGATCTTCCACATCTTCACCGGTGTCTTCCACAGGTATCATGAAGTTCTCTGTATCAGAGTCTGTGACGATCGTACCTTCAGGACTCAGGCCCGCGGTAGTTGCTGTATTGTTGACCCATCCTTCATCAATGTCCGTCTGCACCAGAGTGTAATTCATAGTGTATGTTACATTCTCTCCTGGTACAAGGGTTCCGTTGAATCCACCCGGTGCATCGATAAGAGCTGGTGTGAACATGTGATCGGTTACATTCACTTCTGTGAGTGTCACGTTTCCTGTATTTTCCACTAAGAAGTAGTATGTTATATTCTCTCCAGCCTGAGCTATCTCGTCCGCATTCTCATCGTTGAACTTTGCGATCTTATCCATGCTTATCTTCAGGTCATCCGGGTCTTCCTTATCTCTTCCACCATCTTCATCGGTATCAGTGATGGTGTAAGTAAAATAGGTTGCCCAGTTCTTATCGCTGAATCTTGTTCCATTTGCCCAGGCACCTTCTTCGGAGGTTCCATTTGAAACGACTGCATGAGCTGCTATGTATAGTGTGTTGTTCTTAGCAGGCAAATATGCCTCTAGCGGGATCACATAATCCTGAATAGTGGTTCCGGCAGGGATACTATCGTTCTTGTAAGTGAAATGCCCGGGAACGACGTTCCCTCCTCCGTTAACCGGGAAGTCTTCAGAGTCATTTACTACTTCAAGATGTGTTTCCAGAATTGTCCAGCCATTCATTGTCTCATATGTGATATACAGATACTCGGTATCATTTGAAACATTCAGAGTACCGACATCTATGTTCTTGGCTGCATAGAGTGCCTGGGTTGTGATCGTATCGTTCTCATCAGCATACGCAATCGATGAGGATGAAATGATAAGGAATATAGCAGTCAGGAGCCATATGTTCTTTGAGTTTTTCATAATACTGCCTCTATTTGTTTTTAGAACTGGCTTTAGGATCGCACCATCTCGCCTGTTTTTATTAGTGTATAATTATAGTGGCGCATATTATTGTATTTAAATATATGTATAGTTTAGTATATTATAATGTTAATGATGATGATATGTTCGTTTCAGACCATCACTAAATTAATTCTAATTAGGGTGTATAATCTTTAAGTTAGCAGTTTCTGAATAAAACTCTCTGAAAATAATAATCTTTATATATTTGTATATGTTTTTCTTATGTGTATATGTGTCTCATATATATACTGTTGAACAAGGGTCCATGATATGCCAACTGGTTATTTCAACTCCCTTCATTATTCAGTTTGAAGCGATATTATCAGGTGTTGTCTGGTAAACCATATGATCTGACGATGCTAATATGCGGTTTTGTGATGTAGCACAAGCATTTATCGATGAATCTGGTTAGGTTCAAAGCCTGAAAATATATCGTTTTTTTCAAATTTTATTTTTTATTAATAAAAAAATTATTATAACTCTACTAATCTATTTGTAATTATAATAAAATATTTATATTATAATTGTTAACTGTGTTAACGAATGCAGTGTGTTTTATTGTAACAAATGAACAAAAAAATGACAATCTAATTTCATCAGGAGAGAATAGTACTTTGCTATTCAGGAGAGGTAGAGATGTTTGAGAATGTAAGGATAAAAAATATTCTAATAGGAAGTTTTGCAGTATTGCTCTTATTAACTGCTATTGTAGGATATAGCGGTTATAATGGATTGACAAATGTGGATGACAGGGTTCATAAAGCAGATGATATGAACCGACTTGTTAAATATATGAAAGATGCCCGCATTGCAGAAGAGAACTATCAATTGACCTATGATGCTACGTATTCTGAAAAAGTGAACAGCATTGTAGCTGACATTGTAGCTCAAACAGAGTCATCAAAGGAAGTCTTCACTGATCCTGTGAACGACCAGCAGATGGATGATGTTCAGGCAGCGGCATTAGGTTATAATGGCGCATTCAATGATTATGTAGATATGGAGCTTCAAAAAAAGGAAGCTGAAGCAGTTCTGATTGAGCAGGGAACTGTTCTTGGTGATCAGATCGATCAGATTCTTGCAAGTCAGGAAAAAGACCTTTCAAATGCAATTGAACAAAACGCAGATGCTGCCATCATACAGAGCGAGACCGCAAATGTGGATTATGCCAATCAGCTTATGCAGTTGACCCTTATATCCCGTGGTGAAGCACTGCGTTACATGTTCTATGGTGAAGACAAGCACGTGAATAATGTCAACGATGGCATGGATGAGATCATAGTTCTTGCAGAAACCCTGGATTCACGTTTCCAGGATCCTGAAGACAAAGCTAATGCACAGGGAATAATTGCCGCAGCAGCCCTGTACAAAGAGGACTTCAATAATTATGTATCCTTTTCAGAAGAGCAGAAAGTTGCAAAGGAGACAATGCTGCAGCAAGCAACCGCTGTTCAGGTCATAACGGAGGAGGCACGTGCTGACCAGAAAGAGAAGATGGACCAGGAAATTCAAAGTGCGATATCTACACTGGTCATAATGGTCATCGTAGCTATTATTGCAGGAACTGCAATGGCATTCTTTATCTCTAAGCTCATATCAAAGCCAATAAACAAGATAGTAGATGACTTTAAGCAACTGACCGATGATACGATCAATGGTAAGCTTGACAGAAGGGCAGATACCAATGTAAGCATTGACTTCGAGGAGATACCAAAAGGCTTCAATCAGGTACTGGATGCTGTGATAAGCCCACTCAATGTAGCTGCTGAATACATCGAACGTATCTCTAATGGTGACATTCCCCAGAGGATCACCGATGAGTACAGAGGTGACTTCAATGAGATCAAGAACAATCTAAACCAGTGTATAGATACTGTCGGTGCTCTGGTGGAAGATGTCAATATGCTTTCTGCAGCAGCTGTTGAAGGTAAGCTTGATACCCGTGCTGATGCTTCAAGACACCAGGGAGATTATCGTTCTATCGTCGAAGGTGTTAATGATACCCTTGATGCTGTTATTGGTCCGCTTAATGTGGCTGCTGAATATGTTGACCGTATATCACATGGAGAAATACCTGACAAGATAAGTGATGAATATTCAGGTGATTTCAATGAGATCAAGAACAACCTTAACCAGTGTATCGATGCAATAAACGAGCTTGTTGCTGATGCTAATATGTTGTCCAAAGCAGCAGTTGAGGGTAGGCTTGATACCCGTGCCGATGCTTCCAAGCACCACGGTGATTATAGGGCCATTGTTGAAGGTGTGAATGGTACTCTTGATGCTGTTATCGGTCCACTTAATGTGGCAGCCGATTATGTCGACAAGATATCCAGAGGAGATGTTCCTGAGAGGATCACCGATGATTACAATGGTGACTTCAACACTATCAAGAACAACCTCAACCAGTGTATCGACGCAATAAACCTGCTTGTTGATGATGCCAATATGTTATCAGAGGCTGCTGTTGAGGGTCGTCTTGATACTCGTGCTGACGCTTCTAAGCATCACGGTGATTATCGTGCTATTGTCGAAGGTGTTAATGATACCCTTGATGCTGTCATCGGTCCGCTCAATGTGGCTGCTGAATATGTTGATCGTATATCTCATGGTGAGATACCTGATAAGATCACTGACAATTACAATGGTGACTTCAATGAGATCAAGGATAACCTTAACCAGTGTATCGATGCAATAAATGAGCTTGTTGCTGATGCTAATATGTTATCGGAGGCTGCTGTAGAGGGCAGACTTGATACTCGTGCCGATGCTTCCAAGCACTTCGGTGACTATCGTGCTATTGTTGAAGGCGTCAATGATACCCTTGATGCCGTTATCGGTCCGCTCAATGTGGCAGCCGATTATGTCGATAAGATATCCAGAGGCGATGTTCCTGAGAGGATCACTGATGATTACAATGGTGACTTCAACACCATCAAGAACAACCTCAACCAGTGTATCGATGCAATAAACCTGCTTGTTTCTGATGCCAATATGCTTTCTGCAGCAGCTGTTGAAGGTAAGCTTGATACTCGTGCCGATGCTTCCAGGCACCACGGTGATTACAGGGCTATCGTTGAAGGTGTTAATGATACCCTTGATGCTGTTATCGGTCCGCTTAATGTGGCAGCCGATTATGTCGATCACATTTCTAAAGGTGCCATTCCTGAGATGATCACTGACGACTACAACGGTGACTTCAACACTATCAAGAACAACCTTAACCAGTGTATCACTGCAATAAACGAACTAGTTGCCGATGCCAATATGTTATCAGAGGCTGCTGTAGAGGGAAGGCTTGATACTCGTGCCGATGCTTCCAAGCACCACGGTGATTATAGGGCCATTGTTGAAGGTGTTAATGGTACTCTTGATGCTGTCATCGGTCCGCTCAATGTGGCAGCCGATTATGTCGATAAGATATCCAGAGGCGATGTTCCTGAAAGGATCACTGATAACTACAACGGTGATTTCAACACCATCAAGAACAACCTCAATCAGTGTATCGATGCAATAAACCTGCTTGTTTCGGATGCCAATATGCTTTCCGTAGCAGCGGTCGAAGGTAAGCTCGATACTCGTGCCGATGCTTCCAGGCACCATGGTGATTACAGAGCTATTGTCGAAGGTGTTAATGATACTCTTGATGCCGTTATCGGTCCACTCAACGTGGCTGCTGAATATGTTGACCGTATCGCCCATGGTGATATCCCTCAACACATAACAGATGAATACCATGGTGATTTCAATGAGATAAAGGATAACCTTAACACCTGTATTGATGCGATAAACACATTGGTTGCCGATGCAGATGTCCTGGCACAGGCCGGTATTAACGGTGAACTGGGCACTCGTGCCGATGCATCAAAGCATCAGGGCGATTATCTCAAGATCGTCGAAGGTGTCAATAACTGTCTTGATGCTGTTGTAGGTCCGGTGAATGAGGCTTCAAGGATAATCACATCCTATGCAGAAGGTGACCTTGACGCAAGGGTTGCTATTGATGCCAGGGGCGACTTCAAGGTCCTTGGGGACACGCTTGATGGTTTCGGTGACACATTACAGGGTATCATTGGCGATTCATGTGCTGTTCTTGATGCTATATCATCAAATGACCTCACAAGAAAGGTATCCGTGTATGGTGTAGGGGACTTTGTCCAGCTCACTGAAGGTGTGGAGAACTGCAGGTCCTCACTTAATGACATGGTAAGTCTTGTAACGGATAACGCTGAGGCTATTGCATCAACCGCTCAGGAGATGTCTGCATCCAGCGAAGAAATGTCTGCTACCGCTGAACAGATCACAGGTACTGTGGCTGAGATCTCAAGAGGTACTCAGGTCCAGTCCAGCAAGGCTGAAGAAGTATCAAGGGCAATGGGTGATATGAATCGTACTGTTCAGGAAGTAGCTACAAATTCTGATAAGGCTGCACAGAATGCCGTTGAATCCAACAAATTGATACAGAACCTCGGAGAGATGTCAAGGGATCTCATGTTAAAGATGAACAGTATCAAATCTGCTGTTGGTGATTCATCAGATGTTATCAATGAGCTGGATGAGAAGTCCAATCAGATCGGACAGATCGTGAACCTGATCACAAGTATTGCTGATCAGACCAACCTGCTTGCCCTTAATGCAGCTATTGAGGCTGCAAGGGCAGGAGAACATGGCAAAGGATTTGCCGTGGTTGCTGATGAGGTTAGGAAACTGGCTGAGGATTCGGGTAATGCTGCCAAGCAGATCGCAGAACTTATTACTGAGATGCAGAAAGGAACCATGGATGCTGTTTCCTCAATGAAGCGAGGTGCTGAAGAAGTTGATACAGGTGCAGCTTCCCTTGAGAACTCCGTAGTTGCGATCGGTGAGGTGGTAGAGGCTGGAAATACTATCGTTAACATGGTCCAGGAGATTGCTGCCGCTGCAGAAGAACAGTCCGCTTCTATCGAAGAGGTCACATCATCTGTAGAAGAGGTATCTGCTATATCCGAGCAATCAGCTGCAGGTTCAGAACAGGCTTCTGCATCTGTACAGGAGCAGACAGCTTCTATGCAGGAACTGGCAAGATCAGCTCAGGAACTTTCAGATGTTGCAGCCAACATGCAACTGGTAGTTTCCAAGTTCAAACTGGATACTGCAGGCAAGGATTCAACTGTTGACATCGATCAGGTCCGATCATTAGAGGACCAGGAACTGTCTACAGACTATTCCCGGAATGTATTGGTATGATTCAGTGGGTATTCTGATGGCAGAATTAGATACGAGGGAAAGCAGCTCTTCTGAAGAGCTGCTACAATTGGTCATATGTCAACTTTCCGGTGAAGAGTTCGGCATTAAGATATCCGGAGTTAAAGAGATCATCCGTATGCCTGAGATCACCAGGATCCCCCAGGTACTCAATTATGTGGAAGGTGTTATCAATCTGAGGGGATCATTGGTTCCTGTGATCGATCTTGCTGAAAGGTTCGGCCTTAAACGGAGCACAACGGATGAGGATTCACGCATAGTTGTTGTGGAACTTGGTAACCTTACTGCCGGGATGATAGTTGATTCTGTAAGTGAGGTGCTCCGTATATCTCCTGACAATATTGACAAAGCACCTGATATCATTACAAGAGGTGTAAGTGAGAGGTATATACAGGGCGTTGGGAAAATAGATGAAAGGTTGCTCATCCTTCTGGATATTGAAAGGATATTCACCGATGAACAGAAAGAGATGATGGCCAACATGGATGGTGCAGGTGCTATTCCTGCATGATCCCATTTTTTGAACTGAGGACGATATGTCCCTCTTTTTTTCACTGGGTCGGGTGGGGTCTGAACTCGCGGTCTTTACATTGCGAACGTAATGATGAGTCCCTGGTCGACGCACCTGAAAAAAATTATGAAGTTGAAAAATGAATAAAAAAAAGAAAGATCGAGAGTATTATACTGGTCTACCGAGGCTGGTAACCTGTACGCTCTCTACGCCTTCGACTGCTGCAAAGGCTTCCTCTACGCTCTCTGTGCCGCCTTCAAGGTCTCCTACAAGGACGACCATGTTGATAGCCTTAAGTCCGAAAGCGATAGGCTCTTCTTCGTGGGTGCCGTACTTTGCTCCTTCCGGCAATGCTGCGATCAGCCTGTCCTTGAGGTCCTCAAGGTTTGTCTCGACATCGACTGGCATGATCTTCATTGTTGCTGCTACTTCTCCCATTTAATTCACCTCAGGCTCCTGTAAAGCCACATTTTGGGCATTCATATGGATTACTCTGCTGTCTGCAGCTTGTACATCTACCGAGCTCTTTGTCGCAAACCGGGCATGGGAAGCGTACATAGCCTGTTTCCACAAGACTCTTGTTACATGTGGTGCAATTATCGACTTTACTTGCCATTTATAATCTCCTACTGTAAATGATATATGATCAATATAAATACTGAAAAATCAGCATGTCAGTGATTTCAGTACATACGCAGTATATAATTTAAATATTCCCCTTGATGTGAGTGCCCAGGACAGTTTTTCCGATAACGGCATCAATGACCCTTTCAGGATATAGCCCATTGACAACGACACAGTCCATCATGCTCTCCATCAAAAAACCGGGGAGTGAGCTATCGATACAGGTAACTCCCATTCTTGAAAGTTCCTTTGCTGTCATCCAGGTCTGGACTATATCGTCTGCCATGACCCCGTCAACATCGGTGACCTTGACAAAACGTGATCCTGTCTCTCTTGCCACCCATGCTGCGATAGTGTCGGATGTGACATTCCATGAATGTGGAAGCCTGTCACTCTCCCTGAGAAGTCTGTAAGGGAAAAGTACGGATACACCAGATGGTAGTTCATCTATGGCATCTATAGGAGTCGCCTCTGTCTTGTCAATAAGGTAGTACGCATATTGTTCCATTGAAAGGATGGCCATCCAGTGGGATGCATCATCGCCGATAGAACATCTCTCGCTTATGGAACGTATGTGGTTGGCGAACACTCCTCCTCCTGGTACTATAAGTATAGAGTCCCCTTCCCTGTCCGCAAAATAATCTTGAAGTGCCTTTATGATGGAGGGAGAATCCCTCATCAGGCTTCCACCTATCTTTATAACAGCCCTCATTCAACCTTGCCCCCTGGATACTCGAATATCCTCAGATATTAGATATCTGTCCTGACATGACTTATTCTTTTCCCGGATATTCCGCCTCTTCTTCAAGTATCCTTGCTGCTGCATATGCAGGGAATACTTTCGAGATATCAGCTCCCCATATGTCAGCAACGGAAGTGCATTCAAAACCAAGTCTTGCAGCAGCTTCCTTGATAAGGAACTCTCCAAGACCTGCACAGACTATCCTGTTCAGGCGGTTCCTTTCGGCGACAACCGTTATAGCCTCGCTCAAAAGCGTTATCTGTCTTTCCCTGACCTGCTGTGCCAGATTGTATATCTCGTCTGCAGAGACCTCTGACAGGTCAGCACATATAACACGTGCCAGTCTTCTCATGGCATCGGTCTTGCTCTTGCCTGCACCGTCGGCAGTCTCACAGGTGTATAGCTCTTCTGTGATGTCCCCCAGCAGGAGGTATGCATCGGCAGTGGTGGAGAACAGCTCAGATGCGATATTGCACTCTCCATCCGCTACATTCACTTTATCCAGCAGGTAAGCCAGATTCGTCCTGAGTGTCCCTGCATAGAAAAGCTCATTGCGCACCAGCCTTGAGAAATCCGTAAGTCCTGCAGCATGCTTTCCGTCCTTTATGGGGATTATATCACTGGTCGTGCTTCCCACATCAACGAAAAGACAATCTCCCATCTCCGAGCCTATCAGCCTTGTAGATGCTGCCCAGTTCGCTGCAGCCAGATCCCGCATGTTCTCTGCTTCTTTAAAGAAATGTCCATTACTGTCAATGTATCTGACATCGCAATCGAATGCATCATTGACAGAGCGCATAATGAAATCTATTCCCTGGAGTTTGTCCTCAAAGCAATCTGCAAGTTCTCCTGTCATTACAACGCTTACCATATCAGGTTTAAGTTCTTCTGCAATGTCCTCCAGGGAGGTTGGCAATGTTGTGTCCTTCCACAACGGTATATAGTGAAGTTCTATGATCTCTCCGTCGGCAGATGCTATCTTGGTATTTGCACCGCCAATATCGATCCCTATTATTCTCATATGATGTCCTCAATGTCATCTTTGGTAAAATAACACTCCCCTTCAAGGGTTACTGAATCGGGAAGTGTTCCGAACATATTCAAAAGCAGAAGTTCTGCTATCTCATGATCAAGTATCTTTGCCAGGCCTAATATAGCTGTTGTAGGTCGGGGATTGACATCTATGACGTACGGTCTATCGCCGTATATCACATCTATCCCTACAAAACCATTACAATCAAGTGTTTCAACTGTCCTTTTTGCAACATTGAACACTTCATCCTCGTATTCTGTTATATAAGGTACCTGATTCCCTTTGTAATCGAATATCGTCCCGCTATCGTCCCGGATCATCTCAATAAGTTGTTTATTCAGGCTCATTGGAAGTGTTCTCTGCCCGCATATCATGCTTACACTGAGGTGCTCTCCTTCAATGTATTCGGTTGCGATGTATTCTTCATTACCTTCTTCTGGTCTGTCAGTCTGGCCCATGCGGACCCCTTCGGATGCACATCCGAACCTGGGTTTTGTAACGCACTCAGAGTTATCTTTTTCACCCAGTATCTTCGGAACATCTATAGAAGCGGATTCCAGTATCTGTGTACATGTCAGTTTGTCTGCACACATTCTGGCAGACACGGAAGAACATCCCAGATTCACTGTGTTCTTTTCTATTATGTTCGTTAGGTCTCCGAGGAGTTCATCAGGTCCTATCACAAGACCTGCATCACTTTCCTTTGATACTTTTTCAAGAACCGTTTCGAATGTTGCTTCGTCCGAACCTACCATGTTCCCACTCTTGAGAATGCTGCCTGCGCTGAGGTATGTGACCTCATGTCCAAGGCGATGGAAGCTGTCAGCAAGTGTGCTTAACATTGCTTTTCCTTCAAGGAGCAGTGTTCCTTCAAGTCCTATTCCCATGGCGTATTCTGCAAGCAGTATCTTCATGTTGGATGCAACTGCATTATTTAATATATCCTTTGCTATTATGTAGCCATCATTTTTGGATCAGGTATTTTTAGATCCTGATTTTAAAGTGTATCGATCACTGGCCAGTGTTCTATCCGGATAGTTCCCTGAAGTTTCCTGAGTTGGCGTAACATACTAATGATAGTACGGTATTATTGGCAATCAATAGTGTGCTAATGTAATAGTGGTATTTTTCTCAATTTCTTAAAGTTCACACGCTTTTAATGTTGTATCTGAAATTATAACGTCGTTATAATTTAGTAAGGCCTGACATTTTACATCAAAATTACCTTATATACAAAGAATTGTAATCGATATAGTGGCGATCGAATAAGGCATTTCGATCGAAATCATCTGCGGGCTGGGGAGGGGTTTCTTCAGCTATGCGGGTCTACTGAAACGGTATATGTCACTGAGGCGGTGCCATTCAGATCGACCAGCATGAGCCGTGGGGGTGGAGTAAGGAATTAAGGGACTGAATAAGGGAATCCATAGAAAGGTGAATGTCTGCTGTCATTTTCAGGTGGTATGAACAGAACCAGGCATAAATGGACAGGATGGATCATTGCCATCCTGTCACCTTTCGTATGTGGGTTGACAATGTTCAGGATTCAAGTGTAAAAAAGTGGAGTATCAAATATGGGGTCATTAAAAAAATGTCCGGAATGTCATGGTGAATTTCAAACCGGAATAAAAGGGGTATTGGTCTGTAAGGTATGTGGGTACTGGACAGGGGAGAACACAGCTAGAACTGGGTCATTGATGATCTATGACGAAGTTACAGCGTTACTATAATCGGTTGTTTAAAATGGAAAAAGAATCACAGAGGTCATGTGGACGTTGCAGGGGCACATTGAAAAAACAAAAACTGGGCGTGAATATTGTCTACTATTGTCCTCAATGTGGCAGCATGACCAGTGCTCATTTTATTTGAAATAAGCGATCAATTCGAAATTATGTCTTATTTCACTCTTTTTAGGGATTTGAGTGATATATTCTCATTTTTCATGCTCTTTTAGATCCTATTGTTATTTTCAGGGTATCAATGGCTTCTGATGGATAATGTTTATACTGGCTGAATACATAATTATAATTGAAAAAAGGAGGCTCCTGTTATGCGACGTTCACTGATAGATGTTGTTTTCATGTCAGAGAAAAGAAAGAATCTGTTATTGCTCCTCAGGAATGGCCCTCGTAAAATGGAAGAGATACTTGAGACCCTTGATGTCACTCGCCATGCCATGCTTCCTCAGATAAAGATATTATCTGAACATGGTCTTGTGATCAAGAGTAAAGATATTTGCAGACTCACTGAAATGGGTGAGATCATAGTAGATGATATGTCACCTCTGGTAGGCACGATTGCTACTCTTGAGGGGAATCACCAGTACTGGATGGAACACGATCTAAGTCCTATTCCTCTTCATCTTCTCAGAAGGATAAGGGAATTGCATAGCTGTCATGTGCTGGAGCCTGATCTTAATGACATGTTCGAACTTAACCGGGAACTGGTTGAACAGGCACTGAACTCGGGATCTATAATGGGTGCTACTTCATTTTTACATCCTGCTTTTCCTTCATTTCTATTGGATCTTGTAAAAAATGGTATCGATGTTTCTATTGTGATGTCCGAACCTGCTCTGGAAAAGCATATACAGGACTATAAGGATGAGCTAGAGGTATTCCTTAAAAGTAAAAAGGGGAAGCTTTTCGTCTATCCCGGGAACCTGGACCTTGCTTCGCTTTTTATCACTGATGAATTCCTTATGATGTGTCTTTTCGACAGAAGTGGGAACTATGACCGCAAAGATCTCGTATTCTGCAATGAAGATGCACTGAACTGGGGAAGGGAACTGTTCGAGTATTATCTTTTGAGGTCAAAGCCAATAACTGACCTGTAGTCAAAGCCTGGTCGTAATGTTGTTCGTCTTTACAATATGCCGGGATGTCAACAGGGCCTTTGTGGTGCTTTCTCATGAATCCACTTATATATAGTTTATATCTATATATTAACAATATCTATATACTATGATCACTGATAGAGGGCTGGGATGAATATGGATGTAAATACTGAGAATCCATTTGTGCAGGCAATGGTAGTTTCAACCACAATGGCGATCTTCATGGTCGGTGTGGCCTTTGGGCTTATGGACATGGCAAAAGAAGGCCTTGATGTTCCGATACCGCTCATTCTTCTTATCTTTGCAGTGATCTTCATAGCAGGTTCGGTCTATTTTGAATCAAAGGGTGCCGATTATATAGGTTCCCTTGCAGGCGGGGCAATAGCTTCTCTGGTTGCAACATTCTCTACAACGGCTTTTTTCAGTGGTGTGAAGTATGGCATAGAGGGTGGTATAGTTGAACTTGGTCCCGGGCAGGTAGTTTCTGCTCTTGCTATTTGTATGGTGGCCAGCATGTTCATTATCCGGATTCTGCAGCATAAATTGAAGAATGCTTTTTGAACATTTGGCCTGCATTCAATATGTAGGTTTTTTTTCTGTTTTGTGCATATCATTTCGATAAAACAAGGGATGTATGCGAAAACTATTTATAGAACTTCAAACAATCATTAGCTCGGATGCACATTACCGCGCATAGACTATGCGGAGATATTGATAATGGCTAATGGATCAGAGAATTGTGAGAATTTAGATACTGAACCAGTAGATGAAACTGTCGAAGGTAACTCTGCTGAAGACGAGGCTGCACAGCTTAAGGATAAACTCCTGCGCCTGACAGCCGAGTTCGATAATTTCAGAAAGAGAAGTTCCCGGGAAAAAGAGGAATATCGTAAGTTTGCTGTGGAGCAGATAATTATGGATCTCCTTGAGGTCTATGATAACTTCGAGCGTGCGATCGACTCTGCAAAACAGACCGATGATATCTCATCTGTTATCACGGGAGTTGAAATGGTCTTCAAACAGTTTACAGGAATACTTGAGAAGGAAGGTCTTCAAAGGATCGAGTGTGTAGGAAATGAGTTCGATCCGTACCTTCATGAAGCTATGATGCATGTGGAACATCCCGACCATGATGAGAACACGGTCATAGATGTCTGCAAGCCAGGGTATTACCTGCATACAAAGGTCATAAGGCCTGCTATGGTGACCGTTTCAAAGAAACCTGAGAAATAGGTTCTGGATCAGGAACGAAGGATACTTTCAATATAAGTGAAAATAATTATTAACATATACTGCAATTAATTCATAAGAGGTAATAATATGGGAAAGATATTGGGAATTGACCTGGGAACTACAAACTCATGTATGGCTGTGATCGAAGGTGGAGAACCTACAATCGTCCCTAATGCAGAGGGTGGAAGGACGACTCCTTCTGTAGTAGGTTTTTCCAAAAAGGGGGAGAAACTGGTAGGTCAGGTTGCTAAAAGGCAGATCATTACCAATGCCGATAACAGTGTAAGCTCTATCAAGAGACATATCGGTGAAGGTGATTACAAAGTAACCCTTAATGACAAGGAATACTCTCCACAGGAAGTCTCTGCAATGATCCTTCGTAAGTTGAAGGAAGATGCGGAAGCATACCTTGGTGAGACCATCACACAGGCGGTCATCACTGTTCCTGCATACTTCAATGACTCACAGAGACAGGCAACAAAGGATGCAGGTACCATTGCAGGTCTTGAGGTAATGAGAATTATCAACGAGCCGACCGCAGCATCACTTGCATATGGTCTTGACAAGGACGAGGAAGACCACAAGATCCTCATCTACGACCTTGGTGGAGGTACATTCGATGTATCCATCCTTGAGCTTGGTGGCGGAGTATTCGAAGTACTCGCAACCGCAGGAGATACCCACCTCGGTGGAGATGACTTTGATCAGAGGGTCGTTGACTTCCTTGTTGAGGAGTTCAATAAGACCGAAGGTATCGACCTTTCAAAGGACAAGGCAGCACTCCAGCGTTTAAAGGATGCAGCAGAGAAGGCAAAGATCGAGCTTTCCGGCGTGACCTCTACCAACATCAACCTTCCGTTCATCACTGCAGATGCCAATGGACAGCCAAAGCACATTGACATCGATCTTACAAGGGCACAGTTCGAGAAGATGACCGCTGACCTGCTTGACAGGACACTTGTAGCTGTCAACCAGGCAATGAAGGATGCAAAGCTCTCAGCAAAGGACATTGACAGGGTACTTCTTGTAGGAGGTTCCACAAGGATGCCTGCTGTGGCCGAGCTTGTAAAGAAGGCAACAGAAAAGGATCCGTACAAGAATATCAATCCTGATGAGGCTGTAGCAGTTGGTGCAGCAATTCAGGCTGGTGTACTTGGTGGAGAGGTCCACGATGTACTTCTGCTCGATGTAACTCCATTGACCCTCGGTATCGAGACCCTTGGAGGAGTATCAACACCTCTTATCGAAAGGAACACCACCATCCCTACAAAGAAGAGCCAGATCTTCTCAACAGCAGCTGACAACCAGCCATCTGTGGAGATCCATGTCCTTCAGGGTGAGAGGGGTGTTGCTTCAGGTAACAAGTCCCTCGGCAGGTTCACACTTGATGGTATACCACCAGCACCAAGAGGACTTCCACAGATCGAGGTCACATTCGATATCGATGCTAACGGTATCCTCCATGTAAATGCAAAGGACATGGGAACCGGTAAGGAGCAGTCCATATCCATCCAGAAGCCAGGCGGTCTCACAGATGAGGAGATCGACCAGATGGTCAAGGATGCAGAGATGCATGCTGAAGAGGACAAGAAGCGTAAGGACGAGGTTGAGGTTAAGAACACGGCCGAATCCCTTGTAAATGCTGCTGAAAAGACACTCAAGGAAGCAGACGAGGTTGCAACCGATGAGCAGAGGTCAAAGATCGAGGCAGCAATAGGTGCTCTTAAGACTGCTCTTGAAGGTGACGATATCGAGGATATCAAGGCCAAGACCGAAGAACTTCAGACCGCTGTCTACGATGTGTCCGCTGCAATGTACCAGAAGGCTCAGGAAGAAGCTGCAGCTGCAGCATCTGCTGCTGAGGACACTGAAAGCTCCACAGGCTCAGATGAAGATGAGACCATTATGGATGCTGACTACGAAGTGGTCGATGAAGACAAATAAGTTAAACATGGATAACACAGTAGGATACTCCTGAAGGCGAGTATCTTACTTTAGTTTTTAATTCAATGAATATCATATATTATCACAGGAATCATCCATGTCCACGACACGCGATTATTACGAGATCTTAGGTTTATCAAAGGATGCCACAGAGTCCGAGATAAAGAAAGCTTACAGAAAGCTTGCAATGAAATATCACCCGGACAAGAACAAGGAAGAGGACGCTGAAGAGAAGTTCAAGGAGATCTCCGAGGCCTATGCTGTACTTTCCGACGCTGAGAAGAGGGAACAGTATGACAGGTTCGGCCATGCAGGTATCGATGGTCGCTACAGTCAGGAGGATATCTTCAGAGGTGCTGACTTCGGTGATCTCGGGGATATACTGGGAAGTATATTCGGCGGTGGCTTTGGAGGTTTCGGAGGTTTCGGTGGCGGACAGAGGAGACAGGGTCCGACGAGGGGTTCCGATCTTCGCTATGATCTGGGTATAACTCTTGAGCAGGCAGCAGAGGGTGTAGAGACAACTCTCAATGTCCCGAGGGCCGAGAACTGTGAGTCATGTGACGGTACCGGTGCAAAGGCAGGTACAAGTCCGAAGACATGTCCCACATGCCATGGTTCAGGTCAGGTCACACAGGCACGCAACACTCCATTCGGAAGATTCATGTCAACAACCACCTGTAGTGCCTGTCACGGACGTGGTCAGACAATAGATAACCCATGTCCTGCATGTAAGGGTACCGGCAAGATGAAGAAGGTCCGTAAGATCTCTGTCAAGGTGCCAAAGGGTGCTGACAACGGTCTTCGTCTCAAGGTAAGGGGCGAAGGTGAGGACGGAAGTCCGGGTGCACCATCCGGTGACCTCTATGTTGTCATACATGTGGAGCCTCATGATAAGTTCCAGCGCATGGGCGATGATATCGTCTATGAACAGCCTATCTCTTTCACCAAGGCTGCACTTGGCGGGGATGTAATGGTGCCGACGCTTCATGGAAAGGTCAAGATGCACATCAAACCCGGAACGCAGACACATTCCATACTGCGTCTGAAGGGTAAGGGTATGCCTCATCTCCATGGTCATGCGCATGGTGATCAGCTTGTGAAGATCATTGTGAAGACCCCAACAAAGCTCAGCGGTGAACAGAAGGATCTCCTCCAGAAACTTCAGGAGCTTGAGGATGGTCCTGATGTAAAGAGCACGAAAGGCGGCAAAGGTATCTTTGAAAAAGTAAAAGGTGCTTTTGAGGCATAATATCTTTTTTACTTTTTTTCTTTGCCAGTTCCCTATCGTCATTTTTTCAATTTTCTTTTTGTACCTTCATACAGCAAGATTTAAAAACAAGTACCTGCTATAAGGCGTGTTTGTTTTGAGGGTATGCTTTATAGGAATTTTATGAAGGAATATCATGAAAACTATTATTATTGGTGCTGGCGAGGTCGGTTACCATATTGCAAAGGCACTTTACCAGTCACATGATGTTGTGGTTATAGACTCTGATGAAAAGGCATGTCAGCGAGTGGATGAGCTGGATGTTCAGGTCATACAGGGTAACGGTGCGAATGTCTCTATTCTAAGTAATTTTCTTGATCATGCAGACCTGCTTGTGGCAGTCACAGGTTCCGATGAGGTGAACATAGTTGCATGTATGGCATCCAAGCTCATCGTCAAGGATAAAGAGAAGCTTAAAACGGTTGCAAGGGTAAGTAATCCGGATTATATCGACAGGCCTGTGGCAAAACGTACCCAGATAGGCATAGATACTATGATCTGCCCCGAACTGTCCCTTGCATCGGAAGTTGCAGAGATCCTTGCCATACCATCTGCCATAGAGGCAGAATATTTCGCAGACGGCAAGGTGGAGATGATGGAATTCGTAGTCTCCGAGGATAATGCCCTTGTGGGTAAGGATATGAAGGAACTGCATCTTGCCAACTGCTGTATCGTAAGTGCTCTTTTCAGAGATTCAGATGTCATAATTCCCCGTGGCGAGGATACGATCGAGGAGAACGACCATCTCGTTGTTATCGGAAAACCTGCTGCCATGAAAGAGGTTCGTGACAAGTTCGGCGATAAGTCCGGAAAACGCAGCAAGGTAATGATCATAGGCGGTGGTATCGTTGGTTTCTATCTTGCAAATCTCATAGAGCACAGTGAATTCGACCTCAAGATAATAGAATCCGATGCACAGCGCTCTGCTGAGATCGCAGAGGAACTGCCTGATGTACTTGTCCTGAACGGGGATGGCACGGACATAAACCTGCTCAAGGACGAGGATGTGTCCGAGATGGATGTTGTCATCGCAGTTACTAACAGTGATGAGAAGAACCTGCTCTGTTCCCTGCTTGCCAAACAGCTGGGTGTTAAGAAGGTCATAGCAAGGTCTGACCGTTCTGATTATGTCTCTCTTTTCGAAATGGTTGGTGTTGACAGTGCAGTAAGTCCAAGACAGGCCACTGTTAACGAAGTACTGAAATTGAGCATGGGTCATGGAATTGAATCCATAACCACTATCGAGGGTGAGAAGGCAGAGATCATAGAGTATACGGCTTCAAAAGGTTCGAAGATCGTAGGTAAGCCTTTAAAAAATGTTAACTTCCCTGATGATGCCATTGTCAGTATTGTGGTGCACAATGGCAATACTGTAGTCCCTCGTGGTGAATATGTGATCGAGGAAGGCGACAGGGTGGTTGTTTTTGCCCTGCAGTCCGCAAACGCAGAAGTGGAAAAACTTTTCAAGTAAGCTGATCGGGTGCTGCAGTGAATCAAAAGGTAATCTTAAACGTAATGGGCAATCTCCTTTCTCTCCTTGCATTATTGATGATCATCCCCTTACTCGTAGCCCTGTATTATGGTGATTCTCCGTATCCTTTTGCTTTTTCCGTTGTCATAACGGGAATAACAGGTCTGTTCCTCTCTAATAGGTACAGATCAGAGGGGGACTGGAAAAAGAGGGAAGGTTTTGCTATTGTTGCTTTCAGCTGGTTCCTTGCTGCTGTATTTGGAGCACTTCCTTATTTGTTTGATGGCTTCACTCCTGTAAATGCATTGTTCGAATCAATGTCCGGCTTTACCACTACCGGAGCGACCATCATGCTGGATATAGAAAACCATTCTCGCAGCATTCTTTTCTGGCGTAGCATGACCCAGTGGATAGGTGGCATGGGTATCATCATGCTTTTCATTGCCATCCTGCCTAAACTTGGTGTTGCCGGACGCCAGCTGTTCCGTGCCGAAGCACCGGGCCCAACCGAGGACAAGATTAAACCCAGGATAAGGGAGACTGCAAAGGTACTGTGGTTGGTATATGTAGTAATATCTGCTATAGAGGTAGTTGCCCTGATGCTTGCCGGTATGGATGCATACGATGCAGTGACCCATACATTCACAACCATGGCATGTGGAGGATTTTCACCTTATGCTAACAGTGTTGCAGAATTCGGAAGTCCTCTTATTGAAGGTATTATCACACTTTTCATGTTCATTGCAGGTGCGAACTTTGCCCTTCATTACAAAACATTGTACTCCGACCGTAAGAGTCTCATTAACGATAACGAGTTCCGTTTCTATACATTGATAGTCCTGGTAGCTACCCTGATACTGACATTCTCTCTCTGGAATGATGTTGGTGAGAACATTTTTACAGCCTTCAGGTATGCTATCTTCCAGGTAGTCTCAATTGTGACCACAACCGGATATGCAACGGTTGATTTCAATCTCTGGACTGATTCTGCAAGGATAGTTCTGCTGGCGGTCATGTTCATAGGGGGAAGTGCAGGTTCAACGGCAGGCGGTATAAAGGTCATGAGGTTCCTTCTTCTGCTCAAATACAGTCAGCGTGCTCTTTTCAAGTCCATACATCCAAGGGCTGTAAAACCCATTAAGTTCAACAACAAGACCGTTCCTGATGACGTGATGCAGGCAATAGTTTCTTTTGTGGTCATCTACCTGATGATATTTGCCATTTCAGCATCACTTCTTGCCCTCATGGGTATGGATATGCTGACATCGATCACGGCATCCATTGCAACACTTGGTAATATAGGTCCGGGATTCAGTCTTGTAGGGCCGATGGCTAGTTTCGATATGATACCATTTGTCGGGAAGCTACTGCTTATAGCTAATATGTGGATAGGAAGGCTTGAGGTTTTCACAGTAATAGTACTGCTGACGCCTGAGTTCTGGAAACGATGATATTGTTTCATCATTTATTGTTTCATTGATTCCGATTCTAACTTTTTTTGAACTTTCAGCACAGCAGAAAGCATCAACATTTTTTTATGCATCATATTTTTACTTTTGTCGAAAAACAGCGAATATGATTGATATTTTTTTAATTAATACTAAAAATTTATATTAAATCAGTTAAATTATAGTTGGTATGGATGTGTCGCATCAAAAAATTGCTTCAATTAAGCAATCACTCATATTAAGCGCAAGAAACATTCAAGATGGAGATTATGCAAAAGCTCTTGTTGTTCTGGAAGAATCAACAAAGAACTCATTGAATAAAACTCCATCAGAATCGCTTCTTTTGTCTCTTATTCAGTCGTTTTCAGACCTTGCAGTTATTTTTGAGGATGAAGGGTCATATGAAAAAATAAAAGCATGCTATATGAATGAAATTCGAATCTACGAACATCTTCTGTCACGAAATTTTGATATTATTGAGAATACAAAATGTGTTGCAGGAATTTTCAATCGATTGGCTACACTATATGCAAACAATCATTCAATTGAAGATGCAAAGGAAATCTACAAAAAAGAAATGCTGCTTTACAACAAACTTGCCCATCATCATCCGCATGACTCTCAGTATGAAAAGAATATTGCTTTTGCTCTTTCCTCATTGGGGTATCTCTTGAGAGATAGTGATGAAGGTGCGGCTCAAGAGTACCTCGAAATGGCTCTGGATACATATGAAAGAATTAGTGATAATCTTTTCCAGGATGAAAAGTTCAACCTGGAACATGGAAAAACAGTAAGGTACATTACTGGAATTTATGAAAACCAAGGGAAATTCAGGAAGATTCTTAGATTACATAAAAAAATAATCGATTCTATAGAGGATGTTTATGGGTCTGCTCAATATAGGGATGCTTTTCTGCTCACCATTGTTACGAAAAAGGAAATAAACTGGGCGAAAATAAAACTGCTGGGGTATGTCTATGCTTCTCTGGGAATAACATTTGACAAGCTGGGAAAGGAAAAAAGGTCTATGGAATATAATTTAAATGCAGCATGGACTTATCATCTCATTGTACGTCATGGTATGGATTGGTTCCCATATGAAGTACGAAAAGAAATGGAAGGCATTGGGGCTTACTATCTTTCACAGAACAAATTTAGGGCAGCAGTACCTTATTATGAACGCCTTCGGGAATACTCTGAAATTATTGTTGATTATGCAGAATTTCATGTACCAAGTGCCCTGGAGATTAGTACTTATCGTCAAATTCTGCATGCTCTTGGAATCATATACTACAACACTGACAAACAAGAGGATTCAATCGCAGTCTACAAAAAACTCCTTCATTTGTGTCGTAAATATCTCAAGTCCTCTCCTGATGATCTTATACTGCAATATGAAATGGCAAACATATATATCCGGCTTGCGAACTCGCTGAGTGCAAATGATCAGCTAACAAAGGCAAAATATGCTTTTGACAGATCAAAAAGTATCCGCAAGGAGATTATAACAAAAGATCCTGATTTTCCTTTTGAATCCTCATGGGAGGAGACATATCATGAAGGATATGCACTCCTTAATTTGAAAATGGGAAAAAACAAAGCAGCAAAGAAGCACATCGAAGAGCTTGGCAGGGACTTTGAAAGCTTTAAGGGTCAATTTTTGGAATAATTAAATAAAATGATAAAGTTACCAACTGGTCACTTCAAGGACATTTTCTTGCGATACCTAGTATGTAACCGACATGCTCTCGCGTATCTTTATTATTGAACAGGATCCTTTTTCCTTTATCCAGTCTTGAAAAACGAGCTCTGATCCTCTTGCTTAATATCATATATTTCAACATTCTCACGATTAAGGTCGTCGTATTCAGGATCCCTCCCATGGACCTGAAGGTATCAAGCATGTCCCTGAATCCTTCAAACGGTCTGTGCTTGTGGATCTCTATGTCTTTGAATCCTGCTCTTTCGAAATAATATCTCCATTCCTCGGGTGTATGCATATTGAAGTGCAGCCCGGTAACTTCTGTAAAGAGAGCTTCAGCTTCATCTATCTTTGTTTTAAGATGAGGTTCAATGTCATCGTCCCTGTACATCTCATTGATCCCTGCATAAGCTCCGGGCCCAAGGACCCGCATAAATTCTCCGAATGCTCTTTCCTTATCAAGGAACTGGGAAACGAACTCTGTAATTACGACATCAAAGGAATCTTCTTTGAAAGGCAGGTTATAAGCATCACCCGTAATGAATTCAGTCCTGTCTTCAACCCTTTCATCAATGCTCCGCACTCTTGCATTCTTTATCGGCATCTCTGCAATATCGATACCGATGACGTAACAGCCTGTTATCTTTGCAAGGAAACAGGCGCTGAAACCGCTTCCACAACCTACCATCAGTACTTTGCTTGTTCTGTCTATGTGGCATAGCTTTGCCATCTCTTCGGTTGAACGCGGTCCCCCAATGTGGAAATATTGAACTCCCAGATAACTCATGAAGTCATAATAGTTCATTTCCTCAATTTCGGAGATTGTCATCTTCCTTTTTCCCATGATGTCCTCCACAGAATATACTGGTAGTATTGTCTATGTGGGGTATGTAAAAAAGATTATGCAGAAGATGCAAAAAAAGATAGGATGAAAATAGGGGTAAGTGACCGGTCGGTCACTTCTCATGTTCAAAATCAAGTTCGTATTTGACAACGTTCTTGAAAAGGACTCTCAGGTCCCACAGGAGTTTCTTGTTAGCCTTGAAAAGTGCGTAAAGAAGATCCAACAGGCTCATGCTTGAGAAATTGACCCCTTCCAGTGAATGCGCAAGGGAGTTGATATCTTTGTCACTGAAATCTGTGAATATGTCCTTTACTATCAGACTGTTGTCTATCTCACGTCCAATGAAATCACGCCACCTTTTTTCATACTCCTGAAGTCCACTGGCCGATACATCGCCTCTGGATATGGCGTCATATGCAACTTCACCTGCGATCTTCCCGGCTTCCATTGCATTGATGATGCCTCCTCCTGTGATCGGGTCGGACTGTCTGGCTGCATCTCCTACAAGCATCAGTCCATCGACTGTTGTCTTTTCGATGGAACCACTTACAGGGACTCCTCCTACATCCATTTCGAGTATCTTTGCTTCAGGGTAGTTCTTCTCGACGAACTCGTTCAGGTAATCGATCGCATGTTTCTCACCGGACTTGCTGCCAAGTATTCCAATACCTACATTAGCAAGGCCTTTGCCCTTTGGGAACAACCATATGTATCCTGCCGGAGCTATCTCATTACCTATGTAAAAATAACAATAGTCCTGATCGATGCCTGTACCACTCATAAGGTACTGTGCACAGGTTTCTATGTCTGCGGGCTTTAGTGAGGTATCTATCCCTGCCCATCTTCCGATTTTCGACTCGACACCATCAGCACCAATGACCACCTTTGCACGAATGTCGTGTGTCTCGCCAAGGTGCATTACCCTGACCCCTTTGACAAAACCATTCTCTATTATGAGGTCTGTGGCCCTTGTCTTGACCATAACTTCAGCACCTGCATTTGCACTTTCATATGCAAGTGCCCTGTCGAATATCTTACGCTCAAGTACATATCCGACCTCTCCGCCAGC
Source organism: Methanolobus sp. WCC4 (assembly GCF_038022665.1). Taxonomy (NCBI): domain Archaea; kingdom Methanobacteriati; phylum Methanobacteriota; class Methanomicrobia; order Methanosarcinales; family Methanosarcinaceae; genus Methanolobus; species Methanolobus sp. WCC4. Next base: position 2,691,420 of record NZ_CP150629.1, on the reverse strand, counting down.
GATCTCCTCTGACATCTCTATCATGGTGCCGTCAGGTGCGAATATGCGTGATCCTTTCACATCTGCACAGATCCATCGATGGTCTGGTTCTATGTGCTTCCTGAGCCATATCTTGCTGACGCCTTCTGCACACCTTACAGGATCCCCTATCTCCTGCCTTTTCTCGATAAGGAGTACGTCCAGACCTTTCTGAGCTGCTGTCTTTGCGGCAATGGATCCACCGGGTCCTGCACCGATCACAACAACATCATACTCGCTCTTCACTTTTTCACCTCAATAGCGCCAACCGGGCATATCTTTGAACAAATGCCACATGTGGTACATTTCTCACTGACCTCGATCCAGGTTTCGACCAATTCAAGTGCTCCCGTCGGGCATACACTTACACATGCGCCGCAATATCCGCATTTGAACTTGTTTACATTAATGGTCACCATTATCACCTATAGATTTGTATAATTTGTCTCTAATTGTTTAAAAGGAAATATATCTTTCTGATGCATGAATTAGAATAACATGAATATCGAACTCATTATGGTACAGGGACTATATGTTGTTTATGCATTAGAAGAGCTGATCTTAGCTCTTGTCTTGCCGGTTTCCATATCGAACCTGTCCAGGACATATTCTTTTGATCTGCCATGCCCGTGAAGCATTATCTCTACAAGGTCGTGAGGCTCGTCTATGTCGGTGCTCAGCAGGAAAGAATCGTAGATGTATACCGAACAGCCCCTGTCCTTTGCTATATTGCAATGATTAAGGAAACTGGAGCCGTAATATTTCACGTGGTAATTGGAAGGGTCCTTTATGAATATGACATTCGTACCTCCGCCCTTTCCCGGAACAATGACAACATCCTCTGGTCTTGAACATATATCCTTCACATGTTCTGCTCTTACAAGCGGAAGGTCTGCCATGATTATGAATATCGGTTCTTTCTCATGGCTCAGGTATTCATTGATGGCCTCGTTCAGGTCATGCTCGTTCAGCACCACATTCACATTGATGTCCTTTGGTACGCCGTTATCAGGTGTTGTGAGTATGTCTATCTCTTTTACTCCTGCTTCCTGAAGGCTGCTGACAACATCCCTTAACATAAGCTCCACGAAACTCTCCCTTTCTTCAAGGGTAAGTGCAGGCGAAAGCCTTGATTTGGCATTTTTCTTCTTGTATGGTATCAATGCTTTCATCGGCTTCCTCAGGCAACCTTGAGTTTCATCTGTTCCTGATCACTGTTGATTATCGGCTTATAGATGGTGTTCCTTTGAAGTGGCTTCCTTCCTGAGGACTTGATGAACCATTCAAGTTCTTCTGCGGACATGAACTGGCCAGTTGTAGAACCTGCGGAAGCTGATATCTTCTCTTCCATGAGGGTTCCGCCAAGATCATTGACGCCGCAGTAAAGTGCCACCTGCGCAAGTTTCTTGCCGAGCTTGACCCAGCTTGCCTGAATGTTCTCGATATGAGTGTTAAGTATGATGCGTGCGAGCGCATATAATTGGAGGTCCTGTATTCCCGGGGTCGCATATCTGCCCTGCTTTATCATTTCACTGCCGATCCTATTGTTATACGGCATGAACGTCAGTGGAACGAATTCCGTGAAACCACCGGTCTTCTTCTGTATATCCCTGATGAGCATTATATGGTCAATACGTTCCTCAACAGTCTCAATGTGGCCGTACATTATAGTTGCAGTTGTATTGATCCCTGTCTGGTGTGCCTTTGTGACAACATCCACCCATTCATCGGTCTTGAGCTTGCTGGAACAAATGATCTCCCTTACCCTGTCGGAAAGTATCTCTGCTGCAGTTCCTGGCATAGTGTCCAGTCCTGCTTCCTTAAGCATTATAAGTGCCTCATCGACAGTAATACCTGTCTGTTTAGCAGCATGGTACACTTCCATAGGGGAGAATGCATGTGTGTGAATATGTGGGAATTCTGCCTTGACAGCTTTGATTATGTCTGTATAGAAATTAATATCGACATCAGGAAGAAGTCCACCCTGAATACAGACCTCAGTTGCTCCCTGGCTCACTGCATCCCTTACTTTTTCAAGTATCTCCTGAATGGTCAGGATATAGCCGGTATTATCGCAGAACGCACAGAACCCACAGTTCCCGATACAGCGGTTGGTAAAATTGATGTTGCGGTTGACCACATAGGTTACAGTATCTCCTATGGTCTCCTGACGCAACCTGTCCGCAAGTTCAAACAGCTTGAACGGCGGCACTTCCAATAGAAAAAGCGCGTCTTCCTTTGTGGTCATGCCCTTATTGGCTCGTTCAATGATCTCTTCCGGAATAATAGGGTTCATAGTTCTCACTGATACCTTTCTTTTGTATTTAAAAGATGTGCCCCGTTGGGGGATCAAACTTTCCGATATCCATCATTATCTGCAAGACTCTCTATGAGGTCTTTCAGTTCATCGCTGTACCAACCCTTCTTTATGTATTGAGGATAGATTGGAAGTCTTTCCCTGAGGGTGAACTCACGCACCATTCCTTTCAACTCAGACACACTTGGCCATTCGGTCTCAGGGTTGATCCAGTCCTTTGTAGTGGGTGATATCCCTCCAAGGTCACTGGCACCACACTGTATCAGGATGTAAGGGTCGATAAGATTTGGTGCAACCTGAATGGCAACATCGTCAGGAAGTATCTCCCTTGCGATCAGTATCGTCTGCATCATCTCTTCTTCAGTTGGTGCAGGTACATCAGCCATTGGAGTGTCCGGTTTTGGAGTGAAGTTCTGTATTATCACTTCCTGTATGTGGCCGTACTCCTCATGTATCTCCGCTATCGAGAGCAGGGAATTTATCCTGTCGTCAAGTGTTTCTCCAATGCCGATGAGCAGACCGGTTGTAAAAGGAATGTTCAGATCCCCTGCATAGCGTATCGTCTTGATCCTCTGTGAAGGTTCCTTTCCGGGTGATCCCTGATGCGCCTTGACATCTGCAGTGGTCTCGAGCATCAGTCCCATACTGGCATTCAATGGCTTGAGCTTTTCCATCTCTGTGTAGTTCATGACACCTGCATTGGTATGTGGTAACAGGCCCATGTCTATGGCGAGCCTGCAAAGCTCACAGATGTAATCGATTGTACTGGAATAACCAAGTTCATTGAGCCATTCCCTGTATTCGGGTACTTCTTCTGCATATTCCCCAAAAGTAAAAAGAACTTCTGTACATCCTGCTTTTTTCCCCTGCTCAAGTATGGGGGTGATCTCTTCTATCTTCATGAGCTTTGCCTCTGTATCCTGAGGCTCGCGACGGAACGTACAGTAGTCGCATTTGTTGCGGCAGATGTTCGTTACCGGTATGAAAACATTTCTACAGAATGTGACAAATTCATTCATAGTTATTTCCTTGATTGGATGATCAGTTACATAAGTTTATTCACTTATGTCTTTTATAGCTTGGTTCATGCCAGAATATCCTGCATGGAGTTCTTTACTCCAAGTGCAATACCTTCCACTTCTATGCCACCCTTTCCTTTCGCTCCATCTCCTACTACATATAGGTTTGGGATCGGTGTCCTGTTCTTAAGATCCGCTCCTGATGGTGACCTGTTAACAGGCCAGTCGTTGGAATATGATTGTATCAGAAGTACTTCGTATTCCTTTCCTGCAAATATGTCCCTGAGATCCTCAAGTCCGAGCTCTATCTCTCTGTCAAGGTCATCTATGTCATCCCAGTGTACACATTGATGGGCCATTGTGAGGTGTTTTCCTTTTGGTGCAAGGCTCGGGTCGACATTCGTGACCTCATTTATCCCGTTCACTCTCTTTGCATAAGGCGTGAGCAGTACTCCTCCGTGTCCTATAAGTGGCTTGTCAGATGAGAGGCATATCTTTATCCCGGCAGATGGTTTCAGTTCAGAAGCCTTCTTTCCATAGTTGTCAAGTCCATTGATGCCTTCCACTTCACCCATGAGCTTTGCTGTAGCAGGGTGACCGATATCACTGAGGACAAGATCTGCATTGTGTACTTCTCCATTAACAACGACGCCTGTGACCTTTCCATCTTCGACCCTGAGTTCACTGACCTCTGAAGAGGTGTGGATCTTTCCTCCATCTGCTCTGATGATGTCTGCAAGTGCATCTGTGATCGCCTTGCATCCTCCCATTGGAACGCCGGGTCCGCCAAAATGATAGAGTTTCTCAATGATCGCAAAGCCTTCTTCCACCGGTACATCCGCGCCTTTGAGGCTCAGTGCCCATCCAAAGAATGCATCCGATATGCGGTATGTCCAGTCCTGGTCAATGTGTTCTCTGCACCACTGCTCGAAGGACTTTCCTGATGGTGGGTTCTTCCGGGTACTTATTACGTAATATATCAGCTTGATGCGGTTCCACAATGAGAAAGGAACTTTAAAGTCCTCGAAAAGAAGGTCCTTATGTCCGTATTTATAATCGGTATCTCCTCTTTTCCTTGGGATCCTTATGACTGCAGTTGGTTTCTTGCGGACGATCTCCACATTGACCCCAACATCACTAAGAAGCTGTGCCAGTGGTCCGGTAGGTCCATGTGGAAGCATGTGTAATGCCCCTGTACTGAGCTGAAAACCATCATAGTCGAAATTCGTGAACCTTCCTCCTATTATGGGGAGACGCTCAAAGACCTCGACATCATAGCCTTCCTTTGATAACTTTGCTGCACTGAGCAAACCTCCCAGCCCGGACCCGATAATTATTGCTTTCATCCTATGCCTCTATTGCTTTGACCGGACAGTACGCGACACATGATCCGCAATCCACACATGCGGAGGTGATCGTTGCTTTACCTTTTACTTCGATTGCACCAACATTACAAAAAGCAGTGCATTGACCGCATCCTACACAGTTCTCGTTCACTTTCATAGTATATTCACCGGATTTCGTTGTATAAGGTTTTCAACAATAAAAAGTCTTATTGTCCTCTTTTTGTGTTGATATTCTATCATGGATGATCTTTAAGTTCCATTACTCTGGTAGTGTGATCATATTGGTCATTTCCTGTTCCAAACAGAAATATTTATTATTATCGAGGTGTAATTATATTTCATGGATGAAATTGACCTTGCTATATTGGATCACCTTTGCAAAAACTCAAGGATGCATAGTACTGAGATCGCAACCGATCTGGAGCTGGCTACATCAACGGTGCATAAGAGAATTGAGAAAATGCGTGAAACAGGTGTGATCAAGGAATTCACGGTCAAGGTGGACACGGCAGAAGTGGGGCTGAATGTCACGACCTTCATTGGTGTCAATATCGAACAGAGTAAGAGGATCAATATACTGAACCGCCTTAAGGGCATAGATGATGTGCTTGAGATATATGAGCTTCTTGAACCCTATGATATGCTTTTGAAGGTAAGGACATTCGATATACATTCATTGAAGGAAAATGTTCTTCAGGTCATTGGTAATATGGATGGTATAAAGGATTCTCAGAGCATCCTGACAACTAAATGTCATAAAGAGAGAAGTTGTGTGATCCTTCAAAAATAACTCTTATGAGCACAGATACACATTATGTCATGATTATTCATGAACGATTCGCGGAACATTTTTATAGTTGCAGGTACGTTTAATTTTTAGGTGACCTTATGAAGAAAGAAGTTATCCAGGTCGTCTCCAGGGAAAATGGGGAATTGACATCAAAGCAAGTAAAGGCTGCACCATATGAATTTACCATGGCTACACGGGCTAAATGGGAGATGGTCATATCGGACGAAGATGCAGAGATACGGGCTGGCGAGTTTAAAAGGGTCAATGTAAAAGAGATCCAGCTTGATCCGGACATGGTTGCACTTCCATGTACGTTCTCCCATCATGCGGTCGTCTCACTCATCAAGGTCGGTGCAAAGGGAGGCGCCAAACCTGTAGATAGTGAACGTACCATAAATTCGGCTTATGTGATAGGCCAGGAAAGTGGTCGCATAAGAGAGGGTGATCTGCTTGCGGTACTCAACATCTTCCCAATAATGTTCACCCGTGAAGCAATGACGCCGCGTTCTATCAGATAAATGGAGGTATTTCATGGAAACCTGTGCTATATGTGGGGAACTTCAGGATTTCAAACACTTTAACGAATATAATATCTGTACGACCTGTGCCGATATCATGGAGGATGTCATGGGCGAGTACTTCCTTCGTACTATATGGAAAAGTGAACCTAAGGCCCATGGAGCATACCTGAATTATCTTAATAACACTACGAAGTACATATCAGATTACAAGAAACTGTCACAGAAGTCCGACAAGCACATAAAGGACATAAGTGCCCGGGTTTCAGGTGTTCTTGAGAATGGCAGCGACCATCCTTCCAGGAAAAGGTATTTTGAACACATGCAGAAGGTTCTGGACTGGCTGGGATCAACCCCGCAGTTCTATCACTATTATTTCAAGGATTATTATGTATGTCCCAACTGCGGTGCATCTATCTTTGATAAATACGCCCGTATGGATATGGGTGACTGGATGGTCATCTCATGCTCGGAGTGTGAGACGGTCATCAAGAAGTATTTCTCTCCAAAACTGGTCTGAGTTCATCCTCTTTTTTTGAGCATCTATAATTTCCTTTTTTCTTTCTTATTAGGATTTTGGTCCACTTCAATGTCTCTTACTATCGTAATTGAGACAATTTAAATATGATGAATTATTATCAATTATTAGAACTCTATCTATTGAAAAATATGTCGGCAGATATGGTTTATCGAAGCGTGGACATAGCACTGTTTGTGTCTTTCATACACGAAGGTGTTTTATACAAATAGTCTATCTACCTTTATAACTTTCAGGAGAATAGTTTATGTCAGGAATAATCGATATTAGTAACATAGCCAATAGTTACATACCGGTTGCAATAATTCTCATTGTGGCACTAGTGATGCCTCCTATGACAATGCTTATCATTAAATTGTTAAGTCCAAGGAGTAAAGCATCAGCAAAGTACACGACATATGAGGCTGGTTCCTTACCGATAGGAACTGCCAGAATACAGTTCAATGTCGAGTATTACCTCTATGCCATTGCTTTTGTTCTCTTTGATATTGAAGTCCTTTTCCTTTATCCATGGGCTACGATCTTCAAAGGACATAATATTGATTTTATAGCAACCGTTGAAATGTTAGTCTTTATTTTTGTTGTATTGTTTGGCTACGTTTATCTGATCAAGAAGGAGGCTCTTAAATGGATGAAATAGAGCAGACGAATGTCGAACAAAATGATGTTTTAGACGTTGGGTATACCGACGTTCCGGGAACGATGCTTACCGACTCAAATGCGATCTGCGAATTCATTAAGAAAACAAAGGTCCAGGATGTTCTCAACTGGGGTCGTAAGAACTCTTTATGGTTTATGGTCAATGCAATGGGTTGTTGTGGTGTAGAGCTGCTTGCTACAGGTATGGCTCACTACGATACTGACCGTTTTGGTATTATCCCACGTAACTCCCCAAGACACGCCGACGTACTGATCATCAGTGGTTACGTTACAAAGAAGTACCTTCCAGCTTTGAAGAGGGTCTGGGATCAGATGCCAGCACCAAAGTGGGTAATATGCTTCGGTGACTGTGCTATCAGTGGTGGCCCATTCTATGAATCATACAGCACCCATCAGAACGTTGATGATATCTTCCCTGTAGACGTTTTTGTACCCGGATGTCCACCAAGATGTGAAGCTCTAATTCAGGGATTTGTTGAGCTTCAGAAAAAGATCGAAGCAAAGAAGGACAAAGGTACTGATTATTGAGGTGAATTGATGGACGCTAATTCTATAATTTCTTCACTTACAGGTAAGTTCCCTGAAGACATCTATGATGCAGACATCGAGTCTGACATAAGGACCGTTGCCAAAGTGAAGCCGGAAAATGTAGTGGAAGTTTGCCGCTACCTCAAGGAAGACCTGTCTTTCGGACACCTCTGCTGTGAATTCGGAGCAGACTATCCTGACAGGAATGAGATCGAAGTAATATACGTAATAGGTTCCTACGAACACCCGGTCATCCTTACCATGAAGGCTCTCCTTCCAAGGGATAACCCGGTGATCCAGTCCGTAGTGCCTGTTTACTGGAATGCTAACTGGTACGAAAGAGAAACGTACGAACTGTTTGGTGTGAAGTATCTTGACCACCCTGACCTTAGACCTCTTGTACTTCCGGAGGATATGCTCGGTGAGTGGCCACTGCGTAAGGATTACGGAGGCTTCCCAAACAAGACTGCCAGGAATTTGGTGTGAGGGTTAAATATGGATGAAATAGTTGGACCTTCTGAAATGATAGTACACCTTGGCCCGCAACACCCCATGATGCCAGGACCATTCAGGCTGAATGCAAAATTGAGGGGTGAGACCGTTGTGGACTCCGAGGTCGAGATGGGTTGGATCCACAAAGGGATCGAGAAGATCCTTGAGAGCAAGACCTATCTCCAGGGTATCACCATTGTTGACAGGATATGTTATCTTGCAGCAATGACAAACGAAGAAGCTTACGTTGGTTGTGTTGAGAAGCTTGCAGGCATTGAAGTGCCTGAAAGAGCACAGTACATCCGCGTTATAATGGAAGAACTTTCAAGGTTACAGAGTCACATCCTTGGAATGGGTGAATATGCATCCTTCATTGGTTTTGTGAGTATGTTCATGTACACCATCAGGGACAGGGAAGATGTGATGTCACTTATCGACTCCGTAACAGGAGCACGTGTCACACATAGTTTCCTGCGTTATGGTGGTGTAAAGGATGATCTTCCTGAAGGATTCAAGGATGACGTTGCATACGTTTTCGGAAACCTTAGAAAGGCAATTGACAATTATGAGGAGCTGTACAGTACCGATCAGATCTACAAGGCAAGAACAAAAGGTATCGGAGTACTTACAGCAGATGTTGCAAAGGACCTTGGTGTTTCCGGTCCTCCGCTCAGGGCAACAGGTGTTGCTTTTGATATCCGTAAGGATGAACCTTACCTTGTGTACAAGGACCTTGATTTCAAGGTATGTACCCAGACAGATGGTGATGTCTACGCGAGGATCCAGGTCCGTCTCGATGAGATGCGTGAAAGCATGTACATAATCGAGCAGTGTCTTGACCAGATCCCTTCAGGACCACTCTTCCCGGAGAACACTCCGTATGGTAAGAGATCCCCTGTAATGAGAGTTCCAGCCGGAGAGGTCTTCCACCGTGTAGAGGACCCAAGAGGAGAGATGGGATTCTATATGGTATCCGATGGATCGGACAAACCATACCGTGTAAAGATAAGAGGACCTGTGTACCCAACCCTGCAGACACTGCCACCACTGCTTAAAGGTGTGCCTGTTGCAGATATTGTGGCAATTGCCGGCAGTATGGACACATGTACCAGTGAGGTTGACAGGTGATCATGATGTCAATGGATATAGAATCAATAATCTATAACCCTCTTTTAAGAGGTATCCTGGGATTATGTATCATGGGTGCAGTTTTCGGTGGCGCCTGTGTAGCTGTCTGGTTCGAGCGTAAACTCTCTGCAGATGTCCAGCAGAGATACGGTCCTATGAGGGTAGGTCCCCACGGATTACTTCAGCTTGTTGCCGATGCTATCAAGCTGTTCACGAAAGAAGATATCATACCAAAGAACGCTGACAGGTTATTATTCGTTTCAGCACCGATCCTCCTTATGGGATCTGTTTTCCTGATGCTTGTCGCAATGCCTTTTGGCGCTATCATCATAGATGGTCAGAGTTATGTGATCGCAGCAACCGAGATGGATATAAGTATCCTTTATATTGAAGCGATGTCCGCTATCTCAATTATCGGTATTTTCATGGTTGCATACAGTGCGAACAACAAGTTCTCTGTTCTCGGAGCTTTCAGGAACTTTGCACGTATGATCGGATACGAAGTCCCTCTTGGTATCTGTATCGTGAGTGTTGCTATCATGGCAGGTTCACTGAACATAGTAGAGATCGCCGAGGCTCAGAGCCCTCTCTGGTTCATAATAATGCAGCCTCTTGGAGCTTTTGTGTTCTTCATCGCTCTTATGGCTGATATGGGTCGTCTTCCTTTTGACCAGAACGAGTCCGAGGAAGAGCTTATTGCAGGTTGGATGACCGAGTACACAAGTATGAGATTCGGTTACTGTTTCTTTGCAGAATATATTCACCTGATCCTTGGTTCAATGCTTGTTGTGCTATTGTTCCTTGGTGGATGGAATCTGCCTGCATTCCTGACTGATATCACGATCCTTGGTATTATCCTTCCAACAGCATTCTTCCTGTTGAAGGTAGCACTGGTGATCCTCTTTATCATCATGATCAGATGGGCTGTTCCAAGGTACAGGATCGATCAGGTAGTAGACCTGAGCTGGAAAAAACTTCTGCCATTGTCCCTCCTTAACCTCGGATGGGTTATCGGACTTGGTCTGCTGGGGGTATACTAAATGGTTATTAAAAATATCATAACAGCAGTAAAGAACATTTATTTCGGCCCGCCTGTTACAAGAATGTGTCCGGAAGTACCAACGAAACTTTCAGACAGGTTCAGGGGCTTGCAAAAGTTAGATAAAACGAAATGTATCGGTTGTGGAATATGTGCCAACACGTGTCCAAATAATGCTATTAAGATAGTCAGAGCACGTATCAATCCACAAAGTGACAAGCAGAGATGGTTCCCTGCAATTGATATTGGTCACTGTCTGTTCTGTGGCCTTTGTATCGACCAGTGTCCAAAGGACGCACTCGAGAGCACAAAGGTATACCTGACAGGTGTTATCCGCTGGAACCATGAGGATCTTCTCTTCACGCCGGACATGCTGGCAAGGGAAGTTGATATCAATGCTGAAGAAGAGGCTGGTGAAGAGGTGAGCAGATGGACCCCACAATAGGTAATATAATTGAATTGATCATCTTTGTGATCCTTGCTCTTGTATCGATAGTGTTCGCAATATTTGTCGTGACAGCTAAGGATGTAGTAAGGGCCGCGATCGGGCTTGTAGTGACAATGTTCGTTGTTGCAGCTTTCTACATAATGCTGAATGCGCAGTTCCTTGGTGTTGCCCAGGTACTGGTATACATCGGTGCAGTAGGAGTATTGATCCTGTTCGCTGTAATGCTTACAAAGAAGGAGTTTGGTACAGATGCTGAATAAAGAGATATCATTCACAGCAATGGACATTATCACATCTGTGTATGACTACCTTAGACCACGTATCCTTGGAATGGTAATAGCTGCTCTGTTCCTGTCAGTTATGATAGTGGCAATCGCCTTTACAAACTGGCCATCACTCGATCAGCTCCCTCAGAATATCGGGGATCAGAGTAACATCGAGGGTATCGGAGTGCTTATCTTTACAGATTTCGTGGTTCCGTTCGAAATAATGTCTATCGTACTGTTGTCCTCATTGATGGGTGCCATCTACATGGCAAAAGGAGATGATAACAAATGATACCAATTGCACTTTATCTTGCTGTTGCAGCAATAATATTCTCAATAGGTCTCTACGGACTTATGACACAGCGCAGTGGTATTCGTATTCTCATGTGCGTGGAACTCATGCTCAATGCCGCCAACCTCAACCTTGTGGCGTTCTCAAGCTACAACGGTGACCTTACAGGACAGGTTTTCGCACTGTTCTCTATCGCACTGGCAGCATGTGAGGCAGCTATCGGATTTGCTATACTGATGGCCCTTTACAGAATGAAGGATACGATCAGTCTTGACCACATTAACGTACTGAGGTGGTAAAAATGGCAGTAGAAAACTATGCATTCTTAATACCGGTCCTGCCTGCACTGGCCTTTGTACTGACATTCTTCCTCGGGAAGAAATTACCAAATGGCGGTTCAATAATTCCAATAACAGCTATTGCAATATCATTTGTGATATCACTGTTAATTACATTGAAACTGCTTGCAAACCCTGAAGAGGTAGTGAGCCAGTCATATAGCTGGTTTGCCATGCTCAACATAGGTATCCTTGTTGACCCACTGGCAGCAGTCATGCTTACAATGGTAACATTCGCAAGTCTGCTTATCCACATCTACTCTACAGGTTACATGTCACACGACAAGGCACCTTCCAGGTACTTTGCCGAGACAGCACTGTTCACAGCTTCAATGCTTGGTCTGATACTTTCTGACAACATCCTCCAGCTCTTCATTTGCTGGGAACTTGTGGGTGTCTGTTCATACCTGCTTATTGGATTCTGGTTCGAGAAACCATCCGCTGCAACAGCAGCTAAGAAGGCTTTCCTCACCACCAGGATCGGTGACGTAATGTTCCTTGCAGGTATAATCGTCCTGTTCTCAGACCTTTTCAAGATATTCAACGGTACCATCCCTGATGGTGTCTATATACTCAGGTTCGACGAGATATTTGCCCACATTCCGGAACTCGCAGCAATGAATGCGAACATCCTCGGAATAGAGGTCAGCCACATCACCCTGATAACACTCCTGTTCTTCGGTGGTGCTGTTGGTAAGTCAGGTCAGTTCCCACTCCATGTGTGGCTTCCTGATGCAATGGAAGGTCCAACCACAGTTTCAGCTCTCATACACGCAGCAACAATGGTTACAGCCGGTGTCTACCTGGTTGCAAGGACATTCCCAATGTTCATCGCAGCTCCTGATTCACTCATGGTTGTAGCATACGTAGGTGGATTCACTGCATTGTTCGCAGGAACAATGGGTATCGTGATGAACGACCTTAAGCGTGTACTCGCATACTCCACAGTAAGTCAGCTCGGTTACATGATGCTCGGACTTGGTGTTGGAGCAGCTATCGGTGCTGAGGCAGTCGGTATATCCATCTTCCACCTGGTCAACCACGCATTCTTCAAGGCTCTTCTCTTCCTGTGTGCAGGTAGCGTTATCCACGCTGTAGGTACACACGACATGAGACAGCTTGGAGGTGTCGCAAAGGTAATGCCGATAACCGCAGCAACAATGATCATCGCATCACTGGCGCTCACTGGTATGGGTATTCCAGGTACGGTAATAGGTACAAGTGGTTTCTTCAGTAAGGATGCGATCATCGAGAGCGCATACCTCTTCGGAGACACAACAGGTACATGGTTGCCATACATATTCTCCATCCTTGCAGCTCTGCTCACTTCACTGTACATTTTCAGATTGATCTTCATGACATTCTTCGGAAAACCACGTACAGATTACGGAGGCCATGAGTCACCTGCATCTATGACGATCCCACTTTCAATATTTGCACTGCTGTCACTGTTCTTCGGAGCCCTGACATCAAAGACATTCAACACATTTGTCAGTGAGACATTTGTGAACGATTTCGTACACATGGACATCCATGAGCTTGCAACACTCGGTGGTTATCACCTTGCAGAACATGGCGGTCACCACGAACCACTGATCATCCTCTGGATGCCACTTATAGTAGCACTTGCAGGTCTGGTCATTGCTTACCTTGTATACGGACTCAGGATCGTCAACATGGACAGTCTTGTTTCAAGAAACAACCCAATTTACAAACTCCTGTACAACAGGTACTACCAGAACTCCCTGTTCACCAACTTCTTCTCCGTCAAGTTCATCTACGAAGGATTGGCCTTCGCAGGACGTGCCACTGACAGAGGATTTGACTGGATGACCAAGTGGTTCAGTGACCTGGCACTGGAGGCCGGTGAATCACTGCGCCAGTTCCAGACAGGAGCAGTACAGAATTACGCCACAGCAGTAATAACCGGAGTAAGTCTCCTGGTGATTCTTGTTAAAGTGGTAATGGAGGTAATCTGATGATGCCGATACTTTCAATGATCGTGCTGATACCTCTGATATTCGCAGCACTTACATTATTTACAAAAACAAAGGAACAGGCAAGAGTAATTGCTCTTACCGGTACTGTTATCGTACTGTTGCTCACAGTATACATGTACTTTAACTTCGACAGCACTATAGCAGATAACCAATTCGAGGAACTTATCCCGTGGGTACCATCCCTTGGAATTACCTACCACCTCGGTGTTGACGGAATTGCAATGCCATTGATACTTCTCAATGCTATCGTTCTTCCACTTCTCGTTCTCTTCACATGGAACGACGAGAGAAAATCACCGAACAAGTTCTACGCATTCATACTCGCAACAGAGGGTGCAGTAATTGGTGTATTCACCGCACTGGACTTCTTCCTGTTCTACGTATTCTGGGAACTTACTCTCATACCGCTCTTCTTCATGGTGAGCATATGGGGAGGACCCAACAAACACAACGCAGCAATTAAGTTCTTTATCTACACTCACGTAGCTTCACTTGTGATGCTTCTGGGTATATTCGGACTTTACTTCGAAGCATGGAAACTGACAGGAACCCCTTCACTGGACATACCAACACTCATTGCCCAGTTCCAGTTCATTGAATCCGGAATTGCAAAGGATATGATCTTCCTTGCACTGCTCTTCGGTTTCATTGTCAAGATACCAAGTTTCCCATTCCACTCATGGCTTCCTGATGCATATACTGAGGCACCAACTGCCGGCAGTGTGCTCTTTGTCATGCTCAAGATCGGTGGATACGGACTCTTCAAGGTCATGCTTCCAATGCTGCCATTCACAGCATCACCAAACCTGATGATAACCATCATGGCAGCCCTTGGTTCAGTGAGTGTTCTCTACGGTGCATTCCTTGCACTCTCACAGAAGGACCTCAAGAGAATGGTTGCATACTCCAGTGTAAGCCACATGGGCTACGTAACACTCGGTGCAGCCGGTATGGTATCACTCTCCGTTTCAGGAGCAATGTTCCAGCAGTTCTCACACGGACTTATCATGAGCATTATGTTCATGTCATGCGGTATTATCAACAATGCAACAGGCACAAGGATCATCAACGACCTTGGCGGACTTGCACAGAAGATGCCAAAACTTGCAGTCATTATGGTAATGACCTTCATGGCATCACTCGGACTTCCAGGTCTCAGTGGTTTCATTGCAGAGGTATCAGTACTTGCAGGAAGCTTCGTGAACCTGCCATCATATGTGATGATCGCACTTCTGGCAATCGTGATAACCGCAGCATATCACCTGTGGGCTCTCCAGAGGGCAATGTTTGGTGTATATAATAAGAAACTCGGTACAGTGGCAGATATCAATACCTTCCAGACATTCTCCATGGGAGTCATTGCGATACTCATACTGTACTTCGGACTTAACCCAAGCCCGGTGCTTGAAATGATGTTGACGAACTCTGATCAGATAGTCAGCCTTATGGCTGTAATGGGGGTGTAAGGTATGGATGTAATGTTATTCGCACCTGAAATTACCCTTGTTCTCACAGGACTGGCAGTATTGCTTATCGGATTATTCATTCCGACAGACTCTAAGAAGATACTCGGCTACCTGGCATCCATTGGTGTCTTAATTGCCCTGCTTCTCACTGTCTCCAGTCTCGGAACCGAAGCAACAGCATTCAATGACACGGTATCCATCGATGCCCTGTCTCAGTACTTCAAGATAGTGTTCCTTGTGGTCGCATTGCTCTTTACGATCGCAGGTATCAAATACACTGAAGGCAACAGTCACACAGAGGAGTTCTTCGCGCTCGGTATATTCGGTACGATCGGTATGATGTTCGTTGCATCCGCAAACGACCTCATGGTACTCTTCGTCGCATTCGAACTTGCAAGTCTTGCAACCTATGCACTTGCAGGCTTTGAGAAACAGAACGCAAAGTCACTGGAAGCAGCTATGAAGTACTTCATCATCGGCTCACTTTCAGCAGCACTTATGCTTCTTGGTATCTCATATGTCTACGGAGCAACAGGAACCACCAGCATTCCGGCTATCGCAGCCAGCGCAGGTGTACTTGCATCAAGCCCAATGGGTATTGTAGCAGTTGTTCTCCTGGTCGCAGGATTCGGTTTCAAGATCGCTCTTGTACCATTCCACATGTGGGCACCTGACACATACCAGGGTTCACCATCAGTTGTATCCGCACTGCTTGCAGCAGGATCCAAGAAGATGGGTATTGTAGCAGCTCTCAAGGTATTCGTAGTGGCTCTCATAGCACTCCAGGCTGAATGGCAGACCGTATTCGCGATACTCGCAGTTGTCACAATGACATACGGTAACGTTGTAGCTCTCAAACAGACAAGTGTAAAGAGAATGCTTGCATACTCCTCACTTGCACAGGCAGGTTACATCACAATGGCATTCGTGGTACTCACACCACTGGCACTTGGTGGTGGTATATTCTATGCACTGTCACACGGTTTCATGAAGGCAGGAGCTTTCATTGCAACAGCCGCAGTGACATACATGGTACTTTCAGAGAACAAGGACTCTCCTGACCCTGACCACATCGATAACTTCAGAGGTCTCGGTAAGAGAATGCCAATAACTGCTGTGTGCCTGACACTGTTCGTGTTCGCACTGGCAGGTATCCCGCTCACAGCAGGTTACATGAGCAAGTTCGTACTGTTCTCATCAACCATCCAGTCAGGATTCGTATGGCTTGCAGTGATCGCTATCCTCAACAGTGCGATCTCACTTGGCTACTATGCGAAGATCGTCAAGTACATGTACTTCCTTCCAACTGACCAGGAGAAGGTCTCAGAACCATTCCCATACACTGTTGCACTGATAATTGCAGCAATTGGTGTACTTGTAATTGGTTTCTGGTCCGAGCCATTTGTCTACTGGGCAATGGAAGCTGCAAAAGTACTGATTCCTGGAGGTATGTAAAATGACAGATTGTGATCTCTGTGGAGTAGGAATCCCAACAGTAGCTCCTGTAAGGGTGTACAAACCAAAGTACGCCCACTCATATCCTCATGGAATGTGGCAGGGACTCTGCGAAGGATGCCTGAATGCCGGAAAAAAAACCCATGATGCACTGGAAGAATCACCAGGCTGCGGCGAAGCAGGCAAGTGTGATTTCTGTGGTGCAATCGCACAGCTCTACGATGTGACCATCAGCAGACCTTCATTCTCAATGGGTGCTGAAGAGGACAACGTCAAGCTCTGCAAGAAGTGTCTAGGTTCTATCAACGAAGCACACGAGGCATGGGAAGAACAGAAGGCTGAAGACGAACACGCACATCATTAAATTTTAAAATAGAAGACCGGCTTTGGCCGGTCAGCTCTTTTCTTTTTTTGGATTACTGTTTTTATTGTTGCTCTCGATATAGCACTTATTTAATATCAAATCTGTAGAATTCTGCAATTGCTGTAATTTTGGATTCATCAATTTTCATTATGGATTACTAAAGCCATCCCGGAGGGTCCGGCGAAGCCGGCGCTTTCCCAGAAGATGAAACAAAACAATTTGCGTAGTACTTTTGAATGTGTTATTAACGAAATTATTGTGTACTTCCCAGACTTGGAAGCAAAAATCCAATTATTTTTTGAAATATTTCTATACAGTGGTATTGGAATGTGCCGCCTTCGGCGGATGCTTGCCTTGTTTTTAGTTTGTAGATTGTTTTTGTGTTACTTGATCAATAGAACAACAGATACATCACACCAGTCAGCACCAGACTGACAACCCCCATCACAGCTCCACCCAGTGTATAACTTCTAAGAACCTCGGAAGTCTCCAGCTCTGCCAGATCCTTATAGATCCAGAAGAAAGGGTCATTGAAATGTGAGATGAGAAATGTTCCTGAAGTCATTGAGAAAAGCACTATCTCAGGTGGTAGTCCGAGGACCGGCACAAGTGGTATAACTATTGAAGGTGCCACAAGCAAGGTAACCACACGGGAACCCTGAACGCTCTGTATAGCAACGGCGATGAGGAATGGGACAAGTATCGCAGGCAACGGTAGTCCTGAAAGGAGGGTTCCCATCTCTTCTCCAACTCCTGTCATTGCAAGAGTTGCTCCGAGCGCTCCTCCTCCGCACATGTCAAGGATAACCACGCCGCTTCTTCTGACAGCTTTCTCCAGCCATTCCCTGACATTACTGATATCATATTGTCTGTAAGCGAAGAGTATTGCAAGGACAACACCGATCAGGAGTGCCATGTCAGGTTCACCAAGGATGTCGAAGAACTGTATGTTTGTGAATACATCTGCGAATATGAGGGTAACAGGGATGGCGATAGGTGAATAGGCAGCGATCCTGGAAGGCTCTCCATTTGTCTGGTCATCATTCTCTATATCATCAAGGAGACCTGACAGATCACCAGTGTTACAGAATTTAACTGCATAGAGATATCCTGCAATTGAAACAATAAATGCTATGACAATTCCCGGAATCAGTATATCGCTACTTTTCAGTCCCAGTTCATACACTGCGGAATAGACCACCGGGGAAGGATAAACTAGATTATAGGATGCCAGTGTACCGAAGACAAGTACCGATGCAGTGAGTACCTTTGGCAACTCCTGTCTTATCCTTATCTCCTTTGCCACAGGGATAAATATCACATAGGCAAGGATGCAGCACATAAGTGGCACTGAGAAGATGAATCCAAGTATATTCAGTCCGAAAAGTGGTTTTCTTGATAGCTTAATGACATCAGTTGCAATGAGCCTTGCACCGCCGGTTCTGTGTAGTATCAGTCCAATGATGCTTCCTGCAGCGATGATTATCGCGAAATTGGAAAAGACCTTTCCCATTCCGGTGGTTATTGTACTGATGGTGGTCGATGCTTCACCTGCAAGTACTCCGGTGATGACCGATGTTAGGATGAGTCCAAGAAAAGGATGTATCCTCAGCTTTGCGGTGAGGATGAGGATAAGGATTAAAGAGAAAAGGAAAATGAGTATAGGGTGCATCAATAGATGTTCGGTTTAGGGCAGTATATAGTTTCCCATACTGCCCGACCGATCTATGTCAGGAAATTTATTCTTCAACGTAGAGGAGATAAAGACAGCTGTTCTCACGCATCTCCATGAATCCCTGGGTTTCTGATATTCCTGCTTTTTCCAGTAATACCTTCTTCCATGATTCAGGTGGGAGTGCTATCTTTCCGGTATATGCCTTTGCTGCTATCTGGGCATACTGGAGTGGTTTGCCGCCGATCTTTATTCTCTTTGCGACTTCCTTTCTGTATGTCTGGTGCATCATGCATGCACTGTGTGCAGCGGAAGGCTGGATAGTATGGTTATAGTGGTCGGTAGCTTCCATGTGTACAGGATTGAAATTCCCGATACGTTTGATGTATTCTCTGATAGCCTTGGAGAATGGACATACCTTTGTAACGAAACCGTATTCACTTATCTGTCCTATGTGTTCGAAAGATGAAAGGACGGATTCTCCGTTAATAACAGCATTTGTGAAATCTTCCCAGGTCTTGTATTCTTCCTCTGGTACTGATTTTGCAAGTGACTCTGCCTGTCCTACCATATAGTTCGTAAAACCTTCAACACCCTGTTTGTCCGATATATCCTCAAAGAAGAGGAAAACCGATACATCAACAAAAGGATTTGACTCGATATTCTCAGCCATGTGTGATCACCCTTAATCGATTATCTCTTCACCTGCACTCTTACCTTTCACAATGAGGGCAAAGACACAGGATGCATTACGCAGTATACTCTTGATGTGTCTCTCATCCACATTGATCCTTGCAAGGTTCTCAGGTACCATCTTCACTTCACCGGTCATTCCTTTATTTGCAAGCTGCAGGCATTCAAGTGCCTGTTTTGCAACAGTGATGTTGTTAGCTGCAACTTCTCTGAACTTCTGGTGTGTTATACAATAATTTGAAACTGCGGAATCCCTGATACGATTGTTATAGCTGTCCGCAACATCGGTGTCTGAATCCGGGATAGGTCCTATCCTTGAGATATATCGTCCCATACTTGGTGCCATCGGGCAGACCTTAAGGGCATAAACGTAACCGATGACATCCCCGTCCTTATCTGTGATAGCAAGATCGGTCTGGACATTGACATCTCCCTCAACTGTAAGTGATGTCCTTCCATCCTTCATTGCTACATTAAAGGCTGGCCATCCTACGTATGCTTCTTTTCCCATCCTCTCAGCGTAGCTTTCACCTACACGAAGCCAGTATTCCACGACACCTTCAGTCCCTGCCTTGCTGACCATATCATCAACAAGTGAGTATATTGCAATGTCCATCATGATTATAGCTCTCCTTTATCGTCCGGTATAATTTATATTCACACTATATTTGTATATTTATATATTTATTGTCGTAATGGTTTTTAATCTTTGCCATTGAATTCGCTGAAATTTATTAAATTCAATTTATTTTAATCCATTTCAACTCTGGCTCAGATGGATACAATTGTTCAGTTGTCGAATTGTCTTCCTCTATTATCTGTTCGGCTTCTTCCTCTGATCTCACGTTCATCTCAAAGGGACTCTCTCCGGCAACATCGTAACGCAGGAACAGTCTGCCACCTTCACTCATAAGGAGCTTTACAGAATCCTCGTCACAGCTTGTAAGTCCAAGCTCGTATCCTTTCTGGCTCTTTGCGGTCCAGACCGCTAGTTCGGTCTCAGCCGCATAGGAAACATCAACACCATCATCGTTCAATACAGGTGTTGTCTCTTCCGTCAGTGCTTCATTTCCGGCATTATCTCTGACAGGGTACGGTATCTCTTTGCAACTAACATCATCCGGAAGGAAAAGAGTTGTTCCGGCAGTTGCATCTGCTTCTACACTGTTCTTTACAAGGGAATGCAGCATCCCGGGGAATGTAGTGTTCCTGCTACGGTCATTATCTGCAGACCGTTCAAGATGCTGTGTCCATATATTCTTCATAGAGTTCAACCATCGGTTATTTTGTCAATTAAGTCTCATCCCAGCATATTCATGAGTGAGCTTTGTAATTTGTCAAGTGAATCTGAATCTAATAAAAGGAACATATCTCCGTAGATAGTTCCGGCTCCAACATCTTTCTCAGAGGAATAGACCACGAACATCGTTTCAATGTTCAATATCTTTGCAGGTTTATCTCCCAGTTTACTCATTCCTTTGTCAAGTATGTCCTTTATATTCCCTATACTGATGTCAGGTACGGAATGTAGTAATTCCATTCCAAGGAAAGATGAAAGTGAGTTAAGGTATGATCCCGCGATGATGTTTCCGGTCTCAAGAAGCGCTGATTCATACAGGTTAGGATCATCATCGTGTTCAAAACCCTGAAGTAGCAGGTTGCTAAGATATACAGCATTGCTGAATTCGAACATCAGCATAACAAGTCCTTTCAGGTCACCTTTCAGAGGTACCATTATACCTGTCATGGTAACCGATTCAGGGATCATATCAATGATGCCGGATGGTTCGAACAGCCTGGCATCCGACATATTCAACTGGACCCTTTTCTCTATCAGTCTGGAAAGGGATGTTGTAGCATTCCCCATTCCAATGCTTCCTATTTCCTTGAAAGCATCAATTGACAAACTGTCCAGTTCTTTATCCATCTGCAATTCTCCTGTATCATTCAAGTTTTACTTCAACATCCGGTTCCATGTAGAATTTATCTCCAACATAGAATCTGATGTATTCCTCTTTTCCACCCTTTACCAGTCGTATCTTTGCATCTTCTTCCTCTGCAAGGTTCAGGAATAATCCTTCAAAGCGTGAGATAGTCTGTTCATCATGGGCGGCCTTGTTTATCATACCTACAAGCAGAAGTTCGCTGGATGCAAACCTCTGAACCATTTCTGAAATGAATGTATAGCACTTCTCTTCTCCTTCTGTAAGGAGTAGCTGGGTGATCGGTTCGAAGACAACAGCACAACCCTTTGGAAGCTTGCTGGTAAGTTCGAAGAACTTATCAAGTTCATCATCTGGTAATTTGATGATCCCTTCCTCGTTGCTGAGATTCTTGTTGGTGGATGAGATCTCTATGAATTTCATAGCACCGATATCCATGAGGTCTCCGATCTTTTCCTGGTACATGGCGGTACGAGGCTGTGTGGATACAAGGACGGTGTTCACCATTTCTCCGTAAAGACGCAGGCATATCTCTATGACAGAATCCTCATACCTGGTCCTGGGTGTGTACTCTATCAGGGTGGACCTGCTAAGAAGGGTGGATATCTGCTCTACTTCCGGAAGTGTCTCCATTCCCTCTTCAGGTTCAGTGAATACCATTCCTTCGATCAGGAAATCTCCAAGTTTCTCCCTCGGTACTGTCTGGAATGCCTGGAACATCATAATTCCGGCCGCAGCGAAGATGCCTGTATAGACCATACTCCACAGACCCATGAACAACAATATCATTTCGGTTATATCCGCATCCTGGGAACTTATGGCGATCGATGGGAATACTGATGTTGTGATAAGGAATATGGCTGTAAGTGCCAGGAGTAACCAGGCAATGGATCCTTTCTTAGTCTCAAAATAGACCCTGAGCCAGAAGTATATCGCTGCCAATCCGCATGCCATCGATATGGAAACGAATATTATGTGTATTATTGTAATCTCCGGGGTTAACATCCTGCCGCCACCTGTATCTATCTCAGATATATTATTCTACTTTTATATATTAGTATGTTTTTATGCCTTTAAGCGCACTCTTGACGGTCAGTTCTCCATTCTCTGTGTCAAGTATGATCGTACGTCCGTAATTCTGTCCTGTATCTTCTGCAACAATGGGAATCTTCAATGCTTTAAGAGCTGTCTTTGTAGCTGCTATGTTCCTCTCTCCTACATTGAGATTGGAGTTGGAATTGAATGAGAACATGCTCGCACCACCTGCGATCTTAGCGACCGTGCGGTGCTTGTATGCACCTTCTTTTACCATACTGTCAAGAAGTGCGGGTATGCCGGTATCGGCAAACTTATCAATATTTTCTTTTGATCTTGCACTTTCAACGGTTGGAAGCATGATATGTACCATTCCGCCAACACCAGTGCTCTTATCATACAGTGAGATACCTACACATGACCCAAGTCCAAGGGTCGTGAGCTTCAAAGGCTTCTTCGCCACCGCACTATCTGCCATTCCCACTATTATCATGTCTATCTCGTACGCATCTCTTCTATCCTTTCAAGTATGGTCTGCAATGAAGCTGAATCCAGTAACATGTACATGTCCCCTCCCAGGCTGTGGTATTCATCTTCTCCCATAACCTCGAAAAGCGTTGTCAATCCGAAAACATGTTCCATCTTCCCGTTGATGTGCTGTTTTGCCTTGGTGAAAATCTCATCAGAGGTTCCTTCTGTTACTTTTGGTAGCGAAGGGACTATTGAGAGATTCAGGAACTTTGAAAGTGCATTGTAGTAACTTCCTGCAAGGATGTTCGAGACCTCGACAAAAGCCGACCTTCTCAGATATTCATCCTCTGCATGTTCACTATCCTTTACCAGCAGTTCAGTAAGTGCATCTGAATGCTGTTTTCTGATACTGAGTATGAATCCGCCGTTCAGGTCTCCCATTACACGTACGATCGCTCCGACTCTGTCAAGGTGTACATTCTTGCTAAGGTCACGTGCGTCCAGCAGGGTAAGGGATGAACCGCTTACGCTTATTGTCTTGTCGACAAGTTGTGACAGGGCAGTGGTCGCATTTCCCATCCCGATGTTCCCTACTTCATTCAATGCATCATAATAGAATTTATCAAGTATTATGTTCATCTTTCTCTCTCCTATCCCATCATTCCGTCTATGCGTTCAAGCAGTACATCCATTGAATCCGGATCGAAAAGTGTCAGGAGTATTCCATCCATCTCATGTCCTTCGATCGTGAACAATGTGTCAAAGAGCAGTGCATGCTCAGCTTTCTTACTCATCTCTATCAGGATATGGTCGATTATCGCACCAAGCATGTCAAAGGTCTGCATAGGGGGCGACAGCTTAATGCCCAGGTTAAGGAAATCTGAAAGTGAACTGACATAGGATCCTGCCAGTATGTTCCCCACCTCTTCTATGAGGGACTGGCTCAAAGGATCCAGGATATCCGCATTATGGTCACCTGTGATGGTTGCACATACGGTCTTTACAGATTCTTCGGAAAGCATCATCATTATGTATCCTTCAATGTCACCTGCTACCTGTATAATAACACCAGCTACGACAGCATCTGCTCCGCCAGAAACTTCCGGCACTCTCTCGATCAATTCGACCTTAAGTCCCGGAACTTCTATCCTGACCTCTTTAGAGATCATCTTTGAAAGGGAAGTAACAGCATTACCAACGCCGATATTAACAACTTCTCTTAGTGCACTGATCTGTAATTCGGTCAGATCTGCTATCTTATCTTTCATTTGCTAACTCCTGATCACATTTTAGATGTTGTCACTTCTCAAGGACAACGCATGTCATTTCTGGTAGATCCTTTCTTTGGAATTGAATGGTTTGAAAGTGTCCTTTGAAGGTCCAAGTAATGTCTCTGTCTTTCCCATTACGAAGAACCCATCCTTTGAAAGGGCATTATAGAAATCCATGTAGAGCTTTTCCTGAAGTTCCTTCTCGAAATATATTGTTACATTCCTGCAGAAGACTGCATCAAAACCGCTCATCTTTGGTCCGGATATGAGATCCTGTTTCTTGAACTGTGTGATTTTCTTCAGTTCATCGTTGATGACGTAATCGTTACCTTCCTTTGTAAAGAACTTATTAAGGAAAGCAGGTCTTACATCCTTCACCTCCATCCTGGAGTAAACACCTCTCTGGGCCCTGGCAAGACTTTCCTTGTCAATGTCAGTTCCCGTGATCTTGATACTGTATCTCTTGAAATCATCACCCAGAAGGTGCTTCAACAACATTGCGATGGAATATGCTTCGACACCGATGGAACATCCTGCACTCCATATGCGAATTGATCGCAGACCAGTGCTCTTTGCTTTGATGATCGCAGGAAGTACCTGTTTCTCAATGACATCATAAACCTCGGGATTCCTGAAGAAATTCGTTACGTTAACGGTCAGTGTCTCCATTAGTTCCGGAAATTCATTCCTGTCAGTTTGCAGGCATGCAACATATTCTCCGTATGTCTTCGAATTGGTGGCACGTAGTCTGACATCGATCCTTCTCTTGAAGTGTGAATCCTTGTATTGTTCACAGTTGAATCCAAGCTTCTGGTGTATGAGTTTCTTAAGCATCTCATAGTCTGCATCTTTTTTTTGCATGGTATCAAGCATTTTTATCCCTCTACAAATTCTATAGTCACATTGTTTCCATCTCTCAGTGGGGTTGTGAACCTGGCCGGAACATTGTTCACAAGGAGTCTCATCCTCTTGCCAACAAGTTCTTCCTTTTTAATATCCATAAATTCAAAAAGATCAGAAAGAATGGGGTCCGCTTCATCTCCATTCTTGAAGCTGACATTGTCGCCATCCTTCACCTTCGCAGAAAGGTCCGTTCTCTTCCCGTTAAGGCTGATAGACGGCATGGAACCATCGAAGATGACTTCCTCGCCGTTCAGGACCACGGTTATCTTTCTGCCATCTTCGGGTTTTGAAAGGATATCTTCCAGCCTGTATTCGAACTCGGCCTTTTTGATATCTATCCTATCTTCATCCTCGATTAGTGTATCTGCGAGCATGGAGGGGTCGATCACCTCATCGTTAAGTTTTACAACGAACTTTGTGCTGTCAAAATACTGTATACGGTTATTGATCGTGATCGTGATCATCTCTGCTTCTGCAGTGTCGAATTCCTGTTCAAGGATGTCCTGTAAACTGGCAGTTCTTATCACTACCTGTGCCCTGTCAGGAACATTATCGTTAATAGATGCTTTTTTGTCATTTATCGTGACAAAAGGATCTTGTTCTCTTCCCTCTCCATTGACCGTGATCCTGATATCGTTCCTGATCCCGATCCTTTCGATGAGGTCTTTTATCTTCACATGCGCATCCTTACCATCTACCGGTGCTGTGAAGTCTATTGCAGCTCCCTTGTGAATATGGTCTCCAAGGGTTGCTTTCTCCCCATCGATGGTGATCATCGCGTGTTCTCCCATCTCACCTTCAACGGTGATGAATTCTGAATTAACATTAAAACTAAGTGCCATTCCCGGGCGCGGGTAGAGGCGTTTGATCTTTGCAGCAACAAGTGCATCCATAATGGATGCCCCGTTGACATCCAGAAGATGCACATCGGAACCATTCACAGTAACATCGATGAATTCCATCCCTTCTTTCCTGATGCCCATACTTGCTATTCCCATGGGCGTTATCATGTCCGCACCGTTGATCATACCGGTGCTATCTGAAAAGTCCTCCACCTGTTTTGGAAGACGGGATCCTATCCTTTGTATCGGTAGTTCCAGATGTCTGGATATGTGCTCTTTCAGTCCTGCTGTCTGTGACCCTCCTCCAACGAGCACTACAGCTCTGGGAGTTCTGTTATTGAGCTTCTTTATCTCTTCAACGATATGTAGCGCCAGTTTGTCTACCTCTTCCTCGATGTCAGAGATTACCTGGCTAACAGGAACTTCCGTGACCACTCCAAAGATGTCCTCCAGTTCAATTGTCTCCTGCGTAGTAAGGGATCTTTTGATCATCTCTCCCTTTTTAAAATCCACAAGATACCTGTCACAGATGAAGTCCGTGATCTCATCCCCTGCCTCCGGCACCATTCCATAGCCGATGACAGTTCCATTATCCGTAATTGCAATGTCTGATGTACCAGCCCCGATATCCACAAGTGCAATGTTGAGCTTGCGCATATCTGCCGGTATGGCCACATTCAATGCAGCGATCGGTTCCAGTGTCACACTGGAGGCTTCAAGTCCGCACCTATCAAGGACAGCGAACATACTATTGATCACAGCCTCGGGTAGAAAAGTTGCCAGTACTTCCACGGAAATGGAATTGCCCTTCTGTCCTATTATGTTGGATATCCTCTGCCCGTCAAGCTCGTAACTGACAACAGAGTATCCCACACAGTTGAACCCTTCATCAGCTCCCAGTTCATTCCCTGCTCTTGCAACAGCTTCGAACTCAAGCTCGGAGATATCCTGTTTTGTGATCTCCCTGTAGGGGATCTCCAGAGAAAGTCTTATTTTTGATGTCTTTAATGCTCTGCCGGCAACGGCGACAGATGCATTTGAGAGTTCGTGTCCTATTTGCCCTTCCAGATCCTTCCTGACCTCACTCACTACTTTCGCTACCTTGTCAACATCATGTATCTGGCCGTCCTGCATACTTCTCTCGCCATGTTCGTGTATGCAGGCAGCCCTGATGTTCAGGTGCTCTTGATCTGTAATGAGCCCAACAACGGTCCTTGTTCCGATATCCAGCGCAAAATGGGAACCACTCATCTTATCCCATCATCTTTTTCATAACAGCTGCCATGATAATGTCTGATGCACCTGGTTCGAAGAGCATGTTGAATTCATTCTTTGAATTTGTGGAAGGTATCAGGCATTCTCCTTTCACAACTATGAACTCATCAGCAAGGTCACCGATCTCCTGCCTAATGAAGTCACCTACTCCTTCCAGGTTCACCTCGATGTTCGGGTCACCTATCTTGAGGTTTATTCCTAAGAACTCATTTACAACACGCATGTAGGAACTACAGAGGTTAAGTCCCATCTCACGAAGTTTTCTTATCTGTGGTTCTTCTATCTTGTTTGTAGAGCCTATGGATTTTTTCATAAGCAGGTCTGAAAATGAAAGTGCTGAGAATTTAGGAAGCAGTATAAGGGTCCCACCGGTAACATCACCTGTCATATGCAGATGTATACCTACGACGCTCTTGTTCCTGCCTTCTTCATTACTCTTTGTGATTATCTCTTCCAGACTCATCATTTCAACAGTAGGGATGTCGATCTTAACGTCCCTGTTCACCATTTTTGAAAGTGAGGTGGCCAGATGGCCCATTCCAATATTTCCTGCTTCCTGAAATGCTCCCTTTGTCATTTCGTCCATTTCTGCCATGTTATTCCCTCATTTTTAGATCAATGTAGCAATGTCCAGGATAAGTGCGACACTACCATCTCCCAGAATGGTTGCACCTGCAAATCCCCTGGTATTCTTCAAAATTTTATTGTCAAGTGTTTTGATTATTACTTCCTGCTGTCCAAGAAGGTCGTCAACAACAAATCCTATGTTGTTTCCCATCTTTTCGACAACAACAACTATCAGGTTCTCTTTGTCTTCCTGTTCGGCCGGACAGTCAAGTACATCATGCAGTCTGAGGAGTGGCAACACCTCGCCTCTCAGCATGATCACTTCTTTTCCTTCTATGCTTTTTATGTCACTGGCCTTGATCCCTACATCGCGGATAACATTACCAAGTGGAATGGCATATGTCTCATCGGAAACAGTGACCATCAGGGACTGGATGATAGCTACTGTCAAAGGAAGCTGTAATCTCATGATACTACCCTGTCCGGGTACTGAAGTAATCTTCACAGTTCCGCCAAGGGCTTCTATCTTTGTCTTGACAGCGTCCATTCCCACGCCTCTTCCGGATACGTCAGTGACCACTTTGGCCCCGCTGAATCCAGGCATGAAAATAATGTTAAGGGCATCTGTATCAGAGAGCTTGTCCACTTCCTCCCTGGTCATAATCCCTTTCTTGACAGCCACATCTCTCAGATGTCCGGGTTCCATTCCCTTTCCGTCATCTTCTACTTCAATAAGGACACTGTTCCTCTGACGTGAGGCAGCCAGTCTGACAAGACCTGCAACAGGTTTTCCAAGCTTCTTACGCTCTTCCTCAGGTTCAATACCGTGATCGACCGCATTACGAAGCAGGTGGACGAGCGGGTCTCCTATCTCATCGAGGACCGTTCTGTCAAGTTCGATCTCTTTTCCTTCAATGATCAGATTGATCTGCTTCCCTTCGGATTTGGCCAGATCCCTTACCATTCTCGGGAATCTGCTGAATATCTGGTCTATAGGGACCATCCTTGATTCCATGACCTCGGTCTGTATCTCATTTGTAAGACGGTCAAGGTTTGCAAGTGATTCATCGAGATCCTTGGCATTAAGATCGGAAGCAAGCTGGTTCAGCCTGATCTTGTTAATGATAAGTTCTCCCACGAGATTCATCAGATTATCAAGTCTTTCAATATTGACCCTGACACTCTGTATGCTTTTTACTGCGTCCGATCTTTTAACCGTGGAAGCATTCTTCTGCTGTGGTTCATTGTCATTCTTACTCTCTGTCTCTTTCTCAGCAGCATCTTCTTCTGCATCTTCAGAAGCGGAGTTTTCATCAGCTATAGTTGTCGGAATGATATCTTTGATCTCGGATATCTTCTTCAGGGTTGCAACTATCTCTTCATCTCCGGTCTTCGTAGCAAATATAACTGTGAAATCAAGATCGAATTTCTCATCCTCCAGCTCTTCTTCGCTGGGCTCGCACTTTATGATCTCTCCCATCTTTGTGATGTTGATAAGTACAAGTGTGGACCTGGCTGACTTGAGGACGCAGGAATCATCAAGAACGACCTTTAAAGAAACAACCCTGTTACCTTCGGCAGCAGCGCATTGGATCGCCTGTTTTTCAATATCTGATAGTTCAATACCTATCTCGGGAGATATTTCCTCTTCAGGTATCGTTTCTTCTCCAGTATCATTCTCTATGTTATTCACGTTTTCAGTGACATTCACTGCTGCATTATTTGCAGGCAGGTTTCCCTCCATTGCTTTTGCAAGCGTAGCCTGAAGGGTGCTGATGTCCAGTTGATCATTGTTGTCAACTGTTTCCACAAGAGCTTCAAGCGTGTCGAGACACTCGAAAAGAATGTCAATGAGTCCGTTGCTCACAGCTACCTGTGATTTCCTCACCATATCCATCAGATTCTCCATTTCATGGGTCAGCTCTGCAATGGTGTTAAAACCCATTGTTGCTGACATTCCCTTCAATGTATGAGCTGAACGGAACATGGTATTGATGTATTCCAGATCATTGGGATTCTGTTCAAGCCCCAGTAAAGAATCATTAAGTTGTTGAAGATGTTCTTCTGATTCTGCTTTAAATATTTCTTTGTATTCTGACATATCCATGGTCACACCAACCCTGGGATCATTATGATCTTCTTTTTTTCCCTGAACATTTCGATCACCGGATCACTCCAGCATCCTGAGTATCTCAATTGATACTTTTTCCAGTGGCACGATACTGTCTGCAAGATCTCGTTGCACAATCGCCTTAGGCATGCCATAGACCACGCATGATCTTTCATCCTCTGCAATTGCTTTGCCACCGGCTTTCTTGATATCCTCTACTCCGTCCGCCCCATCTGTCCCCATACCGGTCAGAACAGCAGTTACTATGTTTGATCCATAGATAGGTACCAGTGACTTGAACAATATGTTGGCACAGGGCCTAACTCCCTGTTCTTTTGGGTTCTGATTGAGTTTGATGACTTCATGGAAAACGCCTCCCTTCTCCCTGGATACTATCTCCATGTGATAGTTCCCCGGAGCAAGGTATGCATGTCCTGCATGGAGTACATCTCCATCCTTTGCCTCGGTCACAGTTATCTGGGACTGTCCATCAAGTCTTTGTGCAAGTGATGCTGTAAATCCTGCAGGCATGTGCTGGACGATCACTACAGGAACTTTCAGGTTTCCTGGTAATTTAGGTATGACCTGTTCAAGAGCACGAGGTCCGCCTGTTGAAGAGGCAATAGCAATGATCTTGCCATTTGCATGGTGTCTGTTCTTTTTGATAGCCTGTTTTCTTTGTGTGGGACGCACTTTTTTCCCTTCATTTTCACGTGATCTCTTCACGTGTTCTTCCATGAACCCCAATTTCTTCAGGTCCACTTTAGAGGCCATTTTTACTTTAATGCGGATCTCTTTAGCAATATCCGCGATGTTCAAACTTATATTTCCTGATGGTTTCTGTATGAAATCCACCGCTCCATACTCGAATGCATTCAATGTAGTTTCTGCTGACCTGGAGTCGATCGCTGTTAACATCACTACCGGGGTTGGACACTCACTCATAATATATCCAAGAGCATGCAATCCATCCAGAACTGGCATCTCAACGTCAAGAGTTACAACATCAGGCCTGAATTTCTCGACCTTTTCTACGGCTTCCTGTCCATTCCTTGCAGTAGCTACAACCTTCATCTCCGGATCTTCTGTTAAGATGTCAGAGACTACTTTACGCATGAGCGCAGAGTCATCGACTACAAGTACATTGATCGTCATATCAGACTACTTTTCCGATTACTTCCAGCACCTTAGCTGCATCGAACGGTTTGACTATGAAGTCAAGGGCACCTGTTTTAAGGGCATCTGTCACAACAGACTGCTGTCCTATGGATGAGCACATGACAACTTTTGCAGCAGGGTCCATTTCCATGATCTTCTTGAGAGCATCGATCCCTTCCATATTTGGCATGACTATGTCCATAAAGACAAGCTCAGGTTTTACCTGTGGATACTGATTAACGGCATCAAGACCATCAACACATTCGGCAACTACTTCGTGACCATTTTTTGTTAAAATATCCTTGATGACCATGCGCATAAATGCAGCATCGTCAACGATCATTACTTTTACCATTTTATTCATATCTCCCATATTTGGTACAATATATGCAAAGTTTGCACAGCGAATAGATAGAAAGAGTATTCTATCTCTATGTTATTATATAGAGGCTAATATATTATATTAATTTATTGTTCAATATGATTTTTGCCTTTATAGTGAAGGCCTGATGTATTCACTTATACTTTTTCTTGAGTAAAACGTCTAAGAAATAATGTGCAAATTTTACATTTGATCAATTGTATATGGAAGTTCCGGTAAAGTATATATGCAAGCATATATCCCTGTAAATAAAGGGGTATCCGGACTCCATGCTGACAGAACAACTAATTACTACAGGACTATGTACAACTTCAGGGTGCTATCGATAATAGTATTAGCAATATGCAGAACCTCACGAGTATGCTGATCCCTGTAGAGAAAGCAACGATCCTTATCCCGACCCGTGCTCCGAATATTGATATGTATCTTGGCAAAAGTGTCCTAATGCTGAACATGGGGAGCATGAACATACTTCCGAGCATAAGGACTATCATTGCCTGCAAGTTGGATATGCCATTGTTGCTTATCATTGGTCCCAGGAGTGAGATGCCAAGTATGGGACTTGCAACGTAGCTGGTAAGGGGCACTATGCTCTCGGATGGGATCCCGAAGAGATCTGCAAGTGGCAGGACACTGAATATCTCAAATGCTCCTTTTTCCCTGAGTATGAAAACCAGTGTTGTCATTGAAAGGTATATGACAGCTATCTTTGTGAACAGTCTGCGATTGCGCTTCATGGAGCCTTTGATTGCATCTCTCAGTGTCACTTTCTTAGATGAGATATTCTCGTCATACATACATCTGTTCTTCTTCAGGAATATCCTGCTGAGAAGTATCACTGCACTGACCTTGACGATCGCTGTAATTATGAACACCATTACATAGAACCCACCTACAACAGGTCCGAGTGCAGGAAGGACTATGGGTATCTGGTAGGTTATTATCTCCCTTACATAGGCGGGAGTGCTGTTGAGCAATGCACAGAGCATTGTCTCCCTCTCATTGATACAACCGCTTTCCTTGAAGTTGACAACCATACCATTTGCAGCTACAGTAGAACCCAATGCTACAAGAAAAGAGGATGCACATGTGTCAGGAAGGTTGGTGTATTTGAAAATAGGCCTGACAAGCCCTGCGAACTTCTGCATGAATCCAAGTTCGATAAGGATGCCTGTGCCGAAAAGTCCCACAAAGATCATGATAAGTATGGGAATGGCAAACTCCAGCACCTTAAGGAAGATCGAGAACATGGGTTATTGTACATGTCTGGAAGTAGATTAAATTATCTCTTATCTGGTTGATAGTGTCTGTCATTGCGAGTTTCATTGTCTGAACTATTATACTGGACATGCGATAGAAAAACCTTATATTGATGATAACGTATTGAAGGGTGGTGATCGAGTGAAAAAGAACCTTATGGATATTCTGGCATGTCCTGTATGCAAAGGGGACCTTGTCCTCAATATAGAGAAAGAGGAAGGGGATGAGGTTATTTCGGGCACCCTGTACTGTTCTGTCTGCAATGAATATTACCCTATAGAGGATGGGATACCAAACATGCTTCCTCCTGACCTCAGGGAATGAACTAAGTGAGGAAATCCATTGCAGCAGGTGCATATTAACAGACTGGGAGTTAATTCGATAGAGTTCGAGACGGATACGGTGGAGTTACCGTTATCTCCCGGCGAGGAACGTAGTTTTGAGATCGTGATGATCAACTACGGTGCACCGACCCATGTAAATATATCTGTGAGTGACCCTTTAAGGGAGAATATCACGATCCTTGAGGACAATCCTTATGTCAGACATGAGGAGTATATCCCGCTGATAACAAGGATACCCTATGATGGCAGGCTATATACCAAAGGTCAGATCTTCATAACCGTTGGTTACGGTTCCAAAAGACAGGCTTTTAATCTGAATCTGGGTTATCCGGGACCAGATGAAAAGAACTTTGTGGTGGATGTTGACGAATCGTTGTACAAACCTGCACAGGTATCTAAAGCAGCAAAGCCTTCCAAACCATCAAAACCATCCTCTACCGGCATGTATGACAGGGACCACTGGAGTGCTCAGCTTCCTGCACTTTCGGCTGAGATGATAAACTCTATCTCAGGAATGGTTGGTTCGCATTTGGGAATACTAGTAAGACTGGTCCTGTTGTTGCTGGTACTATCAGTTCTTGTTGTTGCCATAAGGTCAGTTGACCTTTCACAGTTCTTTGGATTCTATCAGTCAGTATTCTATTCGATATTACTGACAGCATTTATGTTTTATCTGTTAATACGACTTCCCAATATTAGAAAATAATCAAGGTGTAGATGATCAATATGAAATATATCATAGTAACCGGCGGCGTAATGAGTGGGCTAGGAAAAGGAATTACCACTGCCTCTATCGGGCGTAACCTCAAGAACAAGGGATACAAGGTCACAGCCATCAAGATCGATCCCTATATCAATATCGATGCGGGTACTATGAGTCCTTTCCAGCATGGAGAGGTATTCGTACTTAAGGACGGAGGTGAGGTTGACCTTGATCTTGGGAACTACGAGCGTTTCCTTGACACAGAGCTTACCAGAGAACACAACCTGACCACAGGAAAGGTCTACGAGGCCGTTATCTCCAAGGAACGCAGGGGTGAATACCTCGGAAAGACCGTACAGATCATTCCTCACATAACCAATGAGATAAAGGACAGGATCCGTAGGGTGGCTGCTAAGAGCGGGGCAGATGTCTGTCTTATAGAGGTAGGAGGTACTGTTGGTGATATCGAGAGTATGCCTTTCCTTGAAGCTGTAAGGCAGATGTACAGGGAAGAACCGGCAGAGAACCTGGCTTTTGTCCATGTTACACTTGTACCCATGGACCCACAGGGTGACCAGAAGACTAAGCCAACACAGCATTCCGTTAAAGAGTTAAGGGAACTTGGCCTGAAACCCCATATTATAGTAACAAGATGTCCTGAACCTCTGCTTGAAAGTACTGTCTCAAAGATATCCCTTTTCTGTGATGTACCTGAAGAAGCTGTCATCAGCGCCCATGATGCAAAGGATATTTATGATGTACCTTTGATGATGGAAAAGGAAGGACTTACCGATTTCCTGATGAAGCATCTCAAACTGACAGCTACTGGTTCAGATGATTCCTGGGCTAAGATGGTCGACAGGATGCACTCCCTTAAAGGTGAGGTAAAGATAGGTATAGTGGGAAAATACACACACCTGGAGGATTCTTATCTGAGTATCAGTGCTTCCATTAAACATGCCGCTATCGAATGCGGTGTGAATTATGATGTTTGCTGGATCAATGCCGAATCCTTCGAGGATGACCCTGCATCCATTTCATCACTTTCGGAATATGACGGTATACTTGTTCCGGGAGGCTTTGGTGAAAGGGGTACCGAGGGTAAGATAAAAGCCATACAGTTTGCCAGGGAGAATGACATCCCATATCTTGGTCTCTGTCTTGGTATGCAGCTTTCCGTTATAGAGTTCGCCAGAAATGTGGCAGGTCTTGAGAATGCCAACAGTACCGAGTTCGACGAGGACACACCTTATCCTGTTATCGATATCCTTCCTGAACAGGAGGGTGTGCTTGACATGGGTGCGACAATGCGTCTTGGTGACTACTATGCGGACCTGAAGGAAGGTTCACTGGCAGAGGAGATATACGGTCAGTCCCAGATAATAGAGCGTCACAGGCACAGGTATGAGGTCAATCCTAACTACGTTGAAAGGATAGAGGAAAGTGGCATGGTGTTCTCCGGCAAGAACAGGAACAGGATGGAGATTGCTGAGATACCCGGCAAGAAGTTCTTCTTCGCATCCCAGTTCCATCCGGAATTCAAGTCCAGACCGGGCAGGCCATCCCCACCTTTCAAGGCCTTCATCCAGTCAATGCTGGACTAAATAATCAATTAAAATAAGAATAAAAAGTCGGCTCTGTAGAATTATCTCATTTTACAAAAACCGCAGATACACGCAGATCAACACAGATGCGAACAAACACTATCTGTGTGTATCTACGTTAATCTGTGGTTTAATATTACTGAGGATTCCCCTACAGAGTCAAAAAGCCCGAAATATTTTCGGACATCTAACTCATTTTTAAAGGTTCTGTTTTCATGTACTCTCTGAGTACCGTAGTGGCATAACTGCCCTTTGGAAGGGAGAATGTCAGCGTGACTTTGCTCTTTCCGGGGTTGAGTTCATCCTCTCCCGTCTCGTAAACGGGTTCACAGTAGAGTAATATCTCCCTGCGAAGACCCTTTGATGAAAGGTCTGATATCTGCGAGATCTTGAAATCTTCCTGTTCCATCCCTGTCTCTTCGAACATCTCTTTCTCGATCTCACCGGAGAGTTCCGATGCGAACTCTGTCTCATATCCCACAAGTGGTGCTGTGATGAATGCCCTTCTTCTTTTGAGAAGATTGTTCATGCCAGCAACGTTGTCTTCGTCTGCCTTCTGCATCTTTGTGACATCAGGAAGACCTTCCTTGTTCTTGAAGCAGATGATATCTCCAGGATATGCCTTATCAAGGGCGAGTCCTTTCTCTATTCTCCTGCATATGATACGGTTGAAGATGTATGACTGGTAGGCGTGGATGAACATCCGGCTTATGTTATTTGAAAGTACACCGAAAGAACCGGCAAAATCACCCGGATTCTCAACGAGGTAATGCATCATGGCTCTCTCATACCTGAGACGCAGAGGGTATATCTTGAGTCCTTCAACAAAGTCCCTGGTCTCCATCACAAAGTCCCTTGCTTCCTTCACATCATCT
The DNA here is from genome assembly GCF_038022665.1 of Methanolobus sp. WCC4. NCBI lineage: Archaea > Methanobacteriati > Methanobacteriota > Methanomicrobia > Methanosarcinales > Methanosarcinaceae > Methanolobus > Methanolobus sp. WCC4. Next base: position 2,655,290 of record NZ_CP150629.1, on the reverse strand, counting down.
GTCTCATCAGGGAAGGACTGTGCAATATAAGTGAGGGCTGCTTTCTCAAAGTCTCCTTTGAGGAGCTGTTCACCTACCAAATGGGTGACAGGTCTGATAGCCCCGAATCTCTGGATGCCGAAGAAGTTAGGCACACCACCGAAGGAAACGATCTCGTCTGTGGTCTTCTTGAGCTCTTTCTCCAGTTCATCCTGACTGAGATCTATGTCCCTTATTGTGATCATGAACTCGTTCCCATAGAGGTCACCAAGTCCGATGGACCTCTTTGACCTTCCAATCACCTTCAATTCAACATCTTTAAGGTAGAATCCCTCGATATCCTCCTTAGAGATGTCGTATATACTGATCTTCTGGGTGGTCCTTGCCCTTTTGTCCTTGGTACCGGCAAAACCGATCCTCTTCTGGCTGATGCCAAGTTTGCGGGACATATCCCTGATGAGGTGGTGCATGTCCCAGTTGGTCTTTGTAAGTTCAAGGATGAGCTGTTTTCCGCTGTCACCTTCCTCGCGGTTGGTAATCTCCCTGACAATGAAATCCTCAGGGACCTGTCTCAATACACCTCCTATTCCGCTGGTGTCTGTACTATAAAGGTCAATTCCCATCTTCTTTTCGATCGGTGGTATCATCTGTTATCATCCTGTTATTCCTTGGGTGCAATGTCGATCACTGTGACCGTGGTGGTGTCCAGGAAGGTCCATCCCTCATCTGTGGGAGCAGTTCCTCCGGGAAGTCCTCCTGCATATATGCTTGATGTGGGGTCCAGCATAAGCCATGAACCGTACTGGTCCGTAGTGTAATATATCGGTACAGGGCCGTAGTATTCTCCAATTGCGTTTGCTATCTCTTCCGTTTCATTGCCTATGTATACTGCTGTAAAGGCATGCGTGTCTGTAAGGTAGACCCTTGAGGTTCCTCCGATGGCCTCTATCAATGATGAGAGGAGTATGGCATAATCATCACAATCCCCTGCACCTACTGTTATCGTATCTCCCGGAGCGCACCACAGGTCCTTGCCTCTTGGGTCGCTGATGTATTGTATCTCTTCTTTCGTATCGTCGAAAAGGGCACATATCTGATATATGTTGTATTGTCCGGGATATTTCTTTGCTGAGGCAGCAGCCATGGTACGGACACCTACATCAGAAGGGTCTATCATCTCATTGATCTGCGTGAACAGGTTCTCGGGGTTGGATGTGTATTCTGGTTCCTGCATGGCCTGGGCTTCGGAAACGTCTATAGTTATCTCCTCAAAGTACTGTTCTTTGTAATCATGCCATCTGTCTGTTTTTGTCTGTGCCAGCATTGACAACTGCAGCTCAAGTTCTATTTCCTCTACATTTTTGGGAACATCAAGTGCTATGATGCCGATATTCTTTTCTTCACCCGGCTCTATGGTCACACCAGTATCCTGTGCTATAAGTTCATTTTCAGATGTCAGCTTTAAGCCGAACTGGTATACGAAGACGGAGTTATCTCCAGTGTTCTTAACGTTTACACTGACAACACTCTCGCTTCCTTCATAGAATTGCATGTATTTGTAGTAACTCGAAAGTTCAAAACCAGGGGACCTGTCTGAAAGCTCGTCAGGCATATCCTCATATTTATCTATCTGATCGGTCGTGACAACAGGAATGGTGAGGTCGGCTGTATCCAGTATATAGTGATCATCTTTCTGGAAAAGGTTCCCGGAAGAGGGACTGAAGATATCCCCCACCTTGCTCATCGGTTCTGAGAGGCATCCGGATGACAGTATAGCTCCTGTCAATGCCACACAAATTATTGCATACATCAGCAAGTTCGTTTTTGTATCCTTTTTCATTGTAACCACCGAAAAACCTGCAGGCACAGGAAAGTCCCTTAAAGAAGCTTCAGGTCTCCCGTAACTCTGTCAAGTTCCTCTTCCTTCGCAGGTCCGATACCAAGTACAGTAACTGTTCCGGGTGCTATCTCCGTGCGTCCTGCATCCTGTATGAGTGCAGTTGGAAGTCCTTCTCTCCTTGCCACTTCCTTCAGTGCGAAAAGGTCCTTCAATGTGGGAACTCTGAGAACTACTTTCTTCTGTCCACCTTCTTTCCATTTGTCCAGGGTGTTACGGTCAGCCCACTCCGAAGCAGAAACGGCAGCATGTGCCACCTGTACGGCCAGTTTGCCTTTGGATAGTTTCAGATCATCCCTGATGACAATACATTGTTTATATTCGCTCATTTTTCTTCCTTTTAGGCATTTCATAGCCTGTTCTCAATAGTATCCAATATATGTTCTGCAACGTTTATGTTCAGGGACCTGTAGATGCCTGCTCCTGAAGGTGTTGCATTCACTTCAAGGACATAGCATCCTTCTTCGTTCTCAATGAGGTCTACTCCGGCATATACGGCATTGATAGCCTTTGCAGCTTTCAGGCACATATTCTCCTGTTCTGTGGAAAGCTTACATTCCTGCGGAGTGCCTCCCTGACTGAGATTGTTCAGCCACCATCCATCCGGTGCTTTTCGATAGATAGCACCTGTGACCTTTCCGTTGACCACGAATGCCCTGATATCCTGGCCGGGATTCTCGATGAATTCCTGTATATAAACAATTCCTTTTTCTTCTATATAAGATGATACAAGGTCACAGGCATCTGTTCCTTCCCGGTTTCCGTCAGGGCCAAGGACAACATTGTCCTTTATGCGCTTGATGCCAATTCCCTTGTACCCGAAAACCGGTTTGAGGACAACATCGTTCCTCTCCTCTATGAACTTCAGGGCTGTTTCGGTATCCTGTGTGATAAATGTATCAGGTGTGGGAATCCCTTCCTTTGCTATCAGACAGCTTGCACGGAACTTGTTGGCGGCATTCTGGATCGCAACCGGAGGATTGATCATTATCTTTCCGCTTTCCTCAAGTTCCTGAAGTACATCGAAACGGAATATGTGGGCATCGTTCTTACCAGGTCCCATATCCCTTATGATTATGGCATCAAGTTCAGAGAGGTTCACATCATCTGCAGTATGCTCGGTCTCCTTCATGATAGAGGTTTCCAGTTTTCCAAGGTTTGGGCAGCATGTTTCAAAACCTCTTTTTCTGGCTTCCTGTATCAATGCATTTGCAGTCCAATCATCAGGATCGGTTACAACGATTCCCAGCTTTTTCATGTGAGCACTTAAAGTATTCAGTATTATTAGATTTGTTGCTTATTCCGGCTCTGTAGAAATCCTACTTGTTGATGAGCTACACTAATAACCGCAGATAAACACAGATACATCCATCTCCTTCGGAGTTGGATGCCTGCTGAACTTTCGTTCAGCAGGTCACGCAGATATCGATAATTTGAATCTGCGTTTATCTGTGTTCATCTGTGGTTTGTACTAATATAGGGGATTTTTACAGAGGCCTTATTCCTGTATATGCATCCGGGGATATCAATGACCTTTCCGACAGAATCGATAATTATCCCATCTGCAGTGGCTACGATATATGAACCATCACAGTTTTTCAGGTCATGGTCCACATGTTTTGATGTTTTTGCATCACCTGTTATCGAGAGTTCATGCATTCTCTTTCTGATGAAAGATGCCAGATCACCGCTGTGTTTCATCTGGCTGTCAAGAAGTATACATGCTGTTCCTACTTCCGACATTACAAAGAATGAGAGCATTTCCTCCACTGCCTCGGTTGTGAACCTGTCATTCGAATGGTTCCTGAAAACCCCCCGGATATCCCTTAAGAAGGAATCATCTGCAAGCCATACTCTTTCTCCTCTGAGCAGGCTCTCCAATGTAATGAGCACATTGTATCCGTCCACAAGGACCGATCTGTTTTGAAGCTGGTCACACTGGACCATCTTCTTCTTACGTTCTCTGGCTGTCCCGTCTGAAAACACAGTTCTTGCAAGTATGTATCTGTCATTCCTGCCAATTCCGTAGTGGTCCCCGACAAAGCGAATGGAGCTATCCCTTCGGTATCCTCTCTCAAGCAGATAGCGGAGATCTGCTGCTGCTGCTGCTTCTTTCATACCTTCCCGAAGTTCATCTTTTGCGGGGGCATTCTTTTCGGTCATCGGTTATCTGGTTCTATTTCTGTATCTTTGAAGAATTATATGTATGGGTCACATGCGGTCAACGTGGTAATATATGTTTATGGCCGGGTCTTAGGTCTTATTTATATAGCTTTAATATTATACTGTTTCTAAGCAGGAGATATACGTCTCTGACCATTCATATTTGAATACCGGGCAATTAACGAGTGACAGTGATGGATGAACAAAAGAAAGGAAAAGTGCTTGTAGTTGACGATGAGGCTATGAACATCAGGCTACTTGATGCCTACCTTACGAACGATTATGAGATCATCACCGCAAATTGCGGGCTCGAGGCCCTGGAAAAGGTGGAAGCTCATAATCCTGATATAATCCTTCTTGATCTCATGATGCCGGATATCACCGGTTTTGAAGTATGTAAAAAACTGAAGGATTCAGAGAAGACCCGTTTTATCCCTATCATCATGGTCACAGCACTTTCAAGCATAGAGGACCGTATCAAGGGTATAGATGCAGGTGCAGATGACTTTCTTACAAAGCCTCTTGACAGGCTTGAGATCCAGACCAGGGTAGGATCCCTTCTGAGGATAAAAAAACTCCATGATGAACTCGTTGCTGAAAGGGATCAGGCACAGAATTATCTGGACCTTGCAGGAGTTATGCTCATTGTTCTTGATGAGAAGGGAATTGTTAAGCTTATCAACAGGAAGGGATGTGACATCCTTGGTTATACTGAGGATGAAATAATAGGGAATGACTGGTTCGATAATTACGTCCCGGGGATATTCAGGGAACATGCACGGGATGGATTTGACAGGTTGCTGTCCGGTGAAGATATGAAAAGCGGATACTTCGAGATCCCATTCCTGAACAGCAAACGGCAAAAAAGGATAATGAGCTGGAACAATATCGTTCTCGGTGATTCAGAAGGCAACATAACAGGTCTGCTTGTATCGGGTGAGGATATCACTGAAAGGCTTGATGCGGAATCCAAGATAAAGAGGGCAAATGAATATCTTGACAACCTCCTCAAAGCATCCCCTATTGCTATAATGTCCCTTGATAATAAAAAGAAGATAGTGACAGCGAATAAGAATGCTGCTGGTCTTCTGGGTTATGATGTTGGTGAACTTATAGCAAGGCCTGTAAAAGACTTTACAGACAACGTGGATCTGCTTGAATTTGCTGATAAGAAAGACTTTGAAATGCTCTTTTTCACAAAATATGGTGAAAAGCTCACAATGAACGTTTCGACATCCCTGCTTGAAGAGAATGGTGAGAAACAGGGGCTTATAGTTACACTTCAGGATCGCTCACGTCTAAGGGGTTTGTTCATCACTCCTCTTACTGAGGATGTGGTAAAAGATACCGGGAACAGTGAAGTTGAACTTGAAAGTGGCTATGTCTATCTTCTGGACTGTGTTCTTCCTGAAAAGAGCTATGGGACATTCTCTGAACTTGTCAGGAGCGGGAAACCCGGACTATGCATCACAAGAAGGAATCCCGACAAGGTTCGCAATATGTATGGTATTACAAAGACACCTATTATCTGGCTTACAAAGAACCGGATAGAAGGTCAGCAATCTATCGATCCTGCGGAGATATTCAGGATCTATCCGACAATTGCTGATTTTCTCAGCAAGGTTGAGGATGGTGTCGTCCTTATAGATGGACTGGAATACCTGTTACTGGATAATGACCTCATGTCAATAGTAAAGCTCATCGAACAGACCAATGATGCTATCATGGCATCAAGTTCAAGGATGATCCTGCAACTGGATCCTGCTGTTCTTGAGACAAAGGAATTCCATCTGCTTAAAAGATGGATGAGATCCCTGTCAGAGGAAAAATAGTTCTTACAGGATATACTGGTTGGACGTGCCTGCTTAGTTATTCTTTCACTTATCCCTGATTAAAATTCGGGATTAAAGATATATATTATTTTCACATAATTATACTTACTTCTTTTTTGCGGTGCTAAAAAGGAAAGAGGTTTATAATGCGATTTGTGGATACGATAGATGGATTGAACGAGGTCTTTGCGACGGATATACCCAAAAACAGCGTTGTTCTTGTAACGGGTGCAGCCGGAACCTTAAAGTCAGGCTTCACTTTCCAGGTACTCTCCAATTATCTTGAACAGCAGGATGAATATGGCCTGTACATAACTCTTGAGCAAAGTAAAGAGAATCATCTGCAGAACATGGACAGTATGGGTATCGACCTCTCAAACAAGCTTCACATATCGGATTTCAGCGATTACAGGGTCATGTATGATGATCTCTCTGATGACCTGTTAACTCTGCTTGTGGATAATATTATACAGTTCAAAAAGAACGTCGATGATAAATGTACGTGTGTTGCTATCGATTCACTCGGAGCCCTGTATTCACTTTTAGACCTTGAACCCAGGGATCTCAGAAAAGATCTGTATAAGATGCTTGAGACGCTCAGACGCGAGGAATTCACGACGTTCCTTATACTTGAGGAGGAAAAACTGTCCGGCATAGCGGACCCTTCAACTGGAATGGAAGGCTATCTTGCAGATGGGATAATCGAACTTGGTCTCCAGCTTAAGGGCAATGTTGCCAACAGGTATCTGAGAGTCAGGAAAATGCGTGCATCTTCTCATAGTATGGAACCATGGATCCTTACTGTGTCTGATAATGGCCTGAAGGTCTATAAAGGCAATTTCTAGTGCCTGATACTAATATTTTTATACTCTTACCTGCCATACTTCTGGTATAAATATCAATCTGGCAGGTGTAAAAGATATGTTCTCACAGTTCAACCAGGCGTTTGCAAATCTATTGTTACAGGTATTGTCTGTGCTTGTACTTGCCGTTGCCGTATCTCAGGTGACAAAGGACCCTATGCGCAAACACTGCCGGCTTGTAACTGTTGCTGTGTTGTTACAATTCCTGTCGATCCTTGTGTTCATGTTCCCTTCAATGTCAACACTTCTTGAGATCGGCATTGGTTCTTCCCTCCAGACACAGATGAGCCTGCATCACCTTGCAGGTCTGGCCGTGGTGATCTTCTCAGTTTATATCAAACTTGCAGTGGATGGAAGAATAAAGAGAATAGTTAATCCCTATATCCTGATGAAGATAACACTGGCTCTGTGGATCGTTGTATTCATTGGAGGCCTTAGCCTGTATCTTTCACTATGGCAGGGTATCTTGCTTTTGTGATCATCTTCTGTCAACAAGACGTTTTGGTCTTCCCTTGATGCGGTAGAATTCCAGTTCACCGGGTCTGACATAGTTGAATATGATGTTCAGGCTTCCATCGATGTATGAGTTTTCCAGCCCTTTCTTATAAGCGAAGAAGGAACTGAGGAAATTCTCTTTTGTCAGTTCCTCATCACATCTTTTCAGGTCATTGCATTCCATACTGACCCTAAGGGTCGTCTCTCCCTCGTCATCGCCTCCATATAGGAATGCCTCGTATTCGCCGGTGAGATATTCCATGTTCTCTCTCTGGAACACACCTTTTTCGATATCCACCCGGTTGAATGGATTACCGGAGACCCAGAACGTCTCAGCCTCTCTTTCAGGGTTCATTATCTTCATATGGGTCCTGCCACATGCACATTCTTCTCTGCTGACGACAACCGTGGTATCCTCTGTATCATAATTGATCAGTACATTTCCGCTCTTTGCACCGACAGGTAACAGTGTTGTAAGTACAACTCTTCCACATTCCCCATCCCTTACGAACTTATCCATGTGCGGATCGTATACATCAAGATGAACCAGATCCTCAGGCACATGTAACCCGCTGATGTCGGTGCACTCCCCGCACATCGTGCCTTCCGTGCTACCGTATGTATTGTAGACATCACAATCCCATATCTCAGATACATAGTTCCTGGCTTCCTCCGCGAAGCTCTCTCCACCTATCACAAGTCTTTCGATACTTGAGTTCTCAGGCTCTATTCCCTGTTCCTTCATTCTTTTTGCCAGACGCAGGAGCTTGAAGATACTGGCAACGATGGAGGTAGGTCTGTAAGATTCCATCACCCTCACAGGGAACGTGCATTTACCTTCAGGTATAATTGTCATCCCGATGTTCTTTGCTGCAAGTGTCATGGTATTGGCACCGACATTCATGCCGTAGGAAGCACAGACTATCACCCGGTCATTGTTTCCGAACCCCTGTGAGATAAAACTTCTTGCATATTTCTCTGCATATCTTTCCCAGTCGTTCCATGTCAGGAAGAATGATTTTGGTGTTCCGCTTGTCCCGCTGGTCTCATGCACTGTGAAAACGTCTTTCCAGTCCACTGTCCTGAACCCGAACTCTTCCTTCTCAGGTGGCTGGTTCTCACGTATGGTCTTTCCGGATATGATGGGAAGTTCCAGCAGGTCTTCATGTGTCCTGATATCCGATGGTTTGACCTTATTCTCCGTGAACCATTTTCTGTAGAACAGCGAATTCTCTGCAGCATAGTTAACGGTGTACCTGATACGTTCATCCACAAGTTCATCAAGTTCGCTGCGCTCCATTGTCTCGATATCAGGTTTATAGAATGGTCCGGTTGGCATGGTCTTTCATCCCCTTTTACATATGTGAGAGTGCCTCTATCTGTTCCTTTATATGTTCAATGTCATTCGAAGGTAGCTTACATGTATGGTTCTGGCAGATATGGACCGTGGTCTTTCCATTTTTCATCTCCATATCTCTCGTAAAAGGTGCTATATCTGATATATTGTCCTTATCGTAAATGGACCTGAAAAGAAGAACCTTCTCAGGAATGAACCTATCATCTATGAATTCGATTATTTCTTTTGTATCTGCATCTTCCATGTCACCGACAATGACCATCTCCACAGATTCTTTCATTGCCAGGTCAACAGCAGACATGAACTGTGTATAACCGATCGGTGATGCGGTTACTTTTCCTGCAAAGGCATTCATTGCCTGATGTGCTATATCCTCGAGTTCTGTGTTCCCTGTCATCTTTGCCAGTTTAAGGAGATTCATGATACAAACCGAGTTTCCAGAGGGGATGGCACCATCATATACTTCCTTGCTTCGGAATATCAGCTCTTCTGCTTCATCGGATGTGTGGAAGAAAGCACCATCTTTGCTGTCAATGAAGTGGGTAAGAAGATAGTTGTTCAACCTGAGTGCATGTTCCAGATACTCTGTTCTGAAGTTCGTCTGGTAGAGCTCAATGAGACCCCATATGAAGAAAGCATAATCCTCCAGGAATGCATCGATCGCTGCTTCACCTTCGCGATATCGGTGTTTCATCCTTCCATCGGCTTCGGTCATCTCTTCAATGATGAAGTCTGCTGCATCTTCAGCCATCTTTGCATAACCGTCTTCATTGAATGCCTGTGCAGCTTTTGAGAGCGCTACTATTGTGAGTCCGTTCCAGTCAGTGAGTATCTTGTCATCCTTTGAAGGATGTATTCGCTTTTCCCTTTCATTGAAAAGCTTTCTTCTTGAACGTTCTATGAAAATTATCGTATCTTCGTCATGCTCGGGTTTTGCAGATATTATATCCTCCATGCTCTTTGTCATGTGGGGTATATTCCTTCCACTGAGGACATTTGTGTGCTCTTCCGCAAAGTTCCCTTCAACCTGAATGTTGAATATCTCATTGAATTTTACTGCATCATCTTTCCCGAGTATGTCTTCTATCTCTTCTGCAGTCCAGAGGTAGAACTTGCCTTCCTCTCCCTCGCTGTCAGCATCTTCCGCAGAATAGAATCCACCTTCCGGTGAGAGCATATCTCTTTTAAGATATGTCAGTATCTCCTTTGCAGTATCCCTGTACACTGGTTTCCCTGTAGCCTGGAATGTTTCTGCAAGGGCTATTACCATCATTGCCTGGTCATAGAGCATTTTCTCAAAATGAGGTACCAGCCATTGTCTGTCCGTGGAATATCTATGGTATCCGAACCCTATCTGGTCATAGATCCCTCCCATTCTCATGGATTCCAGTGTCCTTTCTGTCATTTCCAGTGCATTGGCGTGCCCTGTTCTCTTCCAGTATCTAAGTAAGAATGTGAGGTGATGTGGTGTCGGGAACTTGGGTTCTCTGCCAAAACCTGCATGTTCGTTATCAAAGATATTCTCTATCTGTTTGAATGCCATGTGAAGTACATTCTCATCGATCCCTTCTCCATTTTCCTGTTCACCGTATGATGCAACTGCAGAAGTGATACCTTCAGCACTGTTCAATAATTCCTCTCTTTTATTGTTCCAGAGGTCTGCTATTGTGGGAATGAGGTCGAACATACCGGGAATTCCATATCGGCTTTCTGCGGGTATGTATGTGGCAGCATAGAATGGCTTCTTTTCCGGTGTCATCAGGATTGTAAGTGGCCATCCTCCTCTTCCTGTAATTGCCTGGCATACTGACATGTATATGTTATCGATGTCAGGTCTTTCCTCACGGTCCACTTTGACACAGACGAAAGATCCATTGAGGAGTTCAGCTATATTCCCGTTCTCAAATGACTCCTTCTCCATTACATGACACCAGTGACAGGTGGAGTAGCCTATTGAGAGGAAAACTGGTTTACCTTCATCTTTCGCCTTTCTGAAAGCTTCCTCGCCCCATGGATACCAGTCTACCGGATTATGGGCATGTTGCAACAGGTAAGGACTTTTTTCATGAATAAGTTTATTTATTCTGATTTGAACATTATTTTCGTCTTTTTCCAAGATGTCACTCCCTGTTTTATTTTGTACCCTGAATGAATATATATTCTTTTATTGTCTCAAGGCACACCGTAGATGCTATGTCTCTTTAATTTTGTTTTCGTTTCTCCGGAACATTATAGATCGGCAATATCATAATGAGTATGATTTTTGAGAGTGTCCAAATGTTTATATGGCATCATTTGTTAAACTCTATATTAAGTAACAAAGTTCAGTAACTTAAGGTTGTATATTTATAAAAAAGGTGGTACTTTAATGAACAGAAAGTTGATCTTACCAATTATTATTATGCTCGCTCTGGTGGTGTTGCTTAGTGGCATCATGAATTTCCAGGCAGCTCCGGCTCAGGAGGAGCCTGATTCAGACGATAGCGGTCCGGTTGTCGAAGAACCCGTGGCTGTTGCCCAGAAAGCTGCTCCAGCTCCTGTTGAACAAACAACTACAACAGTGAACTCCACTCCGGCAGCTCCTGCACCAACGCCAACATCCACATATTATGGCGGCGGCGGCAGCTTTGCTGCAAGTTCTGAAGAAGATGAAGAAGAGAAAGAAGATGACAAGAAGACTCCTGTAATTGCACAGGAAATGGCTACAACTATTGTAGTAGCAGATTTCTCCTATGAAACTAAGTGTCTGACCGTGAACTTCACCGATATTTCAGAGAATGCAACTTCCTGGTCCTGGGACTTCGGGGATGGAAATACATCTACGGAACAGAATCCTGATCACATCTATGCAACAGAAGATACTTACGTTGTCAATCTGACCGTCTCTAATGCTGAAACAAGCGATTCGGTTGAAAAGAGGATAAGTGTTCTTGAGTGTGCTGAGGAACCAAAGGATTCTGACAAGATCCCTGAAGATGAAGTGCCTGCAAAGGTTCAGGAAGAGATCCCTGAATTCCCCACAGTTGCAATCCCAATGATAGCAATTATAGGAATGGCATTCTTCTTCAGCAGAAGACAATGATCATAGAACAGGCATATTAATGAAACCGCTGAAAGGCGGTTTCAATACATTACTTTTGCAAATCCGCCGGTCTGCTTTTTGCAGATATCTGCATGCATCTCTTCATCTTTTATTAGTTGTTCCATATCATTCAGAAATTCATCTGCATCATTTTCATCGGGTAGGATCTCTTTTATTACTTCAGGTTTTGCTTTCTTAATGTCCTTATAGACATTCATCGCAAGTATCTCGTATTTCATTATAGTCCTGAACATATCCGGACCTGCCATTCCATCAAAGTCGAAAATATGTTTTGGTAATCCATGCGGAGCTTCTTCAGGAATGTTTATGTTTGCTTTGATAAGCCATTTTTTTATTATGTCGCCATGTTGGTCGGAATCGTGGGATAATGTCTCAAGTGCAGAAACATCCTCGTCCATAAGTTCTATGCGTGCTTCCCATGTTCCCAATTGCTCCATTTCCGCTTCGATCCAGTACATTCTCTGCAGCAGTTTTTCAAGTGTCGTTCTGTCTTTTATCACTGGCAAGATCATTCCTCTTATTTATATTAGTTATTTTTATATTTATTAGTTTTGAAGTGAACCCGATGAACTTTTATACCTATACCGTCTCTAAGTAATCTATCAGTAATACTCAGGTATTATTCACTATCATTAGCTATCTGGAGGATTATCTATCAGTGCAATTGCTTTGTTAAGTAGCGGCCTTGATTCTGTTACTGCGGTCACCATGGTGCAGCAGCAGATGGAAGTCAAAATGGCCCTTATATTCAATTATGGTCAGCGTTCGGTCGATCGTGAGATACAGAATGCGATAAAGGTATCCGAACAACTTGGAATAGAATATCGTGTTCTTGACATAACATGGATGAAGGAGATAACCAACACATCCCTTGTAAATACCGACACAGAGGTTCCTGCTCTAAGCATGGAGGAGATAGCTGATGATGCAGATCCCTCCATTACCATCGAGTCTGCCAAAGCTGTCTGGGTGCCTAACAGGAACGGTATCCTGATAAACATTGCAGCAGCTTTTGCCGAGAGCATGGATTGTGAATGTGTGATCGTTGGATTCAACAAAGAAGAAGCTGTGACCTTCCCTGATAATTCTGCAGAGTTCATCACTGCGATCGATGATTCCCTTTCCTATTCGACACAGAATGGTGTCAAGGTGTATGCACCACTCATCGGAATGGATAAGAAGGAGATTGTTGCAAAGGCCATGGAACTAAAGGCTCCTCTGGAATATAGCTGGAGCTGTTATCATGGTGCAGATGTACCATGTGGCGAGTGCGAGAGCTGTACCAGAAGAAGAAGGGCATTTGAAGCAGCAGGTTTTAAGGACCCTATTCTTGAAAGACTTGGGGAATGAGAACCTTATTCAACTGATTCATTGGTGTAATTAAATGGAATGCATAGTCCTTGATAAAAGAACAGATTATGATGGCAGCCAGATCTCATCGCTATGGGCCTATAATCTTGCAGATGTCCAGTCGGATTCCATAATTGCCTTCAGGGGTGGTTGTGATGTTAAGATCGAACATATGATCGATCTTGAGGATAAGAAACAGGGAGATATGATATTCTCCACTGATATGATCCATTTCATCATAGAGCACTTCGACTCTACTGACCTGAAACTGGTGTATGCGAGGCAGCGCCTTTTCACGGCAATAGTCAAAGAAGTACTTGCTGAATATCGTACTGATATCGTGCGAGAGGGTGATGACCTTTTCGTGGACGGTAAAAAGCTCACGGTATCAATTGCCAGTACATCAGCTGTTTCACAGAAGATCCATTTTGGTATCAATGTTGTGCATAACTATTATGGTAGTCTTGAGGACCTTGGCCTTGGTAGCGATGATGTACAGGACCTGATGGAAAGGATCGCTAAACGTTACTATAACGATTTTATAGATATCGAAAAGGACCTTCGCAAATCCAGACCGCTGGATGTGATATGATGCAGGCGTCGCTCAGTGAGATATTCTGCTCGGTGCAGGGTGAAGGTCCATATGTAGGATACAGGCAGGCATTTGTCCGTTTTACCGGATGCAACCTGAATTGTAATTACTGCGACACTCCTGTTGAGGCCACAGAGGTCTGCAGGTTCGAGAATGTTCCGGGTTCCAATACATTTCAGGATGTAGCAAATCCGCTGTCTCCGGAAAAGGTGAGCGAGATGGTTAATTCCTACAAGGCATTGCATTCAGTATCCCTTACCGGTGGTGAGCCTCTGTTGTGTGCCGATTTCATATCTGCTCTGGAAACGGATGCACCGCTATATCTTGAATCCAATATGACCCTGCCTCACATGGCTAAGAAAGTGAAGGACAAGGTGTCATATGTTTCAGGTGATGTTAAACTGCTTCCTCATTCCCTGCTTGATGACCCTGATCTGCATCTTGAAAGAACCATCGAGTGCTTCAGGGCGCTTAAGACCACAAAGGACAGGGATTGTTTCTGTAAGATAGTTGTAACAAAGGAAACACCTGCCGATGATATTGAAGGTGTTGTAGGTGCAATATCGGGCTATATATCCAGCCTTATCCTGCAGCCTGTGACACAGAAGGAAATGCAGCCTGAGCCAGGATATCTGCTGGAGCTGCAGGGATCCTTACTAAATGACGTTAATACGAGAATAATACCACAGACCCACAAAATGTGGGGGTGCTTATAATGAAAATGAGACTTGGAGTTATCGATCATATTGATAGTGCCCATTATCTTCCCGGGCATGAGACTTGCGGAATAGTACACGGACACACCTACAGGACAGAAGTTGTCATTGAGGGTGAGAAGAAGGAAACCGGTATGGTCATGGACTTCTATGAGATCAAAAAGGTCATAAAAGAGGTCCTTAAGGAGTACGACCATGTGCTTCTCAACGACATACTTGAGTTCCCGAGTGTCGAGAACCTGTGTGAACATGTGCATGCAAAGCTGTCTTCACGGCTTGATTTCCCTATGTCTGTTAAGATGTGGGAAGGCGAAGGTAAGTGGTGCGAGATGAGTACCCTCTAAAAGGGTCCATACAAAAGTATATCTAGTAGTTTCCCTTAAATTGAGCCGTGTTTATTGGAGCTGCTCAGAACCATAGGAGCTAGAAAATGGAAAATGAGAAAGACGTTTGCGAAATAGAAGTATCCAGGGATGAGGATGTCAAGAGAGTGATAGCACAACACCCCTGTTATTCCAAAGAGGCCCAGCACAAGTTCGGCAGGATCCACCTCGCAGTAGCTCCGAAATGCAATATTCAGTGTAATTATTGCGATCGAAAGTTTGACTGCGTTAATGAGAGCAGACCCGGTGTTACCAGTGAGGTACTGAGCCCTGAGGCAGCTCTTGAGAAGACAAAGCAGGTACTGGATGCCTATCCTTTCATCAAGGTGGTTGGTGTTGCAGGACCTGGTGACCCGCTTGCTAACGACGAGACATTTAAGACACTTGAGCTTATCAAGAACGAGTTCCCTGATGTGACCCTCTGTCTGAGCACTAACGGACTGGCACTGCCTGAAAGGATGGATGATCTTCTCAGGGTAGGTGTTACAACTCTGACAGTGACCATGAATGCCATTGATCCAGCCATTGAGGCACAACTCATAGGCCATGTCCTCTACAAGGGAAAGGTCTACAGAGGTCTTGAGGCTGCTGAGTTAATGGTGAAGAACCAGCTCGAAGGTATCAGGATGGCTGTGGAAGCAGGTCTTGTGGTAAAGGTCAACACTGTGCTCGTTCCAGGCATCAACGATGAGCATATCATCGAGGTTGCCAAGAAGATAAATGAGCTAGGTGTCTATATCATGAATGTGATGCCACTTATCTGTCAGGCAAAGTTTGCTGACAAGACAGCGCCAACACCGGAAGAGTGTAAGGCTGTTCAGGACAGGTGTGCACCATATGTCCAGCAGATGAGGCACTGTCGCCAGTGCAGGTCCGATGCATACGGACTAATCGGGCAGGACATGTCACAGATGAGCGAAGAGCGCAGGAATGTAATTAAGCTTGACATGAAAAAGAAGTGTTCAGGTGAGAAGGCTTAAGCCTTTTCACTGATGATCTTTTATTCTAACTATATCCAGAACTATCTGGCAACTATCTACCAGCGACTTGCCAACTATCTACTAACTATCTATTATTTATCCTATTACCGTTACTATTGTGCAGGTGTTTTTTTGAATATCGAAGAGCTTGCAGCAGACCTTAGGAACTTTGAAGGTGTAACACGAAAAAAGCCAATCGCAGATATCGTGAGTATATTCGAGACCGTTCGCTCGGAATATGGTGAGGTTATCGATGATTTCGGGGATGATGCTGCAGTTATTGATATTGGTACTGATGATGTGATCCTCTTTGCAGCAGATGCCATATGGGGACGGATCGTCAACAAGAGTCCCTGGTGGACCGGTTATACGTCGGTTGTGGTGAACGTTAATGACATTTCTGCAATGGGCGGTCGTCCACTTGCGATGGTTAACGTCATGGCTTCCAGTGACCTTGAGTCCACCGAGGAGATCATGCGTGGTATCAGGGATGGGATAAAGAAGTTCGGCGTGCCCATGGTCGGAGGTCACATGCACCCTGACACTCCATACAATTCTCTTGCAGTTTCTATCATTGGTATCGCCAAGAAGGACTGTGTCATCAGAAGTGACAGTGCAGAACCCGGTGATGTTGTCATAGTTGCCTATGATATGGATGGAAGGGTCGGTAAGAACTCACCCTATAGCTGGGATACCACTTCATTCAAGGAGGCAGATGTTGTGCGTGAGCGTTTCATGGTCATGCAGGATATAGGGGAAAAGAAACTGGTTACAGCAGGAAAGGATATCAGTAATCCAGGTACCGTTGGAACCCTCGGTATGCTCTGTGAGGTTAGCAGGGTCGGTGCCTCAGTTGACCTTCAAAAGATACCAATGCCAGATGGACTTGAGCTTGCACAATGGTTGAAGATCTATCCTGCAACAGGCTATGTTGTAACTGCAAAAGAAGAGAATGCCGATGAGTGCATCGGGATATTCGAGGGTGCAGGTCTGAAGGCGGCAGTGATAGGTGTCATCAATGATAGTCAGACCGTTGATATCTATGATGAGAGCGGTAAAGCCGTTGTTTTCGACCTGAAGAATGATAATATAACAGGAATATGAAAGGACAGGCTTGTTGCCTGTACTTACTCTACTTTCTTTTTAATCTGAAATTCGATATAGTGCTTAATCGCTGTTTGCCCATTCAGTCAGTTCTTCGTGAAGGAACTTCTCAGCAGCCTGAACTTCGGAGAGAACTCCTCTAAGGGCTATTACTTCTCTCTCGTCAATATCCACCACATGGACATTTATCTTTCTTTCAACCGGCTCAAGGTCGAACTCTTCAACAAGATCGTAGATGATGTAAGATGGGGTTCCTGGTGGGATTATAAGGTCATAGAGGTTTTCAAGATCTTTTTCAAGAGGTTTTGTTGCTTTTTTATCCTTTGATCTTTCAAGATCCGCAAGTGTTAGTTTCTTTGCCAATGTGATCACCGTCTTTTCTGCTTTGATAGTGTGATACACATAAAAAATGATCGCTGCATTTGCAGGGTTTAATTATTAATACTGTCAGTTACAAATTTGCAGGTGTTGATAGATATTCATTGATATTGATTGGTGTTAATTGATATTTGTTGACATTTGTTGTCACTTATTGATAGTTATCGGGATCTATCGATATTTGCAGGTAGTTAAGGTGTGTGAGATAAAATGATATCTGGAGGGTATGAATGAGATTGATAGGACTGTCAGACGAACAGGGACAGATAAGGATCGAGTTTGCAGGATGTAATATGAAATGTCCTTATTGTGTCCATATACATCAGCCCCGGAAGGAGTGGACAATTGAGGATGTACTGGAATATGCCGGTAAGTCCACCACGGATGATGTCTATCTTGGGGGTGCAGAACCTACTTTGCAAAAGGACCTTCTTCCGCTTATTGAAGGACTTCACAACCAGGGCAAGCGTGTCATATTGAAGTCCAACGGAATGAAACCAGAAGTACTTGAGAGTGCGAGTCCTTTCGTACATGGGTTCGTGCTTGAGATCAAGGCCCCATCAGATGACATTAAAGGCATAATGGAACTTACAGGGATGTCAGAAGAGCGTACTGAGAAATATGTGAAGCTCCTCACGGAATCAATGATAATCGCTAAGAAGAAGTGGCTGAGGATCTGGATACGGGTGATACCTGAGTATGTGAATGCTGATACCATGCCGAAGATAATTCCGGACCTTGAAGGTGCTTCAGAGGTGATGCTCTATCAGTTCATGAGCAATCCTGATTTTGACCTGCCGTTCATGGGGCATGAAGGACCCACGCCTTCATGGAGGGAGATGAAGGAATTAGCTGAGATGGTTCTGGAAAAGGTCCCTCAGGTAAGACTTGTAGGTGAAAGGGGAAAACTTGTACTGAAAAAGTGATCCTTCCCATTTTACAATTTCAATGTTATTGTGGGGGCATGGTTGCATATGGTTGCATATGTTAAAGGTGAGAAGTCCGGTAAGTATTCCCGACTTGCAGTGATCCCTGGCAATTGTCTTTTTTCTAAAGTAGATGTCCTGAAACCGGACGATGTGACTCTTTTTTTCATGGCCGAGGACAGGAAGTTATGTACCAGCTTCTTTTATCATAAGCATAAGCTGGTTATGATACTCTCTGCTATGAGGTCATACAGGGACTGGCTTAAAGAACAGTTCGATTTTGTGTATTTTGAGATAGGCGATAACGATGAGCGTTCCTATAAAGAGAAGATCCGCAGTGTTATGGAAGAACATGGGATCCGTGATCTGGTTACTTATGATCCGGGTTCAAAAGGATTTGAAAGCACTGTTTCTATTCTCTGCCAGGAGAATGGATATGCTCTGGAGTTCGTTCCATCTCCGGGCTTTGTTACCACAATAGATGATTTCAGTGAATTCCGTGGTGAAAAGGACAGGGTCCTGATGAACAATTTCTATATTTTCCAGAGAAAAAGATCAGGCTATCTCATCGATGAGGATGGTAAACCAACAGGGGGAAAATGGAATCTTGATGCAGAGAACAGGCGAGCATTACCTGCATCTGTCCCGATTCCCGATATTCTTTCAACTGACCGTACTATTCACACAGAGGAAGTTATCCGGCTTGTAGATGATAAGTTTCCATCTCATCCGGGTGTTTCTTCAAATTTCTATCTGCCCACTACAAGAAGAGATGCTTTACTATGGTTGGATGACTTCATTGAGAACCGCTTGAGGTATTTTGGTCCATATGAGGATGCTATAAAGAAGGACGATAGCTTCCTTTTTCATTCGGTGCTATCCCCGCTTTTAAATATTGGTCTGCTGATTCCGGATGAGGTGATTGACAGGTCCCTTGGACATTACCAGAAGAATAAGGATTCTATTCCGCTTTCAAGCATTGAGGGTTTCATAAGACAGGTCATCGGCTGGCGTGAGTTCATGATGGGGATGTATCATACCGGGGATCTGCGCGGCAATTTCTTTGGTCACCACAGGAAAATGAATGACAAATGGTATTCCGGGAATGTGGGTATAGGGCCTGTTGACAATGTTATTGGAAAAGTTGTCAGGAATGGTTATTGTCATCATATAGAGAGGCTCATGGTCCTTGGCAATTTCATGCTCTTGTGTGAGATCGACCCGGATGAGGTCTACAGGTGGTTCATGGAGATGTTCGTGGATTCCTATGAGTGGGTGATGGTGCCAAATGTCTATGGCATGAGCCAGTTCGCTGATGGGGGTACATTGTCAACAAAGCCTTATGTTTCAGGCTCAGCTTATATCCTCAGAATGAGTGACCATAAGAGGGGAGAATGGTGCGATATATGGGATGCACTTTACTGGAGGTTCATTGACCGGAACAGGGATGTGCTGAGTAAGAATTTCCGTATGGGTTTGATGGTGGCCACTTATGACAGGATGGACCATGAAAGGAAAGAACGTCTGCAACTGATCGCGGAGAAGTTCCTTTCAGACCTGTGACAGTGCTGTTTCATGTTCATTGAGGTGCTTTGATCAGTTGTTGTTTTTAAACTTATACCGGTACATTTATTCATCTGGAGAATACTATATAGGGTTGATCGAAATGCAGGAATACAAGTTAAAGCGTGGTTATAAACCCGAGATGGATAGGATCTACGAGTGTCTGACAGAGATTTTCCCCAGCGAGGTTAAGGAAGAGGATGGCAAGTTCGTTACTTCTTATGGTGTTCTTTCTAGTGTAACGGTATGGATCGAAGGTAAGAAGCTGGCTGTTGATACTGTATCTGATACTTCTTTGACAGATGATGAACTTATTCTTGATTCTAATAAGCGTTTCAGGGATTTCCTCCTTGCTGCAACAGGATACACTGCCAAGGAACGTCTGAAGCAGGCAAAGAAGGAAGTTTCCAAGTAAATTCCCCTTTCCTCTCATTCTTTTACGACCACGGATAGTTCAACATGGATTTTCTTGAAAAACTGAAGAGCTTTGATATTCCCACATGCCTGAGGGTATGTGCAGGAACCGATGGTTCGGTCACTTTCCTGCTGGAGATCATGACCAAACACCCTACTGCAGTGGTTACGGAAAACCAGCATGTTATTCCTGCGGATGAGAAAGCTGCAGATATATTCGGTGTTGCTGTCGGGGCGGATATCAATGAACGCGTGGTGACCCTCACAGCCGGGGATGTCCCTTATGTATTCGCCCGGTCACTGTCAGCCATCGAGAAGATGCCAGAAGGCGTTCGCAGCGATATGATGAAAGCCGACATCCCGATCGGAAGGATACTGCGTGACCACAATGTCGAGACCAGAAGGGATTTTGAGAGCATCGATATCCTCGAGGATTCCCCTCTCTTCGGAGCGCAAAAGGTCCTTTCCCGTTCATACCGTATCGTCCACCACAACGGTGTCCTTATGTGGATCAACGAGATATTCCCCGTCGACGACCGCTGGTGCTTATAAATCATCGCTCTTCCAACCGAAAACTTATTAATCGATACTGTGTATTAGGGGAGAGCACCCCAATATTTCTAATGTGCCTCGGTGGCTTAGGGGTATAGCGCGTCCTTGGTAAGGACGAGGTCGTGGGTTCAAATCCCACCCGAGGCTCTTTCTTCTAATTCTAAAGCTGAGAGTTTTGTCTTTGAATTAGTTTAGCTCAACCAAACGATTTTTCGTCATTTATTCAAGTATTCGAGAGCAATGGAACTAGTGGAGCATCTGAATCAGGCACAGATAGAGGACTATCTGGATGGATTCACGGATTAGATATGCCAGAAGTCTATATTCATATGTCAGGTAAGCGACTGGATGAACCACTACTCAAGATGGCCGGCATCATCAAAGAAGAGGATGAGAAGAAGGTGATGAAACCTGTCAAATGTCTTCGCTGTAAGACCATGAATGGTCCTACATCTACTTTTTGTTCATCCTGTGGGATGGTGCTTACAATTGAATCTGCAGTTGATGTTGAGAAGAGGCGGTCTGATATTGCCATGGCTTTGATGGAGCTTGTAGAGAAGGACCCGGAGGTTGCTAAGGTGTTGAGGAGAGTGATGAAGTGATGTTTATTCTTCATCAAAAATAGATTCAGGTTCTAAAAATACAATTCTTTTAATATCATCTTCTTTAAAATACATTTCTTGACCAAGATATACCATGTCCTCAATATTGTAGTTCGCATCACGAACAACTATGCAGGGGTCATCGATTGTAATTTCTTTATGTTTTTCATAGTCGTCTGAAAAAAGAATTATATTCCCAGAGATTTCACAATTGTCTGAAGTGAAAATATGAACATAATTTTGTTCTCTTTTTGAATTATCTTTAAGTGAAAGTGTCCACGGACTTCCATAATCGATATGAAAATTCTTGTAAAGTATTTTTTTTATTGTTATCCCCAAGAAGATACCAATTATAATTGCTATTGCATAAAGTTCTAATAGATATGTGTAATTAATTATGGAATTTTCAATTCCATCTAATGTGAAATTGTTATAATAATACACCAATGCATATGCTATTATACTAATAAATATACTAAGTAAATAATATTCGGGATCTTTTAAATGACTACTTTTAAATTTAATAATTCCACATGCTATATATATTGATAAAAAACCAGGTAAAAGAAAAACAATAGCACCAATAATATCGTTGTTAATAATATCTATCATTTATATCTGTCCACTATGAATAAATATAACTTTTTTATCTTTTTTTTTTATTTTACTAATTCATATAATAGGTGCTTAATATTTAAAATAATTGCAAATGCCAGGTTGTTTTATAATTAAAAATAATCCAACTATAATAAGCATCATATTGAAACTCTGCCTATGCGTCGCCAAAGGCGGGCGCTTTAATCGCTTGCCTTTGTCTGGGTACAATTGCTGGCATTCTGAAAGGATGCGTAGTTATCGATTTAATTATGTTATATGATGCGGAAGTATTAAGGAATCTGAACGTAGCAAGATGTTGAATTGTTTTTGATAAAAAACATCTAGCGCTAAAAAAGTAAATATTTCGTACACTGAAATTAAATGATGAAATACAACGAATTCTATCAATATATTAATATATCATATTGCCTATTGTCAACTGTTCTCTTAAAAAATATTAGGGAGTATCCTCTTGGAAATCAGCATTGATCCGATTTATATTGTTTTGTTACTGAGCATTATTACTCTTGTATATAATGTAAATCGAAATTATCATGTTGACCGGAGAAGCCCAAATCACCAATTAATAAGTTATCTATCAAAAATAAAAATTGATAAAAAAATGATAATTGATATTTCATCTGGTGAAAAAGAGGATAAATTACAAATTTTCGAGGATGAAATTCTAATTAGACATCGCAACCAGAAAAGAAGTGAATTCAACCAACTTGTTAAATTGTATGACTCTAAATTGGAGGATGCATTAAAAAGTTCATTTATAGAAACATCTCCGATTGAAATAACCAATTATTTTAGCAATCACTATAGATATTTAATTATTGAACTAACTAAAAAACAAGCTGACGATAAAACAATGGAATCTATCTTAAACTCATATTCAAAAAATAGTGATATTTTATTAGACCTCCTAGATAGAGACACACAAACATACATAGAAGAAAATAAAGTCATTTCTAACAACTATGTTGACTTTATTATGATTTCAGTTGAATACAAAAATAATGCTGCCTTTAGTCGTTGCATTGAACTGTTTTTTGAATCATTTAAATCATCAATGGAAAAAAATTATAGTGATTCTGATATCATGGTCAGTTATATTGTTAATTTCAATAGAATTACAAAGTATACGTGTGAAGAATACTTTAATGTGGGTCTACTAGCATCATTTTTACATAAAACTGGTAGCATTCTGCTAAGAAATAAATATTATACAAGTTTCAATATGTTATTGAACACTTTTGAAAATATAATCACTTCATCCTTAAATATACATGATATAGGTATGTTAGAACCAGATGGAATCAATCATGTTAAAACTAATTTAATGGTTACTGTAAGAGCTTTAATATCTTTTATGAGCAATACTGAATTTGATTTACAAGAAGAATACTACATAAAAATAGAAAAAATAATTCTGCAGAATCTATCTAATACCTTTTATATGAATGAAATATACCATGCAGTTGAAAAATTATCTCGTGGGTATAAACAAAATTCTGAATCTGCTTTGAAAGTTTCTGAAATCTGTGATAAATATATGAAACTTCAGGCAGAAACATTATGGAATAATAAATCAGCGAATATTGATAATTAATTATAATCTCTCAACTTAATGCATCAATCCCTCACAAGTATCATACAATCCCATAACTGGGGAAGGGTCAATCATTATCTGTGAAGGTGAAAGAAAGAAAGTTTCGCCTCTATACTTTTTTAGTGCATCTACTTGAATAAGTAGAAGATTAATATTTTCGTCTTTGATGGTCTCTACTATGAGTATTGACATCATTCGGTCACGAACCTTGTATCAAGGAGGTCATAGACTACATGTTGAGATATGCGTTCATACCTCGTTTTGCTAGTTTTGAGAAGATATAGGAGCCTTGTTTATTCTTGTTGGTGCTGAAGTTGCGGCTGTCGAAGGTGTACCAGCCTTCTGATCGCTAATCTACAAAAGGAAGAGCTTTTATGGGTTTGATGTCCCTTGCTGAGACTCCATATTCAATCATTTGTTGCTATACATCATTTTATATGTTAACACCGTTAACAACCTGCACAGCAATCTCAGTTGCTTATCTGAGTTCCATATGAATTCCATAATTCCTGATATCCTCTTTTTGGAATTGGGCAATTGACAGAAGTTGTAACGTGTCAGGTATATTGGAATTAAATGAATCGTTCCTGCAAAGGATTATATATTTTCGGCATCATCTAAGTATAATTTTATAAGTGTGTGAATTATGGCAGAGAATACTTACAGTCTGGTCATCAATGACAAAAACGGGCGGAAGGAGCAGATAGAGCTTTCCCGCTTTGAGATGGATGAAAAATATCATCGCTTTGTCAGACATATAGCTGCTTACCTTGTAGACAAAGGATATGAGGTCAAAAGCAGCACGGATATCAAAAACCCGGTGCAGGGTTCACGCCGACTCTTCTACGAACTCTCTTACAGGTCAAAGACAACAACAGGTTTGTTCAGGAAAAAGACCGAATACGGGAAGATGCACACTTTCTGGGTGGGTCATGATAAAGGCAAACCGGCACTTAATGAGGTCATTTTCAAGATCGATGGTAAGCAGATCGCTGCTAATTCTGCATTGAAAGCGGTCTATCAAATGGCAGAGAACAGGGAATGAGGATCATTACCCTTTAATTATCCATCTTTTTCGATCTTGTCCTTACATATTGAAGACCTGAAAATGCCGAAAGGCTTGTATATTATCCTCAAAATGCTGACATGCTGCATCATATCTTCCCCATGAGCAGGCATTCCCCAGGATTATGTTCTTCAGCACTATGTCGGGGTGAAGGTCACGTTCTTGTGTTTCAATGAAAGGTTGTACATCATATGTGGTCAGCGCAGATGTTCTTTGTCCTTTTCGATATTCATCGATCCTGTTGTATAGTTCCTGTTCGGTCCTGATGGGTTTTTCGTTCATGCAGAGTTGTAGGTTTTCAGCATATATGCTGATGTGCCGAGTACGGTGAAAGTGATTAATGGAAAATTCGAATTTTGATAGTTTTAGAGATCCTTGACTATAAGGGAAAGGAAATTTGTCTTACTGTAAGGTTTACGCTGTGATGATCTTATGTTTTACGTTACAGGTCTGGAAGTTGTGTCCGTCTTTTTTGTGCAAACCATATTTTCCTGATCAATTGTAGTGACCAGTTTCTCCGCCTTGGAACAAAATCAAAAAAACTATATAGTGGGCGTGATCAGAATTACTTATAGAATAACAAAATTACAAAGAGGTCAGAAAATGTGGTGGTACACTAAACTATTTGGCAGTATTATTACTGCACTTCTAATAATATCCATCTTTTCAACAATTGGATTTGCAGAAGCAAATGTTGTGCTATATGATGGAGATGCTCGCAAGTTCACGGATGCACCGGATGTGATCGCCTATACGAACACGGAACATACGGCGCCTCCTTCAGAGTTCGAGATAACGACGTCAGGGGCCACATGGCCATCCGGTCCAATATGGAGGCATGATAATGTCATAGCTTTGATGGATCCTTCCGGATGGATCGAAGCAAAGACGACTGTTGCAACCGATACTGTTGGTCTTCAGTTCTGGGGTGATACAAATGATGGCTGGGCTCGTGTTCTTGTGGATGGCTCAGAGGTTTGGACAGGAAGTGTTTACGGTTCAGATGTCAATTACCCCGGAGGTGCCTTTGTCAAGTATCTGGAGATATCAGGTCTTGAAAGAAGTACACATACCATCCGTGTAGAATGTATGGGTATAAAAGGTGCCGGTGGCGGGGATGATGTGCTTGTCTCTTTCTTTGGGCTTGAAGAAACGTCTGGAACAACAACATCCTCTACTGCAAAAGGACTTGTAGCCCATTATACCTTTGATAATAACTACGCTGATTCATCACCTTACAATAATCATGGAACTCCAAAAGGGAACATGGCTTTCACCTCCGGTGTGGTAGGAACTTCCGCGGCTAGTTTTGATGGCAAGAGCCATGTAGAAGTGCAGGATAGCGATTCCCTTGACCTTACAGATGATTTTACTTTCTCTGTATGGCTTAACAAAGAGGATGCAGGAGTCGGTGGATGGGCTGTTGTCTTCTCAAAGGGAGATACTTCCTCTACATCTGCCAGTAACAGTCCTTACGCACTGCTTCATGCCAGTGGGATCCATCCAGGTGTAAGGGTTGCCGGTCAGATCGTCTCTTCAAACATAAATACAAATTTCAATGAATGGTATTTCGTTACTGTTACAAAAGAGGGATCCGGGCTTAAGTTCTATGTCAATGGAGAGCTCAAGGACACAAAAACAGCGTCATCTTCAATTCCGGAATCTGACACTGACCTTCTCATAGGGATCGATCCTCCCGGAGCAACTGAATACTTTAGAGGCTCAATGGATGACCTCAGGATCTATAATTATGCCCTTTCCCAGAGTGAGATAAATGATCTCTATGAAAGCGGGGACATAACTCCAGCTACTGATGATGTTGGATCTCAGACGACAGCCGGATTCTCCGGTCTGGTATTTGAATCCCGCAGCAGGCCAACTGGAAGTAGTGTACAGATCCCATTGACACTGAGCGGGGTCGATGAAGGTATCGGGAATATGGATCTCACTTTGAATTATGATCCTTCTGTTCTTGAAGCTACAGAGGTGATAAAAGGCGGTCTTACCACAGATTCCCTGTTCGACTCTAATATCATTGACGGGACCATTAAGATAAGCCTGGCTGACAAGAACGGGTTCAGTGGAGATGGTACCATCGCCTACGTGCGTTTCGACGTAATTGGTGCTGAAGGTTCGTCCTCTGACCTTGAAATTACAAAGATATCTGCTAACAGGGCATCAGACCTTTCAACCATCAGCATTCCTTCAAAAGACGGTGTATTCAAAGTCGTAAGTATGGATGATGGACTGGGTGATGCAGATGGTGATGAAACACTTACCGCTCTTGATGCGCTCTATGCTCTTCAGATGGCAGTTGACAAGATCCCTGATGACATGACACTGGATATGAATGGGGATGGCCAGATATCTTCCATCGATGCCAGGAAGATACTGAGAATTGCAACCGGGCTGGAGTAGATCCCATGGAAAACGGTAGAAAAACGGTATCAATGGTATTCAGGTCCATTACATTTCTTTTGGTGATCCTGATAATTGGAGTGGTGTCAGCTGCATCCACTCCTACAACTTTTGATGTTCAGGATCCATCAGGAAATTTTAATGTCAGATTCACTTTTCCAAACGGCGAGGGTATAAATGCTGAATACGGATACAAGATCGATGGTATTGATCAGGATTTTGTTAAGATCAATATAAAAGATGAGAGTTCTTTAAGGGACTGGGAATCCATGGGTAGCGTGGATGCAGAGATCGAAGTGACTGGTGTCAAGGGGAAAGAGTGGAGAAGTTATTACAGGCATGATATGTTGGATAGTGAATTTAATGGTGGGACATTAAAACAATTATGGGATGATACAACAACAATAAGCCGTGCTCTCTGGTGGAAAACGAACCCCACTGTTGAATCAGGTAAATATTATTTCATAGAGGCTGATCCTGCATCAGGAACATCAACTTTAGCATTTATTTTAATGCCTACTAAAGATGAAATAGATACTGAAAAAGATACTTTACAACTGCTGTATGAGCCTCCTTTCCCATATCTTGCAGAAACAGAAAGACTCAGTTCTCCTGATGATATAAAAGGTGGAGAATTAAGGGCCATTCTAACAGATGATAATGGAAAAGCTATCTCAGGTGAAATAGTTCATTTCTACATTAAGAAGGGGTCAACTCTTCATGGAACTATTGTTGAACCGAGAATGGGTCCGACATCCCAGCCATGGAAGGATATTCATCCATTTCTGGAAGATGCAGACCTATTTTCTTACGTCGGGTATGCAACAACAGATAGTGAAGGCATTGCACGCTTAAACTATATTTTGAGGGGATTAATGCGCTCCGATGTACTTGCTGATAGACTCATGACAAATGGGGGCAGGGTAGAAGGAACTGTAAAGGCAGTTGTAGTCGAAAAAGAGACTGTAAAGGGTAATGATTCCTGGGAACAGGTATGGAAGGTTCAAAAATCAGCTACTGTGCCGGTTGAATTTGAATACCTGGCACAGGTTGTGGACATATGGGGGAAAGGTGTACCTGATTCTCCTCCAGCCGGGCAGCTCCAGTATGTAGTCTCAGGTCCCGGACAGGTAAGGGTGCACAGATCACTGATAACTCCGATCCGTGGTACTGATCAGTCTGTAAGTGAAGGATTTGAATTGATGCCGGGGGATATTATCAATATAGATGGGGACACCGGTGTTGAGGTAGCATGGGTAAATGGGGATCGTATTCGAATGATCGTTCCTAAATATGTTGGCGTTAAAGAGGATCAACCTGTCCAGAGCGTCAATATGCTCTTATGCTCGGATGCATATCAATCAAATTTTTACACAGATTATGAAAAGCTATCAAAAGCCTTTGCTGGGGTCGTTTATGAGGAAGGCACAAAGACTCTGATCGATACTGGTAAGAGTCTTGTTCCGGGTGCAGAAGCATTGTCTACAGGTTATTCTCATATAATAAACATCATAGAAAGATCAGATGAGGACTATGGAAAAATAGACCTTAGTAAATACTCGATAGTGACAAAGATCCGTGTCAGATCAAAAATAATTGTTGATGCAACTGGTGAAAATACAGATATTTATGTGATCGAGGGAAATCCTGACATATTAACTGTGAAAGGTGACGAGGTCACCTTAACTGAAGGACAAATGGTTTCCATTTCAGATGATGGGACCATGAGTGAGGTTCAACCTTTCGATACTGAAAGCGCATTGAACGAATTTTATGAGACAACTTCAGATACACCGGCTGTAAATGGTCTCGTATTCGAATCTCGCAGCAAACCGGCAGGAAGCAGTATTCAGATCCCATTGACATTGAATGGGGTCAATGAGAATGTCGGGAACATGGATCTGACACTAAATTATGATTCTTCTGTTCTTGAAGCCACGGAAGTTATCAAAGGTGGCCTTACTACAGATTCCCTGTTCGATCACAACATTATTGACGGAACCATAAAGATAAGTCTGGCTGATAAGCAGGGTTTCAGTGGGGATGGTTCTATCGCTTACGTGAAGTTTGATGTTGTCGGTGCTGAAGGCTCATCTTCTGACCTTGAGATCACTGCTATGACAGCGAACAGGGCAGACAATTATGAAACCATCGACATAGAAACACATGATGGTCTTTTCAATGTAATTAGCATGGAAGAAGGCATGGGTGACTCTGATGGGGATGGAGTTTACACGGCACTGGATGCACTCTATGCTCTTCAGATGGCAGTTGACAAGATACCAAGGGATCCTGTCATGGACGTAAATGAAGATGGGAGTGTAACATCCCTGGATGCAAGGAATATTCTGAAAATTACAGTTGGAGATTAATAACAAAAAGGAGTTGAAATGATGAGAAAGATTTTGGTACTTATTGGATTGTTGTTCCTGACCTCATTTGCTTCGGCGAGTACTGTGACGGTCAGTGTTAGTGATGTATCAGGAGGTAGCGGAGCAACTGTAGAGGTCCCTATCGATCTGACAGATGCAACGGATATCGGAAGTATGGACATTCGTATGAGCTATGATGGTGATGTTTTGCAGGCTATGGGTGTCGATACAGGTGAACTCGGAGGAAATGCGTATATCGAGTCAAACACAGCTTCTGATGGTGTGGTCTTCATAGCATTGGCGGATGCATCAGGGATCAGTGGTACTGGTACTGTTGCTGTTGTGTCTTTTGAGGTGCTTGGTGATACCGGTTCAACAAGTTCTCTGGCGCTAGAGGATGTTTCAGTACATGATATTGAAAGGGTGGAAGTTATTACAACAACCGAGGATGGAACCTTCAGTGTTACTGATGAGGCAAAAGGTGCTGGCTATGCGTCTGCATCCCTGCTTGCTGCAGGCGCGATTCTAATGGCTCTGTTCTTTATTAAGAGACGCAGGTAAAAAGAGGGATAGAAATGAAAAAAATACTCGTTATTTCATTTCTACTTTTTTCCCTTCTAGCAGCACCAGCAAGCGCTGACCTCTTTGCAGATATGAAACAGAAGGTAAGCAACTACAACCAGAATGTGGACGAAGTACCTGATTCCCTGAAAAGTCTTCTTGGAAATGAAGAGATATACGGGATGATCGACCAGAACGATGGGAGTACTCTGGAAGTTAAAGTCGTTACCAGAGATGCAAAGGTTATCGAGTTCTCAAAACTGGGAACAAAGATTCCTATCGGGAAAGGCGATAGTAATGGTGACAGTAAATTGACTGCATTGGACGCCCTGTCTGCATTGCAGATGGGAGTTGGAAAGCTGGAACAGGACAATGTTCTTGATGTGGATGAAAGTGGTGAGGTAGCATCCCTGGATGCAAGGATCATATTGCAGAACGCGGTTGGCCTGAGTTCTGAAATAGACCCGTCCATTATTATCACTACCAATGAAGATACCATGAATGACCTGATGAACTCACAAGAACCTCTTGATGTGTTTTTAGATTCATACGATAGTGGTGACATTACTATAGAAGGCGTGGGTTTTGGAAAAAGCATCACCATTATGGTTGGGAAAATTGCAGTTAGGATCTCTCAGTTCCTTGGAATATTGTAAGTATTCTCTCAATATTCATCTTTTTATTAGTACTAAGAGTGATATCATAATGTAGGATATCAAGGTCCTTCATTTTGTAAAGATCTCATATTGCATATTGAAACCCCCGGTCTGGAAATTTCCTGCTCACTTGTTTCTGTTCCTCTCTGCGTTTCTGATCGGATGGTTCAAGAACTATTATTATGTTATGGGTCCATAATGAATATATGATCAGGAGTGGATCATCATGACCAAAATAGCTTATCTTTACGTACTTGACACTATGGCTGATTGGGAATCAGGTTTCCTTATAGCTGAACTGAATACAGGTCGCGCTTTCCGGAAGGATGCTGAAAAGTATACTGTAAGAACAGTGGGCATCACAAAGGAACCTGTTGTCACCATGGGTGGGGTACGCATTCTTCCGGATACCGGCATCGATGAGCTGACAACTGCTGATGCAGGTGTACTTATCCTGCCGGGTGGTGATACATGGCTTGAGGATATTCATAACCCTCTGATGGAAAAGGTACAGGAATTCCTGGATGCCGGTATCCTCGTGGCAGCCATCTGCGGTGCAACGATGGGACTTGCCAGAGCAGGGCTACTTGATAACAGACCCCATACCAGCAATGATCTGGAATTCCTGAAGTCTGTCTGTCCGAACTACACAGGGGATAAGTTCTATCGTCATGAAGATGGCATCCTTGGTGGCAATATCATAACTGCTTCAGGAATCGCTCCGCTGGAATTCACACGTGAGGTTCTAAAAGAGCTTGATGTCCTTTCTCCTGAGACGCTTGAGGCATGGTATAAGCTGTATGCCACGCACGAGTCACAGTACTTCTATGAGTTGATGGGGTCACTGGGAGAATGATCGTATTGAATAATCGTTTTCCCCCATTCTATATTTTCGATATGATCACTCATCCACATAGAACCCGGAACCCACAAGATACGTCTCATTGCCGATATCGACTCTCTTGATGAAAGTATTCTTCAGTGATGGTTCAGTCTCGCCGGGCTTTGGCCAGTAGTAGTCCACCCATCCCTCACTTTCCTCACTAAGAGCGGTCTCGATAAAGATTCTGCCTATAGGTTTACCGTTGAAATCCTCAAGTTCTGTCATATTCTGGCCTTCGCCACTAACATCGGGAGGATACACAATACGTATCCCGTCGGTCTTCCATATAAATATGTAGGAGTCGTTATGGAACCATTTGCTGTCGCTCTCCCTGAGCTCAGGGAATGCAAGCTCTCCTTTTTCATCCATCAGGTCGATAGCGGCATTGACCTGTGATATGGCATATTCTTCCAGCGTGGGTGATTCCATCTGTTCTCCTGAGGTTTTATTTGCCTCATCTTCCACTGTGCAAATGGACGAACCATCCGGTTCCACACAGCCGATAGCTGTCATTAGTAGTACGGTCGTTAACAGCACAGTAAGTATGATCTTCAGATAACCCATATTTGCTCCCATTTTCTGATAGTTAAAAGATGGATGTGCAGTGTATATTTACGTTTTGTTTCAGGTGCACATGTCTATCTGACCTTGTGGTGGGCTGTTACTGTCAAAGGTATCTCACCAAAGCTATTAATTATACGATCGACAGATATTTATCAGGAGTATATCAGTGGGTCTGCCATCCGGCTGAGGGGTATAGGACCACTGGTCAGGTAAGTGGGCTGAAGGGGTGATTTCTCATTTCCGGTATAAATGACATTGAAGGCTTCCACAGGAAAATACTGAACAGTATATGGATCGGAGTCTGGGCTGTCGACAGGAATGAGAATATAACATTTTTCAATAAAGGGATGGAGTATATCTTCAGAACTTCCGGTGACAGGGTTCTGGGCACCAATGTTCTGCAATATATAAAGGAACAGAGCATGCGTGACCAGAAACATTTCTGCGAGTTGTTCTGCCGGGTTAAAAGAACACTCAAACCTGCCCCCTATGATTCCCTTTCAATGATCACAAGGAATGGAAGCCTGACCTATCAGAGTGGTGTTCTTGTACCTTTGATTGATGACATGGGCAACTATGATGGGATGGTTGGTACTGTAGAGGATATTACGGAAAGAAAGCTTATTGAGAAGCAGACACTGGATTACCTCAAAACGGAGAAAGAGCTGGAGAATATCTATAAGAGCAGTCCTGTGATCGCTTTCCTGTGGCTTGCCGGGGATAACAGGCCGGTGGAATATGTGTCGGACAATATACATCAGTTCGGTTACATACCTGAGGACTTCACATCCGGGAAAATGGATTATTCTGACATGATCTATCCTGATGACCTTGGACCCCTTATGTTCCATATTCGAAAACATGAGGCAGAAGGTAACGATTACTTCTCCCAGCAGTATCGTATACTTACAAAAAAAGGTAATGTCCGCTGGGTCAGCGAAAGGTCACTTATCGTGCGTGATGAGAATGATGTCCCTGCTTACCATCAGGGTATAGTGGTCGACATAACGGTACAGAAAAGATCTCACGAGGCATTGCTTGAAGCCGAGAAGAAATACCGCCTGATATTTGAGAACTCTCCCCTGGGTATATTTGATTTTGATAAGGAAGGCATTGTCAGGCACTGCAACGATAGCCTGATAAAGATACTCGGCCTGCCAAAGGAGGAGATAATCGGTTTCAATCTTATGACATCACTTCGGGATGAAAAGATGAAAGCTGCCTTTGAGTCGGTACTTTCAAAGAATTCAGGTTATTATGAGGGAGAGTACAGATCGACAACAGTTGACAAGACCACACCGATCAGGGCATGTTATAGTCCGAATATCTCGGAGGCAGGTTCGATAGTTGGTGGTATTGGGATAATCGAGGATATTACGGAACGTAAAAAAGCTGAGGAAGCCCTTAAGGAATATACTCAGGAACTGGCAAGGGCAAACGAGGAATTGAAATCCCTTGACCGAATGAAGGATGAGTTCCTTTCCAATGTAAGCCATGAACTGAACACTCCCATTGTTTCAATAAAAGGATATTCCACTCTTGTCTGTGACGGGACCCTCGGTGACATAAATGATAAACAAAAGGATGCCCTGATGGTTGTTCTACGCAATACCCAGAGGCTTATACATGTGGTCAATTCACTGCTGTACATCAGTATGATCCAGACCGGATCCTTAGAATGTCGGTTCGAGGATGTCAGCATTTCGGATATCATTGACAATGTTACGGATGATATGATGCCACTGATCAGGCAGAAGGGTCTTTCCCTTCAGAAAGATATTCCTGCCGATCTTCCTTCTGTAAGAGGGGACAGGGAAAAACTGGCACTTCTTTTCACAGACCTGCTGGACAATGCCATCAAGTTCAATGATCCTGACGGGCAGATCATACTTGAAGCAGAAGAGGAAAGACAGGAAGGGAAAGAAGAACAAGGTACTATCCACATAAGGATCACTGATACCGGCATCGGTATCCCTGAAGAACTTATTCCGAAGATCTTCCAGCGTTTCTACCAGGTAGATTCATCGGCCAAGCGTAAATATGGAGGAACCGGACTGGGTCTCTATGTCTCAAAGAGTATTGTAGATGAACATAAAGGCCGGATATGGATCGAGAGTGAAAAGGATGCTGGCACTACTGTTCATGTGATGTTGCCGGAGGCCTGAATGTCGGAATATCCATAAGATTCGTAAGTTCAGGTATATCAGGATACAGAAGTTTCGATATGTTCATGAATGACTCATTTGATTTTGTGTTCCTGTCGATTATATCCGATAGATTTAATGATTTTTGTCGACTATATTCGACAAAATATGCTTATTTTATCGAATATAGTCGACGAATATATAAAGAAAAAGCTTGTAATTATTTCTTGTGGCTACAAGGGAGAAACTGAAAAATGCCATTGTCGAATGGCAGGAAAGAGAATTACCGCCGTTGCAGGAACGCCGATATGAAGTGAATATCGAAGCACCGCATGTGAACGACATAGTAGGCGTAAGAAGGTGTGGCAAGACATACTACATGTACCAGTTGATATCAGAATTGCTTGAAAGCGGTGTTCCAAAAAGCAATATATTGTATCTCAATCTCGATGATGACAGGTTACAACCTTTGTCAGGGGATGAATTACAATTATTGATTGGTACTCTCAGGGAAATGCAGGAGATATCGGAAAATGACCGATTGTACTTGTTCCTGGATGAGATACAGAATTTTCCCTCATGGGAAAGGTGGATCAAAGGTATCTACGACAGGAAAGAGAATGTTAAGATAGTGATAAGCGGCTCGAATGCATCCCTGCTCTCGCAGGATATCTCAAGACTTCTCACAGGCAGGCATCTGAGCACAAGTATGTTCCCTTTCAGTTTTGCAGAATTCCTCGAATACCATTCCATAGATTACGATATGAAGTCCCTGCCGTATTCTGAGAAAAGAACAGATATCAAGCGTAAGTTCAACGAGTACCTTAAGAACGGCGGATTCCCCGAGACTGTATTCTACCCATCGGTTCAGCATCATGAGCTGTTACAGTCATATTTTGATGATATCATCTACAGGGATATCATTTCAAGATATGGCATACGCAATCCTGTGATATTCAAGGATCTGGCGCTTTTCTGTATATCGAACATTGCGAAGCCGCATACCTATAACTCTCTCAGAAGGTTGTTTGCCAACTACTCTTCAATAAGCACTGATACGCTGATAACTTACCTTGCATACCTTCAGGATGCCTTTTTGCTTTTCAGCGTCAGTCACTATGACGAGTCCCTGAAACAGCAACTGAACAAACCCCGGAAATTGTATTGTATTGATACAGGAATGATAACCGCAGTTTCTTTCAAACTCTCCTCCGATATCGGTAGATTGTATGAGAATATGGTTTTCATCCGGCTTCTGCGCTCCGGCAGCGAGATATACTACTGGCAGGACCAGAAAGGCCTCGAGGTTGATTTCGTAACAAAGGAAGGACTTGAACCAACCCATCTGATACAGGTATGCTTCGATCTCTCAGACCCGGATACGAGAGAGCGTGAGATTAACGGTCTACTCGCCGGGATGAAGAACTTCAGGATGAACGAGGGTATCATCATAACATCGGATGACTTTGGCGAGGAGATTGTTGAGGGTAAAGTAGTGAAGTATGTGCCGTTGTGGTATTGGTTGCTGGAACAATAGCTCAGTAGTGAATATAATGTTATAACAATTTAAAAAACAAAAAAGAACTCCCGGATCATTTCGAGAGTCCGCCGACATCATCGAACTCCATGTCTTCGAGGTCGGCTTTTAATTTATCGAGGTCTTCCCGGGAAATAGAGCCTACTTCCCCGGAAGTGTTCGAAGCATTCGCTTCTGTCATATCCCCGGTTGCAGAAGCTGTTGCTTCGGTTGTTTCTGGTGTTCCTGTATCCACACCTTCATCCCCGATCTGTTCATCAGTATTCGTTTTGTCCTTTCCGGCACAGCCGGCGGCCAGAAGGAGGCAGAGGACCACAAGTCCTGTTAGCAATATTCTCTTGTTCATCTCAGTTTCCTCCAGTGACTATCATAGTGTAGGCCTGGTTCAGGTGTCCGTGGGCACTGATCAGGTTACCTTTTGCTATTCTCAGGTAATTGTTCCCATTTGAGAATTTGACCAGCGGTGTACCGGGTAGTACCACCTGTTCGTATTCATCCTCAGCGTTGTCGATGTTCTCGCGGGCACTTTCTATCTCAGCTTTTGCCATGTCTAGCTTTTCGATGATGCCCTCATTGTCATCCATGTCTTCAGCGACTTCCCTGAGCTTGGTTTCGAACTCTTCAGCCGTGTCAGCCTTAGTATCGGCAATGTGCACCCACATGTTTCCTGAGTTCCTTGCGACGTCGGTCATCAGTTCCATGTAACTTCCCACCATTTTCAGGAATACGAGACCAAGGTCAAGCCTGTTCTCAACGGCATCGACATCTTCCCTCAGTCCCTCTATCTTCTGAAGGTTGATGTCGACATCGTTGTGGATGTCCTCTTTCAGCTCATCCGGGATCACCGGATTCTCCCCGGCTTCCAGGTCCTTCCATATCAGCCATGCCTCCGCTTCATCAAGAGCAGCATTCAATGCATCCTTACCAGTGTCGATTACTGCCTGATTGTTCTCGTCTGTCTTATCGACTGCCCATGCTATCTTTGCCTCGCGGTGGGCTTCCTGTGCATCCATGCTTCTCTCTTTCGCATCGAACCAGTCCTGCTTCGCCTCACTGGCAGTGGAGGCTGCTGCAGCCAGGGGCTGTAGCAGTACCAGAGCGAGTATGAACAGGCTCAAGGCCGCTGATCTTGTTGTTCTCATCTTTCCTCTCCGTTCATTTGTAAATTAAGATCCATTCTCAGTTTCAATGATTTTGTATGTATTAGCATGCATTAGCATTCTATTGTATACAATGGTATATTTTGGCTTATGATTTATATGCTTTTCGTAGTAGCATGAAGTTTGACAGCACCGAACCTCCAGCTGGCCAATGATCATCAATTTTTCAGTCTGGCGGATCCTCTGTTGGCTGATGTAATAAAAATGGAGGTCATGTCTGAACGGTAGGTCGTAAAAGCAAAAAACAAAAAAGAATTTAATTATCCACTTTTCTCTGGCTTAATAATGCATTCCAGTATTTTATGTATGTATCTTTGTATTATTCTTCTAATCAATATGTGTTATATATCAAAACCACTATAATATGCAAAAGCATCATGATTTATATATTATATATTTCTAAATTAATCCATATTAATTCTCTATGATTATCAGGTAAGTTGCAGCAATAGAGTATCTGGATCTTTCAAGCTGGGTGATTGTATGTTTCATGAAAAAAGTAATAATGATGATTCATGCAGTGAACAAATCCTTTCTGCAGATCATATGGTTGAAGATGATCGCAGTGACATTCTGGATAAATTACCAATTGGGGT
This sequence comes from Methanolobus sp. WCC4, assembly GCF_038022665.1. Classification (NCBI taxonomy): domain Archaea; kingdom Methanobacteriati; phylum Methanobacteriota; class Methanomicrobia; order Methanosarcinales; family Methanosarcinaceae; genus Methanolobus; species Methanolobus sp. WCC4. Next base: position 2,617,872 of record NZ_CP150629.1, on the reverse strand, counting down.
AGTTTCCTGTGACATGGAAGGTAACATCACTTATATCAATGATCATCTTGTCGGTCTTCTGGACCTGTCATCAGTAAAAGACAGGAAGCAGATCAATTTGCTGTCGTTCCCTCCGCTGGTCAAGGCAGGTATTTCCTCTGTTTTGAGAAATGCTCTGAACAATTTGGGATCCGGCTGTCCTGAAGTTTCCTGCAAGTCTGTAGCATTTAAGGAATTGGTTCTGGATCTTCGTCTTTCCCCTAAAAAGAATGTCAACGGGAATATTACAGGATATCATGCTATAGTTGAAGACAGGACTGCATTGCAGGAAAAAGCATCGATGGTCGAATACATTATCCAAAAGGACCGGTTGATCTCAGATATTTCCAGTCGCTTCATAAACAGCAGTCTGAAAGACATAGATAAGGAAGTATATCTTGCTCTCAAGAAGACTGCGAATTTCATTGATGCAAAACGTGCTAATATATATATTGTAGACGAAGATGAAAGGTTTGTAAGAAAAACTCATGAGTGGCATTCGGATGATGTTGTTTCTCATATATCCCTTAATAGAAGATTTCCAAGACATAAACTTGCATTGAAGCAACTTGAAGCCCTTGAGGTCATGAATGTTTCAGATGTGCAGCAGTTGCCTGAATCCGAGTCTGAGGTAAAAAGAACTCTTGATAGGCTGGGAGTTGTGTCGTTCCTGGCAGTTCCTCTCACTTACGATGGTAGACTATCAGGCTTCATCGCCATAGATTCAACAACTGAGAAAGAGGAATGGGATGAAAGCATTTCATATCTATTGAAAGTTGTCGGTGAAATGATCACCAGCATTCTTGAGCGTAAGCATACTGAAACCCTGTTGCTGAAAAAAGATGAAGACTACGAGAACGTGATAAATTCCCTTGATGCTATTATCTGGAAAGCGGATGTTGACAGGAAAGGGGATATTGTCAATACCTATATCTCTGAGTCTGCAGACCGGATACTGGGTCTGGAGCCGGGTTCTATCAATAATAGCTGGGACAGATATTTTTCGTATGTTCATCCTGAAGATGTTGAGGACATGTTCAAAGTATTGCATTCAAGTTTTCAGAAACCTGGTTTTTTTACCGGTGCAGACTACCGTTTGGTCAGAAAGGATGGTACTGAATTCTGGGTAAACTCCAGTGGTTCGGCACATGCCCAAAAAGATGGCACTTTGAAGTTATTCGGGACAACCACGAACATAATGCAGCGCAAAGAAGCTGAAGATGCATTGTTAAAGGCAAAGGTCACTGCCGAAGCTGCCAATCGTACCAAAAGTGAGTTCCTGACGAATATGAGTCATGAACTTCGCACCCCTCTGAATGCTATCATAGGTTTTTCAGATATAATGGTGGAGGAGACTTTTGGTGAACTCAGTCCTAAATATCAGACTTATGTACAACGCATATCACAGAGTGGACATCATTTGCTCAATATGATCAATGACATTCTTGATCTCTCCAAAGTGGAAGTTGGTACGATAAGGATCCTTCCCGAATTCATTGATGTTGATGACCTTCTTCATGAAATGGTCACAATGATGGAACCGCTGGCATCAGACAAGGATATTGATATCAACATACGAAGACATGGAGATACTAAAGAGCTGTTTGCAGACAGGGCAAAGATAAAGCAGATAATGTATAACCTTCTGGGAAACTCCATCAAATTCACACCGAACGGCGGTGAGATCACTGTGGTTGCAGGCAGGGATAACGGAATGATCTCTGTATCTATCATCGACACTGGCATCGGTATATCTGCTGAGGACCAGAAAAAGCTCTTCAAGCCCTTTACCCAGCTGGAAGCCTCTATGTCCAGACGTTATGAAGGTACAGGTCTGGGACTTGCACTTGTGAAAGAACTCGTAGAGCTACACGGTGGAAGGATATGGGTGGAAAGTGAAGTTGGAAATGGGAGCAATTTCACCTTTGAGATCCCGAATCCCAATCAGAATGAATAAAAGAAGAATAAAAGAAGAACAGGATCCTTTCAAAAAGTAAAAAAGCAATTCACTTGCTTGCTTTCCTCAACTCTTTCATCCTTTCGAGTTCAGCTTCCAGTTCCTCGATCTTTGAATCATTTATCTTCTCTGAGAGTTCTTCAAGTTCCTGGTCTGCCAGCTTAAGGGAATTCTGGAGCTTTCCGATGATATTCTTCTCAAGGTCCAGCTTCTGTCTCTTCGTCTCACTGATAAGGTCGTCAACAAATATCCTGCCTTCCTCTTTGCTCATCTTTCCGGCATCGACCTTTTCCTTGACGAACTCCCTGATCCTTTCTTCTGATAATGCTGCAAGCCCTGCACCGATAAGTGCAGCCGCTCCTAGAAGACCTGCTTTCTTCATTTTATCCATACGATTCTCTCCCACTTGTTAAAAGTCCGGGCAGGTTCGGCAATGATCCGGAATTGCATTCCCTGACCACACCTGTCTGCTCATAACTACTGTATAATATTATGAGAGCGTGAAATATAAACCTTCTTAACTGCCTGAAATGAAGAAAAAAGAGAATGGAATATGATCCTTGATTCAGGAGACATCTATCGTTAACAGATGCGGTCTCTCCCAGTCGCTCAGTTGATGGATCCTGATGGTGATCATTTTCTCTTCATTGGTGCCAAGCTCTGAATTCACAGTTGCTTCGTAATGCCTGAACGTCGACATATCATCATCGAATGACACATCAGCACCGATGGTATTCACAAAGACACTGGAATCGCCGGTGTTCTCTATGGTGATAAGTATCCTGTCAACAGCTATCTTCCAGTAACTGACCTGAATTCCTTCCGGGACAATTATCGTCTCACCTGAAGAACCCGTAGTTACCTCAGGTTCCTGGATATTGGTGACGCTGTTCTCGGTCATGTCTGCTATTGCCAGGTCACTCGCATCATCTTCCACACATCCTGATAAAGAAAGTGATAACATCAGAAACACTACTATTTGCAGGCCAACCATCCGGTTCTTTGATAACATGGAAACACCTCGACAGGGCAACGATACGTTGGATCAATACTAAATTAATATATTATTTAACTAGTTATAAACATGTTTTGATGTTCTGTACCTGAAGCAAAAGCTCATCTTATAGTTTTTACACAGATACCTTCTGGTATGAGATAGAAAAATGAAAATAGTGTTCAGAACGTATCGTATTTTCAAAACATTCAATGATGATGATGCCCGCAGCTACAACTTCTCCCAAGGAAAGTGGAAACCCTGTGTTTGAGCTGATCAGCATCGTAATCGCTCATATTCTCAAGGAGATCCACGTGTTCGGTTTCGATATGATCGAACATGGTCTGTTCAACTTCATCAAGTTCATTTCCAATTGCTATGTAAGCACAGTTCTTGATGCCCACATCACTACACTTCACCATTTTCAGTTTCACTAAGTCCTCTCCTTTAAAAGTAATAAAAATAGATTGAGTTAGTAGGATATAAACTTAGTTTTTTTGTTCAGAAAATATCATTTTTCTTAAAAGATCTATTGACCTTTTTCTTCTCATCTTCTCTGATCATCTTATCGGCACTTCATTACTGCCAACTTATTTAACAGGCAATATCCATAGTTACCATCAGACATGAAGGTCAATGATCTCAAAGCTATCCTCAAGTTCAGTGCCAGGGAAGAGGCTATGTTCGGCAGGTTCGGTCTCCCCAGGGATGCTTTCTATCCAATGATACTTTCCCTGAAACTGGGAGGCGCCTGGAGCTATGCTGCAGGTGACCTGCAAAGTATCTCGGTTATGAAGGTCTTTACGAACTATGACGAGGAAACCAGGACAGGCAACACTATAGAAGAGGTCTATCTTTTTCTGAATCCTGAATATGTATCCAAAGAAGGTGTTGTTCACAGACTTGAGAGGTGTGGGAACAAAGATGAACGTTCCCTTGTCACAAGACCCTATTCGGTTACCCTGAAAGCAGAAAGGGTGATCGTTGCAGCCATCAGTACGGAAAAGAGAAAGATATTCGTTAAGGAGCTTGAGGAAAAGACAATGTCTTTCAAGGGTCCGTCCGCTTTTTACGCTGCCCATGAGATGGAACATCTGGAGCACATAGAGATTGAGGGTCTCCCTATGTGGGCATTTGAGTATGAGGAACTCAAAGAGTAGCACGATAACAGATATTCATGAACTCTGTACAAACATTATTATATATGTGCCACCTGCATAAAAATAAGCAAAAACAGTTATCCTATCAGGACATAAGGACTGGAAGGTACACTGGCGTATATTTGAATTTATACTACCGTGCTGGGCTACGAGGGGTACGGTAGTTGACAAAAAAGGTGTCAACTATGGGAATGTTAGATGACGTTAAAGCAAAGAAGAAGCAGAAAGCTGCTGAGAACTGGATGAAGATGGCCGACTCTGCCAAAACTATCGAGAAACAGATCGAATACTACACCAAATCACTGGATATCGACCCTTACAATGCAGAGGCATGGTTCAAGAAAGGCAAAGGTCTTGAGAAACTCGGACGTTTTGAAGAAGCCAAGAAATGCTTTGACCTTGCAATAGAGATCGACCCTGACTATCAGGGACTTATAGGCAGGAAATATGATTCTGGTGCAGCTCATGCAGTACCATCTGTACCTGCTGTCGAAGAGAATACATTCGTATCCGAACCTTCCGTAGTCGAAGATACGGAATTCGTAAGGGAACCTGCTGCTCCTGTCATGGCAGAAAAGAACGAACCTGAAGAGGAATGGGTGACAGAGACCCCCGGACCTGTTGCAGAAGAGAGTGAAATATCAGGTGAAAATGATGTATCTTCCTTCAATCCTCCCATGGGGGATGAATCTGCATTCAGTGATACATTCGCTGGAGACGATGAGGACAACGGTTCACCAACGTTCATTGAAGATGAGGATGATCAGGAGGATGAGAATGTCTTCGGTGCAGGCAGTTCAGAAGGGTCGGTTGCTGCACAGGTAGAAGAGGCATCCATGTTCGCAGGACATTTTACTCCTGAACCTGAAGAGGAGACCATGGAGAAAACAAATGAGCCCGAGGACACCTTCTCATCAACACCTGCTCCGGTTCAGGAAGAGGCTCCATCTGCATTCAGCTATGAAAAGGAAGAAGATATCATTCAGATGGAAGAACCGGAAACACCTGTTTATGATGTGATAGGAACTCCTTCATCGGGCATGCCACAAGCATCAATAGAAGAAGAAACTGCATCCGGGTTCGATCGGTCTGCATCTGCAGAGGGATCAACTATATCCGGCAGTGTCGCTTCATCAGCTGTTATTGCAGGAGCAGGAAATATTCCGGTATCAGGAGAGGGACCCGTGGACATAAGGATACCACTGAACGAAGCGGTCAAGTTCTGGGCAATTGGCGTTGCCGCCATGCTTGTCGTTCTGATAATATCAAGGATCCTTTGATATTCAGGATAGTGCTTTTCCAGAGCACCGTGGAAATTATCTGATCATATAGTGAATGATTTCCGATGCATCGGATATCATTTACATTCTTTTTTTCGGTCCGTTCGCACGGTCCATATTGACCAAAATGTTACTTATTACCTCTTTTAGCACCTATCCTTATCTAGAATGAGAACAAAACAGTTGCACTAATGTTCGGACGATTCAGATACAAGGACGAAGTGTTCTATGGTGAGGTAAATGGCAACACCGTCACTTCACAGGAACGTGGATTCACAGAGTATGAACTCTCAGACCTGGAGATATTGCCACCTTCCGATCCTTCCAAGATAATCTGTGTAGGTCTCAATTACCATGATCATGCAGCTGAACTTGGTCTGTCCGTACCGGAAGAACCACTACTTTTCATCAAACCACCTTCTGCTGTGATAGGACATCATGGCAAGGTGATATATCCTAAGATAAGCGAAAGGGTCGATTATGAAGCTGAACTGGCTATCGTGATCGGTAAGAAATGTAAGAATATAACCTACGACCGGGCCTACGATGTGATAGCAGGTTTTACATGTTTCAATGATGTGACCGCCCGTGACCTTCAGCAGAAGGATGGGCAGTGGACAAGGGCAAAGAGTTTCGATACCTTTGCACCGATGGGTCCGTTCATAGTTCCGGTTGAGGATCTCGACCCGGATGATGCTTTAATCAGATGCCGTGTCAACGGTGAAGTGGTACAGGATTCGAACATTTCCAATATGATATTTGATGTTCCGTATCTTGTCGAGTTCATTTCCAGCATAATGACGCTGGAAGTGGGAGACATCATTGCTACAGGCACTCCGCCAGGTGTTGGTGAACTGCATGCGGGGGATACTGTAGAGATAGAGATAGAAGGAATAGGGACTTTGACCAACGAGGTTGTATAATGCTGTTCGATCAGGTTAACAGGGAGCTGGAACTGGCCCAGCGTCATCTTGAGGTTCTAAAAGTGGTCATTGAAAGAGGTCCGATCGGCATACTAAAGTTGGCAGAGGAGACAGGTATGCCTACGCACAAGGTCCGTTATTCATTACGTGTACTTGAACAGGAACAGTTGATAAAGCCATCATCACATGGTGCGATCGCAGGTGATTCCGTAAAGGAGTTCCTTTCTGATTTTGAAAAGGACATTGACGAACTTATCAGCAGGACAGAGGCTGTGAAAGAGACCGGTCAGTCCCTCTGATCGATCATACCACCTGTACCGACCATATCTTTTAAGTCCAGTTCTTATAATTCATCCTACTATGCTATCATTACAGGGGTCTATGGAATTTATGACCTCTTCATATGTGTTTGTAAAACTATCTTATTCAATTCGCGATTTGATCTTCCCGGAGAACTATAATGACTTTAACTGACGATGACAAGAAGACCATAGAGAAGTACGCACTCCAGAACGCTGTGAAATACGGCCAGGCACCACAGATAGGTGCAGTCATGGGCCGTGTCATGGGAGAGTGCCCCCACCTTCGTCCAAAAGCAAAGGACGTTACACCTGTTATTCAGGAAGTACTTGCCGAGGTTGCAAAAGAGACACCTGAACAGTGGCAGGCACGTCTTGAAGCTCTTGCTCCCGAACTTATAGAGGAGTTGAACACAAAGAAGGAACCTGATAAGGGTCTTAAGGCACTGGATGTTGAAGAGGGTCAGAAGGTGGTGATGCGTTTTGCACCAAATCCAAACGGTCCGCCAACCCTTGGAAGCACCCGTGGTATCATTGTGAATTTCGAGTACGTGAAGAAATACGGTGGTAAGTTCATCATCCGTTTCGATGATACCGACCCGCAGACCAAACGTCCCATGCTCGAGGCATATGACTGGTATGTGGATGACTGCAAATGGCTCGGTGCAGTCCCTGATGAAGTGGCCATTGCATCTGACAGGGTACCAATGTACTACGACTATGCCCGTAAGCTCATTGAGATGGGCAAGGCATACGTATGTTTCTGTGACGGTGCTGATTTCAAGAAGTTCAAGGATGCCAAGGAGCCATGTCCTCACAGGGATATTGATCCAGAGGAGAACATGGAACACTGGGAGAAGATGGTTGCAGGCGAGTACGAGGAGAGGTCCGCTGTCCTGCGTATCAAGACCGATATAACCCACAAGGATCCTGCTCTTCGTGATTTCGGTGCTTTCAGGATAGTCAAGACCCCGCACCCACGTCCTGAAGTGGATGACAAGTACTGTGTCTGGCCTTTGCTTGATTTCGAGGGTGCCATCGAGGACCACGAACTTGGCATGACCCACATTATCAGGGGTAAGGACCTGATGGACAGTGAGAAGCGTCAGGGTTACATCTACAACTACCTCGGCTGGGAATACCCGAAGACAACTCACTGGGGTCGTGTGAAGATGCATGAGTTCGGTAAGTTCAGTACAAGCGGACTCCGTAAGGCCATTGAGGACGGCGAGTACTCAGGATGGGACGACCCACGTCTTCCAACGCTCCGTGCACTGCGCAGGAGAGGTATACTCCCTGAAGCAATCCGTAAGTTCTTCATCGAGATGGGTGTCGGAGAGACCGATATCAGCATCAGTATGGATACTCTCTATGCAGAGAACCGCAAGCTTGTGGACCCTGTAGCGAACAGGTACTTCTTCGTATGGGACCCTGTTGATCTTGAGATAACAGGAACCGGTCCATGTAAGACAACTCCTGCACTGCATCCGACCGAGGACAGGGGATGCCGTGAGATCGAGGTTAACAATAAGGTATACATCTGCAAAGAGGATGCAGAGAAGCTTGAGGAAGGTTCGAAGATCAGGCTCAAGGACCTGTACAATGTTGAGATCACTTCCACCGAACCCCTGCAGGCAAAGTACCTCGGTGATTCCATCGAGTCCGTGAAGAAAGAGAAGATGAGGATCATACACTGGGCACCAATGGACGGGGTTCCTGTAAAGGTACTCTCACCAGATGGCGAGTTCACAGGTATCGGTGAAAGACAGGTCGCTACAGAGCTGGATAAGGTTGTCCAGTTCGAGAGATTCGGCTTCTGCAGGATCGATGCTGTTGCCGGGGAAGTAGTGGCATATTATACGCATAAGTGAAGAAAAGAGATTTGGATTCAATTTTCTCTTTTCATTTTCTCATTTTTCTTATTTCCCAGTTTCAAAATACTTTTTTCATTGTTCTTTTTTCCCTTTTTTGATCTTTAGAACTTCTCATCATTATCATAAAATATAGATATCTCAATGTTAACAGTGTTAAAAAAGAAATATTTATATAACTGTGAATTGATGCACAATATGTTAATTATCATATTCTTAAAAACAGGACTCTTATATCCAATAATAATTGGAGGTACATTTGGTGGTACATAAAAAAATACGTAAGAACAGTACTTTGTTTAGTTTATCGAAAATATCGATAGTAGCGCTTTTAGCTTTTGTATTGCTTGCAAACTGTGCATCTGCAGCAACATTGACTGTAGGTCCGTCTGAAACCTACACTACGATAAATGCTGCAGTTACTGTTGCAGTACCAGGTGACATTATTGTTGTTAAACCGGGAACATATCATGAGAATGTTAGTGTGCTCACGCCCGGTATCACTATAATGTCCGAATCAAGTAATCCTGAAGATACTGTAGTACAGGCATCCTCTAATTCATTTCCGAATGCTGCCTTTAGTATTTCAGCAGACGGTGTAGTTATACAAGATCTAAAAATAAGTAATGGATATTATGGTGTTTCAATTTCATCTGCTAACGCTTGTATTGTAACAAATTGTGTCGTATCAGGAAATTCCGGTACTGGTATTTCGGTCTTTGATTCTGATAATTGTCAATTGACTGGCAATGTTGTAATTTATAGTGGAGGGGATGGGATGTTGGTAGCTCTTTCAGACAATTGCCAGGTAGTTGGAAATACAGTGTCAAATAGTCGTGGACACGGTATATTAGTAGGAGATGCAATGGGTACAATATTGGATAGTAATAGTTTTATCAATGGAAATCCCACAAGTTACGCAGGTATTTCCTATCAGAGGTCAGATAATGGTCTGCTGGTTTCTAACAATGTATCAGGTAACTATTATGGAATCCAGGTAGATTGGTCTGACCATAATACAATCTACAACAACTATTTAAGCAACGTCATAAATGCAGGCATCTCTAATGTAAATGTGGGCAATGTCTGGAACATGCCTTTAACTCCGGGAGCAAATATTGTGGGCGGTCCTTTCAATGGTGGTAACTATTGGGCCAGAACTGACGGAACGGGTTTCAGCCAGCTAACTCCTGATGCTGATAATGATGGTATCTGCGATATGCAATATGTCATTGATCCTGCTAATATAGATCAGTTTCCACTGGCAATTTATAATCCTCCTGTGGCATCTGTTTCCAGTCTGGCTGAATCAGATGTCGGTCCGACCTGGATCAACTGGAGCTGGACCAATCCTTCAAGCAGCAATTTCAATCACAGCATGGTATATCTCGATGGAGTCTTCAAAGCAAACGTTTCAACAGAGCATTTCAATGTCACTGGTCTCTCTGATTCCACAAGCTATGAAATAGGAATAAGGACCGTTGACCAGTCCAGTAATATCAACACAACCTGGGTCAATGACACTGCTACCACACTTGATGGTACTGCACCTGCTTCTGTTACAGGGTTAAGTGAGGCTGATGTAGGTTATACCTGGATCAACTGGAGCTGGACCAATCCTTCAGATGTGGACTTTGACCACTGTGATATTTATATCGATGGAAATTATTTCAAGACAGTAACATCTGAATGTTTCAATGCAACAGGTATCTCACAGGGTACTGTTTGTGAGATTGGTATCATGACTGTTGATAGTTCTGGTAATGTAAACACCACTCTGATCACTGACTCTGCAAAGACCGATGAACAAGTGGTTGTTACTACTGTTACTTCAAAAAGTAGTGGAAGTTCTTCAAGTAGTAATACAGGTACTGAGCTCAGAATTATAGAACCTGATGAGGACGAAAATGATGAGGAAGAAGGTGATTCAGTAGCAGATAGTGAAGAAACACCATTGCAGTCCACACCAGATGTATATGAAGAAGAAGATGAAATTGAGATTGGCGCTAACATTGCAGAAGAAGCTTCTGATGCTACAGAGGATGCGAACAGTGCTCCTGGATTTGGGGTATTGACAGCTATTGGTGTCATGGTCTCAATGGTTCTTTTCAGACGTAAGGATTGATACTTCGATCCTTCTTTTTTTCTTTTTTCAATCGTTCTATCCAAAAACTCTTTTTCGTATTCCGCTGTTTAACTTATGATGACATCTCATAAGGACATAATTCACTCACGCCCAATCATTGTCATAAGTAAGTGTCTTGGCTTTGCCAACTGTCGCTACGACGGGCAGATGGTATCCTTTCCCTTAATGGAAATGATGAGACCATTTGTCGAGTTCATCGATGTGTGTCCCGAGTGTGAGATCGGTCTGGGGGTTCCCAGAGAGCCTATTCTCATAGTGGATGATGGAAATAAGAAACTCATCCAGCCAGCCACAGGACTTGATCTGACAGAGAGGATGAAGGGATTTTCCAGGTCCTATCTTTATGAACTGGATGATTTCGATGGTTTCATACTCAAATCAAAGTCACCTTCATGCGGTATCGGTATGACTAAAGTATTTCCTGATTCTGTTGGTGATGAATATCTGCATCGTGGGGGAAATGGCTTTTTTGCTGAGGCGGTCCTGAGCGAATATCCTGACCTGCCTGCAATCGATGAGATACAGATGAACGACCCTCTTCTAAGGGACCATTTTTTGACAAAGGTCTTCGCACTGGCCTCTTTCAGGGCTGCCTCACTTTCAGTGAAGATGAGTTCTTTACTTGAATATCATACAAGGAACAAGTTGTTGTTCATGGCCTGTGATCAGAGGCTTCTTACAAAGATGGGCACTATCGTCGCTAACAGGGATGATCTCCCTGTGGAGAAGGTATATGAGAGTTATCTCCAGCTTTTGTTGCAGATATTATCCGAACCTGCGGGAAGCGGTTCCGTTGTAAACGCACTCATGCATGCATTCGGGTATTTCTCCAGGAACCTGAGTGCAGGTGAGAAGTTCATTTTCATGCAGAGATTACAGAAGTATCGTGAGAACAGGTCAACCATATTCGAACTCAGGGAATGGTTCCTATCAAAGGCAGAGGAGTTCAACGTCGGGTATCTTTTGAACCAGACCTTCTTCCGTCCTTATCCGGTTGAACTGTCAGGTACTTTGCACATAGTTTGATATGCTTTAACGATAGATGTTATTGTACAGGTACAGTGTCAGTCGGGGAAAACCGGTGGAGGAACTGTTTTGGAAGAAAATGATACTGAACGATCGGATATTCGGGAATCGGAAGATAACGAGGAACTGACAGAGGTATGTCCTGTCTGCGGCAGTCCTGATCTCTATTTTGAGGCAGGTGGCATAGAAGGTCTTTACCACTGCAAATACTGTGGTTATGTTGGTGGATTCGTTATAGATGCCAATCGTAAGATGATGCAGCTTATTCGTGATGAGTATGAAAGTAAGCTGAGGCTTTCAGAATAGATCAAGAACACTTTTACAAATAAGGGTCTGAAAGTCAGTAAAAAGAGTAAAGTACAGGTGGTGAACACCACCCGATGAATCAATTGAATTATGCTTTCTTAGGAAGAGCCCTTACTTCGGTCTTCCTGATCTCTACCCTTCTGAGTGGGTAGATGGACTTTGCGTTCCTGTAGATGTTTGCGGAAAGCTTGCCCATGATAGCTTCTTCGATGAACTGCTCGAAGTTAAGCTCTGATGCACGGTCCTTTACGATCTTGACCATTACTTCCCTGATGCCCTTGATCTGGCTGGTCCTTGCTCTCTTTACAGTGAAGCAGATAGGCTTGACCCTTACGGTGTAGCCGTCCTTTGTCTTAACATCGAGGTTAGCATCGATCCTTGAGGTCTGACGCTTTACGATGGAGCGTAGGTAGTCTGTTGTGATCTCGTGACCAAGGAATCTTGTGTTTGCGATGTCACCTGTGACGTCGCTGATCTCGAGTCTGAGCTTTGTGTTATGCTTTGTGAAATCGTTAGCAATTTCGCCAACTGTGGTCTCAACGACACGACCGACGAGCTGTTCAGGCTCTTCAGCAGGTGTAACTCCGATGTTTGCCCTGCTCATGAATTCCGGTGTCTCTACGTTGTACCATGTCTTTGACTTCCATTTGTCTAACTTTCTCTGCACTTTCCTTGCCAAGTGATAATTCCTCCGAATGATTGTGATTTTGTAATATAGTTGATGAAATATTGTAATTGTTCAACGAGCTGTCTTAATGATTGTGAAATAAGGTATACACTGATAAATTGGCTCTCTATAGTATGCATATCCTTATATAAAGCGATCGGTTAGATCCGGTTAAATTCTCAGATGCTGGCTGGTTGCCAATGATTAACTGCTTTGTCCTGTAATATATATGGCTGAACAAAAAATAAATTAAAAGTAAAAATGTCTTCTAGATTTCATTATCCAGTAATAATAACTCGATAGGCACTTAATTTATAAAATTACAAATAGACTATAAACTGGCTATGTATAAATTTGTCAAAACCAATATCAATAGCCTGAAATAAGTAATTATCATTAATGTCATGTAGGCTCTGTAGAAAACCTACTTCCGATTTTATTTTAACATAACAATTTAAAAAGGATTAATCCCCTTAGCATTATCTGCCACCGAAAACACAAAGGGTATGATTGTGTTTTGCCTACTAAGTACTTAAAGTTTGTTGATACAGCGCTAGCTGTATCAGGAAACTCACACCTTCAGATTTGATAGTTGCAAATATTCTAAAAGGAAATACACTCAGCATCAGCTATTGACCTTGTTTTTATTGAAAGAATATCTTAATGAGGATTATCGGGATATCATAGAGATTGTTGAATTGATGGGAGAAGTGAAGGAAAAAATTGGAATTAAGCAAGTTCCACATTTTACTACACTTCATAAATTCATTAAAAGATTGAGCTCGATATATTTCAGTGGATTGTTAAAGCAAACACTCAAACTGTTTTACTCTCATGGTGAAAAAATAGAGATTAATGCTGTCGATTCAAATGGATTTACTAGTGGTCATCGTAGCTATTACTATTCTTGGAGAACAGGAAATAAAAGAAGATTGTTCCTGAAAACAAGCATTTCTGTTGATACTGCAAGGTTCATTGTAACTGGTTTCAAGATATCGGGTAAGCCTGTGCATGATGCAAAACATGCAATGGCATTGCTAAAGCAATGCCATAGAACTCGTAAATCAAATTGCTATGTAATGGACAAAGGATATGATTCTGAAGATATTCATTCGTTAACAAGAGAACAATTAGAAGCGATAGCAGTGATTCCTTTGAGAGAAAGAAAGAGAAAAAGAATTAAAGGATTCTATCGCAGGAAAATGGAATAGGAATTTGATGAAGAATTGTATCATAACAGAAATTTGGTTGAAACAATGTTCTCTGTTCTGAAAAGAAAATATGGTGAAGAAATAAAGGCAAAAAAGAATTGGAATCAATTAAAAGAAGTAAAATTCAAGATATTAGTACATAACCTTGACAGGTATGTCAAGGTTATAATTGTTCTAAAAATAAGGATTTCTACAGAGCCGTCATGCAATACTTTTAAAACTATTGTATGCTTGAATTATCAACCAAATCTAGATGATTTCTACAGAATTCCAAATCAAAAAATTTATGTATATAGGGATTATTTTTTTTTTATGAAACATGTTGACTGGATTGACACTGCAAAAGGAATTGGAATTTTATTAGTCGTAGTTGGACATGCTCCAATCAATACAAAAATAACGAGAATAATCTTTGCATTTCATATGCCTTTTTTTTTCTTTATAAGTGGATATCTCTTTAACTATCAAAAATATAAAGGACACATAAAGCAATTTACCTTTAATAAAACAAAAAGACTTATAATTCCTTACTTTTTTACTAATCTGTTCATTTTAAGCACTTTAGTTTTAATATCTTGCATCAGAACAACTTCTATTAATTTTGAACTTTTTTCAATTGAAAATTTTATTGGCATAATATATGGAAACGGAGCACCTTTATTCCCAGCTACTACCTATACAAATTGGATTTGTGTGCCATCTTGGTTTTTAGTTTGTCTATTTTGTAGTAATATTCTTTTATATTTTATATTAACTGTTTACGAAAACAAAAGTACCTTTTTGAGTTATTCTTTAATCTTATTTTTCATATTAACTGGATGGAAAATTAGTGAGTACATTTTTTTGCCATGGGGAATTGATATTGCCTTTGTTTCTATGATTTTCGTTTGTTCAGGATATTTTGTAAGAACTAATAATATAATAGATATAAGAGAAGATAATTTCAATGCTTATATTTTTGCTTTTATTTGTATACTTTTTATTATTATAGTATCTGGCAGTGGACGTGTTGATATGAATCTTAGAAAATATCCTAACTTCTTTCTTTTTATCATGGGTGGTTTGCTGGGTACATATATAACTGTAGAATTAGCAAAGATGATTAATAAAAACAAAACCATAATTTCCAATTTTTTCAATTACCTTGGGAAATATTCAATTATTATTTTGTTGTACCATTTGTTTGCAACAAAAACATTTTTAGTTTTCATGGAATCATTTATTAGTTTTCCTGACATAATATATAACGGTTATTTGTATGCCACTATTATGTTAATTATTTCAATTTTAACAGTTATTCTCATAAATAAAATATCAATTTTTAAGAAAGTTTATGGTTAGGTTTTTTTTGGAAAGCAATGCTAATATCTCTACAATACATCAAATAAAACAATCTCTCTGTAGAATTCCTCATTTTAACAATAAACATTATCTTGACAAGTATGTCAAGGTTATGTCCTAATAGCCCAAGTTTGACAGTCAAAAATAATAAAATTATTCTCAGTAATGTTGTATTCGACCAAAAATGCAAACAAAACCAAGAACATATGACATTATCCCGAACAAGAATATATGTTTTCCTATCGGAACCATTCTGACTGTAAACCAACTCTACGACATCCTTGATCTCTCCACTGTTTTCGGCAAACACAAAAAGCATGGTATTGACATCAACCACTTGCTACAAGCTCACAGATAATTTCAGCATAAACAAGGCTCATGATTGGATAAATCTTGATGAAGTGCTTGATATTTTCAACCTTCCAGAATTCAGTGAGAGGACACTATACAGGGTTCTTGAAACCCTGGGAAATAATCGTGAAACGATTATTTCCGATATGCAGGACAGACTGTTTGCCAAATATGATTTTGAGCATACCAACATAAACATGGACTGGACCAGTATCGTGTTGCATGGCGATAAATCGCCATTAGGTAAATATGGTTACAGTCGTGACCATAGACCTGATAAGAAGCAGATAACACTGGGAATTAGTGAGCTTGCTGACCCGATCAATATACCAATCGGTATCACAGTGAGACAGGGAAATCTGAATGGTCAGAAACACTTCCGAGAAACATACCAGCAGGTGAACAGCAGATTGAAACAACAATTTCTTGTTGTTTTCGATAAAGGAGCACATAGCATAGGGAACACTGGCCTGATAAGGGCAGATGGAATGCACTACCTGACTGCAAGAAAGCTCAATACAAGTGACGATAAGAAAATAGCAGTATTCTGGGATTCGCCTATTGAGACGGTTGATTAGAAAGATGGGATATATGGTCTGAAGACCATTAAGCCAAACAGTACCAACTACATGTATTTTTCAAAGAAGCTACAGAAAGAGAAGCTTGATTCAAAGGCAAGAAAGGTCATGAGGCAATTACAGGAAGCGAGGGTCATACAGGACTCGATCGACAGGAACAAGAAGTTGCCCAAAAGGTTTAGGATCAACAATATTCTTGTTGATGTGACGTATTCCCTGCAGATGAAACTGATGGAACTTGCTGAACAGGATGTTATCAAGTTACTGGAAGAAAAGCTCGTCACAGGCAGAGAAGGATTTTTCTGCTTAAGGTCGAGTGAGAATTTGACACTAAAAGAAGCTCTTCAAACTTATCGGAAAAAGGATTCAATTGAAAATATCATCAATTCATTGAAGAATGAGATCGAGATAAAACCACTACGCTTATGGACGGATGCTAGCATTTATGGAGCTGTGATCATTGGATTCATTGCGCAGTTGTTCATATCACTGATGCGATATGAGTTCAATGAACTCAAGCACAAGTCAACAAAATTCATTAAAAATAGCTTATTGAATTTGACAGTGACTGTGGATTTCAAGGGAAATAGGTCAAAAAAGTACATTTACGTCAACTTTGATTGCATAAATTCACTGATTTTAAGGCAAAAATGGACAAAATCGTAGTAATTTGGCGGAAATTGGTCGAACTGTCAAATAGGTTTTCCTGACAAAAAAACGAAAAAATTCGGTAAAAGAGAAGACATTCTCTTCAATAAAGAGTGAAAACTGTCAAACTTGGGTAATAGTTTAAATTTGACTTATTTTGCTTGATTCAGTACATTTTTGATAATATTTTTTTCTGTTCTTTTTGGTATATAGGAATCAAGATTTTTTTGGATTAAGAGTTGTAATTTTTTTCACTCATGTAACAGCTGTCAGCATATACTTTGTACTTTCGTTTAATTTCCACAATATTGTAGTGTTCATCTATGAACTCTATGAGTTAAATGTATCAATTGAAGATTTCTTTGCAGAGAATAGAGTCTACCGAATCTGAATTATTTTGCATTTACTTTATTCCTAGATATAGCCAGAACATGGAGCATGTGTTGGAATTTTTTGACTTGTCCGATAATACAATTTTTAATCGAAAGTACCCTATATTTTGAACAAAGCAATGATTGACACAAAGTATATTAATAATTACTTCTTATGACAAATTCACAATTGTTAATCATTATAAATGAATCGCCATTATGGCATAAAGGGGGCATTCAGATATGGACCTTCCACTAGAAAATATCAGAGCGACAAAACCACTTGTACACCACATAACCAACTGGGTAACGATCTACGACTGTGCTAATATGACAAGGGCATTCGGTGCTCTGCCTGTAATGGCCCATGCTCCTCAGGAAGCTGCCGACATGACAGGCATTGCATCCGCACTCGTACTCAATATCGGCACTCTTACAGAAGAGCTGATCGATGCGATGCTCATCGCAGCAAAAGCCGCAAACGAGAAGAACATACCTGTTGTACTTGATGCCGTAGGCGTGGGTGCCACACCTTTCCGTGATGAGATGGCAGCAAAGATACTGGCCTCTGTCCGTGTGGACATAATCAAAGGTAACTATTCTGAGATTGCTAAACTTGCAGGTGAGAACGCGCAGACCAACGGTGTTGAAGCAACATCCATAGATGCCGACCCGAAGCAGGTCGCAAAGGAATTCGCAGCTTCAAGGTCATGTGTTGTCGTTATGACCGGCGCTGAGGATATAGTAAGTGACGGAAGTAGGACCTATGTCGTAAAGAACGGACATGAGTCCATGGGTCTTATCGTTGGTACCGGATGCATGGCTGCATCGGTTATCGGTTCCTTCGCTGCGGTCAATGAGGACCACTGTGATGCTGCAAAGGATGCGCTGTGCTACTTCGGGATTGCCGGAGAGCTGGCATCTGTGAACTCCAATGGTCCCGGAACATTTAAATTGAATTTCTACGATGAGGTATTCAACCTTACAGATGAGAAGGCACAGCCTATGATAAACGTAGAGGAATGCTGAGATCATATGGAACACAAAAGAAAACTGCTTGAACTCATTGATTTCTACCTTGTGACAGATTCAGGTCTGTCCAGAAAGGGAACTCTCTCTGATGTGGAGAGCGCAGTTGCTGCAGGATGCAGGATAGTCCAGTACAGGGAAAAGGCAGGAAGCACAAGGGACATGATCCTTGAGGCTGCGCAGATAAAGACACTGTGTGGGAACGAGGCTATATTCCTTGTGAATGACCGCATTGATGTGGCCCTTGCAGTAGGCGCCGATGGTGTTCATATCGGACAGGATGATATGCCGATCGACACTGCAAGAGAACTTCTGGGACCTGACATGATATTAGGTCTCTCGGTCCACAACGTCGAAGAGGCGCTGGAAGCGCAAAGATGCGGTGCTGACTATGTTGGACTGGGTCCCATATTCGATACTTCCACCAAGAAGGATGCCGGCGATGGAATCGGTCCGCAGAGCATCAGGGCTGTGAAGGATGCCATAGATATTCCTGTTGTTGCGATAGGTGGCATCAACAAACAGAACAGTGAAAGTGTTATCCTTGGAGGCGCTGACAGTCTGGTGGCCATCTCTGCTGTGGTTTGCAGCGATGACGTGGTAAGGGAGACGAAAGAGTTCATTGATATGATCAGAAGGTCAAAAATGGATATTTGACCGGATGCATAGTACACTGACATGTACTTAGTATGCGCATATTGATATAGTTCGATAAAAAAGAGAAAAAGGAAATTGGTTCAGATAGGGTAGAAACGTATCTGTACCAGTTTGCTTCCATGCTTGTCATACTGCCAGAAGTATGCTGTCTCATCATCAGGATGCAACAATACAGATAAGTGTCAACTTCTGCAAATTTATTTTTAGCTCTTCTGCATTGATTAATTTTAGTACAAAAGCCTTTAATGCATTTGTAACTTAATTTTTTTAACATACATGGGTAATTCCTGTGTCAGTAACAATTGGACTTTTATTTAATAGTGGAGTGATATAATATGAAAGCAGCCCAGATCAGGGAATATGGGGAAGATGTAGTTGAGATAAACACAGATGTCGGGGTTCCGGATATATCAGAAGGGAAAGTTATTGTTAAAGTACATGCAGCAGGTGTCAATCCTTTTGACTGGAAGATTGCTCAGGGCTATGTGAGCAAAGGGAAGGCACTCACTGCTCCTATGACCATTGGTGGTGATTTCACCGGTATTGTCGTTGATGTGGGTGAAGGTGTAGATTGCTATAAGAAAGGAGATGTTGTCTATGGCAGTGCCATCGTCCTATCCGGAGGCTCTGGTGCTTTTGCAGAGTATTTGACCACCAGAGAGGATCTTATATCCCATAAACCAAAAAATGCAAACAATATAGAAGCTGCCGCTTTGCCGCTTGCAGGTGTGAGTGCGCTGGATGTGATCACCAGCAAAATCAACCTTAAAAAAGGACAAAAAATTCTCATTCATGGAGGTTCGGGTGGGATCGGCTCAATGGCGATCCAGATATCAAAGCATATTGGTGCATATGTAGCAACGACTGCCAGAAAAGACAATACTGATTATCTTAAGACCCTGGGAGCCGACGAGATCATAGATTACAGAAACGAGAAGTTCGAAGACAAGCTACATGATTATGACGCCGTATTCGATACTGTGGGTAGTGATACATATAAGCGGTCATTCAAGGTCCTTAAGAAAGGTGGCATGATCGTATCAATGCTTGAACAACCAGATACTGAACTCATGGGGAAATATCAGGTAAATGCTGTGGGTCAGTCCACAAGGATCAACAGTGATGACCTGAAAAAACTTGCAGAACTCTATGACCTGGGAGTTATCACGGTGAATATTGATCGTACATTCCCACTTGACAGGGCAGGAGAGGCTCTAAAATATCAACGTGAAGGCAGTGTTAAGGGAAAAGTTGTGATAAAAATAGATTAAGGGCTCTGTAGAAATCCTCTACACTATCGTGAACCACAGATGAACGCAGATAAACACAGATACAAGTAATCAGCATCTGCGTGAATCTGTGTTTATCTGCGGTTTTGATTCAAAACTCGTTGATAATTAGGATTTCTACAGAGCCAGATTAAGGAGTCCTTTTTTCAGGATTCCTTGACCGATCAAAATGATAAAGTAAGGTTCAGAGGAACCTGATACCCTCAGGTATCTCTCCTGCCCTTTTCCTGAATTCCTCAGGCCAGTTCTCAGGGTCCAGTCCCTTCTGTGCAAAGAAAGCTGATGCCCATCTCTCAAGTCCGACACCAGAACATCCGGACCAGAGTTCCTCACCGGACTGGCATTTGACATTGAATCCTGATGGATACTTGTTACCGTTCACACTTACGTTCTGGAACTCGAGCCATTCACCGTCCTCGCCACGGTAAGGCAGGACAGCTTCATAGTCTGTGGTACCGGCCTCGGTCTGCTCGGAAACTCCGGTAAGTCCTTCCTGTGCCATGAACCATGGTGTGACCCATGCCTTTCTCCATTCGAGGTCAAGTATCTCGTTGAAGATGTGCATGTACTTTTCGTGAAGTTCATTGGCTGTCTTGATGACCTGTTCCTTGTTCCCTACCCAGAGGATCTCTATCCTGTGGAACTCATCCACACGTTCCATGCCGTGGATACCACCACTCTCATACCTGTGTGAGGTTCCTGACCTGTCGAAGACCTTTATAGGGAACTCATCGGTAGGGATGGTCTCTCCCTGAAGGTATGTCCAGAATGGAGGACACTGTGCATAGCACATTCCACCGATAGGCTCACCGATCTTATCCTTGATCATCTCGGTTGGTACTTCGAGTGTTACCTTATAGTGGTCGATGACCTCTTCCCAGAACTCAGGATCCCTTGTCTTTGGAGGACAGACGTAGTAGATCTCAGGATAGACACCCTTTGCATGTCCGGATTTCTGCCAGACCTCCCAGGGCACCAGCTTCGGGAAGATCATTTCCCTGTATCCAAGAGGACCAAGCAGTTCCTCGAGTACTATCTTCTCAAAGGTCCTGAACATCTTTGTGGACTGTGGACCATGGATCCACTGACCCCTGCTGGCACCTCTCTTGAGCCATCCGGCTTCCATCATAGCCTTGGTAGGGTCTTCTGTGAACTTGTGTTCCTTCTTCTCGCTCTGCCAGAGGACGTTCCAGTGTTCTGTCTTGCCACCGTATTCACCCTGTTCCAGTTTATCTTCCATCAGGGAAAGTATCCTGTCAGGGACACGGTTAGACATTGCAGACTCATCAACGTCAAGTGTCAGTTTGAGAATCCCGTCTTCATACGCCATCTCTGACACGTATGGTATCTTCATTTGAGGAAGTTCCTTCTCAGAGGGCACCTCTATTGTGAATGAGTCGACTTCGATCCCACGGATACCGATCTTGAAACCCTTTCCAAGTTTACCGGCAAGTGGCTTTCTCATACGGAGCAGTGCATCGTGTACACGGACATGCCTGCCGGATTCGATGATGAGCTTTATCCTGTCACCTTCGACCTTCCATCCTGTTACCTTTGCACCCTGCCCTTCCGGTGCACCTTTTGTAAGGATACTGTGATTTGCCTCATGAATGTATTCGCCTACAACATCCGCAGCCTCTGTAGCATCGGCACTTGTCTTAAGTGCACATTCAAGCCTGAATTTGAAATTCATTACACTTCCGACACCTTCCGGTTTGTCTGCCGGACAGCATTCATCTCTTTTCTTTGCTTCCATGGATCTCCATTCCTCTGTATGATAGTGATAGATAAGTGATAGGTAAGCAGCTATGTCTTACACTCTATATCTTAGCTGCTATGTCTCACCTGCGACATCTCACCTGATAATTGTTTACCAATGTATGGCTATTTGTATGCATGATGTATCTTTTGCTAATTAAGAGCTTCTCTTAATTGCATGTTCCCCAATAGTCATTCTTTTAATGAAAAAGGACATCTAAGCCGATAGAGGTGCTATATGAAGGTCCTGATATTAGGTGCAGGAGCGGTTGGCCTGACGCTGGCTGCAAAACTATCTTCCGTCTGTAATGTACATGCGGTCTGCCGAAAGAGACATGCCGACAGGATAAAGGATACCGGTTTTAAGATGACAGGTATCTGGGGAGATGACACCTTTACTTTCAGTTGCTCTGAAGATGCACCGGAAGATGATTACGATTATATTTTCATCACCTCTAAATCCACCGCAACCAGGGAGATATGTGAACAGTTCTCTGACATCATCAAAGGCAGAGAGGTCATCAGCATGCAGAACGGTATCGGCAACGAGGAAATAATAGCCGAATACACCGATAAGGTGATCGGTGGTACTATCATCACAGGATTCGTGTGGACAGGTGATGCCCAGATACATGTCTCGGTGGAGACCGGTCCCATGGATCTCGGAAGGTTCCCTTCAGGACTTGATGACAGCGTGCTCAGACTTGTGGACCTGATAAAAAGTGCAGGTATCCAGGCAACAGGAACGGTGAACATCATGAGTTCTGTCTGGTCCAAGGTCCTCTACAACTCAGCTCTCAATCCCCTTGGTGCTGTCATAGGTGTCCCCTATGGAAAACTGGAAAACGAGCACGCATGGAATATCATCGAGAACATAGTTAAAGAGGCTTTCATGGTCACTGAAGCAGAAGGCGTCAATCTCCCATGGAGAACAGCAGGGGAATATCTCACTTTCCTTCATGACTTCCAGCTTCCCAATACCGCAGAACATCATTCATCGATGTTCCAGGACATCGCATCCAGCAGGAAGACAGAGATAGATTTCATCAATGGCGCCATAGTTGAAAGAGCAGGCAAATTTGGCATCGAAGCACCTTATAATACTTTCATTACAGAGCAAATTCACCTCATGGAAGCATTGAAGGCAGAGGAACAGGAACGATCCTGAATCATAGAACCGAATAAACGATTATTTGAAAGGTGTTAATATGACAGTCCGGTCAGTTAGTGAACTTGTGGAACAGGGATTCGAAGGTATCGAGAAAGAGATCAGGGCTTGCACTGACTGTCAGCTTCATGAAACGGTCATCAACCGAGTGATAGGTAAAGGTTCTAAAGACCCGGATGTGGTTTTCGTAGGCGAGGCACCCGGCAAGAACGAGGACGAGACCGGGATACCATTCTGTGGCAGAGCCGGAAAGAACCTCGACGGCATGATAGAATATATGGGTCTCTCGGGAGATGACTACGCTGTTATAAATACCATAAAATGCCGTCCACCAAAGAACCGTAATCCTCTGAAAAGTGAGATAAATGCCTGCAAACCATTCCTTCAGGCGCAGATCGAGCTACTTGAGCCTAAAGTGGTCATCCTTCTTGGTAACACTGCAGAAAAAGCATTCTGCAACGGTGAGAAACTGGAATGGGGTGTTCCAAGACCTGTTGATGGGAAATACACCCTTTTGAAGATATATCATCCGGCTGCCCTTATCTATCAGCGTTCAAGGATAGAGGAACAGAATACTCTGATTGATAATAACAGGCATCTTTGGGAATAAAAAGGAAATAAAGCATTAGTATCGATAGTTGTATGCTATGAATGTATTTATACATGAATTGCTCTAGATGTAAGAGTTCCCTCCACAATAGATGGTCGACAACGCTATAAATTTCATGATGTAGTTTAAATTATTCAGTAGAGATGATATCAGCTGCTGGCTCTATATCTGTTAAATGACCAGTTTTAAAACTTTATCTTGAAGGATTAGGATTTCGTTCAATTGGACATTTTTTAGGAGTTAGTCATGTTTGAATACAGAAACAATGAGCTAGCTATTTTTGAGTGATAATGACAAATACTCTTCTCTATTGGGTTGATTACGAGGTTTTATCGAACCTAAACTTAACAAATCAATAATGCTTGTTGCTACTTAAGTGCCATAATCGGTTCTTAACTTTTAATAGTTACATTAGCATAGATTCAATTAACGCATGCATTTTATGTAATTAGGGAAAAAGATTTAAATTATATTGAAAAATATGGATTGTAGGCTAGTTTCTCTTGGTATCAAAATATTTATGAACTAGTAAACTTAATTCGGATATGTTCCTACAAACTTGTACAATTAGGATTATAAATTAAATGCAGAAATTCTATCTGGAGTGTCTCTTAATGGTTGTATATTTCAATTATGATGGAAATAAAATTGAACATATGGACATTATTTCAAGATCATTAACTGACTATGGGTACACTGTTATTTCAGAATCTCTTGATACTGCAGAGCATTTATGTACTGCAGGAATATTTTGTATAGAGGGTTGTACTAAAGATGGAAAAGTTTCTTATTTACCAATAAAGGAAATGCTGCACTCTTCTATTCGTTATGAAATGACTACATTTGTCGCGGTAAAAAATCTAATACTTTATAACTATATAAAAAATGACCCAAATATTTTAGCAGTAACTAACAAAAAAAGTTTATGTCATATATTAAAATTAGAATTTGTCCAACTCATGTTAAATTTGTTAGAAGAAAAACTTTTGGAAGAAAAATACAAAGATTTAAGTGCAAGAACAACTTTAAGAGGAGTACATGCAAAAATGATTCTGGACGAATCAGAAAGCATCTATAAGTCATGCAATACTTCATTGCTTGCTGACAGTTTCTAAAGTGGAAATTATATGGTTGATTTAACAAGGTTTAATGAGGAACAGCTTGAAAAGTTGTTTGAGAAGGCATATAATAAATTCAAAAAATTTTCAGATTTACTTGATAGTGAGTTTGAGAATTCTGATCAAGAAACAATTACTTCTAATTTTATATTAGAAACCCTCTCTAAATTTGAAGATAGCTATGAAAGGGATAAAGTCTCAATTGCTCCGGCATATCGTAACACTTATAGTTTACACTTATCCAATATAATTAATAAATATTTAATAAATTCTGATTTATTTCAGGATTCTCATACTAAAAAGCCCATGTTTGGTGGATGTGTTGTTGATAAGGACAAATCACTGATTTCTCATCGCTTTTCTAGTATTGATGATTTTAATTCAATAATTGATGTACATACAAAAGGATTATCGCATAATAGGGTATTATTAGATGATTACTCGCCTTGTAAAAATCAAAGCTTATATTTAATTGAAAACGGTGTTCAGAAATCAAATTTGAATATGGATTGCTATTCTATTATTGAATGCAATGATTTTAAGGATTTTTCACACACTTGTATGGAAAATTATAATACTATTGTATAAAATATATAATAAACGAGGAGTAAAGTATGGTCAATGGAGCAATTTCGATTACAGCAGATTTCAAAAGTACTTTATTGAAGTCTATAGATGATTCAATTAATTTTGCAAATGAAGAGTCTAATATGTCATCTTTTTACATTTTATCTTCAAAGAAATCAGAGGTAATTCGAAGGTCATTAAGGACACTTGCAGATTTCACAAATACTGAAGAAAATAGATTTAGTAGCTATATTACGTGGGGCATCTTCCAAATATTTGAAACAGTTGGGAAAGCATGTTCAAAAAAAGAATTCACTGTGGTGAATGAAAAAATTCTAGTGGAATACAAGAGTGAATATGTTGATTATCTTGAATGTTTAAAAAAGAGTATAGATTCAGAATCTTTTGATGCTTTCATCCAGTGTTCAATTACTTTCTTTTATTCCTCATACAATGTATCTCAAGAATTAGTTGTAACTGATGGTAATACATAGATTAACAGTTTAATTGCTAGTGATGTTAAAGTAAGTCCTAATCCAATAGCAAAGGAGCCAATTGTAATTTTCTCTACAAATTGGTAATTCTTCCTCTCCTTTAAATATTTTTTTAGTTTTTCAATTTCTTCATTTTTGAGATTTGTTGAACTATATACCTGTGTTGCTTTTTCTTCATCAGTCAATGCGAAAGAAGCTCTCAACAAGTAAAAGTAATCATGGGTTATTGACTTCTGTACACATAATACGGATATCAAATTATCATGCATGTACATATTTTTTTGAAGAATCCATACCGTAATTGCAAAAATTGCAATTGCAATATTTATGATTGTAGCTCCAGCATCGAGTAACAAATCCGAAATCACCATAGTTATCTTATTCCAATTTATTATATATAATTTTAACTTTATGTCAATGATGAAGTCCTTATTTCAGTAGTTCTAAATGCAATTAACTAAAACTCAGCAAAGTCTTCCAATTGTTTTGTAAGTGGTGTTTCTCCCCAGAACTATTTGTATTCGTTCAAAGACAGAAACATATACTGTTGAAGGAGATAACAGCATATATAAGCACTTTCTGACAAGACTAAAGAGAAAGTCAAAGTGGTATGTAAAGAGTCTTATTATGTTGAAACATTCCGTTTTGCTATTAGTGAAATCCAGAAATAACAAGCAGCTATGTTTGGGTGACAATGCCAAAAATAACAATCAAAACTTACTCTTCCAAATCTTCAGCTATCTCTTCTGCCAGTTTTGCATTCATCAGAAGGTCGTCCACCGTGGCGATGAGCGACGTTATCTTCTCAGTTGAGATATGAATGCACATACTATCCTCGCAGACCACAGTATGCATATTTGTAAGATTATCGGGGGCCAGTGAGTTTGCAATCCTCTTAGCCACCTTCATGGCACCTTCATCTTTGAACTCGATGGTGGTCTCAATTTTCATTCACTCTTCTCCTGTTTTGAGAGTTGTTCTGCAACTATCTCATCGACCTTTGCAATGAACTCTTCGGCGGTTCCCGGTGGGATCGATGCACCTGATGCTACATTGTGGCCTCCGCCCTGTCCTCCAACCAATGCTGCTGCCTCACGAAGGGCAAAAGAGAGGTCAAGTCCTTCTTCTACAAGTGCACGGGTGCCTCTTGCAGAGACCTTTACAAGTTCATCTACCTGATTGACTGCAACGAATGGCATATCCGGGTTAACGTACCTGACAAAGGTGCTGGCTATCAGACCTGTGCCTTCCAGGTCCTCGCCTATCAGGTAACCGATACTCTTTCCCTGTTTTACCATATCCATTCCTTTTTTGATATTCTCGACAATGGATATCTGCTGGGAAATGGTCATATCAATTGCTTCCTCTAGGTGTGTCCTGTCCTTCATGCAGATGGACATTCCCATGCCATATTTCTCGGTCTTGCCACAGGTGTTCAGAATAGCTACAAGGTCGTAAACGTTGGATACTATCTCGTTGTTCAGGATGTATACATCGCCAATTGCCGCATCAACGGCTTCAGGACTGGCATTCTTTGCAAGTTTGAGTGCAACAGCCGAAGTAAGGGCCTTTGTCTGGTCCGGGTTAAGGTCCTCGATATTTCCTTCAAGCCCGAGGAAATCCAGGAATTGCTTTATCTTCTCGCTGTCCCCGGTTATATCAAGATAGGGTTCAGGCGTGTATTCGAGCACTTTAGCGATGTCACCATCACCGATCTTCAGTCCTTTCTTAACTGAAACGACATCTGCATTAACAGCTTCTTCCAGAATGTGACCGTTCAGGGTGCTGAAAAGCTGTTTATCACCAACTGCACCTGCAATGGCAAGTCCAGCAAGGTCCACATTTGCAGGTTCCATTTCCATTGCCACAAAAAAAGTCACTCCCGACCCGGATATATGCATTGCACCATCGATTCCTACAAGGTGCGGGTTCACAAGGACCTTTGCAGGTGTCTCACCAACCGGAACATGGTGGTCGAGCACGACTATATCCTGCTTGAGTTCTGAAATGATGTCTGACTGACCGCTGCCCATGTCACAGAAAAGTACAAGGTCATCGTCTGCAGTGGTCTCTTTGATCATCTCCACGACCGAACTGTCAAGACGTGGTACGATCGTCGTATGAAAACGGATGTTCTGTCTCAGGAGTGCCTGGCAGATTATCCCTGCTGAGGTCAGGCCATCTGCATCATTATGCGAGATTACACGGACATGTTCGTATTTCTCAATAACATCCGCTGCCTCTCTGGCCAGGTCTTTGAGTTTCTGCATCTCTATGTTAAGGTTCATACGGATCACCGGTGTACAGAATGCAATGTGTCTTAATTAGTTTTTCTTCTGTGCATCACTACCTCACCCGGCATGGTGGAACTTCCAGGCTCCATAACACTGCCGATATTGATGCTTGTATTGATGCCGGTGTGGACGTCATCACCCATGATGACTCCGAGTTTCCTGCGTCCGGTATCAACAATCTCGCCCTTGACAACCGACTTAACATTCTTGTTATCGTGACGGAGGTTCGCTATCTTTGTTCCGGCACCGAAATTACAGTTCGTGCCAATGACGCTGTCCCCAACATAGCTCAGGTGACCCACATTCGTCCCATCCATGATTATCGTGTTCTTGATCTCGACCGCATTGCCGATCCGGACATCATTTCCAATTGCAGTTGATGCCCTGATGAAGCAGTTCGGACCAATGTCACAGTTGTCACCGATAATGGCCGGTCCCATTATGTAGGCACCATTCCTGATGATAGTGTCCTTCCCAACCTTTACGGTCCCATGCAGGGTAGCATAGGGTTCAATGATACCCTCAAGGGTATTATCGATATTCTCAAGCAGTACCTTGTTCGCATCCAGCATATCCCATGGTCTGCCTATATCTATCCAGTCGGATGTCAGGAGTTCATAACCAACGGCAAGTCCGTCATCTATCATCATCTGGAGGGAATCTGTGATCTCATACTCACCTCTCTGTGACTTCCCTGTCCTGTCGATATAATCGAAGATGACATCACCGAACAGGTATATCCCTGCATTTGCAAGGTTTGTTGGTGGATTCTTCGGTTTCTCGATTATCCGGGTAACCTTTTCGCCATCTGTTTCAATGACACCGAAATGAGACGGTTCATCCACTTCCTTGACACTGATGATGGCATCCTCGGTCCTTGAAAGAAGATGACTGATGTGTTCGGTGCTTACAAGCATATCACCGTTGAGAACAATAAAATGCCCTTCAACAAAGCCCTTTGCGCATCCGATCGCATTCGCGGTTCCAAGTTGCTGTTCCTGGCGTACATACTCCACATTGATACCAAACTCACTGCCATCGCCGAAGTGGTCCTTTATGGCATCCTCACGATACCCGGTCACGATAAGGAAGTCCTTCACCCCTGCCTTCACGGCAGCATCGATGGTGTGCTCCATCATGGGTTTGTTAGCTATGGGAAGCATCACCTTCGGTTTTGAAGCTGTCAATGGCCTCATACGTGTGCCTTCACCGGCAGCAAGTATGACCACTTTCATTTTAGACACTCCTTTACCATATCCTCTACCTTTGCATGGAGTTCTTCAACATCCTTAC
This sequence comes from Methanolobus sp. WCC4, assembly GCF_038022665.1. Classification (NCBI taxonomy): domain Archaea; kingdom Methanobacteriati; phylum Methanobacteriota; class Methanomicrobia; order Methanosarcinales; family Methanosarcinaceae; genus Methanolobus; species Methanolobus sp. WCC4. Next base: position 2,588,448 of record NZ_CP150629.1, on the reverse strand, counting down.
GGGCTTCAGCTGTGACCCTTATCTTCGCCTCGGTTCCAGATGGCCTGACAAGTACCCAGCCGTCTTCCATATCTACCCTGATGCCGTCAATATCGGAAACTTCACCCATGTTCTTCAATCCCGAGCTGACAGCTTCCATAACAGCTTCCTTCTTGGAATTGTCACATGCTACTGTGCTTCTGAGTGTCGGATATTTCGGCAGTTCATCCCTTAGTTCCGAGAGCTTCCTGTCCTTCACGATATCAACCAGCAGGGCAGCTGCATAGATACCGTCGGGACAATAGGATATCCTCGGGAAGATCCAGCTTCCTGAGGGCTCCCCTCCGAAATCTGCTTTCTGTTCCTTCATTTCCTCGGCAACATATACATCGCCGACTCTTGTGTGAATTACAGTGGAACCCGGAAGTGCATCATCGACTATCATTGATGTATCAACAGGAACAACGACCTTTGGATCTCCTTTACATTCATAGCGTGCAAAGATGGCAAGCATCTCATCACCTGAAAGGAATCCTCCGTTCTCATCAACGGCCATCATCCTGTCCGCATCACCATCATGGGCGATACCAAGGGCCGCATCGAATTCCTTCACCGCCTTTATCAGCATCCAGAGATTATCCTCTTTTGGTTCGGGATTACGTGCCGGGAAGTGTCCGTCAAGCTGGGAGTTGAGTGTAATGACCTCACATCCCATCTCACGTAAAAGGAAAGGTGTTATGGTTCCACCTGCTCCTCCTCCACAGTCCACGACAACACGGATCGGTGCACCGGTGGAGTGGCTGCGTATCATATCGATATGATCTCTGACTGCATTCTCATATGTGGATATCTTACCGACCATGTTCCAGGGAACATGGATGAAGTCCTCTTTCTCTATGATGTTCTCTATCTCTTCCTGCTGGGCGGAGTCGAATGCCATCCCATCAGGGTTCCAGAGTTTGATCCCTACATCTGTTGCAGGGTTGTGAGACGCTGTTATCATCACTCCGCAGTCAAAGTTGCGTGCTGCGTATGCGAGTGTGGGTGTGGTGACAAGACCAACACGGGTAACATTACAACCCGAAGACATCAATCCTGAGATTAGTGCAAGTTCTATCATCTCCCCGGCGACACGGGGGTCCCTTCCGATGACAGCATTCTTTTTTGACCTGCCAAGAGCCATTCCAACTTTCAGTGCCAGGTCCACGGTGACTTCCACATTTGCAAGTCCCCGGATGCCTGAAGAACCAAATAACTTCATTCCATATCCTCTCTTTAAAATGAAAATAAAAATAAGATGATCATTCAACGGTCACACTCTTTGCAAGATTCCTCGGTTTATCGATGGAACAACCCTTTGCAAGTGCAGTATAATATGAAAGCAACTGCAATGCAACCGAAGATAGTACTGGTGCCAGTAGTTCATGGGTTGATGGTACACGAAGGACCACATCCACATACTTCTCGATCTCAGTGTCGTCATCATCGGCAACTGCGATCACTGTGGCGTTACGAGCCTTCACTTCCTTGATGTTGCTCAGTATCTTCTCATATGTATGTCCCTTCGTTGCTATCGCAACCACCGGTGTCTCATCTGTGATAAGTGCCAGGGGACCGTGTTTCAGTTCGCCTGCTGCGTATCCTTCGGCATGGATGTATGATATCTCCTTCAGTTTGAGCGCACCTTCAAGTGCCACAGGGAAGTTGAGGTATCTTCCTATGAAGAAATAGTCTCTCTTATCTGCGAACTGGACCGCACATTCATTGATCTCATCCTTCCTGCCGAGTACTTTCTGTATCTGTCCGGGGAGACGCTTGATCGCTACTATGAGGTCCTTTGCCTCGTTGGCACTGATAACCCCACGTGCTCTCCCGAGGTTGATGGCAAGCATATAAAGTACCATTAGTTGTGCTGTAAAGGTCTTCGTTGCAGCAACTCCTATCTCAGGTCCTGCTCTTGTATAGAGCACGCTGTCGGATTCTCTTGTGATGGTGCTTCCTACAACGTTAGTGATAGCCACGCTACGACATCCGTATGAACTTGAACTCCTGACAGCAGCAAGGGTGTCAGCGGTCTCTCCTGACTGCGTGATAGCTATTGTCAATTCCTCTCCGCAGAGGACTGGGTTGCCATATCTGAACTCTGATGCAGTTTCAATATCAGTGTGAAGGCCTGCAAGTCCTTCAAACAGGTACTTGCCAAGTATGCCTGCGTTCCATGATGTCCCACAGGCTATGATGGTAGCTCTTCTGAGCCTTTTGATCTCTTCCTTTGTGAGGTAGAGCTCTTCAAGTGTAACATTGCCTTCCAGTTCGGATAACTTACCTGCAAAGGTGTTCTGTATGGAAGTCGGCTGTTCGTGTATCTCCTTGAGCATGAAGTGCTCATAACCAGCCTTTTCAGCAGCCTCAAGATTCCATTCAATAGTTTCCGTATCCTTTGTGACGACGTTCCCTTCAAGGTCGAATATATCTATAGAATTCGGTCTTAGCAGTCCTATCTCATTGTCACTTATGAACATGACTTTTTTTGTGTGCTTTAGAAAAGCGGTTACATCAGAAGCAGCATAGTTGGTTCCTTCACCAATGCCGATCACCAGGGGACTGTCCTTTCGGGCAAAGGCTATGATATTGGATTCTTCATCACACAGGGCAGCGATCGCATATGAACCTTCAAGCTCTTTCACTGTCTCTGCAAGTCCGTCAAGCATACACTTTTTCCCATTATTGTTCATATTGAAATGGAGAAGATGTGCGATGACCTCAGTATCTGTATCGGACAGGAACTCATATCCAAGACCGATCAGTCTTTCTTTGAGTTCAAGATAATTCTCGATAATACCGTTATGGACCACTGATATATTTGATGATGTATGAGGATGAGCGTTCCTTGTTTCCGGTTTACCATGGGTCGCCCATCTGGTGTGACCTATTCCAACACTTCCCTTCAAATCCTCAGGAACTACTTTCTCAAGCTCCTTTATCCTTCCTGCAACCTTGTAGGTCTCCAGTTTTCCATTGAATACCGTAACTCCTGCAGAGTCGTATCCCCTGTATTCCAGCATCTTGAGCGAATCTATCAGGACAGGTACGGCCTCTCCATCCCCTATATATGCAACTATTCCACACATTGCAAACCCCCCTTTCAGATCACTATCGAATCTGCCGGTACATCTTCCGAGATGGTCTTTCCTGAACTGATCTTGCTGTTCGTGAATATCATGTTACCTGCACGGACAAGGACATTACCACCGATCTCCGAATCATCTCCTATGACAGTACCGAGCTTTCGTGCACCATGAAGATCTCCTTCTATCTGAATAAGCAGGTCTTCACCTTCCTCGGTAATGAAATTAGCATCTGTCGAGACATTACTTCCCAGCACCGAGCTGGATATGTTGCTATGTGTGCTGATGCGGGAATCGTTCATGATGATACTGTTCTTGATGTATGAGAATGAGGCTATCGACACATTGTTCCCTATACTTGTTGATGGCAGTATAACTACATTCGGTCCGATGTCACAATTATCACCAATCGCTACCGGACCAACGATATAGGAACCTGCCCTGATGATGGTGTTACTGCCAATGGAAACGTTTCCTTTTATATTCACTCCTTCTTCTATCCTGCCTTTCTCAAGGTCACTTTCAAGGTCCCCTAGTACGATCGTGTTTGCTTCCAGCAGGTTCCATGAATAGGCTGCATCAAGCCATTCCATGCTGGTGATCGCCATGGTCACATCCATTCCGTTATTGATCATCAGCTGGAGTGTATCTGTGATCGCGTATTCTCCGCTTGTGGATATGGGTGTCTGCTCTATGAGTTCGAATATTCCCTGTCTGAAAAGATAGGTTCCTGTGTTGATGAGGTGACTGACAAGTGTCTCCGGTTTTTCGATTATTTCCTGTACACTTCTGCCCTTTGCAACTATAACTCCGTAATTGGTCACATCGTCCTTTTTGCAGGTAAGGATGGTGGCGTCGCCTTGTGCACCTTCGATCAGGTCGGATATTGCGTCAGCACCCAGGATGTTGTCCCCGTTTACGACGATAAAACTGTCCTCATTATCTCCAATGAACTGTCGTGCCTGCAGTATGGCGTGTGCGGTCCCGATCTGTGCTTTCTGCTCGATATATTTGATGTTGGCACCAAAAGCCACTCCATCTTCGAAGTGGTCCATGATACGTTCTTTTTTGTATCCCACTACCAGTATGATATCCTTGATATCATTCTTTACCAGAGCATTGATCACATGCTCAAGTATTGGTTTGTTAGCTACGGGTAGCATTACCTTCGATCTTGTGAGCGTGAGAGGCCGGCACCTTTTACCTTCACCGGCTGCGAGAACGACAGCTTTCATGGGATATAATGCTCTTTAAAACAATTTATAAGTTACCTTCATAAGTATTTGATATAAGGTGAGAATGTGATGTATATATAGTTCCCACTGGGTGAATGGATAATTAAGAAGTAAGCATCAATAATATCTAAAAAAAGATTGGGTTTGACCGAAACGGCCAAACATCTGTAAAGGCTGTTTATCTTGTGATCAACATCTCAGCTGTCTCTGGCTTGTATTTCCAGTCAGCTGGAAGGACCTTTGTGGACTGGTAGTATTTTACCAATCTTCTGATCTTGGACTCGGTGTTCTGGAGGGAACGCTTGTTGTGTACATCCTTGTGGTTGTAGTTCATGTGTTTCCTCATTCCGATTGCCTTTACGATAAGGTTGTAGAGGTCCTCAGGTACTGCGAAGCTCTCGCCGTTGTCCTTAAGGATCTTTGTGACCTTCTTGCCTGTTGCGATCTTGACATCAGGTACTCCGTATTTGTCCCTGAGTACCATACCGATCTCACTTGTGCTGACTCCCTGTTTCCAGAGGTCCTTCACTACTTCTGTGATCTCGTCGCTGGTCATTGTGGACCATGCTGGTGCCTCTGTGCGAACTGGTTTTGTAGGACCTGCTTTTCCTTTCCTACGGGTATGCATTTTTGCCATAAGATTCCTCCTGATAATTATAATTCGAGTTTGAAGTTTAAATTTCAGATATGCTTAAAGTTCGATTCTATATTGTGGTTAGATAAGTCCCTTATCAGGCCGTTGAACTTGGGAGACGTCCTGATAGAATGTAAATATGATTGGCGAAGTGCTACCTATGAAGTCGATCATCTCTTATATATGTTATGATTGATCGAATACCTTCCCTAATGACATGGTTCTTATCACCATATCATAAGCACAATGTCGGCACCACCGGTATTGGCGGTCCTGTATATCTCGTCCAGCTCAGAACTCGCAAGCTCATATCTGGTACTGTTGTCCGTGGCGTTGCAAATGATTGCGATTGTCCGGTCGATATCATCGGAGTGCCGGTCTTTGATATGACCGGAGATGAGTCTGGTGTTCTCATCTATTATCAGGGTGTTGACGGTGTCCACAAGGTCCAGGTTGATGCTCTGCTCCTCGGGGTCGATCGTTATGCTGAGTCCGTACAGGTCGTTCACGGTATAGTTCATGCATCCAAGGACGCTCTGTATCACAGGGTTGCTGTAGTTCTGTGTCGCTGGTCCGGTGAGGCATGCCAGTTGTTCACTGTCTACCGAAAATTCAGTCCCGTTAAGTGAGGAGAGATACTCGTAAGGGAATACTATGTCTGTGATGATCAGAGCACTTCCCTCTGACGCGATCAGAATGCTCTTGTTGAACATGTCATGTAGTTCCTTATCAGGGTCAGGGGAATTGATGGCACTATAGATGGTGCTCTCGTTGAAGGGTCCATATATATCATCCATTGGAATGGAATAGGTGACGGGTAATGTGATCCTCGCTTTCTGTTTGACAGCGTTCACCGGTGCTTCCTCTCCGGCTATAATCTCACTCTGCACTATGTACCCTGTGACCGGCTGCCAGTGGGCTTCGAACCTGTAGTCGTATCTCTGTCCTATGGTCCTTTCGAGGTGAGCTTCAATGCTTTTCTCTGTCTCGATGCCTTGCATCTTCGTCATAGGGTTGAGTGCCTTCCGGGTGCCGTTCTCTTCCTTATACAGGCTGAGGACAAGTCCCTCTGCCACAAGGTCTGAGAAGGTACGATGCTGTTGTTCCTTTTCAAATATCGTCTTCTCGGCATCTTCAAGGATCGAGTGCTCTGAGAGGTTGACATCGATACCTGCCAGTTCGGTGGGTTTGAGGGTGTATCCAAAATCATCCACTGTACTGCTCATGATGGTGTTAAGCAGGTATGTGTCCATGTCCTGTGCCGAGGTGTAGGAAGCTGAACGGTATTGTTCATCAGCCACGAGAGATGGCATGAGAATGACCGCTGAAATGGAGACAAGTATCAGGAAAAGGATCGCATCGATACTGGATGAGAACCCCCTTTCATCTGTCAGGATATCAGTTCCGGTGCTTTTGTAGTGTTTGTTCTTATGCAATGTCAAATTCTTCCTCATCCCGTCACCTCAATTCCACACGTTCTGGGTTATCTTCACGGTTATCGTTCCCGGAACACATCTGGCACTGCTTCCAAGTTCTATCACAACCGGTACTGATGCCGCGATAACGTCCCTGCCATTATTAGCATTGTTATCGTCATCTATCGTCCAGCGAAAGTTCCCGTCATCGGTGGCAGCTTCTACATAAAGGTCAAGGTTAGCGGAGAATCTCTGAAAGAACATGTATCTGTCTTTATCTGCGGAGGGTGCGGTTATCCTGTCCAGTGCTTCGGCGGAGATAAGTTCGGGTCTGCTCCCCTGAAGTGGCGGGTAGGCTGCGATGTCCTTTGCTATCATGGCAGCCTGCTCGTAGCTCTCAAGGGCATGGGAATTGTCATCGAAAGTGATGAACGTCTTTGAAAGAATGGCCGCAAATACGACAAAACCAATGACTACCATTGCAGTGGCGAGTATGTCATTGTTAGGCTCAAGGAAAGCCCTCTCATCATTGATGAACAAGGATATACTCAAGTTCTTTCACCTCACTTCCGCCCGTTACGAATACCGATACCTTTTCGATGAGCACATCCATGCTCGTGTTCAGATGAATTGCATCTGCAGCTTCAATGGAAAGGAACTCTGTCACATCGGTAAATGGATATGCTGAATTGATGGGCTGATTTTCTGTTCCTTCTGCAGCGAACCTATCTTTCAGAAGCCCCCTCAGTTCTACGTTGCTGAATGGTAACGTCCTGTAGCTAAGTGCTCTGGCGGCACGGACTGTATTACCGTTGTCATCAAAACCGGCGGTCACATATTCCCCGGAAACCGAGATATTCAGCCTTTTGTAATCAATTATCAGTTCATTATGGGTATCGAAAGTGTATGTTCGTGTCACATTCCCGGTCCCGGAACGGACACTCCCCACAGAATCTATGCTGGATGCAATGTCCATGGTCAATACTTCCAGTTCATCCTTTTCGATGATCTCAGATGAACTGGTGGCCAGTGCATACACAGCAGTAAGGATGATCACTGTTGCAAGGATGAGTGCCGTTTTTGAAAGGATCAGGTCTGCCCATGCATTGTCATCATCGATCAGATAGCGATGACCATTAGGTCGCCGGTATGGGTGATCGATGCAGGCACTTCTTCTAACTTCTCTTTGTTTTTTCGTTTTTCCCATAATTATTGCGACTTATCACTAAGTGCAATAAAAATTTTTCCATTTTGATCACGAACACTTTCCATTGTAATTACATGTGGTCCGGAGCTGAGAATAAAACAACCGTCAAGTGTGGAGTTAGAATAGTATGCAGCAGACTCTCCTATCGTCTGCTTTCCGTTGATCTCAAAATAATAGTTACGTGCATCTGAAGGCCATTCCGTTTCTCTGTCAGGAATGGCTCCAAGAATAAGTTCAGTATTGGAAGGAACATCTATGTCAAGCGTGATGTTACTGCCCGCTCCCTTTGAGGACATCTGTTCTGCATGTGCCTCGATCTCAGATATGACTGCCCGGGCAGCGTAGTTCTCCTCTTTTTCAAGGAGCGAGTGGATGCCGGTGGAAAGCAGAAGCATCAATGCCCCTATGACAACTACCGCTGCCACCATTCTCATGGGGAGGGCATCCGCTGCCCTCTCATTATCTATCAGTTCTTTCAGGAAACTACCTGTCATCTGTCCGTGAGTTTTTGAATGACCTCATCAACGGTCAGAAGTTCCTGTTCACCGCTGCTCATGTCCTTCAACGTGACCTTTCCGTCCTCGACCTCTTTCTCGCCTATGATGATCACATGCTTTGCACCGATGTTGTTGGCATAGGAGAGCTGTGCCTTGAAGTTCCTCTTCATCAGGTCATTGTAGACAGGCATATGCGGTCTTAGTGCCGTTGCGGTCTTCACAGCTTCAAGACGGGTGCTGTCCTTGGCAATGATGACAACCGGTACATCATCTGGTGCTTCAAGCTCGCAGACCTCCATTATCCTGTCAAATCCAAGGCCGAATCCTGTGGATGGAACATCGCCACCGCCGAAGAGCTTGATGAGCTGGTATGAACCGCCACCGCATACCTGGTTCTGTGCACCGAGTCCTTCTGCATATATCTCGAATACCGTTCCGGTGTAGTAATCAAGTCCTCTGGCAATCCCGAAGTTGATGATGTATTCAACGCCATAGGCGTCCAGCAGGGTAAGGAGTTCCTGGAAATCCTCTATCTCAGGGATATCGCCCATAAGTTCCCTTGCCTTTGTAATGGCATCCTTTCCGGTGAGGCTGATAAGTTCGATGAGTTTCATACGAAGGCTGGCAGGTGCATCGATCTCCTCAAGGAAGTCATCGAGTCCTGTATCGTCCTTCTTGTCCACGAGTCTCATTATCTTGCTCTGGTGTTCGGTATCAAGTACGCTGAGCAGGTGCCTGATGACACCAAGATTGTTCACGTGAAGTTCACCCTTGATGCCCACGCTCTTAAGCATCTCCGTTGCAAGTGCAATGACCTCGGAATCTGCATCCATCTGCTTGCTTCCTATGAGTTCCACACCGAACTGCCAGAATTCCCTGAAGCGTCCTTTCTGTGGTCTCTCATACCTGAAGCAATTCTCGAAATAGAATAGTTTCAACGGACGCTGGTATGCTTGCATTTCATTGACATACATCCTCATGACAGGAGCCGTCAGTTCAGGACGCAGGGTCATCTCCCTGTCGCCTTTGTCCTTGAAGTTGTAGAGTTCCCCTATTATCCCTTCACCGGATTTGAGTGTGAAGAGCTCAAGGTTCTCGAATGTGGGTGTGATGATCTCATTGAACCCCCAGTTCTTTACAACCTGGCGTAATATGCCCTCTACGTATCTCCTTTTCCTGGTGTCCTCCGGGAGGAAGTCACGTGTGCCTCGTGGTTTAGTTATCTTCATTTTGTGTCAACCTGATAATTGTGAGTTGCGGATCATGGATCTATGAATTATGAATTGATCACTGATAAGTTATGTCTGGTAGTATTAGGGTAGTATATTTTACAGTTTCGATTAGTTGTTATTAAATTTCTTCCTGCGCTAATATTTGCTCAATTTTGGACCATTCATCAATGAATATCAAAAATAGATTATAAATTTTACATCAAAATAGAACAAAATAACAAAGTTTAAATATTCTCTTATCCTGCTTTGCTCAGTTCGTATCGTAACACAGCTCAAAAACAGGTTCGTTCATGATAATAGGTACTTTGAATAAAAAACGGAGCTTTTGTCAGGACACCCGGGCATATATCCCATTCGCTGTTATCGGTGTGTTCGTCCTTCTCTTTGCTGTGATCTCATCGGTCTACATCGCCAAGACGGACTATGAACTGGCAGAGGTCATCTATACGACGGATACTACGAATATGGAAGAGAACGCGATCGAATTTGCTTCAGCGGACCTTGCACGCTGCCTTAACTATGCAGGAATGGAAGCTCTTGCATGGCAGGGTGAGCATCCGGTGATAAAGCCGGAGGATGTTGCATACGAACCTGTGGATTCTGATGGCTTCTCTGTGTCTTCCAACACAAGGGATGCAGAACCAGGGGATACTGTAACAGTATCCGTTACACTACCATCCGATGTCTTCCAGGCAATATCCTGTCTCTTTTCGGACAAACCCAGAACGTTGATACTGAAAAGTGATTCCGGTGCTGTCTACCAGACGATCGATTACGATGAGACGCATTCCTTCTGGACAAGTTCTGAGTTCGAAGAGGAACTGGTCATTCCTGAGAATGCCGAATATGGCTATGCCTATCTCTTCCTTGAGTATGATGGCGAGACCAAAGCAGTGAACTGGTTCCATGTGGGCAGCAGTCCCCTGAAGGACATAACAGCAGAGTATTTCAATGAGTATCTGGGGACATCATATCAGGAGAACCAGCACACTTTCAACAACTATGCCATCAACATAGAGCCGGATGTTGATCCTTTGCAGATCAGGATAGACAGGATAAATGGCACACTGAAAAGGGAGATAAGCAGGTCCCCGTCAGAAGACCCCGGTTACCCTATCTATTATACTATGACCGTTGAGGACCTGAACTACACCATGGTCGACCTGACTGCTAATTCTTCCCGGAATGGATCGATGAACGTCACGGCATTGATAACTTCAAGGGAACCATTACTTGAAGAACTGGTAAATGAATATGAGGATGAACTGAACGGAGGAGTGACATCCGATATAGTTCTGGGTGCTACCAATATCAGGACCTTCATCTATGGTCCGTGGCAGCATTATATGAACGGACCACTGAACATCGTAACAGGTCCTTCGTTATCCGCCTCTGTGAATGCCGGCACTTTGTACACCCAGAAGAGGGTTTTCGATTCCGTGGACCCCTGGGCTCTTACTTACACTACATATTACAACGGCAAGGTTCTCTACGATGATGTAAAGCACGATACGGCTGATTATGAGGATGAGAAGGCAAAGAACCTCAGTACAACATATGATTCCCTCTCGCAAGAAGGCAGGTTCAACATAAGCATCTCTCAGGGGATCAACGAGTCCATGAAGGATGCCAATGTCAGCATGGAGGACGTCTCTAACAATTCTAAGATAGTAGTTTCCGTTTCCAACTTCACCAGTGAGGTGTACAGCAACTGGGTCTACAACGATGCCGACCAATGGAGCAATGACAACCCTGACCTGTTGCACGATGTTACACACGAGGTATACAGTGGTACCATACAGGGGCAGGTATTCAGGGATGGGTTCAACACAGCTGTACCATACGGTCTGTGGGTGGGTTCCACTACCTATGATTCGGTATCATATGAAGAATACAGTAAACTTACATGGAGGCCCAAATATGTGAAATGGAGCAGTCATTGTCCGATCTCTATCTCACATACGTCGGCTCTGGGCCCTGATCATACATTGAATGATGTGCTGGATGTGAACTATAAGGTCTACGTGACCCCATTCCCCTCATCTTACCGTAAATGGGAATTCAGATCTGTCAATGTTGCGCTTCTGGAAAGTAATGTCCAGTGTACTGGAATAGATGTTGATTATACGTACATCGGTAACGATGCTTTGCTTGATGAAGTTCGTATGGATGATTATCTTCTCTATGAGAATCGCAGTTTTGATTGGGACATCAAGTACACGGTTCAGTTTAAGGTAGATAGTAAGTGGAAGATAAGTTATCCTTATTATTGGTACGAAGCAGTTGGCCTGAACTATGTGCGTCACTCTAATTCCACTTCAACTGAAGTCTCTTTTTCAGAGACATCCTTCATATCTCACACAGAGACCGAGACAGAGTACATAAGTATCGTCTATCACCAGTATCTTCCATCAGGTGGATATTCTGGTATCGATACGACCTATGGTCCCGGAACTTCCAGTGATTACAGGAACACAACGATGATGATCAATGGTGTTCCTCAGTATGATTCCGGGTGCAGTGATGCGGCAGATAAGTATCGTGACCTGTATATCGACCTGTATGAGATAGAAAAGGGATATTCAACTTACACAGATGGGACATATCTTCCCGATGAGAAGGTCTATTGCGACATTCCCTCATGGCTTCACAAGAACATGACCCATGAAATGGAGTCTATGTTCGATGCCATCAATGAGGATAACCCCACAAGGGAAGTATCCCTGCTTGGTGAGAACCTCGGGAAGGATCCCACCACGCTGATACAGGAAGCTTCACTGGAGCTTGCTGACGAGATGGCTGATGCTTCAAAGCGTGATTCGTTCATCGACCAGTCCCAGTACATGAATGCCGGTCAGTTCAATACAAGTAGTGATGCCTGCCGTGCCATTGCAAAGAATGAGGCATACGACCGTCTGCTCGAGGAACTGCGGGAGAGGAACAAGGAGATAGAGGATTCGTTCGAGGACTATATCGAGAAGTCATTCGAGGATGAGCAGGGTCATTCCCTCCTCGACCTTGTGAACAATAAGGTATCCACCGATGTCATCTTCAACAATCCTGCCATGGATAAGGCTTCCACCGCACTGGCTGCGGAAATGGGTATCATTGAGACAATGGATGTGATCGGCCTGCCAGGAAGCAAATACAGCTGGACCGAGAACATCACTCTGGTTGTGGACCAGTACCCTGATTATCTCTATCATGACCCGGAATTCGACCTTCAGGGTCAATATAAGTGGACTGATACATCTGGCAGGGAAGTATATCCGCTGGCCGTCCGTAACGTCTGTGTATTCTCCACAGGTATCGGTGACGATATTGCAGAGATGCTTTCTGAAGCTACAGAACCACTGAAGGATGCAATCTCCCAGTCTATGAGCCAGAGCATAGCCGATGCCAACTCAGAGGTGAATTCCCTGCTGGATGATATTGCGGAAGATAGTGTGAATCTGACCATGAGCGGCATGTCAACCGATATGAAACTCATCGAGGAGAACCGTACCAGGATGATGACCACCTACAGCAGCAGTATCAGGGAACAGGTGCCAGCAACAATTGCTGATGAGATAGCAAATGACCCTGTTCTAAGTACATGGATAAGCAGCTCTGATGTCATTCTAATAACGGAAGCATATCTGGATTCCCTCTCCGACGAGGAGATCGTAAGTATGGCTGCTGACAACACCTTACAGGATGAGATCCTTATCCTGCTAAGTAAAAGGATCATGGATGAAAATCCCACGCTGGCCTCTGATGAGATGGACGCAGTTCTGTACCGTCTTGAAGCCGACCTGCGTATCGGTATTGCTGATGGTGTATGCAAAGGTATCGAACTCTGTCAGGAGGCCATCGATGAGTGCTTCGCCAACATCAACAGTGAACTACAAGCCAAACTGGACGAGTCCGGTGAGAAACTGACAGGCAAACTCGCGGATAAGATTGACCAGAGGTTGCAGAGGTCTATGAAGATGATTCCCTGTGGTCTGCCGGTGATTCCTCCTCATTGGGTGTGTACTGTGAATGTGTGGGAGTACGAGGTTATCGGGAAATACAAGAGCTTCGAGGTCATCGATAATGATAATGAATGTATGTTCAATCCTTATTTTGGGCATGATGCGCAGGTGTATGTGAGGGAGGAAAACACAATTTACCATCCTACAAAAGTGGACTCAAATGGGTATTCGATAATATTAGGGGACAACAAACCAATTTACTTTGCTTTCAATGGATATGCAGCCACTATTGTAGGTACTGGCCCAAAAGGTGTTGGAGATAAAACTGGAGATAGGGATGAAAAGTCTGAAGCATACGATGACTTATTTACAGAATATAATGGAATTTAGTTAATAGTTTATATCATGTTATGAGGAAAGAAAATGTTAATCAAAACTTTTTTTGCAGTTATTACTTGTGTATTATTGCTTTCAGTCCCTGCTTCATGTGGAAGTCCTTATTTTGAAATTGATGTTTACTATAATGGCCAACTATACGAAGAAACTTCAACTCCAAAGCCTCTTGTTAAAATAGGAGAACCTTTTACCCTTCGATTTGATGTAACAATGAATCAGGAATGTCAGGCAGTAGTTGAACTTTCAGATCTTGGAAATGGAGTTGGTGTGGAAAATTTTGTAGTAGTCGAAGGTCCCAGTAAATTAGGTCAGAATGCTGTTAGAATATTCTCAAAAAATGAAACTCACAGTTATGAATGGACACTAAAGGCAACAGAGAACTGGGCTGGAGGGTCAATGCCTATTAACTTTATATACTCAGCAGTTTTGAAAGGGGAATCCGAATCATTATTTAATGGCGAGTTCACCGCCGCCTACGTCACAATCTCCGAAGAGCACTACGATGGTCCTGTAACTACTGAGGAACCCACAGGTGAATCATCAAGTGAGGGCAATTCTCCTTCAACTCCCGCATTTAGTGCTTTAACCCTGGTTTTTGTTCTGCTTGTAGTTTGTGTTTTGAGGAAATCGCACTATTGAGGATTGCTTAAACTCAAGTAAAAGGAGACTCAGAAAATATATATAGGAATTTGCCCAGGAAACCGGGTAATTCCTGTTTTTTGACAACTGTTCTCAACAGTTATTGTGTAGAAAATAATCATCTGCATCCTTTGAGCAGAAAATATGTTACTTTGGCTACATCAAAAACATTAAATACACAGAAAAATGTACTCAAGTATACATTTATGACGTAATTTTTCCAAAGAGGTATAACTATGGATCATACAAAGATATTACTTGATGAGAATGAGATGCCGAAACAGTGGTATAACATACTTGCAGACCTTCCGGTGGAACCACCACTGAACCCGGCAACCAATGAGCCAATGAACCCTGCGGACCTTGAGCCAATATTTGCGAAAGAGCTCATAGCACAGGAGATCAGCTCCAAGAAATACATTGACATTCCTGATGAGATCCAGGAGATATACAAGCTCTGGAGACCATCACCACTTCACAGGGCACACAGGCTCGAGAAGGCACTGGGAACACCTGCAAAGATCTACTACAAGAATGAAAGTGTCAGTCCTGCAGGAAGCCACAAGCCTAACACCGCGATCGCACAGGCATACTACAACATGAAGGAAGGTACCGAGAGGATAACCACAGAGACCGGCGCAGGCCAGTGGGGCAGTGCATTATCGCTCTGCTGTAACTATTTCGATATCGAGTGTAAGGTCTATATGGTACGCTCAAGCTTCTACCAGAAGCCATACCGTAAGTCACTTATCAACCTCTGGGGAGCAAATGTCGTTCCTTCCCCAAGCAATGAGACACAGTTCGGAAGGAAGATCCTTGAGATGTATCCTGACACAACAGGAAGTCTTGGTATAGCTATCAGTGAAGCGATCGAGGAAGCTGCTCTTAACGACAACACCAAATATGCACTTGGCAGTGTGCTTAACCACACCAGTCTGCACCAGACAGTTGTAGGTCTTGAGACCCAGGCACAGTTCGACAAGACAGAGGATTACCCTGACATAGTTATCGGATGCTGTGGCGGTGGAAGTAACCTTGCAGGTGTCAGTCTGCCATACATCAGGGACAACCTCGCAGGCAAGACAAACACAAGGTTCATTGCAGTAGAACCATCCGCATGTCCAACACTCACATCAGGTGAGTTCAAGTACGACTTCGGTGACATGGCACAGCAGACACCATTGCTCAAGATGTACACACTTGGTTCAGAGTTCATCCCACCTGCAATACACGCAGGAGGTCTCAGGTACCACGGTGCATCACCGATCATAAGCAAGATCGTTGCTGACGGTATCATGGAAGCAACCTCATACCACCAGGTAGAGGTATTCGACGCAGCAGTCCAATTCGCACGCAGCGAGGGTATTGCTCCTGCACCAGAATCATCACATGCGATCAAATGCGCCATCGATGAAGCACTCAAATGCAAGAAGACCGGCGAAGAGAAGACCATCCTGTTCAACCTCAGTGGTCACGGTCACTTCGACATGGGTTCCTATGACAAGTACTTCAGCGGTGAGCTGAGCAACGACTGATTTTTCTAAAATAAGTGGCATTTCTCATGCCACA
Organism: Methanolobus sp. WCC4; assembly: GCF_038022665.1. Classification (NCBI taxonomy): domain Archaea; kingdom Methanobacteriati; phylum Methanobacteriota; class Methanomicrobia; order Methanosarcinales; family Methanosarcinaceae; genus Methanolobus; species Methanolobus sp. WCC4. The sequence goes on along the minus strand of NZ_CP150629.1, from coordinate 2,572,561 downwards.
TACTTTTTTATTCAATTTTAACCGATACTACAATTATCACTTCTTTTACAGAAAAGACTCTGTAGAGAGCAACAATTTTGATAAATTGTAGAAGATGGATGACTTGCCCCATCCCGAAGGGTCCGGCGAAGCCGGCACAATCCGAAAAAGTGTAAAAAATGTTCTATGAATTTAATTTTGTTTCTGCCCGCAAACGAGTATTTTCATATACATGATAGTTGACCAAAAAATGTTATCTTCATGCAGAGGAATGATAACTTTTAGACATTCCAGAGCGTTTATTTTCCCCTTGCAGCGTATTATTTCCTATGAATGTTAACTTTGAACAAATCAATTTTAAACAACTGCACTCTTCTAATAGTCTTCATGGCGGTGAAGGAACGTGCCGCCTGCGGCGGATGGTTGCTTTCAACTTTTTTGCTACAGAGTCCATTTTCTTCTTTTATTCACAGGATCTGATCTGGGCATTGTATCAATGAATCTTTAGAGCAAAAGGATATTTCAATCAGATATACCTTAGGATATATTGTGAAAAACGTCAATGATCTGCTATCAGATTCTGCCAGACGAAAGTCCGTTGAAGCTTTCAGGTTGATTATGCAATTGACCGGACTGGCAATCTTTGTTTATTTTGGCAGCCAGTCCACAATATACGTTATACTTCTAAGCGTACCTCTGGCTTTGCTCTTTGGACCGGTCTATTGTGGCTGGATATGTCCAAGGGGACTTTTTCAGGATATCTTTGCAAGGCTGGGAAGAAGGGTTCTTGGCAAAAGATACAATGCTGCAGTTCCCAGGAAATTCCATCCCTGGCTGATGTATTCCAGATACGCACTGATGCTGTTTGTTCTGGTGACTTTGATCCTTTCAGAACTTGACCTTCTTCCTGAGTCCACAGGAATTCTCATACTTGAAGGACTGGTGGCCATAATGATAGTCTCGATACTGCTTTCATTTTTCGTGGACAGGGCGGCATGCAAGTATTTCTGCAAGGAAGGGGCGGCTGCGGGACTGCTGAACCTTGTAAGCAGAAAGAAGATCAGAAGGGATGCATCCCTGTGTAATTCATGCGGTATTTGTGACCGGGTCTGTCCTATGTGGATAGACGTATCGAAGAGGTATATTGTGACAGACCATTCATGTGTCTGTTGTTTTAAGTGTGTACAGGCATGTCCTTTGGATGCACTCTATATCGATGAGTGAAAAATGTTAATGCACCTACTCAAGAGTAAAATAATATTAATTCAAATACACACTAAATGCTTTATGGGATAACACTTAGTGGCACAAAAATAAAAGCGAGTGCTGAAAATAAGGTAAAAGGGATAAACGCTTACTGCCCTTTTTGTGATTGGCCAAAATGTGAAACACCATTAGTTTACAATATAGTAAAAGTCAAAACAAATGATTATTTTTCTCATTACCCTGGTACAGCTTGCGATGGGTATGGTAAGGAGACTGATTGGCATATAAGCTGGAAAAAATCAGTTGATAAAGAATTTTGTGAGTGTCTGCTTGAAAAAGATGGGAAAAAACATATTGCAGATATCAAAAATGCAGATGATTTGGTAATAGAACTCCAACACTCTCCCATAAATCCAGATGTTATTAGTGATAGAGAAGAATTTTATGACAATATGGTTTGGTTGTATGATGCTACAAATCAAAACAAAAAAAAGCCACAAACTAAACATAAAAAACATTTAAGAAAAATCCATATTGATTTAGACTTTGATATTAAATCAGATGTAGCATTTTTTTCGTATAATTGGAAACGGCCTTGTAAGCAGATTCTTTGTACAACAAAACCATTATTTCTGGATGTGGGATTTGATCTTATTCTTTATTTCCCAAATAAGTCTCATAAAGAAGCTTTTTCTCCTAAAAGTGGTTATGGGTGTGCTATTTCTAAGCTTGATTTCATAAGTAAAGTGCTAAAAGGCAAGGGTCTGAAAAAATTACCTTCCTATTCTACTGGATTAACTAAGTGGATTGAACAAATAAACTCAGATAAAAGGAATGAGGAAAAAGCTATTGAAAACTTTGCAGATTCCTTCTTTAATGGTATTTTTACTGATTTTAGGGAACACCACATTATATATGATGCTCTTGTTCAGGAGTGCGTAGAAGAACAGGTCTTTTTTGAAGTTATTCATGATGAAATTAAGTTGGGTATTGATACTTTAATCTCACAAATAGTTGAACAAGATTTATTGTACGAATCTTCTATAAAAGAAAGAGTTTTACCTGCTGAATCAAAGCAAAAAAACCATGGGACAGTTGAAGATGATAAACGAACAAGTCCTACTTTAAACAAAAAAGAGAAATCTTTGCATTCCAAAGATTCCTTGCAAATAAAAGACCTTGATCTGCCGGAAGATATCATCCGTTTCTACACCGACTCCGGCATAGAAGAACTTTACCCGCCACAGGCCGAAGCCATCGAAAAAGGGCTGATCGAAGGCAACAACCTTCTCGCTGCAATTCCCACAGCATCGGGTAAGACGCTTCTTGCAGAGCTTGCCATGCTAAAGTCCATAGCAGACGGTGGCAAAGCTCTCTACATCGTACCTCTGCGAGCACTGGCAAGCGAGAAGTTCGATAGGTTCAGGACATTTTCATCAATTAACATAAAAAGTGGTGGGGTCAGGGTCGGCATCTCCACAGGTGACTTCGAATCAAGGGATGAGTGGCTCGGTTCCAATGACATAATAGTCGCCACATCCGAAAAGACCGATTCCCTTTTGCGTAACGAGACAACGTGGATGGAAGAGATAACCACTATAGTTGTGGACGAGGTGCACCTGCTGGATTCTGCCAACAGGGGCCCGACACTTGAGGTCACGCTCACAAAGCTCATGAAGCTTAACCCGGATTGTCAGATAATCGCTCTATCGGCAACCGTTGGTAACGCATATGAGATCGCTGACTGGCTGAAGGCAAAGCTCGTGCTCAGTGAATGGCGTCCTACGAGCCTGCATGAAGGTGTCTATCTGAACGGCAACATCAATTTCCATGGTTCGCAGAAACTTATTGAGGCCAGGACAAAGGATGAGGCTGTCAATGTACTGCTGGACACTCTTGAGGACGGTGGGCAGTGTCTTGTCTTTGAGAGCAGCCGCAAGAACAGTGTTTCCTTTGCAAAGAGAGCAGGCAGGATGGTTTCAGAGACACTTGACAAACCGACCCGCAATGCACTTGATGAACTTGTGGAGCAGATAATCGAGAATGGTGAGACAGAGGCATCAAATGAGCTTGCTAAGTGTGTAAGGGACGGCACGGCATTCCATCACGCAGGCCTGAACTCAGCACACCGGAAGATAGTAGAGGATGGTTTCAGAAGCAATAAGATAAAAGTGATTTCCAGCACTCCTACCCTTGCAGCAGGCCTGAACCTTCCGGCAAGGAGGGTCATCATCAGGAGTTACAGGCGTTACGACCCCAATTATGGTATGCAACCGATACCTGTCCTTGATTATAAGCAGATGGCAGGCAGGGCCGGAAGGCCGCATCTTGATCCCTATGGGGAATCCGTGCTCATCGCGAAGTCATATAATGAGATGACAGGACTCTTTGACAATTACATCGATTCCGATGCTGAGGACATATGGTCCAAACTGGGTTCCGAAAATGCCCTGAGGACTCACATCCTCTCCACCGTCGTGAATGGTTTTGCAACCACAAGGGACGGACTTCTGGAGTTCATCGAGGCAACGTTCTTCGCCCACCAGAACGATACCTGGGGCATCATGGATGTGGTGGATGAATGTCTTGATTTCCTGAGGTATAACAGAATGCTTGAAGGTGATGAGAGCCTGCTTCCAACCGCTCTCGGGAGACTGGTATCCACACTTTACATCGACCCGCTTTCAGGTGCTTACATGGTCGATGGCCTGAAAAAAGCTAAGCCTCAGAATATCACAGACCTCACCCTTCTGCATCTTATCTGCAAGGCACCGGATATGAGGCAGCTCTACATGCGGTCCGGTGATTATGAGGTGATCAACGACATTGTCCTTGCCCATAGCGACGAGTTTGCGGAGATACCTCCACGCTCAAAGGAGATCGATTATGAATTTTTCCTTGCTGAGGTGAAGACCGCCCTTCTGATACAGGACTGGATAGGTGAGAAGACACTTGACTACATAACGAAGAAGTTCAATGTCGGCGAGGGTGATGTACATGCCATTGCAGACATTGCCGAATGGCTCATGCATTCAATGTCGAGGCTCTCAGGCCTGATAGCTCCAGAAATGAGCAGCGAGAATGCTGATATTTCCAGTCACACTGCCCTTCTAGAGAAAAGGATACACTACGGTGCCTCCCCAGAGCTTATCGAACTTGTCAGCATAAGGGGCATCGGTCGTGTACGTGCCCGCAAGCTTTATGATAATGATATCAAGACTGTGGATGCTATCAAGAGTTCAGGTCTGGAGAGGGTTTCAGAACTTATCGGTCCGAAGACTGCCCGGAAGCTCTTCAAAGAGATAGGTCTTCATTTTGATATTAAGTCTGAGGAGCCCGGAAAGGTTAATTCACAGACAATGGGTTCGCTGATGGAGAAAGAACAGAGCACTTTCAGTGACTTTGAAAAATAGACCCTTTCTCTTTTTAGCTCTTTGTTCTAAAGTCTTTGTAGGATATTCCAGTTAATCAAATTTTGATAGAACCGCAGATAAACACAGATACATCCATCTCCTTTGGAGTTGGATGCCTGCTGAACTTTCTTTCAGCAGGTCACACAGATAACAGTAATTCTATCTGTGTTCATCTGTGGTTTACTAATTATATGCGTATTTAGCCAGAGTCGTTCTAAGCGTTATATATGATGAACAGGTATAAGCATCAGGAAATATTCATAATCATTTAGTAATACATTCTTGATCAACATTATCATATCACAATTCTACAGACCTTCAGGGGAAATAACATGCTTTACAAGAAACTATCCGAACTTACCGATGAAGAAAGGAACAAACTGATCGGCCGTGGTGGCGGGGACCTTGCAGATGTTGAAGAAACGGTTGCAGGGATCCTTAATGATGTAAAGCATAATGGGGATGCAGCCCTGCGTGAATATACCCGGAAGTTCGATGGTGCCGATATCGAAGCTATCGAGGTCTCAAAGGATGAGATAGATGAGGCTGCAAAGAGCATTGACCCTGAACTCCTGGCAAACCTGGAGTTTGCTGCTGCTAACATCAGGAAGTTCCATGAGGCTCAGATGCCTCAGAGGATCTGGTTCATTGAGGTGTCCCCTGGGATCGAGCTGGGGCAGAAGTTCACCGCACTTGAGAGTGTGGGGGCATATGTTCCGGGTGGCAGGGCATCATACCCTTCCACGGCCCTTATGACCATAGTGCCTGCAAAGGTTGCGGGCGTTAAGAACGTGGTCATGTGCACACCACCTGGCAAGGATGGGAAGGTCAATCCTCTGACGCTCGCGGCAGCAAAGGTGGCTGGTGCAGACCACGTATATAAGGTGGGTGGTGTGCAGGCAGTTGCCGGTATGGCCTATGGTACTGAAACTGTAATGAAGGTTGACAAGATAGTAGGTCCGGGCAATGTCTTTGTAACCTCTGCAAAGATGCAGGTAAGGGACATGGCTGAGATCGACTTCCCGGCAGGCCCCAGCGAGGTGCTTATCATTGCCGATGATTCCTGTAATGCGAGGATGGCGGCATCGGATATGATCGCTCAGGCGGAACATGATCCTAATGCGGTCTCTGTGATCGTAACGACATCTGAGGAGCTTGCAGAAGACGTAAAGGCTGAGGTATTGAAGCAGGCAAAGGAAACCCTCAGGACTGAGATCGTCAATACTTCACTTGAGAACGCCGCAATACTGGTAGTCGATTCCATGGATGAATGCATCACTTTTTCCAATGAGTTTGCCCCGGAGCACCTTGAGATAATGGTGGAGGATGAGGATGCAGTCCTTGAGGGTATAGAACATGCAGGTTCCATATTCGTGGGCAACTATGCTCCGGTCCCGGTAGGTGATTATGCATCAGGTACCAATCACGTTCTGCCTACAGCCGGTTACGCCAGACTATATTCCGGATTGAACCTTGCCCATTTCATGAAATCCGCAAGCATACAGAGAATAAGCAAGAAGGGCCTTGAGACATTGAAAGGACCTGTCATCTCGCTGGCTGAAAAGGAAGGTCTGCAGGCGCATGCTGATTCTGTGAGAACCAGATTCGAGTAGAATACCCTTTTACTTTTTTAGGCTATAAATCGGTAATTATTTAATAGGTGAATACATACATTATTTTAATAAGTTCTCAGTTAATCGGAGGTGAGGGAGACTTATGAAAATAAGAGTTGTAAGTTCGCGAGAGGAGATACCTCATTTGAATCCAAATGAGAAGGTCATCCATCTTGCATTCAGACCATCGAACAAGGATATATTTGCACTTGTCCAGACCTGTCCTAAAGTGGAAGTTATCCAGATCCCGAGTTCTTACAGGCGTACCGTCTCTAAGTCCATCGAGATGTTCATGACCATGCAGAATATCAAGCTTATCGAGGGTGATGTGTGGGGCCACAGGAAAGATATTAATGAGTACTATAGTATCGCACCTGCATTGCTTGACAAGATAAAGGAGCTTAAGTCTGAAGGAATGTCTGATGAGGATATAGTCAATAAACTGGAACGTGAAGGGAAATTGAACAAGGAAATGCTGTTCTATATATTGAGCAAGAAATAGGTTCTAACGGGTTGGATCGGTGCGGTATCAATAGAGGTACGGCACTACTTTTTATTTAAATAAAGTAAATTGATAGGCATATCAACACTTTCCTTATATTTCCACTTAAGCAGCTTTGCTTTTATTTTACAGATAAAGTTATCTTGTTCTGGTGCGTAATTCGGGACGATGCATATTTATAAGTTGGTAAGTTCATTACCATTCTAAAAAAGATAAACAGGATCTCACTAACATGTCCCAGAAATATGGTAAAGTCTATTTGGTTGGTTCAGGCCCGGGTGACCCGGAACTATTAACGCTCAAAGCACGCCGTCTGCTGGATACTGCTGAGGTTGTCGTGTATGATCAGCTTCCGGGAAAGGCTATAATCGATTCCATTCCTCAGAGCACGGAGAAGATCGATGCAGGTAAACATGCGGGGGACCATACACTCACTCAGGATGAGATCAATGCCGTTATCGTTCAGAAGGCCAAGGAAGGAAAGAATGTAGTGCGCCTTAAGGGCGGAGACCCATACATGTTCGGTCGTGGCGGTGAAGAGGCTCAGGAACTTATGGCCGAAGGTGTCGAGTTCGAGGTCGTACCGGGCATTACATCCGCAGTAGCTGTTCCTGCATATGCAGGCATACCAGTTACCCACAGGGACCATGCTTCCATGGTCACGTTCATAACAGGTCATGAGGATCCCACAAAAGAGGAAAGTGCTCTTGACTGGGAGACCCTTGCAAAGTTCGATGGTACCATTGTCATATTCATGGGTGTCAAGATGCTCGGCAGGAATGTCGGTGAGCTCATGAGGTTCGGAAAGGACCCTAAGACCCCGGTGGCACTTATCGAGAGAGGCACAAGACCTGATCAGCGTGTGACCGTTGGTGTTCTTGAGAACATTGCCGAAGTTGCAAAAGAAAGAGGTGTTAAGACTCCTGCTATCACAATAATAGGGGATGTCGTGACACTTCACGAGGAACTTGGCGAGCAGGCGCCTGCAAGTTTTGATTAGGGAGTGTTACCTGTGGCAGAACAAGTCAAAGAACCCGTACTTGCGATCATGCGTCCGGAACGCTATCTGGACGATTCAGTTGCACTGGCAAAGAAGATGGGCTTTTCCCCCCTTGCGGTTCCCATGATCGAGCTTGCAGATATGAAGGACGAATACTTCGATGGGTTTGTTGAGAGGGTCATGTCAGGGGTTCCTGACTATGTTATCTTTACAAGTGCAAATGGTATTGACTTCACTCTGGACAAGATCGAGGACAGGGATGCTTTCATTGATGCCCTCAATGCCACAAAGGTGATCTCCATCGGTCCTACGACCAGCAAGGCCCTGGAGGAACTGGGCATCAACGTGCTCGGAATGCCCGGAGTCTATAGTTCAGAAGGAATAGTTGAATTCCTCTGTCCTGATATAAAGGGCAAGATAATTGACACTGCCAGAAGCTCCTACGGTTCTCCTCTTCTCCTCAAGGGTCTGAAGGAATGCGGTGCCGAGGTGCATGAGACCAATGTCTACACACTGACAAAACCCGAAGGAAAGGAACAGAAAGAATTTATTTCCAGAGCGCTTGCCGGTGAGATCGATGTTTTCGCATTCACAAGTTCAATGATGGTGCGTAATTTCTTCGAATATGCTATGGAACAGTCCTCAAAAGAAGAGGTAATTGAGGTCATGAACAACTCTATTGTTGCTGCAATAGGCATCCCGACAGCCCGGACTATCGAGAGTTTCGGGGTCAATGTATCAGTGACACCCGGTAAGTTCACATTCGAGGATATTCTCAAAAAGGTTCAGGAATTGCTTGAATGAGCATTCCTTCACCATCTCTTTTAATATCTATTTTAGTATTATTTACCTGTCTACCATAGTATAATATAGGATGATGGTATAGGTGTTCGCATATACTAAAACAAGTTTTACATATTGCTTCTATTCTTTTATTTCGGAGTCCCGATCATGATAGGAATTTCAAAACTCTATTGCAGGACCGTGGAGCCTTCTGATGCTCTTCGTTATGGGCGTGATTCAAAGAAACTCCCATCCCACCTGCTCCAGTTCTCAAAAGATAAAAAACCCGTTGTAGTCTGGAATGTGACCAAGCGCTGCAACCTTCGCTGTGTTCACTGTTATGCGCATTCAAAGGATATTGAGTACGATAATGAGCTAACCCTGGAGGAGGGTAAGGCGCTCATAGATGACCTTGCTGATTTCGGAACACCCGTTATCCTGTTCTCAGGCGGAGAGCCGCTGATGAGGAAGGACCTTCCTGAACTTGCGGGCTATGCGACCTCAAAAGGTATCAGGGCTGTGATCTCCACCAACGGTACCATGATCACAGAGGAGATAGCAAAGAAGCTAAAGGATATCGGTCTGTCCTACGTTGGCATATCCATTGATGGAATGCGTGAGACGAATGATAAGTTCCGTGGTATTGAAGGTTCCTTTGACAGGGCAATGCAGGGTCTTCACAATTGCCAGAAAGAAGGTATCAAGGTAGGTCTCAGGTTCACGATAAACAAGCACAATGTCCATGACATCCCTGCGATCTTCGACCTTATGGAAAAAGAGAACATCCCTCGTATCTGTTTCTATCATCTGGTCTATTCAGGCCGTGGTTCCGATATGATCAATGAGGATCTGTCCCTTGAGGAAAGTCGTCAGACAGTTGACCTTCTTATCGATAAGACAAGGGAACTCCATAGTAAGGGTAAGATGGTAGAGGTGCTTACGGTGGATAATCACTGTGATGGTCCATACATCTACCTGCGTCTTCTGAAAGAGGACCCTGAAAGGGCTGCCGAGGTACTTGAACTCCTGAACATGAACAGAGGCAATTCAACAGGTATCGGCTTTGGTTGTGTCTCATGGGATGGTTCAGTACACCCTGACCAGTTCTGGAGGCATTACTCCTTTGGTAATGTAAAGGACCGTAAGTTCAGTGAGATATGGAAGGATACCAGTGACGAGCTTATGGCAGGTCTTAAGGATCGTAAGCCTCTGATCAAGGAGAACGCTGACAGATGTGCCAGATGTAAGTGGTTCGATGTCTGTAATGGCAATTTCCGCGTAAGAGCGGAGTCTGTCTATGGTAATGTCTGGGCGGATGACCCGGCATGCTATCTGACAAAGGAAGAGATAGGTTACGAAGGATCAGAGTGACCCCAATTTCTTCTTCTTCTTCTTCTTCTTTTTTTGTTATTGCTCAGGTAGACATGTATGGGACCATGTAGGTCAGCAGCGTATATGTCAAAAGCCCGGCTATCAGGGCAAGGAATGTTAATTTAGCTACAAGTTGTACCAACATGAAGTTCACCTCTTTACTTTACACAGGATCGTATTATACTATGTAGAGGTGAAAATGAACACATATAAAAAAGATGTGGCAACAGATGCCACAATACATGTATTTTCGAGTATTTGTCTCAAACCTCTATGCAGTTCTGCCAGACACCATGAACGTTGCAGTATTCGAGTGCACAGAATGACTTGAAGTCGTCAATGTTGTTTACGTGGAAACTGGCAGTAGGCTCCGTGTATACTGGTTCAAATGTCATCTTACCAAAGTTAACGACCTTTCCTTCTTTGGTGGTGCCATAGAGTTCCACCCATGCAATATGGTGCTCCACAGTGTTTGGATGTGGTACTTCCTTTCCTACGATCACACGTACATAATCAGCCTTTGCATGTCCGTGTTCTCTGATGATGTCTATTGCAGGGACATGCTTCTCTTTACCTTCGACATCCTTTCCTTTAAGTATTTCACCGAATTCCATACTCTCACCTTTTATTACTTTCTATTGATCATTCCTCTTCTGCAGGAGGTTTGAATGTCCTTACTTCAAGTTCCTTGTCCAGCATGAAAAGACCATTTCCGTCCTCTCCGACAAGTTTGAGCTTGGCTATCAGTTCGTTATCGTTTGCTTCTTCCTCTATCTGTTCTGTTACGAACCACTGGAGGAATATCTGGGTTGCATAGTCCTTTTCTTCGTTTGCAAGGTCTACCAGTTCATGAATGGACTTCGTTATGAACTGTTCATGTTCCAATGTTGCCTCGAACATCTCCAATGGAGTACCGAAGTCTTCCGGTGGTTTCTCGATGGCATCAAGGATGACCTTTTCACCCTGATCGTTAATGTAGTTGTATATCTTCATTGCATGGCTCATCTCTTCCTGGTACTGTACCATGAACCAGTTAGCAAAACCATTAAGTCCTACATAGGTACAGTGGGCTGACATATCCATGTAGAGGTATGCAGAATACATCTCTTTGTTGATCTGCCCGTTAAGGGCTTCTGTCATCTTCTCACTTATCATTTTATTCCTCCATTGTTGTTTTGGTGATCAGACCACGATGATCTCATAGCCGTCATCCATATATCTTGCCATGCTGGGGTGTCCGAACATCTCATCACATAATGGTAGTTCCTGCTGCTTTGCACTTTCAAGACTTTCCATTTTGGTTGCACATGCTCTGCAGACACAGTCTATAAGTCCTGCATCCTTTGCTTTTTCGTAAAGGCTGGTAAAGGGTCGTTTCTCATTCTCTGCTTCTTTCACAAGACGGGTCGCAGAACCTTCTATCACCAGTTTTACATCATAGCCTTTCTCTTTCATGTCAAGTGCATTCATCAGGGAATGGATGAAACACATCTCTTCTCCGTTAAATGCAAAAACAGCTACTTTCCTGATCATTGTTCACCTCACCTCGACGATCACTCGTCTCTGCCTCCCCTTTCTAAAATGGTATAGATTTGTATAAAGTGTTTTCGGTTTCCTGCTATCAATATTGAAAATGGGGAAGTACTGTCTTCATTCTGCCTTTATTGTATATGTGTCTTTTATGAGGATGGAATAGTAAACTTGATATACCAGATACTCCCTCCAACAGCCGGCTCGTCCACCTGCACGTCGCCTGGCAAAAGAACGCATATATTCCGGGTGGTATTATCATCCATTCGTAAGGAAAAAGTTTGCTTTCTATCGTACACCAATGACCTTTTGTCAGGTATTGGTCTTTCTCCAGGATGGTCCTTTGTGCAGGGGCAGCCTCTAATGTTGAATTTCGCAGGAACATCCCATTACTGTATTCCATTTGTGTCCTGCCGGATCTCATCCTGTTCTTAACCAGATAATTTAAATAATCTTACACCACTTAGGATAAAAAACACGACCACTATGATCCGATCCTAATACTAATATTAACTGATCACATTGACCGGAGAGTCACAATGACCATTCCTAAAGAATATGACCCACATATCATAGAGCCTAAATGGCGCGATTCATGGGATATGTCCATGTATCACTTTGACTGGAAAGATAACAGCAGACCCCAGTACATAATCGATACTCCTCCTCCATATCCTACAGGAAATTTCCATATCGGTAACTCCCTTAACTGGTGTTACATAGATTTCGTTGCAAGATACAAGCGCATGTGCGGATACAATGTGATGTTCCCACAGGGCTGGGACTGCCACGGTCTTCCTACTGAGGTAAAGGTAGAGGAGATCCATGGTATAACCAAGAACGAGGTTCCAAGAGAAGAGTTCAGGAGGATGTGCCATGAGCTTACAGTCGGTAACATCGAGAAGATGAGACAGACCATGCTGAATCTCGGTTTTTCCACAGACTGGAGCAATGAGTTCGTGACAATGGAGCCTGAGTACTATTCCAAGACCCAGAGGTCTTTCAGGAAGATGTATGACATGGACCGTCTCTACCAGTCCGAGCACCCTGTGAACTGGTGTCCAAGATGTGAAACAGCAATTGCCTTTGCAGAAGTGGAATACGATTCAAGGGAGACAAAGCTCAACTACCTGCATTTCGATGGTCTTCAGATAGCCACATCAAGACCGGAATTACTTGCAGCATGTGTTGCTGTTGCTATCAATCCTGAGGATGACCGCTACAAGGAGAATCTCGGCTCAACTGTAAAGGTCCCTCTTTTCGGTCATGATGTCAAGGTCATTGGCGACAAGGATGTCGATCCTGCATTTGGTACAGGTGTCGTTATGATCTGTACCTTCGGTGACAAGCAGGATGTCAGATGGTGGATAGAACACGGTCTTCCACTACGAAAGGCCATTGACAAGAACGGTCTGATGACCGCAATTGCCGGTAAATACGAAGGAATGACCATTCCTGAATGTAAGCAGGCGATCATCAATGACCTTGAAGCAGAAGGTTATCTGTTCGAACAGAAGCCACTTGAGCAGAATGTCGGTAAGTGCTGGAGATGTGACACTCCTATTGAGATCCTTTCCGAACGCCAGTGGTTCATAAAGATCGATAATGAAGAGATCGCAAAGGCTGCAAATGAGATCGAGTGGCTACCTGAGTACATGAAGGTCAGACTCGATAACTGGAACAACACCATGGAATGGGACTGGTGTATATCCCGCCAGAGGCTTTTCGCAACCCCGATCCCTGTATGGTACTGTAAGGACTGTGGCGAGGTAATGGTGGCAAAGGAAGAATGGATGCCTATCGACCCGACAACACAGCAGCCACCGGAAGCCTGTAACTGTGGATGTACTGAGTTCGAGGCAGAAGAGGACGTTCTCGACACATGGATGGACTCATCCATTACCGCACTCCATGTATCAGGATGGCTCACAGACCACGAGATGAGACTCCCAACACAGCTCCGTCCGCAGGGACATGATATCATCAGGACATGGGCTTTCTACACAATACTGCGTTCCATGGCGATACAGGGCAAGAGGCCATGGGATTCCATACTGATCAATGGTATGGTACTTGGTGAGGATGGACACAAGATGAGCAAGTCACTTGGTAATGTCATCTCACCGGAAGAGGTCATCAAGGATTACAGTGCTGACTCATTCAGGCAGTGGGCTGCAATTGGAGGTTCACCAGGTTCCGATGTGATGTTCCGCTGGAAGGATGTGGTTTCAGCATCCCGGTTCTTCGCAAAGATGTGGAGTATCTACAGGTTCAGTATGTCCCATCTTGAGGAATATGAGCACAGCGAAATGGATGTTGACGAGCTGAAGATCGTTGACAGGTGGCTGCTCAGTAACCTTAACAGGCTTATCAGTTCAGTAACGGACTCAATGGAAGCCTACCAGTTCGATGAGACTTTCAAAGCTGTAAGAGGATTCACATGGGATGTCCTTGCGGACAACTATATCGAGCTTGTAAAGGCACGTCTCTATGGTGATGATGAAGCCGGGAAGAAGGCTGCAAGATACACATTGCATGTTGCTATCGATGCTCTTTCCCGTATGCTTGCACCATTCGCTCCGTTCTTTGCAGAGGAGATGTTCTCCCGTATAGGTGAAGGCAGTGTACACGTACAGTCATGGCCACAGTCTTCAGAGTCTCTCATCAATTCTGATATCGAGGCATCAGGTGAGTTCATTAAGGACATTGCCAGCAGTGTAAGGAGATATAAGTCCGAGCATGGCATGGCACTCAACGCTCCCCTTGAGAAGATCGAGATATATGGCACGCTCGCAGACATAACCGATGTACTGGGTGCAACCAACTCTCCTGTAGAGGTTATTGCAGGTGAGCCTGATTTCGAGCATGTTCCTGTCAATGTCAAGCCCAATATGGGTGTCATTGGTCCTAAGTTCAGGGGACAGGCAAAGGACATCATCAATGCTCTGACAGAGGAGAATCCGAAGAAGATCGCTGATGAGATCGCAAATGGCAAGATCACCGTTAAGGTGAATGGTGATATGCTTGAGCTTGATCCTGAATGTGTTGATATCGAGAAGGAAGTCGTCTCAGCAGGAAGGGCCGTGGATGTACTTGACATCAATGGTGTCCCTGTTGTGATCGTGAGATAAGCTTCTATGGATGCGTTATGTGGGCAATGCCCGCATAAACTTTAAAAGCATCCATCCCTTATTTTATCATGTCAATTGAATAATTGTCATATCAATAATGAATGACAAATGACAATAATGCTACGTAATTAGAAATCTAGTATAGAATATCATCAATATCCATCGGTTTGACAGGTGATCAGTTGAAAGTAAGGTCCAGGGTACAGTTAAGGAAATCAGCAAAGAATCAGCTCCTGAGCGATATAGGTTCCATTTTTAGTGAAGGGGTCGAAAAGCTCGAACAAAGCAAGTTTGAAACGGCAAACATAGATGACCAGTCCCTTGTCCTTGTTGATGGAGAACCGCTGCTCTTCCAGATAGAAGGGTTCTACTTCCCCACTATAAAGGGCGTGCTGAAACTGGGTCTGATGAAGAATGTCGTCACTGTGGATTCCGGTGCAGTTCGCTTTGTTGTGAATGGTGCGGATATCATGTGTCCGGGTATCGTCAATGCGGATCCGGATATCAAGGAGAATGATCTTGTTATAGTTATCGAGGAAGCACACAGCAAACCACTTGCTATCGGCAGGGCTCTGATGCCAGGTCCGGAGATGAAGGGCAATAAAGGCAAGGGTGTGAAGTCTATCCATTATGTAGGGGACAAGCTCTGGAACCTTGACATCTAAAAGATATCATTAAAATAGTATGAGTTTAAATAGAAATAAATATAATTATCGGTAAATAGCGGAAAATATCACTGAAGAGCATTGAAAAGCACTAAAGAACATCTGATGGTGATGGCAGTTCATATGATGGTCCGGCAGTCCGGTAACATTTTAAGTAGGAATACTATTAATATAACAATACTTTTGAATACATGAGGGCGAATTATGGCAAATATCGTGAACAAATTATTTGGCGGCAGCAGCAAAAGCTCAACTCCTGAGGATGAATATACCGAACTTGACCTCACCAAGTATGAGGAGGTTCTGGATGATGAGCCTGCAGAGACCTACATCAGGGTTGCAGAACTCACAAACCTGAATGAACTCACATCTCTTAAGAAAGAGGTCTATGATGGTAACATCGTTATGATCGATATCTCCAATATCAAAGTTGACAAGCTATTGCTTGACCGTGCTTTGAAGGACCTCAAGGAAGTTGTACTTGATGTGCATGGCGATATCGCCGGTATAAAGGACGATCAGGTCCTTGTAACTCCAACAGGAATCAAGATCGACAGATCCAAGATCCTCGGTGGGAGATATTGAGCGAAACCGAAGCCTGCCGAAGTTTTCAGACGCGGTCATCATGCCCGCTCTGCCATGAAGAGCTTATTATCAGGTGGCAGGGTGATGAGATCCCTTATTTTGGCGAAGTGATGTATGTCACTGCGGCGTGCCAGTGCAGTTTCAGGTTTGCGGATACACTGATCCTTACCCAGAAGGAGCCGATGAGGTATGTGCTCAGAGTGGAGAACCTTGAGGACCTTAACAGCAGGGTCGTACGTTCCACATCAGGCACCATAAGGATACCGGAACTCGGGATAGATGTTGAACCCGGATCGATCTCCGATTCTTACATTACCAACATCGAAGGTGTACTTGACCGGATATACAAGGTAGTCATCACTGCAACCAAATGGGCAAAAGAAGATGGTGACGAGGAAAAACACTCAAAGGGACTTGAGATACAGAAGTATCTGGAGGAAACCATTGAAGGCAAGCGTCCTCTTACTGTTGTGATCGAGGACCCATTCGGTAACAGTGCCATAATCTCTGACAAGGCGCAGTCCATTGTTCTTGATAAGGACGAGGCAGGAAGCCTGAAGACCGGAATGATCGTCTTCGATGCCACTACTTCAGATGTCGAGCTTGATGCAAGTGACAGTGAGCATCAATTGAAGGAATGAAATATCGTTTCCTTCATCGATCTCTTTTTTCTTTTCTTCTTTTATCCATATTATTTCAGCTATCATCTGCTAATTTCTGCTCTTTATTTCCACCTGTAAAGGAAATGGCTATAAGCAATGTATCATTTAATGTAGCCATTATCCAATTATAAAGGTGAATATATGGCAGAGCAAGAAAAAGAGGCTGCGCTTCCTTCAAAAGAGAATTTCAGCGAATGGTATAATGACCTGCTCCAGAAAGGCGAGATCATGGATGTACGTTACCCTGTAAAGGGTCTGTATGTCTGGTTCCCATTCGGTTTCAATATCAGAAGAAATGTTTACGATATCATGCGTAAGCTGCTTGATAAGGACCATCAGGAAACAATGTTCCCTCTCCTTATCCCTGAGAATGAGTTCATGAAAGAGGCTGAACACATCAAGGGATTCGAGGATGAGGTCTACTGGGTAACGCATGGAGGAACCTCTCCTCTTGATGTGAAACTGGCCCTGCGTCCTACGAGTGAGACTGCTATCTATCCTATGTACAAGTTGTGGATCAGGTCACATGCGGACATGCCACTGAAGCTCTATCAGATCGTCAACACGTTCAGGTATGAGACAAAGCACACACGTCCTCTTATCAGGCTCCGTGAGATCACCTCGTTCAAGGAAGCTCACACTGTCCACGCTACATGGGATGATGCGGCTGCACAGGTGGATGAGGGTATCAGGATCTACACCGAGTTCTATCGTCAGCTCGCTGTTCCTGTGCTTGCTTCTAAGAGGCCTGAATGGGACAAGTTCCCTGGTGCGGATTACACCATCGCAACCGATGCTCTTATGCCGGATGGCAAGACCCTTCAGGTCGGTACTGCTCACCATCTTGGTGATAACTTTGCAAAGACATTCGACATCACCTATGAGAATGAAGAAGGCGAGCAGGTCTATGCTTTCCAGACATGTTATGGTGTCTCCGAACGTTCTATAGCTGCCCTCATTTCCATACATGGCGATGACAAGGGTCTGGTACTTCCTCCTGCTGTTGCTCCTGTACAGGTGGTCATAATCCCTATTATCTTCAAGAAGCCTGAAGGTGTCCTTGAGGCATGTGAAGAGGTCAAGGCAAAGCTGGAAGCAGCCGGTATTCGTGTAACCATGGATGCAAGTGACAGCCGTCCTGGTGCAAAGTACTACAAGTGGGAGATGCGCGGTGTTCCTGTAAGACTTGAACTGGGTCCGAGGGATCTCAAGAACAATGCAGCAATGCTTGCACGCCGTGATACCGGTGAGAAGGAACAGGTATCTCTTGACAATATCACAGAGGATGTCCAGGCACTGCTCGATAACATCCACGAAAGTCTTTATGAAAGGGCAATGGCGGGTGTCAAAGAGCGCATATTCGACTGTGCCGACCTTGGGACGATCAAGGAGAAACTTTCTCAGGGAATCGCAAAGGTGTTCTGGTGTGGTGAAAAGGAATGTGGCCTTAAGATCGAGGATGAGATCGGGGCAGGTATACTTGGAATACCAACGGACCAGGAAGAGGGATGCTCCGGCAAATGTCCTGTATGTGGCTCGGACGCAGATACCCAGGTATATGTTGCAAGGACATACTGATCCATCTGGAAAAGGTCATATACACCCTGTAAAATACATCTAGGCGATTGGCATGGATATATTAGCACCTGAAAAAGTCCGGATACCTGAAAATCCGTTGTTTGTGTGCGTTCTTGGAAACACGGAAACGGCCTACATAGAAGGCCTTTCTGCAGCCGGCAAGACTGCAAAACTGACAGATTATACGCCAGCAGGCGATGCTGAGGTCCTCGAGACAGGAACTATCATCGATATTCCTATTCTCCCGATGACCCCTCCGTATGATACACCAACGCCTGCCCTTATCACGCGTGCAGCGCTTTCGATCACAGGTATTCCCCATGTGTTCGTTAATGCAGGTCTGCGTGTCCTTCCTGCGGAACAGGTCCCACTTATCGATATTGGTGGGAAACCCGGTGATGATATAAGGAAACAGGTAGCTGTGCACAACGTTGAGGGTGTTTTTGAAAATGCTTTCAAGCTTGGTGAGAAGCTTTCAAAGGAACATGACCTTATCGTGATCGGTGAAAGTATTCCTGCCGGTACGACAACTGCAAACGCCGTACTCCAGTCACTTGGTTATGATGGTAACGTCAGCAGCAGTTCCAGTTCAAATCCACTTGACCTTAAAAAACAAGTCGTTGCAGAAGCAATGAGGTCTTCTGGTATCACTTTTGGTTCACT
This sequence comes from Methanolobus sp. WCC4, assembly GCF_038022665.1. Taxonomy (NCBI): domain Archaea; kingdom Methanobacteriati; phylum Methanobacteriota; class Methanomicrobia; order Methanosarcinales; family Methanosarcinaceae; genus Methanolobus; species Methanolobus sp. WCC4. The sequence goes on along the minus strand of NZ_CP150629.1, from coordinate 2,553,880 downwards.
GCGTGAGCAACCTCTTAAGGCTGTGGAATCTGTAGGGGATCCGATGATGGTGGCAGTTGCAGGGATCGCTGCAGGTCTTGGTGATACTCCTGTGATACTTGCAGGTGGAACTCAGATGGCCTCTATATTCGCTGTTATCAAACATATGGGCTATTCCACTGATAATATCAAGATCGTCACTACCAGTTATGTGGTACGTGATGAATCTGCCAATTTTGTGGAACTCGCTGCTGAGATAGGTGCTGAATTCGAAGGTGCTGACCCTGAGTTCGGCAAGTCCGGTTTCAAGGGATTGCAACAGTATGAGGTCGGATTCGTGAAGGAAGGTGTGGGCGCAGGCGGCGCAATATATCTGACAGGCATGTTCGGTCACACAATGGAAGAGCTCCGCTTAAAGATAGAGGATCTCTGTGACGAATTATGCAAATTCGGTGATCTTAACAGGGTTGCTGATGAAGAATTATAAGGTTTTATGGTAAAGAAGAGCGAGTGGTACCGCTAAATATATCTTTGATAAGATGTATTGAGGGGGTACTGCCCGAAAATATGGGGTTGTGGCCTAGCCCGGCATGGCGATGGGCTCCAGCGGATAAATGATGAACAACGGGTCTACTGAGACCAACCCGACGGGGTAGGTCTGTGAGGAACCGTTGGAGCACTGATGTGTGCTCAAGAACCTAAGCTGTTTTTTGCAGCTGTTCGGAGAGACCCGTCGATCGTGAGTTCGAATCTCACCAACCCCACTTTCTATCCTTGCAGTGATATCTGCAAGGTGGGTACTCTTTTTTATGCCTAAACTTTATATGTGGATAGAACTATATAATTAATAGTTAATGTTAAAATAATAATTTTACCTATATAATGTATGTAGATAATGTATTATAAGCATTAGATTTATATTGTAATGAATTTATTCAAGCCATATATAAAATGGGAGCCTATGATCCATGCAAGACCGGGATAAAGTACTCATAGTAGATGACGAGCAAGCTATAGTTGAGTTAATGGGTCTCTACCTCAGGTCCGATTATGAAGTGATCCCTGCCTATAGTGGCAAGGAAGCACTGGATAAGGTCAAAAGTGAGAAACCTGATATTATCCTTCTTGATGTGATGATGCCCGATATGAACGGGTATGAGGTCTGCCGTGTACTGAAGACATCGGTGGAGACACAGTTCCTTCCTGTTGTGATGGTCACTGCACTGTCCGGTAAGGATGACCGTATCAAAGGTATTGAGGTCGGTGCCGATGAGTTCCTGGGTAAACCTGTGAACCGTCTCGAGCTTGTGACCAGGGTCAGGTCTCTTTTAAGAATAAAACACCTTCAGGATAAGATACTTGCTGAAAGGAATGAGGCAATGAACTATCTGGATGTTGCCGGTTTTATTGTCTTTGTAATTGACAATGATATGAAGATCCATCTTGTCAATAGTAAAGGCAATGATGTCCTTGGTTATGGTGAGTTCGAACTTATAGGGCATGACTTTATCAACTTGCTTGTGCCTGAGGAAGAAAGGACCAATCTCAGGGAGAAGTTCTCAAAGGCGCTGGAAGGTCAGGATGAGCTGCCTGAGTTCATTGAGCTGCCTGCGATCACAAAGGATGGTAATGAGATCCCAATGCGCTGGTATGATACTCTCTTAAAGGACAATAATGGTAATGTTACCGGAATACTGCGCTCAGGTGAGGATCTGAGCAAATTCCAGTAGGTGTCTGATCACTATTGATGTGAGGCCGAATATCTTTATTCCAGGTCACATTCATCATCTTTCTCTTTTCCGACTATGTTCTTTGTTGTGCAACAAATCCATTTTCTATGTAGTGCAAGATGGATTCCTGCGAACAATGTCATCAGTATCGCTGACCTGTTATGTATGAGTGTCCATGTGGCCTTTGTGATCCCCAGATATTCCTGATATCGTCCTTTTGGTACTCCAGAGGGTATTACAAGGTACATGACAAAACCTGTTATTGCAACTATAAGGAACAGTACTGTCAAAACAAGGTCTATGTAATAGTTTAGCTTCATCCTGTTCATCTGATCCCTCTGTGTATCCTGATCCTTCGTGAACTGGACTTATATACCATGTTCATAGTATATCATTTGTTTTGCCGGTATTGTATAATGTTCCAATATTCATTTCGAGTCCATCAAATTAGAATTTTGACTTAAAAGCTTACCTCTTTTTTCTTTAAGACCTCGCCCCCCCCCCCCCCCCAAAAAAAACAGTAGCTAGGTCAATAGATTCATATAGTATAAATTTGGCCAGTCTCATGGAGGATATTTGTACTGTGTATAAAGGAGTCCTCTTTGAGGACTCCATTCGAAACTACGTTGGTAAAGATAATGTGTCAATTTGCCGGTTGCTACATTCTCTTAATATCGATGATATCGCACAGCATGTTGAAAACAACTACTATTCCAATAAAGACTGGCATTTCAAGTATCGTGTTTCTTCTATGATAAAACTCACCATTGTCATGTGTTTCAGAAAACTCTCATTTGACAAAACTATCTCATCGCTAACAGATGAAGAAGCTCTGCTTCTTCGTTTTGTTAATACGAACGATGATATTTCAATGCCAACTGGAGCAACACTTCACCACTTTGTGAAATACAGGTTAGGAGAAAATGGATTCCGGGAAATAATGCAAAAAGTAGCTTCGAGAATACTAGATCTAACATCTTCAAAGGACCTAAAAACAGATTCAACACCTATTGAAGCTTCTAGGTACGACAAGCATAGTGATTATAATCCGCATTATAACTGTAAAATGGATAAAGCGCATATCACATTAATCGGAACTTGTCCATTGTACATGACGTATACAAAGGGACTGGCACATGATTCTCCACAACTGGAACAGCATATTGAGTTCTTGAAAAGATTGAATCCTGAAGTTGATTCATATGCTTTGGATGGTGCATATGATTCATTCACTAACTACGCAGATATCTGGAATGATCTTAATGTGAATCCTACAATATCCCTTCCTTCTGATGCTGTTGTCAGTGAGGAAGGAAGAATAGAGAGAATCAATCATTGGATGAACAAGATGTGGAAAAGTGGGGGAGACCCCCACTTTCCACTTAACAGAAAATTGAAGTTCCTCTACAAACATGGAAGGTCAAAGCAAGTTGGAATGTATCTAAGAAATCAGAACATGGAGGATGCAGAATTCCAGAAGAAAAAAGGGACAAGACAAGATTGTGAAAGGTTTCACAAGCATGTGAAGCATATTCTCAAATTTGATGTTAGATCAATCAGAAAAGGAAGCAGAGAACTCTATGTTACCATGAACTTTGTTGTTTATCAATTGATGCTGATTGCAAATTTGCAAAACAAGGTCAAAAATCCAAATTCATTTGCAAATTATGTGTGAGAAAAAGCTTGTCAAATTAGAATGGAGAAAAAGATGAGCTAATTTGATAATCTCCATTTCATTCTGCTGTTGTGGTGCAAAGGTTTAAATTAGATCACGTTAAGTAGTAGTCCTGTTTCATTGTCGGGACAAGTCCCGTGGGAATGTAGCTACCATAAAGGGTTGCTGAACCGTGAAACTAGAAATGGAACTTAGGTGAACTAATTGTCAAAATCATATTATGCATACGTAAGGGACGCATGGAAAGACCCGGACAACACATATGTCCACGAACTCAGATGGGAAAGGCTCCAGGAATGGAGAAGAGAGGGATCAGTCACAAAGATCAGACGCCCAACCCGTATCGACCGTGCACGCTCTCTTGGATATAAGGCAAAGCAGGGAATAGTCGTAGCTCGTGTAAAGGTACGCAGAGGTGGCCTTAGAAAGTCAAGGTACATCCGTGGAAGGCGTACACAGCGCATGGGTAAGAACAAGATATCCGGTGGAATGAGCATCCAGAGGATCGCTGAAGAACGTGCCGGAAGGAAGTTCCCTAACATGGAAGTCCTCAACTCCTACTGGGTTGGTCAGGACGGAAGATCAAAGTGGTATGAGGTCATTCTCGTAGACCCAAGCCATCCTGTTATCAAGAGCGACAAGAACCTCAACTGGATCTGTGCTAACACCCAGAAGGGACGTGCACAGCGCGGTAAGACCAGTGCAGGTCGCAAGGGTAGAGGTATGATGTCACGTGGTACAGGTACTGAGAAGAACAGGCCAAGTATCAGATCAAACCTTAACAGAGGCAAGTGATCCATTATATCAACCTGCGCGTGATCGCGCACTCTACTGAGGATCTTTCCAGGGTACGTGCTGCCCTGGACCTATTTTTACGGAATGCCATGGGCATGCCTGATGATGCTGTTACCGATGAATTTGTTGATGTAACTGATATTGAAGGTCATTATGGTAATTCCTCTGTGATGCTCAGTTCCCAGATCACCCGCAGATCGGATTCTGTAAAGCTTGCCAGGTTCATCCGGGGGAATATGTCTCCAGAGGATGTAGAGACCCTGCGCAGTGAGATGCCCGACAGGCTGGATGATGACCAGCTATTCCATATGAGGTTCGATAAACAGTCTGCCTTCCTTGGTGATATAGTACTTAGTTCTTCATCCGATTCTATCACTGTAAAGGTAAAGATCGCCACTTACCCCAAGAACCGTCTTGAGGCAGGGCATATCGTGGAGGAATTGTTTGGTTAGTACCAGATTCTACGACCTGAATGTCCACACCGTTCCCGAAGGAAAGAACACGATAGAAGAAATGGCTGCCCTTGCAAAGCACTTTGGATATACGGGCGTTGCCGTCACAAATCCTTTCAATTCCTGCAAACCAGAACGTTCAACTGTAATTGATGGTCTCGATATCATCAGCGGGGTTGAACTGAGGACGGAGAATGCTTCAAAGTTGCACGGTTTAGTCGGGAAGTTCCGCCAGACGGTCGATGTGATCGTTGTTCATGGGGGCAGTGAAAGCATCAATCGTGCAGCGGTTGAGAATTCCAATGTAGATATTCTTTCTAATTTCGGTTCCATGAAGGATAATGGCCTGAATCACGTCCTTGCAAAGTCTGCAAGTGACAACGATGTTGCGATATCCTTTGACCTGTCCCATATCATAGGTCTGCGAGGTGGAAGAAGGGTAAGGGCCCTTTCTAATTTCAGGAATGATCTCAGGATCATCCGCAAATATGATGTTCCTTTCGTTCTCACAAGCAATGCAGGTTCATTGTATGATATGCGTGCTCCTCGTGAGCTTATGGCCCTTGCATCTCTTTTTGGTATGACTCGCGAAGAGGCGTTAAAGGGACTGTCTGATGTGCCGGAAAATATCCTGAAAAGGAACCGTCCTTCTGAAAATCATGTATTTGAAGGTGTGGAGATCGTTGATGTTCCATCGGAAGGCGGTGATGGACAATGAAAGTGCTCCCTCCTACAATGCGGGAGAATAAAAGATATCTTGCATTCGAACTGATCACAGGGGCTGATATCAGCAGGGATGAAGTGATAAAGGAGATCTTCTCCGCGTCGGGCAGTCTTCTTGGTGATCTTGGTTCCAGTGAGTGTAATATATGGCTCTTTGCCTTTGAGGACCTTAAGGGGATCATCAGTTGTGACAGGGAACATGTCCGTGAGACACGTGCTGTACTTGCCACGATCACTCATATAAAGGGTAAGAGGGTAAGTTTCCATATACTTGGTGTATCCGGTACGGTTCTTGGTGCAACAACAAAGTATTTAGAGGGTGCAGATGTATTTAATCCCGAAAGACAGTCACATATAAATGAGTAGAACGCATATTTCAGTAAGTTATTGTATATAAATTATTTAATGATCAATCAGGAGATGAAGTGAAGATGCAAATGACACCACAGATGGGTTATGATCGTGCTATTACAGTTTTTAGTCCGGACGGACGTCTCTTTCAGGTAGAATATGCAAGAGAGGCTGTAAAGAGGGGCACGACCGCAGCCGGAGTTAAAGCAAAGGACGGTGTGGTATTGCTTGTAGACAAGAGGATCACAAGCAGATTGATAGAGGCAGAATCCATTGAGAAGATATTCCAGATCGATGATCATATCGGCGTTGCAACTTCAGGACTTGTAGCTGATGCCCGTTCACTCGTAGACAGGGCAAGGGTAGAGGCCCAGATCAACATGGTCTCATACGATGAGCCAATTGGTGTTGAGGTCATTGCCAAGAAGATCTGCGACCACAAACAGACATACACACAGTATGGTGGTGTTCGTCCTTACGGTACCGCTCTTCTCATAGCAGGTGTTGACGATTCCAGTCCACGTCTGTTCGAGACCGATCCAAGTGGTGCACTCCTTGAGTACAAGGCAACAGCTATAGGTGCCGGAAGAAATGCATTCATGGAGATATTCGAGGCAGATTATGCTGAAGATATGGACATAGATGCTGCCATTATGCTTGGTATGAAGGCACTCTACAAATCCGCAGAAGGAAAGGTGGATGCTGCAACCCTTGAGCTTGGTGTTGTGACACTTGAGGACCGCCAGTTCAGGAAACTTTCCGAGGAAGAGGTCTCAACTTTTGTGTCAAGGGTAAGTGAAGAGCTCAAGGACGAAGTGAAAGAAGAAGACCAGGAAGAATCGGAAGACCAGGAAGGACCAACTGAATAAGTAATATTTAATGATGGGGTGAATTGATATGGTATCTCTTGATGAGGCTGTTATTGCAAGGCTCAAGAAAGGAAAGAATAATTTCGAAGTCCTTGTGGAACCCGATGGTGCTTTTGCGCTGAAGAGGGGAGAGAAGGTCAATATCGAAGATATAATCGCTGTAGAATCCATATTCTATGATGCGAATCAAGGGGACCATGTTGCTGAATCTGACCTGCTGACCACTTTTGATACCAGTAATGTGATGGAGGTCGCTGAACATATCCTTGTTCATGGTGACCTGCAACTCACAAAGGAACAGAGGAAGCACATTCTGGAAGAGAAGACAAGAAAGGTCATAACGACCATTGCACAGAATGCCATAAACCCCCAGACAAGAGCCCCACATCCACCGGGAAGGATCGAAAAGGCAATGGAAGAGGCCAAGGTCCATATCGATCCACTCAAAGGTGTTGATGAACAGGTTACCATTGTAATGAAGGCGATCCGTCCTATCATACCTATCAGGTTCGAGGAGGTCGACGTTGCCGTGAAGATCCCGGGAGACTACGCAGCAAAAGCCTATGGTGAGGTCGCAGGTTTTGCAACTCTAATGAAGAACGAGTGGCAGAGCGACGGTTCATGGGTGGCGGTTGTGAGGATGCCTGCGGGTCTGCAGAATGATTTCTATGGTCTTGTCAATCACCTTACCAAAGGGGACGCTGAAACTAAATTGTTATGAGGCTGCATAATGGAGCGCGAAATTGTAATTCCGGGGCAGCTACTGTCCGAGAACAAGGCTGATTCCGGTCCGGGTACTTACGTAAAGGACGGAAAGGTCTACTCACTTTTATACGGAGTAAAGAACGCAAAGAAGAAGATATCTGTAATACCTTTTTCCGGGAAGTATATTCCATCACCCCGGGACTATGTTATCGGTACAGTTATCGATGTTACTCCTTCTAACTGGATATTCGATATTTCATCACCCTATGACGGGCTGTTGCACGTATCGGAGTATCCAAGACGTGTGGATTCCGATAAGATGATAAAAGAGATGGACTTCGGAACTTCCGTATTGCTTCGTATAAAAGATGTAAATTCATCCATGAAGGTCGAACTGACCATGAGAGAGCGTGGTCTGAGGTCACTTGATACTGGCCGCGTTATTAAGATATCACCTACGAAGGTTCCGCGTATCATAGGACATGGTGGTTCTATGGTATCGATGCTTAAGAAAGAGACTGGTTGCGAAATATTCGTGGGTCAGAATGGAAGGATATGGATAAAAGGTAAAGATAGTGAAATGGACCTTCTCACAGAAGCTATTGAGCTTATAATGAAACATTCTCACACATCCGGTCTGACGGACAGGGTATCTCACTTCCTTAAAGGTGAGGATGATGTTTTAGAGAAGGATGAAGCTGTTTTGGAGACCGATCTTGCTGAAGATGCAGAAGATGAATGCGAGATAAGGGAAGATACTTGCAGAAAAGTAGATGCACTTCTGGATGATGATAATTGACCTGGATGGTCTCTTTTCTATCGATAGGGGAATGTGCTAACATTGGAGAATTAATATGAGTGATAAACCTGAAAAGTTCATTGATGAAAATGGATTACGTCTGGATGGCAGGCGTGTTGATGAGATCAGGCCTATGAAGATAGAGATCGGTGTGGTCTCCAGGGCTGATGGTTCATGTTATCTGGAATGGGGTAAGAACAAGGTGATTGCGGCAGTATATGGCCCAAGGGAACTCCACCCCAGAAGATTACAGAAGGCAGATTCTGTATATATAAGATACCGTTATAATATGGCAGCTTTCTCTGTAGAGGACCGCATAAGGCCGGGACCTAGCAGAAGGAGCATCGAGATATCAAAGGTAAGCAGGGAAGCATTCGAGCCTGTGATCCTCACTCACCTGTATCCTGGTGCTGTGATAGATGTCCTTACCGAGGTCCTCCAGGCAGATGCCGGAACCCGTACAGCAGCTATTAACGCAGCCTCTGTGGCTCTCGCAGATGCAGGGATCCCAATGAAGGGACTTGTTTCTGCATGTGCTGTAGGAAAGGTTGACGGACAGCTGGTACTCGACCTTAACAAACCTGAAGACAACTATGGTGATGCGGATATCCCAATGGCTATTACCTCAGATGGCGAGATCACCCTCCTTCAGATGGATGGTGACGTTACACAGGAAGAGTTCAAGAAAGCCGTTGAGATGTGCAAGGAAGGATGCAGTCAGATCCTTGAGATCCAGAAAGAGGCCCTCAAGAACAAGTTCACAAAACTCGAGGATGTTGAGATCCCTGAGGATGATGAAGAGGATGTCTCAGCAATTGTTGAAAGTACTCTCGAATCCTCAGAAGAAGATGTCGAAGAGGATATCGAAGGCGATGTCGAGGAAGATGTCGACGACGAGGAAGATGTCGATGTTGAAGAGTCTTCAGAAGAAGATGAAGAAGATGAGTACTCTGATGCAGACGATGAGGATATTGAAGATATCGAAGAGGACGCTGAAGAGGATGATGAGGATGATCTTGATGAACTGGAAGTCGAGGTCGTTGAAACAGGTCCCTCCTTCGAGGATCTCGATGAAGATGATGAAGAAGAGACTCCCGAGGTGTGATCATGGGTAACGAAGTAATGTCTGTACTTAAGAAGGATTATATTTACAACCTCATGCTCAAAGGAGAACGTGAGGATGGACGTACATTTGATGAGATAAGGGACATCGATATCAGGACCAATGTGATCGAGAAGGCAGAAGGTTCTGCATGGGTAAAGCTGGGAGAGACAGAGGTACTTGTTGGTGTCAAACTTCAGGTAGGTACTCCATTCCCGGACTCTGCGGACCAGGGTGTCATCATCACCAGCCTGGAGCTGAACCCTCTCGCTTCACCTGATTTTGAAGCAGGTCCTCCTAAGGAGAATGCAATAGAGATGGCCCGTGTAACTGACAGGGGAATCCGTGAGTCAGGCGCAATTGATTTAAATAAGTTGTGTATTACGGAGGGAGAAGAAGTATGGATGGTATTCATAGATGTCCATGTTCTCAATAACTACGGAAATATTCAGGATGCATCCTCTCTGGGCGCAATTGCAGCACTGTTGACAGCAACAGTACCCGGTAAGCGTGAAGGGAAGGGCGAGGATATGCCAATGCCTATCAGGGACATGCCTGTTGCCATAACACTGGTGAACATTGGCGGCGAGATGATGGTAGACCCTGGCCTTGACGAGGAAACCGTCTGTGAGACACGTATTACCATCGTTTCAAATCAGGATGGTTCAATATCCGGTATGCAAAAGAGTGGCGATGGTCCTTTGACCGAGGAACAGTTGTTAAAGGCTGTTTCAGTGGCCTGCCAGAAAGCATCCGAACTAAGGGAAGCCCATCTGTTGAATATCTGAACTAAACATCAATATCATAATATCCACACATTTCAAGGAGATAAGATTCATGGCAAAAAAGTATACGAGGAAAGGTAGAGTATCCAGATCCGCCGGTAGGTTTGGTACTCGCTATGGTAGAAGGGACCGTAAATTAGTAGCGGACCTTGAAGAGAAGATGCGTGCAGCACACAAGTGCCCGGAATGTGCACGTCCTACCGTCAAGAGAATGGGTACAGGTATATGGAGATGCAGCAAGTGTGATTACACATTCGCTGGTGGTACATTCCTGCCTCAGACCAACGTAGGCAAGACTGTAGCTCGTTCTGTAAAGAAGGCAAAGGAAGCAGCAGCAGCAGAGTAAGGTTCATATGGCCTATAAATGTACAAGATGCAAAAGGGATGTTGAGATCGACTACGAGTATACAGGTATCCGCTGTCCATACTGTGGACACCGTATCCTTGTGAAAGAGCGTCCAACAACCATCAAGCGCATCAAAGCAGAGTAAGAAGCGATGCTGATCACTTCTTCTCGCAAACCTTCTGCCGGAACGCGTACTTTATGTAAGCATCTGGCATCTTTTTTCGGTTGTGAGTATTCCAATCGTGGTAAGATGAGTATGGGTGAGGTCCTTGGCCTTTCCCATGACACCTCTCTTATTGTCGTTGGTGAATATCACGGCAACCCTGGTAGTATTGCATTCTATGGTCCGAAGGGTAATTGCATATTATCACTTTATATCTCAATGTTATCCGCACCTGTCTCATATTCCAGGTTCTCGGGTGCTGTAATAGAAGGGGATAATGAGCTCGTACCTTTGATAGCAGGTCTGTTGACAGGTGACGTGGATCAGGGCTCGCTTCATCCTGTGCTGGATATCTCAGAAAATATAATGACCTTCAAGGAACAGGAAAAGGTCCTTTTTAGCCTGAAGATAAGGAGCTATAAGGTCTATGAAGGTGATGAGGATTGCTCCTTGTAACAAGGTCTGTCTTCAGGACATCCGAAGCTTCTTCTATCTATCGTTCTCTGAAACCGGAACTTGAGAGTCAGGTAACTGACCGTTCATCCGTGGATATGGGTGTTGAGGATTCCTCACTTATACTTACCGTGAGGTCTGATGATCTTGTATCCATGCGTTCAACACTTAACACCTGGTTACGTCTGATCCAGGTGGCTTCTGAAACCTCAGAATGTCTGAAATGACGATCCTGTGATAAGTCTGTCATCTCTTTTTATTTGCGGCTCCATTCCATCTTCACATCATTGTTTTTGTGTTGCCGGATATAGAAACATTAAAATCCCTTCAGGTTTATTGGTATGCCAGGTGAAACCAAATGAGTACACAAATACCCCCACAGATACAGAACCAGTTAGCGCAGTTGCAGCAGGTTCAGCAGCAGGCTCAGTCCCTTGCTATGCAGAAATCCCAGATGGAATCCCTGCAGAAAGAATCCCAGATGGCACTTGAAGAACTTGAAAGTGTTCCTGAGGATGCTGTCATCTACCGCACGGTAGGCGAACTGCAGATCAAGTCCAGTAAGGAAGACGCAGTTTCTAAATTGAATGAGAAGGTAGAGACACTTTCACTTAGATTACAGTCTATTTCCAGACAGGAAGAAAGGATCTCAAAGCGTTTCACACAACTTCAGGAACAGATCGAACAGTCCATGGGGAACCAGGCCCAGTAAGCCTTCCCTACACTGTTGACATTATCGGTTGAAAGACCGGTGATGTCCAGAGGTTTCCATGCAAGTTGAAGAAACGGAGTTTTTCAATAAACTCCTGGATTACAATAATATTCTTTATCTTTGCCACCGGAATGCTGATCCAGATGCAGTAAGCAGTGCTTTTGCCCTTTCGGAGGCCCTTGGTGGGACCATCGGCCTTGTAGATGGCTGTAACAGGGTTGCTTCACTACTTATTGATAAACTCGCTATAGATGTGGTCGAAAACCCCGATCCATCTGAATATGATATTACTCTTGTAGTTGATACTTCCACCAGTTCTCAGCTTAATGACATAAAGCTCGGTAAGTATTGTGTGATCGATCATCATGCAACTACGGCTCTTATTGAGAATGCCGAATTCTATCTTCACAGACATGCAACATCCACTGCAGAGATGGTCTTCGATATACTCCGTTCCATGGGTGCTCCTGTAATGCGACGCACGGCCATGGGTCTTTTGACGGGTATCATAACCGATACAGGCCATTTCAAACATGCAACTCAGGACACTTTCAGGACCGTCTCTGAGATCATAGCATGCAGCGGGGTCGAATATGCAGATGTACTGGAAATGATGGCAGCAACACCACAGGACATATCGATGCGTATCGCAATGCTGAAATGTGCTACCAGGGCAACCATCGAAAGGGTGGATGACTGGCTCCTGGTGGATTCCCACGTCAATTCCTTCGGAGGCGCTGCTTCCTCTATGTTCCTTAACGTCGGGGCAGATGTAGCTCTTATAGGCACTTCCCGTGACAGGAACATAAGGGTAAGTGGAAGGGCAAAGCGTGAAGCGGTTGCTGCAGGTGTCAACCTGGGCAAGATAATGGAGGATATAAGCAAGAACTATGATGGTACCGGAGGAGGACATGCAGGTGCTGCCGGTATCGATGTGGTGGCAGATATGGATACCATCATCGGGGAGTGCAAGGACAGGATACGTGATGTTCTGAAAGGCAAACCAAATCCCTCCATATGCGATTCGTTGAAAGAGGAAAATGAAGGATCTTAAGTAATTATTTTAATTTATCTGACAAGGGGCAATTAGATGATAGAGTATTGGAACCCAATGGTTGAAAGGATGCCAGTCGACGAACTGGAGAAATTACAGGAAAAGAAGCTCAGGAATCTGGTGAACTATGTCTACACGCATTCGGATTTCTATAAGGAACGATTTGATGAGGCAGGTGTCAGGCCAGAGGATATCAAGACACTTGACGACCTTAAGAAATTGCCTTTCACCTATAAATCCGATCTCAGGGACACTTATCCTACAGGCATGTTCTGTGTACCCAATGAACAGCTTGTTCGTTTCCATGTCTCATCAGGGACGACTGGAAAACCCACTGTTGTAGGATATACAAAGAACGATATACATGAATGGAGCACATCCCTTGCAAGGGCATTGGCCTCTATTGGTGTCGGACGTGGTGATGTCATTCAGGTCAGTTACGGATACGGTCTTTTCACCGGTGGTCTTGGACTTCACTATGGTGCTGAGGAGGTTGGTTCCACGGTTCTTCCTACAAGTTCGGGTAACACGGAAAAGCAACTTGAGCTCATGCAGGACCTTGGAAGCAGTGTGATCGCCTGTACGCCATCCTATTTCCTCTTCATGAGCGAGGTTGCGGAGCAGAATGGAATCAGTATACAGAATGATACGAATCTTAAGGCAGGGGTCTTCGGTGCTGAACCCTGGTCCGAGGAAATGAGGGCCAGGATAGAGGAAGCAACCGGGATCAAGGCCTATGACATCTATGGTACTTCTGAACTCAGCGGTCCTCTCTGTACGGAGTGTCAGTACCAGGACGGTATACACATCTGGGCTGACCAGTTCCTTATCGAGGTCATCGACCCGGAGACCGGTGAGCAACTGGGTGACGGTGAGCGCGGAGAACTCGTGATCACTACACTTGCAAAGGAAGCACTTCCACTTATCAGGTACCGCATTGGTGATATCACGATCATCAACAAGGAAACATGTAAATGTGGACGTACACATCCACGTATCATGAGGGTACTGGGTCGTGCAGATGACATGCTCATCGTTCGTGGCATTAACGTATTCCCCGGACAGGTTGAATCTGTGCTTATGACGATCCCTGAGGTAGGGGAACACTTCATGATCATAGTGGACAGGGTGAACGAACTTGATACCATGACCATACAGATCGAGATGACCGATGAGGCATTCAGTGACAGGGTCAATGATATCATTGCTCTGGAGAAGAAGGTACAGACCGAATTGAAGCATGTTCTCAACCTTGCAGTGAAGGTCGAACTGGTGGAGAAGGGAACCATCCCAAGGTCCATGGGTAAGGCAAAGAAAGTGACGGACAACAGAAAGCTATAATATTCTACAGGACATAACTTTCTATAGAATTTAAAGAAACTCGCAGGTGTTTATCATGGAAGAGAAGATAATCAAGCAGATATCCCTTTTTGCCGAGAACAAGCCAGGCCGTCTTGCTAACATTGCAGCGAACTTCAGAAAAGCCGGTATAAACATCAGGGCTTTCACCATCGCCGAAGCAGGAGACTTCGGTATCATCAGAATGGTGGTTGACAGGCCCGATGCTGCACATGAGGTCCTGCATGATGCCGGATTCACAGTATCTGAGACCAGTGTTCTTGGTATCGAGATGGAGGATGTTCCCGGAGGACTCGGGAAGATCGCTGATGTACTTGGTAACAAAGATATCAATATCGACTATGCCTATGCTTTTGTCACAAAGACCGAGAAGGCACTTCTCATTCTCAGGGTGAGTGACACCGAGGCATCCATAAAGATACTGCAGGACGCAGGGATCAAACTTATCGATATGGCTGACATTCAGGAGATATGATCTTAAAGGTCATTCTCTTTTTTATTCTTACATATCCTGTGTTCTAATATTCTTTCATTATCAGTTTCTCATATTTTCTTCTGGTTCCTGTTACCGCTCCTTAAAACCTGACCACTATTGCTTTATACTACTTCTTATCTTTCCCTTTGAAATGAGTGATACTATCGGTAGCAAAGAAGTTAGCAGACCAAAGTCCAAACTTGGTGGTTCCCACACTACAATAATTGGTGGCAGGACTGGTAAAAAGGTAGTATCGTTAGTAAGCCGACATCCTGATGTAAAAAAGATCATCCCCTCTGTGATCAAGGTCAAGGGCAAGGGTAATTCAGGTGGAACCCTGACTGCCAGGGTACTAAGACCGGATGACAGGGGAAACCTCAGGCTGCTTATCTCACATGGCACATCCTTTCAGGAGTTGCGCCTTGTGACCACGGTGGGCAGCTTTTCAGATGGCGAGCGTATCATGGAAGAAATTAATTCCTTATTGTCAGAATTATAATACTTATCAGAGTTATCAGAATTATTGGACTTATCATGCCAAAGGTGGAATAATATGTTCGTCGGGATCGATCACGGTACTACTGCAATGCGCTTTGCTGCACTTTTTCCAGATGGGGATGTGCTGAGACTTGAGATCCCTCGGGCAGAGGCTGCCGAAATGACCGAATCCCAGCTTGTAGCATCCATGGAGGAGGCTTTCGGTGTGAAGCGTGAGGATATATCTCTCATGGCCGTGACATATTCAATGGGTGATGGAATACGTGACATCGAGGACATAAGGACGTTGGAGAACCGTGGTGTCAGGAGCATAGAAGGTATCGGACAAAAGACCGGCGGTGGAAGCCGTGTATTCGATGCTGTCAAAGCTTCAGGCATCCCTGCTGTGGTCATACCCGGTATTCATGACGGGAGTGATACGGATGCCCGTCTTAATGTATTCTCACATTCCACAAGTCCTGAAAAGATCGGTATTGCATATCATGCTTATTCTCTCGGATCAAGGGATTTCATTCTTTCCGATATTAGCTCAAACACCGTGACAGTAGGCGTTGCAGCAGGGAAGCTTATCGGTGCTATAGATGCCTGCATCTTTGCTCCCGGTCTGCAGCACGGACCACTGGATGTACGTGCACTGAGGGAAGTGGATTCCGGAAAGATGAGTGCCAACGACGCATTTGTACGTTCGGGTGTTCTCAAGAACACTCCTTTCTCGAACCGGCATGATCTCCTTGAAGCAGCCGAAAAAGATGATCCGCAGGCAATACTTGCTCTGGACAGTATCGCACTTTTCGCAGCTATGGAGATTGCAGGTATGCAGATCCTTATGAGGGACTATGGCTCAGAGGCCGAGATAGTCATTGAAGGTTCGGTTGGTGAAGCATCTTATGTGGTGGAAAGAATAGAGAAGCATCTTGGTGTGAAGGCTCATGTACTGGACAGGTGGAGTGCAGCTATCGGTTGTGCCGAAATAGCACGTGATATCCACGAAGGCTCGGTGGAGATTCTCGGGCTTAATGTGAACTTTTCCTGCTAATTATTAGATAACTGTTTGATATTTCAAATTTGAAATTATAAATTTAAAACTATATATTTAAAACAATGAATTTGAAACTTCAAACAGATGTTATCACTTGACCTGATCATGATCGGGTCAGGTTGTCTGAAAAAGGCTCAGAACTTGATGCATTTTCCTTCAAGATAGATTACGGAAACACCTTTTGTTTCCATCTTCTTTTCTATGAGTTCCTTGAGAATATCCTGTGTCTTTGCAGTTCCTTCTGAACTGATACTTTTGTCGATATCGATAGTCATCATATCAGGTACCAGTGTCCTTACAACTTCCTGCAGGTCCGGTGTGCCCTGTCCTCCGGTCATAGCAGCTATCTCGTTCTGCAGTATTATCACGAGAAGGTCGAAACCACCATCCACTGCATTTATGAGTCCGACGATACCTGAGTGTGCAAGTCCGAAGTCCCCTATGACAGCTATGCCCTTTCCGGGGAAACCACAGGCAGTGGATATCGCACCTCCAAGTGCGAAGCCTGTGTCAACTGCATTTAGCGGGTCAGGAGCTGTACGTATGGAACAGCCCATATCTCCTGCCACCGGCCTGATATCATGCAGAACATTGTACAGAGGCATGAAAGGACAGTCACTGCAGATCGGTCTTGAACCTCTGGTGATGATGGTCTGTATTTCTGTATACTTCGATACTTCATCCTTATCGATGTTCTCAAGTGCGAATTCCACATGTTCCTTCTCTATCATTCCGGTGGGCAGATGTCCACTCCTTTTTCCGAGAATGGTGTTACATGTGCTGATGTGTGATTCTATGAAAGCCTCACTCTCTTCTATCACAATTATGCGTTCATGCTCGTCTATGAACTTCCTGACCAGTTTGTCCGGGAAAGGTGATACTACTCCCAGTGCAAGATGTGAATAGTTCGAATATACCAGCTGCGTGGATAACAGATCATCCACGACAGATGATGGATAACCGGATGATATTATTCCAACCTTCTCTCCATTTATCGTCCTGCGGTTGAGATGAGAACCTTCAGCTTCACGTTTTAAGATGGGTTCAGACTCGGTATGGAACCGCTGATGCTTTCCATGCATGGTGAGTTTCCAGATGTTCCTGTCAAATCCTCTTTCAGGATCATCAGTTACCTTGCCGGTATTTGCTCTGGAAATATGTTCTTCTTCCTTTTCCAGACGGTCCGTTATTCTCATTATGACAGGAACCTTTGCTTCCTCAGAGAGTCCAAAGGCCATGTTGAGTGAATCATAGGCATCCTGCGGTGTTGCCGGGTCAAAGACGGCAGTCTCCGAAATCGATCCGTAGAAGCGTGAATCCTGCTCGTTCTGGGAAGCCTTTGCTCCGGGGTCATCACCTGCAAGTATAACGATCCCTGCACCTGTGGTGTGCATCATGGCGGTCATGAGCGGATCAGATAGCACATTCATACCAACGTGCTTCACCATAACTATTGACCTTTGTCCGGTGACCGAAGCGCCTAATGCAGCCTCCATGGCTGATTTCTCATTGGTGAACCAGTGGATGTTATAGTTGCTGGAATCCTTATTCTCAAAAAAGTGATCTGCAACGGCAGTCATGGGATATCCGGCAACGGCAGTAATGAAGCTTACATTGCTGTCGATCGCTGCAAGATATATTGCTTCAAGGCCGGTTGTATCCTCATTACCTGTCATTTCTTTGTCAGATTCTAATTATTACTATTATTCTTCTAATTGTGCGCTCAGCTTGACCGAATCATCGGGTTGTGCGAACCATGCCAGTGCTGCAAGTGCACCTATGACACCGTTGCCGTCAAGCCAGATATCAACGTCGTTGTCCTTTGCACACTGCATTGCATATTCCCTGGTAAGCTCTCCACTGCGACACTGTTTGCTGTACTCGTTCATCTTCTTTGCGTCGAAGTCTGATAGTACTACCATTCCGGTCTCATCGGAGACACTGTATTTCAACAGGGCTGCCTTTACGCTTTCAAGCAATTCCTGTTTGGCATTCTCATCCACACAGCCGAATTCCAGAACTGTGGAAACACAGTTCTGTGTCCTTGCAGATACCGGGAAAAGTTGCACAAGTGAATGTGAGAGGTAAACATGTTCATTGCAGTCCAGTGCCTTTGCCATGTTATGGGTTAGCGTCCAGGTGGCACCTTCTTCTTTTGTATCAGTGTCATCTATGCCGATAAGCACCCTTTCTCTCTTAGGGACTGTGATGGTACCTTTTGCAGCACGTCCGCCACCGGATTCGGTGTAGTTACAGCAAAGCACACCATCTGCAAATGCCCTGCATTTGGTGGCGCCTACTCCGCCTCCTCCAAGACCTGCATATGTGATATGTACCTTGTCATCTTCCACAACAACGGACTCGATCCCTGCTGCTGCGGTGGATGGCTTAAGCTCAAGGGTGGCAGTACCCGTCTTTACAGTGTATCTTATCATGTTCCCTATGGAACGCGTGTTCAGGATAAGCGGTGAGTGTGAATAATGGAACTTAGACCATGCGGCACCGCCATAACAGTTGGTATGCTCGATGATCTCTGCATACTCGTTGTTCCTGTCGCATATTGCGTATATGCCCCTGTATGGAGTGGTATAGGGGTCACTAAGCTCTATCTCTTTCATTTGGGACTTAAATGCCGGTCAATACCTTAAATGTTTTGTTAGGTATGAGTCATTATGAGAATATCATCTGACATATCCCTCATCCTTCAGGCTCACATACCTGCCATCTCCTATAACAACATGGTCAAGTACATCAACCCCGAGCAGTTTCCCGCCTTCCACAAGTTTTTCGGTAACTGCGATGTCCTCCCTGCTTGGTGTCGGGTCGCCGGAAGGATGATTGTGCGAAAGGATGACCGAAGCACATGATTCCATGAGTGCTGCCTTGAATACTTCCCTTGGATGTACGATGTTAGCGTTCAGGCTGCCGATGGATATGACCTCCTCACGTATCACGTGGTTCTTGGTGTCAAGCAGCAATGCCACAAGTCTCTCGCGTTTATGTTCGCGCATACGGGGATAGAGAAGTGAGTAGACATCAGCAGGTGACCTTATCTTTCTCTTTGGTTCATCGGTGTATCCTTCAAGCTTGCGGGCAAGTTCGAAGACCGCTGCTATCTGTGTTGCCTTTGCGGTCCCGACACCGTGTATCCGGGTGAGCATGGTGATGTTCGCCTGACTGAGCTGTTTGATATTGTACTCCGAGAAGATTCGGCTGCACATATTGACAACGTTCTCCTTACGTGAACCTGTCCTCAGGATTATGGCCAACAGTTCTGCGTTGGACAATGATTCAGGGCCGTATTTCAGCAGCCTTTCACGCGGCCGGTCATCTTCGGGCATATCATGGATACTTATCTTGTACTCACTCATTGCAATGGCTACAAAATGGTAGAATATAAATTGTTCGTAATTTATCTATTATATTTTTACTTGAATGTAAAAAATAATGGTTATGATGTGGCATGTTACTGTTCACGTTGTATTCTTATACAATGAAAATCCATAGACTCATCCATGAAGGTCATTTGCGTTGCAGGTTACAAGAATTCCGGTAAGACCACGATGGTTACCCGTCTTGTCGAAGCTCTTTCCAAAAAGGGTTCTGTGGGTACTGTAAAGCAGATGTTCCATCATCGTTTCAATCCTGAGAACACTGACACTGGTAAACATTTCGATGCTGGTGCCGATGTGGTTGCAGCTATCACAGACAGTGAGCTGGTGATAATAAAGAGAAACCCTTCACTTGAAGATTCCCTGAAGGCCCTTGAAGATAGCGGCGTTGATATTGCCATAGTCGAAGGTGCAAAAAGCAGTGACCTGCCCAAGATATTCCTTGGCGAACCAGAAGGTCCGGATGAGGTATCCAATATTATCGCAAAATTACCTGTCAGAAGTGACTGGGATATCGATGCACTTGTAGAACTTATCCTTGATCTGCCGGAAAAATAGTTACTTACCTGTTCTTCAGGCCCATTTCCTCATCGATCTCCTCGGCTATCTTCTCCAGTTCCTGGAAGATACGCTCGGAGTCTTTCCTCATTTCCTGAACAGCAGCCTTGAGGCTTCCTCCCCTTAGACAGAGTGCCCTTTTCTCCCTGTATATGAGTCCTGAATTGACAAGGTTCCTTATGTGGTGGTTCACTCTTGAGAGATTTACATCAAGGTTGTCTGCAATAGCGTCCGAGGATATCTTTTCCTCTCTTTCTGCAAGTTGATGCAAAAGGTCATGGACGACCTGCGTTGCAATGTTCTCGGTATCTCTTCCTGAGGATAATCCGAAACTATTACAGAACCAGCGGATATCCTCTTCGAGTTTTTTCTCTCTGGGTTTTTCCAGATTTATCAGGATTATCTGTTGTGGCATAGACTTAATCTATTGGACCATTGGTATATAAATGTTCCCTACATTTTATCGATATCATTTCGATAAAACTGATAAAATAGCCATTTTTTGCAAAAGGTTTATATATCAGGTCCCTGATATAATTGCTCAGTTGATCGGTGGGATAGGTCCCTGAAAAACGTGTCAAAAGTGATTTAAGCAAAACATTATAAAATTAAATAATGGGAATGTCGATCCCGGGGAGTTTATAATAATGGACATTGAACGTTTCACACAGAAAGCCCAGGAAGCTATTCAGGGCTCAAGCACGATCGCTGCAAGATACAGGAATCAGCAGATAGATTGTGAACACATGTTCCTTGCATTGCTTGAACAGAGTGGGGGACTTGTAACTACATTATTACAGAACATGGATATTCCGGTGGACCGTCTGAAGCAGAAGGTCGAAGCACAGCTTGAGAACCTTCCACAGGTATCAGGTCCGGGCGGTGAGCAGGTCTACATGACACAGACCATGAGACGTATCCTTGATACTGCCTCACAGGAAGCCGGAAAGATGAATGATGATTATGTCAGTGTCGAACATCTCTTACTTGCAATGGTCGGGGAGAAGGACAGCCAGTGTGGCAAGATCCTTGCAAGTGAGGGTGTGACCCGTGACAGGCTTCTCGAAGCAATAAAGCAGGTAAGGGGGAATAGAAAGATAACTTCTGATAATCCTGAAGATACAATGGAACCACTAAAGAAGTACGGGATCGATTTCACAGAACTTGCATCACAGGGTAAACTTGACCCTGTGATCGGAAGGGACCATGAGATAAGGCACTCGGTGGAGATCCTCTCACGCCGCAGGAAGAACAATCCTGTGCTCATCGGTGAGGCTGGTGTCGGTAAGACGGCTATTGTCGAGGGACTTGCACAGCGTATCGCCAAGCGTGATGTTCCCGATGCCATGAAGGATAAGCGTATCATCGCCCTTGATATGGGTTCACTTATCGCGGGCGCTAAGTTCCGTGGTGAGTTCGAGGAAAGGCTCAAGGCCGTTCTCAAGGAAGTATCAGAATCCGAAGGCCAGATAATCCTCTTCATCGATGAGATCCACACCATCGTAGGTGCAGGTGCCACGGAAGGCGCCATGGATGCAGGAAACCTCCTGAAGCCAATGCTTGCACGTGGGGAACTTCACTGTATCGGTGCCACTACGATCGATGAGTATCGTAAGTACATCGAAAAGGATGCTGCACTTGAACGCAGGTTCCTGCCGGTATTCGTTGAAGAGCCTACGGTAGAGGATACCATCTCCATATTGCGTGGCCTGAAGGAAAAGTACGAGGTCCATCATGGTGTCCGTATGAAGGATTCCTCACTTGTTGCCGCTGCTATCATGAGTGACCGTTATATTGCGGACCGTTTCCTTCCTGACAAGGCTATCGACCTTGTGGACGAGGCTGCCGCAAAGAAGAGAACTGCCATTGACAGTAAGCCGGCAGAGCTTGATGAGGCAGACCGTAAGATCATGCAGCTTGAGATCGAGCGTGAGGCGCTGAAGAAGGAGAAGGATGCTGCTTCAAAGGACCGTCTGGAAATGCTTGAGAAGGAACTTGCCGACATCAGGGCAGAATCCGATGCAATGCGTGCCAGATGGGACCGCGAGAAGGAAGCTATCTCTGATCTTGGTGCCCTGAAGGAGGAAATAGAGGATATCAAGGTCCAGCTCGAACTTGCTGAGAACGATAACAACCTTGAACTGGCCTCGAAGCTGAAGTACGGAACACTCATCCCGCTGCAACACCAGTATGCAGAGGAAGAGAAGCAGCTTCAGGAAATGCAGGGCGATATGCTCCTGAACGAGGAGGTCGGTGAAGAGGACATTGCAGAGGTTGTCAGCCAGTGGACTCACATACCTGTTACAAGGCTAATGGAAGGTCAGCGTGAGAAGCTGGTCCATTTCGAGGATAACCTTCACAGGCGTATCATCGGTCAGAGTGAGGCCGTAAAGGCAGTTGCAGATGCTGTCATACGTAACTATGCAGGTATCAAGGACCCGAGAAGGCCTATCGGCAGTTTCATCTTCCTTGGTCCGACAGGTGTTGGTAAGACCGAGCTTGTGAAGGCACTTGCAGCTGAGCTGTTCGATGATGAGAACAACATGGTGCGTATCGACATGTCAGAGTACATGGAGAAGCACACAGTTTCAAGAATGATCGGTGCACCACCAGGTTATATCGGACATGACGAGGGTGGACAGCTCACAGAGGCAGTTCGCAGAAGACCTTACTCTGTGGTTCTCTTCGATGAGATAGAGAAGGCGCACCCTGATGTGTTCAACGTCATGTTGCAGATCCTTGATGACGGCCGCCTGACCGATTCAAAGGGAAGGACGGTTGACTTCAAGAACACGCTGATCATCATGACCTCGAACATCTTCGCAGGTGACCTGACAGACCTTCTTGAGTCTGGTGAGACCGAGGAGACAGTTGATTACAACATTCTCCAGATGCGTGCCATGACCGAGCTCGGGAAGTTCTTCAGACCGGAGTTCCTCAACCGTATCGATGAGATCGCTCTCTTCCATGCACTGAAGCCGGAAGAGCTTGTTGAGATCGTTGACATCAAGGCTGCCGATCTTGTTGACAGGCTCAGGGACAAGCGTATCGGTCTTGAGCTTACGGATGCTGCAAAGGCATATCTCTCGGAGGCCGGCTACAGCGCAACCTTCGGTGCAAGGCCGCTCAAGCGTGTCATCCAGAACGAGGTCGAGACCATGATCGCGAAGCTCATCGTTGCAGGCGAGGTTCCGGAAGGCGCAACGGTCCATGTGGACAGCAACGGTAGTGAGCTGACCGTGGATGTCAGGTCTGAAGAATAATTCAAATAAAAATCAGATGTGGATGCCAGACGGCATCCATGTAATTCTTTTTTGTCTGTCTTCCATTCAGGATATTAGAGTCCTAGTGTCATTCTTATCAGAACAAGCAGTCCGAAGAAGAGGTTTAGCACCACAAGCCCGCCGATCACCATTCCTCCGATTTTAAGATACTTTGTATCAAAATCCAGTATGGAGAGTGCATTCTTCACGGAATCCATGGTCTCGTTGGCTTTCTCAACGGTTCCCTGTGCTTCTTCAAGGGTGGCATTGACATTATCAAGGACCTGGTCGATACGTGGCTGTTCCTCTGTCCTGACATTGTGAAGCACGCCGTGCAGTTCATCCAGCGTCTTGGGGATGATTCCCGGTTCTTCCACCCATTTATTGGCAAGAAGTTCGTATTTCTTCTCCATCTTCAGGGTCTGCCTGAAGTAGAAAGCCTTCTGCGCCTTCATCAGGTCGTAGTTACGCTGGTAGCCGTCGAACTTTGTACTCAGGGATGCGGATATCTTTGCTCCGTATGGCTGCATCATGGACATGGAAGTGGCAGTGCCTTTCCTGACCGATGTTGCAAGTCTGGCTATATTGGCCGCTGAGATATTCGCTATCTCCTTATTGGCACCGGCTGCAACTGTCGTGCTGCTTCTGGCTGTTGCACTGGTTGTAGCCGATGTTCTCATCACAGGCTGGGATGTTGTTATATTCCTAGCGACCCTGTCGTTCACACTGGAATCTACCGACCTGACCGCGCCCCTGATATTCACGTTATCCCGGATGCTGTCCCTTATATCCTCAGTCTCCCTGACAGCATCGACCCTGTCTGTGAAATTGGTATTGTCCCTTATGGAGTCGGCTATATCTATGTTATCGACTATCTTAGTAGCATCTATGACATCATCAAGGACACTGCTTGCATAGACATAGTCCTTTGGAACATTGATAGCTCCCGCAGCTATCTCGAACTTGTTCACAGGATGGACCTTCATTATGTCTCCAAGCTGTGCTGTGACCGTGTCCTTTCGTGAGATGAGCCCTTCATAGTAGAGCTTGTCAGCATGTATCATGTCAAGATGATCCCTTATGGAAGGGCTGAGGTCAGCGATCGATATCGGCACTTTCTTCTTTGTCACAAAGAGCTTCTTCACTTCCTGAAGGACCTCTTCGCTCACATCAAGATTATCATCAAGGGAAGCCATGATGTCCTCTATCATTGGCTGCTCGATGGTGTTGAAACGCTCAAGGACCTCCTTGGCGTTGTAGATGCCTGTTGTGACAACACCCGGTTCCTGATAGAATATATCGTGTATCTCCTGGTTCACAGCCGCCAGCTTTGCCATGAGCTGGAAGTTCTCAATGACATCAGTGAAGTCTGAGATTATGTCCCAGAAATTAAAATCAAAATTGTTGGTATCGCTGACACCTTTATCTTTGAGCTTGTTCTCAAGGCGTGTTTTTTCCTGCCTTAGGGCATCAAGCCTTGCTTTCTCCTCATCCCACAGATCCGCTTCACTTCTCGGTGTCAGTCTCTGTATGGTAAGGAGTTCCTCTGCTTCCTTCAAAGTGGAATTTAACTGCTCTCCTACAGCCTGTATGGTCGAACCGATGACCGCAATTGCCATGCCTGCTTCTTCGGCTGCCTCTCCTGCCTCTTCGGCAGCATTTCCTGCCTGATATATCGCCTTTCCTGCTGTGTATAATCCACCTGTAGCGATGCCTGCTACGACATCAAACCATCCCATATTTTTTCCTCCAATATCTGTTTTATCAAATGGACAGGAAACAGACCTGTAGCTGGTTAATTTGAACTACGTTCCACAATAGCCGTTATTTCCCCTGTCTATCCCGGGTCTTGATGACTCCGTAATTTTTTATAGGGGACTTAAAATATAAACTTTGCTTATATTTTATGGAGTATGATCAGTTGTTAATAAAAGATGAATGGAATCAGGTCCAATTAGTAAAAATAAGGTGCCTCAAAAATAAAAAAGATGGTGAATATGAATAAAGGTATCTTCATCTTCACTTTGGTGGTATGATCTGGCGCAGATCTCAGTAGATCTCATAGGACACATCAACATAGGCATCCGATGATATGGATTCAAAGATCACATAGTAGGTGCCGTCATATGGTGCTTCGAATGACAGTTGTGTCCTTATTGTTCCTTCTCTCATAAATTCGGTATAAAAATCCCTGCCGGAATCGTATCTATTGAAATTCTGAGAATCCACAACGTAAATGTTTATCGGTGTGTTTCCTGTGTCAATGGTCATATCTAAGATATCGTACTCTAACAGGTCCATCTCATAATACTGGTAGTATCCGTTTTCCACAAGAAAGGTCTCTTCACCGGACTCATAGGTACAACCCATAGCCATTGCGGCTAACATTATTATCAGGAATAAAAGTAATTTTGACTTCATTGTATCACCTTATTATATTAGTTTTCTTATAGAACTATATATAAGTGTCTCTGTCAGAAGCGACCGGTCAGGTACGAATGAAGGCCAAAATAGACTGAGAAATCTAATGGAATGGTTTCATATGGTGATGGGATACTTATTCCAGCACAGTTCTTTCCCCTCTGGACCAGAGTTCATCATACTTTTTCTTTAGTTTTCCTGCATACTCCTTGTCGAACATCTTCATTTCCCCGAGTATTCCGCTCGGATTCAGGGGGTCAGGAATGGGTATGTACGCTACGTTATCATCGATGATCACAAAATCATAGTCACATTCAAGGATCCTTACTTCAAGATTCTCCTTTATCATTTTCCTGACGCTGGTATCATTTATCTGGGAGTATTTCTTCTTCAGGTGGGCTATGAAAAAATTCGCAGGCAATAGCATTTTTATTTTTATCCCTGATCTTGCAGCCCTGATGAATTCATCGGTAACAAGAGGGAGAATTAAGTCAGGATCTAATTCCTTGTGACATCTGCTCTTGTTTTCCATTGCTTCTTTTACCTTAAGGGATTTTACATGTCGTATCTCATTCTCGGTTTCATCCAGCGTGTTCTTTATGTTCTTGACAATGTCCTCCTCGCCGATGAGTGTTGACCAGAACTTGATCTCGGTGTGATCAGGATAATTGCTATTGGAAAAATTGTCCTTGAGTTCCGAGACTTTCAACTTGAAATTCTCAAGTTCATTTTTGCTGTCCTCTTCCTTTTTAGTGAAAAGGTTGTCCAGAGCAACCTCTGGTTTTATTGCCCTGTACTTTCTTGGTCTTGATCTCTGGAACTCTACAATTCCTATGTTATTGAGGTTGGAAAGTACTTCGTATATCTTTCCCACAGGTATGCCGGACTTTCGTGAGAGTTCCTGAGCACCCGTTATCCCCTCTTTAAGAAGGGTTGAATAAGCGGATGCCTCGTATTTTGTAAGTCCCAGATCCCTTAGTAAGCTTTCTCTGTCCATATTTTCACTATTGGTTGGTTTTTATTAGAGTGAAATGTTTATCATATATTGAATAAAACAACTATACAGATGTTTTTAATAAACATTTTGGATCGTCGACTCTCATTCGCTGGATGCAGCGAAAGCCATGGATCACTTCCAAACTTATTATGTATATTATATGAGTGTAATGAAATAGTTTATATCAAATGAATGAATAATAATACTTGACGATATATAGTCAAATATTACATTTGTATAGTCAAAAGAAGGCATGTATATGGAAGCCAATGTATCTAATCCGGCCAAAGATGTGAGCTCTGTAGGGATACTGAAAGAATATATCGGCGAATTGCCAATAAAAAATCTTGATTCAGAGTGGATCCGGAACCAGAAAGTAGACCTGGATTCTTTGATGGTTGACAGTCATCCCGGTTCTGGAAGAAACATATTATCACAAAAGTTCATCCGGTAATTCTCCTCTGGAAGTTTGTTCGGTTCTTTCGCAGACAGAACGCTGAACGCAAAATTATTGATTATCTGGCCTGTCAGTTTCCTCTCCTGACAGGCATCGATTCATTCATATCTGTATCCCTTTAACATCGTGGATACATCTGATAAGGATGTGTGTTACATATTTTTCCTCACAAGCAGCACTATTAAGAGCAAAACTAATATTTTCATAGCCTAACCTTTCGATAAATAGAAAGACTTAAGTACTAATCCTTCTTATTATGACCTGTGTACCATCAACAACACGTTTTCGTGTAGTTTAGTACCACCTATCCAACCCCCAAACGAGGCATCCTTTTCAGGATGTCTCAAACCCTGTTTTCTCATGGATCGAATTTTCCTGTTCAATTTGAATTCTATATAATCCGGCAGTCACATATCGGTGAATTTATATATCATACATGTGTTCATGCACACAGACATGTCGATATATAGTCAGGTACCTCTGAATATAGCAAAAAAATGTATGTTCAAAAATGACCTCCATACCATTTACAGCTGTGCTTTTTTGGCTAATTCGGTCATCGTTTCTACTTCACTTATAATCAATTTACTGGAAATATTTCACTTTTACCCGGTTTATTTAGGGGTAAAACCCTTAAATATCAATATCACAATTAAAACAACTAGTTAAGGGTTTTATTATTAAAATAAGAATAAGGAGAGTTAAACATTAAAAATATCTTTGAAAAACTGGGTGTTTTCATTGAGAACAATACGATACCTATCGTATTGATCACTGTGCTTTTCATGATAATATCATTTCAGGGTGCCCAGTACATAGGTATGGCATCAGGAACTGATACCTTTGTAGACAAGAACTCTCAACTATATCAGAATTTTGATCACCTTTATCAGAATCTCTTTGGTACTGAATCCATCGTAATAATGGTAGAAGGCAGTGATGTAACCAATCCTGAACTTCTCAAGGCGATGGACAGGGCATACGGATCAACGGTCAACATTCCCGGGGTGATCCAGGTAGTTTCGCCATCTTCTGTGATCAAAGAGGCAAATTACCAGATGACGGGAAGGAGTGAGATCCCTGATGATGAGACAGTAATTGATGAGATCATCAGCTCATCGGTCCCTACCTATTTCATGCCCGATGAGACTCATGCAACAATGACAGTGGTTGTTGAAGCAACAACTTCTGATGATACTAAAGAGGAGATCCTCAGGGAAACCAGGACTGCCATCGAGCTGGCCAATTTCCCCGGGGATTATACTGTGATCGTGACCGGTGATCCTGCATTCATGGTAGAGATGAACGAGGCAATGAATACCAGTATGGGTACTTTGCTTATGATCTCCGTTCTTCTCATGATAGTCGTTCTGTACCTTGTCTTCAGGCATGTAAGGTGGAGACTTCTTCCACTTCCAATAGTCATACTTGGTATCATTTTCACCTTTGGTGCCATGGGTTATCTGGATATTCCCATGACAATGGTCTCCATGTCCGCCTTCCCGGTACTTATCGGACTTGGTATAGATTATGCCATCCAGTTCCATAACCGTATTGAAGAGGAACTGGAAGAAGGCTATTCAGATGAAGAGGCAGTTATCGACACCATCAAACATACCGGTCCTGCAGTACTGATCGCACTCATAATAACAGCACTTGGTTTCATTTCACTGCTTACATCCACTGTCCCCATGATACAGGATTTCGGAAAACTCCTGATGATC
Source organism: Methanolobus sp. WCC4 (assembly GCF_038022665.1). Lineage (NCBI taxonomy): Archaea > Methanobacteriati > Methanobacteriota > Methanomicrobia > Methanosarcinales > Methanosarcinaceae > Methanolobus > Methanolobus sp. WCC4. Next base: position 2,525,004 of record NZ_CP150629.1, on the reverse strand, counting down.
GGAATTGTGATGTGTTTCCTGTCTTCATTATTCGTGGGAGTCACAGTACTATATGGTTTCCATAGGCTTTCGGAGAAGAATATCCTGGCAAAACTTGGATTGAAAAGTTCATCCTCTAACAAAAAAGCCTCCTCTCATGAAACCATTGAAAAAGGACCTGATCTCCTGGAAAAGGCACTCAAAGGCATATCTACATTCTCAATGCATCATCCGGTACTGATCATCGCTGTTGCAGCTTCCCTTTGTGTTGGCGGACTTGTCGCTGATACCATGGTCCCCATCCAGACGGATACTGAGACCTTTGTACCTCAGGATCTTCCTGCGTTGATAGACCTGACACATATGGCCGATATCCTGGGTGGTCAGGATCAGTTGAACCTGTTGATCAAGACCGATGATAACACAGATCCTGAACTGCTGGAGTGGATCGATGAGTTCTCGCAGCATGAAGTGGACGGAAGGAGTAATATCTATGGCTCGAGCAGCATTGTTGATCTGGTCAAGGCCCGGAATGGAGGTACAATTCCTGACAGTTCGGCAGAAGTTGCCATGGTATATGAGCAGCTATCTGAGACCCAGAGGGACAGTTATCTTCACGGGAATTCCATAATCCTGGTGAATCTGGAGATCGGCAATGCAATGAGCGAGCTTGGACTTATGGGTATCGGAGAACTTACCGATGTGGTGGAAGAGGATATACTGTGGATGGCACCACCTCCCGGAACCTCAGTAACTATAACCGGAAATTCCGTCGTCTTCGTTGAAGTGATAACCGCTCTGACATCCGGCAGGGTCATGATGACAATGCTTGGAATAGTACTGGTATTTGCAGGTCTGCTAGTGATATATCGCGACCTTTTGAAGGCTTTGACCCCGGTAATAACCATGATGGTGGTAGTAGGCTGGGCGGGAGGTCTCATGTACATCAGCGGTCTGGAGTACACACCGATGACAGCGACCCTTGGCGCACTTATCCTTGGTGTGGGTTCGGAATATGCCATCCTGATGATGGAGCGTTATTTTGAGGAAAAGGAGAAGGGTGCTGATCCCGAGCAGGCAATGGAGGAAGCCAGTGTGAAGATCGGAAAGGCTATCGTTACATCCGGTGCAACCACGGTCTTTGGTTTCTCTGCACTGATCGCATCGCCGTTCAGCATCACCAGCAATTTCGGACTGATCACAGTTATAGATGTATTCCTGGCTCTGCTGGCTACATTTGTGATATTCCCTCCTGTTATTGTCACACTTGATAAGTTCAGGGAAAAAAGGAGAGCACAGGCAGCAGGTTACAGTTCCAAAAGAATCGATACACATGAATCAAACACCATTCCGGAGGTTATAACCGCATGAATGGCACAATCAAAGAAATCAACAGATCAAAATTGTATATCATCCCCTTAGTGGTATGTGTTCTCCTCGCAGCTACTTTTGTGCTGATGCCTTCGGTAGCTGCAAAGGAATACCTGCCACCTACCTACGAATATACGAATAATTACTACAAGGCCTACGGGGAGCCTGACCTATATGCTTCGGTTCTCGGAGACACAGAGTTCGACCGTGGTGAGACCGCCCAGATAAAGGTCGTACTATCCAACAAAGGAGTACTTTACGGTTTCAAAGCCGACACGGTCATCGGTACTTCTGAAGGCGATCATCAGGTATCTCTCACAGAGTTACAGTATGAAACTCAAAGAACAACAGCATACGGGATAAAAGCAAGTCTTGTATCTTCCACCGACCTGATAGAGGTAGATGCTGCTACAAGCAGTCAGACACTGGATGAACTGCTTCCTGGCGACCTGTCCGAAGATCCTTTCACCTTCACGGTCACGATCTCGGACAATGCTCCTGCAGGGGTATATGTTCTGGAAATGCCTCTGAACTATGAATATGCACAGGATGTAAGAATGACAGATGGTGAGTCCATCAGACTTGGAATGCCGGATCTGGACCATGCGACCTATTACGAAACGGTGGAACAGACCATCCAGATACCTGTCATAGTCATGCCTGAAGCTAAATTCCATATAAGCAGTGTATCAGGGAACCTGACAGCAGGCAGCACTGGTACTGTCAATATAACCTATACGAATATTGGTGAGCTTACCGCAGAAGATGCAGTTGCAAGACTGATAGTAATGGAACCATTGAGTACCGACAGGTCAGTGAGGTCAATTGGTACGATGCTTCCTGGTGAAAGCAGGACCGTATCATTTGATATTACTTCTGATTTCCAGGCAGTTGAAAAGAACTATGGTCTTGACAGTGAAATCAAATATACTGATGAAGACGGTGAAACCGCTTTTTCTGAGAATATGAAGGTAAATGTTGACCTTAAACAACCTGAGAACCAGCTTAACATAACAGGCCTTGCAATTGCAGGACTTGTGGTTATGGGAATAGTACTGATTATCAAAAATAGAAGGAATAATGGATCGAACAGATCAAAGAGATCAGAGGATCGATCGGAGTGATCTTATGAAAGTTATCAATATTAAAAGAATAGTTACAGCATCAATACTGATGATGGTGCTCATGGCACTTCCGGTGCATGCTGATGAAATGACAACAGTGAACCTGGAACTTCCGGAGTACTTCAATTTCGATGACAACTACTATACTGTCTATGGTGGTCCTGATGTGACCGCGACCCTGATAGGTGACAATGAGTTCTCACGCGGTGACGAAGTAACTCTCAATGTCAATCTTATGAACAAAGGTGTTGTGACCGGGTTTGAGTCAGACGATGAAGCAGACGATAACTCCGATCTTGAACAGAAGATCCAGCAAACAGAAATGGGTTATGAGGCCCAGAGAACAACAGCTATCGGTATCGTTGCCATGCTTGTATCCGAAGACCCTAATGTCAGGGTGAAATCCGGTCCACAGGAAGCAGGTACCCTTGCATCCGGTGAGCAGACAGAAAGTCCTGTTGCCTTCAATATAGAAGTATCGAAGAATGCACCTGCCGGAGAGTATCCACTCAGTCTGCAGTTGTATTATGGATATCAGGAGAATGTCCAGATCGACGGTGACAACGAAACGGACCTTGGTATCACTAATATGGAAGTCGGACTATGGTATGCGGTCGGTCAGCAGATGCAGGACCTTACTGTTGTTGTAGAGGAAGAGGCTGATTTTGAAGTTGTCAATGTTACCGGTGAACTCGAAGCTGGCAGTGAAGGACTCCTGCGTGTAGTTTACAAGAATACAGGTGAAGAAGCTGTGAAGGATGCTACAGTCAGGATAAGCGCTGATGATCCGTTCAGCACGACCGATGACCAGTCCTTCCTTGGTTCAATTGCACCAGGTGAGACTGCAGAGGCAGTATTCAGACTGAAGGTTGATGAAACTGCTGTATCAAAGGTATATGCCATTAACAGTGAGATCAAGTACGAAGATACCGATGGGCACAGCCAGATATCAGACACCGTTAAGATCCAGACCGAGACCCTTCCTGCGGGTTCATCCGGATCAGGCATGGGCCAGTATATCGGGATCCTGGTGGTTGTAGTGATACTTGCTGTTGCGTTCGTAGGTGTCAGGAAGTTCATGGCTAATAAAGAAGGAAATAATGGAAAGGAAGAGTGATCCTCTTCTCTTTCTTTCTTATTTTTGTGGGAGGCAGATACTATTTCCATTCTTTTTATATCTCTTCAGAACCTCGGTTTCACATCATATGAAGCAAAGGTCTATGCAGCTCTTGTGAAGAACGAAAGTGCCACGGTATCAACGTTACATCTTGATTCCGGTGTTCCTAATTCTGCTATCTATGGTACTCTTAAAAAACTGGAAAAAAGAGGCATCATCGAATTCCAGAATACAAAACCGATGCGTTACAGATGTCTTCCTCCTGAGGAAGCGATCGCAAAACTAAAAACTAACTATGAGGGAGAATGTGCTGCGGTCCTCTCAGAGCTAAAGGGGATGTATGGTGTTTCCACTGGTGAAAGGAATGAAGGCCCGGTCTGGACCATCAAAGGTGTCAGGAACGTCACCGATAAGGTCATACAAATGGCCAGGGGTGCTAAAAAGGACATACTGGTAATGAGTTCATCAACACCTTTCCGTATACTTGCAGAACAGTACCCTTCCCTCAAAAAGGACTATGCAACGATCACTGGTATATTCAATAAGAAGATCAATGATGAATGTGTCAGTGTAAGGTTCATCAGTTCAGACGAGGAAGAGGCAAGAAGGCTCTGTGATCTGGTCCCTCTTGCATCTGTCAAAGTGAATTCTGCAAGGGATACATGCATGGACCTCAAAAGCTTCGTAATAGTTGTGGATGGCAGCGAGATCATCGTAGAGATCCTGAAAGAGGAAGATGGGGAAACCGACCTTACGGCTGTATGGGCCAGCGCGGGGGAATTCTCTCAGACCATATCCCACCTGCTTAATGCTAAATGGGAGACCTCAGAGAACTATGATAGGTCCTGACAATCATTCAGGTGTTCTTATGACAAATTATCGTACATTCCTGTTCATTTTCATTTTGATCATGCTTATTCTACCTGTGTCGGCGTCGGTCAATGTAACCTTCTCTCCTGATGAGGGTGTAATAACCTCAAGACTGGACCGTGGACCGGAGTTCACAGTGAATGTGAGCAATACTTCAGATATATTCTGGTACCTTGATGATGAACTCATCAGTACTTACAATGATGTGAATTATTCAAGTTATACTCCTGACATTTCAGAAACAGGCAATTATAGTATCAAAGTCAATGTTTCCAGTGTCAATGGGGCCGCATCAGGCCAATGGTACTGGCTGGCTACGGCCACGCCTTCACAGATAATGTCCGATGGAAGCAGTGGCGGAAGCGGTGGATCATCGGGTTCTGTGTCCACTGGTGAGGACTATGGGAACATCGCGTTGAAAGATGTGCAGATGAAGATCGTTAACAAAGGCAAGACCATATCCTACACATTCCCGGAGAGTTCAAACCCCATAGATTCTGTTGAGTTCGTTTCCTCTGTCAACTCCGGTTATGTGAAAACAACCATCGAGGTCCTGAAGGGCAGGTCATCTTCTGTATCGAAGAACCCTGATGATGCTGTATATTCTTATTCTAATATAGTTCTCAGCAACCTTGCTCTTGAGAACAGATTGACTGACATACGTATCGTTTTCCACGTGGATACGGAATGGATCGATGAGAATGGTATAGAGGTTGATTCCGTAAGACTGAACGTGTTTGATGGGTCCGGCTGGAAAACATTCCCTGTCAGGGTCATTGATGAGAATGGGCATAACTTTACCTTTGTTTCAACAACCACTGAGTTTGGCAGTTTTGCCATAACAGGTAAGGCCAGTGAAGACCAGGATGGTGATGTGGTGGTTATTGACATGGGCGGTGATGCAACAGATCCCTCTTCATCAGATGATGATGGATTTGGTGGAAATGCCGATACATCAAAGAACGAAGAAGAGGACGTATTGGCATCTGTCCTGCGTTCCATGACAGAGCTATTTATAAAAAGAAACCCAGTAAGTAGCTAAATGATCCTGCAGGTATGAAGTATGGCATTGACTACCAATTCCAGAGTATGGAGCATAATGCTCATCGTTTTTACATTCCTGAGCGTGTTCTTTGTGGTGCTGTTCCATTTTGAGGATCTCTTCATCGTGCTTATTATTGGCAGCATCCTTGTACTTGTGACAGACAGGATTCTTATGAAATTCAATGAACGCTTCGGACACAGGTCATTGTGGACCCGGAGGATATATGCCATGACATTTTTGGTTCTGGGTGTATTTCTGGTGTATTTGTTAATGGTGGGTCAGCTCTCAGATATGAATTCCCTTGTAAACTCACAGGAAGAGTATGAATCAGGCATAACGACACTTTTTGATACGTATGGTGGTTATTTTACATTCACAGGCCCCACCGGAAATGGGGATATGCCTGAAGGTATGGAAGGAACTCCTGGGGCTGCACCTAATGGAACTGCCGCTCCTATAATCTCAGGGGAGGACATGAGGTCCATTGGTGACTATATATTCAGTTTCTTCTCCTCATTGATATCAAAGCTGTCCTTTTTCCTATTCACAGGTCTGCTTATCATACCCATGATGTTCCGCCTGTATTTCTCGAAGAAGGAATCTATGCTCAATGAGTTCATTGGATTCTTCCCTGTGAAATATCAGGACTGTGTCAGTTCATCAGCATCCGATATCGGAAAAAGGCTCGGTGATTACTTCTCTGCCAAGATCCTTGAAAGTGTCATTGTAGGGGTGATATGTTGCATAGGCTTCTATCTTGCAGGTATCAATGGATGGTTCTTCCTTGGATTCATTGCAGGTCTGCTCAATATCGTGCCCTACATAGGTCCGGTGGTTGGTGCCATTCCTGCGGTGATAGTTGGTTTCATTGTAAGTCCTACTACTGCATTGCTGGCAGTGGTCACCGTTATCATAGCCCAGCTTGTGGACAATCTCTATCTGATTCCCTATATGATCTCGGGCAAGGTTGCAGTGAATCCTTTGCTCAGCATCCTGCTCACGCTTATTTTTGCAGACATGCTGGGTGCTCTGGGTATGATACTCGCTATCCCTGTCTATATTGTCTATAAAGTGGTACTGACCGAGTTCTACAATGAATTATTGAAGATATATCCTGATGAGTAAGGTGGGTTCCTGCCTTTGTTCCTTTTATAATGATACGTCTCATCTTTACTTTTACCGGCATGTTAACGATGTGAACAAAATATGGCGCAGTATGGCGTTTTCTTCCTGATTGATAGTAAGCTTGATATAGCAGTTGTGCATACTATATGCACACACGAAAAACGATTCTTTTTCTAATAAGGAGACTTTCGTTATGAACACAGAAGATATTCAGAGATTAGGCGAAGAGCTTAAAGAAGTACTCAACATTAACACCTCTCCTGTCGCTGTCCACCTTGTCAAGTCCGACGAGGAGATCCCTGCGGACATCCCACATATTGGTGATACCACAAGACACTGTCAGATGGTCGACAATGTCAGAAGACTTGGAACCCAGTTCTATGCCACACTTGAGGACCAGATGTGCAAGGGTGGTGCTGCTGTGATGGGTCTGACCGAGATGAGCCCAAAACTGAAGTCCGGAGAGGTATATTACAACCTCAATCACTTCAACACACTCGAATCTGCGAAGGCCACCATGGACAAAGTGCCAATGGTCAAGGCAAATACCATCAGAGCTGTTATCTACGCTCCTCTTGAGAAGGCTACCTTCATGCCTGATGTGGTCCTTGTTATCGCAAAACCAAAGACAATCATGGAACTCTCGCAGGCATTGCTCCACAAACCCGGTGGACGTGTCAATTCAGGCTTTGCAGGTAAGCAGAGTGTATGTGCAGATGGTGTTTCATATCCATACCTTACAGGTGAGGCAGGAGTAACAATTGGTTGCAGCGGAAGCAGAAAATACACAGAGATACAGGATGAGGAAATGATAATGAGTATTCCTGTTAACATGCTCGCTGATCTTGTTGATTCTGCAAAGTCAATGTTCGGCTCTTACGCCTGCTGATAATTCTCTTTTGAGTTCAGCACCTTTAAGGTGCTGGATAATTCTCTTTTTTGCTTTGATCCAGAATATTAGAGTTCAATGGAATATCCGGCAGATATATTCACAAAACCTTTCGGATACATTTTCCTGATGACATCCTTATGTGATGTGCAATGTCCTGCTCCTATCAGTTCCATGTCTTTGAACACCCCGTATTCCTGACTGTCGTGCAAACCACCGATTATTCCGGATATCTTTCCAAAAAGGGATGCAGCTTCTGTTATGGATAAAAGTCCGGGATGTGCACAGCCTGTAACTATGTAAAGGCCGTTTCCCGACCTGAGAATAAGTGACTGTTCTTTTATCTCTTTACCGAGTTCCCCCGTAGTGTAGACATCTTTGCAGATCTCGCCGGGATCCTTCACTCCGTAAAGCTTTCCGGTGATCCTTGATGCTATCTCTCTTTTCAGCCTGGATGAAAATGAGGATGGTGCGTACACATCGATGTCCGGGTTACTGGCTAAAAAGGTCGGCACACCCCCGATGTGGTCCCAGTGCTGGTGGGAAAGGACAAGTGTATCGATACTTGCAGGATCAATGGATAATTTCTTCATATTGGCAAGAAGCATATTACCATCCCATCCTGTATCGAAGAGGATGTTGTTATCCTCAGTTCCTATCAGGCAGGAGAATCCCCATCCTTTTTGCAGGCCTTCTCCTGCTTCATTATCATAAACAATGGTTAGTCTCATCATAAGGCCTCGTTTCATTCATCAATCCCGAATCTCTTTTTCAGGTAATAGCCTGAATAGATGCCTCCTGCAGGATTATGGGCAAGCACCCTGTCCTTTACAATGAAAGTGGTCACAGGGGCGGAAGAATGCTGGGTGAACAGAATATCGTGCCCGATGCAGAGTCCGATGATGATATTGAGTTGTGTTCCTTTCTTCTCAAGGATCATTGCCTGGCCTATGGGGTTACATGTAGGGTCAAAGGATTCCGGATGCAGTTTTTCCAGTCCGTAGTTCTCTTTATCTATTGCAGATACCTTGCAGCAGACAGAGAACACCTGGAAATGCTTCTCCAGTATCTTCTGTGTGACCTCCGCTTCCTTTTCCATACCTACACAAAAAGCAAGTCCAAGTCTTTCATATCCCATGTCCCTTGCGTACAGGATGATCTCTTCAAGTCTTGTCTTTTCCATGTAGTGTCGTGCTTCTATTGCAGCTGATGTCCTCATGGACCTGAGTTCTTCACCTTCATAGGCTATACCGTCGGTTATGTCAGCACAGTCCTTGCCCTGCCGGCACTCTTTATCATCACAACATGCACATTTCATTCGTGGACCACCGGGTTGATTGATATTATCTCTATGGAGTTCAATATTCTCTCATATGGGATAAAATATGTGGTCATTTTGTTTTTGAGTTGAATCTGATCATCTTTCTCTTTTCAACAAGTTTGTATCTGCGATATATTCCTGGGTATTTTTAGGTATTTTTAGAACTTATATTGGTATACATGCAAATATAGTTACTTTTTAAAATTATGTTTCTGAATATATTATCGCTACAAATACTGTTTCTATGGGGAAACTACATTTAAGTATATGTTTCAATATATATTTTATAGCTTATTTCATTCTATTCTCTTTGATTGATTTATGAAAACATTATCAATAGCTCTTATAATCATTCACTCTTTATTTGGTACTATTTTTGGATATAACCCAACTTTATAAAAACGTTTTTATGGTATAACGTGATACTATTTTCTAACTGCATTCAAGGAGGATATTAAATGGAGGCAATCATCATAGGAGGCTTTTTAGGAAGCGGAAAGACAACAACAGTGATCAACGTAGGCAAGGAACTGGCTGAAAGGGGTAACACGGTTGCGATAATAGTGAACGAGGTCGGTGAGGTAGGCATTGACGGGGACCTGATATCAAAATACGGACTTGATACAAAAGAGATAACGAACGGATGCATCTGCTGCACGCTGAAGATCAATATGAAAACAACGCTTACCGAACTTTACAACTCATACAATCCCGATTATATTCTCGTGGAACCATCAGGGATCGCATTTCCAAATCTTATCAAAAAGGAACTTGAACTGATGGACTTCAGGGACAAGTTAAGGGTTGCACCACTTGTCACACTTATAGACGGCAGCCGGTTCAAAGATATTATGAAGTCGGTCAAAGTATATGCATTAAGGCAGATAGAGGATGCGGAAATACTGGCCATTAATAAAACCGATCTGATCGAACCTATAAGAGTTCCCATACTTGAAGAATCGGTCCAGCAGTTGAATCCGGAAGCAAAGGTCATCAAAATGTCTTCAAATAAAGGGGACAAAGGTTTCAGTAAATTAATGAAAATGATTGTCCCTAACCTCATTGCAGAAAAAATTGCTGAAAAAGAGGCTGCTTTTGAACAGGTGCATACGGAAGAAATTATTCAGCAGGAAGCAGGACATGGTCACGATGAACATCATCACCATGGTGACCACCACGACCATGATGATCACCACGATCATGGACACCGTCATACACACTATGATAGTGAAAGTTCAGGACTTGCTTCATATGCAAACGACTACAGGATACTGGAAAAAGATATTGATTCAGAGCTTGCAATGGAGATCGCTATGGAAATAGCCAGGAACGTTAAGTCAGAGGTCATTGGATTCAGTCCTGAATTTGTCGGCCATTTAAAAATGTTCCTGGAAACTTCAGCAGAAACTGTGAAAATAAGTGTAACATCACATTCTGAAGAACCTGCAGTCAATATAATACAAACAGCTGTACATTCCGGTCCAAGATTTAAGATCCTGACTGCTGTTTCCGGCATGCATGAGGACGATCTTGTGCACCTTGTAGATGAAAATGTTGAAAGGTCATTTGCCAGCAGGGACATGGTAACGCAGCGCCTTCATGACCCTCATGATCACGACCATCACCACGATCATGACGATGACCATCATCATCACAGTCATGACCACCACCATGGACATGGGCACAGGCATTTGCATGAAGAGGATGATGCCATGGATGATATCTACGATCATGACCTGACCGCTTGCAGCACAGGAGATAGTGACTGTCTGCTTTGATCATTAAGCGACCCTGATCATTCAGTAAGGAGGATTACATGAAAATAGTTATTGTCAGTGGTTTTCTTGGTAGTGGGAAAACAACTTCTGTTATCAGGATAGGGAAATACCTGCAGAACAAAGGATTGAGTGTATCGGTGCTTGTGAACGACATTGGGGATGTGGGTGTTGACGGGCATGTTATCAGTGAGAATGGACTGGAATCAAAGGAGATTCCCAGGGGTTGCATCTGTTGTACCCTGAAGTATGCCCTCGAGGGAAATATAGCACTGGTGCAGGCACAATATGACCCTGACATCCTCCTTATTGAACCTACAGGAGTTGCATTTCCGCTAAGGATCAAAGAGCAGATCGAGAAGATGGATTTCGGACCAGAGGTCAGCATGGGTCCGATAATAGGAGTGATCGATGGCAGTAAATTCGAAGACCTGATGCAGCACTCCGGTGATTCAATTACAAAACAGATAGAGAATGCAGATATTGTCCTGCTTAACAAGAAAGACCTGTTAAGCACACCTAAATTGTCTGAATTTGAAACTACCATACAAGAGATAAATTCAGATGCTGAACTTCATTCTCTGTCACTGAAGTGGGATGATGGTTCATTCATGGGTTTTGCAGACTCACTTTTCAGAAACCTGATGGATAACGATCAGGGGATGAGCGACGGGATCACAAGATCAGAAAAATCACTCCACGCTGATTCCTGCACTCCTGAAACGGATGAGTTCAATCACTTCAATGTGAGCAGTTATGCAGATTCTTATTCTATAAGCAGTTCCTCTGAGCTGGGTCATCTGACTCATATGGCTCTGGAGCTGATGGGAAGCATCAAGAAAAGTGTTATGATGTTGAACCCTCGATTCCTGGGACACCTTAAAATGTTTCTTCACACGGGGTCTGTAGCTTTTAAGGTCAGTATTACCTCCTACCAGGATCGGCCAGAGATAGAATATCTCAGCATCGGAGCCAATGAAGATGGAAAAATGACAGTATTTGCAGCAGTGACTGATATTGCACGCAATGATATTGCGGACATAATAGAAAGTGCTGTCAGTTCAAGATCGGACCAGTTTGGAATTGTTGCCTGAGATCAAATGTCCATGTGGAGCTTCCCATTAAAGAATTAAAGGCCATTACCTCCATTCTGGTCGAATTCAATGGCTTTTAATTCTTTTTTCCATGACATTACATATTCCATAAAGCCTGAATCCTCATTGGGCTGTTCTTTCTTTACTATAAAACCATTTTTCGTGTAAAATCCAACAGCCACTTTATTTTCTGTGTAGACTCCCAGTTCAAGATTTGAATAAAGTGACTTGCAATGGTCCAGTAGTTTCTGTCCGATCCCTTTCCCCTGATACTCTTCCTGAACGAACAATGCACCAATGAAATGGCCATCGATCACGCCTATAAAGCCTCTGGTCACGTTATCTTCTATATAGACAAATGTCTTAGATATCGGCAGATATTCCTCTTTGACAACACTATAATTTGATATCCAGTATTCTTCAGGTATGAAGCTGTGTGAACTGATATTGGTCTTAAGCCAGATGTCCATTACGACATCTATTTCACAGTTTTCCAGTTCCTTGATCATGTATTTTCCATCAATGACTAAAAACAGGGTATTTTCATCGACTCAAATAAAATAAGAAAAGAAGGGATTGTGCCAATGGCACAACTTAAAGAGCTTCCTGAACTCTCTTGAAGATGAGGTCCGCAATAAGCCTGTCACTTCCAAGAGGCTTCGCATAGGTGATCTTCACCTTCTGTCCGTCGAACTCGACCTCTCCTTCGTTTGTCTCAGGGTCAAGATCAAGGAACTCGGGGATGTCCTCGGTGAGGTGTACTCCCGATGCCATGAATATAGGAGCTGCAGCTATTTTTGTCACACCTGTACCTTCAAAGGACATTAGTGCCTCTTTGACCTTGGGTTCACTGTGCTCTACAAAGCCCACCTTGATGATATATTCAGGATGCTTCTCTGCGATCATGTTAGCGATCGAAGTGACTACCTGATTGTTATATGGTAATTTGCTGCCGTGCCCAATAGCCAGAATTCCAATTTTTTCACTCATAGTATACCTTCTTTTTGAAAATATCATTAGTAGGAAAGTATATATCTCTTTGCAAAAGAGACAGACTTTACTTGCAATCTATATGGGATATTAGGAGATTCTTATTTGAATGGCTCATAAGGTTGTGTATGTCTGTCATTATCGCAATTATTGATCTTATGGGGAATAGCGCTGTTTTTATGTGCTCGGTATGTAGAAAATAAGTTGCAGTCAACCAATTATCTTATTCACCTTTTCGGAATGTGCCGGCTTCGCCGGACCCTTCGGGATGATCATAGTTATTCATGAGTTCCTATTTGGCAAACTTGTTATTTGTTCTTGTGTTTCTGATAGCTCAACAAAGGATTATCCAAAAACAAAAAACAGTGCAACCATCCGCCGCAGGCGGTGCGTTCCTTCACTGACATCCTGAAAACTAGTGAAATAATGCAGTTATTGAAAATTGCCGAGTTGAAAGACGGAATTTACATAGATCCTGCATAATCAAGATCCTTAAACAATTCCTGTTGCAAGATAAAACGAAATATTCCCTAACAGGATAATAAAGCTAAAAAAGAGTACTGTGTCAATGACACAGCTTAAAGGACTTCCTGTGCTCTCTTGAAGATGAGGTCTGCAATGAGCTCGTCGCTTCCAAGAGGCTTTGCGTATACGATCCTGACCTTGTTTCCGTCAAGTTCGAGCTCTCCTTCGTTTGTCTCAGGGTCGAGCTTGAGGATCGCAGGGATATCCTTTGTGATGTGGATTCCGGATGCAAGGAAGACTGGTGCTGCAGCGATGGTTGTTACTCCTGTTCCTTCAAAGGACATGAGTGCCTCTTCTACGGTAGGCTCGCTGTTCTCCATGAATCCTGCCTTTACGACGTACTCAGGATGTGCCTCTGCGATCATGTTAGCGATCTCTGTGACTACCTGGTTGTTGTATGGTAATCTGCTGCCGTGTCCAATAGCTAAAATTCCGATTTTTTCACTCATAATGTAACCTTCTTTGTAAAATGTAGTAATATTCTCAATAGTATTTGTGTTACTAACGGGGGTAGTAGGGTGGTTATGGGATATAATGGTTTTGTCTTCTATGTCTGTATTATCTACTTTTGTATCAGGTTCTATGAATCCCTTACAGGTAAGAAATACACAGAGCAAGCTCCTCAAGTTCCTGCAGAATTATAAGATTTCAAAAAAAGTAGATATATGAACGCTATCCCGGAAAAGGCAAAACCTTCCCTTATGATAACGTCCACATCGAAGTTCTAGTTTTAAGCTTATGCTTCCTTCTTTGCCTTTACCTTTGCAAAGAGCTGCTTGAGGGTGTCCTCGTTACTCTTTGTTTCAGGGAATGGGGAATCTGTGAATGGTTCGAAGTATACAGGTACATTGTCGAGCCTGTAGAACGTACCGTCACATTCCATAGCATCAATGACACCAGGCAGAACTACATCTGCTGCTGTTGTTGATGGGCATGGTGCAATGTCGAGGCAGATCATTGGAATATCTGCGAGGTACTTTGCAGCATCTGCCGGAATGTGGTTCACAAGATCGGCGGACATGATGAATGCTGCATCAACATCCTTCTCCCTGAGAAGGTCCACACAGGTGGTCTCTCCAGGGTTGTACCTTGGGTATCCCTTCATAAAGTCAAGACCGAATGGGTAACCGTAGAGGTAGGATGCAAGCTGGTTGAATCCTGCTACGTTACAGTGACCTCTGAGAGCACCGATGTTACACTTGGTGTAGTTGTTCATCTCCTTGACGAAGTTCAGTGCGATCTCAATGTTCCTGTGCTTACCGTATGATGATGACACACCAAGACCTACGTAGATAGCAACGAAGTTTGCTTCCTTCATCATCTCGACTGTCTGCTTCATTGAAGCGATCGGGATTCCTGTGATCTCTTCAACGGATGGGTGTGGTTCCTTTCCGTTGAGGATGGTGAACAGTGCGCTGAGAAGTTCGTAGTCTGAACTTGGGTTAAGCTGAAGGTGAAGGTCTGCTGCAGCAGCGGTAGGGGTTACCCTTGGGTCCACTGTGATCATTGTCCTGTCGAACCTTCCTCTCTTAGTCCAGTAACCTCTTGGGAACACACCATATTTGGACATGTGCCTTGGCATGGACTCCAGAGCATTGACACCCCAGTATACGATCATGTCTGCCCTGTTCTTTGCCTGACCGGCGGTAGCTCCTACCATACCGGATTCCTGGATACCCATGACAGTTGGTCCGTGGCAGATGGTTGCGTTGGAGTCTGCAGGTGCACCAAGATATTCAGCAATGTGAAGACCTACTTCCTGTGCTTCACAGGATGTCTCACTTCCAAGGAAGAACATTGGGCGTTTTGCATTCACGAGAATGTCTGCTGACATCTCAAGTGCTTCTTCCCAGCTGACGTCCTTGACCTTGCCGTTCTCTCTGATGGTTGGCTTCATGATCCTGTGTGAGCTCACGACTTCGTGGAACTTTGCGTTACCCATCTTACATGCGTTCTGAACGTCGATGGTGCGGTTCTCTACATCAAGATCGACCTGAACGTCGTCACATGAACCTCCACATACTGGACAGATGATGTTCTTAAAGACCATTATTATTCACCTCCCATGTACAGCTTCAGGACAACTTCCTCGGCGCTGAGTACCTCTTCATCAGTTGGTTCTACTGTAACAGGAGCTCCCTTATAGCGTGGTGAACCTGTTGAGAATGTGTCTGGCTCAACGACAACATTAGCCCAGATGGACCTTGGTATGAATACCTGTCCTGATCTCATTGCCTCTGTTACCTTTGGGCGAACTGCAATTGTGTGCTTTCCGTCCCTTGATGTCACTGCTACTTTCTCAGGGCATCCAAGGCTGGTGTAATCCTCTGCGCACATCCAGCAGACTGCACATTCTTTTGTGTAATCGTCGGAATACTTGTTGCCGCCTTTGGCAAGTCTTCCTTCATCAATTGTACTTCCTGTATTGAGTAATGCTTCCATGAATAAACACCTCACAGACACTCGTTACTGTCACAGGATACGTACATTGTTCCCTTTCCTTTCTGTGGGATGGCATAGTCGCCTGTGAACTTCTTGTATTCTCCGGGGCATTCGATGTCACCGAATTTGAGATCGGACTCAACATCTTCCAATGTAAATCCTGGTGTGAATCTCTCAATGCATCCACCGATAACGATGGTACCACCGGTCATCTCTGCTCCAACGGTCCTGAAAGCGTTTCCTTTCACATAGATCAGACCGCTGCTTATGCGGATACCGCAGAAGTGCTTTACACTGCCGCCGATGATGATCTCGCCACCGCTGAGACCGCCGCCTACCTGGCTTACTGCGTCACCGTCTACGGTGATACGTCCGCCGGTCATACCCTTCCAGCTACCACGGTATGCGGAGCCGAGGTGGTCCTTTGTGTTACCCTTGATGTGAATGGAGCCGCCTGACATTTCCATTCCTACCCATGAGTCTGCGTCGCCTTCGATAATGATCTCGCCGCCGCTCATTGCTGAACCCATGTGCATTCCTGCACTGCCCTTGATGAGGACCTTACCGGCTGTCATTTCCTGTCCTATGCGCTTTACTCTTGGGATATCTCCATCTACAATGATGGTGGTGTCCTCTGCTGAGCTTCCTCCATTACCTTCGACTGAGAAATAGTCGGAAAGTGGGTACTCTGCAGGACCCTGCCAGACGAGTAATTTACCTATCTCATCAGCACTTTTTCCGGCAAAGTTGTCAGGTGTGACAACCTCTGCCTCAACAGTAAGGTCGAAATTCCCTATTGGTTTTAAAGTTACATCTGCCATTAGAATCACTTCTCCGCATTTACCTGGATAGGTGTTGGGTTTGCCAGGTACTTGTCAGGTGTTGGGTATCTTTCGAAACCAAGTGTGTAGTACTTGAACCACTTCTTGACATCCTTGAGCATGCTCTGTTCTGCTTCATCATCGACTGCGATGTCGGAGTAGAATGTGTTCTTCTCAGGGATCGCTACGATCTCACCCATCTGGGAGACGACCTCTCCTGCCTTGATGGTGTATGCAGCGTTCTCGAATCCTCTTATGATGCTCTCGTAGTCGTTGACCTCGAGGCTCTTTGGATCGATATCATAGATAGCGACGTCACCGTCAGCACCGATACCAAGGGTACCCTTCCTGTATGACATACCAATGGTCCTTGCAGGGTTTGCACGGGTGATGGTTGCGATCTCAAAGAGATCCATTTCCCTTGTCTCGCCACCGATACCTGATCTGTCCTGTGCCCACTTGTGGCATTCTTCAATGGTATCCTGTCTTGCCTTGTTGGACATGAGCCATGCAATTACCTGTGGGTACTTTGTGAATGGTCCACCATTTGGACTGTCGGTTGTCATGATGCTCTTCCATGCGTCCTTTACGTAGAGAAGTACCTCAAGACCCATTGCCCACTGTACACTGTGTACAGGGTTGCCCTTCAGGTATTCGAATGGGAGTACACCAGATCCACATTCACACTCTACATCTGTGTTGGACCACTTGTGGCCTGTAAGCATGTAGAGGTCGTGGATAGCAGGACCGTCACCGGTCATTACTGTTGCGTCACCGAATGGCACACAACCACTGTCCATTACGACGTGATCGACACTGTTGACATAGTCGGTGATTCCCTTAACACCGGACTCGAAGTCTCTCCATGATGTGCCGCCGAAAGCATTGAACTGGCAGTGTGTAAGGTAAACGGATTCATGCCTCTTTGCGTTCTTCTTTGTCTCTGCCCACTCGACGTCTGTGTTTGGCTTTGCCCTGACGTTCTTTGGTATCTTGAGTGAGTCCCTTGTGATCTCCCAGCATCCTGGGTGACCGAGGTTGTTTGCGTGCAGGTGCACTGGCATTGGGATACCGAGCTTCTCATTGAGCTCTGTGAGGGACTTTATGATATCTTCAGGTGTGATCTCGAAGTGGATGTTCTCCTGATCAAGTGCTCCTACGTTCTCTCCCCATCCCCAGTTCTCTACACCGGCAGGGTTGACACATTTGATACCGTAGGTCTTGTGGGTCCTCATCATCCATGAGATATATGCTGCTGCCTTGTCGAGATCTCCTTCCTTGAAGTATCTCATAAGGAACCAGTTGTTACCGAGTACAAGATATCCGCCCATGTCGAGCATAGGGGTTGAGCGCATTTCCTCGTGTGTGTGGCGTGCTTCCATTGGTGGGACAGCTGCCTCGAAGACGGTTGTGTATCCCATCTTTGAGTACTCGTATCCTCCAAGGTATACTGAAGGTACACTGTATCCACAGCCGGAGTGTGTAAGAGGGGTCTTCTTCTGGTAGTGTTTGTAGTGGTCCTCTGGCCTCATCATCCTACCGACGTTGACCTTTGCTCCTGCTACGTGGGAGTGTGAATCAACACCACCGGGCATAACTGTCTTGCCCTTTGCATCGATCTCCTTGACATCTTTCATGCCTGCGCCGGAAAGTTCTGTGACGACCTTTCCGTCCTGGATGAAAATGTCCATCATTTCGCCGTTAATGTCGTTGAGCGGATCGTAAACATAACCGTTCTTGATTGCAATAGTTCCTGCCATTTTTATACCTCTCTAGTCTCAAGTGTGATCGCACCTACAGGGCAGATCATAGCACATGCACCGTCAGAACCACAGAGGTCCTGGTCAACGACCTGTGCCACACCGTTCCTCACTTCAAGGATCTTCTTGGCATCCACTTCGTTCAGATATCCTGCTGCTACCTCTTCATCAGTTGCGTTCACCGGACAGACAATAACACAGTTACCGCATCCAAGACATGCATCTTCGTCGATGACAAGTGTGGATGTAAGTGTTGGTCTCTTCATCTCTGCATTGAGCAGTTTCTTCTCAAGGAGTGCCTTCTTCTCTACTTCAGGAACAATTGCTGTCTTTGTTACAGTGATAGCATCGACAGGACATGCCATGTCACATGCACCACAGTATATACATGCATCAGCACGCTGTGCTACCTTGTCAACTCTTTCGCCGGCTTCCCAGTCTGGGTTGAAAAGTGCATTACATGGACATGTGTCTACACAACTGCGGCATGCGGTACAGGTATCCTCATCCCTGAACCATGTACCTTCGAATGGTTTTTCGACACTGATGGCTTCAGCAGGGCATACCTCTGCACACCATCCACAGTGTATGCAACACTCGGTGTCGATCTTTGTCTCACCGTCTACAGTTGCACTTCCGTCATTTGCAAGCCACTGTTTCACTTCAATGCATCCCTGCGGACATATCTGTTCGCAAAGTCCACAGTGGACACAATTGTCATTGACGGTTGTGTCTTTAAGTGCAGAACTTATGTAACTGTTATCATTTACAGACTCACCGGCCTGTTTCATTTCGAGTGCACCTGTTGGACATGTCTTTGCACAGATTCCGCATACAATGCAGAGCTCTGTCTGGTTCTCAAGGAAATCTTTGTCTATGAGTCCTCTTGCCACGGCTCCCACTGAACCGATAACTAATGAACCTTTAGGACATGCCATTACGCACGTTCCACAACCGATACACTTCTCAGGAGTGTATTCCAGTTGCTTGTCGTCTTTTACTCCAAACACTACTTCGTTCATTTGATCTTCTCCGTAATCCTGCCTATGGATACAAATGCTTCCAGGTCGATGTCTTGTGAAAGATCGCAGCGGTTCTGCAGAATGTGTTGCAGATATCAGTTATAACTGAGGCCACTAAAGAACATTTACCGATCAAGCACCCTATGTTTGCGGGCATGAATACGCCTTTTTCAACAGATCCTTCCATCAGGCATCAGCCTTTCAGGATAGACTGCTATCAATCTTGATCCTCAATGATCGCGTCACTATATTCAAATTATCTTCGAGTCCCATGGACCAAAGAATTGTAATTATAGTGACACGTATTTGTTATAAAATTATCGTTTGAACCAGTTGCCGGTATTCGTATCTTTAAGGCAGATACTTTAGTTGGATAAGGTACTGTCAGGAATATCTTTTTTATAAAGACCCGGTATTTCGGTTAATTTATATACTAATACATACCCCACTATATATGGGGAATTATATTTGGGCTTTTGATTATCTGTATCAGTGCAGTATTATATGCAGTATTATATACAGTATGTATCTTCGGCCCTGATCCGCTTATTGCTAGTGAGGAGATGGGAATATGCCTTTGATGAGTATTATAGGATGTACTGAATTTGAAAAAGAGATAGTGGAGCTGCTGGCAGAGGACGGGACGATCGATCATCTTCTTGTAATGGAAGACCATGGTTCTGATAGTCTGTTATCCGATCTCGAGCAGATGGGTATAAAACCAAAAGTTCTTTTTCCGGAGACGATCCCGCCAGGTTTGAAGAAAAGCAAGGATTTCAATGTACTTGTGACAGTTCAGGATGTCAATACCTACAGGTCGCCACAGCATATGAAGAAGGAAACATATGAGAGGATCAAGTTCTATGGTCCCGTATCAAATGGTATCCTCATGTTCTATGGTTCATGTGAAGGTATACTGGATGATACACTAATGGATTTCAGGAACAGCAATTTCTTCCTTGAGCTCATGTCCGGTGAAAATGACAGATATCTGGAAAAGGTGAACAATTGTATGGATGGTAGTGAAAAGCTGCATTCTCCTGAGCTGATCAAGAAATATCGGAATTGCTACAACAGACTAAAGGATCTGATATTATCTCCAAAAGCTAATTGAATTTCATCATAATAGGTTATTTCCTATTCTCATTCTTTTAAACATTATTCTTTAATAGTATATAGTACTGGTATGGGTAAGTATAAAGGTCTACAGTAAGGTTTGCAGCCTTTTGCGGACCCAGAAATCTAAAGGGATATCTCAATGGTCTTAAAGGGAAGTGCCTATGCACTTGGTGCAGGTACAGTTATCAATGCAATAGCCACATGGAAGGGTGCGGCTTTTGGGATCGATCTGAAAACATTCGCAGATGTAGAACTCAGCGAAGATGTATCTGGTATAAGTGGTCTCATTGAAGGCATACCTGATGCCGATACCACTCTGATAGAGAACTCTGTCTCCTATGTGCTCGATCATTTCGGTGTTGAGATGGGGGGAACGGTCACTACAAGATCTGAAGTTCCACTTGCAAGCGGCCTTAAAAGCAGCAGTGCTGCAGCCAATGCATCCGTACTTGCAACACTTTCGGCTATAGGCGAGGAACTCGACCCCTTCGAATCTGTGAAGATAGGCGTTCAGGCTGCTCTTGATGCAGGCGTGACCATAACAGGAGCTCTTGATGATGCCTGTGCCTCTTTCTACGGAGGCTTCGTTGTAACGGATAATAAGGGAATGAAGCTCCTTAAAAGAACGGAACAGGAGTACAATGTGCTGATATTTGCCCCTGATGAGAGGTCTTTCAGCTCCGGTACGGATGTCTCACGCTCAAGGCTCATAGCTCCATGGGTGGACATTGCCTATGAACTTTCCATGCAGGGTGAGTATGAGAAAGCAATGACACAGAACGGTTTCCTGTATTGCAGTGCCCTTGGTTTCGATACCGAGTTCCTGATGCGTGCGCTGGAACTGGGAGTAACGGGAGTCACACTTTCGGGCACAGGCCCTTCATATGTTGCACTTGTCAATGAACAACAGGCAGGTGAGCTGGAGGATGCATGGAATGACCTTGGTATAAGCGGAAATGTGATAAGTACCCGGGTAGATAATAACGGTGCTGGCATAATATGATATTCATCTGATCCGTCATAATTGAATGGATCTTAATATAAAGCATAAAATGGCCTGTATACATAATTATATAGCTCATAGAAATGCACGAGGAACACATGTCCACTATCAATGAAGTACGTCAGGAAATTGAACTGATCGATAGCGAGATCATGCAGCTTATTCATAAAAGGGTTGGTATGGCTGCGAAGGTACTGGAGGCCAAGAAGAAAGAGGAGATCAGCATTAATGATCCTTCTCAGAATTCGGTGGTACTTGATCGTGCAGCAGATGCTGCTGTAGAAATGAACCTTGATATCTCTGCCGTGAAAGAGATATTCAAGATACTGATCGAAATGAATATAGAACGTCAACATGAATTACGTGGTGAAGGAAATCTTCCTTAGGAGGTAAAATGGTAGATATTGCAATAGTAATGGGCTCGGAATCAGACCGTGCGATAGCGAACAGGGT
The DNA here is from genome assembly GCF_038022665.1 of Methanolobus sp. WCC4. Classification (NCBI taxonomy): domain Archaea; kingdom Methanobacteriati; phylum Methanobacteriota; class Methanomicrobia; order Methanosarcinales; family Methanosarcinaceae; genus Methanolobus; species Methanolobus sp. WCC4. Next base: position 2,503,159 of record NZ_CP150629.1, on the reverse strand, counting down.
AACAGGTGTGCTTGATGGTACCGATTATTCTTATGACGTACAGGTCATCTCCGCTCACAGGGACCCTGAAAAACTTGAAGAGTATGTTGCCAGGGATGAAGCAAAAGTATACATTGCCATAGCAGGTCTCTCTGCTGCGCTGCCGGGTGTCATAGCATCAAAGACAAAGAAACCGGTCATAGGAGTACCTGTAAGTGCAAAGATGATGGGCCTTGATGCTCTTCTTTCAACAGCACAGATGCCTCCAGGTGTACCGGTGGCAAGTGTGGGCGTTGACAATGGTGCCAACGCAGCTCATCTCGCAATAAGGATACTGGATCTGATTCAGTAATCCATCTTATTCAATTGGAATACGCACTGCTCGTCTCCATTACCCATGGTCTCGAGCACGTCAACTTCCATATCCTGTCCATAGATGTCCAGTATTCTGGCAAATATCCCTCGTGAAAGGGTACAGAGTATCGGGTTCATCTGGGCTTCTTCTTTTCCCCATGGGCAGGTGTGTCCCTGTATCGTACAAATGGTGTTGCCATCGGGTTTTGTCTCTGTTTCGAACTCTGCTCCAAGCTGGTTTATTATCTGGCAGCAGATATCGCCCACGCACTCAACACCAACGATGTCACTCTCAGGGTCAGTATTCTCAAGAATAGACTCCACTACCATATCGATCATCTGGTGTATGACGACACTTTTCTGCTCTGGAGGCAGTGTTTTAAGCAGAGCAGGGATTATCTGTGTGAGCACGGACCTGATCTTGTTCTGCAGCCCCAGTTTGTCCCTCTCGGCCATAAGGTCATAATGCATCTTCTTCAGTTTAAGCAATGAGTTTATGCGTGTGAGCAGTTCCATCTTGTTCACTGGTTTTGTGAGGAACTCATCAGCACCAGCCTCTATTCCGGCTATCCAGTCATCCCTTCCGGAAAGTGCAGTGACCATTATCACAGGAATGAACTGTGTTGCAGGGTCTGCCTTTAATTGTTCGCATACCTGATACCCATTGATGTCCGGCATCATTACATCAAGAAGTATCACGTCCGGTCTTTCTTCAGGGACAAGCTGAAGTGCCTCATTTCCATTGGTAGCACTGACAACAGCGTATTTATCTTCAAGATATGCTTTAAGTAATTCGATGTTCATTATCTCATCATCGACGATGAGGATCTTGTGATCAGTAGCAGTTGTAATGGTAAAAACTCCTTTGTACCTCGTTATTTCGTTTTTTATGCTGGATGGTGAAGACTAATTGATAGTTTAATTATATATTATTTTTTTTATTATATATATGTGATGGCATTACTGTCTACCCTCTTTCCACTTTCTATATCCAGAGCTTCTGCTATGGGTAAACAACGACAATTGAAAAAATATCGGAATCTGATCTCGCAGATCAGATCTCTACAATCTTGGCCTTGGAGCCTTTCAGGGTTATACCTGCAGAAGTTATGTCGAATACATTGATATCAAGTGATATTTTCGTACTCCGCATCTTTGGTATGCTGAGGAACCTTTCATTCTTACCTGTGTAAGGGTTCTCCTTTACCATGAGCTTTACTGAACCATAGGTCGAATAGTCTGCTATCTTGTGTGTCATCTCATAGGCAGCTTCATCCATTATGTAGAGCGTGCTCGTCTCCTGCTTTGCCAGTAATCTGTTAATAGTGTCGAACTTGTCCCTGAATTCCTTTGGTTTAAGTCCAAATGAAAGGACTCCTATGTTGTCGATCACAGCTACTTCTGTCCCTTCGGGTATGAGTCTCACAAGATCGATGAGGTCTATTTCCTCTATGTTGAAACCTTCCTGGTCCGGTCTGATGTATTTGTCCAGGTGCGCTTCCTCTATAATATCTATTTCCGTATCGCTGAAGTCATCAACAATGCGGGCTTCTCTGGCAATAGCCCTTGTCCTGAACTCTATTACCTGTTTGATCTGCAGCAGTCCTTTCTCAATAAATGAATCAAGACCCAGCCCCAACATAGCTGCTTGTGCAAGCAGGTCCTCAGGACTTTCCTCAGTTGCGACCATTACGCACTTTTTACCATCCATGCATGACTTATGCAGAAAATGTAATCCGAATATGGTCTTGCCAGCACCCGGAACTCCGGTGATAAGTATACCTTTTCCTTTCGGGTAACCACCACTGATCTTCTTGTCCAGATTCGCTATTCCTGTTGGCATTCTTTCCATTATATCACGCTTTCCATCTTAGTATCTACCTATCTATTTCCGCCAATTTATATAATATTATTGATAATATATTATATAAACATATTCTTAATTCAATATTATTCCTTCATCCTTATTGTGCTCACTTTTGTGTCCTCTTTTGAGTCTGTTTCAACGTTCTTCTATTGCCTGATCATGTATGATCATTGTGATCCTCAAAAACTGTGACTCTTACTATAAACGTCTTGATGGCTGGGAATTATCGCCAATGACTGCGAATAATATTTATAGCTTCACTCCAAAAAAAGATAGGGGGATTGGATTGTCGGTGCAGGCAATTGGCTATTTATGCGGGACAGGTAAGGATGGGACTTCTCTATTGATCAGCATCTGTTATCGGTTACTGTAGTTATTGAAATAAAAGGGAGTATGATCATGAACATCGATCTAAATCTTAAAATAGGGGGTGCAGCAGGTCAGGGCCTGCAGACCACCGGTATGACTCTTTCAAAAACGTTAAAGAAAAGCGGTTTCCATGTATTTGCCACGCAGTACTATCTTTCAAGGGTACGTGGTGGACACAATACTTTCCAGATACGTATAAGTGATTCTCCTGTATATGCAATGACAGAGAGTGTGGACCTGCTTCTGGCTCTTGATGCAGCTTCCATAGAACAGCATATGGCAGAAGTGACCGATGGTGTCGTTGTTGTTGATAAGGATGTCATCGAAGTAAAAGAGGATCAAAACTCGGTCTTCCATGTTCCTATGCTTAAGATAGCCAGAGATGTGTGCGGGGATAAGATATATTCCAATTCTGTATCTCTGGGTGCTGTGATCGGCCTTCTCTGCCTGGAGATGTCCGATCTGGAAACTATCCTGAAGCTCTCTTTCAGGAAAAAAGGTGAGGAGATCATACAGAAGAATATAGCTGCAGCACGTGCAGGCTATGATCATGTAAAAGAGAACTATCCCGGTGGCTGTAAGTTCGCTGTGAGCGAACCTGATCAAAAGGATGATCTGATGCTTATCAATGGTAACGAGGCGGTGGGACTTGGTGCACTTGCAGCAGGTGTACAGTTCCTTGCAGCCTATCCAATGACCCCTTCTACAGGTGTTATGACCTATGTTGCAGCAAATGCTGACAGGTTCAATGTGGTGGTGGAGCAGGCGGAGGATGAGATCGCAGCACTTAATATGGTCCTTGGGGCATCCTTTGCAGGTGCACGTTCAATGACAACAACATCAGGTGGTGGTTTTGCCCTGATGACAGAAGCACTTGGACTCGCCAGTATCACAGAGACCCCTGCTGTTATCTTCCTGTGCCAGCGTCCTGGCCCTGCTACAGGTCTGCCCACTATGACAGAACAGGGCGATCTCCAGTTCGTCCTCAATGCTGCTCAGGGAGAGTTCCCCCGGTGTATCCTGGCACCCGGAACTCCTGAGGAGTGCTTCTATCTCACGGCAGAGGCATTCAATATTGCAGACCGGTATCACATCCCTGTGTTTGTCATGAGTGACCAGTATCTTGCAGATTCGCTTTTCACCCTTCCGAGATTCGATGCATCCAGGGTGGAGGTGGAGAGGCATCTCCTGACCGATCAGGAACTCAGGACCAAGAATGAGGAGTACAGACGTTATAAGATAACCCCGGTTGGAATATCACCACGTGCTCTTCCGGGACAAGTTGGTACGGTTGTGGTTGCGGATAGTGATGAACATGATGAATTCGGTCACATAAACGAGGATCCTGATAACCGTATAAAGATGAATGACAAACGCATGAAGAAACTGGAGGTCCTTCGGGAGGAGATGCCGGCCCCGAAGATATATGGCAGGCCAGACGCTTCCATTACCCTTATCGGATGGGGGTCCACCTTCGGTCCTCTTGCAGAGGTGGTGGATATCCTGAATGAGAAAGGCAGGTCAGTGAACCTTGTCCATTTTACCCATATCCATCCATTACCTGCAGAAGAAGCAAGAAACTCACTTTCAAAGGCGAAGAAGACCATCTGTGTTGAGAACAATTCCACCGGTCAGTTCGCACGTATGCTGAAGGTGGATGCAGGTATCGATGTAACAGGACATGTGCTTCGTTATGATGGAAAGCCCTTCAGTCCTGAGTTCATAATCAATGCCCTGAAGGAAAAGGAGGTGATCTGAATGGTCAGCATAGAGGATTATGGTAAATATGAAACAGCATGGTGTCCGGGATGTGGCAATTTCGGTATACTCAAGGCCATAAAGCAGGCACTTGTCAATCTTGGAAAGGAGCCCCACGAAGTGCTGATCGCTTCCGGTATAGGACAGTCCAGTAAACTTCCTCATTATCTCAAATGTAATGCATTCAATGGCCTGCATGGACGTTCATTACCTCCTGCAACAGGTGCCAAGGTTGCCAACCATGAACTTACGGTACTTGCGGTCACTGGTGACGGGGACTGTTATGGTGAAGGAGGAAACCACTTCCTGCACACTGTCAGGAGGAATCCCGATATAACAATGATAGTGCACGATAACCAGATCTATGGTCTTACCAAGGGTCAGGCATCGCCCACCAGTGAGATCGGCATGAAGACGAAAGTGCAGACTCATGGTGTGTTCAACATGCCACTCAATCCTCTGTCATTGGCTATATCCCTTGACTGTTCTTTTGTGAGCCGTGGATATGCGGGTAACATCCCACACCTGACATCACTTATAGAAAAGGCGATACAGCACAAAGGCCTATCTCTTGTGGATGTACTCCAGCCATGTGTCTCCTTTAACAAGCTGAATACCTTCAACTGGTATTCTGAAAGGGTGTACGAGATGGAGGACACAGGCTATGAGCTGAATGACCGTGTGAAGGCATTTGAGAGGTCCCTTGAATGGGGTGACAGGATCCCGCTGGGCGTGTTCTATGTGAATGACAAACCAAGTTTTGAGGAACATCAGGAAGTGCTACAGTCTGGTCCACTATACAGGAATAAACCTGAAAAAGAAAAGATCGATCCGCTTATCGATAGCTTCATCTGACCTTTCTTTAGTTCATACGTCCAACAGGTAATGTGAAGGTGAATGTGCTGCCCTTTCCAGCCTCACTTTCCACTTCTATTGTTCCATCATGGAGTTCTATCATCTTTTTTACAATAGATAGTCCAAGTCCGGTTCCCTGATATTTTCTTGCAGTAGATGAATCTGCCTGGTAGAATGGAGTGAAAAGTCTCTCCTGTTCTTTTTCAGACATCCCTATGCCGGTATCAGCAACTGAGACTTTCAGAGTACCATTGTCAGTTTCTGCTTTTATGTACACATTTCCATTATCGTGGGTGAACTTTATGGCATTACTCATAAGGTTGTAGAGTATCTGTTTGAACCGGACCTTATCCGCATATATGTTTATGTCCTCTGATATCAGGAAATCTATATCTATCTCTTTCTTATCTGCAAGCGGGGCTATTATGTTGTACACGTTCTTCATGACATGATTGACACTGAATCTTTCATAGTGCAGTTCCATTTTGCCTGCTTCAACCTTTGAAAGGTCAAGGATGTCATTTATGAGGTCAAGAAGGTGCTTTCCACTTGTATGGACATGCTTTGCAAATTTCTGCTGTTTGGTTGTCAGGCTGCCAAAGTTCTCTTCCTGAAGCATTTGTGAATAACCTATGATGGCATTCAGCGGTGTTCTGAGTTCATGGCTCATGGTCGCAAGGAACTCGCTCTTTGTGCGGCTTGCCTCTTCAGCTTCCATCTTTGACCTGACTATTTCTTCCTCTGCCTTTTTCCTTTGAGTTATATTCTCAAAGCTCATTATGACCTTTTCACTATCAAGGGTGTTGGTGTAAGCAGTAGAGGCCTGCATGTGCAACTTCACTTGTGAACCATCAGGTCGTTGCAAGGTATAGATGCCCTCTCTTTTATAGATGTTCTTTTTTGTTGCAAGCGTTTCCAGCTCCATATTACGGAACAAACAAGAGATGCATTCATCATTGGCTCCACATCCATCTCCATAGGATGCATTTGAACAGGAAAATACTTCTCCGGCCTTCTTGCCTATCGCTGTTTCCGGATTGATATTTTGTATTCGCATGCATGCCTGGTTCATCTTTTCAATGATCCCATTTCCATCCAGTAATATTATGGGTATTGGCGCAAGATCAAAGATGCCATCGAGTATCTGGGATTGCCTCTCCAGTTCTTTTGCACGTTCTCTACGTTCACTGATATCACGACTGATCCCCAGGAAGAATTTAAGATTTCCTTCATCATTGAGGACCGGATTGATGTGCAGTTCTGTCCACACGGTAGAACCATCTTTGCATGGCTGCTCAACTTCCATCTTTTGCGGAATGTCTGGTATAACTCCCTTTCTGAATCTCATGAAGAAACTTGCCCATGTCTCTTTTACCAATTTGGCGGATTCGGGAGTGAATCTCTCTTCCATGGTTTCATGCTTTATTTCCTCCGGGGTGTATCCTCTCAACTTTTTGAGTGAAGGGCTTACATAAAGTACTTCTCCATTCGTACCAAGTACCCATATCACATCGTTCGCATTTTCAGCAATAAGGCGGAACATCTCGTCCCGTTCTTTTAATTCATTCTCTACCTCTTTTTTCTCAGTGATATCATGCATTGTTCCGGTAAAGTACCTGAAATTCTTATCTTCATCAAAAACAGGGTTGATCGTCAATTCTACCCATAAGGTTGAACCATCTTTGTGGATTATCTCCATATCGAATACAGGGGGTCTCACAGCTTCGCCAGTTTTTAGCTTGCTGCAGAAAGTGCCTATTAGTCCTGATATAAAGGTGAATGTGTCTTCAGTTACAAGTTCTTTCAGGTCTCTGTTGAACACATCTTCCTGCGTAAAACCTGAGAGTTTTTCAATGGAAGGACTTACATAAAGGATCTTTCCGGTAGGTCCCATTGAGAATAGCACGTCTTTAATGCTATCGTTAAGCAACTGGTAGTTCCACTCACATATCTTTGCAGAGCTTGCAGCTTTTTTGAGACTATATTTCAGCTCATTTCTGGTATATGGTTCTTTAATGTAACATACCATTTCCATGCTGGCTATTCTGTCGTATGAACATTTCTCAGGACTGGACAAGATGAACAGTATCGGTGACCTGTTATCTGCAGCAATTCTCATAGCATCTTCTACTATGTTATCTGTATCGGTTTCAATCCTGCAGACGAAAATACCTGGATCTTCAAGGTCATGTCTCTCAGCATGACTTTCCTGATCGATGTCATATACTATGACCTTTCCATAGATGTCCTCAAGTTCGTTTTTAATCTTAAGGGAATTGTTTTTGTTGTTTTTGAGGAGGACTGGTTCTTTCATGTATGATCCTCAAATTAATTATGGGCTATACAATATGTTCAACAAGTGAACACCAATATAATATATTATTATCGTATTTAAATATATTATCTATATACCTTTATCCTATTTGACTCAGGATCAGATAGAGTACCAATTCATGCTTATTTAATTGGCCTGCCTTCTACAACTACAAGTTTTTCAAAAGAGCATTTTTTTGAGGCTATCACATGTGCATTGAAATTATGGACCTCCATCTCTGAAATGACCTCATCTATGCCTGTAAGTGATGAGATCAATAGCAGAACGACTCCATCAGGTTGCAGATGGTCAGCTACCTGTTCCATGAACGGCCCAATATCCTTGCGCCCGTCCACACCGCCATCAAATGCATAGTTCAACCATCCAGGCACTTTCTCATCTTCAGAGGTTGGAAGATATGGTGGATTGAATATGATCACATCGAACTGCTTTCCGGCTTTAAGCCCGGAGAACATGTCCGTCCTGATAACATCGACCCTGTTGGACCTTGCACAGTTCGCAGCCAGTGGGCTGATCTCGGTTGCAATGAGCCTGATGTCCCGATTGGCCTTGAGGACCGCAGATACGAAACCACTGCCTGTTCCTATCTCAAGGACTGCCATGCCGTCCTTCACAATCTCAAGAGCTGTATCTGCAAGAAGGTACGAATCCTCTGCAGGGTCATAGACCTGTTCTGCAAGACGTACCTTTGCATTCCTGTATTCGATCGTTACCATGTCAGAAAGGTCATTTATCCCTGTGCCTGATAAGCATGTTGGCAAGCTGCGCTAATTGCTCAGGCTCAAGGTTCTCAGGTCTTTTATCAAGCATATCCTGCGGAAGTTCATTTATGAACTCTTTCATGTCATCGATGCCCAGTAGTTGTTTGTTCCTGATGAGTGAGTTCCTGACCTTCTTGCGTCTCTGTCCGAAGGCAGCGGTCACAAGGTCAAGGAAGTATTTCTCATCCAGGACTTCGAAATCTGCCGGCCGGGGTCTGATCTCAACCACTGCTGACAGGACCTCGGGAGGTGGTGAGAAAGCTCCTCGTGGGATCTTCATTATCAGTGAGGTATCTGCAAAATAGTGTGCGTTCACAGAAAGACGGCTGTAGTCCTTTGAATTGGCATGGGCCACAAGTCTCTGTGCGAACTCGTACTGGTACATGAGTATTCCAAGTTCGAACTTGTATCTGAATAATTTGAAGGTTATCTCTGAAGATATGGAATATGGCAGGTTGGAGACAACTTTGTCAAATGGCGGGAAGTCAACTTTAAGTACATCTCCCTGGATCAGGGTGAGCTTGTCAGTGTCGCCGAAACGGTCTATGAGGACCTCTACAAGTTCAGGGTCCCTTTCAATGGCGACTACGTGGCCCGCTTTTGCCATAAGCCGCTCGGTAAGGTTGCCGATACCTGCTCCTATTTCAAGTATGGTCTCGTTTGGCTTGATGTCGGCAGCATCCACTATTCTGTCAAGGATGCGTTCGTCTATCAAAAAATGCTGGTCATGGTATCCGCCGCGGATACCATATTTCCTTAATATGTCATAAACCAAAGGATGAACACCTTTTAGTGGCTACGGGGACGACGTGGGGGTGTGGTGAAAAGTCTGTACTTGATATTGTCATCCTTCATCTCGTCGATAATCCTGTTCACGACGAGCTTTTCAGGTGAATGTACTCCACCGACCCTTTCATGAAGCTCTTCAAGTGTCTGGAACTTCCCTTTCTTCCTTTCATCGATGATCGCCCACATGAGCTTCTTTCCAATTCCAGGAAGCAGCTCAAGCATGTGAAGCCTGTTGGTTATCGGGTGTGCATCATTGAAGAACTGGACGAACCTTTCTTCATGATGTTTTACAATAGTCCCGAGAATGAATGGTAGTTCAAGCTGTGCACCGTGGCTGAGATCATTATAACCTATACGGTGCTTGACATGGTCGACAAGGTCCCTGTCACCATCTCCGATGTATACTCTGGACTGGATATCCGGTACCTTCCCTTCCTTGGGTACAAGTTCCATCAGGACAAAGTGCTTATCACCGATTCCCTGTACAAGAGGTTTCTTTTGATAAGAAGGCCTTTTATCATCAGTACTTCCATATGGAAGATAATCCAGGATCCATGCAAACTCTTCCTTCTCAGGTGGTTTTCCCCTCGCTGTCATATGCTCGTTCCCTCCGGTATCATACCTAATGCTACTTATGCAAGTTCTCTCGAATTAAAAAAGGGATGTATCGAATATAAATCTAATCCATTAATCCATTGCTTCTTCAACAAGGTCAAGCATCTGGTCGAGTTCTTCGTCTGTAAGGGTAAATCTCTCTTTTGCGTAGAGTGATCTGAGCTCGTCCCTGCTCTGTGGCATGACATCAGCTACTCTGATGGCGATCTCAGGTTTCATCTTTTCAAGCTCAAGGAGTTTGTTAACAAGTTCCCTTGCTTTCTCAGGGGTTGTCTTTGAGAACATCTCTGCATGGTTGATAGCTTTCTTTAGTTCATATCCAAGCTCTTCCTCGTCTTTGAGACGCTCTTCCATTATCTCGTGCAACATACCCTTGACTTCAGGCAGGGTTAACAACTCTTCACTCAGAACTTCTTTTACTATCATTGGTATACACTCTGTGCATTATTTGATTTTCGCCATTATGTGCTGGCATGGATAAATAGTGTTGTATATTCCGTTAAATACACGCAGTAAAGATATATCTAACGATAAATAAAGGTAATCCAGGTCACAGGACCTGAACTATGTACTCAGTACTTCTGTGGTTTCAGGTGCTGTGGAAGGGATATGATCTCTTTCATAGCTTTTCCGTCCCTTATCTCGAGGACAAAGGCACGTCCGCGCTGTCCGGTTACCTTACCGGTCTTGCCCTGGAACCTTGCGTGTGGCATTCCTTTCTGGATGCTTGGGTCGATGTCGATGTGGACCATCTGACCGTTGTCGAACTCCTGGATCGCCTTGCTGATAGGTGAGAGTCCTCTTTCTCTTGAAGTCTTCTTCAACTTGTATCTTGTACCGTGTTTTTCACCGTGTGATGTTGCCATGATTATTTTCCTCCATTGATCGGGTAGTTAGTTTGATATGTAAATGTTCTAATTTGGATCATTATGATGTTCTGACTCATATGTCGACTTTCACTACATTGAGTTCAGCCACTGTAGCCTGTATTCCCAGTTTTCCTGTGAGACTTGGCTCAGTTCTTCCATCGTCCCCTGACGTAAGTTCCTTGACATACAGGCCGCCATCACAGTGAACTTCTATAATGGCATACTCATCTGTTTTCTCAATGAGTTGCATATCATGGACATTTCGTTTTCGGACAAGATCTGCCCGCCTGTGCGCTACACGCTGCGGGGTCCTTTGATGTATCTGTGCTCCGATAAGGGAGTCTATAGCATCTTTGAGTTTATCCGTGGAAACAGGCTCTTTGAATGTAACTTTAAGGTTATAAACTTTATCCGCCTTTGAGGACTTCAGGGTCTCAATTACTGCCTTCTCCACGATCTTAAGTCCTTCAACCTCTACCTTTCCATCGGCGAAATCGTTGATCTTCTTTTCCAGTTCCCATACATCCACACTGCGGATGGTCGGGTTGACCGCCTCGACAACGAAAGGCCTTCCCGTTCCAAGCATCAGAGCATCTATATCCTCGCGCCCTGCACCGTGGAACTTCGTATCCGTTCCATTTGCTGCCTTTACGACCTCTGCACCTATCAGTTCATCAACGGATTCGGGGTATTGCTTCCCGGTGTTATCACATTGTTCACAACCCCTGCCGCCGCAACCGCGACATGGCCATCTGGTCTGTGGGATGCCCCTGACAAGTTTCCTGTATCTTCCCTGGATATAAAGTGATTTGACCTGCACGCTTGTCGATCCTTCTGCAATGTCCAGCGTCACCAGGATGTCAGGTCTTTCAAAAGCCACCTCTTTTCCCGTACGTGCTGCTATGAGCTTACCGACCTCGCGATTCATCTCGGTCTTGAACTGCTCTGCATGCGTGATCCCGCATTCGCTCCAGAGTATCTCTTCGTTCTCGCCTATAAGACCACTCACTTTTGTGCCTACGAGGAATGTCGAATATTCTCTGTCACCTATGCTCTCTACGGCCCTGTCCGCCCAGATATCAAGGTTTTCGAAGATTCCGAGGCATACCCAGCATTTCTCGTCCTCATTCTCTATCTTCAGGCTCCTTCGGGCGTAAGGGCTGCTATTTGCCAGTCCTTCAAGCAGTGACTCATCACCGCTCTCTTTGAAAAGAGCGTCTCCTTCCATGACAAGGCTCAGTTTGATGGCCTGTCCTCTTTCAACATTGGTAAGGCCGGTGGATAACTTGGCAAACTGCCTGCCCATACAATGGTCGCAGATGGGTCCTTCTTCAATTATCTTCTTAGCGGTTTCAAGTATGCTCATAGGATCACTTTATCTATATCTCGGTTTCTCATCTCTCCGGGTGGTCTGCAACAGATGGGTACTATATAATATAACCTTTTTTAGTTATGCTTCTTTCCTGTCCAGTTCATTATGTATAATTATCATACAGTGGTCCGAATGAAGTGATATTGGGCCGATGTTGAGTGTCTGTTTCGCAACACCATCGATTATCTCCTCTTCCTCTTCCGTGACTCCCATGTGGTCTCCAAGGACGAACACTGCATCCGTTCCGAGGCCTTCGTATTCACGTATGTCCTTTCCATCTTCCCTCAGGTAATAGATGTCCCTTCCTGCCTCTTTGAACTCATTAAGAAGAGTGTCAAGCCCGCCACGGCGTACATATACTCCCGGTGTTGACTGGCTCTCATATTCGATCGCATCTTTTGCAAGCGCTTTCTTTATCAGTGACCCGCTGCTTCTCTCATCAGGGTTGAGGTACTTCAGTTTCTCTCCGTTGAATCTTACTATCTTTCCCGGGTCAGGTTCTCCCAGCAGTACAAGATGGACATTGACATCACGTCTCATGCCATGTGAAAGGAAAAGTGCGGAATTGATGCACCTGCACAGTATATCCATCCTTCCGGCAGAACCGGGCAGGTCGTTAAGTGAAAAATCACCAGTTGTCAATGCTTTATGTCCGATAATAACGAAATCTTTCATTCAGTTTCCTCTGTAAGTGTAAGTACAAGTGTTAGGTATTAAGTAAATGTAACTGTCAAATACTTCTATAAGCGGTTCACACTAAGTTATCTCTCTTTCCTGAGTATCATCTTTGCAAGTGCGGCAGCTATCTGGCGATAGTTCATGTCGTCGCCCGCAATTCCTGCCACAAACTCATCGTATTTATCCAGATGTCCGCGTCTGATCATCATCCTGATATCATCCGCGATGCGTTCTTCTTTTATCCTTTCAATATCCCTGTTGCTGGGGGTCTCTCTTTTGATGATCTCTGTTCCTGTTATCCCGCTTATATCATTAAGTTTCTCGATCTGTTTTCCTGATACGAACGTATAGGCAAGTCCGGGTCTGCCAGCTCTGGCGGTCCTTCCTATCCTGTGGACATAGGTCTCGGATTCCTGCGGAAGGTCGTAGTTCAATACCACTTCTATGTTATCGACATCTATGCCCCTTGCGGCCACATCTGTTGCTACGAGGATACCTATATCCTCATTTTTGAACCTGTCCATCCTGCGCTCTCTTTTATTTTGCTTGATGTCGCCGTGAAGCGCATCTGCAGGATAGCCCCATGAACCTAACTTGATGACCAGTTTGTCAACGGTCTTCTTGGTATTGCAGAAAACAAGTGCTGACTTGATGTTCTCAGCTTCTATTAACCTTTTAAGTGCTTCCGGTTTAGCATTGTCCTTTACTTCGAAGTAATACTGCTTCACTTTTGGGGCGGTCAGTTCCTTCCTGGTAACTTTCACATGTTCCGGTTCCTTCTGGTACTGTTCGGTAAGCTGGAGTATGGGTTCCGGCATAGTGGCTGAAAAGAGCAATGTCTGCCGTCCATCAGGGATTGCATTGAGTATCTTCTCTATATCCTCCCTGAATCCCATATTCAGCATCTCATCTGCTTCATCGAGCACAACGATCCCTATGTCATCGGTCTGCATGGTCTCTCTTTCAAGATGGTCGATGATCCTTCCCGGTGTGCCTGTTACTATCTGTACTCCTGATCTGAGGTCATTGATCTGTGAACCGATCGAGGCTCCTCCGTATATGGATGCGATCCTCATTTCGGGGATGTACTTTGCAAGCTTGGTGAGCTCTTCCGACACCTGATCGGCAAGCTCTCTGGTGGGGCATATGACAAGCGCCTGCAGTTTCTTCTTTTCAGGATCAAGAAGTTCTATGAGCGGGATCCCGAATGCTGCGGTCTTCCCTGTACCTGTCTGTGCCTGTCCGATGATGTCCTTGCCTTCTAAAATGTCCGGGATACATTTCTGCTGGATCTCAGTAGCTTCCCTGAAACCCATTTCCTTAATGCTTTTCCTTATCTCCTTTGAGAGATAAGGTCCCCTGAATATCTCTGATACCTTCGTTTCCATGATGATCTTCACTCTTTATCGAACCTGATATTATGCAGACTCCGGAGTGCTGTTCCGGTCTACTATAATGTTGCTCTTGATATTGTTATTATTCTTCCCTAAGTGCAGAATAGTTCTCAGCGATCCCGATGGCTGATGTTGCAACCTCTGTGGCGGTGTGACCCATGACCCTTATCATGGCTTCCTTTCCTGTTCCGCCTTTGTCATAGATGATGTCCGGCACACTTCCATGCCTTTCAATTGCATCTGTTGTTCCCCAGTCCATTGTGTGTGTATCTACCGGTTCTTCCTCTCTGGAGAAGGATGCTACACTGAGGTCCATTTTCCTGCATATCTCCACAAGTTCTTCCGAGTACCTGATGTTAACACAGGCTCTGCAGGCTGGGTCATGTTTCATTGCAGTAAGTATTATGCGGGCTACATGGCTGCTCGCACCGAACTCGATATCTCCGACAACCTGTGCCTTTCCTTTAGACCTTACTATCCTTCCTGTAACTGCAGCAACCTCTGTTGTAAATCGGGCATCAGGGGTTGCCATGGCAATATTACATCCGACCTCAGGTATGAGGTATGCCATGTCCCTGCATTCTCTGAGGGTGTCCACTGCCTCTTTGACATTCTTCAGGACTGTATATCTTCCGGAATCATTCAATAGACGTGCTAACTGGTTGACCGGTCCGACCCCTTTTCCAACAGGTACGCTTCCTTCTATTGCTTCGACGACAAATTCCTTTGTCATTTTCGCAGCTTCATCGATTTCGTAGCCCTGTGCAAGGTATGATGTAAGTGCAGACGAATATGTGCACCCTGATCCGTGTGTCCCTCCTTTCACAAAGCTTCCGGGGATCAGTGTGTATGTGTTATTCTGTTTGTTATATATCAGGTCTGTAGCATCCAGGTGTCCGCCGGTGACAATGACTATGTTGACCCCTGTCTGGCTGATGATCCTTGCAGCCGTCTTTGCTTCTTCGATGTTGGTTATCTGTATGCCGGAGAGGATACTGGCTTCATTGATGTTCGGTGTCACAACATGGCTCAGGGGAAGCAATTCTTCTTTCAGAGTTGTTATTGCATCCTTTCGTAGCAGGTCTCCTCCTGCCTCGGCAGCCATGACTGGATCGACCACCAGTTTCAGGTCATATTCCTTCACGATACCTGCAACAGTCGATATTATCTCGGATGATGAGAGCATTCCTGACTTGGCCCAATGAATGTTCATGTCCCTGCAAACCGCATCTGCCTGGCTGCGTATAACTTCACAGGGGATGTCATAGGCACTTAAGACACCTGTTGTGTTCTGCGATGTGACCGAAGTTATCGTACATGCTGGGTGAAGTCCCAGGGAGGATATTGTCTTGATATCTGCCTCAATTCCGGCTCCTCCTCCTGAGTCTGATCCTGCTATTGTTAATATGACCGGTATTTTGCTCATGTCTTTACTCCTGCTGGTCCTCTTCACTTGTGAGGGAGCCCTTAAATGTCTTGTATCTTATATACTAGTTGGTTAGCAGGGTCTATATATGTTTGTGACTCTGCCTATTATCCGTCAGAATATTGCTGCGTACGATAGTTTTATATATTGAATATGCGACATTGGAGCATCGCAATATGTATAAGTAAATAAACAAATTTACAAGCTACTATCGCGTATGATTATTTGGATTTATTTAAATGAGGGCGACTAAAATGGGAAACAGACCTCTTGATATATTGAACGATGCTTTGAACACACCTGTAATTGTGAGACTTAAAGGCGCAAGGGAATTCCGTGGTAAACTTCAGGGATATGATGTCCACATGAACCTTGTACTTGATGATGCAGAGGAACTTAAGGAAGGAGAGACAGTGAGGAAACTGGGTAGTGTTGTTATCAGAGGTGACAACGTAGTATACGTTTCCCCGTGAAACGAACGTAACCTATAAGAACTAATAGCCATATGAAGGGTAATCTCCAGGCTGTAATTATTTGATTATCTTAATTATTGGCTTTGGCTACAACTTATACGGTAATTATATACTGATCGACCAGATCTCAAACTTATAAAGGTGATTATAAATGTCAAAAGGTACTCCCTCAATGGGTAAAAGACAGAAGCGCACGCACGTGAAATGCAGGCGCTGCGGTAGTGTTTCACTCAACATCCATACAAAACAGTGCACATCATGCGGCTTTGGAAAGACCCCACGCATGAGAAGCTACAAGTGGCAGGCAAAGTGCAAGTACTAAGAAGTTAAGTCTTTTTGATCAGGGATACAAATGCGCGAAGAATGCGGTGTTGCAGGGGTTGTGCAGTTCAGGGAAGAAACGCACCCAGTACCTTCTGCGCTTCGCATCTATTATGCATTGTATGCCTTACAGCATCGTGGTCAGGAATCTGCAGGAATAACTGTCCATGATGGCAGGCAGCCCCAGACCCTCAAGGGTATGGGTCTTGTGCCTGAGGTATTCGATAAGGATGACCTTGTTTCCCTTAAAGGGGACGTTGGTATAGGTCATGTACGCTATTCTACTTCTGGTGATTCAAGGATCGAGAACTGCCAGCCTTTCATTGTGAAATATAAGAGCGGCAATGTAGCACTTGCTCACAACGGGAACCTTGTCAATGGACTGGACCTCAGGGACCAGCTAGAGGCCGAAGGTCATGTCTTTGTTGCTAATTCCGATACAGAGGTAATTGCGCATCTGCTTGTAAAGGAACTTCTCAAGCACGAACCTGTAGAGGCTATTCGCAATGTGATGAAGCAGCTTAATGGTTCCTATTCTCTTGTCATAATGATAGATGACCTGTTAATGACTGTAAGGGACCCACTTGGATTCAAGCCATTATGTTTCGGTACTATCGACTCTGGTTATGCTGTAGCCTCAGAGAGTGTGGCCATTGATACTCTCAATGGTAAGTTGCTCAGGGATGTCAAGCCGGGTGAACTTATTATTTTCAGGGATGGCGAGGTTGAATCACACCAGCTCTTTGATGAGAAATGTGGCGCACACTGCGTATTCGAATATGTTTATTTTGCACGTCCTGATTCTATAATCGACGGACAACTTGTCTACAGGGTCCGCGAGCGCATAGGTGAGAAACTGGCAGAGGAACATCCGGTGGATGCGGATATGGTCTCTCCGGTGCCTGACTCAGGTATCACTTCTGCGATCGGCTATTCCAAGGGCTCGAATATAGACTATGAAGAAAGTCTCATGAAGAACCGTTATATCGGACGTACTTTCATTCTTCCGGGCCAGGCTATGCGTGAAACTGCTGTGCGCCTGAAGATGAATACCATCAATGAGAATATCAAGGGCAACAGGGTTGTCCTGATCGATGATAGTATCGTAAGGGGTACAACTTCCCGTCGTATTATCGATATGGTTCGCAATGCCGGTGCAAAAGAGGTCCACGCACGTATCGGAAGTCCGCCGATCGTGGCACCATGTTATCTTGGTATTGACATGGCTTCCAGGGATGAACTGATAGCCGCTCATAAGACTATCAAGGGTGTCGAGGCTGTGATCAATGCAGATTCACTGGGCTACCTGAGTGTCGATGGTCTCGTAGAGGCTATAGGCATAGAAAGGGATGACCTTTGTGTAGGATGTCTTACGGGTGCTTATCCTGTGGAGATCCCTGGTGAGAGTATCTGTCAGAGAAGACAGTTGAAGTTACATGAATTCTAATATTTGATATGGATGATCATTCCGGTATCATCTCTTATCCTTCACTTCAATACTTTATCTCTTCTATTTTCACACGGTATGTTCTGAACGCCGGTTTTTTCCTGATACTATATCGCTTATATAGAAGTGACATCATAATCTCATTATATTGCTAGAGTTAGCAATGTTTTAGTAGGGACGTACCACCCTTACTAAGCCCCGTGGGGGTGGGGTTAATTCATAACATCTATCTAAAGAACGCAATGATAAGTGGAATTGCTGTTTGGTGTTTTTGCAGTGTTTAGTCTGGACCCTCAGGATCTCCTATGCAACACTTCAAGTATGCAACATTGTGGTCAATACTTATGGTTAATAAAAAAGTATGTTGAATGGGGCCGGGATCGAGAATCGAACTCGAATCGTAGCCTCCACAGGGCTACAGGATAACCGCTACCCTACCCCGGCTCGAAGTAGGTGCTTTCCTTGAAAGCACCCTATAGATGTCAGTCTCTTAGATAAAGCTTTTCCTTAGAAAATGCTGTTTTACGGCATCATCTGGCTTCGTTCTTTATAGGTTATTTTATTTTTGTAACTTCTCAATGGCAAGTTCAGCAGCTTTTTTGCCGGAGAGCATCATGCCGCCAAATACAGGTCCCATTCTCGGTGCACCTGCCACTGCATTTGCAGCCATGCCGGTGACTATGAGTCCGGGGTAGACTTCCTTTGTTGTTTCCATGAGGATCTTCTCTCCGACATCTGCCCACATTGGTTTCTCACCAATGACATCAAGATCCATTTCTGTTCCTGGTATCTTGCGCTGGACAGTGCTGCATACTCCTGCATCATGGCCGGTTCCGTCAATGACCACCTTTGCACGAATCGCCAGCGGGTCTACATGGAGGCGCATCATTGATACCGCTCCCCAGTTGATGACAAGTCCGCAAACAGTGTCGTTCTCCCTTATCATAACGTCTTCAACATCAATGAGGTTGAATATCTCGGTACCTGCATCAGTAGCACCACTGATGAGCTTTCCTACAGATTCCACTGAACTTGCAACATAGTATCCTTTTTCATACTCGTGGTAATTGATCCCAAAATCATCGAGGATGTGCTTTGCATCTTCCTGTACTACTATGCGAGGGAACATCATTCCTCCGCCCCACATTCCTCCTCCTATGGAGAGCTTCTTCTCAAAAAGAACGGTTTTCAGTCCGGCTTCACCAAGATACTTAGCAGCAACCAGGTTTGCAGGTCCTCCTCCAACAAGGGCCACATCAACCTCGATGTAATCCATAAAGACCTTTGAGAATTCGTCAACTATAGCCCGTGTAATGATAGTTTCATCAAGTTCCATTTTAATTCCTCATCAATATTGATGTTAAATGGTCTGATAAGAACGATCATCCTTTAAATCTATGGCGGAAAAAGAGAATTTAGCAATCGTTCATCACAGCCTGATCATTATTTGCAAAGGTGTCATTGCAACTGATCTCGTCAGGCTCGTTATGGATGTCATTCTGGTGTTCATCAGCATATGCCTTCTTCAATCTGACCCAGAATACACTGCCCTGTCCTTCAGGGTTGTCCTCGATCCCAACACTTCCTCCAAGGAGTTCAGCTATCTTCTTCACAATAGCAAGACCAAGGCCGGTTCCTTTTACTCCTTTCTTATGAACTCTCTTAAAACGGTCAAAGACAAGGGGTTTTGACTCATCAGGAATTCCTTCTCCTGAATCGATGACCTTCACTTTCCACTCGTCATAATGGTCCTCGATGTCCAATATTACCTTTGTGTTCTCCGGGCTGTATTTGATGGCATTTGATATGAAATTGGCAAAAATCTCTTCAACTATAGGATTGAGCATGGCGGGGTAGTTACCTCTGGCCCGGATCTCCAGATCCATGTTCTTTTCCCTTAGGTGCTGATAGAATTGCTCGCTGGCATTTTTCAGCATCATCATTATATCCATTCTGGAAAGCTCCAGTTCCTCAGCAGATTCCAGTTTGGCGAACGTTGCAGCTGAATCGATCATCTCTATAAGCTTGTCGATACTTCTCTGCATCGTCTTTATGATATGTGTTTTGGTCTGCTCCTGCTCCATCTCCAGAAGTACGTCCGAGAAACCTTTGACATTTCCTGCAGGGTTGAGCAGGTCATGGCGCATTATGTCAGTGAAAAGGTCCTTGAGCTCATTGGAGTGACGAAGTTCTTCCTCGAATCTCTTTCTTTCGTCAAGGTCCATGGTCGTTCCGGTGAACCTGAAAGGTTCATTGTTCTTATCCCACTCGGTGAGCTTGCCTCTTGCAAGGATCCACTGCCATTTTCCTTCGTTGTTCTTCATCCTGAACTCTGATTCAAAGAGCGGTGTCTCTCCTTTCAGGTGATTGTCAATGTTCGCATTTAGCATCTCAAGGTCATCAGGATGTGTGAGCTCTCTCCATGAATTGATGTTCTGTTCTATATTTTCGAGTTCATATCCTGCCATGCTGGCCCAGCGGTCATTGTACATGACCTCATCCGTTCTGAGGTTCCAGTCCCACATCCCGAGGTCAGCACCATCCAGTGCAAGTTCCATGACCTCCTTTGTCTTTTCCAGTATGCTCTCGATATCCTTGCGCTTCGTGATATCACGGACGATCGCCAGGGCATAATTGTGATGGTCAAGGTTTGAAAAGGTGACATTTAGCTCGACAGGCAGGGTACTATTATCTTTCCTTGTGAGTGTCTTGTTGGGTTCAAGATACCTGTCACCGAACATTTCCTGAAGGTCATTGCACCAGAAATTATCATTGAAAAGGTTCTGTATGTCCTGTTCATTCATGTTGAGGAACTCTTCTCTTGTATGTCCGAGTTCCTGGCATGCAGTCTGATTCACATCGATGATATTTGTGTTCTCCAGATCGATGACGAAGATGAAATCGTTGGACCTGTTGATAAGATCCTTGAAAAGACTGAGGTCCTTGAGGAATGACCTGTGATTCAGTGCCATTCCAACAAGCTCTGACACTACTTTCAATGTGTGTGTATAGTCCTGACAATGATCAACACCGACAGAGTAATTCTCCAGACTGATGAAACCTTTAAGCTCTTCGTTTGATCCCACCGGTATTATGAAGATGGACTTTAATCCATTAGACCTTAAAAGATCCTGTTCTTTACCAGTTCTTTCTTCGCTCTCCTCATTTTCTGTGAGGACTATTATCTGCCTTCTGTCCAGTTTAGCTCTGATCCATGATAAATGTGAAACTGCCTTTCTTTCAAAAACACTTGTTCGGTCTGCATGCTTTTCACTTTTCCACTGGTGTGACATGTATGCTGCACCGTTCTGTTTGAACAGGTACAGGTAGCTATTTCCGGTATTACAGAGTGTGCCGGTTCTCTCAAGTGTCTTGTGTATTATAGCATCGGTATCATTGGGCTGGATGAACATCGATACAAGTGAGGATATCATGTCCTCTATCTTTGCATTGCGCTCGACGAGATGTTCAAGCTCTATTCTTTTGTTCTCCAGTTCCTCAATGTTGTTCTCCAGTTCTTTATTCTTCTTTTCGATGTGGTTACTGGCAAAGATTATAGCAATGAAAGCACATCCTATGAGTACGGAACTTATGATTATAGAGCTCGTACTTGCTTCAATGACAAATGGCGCCAGAAGTACAAATCCCAGGATACATACGACTAAAAGAAAGACGGTGTTTACGACACCGGGTATCTTCATGTTCCGGACCATTGGCTCTTTTTTCATAAACATTATAATATAGTAATATCTACTATATTTATTATACGTTCAATTTTATTTAGTTTTGGTAGTGTGTATCGCGAAAGCTCTAAGGGTTAGGTTTAATAATTCGCGTAATTCATTTAGGATTGTAGAATAAAAAAGAGATGATACATATAGTAAGGACTGTCCAGAAAACCAGTATTAAGTCGAACAGGGAAACAAATTCAGAACCAGCAGAATGTACAGCTGACTTTCTCGTGCTGGAGCCAGCAGGTTATCCTATGGCAAGCATACTTGATGAGTATCCCGAGATCTCTGACCCGGGTGTTTTCGAACACTATGCAAGGGAGCAGTGGAATGGTTATACGGCCCACAAGGGCGATTATCTCTTTGACCGTCGCATGTATCCTGATTTTGCATACAAGGTAACTGATGTTGAACCACCGGCCTCTGTGATAGGACAGAACACTCACATCATTGTAAGTGATACTTCTGTGAGCAGTATTCCTGCGGTGGAGTTCAGGAGCGATGTTACTTTTGATGATGTCATTGGGCAGCAGAACGCTCGTAAGAAGTGCAGACTGATCGAACGTTTTCTCGCATCACCTGAGAAGTTCGGCAAATGGGCGCCAAGGAACGTGCTTTTCTTCGGTCCTTCGGGTACTGGTAAGACCATGCTTGCAAAGGCACTGGCAAATAAGGCACATGTACCTATTCTTCCTGTAAAGGCTACCGAGCTTATAGGCGAGTTCGTAGGTGAGGGTGCCAGACAGATACACCAGCTATACGAACGCGCACAGGAAATGGCTCCTTGTATAATTTTCATCGATGAGCTGGATGCGATCGCCCTTGACCGCAGACACCAGACACTTCGTGGGGACGTTGCAGAGATAGTGAATGCTCTTCTTACGGAGATGGATGGTATAGTAGAGCGTCCGGGAGTATGTACTATAGGAGCCACCAACCGTACAGACACCATAGACCTTGCTGTAAGGAGCAGGTTCGAGGAAGAGATCGAGTTCACCCTCCCTGATGAGAAAGAACGTCTTTTGATACTGGAATCAAACGTAGGGACATTCCCTGTTCCTGTAAAGGATCTCGATCTTCGGGCAATTGCAAAGATGACGGAAGGACTTTCCGGAAGGGATCTGGTAGGCAAGGTGCTCAAGACCGCTCTTCATAATGTTATCATAGAGGACAGGGATGCTGTCACCCAGGATGACCTGTATGCAGCTATCAAAAAACTGAAGAACCTTCCTGCACCATCCAGTGGTGACAGAATGTACATCTAAGGATCACCTTTTTAAACCTGACAATTATATCGAAGGGCTATGTCTGAGATAAATGAATCTGACCGTTTCGAGTGTGTCATCGTCAATGTGATCGACACCCTCATGTGGAAAGGAGTTGTTGTAGAAGAGATCGAGTCCGGTGGACGTGTCTATTTTGGGAAGGTAAAGGCAGAAGGCTTCGAATATGTTCCTGGTGACACTCTGTATATAGGTCTGAAGCGTCTCCCCTATGAGATAGAGGATATGGAAATAGAGATGGAAGTATCCCTTTACGATGCCGACGATAAGAGGCTCGACTGGACCTTCCTTTAAAATACATCCTCTTTTTTTATAGTGATATTCAGCCTGTCTGTGCTATCACATCTTATCCCTGTAAGGGATGTCGAGTTCCATCAGGTCATCTGCAACGACCACTTTATCGAATACTTCTTTTGCTTCCTTGAGTAGCTGCGACGGGTCATCTGAGTATCTGGAACTGATATGCGTGAGGACAAGTTTAAGCACATTAGCTTCCTTTGCCAGTGTGGCAGCTTCCTGTGCGGTGGAATGCATTGATTCTATCGCCCATTCCTGCTGTTCATTTGCCAGTGTGGAATCGTGTATAAGGAGATCAGCATCCCTGCTTGCTTCAAGTATGGCCTTGCATGGACGTGTGTCTCCGGTGTAGACTATCTTCCTTCCCGGGCGTGCTTTTCCCACGACGTCCTTTGAATGTATTACTTTTCCGTCCACTTCCACGGATTCTCCGCGATGTAGTTTTGAGAAGAGTGGTCCCGGGGGAACGCCAAGTTCAATGGCTTTCTGGCGGTCGAATTTACCGCTTCTTTCATTTTCCACAAGCGCGTATCCAAGACTTGGTATGCTATGTTCTGTTTTTATTGCCATGATGGAATAATCATCTCTTTTTATAACATCTCCCGGACTCAGGTCTATGGCATCTATCTCAAAGCGCAGTTTGTAGTAACCCAGGGCACTGAGTATCCTTGCGAATTCATGGACCCAGTGAGGACCGTATATCTTCAGTGGCTCTGTGCGTCCGTGGAATGACATTGTCTGTATAAGTCCGGGGATGCCTAGCATGTGGTCGGCATGGAAATGACTTATGAATATGGAGGACAGTGCCTTCATCCCTGTCTTTGCCCGCATCATCTGTTGTTGCGTTCCCTCTCCGCAATCAAAGAGCATAAGCTCGCCTTCACGGTTGACCATTACAGCCGATGGATTGCGTTCCGGGGTTGGAAGGGACCCCCCTGTTCCAAGAAATGTTACGCGCAGCATACATCTATATAAGTATTAGAATTATTTATGAATTGTCTATGGCAGAACAGGTGGCGGAGTGTCGTCTTCGCTTTTGTTTTTGTAAATGTTTGACTATGTTTCTGTCACTCGAAAAGTTCATATATCATCTTATTATTAAAGGAACGTCCATAAATCATACCAGATTTATATTGAAATAACAAAGGTAATTCTATTCACAATAATTAACGATCATAAGAGGATATATCATGAAATGGCAAGGCAGATCCAGAAGGACATACACAGGTGCTAAGGTCAAGTCAGCTCGCGGAAAGAGGAAATTCGAGCTTGGTAATGAACCAGCTGAAACCCACATCCATGAGACTAAGAGGAAGAACGTTTCAACAAGAGGCGGAAACAGAAAAGTAAGGCTTCTCCAGTGCAATATCGCAAATGTCACAGATACACAGGGCAAGACCCAGAAGGCTGACATCGAGACTGTTGTAGGGAATGTTGCTAACGAGCACTACGTCAGGCGTAACATCCTCACAAAGGGCTCAGTTATCAAGACCTCCCTTGGTGAAGCAAGGATCACAAGTCGTCCAGGTCAGGATGGCGTTGTGAACGCGGTATTGCTCGAGTAATTCGAGCACTCTTTTTTCTTTTTAATTTAGTTTATCTGGTTTTATGGGGTTGCTATATATGGATGATAGAACACGTCATATTCTGGAATGTCTTGAAGAGGATGCACGTATGGGTCATGAGAAGATCGCAGCCCTTACAGGTCTCACTGCCGATGAGGTGAGTAAAAGAGTAAAGGAACTCGAGGACAGTGGTGTTATCCGAAAATACAAGACCGTTATTGATTGGGATCTTGCAGGTGATGAGAACGTCTATGCAATAATCGAGCTCAAGGTGAGCCTTGAAAGGACAATTGGATACCAGCCGCTTGTTGAGCGTCTGTACAAGTTCCCGGAAGTACGTTCTGTCAGGCTTCTATCCGGACAATATGATCTTTCACTTACCGTTTCCGGTAAGACGATGAAGGAAGTCGCTTTCTTCGTTGCCGAGAAGATATCAACCCTTGAACAGGTACAACATACAACCACTCACTTTGTCCTGAAGACATACAAAGAGGATGGTATAATCCTCTATGAGCAGGACCATGTTACACGTTTACCGGTGACCCCTTAAAAGGTCACATTACAGGATGTAGAATAAATGAGAAAAGCATGCACCCCTTCAAAATTCGTAGCAGATGTGATGAACAAGGTGCCACCATCAGGCATACGTCGCTACTTCGATCTTGCGTCCGGGATAGATGATGTTATCTCCCTTGGCGTAGGTGAGCCGGATTATATTACTCCCTGGCACATTAGGGAAGCGTGCATTCATTCTCTGGAATGTGGCGAGACATCCTATACTTCTAATTATGGACTTCTGGAACTCAGGGAATCCCTGGCTGACCACTTCTCTGCAAAGTACGGTGTGAGTTACAACCCGGATTCTGAGATACTTGTTACTTCAGGTGTCAGTGAAGCACTCGATGTAGCTATCAGGGCTATCACAGATCCCGGTGATGAGATAATCGTTGTCCAGCCATCTTATGTGGCATACGTACCTTCGGTGATGTTCGCAGGTGGAGTACCTGTTATCATCTCAACAAAACTTGAGAATAATTTCAAGCTCACAGCAGAAGAGCTGAAGGCTGCTATTACTCCTAAGACAAAGGCTGTTATCATCAATTACCCTAACAACCCAACAGGCGCTACCATGGGCAGGGAGGACCTTGAGGCTATTGCAGATGTTGTCTGCGAGCATGATATCATGGTCATATCCGATGAGGTCTACGACTGCCTTACCTACGATTATAATAATGGACACACATGTTTTGCTTCACTTGAAGGAATGCGTGAAAGGACCATCCTGCTCAACGGTTTCTCCAAGGCATATGCAATGACCGGTTTCAGGCTGGCCTATGCAATGGCATCTCCTGATATCATCAGTGCAATGATGCTGATCCATCAGTATTCCATGCTCTGTGCCCCCATCACTGCACAGATAGGAGCCATCGAAGCCCTTCGTAACGGCACCGATGAAATGATGCGCATGGTCCGCAGCTACGACCGCCGCCGCCACCTTATCGTCAACGGCCTGAACAAGATCGGTCTTGAATGCTTCGAGCCAAAGGGCGCATTCTATGCATTCCCTTCCATCGAAAGCACGGGTCTGACCTCAGAAGAGTTCGCAGAACGCCTGATGAACGAGCAGCATGTCGTCACAATTCCTGGCAATGTGTTCGGTGATGCAGGTACCGGATTCCTGAGATGTTCCTATGCGACCTCCCTTGAGGAGATCGAGAAGGCTCTGGAAAGGATCGGGGCTTTTGTTGATGGGTTGTGAAAGCTGAAGAGGCTTTCATTTTGTCTTTTTTTAGAGTAGCTTGGGTGCTGGTTTGTACTAAGCACCTCCAAATAACCCTTAAACTCCTCTGTACCTGTACATATAGCTCCTGCCTCTTTTTATCTTTTCAATGTAGCCCATCTCAGCAAGGTGCTGCATATCATTCCTTGCTGTATCGTAAGCCACATTGTACTTACTTTTGATCTCAGCTATGGGGAAGTACCTTTCAGGTTCTTTGAGCATACTCTTGAGTATATCTGCCTGTCTGAGGTTAAGGTCCTCAGACCTTTCGATGATCTGCATGGTCTCATTCTGTTCCTGCTTTTTGAGGGATATGTACTCCTCAAGGTCTTCCAGTGCTTTCTCTATTGCTGAGAGATTATAGTTTATGAAATATGTCAGGTCGTTATCATCGGTTTCAGTGAAGAGATAGGCCCTGGTATATTTTTTCTTTGAGTGTAGCAGTATCCGGGATATTGGCATGTACTCAAAGAGCCAGTAACCACGACTGAGCATGTACCAGTAGAATATGGATCTTGCACATCGCCCGTTCCCGTCGGTGAAGGGATGAATGTAGCCTATGAGGAAATGCAATATTATCCCTTTAATGAGTGGGTGGATGAAATCATTCTCGTCATTGCTGGCAAATCTGCAGAATTCTTCCATTAGTGCAGGGACCATCCGATGATCAGGTGGAGTATGATAGATGACAGTACTATCCTGTGGGTCGGCCACAACGATCTCATTGTTGTCCCTGAACCGTCCTTCATCCTCTGGATCATCAAGAGTATCCCTGACTATCTCCCTGTGGATTCTGAGCAGTGTTTCTACATCGATCGATCTCTCTTCCATTTCGGCTATCATCTGCATGGTCTGATAGCCGTTGATGATCATTTTCTGTGAGTAGTCCCTGGGCTTATTTTTCTGCCGCAGCATCTTCTTTGCTGCCTCTCTTGTAGTAGCTGCTCCCTCGAGCTGACTGGATGCTATTGCCTCCTCCATGAGTGAATTAACGATATATCGCTTCCTGTCCGAAGCATTCACTCCGCCCGGTCCACTCTCAAGGTTCCCGGCACCTTTTGTATCCAGCAGGTGTAGCCGTCGCATTGTCTCTCCGGTCTGAATATATTGAAATGTCCAGTCTCCAAACTCAAGCCTTTTCGACTGCGTGCTTCTGCTATTCTTGATCAACGCCCATATAATTTCAGCTTCCACCGGTAATTTCCGGTGCCGAAGCTCATCCCAGTGCAGGTAATCCCTGTTGAACTTTGCAACAAGTTCCTGCATCTGCGGATCAACAAAAATAGAGAGCTTATCGGGATTTTTCCCGACAATCTCCCACATATCCGGTGCCTTCTGTGGAATCTTCATAAATACCAATTCATTACTTTTTGGTAGTAAATGGTAGCTATTAGAATTTAAGGATTACTACCAATTTGGGATAAATTGGTATTAATTGGTATTTACTTGTTTACTCAGATATGTTCAGGCATCAGTTTTGGAAGGATTGAGCACGAATTTGAGATGAATTCCGATATAATGCCTCTCATTTCACTTCACATATTCAGACATCTCTCTAAACCTCAAATGTCATAATGATGAGTCTCATTATATTCTAAACAATACATAATTTTATATAACAGAAAACTAAACTAGGAATTGTAGTCACATAACCTATGACCTGGTTTTGTGGGCTGATTGGTTGGTACGATATATCATCGGAAAGGCTGAAGCAAAAACGAATACGATAAACGGAACATGGGCAGTTTCTCTCTGCACTACATCATCTCTCCCCAAAACATCTTATGTCCATGTTCCACTCTTCAGCATCTGTTCTTCGATATCATGTTTTTCTCAAGAGTTGCTACTATAATGTAGTAATAGTATAGTAATAAGTAGCAATGCAGCAGATATTTTGTTCTTTGTAATTCTATCTGCAAGTCTGTGATCCAGTTTAACTCTCAGTTAAATGTACTGTAGTTACAGGAATAGAAAAGTGGAGTGGAGAAGTGGAGATAGATTCGGAACTGATCATTCTTGACTCGTGTTCCAGATCATCTCCACTTATGGAAGAAGTTGTGTGTTTGTTCAGGTACTTTTGCCTGGATGTCTTCACATGACTGCGAGTTCAAAATTCTCTGCATTCATATTTAGCATCCTCTGTTCTATTTTCGGAGCATCGTCCATTGGAGTTCTTCCAATGTCCGGCACATTCTTCAGGCCATAGAGGCTTTGTCTTGCATCCTTGAAATAGAACCTTTCCTGCAGGAAATCCTCGTCCTTCAGTCTGCCAAGTGCATATCTGATGGTACGTGGAGGCAGGTAACTTTGTTCGGCTATCTCCTTTTGTGTAAGGAGTCCGCCATATTCGAGAACCTTAAAGACGAGTTTTGCAGAAGGTGGAAGTCCTTCGATCGTCTTTCTGACATCCCTGTCGTTTTGTTCCCCGATATTCTCAGTTATCTGTACTGTTTCTCTGTAAGCATCAACAAAAGCGATCCCTCATTTTATATTTTCTCCTTTTTAGTTTTGAATATTAATGTTTGATATTTGTTCTTTCACGATTGTGAAGTAACAATTGTGAAACGACTTGATGATATATATAACTATCGATAAATTGCACGATAATTATGCACCACAGTTATTTTTGCTTGACCGAGTATAAATACGGGTCTATTTTGCCTGTATCTGAGCTATTATATGATTTCTCAGTCAATCGTCCTTATACAATAATTACAGAACCACTGGACAAAGGTAAAGAAAATGGCAAAGGAATCTATAGAACTGGACCTGAAAGGGGAGGTATGTCCCCTCACTTTCGTTAAGACAAAACTGCATCTGGAAAGCCTGAAAAGCGGTGAACGCCTCACTGTGATCTTCAGTTCCCAATCTGCAATATCAAATGTTCCAAAAAGCGTGAAGAACGAGGGCCACACTGTACTTGGCATCGACCAGGAAGATAACGGTACATGGAAGATGCTTATCGAAAAAGCTTGATGGGTCATTTCACCTCCTTTTTTTCTATTTTTGATCTTTAGGGACTCTTGTTTAAATTGCTTATGTGGCCCTGCATCTCTGTCGTGATCGCACCTATGATTCTTATGGTAAATGTCGCGATCTCTAATTACTGGTGTCCGGGAAAAGAGTTGAAACCAACAGAATATTTTAGTCACCTTTTCGGACTGTGCCGGCTTCGCTGTGACCCTCCGGGATGGTCTTAGTTATTCATGACTTCCGATCATTCAAACCTATTATCTTCTGCATCCACGGGTTTCTGATGGATCTATCAAAGATCATTGAAAAACAAGGAACAATACTACCATCCGCCGCAGGCGGCACGTTCCTTCACTACTATCCTGAAGACTATTGAAATGTTCCAGTAATTGAAAAATTATGAGGGCAAAGTTTCAATTAGCAGGATTTCTACAGACTCTCCATTTTCTATTCAAGATATCATTCTTGTTCAGTCCAATGCTAAAAAAGTAATTCAAAATACCATTCTACATGGTACTTTATTGCTATCGACCGATCAGTCCATTCAGGAAACAATTCTCATAGCACCGAATGCTATAAGACCCGCAATTATCGGTGAAGTGATCCACATGAGGCCGATACGTTTTACTGTCTTGCTTTTCACTGTATTGAATCCTTCATTCGCACATCCAATGCCTATAATAGCTGCCGGTACGATCTGTCCCAGTGAGACCGGTATGCCTGCATGTGATGCTCCGTGAACGATAACTGCTGCTATTCCCTCTATGAAAATGGCACGGATGGTACAGAGTTCTGTAATGTCGTCTCCCACTGTCTGAAGTATCCTTCCGCCAATAAGCAAAGCACCGGCTCCAAGCGTCAGCCCTCCAATGATCGTACCTGTGGTCTGATCAAAGAATCCTGCACCTAC
This sequence comes from Methanolobus sp. WCC4, assembly GCF_038022665.1. NCBI lineage: Archaea > Methanobacteriati > Methanobacteriota > Methanomicrobia > Methanosarcinales > Methanosarcinaceae > Methanolobus > Methanolobus sp. WCC4. The sequence goes on along the minus strand of NZ_CP150629.1, from coordinate 2,472,958 downwards.
TAGGGGACCCACTGCGCTTGCAGCATTGTTGGCACCGGCAGAATATGCCACATAACATCCGGAAGCAGTAAGGAGCTTTGTAATAATACTCCTGATCTTCGCCTCCGATTCATGGTCAATGAGCCAGATAAGGAGCTTCGGATGAATGAATTTGCCGCATATGAATGCCAGTGTAAAGGCAAGCACCGGTGTGACTACCCACCATCCTACTATCTCAGTGAGCAAGCTGGTATCAAGTACGCCGAAGAATATGCCTATCCCTACGATGGATCCGACTATTGACTGACTTGCTGACACAGGTACCTTCAATATATTACCTATGAACAGGCTGAGTGCAGCAGCAGCTATTGCAATGATGGCAGCAACAAGTGTTATTGTGTTCCCCGGGACTATATCGTTACCCAGTGTCCTGACAACATCGCCGCCACTGATAACCGCTCCTAAAAATGAGAATATAGCTATCAGGATCACAGCCTGCTTCTTGGTACGGGCCTTTGCGCCATATGCTGCACCCATGGAAGCGGCTGCATTATTTCCGCCAATGTTCAATCCCATAAATATTGCAGATGTAATTGCAGCCAGTGCTATGATCACTTTAATTCTCTCCTTTTCCTTTTTAGCATGTCTTTTCATTCTTTCATTCTACATGATCGGACAGCATCTGTCAATTGAATGTTAGGTTATTATATATCGCTGAAGAATGAGGCCAAAATTACCACAAGATCTTAAAAAGATGCAACATTTGCCTTATCATACACATATATATTGGAACATACAAAACTGTAATTGATAATAATGGGTGAAAAGACAACCAACTATGACAGACTTAAACAGGGCGGTTTCCTTCGCCAGAAGCAGCAGGAAGACCTTTTTTCCATGCGCCTTCGCGTTGTAGGCGGCCAGTTAAGCGCTGAGCAGCTTCGCGCACTTGCCGATGCTTCAGAGAAGTATGGCAGGGGTGAGGTCCACATAACCGCACGTCAGGGACTTGAGATATCCTACATCCCCTTCGAGGATGCAGAAGACCTCCTTGACGAACTTGAAGCGCGCGGTGTCCATCAGGGTACCTGCGGTCCAAGGGTCCGTGGTGTAGTTGCATGTCAGGGTAATCGTATCTGTCCAAGGGGACTTATCGATTCAGAGGACATTGCAGGTAAGATCGATGAGAAATATTTTGCCATGGAGCTTCCTGGCAAGTTCAAATTCGGTGTCACAGGCTGTCCTGCATCATGTATGAAAGCTCAGGAGAACGATCTTGGTGTCATGGGAGGACTTGAGCCTGAATGGATAGAGGGCAAATGTAATTATTGTAAGCTCTGTCAGACCGCATGTCCTGCCGACGCGATCAGGGTAGAAGGCAAAACTCTGGAATATGACCGGGAGAAATGTATCCTCTGTGGTCAGTGCCGTCTCATATGCCCTAAAAATGCATGGGCTGTATCAAAAGAGGGGTATACCATCTATGTCGGTGGCAAGGTTGGAAGATATCCAAGATTTGGTACCAAACTTATAGAACTCGTAGATGAGGATACACTCTTCAGTATAATTAAAAAGTCCATTGAGTTCTTCAGGAATGAAGCAACTCCCGGAGAACGTTTCGGAGATACCATACAGCGTGTGGGTTTTGAAGAATTCAGGACCTTCGTGCTGGAATGAATACGCTTGGATCGAACTGCATTGTATATCTATAATGCAGTCCATTTTATGTGTATATACAGTGTCTCTGTCGAAACATACACTTTCAGTCAATATTATATGGAAATCAACATGCCAGAACAAAAAACAGAAATTGGGAAACTAGCCGATGATTATAAGGGCCGGACTCCTCAGGAGATCCTTGAGTATGCCCTTAACAGGTTTGGAAAAGATATTACCATTGCATTCAGTGGTGCAGAGGATGTTGTGCTCATCGACATGGCTGTAAAGATCATGCCGGATGTGAGTATCTTCTCTCTTGACACTGGGCGCCTGCATCCTGAAACCTACAGGTTCTTCGATGTGGTTCGGGAGCATTATGATATCCCTCTCGAGATATTCTTTGCCAACAGGGAAAGGACGGAGGAACTTGTTAAAGAGAAAGGCATGTTCTCATTCTACAGGGACGGACATGGTGAGTGTTGTTCTGTCAGGAAGGTAGATCCTCTCAGGCGTTCCCTGAGCACAAGGGCTGCGTGGATAACGGGCCAGCGTAAGGACCAGAGTCCCAATACGCGTGCAGAGATACCTGTAGTTGAGGTGGATCCGGCATTTGGTGATGGCAAACTCATAAAGTTCAATCCTCTGGCTAACTGGAGCTCGAAACAGGTATGGGATTATATCCGGGAGAATGATGTCCCCTACAATGAGCTTCATGAGAAAGGATACGTCAGTATTGGCTGTGAACCATGTACCAGACCGGTCCTGCCGGGACAGCATGAGCGTGAAGGACGCTGGTGGTGGGAAGAGGCAACAAAGAAGGAATGTGGCCTGCACTCTGGAAATATCAGGCCTCGTGAAGAATAGAAAAAACGATTGTATTAATAAATTCATTGAACATGACTACAATAATTAAAGGAGGGTCAAAATGACCACTGGGGAAGAATGCTATAGGCTTTCAAATCTGAAGACACTTGAAGCTGAAAGCATAAATATAATCAGGGAAGTAGCAGCTGAATTCGAGAATCCGGTTATGTTGTATTCGGTGGGTAAGGACTCATCGGTAATGGCTCATCTTACGATAAAGGCCTTTTATCCGAAAAAGGTTCCTTTCCCGCTGTTGCATATTGATACCGGATACAAGTTCCCTGAAATGTACGAGTTCAGGGACCGCTACACAAAGGAGCATGACCTTGACCTGAGGGTCCACAGGAACGAGGATGCTCTCAAAAGAGGTGTGAATCCCCTTTCAGTTGGTACTGTCAAATGCTGTGCCGAGCTCAAGACAAAGGCACTTCTTGATGCATTGAAGGAAGGCGGCTATGATGCGGCATTCGGCGGTGCACGCAGGGATGAAGAGAAATCAAGGGCAAAGGAGAGGATCTATTCGTTCCGTGATAAGCACGGCCAGTGGAATCCTAAGAACCAGAAACCCGAGCTGTGGAACCTGTTCAATTCAAAGATAGACCAGGGTGAGTCCATAAGGGTGTTCCCGCTTTCCAACTGGACTGAGCTTGATATCTGGACCTATATCTACCATGAGAATATCGAGATAGTTCCTCTCTATTATGCAAAGAAAAGACCTGTCATTGAGAAGAATGGCCAGCTGATCCCTGTCTACACAGATGATCATGAGGGTGAGGTCAAAGAGGTCATGTGCCGTTTCAGGACCCTTGGATGCCATTACTGTACAGGTGCCGTGAAGTCGGAGGCAGACACTCTGCCGAAGATCATCGAAGAGATGATGGTATCTCGCCATTCCGAACGTATAACCAGGGTGATCGATCACGATCAGGATAGCTCCATGGAACAAAAGAAAAGGGAGGGATACTTTTGAGCTCAGACTCTCTGATCGAACAGAATCAGAATATCGATCTGCTGAGGTTTGCCACTGCAGGAAGTGTGGATGATGGTAAATCAACTCTTATCGGCAGATTGCTGCATGATTCAAAATCAATATTCGAGGACCAGCTGAATGTTATAAAAACATTCTCGAAGACCCACAGGAACCAGGAAATGGATTATTCCCTTGTGACCGATGGACTGAAGTCAGAAAGGGAACAGGGAATAACGATAGATGTAGCTTACAGGTTCTTTTCCACTCCGAAAAGACGTTTCATCATTGCTGATACCCCCGGGCATGAGCAATATACAAGGAACATGGCCACAGGAGCATCCAATGCGTCCCTTGCGCTGATTCTTGTAGATGCCAGGAACGGAGTTGTAACACAGACAAAAAGGCATTCGTTCATATCGTCCCTTCTGGGTATCCGTAATTTCGTGGTTGCGGTCAATAAGATGGACCTTGTGGACTATTCGGAGGAAGTGTTCGAGAATATAGTAGATGAGTTCAATTCATTTGCTGATAAGCTGGCAGAAGAATCGATCTACTACATACCCATAAGTGCTCTCAAAGGTGACAATGTCATTGACCGAAGCGAGAATATGCCCTGGTATAAAGGTTCCACATTGCTTGACTATCTGGAGAATGTGAATGTCTCCGGTGGTCGTAACCTGACAGATCTCAGGTTCCCTGTTCAGTATGTCAACTGGGGAGGGGGCGATGATTTCAGGGGCTATTGTGGTACAATAGCCTCAGGTGTGGTCCACAAAGGTGACAAGGTAAGAGTACTCCCTTCAGGAAAGGCGAGCACTGTTTCAAGGATCGTAACCTATGACGGGGACCTTGATTATGCATGTGCGCCAATGGCCGTGACCATTTGCCTTGAGGATGATATTGATATCAGCCGTGGGGATATGATCGCTAAGGCTGATGATCTTCCTGTGATCGCCGGAAGCTTTGAGGCAAATATGGTATGGATGGATAATACTCCCATGGAGATCGGGAAGGATTATCTTATCAAGCATACCACCAGCACAGTGAAGGGCGATTTCGAGGAAGTGCTCCATGAGTTCGATCCCGATGATATCAGTACGAAGCCATCGAAGTCCTTGGGTCTGAATGATATTGCTAAGGTCAAGGTCGAATTGAAGAGTCCTATATTCGCCGATGTATATTCCAGGAACAGGTCTACAGGCTCTTTCATTGTGATCGATCCTCTCACCAACCAGACAGCTGCTGCAGGTATGATTACCAAATGCAAACAGGTATCGCCTGATAAGGCATGCAAGGCTGTGAGAGCCAGGATCATCCCATATGCTGGTGACAAAAAGGAAGAGGCAAAGGCACACTATGACCGTCTTTCCATGCATGGTACGCATTGCATCTATGTGGATGATGACCTGCTGAAGGAAACCCTCTGTAAGGATATCCCTGCTGACAGCGACCGATACTCAGAAACCATTGATGATCTGTGCAGTATATCCACAAGATCCGGTGTTTCAGTTGTCGTGTGCTCGGACCATCTGAAAAGTTGAAGTTATTTGAAACTCCTGCCTTCTTTTAAAGATGGCAGGCCTTTTGTCTTTTTTAGTAAATTTGTACATTATGTTCTATTCATTTATATGAGTGGTTTACAATACTTTCCTGATCGTATCATCTTTCTAATCCTATGATCGTCCATAATTCTTTTTTATGCTGTTTATATATTAAGAATTAAGCGATTGCACGTGGATATTCTCTTTGGTTAGGTCCATCCGTGAGGAATACTTATATGTATGTAAACCATTAGTTGAACAACTTGTTTACAAATGTGCCAGGTTTACAATAGCTGTATTCAGAATTCTTCTTTAAGATCTGGGCAATTTGAAAAATGGTCATGTAACTACAGGGAGGATATAGTCTATGAGCAAGAATAACGATCATCCAAAAATAATGTGTACTCAGCACCCGGACACTGCATCAAAGTATGTTTCTACGCAGGAAGAACCTGAGGAAGCTCTTGAGGCTGCAACCATATTCGGCTGCGATGAATATATGCCGGATTATGAGGGAAAGGCAACACCTTATCACCAGAATGTCCAGATAGTATCAAAATTCATTGAAGAGACCGACCTTGTCCCGGGTAAAGACTTTTTTATCACTCCCAGGGCTCCGAGTGCGGTTCAGGAAAATCGATTCAGGCAACTTATGGTTATGATGTCCATTGCCGAGGCTAACCAGATGGCGCTTGAATATTCTGATGTGCAGGCTATCGATGAATTCGTACACCCGATGACCGGCTCGGTCAGAGAGATCATTGAAGCCCAACAGCACATGGTTGATGTAAGTGATCTTGCAAAAAAGGAGTTCGGATCATCAATGGAGGTTCCTCGTATTGTTCCTCTTATCGAGGATGCTCCTTCACTGCTGCATGCAAAGAAAATGACAGAAGAAACGATACTTTCCTGGGATGAGCATTTTGGAACAGCTCCTGAAAAGTTCAGGATCTTCCTGGGGAAGTCAGACTCAGCTTTATCTTTTGGTCATGTTGTAAGTGCGCTTTCATGTAAATATGCCATCAATTCAATTGTGGAATTGAACACTGAGATCGACACAAGGACGGGTGTTATACTGGGGGCAGGATCCCTGCCTTTCAGAGGGCATCTTGATCTGAATAATGCAGATAATTTCTTCAATGAGTATAAAGGCATAGGGACCATCACTCTTCAGTCAGCTGTCCGACATGACAATGATAAAGAGGATGCAAAAGCCCTTGTAAAGCTTGCAAAAGAAAGACTTCCGGAGACACCTGACATATATTCAGTCGAAGAGAAAGAAGAAATGGTTAATATCATGGGGATCTTCGGAGCAAGATACAATAGAATTCTCGGAGAACTGGCCCCGACAGTGAACAGGATCGCTGAACTACTTCCACAGCAACGGGACCGTTTGCTGAACAAGGGCAGGAATGGATATTCCAGGACTGCTCCGGATATCTCAGGCATAACATGTCTTTGTCGCAGTGATATTGCAAAAGAGCTTAAAGGCAGCATGCCTGTCGAAGGCCTGAATATGCCAAGGGCTATTAAATTCACGGGTGCGCTTTATTCCATAGGCCTGCCACCGGAGTTCATAGGTACTGGCCTTGCTCTGGAAGATACCAGAAGGGAACTTGGAGAAAAAGCTTTTGAGAATTTACTTACTAAGTATTACTCCTCTCTGAAGGGCGATCTTGATATTGCATCACGGTATCTGAATCTCAATGTTGCATCCCGCTTTATTTCGGAAACATGCTTGAAAGAGGTAAGTAAGGATATTGGGATCCTGGTTGATATCCTTGGTCTTGAAACAAGTCCGGAGCCTTCATACAACATTCTGTTGGAAATGATGCAGCCTGAGCTTCTCCGGACAGGGGACCACATGGATGAAGAGGTGTCTCAGCTGGTATGTTCTACCATTACTAAAATGGGGAAACTAAGAAAAGCCCTGGGGTAAGTTCAAAAATGATCAGGGGCTGGATTATGAAATGGTGTAAAAGCCGATAATTTTCCATCTTATATCCAGTTCAACTTTTTTTATGACCTGGCTTTTTAGAGATAAAAGGCCTAAAGTTCCAGTTCCTTCACAAAACGAAGGTCGAAGATATTATCCTGGCTGAGCTTGCCTGAGATATATCCAAGTTCATGCAGTACATCCACGAATCTCATGGTGGATGCAATATATTCTTCGGATATCTTTGCAGTATATTTGGGTGAGATTATATACATGTCATGTACGAACTCTGCATCAACCATCTTTACAGCCTCTGCAACCAGTTCTGATGCTTCTTTAGTATTCTGGTGGATGAATTTGCATGCTTTGTCGTGTAATTCTATGAACTTCAGCAGTGTGTCAGGCGACTCATCTATCATTTTCTGGCTTGCAACGATCCCATAACTTGGGTTATCCGGCCAGAGTTTTTCAGGAGAGATAACAACTTTTGCATCACAATATCTTTTTGCAACGACTGCAAGTGATGGTGTTCCAACGGCAGCCTTTATCTCGCCATCCATGATGGCTTCGGGTATCATGTCAGCCCAGTCATAATTAAGGACATCGATCTCTTCTTCAAACCCTGCTTCTCTTATATAGTTCCTTATTATCACGTCATGGATGGAGCCCGCAGGTGGGCAGGCAATGGGGAGTCCTTTGAATTGTTCTAAAAACCGTATGTTATCGTTATTACATTCATCAAGCGTAAGGTATCCTTTAGTGGCTATCATCACTGTTCCTTCAACATGACCTCCTGCGATACACTTTGCTTTCAGTCCTCTGTCAATACCGATCATAGTAGGGGGAAGTCCGATGTAACCTATGTCCACCTCATTGTTCTCCAGTGCACGGACTATCGCAGGCCCGCCTCCGAAAAGTTTCCATTTGGGTTCAATACCTGCTTTTTCCAGCCAGTTCTTACTCATAAGTATGAATGAGCTATGGTACATTGTGGAAAGGTGCCCTATTCTTAATTCTTTCATACATTCACCGTTGCCTATTGTCATCGATCCTTTTCTTGATGGCATTTGATGGCTGGTTCACTGTTCATCCACCACTTATTGCAGGCAGGACTGAAACCTCATCATTGTTAGTGATCTTCGTATCGATCCCGGAAAGGTGCCTGATATCTTCGCCGTTCACATACACATTGATGAACCTTCTGATCTCTCCATTCTCCAGCATTAGTGTTTCGAAATCTCTGCCGTATTCGGTTACAAGTCTTTCAACAAGCTCTTTTATCGTTGCTTCGCCCAGTTCAATGGTTGTAGCTCTTGTTCCTGTCACATTGTTCAGGGCAGATGAGAATTTGATGAATACCATTTGTTTTTCACATCCTTTTGCCTCAGTTCCTTCACCCTTTACGTGGTTGCGGATTAGGGCTTGAGGTCAATTGTCACAGAGTCATGATCGTATCTCCTGGATTGCACTCTGTGTTTCTGTCCAATTAGTTCGTATTTATACATCTGTCCTTTTATCGAGGCCAATATGGCCGCTTTTGTGTCGTGTATGTTATAATCATAAAATCAAAAAACAGCACTCTACGAGCGTATTATATTTTCATATTTTATATGACGAACAATATTGCCTCTTTCTATGCCTATTTATCAGAATATCGCAAATTGGCATGTATTAATATACACATTTATAGTTTTTAATTCAACATTTCAGGAAGGCAAAGATGATAAACGAATTCACTGAAGAGCAGATCCATCGTTATTCAAGACATATCATACTACAGGAAGTAGGCGGAACGGGACAGCAGAAACTGTTATCTTCAAAGGTTCTCTGTATTGGTGCAGGTGGGCTTGGTTCTCCTGTTATTCAATACCTGGCTGCTGCCGGGATAGGGGCCATTGGCATTGTTGATGATGACGTTGTGGACCTCAGTAACCTTCAGAGGCAGGTAATACATGGTGGAAATGTGTCCATGTCAAAGGTCGATTCTGCAAAAAGATATGTTGAAGGACTAAATCCTGATGTGGATGTCATCATCTATAACGAGAGGATAAGTCCTGATAATATTCTTGATATCATAAAGGACTATGATATCGTTGTGGATGGCTCTGACAACTTTGCCACCCGTTATCTGGTCAATGATGCCTGTGTGCTTGCAAAGAAACCACTTTCTCATGGCAGTATTTTCCGTTTTGAGGGTCAGGTCATGACAATAGTCCCGGATGATGGCCCTTGCTACAGATGCCTTTTCGAAGATGCTCCTCCTGCAGACATGGTTCCCAGTTGCCAGGAAGCCGGCGTTCTCGGTGTACTGCCTGGTGTAATCGGTTCCATTCAGGCCACTGAGGTTATCAAGTACTTGCTGGGAATTGGCGAGATACTGAAAGGGAGGCTCTTGTTCTATGATGCATTGAACATGTCCTTTGATGAGATCAAGGTCCGTAAGAATCCTTCATGCCCTGTATGCGGTGACAAGCCTTCGATAACAGATATCGAATCTGAGAACTATCTTCATGGGGATGGAGTATGCAGTCTGGGTTAAGAAAACAATGCATTCTAATTTCGGCTCTGTAGAAATCCTATCTTTTTGTGAGATACAAAATAACCGCAGATAAACACAGATACACGCAGATATCAGTATTTTTAATCTGTGTTCATTTGTGGTTTATATCAAAGTAGAGGATTTCTACAGAGCCCTAATTTCATTTTCTAATATGCAATTGACTTCATCTTGATCTAAACTATGTACCAGACCATTAAAAAACACATGTCACTTTCTATTTATTCTATATTAATATCAAATACTTCTATATATGGTACGGGCAAAATTCCATGGATTTATAGTGCCTTAATATAAACTATGAGTTTTTATCTCTGCATTATTCCAACCATTATCTGATGATGAATTTTTTTCTGGCTTTTTTGTTTTCATCTGGTATTTCTGTACCATCTATTTGTATGATTGTGTATTCTTCAGTTCACTGGTTGTATTTTTTTATAATTTCTATATGCTGCTAACAATACAAAAATTACCCATGCTATCTATTTCCTGAAAATCTAATCAATGATTTCGTTTATTCTGAAGATTGTGTTTTGTTGTCATCATTACGTTAACTATAAAGGCAGGACTTAATGCAATTTTTAAAGGAGTGCTATAATCATGAATATATTGCCAACGGAGTAATTATAATCTTATTATTCTCATTTTCCATATCCAACGGAAGTAATATTTCTCCATAGACCTTGAGGTTTATTTGTTTGTCTACCAGTTGCTTATAGGATTCTTTTAGATTACTCATCAGACTATCTTTTTTGAGTGTGATAGTCACATAGACTTTTTCATCATCTTCTGTTTTGAATTCGTTTACAGGATGTGAATATTCGTATTCGTATGAATTATCATCTGGTTTATCGATAATTTTGAACTTGCCTTCTATGAGTACCCAGCCACTTGCATTTTCCAGTCTTGTTATTGTATTGCTGGTTGCATCTTGTGTTAATTCGTTTCTCTTACTTTTGAGCTTTGACTCATCCATCTCAAAAGAGAATCGGGATGTTAAATTAGATACAGCCTTATTGAATTCATCCAGTTCAGATTTATCAATTTCAAGCATATCCAGTTCTAAAGATACTTGATTATTTTTGATGATTGAAGTTTGATATTTCCTGAACTTTTCTGCAACGGAAATTTCATGAGGAGCAATTATTGTCTTTTCCTTAATACCTTTGGAGCTTAATGCTTTAGTATTAGCAACCTGGGGTATTTCTACACCTGCTTCTCCGCATACCTCATTTGAAGATTCTCTCTCTATTTTTTCAATTCTGTCTTCAGAGAAGTAATCGTTATAGACTTCTTCAATACGTTTTTCATTTGCATAATGAAAAGAAATGGTAGATATATTAAGATATTTATTCTTTTTTTGTTTTAGTTCGTCTGTTTTTTCGTCAGAAAGTTGTTCTTTAATTGTTTTACGTAAATATTCGGCTTCACTGTCTGAAAGTTCTAGTTTAGAACTAATATAATATGTAAAAACTCCTAAAATTATACTAAAAATTAATGCTATAATTGCTAGAAGCTGAATTTTTCCATACAAGGAAGCAAGCAATTCAGAATCACTCACTGGTGAAGCGACTAATAATGCTGATGAAATTGTGACTAATATTGCAATTGCTATCGGTAAGCTCTCAGAAATCCTATATTTTATTAGGGATATGCAAACACAACCTTTCTTATTTTATTACTCTAATTATTTTAAAATATATAATGTTTAATAGAGCACTGGAATTTCCTCAATCTACTAAGTACTCCTCGTTGAACATCCTTGCCATGAGGGCCACATACGATATCAGCAGTGGTCCGATGACGATACCCAGCAGTCCGAACAGGTTCAATCCTATTATCACTCCGATGAGTGATTCAAGTGGATGGATCTTTCCTACTTTGTTCTGTATCATGGGTCGCAGGAAGTTATCGATGGTACTGAGGATCCCTCCGCCAATAAGGATTCCTGCTGCAGTAAAATAATCCTGCTGGATCAGCTGGATCAGCACTGCGGGGACCCAGATGAATGTAGCACCCACTAGTGGCAGGAATGAAAGTATCACTGCAACAAATCCCCAGAGGAATGCTCCTTCTACTCCAAGCAAAAGGAAGGTCAGTGTGAGCAGCCCTCCCTGTACGATGGCAATTATTCCTGAACTTATAAGGGTTGCATTTACAATGGACTTGAACTCATTCTGGAGTATCTCTGTGTTCTTCTTGCTGAAAGGGACTATATTTTGAAGTTTGAGCGAGTATTTAGAACCGATCCCTACAAGCAAGTAATAAAGCAGGAAATACATGATGATGAATTCAATTAGCCTTTGTCCCAGACTTTGAATTGCGTTAACGAGCATAACACTGAAGAAATTGGCTGCTGTCGAAATGATCTCTGTTATCTTCTCATTGATGTTGATGTCTATCGGCAATGATTCAAGGTGCAGTTCTTTCATGTACAGGCTGGCAGCGTTCAGATATTCTATGATAGTGCCTGTATCAAAAAGAATATCCTGTATCTGGATGATCACAATTGCCATTAGCATATATAGGGGTATCAGTATCAGGACTATTGTCAGAATGATGATGCCAAAGGCAGATATGCCCCTATTTATTCCTTTTTTACTTGTCATGTAGATGTACAAAGGTTTGAAGACCACATACAGGATGAAAGCACCGAAAAAAGCATTAATGAATGGGTAGAGGGCATAGACAAGGACCGCTACTAATATTCCAAGTATAAGTAATGCCTGTAACATCCTTGAAGAACGGGTCATTACTTCTTACATTCCTGTTCATTGTATTTAAGGGTATTATCCTGCTGACTTCATGTATTTTCATCGAGAAGAGATAAATGGGATCATATACTAGTTTTAGTGGATGATATCAAAGTATGCGTCTCTTTTCAAAAGTACACTCCATAAATGGATGGAAGATGATGGTATCGCAAATAGTGCTGCTCTTTCCTTCCATGCTATAATAGGAATGCCGGCACTTCTTCTTTTTACTCTATTTCTGGGCAGCATATTTTTGAAACAACAGTTGATCGAGGCGGCAATAATCACAGATGTATCGCTTTTTGCAGATGATACGTCCATAAGGATATTGAATTCATTATTTACCCAGCTCTCTGTCGATACATCCTTTAACTTTGGTATTGTCCTGAGTTTCTTCTTATATCTCTGGAGTGCAGGGAATATCTTCGTGCAGTTGCAGCGGATGACCAATAAGATGTGGGGTCCAAAGGCAACTGACCGTAGCTGGCTTCATACTTTTGTTCGTAACAGGGCTGTTGCTCTGTTTGCAGCTCTGGTCTTTGGAGTGCTTGTGGCCATAAGTACTTTGTTCGAAGTTGTGTTCTTCATCATTTCTGATAATCTGGAAATAGCATTCTCAATCCCTTCTAATATTGTTCAGGCAATTAATTTTGGAATAAACATTCTGACCCTGATCGCTCTTTTCATGTTCTTTTTCAGGGTGCTTCCTGAAAGGAATCCCGGGTTAAGGTTTGTTTTCACAGGATCATTGCTAACGGTTTTCCTTCTTACTATTGGAAAGTACCTTATGGGTCTCTATCTGTTTTACAGTAACCTGACAACGGTATATGGGTCAATTGGGTCTGTTATTGTTATTTTCATGTGGGTCTACATGTCTTCTATCATTGTGACTTTCATGGCAGAATTCATAGGGGTGTATTCAGAATCGGCATGAACCGACCTTAGTATTATACGATATGTATATTATATAGTACATAATTCTAAATAAACATTATATATTATATTTATTTATGTATATGTTATGCAAGTGAAGTTTTTGTCTTGATCTGAAGTATAGTTATTCATGTTTTTTTTTTTTTCTTCGCATCATTGGGGTTGTTGAATTATGTGGAACTTTCTATTATGGAGGTCTATGGCAGCTACGTTTAGTATTCCATGTATGATCTTATCATAATGGGTATTTATGACTAAAGCATATGTTTAATATCAGGTTAATATGCCTGTAATATTTGTATGATATTCTAAAGACCAGTGTGTTGAGCGTTTCTTTGCATCAACAGTTTTCGATCCAAAAAAGAAATGGAAAATAAGGAATTTGTCGGGAGACTATTTAGAGTATTTCCCTGAGTCCGTTGGCTGCGGTGTAAGCGCTTCCAATGCCTCCTATGAAGTTAGCGATACGCACAGCTTCCATTATCTCTTTCTTTGTAGCACCTGCTTCCATTGCCTGCAGGGCAAGTACTTTAACTCCATCCACAGCTCCATGGTCTGCATCAAGTGCCATGGCTATGAGGAATTTGTATTTCAGTGGTATACTGCCCTCTGAAAGTGCGTTCTCACGTGCTCCTTCTATGATGTCGAAGAATTCACTGTCCTTTTCCTGAATTATGCCTAGTGGGTGTCCTTCCATTTTATTAACTCCATTTTCAGTGGTATGTTTACTGTATTCAATGCTACTTGTTATTCGTTTCTTGAAATACTTTACTTCAAGGACAGGGTCAATTGTCTCATATGTAAACAAGAGGTTGCTATACAATAAATATACTATTAGTTAGAATAATAATGCAAATGATGATATGCGGGTGGGTGGAAAGTCCCTACAATAAAACAGGTTTCAGACAATAAGTTCCTTATCGAAGTTCTCAATAAGGTCGTTCATCTTCTGATACCACTGGTCTATTGTCTTCCTGATCATCTCTTTGACCACGGTGGGTTCTATTGCCACGTATTCATAATAGTATCCGCCAATGGATATGGACTTTGTTTCCCTGTACACAAGACCTGCGGCAATGAGGTTCTGCAATGAGCGGTATGCTGTACTGCGCTCTCTTCCAAGGAGTTCTCCAAGTCTCTCTGCGGTCATTGCACCATGTTCGAGCAATGTCTTGTATGTATTTATATCAAGTTCTTTAAGCCCAAGCACACATTTCGCCATATCTTCGCATTTACATTCGGCTCTTAGCATTTCAGGTATAGAACTTGCCATTTTACTCACGATCCATAGAATAGGTTTACTTGCTTTTTGTGCAATTTACACAAAACCGAATAAAGATTGCGTCAATTATATATATAGTTTGCCAGAATCTCCCCTTCCTTGACAATAATACCTGAAGACGAAAGGTCCGATCTCCCTCTGGATACGGATGAAGTTATCTATCACCCTGATATGATACGTGCAAACGAGTGGGTACTGAGTGAATATGAGGCTCCGGTCAGAGATGTCTGTATCTTTGTCCCGTGTGCCAAGAAAAAACCATACCATGAAAGTCCTTCACACAAGATATTCGATAAAGTTATCTTCGGGATCCTTGGACCTGAAGAGGTTCATGTGGTGGTCTTTGGAACATGTGGGATAACTCCGAGGGAGTTAGATACCGAATACCCTTTCATGGACTATCAGTTCATGCTTGGTAAATGCAATGTGGCAAAGGTAAAACGTGATTTCATTAAAATGGAAAGTCAACGTCTTGCGGAGTATCTAAGGAAGACCCGGGATAACTACAAGCATCGTATCGCTTACTGCATTGGTGACTTCAGGAAAGCAATGGAACTGGCGGTTGAGATGTCAGGTGTTGATGTGACCATTGTGCCCAAAGAAGGGACCATCAATTCACAGGTCCAGCCAGGAAAGAAGTTCATCTATGGGAGCCTGAATCAAACCAGCTATCTTCGTGACTTTTCCGATGCAATTGCAGACATTTCAGGAAAAGGTCTGAAGAATGATATCAGGAGCGAAGATGAACAGAATAATACCAACGATAATGACTGGTATCTTTTCTGAGAAATGTATTAAAAAGTAATGTGAGTGGCTTTTGATGCCACTACTTAATCGAGGTATGGTGACTGCGCAAGCACAGACATACCATTATCTGATATGTTAAGGACCCTTACCTCATTTATTGTGCCTGATCCTCTCATCTTCATAATATAGATGGAACGCTGAAGGTTGTTACCTGCGATTATACGGTCCAGCTTAATGACGGAGTCAGCACCATATTCTACCATCTCGTCCAGTCCGAACATTGCCCCTACGGTTATTACGGATGTCACGTCATGCTTGCGGAACACGCTGAAAACATCATCTATCAGTGTTCTTAGTTTGTAATTTGATTCTATTGCAAGGAAGAGGGCTTCTATTGAATCGATGAAGATACGTGTTGGCTGTATATCCTCTATCTTGCTTTCCACCAGTTTCTTAAAGCTTTTGATAAGTTCGGATGGTGCGATCTCGACACTCTTCTGAAGGCGAAGGCTTGGGTCTGTAATATCTACAAAGGTGAGTAATCCCTGTTCGACATATTCCTCAAGGTCCAGGCCAAAGGATGTTTTCATCTCTCTGACAATTGATTTTGATTCTTCTGAGGTGATGATGCACATTACCTTTTCACCGTTCTTTGCTCCTTCAGCTATGAACTGTGTTCCAAATATCGTTTTACCAGTACCAGATTTTCCTGACACGACATTTGCAGTTCCTTTGAAGAATCCTCCGCGCAACATTTCATCCAGTCCGGATATCCCGGTATTCACTCTCTCTGATGGGTCAGCACCTGTCATTTTAAACCACCTTAAATGTTTTAAATTAAATTATATTCCCAAACTTAGTGATCATATATTATTAGTATCTGCTTTCATTAAAAAGTATATGATACTTGTACTTTTTAGAATATTGTTTATTATGTTATCCTAATATAAAAAAGCACGTATTTTATTTTATCGACCGCTCATTTTCTATCTCAGCATGCTGAAAACAAATAGGCGTGAACTATTTGTATCATTGTGACCAAGTCCGTACTTATAAAAAAGATACTATCTGCTTTGCTGTTTTACCGATCTTACAGAGGGATATGAACATGACATCAAGAACTGAACTTAACAGGGAAAAAAAAGAGTTGCTAGAGGGTGTTATCTCCGGCGAGATATCTTTTCACAAACTTGACAGCCTTACCGATAAAGAAACTGCTGTCATGATACGACGATATGCTATTGAGGAAAGCTCTGACTTCAATTTCGATCACATACAGAACTTTTCAATAGATGTTGAGAATGCAAGTAAGAAGAACATAGAGAATATGATCGGTGTAATTCAGGTTCCTCTGGGTGTGGCCGGTCCTCTTAAAGTGAATGGTGAATTTGCAGATGATTCTTTCCAGTTGCCACTGGCCACAACAGAAGGTGCTCTTGTTGCAAGTGTTAACAGGGGCTGTTCTGTAATTACCCGTTCAGGTGGTGCAAATGTCCGTATATTCCAGGATGTAATGACACGTGCTCCTGTGTTCAGGCTTGAGAATGTGATCCGTGCAAAGGAATTTGCTGACTGGCTGAACGACCCTTCAGTTCTTTCCCGCATGAAGGCCAAGGCAGCAGATACCACACGCTTTGGTGAACTTATCGATGTGAAGGCATTTGTAACTGGTAATACTGTGTATGTACGTTTCTCATATGATACCAAGGATGCTATGGGGATGAATATGGTAACTATTGCTACAGATGCTGTTCTCAGTTTGATTGAGGATGAGTTTGGTGCCATACCTGTGTCACTTTCAGGTAATATGTGCACTGACAAGAAACCGGCAGCTATCAACAACATTCTTGGAAGGGGTAAGACGACCGTTGCCGATGTCACAATACCTGCATCACTTGTGTCTGAACGACTGAAATGCAAACCTGAGACCATGGTAGAGGTAAACTATCGCAAGAACCTGCTTGGTTCTGCAAGGGCCGGCTCCCTCGGATACAATGCACATGCTGCGAACATAATAGCTGCAATGTATATTGCCTGTGGACAGGACCCTGCACACGTTGTAGAGGGTAGCAGCACCATTACCACAATGGAGATCACCCAGTATGGTGACCTGTATTGTTCAGTCACTCTTCCTGCAATGGCGATCGGTACTGTGGGAGGCGGTACCAACCTTGGTCCACAGCTGGATTGCCTGAGGATGCTTGGTGTAAGCGGTTCAGGCACTCCTCCGGGTTCCAATGCAAAGAAACTCGCTGAGATAATTGCCTCAGCCGTACTTGCAGGTGAGATCTCACTGGTAGGTGCACAGGCTGCAGGCCATCTTGCAAGGGCTCATGCAGAACTTGGAAGGTAAGGAGTAAGAGAGTTAATCTTTCTCTGAAAAAGAACAAATTTATCTTAGGATAAAAGCGAAGGGGATGTTCCCCTTTTTATTATCCTCTTTATTTTTTCCTGTCAAGGAAATATGCAATTGCAAAAAAAGCTATTACTGCAAGAGCTAACATTGTTACACCTGACGCGCCGGTACTGGTGAACTCCGTTTCTTCATTCTCGTTCAGGTCACCTGCTCCTTCCGGGTCATCTATGCTAGCAAAGACCGCTTCCAAATTCTCATTACCAGTACCACTTTGTTCCGGTTCCTGTGATGCAATGGCTTCTTCGTCCTGTTTCTGGATGATATTAAATTCGGTGCCTTCGTCGTTGCTGTCTGCTTCTTCATCATTTTCTGATGCAACATCAATATTTATTATTGAGTCAAAGGTCACAACAGGCAATTCGTTCCCATTCACGTCTCCCAGAACAACATCTGTGATCCTGAGCTCACATGGTCCATTATTATATCCTGTTGTGATATCTATCGTGCAAAAGATACCTTCATCTGAAACCGGATCTCCCATGATGACTGCGCTGTAGATCATGGATACGGTTCCTTTCTGTTCATCAATAATGCCTGGATTGAACATCACAGCTGAACCGGTGCTTGCAAAGAAGTCTCCTTCTTTGATATTGTTGATGTCTACAAGTCTGTTATCATAGCTCAGATCGAACTGTAAGCCTGCTACTGCCGTATCCGGCTTGACATGGACCTCTAATGTGAGGTCCTTTCCTGGTCCTGCCGTATGTGAGGATGGAACAATGCTAACACTTGTGGAAGCTGTTGCCATTCCCGAAAGGAATACAATGCACAAAAAAATGAGTATTATGCCACTCAGTTTCCTGAATACTGGCCTGATCATGGTGTGTTCCGGACTACTCCAGCTTTGTTCTGGCCTTTTTCAACAGCTCGGAACATTCGTCCATCTTCGATGCTGCCAGCCTTATATCTTCAGCTATATCTTTGTAGCCTGCATCATCTATCTTTGTTGCCCACTCACTGAAACTTGTACTGTGGCTATCGTTATGCTCTATCCAGTGCCCTATGAGGTGATCAAGTTTTGCTTTGTCAAGTTCCATTCTAATTTCTCCACTCATATGTTCTTCATTCTTGCATTTATATTTCACGAGGGTCAGTGATCTCTCCGGTGAGAGCAGACGCTGCTGCTGTAGCAGGAGATGCAAGATAGATGGATCCTCCGGTTCCCATTCTTCCTTTGAAGTTACGGTTGGCGGTTGAGATGCATGACTCGCCTTTACCTATGACTCCCATATGTCCTCCAAGGCATGGACCGCAGCCAGGTGGTCCGACCACAACACCTGCATCAAGGAGAGTTTCAATTATGCCTTTCCTGACAGCTTCAACAAGAACGCCACGTGATGCTGGCACTACTATCGTCCTGATTGCGACCTTCTCTCCTTTCAGGATGGACGCAGCTACTTCCAGATCTTCAAGTCTTCCATTGGTGCATGTACCTATGAAGGACTGGTCAAGCTTTGTGGGCTTGACATCAGATATGTCCTTCACATTATCTACCTGGTGTGGTATGGATATCTGAGGCTCAAGTTCAGTTGCATCGAAATCGTATTCTTTTGAGTATATGGCATCCTCATCAGCATAGACTGGTTCGTATTCCTGAGCAGCCCTGCCTTCAAGGAAGTCAAATGTGGTCTTATCAGGTGGTACTATGCCTGCTTTACCGCCCATCTCAATTGCCATGTTACTGAGGGTCATCCTGCCGGACATGGAAAGTGATTCGATGGTGCTTCCATAGAACTCAGCAGCCTTATAGGTTGCACCAGCAATTCCGAGTGTGCCTATCATTTTAAGGATCAGGTCCTTTGCATAGACCCCATCGTTCAGTTTTCCTTCAGCAGTTATCTTTATGCTTTCAGGTACCTTGAACCAGAGTTTTCCTGATGAGAATATCTCTGCCATGTCAGTGGCTCCTACTCCGGTGCCGAATGCCCCAAAAGCTCCATAGGTGCATGAATGCGAGTCGGCTCCGACTATGAGTTTACCAGGCAGGGCGAATCCATTCTCAGGAAGTAATTGGTGGCAGATCCCTTCTCCGACATCATAGAAGTTCTTGATGCCCTGGTCCCTGATCCACTCACGTATCTCGCTCTGTAGTCCGGCGGTGGTGTCAGTATTTGCAGGTGTGAGGTGATCGAAAGGTATGACTATTCTCTCCGGGTTCCAGACCTTTTCTTCTTCCATCTCTTTGAAGGCTTTGACTGCAAGGACACTTGTGCCATCATGTGCCATGGCAAAATCAACATCTGCGATCACAAAATCATTTGCCTTTACTTCTTTTCCTGAAGCACGGCTGAATATTTTTTCGCTTATAGTACTCAAAAGATTAACTCCGTTAGTGTAATGGGGATCGGGATTGTTAAATATCCCTTTTTAACTTAAAATCTTCGATAGGAAAATTACTTACTATTGAGTATAAAGTTCCCTGTAAAAAAGGTTTTTTGCTGCCAGAGGCAGCAGGAAAAAAGAAAAAGCTTCGTCTATGCGAGTCGCTTTAGTTTCTCAATATTATTGAGCACATAACTGCTTTCCAGCAGGATCCTTTGCTCAATGCTCTGGACTATCTCGTCCAGTGGGGTTATAAGCCTGTATAGTTTTACAGGTCTTCCTTTACCTTCTGTCTTCTTCACTTCCCTGATGTCTACCCACTCATTTTCTTTGAGGTATCTCATTGCAATGCTGACCTCGGGTTGTCTGAGGCTTGAATTTCTCTCTATGTCGCGGGATGTGATCTCGTCTCCGCATGAGAGGCAGGCAAGGGTTAAAGCTACAGGTCGGTTTATGTCCAATTTCCTTAATAGCTCTACAATCTCATACTCTTTTTCGTTCATGCCACTAGGTTTTTTCTCTCTCATCCAAAATCACCAGATTAATATGCACTTTGTGTGTTTTGATCCTTCGTTTTTAGGATATGTCTGTTTACAGGTATTCTCATCACAAGATACTTGTTGATGCGATATGTCCTGTACATGTATCCGGGATCATTGCTATGAATTCTAATTACTATTATTGTAATTTATTATATATTAATATTCTTTATATTATAATAGAAAGTCAACAACATCTATTTTTGATAATATACTTTTAGCTGAATTTAAATTTAAAAGGATGAAAGAAAAGCGCAGATCATTGATTATGGATCTTTATAATCCAATGTAACGTTCTCCAAAAAGGTGTGGTCTTTACGAATGATGTTGTCTGGACCTCGGGGATGAGCTGAAATATAATTGGCCTGGAAGGATCTCTCAAGTCAAGTACTAATAAATACTCCAGATCACATAGATAAAATAAATTGCATTTAGTTCGTATTGATATTGCAAGAAAAATAGTATAAGATGTATGATGGTGGGCCCGCTGAGATTCGAACTCAGGGCCTCACGGTTATCAGCCGTGCGCTCCACCTAGCTAAGCTACGGGCCCACATTGCTTGTGTCTCGCATGATGCTCTTCATCACGCGACACTCCAAATACGCATACAGATACTTTAACGTTTCGCTCGGAAGCTGGTTTTTGGATTAATTTATTTAATATGTCTTCTTTGCTCATTGGCTTGCAGCGATAGGTTTATGTTTGATAATGTTCTGTATGACTTGATATTCCGGGCTGGTAGATCAGGGGAAGATCGCTACCTTGGCATGGTAGAGGCCTCGGGTTCAATTCCCGACCAGTCCACTTACTTTTTTGCCGGAACTGCAAGGACAGTGTTGCATGTTCGTGTAATTGTTTGTTCCCTATCTGAATTCTGAAATTACATAGGCAGGCCTATAGACTTAAATATCCAATTTTGTCCTGTTCAGGTCGAGAGTAAAAAAGAAAAGTTAAAAGTCACTGGTATGATTCGTTCTTTTGTCCTGTCATGGGTACAGTTGTACCATTTCATAGCTTCCGAATGTAGTGGGCAGAATGAAGTCTGCGTATGATGATGCTCCTGTTTCAGGTGTCACTACTATGTTCACGGTAGCCCTGGGTTCAAGGTTCAGGCCAGAGGATTTCAGTGTGGATGAAACGTTGATCGTTTTCAGGGTGGTGTATCCGGCGTCTACAGATGACTGGGATACTGTAGGTACGTAGACCACAACAAAATCACCAGTAGTAAGTACTGGTTGTGACTGGGAAAACGAATCGTCTTCGTCTCTTATCTTTTCAACAGTGAAATATGTCTGGGAGTTCACGTATGTCACATTCGCTCCGGGGTTGCCCAGTGTAGAGTTCTCAGTAAGGGCCTTTTCCAGATTTATTGCCGGACTATCACTAAATCCTGACATGTTTCCTGCCACGCCGGGCGTTGGTGCCCTGCTATTCGTGTTCCCTGCGTATATCAGATTATTCGTTCTGAACCCATCTGTGATACTTATGACAACTTCTTTGAGGTCTACCGGTTCGCTGGCAGCGTTCAATCCTATAGTGATCTTCAGCAGGTCGAGTGTTTCTGCCATATCGCTGGCACTGTTCTTTGCTCTATATCCTTCGATCTTCTGGACCATAAGGTTAGATGAAACCTCTTTTGTTGCTTCTTTTCCAGTGCTCTGGGCTTTCTGTTGGAGTACTCCGGATGTCTGTATCAGGACAGAGGCAGCAACGGCTGCTACAAGTACCATTGCAATGAAAATGATAAGGGTCCCTATCCCTATCTGTCCTTTTGTATTATTTTTTAATCTAGTTTTGTTAGCATGTTCAATGTGCATTATTCTCACCAGTGATTATTGATGTGCTGCAACAATTGCACATGTATATACTGCATTTATATATTATATGTACTTTTCTATCTATTTAGTGAAATGTGTATGAAACTTTCTTAACATATGTTTTCCATATATAACTTTCATCTATCTTTATTTCAGAACTCTTATATATCTTGAAGTAACACACTAAATTATTCTTGATGTATATGATTTTTCATACCTGTACTTCTGATCATGAAATAAAATAGTTGAAAATCAATGGTGATCCTGTGAAGAAAATATTATTCATTTTGCTTCTCTTATCTTTGTTCGTCAGTGGCTGTACTGAATCCGATACATCTCAAAAGGTGGAGTCCGGTGACTACATATCTGTGAACTATACAGGTAGTCTTGATGATGGGACTGTGTTCGATACTTCTATTGAAGAAGTTGCAAAGGCCGAAGATGTCTATAATCCTTACAGGACATATGAACCACTATCTTTCACAGCCGGTGCCGGTCAGATGATAAAGGGATTCGATGATGCTGTAATAGGTATGAGTGTTGGCGATGAGAAAACTGTGACAATCCCTTCGGAGGAAGCGTATGGCGCTTATTGTCCTGAACTTCTTATACCTTTGTCAATTGATGACTTCCAGGCTGTTAATATCACTCCTGTGATTGGTCAGAAAGTTACTTATCAGGGTCAGGTGGGAACGATTGTCAATATCTCTGATAAGAATGTGACGATCGATTGTAATCATAATCTGGCTGGCAATGATCTGACATTCACAATAGAGCTTGTCTCCATAGAAAAAGCCTGAATCAATGGTTCATATATGGAAAAAGAAGAAAAGATCGTTGTTATTCTTCTGTGCATGGCTCTGCTGTCACTGGGAATAGCCTATGCTACGTTCTTCTCCGATGGGAATGCGAGTGGTGTTGGTGGATTCAGTTCTTCTTCTGTACCGGGGGATAATGTTCAATTCACCGGTGAGGTGCTTTCAAAGCAATTCACCTATACAGGCGATCATCTTGTGCTGGATATTGACTATGGTCAGGGGGTTGTCATGGTCTTTGTACCTTCAGGCAATGGTGCAAAGGATGTTGATTCAAAGGTGACTGCGAATGACCATCTATTCATTAAAGGTACTGTTGAGGAATACATGGGTGAGCTCGAGGTGGTCGTTCAGGATGCCAAAGATGTCAGTGTCCTGGAATAAGGGGTCTGTAAAAATTAATTGTTAGTCGCTAGAGATATATGCAAAAAATAACCTCATACTAAAATATGAAAGCCTGTATCATGTGTGGCGGGGAGGGCACCAGGCTCCGTCCTTTGACATTTGCAAGACCAAAACCAAGTATTCCTATTTTGAACAAGCCTTCAGTTGTACATCTCATAGAACATCTTGCAAAGGAAGGTTTCAATGATATTGTTATAACCCTTGGCTACATGGCCGATAAGATAGAAGAGCAGCTTGGAGACGGGCGTATATTCGGTGTTCATATAGATTATGTCTATGAGAAGGATAAACTTGGGACGGCAGGCGGCGTAAAGAACGCGGAGAAATACCTGCGTGATGAACCTTTCATAGTTCTTGGTGGGGACCATGTAATGAACCTGAATCTCCGTGAGATGCACAGGTTCCATGAAATGACGGATGCTCTTGTCACTATTGGTCTTCTTTCCATTGATGATCCGCGGGAGTTCGGTATTGCGGATATGGATGTTAATAACAGGATACGCCGCTTCTTAGAAAAACCGGGTCCCGGTGAGATATTCAGTAATCTTGCAAGTACGGGGATCTATGTATGTGATCCTGAGATATTCGACTGGATCCCGGAGAATACGAAATATGATTTTGCAAAGGACCTCTTTCCTGACATCCTTGCTAAAAAAAGGAAGATAAATGGTCTTCTTGCAACTGGCAGGTGGACTGATGTGGGGAGTCCTCAGGCTTACAGGCAGGCACAACGATGGATGCTTGAAACTCTTCCCGGCACGACCATTGAAGGTCATTTCAGGACAAAGGATGCTCGTATAAAGGGTCCTGTTGCTCTTGGTCATAATGTGTCGGTGGGTTCAAACTCGGCTATCGTTGGTCCTATTGTGATAGGGGAAAATACGACTATAGGTGACAATGTTCTTATCGGTCCTTACACGACCATTGGTTCCAATTGTGTTATACAGGATGATTCGAGGATATTGTCCTCATACCTGTTCAATGGTGTGACAATAGGGGATAATTCTAATGTTTCCGGCTCTATTATTGATAATGATACAAAGGTGGGCAAAAACTGTAGTCTTGAGAATGGTACTGTCATTGGGCCGGATGTGACTATTGGTGATGATGTCACTGTTCATTCTGATATCAAGGTGTGGCCAAAGGTCTCTATTCCTGCTAGGACGCGGGTCAGGGAAGATATTCTGAACAACTCTTAATACGAATGCCTGCCTTTGTTTAGATGTGGTTGGGATATGAACAAGTTAAAGAAATGGATTGTCATATCATTACTTATCAGCCTTGTTTCCGGGTTGGTAGTTTTTATTTTTACCTTTGATTCAGATACGTTTGCCGCTCTGGCGGAACTCCGGCCGGAATATCTGCTTGCAGCAGCTGTCATACATGCTCTTACATATGTGATATGGGGTATGAGGACAAGATCTCTCTGCAGGGCCCTTGGTCATAATGTTGGCTATATGAGGTCGGTCGAGATCGTGACCTCGGGGACGCTGGCGGCTTCGATAACTCCTTCTTCCCTTGGTGGTGAGCCGCTCAGGATCCATTTACTCCATGGTGAGAAGATGCCTCTGGGCAAGGCCACTGCTGTAGTACTTGGGGAACGGGTACTTGATGGTATTCTCATACTGGCACTTGCTCCTATCTCGATATATATCATACGTGGTGTTCTGAAGGACTCTATGTTCGATGCAATGTTCTTTTTTGCAGAGGTTGGGTTGGTTTTCATACTTATTCTTATTTTGTATGCACTATGGAGGCCGGAACCAACAAAGAAGGTCGTATATTTCCTCGTCCATAGACTTGCCCCTCTTCTGGGAAAGAAAACTGATGATGCTCTTGAGAAGGTTCTGTGCAGGGTTGACTCCGAGCTTGAACATTTCCACGACAGCATTTCAGTACTTACGAATGAAGGTAGAAAGGGTCTTGCTTTTGGGATATTCCACACTCTTGGATTCTGGTTCGTGGACTTCTCAATGCTCTATGTGATACTGATAGGACTGAATCAGCACCCTGACCCTGTGGTCGTCTTTGCATCACAGGTGATCATAATGATCCTTATAGTGATACCGGCAACACCTGGTGCAAGCGGTATTGCAGAATTTGCGGGGACCACCGTATTCTCTTTGTTCGTGTCATCCTCGGTCCTGGGTATAGCAGTCATTGCCTGGAGGGCATTTACCTTCTATATGAATCTCTTTGTCGGTGGTTTTGTCAGTTTCAAGATACTCAAGGATGCGGATTTCATCAGGAAGTATCTGGATTGACGTGTTCAGTCTATGGAACTGCATTATAGGTCAATGTAGGGCAGTATTCCTTCATTGCCTGTTCTTTTTATCATGTCTTCTTTGCTTGAGAATGGGATATGCTTCTGTATTTCGATCGCCTGTTTCTTTCCGATTCCCGGAAGCTCCTGTATGAGTTGCAGGGGTGCGCTATTGATATTAAGCGGGTATGGCACTCCGGTGACCGACCTGTGGCCGTGGCGTGTAATGGTGATGTCTGTAAAATTGTTGAGTGGCATACTGGCGGGAATTCCTACCAGGAGTGGGTATGATCCCATTTGCCTGCCAAAACACATCTTTCCGTCGTTGACCTCGCAGAGTACGTCCTTTAGTATTGTTCCAACGGGTACCACTTTCTGTAGCATCGGGAGATCTATCTCCTTTCTTATCTTCTCTTTGTACTTGAGGAATATCTGCTTGTGTTTTTTTACAAGTTTGTCATTGCCGTACATTGGCGTGTCCGGGAATGCCATCACCTGTCTGATATTTATTCTTCGCAGCAGCAGGTCTGAGTCCATGACACGTTTAAGGAAATCATAGTTCATGTCGAATGTCTTTTTTGTTTCTCCCATCAGGCCATGCACGATGTTGATCCCTGGTAGAAGTTCAGGCATCCCATTGCTACCTCTGGTCCTGCCTATCTCATTGATCATCCTGATGGCCTCAAAGACATCATCGGGCATCGCCTTCAATCCATTTGCCTTCACAACATCCGGGTCAGCACTTTCCATTCCAAGGGCAGCCACGTCACCTGATGTATGGTATTTAACAATTGTTTTGAATATATCTTTGCAGAGTTCAGGATAGGTTGCTATTGTTCCTGGGTTGGCATTGTCCATATGCAGCACCTTTAGCTGTGGTGCTGCATTCCTTATGCCTTTGTAGAGGGTCAGGATAGCATCAGGGTCTGGTTCCGGGATGTGTCCGCCTTTGTCCTTTGCATGGTAACTGAGTATGTCCGGTTGCCTGCCTATTCTGAAATATCTGGCTCCTCTTTTGTAAAGCCCGGATACTTCTGATATAACATCTTCTATGGGCCTGTAATCGGAACTTCCATACGATGGTTCCGTGCAGAATGAACAATGTCTTTCACGCCCGCATCCTCTGTAGGTCTCAAGTTCGCACATCACATTGGGGTAGTCCGGATGTTGTTCGATGATGAAGGCACCATTTAGCGCCCATCTGCCTATCTCTGTGACTGACCTGAAGCGATGTTCGACTTCCTGATGATTGGTGTTCTGTTCGGCAAGTATGTCAAAGACAAAGGCTTCAATATCCTTTCTGCAGATGGTTGCGTCAGTGTTGTCCAGGAGGCTGCGTTCTGCTTTCCTGCCTCCTTCCATTGAGAAACCGAGTCTTATGGGTCCGCCCAGTATATTTGTTCCATTGGATGCACTGAATATGCTTTCTATCTCTCCGATACTTATGGGTGTGGAACGCAGATATTTTCCAGGAACTGTCATGCCTGCAACTACTATGGTTATATCGGCTTTCTGTATGATATCAGAGACCTTTGCAGGGTTCTTGCGTATGTCGTCTATAGTGAAGTAGGATATGTCTCTTTCCTGCAATCCTCTCTCTCTTAATGCACCTGCAATATATCTGATGTATGGGGATATGTATGGTGGAACTCCGAAGCAGGCCGGTTCATCCACGTATCCGTCAATTATTATTGCTCTCATATTCAGTAAAATATGTATTATTTATTCTATTTTAATTAATATCTATACATTATTATATAGCTATATATGAATATATTCTTTCATTCATCACTTGCTGTATTGTTTGATGTTGCTGTTTCTGGACTATATTCTGATTTTTATGATCTTTTTATATTATGTGGCATGTGGTTTTGTCCATTTAGTGTCTAATTCAGCCACTATTCCTTGAAACGCAGTGTTTTGGATGGATTTGGATTTGATTTATTAGGGGAATGCGATATGCAATATTTAAACTAATGGTTACTTTTTTTTTCATATGGGCATATCATACACGAGTATCTATTATCATACGTATGAATAAATATGAATTTGTAATATTATTTCGTATGCATGTGTATGATGGTTCATTTGATCTTTATGGTCATGTAAATTATTACGCATATGGGCTGAATACGTTTCATAGTGATTGCCTGTCCTCTGTGAAATTGCCCGGTAGCACGCATTTATTATATACCTCTTTCTCTATTACGTATAGTAGCTTAAGTATAGCAGTAAACGAGGTTTTCTAATGAGAAGTGACAAGACCAAGAAAGGACTCGAACGTGCACCACATCGTTCACTTTTGAAGGCAACCGGCGTAACGGATTCTGAAATGAAAAAACCGTTCATCGCAGTTGTGAACTCCCGGAACGAACTCATTCCCGGTCATATTCATCTTGATAAGGTTGCAGAGGCTGTAAAGGCAGGCATCAGGAGTGCCGGAGGTGTGCCATTCGAATTCCATACTATCGGTATATGTGATGGGATTGCCATGGGGCACGAAGGTATGAAGTATTCCCTTCCAAGCCGTGAAGCTATCGAGGATTCCATTGAGCTTGTCCTTCAGGGCCATCAGCTTGATGGTATGGTTATGATCACTGCCTGTGACAAGATAACACCCGGTCATCTTATGGCGGCAGGAAGGCTTGATATTCCTGCGATCGTTGTGACTGGCGGCCCGATGATGCCAGGTTATGTGGATGATGAACCTCGTGATCTCATATCCGTCTTTGAAGGAGTAGGTGAATGTCAGTCTGAGAAAGTATCTGATGAAAAGCTGAAGATCCTCGAAGATTGTTCCTGCAGCGGTGCCGGTTCATGTGCCGGAATGTATACTGCAAACACCATGGCATGCATGACCGAGGCACTTGGTCTCAGTCTTCCTGGTTGTGGTACTGCTCATGCAGCAGATGCAAAGAAGATAAGGCTGGCCAAGGAATCCGGTGAACGCATCGTCTCTATGGTCCATGAAGGTCTCAATCCTCGCAGCATAGTCACTATGAAGTCATTTGAGAATGCTATAATGGTGGACATGGCTATCGGTGGAAGTACCAACACGACCCTTCACCTTCCGGCAATTGCCCATGCATTTGAGCTCGACCTCTCGCTTGATGTATTTGACAGGCTGAGCAGGACAACTCCTCATCTGATCTCACTGAAGCCCGGTGGGGAAAACTACATGATCGATTTTGAGAGGGCAGGTGGTGTTCAGGCTATCATGTCAAGACTGGGTTCAAAGATGAACCTTGATGAGATCACTGTAAATGGAAAGACAGTGGGAGAGAATCTCGATGATCTTATTATTATAAATCCAAAGCTCAATGCAAGGATCATGGGTACACTCGAATCACCAATTCATGAAGAGGGTGGTATAGCTGTACTGAAGGGCAGTCTTGCTCCGGATGGCTCAGTTGTCAAACAGGCAGCTGTTGACCCTAAGATGCTTAAACACAGTGGCCCTGCAAGGGTATTTGACAGTGAAGAGGATGCAATGGCAGCTATTCTTGCAAAAAGAATAGTTGCAGGTGATGTGGTAGTCATACGCTACGAAGGTCCGAAAGGTGGCCCTGGTATGCGTGAGATGCTTTCACCAACTTCTGCTATTGCAGGAATGGGTCTTATAGACAAGGTTGCTCTGGTAACAGATGGACGTTTCTCCGGCGGGACAAGAGGTCCATGCATCGGTCACATCTCTCCTGAGGCTCAGGAAGGCGGTCCAATAGGTCTTGTACAGGAAGGTGATATCCTTGAGATTGATATTCCTGCAAGAAAACTTGACCTCAAGGTGTCAGAAGAGGAACTTCAAAAGCGCAGAGAATCTTTCGTACCTGTGGAGAAGAAAGTAACCGGTTACCTTGCAAGATACAGAAGATTTGTCAGTTCTGCAAGCAAGGGTGCTATCATCGAATAATGTGGAATGGAGCAGGACTCTGGTTGGCCTGTTCTTCTATCTTTTTTGCTTTAATTATCTTGTTTCTGTGAATAATAACCGATGGTTATTTTAACCGTATCAACTGAGTATTACCCAATGGAAAGAGCTGGTATTTGTTCCATATGTGGTTCCGTCGGGAAGCTGAATACATGTGCTATATGCGGCAGGCTGGTCTGCAATAAGTGCTATGATCATTCAAGAGGTGTTTGCATCCAGTGCTCACCGGGTAATCCTCTGTCAGAGATGTCGTCGGAAAGGACCGGACTTGTCTGATCTATTTGAGCCTGTGTAGTTGTTCTACGCCGTCTTCCTGAACGAGCACAAGCACTTCTCTGGCTATAAGTTCCTGTATCTTCCGGTCGATCTCTTCCTGACTGAACTGGCGTGATACAAGACTTTTAATGATATCTTTCTTTACCTTTGCGCCACGTGGCATGTACATCAATATGTTAGTTTCAAGTTTGTCCGGTTTTGTTCCAGCTCCCTGTTCGCTGGCAGGTGTAGAAGGTGGTATTACTGCTTGTTGTGGGATCGTCTGTCTCTCCGTTCCCATTGCCGGAGGGAATCCTGCTTGTTCCTGAGGTTGCTGTGGTTCGGACGGGCTGAATACTGGCATTTCCCTGGGTGTATTCAACTCTGGCATCGCAAACCCTGGTACTTCATTTGCCTGTTCCGGTGGCTTCAGTTCCGGCATTTCAAATCCCGGCATTTCGTTTGCTTGCTCCGGTGGTTTCAGTTCCGGCATTTCAAATCCTGGCACTTCGTTTGCTTGCTCCGGTGGTTTCAGTTCTGGCATCGCAAACCCTGGTACTTCATTTGCCTGCTCTGGTGGCTTCAGTTCTGGCATCGCAAACCCAGGTACTTCGTTTGCTTGCTCTGGTGGCTTTAGTTCCGGCATCTCAAACCCTGGTATTTCGTTTGCCTGTTCTGGTGGCTTCATTTCCGGCATTTCAAATCCTGGTACTTCGTTTGCCTGCTCTGGTGGCTTCAGTTCTGGCATCGCAAACCCAGGTACTTCGTTTGCTTGCTCTGGTGGCTTTAGTTCCGGCATCTCAAACCCTGGTATTTCGTTTGCCTGTTCTGGTGGCTCCAGTTCTGGCATCGCAAACCCTGGTACTTCATTTGCCTGTTCCGTTGGCTCCAGTTCCGGCATCGCAAACCCTGGTACTTCATTTGCCTGCTCCGGTGGCTTCATTTCCGGCATCGCAAATCCTGGTACTTCGTTTACCTGCTCTGTTGGCTCCAGTTCCGGCATCGCAAATCCTGGTACTTCGTTTACCTGCTCTGTTGGCTCCAGTTCCGGCATCGCAAATCCTGGTACTTCGTTTACCTGCTCTGTTGGCTCCAGTTCCGGCATCGTAAATCCTGGTACTTCGTTTACCTGCTCTGGTAGCTCCAGTTCCGGCATCGCAAATCCCGGTACTTCGTTTTCCTGCTCCGTTGGCTCCAGTTCCGGCATTTCGAATGCTGTTACTTCGTTTTCCTGCTCCGGTGGTTTCACTTCTGGCATTTCAAATTCTGGTACTTCATTTGTTTGTTCCGGTGTTTTCACTTCCGGCATTTCAAATCCTGGTACTTCATTTGCCTGCTCTGGTGGTTTCACTTCCGGCATTACAAAGCTTGCAGTGTCGTCAGGTTGTTCCGGTATCGCAACTTCAGGTATTGTAAAAGTATCATTTTCCGGTGTAGGTATTTTCTGCTCCTGCTTCTCTATCTTCTCAGCAACCATCTCTGATAGTTTCATTGGATGCTGTTCTTCTTTTTCTTCAGAAGTTGATATCGCAGTTTCGTTCTCTACTACGGAAAGATTGTCTGCTATTGTTTCTCCTGCATGTGTGGGTACTTCTGCCTCTGCAGTTATTGCTTCTATCGCAGGTGCTTCTATAGATTCCGCAATTTCATTTTCAGGTGGTTTAATTTCTTCAGCAGGGGCCTGGAAATTGGTAATTTCTTCTTCAGTTAGGGCTACATTCCCGATGTCTGTGATATCTTCTTGATGATCAGGTCCTGAAAGTGGTATTTCTTCAATTTCACTTTCATCCGGAGCTATTTCCGTCTTCGGGACGTCTGCTCCGTTATGGGGATTCTCAAGCAACGCATTTATTCCTGAGAAGTTCTTCTCTATCAGCTCCATCCTGTCGGATAATGTCATGACTTCGTCTTTGAGTGTTGTGAACCTGTCTGTCCAGGGGATAATGTCATCCTGCGGAGCATTATCTAACATGTCAAGTTCTCTCTCGACAAGTTTTCTGATGAACAGGCTCTTGTTCTCGATCACTTCCAGTTTATCAAACAGTTCATCAGACATGCTGATAGTAAGTCTCTTCATAGCTATCTCCCTTCAATCATCATTTGTATGGAATCATACCATTGTATGCATATATCATACATATATAATTAATGGAATTATATTTCGATTCTTATGCAATCTATGGGTTCTGTATGAACCTTGTGAAGAATATCAAAGCAATGGCTCGCTAAATGTGGGTCCTGCAAGAAAGGAAATGGATAAAAAAAAGATGTGAACGCCTGTTCACATTGACTTCTTACATTCAGGGCAGGCCTTGCCCTTCGTTGTCTGTATGAATGAATGTTTTGGTGTTATGCACTTGCATAGGGGGCATAGTGCATTATTCTTGAATATCTTCTCCACTGACTGGAGGTCTGTGTCGTAGATATGTGTGTCCCATCCGGTGGCTATCAGTGATTCGATCTCATATGGCAGGTCCTGTTCTCTGAAGACCTTCTTGAATCCTTCTACTATGGCAGGTATGTTTGCCGGGAATCCGCCGAAAGCATCCCATGACCGGTAAAGGATGTATATCCTTACCTGTGTCTCATTCAGGAGTTCTACTTTATAGGCTATCCAGCAGGGCTGATCTTCGTATTTTGGGATGTGGACCTCATTCTCCCAGAGTACTCCGACATGTCTTCTGGAGCCAGGGCGCAGGTTGCTAACATTCTCCTGAAGTGTATTGTATGCTGTCTCGCCGTATCTGAAAAGCTGTTTTGCATAACAGTAATCGAACTTCCTTTTATCATCATCCGAAAGTGAAACGTACCAGTCTGCATACTCTTCTGTAAGCTCTTCCTTGTACTTCTTTATCAGATTCTCTCCGAAAGGTACTGCCGGACTGACCTGCATGTTATTGACATCCTTGATGTATATGGTGGCATGCACTCTCTTTGTCATTGTCTTATAGTCCGGTTCATGATCCTCACCTTTTTCGTATATCTCCTGGATAAGTTGAGACCATGCAGAGGCAATGGTGTCTGCTTTTATCAGTATGGCTTCCATGTCGTTCATTCCCTTTTTGATAATGATTCGATATATTCAGAAATAAGTTCCGTCCACTAAATTAGATGTGCGCACCCTGATATAATTATTTTTGTTCCTCAGCATCTGTCTGTGCCACATTCTTTTCTACAAGTGCACTTGCAAGCATTATTGCTTTGGTATAATGTCCTCCGACCCTTGATGTATCGACAAAGACATAGTCATCTATAAGTATTGGTGCTCCAAGCCCGTCCCCTCCTCCAAGGAAGACCAGTGTCCTGAAGATGAGGTTACCTGATATTCCGTCAGGTGCCAGTATGAAATTTGCTTCCTGTATGGCATCTTCTATCAATATGGTGTAGTGTTTTGCATCGATGCCCTGCTCTCTGACCCTGTTGACTATGAAGTCTCCTTCAGCAAGTGTCTGGTCGACCCTCTGGTTACGCCCCAGGTCTCCCATTCGTCCTCCTGAAAGGATCCCGACAACTGGCTCTATGTCAAACCTGCGGATGTACTCGACCCCAAGCTTTATGAATGCTATCCTGTCTGCAAGTGAGTTGCCCTCATCAATGCCTACGGGTGCAATAAAAAAAGGCTCTCCTTCACTTGTCTGGAGTAGGGCGATCCTGTGCAGATTCTCCTGGCATAATATCTTCTTGAGGTGGGCCAGTGTCTGTGATGCACCGGCAGTACCTCTGACTGCTGCATCTATATATCTTGACTTTAGGAGGTCGCCAAGGGTTCTTTCCGGGTCATTGGTGCCTATGATCTCAAGGTCTGTTCCTATTTCCTCTATGTCTTTCTTGTTGCCTACCAGCAGCACATGTGCATAACCTGCTTCGTGTGCATCCCGCGCGCTCTTAAGCATCTTAGGGGTGGGGTTCCGCACTCCTATGGCAACTCTTGCCTTATTATTCAATGCCCTTTTCTCTATCAGGCCAAGAAGGCTCTCTGTACTTTTTGATACCATAGCAAGATACCTACCGTCAGTAATGTCGATCAGAACAAACAAAGCGATGCAAACATTAATTACTTTTCCTGAATATTGGGTAGTAATATGACAGTGCAGATGGAATGGGCAGAGAAATACCGGCCAGGAACACTTGGTGATATCGTAGGTCATAAAAAAGTGATAGATGATCTCCGCAACTGGGGTGAGCAGTGGGAGTATGGTACTCCTGATAAGCGGGCTGCATTACTCCATGGTGATGCCGGTATCGGAAAGACCTCTTCTGCACATGCACTTGCAAATGATATGGGCTGGGAGGTAATCGAGCTCAATGCCAGTGACCAGAGGACCGCAGGTGTGATCACTAAGATTGCAGGATCTGCGTCCACTATGCAAACACTTACAGGGGCATCTGCAAAGCGACTGATCATACTTGATGAGGCTGACAATCTTCATGGTAATAGTGACCGTGGAGGTTCCCGTGCTATCATTGATGTTGTTAAGAAGACCAATCAGCCTATTGTGCTTATTGCCAACGACCTTTATGGTCTCTCTTCTTCATTACGTTCATTATGTCTTGAATTGAAATTCGCTTCCGTGCAATCTCGTTCAATGGTCCCTGCGCTCAAAAGGATCGCTCAGCAGGAAGGTATCATGTGTGGTGTCGGTGTCATTGAAAAGATAGCCGGGTCTGCAGACGGGGACTTCAGAAGTGCTGTCAATGACCTTCAGGCAGTTTCAATGGGCCGCACGGAAATCGATGTCGATGATATATCTACGTCAGACAGGGACACTAAAGAGTCTATATTCAAGGTTGTCGGCAGGATATTCAAAGGCAAGGATGTATCCTCTGCACTGGAGGCTACATATGGTCTTGATGAAACCCCGGAGGATCTCATTCACTGGATCGGTGAGAATCTCCCGCATCAGTATACTGGTAAGGGTGAAGAGGCACTTACGGATGATATCGTCAGTGGCTATTCTCATCTGTCACGTGCCGACAGGTTCCTTGGCCGTGTGCGCAGGCGACAGAACTATCGTATGTGGCGCTATGCAGGCATGCTCATGACCGGTGGGACGGTTGTCTCAAAGACTCGTGTACGTGGTGGTTTTGTGAAGTATCAGCCACCTTCTCTATGGCGTAAGATGGGTCAGATGCGGGCCAGGAAGAATATGCGTAATAACATAGCTGTAAAGGTCGGTTCTCATTGTAATGAATCAATGCGTTATTCACGCCTTGAGGTGGCAGGTATGTATTCAAGACTCCTGCATCAGGATGAGTATGCCACAGATGTTATTGCAACACTGGGACTCGACCTCGATGAGTTTCTCTATCTGGTGGGAGCTAAGAAGGTTACCAAAAAGCTTCAGGCAGTCTATGATGAAGCACAGGAAAAACGTCAGCATATTTTCCCTGCTGATGAGCCTGAGTTCTTTGTTGAAAGGACCGTTACAAAGAAAGACCCTTCTCAACTAAGTCTTGATAAATTGCCGTCATCAGATGTAACTAAAAATGATGCTGTAATTTCAAAAACTCCGATATTAGAGAAAAAAGAGCCTGCTAAAAAACCTCAGAAGACGTTATTTGATTTCTAGCTCGGTATGTGTATAATTATATAGTATGTAATCTCTATATTTTATTATATATTTAAAATCATATCTTTTATTAAATGCTAATTATTTTATATATATATTATGATGTGTGGTTCTACTTCGACTGAACTGTCTTGTCCGGATGTTTATGTCTTATAGAGAACAAATTTAAATCTCATAATATGTCTTTCTTTTTACAGTTATCCTATTAAGTAGGACATGTGCAACATTATAGAAAAAAGGGCCTTGTTCTTTTTATAGGGAATCTTATGCAAATGTGATGATCGTATCATACATTTCATTATCTGTGTCTCTATGCAGCTGCCAACAATGAAAACATCCTGTTCAGGGTTTAATATGTCAAAAATGGAGTGGAGTATGAGCGGGTTGGGGAGTGGGGGTTATTGTCAAAAAGAGGATAACCCGCTCATCTAAACGATTGTATGAACACGAACATATTTAAAGGTTATGCTAATCATCATAATGATGATGAGGAACTTTTTGCCAGGTATTCTTTTGATGCCGTTTTGTTAATGAACCCGGTATGTTGTTGGTCAGCAATGATTCTTATTTGTTGAACAGTTCTTATTGCATGCCATAGAAAACTGCTAAATACCTTGTATCCTACTTTCTGTCTTGTGATATTATGACAATAGGCGTAACTATGGTAAACGTGCTTCCGGGGTCGGAAAGGGCAGCTTATAATGAACTCACTGCTATTGAAGGTATAAAGGATATCTATCACGTATTCGGTGAATATGACTTTGTGGTTATCATCGAGGTCGACGACCTTGGCCGTCTTAACAGTATCGTGGATACGATCCGTGAAGCTGAATCAGTGACTGCCACGCAGACGATCGTGGGTGCGGAACTGAAGTAATGGTTCTCATCCCAATAACATTTTTATATATTACAGGTTATTTATTTTCTGGTCAAAGGGACGATGGCCAATAACGGACGAGGATGATACTTTTATGGATAATCCAATTGCAGAAGAACTTGCAAAGAACCAAAGATCGATAAGTGTCGCGGAGTTCTTTGAAAAGAACCGGCAGATACTGGGTTTTGACTCAGCTCCAAGGAGTTTGATAACAACTGTCAAGGAGGCAGTGGACAACTCCCTTGATGCATGTGAGGAATCTGAGATTCTTCCTGATATATTCCTGCATATCGAAAGAGCTGGAAAGGACAATGTAGTTATCATTATAGAGGACAATGGTCCCGGTATCATAAAGGAACAGATACCCAAGGTGTTTGCAAAACTCCTGTATGGTTCAAGGTTCCATGCTCTTAAGCAGAGCCGGGGTCAGCAGGGTATAGGTATATCAGCATCTGTGCTGTATTCTCAGCTGACTTCCGGTCATCACACGAAGATCATCTCCAAGATCGGTCATGGCAAACCTGCTCACTATTATGAGCTTATGATCAATACTAGTACCAATGACCCTGAGATCCTTAAGGATGAGATAGTTGACTGGGACCGGCCACATGGTACTCGTATCGAGATGGAAATGGAAGCATCCTATGTAAAAGGGAGGAGGCAGTCCATATATGAGTATCTCAAGGCAACAGCTATCGTAAATCCTCATGCGAGGATCACACTCGTTGAACCTGATGGGAACGAGGTGACATTTGAAAGGGCAACTGATAAGCTTCCTGTTCCTGCAAAGGAGATCCTTCCGCATCCTCATGGTATAGAGCTCGGTACTCTCATGAAGATGCTGAGGTATACCGAGAGGCAGAAGCTATCTCCGTTCTTACGTTATTCTTTCTCCAAGATAGGGCACCTTGCTGCCGAAGAGATATGCAAGGCATCCGGCCTTGATCCGGAACTTGATCCTCATGAGATGACAAGGGACCAGTCAAAGAAGCTCCTTGATTCTTTCTCCAAAGTAAAGATCATGGCCCCTCCGACAGATTGTCTGTCCCCTATTGGTGAGGAACTGATCTATAAAGGACTTGAGAAGGAGTTCAGTGTTGATTTCATAGCAACCACTACAAGGAGTGCTTCTGTCTATTCAGGTAATCCTTTCATTGTAGAGGTTGGCATAGCATATGGTGGTGAACTGCAGAAGGATGACCGTGTGGACATAATGCGTTTTGCCAACAGGGTACCACTGCTCTATCAGCAGGGTGGCTGTGTCATAACTCATGCAATTGAGTCCATCAAATGGAAACAATACGGTCTTAACCAGCCTGGTGGCGGATTGCCTACGGGTCCTGTGGTCATCCTCGTGCACGTGGCTTCGACCAATGTACCTTTCACTTCCGAGTCCAAGGATGCGGTAGCCGAGATCCCTGAGATAAAGGATGAGATCGAACTTGCTATAAAGGAAGTTTCAAGAAAGATGAATCGCTACCTCAATAAACGCGACAATCTCAAAAAGAGACGCGAGAAAGAGGTTATCATTACCAAGGTGCTTCCCCGGATGGCAAAGAAACTGGCTGAGACACTTGACCGTGAGGTTCCTGACATCGATCCTGTTGTTGCGAAGATAATGGGTAACCTCCTTGTGCATCGTGTTGTCGAATCCGATGGAAATGGGGGAGCAAATATCTCCATTAAGATCAATAATTTCTCCAGCAAGAAACAGGAATTCAAGGTACATGACATGGTCTCCTTTGAAGTGGAGGGTGCAGTGCCTGAGCCTAAGACTATAAGCATGGGCAACGATTTCGACCATATATGGGATATGGCAGTTTCACCCGGTGCTTCCAAAGTTGTAAAATATTCCGTAGCAACTCTTGATGAGGCAGGTATTGCAAGATTGCCTTCACTTATTGTGGAGGGTCTTGATGAAGAGCTTGTTACCGGTGCGAAAGCAATAAAGGGGTGAGTGAATGGCAAATGATATTTCCGATCAGAAAAAGGAACACGATGAGATAGCAAGCAACCGCCTGATGGGTCTTGCAGGGAAGTTATACGACCAGTTCGTTGATGAGATAGTTCCAAACGTCTCCCTCCCCAGCCGTACAAAGGCTAATATCGAGTACAGTGAAGATAGTGATGTATGGGTATATGGTGACAGGGAAACAGAGAGAAGTGCAAAGACCGTAAAGGGTGCCTATCAGTTATTGAAAACCACTCATGTCATCGATTTTCTTATGAAGAACCATCTGGGGCAGAACAGGGGGTCCACTTTAAGGGAGTTGTATTATATCTCTGAGAACTGGGATATTGCAAAATTCAAGGAACAACCTGAAAGTGACCGCCTGATAGAGGACCTTGAGATCATCTCCGGTCTTCAGAGGGAGTATTTCCACATGCGTCCGGAAGAGGATGGTGCTACCATGTTCGGTCCTATTCGCCTGCGTGAGGAAACAAAACGTGGTGACCGTGTGATCCACTGTCAGGAGGATATTGGCGAGAGTGGCTATCAGATCCCGTTCAATGTTGAGAATATCGAGTTCCTGGAGACGGATGCGAAATTCATTATCGCGATCGAGACTGGTGGTATGTATGCCAGGCTTATTGAGAATGGTTTTGATGAGCGCAACGATGCTATCCTCGTCCACCTCAAGGGTCAGCCCGCACGTTCTACTCGCCGTATCATCAAGAGGATGAATGAGGAGATGAACCTGCCTGTGGTTGTCTTTACTGATGGTGACCCATGGTCCTATCGTATCTTCGCTTCAGTGGCCTATGGTGCCATCAAAAGTGCCCATCTTTCCGAACACATGGCAACCCCTGGTGCCCAGTTTGTAGGTGTGCAGCCATCTGATATCGTAGAGTATGAACTCTCCACTGATAAGCTGACAGATAAGGATGTGGCAGCTCTGAGGAGTGAACTGACCGATCCAAGGTTTGCAGATGACTACTGGAAGGAACAGATAAGCCTGCAACTTGATATCAACAAAAAGGCAGAACAGCAGGCCTTCGCAGGTAAAGGTCTTGACTTTGTGACCGACAGGTACCTGCCGGAGCGTCTGACAGAACTCGGAATACTCTGATTCCGATAATGTTTTACGCTTGATGTTCTTCCTTTCTATTTCATTTTTTATTTTTCGTTCCTTTTTTCAGGTCTGAAATTCCTGCATATTGCTTTAGGTGCAACGATCATTGCTTTTGTATCCCTGTGGTGGCAAATGCCATCGGTACAGAATTTGCATGAGCTGCATGAGTATACCCTGCGACTGAGATTCTCCTGTATTATCTTCTCTTTGATCAGGTCCTCTCCAAATCCTTTGTAGTATTTGATATCTTTCTGGCTGCATTTCATTGAATATGCAAGAATTGTTGTAACTGCGGGTGGTTCCCATCTGTCATATATCTGATTGACTGCAAGGTCCTTTGCAGGGATGTACGCAGGAATTCCTGTTCTTTTCTTTTCTTTCCCCTCGACGATAAGGGTCAGGTCTTCAACATGCTTCTTTATCTTATCGTTATCTGGTTGCTGTTTCAGAGCCCTGTTCATAAAGGTCAGTGCAGCTTCGTTCATTCCTATCTCTTTAAGTGCGAGGCTCTTGTTGTATAATGCAGGTAATGACTTTGACATGTTGTATTGTTTCAGTATCCTGTCATAGCAATCAATAGCATCCCTGAACTTTCCTATTTTATGCAGTACCATGCCCTTGTTGTTCAGGGCAGCTGGATCATTCGGGTCAAGTTCGAGTGCCAGGTTAAAATAATGCAGTTTCTTATCAGGATCTTTTTCGTCAATCCCTTTCAGGGTCCATGTCTTCGCAATCTCTGAATTACTTTTTCTCATTTGCTGGTCTATTAGTGAATGTCTATATTATCTTTCTCACTGTTCTTGTTGCTTTGTACTATATTGTGAATGTAGTGGAGTAATTCAAAAAAGTTTATATAAGAATTGTTCGAACCAGAATGCATGTTTTTGAATAACACCATTCCTCTCTATATCGAGCAGTTTGTAAGCTCTCAGTCGTGGGCACCCGGGTCGGATATAATGATCGCTGCGGTGGTACTGGTTGCTGCTGTTGTGATCGCTTTCATTGCAGATCTTGCGTTCGAGAAGGTTTTCCTTCATTATGCAGCAAAGACGAGATATGATTGCGATTACCTGGTAGCGGATGCACTTAAAAAACCTATATTCTATACTGTTTCATTCTTTGGTGCATTCATTGCAGCAGAGATCGTGTTCCCTGGGAACACGGCTATCGGTATTATTATGGGATTGCTGCTTACTATTCTTGGTATTATCTGGATACTGGCACTTCTGAGGATAGATGGTATCATTTTCAAGCATGTGTTGTCCCATCTTGTTAAAAAGACCGAGACGAAGATGGATGATGAACTCCTTCCTCTTTTCAAGAACGTTGTTGATGTTCTTATCGTATTCTTCGGTATCCTTGCTATACTCAAAGGCATATGGGATGCGGACATACTGCCTCTTTTCGCCTCGGCAGGAATTGTGGGTCTGGCTGTTGCATTCGCTGCACAGGATACTATCTCCCAGTTCTTCGGAGGTATCTCTATCTATTTCGACCAGCCGTTCAAACCGGGTGACAGGATAGAGATCGATGATGGTGAGATCGGCATTGTCCAGGAGGTGGGTATTCGCAGTACTCGTATCAAGAACCTGTATAACAATATGATAGTTATACCTAATAGCATAATCGCCAATAGTAAGGTGACCAATTATACTTCACCTGAGGAGCATATGCTGGTAAAGGTGACAATTGGGGTTGCCTATGGTTCTGACGTTGAGAGGGTAAGAGGTCTTCTGACCGATATAGCAAAGAGCAGTGATCTTGTTCTTGATGACCCTGCTCCTTATGTCCGTTTTGATAATCATGGGGATTTCAGTCTCGACTTTGCTATAATCATGTGGGTCACTCACCCGGGTGAGAAGTTCACCCTTGTAAATGAGGTTAACACTAAGATCAATGCAGTGTTCGAGAAAGAAGGTATTGAGATCCCATTCCCTGTTCGAACGATCATAAGGCAGAACTGAAGTGACTGCAGGTATCTTCCTGCATCATCTCTTTTTCTTTTGTGTTTTTCTTTCTTTATGGCCTGGTAGATCCTGCTATCCATTCAAGGTATTGTTTTTCACCTTTTATCTCCCATGAGATTATGGCCGGCAGGTCATAACTATGCATTTCCTTTATGCACCCGGTTACAGTTTCTACTTTGCTGCTCGTCGTTTTAATTGAAAGTGCTATTTCTGTATCCTGTTCGATCCTGCCTTCCCATTCATATATTGAATCGATCGGGTGCATGTTGACGCAAGCCGCAAGTTTTTGCTCTACGAGTCTGGAGGCTATTCTTCTGGCTTCTTCTTTGTTTCCTGTTGTTGTGTATACTATAGAGAACATTATTATCAGCTCTGGGTCCTAAAAATAATTATATATTTTAAACCTCTTATTTTTATTCATGACTAATAATGATCCTGTGGATCCTATCATTTTCAGGGAGAGCCAGAGATTCACTCAACCCTGGGTGTGGCTGGTGGTTCTTTTGCCTGCTGCAATGGCGTGGTATGGTGCCCTTGAACAACTGGTCTATGGCCGTCCTTATGGTACTAACCCTGTATCTGACCAGGGGATGGTAATTATCCTCATCGCGTTCGGTATTCTTCTGCCGTTGTTCATTCTGTCCATTCGTTTTGTAGTGGTTGTCAGAAATAGTGGCATCTATGTGAAATTCTTCCCGATACATCTTTCTTTCAGGCATTATCCTTTTGAAGATATATATGCCTATGATGCGGTTACTTACAGACCCCTTCGTGATTATGGTGGGTGGGGTATCAGATATGGTTCTCATGGGAAGGCTTACAACATAAAAGGTAACAGGGGCCTGATGCTTAAGTTCACCAATGGGAAGCATCTCCTGCTGGGCTCA
The DNA here is from genome assembly GCF_038022665.1 of Methanolobus sp. WCC4. Lineage (NCBI taxonomy): Archaea > Methanobacteriati > Methanobacteriota > Methanomicrobia > Methanosarcinales > Methanosarcinaceae > Methanolobus > Methanolobus sp. WCC4. Next base: position 2,430,601 of record NZ_CP150629.1, on the reverse strand, counting down.
CAGGAGTCTGATGTTCTGAAGATGTCTGTTGATCAGGCTCGTAACAGAAAAAGTAATTGATCTGTATCTCAGGTCGGATATTTCCAGTTCATCTTGATCAATTCTTATTTTTTATGATAATATCATATATATGCGTGCAGTATTCTTCATGTCACATTGTTATGCTCTTACTATTGTGACTTTTCTTAAAAAACGTATGCCATGTATGTTTATTTCATAATTATGCTGGTTGCTGCTGTTTATTATAAAAGTTTGTTGTTTACAGTTTCAAATTTGAAACAATTAACTAATTTGCTTCGCTTTTATCGGGTATTTGAAGGGTATATGCATCTATTTTTATGTGATATCATCAATCAGTCTTTATGGAAAATGAGCTTACAGAACTTGCAGACCAGGACATTGAACGTTTCATGGTGCCTGTAAAAAGAAAGGATATTATCGATATTATCCTGGCCTATGATATCAGTTTTATTCGCAATTTCGGTTCCGACCTGTTCTATGTGGAAATGGTCGATGGGGAACCACTTGTTCCGATGAATCCTAATGGTCCCTATCCTCCGGGTATAGAAAAGCTCTTTGATCTTATGGTCGGGGAAAGGATGAGTATGCTGAGCTATAAAGGTGAAAAACTCTCGGTTTCATATTTCCCTGTCGATGAGAATAGCCTTTAATGAGTAATATATAATACATCATATATATCGTGGTGGCATTATTTCATGGATGGGTAAATAACTATTAATGGACATATGCATAGCAGGTGAGAAACAGGCTTTTATACGTTCAATTATATTTAAATATGGAGTTATATGAATCAGCTATATGACCTTAGGGATTGGTTCTACGAGTGTGAAAGATTCTTATTTCTGGCAGAGGTACACTATCATAAGAAGGGTGTTGTCCCGTCAGAACATAATTTCTCTCATGAACTTACAAGTTCCTGTTTAGAAAAGATGTTCGGTAGCATCAGGAAACTGGCAAGAGAGGAAAACTGCTGTGTAAACGTTGATCTCCCCGGTTGTCAGGATGATCTTTCTTTCCTGAAAGAGGTGCTTGACAATATTTCATCCGACAGGTGGGAAGAAATGGATGAAAAATGTGTCCTGAAGGCGCAATCGATAGTCTATAGAATGGTCTGTGCTGTCAACTCCGATATTCTGGAGAACAGTGAGCTTCGCAGTTATCCTCCTATATACAATGCATGTAAGATAAGAGGGTCAGATGATCATTCCTGATCCATGTTCCTTTCTCGTATCTTTGTGGATGAGGTGCCATCATCCATGTATGCTTCAAGTGGGACAATATCACAGATGTCCGGTATCTCAATATCTTTTGAGATCTCCACTCCTTTTCGTATGAAGACAACAAATCTGACATTGTATCTTTTGAAGTGTTCCACCAGGCTCTTTGTATCCTCTCCCTTTCTGTAGTATCTCTTATTGAACAATCTGTTCAATGTGTCAGTGCCTATAATAAAAATACAGTTAGGAAAGAGTACGGCTTTGTCGGCGAACAGGGGTGAATTTGTCAGATATATATTCCCCATGTATCTCCTGTCATGCCACTTCATTATTGAATCGATCCTTTCTTCAAGGGATATCAGGTCTATGGGTGGTTTGTCCACATTCGCAAGCGAAATTTCCATATCTACCGGAGCATTATATATTCCAGAAGCTATTCCTGCCATTTCAATATGGTTCTTGTGGCATGGATTGAAGGAACCTGACAATATTATCTTCGGTTCATTGCTGCTGATTTCCATATCAACCTTCAAAGGCTTCACATGTCCTTTTGAATTGATATCTTCCAGAGTTCTCAACAATAGTTCTGCAACGGGATCTGATACTTCTGTTTCCTTCTCAACAGTCTCTTCTGCCATTACATCTTCCGGCAGCATTTCTGTTCTTTTATTAAGAGCGCATATATCTGCGATCTTATCGATGATAAGGGTGGCAGCAATCTTTTCCTGTTCTTCCCTTGTAGCACTTTCTTTCAGGAAAAAGCTTGATACGCCTGTTCTGTTATATGACTGGTAAGCAAGATGCACTTCATGCTTCCTTCCTTTACGTTCATCTTCACCTTTTGTGAGTTTACAGGTAACCCCGATCCCTATAAGTTCCTTTTTGTCCCTCTCTGTATCCCTGTTCAGAAAAAGTGCTCTCCTGTAAGCTGACATTGCCATATCCTTTGCAGTCTTCGGGGAAGCATAACTTGAGGGCTCTTTTCCAATGAGGTCTATCAGTGCTTCCCTGCTGTATGGAACGTTTGCCTCAAGAAGGGTTGTTGAACCCTTTCCATGCCTCAATAGTTCCCCTATGGCTTCGGTTCCCCCGCCGGTAATTATCAGTACGATGTGATGGGGTGACCCATGTATCATCTGGATGGCATTCCTCATATCTACATTAGAGTTATTTTTTTTCAAATTGGATCACTTTTTAATGTGTTTTATACTTTATATGTATCACCAGATCATGTTTGATTCGGAGCGTAGGTATGCAGTATCTCACAGGATAAATTCACAATTTGCTTATTTTTTCAACATTTGGCGTTTGTTGTTTTTTTGAGTAACATCTTCTATAATAATAGCAGGTAATGCTAAAATGCGATATACTTTTATAGGGTAAATAACTAAGTAATATTATCATCAAGTTATTATATTTATCATCCATTCACTGATACAGGCATGTCAGTTCTCATTTGTATGGCCTACAAAATGATATGGCTGCTGGCATATGGAAAAGTGAATCTATAAACTGAGGGAAAAAATGCATAGAATACTTGTAATAGAAGATAATCCGGTGAACATGGAACTTACTGTAGACCTTCTGGAATCCTATGGTTATAATGTAACTCCTGCAGAAGACGGCTTTATTGCTCTTGAAAAGGTAAAAGAGAGTGATTTTAATCTGATCCTTCTGGATATTCAGCTTCCAAAGATGGATGGTCTTGAGGTTCTGTCCCGCTTAAAGGAAAATGAGAGCACAAAGGATGTTCCTGTAATAGCCCTGACCGCACATTCAATGCGTGGGGACGATGAACGTTTCATAGCAGCTGGATGTATAGACTATATATCCAAACCTATTGACATCCACAGTTTCAAGGAAAAGGTGCAATATCATCTTGGACAATCGAACTGAAGTAAATAAATGAGAGGTTACATCCTCTATATGGGTTTGGGTAGTTTATGAAACTCCGCACAAAAACGCTACTAGTATTCAGTTTAACTCTGTTCTTTCTGGTATTCACCTTATATCTCAGTGCAGGCTCTATAATATTCAAGAGTTTTGAGGAGCTTGAACATAAAGATATCGCAGATGAGATGGACCTGGTGCTGGATCATTATAGTAATTCCATTGTGCATACTGATGTGGCGGTCCAGCATTTCGCAGAGGTTTTTGGTTCCGGTACTCTCATCAACGATAAAGGTGCAGTGGTATCTGACCTTGCAGACCGTGAGCTCAGAGAATTTGATCAGAATTTCCTTATTCTTCTGGATGATTCGGGAAATATCATCTATGAAAGATCATATGATGCATCAACAGATGGAGAAGTTCCTTTTCCACAGGATGTAACAGGTATCCTTTCTGAAAATGGACCTCTGGTACCTTCCTCTGAAAACGAATATTCCCCCTCAGGTATGGTTGTACTCTCCGATGGTCCTGCTATTTTTTCCTCACGTCCGATCGATCTGTCACTTAATGGCACTATGGTCAGTACAATTGTAGTTGGTTGCTATCTTGACCAGGGTTCTGATGTCTTTTTCAGTCAGCTTCATGACATTCCACTTCAATATCATATACTTCAAGATCCTTCTTTAGACCCTGAGACTGGATCTCTGGCAGAGTTGATCCAGAGGGGACAGGAATCGATGTATATCGAAACTGTCAGTGAGAACACTATAATCGGTTACAGAATTGTCAATGACCTATATGGAGAACCAGCTATCATGCTGGAAGTCTCATCTCAACGTGATATATACCAAAAAGCAAAGAGTACATTTTCCTATTTACTCTATACAATTATCTTTGCCGGTTTCCTATATGGTGCTGTAGGTACCGTATTCCTTGAGAGGTCCATTCTTTCAAGGCTATCTTTCCTTACAAGGAATGTAGATTCTATAAAAGGTGACCTTTCAAGTTCTAATGAAATACTTGTTCCGGGCAATGATGAGATCGCATCCCTCGGTTCAAGCGTCAATCATCTAATGGACAGGCTTGATGAAAGGGACAGTCTTCTGTTCTCAATTATTGAGTCCATGTCCGGGGGTCTTATCGTAATTGATGAGGACTTTAAGATATCCCATATCAAGTCAAAATTTGTCACTACATGGGAGATTCCCGGAGATATAATTGAAGAAAGAGACGCAATGAAGCTACTTTATCATTTGAAGGAGCGGATGGTCAATGCTGAAGACATGGTATCAAATGTAAAAAAGAACCATATGACCACAGAGATCACCATCTCGACAATACAGTTCAAGGATGGCACCTATTACGAAGTTGTAGCTACTCCCCTGTTCAAGAATGAAACGGTGATCGGCCGTATGTTCAACTTTGAGGATGTGACTAAAAGGGAGATATCTCAGGCTCTTATAAGGGAAAAGGAGCATAGGTACAGGTTACTTTTTGAACATTCGAATGATGCGATATTCATTGTAAAGGATGGGATAATACAGGATTATAATACTAAGGCATTCATTTCGGTATTTGGATTATGTCAGGAAATGGTTGGAAAACCTTTGTTTGATATTGTGGAGAAGAATAATTTCTCATTGATGCATCAGCTGGAAGAGGATGCAATAGAGAACTCTTTTAGTCGAAAGGAGATGATGATCACTCGTCCGGATGCCCTCTCTATGGATGCTGAGGTCACTGCAACTGTTATTGACGCTGATGAAAGGTTGATCCAGTTCATCATTCGTGATATCACTGAGAGGAAAGAGATCGAGAGACTGGAGCAGGAAAGCAATGAAAGGATGAGTCTCATCCTTGACAATATTAACTGTGGTGTCATCGTAATTGATGCAAATAATCATGAGATCGTTGATATCAACCCAACTGCTCTGGGAATAGTTGGTTTCAATAAGGAAGATGTCATCGGTAAAGAATGTCATAATTTTGTCTGCCCGTCAGAAAAAGGTATGTGCCCGATAAGTGATCTTGGTATGAATGTTGATAGGTCCGAACGTTCAATGATACGCTCAGATGGCACGATGGTGCCTGTCCTTAAATCAGTGGAAACTGTAAATATGGGAGGCCGTGAACTGCTGATCGAAAGTTTTGTTGATATCACAATGATCAAGGAAACTGAGGAAGCATTATTGGCTGCAAAGGTGCATGCTGAGGCAGCGAACCGCACAAAGAGCGAGTTCCTTGCAAACATGAGCCATGAACTGCGAACACCTCTCAATTCAGTTATAGGGTTCTCTGACATTCTACTTGAGGGTGGTTTTGGTGATCTTAACGAGAGACAGCATCGTTTCATGTCAAATATAGCTTCCAGTGGAAAACACCTTTTGAACCTGATCAATGATATTCTTGATATCTCAAAGATAGAAGCAGGAAAGATGGAGCTTTTCTATGAGGTATTCGACTTTGCAGATCTCATGTCAGATATCCAGTTAATGATGAGGCCAATAGCGACAAAGAAAGATCTGCTTCTTGATGTTGATATGAGATCAAAGAACATTTATCTTAAAGCTGACAGGAGCAAGTTGAAACAGGTCCTCTACAACATAATTGGTAATTCTACGAAATTCACACCTGAGAATGGAAATATACATGTCATCGTATCGGTCAATGACGATATGCTCAATGTCAGTGTAAAAGATACCGGAATAGGCATATCCAAAGAAGACCAGCAGGAACTTTTCAAGCCATTCGTACAACTTGATTCGTCAAGTAATCGTAAGTATGACGGAACAGGTCTGGGGCTTGCCCTTGTGAAGAACCTCATCGAACTCCATGGTGGTAATATATGGGTAGAAAGTGAACCTGGGGAAGGTTCTAACTTCATGTTCACGATCCCATTGAATATTGATAATAAGGAACAGATTCAGGTCAGATCTAATGAGATCGTTTCATCCTATTCCCATGATTCACTCTTCTCTGAAGATGACCTTGCTATAGTATATCCTGAAGATTCAACAGGCAAAGAACCTCTTGTTCTTGTTGTGGAGGATGATGCAACTTCAAGGGAATTGATAAGTACTATGCTTACAGGAGCAGGCTATCGTGTAGCACTTGTTGAAGATGGTGCTGTAGCTCTCGATGCTGCGAAAAAGCTACATCCATTTGCAATAACACTTGATCTCAATCTCCCTGAAATGAATGGTACAGAGGTCCTGGAGAACCTTAAGAACGATAGATCAACAGCTTCTATTCCTGTCCTTATCCTTTCTTCACTTGGTGAACAGGACGTAGGTGTGATAGTTGGTATTGAGGATCATCTGACAAAACCAATCGATGCGGTTCATCTTCTTAGTGCCCTTTCAAAGCTGAAGGCCCTATCTGAAAACTCATCGTTAAAGGTGCTTGTTATCGATGATGATCCACTGGTGCTCGAGATGCTTTCCGAGATGATCCGTTCCTATGGATATGATGTGATCACTGCCAATGGTGGAAAAGAAGGTATAGATAAAGCGTCCAACGATATTCCTGATGTATTGATAGTGGACATGATGATGTCAGATATGAATGGTTTTGACGTTATATCCACTTTAAAGTCCAATCCAAGGACTGTTGCTATTCCTCTTATCGTATGCACTGCCAGGGACCTTGATACAGAGGAAATGCGATTGTTAAAGAGGAATACGTACAGTATAATTCAGAAAGGTTCACTTGAAAAAGATTCCCTCCTGGAAATACTTGAAACACTGGATCATGATGCTGAACATGGTAGTTCAGTTGTTTCCGCAGAGGAAGAGTAATGAGGATGAACAGCAGGATATTCTATATTGCTTTTACGATCGTGGCGCTTTTAGTACTTTCAAGTGGCATGGCACAGTCACAGAATGAAGATACTTTAAGAATTGCTGTACTTACGGAAGGCTCAGCTAAAGGAACCCTGGGTGAATGGGATGTTGTAACAGAGCATTTATCTGAAACCATTCCCGAGTTCAGATTTTCTCTGATCCCAATGGATAAGAACACAATGGAAGCGCAGATAATTGCAGAGAATGTCGATTTTATTATTGCTGATCCTGTAACATATGTCACATTTGAGAAGCTATATGGGTTTAACAACATAGCTACTCTGGAAACACTGACCTATCTTCCTCCTGAATATGAAAAAAGATCAAGTTTGAGCACTACAGGTTCTGTCATCTTTACAAGGTCCGACAGAACAGAGATCGAATATGTGGATGATGTTGTGGGTGCTTCCTTTATTTCATCTGGTTCTTCTTCCTCTGGAGAATGGCTGTTCGCAAAAAGGGAGCTGTTGGGACACAGGATAGTTCCTGAGAACGACCTGTTGTCACTGGAATTTACAGGTGATCCTGAAGCTGTGGTTACCTCAGTACTTGAAGGAAATCATGATGTAGGTATTGTTCCTTCTGGTGTTCTTGAAAATATGTATCTGGAGGGGAAGATCGAGATAAATGATATTGAGGCTTTTCACTCACAGGTAAACGATGAATATCCTTTGTTCGTCAGTACAAGGGTGTATCCGGGATGGGCTTTTGCTAAAGCTCCTACCGTTTCTAAATCAATATCTGAAAGAGTTTCGATAGCTCTTTTCACGGTGTCTTCCAGTTCATGGAGATCCAATGATATTGGTGATGTTGTAGGATGGACCATCCCACAGGATTATACACCTGTAAAGGAATGCCTTATGGAGTTGCAAGTAGCCCCCTTCCAGAGACATATGGATCCTTTAGGTATGCTGGTAGAGTTCAGGTATTTCCTTCTTGGGATATTGGTCTTGCTTGCAGTTTCAGCTGCCAGTGTATTTTATGTCAATGACCTTAACTCGAAACTTGAAACCGAGATCGCTGCAAAGACCGAGGCTGAGGATATACTGAAAAGGAAACATCTGATCGAGAAGACGATGTTCCAGATCTCTTCGATGTTCACATATCCGGGAGATATTGATAAGGCTATAGATACAGCCCTTATGGAAATAGGTACTTTGTGTGATGCCAGCCGTTGTTATCTTTTTGTATTCAGTCCTGATGGGACCCAGATGAGCAATACTCATGAGTGGTGTTCAGGTGGTGTTGAACCTCAGAAAGATGATCTTCAGGAGTTGCCTTCTGATATGTTCCCCTGGTGGATGGCCAGATTACAGGATGACCAAATGGTGAATATCTCAGATGTCTCTTCCATGCCCCCCGAAGCTTCTGCCGAAAAAGAGATCCTTGAGATGCAGGATATAAGGTCCATCCTTGTACTTCCAGTATTCATTGAGGGTATTCTTGTAGGATTTGTAGGTATCGATAATGTCAAAGGGACAAAAGAATGGGGAAATGGCGATTTTGAAACGCTCCAAATGTTCTCGACCTTAATGGCAATGGTCCTTAAACGCAGGAAGATGGAGCATTCACTAAAAGAAAGTGAAAAACACCTTAAACGTGTACTTGAAGGAAGTAATGAAGGTACATGGGAACTGAACCTTCAGGAAGATCACATTCTATTCAATGACCGATATGCTGAGATACTGGGTTATCCCAGAGACGAAGTTGGCACCAATATGGAATGGGTGAAAGAACGCATTCATCCTGATGATATCCATTGCATCCTTAAGAGCCTGGAGTCTATATATAGTGGATACGCAGAAAACGTTGAATGTGAATATCGTGTAAGGGGAAAGGATGGTAAATACAGATGGCTATTCAACAAAGGAAAGGTTGTAGAATTCTCTGAAGATGGTAAACCGGTGCAGATGGCTGGCATCATTGCAGATATATCCGAAAGTAAAGACGCAGAGGAAGCGCTCGTCTCTGCAAAGAAGGCTGCAGAGGATGCAAGCAGGACAAAGAGCGAATTCCTTGCCAACATGAGCCATGAGCTGAGAACACCTCTGAACTCTGTCATAGGTTTTTCAGATCTGCTTCTGGAAGGAACATTCGGTTCACTCAATGACAAGCAGAAAAGGTATGTTGGTAATATTTCCCATAGCGGTAAGCATCTGTTGTCACTGATCAATGATATTCTCGATCTCTCGAAAGTGGAAGCAGGTAAGATGGTCCTGAGCATAGAGGAATTTGATGTTGGCGAATCACTGAGTGAGATCAGGGCAATAATATCACCTCTGGCTAAAAAGAAGGATATAGGAATGGTGATCGAACTTGTTCCTGAGAACATATGGATAAAAGCTGACAAGGGTAAGTTCAAACAGATCATCTATAATCTCCTGAGTAATGCTATCAAATTCACTGATGATGGTGGTTCAGTTGGTGTTTCCGTCACTAAAAAGGACGATCACATACTTTTCAATGTCACGGATACCGGCATTGGTATCTCTGTAGAAGATCAGAAGAAGCTTTTCAAAGCATTCACACAGATCGACTCTTCAAGTTGCAGGATCTATGAAGGCACAGGCCTGGGTCTCGTTCTCGTCAAGACTTTCATAGAGCTTCACGGAGGTAAGATATGGATTGAAAGTGAATGTGGCAGAGGTTCATCTTTCCTTTTTGAACTGCCTCTTGAACCTGTTCAGCTCCCTGATGAAGAGGAGCTTGAAGCTGTCATTCTGTCGGAAGTTCAGGAAAGTGATGGATCATCAGCATCTTCTGAGGGGGCTGACAACAGACCTCTTGTGCTGGTCGTTGAAGACGAAAGTTCATCACAGGAGATCCTTGCCATAACATTGCAGGATGCAGGTTATGATGTGAAGTTCGCTTCCGATGGAAAAGAGGCACTGGAACTTGCACGGGAATTGCAGCCATTTGCAATAACCCTTGATATAATGATGCCGAAAATAGATGGATGGGATGTTCTCAGACAACTGAAAGATGAAAAGAGTACCGAGAATATACCTGTGGTCATCGTTTCTATTGTCAACGAAAAGGACCTTGGGGTCATCTGGGGTGCATTCGATTATCTTGTCAAACCCCTTGACCGTGAAGCACTTCTTTCTTCACTCGAGAGATTGAAGGAACTAAGTTCTTTTGAACAGGTTAACGTTCTTGTTATCGATGATGAACCTTCTGTGATCGAACTTATGGAATCAATGCTTTCAACTGAAGGTTATGATGTCATGGGTGCTTCCAGCGGCAAAGAAGGAATTGAAAGAGCACTGAGTTTCCACCCGGATGTCATCATTCTCGATCTTATGATGCCTAAAGTGGATGGTTTCGACGTTATAAACGAGCTAAAGAAGCATCCTGAGACCATTGATATACCTATAATCGTCTGTACTGCAAAAGATCTTGAAAGCTATGAGAAGGAACAACTTGACAGGGATGTTTCTTTTGTGATGCAAAAAGGCATATTCAGTAAACAGGACCTTCTGGAATGCATTAAAAGTCTTGAGAATATGTCTATATGAGGGTATTCTGCCTTAAAATAGCACTGTAAAATATCCAGATAATATCATTCAGGAATGATATTATCGGTCTGTAGTTCGAACTGATCAGTGACATCATTCACATTCACGATGTACACACCTTTCTCGAGGCCATATACATCAAGTGCAACAGTCCTTTCAAAAGGAACGATGGCTTGTGTACACATTGCATCTGCAGGTCTCTTTGTGGTTATGCTTACCTGGAATGTGTTATCTTCTTCATTGAATTCAACGTTCTCTTCATCTATCTCTGTGCATCCGTCCGGAAGATATCCTGTAACTTCCACATGCACCTGTACAGGGAAGGATTCCAGGATAAGTACCTCGGTTCCCTCGACAACTGCATTACCATATATATATCCATCATCAACTGTATCGGGTGTCTCATCGATATCTGTTGTGTTGTTTGTAATGGCCGGTGGTTCTTCAGCGCATCCAAGGGAAAACGTCGCTACTGTGACAATAACAATAGTTAGTAATACAAGGATACCTAACAAAGTGTTGTTATTCGCTTTCATAAACTCCTCTTAACCCCCAGTTGCATAATGTTCCTGTCTGATAAATAGCTTACTTTGACTACGGATCCGGTTGAAGTTAAAAAAGCAAGAAAAAAGGTTCATTTCTTATTCTCAGTTCCATAAGGATTCTGCTGGCAATCCCTTTCATTGCCTAATTTAATGACTTCTGTTCAGGATGCGTAAAGATGTATAGAGTATTCATAGCACTCCCATATGGTTCATTGATCCGGTAGTACTTATTTTACATAATAATTTTACTTACTCACAAGCTGGAATTGTAAAGGTGAAGGCACTTCCCTTTCCCGGTTCACTCTCAGCCCATACCCTTCCACCATGAAGCTCAATGAGTTCCTTTGAAAGGGCAAGCCTAAGACCTGTACCTTCATATCTCCTGGCTTCAGAAGAATCCAGTTGTACAAAAGGTCTGAACAGCATATTCACTTCTTCAGGATGAATACCTATACCAGTATCTATGACTGATATCTCAATGAATTCTCCACTCGACCTCGTATCAATAGTAACAAGTCCGCCATCTTCTGTGAATTTGATAGCATTGCCAACAAGGTTGTAAAGTATCTGTTTCAATTTTGCCCTGTCTGCGATCACACATTTTCCATCAAGTTCAGGAGATATTATTATCTTTATACCCTTATTATCTGCAAGATGTTGTAAACTGGAACGTATCTCTTCATACACTTCAATAAGGGCAACTCTATCTTTGTATAGTTTCATCTTGCCGGATTCTATTTTGGAAATATCCAGTATCTCATTGATGATATCCAGCAGGTGTCTTCCGCTTTGGGAGACATTTATAAGATAACGTGTTTGTTTGTCATTGATATCTCCTGCAATTCCTGTAAGTAGCATATCTGAGAATCCGATTATGGAGTTCAATGGTGTTCGCAGTTCATGGCTCATATTGGCGAGGAACTCGCTCTTTGTACGATTTGCATTCTCAGCATCTATCTTCGCCTGAAGTACCCTTTCCTCGGCCTTTCTCTTTTCAGTACTATCTGTACACAAAGCAAGGAACCTGTTTTCAGGGATACTTACAACCTGAACCTCCAGATAGAACAGGCCTCCGTTCTTTTTGATAAAAGGGAACTCTCCTGATATGTGGCCTTCAGACTGTAGCTTTTTAAATAACTCCAGATAATATCTTTTGTTGGTCGGCTCCAGAAAGTCAGAAAGGTTCATTTTCAGTATCTCTTTTCTGGAGTAACCTGTCACTTTGCAAGCTGCCGGATTCACATCTACATAGTTCCCATGGAAATCGATTACAAAAATAGGGTGTGGTGACACATTTACATATGTCTTGTACTTCTCTTCGCTTTCACGCAAAGATTTCTGTGACATCTTCTCTTTATGAATGTCCACAGCCAGTTCAAACCTGACCATACGCCCGTCTGGCCACTCAATAGCTTTATCTATACACCGGTACCAGCGTTTATTCTTAGCATTCCGGGTTTCCCATATGTGTGTTTTTCCAACATTGTCCCCGAAAATCAGGTGATTCGTACAGAACGGACATGGAGAATCGAAATTCTGGAGGGCCTTATAGCATTTTTGCCCTACAACATCGTCTCCCAACTCTTTTTTGATCGTATTGTTCACAAAGAGCAGTTCATAGGTAACAGGGTCGGCAACATAGGCGGGTTCATCAAAAGCTTCCATGACAGAGATCAGTTGTTCATGTGCTCTGATCAGTTCTTTTTCTTTTTTCTTCTGTAACGTGATATCACGACTTACTCCCAGTATGCCTATGCATTCTCCATCCCTTGTATAAAGGGGTGCTTTGTAAGTATCAAGGTAGACTTTTTTCCCATTGGCTAGTGTGGACCATTCCTCGTTCCTGTGAGGTATTCCCTGATCCATTACCATTCTGTCCACTGAACGGAAGAGATCTGCATATTCTTTTTCGTGCAGATTATAATCATTCCTTCCAATTATTTCTTCAGTTGACAGGTTGAAAGAATCGGCATATACACGATTGCATGCAATGAAAGTCCCTTCTTTGTCCTTAAAATTGATCAGGTCAGGCAGGGACATCAATAATCCGTCTAAAAGGGTCTTATCTTTATGTATCTCTTCTTCTCTTCTCTCTTTGAAAAGGCTATAAGACTCTTCAAGTTCCTTGATACGTGCTTTTAGCAAAAGGTTCTCTCTTTCGAGTTCTTCTTTTGATGTTTTTTTCTTATCCATGGTCTATGAGAGTATCCAGTTATAAGAGATCAATGATCATTGTTTTTTCATGAAATCGATAATATCGATAAGCAGATCTACAATTTCTTCGATCTTGTACTCTTCCAGATGTTCGCGGGTAGGGACGGTCAGGAAAGAATGGGAAGAGGGTCTGGTCTTGGGTTCAAATACATCTATCATCTCGATAAGGTGTTCAAGGGCATCAGGGTTCAGGTCGAAATCATCCTTCTTTTCGTCTATTACTCCTATCAATGCCCTTATCTCTTTGTGACAGTTGTTCTGCATATCATAGTAGAGATATAGATATTCTGGTAGTGATGGGGGGAACCTGAGCCTTATCATGTCCAGTAAGAGGTTTCTTATCAATTCTCTTGAAAGTACAAAAGCTGCAAATAATGATCCTCGTTTGAAGGTGGAATTGATCTCATTCTTCATCAATACATAGTGCTCATCATTAAATTCAGCATCTACAAGTTTAGCATGTTTGCTGATCGCATTGGAAGGCTGTCTATGTATGGGGTTGATCTTGACGAATTTTTCCATCTCAAAGGAGAAATCCCCTGTTCTGGGGACGGCATCCTTCAGGATGGATATCTGTTCTCTTACCCTCTTGGCAGCAATGCTGTCGGTGTAACTCTTTGGCCTTCCGTTGAAATATACACCATGGATATAGTCCTGTATGGTGTAGGTATATTCGTTTGTCCCTGAGCGTCTGGTAGTATGATGCAGACTTTCGAACCTTACAGATCTGTCAGGCATCATGGTCCTGACGATCGGCAGGCACCTGCTGTACCATTTGTTATAGTCGGAAATGAACATATTGCGCTTTTTCTGATATTCATGCTCATTGGCTGTGGAATCATCTTCAAGCAGGCCAAGGATCTCATTCCCTGATCTTATCAGGTGCGTTAGCTCATTCCTGGGAACATTATTGTCATTCTGACCGGTCACAAAAATATATTATCTTTGCTATTATATATAAGATTGTATATTCTGATTACATCAGATAAACAGGGTTTTATTCCTTAAGCTTCAACATATTCTATATCTTTTAAGGAGTGAGTTTAATGGATGTCCTCTGGCTTGAACAATCAGATGTCAAAAGTGTTATCGATATGTCTTCAACCCTTTCTGCTGTAGAGAACGGTTTCAGGGAACATGGCTTGAAAAAGGTCCAGATGCCTCCGAAATCCTATCTGTATTTCACCGAACACAACGGTGACCTGCGCACGATGCCATCATTCATGGAAGAACAGGATATTGCAGGTGTGAAGATAGTCAACGTCCATCCTGATAACAGGGAGAAAGGACTTCCAACGGTCATGGCTGTGATAGTTCTCAATTCCACAGAGACCGGTGCTCCCCTTGCCATGATGGACGGTACCCATATAACTGACATGCGGACCGGTGCCTCAGGCGGGGTTGCTGCAAAATATCTTGCACGACCCGATTCCAGAATAGTCGGCATGGTTGGTGCAGGCGGACAGGCACGAACACAGTTGCTGGCACTTGCTGAGGTAATGGACATTGAGGAAGTGAAGATCAACAGCAGGAATATGTCCCACTGTACTTCCTTTGCAAAGGATATGAAACAGTTTGTCAGCTGTGACTTTACTCCTGTGGAGAACATTAAGGATGCATGTGATTGTGATGTTCTGGTAACGACAACTCCTGTAAGGGAACCCATTGTAAGATCGGAATGGATCAATGAAGGCACTCACATCAATGCCATAGGTGCTGATGCCATGGGTAAGCAGGAACTTGACTCCTCACTGCTTAAAAGGTCAAGGATCATCGTTGACGATATTGTGCAGGCATCCCATTCCGGCGAGATTAATGTCCCGCTCTCAAACGGAGATATATCAGAGGCTGATATCTCCTGTGAGCTTGGAGAGGTGGTTGCCGGGGTGAAGGTTGGAAGGCAGTCTGATGAAGATATAACTATATTCGATTCCACAGGTCTTGCAGTCCAGGATCTTGTAACTGCGAACATGGTCTACAGGAAGGCTGTTGAAAAAGGAATTGGAAAAAGGATAAAGTTGTTCTGACCATGATGACAGGGGTAATTTACCTGCTTTCTTTTTCTCCAGCACCTTAGTTTTTCTCGTAGACATCACCGGTATCCATGTTCTCTATTCGATAAGCTACCATGACCATTCCACAGATGCCTGCATTTCCACCATGATCCATGATCCCGGTGATATGAAGCCTGTCATCTCTTGCAACCGGACAGATGCCATCATAGAGTACGACAAGTCTGTGTCCTTCATGCTCGACCGAAAAGATACTCACATACTTTGTCTTGATCCATCCGATCACTATGAATATTGGTATACCCCAAAAATATCTTTGTCTGTAGGTTATGTTCGCATCCGTTACTGCATGAGCTTCAATTATATTTTCTTCAGACATTTATTTATGTTACAGGATTATTAATTTAAAAAGTTTGTGTTGTTTATATTGTTAAGGTCTGTTATTACATTCTAACAGGAAACTCTTATACAAAGAACAAAATAGAATAATTGTGGAAGAGGTTCAAGAGGACAACGAAGAGGAGTTCGAAACAGAGAACTTTTCCGAACTTATCAGGTATACAGTTCCAGGTTATATCATTGGGTTGATAGCAGGTGTACTTCTGGATGCATATGGATATCAGCGTAGTCCTGTCGGGCAATGGCTGGTCCGTACTCTTGCAGGTGAAGGGGAAAGCATATTCGAAGGATTCTATTCCATAAAGCAGCATTTCAAACCCAGCCAGCAGACAATGGCTGAAGCGTATGGATGGGGTAAACTCTTCGGTATTGCCTTTCCGTGGGTCATCGACCTTGGAAGCAGGTTAGCAGGGGTTGATGTCTATGGTATCGAAGGTTTCTACATACCTTATTTCTATTCCCTCAGCGACCAGATAGGTGCAAATATATCAGGCATGCTCTTTTTGAAAAGAAAGGAAGGTACATGGAATGCCGCTTTCAGCCGGTATGTCCGTCATCCTGTTATGCTTTCAAGCCTTGCAGTGATACTCATCGTTCCGGTTGGACTTCTGAGTTCACGCATCCTTGGTTTCAGCCCTACCACACAGACTTTCACTGCCTTTGAAGCGATTGCTGCTAACCTTTGCTGGATACCACCTCTTGTAGGATGGTATGTTGAGCGAAGAAAGTAATTTTTCCGGTCTAATTCCGTATCTTTATTATACTTAATACAACTGCTGAAATTCGGCTTTCACTGGAAGTTCCACACAAGCCTTATATACTACACTATCATACATATGTAGTGTCAAGACTACATATGCAGGATGAAATTACAGAACAGGTTTTCCTGCAGTTCAGGAAGGTGTAAAAATGAAAAGAACAACATCAATACTCCTTGCTGGTATGCTCATTGCAACCATTGCAGGGATAGGTATAGTAAGTGCGGCAGTTGATGAGGCTGATGATGCAACATTTTTCGGTCAGATGTCAAGATGGGCAGGACATGGTATGAGATATGCCAGTGGGTACGCCAGTGGATATGGATCTGAATACTGTCCTGTGTACAGCTCATATGCAAATGATGGAACAACACTTGAACTTGAAGTAGAGACTGCTGATGATGCAATGGATATTGCAGATGATGCAATCGATGGAGCCGTTGAAGATATCTATCAGATGGGCAGATGGTGGGTCTTCATCTACACAGAGGGTGATACTACAAAGCAGGGCCGCATCGATGCATACACAGGCGATGTCATAGTGGACTTCTATGCAAGTTCTTCATATCAGGGCCAGTACTACCAGGGCGGACGCGGAATGCGTGGCGGATATGGTGGATACGGTGGCTGTGGAGGAGCAGGCTATAGATACTGATATCATTTGCCTGAGAATGATAATCGCATAGGGAAGGTCGAAAACTAGTAATACGAGCCTTCCCATATACTCTTTGTTAACTTAATAATTTTAAGGATGAATTAGAAAATGATGGGTAGCAGCATGTATGGTTATGGTATCTGGGGTCTTCTTTTGAACATACTTATTATCCTTCTGGTTGTCTGGGTGACAGTTACTCTTCTTAACAGATCCGGTTCCGGCGGTTCAGAGGGTAATGAACGCCTTGCAAGGGTCGAGAAGGACGTGGAAGAGGTCAAGAGGATGGTTCAGGACATAAAGGATAAACTCGACGAGATCTGAACCTGAACTCAGTTAACAAAAAACAGCAGGATCATAAATGACGATGACACTTCAACAGATAACGACAATAGGAGAGGCACTCTCCCATCCGGTAAGGGTGAAGCTACTGTATCTGCTCTCTGAGAGGGAGAGATATGTGTATGAGCTTGCCAAGGATCTTGATCTCTCACGTCAGGTCGTCCAGTTGCACTTGAAAAGACTGGAAAAGGCGGGATTTGTTGAAAGTGATCTCAGACTTGAGGATAATGACAACAGGGCTAAGAAGTTCTTCAAATTGAAGGAATTCGATGTCAGTCTGGGAATTGATGATCTGATCAGTATATTTGGTTAATTACGGCTTGGACCTTATCAGCCTGAAAACATCCTTTAGTGCCATATTCCTTACATCTATTATGTTAAGGCCTGCCTTTTTGACATTTTCCACTGTTTCACGATTTATGTTCACATCGGTTATTGCTACTGTAAGCGGATTCAATACATCCTCTGCCAGTGCAATTGCCCTGTTCTCACTCTTCATATGCTCAAGGTTGATGACCATTCCATCAGGTTTGCAGACGCGTTTCATTTCCTTAAGTGCAGGGATTGGTTGCGGGATCGAGCACAGGACGAAAGTGGTGATCACATAGTCAAAACTATCATCCTTGAATCCAAGATTCTCAGCATCCATCTGGAATAAAGAAATGTTGTTTCTAGAGCTTGCTTTCTCTTTTGCATGGGAAAGCATTTTGTCACTTATGTCGATCCCAACAACTTCGCAATTATCAGGATAGTGAGGTATGTTCTTTCCCGTACCTATGCCAACCTCCAGAACCCTGCCTGATAGTCCGGAAAGGACCTCTTCTCTCCAGTTGCTGAACATCATGGTCTCCATTGGGAGTTCCATTATATCGTACACATGAGATATCCGGTTGTACTTGGAGATCACCGACATATAATTCTCTCTGGTCCCATTGCTTAAACAGTCTGTGGTATCACTTAAAAGCCCTCATATACAATGAGCTATTAACTTCCTTAAGGAAGTAATAAAGGAAGGATCGCATGGTCACAAAGCAGGAAGAATTCTGGGAAAGGGACAATTTCCTGGTAATAACAGATGGCACGAAGCCTGCCATAAAATGGACGATAGCTGAGCTTAAGAAAAGAGGAAAGATCGTCAGTGTACTCGACCTTTCTGAAAAGCCTATGGAAGGCTCGGTAAAGGATATAGGTTCTGTGCCGGTTACTGTGAAGAATGTCATCATAGGTATCACAAAGAGCGAACCAGCAAGGCTGATCGAGAAACTGGCTGAGAGGGGTATTGTCGATTTCTGGGTGCACTGGAAGACAGATACATGTGATGTGGATCATCTTGAATATGACCCTAACCTTAACATAATAACCGGACGCTGTTCAATGATGTATCTTGGAAGCGGTACGAGCATCCATGGTTTCCACAGGCTTGTTGCAAAGACCCTTGGAAAGTACTGAGATCATTATTCTTTCTTTTCATTCTCTTTTTTCTTTTTCATCAGCCTGCATCCTCCAAGAATATAATAAGAAGTAGTCTCATTCTTTATAATGGTGTGAGGATGTCAGGATGGTAAACACTCTGTCCCATCTGGGAATCGGGCTACTGATAGCATCAGTTGCAGGACTGAACAGCAGACAGATAAAGGTAGTTGCTTTCATGGCAATTCTACCTGATCTTGATTTCATACTGAGTACAATATTACTTGCAGTTGATGAATACCTGTCCCATGGGGTCTATAATGCCATGTACTACCTGATGGGTCATCGGGAGTTCATGCATTCTCTGACCTTTGCATCAATTGTGATCATCTATGTATGGCTCAGGGAAAGGGACAGGCTATTGACAATAGCCTCTGCGGCGGCAATATTCAGTCACGTATATCTGGATTATGTCACAAGCTGGAAGATGAGACCGTTCTTCCCGTTTGTAACGGAGGCTACAACGATAGGCGCGATAGATTTCTTCGATCCAGTGGTCACTGTGATCTCATTTGTGCCTATGATCTACATCCTTGCGGACAGGGTAAAAAGGAATGGGATCCGAAATGGTTCCTTCAAGGGGGGTAATGGATGGTTCGAAACACTTACATCAGGCAGTCACTCAAAGATGTATCGCCAGCTTCTTATCATTTTCACGGTCTGGTGTTTGTTCAATCCGCTTGCAAAGGCATTTCTCATAAGTGCTATTGAGGATGCTGAAGGTCATGATATAGGATATCAGGGTTCCTATCCGATCTCTCCCGGCAAATTTCTCTCTGCATACCAATATAATGAGACCCATTACAGGATATTGACCTCAAGCTACTGGTCAGGGGTCGAGCAGAGTTCATTTGTTCCAATATATCCTGACAGTGGAAGTGAGTTCAGCCCTTACGTATCCAGGGCACGGTCCCTGTATGATGCCAGTCTACCGGGTGAGGTGGACTATCAGGTATATAGTGCCTATTCCTCTGGAGCGAATGTGACCGTTATCATCAGTGATGCCAGGAATCCTTATGCACAATATTGGGCCTACTTCAAGACCGAGTACGTTTTTGTGTTCGATACGGATACCGGGGACTATAAGGCCTACATAGGCAGACATGGCCAGCACGATCGACCGGTATCAAGGGCCCTGTTTGAATGAACCTATGTACATGGAACTCCATATCAGGTACACGTTATTTTTATTCGTGTACATCTTTCTAAAAATACCCACAGACTTCTTTTATATGAGTTCATGCAATGTATTGATTGCAGTCAATTACAAGGAGATTGTGATCTTGAGGGAAGATGAAAGCAATTTGGTTATGGATATTAAAGTTCATGAATTCGTTAACAGGGATACATGGCAACTGCACCTTGCTCTGCACGTGAATGGTGTGCTGATAGGTGTTGAATTTGCAAACCCTGGTAACACAAAGTATGATAATGAGACCGTGATAGCTGCAATGCAGAGCCTTAAGAATGGATATTACGAGGCTATTGGTTCTCCTATGAGATACCAGGAAGGTAAACTTACATTCCTGCCTGCAGATCAGGGTCTGGTAGCAAAGTGGTCACAAATGACACCTGCAATGGAGGTAACACATGCTTCCGGAACAGAGAAAAGAGTGGCCTTATCACATTGATATGAATGCTGGCACCAACGATCCCCTCAGATAGTGCAACCCTCTTGCATTGATAACTTGTTTGCTTTCAACAAGGCCAGCATTCGTATTATATTTCAAGGAAGCAAGCATCTGAATCTCTTTCTTTTCGAATTTTGTTTTGTTATTAACTATATGAGCTGATCATATGGAGTCCATCAAATTAGAATTTTGACTTAAAAGCTTACCTCTTTTTTCTTTAAGACCTCGCCCCCCCCCCCAAAAAAAACAGTAGCTAGGTCAATAGATTCATATAGTATAAATTTGGCCAGTCTCATGGAGGATATTTGTACTGTGTATAAAGGAGTCCTCTTTGAGGACTCCATTCGAAACTACGTTGGTAAAGATAATGTGTCAATTTGCCGGTTGCTACATTCTCTTAATATCGATGATATCGCACAGCATGTTGAAAACAACTACTATTCCAATAAAGACTGGCATTTCAAGTATCGTGTTTCTTCTATGATAAAACTCACCATTGTCATGTGTTTCAGAAAACTCTCATTTGACAAAACTATCTCATCGCTAACAGATGAAGAAGCTCTGCTTCTTCGTTTTGTTAATACGAACGATGATATTTCAATGCCAACTGGAGCAACACTTCACCACTTTGTGAAATACAGGTTAGGAGAAAATGGATTCCGGGAAATAATGCAAAAAGTAGCTTCGAGAATACTAGATCTAACATCTTCAAAGGACCTAAAAACAGATTCAACACCTATTGAAGCTTCTAGGTACGACAAGCATAGTGATTATAATCCGCATTATAACTGTAAAATGGATAAAGCGCATATCACATTAATCGGAACTTGTCCATTGTACATGACGTATACAAAGGGACTGGCACATGATTCTCCACAACTGGAACAGCATATTGAGTTCTTGAAAAGATTGAATCCTGAAGTTGATTCATATGCTTTGGATGGTGCATATGATTCATTCACTAACTACGCAGATATCTGGAATGATCTTAATGTGAATCCTACAATATCCCTTCCTTCTGATGCTGTTGTCAGTGAGGAAGGAAGAATAGAGAGAATCAATCATTGGATGAACAAGATGTGGAAAAGTGGGGGAGACCCCCACTTTCCACTTAACAGAAAATTGAAGTTCCTCTACAAACATGGAAGGTCAAAGCAAGTTGGAATGTATCTAAGAAATCAGAACATGGAGGATGCAGAATTCCAGAAGAAAAAAGGGACAAGACAAGATTGTGAAAGGTTTCACAAGCATGTGAAGCATATTCTCAAATTTGATGTTAGATCAATCAGAAAAGGAAGCAGAGAACTCTATGTTACCATGAACTTTGTTGTTTATCAATTGATGCTGATTGCAAATTTGCAAAACAAGGTCAAAAATCCAAATTCATTTGCAAATTATGTGTGAGAAAAAGCTTGTCAAATTAGAATGGAGAAAAAGATGAGCTAATTTGATAATCTCATATGATGGACAGTTTTTCTGTACGATACTTTTTATAATATACTCTCTTACCTGTTTTAGGAGGAGTAGGATTATGCTTGATGATGATGAACTGGATAGTCTGATCGATGCACAACCATCTGAAAGGGAACGTGTAAAGGCTGAGCACGAGATAATACACAAGGCAGCTTCACATCCTGTACGGAGACAACTGATCAAGGAGATCGGTGCTTTTGGTTCAACAAAGAAGGATCTTCTTGAGAGGACAGAACTTGATGAAAAGGTATTCAAGTACCACACCGAGTTCCTGATAAACGGTGAGTTCCTGAACATTATCGAGGACAAGTATTTCCTGAGCGATAAGGGACTTGACCTGCTGGCCAATATCTGATTCTCGGAGTCTATACATGCTTAATGCAAAGAAGCAAAAGGTCTTGTTGATCAGGACCGTTTCTATACTTCTTTTTTTGATACTCAGCTCCGGTTGCCTTGAGGATCCGCAGGAGATAGTGAACACTTCAGGCGAAGCTACGGTACTCGAAGCCTCAGTATTCGAAGGTAAGACCCTCACTCCTATTTCAGAGCAGAGGAACAATGCTATCAAAGGAACCCAGTACATCGACCGGGATGCCTATGAGCTCAGGATATACGGATTAGTTGACAGCCCTATGAGCCTGAGCTATGAGCAGTTGCTCGCATATCCTTCAGACACCCGTTTCGTACGTATGGACTGTGTTGAAGGCTGGGGATTCGATGCAATGTGGACGGGTGTGACACTTAACACACTGTTCAACGATACAGGTGTCAACGACAGTGCAACTACGGTCATATTCTACAGTGCAGATGGCTATTCCACAGGACTTGAACTGGATTATCTGGTGGAGAACGATATCATGCTTGCCTATAAGCTGAACAATGTAACACTGCCTGCTGACAGGGGCTTTCCACTGCAGCTTGTGGCCGAGGACAAATACGGTTATAAGTGGGCGAAATGGATAACCTCGATCGAGGTTACTGATGAGCCATACGTGGGCTACTGGGAAAGTGCAGGCTACAGCAACAGTGCAGATGTCGGCGGACCTGCATTTGAGAGATGAGACACAGTTGTGTGCATTTCCTCCCACAAGACCATTTTTATTTTTCAGGACAGAACGCTAATTTATATAATCTGAAATTGTAAATATAGCCCTAATGGCTCCAATGGACAGTATCATATCAATTTCCGGTCTTTCAAAGAGCTTCGGACGCAGAAAGGCGCTGAACAACATCGACCTTGTGATAGGAAAAGGTGAGTTCGTTGCTATCTTTGGTCCCAACGGTGCCGGAAAGACCACACTTCTTAAGATAATGTCCACAATAGTCGCTCCTTCTAAAGGAACTTTACTTGTGAATGGGACCGATGCCAGAAAAAGCCCTGAAAAGATAAGAGGAATGATTGGTGCCATATCCCATGAGACCTACCTTTACGATGAGCTTACAGCAAGGGAGAACCTCGTATTCTTCGCACACATGTACGGTATTGATGGCAGCAGTATCGATGACAGGGTGGATGCCATACTGAAAAACGTTGACCTTCTTCCGCGTGCAGATGAGAGGGCTGGTTCGTTCTCAAGGGGGATGAAACAGAGACTTTCCATTGCAAGGGCCCTGCTGCATCAGCCTGGGATCTTGCTAATGGATGAACCCTATACAGGACTTGACCAGCATGCAGCAGCTAATTTTGAACGTGTGCTCATGGGTACCGGAGATTCTGATGTTACAAGGATAATGATCACCCACAACATCGAACGTGCCTTCGAGCTATGCGACCGCATGCTCATCATGGACAGGGGAGAGATACGTTTCGACAGGCTGAAAAAGGATATTGGAAGCGTGGAACAGTTCAAGGAACAGTACCTTTCCATAGTTGGAAAAGATACGGATGCAGAGGGCATCAGTAATCTCTAATACTTCATGGCGGTGAGATGAATGAAGAAAAGCCTCTACATTGCAGCAAAGGACCTTAAGGCCGAGTTCCGCACAAAGCAGATGCTCAATTCCATGCTCATCTTCTCACTTATCGTTATAGTCATTTTCAGCATCTCATTCGGTGATGTTCTAAGCCAGACCGAACTTGTAGGGAAACTCGCACCCGGTGTGCTATGGGTGGCTTTCACCTTTGCAGGCACCCTTGGACTTTCGCGCTCGTTTGCCGGTGAGATGGAGAACGGATGCCTTGAAGGACTGAAGCTCTCACCGATAGACAGGAGTTCCATCTACATCGGAAAAACAATATCAAATGCAGTACTCATGTTCATTGTGGAATTGGTTACAATCCCTATATTCATAGTGCTCTTCAATTACAATATCAGTAACATTCCCGGACTTGCACTAATTATCTTCCTCGGAACCTTTGGTTTTGTCAGCGTGGGAACCCTGCTTTCAGCACTCTCTGCCAGCACAAGGGCAAGGGAGATTATGCTCCCGGTGCTTCTGCTTCCGCTGATCATTCCTGTGATCATTCCGGCTGTTATGGCAACAGGAACTATACTTACAGATGGTGGGATAAGTAGTATTTCTTCGGAGCTCAGGTTGCTTATTGTGTATGATCTGATATTCTTTGTAGTGGGACAGCTTGTGTTCGAATATACTGTGATGGATTAGGATTTCTGATCGATCAGAATAAATCTGCGTTTAGAAAAACTGTTAAGTGCAACTTTAACTCAGTAATTTTAAACAACTGAATTATTTCAGTATTCTTTAGAATGGCATTGAAGGAAAGTGCCGCCTGCGGCGGATGGCCATGTTGTTCTTTGTTTGTCAATGTTCTTTTGTAGAACTATCTAAAACATAAGGGCATTGACAATAAGTTTGATTAATGGATGCCTTGAATAACTAAAACCATCTCGGAGGGTCCGGCGAAGCCGGCACAATC
The DNA here is from genome assembly GCF_038022665.1 of Methanolobus sp. WCC4. Taxonomy (NCBI): domain Archaea; kingdom Methanobacteriati; phylum Methanobacteriota; class Methanomicrobia; order Methanosarcinales; family Methanosarcinaceae; genus Methanolobus; species Methanolobus sp. WCC4. Next base: position 2,405,739 of record NZ_CP150629.1, on the reverse strand, counting down.
CGAAAAAGTGCATAAATCATCTGTTATCTCTAATTCATTTTCTGAACACCGGTAATTTTCTATAGAGCCTTATTTTCTGTTCAGGTCAGACATGTACAAAACATCATGGCATAGTCTGTTGATCAGACTTTTATCGTGGCTTACAACAAGAACTCCAATACCCAATTCCTCAACGATGCTTAAAATGCTCTCCCATATCTGGGCCTGTGTGATAGCATCCACCATGGTGGTTATTTCATCAGCAATCAGGAATTTTGTTTTGGGTCCCAAAGCCCTTGCAAGAGCAAATCTCTGAAGTTCTCCTCCGGAAAGTTCATTAGGCCACCTGTTGAGCCAGTTATCCTTAATTCCAAAAGCTTCCAGAATATCCTGTGAGACCTCATGTCCTTCTTTCAGGATATCCTTCATTTTCCATTTTGGGTTAACAGCTTTTTCCGGATGCTGGAAGATTAGCTGTACCGGATTATATCCGCCTGATGATATCTTGTTTCCATCTATGCTTATGTTCCCATCGTAGTTCTTCTCATATCCGGCCAGTATCCTGCACAGGGTTGATTTCCCACATCCGCTGTCTCCCACAAGTCCCAGAACTTCTCCGCTGCCAAGGGAAATGTTCACATCCTCTAAGATTAAATTACTCTCCTTGTAGCCGAAACTAATGTTTTCGCCTTTAAGATACATTATTGCACCTCACCATTCCGCCGTTGAACAATTTTAACTCAGGAACGCATTTTGAGCAAACTTCGCCTCTTGTAGTGCATCTTTCATAAAAGAAGCAGCCATCAAGCACTTCATCCTGCATGGGTTGGTGACCTTTTATGGCCTGGAACTTGTTCTGTGGCAGGGCATTCCATAGCGCTTTTGTGTATTGATGCCTCAGTTTTTCCCCTTCACCTGAAAAGTCATCTGTATTTGCAATTTCAAGGATGGTGCCAGCGTAAAAAATGGCGATCTTGTCAGAGATCTTCAATGCAGCTTCGATATCATGGGTGATGAGAATAACGGCATATCCTTTGTTTGCCATATCCTTGAAATAGCCTAAAGTTTCGTTCAGGTTCTTTTCATCCAGTCCCGGTGTTGGTTCATCTGCTATCACGATCTTTGACGAACTCATCACAGCAGTTGAAACAAGAACTCTTCTGATCATTCCTCCTGAAAGTTCATGAGGGAACATTCTTTCGACTTCAGGTTTCAGGTCATATCTATTGAATATCTCTTTCTGAAGCTTCTTTCTTGATTCTGCATCCTTATCATCAACACTTCCTATGACCTGACTGGAGATCCTCATCAAGGGATCAAGATATGTGGTTGATTGTGGGATAAGGACTATTTCCTTACCTCTGAGTTCCTCTTTCTTTTTCTGTGTCAGGTCATGGCCATCGTATTCCATAGTGCCGCTAAGCTTAGCGTTCGATGGAAGAATGCCTAATATAGAATGTGCCAGAAGACTTTTTCCGGAACCGCTGGAACCTACAACAGCTAGTATCTCTCCACTGTAAGCTTCCATGCTCAAACTGGATATCACTTTTAGTTCAGTTTGCCTGAGTCCGGAGGCATATTGAGTGAAAGAAAGTGAGAGGTCTTTGACCTTTAATAGAGCGTCAGATCTCTCCGTGTTGTTATTTGTTAATTGGGATGTATCTGTCATACTTCACCTCTTTTGATCGTTCATATCTGGTTTCATCGATTTTTCATCTATTCATGTGCTCTTTTCGGATCCAGTAGCTTTCCCATGTTCTCTCCGATCATATCAAATGCAAGTATCACTATCAGAAGAGATAATCCCGGGAAGAAAGCAAGCCACCAGTATCCTGCTGAGAGATATTTCATCGATTCCGACAGGATAATGCCGATTGCCGGTTGATGTGGTGAAAGTCCGAAACCAAGGAATGTTACTGATGCTTCATGCAGGATCGCATGTGGGAACATTACTATCGTACCCAGCACGAACTGAGGAACAAGGTGGGGAAGGATATGATTTTTAGCTATCCACCATCTGGATCTGCCAAAATTCCTTGATATATGGATGTATTCCTGGGTCTTTATCTGCTTGATCTCTGCCCTTACAACACGTGTAAGGCTTGTCCAGTGTGATAATGCAACAGCTATTATCACTCCTGTAGCTCCTCCGCCAAGTCCTAAGGATATCAAAATTATCAGGAGAAGATGTGGTATTGAAAGGAACAGGTCCACAAGCCAGGAGACGATCGAATCCTCTACCTTACCGATGCTTGAAAACAAACCTAAGATCACACTGAACATAGTACTGATCGAGGATGCCAGGGCTCCGATCACTATACTTAAGCCAAGTCCACCAAGAGTTCGTATGAACATGTCCCTTCCCATCCAGTCAGTTCCAAACGGATGTTCCAGGGAAGGAGCCAGGTTCTTTGATTCAAAATCTGTGGACAACGCATTATCGTCTATGAATGTGCTTGAAACCACGATTGCAATTAACAACACTGAAAGACAGCTTATCAGCATGATGGTCTTCTGCCTCAGGTTGAACCCTTTAAAAAGTCCTCTGTTAGCAGTTACAACAGCAGTGCTCATGTTCTCATCTCCTGCTGTTTTATTCTTGGGTCAACGAACTCGTAGATCACATCTGCTATCAGGTTTCCTGAATAGACGAAAATAGCGCTGACGATAACAATTGCTAAAAGCAGAGGGACATCAGATCTTAAACCTGCTGCCACTGCAGCCTGACCGATGCCGGGATAAGAGAACACCTGTTCAACCAGCACAGCTCCTCCAAATAATTCACTGAAACCTAAGAACTGCAATGTGATGGCTGGAAGTGCAACATTTCTTATTCCATGTCTTTTAACAAGGTCAAATCCTTTTTCACCTCTTGCTTTTGCAAATAACACATAGTCGCTTTCCATTACCTCTATCAGTTTTTCACGGGTGAACATCGCAATAGAAGCAACTCCAAGCAGGCTCAGGGTTACAGTCGGAAGTATCAAATGATGGATGCGGTCAAAAAAGGTCACATCTTCACTTGCAACACCAATAGGAACACTAAGTCCAACAGGGAACCAACCTAAATTCACTGCAAATATCAATAAGAAGATGAGCGCCAGCCAGAATGTTGGAGCGGCAAGCAGAATATAACAGTAAACTTTTATTGCTTTATCAATTAAGGTTCCGTTCTTCATTCCTGCTACGATTCCTAAAATAAAACCCAGTACTCCTGATAAAAGCCACGAAGAAGCCATAAGTATAAGAGAAGCTGCAAACCGTTCTTTAACAACGTCTGTCACAGGCATTCTGTATATCAGTGAAGTGCCAAGATCTCCTTTGAGTAGATTTTCAGCCCAGTTCAGGAATTTTTCGTGTGCAGGAGTATTTACTCCCCAATATTCTTCCAGCTTTGCCTTTTGTTCCGGCTGGATGCTCATTTCCCCTATATATGCCCTGACCGGGTCAATGGGAGATTGTTCTACGATCCAGAAGCTGGCAATACAAACAACAATTAAAAGGAAAACTAATTTGAGGGCTTTTTTCCCCATAAAGATACTTAATTTCCTGTAATTCACAATTTTAACCTCCATTATCCATTCCAGCAATTTTATGGTTTCTTGTGATCTTTTGTGATTTTAGATCCTTTGAAAAACCAATTAAATGGTTAAAATAGGTTGAACTGAGGGTAAGTTCCCCTCAGTTTCATGAAACCTCAAATTTAGTTTTCTGTGCGTTCCCATTCCAGGATATTTCCGAAAATATCAGCACCGTGTGGCTGTATCTTTGGAGTTCCTATGTCAAGGTCCTCGTCCATGATATAGAGGTAATCGAGTGTTGCCATCCACATCCAGGTAGCATCTCCTTTTGGAGAGAATCCTGTTTCTCCATCCCATGCTGCCATCTGCCAGTTCTCATTTGCAATACTCTGGTCTGAACTGGTAATTGCAGTTCTTAAATAGGAATCTACGGTCGGGTTGCTATACATTATTATGTTGTTGTAGCTTGAAGGATCGTAGCTCTCACTGTAGTATTTTAAGTATAGGTCGGTCGGGTCAAGTGAACCGTAACCGAATACGACTGGAGTTGAAAGAGCAAGTGTATCGATCTTATCCCAGCTTGCACCCTCAGGGATTATATTGATCCCCAGTTCTTTTGCTTCCTCTGAAACAGCAACAGCCAGTGCCTGTCTTTCCTGTGCGCTGGCAGCGTATAGAAGAGTAAATTCAGCCTTGACACCGTCCTTTTCTACAATGCCATCACCATCGGTATCTTCCCATCCGGCATTGCTTAGGATCTTCTTAGCTTCTTCAACATTTCCGTCTTCAATAATGGCTTCTTTATTTCCCCATGGTAATTTGTCAACACCTGTGAATTCCTCTTCACCCTGTCCGTTAAGTGCACCATCCACCAGGGTCTGCCTGTCAATTCCGATGTTCAGTGCTTTTCTGATGGCAACGTCAGATGTTACATCATTTCCAATTGTGTATCCATCCTCGGATGTTTCACCTGTTTCTGGCTGTGTCGGGAAGCTGATCCCGCGGGCGTCAATAGACTCAAGAGCCACTATCTTCATTCCCTCGACTTCCTGACCTGCATAGGATGCTGGAATTTCAGCCAGGTCGATCTGACCGGATTTCGCAGCTGCAAAAGCAGTGTCTGCTTCCATGAATACAATGGTGAGTTTCTTGAAGTAAGGTTCATCTCCATAGTAGTCCTGATTTGCTTCCAGAATTACCTGCTGTCCTTTATCCCACTGTACAAATTCGTAAGGACCGGAACCGATCGGGTTCTGACCATAGTTCTCATCGTATGCATGTTCAGGGACAATTCCAATCACTGCAAGTTTGTTGATAAATGTGGCCTGATCGTCACTTAGTTTGAATTCAATAGTATTATCATCTGTAGCTGTAGCTTTTTCAAGCATGGAAAGGTCCACACTTCCGCCGGCTTCTGATGCGGTATTGAATGTGAATGCTACATCTTCAGCTGTAAGTACTTCCCCGTCGTGGAATGTTACATCATCCCTTATTGTGACGGTCCATGTATATCCATCTTCACTAACGGAGTGATCCGTTGCAAGATCGTTGATAAGAGCTCCATTACTATCTTTCTTAAAAAGAGTGCTCTGGATCAACGGTTCATGATTGTAACCCCATCCTGTGACCGGATTAAAACCTGATTCAGGTTCTCCGCCATGTGTCCCAACTGCTGCGATCAACTCATCATCTGTTGTTGTTCCTTCAGTACCTGCTATCTCCATTTTAGTGTCTGTGCATCCGGAAATTGCAACTACTCCTAGTAATAGCATTCCTGCCAGTAAAATGCTTAATGATCTTTTCATCACAAATGCTCCTGTGTATATTTTCTAGCTCCAACCTGTGTTCATCACATCTCATGCTTATTTTTTGATTGATAATCAAAAATCAGAGAAATGTCGTATTACAAGTATTAATGATATTTCTATCTAGTAAACGATTTGTGATAATTTATCTTTATATTTAATACTTTTGTTTTTGTTAGTAACACTAAAATGCACCAATATTATTTTTAGGTATTAATCTCCCTCTTCACCTCCCTAAAACAATCGTTTAAAGCGTATGAAAAGCATTTAAACAAGGAATCTCAATTAGCAGAGGAACAAGTATGCTCATCGACAGGAAAAAAGAAAGAATACTCGCAGCCATAACGCTCCCTGCTATGCTAATTGCTATCTGGATGGTCTTTTTCTATGTACCCCAGATGAAAGGCAATGCCGGTGAGATACTTGACAGCAGTTTTAAGATATTCTATTTCCATCTGCCGATCGCAATTGTCTCATACGTGGCGTTCACCGTTGTTTTTATTGCAAGCATCATGCAGCTTAAGGGAAATAGCAGTAAATGGGACATCGTTGCTCATTCTGCCGCCGAGGTCGGTGTGGTATTCGCATTCCTTGTACTTGTCACAGGTTCCATATGGGCCAAAGCAACATGGGGATGGTACTGGATATGGGAACCCAGACTTACAACCTCACTTGCACTCTTCCTCGTTTATCTTGCCTACCTGATGCTGCGTCAGGCTTTAGAGGAACCTGAGAAGAGAGCACGTCTTGCGGCTGTCTTTGGTATCATTGGTTTTCTCTCGGTCCCGCTCAGTTTCTTGTCTATCAGGTTGTGGCGCTCAGCCCACCCGCTTATGTTCGGTGGCTCTTCATACGGGAGCAGCGGTGGGGGACTTGACGGTACATCACTTCAACTTACTCTCATGGTGAACATGCTGGCCTTTGTATTACTCTTTGTTTCAATGCTGGTCTACAGGATAAACAATGAAGCTCTTAAGGAAGAGCTTGAAGAAATGCAGTATCAGCGATCATGAGCTAAGAAAAAGCATATAAGTTCCTGCTCTCAATACTCCTGCATGTTGTTCGAACCTATTATGCTGGGAAATATGGAAGTCCCAAATCGTTTTGTACGTTCTGCGACCCATGAGTGGATGGCAGAGCCCGATGGCACGCCAACCGACAGGATCGGTGATATGTACGAAGAGCTTGCACGTGGTGAGGTAGGGCTTATCATCACCGGATATGCGTACGTCAATCCCAATGGGAAAAGTGACGATCTCCAGCAGGGAATCTATGATGACAGGTTCATCGAGCCTTACAGGAAGATAGTCTCAAGGGTCCATGAACATGGAAGTAAGATCGTAGTGCAGATCGTTCACGGCGGCAGGCAGACAATGATGACCGCTGAGAATCCTGTTATCCTTGCACCTTCCGCTGTGACCAACAAGAGGAACGGTGTAACTCCTGAGGAGATGACAGAGGAGGAAGTGCTTCAGACCATAGAGGATTTTGCCAATGCTGCAAGGAGAGCAAAGGAAGCAGGTTTTGATGGTGTACAGCTTCACGTAGCTCACGGTTTCCTGCTCAGCAATTTCATCTCCCCATATACCAACAGGCGTAGGGACAGATGGGGTGGTTCCACAGAGAAAAGGACACAGATAATCCTTGACATCCTTGACAGGATACATGAGATGATCGGCGATGAGTTCCCGATACTTGTCAAGCTCAATGCTACCGATGGTTTCCCGGAAGGAACGAAGAACACTCTTGATGCTCCTGAATGTGTAGAGATAGCAAAGATCCTTGCTGCAAATGGTGTATGTGCCATAGAGGTCAGCGGCGGTATCGTCGAGGCAGGACAGCAGATGTTCAGGACAAAGATCAATGATGCTGATTCAGAGGCATATTACAGGGATTATTCTAAAATGATAAAGGAAGCAGTGGACGTACCTGTGATGGTAGTGGGTGGTCTACGATCGAGAGCTGTAATGGAACAGATGGTCGATGAAGGATATGCCGATATGGTGTCCCTGTGCCGCCCTCTCATCTGTGAACCTGATCTTGTGGCAAAGATAAGGAAAGGCGAGACAGAGGTCGCAAAATGTGTTTCATGCAATTTGTGTTCCGATGAGAGCGGAATAAAATGTAATTACGATTTTGGTAATTCCGCAAAGGTATGATCATAGGGATATTCAAGAGGTACAGTGGCTTTTGATCATCAGGTTAGATTCCCTTTCTTTTTTCTTGCTTGGTGATCAAGCCTGAGCAGGGCAATTTGAGAAGAGTCATTTCAAAGTCTGCCCTACTGCTCTTATTTCTTATCTTCAGGTGTTCGTAGAGATAGGTCGGAGGACGCAGGCGATCCAGTTCAATCCCGGATATTCCCGGTATCCCTTTGTCCTGCATGCACCGTAGACATATTTTTGATCATTGAACTCGAACAGGCCGGATATCTTCTCTCCTGGCTGCAGGACAGAGACCTCATCAGGAAGGGAAAGAACAGAACCTATAGAAAGTTCCTCTCCTCCTGTTGTCTCGATCACTTCGAGATCCCTGTTAACATACACAGCAACACTGCCGGGGATAACCTCTCCATCTCTGTCTTTGGGAAGACATGTTTCCAGTATCGTTCTCGCTTCAGTGTCCCAATCGAACAGGATGCCCAGTACACCAATGGCTTCACCGTCCCTTTTGCCATTTCTGCGAACACCGCCGGCATAGATAAGAGACCTTTCCTTATCTTTTTCCAGAGAAGAACCCATGACGTCCTGAACGGCATATTGACTTGATCGTGAAGTACGGGCTCCCTCCTGGAACCAGATATTATCAGATACATCAAGTCCGCCAAGTTCACTCATCAACTCCGTATTTGAACATGCCCTTATAATTCCTTCCGAATCTGTTAGAACCAGGTTCCTGTACATGGTATAACTGCCGTTGATCACTTTTAGCCTGTCACTGGCTCTCATGAATTCCTTTTCAGATGGATCTGAAAGTGCTTTCCAGAAATATTCATCAGTTGACCACCAGCGAACATCAGCCGATCTTTCAAAGAGATTCCTGTCTATAAGATCGATCGCCTGTTTAGCAAAGTTTTCCAGTGTCTTTAAATTCAGCTGCAGTTCAACGGCTGCCATCTCCTGTAACAATTCTTCCATTTTAGACGTAATGAAATTACTGGATCGGGTGATCTGATTGAAAATAGGTCCCAGCTGATCACCGCGTTCTCCCATTTTAGAGGCGTATATGGTCCCGTTGAGCGATATAAGTTGAATTTCATTTTTGTCATTCTGTATTTTTGCGTAGGTCTGTTTGTTGATATCCGGATTGATGTTGGAATTCATCAATTCATTTGATCCGATGTTGTATCCATCAGCCTGAACCGTGTTCGCAAAGATATGTGATTTTGGAAGAATGATATGGGAACTCCACCCAAGCCCGCGATAGTCCAGATAACCGTCCGTTCTGGAAGAAAAGATGGCAGAATCCACTCCTTCAAAAGCCATATAGGTATTGATCTGTTCGCCGTCATTTAAGGAGCGGTTATTTCTTGGAACATGCGCTTTTTTACCGACCTCAAGTATATCTTCATCTGTCGATGCAATGATTTTTGCATCGTTACTGGTAAACATCGAATAACATCCATCCTGTATGGTCCCTGTCTGTGTCAAAGGCATATATTCATCCAGGATTATCCTGGCCTCTCCCTGAAAATCAAAAAAGATGCCCATGGCCCCGATCACATTGCCATTCTCATCACTATTTTCACGGACGGCGGTCGAATATACCAGAGATAGCTGCTCTTCTATTCTGGATGGACAGATATCCTGAGCAATATATTCTGTTCCATTCTGGGTTCTTAAAGCCCTGATGAACCAATCTTCATCGTTCACTCTCAGGCCTAAAACTTCCGATCTCCGCAGGCTGTCTGAATTTGCGAGGATATATCCTTCAGGATCAGTAATTACCAGATCTCTGTAAAGTGTGTAGGAACTCTTAATGTCTTCCAGCCTGTAGCAGGCAAAAGATATCCTGGATTCCAGGTCCACAAGGTCCTGCAGAAAGCCATCCAGAACCTTTTGGTCATCATCCATGCCCTTAAAGTCCTGGCAAAGATGCTTGAATCTTCCGATAAAGTCCTTTAATGCCCCATCTTTCAATAATCCTGAGAAGTCCTTAAGGTCATCAGCTATCTGATAAGACGTATTTGATATTGTCTTTGAAAGAAGATCATCTCTTTCTTCAGATATCTCCACTTCCCGGGTCTGGGATCGACCCTGGTCTTTCTCCAGAATTCTTAGAACAGATGCTGATCTTCGTTTTGTCCTCTCGTAAAAAGAAATACAGTCTCCAAATGCTGTTTCCAGCGCCCACCATCTCACATCGCAAGTCCGTTCAAGAAGATTTCTGTCCAGAGTGTTGATCTTATTGTAGGCAGTAGTATGAAGGATAGATTCATGTTGTTCTTCCTTGGCGACGTAATATTGGTCAAATAGTTTCTTTGTGATCTGCAACAATTGTCTTGAGAATCTTTCCACATTTTTCATTAATTCGGTGATCTGATCACGTTCTACCGAATTTTCACTGACCGCGACAGCTATGGCTTCTCCATAAAAACATACCGGAACAAGAACATTCAGTTCAGTGACGATCTCCTCATAGAATTCCCGATGTTCAAAACGTATCGAGGGATCAAAAACACTGAAATTTATTTCCTCACTCATCTTATATCCCCTATAATCCATCCTATTTTTAATAACTGTAAACCTGAATCTTTGTATTTTTTAAATACATAGGTAATTCTATTCCTAGTACTATTATATAAATATTACTATATTGTGTATATGTTACATTTATACACTCGTCAGCGTGCAGGATATCTCTTGTAAAAAAAGCAATTGATGTAGAGTAACGTTGTATCAACAATACAAGTTTAAAAGATCCTGTAAAATGCCAGATGAAAAAAGATAAAATAAAACAAATTTCAATCTACCCGGATTATTATAACTATTTTGTTTGAGTACAGGTTGACTGGCAGATATCAGATCATATATCTAAATTATCAGTACCAATAAGTGTGACTATAATCATTAACGGTAACAGTCATAAGAGGGGTCCAGTCCGTTAAGGAACTCTACAAGGCGTGTGTGGTCCTCAAAGACCATATCTGCCTGATGGAACTTTTTCGCATCCAGGTATGTGGGAACTGCAACACAGCACAGCCCTGCCTTTTTAGCAGCCTCCACGCCCATGGGTGCGTTTTCTACCACTATGGCCTCGTGGCTCGATATGCCTAGCATCTCAACAGCCTTCAGATAAGGGTCAGGCTCGGGTTTCCCGCGCTGCACATCATCGGCAGTGACCAGTTCTTTGAATATGCCCGGGTACTTCGCCTCCACAATATCCAGAACTATGGGTCTGTCAGAACCTGATACCACCGCAAGGTCGAACCTGTCCTTAAGGCCAGAGAGACATTCCTGCATCCCATGGAATACCTTTAGCTCCACTATTCTATTGAACTCGGCAATGTATCTCTCGACTATGTCCGGTATGTCGTACTTCGATGCATCACCTGTTCCTTTCTCAAGCAGGAACTCAACGATATCCACGGTCCTCTCACCTTCTCTCTCGAAGATGTCCTGTTTGTCCATCTCAACGCCTATCTCATCGAAGATGTGCTGGACCGCCTCCGCATGATATGACATCGAATCAACGAGCACACCATCCATATCGAATATAACTGCCTTTAACAAATGATCACCATTGTGAGGGAAGCATCGGTGAGCATTGTATAAACCTGTTTTTGTCGTTACGATGTTGTATTGCAGGGGGTAGAAACCCGATGTTCTCCATATTTTTTCTCTGTAGAAAACCTGTTACTTGCAACTTTGAACTCAGCAATTTTCAATAAATGCATTATTTCAATAGTCTTCAGGATGGCAGCAAAGGAATGCGCCGCCTACGGCGGATGGTCACATCGTTCTTTGTTTATCAATGATTTTATGTTGAGCTATCAGAAACACAAGAACAAGGTGACAATGTGTTTGACCAATAGGAAGTTGTGAATAACTAAAATCACCCCGGAGGGTCCGGCGAAGCCGGCACAATCCGAAAAGATGCATAAGAATATCTGTTGTTTTCACTCTTTTTCTACATATCGGTAATTGAAAAGTCACAATGTTTCCCATAATCATTAGAGATACGCATAATTACATGAGTCATTCAAATGGAACATTCTACAGATTCCATATGTTGACATTATAAATAGTACAGTTCCGTATTATCTGAATCATGAGACTGGATGCATACCTTGTGGAAATGGAATATTTCAAGTCACGGGGAAGGGCCAAGACAGCCATACTCAACGGAAGTGTCAGGGTCGATGGCAATGTTGTCAAAAAGCCCTCAAAGGATATCAGTTCTGAAGCTGAGGTCGATGTGGATGAAGGGCTTGATATGCCCAGGGGATACTTCAAACTCAAGAGGATACAGGATGCGACAGGTGTGATATCTCCGGGTGACCGAGTACTCGATCTGGGTTCCAGTGCGGGGGGTTTTCTGATGATGGCATCCGAGGTAGCATCGTCTGTGAAGGGTGTAGAGTTCAGCAGGGATTTTGATGAAGAGCTTGGGAAAGTGGTTCAGGAAAAGGATAATGTATCTGTGATGTTCGGGGATGTGTTCCAGATACCTCTTGAGGAGATGGCACCGGAGCCGGTGGATGTCATCCTTAGCGACATGACCCTTGAACCAATGGACTCGCTGGCAGCCCTTGAGAGGGTGCTTCCGTTGTTGAAGGATCAGGGAAAACTGCTTCAGGTCATCAAGATGGGAAAGGAGAAGAACAGTAAACCCATACTTGCTAAGGTCGAGTCCATGGGTGTAAAGATAATTGATGTTCTGGATTCGGACAGGCAGGAGATCTATATCATAGCACAGAAGACTGCAGACCTTGGTAAGGATAAGTGAACTATAAAGATAAGAGCATTTAACAGTGGCTTCGGAGGGGCATGTCATACAGGATACTTGGAGAAGGCGAACCTGTCAGGTTGTTCGTGGCAGGTCTGCATGGTGAGGAATGGAAGGATACCACGGATATACTTGAGAATATAGATGCTCCAGAGAAAGGAACACTTGCAGTTATTCCTCTTGTGAGCAAAGGTAACTATATCTCTACACTTGATGACAGTTATTTCACTGAGATCGGCACAGTTATCATAGAGGCTGTGGAAGAGCTCAGGCCGGATGTTTATATCGAGATCCATTCCTATTCTGCTGAGAATCTTGAGAAACTCACAGGTGCTGAAAGGTTGCAGCGTATTGGCGTACCGGCATTCAGCAGGCTTGACCATGATGTGCTTCTGGGATCTGTAGCTCCATACGTTCGCAGGAAGTATTTCCCGCAGGATGCTCTCTGCCTGACATTCGAGATACAGAAGGGCAATGCCCTTTCGAAAGAGTATGCAACAAGGATCATCAAAAGGATGAAGGAGTTCACTTCAAGGGATGAGTTCCTGAAATGCATGCTTGAGAGGTATCCGAAGCAGGCCAGAAAGGCTATTGAGGACTACAGGAATTTCTATGGTCTTTCAGATGATGAACTCTGATCAGTAGACTCTGGAATAGTCAGGATTTACAGGATAAGGCCTGAAAAAGTACAGAAAAGATTGGAGGAAAATAATGGCTGGAATTATCTCATGGCAGACAACGATCATGCCATGAAGGAGTAGTATACCAGCATTACAGTTGCAAAAGCTGTGAGCATTCCGGCAAACTTACTAAGGTCGATGTTGTTGTTGTAGTATTGTTCTGTCATGATTTATCATGATGTACTAGGGATTGATAGTATATAAGAGTTGCGTGTATTTATCATGATTAATCATTTCTATTAATTATGTTCTATATTTGAAACGTATCCTTCAGAATGAACAGCTTCGCTGCTGTCCGGAAAAGTGAATGCAAAAAGAGGGTTGGAGGAAATGATTATAACAATGTTATCATGGCAGATAACAGATCATGCCATTAAGGAATAGTATACCATCATTGCTGCTGCAAATGCTGTGAGCATTCCGGCAAACTTGCTAAGGTCGATGTTGTTGTTGTAGTATTGTTCTGTCATGATTTATCATGATGTACTAGGAATTAAAGGTATATAAATGTTTGTAAATCTGTCATGATTAATCATTTCCAACTGATTTTATCCTTTATTTTGAAAATGAGCTTGAACGTATCTCAAGTGGCCATAAATGCTCTGTTGTTTTTCCGGATCAGTCTGTTCTCTTTACTGCCATGTAGAAAGATGAACCTGCGGGTGGCCAGATAAATAACATGAAAAGAAGGATTGGAGGAAAGAATAATTAGAAATTCTTCATGGCAGATAACAGATCATGCCATGAAGGAATAGTATGCCATCATTGCTGCTGCAAATGCTGTGAGCATTCCTGCGAACTTACTAAGGTCGATGTTGTTATTGTAGTATTGTTCTGTCATGATTTATCATGACATACTAGGAATTAATGCTATATAAGTATTTTGCAAATCTATCATGATTATTCATTGTATTTTGTTTGCTAGTATGTTGTAGGTAGTTAAACAAATATCAAATTGCTTTTCGGAGAATACAGCTACTGCTACAAAAAATGATAAAAATGTATCAGGAAAAGATAATGATAGTAATAATAAAGAAAAGAAAAAGAGGTACTAAACCTCTTTACAGCATACCTGTAGCGTCGTAGTTATGGACGTTGTGCTCAGGTTTGACATCCATCATAGCCTGTCGCCTTGCACGGAGCATATCATCAACACGAAGAACTACAAGTGCAGCTTCTGCTGCTGACTTGATCGCCTGTGTCTTGACCCTGAGTGGGTCTACAATTCCCTTGTCCAGCATATCGACAACATCACCTGACTCGACATCAAGTCCTGCATTCTTTACAGTTCCGTGCTTTGCACGCAGGCTGATGATCGTGTCAATGGTATCGAAACCACAGTTGCTTGCAATAGCCCTTGGAAGCTCTTCTATAGCATCGGCGAAAGCGATTATAGAAAGCTGTTCACGTCCCTCGACAGATGCAGCGTACTTTCTGAGTGCCATTGAGACCTCGATCTCTGATGCACCGCCGCCAGGTACGATCTTTCCGTCCTCGTAAACGGACTTTACAACATGGAGTGCATCATCGAAAACACGCTCAACGCTGTCAGTAACATGTTCTGAACCGCCCTTGATGAGGATGGTCATTGTCCTTGCTTCCTTGAAGCCCTTGATGTAGGTCTTCTCTTCATGCTCATCTTCCTGCTCAACAAGTTCTGCATATCCAAGATCATCAGCTGTGAGCTCATTGACGTTCCTTACAAGTGCCGCACCGGTGGAGTATGAGAGTACTTCCATATCCTCATCCTTTACACGCCTTGTAGCGTACACGTTAGCTTCCTTGAAGAAGTGAAGCGCATAGTCATCCATCTTCTTGGAGCAGAATACCACATTTGCTCCGGTGTCGATTATCTTCTGGATGGTCTTTCTGAAGTTTGCCTTTTCCTGTTCCTTGAAGTCGAACAACTGTTCAGCACTGTCAACCTGGAGCTTGGAGTTAGTGTTTGTCTTCGCGAACACGAGTTCAGTATCGATAAGAGCGATCTTTGCATTCTCTATGCGGCGTGGCATCTCATTGTGAAGTGCTTCCTTCCTGATGGAAATACCGTTGATAAGTTCGGTGTCGTGAACGGTCCCGCCGATCTCCTTTTCCATTACGATATCCTTGTCAACATCTACCTGTCCATCATTTTCGATAGCGTAGATCGCGTCCACACAGATACCTGAAAGGTGGTCGCCTGCCATCTCAGATGCCTTTCCTGTGATGGAGGTGTTTGCTATCTTCTCAAGCATTTCCCTGTCTGTCTTCTCTACTGTTATGGCATAGTCGTCGAGAACACTAAGGGCTTTCTCTGTAGCCATAGTGTATCCTTTGACAAGAACAGTTGGGTGTACACCTGTCTCGATAAGTTTCTGTGCTTTTTCAAGCAAAGCACCTGCCAGAACAACAGCGCTGGTAGTACCGTCTCCTGCTACCTTTTCCTGTGTCTTTGCCACCTCGACGATCATCCTTGCGGTAGGGTGTTCGATCTCCATCTCTTCAAGGATGGTTGCACCATCGTTGGTGAGAGTTATGTCACCCATGATGTTTACCATCATCTTGTCCATACCTTTTGGACCAAGTGTCGTCTTCACAATACCTGCAACTGCCTGTGCAGAAGCGATGTTCATTGATAATGCATCCTTTCCTGTAGTGCGCTCTTTACTTGGATCTACGATGATTACTGGTTGATTTCCATATCCTGCCATGACTTCAGACCTCCAATCGTGTAATTATAATGAATTGTAGTAAGTAATTCTGCATAGTATAGATGATACTTATGAGTGAAACTAACTGTATGTGGTTCTATAAAAACATTGCGAGTCTACCCCGTTCACACACGTTGTATATATTACCACACTGCTAGCATTCTCAAAGCATTTAACCCATAAGGACATAGAGCAGATCATGCTCACTTTCATAGGACTGGGCCTTTTTGACGAGAAAGATATCTCCCTAAAAGGACTCGAAGCTATAAAAAATGCTGATATGGTATTTGCGGAATTCTACACATCACGTCTGATGGGTAGTACAATAGAAAGACTCGAAGAACTGTACGGTAAGAAGGTCAATGTGCTTTCCAGGGAAGATGTTGAAATATCCCCGGACTGGCTTGCAGAAGCAAAGGACAGGGATGTGGCTTTCCTGACAGGCGGGGACACCATGGTATCCACGACACATGTGGATCTCCGTCTTCGTGCAAAGGACCTTGGCATAGATACTAAACTCATACACGGGGCTTCCATAGCTTCAGCTATCTGCGGACTCTCGGGATTGCAGAACTACAGGTTCGGGAAGTCTTCCACAATACCACATCCCTTCACCAGCAGTCGTGGTATCACCGTTGTATCTGAAACCCCGTATGATACCATCAAGCTCAACAAGGAACACAATATGCATACCCTTGTTTTCCTGGATATCGATAAGGACAAAGGCTACATGACCGTGAACCAGGCACTTGAACTTCTTCTCAAGGTCGAGGACAAAAGAGGCGAAGGCATCATGGAGAATGCCGTTGCTGTGGGTATTGCCAGAGCAGGTTCCGATGAGCCTGTTGTAAAGGCAGGTTACGCACATGTTCTCAAAGATGAGGACTTCGGTGAACCTCTGCACATACTGGTGGTCCCTGCATCACTACACTTCATCGAGGCAGAGGCTCTTGTAAGGCTCGCAGGTGCTCCCCAGGAGATACTTGAGGGACTTGATGACTGAGGGAAGATATAATAATACATAATAAACATAATACTGAAGACCATGAATTTGAGGGATGAAAAATGGTAAGAGGTTCAGTAGGCGTAATTTTCGGAGAGACCGGAACCTTTGAGTTCAAAGTGATGGTTCTCGACAGTTCTAAAGTGTATAGGGGGGCATACGTCAAAGTATGGCATGATGCTTCCTCGGATGAGAAGGACCATACCTGGGTACTTGGACAGGTAATGGCGATAAAAAGATACAGTGACTCATTTTCCATAGAAGAGGCTATGAAAGGCCAGCGTACCGATAAGAGCGATGATAAGATCGTTGCAGAGGTTATGATAATCGGTTCAAGGGATGAGTTAGGTATGCTCAGGGCACCTGTGATACCTTTCAGTCCGGGAAGTCCGATCTTCGCAGCGGACGAGGGTCTTACAAGGTCCGTTCTTGGACTTACGGGTAATGAGATGAGCATCGGTCTGCTGGAAGGCACAAATATCAAGGTCCAGCTTAGTGTGAACAGTCTCGTGCAGAAACACTGCAGCATACTGGCAAAGACCGGTAGTGGTAAGTCATATACTGCATCTGTATTGCTTGAAGAACTGCTTGATCACAATATTCCGCTTCTTATCCTGGATCCTCACAGCGAGTACTCTTCCCTGAAGGTGGAAGGTGAGGGAAGTGAAGAGGATTTCGCCCGTTTTGGTGTCAAACCCAAAGGATATGGTTCGAACATAACGGTATATACTCCTGCCAGCAAGGCATTGAATCCTGATGCTGATGAGCTTTTCAGATTGAATGGGATGAATCTGACCGTCAATGACCTGATATCCATCTTCCCGGATAATTTC
This sequence comes from Methanolobus sp. WCC4, assembly GCF_038022665.1. Lineage (NCBI taxonomy): Archaea > Methanobacteriati > Methanobacteriota > Methanomicrobia > Methanosarcinales > Methanosarcinaceae > Methanolobus > Methanolobus sp. WCC4. Next base: position 2,388,280 of record NZ_CP150629.1, on the reverse strand, counting down.
TCGACCACACATACCGGTATACTGTACGAGGCCATACAGAAAGTCCGTGCAGAGATGGAGACCTACACCATCGATGACATAATATTCGAGGTTGGTAACGATAAGAGCAAGGCAAAATGGATCGTTATCAATTCCCTTGAGCAGATAAGGGATACCAACATACTTTCACCTAATCCTACCTCGATAGAGGAACTATTCCAGAAAGGAAAGGCATCAGTAATTGATTTCAAGGGTGTGGCACCGGAATTGCAGAGCATGATCGTTGCAAGCCTTTGTTCAAGTCTTTTCGAGTCACGTAAGCTCAATACGATCCCGCCGGGAATGCTGGTAGTGGAGGAGGCTCACAACTATGCTCCTGAAAAGGGATTCAGCAAGACCACAAGTACTGATATTCTCAGGACGATCGCATCCGAGGGCAGGAAGTTCGGTCTTGGTATGATGGTGATCTCCCAGAGACCTGCCAGGGTCGATAAGAACGTACTCTCGCAATGTGGTACCCAGGTCATTATGAAGGTCACAAACCCTAACGACCTCAAAGCTATCAGTAAGGGTCTTGAAGGTGTTACATCCTACGTTGAGGAGGAGCTCATGCGCCTGCCGCCCGGTGTTGCAATGCTTGTGAGCAATGAGATCGAGCGCCCTGTACTTGTGGACATCAGGATAAGGAAATCCAAACACGGTGGTGAGTCCGTGAATGTTCTCAAGGCTGCAAGGACCGTTACACCTCCACCACCACCTGAGGTTACCTATGAAGAACCGGAAACTCCGACACCCGCTCGTGCTCCGGTACGAAGGGAAGTTCCGCCTGTAAGCGCACCTGTGGCTGCACCTGCAGATACCTGGGAACCCGGGGCAATGATGGATGTACCTGTCATGGAAGTGCCCGGACAGGAAAAGGAATTCACCCCTCCGCCTAAGAGAAAGCCTTCAAGGGCACCCCGAAATGATGATGAGAAAGAAGGTGGCGGAAAATTGTTCAAAAAGTTGTTCGGAGCGAACAGATAATTAAGCATGAACACTGTTGAGGCATGTGTGGTTACTATGGCTGCTGACCTGAATGAAAAAGTTAAGAGATATGAGCGTCTATTAAGGGAAGCCCTTGAAAAGGCTGAGATCGCACCTATTCCGCAATCACACATGTATACAGTCGCCGGTGACTATCGCAACATGGCAAGTTCATACTATAATGACGGGTTACACTTCGTTGAAACGAATGACCCTGTGAATGCACTTGTCTGTTTTAGTTATGGGCATGCGTGGCTTGATGCAGGAGCAAGGCTTGGCCTGTTCGATGTTGACGACGATGTGTTGTTCACCATATAGGTCAGTTAAAGTAATACCTGATCAATACACTACTTAATGTCCTAGTTATTTAAAATTGAAGAAGAAATGAAGTATATATCGGAGAGATCTAATGTCAAATTATCACGTTGTACTTGAAGCCGCCTGGTTGGTAAGAGATGTAAAATCAGCAGACGATGCCATAGGTGTCGCTATTTCTGAGGCAGGAAAACGCCTCAATCCTAAACTTGACTATGTTGAGGTAGATATAGGAACTACATTCTGTCCCGCATGTGAGGAACCTATAAGCAGTGTGTTCATCGCTGCGAACACTGCAATTGTCGGACTTGTACTTGAGATGAAGGTCTTTGACGCAGAAAGTGCAGAGCATGCATCAAGGATAGCTAAATCCGTTATCGGCAGAGCATTGAGGGATGTCCCTCTGGCTGTTGTTGATGTCGATGAATTCGAGTAAGGACGGAGTAAGGAAGTATCGACATGGACAGGACCATCACTGTTGTAGGCCACGCTGCCATAGACCTTCTTTTCGATGTTGAGAATATCGCGGTCCACAACGAATCCCATCCTATAATCGACTATCATCAGTATTATGGTGGCGGAGCTGCCAATATCGCCGTTGCGATTGCCATACTCGGTGGTAATGCACAGTTGATATCCGCAGTTGGCGGTGACTTTGCATCATCGGGCTATGAAGAAGAACTTGAGAAGCACAGTGTCGATCTTTCCCTGTTATACAGGTTCCCTGAGGAGAAGAGTACAAGGGCATTTGTTTTCACAGACAGGGACCACCACCAGAGCACATATTTCCACTGGGGTGCATCTGCAAAGCTCAAGGAACTGGAACCACCGGCAGTTGACTTCGTACATCTTGCAACCTCTGATTCAACATACAACGCAAGGATTGCTAAGAAAGCAGGTTTTGTTTCCTTTGATCCGGGACAGGATCTTGTTACTTACTCAAAGGAGAACCTTGAGAGCATCCTTGAGAACACGGATATCCTTTTCACCAATAAGCATGAGATCCAGCGTGTCTGTGATATGACAGGAAAGTCACTTGATGATATTCTTGGCATGATCGAGACAGTTGTCGTTACCTATGATGCAGATGGCAGTAAGATCCACAACAGCGGAAATGAGTTCATGATACCTGTCGTTCCTGTAAAGGCCCTTGATCCTACCGGTGCCGGGGATGCCTACCGAGCGGGTTTCCTGCTTGCATACACACGCGGTTATCCTCTGGAAACATGTGGCAGGATAGGTTCCACGGTCGCTTCTTTTGCTGTTCAGAGCATCGGTTGCCAGACCGACCTTCCCACATGGGATAAAATGATATCAAGGTACGAAGAGAACTTTGGTACATTTCCTGAAATTGGATGACTCCGCCGGTGTCATCTGTAGTTCTATTTTTTAATTCCTTCCTTTTATTTGGTCTTAGTTATCTTTTTTGTATTGGATACGTCAGTTTGTTAGTATATAATTAAAAGGTCAAAGACTTTTTATATACATAAGATTATATATTAGTCGATGAAGGATTCGGAACCAGACATGCTGATCGTAGATGAAGCGATCCCTGATGATATATCCGGGATGGATGAGAAAGAACCTTCCAGATTATCTTCTTTTATCGGTAGTGTAAAGGCTGGTATCCACTACATCCTGCATCCACGCACAGAGCTTCCTGTATATGATCTGGAGTTACATGGCTCACTCATAGAGTTCGAGATACCTGATGGCTTCACTGAAGTGGAAAGGTACTGGGTGAATGAACCTTATTCTTTCATTTCCATTATCGAGAGAAATAATATCTATCAATATCATGTCGTTGAACCAATGCTGACACTGTATGAGAAGGATATCCTTGAGAGGGTCTATGATGATCTTCAGGACATCCTCAGTCTTGGCGGGGTTGGTTCAGGTAAAGACAAAGAAACAGCATTAATGGAAAATGCACTGATACTTTTCAACAGGTACCATGCCAGTCTTGAGGTACCTTCTCAATTCCGTATACTCTACTATCTCAAGCGCAATTTCCTTGGTCACGATCGTATAAACTCATTGATGCTCGACCCCAACATAGAGGACATCTCCTGTGATGGTATAGACATACCTGTCTTTATGTACCACTCCAGATATCGTAACATCAAGACGAACGTCTCCTTTGGTGAAAAGGAACTTGATTCTCTTGTGATCAAGCTCTGCCAGAAAAGTGGAAAGCATATTTCCATGAGCGAACCTATGGTCGATGCCACCCTTCCAGATGGTTCCCGACTGCAGGCGACCCTTGGTAAAGAAATAACTACCAGAGGTAGCTCTTTCACTATCAGGAAGTTCAGGGGTGACCCGATAACCCCGATAGACCTGATAAATTACAATACCTGTAATGTCGAGATGATGGCGTATTTCTGGCTTTCAATGGAGAACGGGGATTGCGCTATCTTTGCCGGAGGTACAGCATCCGGTAAGACCTCGATGCTCAATGCAGTTTCCCTTTTCATTCCACCTTTATCCAAGGTTGTATCAATAGAGGATACAAGGGAAGTAACCCTGCACCACGATAACTGGATCGCTGGTGTCACACGCAAGCCAATGAATGTCAGCAGTGCAGGTGAGGTCTCCATGTATGACCTGCTGCGTTCTGCTTTGAGGCAGAGGCCCGAATATATACTGGTGGGAGAGATCAGGGGTGAAGAGGCGCTGACACTTTTCCAGGCCATATCCACGGGCCATGCTACCTATTCCACCATGCATGCAGGTGATGTCCAGACCGTTGTCAACAGGCTTGACAGTCCTCCTCTTAATGTTCCTCATGTCATGCTACAATCACTTGATATTCTGAGCATACAGGTGCAGACGTTTGTAAAAGGTAAAAGGGTTAGAAGGACCAAAAGTCTTGTAGAGTTCACAGGTATAGATACAAAGACCGGTTACATACGCATAAATGAACTTTACAGGTGGGACCCTGTAAAAGATGAGTTCATCCGCACTGGTGATTCATATACTCTTAACAAGGTCATGATCTCAAGGGGATGGGACAAGAACACACTCCTCGAAGAACTGGGAAGAAGGGAACGCGTTATCAATTACCTGATCAGGAATGATATCAGGGACTATATACGTATCTCTCTTGTAGTACAGGCGTATGATGCAGATTCGAATAAAGTTCTTGAGGCTATCGGGAATGATACTCTGGAATCTATCCTTGATGAGAATATGTAGGTGCTCTGGATGGATATCATAGATTCTGTTTCACATCTTTTATTCGGAAACTATGTAAGGAAGCATATTGGCCGTTATGAGAAACAAAGGTCACTTATACGCAAAGCAGGCATGGGCATCCTTATCGAGCAATATATCGCACAGATATACTTTTTATCTTCCCTGATGGCTGTAATAGCCGGTATCGCAGGTCTGCTCATCGGATACTTCTGGATGGAAGGGGTCCAGCCTTATATGCTGGGTATCGGATCCACACATCCGTTGATCATATCCAATTTTCATTTCATCCTGAGTGTTGGGATAGCCGTTCTATTTGCAACCATAGCCTTATCCCTCACATATTATATCTTCACATCGATACCTGAGGTGCAGGTGAATATAAGAAGCACACTCATAAATCAGTCCCTGCCGCATAGTACTGCATATCTTTATGCAATGAGTCGTGGTGGAGGCATGAATCTCCTTGATGTAATGAGTTCGCTGGCCGAGAACTACTATATATATGGTTCATCTGCAGAGGAGATCGGTCTTATTGTAAAGGATATGGAATATTATGGCACCGATCTTCTGGAAGCTCTCGATAAGGCCGGTCAGAGGACACCTTCCAAGAAGTTCAAGGATTTCCTTGAGGGCCTTACATCAGTTGTCACCAGTGGTGGTGATGTAAGTTCATACCTGAAAGCAAAGAATGATCAGTATCGTCTCACAGCTACCAAGGAACAGAAGATTTTCTTTGAGACGCTGGGTGTCCTTGCTGAAGTATATATCTCTGCATTTGTAGCTGGTCCGCTTTTCCTTATTACTATCCTTGTGGTTCTGGGGCTTGTAAATACGGGTTCTGCCAGCATACTTAATTTAATAGTGTACATTTTAATCCCGATAGGGACCGTTTTCTTCCTGATACTCCTTAATTCACTGACCAATGATAATCCCAAGGTTCCTCCCTATTATGTGGTGGAAAAAAAGCTGGACCATTTCTCTGCCATTCCTATAAGAGAAGGGGACGAAGATGAAGATAATAAAAGAAGAAGTATTCGATATCATGCCAGATTTGTCAAGACGATGGATCAGATATTGCATCCTATCAGTCTTTTTACAGGCAAACCATCGTATGTTTTCATTGTGACCATTCCTCTGGCACTTATCTATGTTTTCCACTCGATTGGTGATTACATAAATCTCAGGAATATTATCTATTTCACCAACTATAATACTATAAATGCAAGTGCTGTAGATGACCATATCTTCATATCGTCTCTCATAATGCTGACCCCATTCGTCATATTTGATGAGATCAGAAGTTATCGTGTAAAGCAGATAGAATCGAGCATACCTGATTTTCTCAACAACCTGGCAAGTATAAATGAGGCAGGTATCCTTCTCGTAGATGCTATAATCATGAGCATGCAATTGAAAGTGGGTGTCCTTCATACCGAAGTCACACGTCTTGTGAACGATATATCATGGGGTACGAAACTCGATGATGCATTGAGGAAGTTCGAGTACCGTATCCGTACGGATATGACAAGGCGTTTGATAACTCTCATCATCAAGGCCAATGAAGCAACCAGTGATATCAAGACTGTCCTGACAATAGCAGCACATGATGCCGATGTCCAGAGGCAGCTCAAGAAAGAACGTAATGCTGAGATCTTCGTTTATGTTTTTATCATCTACATAGCATTCGCGGTGTTCCTGTTCATCGTTTACATACTTGCAGCTTATTTCCTGCCTGCTATGCCTGCATCCATGGATAATGCAGTTGCAGGTTCATCCTTTTCGATCGACTTCGACCTTGAAACGTATACATTGTTATTCTTCCATGCTGCTATGATCCAGGGATTCTGTTCCGGCCTGGTTGCAGGAAAGATGAGCACCGGGTATATCTATTCAGGACTCAAACACTCAATTCTGATGATGTCGATCTCCTATATCATATTCACAGTACTGATCTGAGGCGGATCTATGAGAGCACAGAAAAAGCGAACTGAAGTGGAATTCAAAAGTCTGGGCAAATGTAGTAGTGCCATCTCCAGTGTGATATCAGCTGTGCTTCTACTTGGTATCGTTGTCTCGGTCATTACCGTTGTGAATGTGCAGTATGTGCCTGAATGGAAAACCAGTGCTGAGCAGGTACATATGGATGATGTTTTCTATGATATGGCTGAGATGAAGAATGAGGTGGATATGTTATCCGCATACTCCCTGACAGAACCTTCCACGAGTCTTTCACTCAGTGTCCCTGTTAAGATGGGAGGAGCCTCGATCCCTATATTCGCTTCAGGGAAGTCCAGTGGCAGGCTGGCTATAAATGACGAAGAGTTCGATATGAATATAGTGGCAACTACACCAGGCCTTGACTATGATAGTGATCCGGTGTTGCTTGACCTTGGTACTGTTACTTATGCATCTGACAACAATTATTTTGTCAATCAGGTCCTGACATATGAGAATGGTGCACTGATAGTTTCCCAGAATGACTATTCACTTATGCGCCTTGAACCTCAGATGTCAGTGAAAAGGACGGAGAATTCCACAAATATCACTATGTATGTCAATGCTGTGGATATGGATGGTCCTACAAGAAGTATCAGCAGCAGTTCTGTGGAGGAACTTACTTTCAGGACAAATGGTTCAGACTCCCTGTACTGGGAAGGTATACTCTTTACAGATATGACGATGACCTTAAGGACATCACAGGTATCTTCATGGGTGACCTTCTTTGAGACAATGACGGATGATGCAGGAATGGATGCATCAGAGTATTCGATAAGTTACAATGACTCTGTGGTAGTCTTCTTCCTGAAAGGTGGTTCCGGGGAGGATATCAAACTCAATGTCACTAAATCAATCTTTGATGTGGACCTGAACCTCATTTCATGAACTAAGGATGAAACAGGGATATATCAACATCCACATTCATTGATAATTCTTTTGCGTTTTTCTTATCTGTTCCTTCCCTGCCCAACACTTAACTTAATGAGTGATCAGCTCGAATCTTCTATTGGGTGTAATTGATGATCAGGGAAGCGATGCTTTATGACAGACTTGATGATGGAAAGGTCCGGTGTAAACTGTGCAGTCACAGGTGCAGGATAGCTCCGGGAAAGAGAGGGATCTGTGCTGTAAGGGAGAACAGGGAGGGAACCCTGTACACCCTGAACTATAACGTTGTCTCCAGTGAGGCTCTGGATCCCATTGAGAAGAAACCGCTCTTCCATTTCCATCCGGGTTCGCTGGCCTATTCCCTGGGGACCATAGGTTGTAATTTCAGGTGTAAGCACTGCCAGAACTGGACCATATCCCAGATAGATATAGATGAGGCCAATGCCATCGAGATCACTCCTGAGAGGGCTGTTGAAAGGGCTGTGGCCTCGGGGGCAGAGGTCATTGCATGGACCTACAACGAACCGACCATATGGTTCGAATATACCTATGATTGTGCAAAACTGGCAAAGGAGGCCGGGCTGGCAACTGCATATATCACCAATGGCTATATCACAAAGGAGGGGCTGGAAATGATAGCCCCGTATCTGGATGCTTTCAGGGTGGATATCAAGGCGTTCACAGAGGAATTCTACCATGATATAGCAAGTGCGAAACTGGCACCTGTACTTGAGTCCGCAAAACTTGCAAGGGAACTGGGGATGCATGTGGAGGTCGTGAACCTGATAATACCTACTCTAAACGATTCTCCGGAGGAGATACGGGAGATGTGTGTGTGGGTACGCGAGAATCTTGGTGAGGATACTCCTGTTCATTTCACCCGCTTCCATCCGTACTACAAGTTGCAGAACATTCCTTCAACTCCTCTGGCAACGCTTGAAAGGGCATACGATATTGCAGGGGAGGAGGGTCTGCGATATATCTACATCGGGAATGTAGCGGGAACGGATTACGAGAACACCGTCTGTCCTCAATGTGGGGAATTGCTGATCAAAAGAGGAATGTTCAATATTGAATTGAATAAGTTGACCGATGGGACCACTTGCCCACGTTGCGGTGAGCATATTCCCATTGTGCCCGGGCATTGATGCCGCACGTGGTTATCTTTGTTTAAGGCAGTTTTAATAAAAATATGAGGGATGTAACTGGTCAGGGTTACTGTATATTAATGACCGTTGTATTTTTACCCCCTCGTTTCTATTGGAACATATACATCCAAGCATATATTATCATCATCATTATGATGGCCTGTCAAAATTAGTCCAAAAATTAAAACAAAGAACTGGTGCAATCAAAAGGTTTAAAAGCAATAACTGCATTAGAGGAATTCGCGCCTAAGCGCCTTGCTGAGAGCCGCAATAACTCAGTTGGTAGAGTGTCTGGCTGTTAACCAGAATGTCACAGGTTCGAGCCCTGTTTGCGGCGCTTCAAAACTTTTTTCGCATTGGGCCTGTAGCTTAGCCAGGTTAGAGCGCTCGGCTCATAACCGAGCGGCCACCGGTTCGAATCCGGTTAGGCCCACTTGACTTCTTTTTAGAATATTTGGCCTTTCCTAGCTTCTAGCTCTTTAGTTTTGTTATTTCTTTCCTTCTTTTAGTGAATACACTGTGATATTCAGACCATTGTCATATCCCTGATCGATCATGTGTTCCATGTCTGAATCATTGACCCAAACCTTGAGTAGTAAGACGGATTAATAATAAGAACAAAGACTGGTAACACGAATTAGATCAATGACCGGTCCAATGTCCGATCATTATGCTATCCTGAAATTACCGAGGTTATTCAATGGAAAGAATATACAAATATTATCCTGAGGATTTTGGAGAATTAACCGTTAAAGTTGTGCACATGGACCTTGTTTTCGACATATTCGACGACCATACAAAGGTAACATCCGATCTGAAATTGAAAACCCTCGACAAAGCAATTGATGAACTGGAACTTAATTGCAAGAAACTTGAGATCCTGTCTGTAAGTTGCGGGGAATACGATATCGATCATGAATACAGGGAAAAGGAAGATATCCTGTTGATCAGTTTCGGTCAGTCTGTACCTGAGAACACTGAGTTCGTGATAAATACGCAGACGATCTGCAGACCTACAAATAACATACTTGAAGGTCTCTATTACGATGAAACTCCTGCCGGTGCTCCACCTCAACAGATAACCCAGTGTCAGCAATGGGGATTCCAGAGGATAGTACCATGTATAGATGATATGGTGGCAAAATGCACTTACACTACAACCATCATTGCCGATGAGAGATATACCAATCTCATTACCAACGGTGATATTGTAGAGGCAAGACATTCTCTTGGGAACGGCAGGGACAGGATCGTCTATGACAATTCGGTCACACCAATGGCAACATATCTCTTCTTCCTTGGTCTGGGTACCTATGAGACGTTTACAAAGGAATTCGAATACCCTGACGGCTATACCTTTGACCTTGAACTTCTGGTACCACCCGGCTCAGACCCGGTAATAGCTCAGAGATCCCTTGATATTCTTTATGATTCTATCATGTGGATCTATCTTTTCACAGGGCCTGAGCAGTATGATCAGCTTAAACTACGTGGAAAGCTCATGGATATGATCCGGGAAAGGGACAGGCTCAAAAATGAAGGTGAAAGCGACAATGAGGGGCTGGAAAAGATAAGGGAGGAACTGAAGAGGTCTGCAGGGTCCATCCAGACTGGATACAGGTACACAGGTACCGTTTACAGGGAGATAGGTATGCAGAACTCTAATTTCGGTGGAATGGAGAATGTGGGAAACACTACCATCAGCACCAACCGCATAATGCCCTTCCCTCATATGACCGACAATGCATTTGAGTACCTGATGAGGGTGAAGGTACATGAGTTCTATCACAATCTGAATGGTTCAGAGGTGACCGGCTGGAGTCCATTTGAGATATGGCTCAACGAGGCTGTCACCGTTCACATTGAAAGGATGTACCACGCATATCACTTTGGTGAGGAATACGCCCGTCTTGGTGAGGTACTTGACCTTCTGGCTCCGGGTTCCGGAACCTTTGCCCTTGACAGGGGAGCAGCATCCATGCCCATCATCCCCGATGGGTTCAATGATCCTGATGACCTTATCTCTGCAGTGACCTATGTAAAGGCACCTGAATTCGTAATGATGCTGGAGAAAATGATGGGGAAGGAGACCTTTGCAAAGGCTCTGGATGTCTACCATTCCAGATATAAACACTCGAATGCTTCAACACGGGAATGGATAGAAGCAATGGAAGAGGTTTCAGGACAGAAGTTCAAAGAGATGGCAGATATCTGGTTGAAACAGACACAGTTCCCTGTGGTCCACGTAAGGACATCCTATGATGAAAATGAAAGGGCTTATACATTGCTGCTGGAGCAGGAAGTCCCTGAAGGAGCTGAGTTCTGGGAGTTACCGTTCAGTGTAGCCCTTGTAGACAGGGAAGGAAATGACCTTGCAGAAGTTACGGAACTGATGAAAGGTAAGGAGAAGGAAATAATCATCACTGGTGTGGACAGGCCTGCTTTCCTCTCCCTGAACCGTGGATATTCTTTCTTTGGAAAAGTAGTTCATGAGGCGGATGTCGATGAACTGGTCCTTCAGACAAAAGTGGACAGTGATCTGATCAACAGGTTCATAGCATTCTACCGTGTAGTGGATATGGAAAAGATGGAACTGATAGGGGATAGCGACCATCTTCCATCAAAGGAATTCACTGATCTCTATCACGAGCTTGTCGTGGATAATGACCTGATGAATGAAGCAGGTGCTCAGTTCCTGACCATCTTTGAATCAGTGGAGGATGAGAGATTTGCACACAGTTATCAGTTGCTATATGAGGTCAAACAAAAACTCCTGAAAGCTATAGCAGGCAGGCATGAGGATTCCCTGATATCACTCTATCAGGTCTGCAATGAGAAGGAATATAGTGGTCAGGACTATCTGAAAGATGAAGTTGATTCTATCAAGGACCGTCAGGTAAAGAATACCATCCTTTCTGTTCTTTCCACCCTTGATACTCCTGTGATACATGAGATGATCAGGCAACAGTTCGAGACAGCACAAAATGCCACAGACAGATTAAGTGCTTTCAGTTTCTATCTTAACAGTTCCGCACCTGACAGGATCAGCCTGTTGAAGTCCTTCCAGCAGGAAGCAGAAAAACATCCGGTTAGCTGGGAAGCTTTCCTGAGGGTTGTGGGAAGCAACAGCAGCAATGATGTATTCGATCTGGTAAGGGAGGTTGGAAGTTCCGGTTCTTTCAGGATAGAACAGGCAAATGACCAGAGAGCACTTTATGGGAGCTTTGCTTTCAACAGAAAGAGATCACTTCAGACCGAAGAAGGCAGGAAGCTGCTTGAGGATATAGTTCTCAGGCTGGCTAAGGTCAATGAGTACAATGCTGTGAGCATACTCAATGTCCTTGCAAATATTGACAGGATGGAGGAGGAATATCACATCCCTCTGGTGGGAATGCTGGTACGTTTCCTGGAAAGGCTCGATCAGGAGAGGTCACCAAGTGTGTACAACAGGATCAGGAAGATACTGCTCAATACTCCGAAGGCCGTGAAAAGCTATGAAGCGGTCAATGGTAAGGTCAATATCGGTTAAAAATATGAAATTGACCGATATCAATTTTATTTTTTATAATGGAGAAGATATGGATAAGCAAATGCTCAAAATAAAGATCAAACCTTTACATATTTATATTTCAGATCGTGTGGGTATGTGTTAAAACAATTGGTGGTGATGCTGTCAGATACGTAAAGGTCTGAATATCCACTTCCCTATTCCTGATCACCGATCTCCCTAAGCATTTTATCTTTATCAACAGGGATCGCTAGCTCCTTGAAATGATCTATAATATCAAGTCCCCATTGTCTTGCCTGGGGTTCATAGCTTATGAGTTTCAGATGATCGAGCACAAGGTCCTTGTTAAACAATGTTATCATGAAAATATCGTCGGTGACTGTGATCGATCCTATGGGTATTTCTTCTTTCATGAAGAACAATTCTGACCCTTCTGATTCCAGTATTTTTTGAAGATATTTTGAACCGTCCTTTTTCATTCTGTCGAAAACTGCTTTTGTGAGTATAAGGGTTACATCCACTCCCTTTTTAGCAAGCTGGGCATAATTATGCGGACACTGTGGATGGAAGAATGAAGCAAGTGTCCTGATATTCTTTGACTTTGCAAGGCTCTCATTGAACTCCTCCGGTGGTTCAAAAAGATATATCATGTCCGGTCTTTTAAGTTCACATTCTCCAAGGTTCCACAAGCGACTTCGAAACTCCTCGGGAATACTGCTGATATGACGGCTCATCCAGTAATCATAGTTCTCCTCAAAAACCTCGATGGTTCCAAGAAGAGGTTCCATTTTTTCAACGAGTATCCTGGCAGCTTCTGTCAGGGAATAGACCCTCTCATTGCACACAATAAGGTCGAGCTTTCTCAACTTCTTGATCTGGGGAAGCATGGCACTGGACGTAACATCGAGTGCTTCTTTTATTTCTTCGATATCCTTTGGACCTTCCATCAGCAGTAAAAGAAGCTTTTTTCTTTTTTCGGAAAGGAAGATCGCATCTATAATTGAAGCTTTCATTTACGTTTCATCCTGAATTTAAGGGAACTGTGTATATCTCATATATTAGGCATGCTAATTTATTATATCTATTTGGCTTTGACCATTTCAAAGCCCTCACGATTTTTAACGCCTTTGTTTATTTTGATCCCTGTGATGTTTTTTCATGATTTTACGATACAGGAGAGGGTTAGTATATAAGTATTCAGTCTTAACATCTACTTGTTAACGGCGTTACATCACAGTTGCTCGCGATTGAAAATGTGTAGGATTCAGTACCATAGAGGCATCACCCATGACCAGTTATACAATCAATGAAGCTTTGAAAAGCAAGCTTGAAGAGATGTTTGAAGATCGCGTATCTTTCAGTGAACTTGAAAGGATCGTCTATTCCCATGATGTGGGAACCATTCCTGACTCTGTCAAAAAGACCATTTCCACAATGCCGGATGCAGTCGTTCAGCCTGTAAACTCCGAAGAGGTATCTTCCCTTGTCAGAATTGCAATTGAGAATAATATCCCTGTCATTCCACGAGGAGCAGCATCCAGTGGATTCGGGGGAGCAGTTCCCGTGGCAAATGGTATAGTCATCGATCTTGCGAGAATGAACAATATCATTTCCATTGATCCCGATGATCTCAGTGCAGAGGTAGAACCTGGTGTTGTCTGGTCGGAATTGGATGATAAGCTCAAAAGAAAGGGACTTGCATTGTGTCTGTACCCGAGCAGCGCACCCACATCTACGGTGGCCGGATGGGTCGCCCAGGGAGGCAGTGGCATCGGCAGTTATGAGTACGGCACTTTCCGGGACAACATCGTTTCGGTAGAAATGGTCGATCCCATGGGTGACCTGAAGGTAATGGAAGGAGATGATATTGACCTTGTTTATGCTCTTGAAGGTATCACCGGCATAATCACAAAGGTTACTATCAAAGTGAAAAAGTCCGAAGGGCTTACACCTGTTCTTGCGGCATTCACAGATGAAAAGGAATTGCAGGCAACACTTGATGAGATAAGGGGTTCAGGAATTGACCTGTGGTCTGTAAGCATCCAGACACCGGGCTATGTGGAACTGAGCCAGCAGGCAGCAAATGAAACAAAGATGCCACGGGGCAAATACATTGCACAGCTAGTTTATGGCCAGTCCCATGCTGAAGTTGCTTCCCTTATCGAAAATATTGTCAGCAGCAATAAAGGTGAGATCCTCCCTGAAGATGTTGCAGTTCACGAGTGGCACAACAGGTTCCGCACAATGAGGCTCAAGCGTCTTGGTCCTTCGCTGGTTGCAAGTGAACTTATCGTACCAACAGATTCACTGGGAGATTTCCTGAAGGCAGTTGACAGGAAATTCAAGGGTGAGTTCGTCTTTGAAGGCATAATGGAAACCCCTGACAGGCTCATCATGATGGGATTCATGCTGGCCGATGAAAGAAAGACCAATTATCCATTGAAATTCTCATCGTCGCTCATAGTTGCCGACATTGCGAAGAAGATGGGAGGAAGACTTACTGCCACAGGCATATTCTTCACTGATGAGTCAAAGGAGTTGCTGGGAGAGGCACTGTTCAACAGGGTAGTTGCTTTCAAGAAGGAGTTCGACCCCGCACATATAATGAACCCGGGAAAGATCCTGCCACCTTCGGTTGAGAAGAACTCCCCTATAAAACAACTTTCCATTGCCATGAAAGGTGCCAGCAAGGGTCGATCCTTAATGAGCTTTGCAGGGAAGATCATGGATGGGAAAGATGTGGAATACAAGTATGGTGACAAATTACCTGAGGAGATAGGGAAGGATGCATTCATCTGTGCGCAGTGCGGAGCCTGTAAGACCACCTGTACCGTGTATGACGCAGACCCATGGGAAAGCAGATCACCAAGGGGTAAATGGTACCTGCTCTCCGAATATCTGAAAGGTAATATCGAATTCGACGAGGAATTCGCATCCACAATGTTCCTGTGCGCTACCTGTAAGAAATGTGATCTTAAATGCCAGACAGACCTGTCAATAGCTCACAATTTCATAAATATGCGCAGCATCATGGGACAGAAGGATTTTGAGAACACAGGTCTTGGGATCATCAGGGAGAACGTACTCAAAGCAGGAAACTTCTGGGGACTGCCAGAAGAAGCGCTTGAGTGGAAGGCTGATGATATGAAGATGGTTGACACGGGAGCAATTGGATACTGGCCAGGCTGCTGGTCTTCTGCTGTTACAAAGAACATGCCTCAGAACATAGTAAGGATACTGAACAGGGCAGGTGTCGAACTGGTTAACCTCGGAGAACAGGACAATATATGCTGTGGTCTTTATCTTGCACTCGGAGGATACACCGAGGACTTCGTGAGCACTGTTGAGAAAAATATCAACCTGATCAATGAGAAGGGTGTAAAGACACTGCTATTCTCCTGCCCGGGATGCTTTGCCACCTTCACCGAACAATATGCTGCCGTTGCAGAGATGCTTGGTCTTGACTGGGATATTGAGACAAAGCACGTGGTTGTACTCCTTGATGAACTTATCAGGGATGGAAAGCTTGATCTCGGGAAGCCGGTTGATAAGAGGGTAACATACCACGATGCATGCCATGTATCAAGGTGGTTCGGTGCCTATGAGTATCCAAGGAACGTGATAAATGCCATTCCGGGTGTGTCTCTTGTGGAAATGGAACACAACAGGGAAGATGCTCTTTGTTGTGGAATCGTTACATCTTTCGATGACCTGCCTACGGTTGCTCATTGCGGAGAGAAACGTGTCTGTGAGGCAATGGACACAGGAGCAGATTACGTTATTACCAATTGTGCGGGTTGTGCATCACAACTCAATCTGACCACCAATATGATGGAAGCACCTGTTAAACAGAAGGATATAACGGATATACTGTGTGAATCCATGGGAATAGAGGTCACATATGATCCTACGGAAACGATCGGCCAGTTCATGAAGCAGGCGATAGAACTGCTTGGCACAAGTTGTGTTCGCCATAAATGAGGTGAATTGTTACAGGGAAAAGGCCTATAAGTCGGTCGTTTTCCTCCTTTTTGTTTTCTCTCCTCAGAAAAATGCAGAGACATTATCATAATTGGCAAGGAACCACAGGCCGAAAACAGCCATAAATGCTCCGCAGAAGTACAGTATCCTTTCGTGTGTCCGTGGTGAGAATAGCTCTTTTCCTCTTGAGAATGAAGATGAGACCGCTACAAGGAATCCAAGGTCTGCCAGCCAGTGTCCAAGGATAAACACGATAACTGCGGAGATACCTAACAGATATTCCTGAAGAATGATGGCACTGCCTGCGGTCAGCCACCATATTACAAGCGAAGGGTTCAAAGCAGAGGTCAGTATACCTGCAGATACAGGACCCGATGAGAGTTCCTGTTTTCCGGAAGATGCAGAGATATCCATTGTGGAAACCTTTTTTGCACTACTGATGAGAACCAATGCGAATAGTAGCATCATAGCTCCTCCTATGATTGATATGTATGACATCAACCTGTCTCCCAGAAAAGCTGTGGCACCGGCAAGGATAAGCAGGAAGATAACCGTTTCTACGAGTGCATGTCCAATGAATACCCATGGTCCTGTCCTCCATCCGTTCTTCATGGAGATACCAATGGTCGCGAACATCATGGGGCCGGGAATAATGGCGGCAGATATGCCTACTGTGATTCCCAGAACAAGAGCTTGTAACAGGTCTATAATGTCTATCACCTGGTTAATGATTAAAATATACAATAATGGCTATATATTTAACAGGTTTGCTGTACAGTCTGTTGGAGCCTCAGCATTCTGATTTTATAGTGTTACCAAAACACCTAAGTAATGTCCCTACCTCCATTGAGCTAAAATGAGTGAGAGCTTGTTTTGTATAAACCGAGTTGATATTTTGCCAATAGAAGATGGAGATACCATTACGATCGATTATACCGGCACACTTGATGACGGTACTGTTTTTGATAGTTCTGAGAAACATGACGAACCTCTTGTGTTCACAGTAGGTGCAGGTCAGGTCATCCCTGGTTTTGACGAAGCTGTAAAGGGTATGGAAGTGGGGGAAGAGAAGACATTCAGGATAGAGGCTGCTGATGCTTATGGTGAAGTGAACCCCGATATGACACAGACCGTTCCAAGGTCAATGCTCCAGTCTGATTGTGAGATATCTGCAGGAATGGTGATCATGGTAGGCACGGCAGATGGCCAGCAGATGCCGGCAAGGATCGCTGAGGTCACAGACGAGACTATAGTCCTTGATATGAACCATCCACTTGCAGGCAAGGCTCTGACATTCAGCATCAAGATCGTTGAAGCATAAGCAGTTATTTGAACTCATCCTGAGTTCAAACTCTTTTTTAATTACTTTCAGGAAATCGATATATACTATACAGTTTTATTTGTATTGTTGATGCATGGTCCTTTATCGGGATCACAATTATTCATTTTACTTGAATCGCATTTATTCTACTATCCAGGGTGTGAGAATGTCCGTAATAGATGTCTTTGCAATATTCTATGTGGCTGCCCAGGTAATTGAACGGATCACTGATTCTATAATAAAATCCTTCGGGCGTATGATGATACCAAGGCTGACATCGAGGTAACTTCTTTTCAAATAGAGAAGATAAAAGCAAAGCTGGATAGTGACATCGGGAAAGAAGAAGAGAAAAGACTATACGATGAACTCCATACCCTGCTGAAATACAAAAATCAAAGGGATAATCGTATGGTCCTTGGTGTATTCGTTATGACTTCGTTCCTGGGACTGCCTCTGGCATTTCTGCTGCAGCTACGATTCCTGGAAATGCTTGGTGTAACAGTCCTTCCGGTAATAGACTCGATTGTAACAGGTTTCCTGATATCCGGTGGAACAAAACCACTACATGACCTGATAAAATATATCGAGAAGGCCAAAGGTTGAAACACATCATTGCCGGACCTTTTCAAATGACCTCTTCCTTAGTTCCTGCAGTTTAGTATCATCCGGCTTTTCTTTCAAAGCCTCATCGAACATCTCTACAGCGCCAATATAGTCGCCAAGCCTGTGAAGTGCAATACCTTTGTGCTTCCAGACCACACTTTTTCCATAGCCCCTACTTATAAGTTTGTTAAAGCAGGTCAGTGCCATCTGGTTCTGACCAAGATGGAGGCATGTTATTCCTTTGTTCATAAGGGCTGTGGCATTATGTGGCTGGATCTGGAGTGCAGCCTCAAAACACTCATAGGCAAGTTCCCTGTTCTTTTCCTTTCCTGCTTTGACACCTTCCTGTATCCATTCAGAGACCGTTTTACGGTCACGCTGCCTGAGTTTTCTTCTTGCCCTGTTAAGTGCAGCATTATGATCGAATGGCCTGTCCTCAGGCTTCCTTTGTACAGGTCCAGCGGTCTCTTTCCAGCCTGGCCTTTCAGTTTTCCTGACAACTTTCCTCTTCTGAGGAATATATGCAGGCTTATCGAGCATCTTACGGAGTATTATTATCGCTGCATCCTTGTCAAGAGGACTGTTGTTGTTACCACATTTCGGTGACTGGATGCATGAAGGACAACCATCGAAGCACGGGCAGCTCTCAATGGACCGCAGGGTCACCTCAAGCATCTCCGTAATCTTCTCATAACCACTTTCAGCATACCCGACACCTCCTGGATGTCCGTCATATACGAATATGCCGGTGTTATGGGAAAGGTCAGCATGCTCTGGTGTGGAAACACCTCCGACATCGTTCCTGTCAGCAAGCAGATGGAGTGGATACATTGCTATCATAGCATGCTCGATGGCATGTATACCGCCTGCAAGGTCGCGGTCATATTCATTTACAAGTTCTGTGAATTCGAAGGGTAGTTCAAGCCACAGGGCTTCCGTCTCAAGTCTGAACTCAGGCATGTCCAGAGGCACCTGTCCGAGTTCCGTTTCCGTTCGCTGCTGGAACTTCCTGTAGCCTGTCACCTGCTGGGTAACATCGACATCACCGAAACCTACCTTCACATCGGGATATGTTTCAAGGGTCTTTGTTTCTACAACTTCTCTCACAACGATGTCCGATGATACCTGCGACCTTGTATAGTATCCATCCTGTGCCTTCTCAACATGTATCTCTTTCTTCTCATGGTCAAGTCTTGTGACACAGTAAGGAGTGCCTTTGTTGATGTACACCGCACCTTCGAAGGCTTCCCTGTATGCACGCAGTCTTTCAATATCCTTTTCCAGAGGTTTTCTGGTAGTCCTGTCGATAATCGTGTAATTATCATTATCGATGCTGCGTATGGACAAGCTCATGTGAGGGTTCGGGTCAAGTGAACGCTTCTCATTAGCTCCTTCAAGCAGATCCTCTTCCTCAAGTACCTTTACGATGGTATCGAACTCAGGACCGAAATATTCACTGTCCTCTGATCTCAAGGGAAGTTCCTTTGCAGCACATAATAAATGACCTGCCTGAATGTAGCGGTTCGAGACATTGACCACAGCCTCCTCACAATCCCGCCTGAAGAAGTCCTGTGGATTTCTCATGTAATACTGGTCAAGCGCATTGGAGTCAGCTACAAGTGCAACTATACTTTCCCTGCTTCCACGGCCCGCTCTTCCTGCCTGTTGTCTGGCACTCATGATGGTCCCCGGGAAACCGTCCATGATACAGGCATCAAGTCCACCGATATCAATTCCAAGCTCCAGGGCATTGGTGGATATCACACCATCTATGTTACCCTGTGCAAGCTCTTTTTCTATGGCCTCACGTTCATTCCCGTGGTATCCTCCTCTGTAAGGGCTGATCCTTTCCTCGCCTCCCCTTTCTGCAAGTGTGTTCTTTGCCTGGACGTACATCCTCTCGACCTTCTGTCTTGAACGTGCAAAGGCTATCGTCTGGAGATCATTCTGGACAAAGGTTGTGAAAAGGTCGACAGTCTCTCCAAAACTTGCTTTTCTCCGGGTGAAATTACTTGATCTTGAATATAGGGGAGGGTTCCAGAACATGAACTTCTGCGGACCCTGGCCTGAACTGTCGTTATCTATCAGGTTGAGTTCCTTTCCGGTAAGGGCAGAACTGTGAGCTACCGGATTACCGATGGTTGCAGTGCAGCATATGTACTGTGGGTCTGATCCATAGTGTTTGCAGATACGGTTCAGTCTTCTCAGGAGATTTCCCATGTGGCTTCCCATTACCCCGCTGTATGTGTGGCTCTCGTCCAGGACAATGAAATTCAGATTGGAAAGGAAATACTTCCATTGGTGTTTCCATTGCAGGAAGCTTAAATGAAGCATTTCGGGATTGGTGAAGATGATCTTTGTGTTACCATATTTGACCGCATCCTTCTCGGACTTCGTCATGGAACCCACAAAACGGTCGATGTTCACATTCAAACCCATTGTATGACTGAGATTCCTGAAGGTGTCAAGCTGGTCATTCACAAGGGCGTTCAGGGGTGATATGTAAAGCGCGGTAGCATGTGGTTCTTCAAGAAGGCGTTCGAATATGGGGAGCATGTAGCACATTGATTTACCGCTGGCGGTACTGGTCGAAAGTACTATGTTCTTCCTTCGTCTTGCCAGCTCAACAGCTTCAGCCTGATGAACATAGAGCTTATCGATGCCATTCTCACTCATTGCATATCTGATAAGTGGATTGATCTCGACATCCCTGTACTCTGCTTCTCTGGCCGGTACGTCCTCTATGTGAGATATCTGTCCTTCATATCTTCTTGATGATCTGATCATTTCGATAAGCTGAGAAATATCCATTTTTGGCTGGCTCCGGTGGCTATTAGGTTTCTTATCCTTTAAAGCTTATAGTCCAATAGCTGGAATATTTATAGTTCCACTGTTCTTGATGCCGAATTGCCGGGTGCACAACTTTATTATAATAAGATGCAATTTCCTGTGTTGCCTTTCATTCTCATATCATCTGACCTTACGTGAAGTATGGAAAACGATATGTTCATGGAGTCCAGTATGAATAGTAACTGAAGTGATGATACAAATGGTTCCCAAGAAATGTTTTTTAACTAAAGGTGTTGGTGTGCATAAAGATAGATTAGCGTCTTTTGAATTGGCACTGCGTGATGCGATGATCGAGAAATACAATCTTGTCAAAGTTTCCAGCATACTTCCACCGAACTGTAAACTCGTATCCAGGGAAGAGGGAATAAAGGATCTGCCAGCAGGTGAGATAGTACATTGTGTCCTTGCACGTAATGAGACCAATGAGCCCCAGAGGCTGGTTGCAGCAGCCGTCGGGACTGCGGTTCCGGTCAATGAGGACAATTATGGGTATATTTCAGAGCATCATTCCTTTGGAGAGGATGAACTCATTGCAGGCGAGTACGCAGAGGACATAGCAGCAACCATGCTTGCAACAACCCTGGGGATAGAGTTCGATTCCGATAGTGCATGGCATGAAAGGGAACAGATGTACAAGGCAAGCGGACATATCATAAATACGACCCATTATTGCCAGACTGCGTATGGAGATAAGGATGGCAAGTGGACAACTGTTACAGCAGCAATGGTCTTTATTGAGTGAAAAGGAAGGTTAGTTCTTTTTCCTATATCTTTTTCATAATACCCACATTCCAGTTTTAGTGGGTGCGAGCAATTTTCAGATCTGTATTTTGTTCCATTATTTTTCTTTATTTTCTGTCATATTTTCAGGAATATTCTATTTTTCTGGTCGCTATAATGCTGTTATTTTTAAATATGGCACCAAGCACCGTTATTAATAGAAAAACTTAAGTAATTCCTTGTGTATCAATAGGCATCTATAGTATTCTATAGACTATATAGCAATGTAGTGATTGGAGATCTAATAATGAAGAAATTCTTAAGTTTACTTATGGTTTTCCTGATGGTCGGACTCGTAGCCGTATCAGGATGTGCAGACACAGCTGAAGAACCAGTTGCAGAAGAAGAACACGCAGAAGAAGTAGCAGAAGAAGCAACCGAAGAAGCAACCGAAGAGGATGCTGCTGAAGAAGAAGTTGCTGAAGAAGAAGTAGCTGAAGAAGAAGTTGCTGAAGAAGAAGTAGCTGAAGAAGAAGTTGCTGAAGAAGCAGCAGCTGAAGAAGCAGCAGCTGAAGAGCACTAAGTTTTTTTGTCAACTATGATCCCATTATCTTCTGAAGATTTTGGGAATCATGGTTATCCATTATAATGCTTTAAGATCATTTTGATCAACTTTTCTTAAGTCCTGTTGACTTAACAATTGCATCTTGATGTTGTGTAATTTCTTAATTTTAGTCGTTATTTTGATATAATGAACGTAGCTCTGGCGCCGATTAGAGTATGTGTATTGAGTTGAGGCCAATGACAGGGCTATGAGTTTGCTTCAAAAGGTTGGCCTTGAAGAGAAAGCAGATATCCTGCCAGACGCACTCTCAGGAGGCCAGCAACAGAGAGTCGCTATTGCAAGAGAGCTTGCTATGCAACCGAAAGTAATGCTCTTTGACGAACCCACTTCCGCACTTGATCCGGAAATTTATTTTATTCCGGCAAGTTCTTCAATGCCTTTCTCATCCAACCGGTATAAGAGCCACTCTTTCTGATGCTCCCCTCCAAACCTCTCATAGAACTTCCTTGCAGGGTTCCAGTCCAGTACGCTCCATTCTATCCTGCCGCAGTTACGTTCCTGTGCGATCTGTCCACAGCGTACCATGAGTGCCTTTCCCACACCAAGGCCACGGAACTCAGGTTGAACGAATATATCTTCGATGTACAGTCCGGGTTTACCGGCAAATGAAGAGAAGTTATGGAAGAAGATGATAAAGCCTGCAGGTTTCCTGTTGACCTCGGCTATTATGGCCTCTGCATATATTCTTTCACCGAAGAGTGCTTCACGGAGCGAGTCCTCCGTTGAAATGACATGGTCACTCAGGTCTTCAAAATCAGCCAGTGAACGTACAAAGTCCATTATAAGGGGGATGTCCTGTTCATTCGTGTGCCTTACAGATATCTCGTTCTTATCTGGTACGTTTTCCATGCTCTTGCCTCTTATAATTGTAACTGAGTTCTTTATGTTCACATCGTCAGTTGATCATTCTATTAGATCCTTACTATTTCTATCAATACTTTAAACTTGTTCAGGCGTCAGATGAATGGGAATACATATTACAAAGATAGTGGCCATAAGTCTTGCTATTTTCATACTGGTCACTTTAGTTGTTACTCATGCATTACAGGAAACCATATATTTCTCGCTGTTCCCGGGAATTCCTTCAGGGATATTTGTTTCTGCATTGACCTTTTTATATCTGTACAGGCAAAAGGGTCAATAACTAGTAGTGAAAACATACCAGCATGCCATTACTTACAATTCTGTCATGCAAGGTTCTTCAGGATGAGATCGTACATATCCTTGAGAATGATCCTTCGGTTGATGAGATACTTGTTGTTGGTAATGGAGAGGAAGATGAGTTCGTTTCCAAACTTAAGGCAGTTGGTCTGGAATATCGTTCATTGTCACCTGCAACACTTCGGTCCGATACGCATGCATACAGGAACGATGCCGGAAAATACACTGTAATGGTGTATATAGTGGAACTTGCGTTGCACGAATTCCCTAAGATCCTTAAGGAAGAGGTCTACAAGATAATAGATGAACTGAGCAGATGCTCCAGTGGTATCCTTCTCTTCTATGGGCTCTGTGGGAATGTGTTCGACAAGCTGGATATCGATTTCTCACATCTTGAGGAGACCTGTCCTGTCAGGATACTAAGGGATGATTCAAGGGTAGTTGATGATTGCGTGGGTGCCACCCTCGGAGGCTGTGGAGAATATCTTGCTACTCTTAAGAAGTTCAGTGAACATGGTACTTTCCTTTTCACTCCTATGTATGCCCATGCCTGGAGGGAGATCATGAAAGTGGATCCTGTAAAACCCGAGAAGACCATAAAGATGCTTAAGAAGGTCAATGAGATGACCGGATATAAGCGGGTTGCCAAGATCCGTACAGGTCTGACCTATACGGATGATTTCGATGAGAAAGTGGATGAGTTCGCAGAGATATTCGGTTTCGAGATACTTGAGATCGAAGGTGGGCAGGACCTTTTTGAAAAATGCTATGCGGATTTCAAGAGAGATGTGATCGGCTGCAAGCAGGCTGTTTAAGACCTGCCGGACGATATAGTTTTTCAGGGCTATTTTTTTGCTATATATTATCTCGCTTTACACTAGAGAAAGATTTATACTTCATGCTATCTGACATTTAAATGGGGAGATTATGACATCGTTTGGACGATGTAAGACTGAAACTCCTATTTTACTGCTTTTCGGACTCATCGTAGAGTTCGAAATAAATAGTATTGATCTATTCGATCGGTGATCACATGGCATCTAAGGAAGAATTACTTGAGAAAGGCGATGAGATAGCGACATTTGCAGCAGGCTGCTTCTGGGGAGTGGAAGCTGCTTTCAGAAAAGTCAGGGGTGTGGAATTCACCCAGGTAGGTTATACCGGTGGGACAAAGGATGATCCGACATACAAGGAAGTCTGTACGGGGAAAACCGGACATGCAGAAGCAGTTGAGATCGTCTTCGATCCTTCTGTGGTTCCGTATAGTAAACTAATGGAACTCTTCTGGGAGATACATGATCCAACGACCCTTGATCGGCAAGGACCGGATATTGGAACACAGTATCGTTCTGCTATCTTTTATCACGATCCTGAACAGGAACGTACGGCAATTGATTCGAAGATGGATCTGGAAGGGTCAGGCAAACATAAGGGAGCTATAGTTACAGAGATAGTACCTGCCGGACCATTCTATCGTGCAGAGGAATATCATCAGCAGTATTTTGAGAAAAGGGGAACCGAAGGTGGTTGCTTTATACGATATTGATGAGGTAAGTTATTCAGGTTTTGCATGCAACAGTAGTGTTTAGGGTGAAGTTATCAACTGATTACTGAACCGGTGGTGCCAGCACCCAAAAACCTTTAAGCTTAAAATTAAATGTATGAGTGGTGAAGATATGCAGGAATTCACAATGGATGAAGTTGCGAAGTACAATGGCAGGGATGAAGATAAGGTATATGTTGTCTATGCAGGAAAGGTCTATGATGTGACAGATAGCGATTTCTGGGATGATGGGGAACATATGGGATTACATGAAGCAGGTACTGACCTGACAGAATCCCTCGATATGGAAGCACCGCATGAGGTCGATGCTCTGGAAAACTATCCTGTGGTCGGTACTATCAAGAAATAGGTCTAAACACTTATTATTTTCAGGATCCTATTGATGCAGCGGTATCTCAAATATGAATGATGAACCTTTATCAGGTTCACTTTCAACACGTATACTTCCTCCGTGCATCTCAACATACTTTTTAACGATCGCAAGACCAAGGCCTGATCCTTCATAGTTTCTATTGAGTGCTGAATCCACCTGTCTGAAAGGCTGGAACAGATCGATAAGGTCATCAGGATGGATACCTATTCCTGAATCCTTTACGTCTACCTCTACATTGTTCAATGTTCTTCTTACGAATATCCGGATGCTTCCGTTGTCCAGTGTGAACTTGATCGCATTGCCTGCCAGGTTGTAGAGTATCTGTTTGATCTTCAGGCGGTCCGCTTCTATTATGTCGATATCATCGTCAACAGTATATTCAAATGATATGTCCTTCTTTGATGCGAGTGGCATAAGTGTTCTCTTCACTTCATCCATTACATCTTGAATGCTGAATTCTTCGATATCAAGTTCTCCCTTTCCGGCTTCTATCTTGGACAGGTCAAGGATGTCGTTTATAACTTCCAGCAGGTGTTTGCCACTGTTGGATATATTCGAGAGATATTTCTGTTGTTTATCACTGGAAGTGTTTGTCCCGTTGTGTAGTAACATGTCTGAAAAACCAATTATGGAATTCAGAGGTGTACGGAGTTCGTGGCTCATATTGGTCAGGAACTCACTCTTTGCCCTGTTTGAGGCTTCAGCAGCGAGTTTTGCATCTATCAGTGCTTCCTCAACTTTTTTCCTGTCGGATATGTCATAGAAGCTCTCTAT
This sequence comes from Methanolobus sp. WCC4, assembly GCF_038022665.1. Lineage (NCBI taxonomy): Archaea > Methanobacteriati > Methanobacteriota > Methanomicrobia > Methanosarcinales > Methanosarcinaceae > Methanolobus > Methanolobus sp. WCC4. Next base: position 2,362,248 of record NZ_CP150629.1, on the reverse strand, counting down.
AAGGTATTCCTTTCCTTTCAATTTCACGGTTACTACCGATTTAACAACAGGTATCTCTTTTCCATCCTTATCCAAAAGAATTCTTTCAGAATGGTCAACGGTCTGATTCAGGTCAATGATGGGACAATGGCCCTCTTCTGCAAGACAGACAAATCGATGGCAGATGTTTCCAACTATCTTTTCTTTAGGAAGTCCTATCATCTCGGCAGCTACTGGATTTACATCTACTATCGTCTTGCTCTTACTGTCAATGAGCATTATTCCAGTATTGATGTTGTTTATGATAGTAAGTAACCTTTCCAGAAGTTCATGTTCCATATCATCGAGACGTTTTCTTTCAGTCACATCACGAACGATGGAAACTGCACTCCATGAACCGTCCGAGAGCTGCATGGAAGACAGGGAAAGCTCAATAGGAAACTCTGTACCATCCTTCTTTTTTCCTTCAAGATCAATGGTCTTACCCAGGACCGGACCTGTACCTGTTTCTGTGAATTTTCGGAAACCTGTCTTGTATAGATCAAGATACTTCTCAGGTGATATGAACTCATGTATCCTTTCTCCCTTCACTTCTTCTTCAGAGTATCCGAACATGCTTGTTGCAGCATTGTTCCAGAAAGTGGTTCTGCCTTCATCATTGATCATTATTATGGCATCATTGGCATATGTGGCGATCTTCGAGAATTTCTCCTCACTGAGCTTTAATCTCTCTTCTGCCTTTTTCCTTTTATCGATCTCATCTCTGAGTTCATTCTCATGCGATAAGATATCTGTGATATCATTATGAACATATAGTCTTCCGTGTATCTCGTTATTGACTATCAGTGGTAATGAAATGGTTTCGATGGTCCTTCCATCTCTCAACTCTGCAACAGAATTTTTCACATCCAATGTATATCTTCTTTCATCTTTCCTGTCAGCTATCTCTTCCGGATCCCTGGCCTTTTGAATTATGTAACTTAATAATTCCTGGGCATCATTTCCGAAATCCATTTCCGGTGGTATTTCAAACATTTTCCTGTATGCAGGATTCATGAAAATGATCTTTTGTTCCTTTGTAACTGCTACAAGTCCATAGCTAATTGATTCAATGGTTGACTGGAATATAGAACCTGTTCTTTGTAATGAATCCAGCATTGAATTGATGCTGTCTGCAAGATCTGTAAGTTCATCTTCTCCATTAATGTCAAGGCGGGACTTTATATCCGCTTTCAGATCAATATCCCTTATCCCATTACGCAGGGATGTTATTCGTGAAAGAAGGTCTTTTTTCAATATTAACAACAATAGGAGGGCAAATGTCAGTGATATGAAGAGTGTCAGATAGAATGTAGTGGATATGGTTGCAAGCCCTTGTTTATAGATCGTTCTTGGCAGCTCTGTCCTTGAAATGAGTGAAGTTTCTCCGTAGATATCTTCAATTATAAAATAAGCTGAAATGGTATTTCCATTATTACTGATCAGAGTTACATGATTTTCTTTTAGTGCCTGTTCTTTTATCGATCCAAAATCCGAGGGCAGGCCGGGGTCGTTGATGTAATGGATATCAATTGGAAGTAATGTCTGCTCCTCTATTGATTCTACGAACGATCTGTCAATAAATCGTCCCATGATCAGGGTACCTGCAATAGGTCCTTCATAGTTACTCTGTATTATTGGTCTTGATACAACTATTGTCGGGAGGTCAGCGAGCACAACAATTCCTGAAGATGAGGATGAAACAGAAGTCTGCTCTAACATTATGTTATTCCCATCGAACTCCTCAAGAAGACTGACAGGAAGTGGTATTTCTTCTTCTTCAGTGAGGTCACATGCTCTGCCGTAAACAAGGTTCCCATCATTGTCATAGAACAGTATGAAATTCACATCAAGGATGAGCAGAGTTTCAATAGAATCCAGATTTGAATATATATATTCAGAATTTCCGTTCTGGACAAATTCATATGTATCATCCCATGCAGCCCAGTCATAAGTGCTCTTGTCGACGTGGTCTATTTCATTGCTGAATGCACGCTGTACTCTGAGGCTATTGTCTTCCAGAACTTCATTCTCTATCTGCTGGGTGTGGGTCATGAAGACATAATGTGTAACTGATGCGGTGAGAAGGAACAGGAACATAAATACTATTCCGAGGGTTACTACCGTTTTGTTGTATATTTTCATGCAGTCACCATAACCTTCAATAGACAGCTAATCCAGGCTCAAGAAATTGTTTTTATAGTAAGTTGACCAATGATATAATATTAGTTCATTATCTATATATCTCCTTATATAAAAACTGTGCAGATTTCACCCAAAAAACCTGATTAGATGTGTTGTTTTTGAAATATGTGATATGTAGCTATCTTTATAACAGATGCTGTTTATAGGGTGCGATACACAGGTGATGTTTTGGTAAGAGTACTAGCAACAGGGACATTCGATCTGCTTCATCCGGGACATATACTCTATCTTAGCGAAGCTAAGAAGATGGGTGATGAACTATATGTGATAGTTGCCAGGCAGTCTATGATAAGACATAAACCAGAACCTATCATTCCCGATGAACAAAGGCTTGAGATGGTAAGCTCCCTGAAAGTGGTGGACAAAGCACTTCTTGGTAGTGAATCTGATATCTTTGAGCCGATCATGGAGATCAGGCCTGACATCATCGCACTTGGTTACGATCAGGGTTTTGATATCGACAGGCTCCAGAATGATCTGCATGACAGGGGCTTCGATTGCAAGGTCGTAAGGGTCGGCCAGTCACTGACATGTCCTCTCTGCAGTAGCGGGAAGATCATCAAAAAGGTGCTTGAGCGCTATCAACAAGAATAATTAAGAATGCTTTTTTCGATCAAACGCGATCATATTAAAAATAGTAAGTAAAGATAATTGAAAAAGGAATATCAGACAAGTGCTGTCTTTATCCTTTCCAATCCTTCCTGTATCCTTTCAATTGATGTAGCATAGGATATCCTGATGAAGTTCCTGCCACTTTCTCCGAAAGCAGATCCTGGGGTCACTGCAACATGTGCATCCATGAGGAGCTTCTCTGAGACGGTATTGCCATCCCCGTATTCGCTGACATCGGCAAATGCATAGAAGGCACCACCAGGTTTCTGACACTTTATATCTATATCGTTCAGTCCGTCAACCAGAAGGTCACGTCTCATCCTGAACCTGTCCACCATCTCTGTAACGGGTTCCTGTGGTCCTTCAAGAGCTGCGATACCACCGTACTGGACAAAACTTGTTGCGCTGCTGACCGAGTGGGACTGTATCTTCAACATGCCTTTGATGATATCCGGTCTTGCATGGACATATCCAAGTCTCCATCCGGTCATTGCATATGCTTTTGAAAAACCGTTGACCGTTATGGTCCTGTCCTGCATCCCGTCAAAGGAACCTATACTGACATGCTTCTGGTCATAGATTATCTTCTCGTATATCTCGTCAGAGAGTACAAGGATATCATTATCGATGGCTATGTCGGCTATATTCTTAAGTGTCTGTTTGTCATAGACAGCACCTGTGGGATTTCCGGGACTGTTGACCACAATGAGCTTTGTCTTATCGGTGATGTATTCTTCAATATTCTCTGGTTTGAATCCATCTTCCGGGTCAGTAGGGACCCATGTTGTGTTGGCACCTGCAAATTTGATGGCAGGGTCGTATGATACCCATGCAGGGTCGAAAAGGACCGCTTCATCATTGTCGTCAAGTACTGACATCATTATCTCGAAAATAGCCTGCTTTGCCCCCGGTGTGACAACTATATCAGAAGCTTTAGCTTCCAGTTTGTTCTCTGTACAGAGTTTTTCAGCAATAGCATTTTTAAGCTCGGGAATTCCAGCACCAGGTGCGTAGTGTGTCTCTCCCCTGTACATCGCATCTGCTGCTGCATCACAAATATGCTTAGGAGTATCGAAATCAGGTTCACCCAGAGTGAAACTGATCACATCAATGCCTTCCTGTCTCATTTTGTTGGCAACATTTGCAGCTTTCATCGTTGCTGACTCTTCCACCCTTGTTAACCTTGATGATGCCATGCAATTAACACAACCATTTTTTAGTTTTGCTCTTTAAGATACTGTTCTTTTGATCAGTTATCGGTCTACAGGCGCTGTACAAGCTTGACAGCCGCCTCGACAGCACGCTTTGCGTAATCCACGCGCTGATGTGCTTCCATCCTGGTCATACCTGGTCCTGCGATACCCAGTGTCACAGGTTTGTTGTATTCAAGTGAAAGGTCCGTGATCTTCCTGGCAGCATGCTGCACGACTATCTCGTCATGCTGCGTTGCACCTTCGATAACGATTCCGACGGTAATCACTGCGTCGATGTCGTCGCGTTCGCAGAGCTTCTTGATAGCCAGTGGCATATCATATACTCCGGGTACCAGGATCTTCTCCACTACCTCTGCTCCAAGGAACTTTGCATGTTCCTCACCGAGCAGTTCCATCTGGTAGGTAAGGTCCCTGTTGAATTCAGCTATTACAAATCCCAATTTTATGGTCATAATGATCACTTAAGAGTTTAGATTATTTTAATTGATCCAGATCGATCATTGGATCATCTGTTCTCTTCATTTATAAGATTATATCCTCGCAGGTCCGACATCCTCGAATCCCTGTCTCTGACCGGTTCCTGCTTCCTTTATCATCTTCTCAGGTCTGGCAAGCATCTTGACCACATTGAGTGCATGTTCCCTTGATCTCTGGTCCATGAGGAAGACAAGTTCGTTCTCGTCCTTTGCCTCATCCTCGTGAACAAAGACCTCTATGATGTGGGTGTTGGTCATAAGCTGCGCCTGGATTATCCCTGTGGATGCCTCATGTGCACAGATCTTATCCTGCTCCTTGCTGCCTGGCATGCCAAGAGCCATGACTATGTCGCAACCTTCCTCATCTATGAGCTTCTTGGCTGCCACAGGAAGGTCCTTGATGCCGGGAACCGTCCTGCGGATGATCTTCGCAGACATGTTCTGCTTGATCTCATCGATAGCCGCCTTTCCCATATTGAAGCGTGCGAATGTTGTGTCAACGACCCCTATTGTAGCCATGGTCAACCTGTACTGGATATGTTATGTTATCGGATATTAGGTGATACTAATTAAAGGAGGGTATCCAGCACTTCGCTGGCTGCCTCGATCCCTGCTCCTATCTCGGATACTACTCCTCTTTTCTTCAGGACAACTTCAAGTTCCTGTATTGTCAGCATGATATCCTTTGGCTGGACGTTACCCATGCTTCCTATCCTGAAGATCTTACCGCTAAGATGTGACTGGCCACCGGCAATGGTGATACCTTTTGCCATCAGGTCCTTCTTGATGTCATTGCCTGTAACTCCCTCCGGAGCCTTCATAGCTGTGACAGTGTTGGAATAGTAGCTGTGATCATCGTGGAGCTGTGGGAACATCTCAAGACCCATTGCTGCTGCTGCTGCACGGATCGCCTTTGCACCAGTTGCATGGCGGTTGATCCTTGCTTCCATGCCTTCTTCCTTTACGATGTGAAGGGCTTCCTGAAGACCAAAGAACAATGGTACTGCAGGGGTGTATGGTGTCTGTGATTTGTCACCGCTCTTCTTGTATGCCTTAAGGTCGAGATAATATGGAAGTGCATCCTTTTCATCCATTGCTGCAAGGGCACGTTCACTTACAGAGATCATTGAAAGTCCTGGTGGTGCTGCAAGACACTTCTGTGAGCCTACCACTGCGATATCGACTCCCCATTCGTCTGTCTTTACTGTGTCCCCGCCAAGGGTTGTCACACCGTCCATGATAAAGAGTGCATCATGCTTCTTTGCAAGTTTGCCGATCTCTTCTGCAGGGTTCTGGATACCTACTGAGGTCTCGTTGTGTACAAGGGTGATCGCCTTTGCACCTTCTTCGAGCTTCTTCTCTACTTCACTGAGGTCGAAGGAGTGTCCCCATTCGATGGCAAGTGGGTTCACCTTTCCGTATCTTGCTGCGATATCCTTGAATCTCTCACCGAACTTACCGTTCTCAAGGGCTACAACAACGTCGTCCTTACCTACTGTGCATCCCACAGCAGCTTCCATTGCAGCGGTTCCTGATCCGCTCAAGATGAAAATGTCGTTCTTTGTCTGGAATACGTCTGCCAGTATCTCACAGCAGTCATCGTACATTGCTGAGAACTCTGCGCCCCTGTGGTTGATCATGGGTTTTGACATTGCCCTGAGTACGCGAGGTGCCACCGGAACAGGTCCTGGCATCATAAGAAGTGTATCTTCAAGATTCATACTGATCTCCTGATAATTATTAGTGTAATATATTGTAACTTATTGTAGGTGAAATTGCTGGGATTGGTTATTGATGTTGAATTTGTATTTGATGCAAATTATGCGTGCGATTCAAATTTATGCAGTCCCGTCGCTCTGAACAGGCGACTTTGCCACATATGCAACCTTATTATTTAACTTTAGCCGGACACTTTCCTGAAACCCTATTCGCTAAGCAGTTTCAATATGTCGTATTTTGTCACAACACCGGTTACCTGACCTTTTTCCAGCACCAGAACCGCAGGGTTCTTCTCAAGCATGTAAGATGCTGTCTTTACATCTGTGCCGGGGCTAAGGGTCGGGAATGAATCACCCATGATATCACCGACCATCATGTGGGATACCACAGAGGTCTTTTTGTCTGCCATGGACCTGACTATCATCTCCTCTGATATACTGCCGACAGAGATCCCTTCCTGAATAACGGGTATCTGTGAGATGTTGTTGTCTTCCATGATATGTACTGCTCTGTCGATGCTCTCATCAGGTGATACTGATATAATTTCCCGGTGCATTATATCCTTGAGATAGATATCTTCCTTCTCTATATCATTGAACACATCGATTATCTTCTTCAGTGTAGACAGTCTTGGATCTACATCCCCTGCTTCTATTCTGGCTATCAGGGGCTGGCTGACACCTGCTCTTTTTGCAAGGTCGCTCTGTGTAAGACCCAGATCATTCCTTTTTTGCTTCAGTTCATCTGGTGATGGAAGTTGCATGGCTATTACTGATAGTAATTATCATATTTAAAAGCAGCTATTTAGACGTCAGGCCCCCGATACAGAGGACGGATTGCCGGACAGATAATGGAACTATTGAGAAAAAGAGAAAAAAGTAAAGTGGAAATCGAAATGCCCTCATTCATCCTGAGGTATGTCCATTTCAATTGTTTCCCCATCTTCACCTGTGATCGTCATCTTACCGTTCATGGCCTTCATCTCGGAGACGATATTCCCATCCTCATCATAGGCGATGAACATGAATGCACCATCCTCTTCTTCATCGGACCAGTAATAATCCACTCTGGCTACGTTGTCCTCTCCTATGACATTGGCTTCATAGACGGCATGGCACATCTCGATGCCTTCGATCTCTTCCCTGCCAACGATCTCCATGGTCATTATTTCGCCGGTGCTCGGATTACTTGCGGTCCATGAGGAACCTACAGGACATTCCTCGTCCCCGACATCACCTTCTGTATAGGTGACCTCATATTCTTCCCCATCCTCGCTTTCTATGGTGGTGGTGGTTTCCTTATCGCTACAGCCTGATACTGCCAGTGACAATACAAGCAACATTATGAATACTACTATTTTTCTGTTCATAGAACACCCCTGTTAAAAGAGTTAGAAAGTTATCCTGATTTAAATGTATTGTTTCACTTCTCAAAATATTTCGGGCGAAGTCTCAGGAAATGCATATGAGGGGACGATAAAATGGATGCAGTGGTAATACACTTCTCATGCTCATTAGATCGGTATAGGGTACTGTAGGTCAATTGAAAATTGTGAACAGACCGACCACATATCCGAGATAGACAGCAAGGATAACTCCACCTTCCCATCTCTCCAGTTTCCTTCCTGTTATTCCGAAGATGAGGAGGAGCACCATCAATACGATCATCAGCGGGAAATCATATACAAGGGACTGATTGAGAATTGTCAGTGGTCTTATCTGTGAGGAAGCACCGAGAATGAGTGCTATATCCATTGTATTTGCACCAAGTATATTGCCTATGGAAATATCCTGATGTCCTTTCAATGTGGCTGAGACCGCTGTGATAAGTTCCGGTAGTGATGTTCCAAGTGCAACGAGTGTCAGGGCTATTATCATCTCAGGAATGCCGAGCCATTCTGCAATGGTTATACCTGCATCAACAAGAATGCGGCTTCCCACAACAACAAGCAATGCACCCACGATGAAAAGAGCTATATCTTTTTTCAACTGGACGAGGGGTACCTTCTCCCTGAGTTCGTCCTTTCCGTCAAAGACCGCACGCTGGAGGCGGAAGTTATAATACATGAATCCCAGGAACACCGTCAACAACAGTATTCCGTCAAATGGTGAGACAACACCGTCATATGCCACAACTATCAGAAGCAGGGCGGAACCAAGCATGAACCCTCCTTTACGTGTGAAGCCATGAAGTTCCACAGGGATCGCTTTGATCAGGATGACGGTTCCAAGGACAAGGCCGATGTTGCATATTGCCGAACCCACTGCATTACCCACTGTCATCTCAACATGGTCAAGATATGCTGCCATGGCAGACACAGTGAATTCCGGTGCCGTGGTTGCAAAACTGACTATCGTAGCTCCTATGATGATCTTTGGGATACCGCTTTTCTCTGAGATGTTAACTGCTGATTCCACGAACCAGTCGGCACCCTTTGTTATCATGACAAGACTTACGATCAGTAATGCGAACGTCAAAAGCATGAGGGACCTATACATTCACATGGCATTTAAAAGTAAGTGAAGATTGAAGGCGACCACTGATCATGAATAACTAAAACATCCCGAAGGGTCCGGCGAAGCCGGCACAATCCGAAAAAGTGCAAGAGATGTTCTGTAGCTTAAATTTTGTTCCTGCACACAAACGAGTTTTTCTACAGAGCTGATAGTTGACCATAATAAAAAATTTATATCTGCCAGCAGGAAAATTGCTCATGATAAACATTCCATAATGTTTACTATTCCCACAGCATCATGTTGTTTCCATGAATTGCAACTTTGAACCCGACAATTTTAAACAACTGCATTATCTCAAAAATATTCAGGATTGCAGTAAAGGACCGTGCCGCCTGTGACGGGTGGTTGCATTGTTCTTTGTTCCTATAATATGTTGCAGGTGGAGTTGAATAAACCCTCACTCCAGACCCAGCATTGTAACTGCAACCACTATCATAATTCCAAGTCCCACCATACGAACCGAGTGTTTTATCATGCTTTGCTTTGCCAGTTTTCCTGAATATATTCCAAGTATCGAAAGGACAACTATGCTCAGAACGATGGCCACCTCAAGCATATATTCATCGAGAAGCATGAAAGGGAGTATCGGTACAAGGGAGCCGCAGAAGCTGGCGCCGCCGTGGAAGAAAGAATCGTTCCATATCTTCTTTTTAGCTTCCTGTTCCAGTCTTGTGCTGTTGAGGCTGCGCAGGAGAGGTTTTTCCATTTCTGCAAGCCTGCCGTACTCTACTGCACTTTCGGCCAGATATGAGCCTATGCCGTTGGTGAGTGCAAGTGCTACCGCGCCACCAAGTGCTGCATTGATAACAATGGTAGGGTCATCGGATACGTGGGAAGTGCCTATCACCACACCCAGAACTGCCAGTATACCATCGATGCTGCCAAGTATTATATAACGACCGTGTTCTGTTTTCAGTTTAAAGCGTCTTTTTTTGAGAGATCCTGTATTGTTCATGATCACCTTCTGTGGTCTTGAAATAAGACTCAGGTTAAAGATACACACAAAGCTTTTTTTCTTTTTCGGATATTTCAAGTACTCAGGCAAGGTTAAGCTTATTGCACATGATAAAAATACAGACCCGACAACCCATACAGGAATGGTCCCATGAAAGTTCACCCAAGATGTTCATATTGTCTGCTATCCAGGGTCCACCAGGAAGCGGAACTGTCGACCGATGACGAGGAACTGATCCAGAAGGCGGTTCTCGGTGGAATAGAGGTGCTCAATGCTCTCTATCAGCCAGGTATGCCTGCAGCAGAGTTATCCACTCCTATGCACAGGAAAGCCTATGAGATCCTTGATGACACAGATCCCTATCGTGAAGTGAAGGAACTGAGCAGTCAGGTCGCAGCCAGGTTCATGCCGGTAATACGTTCCCATGTCTTCAATGGTGACGACGATGTTGTCGCCGAGTTCAAGCGCGCTGTGCTTGCCGCTGTTATCGGTAACTACTTCGACTATGGTGTTATGGGTCTTGAAGTACCCATTGATGTCTTCGATGAGACCTTCAAGGAACATTTCAAACGTGGTCTGGACATAGATGATACGGACAGGATGCTGGACAGGCTCAGCAATGTCGTATATCTTGCCGACAACTGCGGGGAGATACTTATCGATACCCTTGTTTTCGAGACCATAAAGAAGATGGGTGGCAACATCACCCTCGTTGTCAGGGGTGCTCCTATCCTGAACGATGTCACCATGGATGAGATCGAGGAGTTCGGTATTGCTGAAAAGGTTGACAGGGTACTTACAACAGGTTCCAATTCCATAGGTGTCCGCTTTGAGGAAGCACCGCAGGAACTTAAAGATGCACTGGATAATGCATCACTTATTATAAGTAAGGGAATGGCAAATTACGAGACACTGTCAGAAGAGAATTATAGACCTATAGCCTATTTACTTAAGGTGAAATGTGATCCTGTGGGAGAGGATATCGGTGCACCTAAGGGCTGTTCAGTTGCCCGCTTATTTGAGGAGTGATATATTATGTGTGAACTCAAGGTTGTCCTTGTAAGTGGCGAGACCCGTGATACTGTCATGGAGTCAGTTACAAAGATAGTTGTTAATGATGATAATATAGACCTTTATGGGATCCTCGGGGAAAAAGAGACCGTAAAGGGCTCGATAAAAGAAATTAACTTTGGAACAGGAGAGGCAGTACTGCTTCAAAAATGATCTTATGATCTATATTCAATTAAATTCATATTGAACTTTACAAATATATAAACTAAATTTCGATCGGAAGGAACTAAGATGTCTAAAGTAAAAGTTGCAATAAACGGGTATGGTACCATTGGTAAACGTGTTGCTGATGCTGTGACCTTACAGGACGATATGGAAATAATCGGTGTTGCCAAGACAAGGCCAAATTATGAGGCCTTCGTAGCTCACGACAGGGGATATGATGTCTATACCCTTGATGACAGGGTCGATGCCATGAAAAAAGCAGGTATCCCTGCAGCAGGAACTGTCGAGGACATGATCTCAGAGGCCGATGTCGTGGTCGACTGTACACCAGGTGGTGTTGGTGAGAAGAACAAGGCACTCTACGAGAAGGCAGGTGTCAAGGCGATCTGGCAGGGTGGCGAGGACCACGAGCTTGCAGGATGTTCATTCAATTCTGAGGCAAACTATGCTGAAGCACTTGGCAAGGACTTCGTAAGGGTAGTATCCTGTAACACCACAGGTCTGTGCAGAGTGATCTATCCGCTGGACCAGGAATATGGTGTAAAGAAGGTAAGGGTCACTCTCATGAGAAGGTCCGCAGATCCTAACGATATCAAGACCGGTCCGATCAATGCTATCGTCCCGAACCCTATCAAGCTCCCTTCACACCACGGTCCTGATGTAAAGTCCGTCATCCCTCACATCAACATCACATCAACCGCTGTAAAGCTTCCAACAACCCTTATGCACCTTCACACCCTCAACATCGAGCTTGAGAAGGACTGCACATCTGATGATGTAAAGGATCTCTTTGCAAAACAGCCACGTGTAAGGATGGTCGGTCAGGGTATCAGCTCTACAGCCGAGATAATGGAGCTTGGAAAGGACCTTGGACGCCCAAGGGGCGACATGTGGGAGAACTGTGTCTGGGAAGACTCTGTTACAATGTATGAGGGTGAGCTTTACTTCTTCCAGGCCATCCACCAGGAATCAGATGTCATTCCTGAGAACGTCGATGCTATCCGTGCCATGATGGAGCTGGAATCCGATGGTGCAAAGTCAGTAGCAAAGACCAACAAGTCAATGGGAATCTAAGATAACTTTAGACCGAGAATGGCTCTATGCAGCGTACAGGCAATTTCCTGGAACTGAGTGAAAGGATAGCTGAGGCAGTGCATAGTGCCATCGAGGGACTTGTCGGCACATCGGACGCCGGCAGGGTCCTTTATACAGGGGCTGACGGAACGCCCACTAAACTAATTGATGATGTTTCCGAAAAAGCTATTTTTGACCTGCTGGAGAAAGAGGGTACTTCATTCAGGGTGATCAGTGAGGAGGCAGGGGAAAAGATGATCGGGACTTCTCCCGAACACACAATGATAATAGACCCTATCGATGGAACCTATAATGCATCACAGGGGATTCCCTTCTATGGTCTTTCGATCGCTGTGACCACAAAGGACCTGAACGATATACGTTTTGGATTCGTAAGGAACCTTGCCACAGGTGATACTTTTCATGCAGAGGCAGGGAAAGGCTCCTTTTTTAATGGGAATCGTATCTCTATATCTGACAACAGGGATGTCAGCAGATTCTGCGTAAGTATTTACGGTTACAGGAACAATATAGAAAATGCTGCCGGACTTTCCGGGAGTGTCAGAAGGATAAGGGCACTTGGAAGTGTGGCGCTTGAGCTGTGTTACGTTGCAGCGGGGATGATCGATGCATTCGCAGACGTCAGGGGCACGATGCGTATGACCGATATTGTCGCAGGCAAGCTTATCGTAGAAGAGGCCGGAGGTATCATTACCAACGGATACGGTGAATCTTTAAAGTTAGAGGACAAAGTAATGGGCAGGGATAGTGTGGTCGCATCCAACGGACTTGCACACGAACGGATCTTAAAGCTTTCAACAGGGATAGTACATGAAGGTCAGTAAAATAGGAATTGTATCGCGCTTCGATCATCAGGATGCTCTTGATATGGTCAGGATGATCCACGATGAGTTCAGCTCAAAGGTGGACATCGTGCTCTCTCCAAAGACAGGAACGCACCTCGGGCTGACAGAGAACACCCTTCCGGTGGAGGAAATGCGTGCTGCAGGTGTGCAGATGATAATTTCTGTGGGAGGTGACGGCACGGTGCTCAGAAATATATCGAAGATGGAAGACCCGTTGCCGGTACTTGGCATCAATATGGGAACTCTGGGTTTCCTTGTGGATGTGCCCCCGGAGGATGCCATTGAGAACATTGAGGATGTGCTGAAAGGTTTCACTTATACAGAGCGTTCACGGCTCAGTGTGCACCTTAACGGTAAAAGGCTACAGGATGCCACCAACGAGATAGTTCTCATTACTGCAAGACCGGCAAAGATCCTTACATTCAGGATAGCGGTGGATGATTCGGAGATAGAGGATATGAGGGCTGATGGTATCGTCATTGCAACACCTACGGGCTCGACGGCATATGCAATGAGTGCTGGTGGTCCCATCGTGGATCCACGTGTTGATGCATCAATAGTGGTCCCTATAGCTCCTTTCAAGCTGTCTGCCAGACCCTGGATCGTACCGGGTGACAGCAGTATCAAGGTGGAGATGACAATTCCGGAGAAGGAGGCTGTAATTGTCATAGATGGACAGCATTCCTATGATATGAAGGAGAATGATGTGGTCACGATCACCAGGGGAGAGAACCCTGCAAGGTTCGTCAGTAGTTCCGTAAATGGATTCTATGAAAAGGTACAGAGCAAGCTTGCCTGATGAGCACTGGCGTGACCCTTCTGCCTGATAGGAATATCGGAAAGATCATTGAAATCAGCATAAAATTGCCTTCTATTCACTAGATAAACATTACTCTTCAGCAAATGCTGAAAAGACGCAAATTATCTCAAAAAACCTAACAGTTATATAATGGAACTGGAAATTCACAGCAATCACAGGAGTCAGAACCATGTCAGAAAATAAGGATTACTCAAGAAACAAGCTTATGGATCATCTGAATTTACCACCTCTTGATATTGAGATCTGCGACGTGACACTCAGGGATGGTGAACAGACACCCGGAGTGGTCTTTACAAGGGAGGAGAAGATCGCCCTTGCAACAAAACTGGACTCCATTGGTGTGGATATCATCGAGGCAGGATTCCCTGTGGTATCCGTCTCTGAAAAGGCAATTGTTAAGGAAATTGCCAACATGGGACTCGATGCACGTACATGCTGTCTTGCCAGGTCAAAGGTAAGTGATGTTGAGACGGCAGTCGACTGTGATGTTGATTTCATCAGCATATTCATCGCAATGTCCGATCTCCATCTTAAATATAAGTACCATAAGAGCTGTGAGGAGATGTTCTCCTGTGCAATGGAAGCTGTCCAGTATGCAAAGGACCATGGCGTAGGTGTCAGGTTCGCAGCAGAGGACGGTAGCAGGACAGATGTAGAGGTGCTTAAGAATGCTTTCAAGGCTGCTGAGGAGTACAAAGTAGACTATGTGAGTATTGCTGACACAATCGGTATCCTGAATCCAAGTACTACCTATTATCTTGTAAGTGAGATCAGGAAAACGGTTGATACTCCTGTATGTATACACTGCCACAATGATCTTGGAATGGCAACCGCAAACACTCTTGCTGCTGCTGAGGCAGGTGCAAAACAACTTCATACGACTGTGAACGCCATTGGAGAGAGAGCAGGTAATGCCTCACTTGAGGAAGTTCTCGTTGCATTGAGGATCCAATATGGAATTGACAGGTATGATACTACCGGGCTAACTGAGCTCTCAAAGATGGTCAATGAATACTCAGGACTTAAGCCTGCGGTCAATAAAGCTATCGTAGGTGAGCATACTTTCTCACATGAATCAGGTATCCATGTGTGTGCGATCCTTGAGGAACCTCGTACCTATGAGCTATTCACCCCGGAGATGGTAGGTGGGAAGCGCCATCTGATCGTAGGTAAACATACGGGAATGAAGGCCCTGAAAGGAATTGTCGGTGATATGGGCCACCAGCTTTCAGATGAACAACTAGCCGGGCTCCTTGACAGGATAAAGAACTGTACCGAAACAAAGAACGGTATATCTCCTTCAAGACTTGAGACAATGGTAAAAGAAGCAAAACAGCATTAATTGCCTATTAATGCATCACTGCTTCATTTTTATGTTTTGAGTTGTGCCTGATCTCTGTTTCAGGGACAGCTTCCTCTTCTTCTTTGAAATGACTATCATCGTAATAGTTCATCTCGTCATTCTCGAGGATGATGACATAGTCTGCAGAGTTCCTCAAAGCTGTTGAAAAACCGGGTTCCACACCAAATATTATGGTTTCCTTTCCATGTTCATTGGCCTTGTTAAGAAGTGGTTTGAAATCAGCATCCCTTGTAACAAGTGCCATTGTGTCGATAGTGGGGTTATAGACGAGTTCCATTCCTTCCACTGCCAGTCTCACGTCAACATCACTTGAACATATAATAGGTTCGAAACCATTGTTCTCAATGGCCTCTACAAGTTTGTCAGATGCATACTGATTAAGGAATACCCTTCCTATTTTCACGTTACCGTATTCTTTCAGGACGTCCCTTATCTCTTCGAGGTTCACATTGAATTCCTTGCGTAATACGTTGGGACCATCTACAAGGAGACCGATGCTGCGCCTGCCTGTCTCTTTCTTGGTACTAAGGTATTTTACAATTGAATTAAGTCCGGTTTTCACATTAGCCATGATGCCTCACTATAACTATAATATGGATATGAACTTTCAAAATGATCATATCCGACAAGTTCCAATAATTGAAATATAAGGTGATATGTGTACAGATCGTACGTTATAAATATTATTACTATGGGTTTTTACTAATAGGATATAACTGTTACTGGGGATGCGCTGTTTTATGAAAGAATATGAGAATATTTACCATTATCGGGTTCTACGTCATATTATTTCATCCAGCGATCTTTTCTCAACGTCTGCATCCGGTTTGCAACTATCGTTCAGTATAAAATAGTTCACAAGCCTCCCACCACTTCGCTTTCTGGTAAAAAGAATTTCTCCGCCATGTTTTATAAAAGTATCCATTACTTCCTCGAACTGTTCTCTTTCCATGTCAGACAGTTCTATAAGGCTCTCACCATCAAGCAGCCAGTTGTAGACCTTCAGGAGTGTTATTTCCCTTACTCTTTTCAGTCCTTCTGTATCCTTAAAATCGTCAACGTATACCGAACGTCTGAGCTGAGGGGACCAGCCTGCAAGTTTTTCCTGCATATCAATTAGTTGTATGGGGATGAACTCGCCCTCTTCAGGTCTTGGAAAAAGCCTGGCAAGGTTGCTCCTTGCTCCCACCAACAGGATCACCTTCGATAATATGTGTTGCCGTATGAACTATACTTTATCTGTGCTCGCTTTATACGGCTTCCCATGAGCAGACCCACAAGTATACCACTCAGGTGGGCAGTGTGAGCTATCATATCGTTCGAACCCAGCAGGACAAAATCAACTATGGCGAAGAGTATCAATGCATGTGTGATCTGCATGGGGATGAAATATACGTATACCTTTATGTCCGGTGCTATTATGGCAAGGGCTGCAAATATTCCCATTATCGCCCCACTGGCACCGACAACAGGTATGAAGGGGTTGTCTGTGGTCAGGGAATAGGCTATGGCAGCAACAAGACCCGCTGTGAGGTATACATTAAGGAATATATTTTTGCCTGCTCTCCTTTCAAGTTCAGGTCCGAAGAAGAACAGTACCAGCATATTGAAGAATATGTGGGTGAAGTCTGCATGGATGAACATGTGGGTTAACAGTGTCCATGGGTGCGATAGTATGAATGCAGGCACCATCTGGAACAATTCCTGATAGCCCGGTATCACTATCTGTAGGATGAACGAGAATATACAGAGGTAGATGATCGCCATTGAAGGGCTGCTTTTCATGGAGTACTTAATATTACTGCCCATGCCTTTCACTGCGCTTTTGGCTGCATGTTTCGCAGTGTTCTTCAGTGCATCCTTGAAGATATCATCATTTCCGTAATTCCCATATCCTGGGCTTCCGCTGTATGATCTGTCCTGTTTGAGCTGTTCAAGGCCTTCGCATGCATGTTGCTCGGGAAGCCTGTGCTTGGAACAAAAGACCTTATCGCAAAAACGACATCTGAAGGGAATGCTCTCTTCTTTGCCACATATCCAGCATTTTTTATCCAAATGATTCACCGTGTTCTTAATGCTTCTTTATGGTATACTGGCATTAAATAAAACCGTTTCCGAAAAATACATCTTGAGAGCTTTTTTATTGTCAAGAATAATCGTGATATTTATCGGAAAACTTATATGTGAAAATCGTGTATTGTTGTCACTTATTACTCATATGTACGTATATATTCTATTGACCGGACCTTATGTGAAACATTGAAAAGAATGGTCACAAATAATCATGATAGATCTAGGAAACTTTTTTATATAGGGTGGTGTTATTAGAACACCCTACATAACAGTTTCAAAAATATTACGAATTGATTTGCAAATAATACTAAATCATACAACAGTGTTTTTTCGTAGCACTTCTACACCTATAAAGGAGGACAAAACAAACATGAGCGACATAGAAGCTGGAAAGTTTTCCATTGACGAACTGGAAAACGTCCAGATCACGATCGGCAAGATCGTAGGTGCCATTGAGAAAAAAGCAGAGGAAGAAGGAATAGAAGTAGGTCCAACTCCTAAACCGGGTATCTCCGGTCTCAGGGACTGGGATTATAAGCTGCTGTCACGCTACCAGCCAGTTTACACTCCTGTCTGTGACCAGTGTTGTTACTGTACCTTTGGTAAGTGTGACCTTACCGGTAACAAGGAAGGTGCATGTGGTATCAACATGGAAGCACACCAGGCACGTGAGACCCTTCTGAGAGTAATCACCGGTACTGCAGCACACTCTGCACACGGTCGTCACATCCTTCATCACCTGATCGATAAGTACGGACGTGACAAACCAATAGATGTAGGACCTTCAAACCTCATAGCTCCTAACACCCAGGCTGTTACAGGCATCAGACCAGAGACCCTTGGTGACCTCGAAGAGGTAATGGACTATGTTGAGGAACAGGTAAACCAGCTTCTTGCTACCATCCACGCAGGGCAGGAAGGAGCCGCCATTGACTTCGAGTCTAAGATCCTTCACGGTGGTATGCTTGACCACGTAGGTATGGAAGTATCCGACCTTGCACAGATGTCATGTCTCGGAATGCCAAAGGCTGAGACCGACACACCACTCGTTGAGATCGGAATGGGATGCATCGATCCCCAGAAGCCAGTGCTTGTTGTTATCGGACACAACGTCTCCGGTGTAACCTATATCATGGATTACATACACGATCATGACCTCGATGACAAGATCGAGCTTGCAGGACTGTGCTGTACTGCTCTTGACATGACACGTTACCAGGCTGAGAAGGGTGGTCAGCCACACGCTAAGATCATCGGTACCCTTGCAAAGGAACTCAAGATGATCAGGTCCGGTGTACCTGATGTGATCGTTGTGGATGAACAGTGTGTCAGGGCTGACGTCCTTGACGAGGCAAAGAAACTCTCTATCCCTGTTATCACAACGAACGAGAAGATCATGTACGGTCTGCCTAACAGGTCAAATGACAGTGCAGCAGAGATCATTGAAGACCTTTCAACCTTCAAGGACCCCGGAGCACTTATTCTCAACTTCGATACCCTTGGAGAGGTAGCACCTGAACTTGCTATCAAGATGTCAAAGATACGTGACGACATGGGTATAACCGCACTTCCAAGCGATGAGGAACTTCAGGAACTTTCAGAGAAATGTGTCCAGTGTGGTGCCTGTGAACTTGACTGTCCTGTAAACCTTCCGATCATGGCAGCCATGAAAGATGGTGTTGACAAGGACTTCCGCAAGTTCGAGGAACTCCACGACCTCTGTATCGGTTGTGGAAGATGTGACCAGGCATGTCCAAAGGATATCCCTGTCCTCAACATGATAGAAAAGGCTTCACAGAAACTCATCAGTGAAGAGAAGGGTATTGTACGTGCAGGAAGAGGACAGATCAGTGACCCTGAGATCCGTGAGGAAGGTGTCAACCTTGTTCTTGGTACAACTCCAGGTATCATTGCAATGGTAGGATGTTCCAACTATCCTAACGGTACAAAGGACCTGTACAAGGTTGCAGATGAGATGCTCAAGAGGAACTACATCGTCGTCATGTCCGGATGTTCAGCAATGGACCTCGGTATGTACAAGAACGAGGACGGTGAGACCCTCTATGAGAAATATCCTGCAAAGTTCCTTGCCGGTAACCTCATCAATGTAGGTTCATGTGTCTCCAACTCACACATCACAGGAACAGCGATCAAGGTAGCTGCCATCTTCGCTCAGAGGAATGTTACAGGTAACTATGAGGAGATCGCTGACTACATCACAAACCGTATCGGTGCTGTCGGTGTAGCATGGGGAGCATACTCACAGAAGGCAGTTGCGATCGGTTCAGGATGTAACAGGCTCGGTATACCTGTAATTGTCGGACCACACGGTTCCAAGTACAGAAGGGCACTCATCGGTAAGCCATATGATGAAGCAGCATGGAAGGTATACGATGCAAGGGACGGTTCAGAGATGCCTATCCCATCCGCACCTGAGTTCCTGCTCACAACCGCTGAGTCCATTGAGGAACTCTTCCCGATGCTTGCAAAGAACTGTATCCGTCCATCTGACAACAGCATGGGAAGGATGATCAAACTGACCCACTACATGGAGCTCAGTCAGAAGTACCTCGGTCACATGCCTGAGGACTGGTACAGGTTCGTAAGGACAGAGACAGACCTTCCGCTTGCAAAGCGTGAGGAGCTTCTCAAGATCCTTGAGGCAGAACACGGATGGGAGGTCGACTGGAAGCGTAAGAAGATCATTTCCGGTCCGGCAATGAAGGCAGATGTTTCTGCCCAGCCTACTAACGTAAAGAGACTCTGCAAGGGGGAATGTTAAATGGTAGACACCACCAAGAACACACAGATATACTCCACCTATGGTAGAAAGATGGCAAAACCTGTAAACCCCAATGTTGCAGGCAAGATGCTTTCAAAGGCAAAGAGACCGCTTCTTGTAGTAGGCTCTGAGATAGTGGACAATGAACAGATCATCGAGAAGATAGTCGCAATGGCAAAGAAGGGAATTCCGGTAGCTGCTACCGGACATTCCATTACGGCCCTTGTCAACAAGGATATCGGCGCAAAGTACATCAACATACACTCACTTGGTACTTTCCTCGGGGACAAGAACTGGACAGGTCTTGACGGACAGGGTCCGTATGACACAGTTGTCTTCCTTGGACACAAGAAGTACTATCTTGATCAGGTACTTTCAGGAATTAAGAACTTCACTGACCTGAAGGCTCTGGCAATCGAAAGACATTACATGCAGAACGCTACATTGTCCTTCGGTAACCTCAAGCCCGAGGTACACGTGGAAGCGCTTGCTGAACTCGTTGAGAATTTATGATATTTATTTGAATGGTGACAATACGGAGAACTAATCATGGCAGATGAATTTCCTTTTGAAATATCTCCTATGTTTGAAGGAGAGAGGATTAGAAAAGACGGTATGTATGCAGAACTTGCAGGTCCTAAATCCAAAGGATTCGAACTTGTAAGAGCAGCAGATATGAATGAGGTGGAGGATGGTAAGTTCACACTTATCGGTCCTGATATCTCAGACATGGAAGAAGGTTCCAGGTATCCTCTTGCAATGATCTACAAGATCGCAGGAGAGCTTGTAGAAGCTGATCTTGAGTCCATCGTTGAAAGAAGGAACCACGAATTCCAGAACTACATACAGGGTTTCATGCACCTGAACCAGAGAGACGATGTCTGGATGAGGGTAAGCAAGGATGCAGTTGCAAAGGGCATGACCTCCTTTGAATCTGTTGCAAAAGCTATCATGATGCTCTTTAAGAACGAACTTCCTTTCATAGAGGCTGTAGAAGCTATCTACATCACAGATATGGATGAGATCGAGAAGGAAGTCGAGAATGCAAGGGCAGTCTATAAGGCAAGAGATGAGAGGACCCGTGACCTGCACGATGAGGATGTTGACACATTCTATGGATGTACTCTTTGTGCATCATTCGCTCCAACCAATGTCTGTGTCGTCACACCAGACAGGATATCACTTTGTGGTGCTATCAACTGGTTCGACGGCAGGGCAGCTGCAAAGGTAGACCCTGAAGGTCCTCAGTTCGCAATTCCAAAAGGCGATGTAATTGACGCAGAATCCGGAGAATACACCGGTGTCAACGAAGCTGCAGAGAGGCTTTCAAGCGGCGAATATGACCGTATCAAGCTGCACTCATTCTTCGAGTACCCACACACATCCTGTGGATGTTTCGAGGTAGTAGGTTTCTACATACCTGAAGTGGACGGTATCGGATGGGTGGACAGGGACTTCGCAGGAACAGCTCCAAACGGTCTCCAGTTCTCAACCATGGCAGGACAGACCGGTGGAGGTAAGCAGGTAGTAGGTTTCCTCGGTGTAGGTGTCAACTACTTCCGTTCACCAAAGTTCATTCAGTCCGACGGTGGATGGGACAGGGTTGTCTGGCTCCCTAAGATGCTCAAGGACAAGATCCTCAGCGACATTCCAGAGGACATCCGTGACAAGATCGCAACCGAAGAGGATGCAACAGATGTCGAGAGTCTCAGGAACTTCCTCAAGGACAATGATCACCCAATTCTTGCAAGGTGGGTAGAGGAAGAAGAGGAAGCACCTGAAGAGGAAGAGGCAACCGAAGCAGCTCCACAGGCAGGCTTTGCTGCACCACAGATGCAGATGCCAACTGGCGGCTTCATGCCATCCATGCCAATGATGAGCGGCGGCGGATCTGGCGGTGTAAAGATCGTCCTTAAGAATGCAAAGGTAAGCATTGACAAGGTAATCATTAAGAAACAGGACTAAGAGAGGTCTTCTGTGGCTAAGATAATTGCAGTGACAGGTAAAGGCGGAACAGGGAAGACGGCAACGACCAGTCTTCTCATTCGCCAACTTACAAAAGGTGATAAGGTAGTCCTTGCCGTTGATGCGGACCCTGATACAAATCTCCCGGAAACTCTGGGATGTGATACTACAAAGACAATTGGTGACATAAAAGAGTACATGCACGAGGAACGTGACAATCTCCCTCCTGATGTCAACAAGGAATCCATATTGGAAGGAAAACTCTATGAGATCCTTGAAGAGATGCCAGGATATGACCTGCTGGTCATGGGA
The DNA here is from genome assembly GCF_038022665.1 of Methanolobus sp. WCC4. Lineage (NCBI taxonomy): Archaea > Methanobacteriati > Methanobacteriota > Methanomicrobia > Methanosarcinales > Methanosarcinaceae > Methanolobus > Methanolobus sp. WCC4. Next base: position 2,340,042 of record NZ_CP150629.1, on the reverse strand, counting down.
AGGCCTGAAGGTTCAGGATGTTACTGTTATGTGAACAATCTGCTTCGTGGTATCATGAACAAGCTTGTGACAAACTATGATGTACTCATCATCGATGCTGAAGCCGGTCTGGAACATTTCAGCAGGAAGATCTTCAGGAACGTTGATGATCTTGTAGTTGTTACGGATGGTTCACGCAGGGGTCTTCGGACCGCTGAGCGTATCAGGGAACTTGTTAACGAGCTGGAAACAGACGTTTCCAACATCTACGTCATTGCGAACAAGGTCACAGATGCAAACCGTGAGAGGATCTCCAGTACTGCTGAAGAACTCGGTCTTGAACTGATAGGAATGATCCCCGTGGATGAGATGATCGTGGAGAGAGATCTTGCCGGGGAACCTTTATTCGATCTTCCTGACGATTCCATTGCAGTACAGGAAGTTGAGAAGATCGCTCAGAAACTTGGTTTGTAACAAATATATCATATGGTGGAATGCACATGACAAAGAAAATGAAATTATCACAGCTTAGTGATATGTTGCAGGACCTCGATGTGGAGTCACTGGAAGGTGTGACCATCGAAGGTGACATCGAGCTTAACATATCCGGCGGTGGAGGACTTAATCCTGCACTCGCTTATGCACTGGGAAATGAGATATCCCAGATATCCCTGCACATGGCCAACATCGGAAGGATGCTTGGATTCCCTGCTGAACAGTTGTTCGCATCTGCTTTCGGAATGGCAGAAGCACCACAGGCAGGAGCACTACCAACTTCCCCGAAGATACAGGAACTCCTTGCTTCCAAATTCGAGGTTTCAAAGGTAGACAACTGGAAGAACCCTATCCAGGAAGTAACACTTGGTGCAACATCAGGTGACGGTGGAACGAGAAAGAGCACTGTGACCATTGGTGGAGAGAACGCACTTCCATATTACTTCGATGCCGAGATGCCACACAGGAACTACGTCACAATGGACGTTTTCGACATGCCGATAGGTATGGCAAAGGCAGTAAAGGGCAACTACGAGGATGTTATCAACGATCCTGCCGAGTGGGCAAAGAAGGTCGTGCGTGACTTTAACGCAGACATGGTAACAATTCACCTTATCTCAACTGACCCGCTCATCAGCGACACCCCTGCAAAGGAAGCAGCAAAGGTCGTCGAAGATGTACTTCAGGCAGTTGACGTACCTATCGTTATCGGTGGTTCAGGTAACCCTGAGAAGGACCCTGAAGTACTCGAGAAGGCAGCAGAAGTTGCAGAAGGAGAGAGAGTACTTCTCGCATCCGCAAGTCTGAACCTTGACTACGAGAGGATCGCAAAGGCAGCCATGGACTACGGACACAATGTCCTTTCCTGGACACAGCTTGAGATCAACGCTCAGAAAGAGCTTAACAGGAAGCTTATGAAGCAGTGTAATGTCCCAAGGGACAGAATAGTAATGGACCCAACCACAGCAGCTCTGGGTTACGGTCTTGACTACGCTTACACCAACATGGAGCGTATAAGACTTGCCGGTCTTATGGGCGACGACGAACTGACATTCCCAATGTCATCCGGTACCACCAACGCATGGGGTGCCCGTGAGGCATGGATGGTCTCTTCCCCTCTCAACCAGGACTCCGACTGGGGACCAAGGGAATACCGTGGACCGATCTGGGAGATCGTCACAGGTCTTGCACTCTCACTTGCAGGTAACGATATGTTCATGATGATGCATCCAACATCCGTACAGGTGCTCAAGGAAATTACACAGACACTCTACGGTTCCATCGAGTCCGAAGAGATAGACATCACCAACTGGGTAGGAGCGGAGGTGTGATAAATGAAGATCAACAGTCCACTTGAAGCATATAAATTCCTGCCAGCCACCAACTGTGGTGAGTGTGGTGAAGCAACATGTATGGCCTTTGCAGCACACCTTATCGACAGGTCACACAAACTTACTGACTGTAAGCCTATTCTTGATGCTAAATTCAAGAAGAAGTATGAAGAGCTAGACGCCCTCCTTGCCCCTGAGATCAGGGAAGTGGAGATAGGTGTCGGTGACAAGATCGCAAAGATCGGTGGGGACGATGTCCCATACAGGCACAAGCTCACATTCTTCAACGAGACACAGTATGCATACGATGTTACTGATAGCATGGATGAGAAGGACCTCGTTGAGAGGGTAAAATACATCCAGGACTTCAAGAAGTTCTATGTAGGAAACTTCCTCACCGTGGATATGATAGCAGTGCGCTGCACATCCGGCGACCCTGCAAAGTTCGCAGCTGCTGTTAAGAAGGTAGTTGAGACAACAGATCTGCCTATCATTCTCTGTTCATTCGATCCTGCAGTCTTAAAGGCTGGTCTTGAGGTATCAAAGGACAGGAACCCATTGCTCTATGCAGCAACCAAGGACAACTGGAAGGAAGTTGCAGACCTTGTACTTGAGTACGATGTACCTGTAACACTCTTTGCACCAAATGACCTTGACATGCTCAAGACACTGGCAAAGACCTTTGCAGAAATGGGAACCGAGAAACTTGTACTCGATCCGGGAACATTCCCGACCGGAAAGCAGCTCAAGCAGACCTTCACAAACTTCATCAAGGTACGCAGGGCAGGTCTTGACGGCGACCGTGAGATCGCATATCCGATAATGGCAGTTCCGCTCACAGCATGGATGGCACACGATGACCCTGTAAGTGCATCTTACTGGGAAACAGTGGTTGCTTCAGTATTCACCATCAAGTACGGTGACATAATGATCCTCCACAGCACAGAGCCATATGCAATGCTGCCTGAATTGCACATCCGTGACACCATCTACACTGACCCAAGAAAGCCGGTCACAGTAGATCCGGGTATGTATAAGGTAGGAGAGCCAACCGCAGATTCACCAGTTCTCGTCACAACCAACTTCGCTCTTACATACTACACAGTAGAGAGTGATATCGCATCCAACAAGATCGACTGTTTCCTCTGGGCAATTGATACCGACGGTATCGGTGTAGAGGCAGCAGTGGCAGGTGGACAGCTTACCGCCGAGAAGATCAAGAAGGGAATCGAGGACGCAGGCTTTGACCTTAAGAAGGACACAAGCCACAACACCGTTGTGATCCCCGGACTTGCAGCACGTCTGCAGGGTGATGTGGAAGATGCAACAGGTGCTAATGTGATGGTAGGTCCTGCAGATTCCGGTAGGATCCCTGGCTGGATGGAAAAGAACTGGCCACCACAGAAGAAATAAACGAATATACTATTTTGAAAGATGCGCGTAAAAATGCATCTTTCTTTTTACAATTTATTCTGTACTATCTCTGCCCTGGTAAGGTAGTATAATTTGAAACAAAAAATTCTTATACTATTTACATGTCGTTTTACGTGGGATAAAAATGGATCTGATCATACGTACTCACAATAGTATCGAACTGACAAAGGATGGAAAACACTGCGTCATTGTTGGTGATGTTGATGAGGTCAGGGATGAACATATTGAAAAAATGGTTGAATGGGCAACATGCATGTGGGACTATGACAGGATCACAATGTGGAAGAAATCAGATTCGGCGACTCCGGGTTATTTCATCCGGGATAGCGATGAGGGAACATATAAGGTACATGTCCTTGATGGTGACCAGAAGGCAGCTCTCTTTGGAGGGGCACAGAAGGACAGTCCTGTAAAACTTGATAACTGGGATAAGAAAGAGCTTCTTGCCTACGTGGATTGGTTCATAGATTGATCAGTGGATCGCCCATATCCTTAGTAGTTATTATAATCATTAAAAAAGTATGATGATGCGGTCGGTCAGAGACCACATTCATGTATAAGTATTTCCTGTAAATATTCTCTGCTGAGGTCAACAGATACCTTTGATTCAAGGTATTTCAGGTATTCACATTTGCCTGTTCTTACGTGTATCACGCATTTCGTACAATAAAGTTTTTTATTCTCTTCAGAGTACCCCACTTCCTCTATCATACACATATTCCTGCTCCCCTGTCGTCTGTAGTTATCGTTACCCTGTCCTTAACAGATGTGATCCTGCCACAATCCTTGCAGTAGTAGAACACATTCGATCCTATTAACTGACGTTTCAGTTCGGTCTCACAAAATTCACAACAAATGTTCTCTTGTACATTCATGTAATCATCCCACACTTGCCGGCACCCCACCGGTTTCTTTTACTTTCCCACCATCCCGCCGACCATGAACCTGATCAGTTCGATGTCTTCGGGATCTTCTGTAATTTCATAGTGTCCATTAACAATTGTTTTCAAACTGTCATTTGTATAATTATTTGAATGATCGTACTTATACTTTTTCAGGTCATTTTGAAGTTTTTGCATTTTATGGATTCTCCTTTCTCTTTCCAATTCCAGAATTGTGGCGAGAATAGATATATTCGATGCAAATAATCAATATATATCACTACAAAATATATAGATTATATTTGCCAGTGTGTATGCACTATATTTGTGTAACAATGTCCTTTCATGATCCGAAAAATAGCTTACCGGTTCAAAGTGCTTATATTCAGGTTTCTAACGTTCATTCTCTCCTTCTGTTGCAGACTGAAATGTTCTCTTCAAGGACAAGTATAAGTTATTCGGATGCTTTGTCTATACCTGTAGTCAAAGTACAGCACAGTTCTGTATACAATAAATATCATCTGTACTACAGACCCTGTCACTGAAAATATCGTATAGTATGTATCGAGGCATCCCTATGAGTGAAGTTTATTTCAAACCTGCTGAAGATATTGGACCTGAACAGACACAGGTAGACCAGATAAAAGACCTTTTCCCGAAGATATCACCTGTAAAAGAAGGTGATCTCGTCGCTGTGAAGATACACCCCGGTGAATATGGCAATACCACCTACGTACGCCCTGTGATAGTGAGAACCGTTGTAGACCTTGTGAAGGAGGCCGGAGGAATTCCCTTTGTGACTGACACGACCGTTCTGTACAATGGAAGACGTTTCAACGCTCCTGATCTTATCAGCACCGCTGCCGTGAATGGTTTCACACATGCAGGTATGGGGGCTCCTGTTATATGTGCTGACGGACTTCAGGGTGATGACTCGGTTCCGGTGGAGATCGACGGGGATATACTCAGCGAGATCACCGTTGCAGCAGCTATCGCAAAAGCCGATTCCATGATAATGATATCACATTGCAAAGGTCACCCTGCTTCAGGATTTGGAGGAGCGGTGAAGAATCTTGGTATGGGTTGTCTGGACAAAGAAGGGAAAACTGCTGTTCATGAGGTCTCACAACCGGACATAGATATCGAAAAATGTGTGGGATGCAAAAAATGTATGAAAGCATGCCCATGGGATGCTATTAGTGTTGAAAATGAGAAAGCACATGTGAACTATGATATTTGCAAAGGGGAATTATCATGCCTTGGAAGCTGTAACTATCAGGCTATAGTTCCTCCGGCAGATGGTCCTGTTAGACTACAGGAGCGTCTAGGTGAGGCTGCAATGGGTCCTGTAAAGGCTCTTTCCGGCAGGATAGGGTATATCAACTGGATATTCGACCTCACGCCGGGATGTGACTGTTTCAACTTCTCGGCACCGACCTTTGCAGGTGATATAGGTATAACCGCTTCAAAGGATCCTGTTGCAATTGACATGGCAAGCCTTGATCTGATAAATGAGAGGATGGGTCATGAGAAGAAAGGTTGCGTTAATGATGTATGGGGTATCGATCCTGTCATTCATCTTGAACATGCGCAGAGTATCGGTGCCGGAAGTATGGAATATGAACTGGTCCGTTGAAACGGACGATCTTATGTCAGGCGAAAACAATATCTAATTAACTATGGTATCAGAGCCAATGAACAGCACCATTTGTCCAAAATGCGGAAAAGGAACTCCCAGACTATTCCAGGGACGCTGCAAAAGTTGTTTCCTGGAAAATTTCACCCTTGCGGAAATACCTCAGGTCCTGCATGCAAAGATATGTGCCACCTGCGGAGCACGCAATGTCAGGAACCGGTGGGTGAATGAAGGCAGTCTTGAGGATATTGTTATCCAGACCGCTGAGGATGCTCTTTTTGTACATGAGATGGCCGGGGATATCGAGCTATATATCGAACCTCATGCCCGTACCCCGTATCTTTATAAGGTGCATATTGAAGTGGATGCCAATGTGCTTGATGAGATGTTCCATCAGGACCTCGAGACCGAGATACGGGTGGTTCGTGAAGCGTGCGACATGTGCAGTCGCATTTCAGGCGGGTATTTCGAGGCTATAATCCAGATAAGGGCTGCCAACCGTATCCCGACCGATGAAGAGAAGAATGAATGTCTTGAGATCGCTGCAGTGGTACTTGAAAGGTTATGTAACAAGGGCGACAGGCTTGCCTTCATATCCAGCAGCCTTGAAATTAAAGAGGGTACTGATCTCTACGTTGGTTCCTCGAATGCAGCCCGGCATATATGCAGGGAGATCACCTCCCGCTTAGGAGGGACCTTTACCGAGTCAGCCTCATTACAGGGAATGAAGGATGGCAAGAACGTGTATCGTACTACTCTGTCACTCAGACTTCCTGAATTCATGCCTCAGGATATCATAGAGCACAAAGGCAGGGTGATCGAGGTCAGGAAGTTCGGTAAGAATGTCACAGGTATCGATATCGAGACAGGTTCCCGTTTCACAGGCAAGGCCGATGAACTTGAGGGAGCGACCCTCCTGACAAAAAGGAAGGACCTGCGAAAGACAATGCTGGTGGCTATCGAGAATGATGACCTTCTTGTTCTTGATCCGGATACCTACGAGACCGTGACGATCAAAAAGCCGGTAATGTTCAATGCAGAGGCAGGTACGGAGATACCAGTTGTCAAAACAGAAAAGGGAATCCTTGCTGTTCCTGATAATTCCTGAGTGCTTCTAACAATTTTGATAAAGGCCGTATATCATGAAGAATATCCTTGTTATAGGTTTCAGCACCCGCAACATTGTTTGTTCCGGCAGCAAAGCCGGATATAACATGTATGCCATCGATGCTTTCTGTGACCATGACCTCATGCGTTTTGCTACAGATGCAAGAAGGCTTGATATCAATGGTTCATTTGATGCCAGTGCTGTCAGCCTTGATGAACTTGCCGGGATGGTACTGAGTTTCGGTGTTGAGTTCGATGCTATAATTCCCGGTTCCGGTTTTGAGATGCTGGACCTTGAAGGACTGCCATATCGGGTGCTCTCCAATGATCCCGGTATAATGAGGGATGCCTCGGACAAATATTGTTTTTCAAAGCTGATGGGAAAGATGGACATGCCCCATCCAAAGACCGTTCTTCTTCCTGATATCAATGAACTGGGCTTTCCTGTGATCGTCAAGCCTGCATGTTCAGGTGGCGGCATATTCAATATGAAGCTTGAGAGTGATGATGATGTGAATGTACTTCATAAGAGATTGCAGGATGTGGGGATGCCGCCGGGTAAGAACAAGCTCATAGCTCAGGAATATGTTGAAGGTGTGCCTGCCAGCGTGTCTGTTGTATCTACAAAGGATGAGGCGCTTGCAATTGCTGTGAATGAGCAGTTGATAGGAACGCCATGGCTCACCGATTCACCATTCGCTTACTGCGGGAATATAACACCCTATGAGATCCCATGTGCTTCGGAAATGGCAGATATGTCCGAGAGGATCATACTTGAGCTGGGACTTGTGGGTTCCAGTGGTGTGGACTTCATAATATCCGAAGATGGTCCGGTGGTCATCGAGGTCAATGCACGTTTTCAGGGCAGTCTTGATACGGTTGAAGCGGCAACAGGGATTAATTTGCTGGCGGCCCATCTTCAGGCCTTTGAAGGAACTATGGTCGCAGGGAAGGATGGAAGAGGAACGGATGATAGGATGAAGTATGCCTGTCGCGCGGTTCTTTATGCCGACAGGGATATCAGGATGACCGGGGATGTACAAAAGGAACTGCTTCAACTGGATGTATGCGATGTTCCAAATACAGGACAGGCTATAGGTCCCGGTGAACCGGTGATCTCAGTACTATCTTCCGGTAAATGTCGTGAGGATGTTCTTTCCAGGGTTAAAGAAAGCGTTATGTTTATACGTGAAACATTGAATCTACTAGATTCCTGAACAAATACATGGACACAATTCCAAAGGTTCTGATCAGGCAGGAATTGCAAGCAAAGGTTAATATTTGAATACATTGCATTAAGCATGCATATCATGAGGTGAAATTTTTTGATAGACTTGAATGATCCGGTTGTCAGAGGGTATCTTATTCGTCTGGTTGGTGAAGATGGACTGCAGATGATAATTGACATGCCCGAGGGCGAGGTAACCGATGAACAAATAGCTGAGGCAACAGGTATTCTACTTAACATTGTCAGAAGAACTCTTTTTATCCTTAATGAGAACAAACTTGCAGTATGCAGGCGTGAACGTGACTCCAGCAGTGGCTGGCTTACATATCTCTGGACCCTTGATATGACCGACATCGGACCTCAACTGGTCAAAGAGAAGAAGAGGCTTGTCAAGCATCTGAAGACAAGGCTTGAATTCGAGGGCGAGAATGTATTCTATGCCTGTCCCGAAGGTTGCCTTCGTCTGAATTTCAATGAAGCTACTGAGTGTGAGTTCCTCTGTCCTTACTGTGGTGAGGATATGATGTACGATGACAACAGTGAATTCATAAGCAAGATCGAAAAAAGACTTCAATTCCTTGATAAAGATAAATAGATGCTCTCGCGTCAGGATGCACTGGATATACTTGGATCATCGGGTTGCAGTGAAAAAGTAATAGCTCACTGCGTAGCTGTTGCAGATCTTGCTCTGGAGATGGCCCTGAAGCTCAGGAGCAGTGGCAGGGATGTGGATGTAGCTCTTGTGGAAGCAGGTGCTTTACTCCATGATCTTGGAAGGGCGAGGACACATGATATCACCCATGCCATAGCCGGTGTTGAGGTCGCAGAGCAGAATGGCATCGATCAGGCGATAATAGAGATAATCAAGCGCCATATAGGTGCGGGGATCACCAGGGAGGATGCAAAAGAACTTGGCCTTCCTGATGATGATTATATGCCGGTGACGATTGAACAGATGATAGTTGCACATGCTGATAATCTTGTAAAGGGTACGAAGAGGATAACACTGGAAGAGCGTATCCTGAAGATGCAGGAAAACAACCTTGACCCTGAAAGCATCGAACGTGTAAAAGCACTTGCTGAAGAACTTGGTACTTACTGAGTCACTATCCTGCAAGGGATAAATATATATATAAAAATTACTAATGAGTAACTGGTTAATGCATTGTCATGCATAGCACATTTTTGAAATTTATTTTCTCATTTTTGTATGAGGTATAATTAATGGTTAATGATAAACATTACAAAGGTACAACCACTGTAGGTATAGTTTGCAATGACGGTGTTGTTCTTGCAACCGAGCAGCGTGCAACAATGGGGAATTTCATTGCAAGTAAGACCGCAAAGAAGGTCTATAAGATAGATGACAGGGTTGCGATGACCATTGCAGGTTCTGTTGGGGATGCACAGCAGATCGTAAGGGTAATGAGTGTGGAGTCCAAATTATACAAAATGAGACGCAAGGAATCCATGACCATCAAAGGTCTTACAACATTGTTGTCGAACATGCTCAGCGGACAGAGATATTATCCATTGATGGTACAACTCCTCGTAGGAGGATATGACAAGAACGGACCTTCCATTTATTCACTTGATGCTCTTGGTGGAAGCATCGAAGAGACAAAGGCTGTATCCACAGGTTCAGGTTCTCCTTTTGCATACGGTGTACTTGAGGACAGGTACAGAGAGGATATGTCCACAGAGGAAGGTATTGAACTTGCTGTCAGAGCACTTCACAATGCAATGAAGAGGGACTCTGCATCCGGTGAGAACATCGATGTGGTTGTAATTAAGAAGGATTCCTACACAAGGCTTGACATGGAAGACGTCAAAAAGATGAGGGAAACACTCTAAACAGGTATTTAACAATCCTTTATCTCTTATTTAATGTAATATTATATTTCAAATATAGTTCTTTAACTATATTACATTTCTCATTTTTTCATAAGGAAGGCTGTTTTAATGGCGGTAGAAGAAGTACTATCTGATCTGAAGAAGAAAATAGAAGAAAAACTACCTAGCGGTACTACTATTTCTGGTGTTGAGTTTGAAGGCCCCCAACTTGTTGTTTATACAGAAGAGCCCAAGAAGTTTGCAGATAACGGCAATATAGTCAGGAACCTGGCAAAGGCATTGAGGACACGCATAGTAGTGCGTCCTGATCCCAGTGTGCTTATGCCACCTGAGGAATCAATTAATAAGATCCTGCAGACAGTACCTGATGAGTCAGGTGTGTCAAATTATCATTTCGATCCGGATGTCGGTGAAGTTATAATCGAAGCTGAAAAGCCGGGTCTTGTAATAGGTAAACACGGAGAGACCCTAAGGGAGATCACAAAGAAGATAGGCTGGACCCCGAAGGTCGTAAGGACACCTCCTATTAAATCACGTACTGTAAAGAACATACGTGAGTTCATGCGTACCAATCATAAAGAGAGGAAAGATATCCTCAAATCCGTAGGACGAAAGATCCACAGAGGATGCACTTCCAAGGATGAATGGGTAAGGGTAACATCACTTGGTGGTGCAAAGGAGGTAGGAAGAAGTTGTTTTATCATCTCGACCCCGGAATCCCGTATAATGATCGATTGTGGTGTCAATGTCGGTTCAGATGACAATATGACCCCTTATCTCTATGTACCTGAAGCATTCCCGATCAACCAGATCGATGCTGTGGTACTCACACATGCGCACCTTGATCACCAGGGTCTTGTGCCACTTCTTTACAAGTATGGTTTTGAAGGTCCTATCTACTGTACCCCGCCAACCAGGGATCTCATGGCACTTCTGCAGCTCGACTACATAGATGTAGCTGCAAAGGAAGGCAAGAGACCTCCATATGCTTCTGCAGATGTAAGGCAGGGACTTAAACACACCATTGTTCTTGATTATGAGGAAGTTACTGATATCGCTCCTGATATCAAGCTTACTTTCCACAACGCAGGACATATTCTCGGTTCTGCTGTTTCCCATTTCCACATCGGTGACGGACTGCACAATGTTGTTGTCACAGGTGACTTCAAGTATGAGAAGACAAGGCTCTTCGATGCAGCGGTCAACAGGTTCCCTCGTGTTGAGAGTGTCATCATGGAATCCACTTATGGAAACTCCAATGCCACACAGCCTTCTCTTAAGGAAGCTGAGAAGAACCTGCAGAATATAGTCAATTCCACCCTGAAGAATGATGGAATAGTGCTTATCCCTGCGTTTGCTGTGGGAAGGAGTCAGGAAGTAATGATCGTTCTTGAGGATGCGATACGTAAAGGCATCATTCCGAACGTTCCTGTGTATCTCGATGGTATGATCTGGGAAGCAACGGCTATCCATGCCACATATCCTGAATATCTCAACAACGACCTGCGTAAGCTTATCTTCCAGAAAGGCCAGAATCCGTTCCTTTCAGAATGCTTCAAGCCGGTTGACTCAAATGAACTGAGGCAGAAGATCATTGAAGAACCACATCCATGTGTTATCCTGTCAACATCAGGTATGATGAATGCAGGTCCGGTAATTGAGTACTTCAAGGCTTTCGCAGAGAACGAGAATAATACGCTTGTCTTTGTAGGTTATCAGGCGGACGGAACCCTTGGTAGAAGGATACAGAAGGGATGGAAGGAGATCCCTATCTCCACCAGAAATGGCACTCATGTCGTTAAAATGAACATGAACGTCGAGGTTGTAGATGGTTTCTCCGGTCACTCCGACAGGAGACAACTGATGTCCTATATCCAGAAGATGAAGCCACGTCCTGAAAGGGTGTACACCGAACACGGTGACGAACGTTCATGCATAGACCTTGCAAGCTCCATCCACAAGAGAAATAAGATGGAGACAAAGGCACTTACAAATCTCGAAACAGTACGGTTGGTATAACCGTACATATTTCTTCTTTTTCTATTTTGGTTTTGTAGAATTTCTTATTTACTGATCCATGCGATTGTGATGTCTGTCATTATTGCAGATTCTCAATTTTGTAGGATACATTGCAGCTTTAAGTTACTAGTGTGTAGAAAAGGGTGAAAACAAAGAACCATTGGCAAACAAAGAACCATTGGCAAACAAAGAACAAAGCAACCACCCGCCGCAGGCGGCACTTTCCTTCACTGCCATGAATACTATTAAAATATGCAGCTGTTAATAATTGCTGGATTCAAAGTTACAATTCATGGGAGTTCAGTGGATATCCTCATTTGCGTGTAGAAATAAAAGTGAGAACAAGAGATTATTTAATGCACTTTTTCGGATTGTGCCGGCTTCGCCGGGCCCTTCGGGATGATTTAAGTTATTCACGAATTACTTAAGTTTCATCAATCTTTTTTCATCAGATTACTCAGGTAACCGATTAGCTCTGAATGGTCATTTAGTACAATATCAGCTTCATGAAGCTGAGAGGGGTCAAGGTAGGTTGGGATTCCCACGCAGAAAAGACCGGCATTCTTAGCAGCCTTCACACCAAGAGGTGCATTTTCTACTACAAGGCATTCACTTTTTTCCAGACCAAGTCTCTCAACAGCTCTGTCATATGGTTCAGGATTCGGTTTACCATTCTGCACATCCTCCCCGGAGATTATGGCATCGAATATTCCAGGATAGAATCTGTCCATTAGGGATGTCACTATCGTTCTGTCGGCACCTGATGCGACAGCTAATTTGAATGCTGGTTTAAGGGACTTGAGGCATTCGTACATGCCATCGAAGATTTCTGCCCTGTTGTTTTCCATGAAATGTGTCCTTTTCTTTTCAAGTATGATATCATATATCTCAGGTTCAGGTTTTCTTCCTGCTTTCTCAAAGAATATGTTGATAACACCAACATGATTGGAGCCCTCTATCTCGTAGATCTCCTCTTCGGTGACATCGATATCGAATTCTGCGAACACGTCTACCCATGCCTTTGCATGATATGGCATTGAATTTACAAGGACCCCGTCAGAGTCAAAGATAATCCCTTTGAACATGTGTGTCCCTTGAGTATATTCTCTGATAAGTGTTTTGGAAGTGTCCATTCTTTTTTAATAGATAGGGAAATGATGGATCTGTAGAAATCCTGCTAATCGCATTTTTTTGGGGTCAACAATTATCAATTAATGAATGAAATCGATTGTTTTCAATCAATGGGAAAGGAGCGTGCCGCCTGCGGCGGATGGTGGCCTTGTTAGTTATTTCAATTATTTTTGTAGAGCTATCAGAAGCACAGGAGTACAGGGAACAATAAGATATATCAATCAAAAGTCGTGAATCACTTAAACCATCCTGAAAGATCCGGCGAAGCCGGCACGATTCGAAAAGATGGAAAAAAGAATCTTCGCTTTAACTGTTTTTCTGCATAAGTGTAATTAAAAGCCGTAATCAGTAAACAATTAAAGATTTACGATCATGCCAGGTATGCACGATTTCGTAAAATTTGAAGTGATAATCTCTACAGAGACCAAAAAACGTGATTATCTGGTGACTTCACCAGAACATTATGATAAAAGCCACAATCCCGACCATTATACCGTTCTGCATCATCAGGGATACAAACATGATTTTCACTCCAAGCCTGGGGCTGAATATACCTGCATAATATGGCAGCATGCTCTTGATCCTGGGAACACTGGCCAGTATCCTTCCAACGATAAGAGCAAGTATAACATCCTTTGGTGTAAGCATCTCTGCCGTTAGAAGATTGCCAGCTATGGTATAGGCAGCGATATTGCTGGCAAACCATCCTGCCACAATGGGCAAACCCTCGGCTGGTACATATCCGATCAGAAAAGAGTTGCTCATCAAGGATGATACCCAGTCAAATATACCCGTCTCCATGAGCTGGAAAACAATTATAGATACCACTGCCATGGTGAGGACTATTTTTTTCAGGGATTTCCCTGATCTTTTGGAGGCCTTTTCAAGTGCTTGCATGAAGGGGACCTTCTCGATGTTTGCATGGATCTCTCCGTAGGGTTTGGGTTCAAGAAGAACACGAGCAGCGACCAGAGCCATCAATGTCTTCAGAAAGCCGATAAGCACCACTATGCCCAGATAGATAAGACCGGTGCTGCCAAGCAGTACGACAACAACGGGCAGCAGATCCCTTGAGAGCACTATGCTTGATGGGAACGAGTTGACCATTGTGGCGATGATGGTCTCCTTTCTATCGATGTAGTTATTATCATGCAGCTTTGCTATCATGGAATTTCCCGCAGCAGATGAGCCAAAGGATGTGAGGAAACTCACACCCAGCTCCTCCCTGAGATTGCCAAAACGCATCACAGGGGATGCAAGGAAACCCAGTTTTTTGACCCATCCCATTTCCACGAGAATATCCATTATAATGGTCCCTACTACGATGGGAGGGATGACCTTAATGAGATAATCAAAAGATGAGTACAGAGCATCGATCCACATTTGACTCCCATATTCCTCCATATAAGATAAGAGTTTTAGTAGAGACGATCAGTTATGTGGAATTGTGCTCTGTTGTTGGAGATAAGGGAGTTTGATCGATAAAGGGACAAACGACAGAAAAGACTCAGTATTTCTTATTCTGATCGAAAAATGCTAGTTTCTTCAAAGGGAACTTTGCACTAGATGAAGAAAAAACAGTATAAAGGCACGCTTTATACTGTAATTGGATCATTATCTTCGCATTCCTCCTCCGGGTGGCATATTTCCATCTCCGGGTCCTCCTGGCCTGTTTCCACCGCCCATCATTTCTGCCTGTATCTCATATATCTGCACACCATTTACGATAACAGTTCCTCCGTTTATGTAAGATTCTTCATCTACATCAATTCCGGAATTACATGTGATCGTTATGTAACCATCATTAATGGTTACCGTGCCATTTGCATCGATCCCATCTGTGTCTCCGCTAGCCATCTCTATATTGATCGTCCCGCCATTAATGATAATTTCAACATCATAAGCAGTACTTTTCCTGGCAGCATTGATCCCGTCATCGGTCGCGTAAATATCTATATTACAATCATTGATCACGATATAGGTCGCTTCAATTCCTTCAGAGGCTTTTGTAATAGTGATATCTCCGCCATCGATCTGTATAAATCCGGCAGCGGTTATCCCGTCATCAGCTGCATTGATCTCAAACGTTCCATAGTAAATGTAGATGTTCCCTAAACTATCGTCCTCATCATTTTCACAATGGAATGCATCTTTTGAAGAATCGACAGTAAATGTTCCATCATAGATCAATATCCTGTCATTAGCTTCGAAAGAATCCAGTTCTGAAGTTACGTAATAAGTTCCTCCGGTTACCTTAATGTCATCTTTACTGCTAATTCCGTTTTCTGAAGAAACAATTTCTAAAGAACCTATACCATTGAAGACCAGGTCATCTTTTGAAAATATGACTGCATCGAGATTCGTATCTCCATCGCTGACAAAAGACCCTGCCGTTTCCATATAATTCTCACTATCTGTGGTAGTAATGAATACCTTGTCTGCTGACTTAACATAGATAACTGGCATATCCTCATTAACGATATTCACACCATCCAGAACGATCTGGACCTTGCTTTCATCTTCTGCATCTACATAAATAGTAACTTCAGTAGCCTCTCCACTTATTACATAAGCTCCTTCTTCAGAGATAGTAATATCAGTGTCTGACTCAGCTTCTATATATGTTGCATCTTCCAGATCAGTTTCCTGTTCCAGATCCCTGGAAGTGAATTCTGAGCTTGCTGCATATATAGAAATATCTTCATTACTGTCTCCTGTAATTGTAGAGATAATACTTCCCTCATCACTCAGATCATTATTATTTTCTTCTGTAGTTGAAGGGACAATACTTCCTCCCACACTTATAAAAATAAGTAATAGGGCCAGTAAAGATCCCCCTATTAAAATATACTTTTTCATTTTAGTTCCCTCTTATAATTTCATAGGTCTGTGGTGTTGTAACCGGTTATCAGGAACACTTTCTGATTTCCATTCTGACTTTTGATAGATTGAATGAACTCATGCTTGCTGGCATTTTTCTTGAGTATTATGCTGTAGACGAGTTCTGTCACTGTTCCTGAGCGGACTGAATCTATTCCTATGAGTTCTGCTGATTGTGTGTATTTGACGAATGTCCTGTCAAATAGTTCTTCAAAATCAACATCCTTGTCGATCTGTATCTTCAGTATCTGGCTCATGGCAGGTCTTGCAAACCAGTCAAATTCGAACATTATGAAGAGAAGGGCACCTATCACACAGGTTGCGATTATCGCCAGCATGTAGAACTTTGTACCTGTTGCCATACCGATCGCCATAGCGAAGAATATGAAACCGATATCACGGATCTCTTTCACTGCATTCCTGAAACGTATGATGGACAATGCACCTACAAGTGAGAATGCACGTGCAATGTTCGAACCCACAATAAGCATGATGACATCTACGACCAGTCCCATCATGATGAGAGTGTGGACGTAACTCTGGGTGTAGGATGTTCCTTTGTGCGTGCGTTTGTACAGCCATCCGATGGCTGATAACAATATGAAACCTAAAACAAGACCAACAAAAACGTCGGTGCCTGTGAAAGTTCCGCTCAAGTCTTCGAAATCCAATAGACTTTCAATATCTACTGCCATTTAATAAACCTCGATCTTTCGGGGGAACTCGTTCTCCACATCCAGTCCAGTACAGTATTTGCTAATTCTGACAAGTCTGTAGTTGTTCTGGGCGATGAGCTCTGTAAGCCAGTAAGGTACCTTCTCATTGGCTTTGATCTCCAGGATCACCCGGTCAGGTGATACTATATATCTTCCTGGATTCTTGGAGGCCAGGTCCAGGTCATTGATCCTGTATCTTATGTTCGAGTCAAAGGTTATCCTCAGGCCGTTGTCGTAATCCGTTCCGGTATAAGCGTGTCTGAAATAACTTGTGATGAGTGTTGGCTGGAGGTTTCTTTCCTCGATCATTCCGAGAACCTCTTCCATGACGGGTCTGTCTCTCTCGTCATACTCATCGGGAAGGCGACGCTCGTCGCAGAGTATCATAGCATCTCTGTAAGGTACTGCGATCCTGCGTTTCTGTATCGTCTTGTCGTAACGTTGTTTGATCTCGACGAAAACCATGGAATCGTCCGTTATGCTCTCTTCGGTCTCGTATATGCGAACTCTGAGCTTTTTCCTGAATTTAAGCCCATCGATCTTTTCCCAATAGCATTGAAGATCCGGACTATCATAGTACAGACTTGAGATCACATAGTCCCCTGAATCCCATGCATACTGGTCAGGGAGCATATACGCCTCAAGCTGCTGTTTAAATTCGCGTGTCTGCTCCATTGAAAGCAGATACTTCAATTCGAACCGATTGAACTTTCGGATTGGTTCCATTCCTTTCCTCCTATAATTTTGATCGTCTCCAAAGATCCCTTGGTGGTGTTTTTCCCGGTGCCCTTTTAGTGGCACACGGTATAGATCTGTGATGATCTGTGATGATCTGTGATTGTCAGAAAGATCACATGTTATCTGGTGTACGACATGTATGGTGGTACATTGTTGATGGTTAGTGATGATGGTGGTTGGTGTTACGCTAACATGCGATCTTACAATTCGAGGATTGTCAAATGCAAATATAAAGATACTTGCAATAAAAAAGGTGAAATAAAGCTTTAATCTCATATTAAAAGAGAATAAAGGTTTGAAATATAATTAAAGCTATAATTATTGATATTTTATTGATTAAATGTACTATAAAGCTTTATTATGGATAATATTCCTGATGATCAATTCTAGTTTCCTTCACAGACCGATTATATCGACAATGATTTATCCGGGAACATAAGTTCTAATTATGGGTGAGAATGTGGAAGAAAAAACTGTAAACTCTTTCAGGGTATGTCCTAGTTGTGGGTACCAGCGTGGTTTTCATGTCCATTTCAAGGATGTCTCCGAAGGAAAGGCAAGACTTGGACTGATATGTCCTAACTGTGGACAGAGCTATGATATAGGCTGGCTCACTGCTGATGTCCCTGAACTGAAGGTTAAAAAAGAAGAGGTGTATGGGGAACTGGACCATTAGGTATCAGGTCCTTTTGAGTTTCTCCATCTTTTGCTTTATCTTTTCAGCATTATCGCTGTGTTTCTTGTGGATACGCTCGAAATCTTCCTTGCTGAGTTTCTTCTTTTTCCTGTCTTCATCTATCTTTGCAAGGACTACAAGCTCAGCTTCATATATATCTTCAAGTTCATTCAGTTTTCCTGAACTTCCCTTCTTATAATATAGTACTGCAGCTATCACAATGACCAGCAGTATTATACCTACTATAATACTGTAATTAGGTACGCCTCCTGCCGTAGGTCCTGTATTGTGTTTTTCGAGTATGACATTGACCTCGTCGAAATCAGGTGAGGACCATATATATGATGTCTTGTTCGTTCCACTCATGACCTCGTCAGCAACAAGTATGATCCCGTCTGCAGAAGTGATGGATGGGATCTCTTCATTGTCATGATTGACAACTATGATAAGCCTTGATATAGGATAGTCCAATACTCCGTTTTCTCTGATCACCTTGTTGAAGGTTGGTACTTCTTCATGGCTGTGCACCGTGTATCTTGTATCATAGATGAGGGGCATTCCGCCTGACCCTGTAAGACCAACCGGTGAGAAGTATATGAAGTCATCTTCTCTTGAATAGTTCACAGAAGTGGCAGGGATACTGCCGGCCATATCTGTTACCTGGAGATACATTATATTTGCATTCTCCGGGACATAGAATACAAGTTCTCCACTTTCATTTGCAGAACCTGTGGAATAAACTACTGATTCTCCAACTAAAATATAGTTATCATCCTCAAAATACATCTCTATCAGATGACTGTATTCTGTGATTCCAACATCTTCAGCAATGGTGCTTGCAGATGAATTATCAGCATCATCAGGAAATGCAATTGCAGGCGTGATGAGAAAGAGGGAGCAGATGCATAATATAAAGAACATGGGGATGCATCGTTCTATGGCCATAATGGGTAAGGTAACATCAAAAGCTGTTTTTCTGTTCATTGTATCACAGTAATAAATAGATATGAACTAATGATATGCATTGTATATCTCTATTACCATATTGGCAATTCCTGTTGATACTTTTTGGCACACGAGGCCTTTATTTTCTATTATATAAGTTTAATGCGCGTTGAGCTATTTCCGTTTTTATATAATATACATGAAAATACTATTCTGTATAATCTTTCATAAATAATAATTCACATTAAAAACCGTTATATATAGGGACTTGAATCTAAGGTGACATGGATCCGTTTACAGCAATTACTCTAGCGGTTTTTTTGCCATTTGTTTTGGCCGGTATATTGCCTGCCGTGGAAAAACTTCTAAAGGATAAAATAGGTTGGTACGCTTCCGCAGTTGCATTCCTGAGTTTATTATTGGTTGCTCAGGCTGCACCGGAGATCATACATGGGGAGACCATTCAGGGATCTATAGAATGGCTTCCTTCAGTGGGAATTGACTTCTCTTTCTATATTGATGGCCTGAGCGTCATGTTCGGTTTCATCGTATCCGGCATTGGTGTTATCATCATGTCATACTCCAACGGGTACATGTCAAAGAAAGAAGATCTTCCACGATACTATCAGCAACTCCTCTTCTTCATGGGTTCAATGCTTGGTATGGTATTCTCTGCCAACACGATCCAGCTGTTCATTTTCTGGGAACTCACCAGTGTTACATCATTCATGCTTATCGGATACTGGCGCAACAGGCCAATGTCGGTGTATGGTGCAACGAAATCTATGCTCATCACGGCAACAGGTGGTCTGTTCATGCTTGCCGGTTTCCTTGTATTACATGCTATTACCGGTACATTTGACATTCCTACTATAATGCATAGCGAATCCATAAAGGAAATGTTACATGGCCATGATCTCTTCCTGGCTGCACTCATTCTTATATTCATAGGGGCTGCTTCTAAATCAGCACAGGGTCCCTTCTACATATGGCTTCCAAACGCTATGGAAGCACCAACACCTGTCAGTGCGTTCCTGCACTCTGCTACTATGGTCAAGGCAGGTATCTATCTCGTTGCAAGGATACACCCGATATTCTCAGGAACCGATGCATGGTTCATCATGGTAAGCGGTATCGGTATATTTACGATGCTCCTTGCAGGTTTCCTTGCTTTCAGGCAGACTGACATAAAAGGAATACTTGCATATTCAACCATCAGTCAGCTTGCATATCTTATGACAATGTACGGTTACACCACTCATCACCATCCGGGTATCGGTGTTGCTGCTGCAACTTTCCATCTTCTTAACCACGCAACCTTCAAGGCATGTCTCTTCCTTGTAGCCGGTATAGTGGCCCATGAGACTGCCACAAGGGATATCACGAAAATGGGTGGTTTGCGGAAGGAGATGCCGATCACCTTCATTGTGGCTACCATCGGAGCTCTCTCCATGGCTGGAATTCCGCCTCTTAACGGATTCTTAAGTAAGGAGATGTTCTACGAGTCATCTGTTGAGATGGGTCACCTTCTTGGCGGACCATGGAGCATACTCATTCCGGCACTTGCAGTGCTTGGTGGTGTGTTCACATTCGCTTATTCGATTAAACTGATAGACGGCATATTCCTTGGTAAGAGACCTTCAAAGGGATTGCCTGATCACATACACGATCCTTCGATGATCATGCTCGCACCTGCGATCTTCCTTGCAGGTCTTATTATACTATTCGGACTTGTACCTTCAATTCCGGTACACTATTTCGTCGGACCTACGGTTTCCGGCATACTGCTCGAAGAGGCCCATCTGCATGTAAAGCTGTGGCATGGGATCACCCCGTCACTTATTATGACAATAGTCACTTTCGCACTGGGTATCCTTACATACACACAATACGGTAAGATAGCAGACTGGCAGGACAGGTTCAATGCAAAGTTCCCATGGATAAGTGTCAATTACTACTATGATGCAACCGTGGAGAACGCAAAGAACGTTACAGCAAAGTTCTCCAACAGGATGCAGCCCGGTCCGGTAAAGACATATGTGGTTGCACTTCTGCTGCTTGTCATTGCAATGTTCGCAATACCTGCAGCACTGCTGGCAACGAGCTTTATCCCGCAGAACCTCAACTTCGACGTACCACTGTACGAAAGCCTCATCTTCCTGTTCATGGTGGTTTCAGCACTTGGAGCTGCACTACTTCCAAGGTACATACCTGCGATAATATCCCTTTCAGGACTTGGCTATCTGGTAGCTCTCCTGTTCATATACCTGCAGGCACCGGACCTTGCTCTGACACAGGTACTTGTGGAGACACTTTCGACAATTATCTTCCTGCTGGCTATAGTGAAGATCCCGCAGAAGTTCAGGGAACATATTCCCGCTTCAACTCTTGTCAGGGACCTTCTGATATCCGTTACAATAGCCTCGATAGTATTCATAATGCTTATCAATGCAACACAGGGAATAGTCCCACCATTCGAGTCCCTTTCACATTACTTCATTGAGAAGAGCCTTCCGCTTGCAGGAGGTCACAACATTGTGAATGTGATCATTGTGGACTTCAGAGGATATGATACACTTGGTGAGATCTCGGTTCTCTGTCTTGCAGCATTTGGTGTCTACAACCTTATTCACAGCAGAGGTGATGATCAGTGACAACCTTGATAACAAAAACAATAACAAAGATATGTTTGCCTTTGGTCATCCTCTTTTCAATATCCCTCTTACTTGCGGGACACAACAACCCGGGAGGAGGATTCATTGGTGGTGTCATGTTCGCGTCGGTGATAGCACTGACATACGTGGCATATGGTCTGGATTTCATCAAATCGTTCTTCAACCCTGACTGGGGTAATTGGTTCGGTTTTGGTCTGCTGCTGGCCTCAGTAACGGCCTTTGCGGCCATGGCCTTTTCACATAACTTCTTCAGGAGTGCAGTTGAATTCGTCCATCTCCCCTTCTTTGGGGAGATCGAACTGGTATCTGCAGGACTGTTCGATATCGGTGTCTACTTCGTGGTAATTGGTGGATTGCTTTCCATTTTCAAGAATGTAGGTGATGACAGATGAACAGTACACTGCTTTCCCTTACAATTGCCATACTCTTCGGTATAGGTACGTTCCTTATCCTTCGTCGTGATATAGTCAGGGTGATCATAGGATTGGGTATAATGTCCCATGCGGTCAACCTGCTGATCGTTTCAACAGGGGTCTTCGAAGGAAAGGTCCCTATCATCACGGATGATGGCGGACACGGAGCTGCCGAGGCGACCGGCACTGTCTTTACAGATACTCTGTCACAGGGCGTCCTTGCACCTGTGCTTGAAGCCGGTCATCATGTGGATTTCGTTGATCCGCTGGTACAGGCTCTTGTACTTACAGCCATTGTTATCAGTCTGGCAACAACCGCATTCATACTGATCCTTGCTTATCG
This sequence comes from Methanolobus sp. WCC4, assembly GCF_038022665.1. Taxonomy (NCBI): domain Archaea; kingdom Methanobacteriati; phylum Methanobacteriota; class Methanomicrobia; order Methanosarcinales; family Methanosarcinaceae; genus Methanolobus; species Methanolobus sp. WCC4. The sequence goes on along the minus strand of NZ_CP150629.1, from coordinate 2,317,561 downwards.
TATCTACGAGGAGTATGGAACAACTGACATCAGGGAACTCAGGAGGCTCTGGGGATGATCGCACTGGAGAATCACCTGCCTATCATTCTGATAGCAACCCCGATACTCATGGCATCCCTCATGGTGCTTTTGAGGAAACAGCCGGGAATACAGAAGGTATTGAGTGTTTCAGTCTCGTTCATACTTGCAATATTAAGTGTACTTCTGCTTCTTCAGGTCTGGTCAGGAGGTATACAGGCCTATGAGGTAGGAGAATGGGGCAAATACGGTATCATACTGGTTGCCGATCTGCTCAGTTCCGGAATGGTGGTACTGACATCATTCGTGTCATTCCTGGCACTTATCTATTCACTTGACTATATAGAAGAGAGGTCACTGAGCGCATCCTATTATCCGCTCTTCAGTCTGCTTGTGGCAGGACTTAACGGTTCCTTCCTCACAGGTGACATATTCAATCTCTTCGTATTCTTTGAGATCCTTCTGCTCTCATCATGTGCACTTGTAGTTGCCAACGAGAAGGGAGGAGTTACAAAAAGCTCTGACAAGATGGAAGCCACCTTCAAGTATCTTGTACTGAACATGGTAAGTTCCATTGTCATGCTCATCGCAGTAGCTTCCCTTTATGCCACAACAGGTACACTTAACATGGCAGATATCTCTGTGAAGCTCAGCGCAATGAGTGCAGCAGGAACGCTTCCTTGGCACGTGTTCGCTATAGCCCTGATGTTCGTGGTTGTGTTCGGTAACAAGGCCGCGATATTCCCGCTTCACTACTGGCTTCCGGATGTGCACCCAACCGCACCCTCACCCATAAGCGCAATGCTTAGTGGTGTGCTGATAAAGGTCGGAGCATACGGAATGCTCAGGGTGTTCTTCCTGATATTCATTGACACGCTCTATATATTCAAACCTGTGATAATCTATCTTGCACTGGCGACCATCGTTGTAGGAGCGATATCAGCCGTTGCACAGACCGATGTAAAACGTCTGCTTGCATACTCCAGTGTCAGCCAGATAGGATATGTCTTCCTTGGAATTGGCTTTGGCAGTGTATATGGTCTCACAGCGGCACTGGTCTATCTTGTGAACCACGCGATCGCAAAGTCCATGCTTTTCCTTACCTCAGGTGGTATCATACACCATGCAGGTACCAGGGACATGAGAAAGATGGGTGGCATGGTAGATAGTGCACCATTTATGTCATTGGTGTTCCTTGCAGGTGCAATGTCCATTGCAGGACTGCCCCCTACAGGAGGGTTCATTGCCAAGTTCCAGCTCTTTGATGCAGGTATTGGTGAGGGCTACTACTTTGCCATAGCAATCGCACTTATCTTTGCGATCTTCACCCTGTTCTACATGTTCAGGGCAATGCTGCTGATGTTCTGGGGCGAGAAAAGGGATGTTGCAGAGCACGGGGAGTATTCCTCACATGGTACATCTCCGATGATAGCACTTCCGATAGTCGTCCTTGCACTGATGATCTTTGCTTTTGGTATTTACGCAGAACCACTGATCGCCCTTGCAGAAGCAACGGCGAACCAGATACTTGATCCGCAGCCATATATCGATGCTGTGATGACGAGGGTGGTAAGATGAAGAGATATATTGCCTATTCAGCCGTACTCGGTCTTGTATGGTGCTTCGTTCATGGTACTGTAAATGTGAACAACTTCATACTTGGAGTTCTAATCGCACCATTCATTATCAGGCCATTCAAGGTCCTGTTCCCGTTCGACCAGGATTTCTCCTTCGGTAACGCTGTGAAGAAGATCCCGGCACAGATCAAGTTCCTTTACGTGCTTATAGTGGAGATCATCAAGGCTAACATAATGGTAGCGAAGATCGTGCTTCAGCCGAAGATCGACATAAAGCCTGGTATCATCGCAGTACCGATCGATTCAAAGACCGATCTTGGTATCACAGCCATTGCGAACACTATCACCCTTACACCTGGTACACTGACTATCGATGTATCTGATGACAGGTCCATCCTGTATGTGCATGCAATAGATGCAACCGATCCGGAAGGCATTGCCCGGTCCATAAGTGAGGACCTGGAAAAATACACAATGGAGGCATTCGAATGAACCTGCTTGAATATTCACTTATCTTCATGGTTATATCCTTTATACCCTGTCTGTACAGGGTCATCAAAGGACCGACCATTCCTGACAGGGTCGTAGCCCTGGATGCAATGACAACGGTCATTGTTGTCATGCTCGGTATCTACTCATACGTGCAGGAATCTGTTTTCTTCATGGATGTGGCACTTGTACTTGCTATCATATCCTTTGTGGGAACGGTGACCATTGCAAAGTATCTTGACGAAGGGGTGGTATTTTGAGCACTCTTTCAATGATCCTTGAGCTGCTGAGCAACGCAGTTCTGATCTTAGGACTTTTCTTCGTGTTCCTTGCCATGCTCGGACTTGCAAGGCTTCCTGATGTTTACAACAGGCTGCATACAACCACGAAGATCGGAACACTTGGTGCATTTAGTGTAATGCTTAGTATCCTGCTCAAAGTTGGCTTGTCCCCTATGGGTGTAAAGGCAATTACTGTAGCTCTTTTCATCCTGATCACATCTCCTGTGGCGGCTCATATGATAAGCCGTGCAGCTCACAGGCATGGTGTCGGTCTCTGTAAGGAGTCCGTCATCGATGAATATGGCAAGGCATGTGAAGCAGCATGTCCGCCGCCGGTTGAGGATGAGTAATACTGAATGATCGTTTCCGGGTTCTGGTGAATGCCGGAACGCCCTTTTCTCTTTTTTCTTTTATCAATGCTCTGTCAATAGCTGCAACTAATCAAAGCATTGCTTACGTGTTATTTTAAACAGAAGTTTTCCCTTAACCTTGTTCATCTTCCCATTGTTTTTGCGTGAGCGGGCTGGGGAGTGGGGGTTAGTGTGGGAGTGGGGTTAAAAAATAGGCCCGCTCACGGCGTGATAGAGGTAACTATACTATATAAGTATTGTCTTTTTGTGAGTCAAAATATCAGATGTATGTCGTATCAGGACAAAAAACTAATTCCAATATCATAATTGTCATATCAAATTTATAGATATAGGTTCATTTCGGAACACAAAAACTTATGACCCTTATTGTATAATATGGCTACATCCCATTGAACAGTATGGTTTTGGTCAGCTTCTTGATCATACTTTCAGTCTGAAAATAATATCTACCAAATAATATCTATCACTTATCAATTTTTCAACATATGAACATGAAAAAGGACACCAGAGTATTTTATGTAGATGACAAAGCTCGTGAAGAGCGCATAAAGGAAGCATCCAGGATCCTGAAAGAAGGCGGTCTTGTTGCCTTTCCAACTGAAACTGTATATGGCCTTGGAGCTGATGCTCTTAACGAAAGGGCAGTCATGCAGATATTCGAGGCAAAGGGAAGGCCAGCTGATAATCCTCTGATAGTCCATGTACATTCAAAGGAAAGCTGCCTGAAGCTTGTAAAAAGCGTATCTGAAAAAGCATCTGTTCTCATGGATAGTTTCTGGCCAGGTCCATTGACACTGGTAATGGAAAGGAAGGATATAGTTCCTGATGTGACTACAGGTGGACTTGACACGGTAGCCATAAGGATGCCTGAGAACAGGATCGCTCTGGAACTAATCGAATACTCGGGGGTTCCGGTAGCAGCACCAAGTGCCAATCTGTCAGGAAGACCAAGTCCTACCACTGCAGACCATGTGCTGCATGATCTTTCCGGAAGGATAGATGCTATCGTTGATGGTGGGGAAGTTGATATAGGACTTGAATCCACTGTGGTTGATGTTACTTCGAACATCCCTGTCATATTAAGACCCGGAAAGGTCAGCAAAGAGGACCTTGAAGCATGTATCGGGGAAGTGAAGGTTGGATATGATGATAAAACCCATCCCGAAAGTGAGACCGTCCGTTCTCCCGGCATGAAATATACTCATTATTCTCCTGATTCAACTGTCATCCTTGTGGAAGGTGAACATGGAAATGTCCTTTCCCGGATGAAGGAGATACTTGCAGATCTTAAGCAGAGGGGTGCAAAGGCAGGTATGTTACTCACAGAAGAGAGTATTCCAGCTTTTCCATCGGTCATTTCACATTCGCTTGGTCGCAAGGATATGCCTGAACAGGCAGCAAGGAATCTTTTCTTCGGACTCAGGCGTCTTGATGAGGAAGGTATGGATATAATAATAGTGGATGGTTCCTTCAGGCAGGATGGAATAGGGATGGCGGTCTTTAACAGGGTTCGTAAAGCAGCTGATATGATTATCAAGGTATAGTGATCTTATGAATAAGAACAAGAAACAGATAGTCTATGAAAGGGAAAAGCACGTGTCAGTTCTCAGGCGCAACAGACAACTCCACAAGGTCAACATACTTATTCTGAGTATTGGACTTGCGCTTTCATATATTGGATATGAGGGCATCGGAGAGCCGATATTATGGCTTGGTATAATCACATTCGCCTATACTACAGTTACCAGTTTCAATGCCAGGAAACAGTTGAAAATGTAATTTCCATATTTGTGTTTTACTTAAAATGCATACGGATGAATCTTAAGCAAAAGTGTTTCTTCAGGTTTTATTTCATTTAAAAGCATAATAAGGATTGGCAGATCCGATTGTCTCCGATATACCCCTGACTTGAAGGGACAATAGAATATGTACCACTATATAAGAGATGCCACCAGCAAGCAATAAAGAAAAGTAAGAGGCAGAAGATCTTCACTGCCTCTTACTTTGAGAATCTGCTTATTATTGGATAGATCAACCCTCCATTGATCAGTTTAAAAGAAGGAACTTGTGCTTATGTCTTTTCTTTATATCCCAATTTTACAGCTGAACACTATTTTTATGGAAACAGGTGCTCAGCGAGCAAGTTCAGGTTGAATTTGATAATAAGGGCATCAAATTTAAGACAAAACAGTTTAAGTTTTAATTTATAGGTGCATGTTTATAAAAAGGGGGGACTTCAGGTATGGTTTATAAGTAATTATAGTTAAGATGCTTTTCTTCTGAATATAGTTTCCTTAGCCTTTATTTCCTGTAAATACAGATGTATCTATTGGTAGGCATGATTTGTCTCCAAACCTACAATACAAGAGCATATCCTTTATAAGAAATGCCACCAACGTACCACCCAAACAGAATTGAGAAATAAATGGCTTGATGCCATTTATTTCTAACAATTATTCTTATTTTCTTTATTATCGGGTGTTGCAGATATAAAAATAAAATAGCAATCTATATATCATCACAGGTAAAATCTGATATTGGCTATGAATGATCTATGAGTTCATGCCAAAACTGTAACGGGGGTTACAAGGGGTTGCATAATGAGGAGTAATTACGGATCTTTCAAATTCTTAGTCCTGACAGTTTTCATTTTACTGATGACCACTGGAATTGTATCGGCAGAGGCAGTTGCTTTAATATCGCCAGAATCTCAAATTGGCCTGTCTCCTGATGAGACTTTTTTTGTAGATATCATTATTGACTCAGATGGTGAGCAGCTAAGGGCGGCACATGTACAAATTGATTATGATCCCGGTGTCTTTGAAGTAGTTGGAATAACAAAAGGAAGCATTTTTGATACAGATATACTTTTGGAACCCGGGAGTGGTGATGATGGTGCCGGTACCATTAACTATGGTTTTGCATTTGGAAGTGGTATCTCTATATTACAACCCATGCAAATGTCAGGTATTGAGTTCCAGGTGAAAGACACTGTAGAAAATGGTATGCACAGTATACGTTTCACAGAGGTCGAACTTATAGATACGGACCTTGATGAACTCAGTGGTAAGGCGACAGGTAGTATTATAGTAATCGGGGATGTGGAAGGTGCTGCTATGACAGAACCCGATACTCTCGATTTTGGTAAGTCTTCAGAGAGTATGTCAAGTTTGAGTTCATCGTCTTTGCCCTCAGAAGCACAGTTTGAGTATTCGTACCTTTTTGGTTCTATTCCTGATGATTACAAAGTATTGAGCAGGCGTGGGCAGGTACAGAATGGAGAGGACTGGTCTCAGGATATTCTTGTATTGGAAAGCAGGATCATGAATGAGTTTGAAGGGGAATACCTTTTCTGGCAGGGCAAGATCATGTCCCTTGGCACAAATTCTGCAGGATACCTGGTGGTCGTATTCTATGAACCTCTCATGGTTGAAAGTTCAGAGGTGGAGAATATCTATGAAATGATCGATGAAGAAGCAAAGGATGCGGGTATAGAGAACGTACCTGTGGAATTTGGTGAAGGTACGACCACTGCAATAAGTGCTGATCTTCAGGAATTACTGATGAGGGTGCAGGAAATGGAGAATGAGGGTATTGAGAATCTCACGAATGATCAGAGTTCCCTGTACGATCCGATGGTTATAGGTACAGTCGGTGATATCCCTGATATCAGGACTGAAAAAGAATGCTGGCAATGGTATTACCAGGATTCATATGATATCTCACTTAACATCAATGATGAGATGGACAGTTATTTGCAGGGTGGCGTGCTTCTGAGTACAGGATTGTCTCCTGATGGATACTTTGAGATAAACATCAACCAGGCTGCAGATATCGACAGAGAACCATTGATGGATGAGATATATGCAATAATTAACAGGGAGGCTTCAAATATCGGAATAACCGATGTTCCGGTAGTTTTCAAATTGGCCACTCCTGATGAAACCGATTCGTTGACATCAACTTCAGAAGAAGTGGTGGAAGAAATGGAGGATGCTGGAATCCAGACACAGGAAGTACCAGGTTTCAATTCTACTATGTTCCTCCTGTCCATATCAATGGTATGTTACATGGCAATAAGGTTTCAGAAACGTAATTCATGAGGGATGATAAGAAGGAATAATTATGAACACGATAAGAATGATACCTTTCTTAAAAAGGTTTTTTATTTATCTGACTATTTTGTTCATAGTATGGATCCCTATTGGCGGGAGGTATTTTGCTGCTTCCGTTATTGTTGTAGATCTCACGAATTTTTTTTTATTCTATCTCCCCTTGAATTTCATCCCTTTCGTAGCTCTTGTACTTGCGACTGGTTTTGAAAAGAAAAAGACTATAAAGGTTCTTTTTATTGGTCTTTTACTGACCATTTCCTTCAATTTGCTGATAGTCTACTTGCAGTTGCTTTTTATCTATTATCAGGAGCAATTACTTTATATTTATGCCATTGGAAGGATAGCTTATCCGTTCCTTCTGTGGATCATTTTCGCATATGATACAGTAGCTATTGAATTACAGAATTAGGCTGGTAAAAAAGAAATGGCCTTTCTTTTTCATTTTTAAGAGCTGAGACGCTATTGTTTATCCATATCTATTTAATGATGAGTAACTTTGTTTCTTACAATTGTTTCGTACTTTTGTTTGCTATTAGTATTCTGAAAATCTATTTCTTATCGGTTTATAACATCTGGCTTCATATGAATAATTGGGGTTGTCGGTGGGATTTAATCCAGGGCAACTTCACTGGGGTATCATTGAACGATTGGAGACGGAGTCATGTTTGTTTGGTGATATCAAGGTCGTATGGCTTAAGAAAGGAGGATACTAACGATGAAAGTGAAGTTCCAGCACGAGCTTTTAGTGGTTGCTATTGCTCTCATTACTATATTTTCAATAGCAGCAATTGCAAGTGCTCAAGATAATGTAAGTTCATTGCGTATCTATGGAGAAGATGGACTCAGTGCGGCATTCCCGTACACTGATCCGGAAGCTCCGTTCGATCCAATGAACAATGAATCGCCAATAAAAGATTTTGTAACGTTCAATCCGGCCTTAATGGAGGATGATATTGTTGTAAATAATATCGACTCCAAGCAGAAGGTCTTTGCAACACAGTGGTTCGTACCTGAGTACGTTGAACCAACCGGTATGGTCTGGCTCGATGATTTCAGACGCTGTTTTGATCGTACACTTGATGACGGAACTGTAGAGGAAGCATCAGAGCTGTTAACCGATGATGAACTGAGGGAAATCTCTCTTGATGAGTTCCAGAAGCCTATTAAAAAGGTTGTATGGGAACCTGATCACAACGAGTACACATGGGAAGATGTGGTCACAGAGTATACCTACATGTTCGTTGACAAGCACTATGAGCCAAGGGCTGCAACAGCAATGAGCACATCAGGTGCTTACTGGACAACATTCTGGTTCCCGGTTGCAGACAATGACGATGCACAGATCGGTCTTGATGGCTGTGATATCGACGGAGATAACGAAGACGACATGATCATACTCAAGAAAGTAGGGGACTTTAATTACGATGGCTACAAGGACATAAAGATAAGTTCCGAACTTATGGCTGTAGGTGTCGGTGAGTCTGTCCAGTTCCTTGATCACATTGTAGAGGTAGAAGGTGTCTACTACGATGGTGAAGGCGAGATCGACAGAGTTGCATTCTATGTATACTACAATGGTAACAAGGAACCTGAGCAGATAGGTGGACTGCACGTAGTCAATGTCGAGCAGGGAATTCTTAGTGCAGGTCGTCATACTGTAACCCTTGATAAGCCACAGTTCTATGAACCATGGTACCTTGAGGTAGAAGCTACCAGTGTAGGTAGTGAGAAGATCCTTCTTACAGTAGGTCGCCAGCTCTACGAAAGAGAGACATTCTTCGTAGATGGTGCAGAATATGACGTTGCAAGGATCTATGGTCCAGAGTATAACAGTGTTAAATACATCACCATAAGAAACCCAGTTCCAGAGCACGCTGATGTTTCACTCAATGACCTCTCAGTTGTCAAGGAAATGGTCGACAACGAGGAGTATCTCCCATTGCTGCCACCATTCAACAAGGTGCACACAATGGTTGATGACATCAACATTCCACACACAGAAAACTGCTGTGAGTACACAGGATATATAGGTTCAATTTTGAACTCTGATGCTCCTGATGGAGAATGGTATGAGGATGAATGTATACTTGATGCATACGATACTGTAGAAGAGCGTAAGATATACGATGTAGATCCATTGCTTATCTACTTCACAGACAAGGACATTGAACCTAGATTCCACACAGACCTTCTCGAGATTCTTGATGAGGATCCGATCCTTAGTAAGATAGAAGGCACTGAAGCATGGAAGTGGCTACACATCCACACAATGCCTGATTTCTACAAGACATTCGTATACCCAGAGCTGCCTGATGCAGATGATGGTACAGGTGACTTCCTGCTCACAAGTTCATTCAGAGCAGAGAACTCAAAGAAGTGTGATTACTTCTATGAATACCTCTGCGACGTTGACAACTTCGTCTGGCCACAGAGACTCATGTTCGTCTATGACCAGGAGACAGGAGTTGAGGATATCTATGTAAATGAGATCGACACCGAAACCAATGGACTCAGAGTCTATGGTGAAGACGGTATTGGTGCCGCATTCCCATACACTGATCCTGAAGCACCATTCGATCCATTGAGCTCTGAAGCTCCACAGAAGGACTTTGTAACACTCAACCCAGCCAAGATCAAGGCAGGAATTGTAGTGGATAACAAGGATTCCCATGAGAAGGTATTCTTCAGACAGTGGTTCGTTCCTGAATACACCGAACCTACCGGTATGGTATGGCTTGATGAGGTATATGGAACATATATTGACAAGCACAACCATTATGTCTGGGAGGATGTGATCAATGAGTACACATACATGTTCATTGACAAGCACTACCAGCCAACCGCAGGTATGGCAACTTCCGAAGGTAACCCTGACAGCTTCAAGGACTTCATGGACCAGGATGCAGGACTCTGGACATACTTCTGGTTCCCGGTATCCGACATGGATGATACTCAGATAGGTCTTGACAGCTTTGACATGAACTACGATGGTGAAGACGACATGACCTACCTGCTTGGAGCAACTGACTTCAATGCTGATGGAAGGAAGGATGTAGCCATTGGTTCTGAAATATTCGCAGTTGCTGTCGGTGATAGGATACAGTTCCTTGATCACATTGTAGAGATCGAAGGTATCTACTATGATGGTGAGGGTGAGATCGACAGAGTTGCAGTCGAAGTATACTACAACGGTAATGTGCTTCCTGAACAGATAGGTGGACTGCACAGCCTTAATGTTGAGCAGGGTATCCTTAGTGCAGGACGTCACACTGTGGTAATGGACTCTCCAGACTTCTATGATCCATGGGCAATGCAGGTCCTTGGTACCAGTGTAGACAGTAGCAAGGTACTGATGCGTGTCGGACGTCTGCTTCACACCAGTGAAACATTCTTTGTAGATGGTGCTGAATACGATGTTGCCATGATCTATGGTCCTGAAGAGAACAATGTCAAGTACATTACTATCAGAAACCCACTGCCAGAACATGCAGATGTTTCACTGAACGACCTTTCTGTTGTCAAGAAGGCTGTATATGACGGTGAGATCATTCCTGTGCTTCCACCATTCAATGGTGACCACATTATGATCGATGACATCGACATTCCACATACTCTATCCGATGAGGCAGAGGCTATGACCTGCTATTACGGACAGTGGTATGATTCAAGTGAAACTGATGACCTGCTCTGGTATCACGACATGAACATCGACACACCATATGACACCATCGCAGAACGCATGTTCGAGGTGCCAGCAACTGAGATCTACTTCACAGGCAAGGACTATGAGGACAGATTCCACACCAACCTGCTTGAGATACTCAGGGAGGGTTGTGGTATAGTTGGTACTTCTGCAGACACTACTCCAGTTGAATCATATGAGACCTGGAAGTGGCTACACATCTACACAATGCCAGACTTCTACAAGGAGTTTGTCTATCCGGATGTACCAAATGCAGGCGGAGACGGTGACTATCTGCTGACAAGTTCATTCACAGCACCAAACACTGTGATATGTGACAATGTCGAGATCCAGCCAGTCTATCCAAGGATGATGTTCACATATGATCCAACAGATGGAACTGGAATCTACATGAACGGCGGAGCTGTACCAATAGCACCACCAACTAGTGAGATGAAGGGTGACAGCAACGGTGATGAGGTTGTCGATATTCTCGACCTGGCTGCATTTGCTCAGGCATATGACAGTGTAGAAGGCGATAGTAACTATAATGCTATCTTCGACTTCAATGAGGATGGAGCTATAGATGTCATCGACCTTGCACAGTTCGCTGGAGTATATGAGTTCTAACCGAGGTGAAATCATGACAAATGAAAAAATAAAGGGAAAGGTGGCATCATCCATCTCCCTTTTGATATTTTGTGCATGTTTCATGGTGGGTATTGGATTTGCAGCAGCAGCACCATCGTTATCAATTAATCCAGAACTCACTGATGGACTTGCCCCTACTGATACGTTCTCAGTAACAGTAGATGTTGATTCAGATGGAGCATCCCTTGAGGCAATGGCGTTTAAGATGGCATATGATACAAGCGCATTTAGTGTAACAAGTGCTACCTACGATGGGCTTATGGGTCCTGAAGGATCAGATGTGATCGTTGTCAAGGACTTCACAGATGATGGAGAAATATCATTCTCAGCTGGTGATGGAACTCCTGCTGCACAAGCAGGAAGTGCTGTTACAGTAAACTTTGCTGTAAAAGCAGGTGCATCAGATGGAATGTATGATCTTGATCTGAAAGATGCAAGACTGATAAGTGGTGGAGCTGATATACCAGGTGTTGTGGTCAACGATGGACAGGCAGAAATTGGTGATGATGTAGTAATTCCTTCAGATGATCCATTTGTTCAGGTCATAGCTGATGCAGGTGTTTTCTCAATAGGAGATACCTTCCAGGCAACTATAGTAATGGACTCTGAGGACAGCACAATTTCTGCTGTAGACCTTAGCCTCATATATGACTCCAGTGCACTTAGTGTTACAGGAGCCAGCTACAGTGGACTTATGGGAGCTGAAGGATCAGATGTGATCGTTGTCAAAGACTTCACAGATGATGGAATGATCTCATTTGCAGCAGGAGATGCAACACCTACCATGCAGGCTGGTACCCTACTTACCATCGACTTTATGGTCAAGGCAGGTGCATCAGATGGAACATATAGTCTGGATCTTGACGATGCCACACTTGTAAACGGTGGAGCTGTAATTCCAGATGTCGATGTAATTGATGATTCTGTGGAAATAAGCAGTATACCCGTGCCGGAAGGAATAGACCTCCTGCCTGGCTGGAACCTGATATCAATTCCAGAGACACTTGAGAATGGAAACATTGACTACGTGCTTCAGGACTTCAACAGCAGTGTAGTTGACAGTGTGTTCTATGATGACGCATCTACAGGCATGATGGTAGTACCAACCGACTTTGAGCCACTCAAGGCTTACTGGGTACACAACAACCTGGACGAGACAGTGGTCATCAATGAGGACTATCTCATACCAATGGTACCATCCACACCACCATCCCTGATGCTCTATCCTGGATGGAATGCGATTGGCCATACTGCTATGGTAGAACTGCCTGCAGAGGTCGCTCTGTCTACTATTGACGACTGCTACAGTAAGGTTCAGGGACCATGGGTGGCTTCTACAAATGAATTCGCTTATGTGGGCTACAATGGAGAGGAAGGAGTCATCAATGGTAACCAGATAGGTACTGATATCTTTGATATGAATATGTATGAAGGATATTATGTATTCGTGGACCAGGAGTGTCTGCTAGGCTGAAGTGAAAGACAAATGAAATATTTGCAGTGAGGTTTTACTCACTGCTTTTTTAATTTATCAGAGGTGGACGTATGATAAGTGGTAAAATATATGGTGTTTCATTAAAAGTACTGATTATTCTGTTCTCACTCATAGTGGTAGCTGCACCCGCTGTAGCCGTTGCCCCTCCAATAGTATTAGGAGGGAACTTATTGGTGGATGGGAATCCTGCACCTGTAGGAACAGAAGTGACGATTGTTGATGATGGGCAGACAGTTGCTACAACAACTGTAACAACTGCAGGTCTTTATGGGGATGAACGAAGTAACAGGCTTGGAGTGAGTTCTGATCATAGTGTTGTCACGGTCGAAGTAAATGGCGTGGAAACAGCTACATTAGATCTCAGTGATTATCAGACCGGTGAAATGGTTTCCCTTGACCTTAGTGCAACTTCTCCTCCGCCAACAGCAACAGAAGAAACCAGATCGACCTCTTCAGGAGGTGGAGGTGGTGGAGGTTTTGGTAGTGCTTCTACTACGGAAAGTGCTGTAGAGGAGGAAGCTGAGAGCTCGGGATCATCTGCAATTGAGGAAACAATACTGGAAAGTCCGGTAGAAGAAGAGGAAGATATTGCTGAAGAAGGATCTTCGCCTGTAAATGGCGCAAGTAGTACGCTCGCAATATTTGGTCTTATCCTTGTGGGAGTTGTTGTTGTTTCCTATAAGTATGGATTCAAAAAATAGGGATTCAAAAAATAGATGAGATCTGAAAGTTGGGATTGATTTTTTCTTCCAACTTTTACTGGAATGGGGAGTGCAGGTATAAGGGTTGTGACTAATGGATGTGGTTGTATTAGAAGAAGCAGAACTACCATTAGTGTGGAGATATTAAAAGCTGCATTGGAGGGGGCTAAGAAAACACATATAGTTTACAGTGCAAATTTGAACTTTGACATGGTAAACAGGTATCTTGAGATGTTAGAAGAAAAAGGTTTGATAGAGCGCAAAGGAAACCTGTATGTAACAACTTCAAAAGGGAAGGAGTTCCAGGAGATTGCAAAAGAATTAGGTCTTTGATCATTTTAACTATATTCATATTCCCTTTTATTCTTTCAAAGTTAATTTGCCTTTTATTTTACATTAACTTGTACATAAAATAGAGTAACTTTGTACAGTATCTTTCTGAATTATTTATAACTATGTGCACACTATATATTATCTATGGATGTGCATGTACATGAATACATGTATATAGGGTCATGATGTTTATAGTCATGTACAAATAACCAATATATTATAATCTCAATATGGGTACGTAGTTTTCTCAGGGCAGCTCTATGAAAGCACACCCAAAACGTCAATGGAGGAAAAATGCTAATCCGAGAATTAATATATGGATTGATCCCCTACTCAATTCATCAAATGATCGTGAGATGGAAGTGTAATTTTGAAAGACAGGATAGTACAATTATAGAAAATCATCTTGCTTTGTATCCTCATTCTCTTGACATTAACAAAGTTGTCAGGAATGATCTGGATAAGTGTGTTGCTTTTTTACCTTATTGTGCAAAACCTATGGGTGACCATGAATGTCCAACATCGGACAAGGAGCACAATCGCAAAAATCAAAACTGTATCAAGGTGTCAGGCGGAAAATGTAAGGTTCCCTGCTCTCTTGGAGATATGGTGGATGTTCTTTTGAAACATGGCTTCACAAAGGATCAGATATTCATAATAGACCGTGATTCCAATCTTTTCCCATGGCTTAAACAAAAGAGGGAAGAAGGATATGAGTATTTCATGCCGGGTACTGGCTGCAAGTATGGTGTATCCTATGCGATCGACTATATTGGCAAGAAGCTTGGCTATAAGGGTTGCATAGCATTTGTAGATGACTTTTGTCCGGAAGACAAAGAGAATGGTGTCTGTAAGTGCATGAATGATTATCTGGGAATGGAAGGCCTGGATAAGGGAAAGAGAACCAAGATCCACAAGGAAACTGTCATTCTGATGGACCGCATACTATCTGGTGATTATCAGGATATGGTTGATGTTCCTCAAAGATCTCCCCATACGAATGATATTCCTTCAAGCACATAAGCCTGTTATTTTCAATGGTATTCGCTAAATACCATTGGATCTCTCTATTTTGTTTCATCATTTGTATATTTCCTTTATACAGCAAAAATAGCTGATGTATGCACTATTTTATTGTAATGCCAAGATTTTAGAATCATTATTTGTCTATAGTTTTATGGGGATGTGTGACATATACTTGATAAGGGTCAAATTCGGGGAAGGGATAACTAACGAAATTAACGGTATTGGAAAAATTATATTCATTCGTTCCCTATTCGCTGAATAGGAGGATGATCGAAAAGAGGTTGAGTTTCAACCAGGCGAACAGGGATTTACTTTGCTCTGCCGTAGCTCTGTCCACACCTTCTCTTGATATTCAGAGAATAGTTGATGATGAGCTGGATAGTTGTGTCTCTTTTATTCCTTATTGTGCAAAACCCTCCGTCAATTACGTTTGTCCTGTATCTGATAATGTGATGATCAGGAAAAACAGGAAATGTTTGAAACTGGAAGGTAAAAAGTGTAATGTCCCCTGTTCCCTTGGTAGATTGGTTGACCTTTTAATGGCTAAAGGCTTCACGAAAGACCGGATATTTATAATTGATAGTGATTCCAATCTCTTTCCCTGGCTTGAAATGAAAAAGAGGGAAGGTTACAACTATTTTCTACCTGGGGTAGGATGTCATTATGGTGTAGGTTATGCATTGAAATATATCCAAAAAGAAATTGGCCTTGAAGGCTGTATGATATTCCTTAAGGATCAGGATCCTCTTGATAAAGGTCATGGTGTATGCAAGAATATCTTTGATTATAATAACATGGAAAGAACGGATAAAGGTAAAAGAACAAAGATAGATGATGAGTCCCTTAAAATAATTGAAGACATACTATCCGGAAAACTTGACCTTAAAGTTAAGGATCAAGATTAAAAAGCCTTTCTAAAAATCCCTTATATTTGCAACTTTTTCTTTCGGCTCTATGTTCTGGAACTATCCTTCTTCAGTATGCTGCGGAGGATTCCTACTGATATTTGTTTGCTACACTGCTAAATAGGGTTCTAGTTAAACTATTCCCTGATAGAAATAAATCTTTTACTTATAAGGGTGGGGCAAATGACAAAATATAATTTAATTTTTGTGATAGCTCTGGCAATGCTTGTGATATCGGGTACTGCAGCAGCTATTAGTGTAGATGGAGAGCGAAGTACGGGTGAATGGAGTGAAGACTGGAACTTTGGTCAGGTAAATGGTAGCAGTTATGATCCAAATGGTCCTTTCGGAGATAAAATGGTTGTATTCCAGAATGGAAGCTGGTATGATGAAGATCTTCCTGCTGATGCAGGTACCAACTTCAATGAGAATCTAAGTACTGAGGGTCCTTATCCCAGTGGATATGATATTAAAGGACAATATGCTCATTATGACATAATCAATGACACTCTGTATGGTATGTCCACTGTATATGGTCTTCCAGGTGATCTTGATGGTGATGGGAACATAATTGGACTTACTGAAAATGGTGATATACTTGGGCCGGTTACTGGAAAAGATATTACAGGAATCGGTCCCGGGGAACAATGGAGTATCATGATATCCCAGGGTGGTAAAGCACTGATGATAGTGATCACAAATAATAACTGGACTGTTAGCACAGTAGGTTTTACAGGACTGGATGAAAATGATGTGGTTGCAGCAAATAGCAATGCAGCTGGCCCTGATAACTGTAGTAGTTGTGTATATGAGATATCAGTACAGAATCTGTCTCAGTATTTCAATATGACTCCTGGTCAGGGATTCAGTGTGGCTTCAAGTGCCGGCGGAAACCTTGATATTGTAGGCGAAGATATTGCGGCAGTATTCTTTGAAATACCAAACCCTGTTATTGATATTGAAAAATCAACCAACGGTGAGGATGCTGATGAAGCACCAGGTCCAGGAATACCTCAGGGTAATGAACTACTTTGGACCTATGTTGTAACCAACACCGGTAATGTGCCATTGGAGAACGTATCTGTCACAGATGACAAACTCGGTCCAATTACTGACATAATCACGAATGGAAATGGTGATTCGACACTGGACCTCGGAGAGACATGGATCTATATTGCAACTGGAATTGCAGAATGTGGTCAGTACGAGAACAATGCTACAGCAGTTGGCTTCTTTGATGTTATACCTGTTTTTGATACTGATCCAAGTCACTACTTCGGTGAATGTCCTGACATCGATATCGAGAAAGCAACTAACGGCGAGGATGCTGATGTTGGTCCTGGTCCCGGCATTCCAGAGGGAGATGCTGTTACATGGACCTATGTCGTGACCAACACCGGTAATGTTCCTCTGAGCAATGTTGTAGTTACTGATGACCAGGGTGTTATCGCTGTCTTCCAGGGTGGTGATACCAATGCTGATGGAATCCTTGACCTTACTGAGACCTGGACCTATGAGGCCGAAGGTACAGCTGAATGTGGCCAGTATGCTAACATGGGTAATGTTACCGGTGATTCTGGTGACATTACAGTCACTGATGAGGACCCAAGTCACTACTTCGGTGAATGTCCTGAGATCGACATAGAGAAAGCTACAAATGGTGAGGATGCTGATATTGGTCCTGGTCTCGGTATCCCAGAAGGTGATGCTGTTATCTGGACCTATGTCGTAACCAATACAGGTAATGTTCCTTTGAGCAATGTTGTGGTTACTGATAACCAGAGCGTTATCGCTGTCTTCCAGAGTGGCGATACCAATGCTGATGGTATCCTTGATCTTACTGAGACCTGGACCTATGAGGCCGAAGGTACAGCTGAATGTGGTCAGTATGCCAACCTCGGTACCGTTACCGGTGACTATGGTGATGTCACTGTAACTGACGCTGATCCAAGTCACTACTTCGGTGAATGTCCTGACATCGACATTGAGAAAGCCACTAACGGCGAAGATGCTGATACTGGTCCCGGCCCCGGCATTCCCGAGGGTGATGCTGCTACGTGGACCTATGTTGTGACAAACACAGGTAATGTTCCTTTGAGCAATGTTGTGGTTACTGATAACCAGAGCGTTATCGCTGTCTTCCAGGGTGGCGATACCAATGCTGATGGTATCCTTGATCTTACTGAGACCTGGACCTATGAGGCCGAAGGTACAGCTGAATGTGGTCAGTATGCCAACCTCGGTACCGTTACCGGTGACTATGGTGATGTCACTGTAACTGACGCTGATCCAAGTCACTACTTCGGTGAATGTCCTGACATCGACATTGAGAAAGCCACTAACGGCGAAGATGCTGATACTGGTCCCGGCCCCGGCATTCCCGAGGGTGATGCTGCTACGTGGACCTATGTTGTGACAAACACAGGTAATGTTCCTTTGAGCAATGTTGTGGTTACTGATAACCAGAGCGTTATCGCTGTCTTCCAGGGTGGCGATACCAATGCTGATGGTATCCTTGATCTTACTGAGACCTGGACCTATGAGGCTGAAGGTACAGCTGAATGTGGTCAGTATGCCAACCTCGGTACCGTTACCGGTGACTATGGTGATGTCACTGTAACTGACGCTGACCCAAGTCATTACTTCGGTGAATGTTCTGGAATCGACATAGAGAAAGCAACTAACGGTGAAGATGCTGATACTGGTCCCGGCCCTGGCATTCCAGAGGGTGATGCTGTTATCTGGACCTATGTTGTGACCAACACTGGTAATGTTCCTCTGAGCAATGTTGTAGTTACTGATGATCAGGGCGTTATCGCTGTCTTCCAGGGTGGCGATACCAATGCTGATGGTATCCTTGATCTTACTGAGACCTGGACCTATGAGGCTGAAGGTACAGCTGAATGTGGTCAGTATGCCAACCTCGGTACTGTTACCGGTGACTATGGTGATATAACTGTAACTGACGTTGATCCGAGTCATTACTTCGGTGAATGTCCTGATATCGATATTGAGAAGGCTACCAATGGTGAAGATGCTGATACTGGTCCCGGTCCCGGTATCCCTGAAGGTGATGCTGTTACGTGGACCTATGTTGTGACCAACACCGGTAATGTTCCTTTGAGCAATATTGTGGTTACTGATAACCAGAGCGTTATCGCTGTCTTCCAGGGTGGCGATACCAATGCTGATGGTATCCTTGACCTTACTGAGACCTGGACCTATGAGGCTGAAGGTACAGCTGAATGTGGCCAGTATGCCAACCTCGGTACCGTTACCGGTGACTATGGTGATGTCACTGTAACTGACGCTGACCCAAGTCATTACTTCGGTGAATGTCCTGACATCGACATCGAGAAAGCCACTAACGGTGAAGATGCAGATAGTGCTCCGGGACCTACACTGGATCGTGGTGATGCTGTTACGTGGACCTATGTCATTGAGAACACAGGTAACGTCGATCTTAGCAATATCCAGGTAAGTGACAACATCCTTGGAACTGTTACCACTATCATCGATCAGGGAGATGGTGACGATATCCTTGCAGTTGGTGAGACCTGGACCCTTGAAGCTACCGGCACAGCCGAATGTGGTGACTATGCAAACATCGGTACTGTTACCGGTGACTATGGTGATGTCACTGTAGCTGATGAGGACCCAAGTCACTATAATGTCGTCTGTATACCTCGCATTGATATTGAGAAATCAACCAATGGCGTTAATGCCGATGTTGCACCTGGACCAACACTTGTCTACAAGTCAGATGTTATCTGGGAATATGTTGTCACGAATACAGGTAATGTACCTCTTACCAATGTGACCGTCACTGATGACCAGCTTGGTATCATAACCACTATCACTGATCAGGGAAGTGGTGATGATACGCTTATGCCAGGTGAGGTTTGGGTCTATCAGGCAAACGGAACCGCTGAATGTGGCCAGTACGAAAATATTGGTGATGTTGTGGGTCATTATGGTGCCATTCCGGTGACCGATGAAGATCCAAGTCATTACAATGTGGAATGTGGACCTGACATTGATATTGAGAAATATATCAATGGAAATGATGCTGATCAGGCTCCTGGAATTCTGCTTGCTGTGGGTGATGGGATCATCTGGACCTTTGTTGTGGAAAACACAGGCAATGTTCCATTGGAGAACATAGTTGTTGTTGATGACAAACTGGGAACGATCTCCCCTTCAAGTATTATTTCAAAGAGCATCAACAATGATGATATTCTTGATCCGGGTGAGGTATGGACATACGAGCTAAGTGATAGCATGCAGGAATGTGTTCCACAGCACACGAACACTGCAGTTGTTACAGGCGAGTTTGAAGGCAATGAAGTTACAGATGAGGATGCAGCTAATTACTACTGCCAGCCTGTAGTACCACTGTTGAGTCCTGTTGGAATGATGGTATTCATATCATCTCTTGGACTGGTAGGGTCATTCTATCTTAGAAGGAGGGATTAATTCCTCCTTTTATTTTCTTAAAATAAGTTCTGATTTTACCTGGCATCAACAATTAAACTTTTTTTCCATAAATTTTTTGAAGTAGGGTATTCCTTTTATATTTGTTTTAACTTGAAATGCATTTTCAGGAACATTTTTACTTAAAGATAATACTGAACTTTGTTTGCTGCATCGATATATATTGTGCTGACTAAATCATTATTGAGTAATATACTCTTTATAAGTGATATGGGAGCGGAAAATATGAACAGATTACATGTAATGTTCGGAATATTGGTAATTCTATTCTCCGTCCCCAGTGCCATGGCAGCAATAACCGTGGATGGGGTGCGTGGAGTGGATGAGTGGGACGAGAACTGGGCTTTTGGGCAATCAGAAGGTACTGGTTATGATGTAAATGGTCCTTTTGGAGATAAAATGGTTATATTCCAGGATGGGAATTGGTATGATGAGGACCCACTAACGGATTCAGGTACGAGTTTCTCTGAAAGTATGGCCACTGAAGGTCCGGCTGAAAGCGGATATGATCTCAAGGGTTTCTATGCACGTTATGATCCTGTAGGCGATGTACTCTACGGTATGTCTACGGTATATGGTCTCCCGGGTGATCTTGATGGAGATACAAGTATATCCAGCGTTGTAGATAACGGTGATACCGCAGGTGCTGTTACTGCACGACCTATCACAGGTATTGGTATTGGTGAACAGTTCAGTATAGTTATCAGGCAGGGTTCACAGAGAGTTCTTCTACTTGTTACTAACAATGATGTGAGCGTAAGCGTTCTGGAAGGTTCTTTCCCTGGTTTCGATGAAAATGATGTAGTTGCTGCCAACAGTCAGAGTGGAGATGCAGTATATGAGATATCGGTAGCAGGTCTTAGCAATTATTTCGACCTTACAGGCGGTGAAGAATTCGAGGTTGAAGTAACTGCCGGAGGAAACCTTGATATTCCTGGTGAGGACCAGGCACTTATAACTATTGTAGTTCCAAATCCGGATATTGATATTGAGAAGTCAACAAATGGAGTTAATGCTGACAATCCACCTGGTCCTGAACTGGTGAATGGAGCTGATGTCACATGGACATATGTGGTAACAAATGAAGGAGATGTGCCACTGAGCAATGTGGTCGTCACAGATGATCAGGGTGTAGTTCCAGTCTACCAGAGTGGTGATACTAATGGTGATGATATCCTTGACCTTACTGAAACCTGGACGTATGAGGCTGAAGGTACGGCAGAATGTGGTCAGTATGCCAATATTGGCGATGTCATAGGTTTCTATGGTGTAATTCCGGTAACTGATGAGGACCCAAGCCACTATATTGTAAGGTGCGAACCTGATATTGATATTGAGAAGCACACCAATGGAATGGATGCAGATTACCCCAATGGTCCTCAGATCGAGGTTGGTGAGACCATAACCTGGGAGTACTTCGTAACCAATAATGGTGATGTACCATTGAACAATATCGTTGTTGTGGATGATATGATCGGTACGATCGGTGACGATAAGATCGTTGACAAGAGCATTAACAATGATGACATCCTTGATGTAGGGGAAGTATGGACCTATGTTGTCACTGACACCCTTGATGACTGTATCCCTCAATATGAGAACATTGCCGATGTTACTGGTGAAGATGATCAGGGTACTGTCGTAACAGATGAGGATCCAAGTCATTTCTACTGCCAGCCTGTTGTCCCGATACTGACACCTGTTGGTATACTGGCTATGATCGGTGCACTCGGTTTCCTTGGAATGATCACACTGAGAAAGCGTGATTGATTCCATCTTCTTTTTTAATAGTTCCTTTATTTTCCGGAGGATATATGGCTAATAAAGGCAGGAAACCAAAGGGTACCAGGAAGCACAAGGGAACAGAAATGGATTCTGTTCCTTCAATACACTTAAAGGACTATTTACCATCTTTTCTTGCCCGGCATGAAAATATCATTGGATTCGTAGGTCCTTATTTGTTGTATATTGCACTCTTCACAGCGATCTATATAATTTTTCAGGATAGATTCACATTCCTTAGTGCGATGACTGCAAATGCTCTTTCAGTTCTGATGTCATTGTTCGGAGTGGATAGTTTTGCATCCGGTCAGTCAGTTTACATGAATGGCTTTTCTGTAATGGTCATAGATGAATGTACAGGGATGTATGAACTATTGGTCTATGCTGGCTGTGTGCTTGCTTATCCGACCACAATGCGTAAAAGATCACTTGGTATAGTTCTGGGTATACCTGCAATGCTGACAATAAATATGTTCAGGCTTGTATTCCTTTCCTTTGTGGGTTTGATGTATCCTTCACTTTTTAGTTATGTGCATTATTACCTGTGGCAGGTGACGTTTATTTTTCTGATCATCCTGCTCCTGCTATTATGGATAGAGAATGTCGTCAAGAATGGAGCTATTGAATGAAAGTAATTAACTACGGGTAATTATGGGGTGATATGGTCGATGTGATGCTCTGCTTTGGGATCGATGACCTTTGATGGTATGTCTATCCCGGACATATTCATAGATTTTATTTTTTATTGTATATCGGGGGTGTGATAATATAATCAGAAGAAGTAAGACAGCCATAAGTGTGGAGATCTTAAGGGCTGCATTAGGGGGAGCGAAAAAAACACATATTGTCTATCAGGCGAATCTCAACTTTGAAGTTGTCAACAGGTATCTTTCATATTTATCTGAAAGGGGTTTGATAGAACAGAAAGATAATATCTACGTTACTACCAATAAAGGAAAGGAATTCCAGGAAATTGCTAAAGAACTGGGTTTGTGAGTGATAAGTGAGGCTAATCGATCATGTTCACTCTCTAACTCACTATCTTTTTATATATTCATCATGTTGCTGCCAGTGTGATCTGTCATTCTATTTTAAAATTTCAATAGCTTTTTAACCGATAACCAGTATAATAAAGCACCATTCCCACAGACCTGATGTCATATGGGTATATTATTATCACAAAAAAAGGAGGCCAAATTATGCTGGAGATCAATAATCTAACAGTTGAGATCGGCGGCCGAAGGATACTGAAAGGCGTCGACCTGGATGTCGAAGCCGGTTACACCAACGTTCTTTTCGGACCGAACGGTGCGGGTAAATCCGCACTTCTGATGACCCTGATGGGGTTCAGTGGTTATGATGTTGTAGAGGGAGAGATAATCTTCAAAGGAGAGGATATAACCAATATGTCGGTCTACGAAAGAGCGCAGATGGGTATGGGTATAATGACCCAGAGACCACCCAATATGAGTGGTGTCAAACTCTATGACCTGCTGAATGTCATCTCAAAGGACATAAAGGATACAGAGGAACTTGCTGATACTCTGGACATGGTCCGGTTCTTTGAAAGGGATGTCAATGTAGGATTCTCAGGTGGAGAGATCAAGAGATCGGAACTTCTCCAGCTTTCTGCACAGAACCCTGATTTCATACTTCTTGATGAACCTGAATCAGGTGTTGACCTTGTAAGCATCGAGCAACTGGGTCAAACCATAAACCAGCTTCTTCAGAAAGACTGTAAATGTGCAGGTGACAGGTGCAAACATGGCAAATCATCGCTGGTCATTACACATACAGGTCAGGTTCTCGACTACATCGAAGCTGACAGGGGATATATCCTTTGTAACGGAACAGTCATGTGCTCAGGAAACCCACGCGAGATGCTCACAGAGATAAAGGAACAGGGATATGAGGAGTGTATCAAATGCAAGCTGATGAAGATATGAGAAAGAAGGCTGAAGAAGCTCTCAAAAAGTCCGCAACATACGGTGAGGACTTCGATCTGAATGATTACGGACTTGCATCAGAGGAAGAAGAACGGGCTGATGACCTTGAAGAACTCAGTGAGGAGGACCAGAGAACACTCCTTAATGTCGGGTTCACACCTTCTGAGGATAACAGGGCAGGCAGCTTTATAATGCTCAACAATGCTGTGACACATTCATCCCTGCGTGATGATGATGTTGTGGAACTGATGTCCTTAAGGGATGCTATGAAGGTCCATGACTGGGTAAAGGACTATTCATGGAAGCTTGTAGAGCCGGATAAGGATAAGTACACTGCAATGAGCTACCTTCAGGATGCGAACGGATATTTCATAAGGGCACCGGCAGGCAAGAAGTCAAAGATGCCTGTACAGACATGTCTTCTTATTGGTTCCAAAGAGGTATCCCAGACCGTTCACAATATTGTTATTGTGGAAGAGGGAGCTGAACTTGATGTGATCACGGGCTGCTCTACAAAGCATGGTGTTGACAAGGGACTTCACCTTGGTATCTCCGAGATGTATGTGAAAAAGGGCGCTACTCTTAATTTCACTATGATCCACAACTGGGGTGAAGAGATAGGTGTCAGGCCAAGAACTGTTGTTCATGTAGAAGAAGGCGGTTCATACATCAGTAACTATGTCACCCTTAAACCTGTGAAGTCAGTTCAATCCTATCCAACTGTGATCCTTGAGGGAAAGGGTGCATTTGCAAGATTGAACACCATAGCTGTGGCACATCCTGGATCAGAGCTCGATCTTGGAAGTAAGGTAGTGTTCAATGCAGAGGATACGAAGGCCGAGCTTATCTCAAGAACCATCACCACAGGTGGCGATGCTATTGCCCGTGGTGAGATGGTAGGTAATGCCAACAATGCCAAGGGTCATCTTGAATGCCATGGTCTTGTGCTCGGTGGTGGAATGCAGAGAGCGATCCCTGTACTTGAGGCCAATGTGGAGGATATCGAACTGTCACACGAAGCTGCAGTTGGAAGGATCGCAAGGGAGCAGATCGAATACCTGATGGCAAGAGGTCTTACCGAGGAAGATGCCGTAGGTATGATCGTAAGAGGATTCCTTGATGTCGGTATTCAGGGTATTCCTGATGAACTCAAAGCGGATATCGATGCTACAATAGCAAAGATAGGGGAGAATGCTATCTGAAGTTTCTCTCTGATATTATTTTTTTCATTATTTTTATCACATTTACGAAATAAAATTATATGAGGAGAATGAATGAATCAAAAATACGCAGCATTGTTTCTGGCTGCTATCATGGTAATGTCTGTTTTTTCATTTTTTGTTGCCAGCTTAATGGGTGATTCCGGCACTGATGAAGGAACAACGGACATAGAGGATGCACCGGGCTTTGAAGTTATCGAAGGAACACATTTTAATGCAGAACTGGATTCAGTTTCAGACGGACTTGCATTTACTCCCGGATCTGTAACGAATGCAATATATGTGGATTATTCCCGTACTTATGGAACTCCGCTTCAGGATTATAATGTGACTGATCTGTATGTCTATTATAACACAATGATGATCAGAAGGTTCTCAGCATACAATGTAGGATCAAATTTCGGATTCGAGGCACATATACTAAATCCTGAGACAGTGGGCTTTAATTATGTGGTTTCTGACAATTACAATGGATATTCCCTTCTGTCAAGAGGATCAGGTGTCTTCAATGTGATCGGAACACCTACCCTTCTGGGAGATCAGGCTACCCTGGAAGATATAATAGATGTAAAGTCAGGTACAGCTACTGCATCAACTGATTTCACGGAGATTCTGGGCTATGCTGACTCAGGAGCTGAATATCAGATAGTCACTTCAGTAGATCCGCTTGCAGATCAGCATTATCTGGAGTACAGGAACATGGGTGATGGTAACTACTCAAAGACCGAGATATTCCTTAATCCACTGGACACTACTGTTGACTCTATTTCAGGACTTGAGGCCAATAGTACTGAAAGGGGCCTGGTCTATAATACCAGCACCTTTGATGATGGCAGGATCGTTAAAGTTGTGGTTACGGCCAATACGTCTAATTTCCTGAATCTGGTCACAGAACAATACTACTAAGGATCACTAAGGATCATGGATGGGATACCAGTTCCCATTCGTTCTTTTTTCCCTTTTTTCTGCCACAAGGTTTATACCTGAACAGGTTATTTAATGACTCCAATTGCGCATTCTGTAAAAACGTATAAATATGAATGCAGTGATCCACAGCCATTACTTTGGCATAATAAGTTGTGTCAGTTAATTTATTGATATGAATTGTTACGATCGTAATTGGCCAAATTAGCCGGCTTTCCGGCACCCAATGAATAATGAAGAACCATGAGTAAACAGCATGGTTTCGAAGGAGAAAATAATATGGCAGCTAAATTTGACGTTCCAGAAGAACTCGTTAACAAAGCACTCGAGAGTGTAGAACTTGCAAGAGACACAGGCAAATTAAAGAAAGGTATCAATGAAGTTACCAAAGCTATTGAGAGAGGCATCACAAAGCTCGCAGTAATTGCAGAGGATGTCGACCCAGCCGAGGTCATTGCACACATCGCACCTCTCTGTGAAGAGAAGAACGCAGCATACATCTATGTAAAGGAACAGAAAGAGCTCGGTGCAGCTTGTGGAATAGGTGTTGCTTGCTCTGCAGTAGCTATCATTGACGCTGGTAAGGGCGCAGAACTCGTAGATGACATCGCACAGAAAGTAAGTGCACTTAAATAATACTGATACGTGAGGTATCGTTATGGCAGATGAAGATACAGGCTTTGCGGCTGAGGTCATTGACATCATCGGTAACACCGGTATGCATGGTGAGGCCAGCCAGATCCAGTGCCGCGTACTTGAAGGACGTGACAAGGGTCGTATAATCACCCGTAATTGTGTTGGTCCTGTAAGGATCGGTGACATTTTGATGTTGATCGAGACCTCCAGAGAGGCCAAGAAACTGACTACCAGATGAGGTGACTATAATGGAACAGAGAAAATGTTCTTTTTGCGGTGAATTACTTGAGGCAGGAACAGGTAAGCTCTTTGTAAAGAAGGATGGTTCTACCTACTATTTCTGCTCATCAAAATGCGAAAGCAACTTCAAACTTGGAAGGTTACCAAGGCGTACCGTCTGGACCGAACAGGGCAGGATCTACCTGAAGAAAGCATGATCGGGTGTTCTAAATGGAACAGACATACATTATGATAAAGCCTGACGCAGTACAGCGCGGGCTTATGGGCGAGATCATCTCAAGAATAGAGAAACGTGGTCTTAAGATCGCAGCCATGAGACTCGGTGTCATGAGTGAGGAAAGTGCAAAGGAGCACTATAAGGAACATGTCGAAAGACCATTCTTCGCTTCACTTATCGAGTATGTGACATCAGGTCCATCAGTTTCCCTTGTCGTTGAAGGAAAGAACGCTATCGCTATCATGCGTGCAGTGAACGGTGCAACGAATCCTGTAGAAGCACTCCCTGGTACTATCAGAGGAGACTTTGCTGTCGAGACCGGCAGAAATGTTGTACATGCTTCTGATTCTACCGAATCCGCACAGCGTGAGATCGCTATCCACTTCAAGGATTCAGAGATCGCTGACTATACAAAGATCGATGAGGTCTGTCTCTACGAGTAACCAGGGAAGTTCCGGGATGCTTGTATCAAGCGTCCTGAGATATCCTTTACTAAAATCATTTCCAACTATATGAGTGATCTTTGAAGGGGTTTGCACATGGCTGTAAATGAAAATCTACGTACACCAATAGTTTCGGTAATGGGACACGTCGACCACGGTAAAACGACCTTACTTGACAGGATCAGGGGAAGCTCCGTTGCCGAGGGAGAAGCAGGTGCCATTACTCAACATATAGGTGCAACAGAGGTTCCCATAGAGAACATTGTGAACAAATGTGGGGATCCTTCACTTAAGGACAGGTTCATTGTACCGGGCCTTCTTTTCATTGATACTCCCGGACATCATGCATTCACTTCCCTGAGAAGCAGAGGAGGTGCACTTGCGGACCTTGCTATTGTTATCGTTGATATCAATGAAGGTTTCATGCCTCAGACCATCGAAAGTCTTCAGATACTCAAGAGATTCAAGACTCCTTTTGTAGTCGTTGCGAATAAGATCGACCGTATACACGGCTGGGAGCCACATAAGAACCTTCCTTTCCTTGCTTCATATAATAAGCAGAGCGAGAGTGTAAGGTCCGATCTTGACAACAGGTTCTATGAGGTTGTAGGTGAACTCTACAATCTGGGATTCAATTCTGAGAGGTACGACAGGGTAAGTGATTTCCAGCGTAATATCGGTATCATCCCTATCAGTGCAGCAACAGGTGAAGGTATCCCTGATGTACTCATGATCCTTCTCGGACTTGCCCAGAAATTCCTTGAGGGCAACCTGCATTATGATGCAAAGGCCCCGGGGATCGGAACGGTACTTGAGGTAAAAGAAGAAAAAGGTCTTGGAACTACCATTGACACCATCCTTTATGATGGTACCATCAAAAAGGGTGATACGATAGTTGTCGGAACCCTTGGAGAACCAATCCAGACAAAGATCAGGGCATTGCTCAAACCACGTCCTCTCTCTGAGATCAAAGCTGAGGAGAAATTCCAGCAGATAAATGATGTCACAGCAGCGGTCGGTGTCAAGATATCAGCTCCGAATCTGGACGGCGCACTTGCAGGAGCACCTGTAAGGGTTGTAAGTCCTGAGACGGTCGATGCTATCACCGAGGAGATCAAGAGCGAGATAGAGGATGTCCAGATAGACACCGATACCGTGGGTATCACTATCAAAGCTGATACTATAGGCTCCCTTGAGGCTCTCGTTAATGAGCTTAAGAAAGAGGAGATCCCTATCAGGAAGGCAAGTGTTGGTGATATCAGCAACAGGGATATCGTTGAGGTAACAGCTATCGAGGATTCGTTCTTTACTGTGATAGTTGGGTTCAATGTGAATATCCTTCCTGATGCAAAAGAGAAGCTCCAGTCCACTGATGTAACCCTTTTCAGGAACGATGTCATATATCGTTTGATAGATGACTATAAGGATTGGGTGAAGGAGCAGAAGGAACTTGCTGAAAAGGAGATATCCGATACTATCACAAAACCCGGAAGGTTCCAGATAATGCCTGACTGCATATTCCGCCAGAGCAAGCCTGCTGTTGTAGGTGTAAAGATAATCGGCGGTGTGGTGAAGACAGGTGTGGATGTTACCAATACGGAAGGTGAGGTCGTTGGCAAGGTCAAAGGTCTGCAGGTTCGCGGGGAAAATGTCTCCACGGCAAATATAGGCATGGAAGTTGCAATGGCCATTGAAGGAGCTACAGTTGGAAGACAGATCAAAGAAGGGGATACTCTCTTTGTCAATGTACCCGAGAGGCACGCAAAGAGAATGGAACATGAGATCTACGACTCGATGTCGGCAGATGAATTAGAAACATTAGATGCATTCCTTGCCATTAAAAGAAGGGACAATGCCTTCTGGGCTAAATAATGAGGATGCACGATCAATTTAAACATATCATAACAAACAGGAACAATAAAACCAATAAGGAGGAAAAAATATGGCAGATTTTAAAGTAGTGGTTGCAGATCCTAAGACAAAATCATACCAGTTCGATGTCACAGGTGCTGAAGCCAACAAGTTCATTGGAAAGTCAATAGGCGAAACCGTTGAAGGAGCAGCAGTAGGTCTTCCTGGTTATTCTATTAAGATAACCGGTGGAAGCGACAAGAGTGGAATGGTCATGAGACCAGATCTTCCAGGTCCAAGGAGACAGAGGATACTTGTTGCAAACGGAAAGGGTTATTCACCTGTAGCAAAGGGTGTACGCCGCAGAAAGATGATGCGCGGAAACGAAATTGCACCTGACATAATCCAGATCAACACCGTTGTTGTAGAGTATGGCAACGAGACCATCGAGAAGATCCTTGCAGGCCCTGAAGAAGAGGCAGTTGAGGAAGCACCAGCAGAAGAGTGAGTCTCTCACTCTCTGATGTCTTTTTTTATTACTCTTATCTATCCTTCATCCCGGAGTAACGGGATGTTCCAAATCCCACATCTATTATTGTTTTCTTTGACAGCATCTTTACGATGAGTTTCTGTGCCCCTTCTGCACTGAGACCTGTTATCTCCGCCACATCAGGTGCATCGAAAGGTTCGTCCTGTTCGATAAGAGGTACGATCTGTTTTTCCAGAGGTACATAGGTTTCCAGGTCATGCCATATCCTGAGCCTGTCTGAATTGTTCACATTCGCATTGAATGTTATCTCATTTGTTCCCAGATCACAAAGGTAGATGACCAGGCGTGGATGTACGTAGGTCTTTGCCCATTCAAGGATATCTGGGTTCCATCCCGGACTCAGAAGGCACACGCTTTTGTATTGTCCGGACGGGACCGAATTTGCCTCTTTCTGGACAAAATCCATTATGGTCCTGAGGTCATCGAAAGGGTGCCAGTAGGTCTCAAATGTCAGGAGTGGTTTTAGAACATTGTCCATTACCGTCCCGGAGACGGACCTGTCAGATATACTGACCTTCCATTTCCTGTCACCAGTGTATTCCCCGTTAAAAGATATTTCCGGCTGCTGTGTGGAATACTTATGTTCCAGTACATTCACATAGTTGTAGAGTCTGGAGAGAGTATCAGTTCCAATATCTTCCTTGCTGGCCTTTTCCGTTCTGACATCAGTGGTGATGGAATTCTCGGAAGTCTTTGACATCCCAAGTGTAGTTCTGGATGCTCTTCCCGGTTCCGAGAGTCTTCCCGTGAGTGCCGCTCTGGAAGATGCCTCTTTCTCAGAGTCCTTCCTGGCCTGAGCTGGTCTTTCACCTGACATGACACGCTCTGCACTATCCGCTTCCATCTGCCTGAGCTTGAACTCTTTCTGCATGTCCTTATCAACAACAATACGGTTATCGAGATCCCTTTTGAAGCTATCCAGAAGGCCTTCCAGCATGAAGGTATCGATGTTCTCTGAAGATATTGATGAAGAGAATTCATCCTTTATTCTGGCAGATTCCTGTAACAATTGTTCCTCATTGCTGTAGAACTCATCCAGTGTCCCATTCTTTCCTGAGAAGCTATCAAGGTCCTTACTTTTAATGTCAGCAAGGAGCTGGGATGCGGAAGTCCTGATATTGCGAAGCTGGAAGTTAAGTTCAGTCTCTCTCTTTGCATAGGTTCTCTGGATGAGTTTCTCTAACGAGTTATAAACATCACTCAGGTTATCGATCAATGTCTGTCTATTAGCCTGTTCCAGGGCTACAGGGTCCTTTGGTACTTCCATTTCGATCTCATCCGGCTCTTTGTATAAATGTTATCTTTACTGATTTTTACTCGGTTGTCGGTTATATCTATAAGTTTTAATTATGCTCTAATGGTAAAATGCTCTCAGGATACTTTATGGGTTCCGAGGTAAATTGGTTCTTTCTGGAAGACAACTCCATTCACCTCAAAGGAGAAGTTCAGGTTACCCAGGTCGATATTTCCGGAATTCAATGGTTTGATGACAAGTGAGACATATCCTGAGGAATGTGGTTGGATCCCATGGATACATACATTGGGTTTTGGACATTCTATGAATGAAGTGAAACAGCTGTTAAAGCAGATATTCTCTATCACCTCATCAGACTTATTATCGACGTGCAGGCCAATGGTACTTCCAGCTTCCCTGTACAATGTGGCAGGCATATTTACCCTGACATCGACCTCTGGTGTCTGTATATAGTATTCACCAAGGGACACATCCCCTATTCTGCAATCGTTTCCTTCCACATTGAACATAATGTCAAAGGTTCCAAGGTCTATCGAGTCACCTGTCGTAGGGGTAATTTCGTATGTCACATCAAAAGAGGATCCCGGTGTCATTGTCCTGGTATCTGAAAATGCTGTATCGTAATTGATCCCTGTCGGAAAGGTGCATTTGATATGGAGATTGTTCAGGTTCCTGTTCGAGTTGTTCTTCAGCCTGATCGATATTGTTGAAACATGTCCGAACACAAGAGGTTGATGAACATCGAATTCCATGCCAAGGTAGGAGTGTGTAATGTCAGTATTCCCGAAGAATGCCGGAGGTTTCTGGTGTTCATGTCCATTGATCTCAAAATAAAGGTCATAGTAACCCATTGACAGGTTCCCTGCCTGAAGGGGGGTAAAAGTGAAAGAATTGGTCAGCGAGGACATGGGTTCAAGGGAACCGAGGTTCAGGACAGGTTTGTCACAGCGGACGGTTGCAGGTAATACCGCTCTCATCCATATGTTCTCCACTGGCCTTTCGGTGGGGTTGTTCATCCTCAGGTACAGCGCATTTGGAAATCCCAGATGGACGGGCTTTGAGAACGTATACTCCACATTGACAGCATCGACAAGTTCCATTTCCTTTACTCTTCTTCTCTCGATACCCACATTCTTTTCGTAGAGCCAGAAAACATGTATGGGTATGTAAAGAAGGGCCACATAGACCGGTGCACTGGCAAGATAGATCGGGTCAGGCCTTTCTGTGACGGCAAGTATCCTTGTCACTGCAAAGAAGGACGTCATGACCATCCAGAAGAACATGTAGAACTGGAATATCAGTCCGGTCCTGCCTCCTGCCTGATTTTGCAGGGAATAGACAAGTGCTTTTAAAAAACCGTTGAGAGGTCCCAGATCCATTTGACCCACCTTTTAATACTGAAATTACTTTATAACTATCTTATATATCTATGATTATAAATATATTAGTCATTCCATCCATTAAGCAAGCTGATCATCAGTTTATTTTCGTGCCGCATTCACTGCAGAAGTTCGCACCATCTGCAAGTTTTGTACCACATGAAGGGCAGAAGTTGGCTTTGAACTCCGTTCTCTGTATCACGCTGTCCTCGATAACAACATCCCCTGAACAATTCCCGCTGATGTCGCATGAATTCAGGAGATTACTACGCTGGATTATAGAATCCTTGATAGTCACATTGACTATCTGTTTCAGGTCACTTTTTCCCCTGCTGCCTGCTTCCATCTCTGCGGAAAGTTCGCGACCGAACTCTGCAAGCATACCTACAAGTGATTCAGCCGTCTGCGTTGCACCGAAAAGCTCTATGCTCCCGGTATCTTCCGAGATGTTGATCTTCAGCACTATGTCATGGTCATTGACCTTCGTTTTCCCGTGATACCATGTCTCGTAGTTCTTTCCATCCCTGGTCCTCAATGTCCTGACGTGCCTGATGTCATGTCGCTGTAACATCTCACGACAGATGTTCATGAGAGTCTTCGTATCAAGTTCGGACCGAACCTGATAGACCTTGCTGTCACTGAAAGGAAGTGCTGACAGAAGTTCCCGAAGCATTCCTGTATTGATGTCAGAGGCTGTTTGCATGATAGGACATGTGACCTCGATCCTCTTGGTTTTCATCTCGGTGTTCCGGAGCTTTCCCTTAGCATCCTTATAGAATATCCTGCATTTGATATCAGATGACCTTGAACAGAGCAGGGGGTCAAAATAGACCATGACCGACCTTGAAGTGTTGCCTTCGATATTCCCAAGCATCAGTCTGTTGTTCTTCACAGTGTATTCCGGTTCGAACCTGTCTATCCTGAAAAGATGTTCATCAAAATCGAATTCCAATGCCACATCATTGACCACTAGTGAGGAATCATTGTTCACTGCCATCTTCAAACGGACAAAACCCTGGTAGAACTCAGATTCCCTTACAACCTGGAGGTGTGCATCGGCTTCTGATATTGTTCCTGAAGCTACGGAAGGACCCTGTACAGCTTCATATGTTCCTATGTCGATCGGCATCTTCCTGTAGTAGTTGTTGTTGACAAGGTAACCGACATGTATCTTTCCGAGCTCTAATCTGTCAGATATCCTCGGGTGAACGAATATCGCAGTATATCTGGAGGATTCTGGCTCTATCGTCTCAATGGTGACTTCCGGTTCATCGCACCGGACAAGACGGGTACATTCTGCCTTTATGGATACATTCCTTAGTGGAAGGACGGAAGGGTTATTGACCGTTATCTTCACAGGATTCTCTGTATCTGTTCGCAGGGGTTGCCTGACCTCAACGTTCACATCCACTGAGTCACTGGCTTCTTTTTCAAGTTGTAGCAGCCTCGTTCTTTCATTCTCTTTTTCCCTGTTCCTGTCCCTTACTACATTCTTCATCTTTGAACCGGAACGCAGGGCCACAACGGTGCAGGCGAAGAGTGCTATAAGGGGCGCTGGCTTAAAAGCAGAGAAAAGAATTGCCCCGAAAATGGCTATCAAGATACCAAGGACAAAAGCATGGGAAAGGATGTCGTCTTCCGTAACATCCTGTTCGATCTTCCTGTTCAGTCTGTTCTGAACGATGTATGCAGTTATGAATGCAAGTATCAGGCCTATTGTTCCGCCCCTTATCATGCCGGGAAATCCGGCCCCAATTCCGAAGATCAGGCCTGTGTAGATCCCAATGCGTAGATTGTTGCGGGGGTCGAAATATGACAGTTTCAACTGCATCAGCATCACTTGTTAAGTAATTCGGAAAATACCTGTTCTTCACCACTCTTCCGGATGGCAGACCTGGCTTCGATGTACCAGCTGATTATGGATGGTTTTCGTTTCTCCAGAACGGTCCTGAAATCTCGAAGTCCTATCTTCCTTGGTTCCCCGCCCCGGAGTGCCTCTCCAAGTGGGATGTCTGCAGCTTCCTGGCATATAGCTGCAAGATCGGCACCTGAATATGAATTGGTTAGTTCGGCAAGTTGCTTTATATCAACATCCTCATCCAGAGGACGCTTTTTCAGATGTATTTTGAGGATCGCCTCTCTTGCTTCAAGGTCAGGTTCCGGTACGAATACGAGTTTGCTGAAACGTCCCGGTCGCCTCAGGGCAGGGTCTATTGCCCAGGGTTCGTTGGTAGCAGCCAGTATCAGGAGATTGTCGGTTGCCGTATCCACACCGTCCATCTGTGCAAGTAGCTCGTTCACCACCCTCTTTGCATAATCCTCGCTCTCACTGCGCCTTCCGGCAATGGAGTCGATCTCATCGAAGAAGATTATGGACCTTTCCTCTCCACGGGCTATGTCAAAGACCTGTTTGATGTTCTTTTCAGAGGCACCGACCCATTTGCTCACGATACTGCTGGTCTTGACACTGATGAAATCCGCACCGCATTCCTTTGCAGCTGCTTTTGCCATCATGGTCTTACCGCAACCCGGAGGTCCGTAGAGCAGGATACCTTCGCCGGCCTTCTGTCCGTACATCTCATAGAGTTCCTGATGGGTGAAAGGATAGATTATAGCTTTGCGTATCTCTTCTTTCACATCCTCAAGACCGCCAATGTCCGAGAATCCGGTGTCAGGTGTCTCTTTAAGGAAAAGATCATCCTTTGAAAGTGATGATTCGTCATTGCTTCCTGAATCTCTTTTTCCATTCGGTCTTCCACCGGATGGCATTGCTTCAGAACCCTTGAGTGACTGGGCTTTGGAGAAAAGATGTTCTGCCAGGTCACGCTGGGTGTTCCGGTCAATATCATCACTCGCTATCATCGAAGCATCATTATAGAACTTGGCAGCTTTCAGGTAAAGCTCACGGGCTCTTTCTTTGTCCCCTTTGTCTTCCAGGTCCTTTGCAGCTTTTGCATAGCCACGAGCCTGTGCAGCAAAAGTAATGGCTGAGTTCAACTAGGCACCCCTTGATTTGTAACTGTTAACCCCAAAAATGGTACGGATATCGAATGTCAGATCATTCGGTATCTGCCATCTCTGATTCTATCTTCTTTGAAAGCTCATCCTTTGCAGGCTGCTCGCTTGAGAGTTCTGCTAGGAGTTCCGACCGGAGTGAATCCTGCATGTCACTGAGCTCGCCGCTGCCGCTCATTGCTGCATCCATTGAAGATGTCATCATGGTTGTTGCAGTGTTGACCTTTTCCATGGAGGTTCTTATGTTCGTGACCGCACCTTCAAGCTTTGAAGTATCGAAACCAAGTTGTTTCTGCCATTTTCCAAGGTCCTGGCCGATTTCGACGACTTCCTTGAGTCCTGTCTGCATCTCTATTACATCGGTCATTGATTGTGCCATCTCTACCATGCTGCTGATGGTGTTGACCTGACCCTCGACCAGTGAATATCTCCTTGAGGCAACTCTGAACTCTCTGTCATTACCTTTTGCCAGTGCTTCCTTTGCTTCTTCTCTGGACTTGTTCTGCTTTTTGATAAGTTCCCTTTCACGTGTTGAAAGCCTTTGTTCTGAGATCGTCAGTTTTGTTTTAAGCTCTTCAGGTGATACTTTCTTGAATGGATTGGTCAATCCCACTTATAATTCCTCCTCCATTTTCTTCTGCTTCGCGTATCTGACACAAAGCTTCAGGGCTTCTGATCTGTTGATCGCTATTCCCATTTCTACCAATGTATCCAGATATACTTTACTATCTTCTGATATTCTTGCGCTTACAGGATATGATCTAGCCATAGTTATTCCAACCAGGCACCAGTTCGTATGCCTATGTATACAATGGAAAACAATATATATAATATTTACTCATATATTTAGTCATAGGTATTTAGCTGGAAAAAGGTGTCAATACATGGCGTTCAAGTGGAAAAGAGAAGCAGACGACATAGCCAGGGTGGTCCCAAAGAAACAGGTTGGTGGATTCTTCAGAAAAGCAGTTATCCTCGCACCTAACGAAAAAGCGGCTATGGTTAAGAATGGTGTAGTGGATGAGATAGTCGACAGCGGAAAACTGTGGGTCGGGGGTCTCTTAAAACCCGGCAATATCATGAAGGATGTGGATGTTGCCCTTATGGATACCTCTCCAAAGGACCTGAACTGGGAACAGCCTGAGCTGTGGACCCGTGATAACCAGAAGGTATCATGCAATGGTCTTCTCAGGTTCAGGATACAGGAAGCAAAGCGTTTCTTCCAGATGCTGTACTCGTATTCCACTCCAGACAGGAAAGGCGTCAGGGCACTTTCCGTACAGGATATATACAAGCGTATCGAGAGCGAGGTACTTACACTTGTCCTTGAACCGGAGGTACGGCAGGAGGACATAGAGAATCTCTATGGTAATCGTGAGCTCCGTATGAATATCGAGAACGAACTTGAGATGCGCCTCAGGTCGACCCTTTCCATGTGGGGACTTGAAATGCTCAAGTATACCGTCCAGTGGGAACTTGGTTCCTATGGTGTCGTAATGCAGGCAACGAATGACTTCCAGACCAACGAGGAACTTGCTGAACTGGATACCCTTGCAGTTGAGGGTGACCTTGAACGCAGGGGCAGGGAAGAAGTTGCCGGTCTGCGTGCAGATCATGCTACCATAGCAACTGAGAAGGATTTCCAGCGTGATCAGGGACTAAAGGATGTTAAGACCGATCTTGAGGCTGAAAGGCTGCAACATGAAGCAGATATGAGGGAAGCCAGGGAAGCTATCAGGCTCAAGGAAGAGCTAAAGCTTGCAAAGGCAAGGGGAATGCGTGCCGAACTTGAGGTCGAACAGGATATGAAGGACCGTGAGCACGGACGTGACATGGAATACCTGAAACATGTAACAGAGTCCGGTGGTTCGGATGTTGCAAAGACCGTGAGCGAAGGTCGTGAATATGGCCGCATGTCACCCGAACAGCTTGAAGCCCTTGCAAAGGTCAAACAGAGCGAGGCACTGGCAAAAGAGGATAAGGTCAGCTTCATGATGGAGATCGAGGACAGGGAACGTGAAGATTCCTATCGCAGGCAGGAACTCGATGCTTCTATGATGGGAGCAGCACAGGGTAGACGCTCGCCTACTGTCCGAAAATGTCCTGGCTGTGGTTCGACCGTTCCGGCGGAATCAAGTTTCTGCAGCCAGTGTGGAAAAAGGCTCACTGATGTCTGATGGAATATGCAGGCATTCTTCATCTTTTTTAAGCGAGATTTATATATCACCAGCGCAAAAAAAGTAGTATCATTATAGGATAGGTAAGGGTGTAATAATTGGTACAGAAATCTTTTAATTTTCTTTGTGTAGTGCTCCTGACATTTGCGATACTAGGTTCCGGTGCAGGTATTGCGGCAGCCAGTGATTATGACATCACTCTCACAGAAGGTGAGGTGGCAGAGATCCAGGATGGGTACTATCTCAGTGTTATGGATGTAGATACCTATAGTGAAACAACGAGGTTCATTGTATCCTATTATGATACTTCGGTGCTGGACCAGTACTATGCGATCGGTGACTACCTCTATTATGAGGATCGCAATATCATAGTGGAGTTCAGGGTTGATGATGTCTATTATGATTCTTTTTATGGGTATGACTATGTGGTCATCTCCGATCTCTATATCTATCCTGATTATACTGTGATCTATGATGACACGTATACTACAAGAACAGATACTGACTATTATTCTGATTATGATTCATCCGATTATGATTATTCTGATACTTCCTCAGATGACGAGATCTTCGGGATGCTTATTCTGCTTTTCCTTGTCTTTGTAGTTGTCCTGGTACTGCGTAAGATCCTCCGGAGGGGAAAGAGCAGGAAAGAAAAGAAGGAGCAGAAAGCTCTCAGGAAACAGGAAATAAAGCAGAGGGCTGCAATGTCTTCCACTCCTATAAGTGAGAAGAAGTCTGCTGCATCAGAGAATGCTACCGAAGCTGCGGTTACTTCTACCGGAGCGGGTGTTGCTGCTACTACTGCTACAGCTGCTACATCCGGGAAGGATGCAGTAGTTGTCAAGTCGGCCGTCCAGTACAAGGGTGCGAATATCCTGTACAAGATCAAGGTGGAGAACCACTCTGAAGAGCCGATGGGTGATATCAACATCTCTCTTTTTGTTCCTGATGTGTTCCATCTCAAGGATGACAAGAAGAACATTTCCATGCTTCAGCCAGGTGAATCCAAGACCGCTACTTTCATGATAAGGCCTACTGGGGAGTGTGGTAACTGCATCATATCCGGTAATATCCGTTATTATGATTACAGCCAGAAGAAGCATGTGCAGATGGATCTCAGTGATAAGATGGTGGATATCGTCTGTCCGGTCCTCAGGGTAATGCAGATGGACGAGTCAGGATGGAGGTCCAGCATCAGTTCCATGATGGTAGCCGAGGAGGATACCAAAGACCTTGAGGTTCCTGCTGAGAATCTCTTCGACATAGCCACTCGTATACTGAAGGATATGAACATGTTCATGATCGATCCTGAGATAACTTCGACACAGCAACTGTTCACCGGTGTTGCAAGGTTCTATGCCGAGGGTGTTGCAGGCATGAAATATGCCGCTTATATCGAGGTTGTCGGTAAACGCAAGTCCAGACTTATAGTAAAGGCATGGGCTGAGAAAGAGGAAGCCCTTACAGGATTCTACCATAAGATCATCGAGGAGATAGAGAAGAGAACGGATGTCAAGCTCTTTGTGGATGACTCCGTGACCCATTACAATATCAGTAATACCACCACTATACAGGATAGTGTTATCCAGCGTTCCAATATCGGTGGTGGTAAGAAGAAGTGTCCTCAGTGTGGCAGGGAGGCCGAGGGCAGCGAGAAGTTCTGTATGAACTGTGGGCAGAGACTTGACTGAGATAAAGTTCTGTCCTGTATTTTTATTTTTTAACTCCTGTTTCAACAGCAATTTATAAATAGTATTATACGGAAATAGCATTCCGTGTCAAAAACGAAATTATCATTTATCTTACAGGACGGACCGGAGGAAACAATATGAGACTGGAACTTATGGATAAGAGGTCAAGATTCGAGGATTTTGAAACGGAATATCGTGATTCAAAAGCCTATCTTCGAAGAGCAAGGCAGTTCCAGCGTGAAGGACAGGACCACAGTGTGGTCTTCAATGTGGCCTCGCTTGCACTCGAAAGATATCTTGTTGCCCTTTGCTATCTGTATGACATGGAACCCTACAACCACAATTATACCTGCCTTATGGATACGGTAGAGATGTTCATGGAGGTTCCGGAAGAACTGAACAAAGAGATCCGGTCTCTGGACAAGATATTCGATATCTGTTCCCTTGATGACTATTTCCACGGCGACCCCGAGGTTTCTGATATGGAACGCATCCTTTCAATGTGTGATGAGGTTGAGGGTCTGTTCGATCAGGAAAAGATCGAAGCGATAAGGGAATCTTTGAAAGAAGAGTGTGATTGATCCTCTTTAGATTCTTTTTTATTTCACTATCCGGTTACAGGGAAACCCTGTGAGCCTGTTATTTTTCTGTTCTCACCTTGGATTCGATCAATTGTCCATAGTTGGAACTTTTGGCCATAATAACTATATATAATTATTTCACTAATATCTACACTTTATTTGAAAATTATATTTAATATTCGTAATGTCCTGTTATTTTCTGTTTATGGGGCATGTCTAATGACAATTAATGAGTGGATGAATGAAAATGAAATGTAAGATATTGTTAGTATTATTCCTGATGTGCTTAGCACTTTTCAATTCAGGTTGTATAGGTGGGGATCTGACCGCTGATCAGATAGCTGAGAAGATGCAGGAGAAACAGGCAAACATAGAGGATACTTCTGCAACGGTCCATATGACAACTTCAATGGATGGTAACGTTCAGGAAATGGAATATGAGATGGTCCAGAAAAATCCCGACAAGATGAAAAGTGTTACGATCCTGCCGGAAGAGATGGCAGGACAGATCACGGTTTCAAACGGGGAGAAAATATGGACCTATGATCCGATAAATGATCAGGTCACCATAATGGCATTGCCAGAGACTCCTGACAATCTCGAAATGGATTATGCAGCTGTCATTGGAAGTCTTTTGAACGAAACTGATGTCTCACTACTGGGAACAGAAGAGTTCGGCGGAAGGGATACGTTTGTGCTAAAGCTGGTCCCAAAAGAGGATGAGGAGCTATTCGGTTCTGACATGAAGGTCTGGGTCGATGAAGAGACATGGACACCGCTGAAAATTGAAATGGGAACAGAGGATACATATCAGATCACTGTGGAATACAGGGACTTTGAAGTGAACAAGGGAATATCTGATGATGAGTTCGAGTTTGAGATCCCTGAAGGTGCAGAGGTCATTGAGATCGATGATTTCGAGGATCTGCTTCCTGTGGAGATGACACTTGAAGAAGCACAGGATGCTTCTGAATTCGAGATACTTGTTCCATCCTATGTGCCGGAAGGGTATGAGCTGGACCATGTTACATACAGTGCCAACTCACTGACAGCCGGTCTGAAAGAATCGGTCACGTTGTTCTATTCAAGTGAAGATTTGCTTATTCTGATATCTGAGAGTTTCTATGATGGCGAAAATGATTCGAACTCCCTATCTCCAATGGTGGAAAGTGAAACCGTTTCCATCAATGGGGTAGAAGGTGAACTCTATTCCATGTATGGCGGTACCATGATGCTGCAATGGGAAACCGGGGATGTGATCATGAGCATTACCGGAGTCCTTGAAGAAGATGAGATAGTACAGATAGCTGAATCAATGGAATAACACAACAGCTGGAACGTTAAGAACATACATTTTTTATTTTAATATAATGTATGTTCCTTTTTCCCAATAAAAGAAGAACAGATCAAGTAAAAAAGAGATGGAAGTTACTTAAAGTAACTTGTCACCTGCTCCTGGTCCGCCTTTGCACTCGAAGACTTCAGTGATCTTCATTTTTACCAGGAACTTTGCAGGGAAGTGCTCTCCTCTTGCCTTTACCATCTTGTACATGGTGTCGTATTCCTCACCGCTGTCTATGACCTCGATGTCACCTTTTATCTGGAAGCATCCCTGGATATCAGGTCCCCACACATAGATGGCACCCTTTGGATTCTCAGCCAGATTCTCCCTTGTCTTGTTGAAGAAGTTGTCAACGATCCAGATCGTCTCTGCATCTTCCTGAAGGAAGCACATTCCAATAGGAATGACATTTGGAACGCCATCCTTTGATGCAGTTGCGAATGGGAATATCTTCATCTTTGCATATTCTGCTTTCATCTCGTCACTTAATTTTACCATTGATGTCACCTCATTATAACTAAAAGCACATGATAATCGGTGCCAATGGAGTTTAAAGGTTTTCGTTAGGTGTTGGA
Organism: Methanolobus sp. WCC4; assembly: GCF_038022665.1. Lineage (NCBI taxonomy): Archaea > Methanobacteriati > Methanobacteriota > Methanomicrobia > Methanosarcinales > Methanosarcinaceae > Methanolobus > Methanolobus sp. WCC4. The sequence goes on along the minus strand of NZ_CP150629.1, from coordinate 2,275,596 downwards.
AGAGTGGGATGTTGATGCAATGAGCATTTTTCATTCTCTGAATGGATCATTAGTTGTGCATGCACGGTTGCAGACTATCAATTTCATGGAAATATCGTGTTCTTTAATAGTGGTATTTAGAAAAAGAGTTAAAGGCAACAGATTATTTGATCCACCTTTTCGGACCATGCCGGCTTCGCCGGACCCTATGGGATGGTTTTAGTTATTCATAACTTCCTATCATCCAAACTATTGTTAACTGTGACCTTCGTTTCTGATAGTTTTACAAAAGGTCATTGGCGAGCAAAGAACAATGTGTCTACCCGCCGCAGGCGGCACTCTCCTTCTTTGCTACTATCTTAAAGACTATTGAAATTATACGTTTATTCAAAATTGCTGTTTCACGTTGCAATTAACAGGATCTCTACATTGCAGAAAATACCTGCATCAACTTAGAACAGTTTGTCAAGGAAATACTGGTGAACCCTGGTATCAAATGTAAGTTCAGGATGGAAGGCCAGTGCCAGAACATTGCCCTGTTCGGCAGCCACGATCATATCATCTATCCTTGCAAGGATTGTGACATCATTCCCGGAATCGATTATTCCGGGTGCTCTGATGAAGACTGCGTTGTATGGTTCATTGAGGAACGGAAGCTCAAGTCCTATCTCAAAGGAATCGCGCTGTCTTCCGAATGCGTTCCTGTTGACCTGTGTGTCCATGAGTCCCAGGAGGTGCTGGTGGGTCTTTGCTACCTGTTCATCGCCTGCAGATGCAAGCAATATGAGACCGGCACAGGTTCCCATAATGGGTTTACCGGAGGCGTTCATATCGCGGATCTCATCGGCAATTCCCTCGCGCATGAGCAGTTTTCCAAGGGTTGTGCTCTCTCCGCCGGGAAGTACCAGTGCATCACATTCGGGGACGATACCGCTGTGTTTGATAGTGACTATCTCGGCTTGTTCTCCTCGTTCATCAAGTGCTCTTTCGAGGGCTTCCACGTGTTCGGAGACGTCTCCCTGAATAGCAATAACACCGATCCTCATGAATATCACGTTAGTATGTTAGAATTTTAGAATATTAGAATAAAAAAGAATTTGGGATGGGTTTACCATCCACGGGTCTGCAGAATGTCTGCATCAGGGATTGAGTCAACGCTGATACCTTTCATTCCTGCGCCGATTCCCTTGGATACTTTTGCAAGCACTTCAGGGTTGTCGTAGTTGTTAACAGCCTCGACGATAGCCTTTGCCATCATTTCAGGATTCTCTGACTTGAAGATACCTGAACCGACGAAGACACCGTCAGCGCCCATGCGCATCATAAGAGCTGCATCTGCAGGTGTTGCAACACCACCGGCTGCGAAGTTAACTACAGGGATACGCTGCATCTCTGCTGTTTCCATGACAAGCTCGATAGGTGCTTCGATCTCACGTGCTACGGCAATGAGCTCTTCCTTTGTCATGCCTTTAAGCGCACGGATCTCTCCCAGTATCTGTTTCATATGCTTGACAGCCTCGCTGACATCTCCGGTACCTGCCTCGCCCTTTGTACGGATCATAGCAGCACCTTCGTTAATCCTGCGGAGTGCTTCACCAAGGTTCCTTGCACCACATACGAAAGGAACGGTGAACTCTGTCTTGTCGATGTGGTACTTGTTGTCTGCTGGTGTGAGTACTTCGGACTCGTCAACCATGTCAACACCAAGAGCTTCAAGGATCTCAGCTTCCACGAAGTGACCGATACGTGCCTTTCCCATAACAGGGATGGTCACAGCATCAATGATCTCTGAGACGATCTGCGGGTCTGCCATCCTGGCAACTCCGCCTTCCTTCCTGATATCAGCAGGTACAGCCTGAAGTGCCATTACAGCAACAGCGCCTGCTTCTTCTGCGATCTTTGCCTGCTCGGCGTTCACGACATCCATAATAACGCCGCCTTTCTGCATCTTTGCAAAGCCGCGCTTGATAAGCTCGGTACCATGTCTTAATTTCTCAAGTTCCATAATATCATCCTGAATCTGTTATACGAATTTAATGCCTAGCTACTCAGTTAACTAAATAAAGTTAATGCTTAAAAGCATTAACATCACTTTTCCTCAGCCTTTATTCTTGCCACTCCAACGACCTTATCGCTGGCGCGGACATCCATTATCTTCACACCCTGCGTGTTCCTGCCCTGGATACGGACATCCTTTACCGGAATACGGATTATGATGCCTTCGGAACTGGTCAGCATGACGTCATCATCCTCGTGTACTGCCTTTACGTTGATGACCGGTCCGTTACGCAGGCTTGTGACTATGGTTATAACACCACGTCCGCCCCTGTGCATCGACCTGTATTCCGTGAACTCGGTCCTCTTACCAAAACCATTCTCGGTCACCGTAAGAAGTGAAGCGGTCTCGTCCACAACATCAAGGCTTACCACAAGGTCTCCCTCTTCGAGGTTCATTCCACGGACACCCTTGGCACTGCGTCCCATCACACGTACTTCTTCTTCATTGAAGCGTATCGCCTTTCCGTGTCTTGAGACCATTACCATGTCCCTGGAACCGTCTGTCAGTGCGACATTCACGAGTTCATCATCTTCAACAAGGTTTATGGCGATTATTCCTTTCCTGCGTGGGTTACTGAAATCAGAGAGTTGTGTCTTCTTGATCGTACCTGTGGAAGTTGCCATGAAGAGATACTGGTCTTCCTTGAACTCACTCACAGGTATCATTGCGGTGACAAGCTCATCCTCTCCCAGTTCAAGCAGGTTCACGATCGCTTTGCCACGTGCCTGTCTGCTGCCTTCGGGTATCTCATATACCTTACGCCAGTGTACACGACCCATGTTGGTGAAGAACATAATATAATTATGGGTAGAGGCAACGAAGATATCCACCACGAAATCCTCTTCCTTGGTGTCCATTCCGATCACACCCTTTCCTCCCCTGTGTTGCTTGGAATATGTATCAACAGGAAGTCTCTTGATGTAACCGCTGTTGGTGATCGTTACCACCATATCCTCTTCAGGAATAAGGTCCTCTGTCTCAAGTTCCTCTACAGATGACTTGATAGCGGTTCTTCGTTCGTCACCGAAACTCTCTCTCAGGTCTGAGAGTTCATCCCGGATGATACCATATTTCTTCTCATCGCTCTCGATGATGGACTTGTATTCTGCGATCTGCTTGAGCAGTTCATCGAACTCGTCATCGATCTTCTGTCTTTCAAGACCGGTGAGCTTCTGCAGGCGCATATCGAGGATTGCCTTTGCCTGTATCTCGTCGAGTCCGAATTTGGAGATAAGTCCTTCCCTTGCATCCTCTACTGTCTTGGAAGAGCGGATCAGGGAGATCACTTCATCCAGGTGGTCAAGTGCGATCTTCAGTCCTTTGAGTATGTGGGCCCTGTCCTCTGCCTTCTTCAAAAGGAACTGTGTACGCCTCTGGATCACATCGATACGGTGTTCCAGATAGATGCGAAGTATCTCTTTCAGGTTAAGTTCCCTTGGGACATCGTCCACAAGTGCAAGGTTGATGATACCGAAAGTTGTCTGCATCTGTGTGTGCTTGTAGAGCTGGTTGAGGACCACATTCGCATTGGTCCCGCGGGTAAGTTCCACGACAACACGTATGCCCTCACGATCGGATTCATCACGCAGGTCGGATACTCCTGTTATCTTCTTTTCCCTGACAAGGGCCGCGATATCCTCGATGAGCTTTGATTTGTTGACCTGATAAGGTAGTTCTGTGACAATGATCCGGTACTTGTCCTTCTTCATCTCCTCTATCTCGGCTACAGCCCTTATCTTGACCCTGCCACGACCTGTCTCATAGGCAGATCTGATACCCTGTTTACCGAGTATCACACCACCGGTAGGAAAATCAGGTCCCTTGATGGCTGTCATAAGTTCAGGTATCGTGACATCTGGGTTGTCGATGAGCATTCTGGTCGCATCGATGACCTCTGTAAGGTTGTGAGGTGCCATATTGGTGGCCATACCCACAGCGATACCTGTAGAGCCGTTGATAAGCAGGTTAGGAAGCTTTGCCGGAAGCACTACAGGCTCTTCAAGTGAACCGTCGTAGTTCGGACGCATTGCGATGGTGTCCTTATCGATATCAAGGAGCATCTCATCACATATCCTGTCCATACGAACCTCAGTGTAACGCATGGCTGCTGCGGAATCACCATCAATTGAACCGAAGTTACCCTGTCCGTCTATGAAAGGATATCTCAGTGAGAAGTCCTGTACCATCCTGACAAGGGAATCGTATACTGCAGTATCACCATGAGGGTGGTACTTACCGAGAACGTCTCCCACTACACGGGCAGACTTCTTGTAAGCCTTGTCATAGGTGATCCCACCTTCCTTCATTGCATAGAGTATTCTGCGGTGAACCGGTTTCAGACCGTCCTTGGCATCGGGTAATGCACGACTGACGATAACACTCATGGCATAGTCCATGAACGAGTTCTTCATCTCGTCCTCTATGAGGATCGGTATGATCTTCTCGCCGGTGTCAGTTGGCTGGATGTCAAAAGGAAGCTCATCTTCCGGTGTGTTCGGGTCATTGCCCTGAACTTTATCATTATCAATATTATCTGCCATTTTTCCTCACCTCCGACGTACCTCAGACATCAAGATTCGCCACATCCTTTGCGTGTGTTGTAATGAACTGCTTACGTGGGGCCACGTCATCTCCCATGAGTATGGTGAACATCTCATCCGCTGCAACTGCATCTTCCATTGTCACCTGAAGCAGTGTCCTTGTCTCCGGGTTCATGGTGGTTTCCCAGAGCTGCTCAGGGTTCATCTCACCAAGACCCTTGTAACGCTGTATGCCCACGCCTTTATCGCCGATCTCCTCCAGCTTCGCTGCAAGTTCACGGTCGGAATAGACATAGTGTTCTGCCTTACCCTTTTTCACCTTGTAGAGCGGAGGCTGAGCTATGTACACATAACCGGCATCTATCATGGGTTTCATGTACCTGAAGAATAGTGTAAGTATAAGTGTTCTGATGTGTGCTCCGTCAACATCGGCATCGGTCATGATTATGACCTTGTGGTAACGTGCCTTCTCGATATCATACTCGTCACCGATACCTGTTCCCATGGCTGTGATGAAAGCAAGGATCTCATTGTTCTTGAGGATCTTCGCCAGACGGGATTTCTCAACGTTGAGGATCTTACCCCTGAGTGGCAGAATCGCCTGATACTTACGGTCCCTTCCCTGCTTTGCAGAACCGCCTGCTGAGTCTCCCTCCACAAGATAGAGTTCACTTACTGAAGGGTCCTTTTCTGAACAGTCGGCCAGTTTTCCGGGAAGTGTGCTCACGTCAAGCGCACTCTTTCTGCGTGTAAGTTCCCTTGCCTTCTTCGCAGCTTCCCTTGCACGCTGTGCATCAAGAGCTTTCTGTAAGATGGCGGTGGCAACCTTTGGGTTCTCTTCCATGTACTCGGAAAGACCTTCCGATACCATGGATTCCACGATACCCTTTACCTCGCTGTTACCAAGCTTAGTCTTGGTCTGACCCTCGAACTGCGGCTCTGTAATCTTGACACTGATGATCGCTGTGAGTCCTTCGCGGATATCCTCACCTGAGAGCTTGGTGTCGGTCTTTGAGAGCTTGTTCTTTTTAATGTAATCATTAGCCACTCTTGTAAGTGCGGCCTTGAACCCAACGAGGTGAGTACCACCTTCGTGGGTGTTTATATTATTGACAAAAGAGAATACGGAATCAGCATAGCTGTCCGTGTACTGCATTGATATCTCGACGATGGTGTCGTCCTTTGTCCTTTCGAAGTATATTGGCGAGTCATGCAATGCGTTCTTGCTGTGGTTCAGGTGCTCTACGAAGGAAACGATACCGCCCTCGTATTCGAAAACATCCTCCACCGGCTCTTCTCCACGGTCATCGGATATGCTTATCTTTATTCCCCTGTTGAGGAAAGCAAGTTCCCTGAGCCTTGTTGCAAGGGTCTCGTAAACGAACTTTATCGTTTCGAATATCTTTTCATCAGGTTTGAATGTGATCTTCGTACCTGTGGTATCGGTATCACCTATCTCAAGCAACTCATCTGTAGGTGTTCCACGCTCATAGCGCTGGTAGTATACCTTACCGTCACGCTGGACCTCGGCTTCCATCCACTCGGAAAGTGCATTGACAACGGATACACCGACACCATGCAGACCACCTGACACCTTGTAGGTGTCCTTGTTGAACTTGCCTCCTGCGTGGAGGATGGTCATTACTACCTCAAGTGCAGACTTGTTGTACTTGGGATGTGTTCCCACAGGGATACCTCTTCCGTTATCCACCACCGTGATCGTACCGTCATGGTTTATGGATACATCGATCTTCGTACAATATCCGGCCAGTGCCTCGTCGATACTGTTGTCCACCACTTCATAGACGAGGTGGTGCAGACCTCTGCCGTCGATACTTCCGATATACATGCTCGGACGTTTGCGAACGGCTTCCAGCCCTTCAAGTACCTGAATGTTGCTTGCATCATAAGCCTGTTCTTCACCCATTTAATTACAGCTCCGTGAAAAAGTCATGATTATCACTAATAATGTCTATTCGAACATCTCTAACGTATACTAAACAGTCCCTCAAAATACAGTCAAAGAAATATTTATTTTAAATCTCTCGGTTCTTATTTTCCGTCCAAAACCTACGGCACCTAATATGCATTCATGCTTATTAAATGTGTTTATAATATTATATTTAAAAAAACGTTTGAGGATTAATTACAACCAGGATCGTAACTCAAATGTAATATTACAGACACCTGGCCTACCGGTAAATTGGGCTTGTAATTCAAAGAATTGCCGCTAGCAACACATACTAAACAAAACAACATATAATGTCTTAAATTTTAGATATGGTTATATAATTTATAATCAGTATTCCATTGGGGATCACTTTGACCATGACCAATGAATATAAAACAATTATCGCAGCTATCCTGACATTCACTTCTTTAGTATTTGCTCTTTTTGTCGGCCAGTTGCTATGGGGCATAATTGCTGCTTTGATGATCATCTCGCTGCTAATTTTCAGCAGACTTCTTTCAGGGAACGCAAAAACAGAAGAGCAGGCTTTCGAAGAGCTTGAAGTCTGTGTACTCACAAATTCAAGCATCTACAAAGTACCCACTTTTTTTGTTGGAATTCCGATCATTGTTGTTCTGGGGGAACTGGGAAGTAAATATGAAAGTGTATTTTTGGCAGAACATGAAGGAAAAGAAGTCACGGTCATATATCCGGGAATCTGCAGCGTGATGAAAGACGACAGGCTGAAGATCAGGGGAATTGACATAGATGGGAAAAAGGCCGGAGTTACAGGAAAATGCCTGAAAGCATCAAGTGTCATGAACCTGAGGGGATAATATGAAAATACAGAAGCATAAGGTTCCCAAAATCAAAATATCCCTACAAATTCTTTTGCTGCTGACAAATCTATTTTTTGCTTTAGTTTTGGTTGCGCCTACAGCAAATGCTGCGCTGATCGCTGAATCCGGTGAAATACCTTACCAGGTAGAACATTCGGATAGAATTGTTGTCGGAACGGTAACTGATATCGAAGTACTCTATGATCACTCTGTGGTAACTGTGGAAGTACACGAATGGCTGATGCATCCGCTGCAAACTGATACGATAAGGATTCAGACATTTATAGGAACAAATGTGGAGATGGAGGATGAGGTCCGATTTACTGCTGATGAGACTGTCATTTTGATGCTAAAAGATGAAGACCTTGATACAAACACATTCAGGGTTACAGTTGGGGAGCCGAGAAAACACCCTGTTTCAGATAAGGGTAGCATCGTTGAAGAGATCGCTAAAGTACAGGGAGACGAAAAAGTACAGGATACAGAAGAGCTGCCTGAAGGTCCCATAACCACCAGAGAAGAAGCAATTCTTCTTGCAACACAATATGCGGATCATTATGGGATCTGGATAGGAGATATGGAAAAGGCGGAGATCCTCGACAATACATGGTTCATCGTTTTTGGTGGTGAGGACGGTCCTGAACAGTTCATTGTCTATGGTAGTGGTGCTTTCGATATAGAACATTGGACACGGGATGAAATGCCCGGAAGAGAAAATCGTTATGAAGAACTGATTGCTCAAAGTGGGGTTTTCCTGGCAATACTGGTATTCATCGTATCAATTGTTTTCTTGGTCGCAGTTGGAAAAAAAGCAATTGAGAACCCGGAAAAAGGGAAAAAGGACCTGCTGTTCTTCATGATAGGGATTGTCACCTTTTTCCTGAGTGGGTACATCCTTGAAGGAATACATCCACCTGATTCATTTTACGTGACGATCCTGGTTTTTTTATTCCTGTTCAGCATAGCAATAATATTTTTCAGGAACATGTCATGGAGATTCGTATCAAGGACACTTGCAATCTCCCTTGCAGCACTAATAGTTATTTCTGGCTCGTTCTTTTTAATGAGCATGCAATCCCATATCAACGCTAAATACATTGATGCAGACTCTTTGTATGAGGAACCTGATGAGTTCATTGTCATTACGGAAGAGGAAATGAACAAGTATCCTGCATTAAAAGAAGCGATCGAAACGGGGGAGATAGTACAAGCAGATTATGATGAATGGGAACGCACAACAGAATTCCTTACTGGTATCTATGCGGTACAATATAAAGGAGAATACTACAGTATAGGTTTCATGACAGCATGAGGCCTGTATACTTTTTGTTTATATCTAATAAGCTGGAAATATTCTATTTGCATCTATTTTCTTGATGCAAGTAGATATTTCCCAGAGCTATAAATGTGGCAACCAGATGAACCTGATATCCTATGACAGGTATCTCATCTTCAAGAAGCAGGACAAAAAATCCAAGAACAGGGTCATGCCAGAAAATGTTGTTCTGTTACGTGAAAAGGTGGATGGGATCGTCAAATAGGCTCACAATTCACTTTATTCAATTTTGAGTAGAAGGTATCCTCCTGACCATATAATATATTAAATATCAAGTAATCGATATATCCTTAAAGTGTATTCCGAGCATTTACTTGATCCAGTTATATGATGGTACTACATGACACAACTCGATATAAATTCGGAAATTGTAAAAGTAATCAATGACAGCCCTGTAACTATTTTCATATGGAAGCCGGAAGAAGGGTGGCCAGTAGAATTTGTATCAGAGAATATCAGACAGTTTGGATATTCGCCCGAAGATTTCCTATCGGGCAGATTAAAGTATGACGATATCATCCATCCTGATGACATTGAGAATGTACGCAGAGAAGTTGCAGAATACTCTGAAACAGGTGTCGATAATTTCATCCAGGAGTACAGGATACTGACAGCATCAGGTGAGGTCAGGTTCATTGATGACAGGACAATAGTCCGAAGGGATGAGGAAGGGAATATCCGGTTATATGAAGGAATCGTTCTTGATATAAGCCAGCGAAAGCTTTCAGAAACAATTATTGATTGCCGCAATCAGGTTCTTGAAGCCCTGGCATCAGGTGCAACTCTGGATGATGTTCTTATGCGTCTGGTGAGATCGACAGAAAGAATTGTGCCGGAAGCAATAAGTTTTGTCATGTTACTGGACAAGGAAAAGAAGCATCTGGTTCATGCTATTTCTTCTCATCTTCCTCATTTCTACAAAAAAGCTATTGAAGGACTACCTATAGGCGAAGGCATTGGCTCCTGCTCAACAGCTGTTCATACAGGGAAAAGAGTTGTTGTAGAGGACATAATGGAGCATCCTTACTGGGATGATCTAAAGGAACTGGCGTCTAAGGCGGGCCTGAGGGCTAGTTGTTGTGAGCCTATAATAAGTTCGAATAATGAGGTCTTTGGGACATTTGGAATGTACTTCCCTGAGCCACATAATCCTACAAAAGAAGAGATAGATATCCTTAAAGCGAACGCCAATCTTGCGGCTATCGCGATAAACAACAAGAGGGTATTGGATGATGCCATTGAATCAGAGCAAAAGCTCAAGGTTGTCCTCAATAATATAAATGACCAGATCTACATCAGTTCCCTCACTGGCAGATTAATTGCTGTGAATCAGGCTGTCGTTGATGCATTGGGATATAGCAGGTCTGAGATGTTGAATACGTGTCCTTCTGATATAGTACCCTCAAAAGATGTACGCCGTGTTTCGAAGTTAATGAGGGATATTGAAACAGATGGAAGAGCGATATATGAGGCCGAGGCGATACATAGGGACGGCAGGAAGATACCGCTGGAAGTCAGCGCACGATTCATGATATATGATGGGAAAAAAACCATCCTATCCGTTGCCAGGGACATCAGTGAGCGCAAAAAAGCGGAAAAGATACGCGATCTTGAAGGGGAAAGGCTGGAAGCACTTGTTAAACTTAATAGTATGGCCGGTGCATCATTGAATGAAATTACAGACTTTGCAAGGGAAGAAGCTGTAAGGCTCACAGAAAGTTCACTTGGTTACCTTGCGTTCATGAATGCTGATGAAACAGCCCTTATTATGCATTCCTGGTCAAAAAGCGCTATGAGAGAATGTGGTATCAAAGATAAACGCTTTGTGTATCCTATCAAGACCACCGGGTTGTGGGGTGAAGCAGTAAGGCAACGCAAACCCATAATAACAAATGATTACTCTCTTCCCAGCCCAACAAAAAAAGGATATCCTGAGGACCACGTTAAACTCACAAGGCATATGAACATCCCAATCTTCGATGGTGACCATATAGTTGCAGTTGCAGGTGTTGGCAACAAATCAGAGGATTATGATGGATCCGATCTGCGTCAGCTTACCTTACTGATGCAGGGTATGTGGAACCTTATTCAAAGAAAACAAATAGAGGATGCATTGAAGCAATATTCCGATGAACTGAAGCTGGCAAATGAGGAACTAAGGTCCATCAGTAGAATGAAAACAGAATTCATTACAGAAAGGCTGGAAGATATATACAGTCCTGAACTCTCAGAGTGCAGTATCCTTGATGATGAGATGATCATGTCCATTGATGAACAACAGGCAAAAGCTATCGATTCCGTGTTGATCAACTCTGCAAGGTTAAAGCGTCTGGTAAACTCACTTCTGTATATGAGCCAGGAGCAGGCTGGAAAGATAGTATATACTTTTTCCCGGGCTCATGTGGATAAACTTATATCCGAGGCTTTGATGAATCTGATATTGCTGATAGATGAGAAAGGAATTGATCTAGAGGTTAATGTACCTGAGGGATTACCGGCAATAATATCTGATAAGGACAAACTGACCCAAACATTGATAATTCTTATAGATAATGCTATAAAATTCACTCCTGAAGGTGGAAGGATAAACATAGACGCAAGTGAAGAAAGTGATCATCTGCACTTGAGAATAAGTGATACGGGACCAGGTATACAGAAAGACCTTATACCACATATCTTCCAGAAATTCTACCAGATGGAGGACTCAATGAGTCGAATGTATCAGGGACTTGAATCCGGTCTCTATATCTGTAAGGACATAATCCTTGCACATAAAGGCTATATTTGGATCGAAAGTGAAAAGGGTAAAGGAACCACATTCCACATAAAGCTCCCAATAGATGTTGTGGAAGATGATTCTCCCAATTTGTCAAAACGTGAGATGATAAAATGAAACTGGCTCTTTTAGGCACTCTTTTTCTATCCGACAAAAGAAAAGACCTCCTCATCCTGCTAATAGAACGGCCTATGAACATCGATGAGATCAAGACCACACTCAATGTTACTTCCAGTGCCATGATGACACAGATCAAGATCCTCATCGACCAGGGCATAATACTTTATGAGAATGATTATTACAAACTCTCCGGTTTTGGAGAGGTGATTGTAAAGAAAATGATCCCTCTTTTAAACACCTTAATGGTCTTTGAAGACAATAAACAATACTGGGAGAACCATAAAGTACAAGGTATCCCGGCACATCTTCTTGAGAGAATTGAAGAACTGGGCTCATGTGAGATCGTTGAGCCGGAACTTAATCGTATGTATGAACTACCGAAAAAGTTCACTGACAATCTCATACAGTCAAAATACATCATGGAGATCTCTTCTTCATTCAGCCCGGCTTATCCCTACAAGTACATCGAGCTTGCCAGGAAAGGTGTCCGGATCTCATTAATAATAACGGAGCCTGTTTTTGAAAGATTTGAAACGGAGTATTTTGAGCAACTGCAGGATTATCTCGGAATGAATAATACCGAACTTTTTGTCTATAAAGGCGATATAGATTTTGCTTCCAGCGTAGTGACAGACAAATTCCTTTCACTGACCCTGTTCTACAAAACAGGCATGTTCCACAATCATGCTATGCTGAGTTTTGAAACAAATGCATTGATGTGGGGAGAGGATATGTACAAGTTCTTCAGAAAAATATCTGAAGAAGTGCCTGGTATCTGAGGTCAGAATATCATATATAGCATATTGGTCCCTGCTATAATTCTGTATTTGTTGCTTAAATTTTCACTGATAGTTTGCTTATAATTTGCTTGTGTTTTTCAATCATATTGGTTTTGATCTTAATTGTTTTGATCCGGAATACCCTGTCTGAATGTGTTCTGTTCTTGTATTCATAAGATAAGAGCCATTGATCAGATCAATGCCATTGATCTCATTTGAGTTCTTTCCATCGATTAACGGCGTTAATTCGATTGTGTTCATTCATTGGATCACGGTTCCTTTCAAACAGCGGTGCAATTCATAATATTAATGCTGTTAATAAATAACCAGAGGTTATGATATATACGAAAAGTGAAATAGTGTTATTTGTTAACAGTGAAGATTGGAGACTCACTGTTCAAAAAACCTAAACCTTGGAGGTAAACTATGAGTACAGCAATTTTAAACCAATTAGCGGAAGCTGTGGTCGAAGGCGACGACGACCTGGCAGAAGAACTTGCACAACAAGCCTTAGATGAAGGTGTTGATCCTTACGAGGCAATTGTGGATGGACTTGCAAAGGGAATGACCATTGTAAGTGACAATTACGAAAAGGGAGAAGCCTTTGTACCACATCTGCTCATCGCATCTGGTGCCATGTATGCAGGTATGGACATCCTGACCCCACATATGAAAGTAGGTGGAGGAGAACAGCGTTCTATAGGTGTTATAGGAACCATCGAGGGAGATGTACACGACATAGGAAAGAACCTTGTCAAGACAATGATGTCCGCAGCAGGCTTCGACATGGTCGATCTGGGTCACGATGTGCCGGTCCAGAAATTCGTAGATGTAGCAAAGGAGAAGAAAGCAGACATAATCTCTATGAGTGCCTTGATGACCACTACCATGACAAACATGGAAAAAGTGATCGAGATACTGCAGGAGGAAGGTCTCAGGGATTCTCTCATTGTAATGGTAGGAGGAGCACCTGTTTCCCCTGAATTTGCAGAACAGATCACTGCAGACTCCACACACCCTGATTCCATGGCGGCTACAGAATGGGCAAAGGAAGCTGTAAGCAACCTCGCTCCTGCTGAGCAGAGATGGAGCGAGGAGAAGATCTCACTTGCTAAGGTCAAGTATAGAGAGATCCTGTCCAAGAAGACAGTTAAAGGAAAGACAGACATCGGTCTGGAAACTGCAAAACAGATCATTGCGGACTTTGAGAGTGTAGCTGTCAAGACAAAAGAAGAAATGACCCATATGGACAGGACACTGGCAGCAATGGGTGACAAAAAGGTTGACAGATTGCCTGTATATCCTCTGGCATGTGGTGTATTGAGGAAATTCGCTGATGTTAACTACAAACAGTATGCTACTGACATCAATGCGTTCGTCGAGAGTGCTTACCTTGGATCGAAGTATCTGGATACGGACATGTTCGTCGGTCTCATAGACCTTTCAGCAACATCATCTGACTTCGGATGTAAGATCAAGTACCCTGAAGATGACACACCATCATCAGAAGGACACCTTGAGGCATATGAACAGATCGAGGTCCCTGAGGTCAAGGAAGGAACCCGCGCCTATGAGCTTATAATGGCTTCCAAGGCCGCTACTGAGAAACTTAACAAGGAACTGGATACACCATTTGTCGGATTCCATGAAGGACCACTTCTTACCCTTACACAGCTTATGGGTGCAGACCGTGTCCTGATGGACATGAAGACACATCCTGATGTTGTGCTTGAAGCGGTCCAGAAATGTACTGACTACATCTGTCAGGTATCTGAGCTCTTCTTTGAAGAGGGTGCCTGTAATGCACTTTGTATCGACAACCTCTGGTCCAACAATGTGATCATGGACGAAGATGACTACTGGAAATTTGACGGTAAGTTCGTATACGACCAGCACCTGCCGATCTTCAAGCAGTACGACCAGCCATACATCATTCACAACTGTGCAGATGCAGTACACTTTGATACACAGATCACAAAGTTCGGAACAAAGCTGTACAGCTACGCATACTATCCAAAACTCAGGAGCAAGGGCTCTCAGGGAATGGCAGACCTTATTCCAAAGTATGGTCATGAATGCTGCCTCATGGGTGAGATCAACCCTGTTGATTTCATGGATGGCTCTGCAGAAGGTGTGCAGAAGATCAGGACAGACACTGAACAGCTGCTTAGAGATGTTCTTCCGACACTCAAGGAGAACAGCCTGCAGTCCAAGTTTGTCATGGCATCTGGTTGTGAGATCCCACCAGGAGGACCTCTCAGCACTGTGAAGGCAATGGTGGACGTAGTTAAGGAACTGGGTCCGGATCTTCAGAAACAGCATTTCGGATAAGCAGGACAACTTCCCCCTGCTTTTCCTTTTTTTATTCTCATATGTGATCTAAAGATCACTCTATGAGGTCTACATCCATCGAGGTGCTAACCCCCATCTCCACAAAAGGGGGTACCACCCACCTCCAAATAAAAACGCTCCATATGAAAGGTGATAATAATGAATCTCGGGCTAGGAATAGATACAGGCGGCACATATACTGATGCCGTGATCATGGATCTTGAAGATGGATCTATTATAGATTCAAACAAATCGCTTACGACATATCCTGATCTGATAAGGGGCATTGTCAGTTCAATTGACGGCCTTAAGGCCGAACATCTTGCTAATGTAAGATTCACTTCAGTATCCACCACACTTGCTACTAACACCACGCTGGAGGGTAAGGGATATCCTGCAGGTCTCATACTCGTCGGTTACAATATATCCCGAAAGATTCCCACTGATCATATTCTTTCCATAGAAGGCGGGCATGATGCCGATGGAAATGAAGTGGAACCTCTGGGTGACCTGAAGAAGGTAAAAGAATTTGTTACAATGAACCAGCATAAGGTCTCCTCATTTGCTATATCATCATATTTTGGAGTACGCAACCCGGAGCACGAACTCATTATCAAGGAGATAATACAGGACCTGACAGATCATCCCGTTGTTTGCGGACATGAGCTTTCCATGGAGCTCGGAGCTTACGAAAGGGCTTTGACCGCACTTCTTAATGCCCAGTTGATCCCGGTAATAGACCAGTTCATAAGGTCTGTGAGGTCTGTGATGCAGGATAAGAACATCAATTCGGTCCTGATGATGATGAGATGTGATGGATCGCTTGTCAGGATAGAAGAGGCACTCAAAAAACCAGTGGAATCCATTTTTTCCGGACCCGCCGCAAGTCTGCTGGGAGCTGCACATCTGACAGGACTTAAGGAATGCCTGACCGTGGATGTGGGAGGTACGAGTACGGATATCTCTATGATCCTCGACGGGCTGCCTGCTATCAGCAGTTCAGGTGCTGTGGTAGGTGACTGGCATACAATGGTCAAGGCTATCAAGATGAACACTTCTGCCATTGGAGGGGACAGTCATGTATGGATGAAGGAAAAAGCGCGTATGGGACCTAACAGGGTGATACCACTATGTCTTTGCGCTGCCGAATTCCCTTCCATAATAAGCAAATTGCAGAATGCTGAAAGGATCTCAAAGCGAATAATGAGTGACATCATCCAGCCAACAACATTCTTCATGTCCAATGGAACAAAGTCCCATTCACTGCATGCCTCTGAACTGGAGGTAGAAGAGATGGAAATATTCGATGCGATCACAGACGAACCATCTTCTATAGCGGATATTGCCGCAAAGACAAATAAACATGCTCTGATGTTCGAAGGTATCCTGAGAGACCTCATACAGAAGAGATATGTGAGACAGGTAGGCTTCACCCCGACCGATGTCCTGCATGTGATAGGTGACTATACAAGATGGGATTCCAGTGCATCGATGCTTGGAGCAGCTCTTCTTTCAGAATATACTTCTATGGGACCCTTTGATCTTTGCACCACACTCAAGGAAGATGTGGCAAGGGAGATCGTACTCAATCTCATTTCACACTGTGCAGATAAAGTGAAGAAAACCGATCTGGCGAAAATACTGGACGGCACAGAACTAATGAAATTCACGATAAAGACGCCCGTTGTAATGGTGGGCGCTCCTGTAGCCCCATATCTGAAAGATATGAAATATCTCATCGATGCGGACATAAGGCTTCCGCAGTACCATGAAGTTGGTAACGCTGTAGGTGCCCTTGTGGGTAATGTGGTGTACAGGGAAGAAATACTGATAAGACCTGCCAGCCCTGGCAGCTCACAGTATCTGGTCTTCTCTGAAAAAGGAAGACAGATGTTCGATGATTATCAGGAGGCTCTTGACACGGCAAATTCCCTTGTCAATAACACAGTTTCAGAGTATATGTCAGGTTACGGTCTGAGTATGGACAATGTAAGGTTCGATCTTGAATGCAATAATGTAGGGAGTATTGGAACGATACCCCTTGAGACAAAGATAGTAGGGGTCGCTGTTGGTTCCCCCAGGAGGGTAATATGAGCACTTCACTGGAAAATATGGGTTATATGAATGCGGGAAATATGAGCACTATAAACGCAGGGAACATGAACACTATGAACGCACTGGATGATATGGATGCCCTGCGTCAGAGTGTGCGTGGTCGTATCGGGGTCAGGGAGGATGTTGAAGAAGATGGTCTCGTCCATGAGATGCTACAGGCTTCCAGGGATATCAAGGACCTCCTTGTTTCATCTTTTGGACCACGGGGATCCAGCAAGATAATAATCAGTCCCACAGACGACGTTTATCTTACAAGTGACGGGAAGACGATAATTGAACAGATAGATGTGCTGCATCCGGTGATCACTTCTCTCAAAAAGCTTGCCATGTCCATGGACAGGGTGTGTGGTGACGGTACAAAGACCGCAGTGATAATAGCTGCTTCTCTTATCGAGAATGCTGCTAAGCTCATGGATATCGGCCTGCATCCTACAACCATCATAAAAGGATACCAGCTTGCTCTGAACAAGGCTTACGATATCCTGAACTATGAGAGCATTCGGATAAGTTCTGAAAATGACCTGCATTCTGTAATAGAGAATGCCTCTCTGGGTAAAGGTATTGAGCCACATCAGGCAAGGATAATAGCAGATATCGTTCTTGAGACACTTTCTAAGATCCGGGATATCCATGGTGATGCTCACATAGATCTCAACGACTATGTCAAAGTCATAAAAAAGGTAGGTTCTCCCTCTATAGAATCTATTTCCGGAATGGTCCTTGATGAAAGACCTGCAAGATCAGACATGCCTTGGCATCTGGAAAATACAAGCGTACTTATGATCAACGGCAATGTGAAATTTGAAAGCAAGATCATAAATTCACAGCGCAATCTACGGATAGACGATCTCGCCGATCCAAGGCTTATCTTTCAGGGACAGGAAAGAAATCTGAAAGTCATGTCACAGAAGATAATTGATTCCGGGGCTAAGCTTGTATTTTGTGAAGGAGAGGTGGACGAATCTGTGGAAGGCTCACTTGCAAAACATGGTGTACTGCTTTTCCAGAAACTAAAACTGAGGGATATGGAGATGGTCTCAAAGGCAACAGGTGCAAGCATTCTTTCCATCAGGGACGATATAATGCTTGATCATCTGGGCTTTGCCGATGAGGCAGAGGTCGTAAAAAGAAACGATGAGCATTTCCTTTTCCTCTCTGTCAGTGATCAGCTGATATCCACTATCATGATATGGGAGCCTTTCAGGTATGGTCTTGAAAAGATCGAGGAGGCAGTGGATGATGCAGTCAATAATGCTGCATTCATACTGAAGAATCCTCTTGCCGTAAGAGGAGGAGGGGATGTTGAATTTGTGCTCTCACAGATGCTCAGGCAGTATTCTTCCACCATCGAAGGGAAAGAGCAACTCGCAGTTATTGAATATGCGAACGCCCTCGAAGAGATCCCTAGAACACTTGCACGAAACGTGGGTCTCAATGAGGTAGATGCGGTAACGAGAATGCTCAATTCCTATAACAAGGGAATTGACTGCAGGATCGATCAAAGCCGAAATGTCGTTCCTAACAACCCTCCTGTATATGATTCTTTCAGCATTAAACAAATGGCTGTTATCGCAGCTACCGAGGCTGTAAGCAATATATTGAGAATTGACAAGATCGTATTGAAAAAGTCCTGAGGGGGAGTTAAAATGGTTGATGAGATGACCTCCAGGGAGCGCTTTATCAACGCTCTTGAAATGAAAGAAGTGGACAGGATGCCACTGGGGTATCTGTGGTTCGGAGCTGGTGATGCGGTGCTCGAGAAGATGAATACAAACATGGAGGATGTTTACTATTCTGCAAAAGGCATTGCCAGAGCACAGATATTAGCAAGGGAAATGTATCACCATGACAATGTAATGTCCCCATGGGGATGTTTGCTTGTGGAAGCGGAGGCTTTTGGGGCAAAAATAAACATCAAGAGACATTCTTATCCTTCAATAGCCACCTTTCCTCTAAATTCTGCAAAAGAATATGAGAACATTGATCCGGGTACCATAGAACGCTCAGAAAGGACAAAGACCATTGCAGAGTCCATATCTTTGTTAAAAAAAGAGCTTGGAGATGAGGTTTTCATTAGCGGTGCACTACTTACTCCTTTCATGCTTGCTTCACAGTTAATGGATGGGAGCAGGATGTTCATGGAAATGATGAAAGATCCCGATAATTTCCATGAACTTCTTGATGTTCTTACTGACAGTTGCATCACCTTTGCGGACATGATGCTTGATGCAGGAGCAGATGGTATATTTATTGAGAACGGAGGGAGCACTTCGGATCTTTTCAGCCTGGAAATGGCAAAGGAATTCGGCTTTGATTATTCTAAGAAGATGTATTCACACATACAGGAAAGAGGGGGATACGTAATATCCCATAACTGTGCGAACCATGCATTCCACGAACTGGAACTGGCTCTTGAACCTGATGCTTTGAATTTCTTCTTTGGAGATGTGAAATCACTGGGGCAAAAGTACGGGATCGACTGTCTGCAGGTCCATAATCATAGGCATATTGGTTGCAGTGAAAGATATTGTTTCAGAGATCTCAAAGACTTCAGTGATTCAGGTATATGCCTGATGGGAAATATCAATCCCTATGCATTCAATACAGGAAGGTTTGACAGGATAGCTGCCGAAGTGAATCGTTGTATGGATGCTGCTCCTGAAAGGGGATTCATCCTATCCACTGGATGTGAGATACCACTGGATACACCTCAGGAAGAGATGGCACTTCTGTGGGAATCAATGAGATCTTATTTTGACAGGGGGAATTAAGATGTATGGAATAGCGTTAGATGTGGGAACCAGCGGCTTCAGGGCGCAACTGATCGACCTGGAAATAAAAGAAGTTATAAAGACTTCAATGACAATGAAACATCCATTGCCTGGTGGGAACGTGACGGATCATCTTGACTTTGCAATATCCATTGGAGAGGATATAGCACACGGTATCATCATAGATACTGTGGAGAAGATGATCGAAGGATTTGATGTGGGTCCATCGCAGATATCAATGATCGCTGTTTGTGGAAACCCGATACAGCTATCTCTTTTCCAGAACTCGGAGATTCGTGATCTGGCCTATGTAGGAAGGAACATGCGGGATCGATTGGGGATAGGTGACGTAGAACGTAATGCCCGGGTATTTCCGGCTATGGATATATTCCACAAGGATCTGAAACTTGATAAATGTATGATAATTGTCCCTCCTGCTATTGAACATGAGATTGGTGCTGATGCGCTTGCCATGATGGTCGAGACGGATTTCCTTGACCAGGAAGAGCCAACTCTTGTAACGGATTACGGAACGAACGCTGAGATGGCCATTAAGGTGGGCAACAGGATCATCACCGGGAGCGCTGCAGCGGGACCTGCTATAGAAGGTCAGGGTATAAGTTGTGGTATGCTTGCAGCTCCGGGAGCGATCACAGATGTTGATCTGGAAAATAATCTCTGGAGAATATATGTGCTGGATGAGAACATGGAAACCGTAAAAGGACACTTGATCGATCCGATAAGCGGAATGATACTTGAAGGATCGGAAGTAGTACCGGTTGGTATCACGGGAACCGGTCTTATTTCCATATTGTCCCTTGCGATCGATACCGGACTCATTACAAGTCCTCCTAAACTAAAATATGGAAGGATCGAACTGGGTGATGGTATCGAGATAACGGAAGAAGACATAAAAGAAGCTGGTAAGGCCATTGGTGCCATAAGGGCAGCTCAGTTAACGCTGGTACTTGAATCAGGTATCTCCTATGATGACCTTGAAACAATGTATATGAGCGGTGCTTCCGGAACCTATGTAAATCCTGTCAAGGCAAGGAAGATAGGTTCATGTCCTGATTTTACAAAGAGAACAGTGCAATTCGGGAACACCTCCCTATCCCTTGCAAGGGATATTGTTCTTGAAAAGGTTAAACTTGATACTCTGATCGAACTGGCAGGGAATATAAAGGCCGATCATCTTATGATGGCAACCAGTGAGAACTTCAAGAAGCTCTATGCCTGTGAACTGGGATACTGGACAGAGGGGATGTCAATGGAGATGTATAGAAAATTATTAAAGATGTCCAAATTGCCTGAACTCCCGATTCCCGTCGAATATCCTATGCTTGAGAAAAGGGAACGGCAAGATATCAGTGAGACCGGTGATGCTCCGGTAGAAGTGATAGAGGACATAGGTGTCACTCTTGAAGAACTTGCAGTTGGATGCATAATGTGCCATAAATGTGAAAAGGAATGTCCTGAGCAGGCAATATTCATAAAAGCGGATGATGGTCTCATTGCAAAGTACAATACTCAGAAATGTCTGGGGACGGCATGCAAAAGATGTGTTAGTGTGTGTCCGGTGCATGCGATCGACTACAAAGAAATAAAGATCATGGACGAAAGCCTGCTTTCAGGTCTTTCGGCATAAGTCAGGAGGAGGATATCAATGACAGAAGTAAAGGTCAATTCAGGGATCTGCGGTTTCACTCATATCGTCAGGGGAAGAAAGGAGGGTCAAAAGATAATTGTTGACATTGATACCCCATGTGAGAAGATCAAAAAGATGTCTCATCTGGAAGTAGATATGATGGATCTCTTTGACATAAAGGATAATCTTGTAATGCAAAAGGCCAAAGATGCGAGGTGCACCGCCACATGTCTTGTGCCCTGTGCAGTGATGCACGTCTGTTGCATCGAATCGGATTTCATGTCGGGTACCCTTGCAAAAGATACAGGAAGCGTCAGTATCGAGTTCCTGTAACTTCTTTTCTTTTTATAGAGTTGAGGGGAATTATTCACTACCAACCCCATGCCAATACATGATCTTATTTCAAACCCGGATGATTCGGACTGATATCCATCACCGGTCCTTTCAGTTCCTGTACCACCCTTTCAACTATGTCATCGATCTCTTCTGCTTCTTCCACACCGATCCTATCAGAATAGATGTCCCTGACAGTCATAAGACTGGCAGCTGTAAGGGCCAGGGTAATGGATAGCACATCAACAGTCACTTCCTCACGATAATCGAAATCACCGATCGCTCTTTTTACTCCGGGGTGGGCTGCATTGGAGATGAGTATATAGAAATCATCAAGCTGTTTCTTCTTCTCACCTGTGTAAAGGACCTCACGTATCCTTGAGGGCCTGAGCCAGTGATGTTTGTTCTTCAGCTCCTTCTCCTCGTCTTCCGTAAGTATGCCTAACTGATACCTGTAGAATATGTATGCCTCCCTGTCGGTCAGGTGAAGCAGGTACATCTGTGTGATCCCTTCAAGAACGGTTCTCAGGGTCAGGTAAGCAGGATTGTTCAGCCCGAAGCATGCAAGTTTGTAGGCAGCGATCAGATTGTGGTTATTCCGCTCGAACAGCACAGGTATGATGGACCCGGGTCCATCAGGGATCTTGCCTGTTCTTCTTACCTCATCAACGGACCCGGCATTCAGTATCTTTGTAAGGTAGAACAACAATCCTATTGCATCCTGAAAGATGTCCAGTTTGGCAGCGTGTTCCCTGAAGATGATCTCTTTCCTGTAGAGAAAGATGGATTCAATATCTTTGTAGTCACGCCTTTTCTTTCCGGGATTCATGGTGAAGGTCCTTTGTTTGTTTTTCTTCATGCAGGTATAGTTATTGTCAGATAGGTTCTTTTTCAAACCTGTTAGGTATGACACTGATAGACATGTATGTAAAGGTTATATTTGTTATTCATATGGGATTTCTGTAAACATTGAATTAAGACCCATCTTCTTCTAATTACAATTCCTCCACAGAATAAACACTTATGTACTTTCACCGAAGACTAAATCCTAACACATGAACAGGTCTGAACTCCTAACCGAACTAAAAAAAGAAGCCCGATACATCTCAAACGAGGACCTGAGCCTTGCCAGAGCAGCCATCATGGAAGCCGTGGAGCACGTCCCTGAACCATACAAGACCATCTATTCATCGGATTATTTCACTTTCCTTTACGAGAACTTCCTCAGGTTGAAAGGACACGGGGAGGTTCAGATTGGAGAAGAACTTGATGTTCAGGAGTATACTTCTCTTCTGGATAGCATAAAGGACAAAAGCTATTCTGAGGACAGGAAGAGGGAAGCTCTGACCAGATTCACAACGCTTGTTCTTGCTTATCTTGTCTTCATAGTTAAAGAGCCACTGCATCCGGTCGGGATGGTATTTCCGGGTGGTATGAGGATAACTCAGAAAGAACTGCATTATTATTGTCCTGTCAAGGATAAGCAATCAGAGACCAATATATCATTCTGTGAGTTCTGTATCTGTAAGGACAATTCTGAAATGGAATGATAAATTGAATAATTTGAATAACTTGACTGGTCCGAAGGGTCCGGCGAAGCCGGCGTTTTCCCACAAGATCAAACAAAATAATTCGCACAATACATTGACTAATTTTCTTTGAAGTCTCCTGCAGGATTCTCAGCAAAAATACAGTGGTCTCTGGAATAACCTTCTGTTTAGCAACATAGGAATGTGCCGCCTTCGGCGGATGGTTACTTTGTTTTTAGATCAGGGGTCGTTTTTATGTCACTAAAAAAGCAAAAATAGAGCCTGAACCAAAAGTTCAGGCTTTGAATGCCAGTGCCTTTGTTGGACATGCTGTGATGCATCTTCCGCACTTGATACAGTCTGGCTTATCGTTGTTGGTGTGGACATCGAGCTGCATTGGGCAGACCTTCTCGCACTTGTTACAGTTGATACACTTTGATTCATCTGTCTTGAGCTGGTACTTGCTTCCACCGATGAGGTTCTGGACGGTTCCCATTGGACAGAAGGTACACCATGTACGTGGACTGATGCCTGCTCCTGTGACCAGTGCGATGGTTGTTGTAACAAGGCACATGATGACAAAGACCATACCGATCTGGTTGATGAGTCCCTGGGTGCTGAGGAGTCTGTAACCCATGAATCCCATCATAAGCATGAAAATAGGTATCCTGACCCAGTAGCTTCTGAGGATGTTGGGTATCTTTCTATTGCGGCTTATCTTCCCGACCCAGAAGTCATTGAAACTTCCTCTGGGGCAGAGGTTACCACAGAACCATCTTCCTCTGAAATAACTTGTGACCATAAGCGTTGCGAATACAAGTAGCAGGAAATATCCCAGCAGCGGGAACCAGAGTCCTGCGATCGAGACTATAACTACGAGAATTCCAAGGTGTGGAGTAATTTTCAGCACATTTATCACCCTTTTTTTGTTTTTCTGTTTTTTGATTCGTTTATTAAATTAAATGGATGTTTTTGATCTGTGAGGTATTGTCGTTCTACTGGTTCTCATCCGCCCATGACTTGAGTTCGCTGTCAACCCTCTTGACCCAGCTGTTGACGATCTCCATGATGAGTTCGTGGATGTCCTTCTTACTGCGGATCCTGTAAACGAAGAAGTATCCACCGCCATCCATGTTGTTCTGGGAACGGGTGAGTATCTTTCTCTCATAGAGCTTCTTGACACTTCTCTGGACTGTGGAGAGATTAAGCTCAAGCTCCTCGGCAATCGTTTCCGTTGTAAGCCAGTCCTGGCCGTACTGCAGGAAGTACTTCAATATCTGAAGTTCGGCTTTCGTAAGGTTCAAACCACATTTTATCACAGCTTCGATCTCAAACTCTTTACAGGCAAAGTCAACCATTTGATACCTCCATTATTCGACAGTACTGTACTAAAGCAACAGTTGTATATAAAGGGTTCCAAGTACTGCAGATAAATGCAAAAAAATAGAGGTACTGTCTGCAGCTCGACGGATAAAAAAGAATGGTTCTGTTTCTGTAGAGCCCTATCGTTGATAGATACAACAATAACCACAGATGACGCAGATACGTTCATCTCCTTCGGAGTTGAATCTCTGCGATACAGAATTTTAGCAGGTCACACGAATATCGTATTTTGAATCTGTGTTTATCTGCGTTCATCTGTGGTCTATGCTGAACACGGAGGATCTCTATAGAGTTATTATTTGTAAGCACCTATGAGGCGGTTGATCTCCTCGCTTCCAATGATGCCGATTATCCTGTTCTCATCATCGACCACCGGAAGAGCGGAGATGTTGTTCTGTTCCATTTTCCTGGCCGCGGTTTCGATATCCTCGTTCCCTTTCACGGTGAGGACGCCCTTTGTCATGATGCCATCAAGTGTCTTGCATTTAAGGGCAACTGCCTTTGAGATATCCCATGAGGTAACGATGCCTGAGAGTTCTTCATTATCGCTGACCACTGGCAGATGCGTTATTCCTTTCTCGAACATGACCCTTGCAGTTTCCTCGATACTGATGCCCTGCTGGATGGATATTATGTCGTTATTCATCACATCGGAGACAATGGTATGTGAAAGGAAATTACCTATCATGTAGCCAAGCTGTCCTGATTCCAGCAGAAAGGCATCGTGCCCGTAGCTGGACTCGATCTCCCTGTAGGTCACATCTATGTCATTGGCACTTAATGCGGAGACAGTTTGCTTTGACTGGTAGGGTGGATACAGCCAATCTGAACTGACAGCAACTATGAGGAACTTTGCCTTCACATCTTTCAGTCCTTCGGAAAGCGACCCGTCCTTTGAAAGGTCGAAGTAATCCAGTGCCTTGGTTATGTATAGATAGGAATTCGCGTCAAAACGCTTTGTGAAGGACTGTCCCTGATAATGCAGGTAGCTCTCCACCTCGAAATCGAAACCAAGGTCATAATTGAAGTTCTCCTTGTCCTGAAGTCTTCTTCCGAACTTCTGGTGCATGGAATCATCGCTCAGGTATGTGATGTGACCGATCATCCTTGCAAGCGCAAGTCCGTGTGTCGGTGTCGGTCCGTCGTAATAGTCCCCGTTATTCCATTTTGGGTCTGAGAGGATGGCTATCCTTGCAACCTCATTGAAAGCTATCTGCTGAGGTGATGACCGTGCTGTGGTGGCAATAGCTATGGCCTTTGTAACATATTCTGGATATGAGACCGCCCACTGGAGTACCTGTACCCCTCCCATTGATCCGCCGATCACAGCAAAGAGCCTGTGTATACCTAAGTGGTCGACAAGTTCTTTCTGCACGTTCACCATATCCTGTATGGTGATGAAAGGGAAATCCCTGCCATAGGGTCTGTCGGTATCGGGGTTGATAGAGGAGGGTCCCGTGGAACCCTTACACCCTCCAAGGACATTGGAACAGATAACGAAGTACCTGTCCGTATCAATGGTCTTTCCCGGTCCGATGAGTATGTCCCACCATCCCGGTTTGCTCTCACCTTTATGGAGCCCTGCTGCATGTGCATCTCCTGTGAGTGCATGGCAGATCAGGATAGCATTGCTCTTTTCGGGGTTCAGCTTTCCATATGTCTCATAGGCTATCTGGACGCCCTTGAGCTTTGCACCACTTTCCAGCACAAGGTCATGGTCCAGACTGAAGGTTTGTGTCTCTACGATACCCAAGTTCTCCTTTTTCATGCTTCCTGTGCCTTCTTCAAAGCCTGGTCTATATCTGCTATGATATCCTCTGCATCCTCAAGGCCGACTGACATTCTGATGAAATCATCTGTCACACCTGTGGACTTCCTTTCCTCAACTGTAAGTTGCTGGTGTGTGGTAGATGCCGGGTGGATCACAAGTGTCTTTGCATCACCGATATTTGCAAGGTGTGAGAGCAGTTCCACGCTGTCGATGAACTTCTTTCCTGCTTCCAGACCACCTTTTATGCCGAATCCGAGGATCGCTCCGTATTTACCTCCCAGGTATTTCGTTGCAAGCTCATGGCTCGGGTGGTCCTTGAGTCCTGGATAGTTCACCCACTCAACATCAGGATGGTTGTTAAGGAACTCTGCTACCTTGAGGGCATTGCTGCTGTGTCTCTCCACCCTAAGTGGAAGTGTTTCCAGTCCCTGCAGGAACAGGAATGCATTGAAAGGACTCAGTGCAGGTCCAAGGTCACGCAGGAGGTGTACCCTCATCTTGATTATGAATGCAATGTTACCTACACCGGGGAAATCTCCGAATGTTTCCCAGTATTTGAGTCCATGGTAACCTGGATCAGGTTCTGTGAGTCCCGGGAACTTCCCGTTGTCCCAGTTGAACTTACCGGAATCAACGATAAGTCCTCCAATTGATGTTCCGTGTCCACCAAGGAACTTTGTTGCGGAGAGTACAACGATGTCTGCTCCAAGTTCGATCGGCTTGACGATACCAATTCCTACTGTATTGTCCACGATGAGAGGTATTCCTGCTTCATGTGCTATCTTTGAGATCTCCTCAAGGTTCGGTACATCGAGTTTCGGGTTTCCGATTATCTCTGCGTAGATCGCCTTTGTCTTTGGTGTTATGGCTTTTTTGAACTCCTCAGGTTTTGTGGAGTCCACGAAAACCACTTTCCTTGCGAGGTTCGGGAATGTGTTATTGAATAACTGGTATGTTCCTCCGTAGAGGTTGTCTGCTGCGACGATCTCGTCTCCGGGACCTGTCACACCCAGTGTTGCAAGAGTTATGGCGGACATTCCAGAGGAAACAGCGAGTGCAGCAATACCTCCTTCAAGAGCAGCAACTCTCTTCTCAAGGACATCTGTTGTAGGGTTCATGAGCCTGGTATAGATGTTACCGAATTCCTTCAGTCCGAAGAGATTGGCTGCATGGTCTGCATCCTTGAATGTGTATGATGCTGTCTGGTAGATCGGTACTGCACGGGATCCCGTTACCGGGTCCGGCTCCTGCCCTGCATGTAATGCAAGGGTATTGGGTCCATAGTTCTTGTTGTCCATGTTGTTTCCTCTTTATCTCTTGTCACGATGTCATCGTGATATTACCTAATTGTCTTTTCATTATATATAGTTTCGCATATTTCACAAAGTGAATATTACTGTTAGTTATTAGAACTACACTGTTTTTTCAGGTGATCCCACACACCCTGCGGTAATGGGAGGACGTTTTTAATTGCAGCAGGGGAATGATCCTTCTCTATGCCTGCCAGAGGTAATACCGGCAGTACGGAACTGCAAGTTCGATATGAATTCTCTTTTTCTGCAAATATGGCTATTCGAGAAGCATTTTCAGGAAAGTTTCATCTCTGGACC
This sequence comes from Methanolobus sp. WCC4, assembly GCF_038022665.1. Lineage (NCBI taxonomy): Archaea > Methanobacteriati > Methanobacteriota > Methanomicrobia > Methanosarcinales > Methanosarcinaceae > Methanolobus > Methanolobus sp. WCC4. The sequence continues at coordinate 2,247,726 of NZ_CP150629.1, read as the reverse complement.
TGGGGCACTCAAGTAGCTTTACGGCCGGATTGAGTTCCAGGACCATACTCCTGACATCTGCTATATGCTTGGCCGTATCCGCCTCTATCATATCGATACAGACAATTTCAGCACCTTGAAGCTGCTTTCTGGCATATTCTGTAAGCTGGTCCGATCGTGTCTCAGAATCCGGTGAATTGACAACTACTAAGGCAGGAAGTAACTCCGTATCATGAAGTGCCATTCTTTCGATATCTGCTTTCAGTTTGTGAGGAAGCACGGTCTCTTCGGTCTCAATAAAGACCGTGTCAGGCCCGGATTCTTCCTGCAGCATCAACAGGTTACTTCTGATGTCGGTGTCAAGAGAGCATGGTATACATACACTGTTGACCTCTTTTGTACTGATACCCAGTTCAGAGAGTGTCCTTTCATCATAGTCCACTTCTCCTGTCTCCTGCACTATAATACCTATCTTCTCCCCATTAGAATTGAGGTATTTTGCAAGGTCAAGTATCAATGTTGTTTTACCACTGCCAGTTGGTCCGCCTATGATACTTACTTTCATATTCACACTCCGCTTACATTACGATGCTTGAGAGCTTTCCCACATAACACACTTAACATTCATTTTGTCACTGTCCCTATATATCGTTACCTCTGAAAAGAGGTGACACAGGTATTCTGAATGTGAATTTACTACCCTTTCCGTTCTCACTTTCAACCCAGATCGTTCCTTTCTGCATTTTCAGGTATTCTTTTACAAGTACCAGTCCAAGTCCTGCTCCACCGAACCCCCGCGTGTGGGAACCATCTACCTGTACAAAGGGATCGAATATCCTCTTCCTGTCGCTTTCATTAATACCGATCCCTGTATCTTCAACAGAGACCTCGATATCGTCATTCCTGATCATTACATCTACAGTGACCGTTCCGTTCTCTGGTGTGAATTTCAGAGCATTCTCTATAAGGTTGTAGACGATCTTCCTGAACTTGTCTATGTCTGCAGTGATATCTGTAATGTTCTCATGGACATTGACATCGATCGTGATCCTCTTTTTCTTTGCAAGTAGAGTTGTTCCTTCGATCATCTTTTCAATGCTTTTGACAGGATCGAATTTGCTGAACCTGATCGTCATATCATCCGATTCAATATGTGCCAGGTCGAGCATATTGTTGACAAGGTTCAATAGTTTGCAGCCTGCAGTATTAATGGTCATTAAATGCTTTTTCTGTTCGCTAGTAAGATTATCATTCCCGGGGTCAAGAAGAACATCTGAATAACCGATCACTGAACTAAGCGGGGTTCTCAGTTCATGGTTCATGTTCGCAAGCAATTCGTTCTTGCAGCGATTCGCATCCTCTGCCGCTATCCTTGCCAATATCATCTGTTCTTCTGCTTTTTTCCTTTCAGTTATGTCAACAAGGGTTCCAATTGCTCTTCGGTTCTTATTTTCCCCCTTGAATGTGGATCCCTTTGCCAGTATCCATCTCCATTTTCCGGATATTGTCAACATCCTTATTTCAAAATTGAAGGCTCCTCCTTCTTCAATTGACCTGATGATGACCGGCATTATATTTTTCCTGTCATCGGGATGCATCATCTCTTTCCATTTCTCAATGGACATAGGGAACTCTTCATCCTCATATCCGAACATCTTATATGAACCGGGGCTGAAGTAGAAATTATCACTTTCAATGTCCCATTCCCAGAAACCATGTTCTGAGACCTTCATTGCAAGTTTGAGTCTTTCCTCGCTTTCTTTCAATGCCTTCTCAGCGAGTAATTTATTTGTTATATCTTTTGTAGTACCTTGAAGGGCAATGGTTCTTCCGTCTTCATCTGTCAGCACTTTCCCGATTATCTCAACAGGCACCCTCTTTCCATTTATGTTAAAGAACTCTGTCTGGAATGTGATACTCGTAAAATTATTGGGGTCTGCCATTCCGGCCTGTGCATACCCAAGCATTTTCCTGAAGTTCTCTTCATCACAGTGGTCACTTAGTTTTGATCCGATCCATTCTTCAGGAGTAAAGCCCAGCATGGTGTATATTGCCGGATTCACATAGGTAAAGACCAGATCGGTATTCATCATCCAGATGCAATCCAGTGTATTCTCAGCAAGCAGCCTGTATCTTTCCTCACTTTCTTTTAGGGCACTTTCTGCCTCTTTTTCTTTTGTGATGTCAAGGGCGTATCCGACCATTCCTATTGGCTGTCCGGCTCGGCCCCTGATGGTCCAGAGGGACAGGGAACCGGTAAATGTCGTCCCATCTTTACGTTTCAGGCGAACCTGTTTATGGTTAGATCCATTTTCGATAAGTGGCTCAATGATATCTTTTTGAAGGATAACAAAGTCACTTTCAAGGTAGACGAGTGATATATTCTGGCCAAGGGCCTCGTTTGCAGAATAGCCATAAAGCCTCTCTGCACTCTTATTCCAGCTTGTTATCGTACCATGCATATCAGTGGAAACAACAGCATAAGGTGATTGTTCTATGATCTGGGAGAGGAATTCCAGTGATCCAATTGCCTTTTTTGTTTCTTTCAGAGCATTTCGTTTTTCCATTGCTTCTTTTATGGCAAAGGGCAATCTGTTGATACGTTCCTTCAACAGGTAGTCATTAGCTCCTGCTTTCATGGCATCGACTATCAGCTCTTCATTTGCAGATCTGGTAAGGATCATGAATGGGATGGTATCGTCATAGGTGAGAGTGATCTCAAGTGCTTTCATGCCATCGAATTCCAGTAGAAGATAATCCGAGATGATAATGTCGGGTTTGAACTTATATAGCCCTCTCAGGAATTCATCCTCGTTCCCGGCAACATATGTTTCAAAAGTGATGCCACTCTCCCTTATCTTCCTTTTAGCCAGTTCGACATCTTCCGGCATGTCCTCTATGAACAGTATTTTCAATACCTGTTCCTGCATCACTTGAATCTACCCTTTGTGGCATTCCTTTTAGAATGCTCCATATCCCACTATGGTTGTGACTCTGTCATGTTCACAATGAACCAATGATCAAATGATAGTCCCACTGTATTATATCATCGATCTGTTAACACTCACTCATTTTATTATGATGTGTTCTGATAAATAAAGTTACAGGTCATATTTATAAGATCTGACAAATGAATAAATAAAGTATGACTGCATGAAAAAAGTAAAATAAGTGAATAGCTTCAGGCGATCAGCTTATGTCCTGATCTCCTGTTCAAGCTTCTTCATTTCCCTGATCTCTCTTATCCTTCTCAGGATTACCTCACCAAGGAAGATGATTAGGGCTGCCAGCAGGAAGTAGATCTTCTGGCTGACACTGTCACGTACCAGCTTCTCGGAATTACCCTGAGCCTCTTCCAGAAGGTTGTTCCTTGCCTGATTCACTGTATAGGTGCTTCCACCGTATGCCTTGATAAGTGACGGAAGTTCCTCATTGAGTCCTACATCACGGTACTCCAGTGCATAGTTCACTGCAACTGGATAACCTGAAAGGTCATGTATACCTATGGAACCCGGCTCGATAACAGCCTCATAGATATTCGTGCCTGTAAGTGAAAGGTCGACCTCATCGTCATCAAGCTTCAGGGTAGGGATGCCTTCATCGTACATTGTGAGCTCGATCGTCACAGGTGTTCCATACCATGTGTCCTCTGCCTCGACAACAGCACCTGTCTCCTCCCTTGGGTTGCCGATAGCCCAGTTCACAGTGGATGAGATCAGCTTTGAATTGTTGCCGGAGTACATCTGCGTGGCCCACATGTTGTCTCCCCCCTGTCCGTTATCGGTTGTAAGGGCGGCCACCCTTCCGAGACCGTATCTCCAGGTGGTAAGCACCGGCTTTCCGGTACTGGTGATGATGACCCTGTCAGCACCGGCCTTTGGCGTGACATCATTGTATCCTGTGATACTGCCATCAAGCTCGATGTTCTTCGTGATAAAATGCTTGGTATTGTATTCGATGAGCTGGAAGGTTCCGGCTTCAGTTTCCTCTTCTTCCTCATCTGCTGGTTCAATGTCCTCGAACTGGATATTCGCTCTTTCTTCCTGTTCTATATGGAAGTAAACCCCTCCGACCTCGTCCATGAGTTCCTCTGCATAGAAATTACCGCGGTCATCTATCTGTGACGGTGCACTTGACCTGACGTGTACATAGTAGAGGTTCACACCTTCATTTACAATATCCTGTGCTATCTCGAGACTGTCATCATATGATTTCTCGATGCCACCGTCTGAAATGATGATAATTTCCAGCTCTCCTGATTCATCTCCCAGCCATTCTTCAGCTATCACAAGACCCTGATCGAGTGATGTCTCACTGGTAGCACCCGGTGTCAGTGTAAGGATCTCCTCTTCCAGCATCTCAAGATTGGCTGCTGTTCCAAGGAACAGAAGTCCTCCTGAGACATCCATACCTTCACTTCCAAAGGCGATAACTCCAAGTGAAGCATCCCTGAGGTCTTCATTGTTCAGTATGAAGAGGGCATTTCCAAGTATGTCATCAAGTGTCTGGTGAGCAGCCGTACTCTGGGATATATCCATTACAAGTACGATATTCCTGCCTCCGCTCCAGTCGGTCGGTTTTGAGACCACAGGAAGTATTTCCTCTATTGGTGAGTCAAGGTAATCGCCGAAATTGTAAGAACCGTCTCCGCCGATCACAACGATCCCTCTTCCGTCATTCAGGTAGGTTTTAAGTTCCTGTACTTCGGTCTCGGTAAATGTATTAGCATGAGTGTTGTCGATGATGATCGCCTTTTTATCATCTATATTATTGAGCTCTCCTGATGATGACACGTCATAGAGGTTCAGGAGTATATCACCAAGCGGGGAACCTGTGTCAAGATTGATCGCACGTATGTCCGGTTTTGGGATTGTATAGATCGACTTGTAGAACACATTATTGATATTATCTACATCAGAACCTGAAGGTTTGATAACAGCTTTCAGGGTGTGTGCTCCAAGTTTGGAGAATGTCACCTGTGGTACGATTATCCTCTTCTCGCGTTCGGTCTGTGTGACCTTGCCGCTTCTGATGAGCGTATCATCACTGTAAAGTTCATAGCTGTATGAGACCTCTTCTTCCATAGCCTGGGAAACAACGATCTCATACTGGTTCTCGTTCTTGTATGTGACCGTCTTGTCGCCTTCTATCTGTACGCTCAGGTCGTTCTCCTCAAGATCGGGCTGTACAAGGTAGACTGTTGTGCCTGTCTCCTGTGCGAATAGTAGTGCATCCTCAAGATCCTCTCCTGAGTTACTGTTTCCATCGGTAACAAGAACTATCTGGTTCTCGCCGGTGGAATACTGTACTATGGCATCTCCAAGTGCAGTGCTCTCACCTGTCAACCTGACAAGTGATGTGGGGGTCTTTGAGGTCAATGCTTCATAAAGTTCGGTAGATGTATCATTCTCGAACAATGCCATACTGTCGGTCTCGTCCGAGATTATAACAAGGTCTGGATTGTCATCGCTCGTGACCCTTGGTACCAGTGTGAAAGGTGATGCAAGGGCTGTCACCAGAAGTATGGCGACAAATATGCGTGAGATAACAAGGCCTTTCCTCTCACTCCTTTTCATAAGGAACAGGCCTGCAATGACAACAGGTACGATAAGTGCCAATACTTCTATGTTCTCGAACTGCACCATCAGAGTTCACCTCTCTTTCTTATTATCAACAGTTCAAGTATGACCAGTGCGAAAACGATTATTATCATATAAGTGTCCAGATAGTTCTTTGCCGTGTAGGAGCTTGCACGTACAAGGCCCGGTTCATCGTCTGCCTGTGCACGTTCTATAACATCGTCCCCTTCAAGGCTGGTGTCAGATTCCTTATCGTTGTACAGGTTCACAGCGATCTCCTTTCCTGCCACCTTATATACACCTGTCTGGTCATACAGGACACGGCTCACGGTCTCTGTACCTGAAGGTGTTGTAATTTCCAGTTCTTTTGCAAGGGCTGAGATAGTTCCTGTCTTGAGGTTGTACTCCTGCACGCTGCCCGTGCCTCCCAGCCATCCTGCCAGCTTGAACCAGAACACGGGGTATTCAGGAAGGTTGTGGAAGTTGTTCCATGCTTCCTCACCTGTAAGGTCATTGATACCGAAATAGACTACTGTACCATCACCAACTGAACCATATACAAGCATCGGTATTTCCTCTTCCGTAGCCACAAGAGTGGTGGAGTCTATCCTACCGGTAACGTTGAGGTACTGATACATGGCAACCTCTTCGTATTTGATGTCCTCACTGAGCCTTGTTTCCTGTACCACTTCAAGGGTAACACCATCTTCCGCATCTTCAACGGTCAGCGGTCTCACAGGAAGCAGTTCCTCCAGTTCCGTCAGGGCATTTTCAGATGATAACGCCTCACTGGCAATGAAAACAGCCCTGCCGCCATTGTTCAGATAGCTGCTGAGGGTTGCGATCTCATTTCCTGCAAGTGCTCTTTCCTTGTTGGCGATAACGACGATGTTGTATCCGGAAAGGTCATCAGGTATTCCTTCAAGCTGCTTGAGGTCAATGTTGGGTATAAGCGAGAGTGCCACTTCTGATGGCAGGTCATCGGTATCTGTGACATAGAGCAGTTCCCTGTCAGATATCCTCGGGATGGATATGTAGGCGATATTATCTGCCGGAAGGCTGTCATCGTCCTTTATCCTTACTTCGGTTATCCCTGTTCCGAGGCTTGTGATCCTTAGCTGTTTTGTTGACCTTGCAGGGATATTGAGGGATGCCGTATTCGTCTTTCCGCTGTCGAGTCTCTCTATTTCTATGTCAACTATCTGTCGGCTGTTATGGTAGTTCTTGACAACTCCTGTGTATGTGTAACTGCCATCTTCGACTTCGATGCTTCCCTGTATGAAACCTACGTTATCAGCATCATTGCCCACAAGGACGAACTGTACCGTAAGGCCGTATGATTCCGCCAGTTTCAGGGCGTTCACAGGGTCATCGCCGTTCCAGCTGGCGAAATCAGAGATAACCACAATGTTACCGCCTTCTCCAGAGAGCATTCTCATACCTGCTGAGACAGCACTTGAGATGTCTGCCACAGTTGCCTTTGCTTCGAGGGAATCCAGTGCATCGTAGGTTGCCTGCGAACCTTCTCCTTCAAGTATGGTCACAGGTGTGCTTTCTGCAAGGATGATGCTGTTCTTCTTACTGACGTAGTCCTCTGCCTTTGATATGGCATCGTCGAACCTGTCGTCTGTCTGCATACTTGCGGATGCGTCGATGATAAGTACCGTGTGCTCGCCGCTGAGAGCTTCCTGTGTCTCGAGATATGGCGCTGCTGCCGCCAGTGCAAGGAGTATCAGCACAAGTAGCTGTATAAGGAAAAGTGGGTCCTTGATGAGTTTTGTGATCGATGTGTAGAAACGTTTCTTCTCTTCCTTGATGTCGAGAAGGAACATAAGTGAAGGGACCTGTACCTGAAGTGGCTTTGGTTTGAGCAGGTACAGTATTATAAGAGGGATGATGCTTGCAAGTGCTGCAAGTGCAAGAGGTGTCTCAAAGGGCATTTACCATTTCCTCCTGCTGATGGTATGGAAGAAAGCATCGAATATCGGGATATCTGTTGTGAACGTATAGAACTCGGCTCCGACCTTGCTGCATATATCGCCGATATGGTTGACATGTTCGTCAAGCTTCTTCTGGTACTGGTTCTTGAGGTCCTCGCTGATGTATGTGTCCATCTTGACACCGGATTCAAGGTCGATGAGCCTGCTATGGCCGTGGATAACAAGCGAGCTTTCTGTTCTGTCCAGTACCTGTACCAGTATCAGGTCATGGTCAGCGAAACGGTAGATGGCTGATTCGATCTCCTTAGGGTCCTGAAGGAAATCTGAGATGATTATAACAAGTGAACGTGAGCTTATGGCCTTTCCATATACGGTTGTACATTCATCTATCTCGGTCTTCCCGCCCACCTTTGCGGTCTCAAGCCTTTCGATGGTGTTGAGGAGATATTTCCTCCCCCTTCTGGGCTTTGTGATATCGATCTCCTCTGAGAACGTGGATATGGCGAACTTGTCATTGTCTTTGGTGACAAGATAGGCAAAACCTGCTGCCAGCATGGTTGCATATTCGAACTTGCTGGGGTCCTTTCCACCAGTATAGTCCATACTCTTACTGGAGTCGAGCAGTATGTGTGTTGTCAGGGACTTGTCTTCCTCGAACTGGCGAACATAGAGTTTCTCAGACCTGGCATATGCTTTCCAGTCGATGGACCTGAGCTCATCTCCCTGGTTATAGCTTCTGTAACCTATGGTATCCAGCCCTTTTCCGCTATGGATGGAGCGTCTGCTACCTGCATATGCAGTTGATATCCTTTTCCTCACCATGAAGGTAAAACGATCAAGCTGTCTGAAGAATTCAACATCGATGTTATGTCTCTTGTCGCTCATTGCAAGTGCCCTGCTTGACTTACCCGGCAAAGATGCCAATTCACTTTATCTTCTCAAGTATGCCCTTTATTACCTGGTCAGTGCTTGCTCCCCTTCTTTCCGCTTCGAAGGTAAGTACGACCCTGTGTCTGAGCACCGGATATGCCATTGCGTCGATGTCCTCTGCGCTGACGAAATTACGTCCCTGGATCAGTGCACGGGCCTTTGCTGCAAGGATAAGTCCGATCGATGCCCTCGGGGAAGCACCATACTCGATGTATTCGCTCTTGATACGGGTGGACATGACTATCTGGATGGCCCTGTTCCTGATGTCATCGGCAACAGGTACGTCCCTTGTGAGTCTCTGCAGGTCAAGCAACGTGTTCTTGTTGATCACCTTGCTGACAGCTGGCATTATGGACTTCGTATAACGGTTGACGATCTCGATCTCGTCCTCATAGGTAGGATAGTCCACCAGGATCTTGAGCAGGAACCTGTCAAGTTGTGCCTCAGGGAGAGGGAATGTTCCTTCCATCTCTATAGGGTTCTGGGTCGCAAGGATGAAGAAAGGCTGCTCAAGGATGAAAGTGTCGTTACCAACAGTGATCTGCTTCTCCTGCATGGCTTCAAGCAATGCTGACTGTGTCTTAGGAGAGGCACGGTTGATCTCGTCCGCAAGTACGATATTGGCAAAGATCGGTCCGGGTTCGAACTTGAATTCCTTGTGTCCGTTACTTTCCTCTATTATATGTGTTCCTGTGATATCTGCAGGCATCAGGTCAGGTGTACACTGTATCCTGCTGAAGTTCAGGTCCATTGCCTTTGATATTGTGGAAATAGTAAGTGTCTTTCCAAGACCAGGGTTACTTTCTACCAGTGCATGTCCGTTACAGAGTATCGCAATGATGATCTGTTCCACTGAATCTTTCTGGCCGACAACGACTTTCCCTATCTCATTGGAAAGTGTTGCGAACATATCGCCAGCCATTTTGTATGTTTGGGACATATCCCTTGAATTCAGGTCGCTAGCCATCTATTATCTCCTTTATCTTTGTCCTGTGAATGTAATTGATGAATGTGAATTTATCTGTGTGATCTAATTGCCTGCCATTTCCTCGAAATAGGACTTGATGATGCTTTCATAGCCTTCAGGCAATTCTTCGTAATATGATTGTGATGAGATTATACTGATCTCGTAGGCCGAGGATTGTTCAAAATCCTCATCCGCTTCCTCAGCATCTTCCTGATTACTGAACCCTATTCCGCTTCCTGCCGGGAGTGTCAGGTCAACCTCGGTTCCTTCTACCACGATTATCGCCGTTTCTCCTGTCAGATCCTCCGAACCTGAGTTCCCTTCTTCGTCATCGTCTTCACCTTCCAGTACTACAAAATCATCCGGTTTATCGTTATCGTCACCTGTTACGTCATCTATCATCTCTGCAAGCTCTTTGGGGGTGAATCCGGTTGTACGCACGTCGTTATCAACAACGTAGACCAGTGTTGCACTGGAAACCAGAATGATGATAAGTGCGAACACAACTTTTCCTTTTACGAGAAGTGCGGATGAAGCAACCTGCTTGATCTTCAGGGATACTGAGTTCAACAGGTCGGTGACTATCAGGTTCTCAACACCTGCATTATCATAGGCCGTCCTGAGTCTTTCATGCAGTTCAGGGTATTTTTCCTCAATAAGGAACAGTGCTTTTGTCCTGTCATCACGCAGGTGTCTCAGGACGGTGACAATGAGAGATATAAAAGAAGCGATGATCGTCAGGGCAAGTGTCTCAAAGGCGATGCTCATTCCCAGTATATCATAGGATGTGCCTGCCTTGACCTCAAAGCTACTCAGGTACTGGAAGACCTCATCCAAACCAATGTAGAAAAGAAGCAGGTAAAGGATGATCGTTGTCCCGATAAAGTCCAGAAGTTTGTATATCCTGCGGTAACGTTTAAGTGCAGCTTCCTGTTTCTTAACGAAGTCCCTTACATCCATGTTGGCACTGCCTGTATTTCCTGTAAAAGGTGTTTTTAAAGATACTAGTTCGATTCACAGTGGGAATCGAATTTAGGGTATGAACCCAGCATTTTTAACATCGCTACCTGTGGCTCAATATTATATATCGTATCTTTTATAATTGTATCGTCTATATTTCCTTCGAAGTCGATATAGAACACGTAATCACCCAGTACTCTCTTTGAAGGTCTGGACTCTATCCTTGTAAGGTTGATATCGTTCTTTGCGAACTCACCCAGTATGGAATAAAGTGCACCCGGGCGGTCACGGTCAAGATAGACTATGATCGATGTCTTGTAGGAACAGTCCGCAGCATCCTCTTTCAGTCCCTCCATAGTCTGCATATCATCGGATCTTGTAATGACGACAAAACGTGTATGGTTATGCTTACGGTCCTGGATGTCAGGCATTATGATATTAAGGTTATACATCTCCGCGGTCTCAGGTGAAGCGATAGCAGCCATTTCCTCGAATTCAGTGGAAAGTTTTGCTGCATGGGATGTACTTCCTGTTGTCCTTAGTTCAGCATCAGGAAAATGCTCTTTCAGGGAATGGCGACACTGGCCAATACCCTGGGGATGGGATAGTATAACTCTGATATCTTCCTTTTTCCCTCTGGACAGCAGGCAATGCTTGATCGTGACGATGGTCTCACCTATTATATGTATATCTCCTTCCATCAGCATGTCCAGAGTGACTCCGACAGCCCCTTCGATAGAATTTTCCAGAGGGACAACACCGACGTCGCATCCTCCTTCCCCGAGCAGGGTGAACACATCCTGTATGTCTGCACAATATTCAAGAACAGTATCCTCTTCAAGTCCTTTCTTTTCTATCCATTGCCTTGCAGCTTTTTCAGTATAGGTTCCTCTGGGACCAAGTACACCAATTATCATTCTGTTCCTCAATAGCGGCAAATTTAAAAAATCTTTTCATCCCTGCCTTTCCAGTACCTTATCGATCTTCTTTTCAATATCGATGTGCCTGTTGTCCAGCAGGGTTATCTCCTTCTCGGCATCGACCAGTATCCTGATATAAGTGTCATCTTTCTCATCAGGCATTGCAGTTATATCGGGAATATCTTTCAGGTTCTGTATGGCAGGTTTTAATTCTTCATCTTTAAGGGCAAGTACGGATAGTTGTTCTTTCAGCTCATTACGCTTGCTCTCGTCAGCGATGGTCTTGATCTTCTCATCCATGTTCTTTCTGCGTGAAGAAAGCCCGTCTGCTGTAGTGTATATCCTGTCAAGCATCTGCGCCATGATCGCTTTATCGAATATAATATCCTCGGTCTTCACCTCAGGCTCAGGCTCCTTCTTATCCTTGTCCTCGAATATTTCCCTTGGAGGCAGGCATACGTAATCCTCGCTGAGCACTCTCTGGTTCATATATGTGGGGGAGACTATCTCAATGTCAGAACCATGCAGGGTGTCCAGAACATTTTTCCTGAAATCTGATCTCGCAGTTATGATACCTTCGATATCCTTGAGCAATCCTCCTACCTTGTAGGTTATGGAGAAATCTCCCAGTTTTTCAATGTGCACAAAAGGATTCTCAAGACCTGTGATCTCTGCTGCCTTCAGAAGGTCCTTCTCAATATCCTTTCGGGGTATGTTATAGCCCAGGGATACGCTTGTGGTTATGATCGTCCCGGATGACCTTATGGTCTTAAGGGGCTTTGAGACCAGTGTCAGGTTGGGTACGGTGATAAGGTCCCTGTCAACAGATTGCACCTGGGTGTGCAGGAAGTATATCTCGGTCACCCTTCCATAAGTACCATCTGTCTGGATGAAATCCCCGACCTTGAATGGAAGGATCATCCGGAGCATTATCCCGGCCATTGCATTGGCCACGAAGGTCGTTGATGAGAATGCGATTATGGCACCGATGATTATGCTGACAAAGGTAAGCACCAGATTCTTGTCTTCAACATCTATCGGCAGGGTGAAGACGGTAAACAAAAGTCCTGTGATAAGGATCGCAACGAAGATAAGCTGCTGTATTATCCTCTCCCTTGCGAAAAGGTTCCGTTTCCTGAACAGGAAGTCGAATATCAGCATCAGTGAGAGGGTGATCAGCAGTGAGATCATGCTTGGTATGAATAGTTCTATTTCCATGTCTTCTCTCCTGGTTATTCTGCTCGATACTCAATAAATAATGATGATCTCATAATATATATAATATGGATCATATCAAAAGCTGTAAAGGATGATCTCCTGTCAATACATCTGTTTGTCAGTCTTCTCATCCCATTCTCCGAGCAGCTCGAGGCATTTCTCTTTTTCTATATTGATGAGCTCGGGCTCAGCTTCCTGCTCTTCTCCGCGAACATAATTACAGATGTAATTGTAGATCTGGCTGTCATCGAAACCTATGGCTGCCACATCGTCTTTGTCAGAGCCGTAATACACGGTCCTGATGCGTGCCCAGTAGATGGCTGCAAGACACATAGGACATGGTTGTGAGCTTGTATATATCTGGCAATCTGAAAGGTCAAAGCGTTCCAGTACGGCAGATGCCTCCCTGATAGCAAGTATCTCGGCATGGGATGTGGGATCGTTAGTTCTCAGTACATTGTTATGTGCTCTTGAAACTATCTTTCCATCCTTCACGACAACTGCCCCGAAGGGTCCGCCGTGGTTGTGTTCCATTCCCTTGCGTGCTTCATCGATCGCTATTTCCATGAACCTGTTCATGTGGCAATATCATGTCTGTTTGCTTTTAAGTGCAGTGGTGCTATTAACCAAAGGGTATGGATGGTTGAATAAAGCTTTATACTCCTTTTATTGCTGTATATGTCTATTTATCCATGTACAATAAGTTTTAGAAGCTTTGTATGGTTCTAATTTCAAATTAAAGCTTTATACTTGTTTTTTGATTGTAAGTATCTTTATATTTGCATTTCCGAATCTGGGAATTGCGAGATCACATGTCTGATACCACCACCCAACATACCACCACCCAACCACAAACCATCATCAACGTACCACCAAAATGTCGTACACCAGCATGTGGTCTCGATCCAACTCATCTCATAAGAACAACAACATTTCAACAACATTTCACAGTCACAGGAAAAGTAAAGGAAAATTACAGGGAAAAAAGGAGTTTAAAAATGAAGAAGACAACATTGAATTACATTGTAGATATGCCGTTATTAGCACAGTCGGTCATAGTAAGTGTTACAGGAGTCGTCCTGATGTATGGAGGCCATCATTCAAGCTTCTTAGGGTTTGATGGAAGGGAATTGCTCCAGATGCATGAGTGGATAGGTCTTCTTATGGTTGCGTTCTCACTTATCCATGTTGTATTACACTGGAAGTGGATGGCATGCACAACAAAGAACTTCCTGACAGGTAAGAGCGGCTCATCTGCAAGGAGCAGGTCCGGTTCATTCATACAATGCGAGGTTGCTGATCCGGTTGAAGATTAAATTCATGTATCATATCTGATATCTGGTTCTTTCCAGATATTCCTCTCTTATTTTTCAGTTTACCATAAACCTATTTATCCCTTAATGCGTTTTTCTGTATAATATAAAGGTGTAACAATGCAGTTAAAAGTACAGCCTATTGATATCAAGGTCGGCAAATACAAAGTGGTTCTGAATACCATTGATGCCAAGGAACTGGGAGTCAACGAAGGTGACAGGGTCAGGATAAGGGACCACACCATACTCACAGCTATAGTTGATTTTACAGAGGATATGATAGCTCCCGGAATGGTAGGGCTGTATCATGAAGTGCAGGAACAGCTTAAGAAGGAATGGACCGAGACTGTAGAGGTCGAACCTGCAGATAAACCCAAATCCACCCGTATCATCAGGAAAGTAATGGATGGACACAAGCTTGAAAGGGACGAGATATACGAGCTTGTGAAGGACATAGTTGAGGAGAACCTCAATGACATCGAACTTGCTGCTTTCCTTACTGCTACCTATATCAAGGACATGACCGAGGATGAGACCGAATGGCTCACCAAGGCAATGATCGAGACCGGTGAACGTATAGAGTTCAGTACCTCCCCTATAATGGACAAGCACTCGATAGGTGGTGTTCCAGGCAACAAGATCTCACTTCTTATTGTTCCTATCGTTGCAGCCAATGGTCTGCTTATCCCTAAGACCAGTTCCCGTGCCATAACCGGTGCAGGAGGTACGGCTGACCTTATGGAGATCCTTGCTCCTGTGGAGTTCAACGCACAGCAGATCAAGGAAATGACCGAAAAGGTCGGCGGTGTCATTGTCTGGGGTGGTGCAACGAATATCGCACCAGCTGATGATAAGCTCATAAGGATCGAGTATCCGCTGTCGATCGATCCTCACTGCCAGTTGCTGGCATCCATCCTGGCCAAGAAGGGTGCTGTAGGTGCCCAGAAAGTAGTTATGGACCTTCCTACAGGCTCAGGTACGAAACTACCGGATGTAAAGGCTGCAAGAAAACTCGCCAGGGACCTCATAAGTCTTGGAGAACGCCTTGGTATGGATGTGGATTGTGCTCTTACCTATGGTGCATCTCCGGTTGGAAGGACAGTAGGTCCTGCACTTGAGGTCATAGAGGCTCTTAAGGTCCTTGAAACAATGGAAGGTCCGAACAGTCTTATCGAGAAGAGTGCTGTCCTTGCGGGTATGCTACTTGAGATGGGTGGAGTGGCTGCAAAAGGACAGGGTCGTGAACTTGCTATTGAGACATTGAAGAACGGCAAGGCACTGGCCAAGTTCAGAGAGATCATAGAGATACAGGGCGGTAATCCTGATGTGACCCACAAGGACATTCAGGTGGGTCAGTTCACAGCAGAACTCACAGCACCTACCAATGGTTATATCCTTGAGTTCCACAACAAGCGTATAGTACAGATCGCAAGACTTGCAGGTGCGCCGAATGACAAGGGTGCAGGTGTCAGGATTCACAAAAAGCGTGGTGAATCAGTTGAAGAAGGTAACCCTGTCCTGACCATCTATGCCGAGAAGGAAGAGAAACTTGCAGAAGCTATCAAGAGTGCAAGGGAAGACCTTCCGATAATCGTAGAAGGAATGCTTCTTGAGAAGGTAGCCGACGTCACAGAAGTCTGATCGATATGCCTGAAGAGATAGTTATTTTAAGACTGGGTCATCGTCCCCAGAGGGATAAAAGGATAACCACTCATGTTGGTCTGACAGCAAGGGCCTTCGGTGCTAAGGGCATGCTCCTTGCATCGGATGACCAGAAGCTTGCGGACAATATAGCCGATGTTTCCACAAGATGGGGTGGCGATTTCTATGCTAAGAACAATGTTAGCTGGAAGGCTGAGATCAGGAAATGGAAAGAGGATGGCGGTAAGGTCTGCCATCTGTCCATGTATGGTATAAACCTTCCTGATGCCGTTCCTGAAATAAAGGAATGTGACAAGCTCATGATCGTCGTAGGTGCTGAAAAGGTCCCGTTCGAGATATATGAGATGGCCGACTGGAACGTCGCAGTTGGGAACCAGCCACATTCAGAGGTTGCTGCTGTGGCGGTGACGCTGGACAGGATAGCCGGAACCGACCCTCTGAGAAATGAATTTGAGGGAGGGGAACTTACGATAGTCCCTGAGGAATGCGGAAAGAAGGTTATCGATAACAGGCAATAGTAATTAGAATTGAGTTTTGTATCTTATTCAGGGTCCCTTTTAACCGAGGGTCCCCTGTATATCCTTCTTCTTTCATAGTCGCCATATCCACGGTGCTTTGGATCATCTATTTTTTTCTTGAGCTGTCTTTCGAGCAATTCCTCGAGTTCATCCTCACTGATCTCTTCATTGTCCTGGTGCTTTTGTTCTTCAGTATCCTTCACCATACTATCACAGCTATCAAAGTGTCCTGATAAGTGGGTCATGGTCGATGAACTCAACATCAAGCTTCAGCTTTTCAAGAAGAACGGGGCATAGTTCCTCCATCCCCGGATTTTCGGTTGCATAGTGGGTAGCATCCACCAGCAGCATATCACTGTAGGACCTTATTATATCATGCTTCAACTCAGATGATACATATGCATCTGCTCCGAGTTCCCTGGCCATATCAATATACTCTGACCTGAAACCACTACCTCCAAATACCATCACGGTACTGATCTCATCCCTGTTACCTGTATACTGGACGTGTGTACCCAGGCTCTTTGAGATATGGTTGACAAATGTATCTGCAGAACAAGGACTTATCTTTCCTATCCTTCCAATGGGTGTTTCCTGTATATCTGACAACCCGATCCTCTTAGCAAGTGCATCATTGATGCCGCCTTTAGCCTTGTCGAAGTTCGTATGCATCGAGTATAATGAGATGCCATTGTCCAGCGCTATTTTCAGGCTGTCTGCCAGTTCCTTGCTGATGCAATTGATAGAATGGAATATCAGTGTGTGATGGGTGATGAGAAGATCCGCATCTATCATGGCAGCTCTTTTCAGTACGTACTCAGTAGGATCAAGGGCTACAGCTATCTTTTTAACATCATTTTGAAGGTCAAGTGTCAGTCCTATCCTTCCAATGTCAAAATCTTCAGCAAGCTCCGGAGGGGCTACCTCTTCAAGGATCGGGATGATGTCTTTTAACTGCATAGAAGAGGAATGATTATGAACTCATTTTAATCTGTCGGGAAATTGTGTATTTGTTACATATCTATTTATTCATGCATTTTTATTAAATATGCATATATACAATCGAAGCATTCAAATAGGTTCATTGTATAATTATAAACAATTATTATATTATATATTGTATTATTAAATATTCGAGGATGGCTAATGAGGATAAAGACAGGTGTAGAAGGTTTTGACGAACTGGTGCAGGGCGGTCTGCTTGCTGAACGTGTTTATCTGGTAAGCGGTCCACCGGGCAGTGGTAAAACAACATTTTGTGTTCAATACCTGGCACAGGGTGCAGCTCTTGGTGAGGTTGGACTTTATGTGACATTGCTCGAAAGTCCCCAGAACATCATCGATGACATGTCAAATTATTCGTTGAACGTACTAACTCTCATCAAAATGAAGAAATTACTTTTCGCTGACCTTGGTCCAAGAATGGAATATGGTTACATGGATGAGATGAACGAGTACATAACTCCTGATTACGAGGTCACCAGCACAACGGCAGAACATGAAGCACCTTCTCCTTCCATGGTATTCAGGGAGATCGCAGCCTATGTGGCCGAATATAACGTTAAGAGGCTGGTCATCGATTCAGTATCTGCTATAAGGTTCACTACAAGGGATCTCTCTCTTCAGGAAAAGGAGATGAGCCGTTTCATAAGGAACCTGAAGAAACTGGGTTGTACCACTGTCCTGATATCAGAAATGACCGAACCAAGTGCTTATTCCACAGAGCAGTTTGCTGCCCATGGTGTTATTTTCATGCATAATTTCCTCTATGATAAGACAATGACCCGTGCATTGCAGATCATTAAAATGAGGGGTACAAAGCATGATTGTAACATGCGTGAGGTAAGTTTTGGTGATCAGGGACTAAAGATCGGTGGTCTTCTTGAATGATGGTGTTCAGGAATGGTAAGATTCTTTGCTAAAAAGGAAGAGCAAACTCAGCTAACAGATGCAGAGATCACTGAGCTCTCAACCAACGTCTATGAACTTGGATATGAAGTAGGCTATCATAAGCATTCTGAGCTTGGCTGGGTAAGTGAAAGATATTCCATGCTGGAGGACCTTGCCAGAGAGGCCGGACTCGGTGAACTTGTCAAGGAGAGGTATACCAGAGGTAAGGAAGATGGCTTAAGGTCCAAAGAGAGGGACATGCATTCAGGTCTCTCAAAGAAAGGGGCTGAAAAGCATAGAGACCAGGCCAAAGGTGAACATGGTGCATTCCAGTCAAGAAGGTCCGAAAGACAAATGGTATCGGGTTATGGCTTCAGCCATAATGATGACCACTTTGCGGGTATGATACTGCGTCCTTCCCTGATGAATCTCCCGGACTCTACTTCCAGGACAAAGGTCATTGACAGACCTTCTCAGTTACAGGGATTCAAACCCCTTTATCCAAAATGCTAATTATCTATATCGAAAAAGTCAGTGATGTCTATGAAACATAATAATCTCTTTCATCTATTGTGTGTTGTCTTTATCTTGATGTTATTCAGCACTTCAGCTGCTGCATATGATCTTGATGATATTGAATGGAGTGACGATAAGTCTACCAGTGCGACCCTTCATTGGGGTGGTACTGTCACTCTTGACGATTATACTATAAAGGCAGAGGACTTTGATGAAGGTGGCTTTGTCAGCATAGGCATCTATCGAAATGGCGTTCTTGAAGATAAATCACCTGTTCAGTCAGGAACCGGCTTTGAGTTCCGTGACACTGAGAATGGTGATGACATACGCATATTTGTTAAGTCAATGGATCTGAACATAGATGAATGGACAGGTAACATGGAGGATCCGACCGCTTCTATCGAGGTATATGAAAGGGGTATACCAGAAATGGATATCACTGTCGAGACCGAGAAAGATGAGTATGATCCAAGGACAGTTGCATACCAATATATTGAAGCTACCATTGACATCACCAACGATGGTGACGCAAAGGCATATGATATGGATGTGGATATCGATGTGGATGGAATGGAGCTTGCTGATGGTAAGCTTACATATAATTATGTATCTGTCGAAGAAGACGAAGTACTCGATACAATAGATATCAAACTTGAGATCCCGCATTACTGGGAAGAGACAGATGTTGAGATAAATGTAACCACGAGTTCAGAGGATATCAACGGTGAGATCCTTGAGGATACTGAAACAAAGACCATTACTATAGAACCAGTTGTTGAGCTTATTATTACCAAGACAGTGACCGAAGAGATCTACATGGATGAGACTGCACATGTTTCGGTCAGTATATGGAACAATGGTATCTATAGTGTGGGTTCTGTCAAGGTGGCTAATACAGTTACTGATGATCTTGAGATACAGGACAGTCTTGACGATGAAATAACCCTCTCTTTTAGTCCAAAAGAAACCAAGGCAAAGATATTCGAGTATACATTGAAACCCATAAAGACTGGCGAATACACAGTTCCCGAAGCAACTGCCACTTTTACTGCTCCTGATGGGGAGACCTATACTTTTACAGCTGACAAACCTAGTATACAGATAAATGGTCCTGATATCGTCCTTACTAAAACAGTGAACCCTGGGACGATCTATCCTGGCAATGAGAGCACTGTGACAGTTACTGTAAAGAATCAGGGTAACAGGGATGCAAGTGTGCACACCACGGAAATTATTCCAGATGGTGTAGCTTTCATTAGTGGTGACCTTAGTTTTGATGATGTGGCTGTAAACGGAAAATCCTATTCCTACTCGTACAAGATCATGATCAATGATATAGGAGAATTGAAACTTTCTGAGACCAGTGCTACTTTTATCGACATGGAGAACTATAAAGGTGAGAAGATATCCAACTCGCCAATTATCACAGTCCTTGACCCCAATCCTGAAACAGTTGATAGTTCAGCAGGTAGCAGTTCTGATAGCAGTTCAACCAGCAATGAGCAGGAGAGCAGCAGTTCCGATAGTTCCACAAATTATGAAGATGAATACGAGGATACCAGGGTTCAGCCGGGTTTCGAGGCAAGTCTAATGATCGTGGCTCTGTTTGCAGTTTATTTAGTATCCAGACGCAGCAGGTAATTACCCGATGTGGCAGAGAAGACTCCTGTTAATAGCACTGACTGTGCTGCTCATGAATTTCTGCATTGTGGCAGCTGCACAGTCAGATGATGTTGAATGGCTCGATGCCGAGGAGTACACCCTCTATTGGGGAGATGAGATAAATCACAGCGGTTATCTCATCAAGGCCTCTGATTTCTCTCCTGCAAAGGCTTTTGATACTGAGAATGATTATGTGGTACTCACTATTGGGAGTATATATGATGATTCATGGATGGCCATACTGGCCAACAACACCGAGTTTTCCAACAATACCGCCTTTGATGACCGGTTGAATGTAACAGCTCTTGAGATCATCACAGGTAATGATATATCTTCTCCGTACGCTACAATAAGTGTTAAGGTGGCTAACTCTACAGAGCCATTGACCCCAACCAGGATATCATGGATAAATGCAACCTTTGAATTCGAATCTTTTCACAGCGATGAGATCTACATCGATGAAAGGGCATACTTCACTCTGGAAATGAAGAACAAGGGTGACGATTCGTTTGGAAGGGTGACTGTCACTAAGGAGCTTCCTGTAGAATTCGTACTCGATCCGGATGCCGACCCTGTATGGAATGTTTCTTTTGACCCTTATGAAAAGAAGATACTGGAATTCTCGATAAAGGCCTTGAAACCAGGATCCTATGATCTTGCAGGGACTTCGATAACGGTTGAGCATGAAGGAAGAACCTACTCAAGGGAACTGAACAATTCCACTCTGGATGTTCATGGTCCTTTCATAACTGCCAGCAAGTCCTTATCGAGTACAGCGGTCGATGTCAATGGTAATGTGGATGTCATTCTTGATATAGTGAATGAAGGTGACAGGGCAGCCCATGTGACAGTCTCTGACCAGCTTCCTCTGGGTGCTGTTCTTCTGGACGGTGATACAGGTATGAGTCGTGTCCTTAAGGCAGAGGACAACATATCACTGAGCTATTCTATGCGTATGGATAAGATAGGGGATGTGACCGTTCCTCCGGCCCAGATAAGATTTGTGGATTCAAAGGAGTATGAGGGTACTGTTTATTCAGAAAAGATGCTTATGAAGGTCCGGGACCCTGCTGAGGTCATAGAAAGTTCCTATGAGGAAGAATATCCGGCAGATGCATATGGGGATGGTTATTCAGAAGACGTTTCTACCAATGCAGAGGAAACGGGTGTAACTGAAGAAACAGAGGATCATGGAAAACTACAGTTCCTGTATGACATCCTTGATTCGATCACCGGTTTCCTGAAGGATACCAAAGACAAAATACTATGAGTGTCATTTCACACGAAAGAGGAACTATTCCCTTTATTCATTATATATACTCCAGGATGTTTCAATGACCCGATCAAGTAAACATGAGAATGGCCGCAATTCTTCTTTGATCCTGACACACGGGGATTCGGATGGTGTATGCTCAGGTGCTATTGCAAAGAGTGCTTATCCTGATGCGGATGTATATTTCACTTCCCCTATCGGGGTTGTGGATGAGCTGGACCTTGCTGAAGAGTACAGGAATGTGATCATATGTGACATCGCAGTTGATGAGAGCAAGTGTTCGAAACTTTTCAGGCGGCTTGAAGAAATTGCCGAGAATGCGAACCTTACATATATCGATCATCATCCGTTGCCGAAGAAATGTGTTCATCCTGAATGGCTACACCATGACCTGACCGTCTGTTCATCGGAACTCACCTATAAGGTCCTTGAGGACAGGCTCAGCAGGGATATGCGAAGGGTAGCGATATATGGTGCGATTGGGGATTATTACGATAACAGTCCATCTGTAAAGGAGTGGCTGCTTGACTGGGACAAGAGAAGTCTTTTCTTTCAGGCAGGCACACTTATTCAGGCGCTCATCTATGCGGGCAGGAATTATGATTTTAAGAGAAAGATGGTCCTGCCGCTATCTCATGACAAGATCCCTACGGAGATACCTAACCTGCTCAGGTATGCGAAAGAGGGTGCTGAACTTGAGGAAAAGCTGCGCATCCATGTAAAAAAAGAGGTCAGGACTCTCAGGAACCTTGCATATGTGGTGGACCCTCATGGTTATATGTCAAAATCTGCTATATATGCTGCTTCCTATGGGCAGAAAGATGTTGGACTTTCAGCAGAGTTCAGGCACAAGAGGAATGTTTATGATCTTAGCTTCCGTTCCCGTGACACTGTGGACCTGAATATGCTGCTGCGGCGTATCGCTCCGCAGTTCGGTGGCAGTGGCGGAGGTCATGCAGCAGCTGCAGGTGCCAGGATACCAAAGGGGTCCTTCGATGATTTCCTTCATGCCTTCGACAGGGCCATCGGAGAGGAAAAAAGTAAAGGGAAGGTTGAGAAAAATGGCGAAAAAGAATAATGAACTTACAGGTGTGAACTACGAGGTACTTTTTGCAGGCAGGTCCAATGTAGGGAAGTCCTCTATCATCAGAAATATCACAGGTAAGAATGTCAAGGTGGGCAAGCGTCCCGGTGTGACATTGAAACCGACCCACATACAGAATGACGATATGGTTATAACCGACCTTCCGGGGTTCGGTTTTATGAGCGGTGTAAAGGACCGTAAACAGGATATCGTAAAGGACCAGATAGTACGCTATATCGAACAGAATGCTGACAGGATCAGCATTGCAGTACTGGTGATCGATGGTGCTACTTTCCTTGATATAGTCAGGAGATGGGAGAACAGGAATGAGATCCCTATTGATATCGAACTGTTCGAGCTGTTCCGGGAACTTGGTATAGATACGATACTTGCAGTTAATAAGACAGATAAGATAAAGGATTCCGAGCTTAATGCTACCCTTGATGGGATATGTGACAAACTGAACATGCTGCCACCATGGAAACAGTGGATTGATGTGGTAGCTCCTGTGTGTGCTAAAAAAGGTGACCTGAAGGCCCTGAAGTCACTTATCAGGCAACGACTTCATAGTGCAAAAAGGGATGATCTGTTCAGGTATTTCTGAGAAACGGAACTTGTCTGATGATGCAGGCCGATCCTTTTCGATCTATCTGACCCTGAAGGTAGCACCCAGGCCGGTTGCTATCCTTTCACATTTATCGATGTCAACGTCGGTATCACCAACAACTGTCATCCGGGTCTTAATTCCTTTCTGGACTGATCTTTTTGTGAAATCGAGCATTGCATCGTATGATCCTATGAAAGCAGGTTTGCAGAGTTCATTATACCTTTCTTCGGATTCGGCGTTAAGACTGATCGAAACAGAGTCGAGTCCGGCAGCTTTTAATTCAGAGACGACATCCCTTCCGGGGTTCATTACGCCTGCATGGC
The DNA here is from genome assembly GCF_038022665.1 of Methanolobus sp. WCC4. NCBI lineage: Archaea > Methanobacteriati > Methanobacteriota > Methanomicrobia > Methanosarcinales > Methanosarcinaceae > Methanolobus > Methanolobus sp. WCC4. The sequence continues at coordinate 2,224,385 of NZ_CP150629.1, read as the reverse complement.
CGTTTGTGTCAAGTCTGACAATGATGCCTTTGTCATGAAGCCATTTCGTTATGTGAAGTACCGTATCGAAACGGCAGGTCGGTTCGCCAAAACCCGTGAATACAACCTCATGATACTTTTGAAGGTCATGGCCTTCAAGATCCCTGATTATCTCTTCTTCTGTGGGTTCCCTTGAAAGGCGGAGGTTGTAGCCATATACGCCATCGCACAGGTCCCGGATGCAGAAAACACAGTTTGCACTGCACTGGTTGGTTATGTTGAGATAAAGGTTCCCGAATGCCTCATAGCTTATGGTTCCTTTGAACATTGGAATGCTGTTATCATTGTCTGGCATCTATATCTCCACTTCCTCTGTTTTCCTGTTCTGATGTTCCGGTGCTATCTACCTGTCCAGTTCCCTTCAGGAACTATCCTGTAGTCAAGCGGTGGTATCTTCCTGAGGAAATACATCAGTGCTGTGACCCCTGCTTCAAGTTCCACTTCTTCACGGAAGTACCAGTCTCCCTCATAGGTATCGAGTTTCCCGAGTGTTTGCTCGTTGACATCATAGACCTCTCCCTGTATTGATGCCGAATGCCCTTCTGGTAATTCGTCTTTGAGAACTCCGGGAAATTGTCCCATGTCAAGCATGGTGTATGACTCCTTTGTTCCTGTGGAACAGATGAATTCTGAACCATTTAACAAATAATGATTCGTTGAATCTTTTTTCAGGGTTCCGTAAACGAATATGTACATCAACTGAGTCCCACGTTCAGCTTCATCAATGTCTTTTTAACCGGATCAGGAAGCTGTCCGCATTGTATGGCCTTCATTTGTTCAGGACTTATCATTTTAATAGCTGTGGTCATAAGCCTGTCGGAGAGCATGAGTTTATCCATTAGTTTACGGACGTAGACTGCTGTCTTGATCTCAAGTCCCATCTGCTCTCTCCATCTTGTTTCGTATTCCTGAAGCCTGCATTTTCCTTTCAGGAAATCTGATGCTGTCTCTCCTGCAAGTTTACCACCGACCATTGCTGTGGATATGCCTCCTCCGTTGGTTGCTATTATATGTCCGGCAGCATCGCCTGCTATGAGTGTGTTATGAGATGCGGTCACCTTTGGCGCCCCGCCTACGGGAACGAGTCCAGCCACAACTGAAGTTATGGATGCACCGCTGAGCTTCTCGCTTGCTATGGGGTGCTCGTACATGAAACGTTCTAGATAGTCCCTGGCGCAGAGGTGCTCTTCAAAGAGTGCTTCCCTGATGCCGACCCCGATGTTGGCTGTATCTCCACCCTGGGATATGATCCATGCGTATCCTCCGGGGACATAATCCTTGCCGAAGTACATCTCAACTGCATCCCTGTCTATGTCCACACCGCTGAGCTCGTATTCGAAGGCAGTACCTGTTCCCATCGGGTCAGCGTCACGTAACATATTGCTGGCCTTTGCGACTATGGAGTTCGGGCCGTCGGCACCGATTATCACTTTTCCTTCTACCTCGAACTCACCGAATGCTCCGTCCATCAGGAGTTTTGTGTCGTTAACCTCGGTGACATTCGTTCCTACAAGTAGCTCTGCACCTGCTCTTGCTGCTTCTCTTGCGAGGTGTTTATCAAAACGTCTTCTGTCGATCGCATCGGCGTCTACGTCAAAACCTTTGGAAAGGCCACTGGGTGCTATGAAACGCTGGTAGCTGGCCGTGGCATGTATACAACTTGACGGTATCTCTTCAAGTGTTACCGGGAGTTCTGCATTGGGTACGAGTTCCTGCAGAACAGGATAGTGAGGGAGGAAACCTCCGCATTGCAGCGGTACTCCTATGTCCTTCTTCTTTTCTACAAGGAGTACGGACAGGTCGTTCTCTGCTGCGTACATGGCTGCCGTGGAGCCTGCCGGGCCTGCACCGACAACGATGATATCATATGAGTCTTCAGGGGTCATGGTCGTTTTGTGTTTTTATCTATGCTTTTATGCATTTGTCTTCTGATCAGGTGTATGAGATGCAGGGATCAATGGGTGTTGTGTGGTTCTGTTCCACCGCAACCTCTTTTATCATTTGGCTTAATATCTTATCACAAGACACATTCTATTAGATATATCTAACTATTATCCATTATGGTGAGAGATATGGTACGCGAACACAGGAACAATGCATGGGTAGTACGTACTGGTTATTGCGGTCAGCAGGAGAAGTCCTGTATTGAGAGGGATTTCATCTCGTTCGATCTTAACCTGCATATCATGGATCTTTTTGGCAACGAACTGATGGAGATGAAACATCAGCCACAGAACTACAAGAAGTACCTGCACTTTGGTGATAAGTACAGGGATTTCGACAAGAGGTTCAGGAAAGAGTTCGAGGATGCGCTCAAGAATGTCGATCATTCAAAGGACAGGCCTGAGATGATCAGGAAGATGAAGAGTCTTAACAGCAAGCTTCAGAAGTTCGATGATGAGGTCAAGCAGTTCGATGCCACCATGCATGAGTTCGATGAGTTCGAGAAGGTGGAGCAGATGAAGAAGGCACTGCTGGCAAGAATAAGCACTCCTCCTGTGGATATGCTTGAGATCTGGGCAAAGGATATGCTTCATTTTGTGAACGGTATAAGGATCTATGATCTTATTGTGATCCCTCTCATGTGCGACAGGCAGGTGGCGATCGGCAGGGTGCGGGACAATTACAAGTACCGTGAAGGAAAGGGTGTTCTGAGCCATAGCAGGAAGATGGACTGGCATGATACAAGGGTTCCTTTTGAGAATATGTTCCCCGGTTTTGAGGAGATACTGGAATCTCCGTTCTCTGTAACACTTCTTGAAGGTGATGACAGGGAGTTCGTTAAGGGTATTGTTGTGGATGAGACTTTCTAAGACTCTGATAAGATGGTCGATTCTGACCTTTTCAGGTCTTTTTCCTGCTCCGGTGGCAAAAGATTCTTAAAGGCATATGAGTATAGCGTGCAGGTAATTCAATTCACAGGTTCTATTGAAGGATCATACTATTAATCAAATAATATCGAGTTGATCGATTTGACTATTGAGAAAGGCGATTTCATAAAGATAAACTATACCGGTAAGTTCAATGAAGGACAGATCTTCGACACTACCGATGAACAGCTTGCAAAAGACAATGGCATCTTCAACCCACGTGGCGTTTACGGCGGGGATGTTGTGATCGTAGGTTCCGGTCACACTATCAAGGGCCTTGATGAGGATTTCGTAGGTAAGGATGTAGGATACTCCGGTACTGTCACAATTGAACCGGAAATGGCATTCGGACCACACAACCCTGCTCTTGTAGAGACTGTCTCAGTTACAAAGATCAAGGACCAGCTCGGTGACCAGAGACCATACACTGGAATGCCAATTGAGCTTAACGGAAGGCGCGGAGTTATCTCCCAGGTCATTGGCCGCAGGATACGCATAGATCTCAACCACGCACTTGCAGGCAAGGAAGTTGAATACGAATACACCATCGAAGAGAAGATCGAGGAACCTGTCGCAAAGGCACAGGGTCTGCTCTCACTCTACACAGGTATGCCTGAGATCGACATCGAGGTAACTGATGACCTTATCAAGGTCTACACCCCAATCGAGCTCGGATTCAACCAGAGATGGCTTGTATCAAAACTCACCATCGCAAACGAGCTTATCGACAAGCTGGGTATTCCAAACCTTGAGTACATCGAGAAGCACCCATACGTCCCTGAGACAGCAGAAGTTGAGGCAACCGAAGCTCCTGCAGAGGAAGAAGAAGCTGAAGCAACAGAGGAATAATATTCCTCTTTTCACTTCACTTTATATTACGCATTATACTACACATCAATTCCCTCTTCAGAATCTAAGACAATTACTGTCAATATCGATTTTGAATCAAAACCCTTATATCCTAGGTCGCTATTAAGATAGCATCCGACATGCTGAGGTAGCCAAGTGGACTACGGCGCCGGTCTTGAAAACCGGTAGTGCTAACGCGCTGCGGGAGTTCGAATCTCCCCCTCAGCGTCGAACTATTTTTCTGTTTTGTTAAAAGTTATGATACTAATTCTGCTATCTTCTTAGATTGGTAGACACATCTGTTTTTCAAACCTGCAGAAGTATGGTTCTATCAGATTCTTCGGTTTAGCATTGGTAATCTTACCATATTCCAGTGACTGTAGAACTTCGTAGACGAAGGATTTCTGTTCTTCTACGGTCTTGTTCTTCCACCAGAGTTTTGTCCTTATGACTATACATGCAAAGATTCCTATCAGGAAAGTAGCTGCTTCAGTTGCATATGATTCTATCATGTTTTTCTGCTCGGGGGTTCATGTTGACCACACCACTCATTTGAGGGAACTACCGGAAACCCTGCCTTTGCAACCGGAGACTCACGTCTGCAAAAACCGTATGTGATTGCTGTTGGTTTGAACAATGTGCATGTAGAACAGGTGTCACTCATGCAATGGAATCAGAATGCTGCGACTATATATAATTAATACACTTTTCGGCTCTGTAGAAAATCTATGAAATCAATATTATCTAGTAATTTTAGACTATGATTCTCTCATATGTTAGAGGATTTCTACAGGACATTTAAATTAATTAAATCGGTTAGGTTTATGTACTATGTGTGATATGTACAGAATCCCTCTGAGATGTTTTGGAGGGCTTTCATGTATCTCCTTTTGGAGATATTTGATGATATCTCCTCGATAAGTGGGCATTATCTATATGCTCCAAAGGTTCATCCTTTGCCTTCGAACCAAGCGTTCGGAAGGTATATATACGATGATGACCATTGAAGGAGTCCGCGTGAATCGCGCGGAACACTTACGATCACCGCCTTATTAGTGGGGACAGAAGCTGTTTCTGTCCGACGTTGGATTTGGCAGTTCGGTTAATTCTGACCGGTAGTGTATAACTACTAAATGAAGGAATTAACCAACTAATGTGCATGTGTAAAGAATCTCTAGTGAGAGTTCTTTCCTAATGATTCCTTAAATGACTTCCATAATACAATCCTTTGTGTGTGATCAACAATTCTGGTTGATCCTGCCAGAGGTCACTGCTATCAGTATTCGACTAAGCCATGCGAGTCAAATGTTCTTCGTGAACATGGCGTACTGCTCAGTAACACGTGGATAATCTGCCCTAAGGTCAGGCATAACTCCGGGAAACTGGTGATAATACCTGATATACCATAGATACTGGAATGTTCTGTGGTCAAAAGCTCCGGTGCCTTAGGATGAATCTGCGGCCTATCAGGTTGTAGTGGGTGTAATGTACCTACTAGCCGACGACGGGTACGGGTTGTGAGAGCAAGAGCCCGGAGATGGATTCTGAGACATGAATCCAGGCCCTACGGGGCGCAGCAGGCGCGAAAACTTTACAATGCGGGAAACCGCGATAAGGGAATACTGAGTGCCAGCATATTATGTTGGCTGTCCACCTGTGTAAATAGCAGGTGTTAGCAAGGGCCGGGCAAGACCGGTGCCAGCCGCCGCGGTAACACCGGCGGCCCGAGTGGTGGCCACTATTATTGGGTCTAAAGGGTCCGTAGCCGGTTCGATCAGTCTTCCGGGAAATCTGACAGCTCAACTGTTAGGCCTCCGGGGGATACTGTCGGACTTGGGACCGGGAGAGGTAAGAGGTACTACAGGGGTAGGAGTGAAATCTTGTAATCCTTGTGGGACCACCAGTGGCGAAGGCGTCTTACCAGAACGGGTCCGACGGTGAGGGACGAAAGCTGGGGGCACGAACCGGATTAGATACCCGGGTAGTCCCAGCCGTAAACGATGCTCGCTAGGTGTCTGGGATGGTGCGACCGTTTCAGGTGCCGCAGGGAAGCCGTGAAGCGAGCCACCTGGGAAGTACGGCCGCAAGGCTGAAACTTAAAGGAATTGGCGGGGGAGCACTACAACGGGTGGAGCCTGCGGTTTAATTGGACTCAACGCCGGAAAACTCACCTGGGGCGACAGCAATATGTAGGTCAGGCTGAAGGTCTTACCTGAATCGCTGAGAGGAGGTGCATGGCCGTCGTCAGTTCGTACTGTGAAGCATCCTGTTAAGTCAGGCAACGAGCGAGACCCGTGCCCACTGTTGCCAGCATATCCTTCGGGATGATGGGTACTCTGTGGGGACCGCTGGTGCTAAACCAGAGGAAGGTGCGGGCTACGGTAGGTCAGTATGCCCCGAATCTCCAGGGCTACACGCGGGCTACAATGACCGGGACAATGGGTCCCTACCCCGAAAGGGGTTGGTAATCTCATAAACCCGGCCGTAGTTCGAATTGAGGGCTGCAACTCGCCCTCATGAAGCTGGAATCCGTAGTAATCGCGTTTCAATATAGCGCGGTGAATACGTCCCTGCTCCTTGCACACACCGCCCGTCAAACCACCCGAGTGAGGTATGGGTGAGGGCATGGACTAGTGCCGTGTTCGAACCTAAATTTCGCAAGGGGGGTTAAGTCGTAACAAGGTAGCCGTAGGGGAATCTGCGGCTGGATCACCTCCTAAGCATGATGGACACAAAGTCCATCACCACTTACCGGTCAGAAATCGAAAAACTGTCAGATCCGAGATAACAAGGTAAGATTCTAAGTGAATCTTCTATGGGCTTGTAGATCAGTTGGAAGATCGTCGCCTTTGCAAGGCGAAGGCCCAGGGTTCGAATCCCTGCAAGTCCATTAATAGTGCACCTGGAGAGTAATGTCTCCGGGGAAGGATGAAGCGGTCGAAGCAACGACGGCCGCAATGATATCGTGTATATGCATGCATATATCAGACGCTCACTGGACAAAGTGAGATGGACTCTGGTTAATATGCCTTCAGGTGGATGGCTCGGCTCAAGAGCTGAAGAGGGACGTGCCAAGCTGCGATAAGCCCAGGGTAGGTGCATGGAGCCTATGAACCTGGGATCTCCTAATGGGTCTTCCTAACACGTTTTGCGTGTTGATCAGCAATGATCGGGAACGCCCCGAATTGAAGCATCTTAGTAGGGGCAGGAAAAGAAATCGAAGAGATGCCGTTAGTAATGGCGAATGAACACGGTACAGTTCAAACTGAATCCCGCTGGAAACATGCGGGAGATGTGGTGTTGTAGGCTTTTCTAAAGATCCGACCTGGTTGAAGTTTAACTTTTCTGGAACGTTAGACCATAGAGTGTGATAGTCACGTAAACAACAACCAAAGGATCTGGAAAACAGCCTGAGTAGCGTGAGTTGGAATTCTCGCGTGAATTTGGGAGGCACCAACTTCCAAAACTAAATACTTCTTGAGACCGATAGCGAACTAGTAGGGTGACCGAAAACTGAAAAGTACCCCAAGAAGGGAGGTTAAAAGTGCCTGAAACCTGGAGGCGATGGAGCGATATGGCGTTAAAGGATCTTTATTACGAAGGAAACGGTCGCGAGGCCGCAGTACGGGTAATATTGCCAATGTCATATCTTACGTTTTGAAGAACGGGCCAGGGAGTGTATTCAAATGGCGATGGCTAACTTTCAAATAGGAAGCCGAAGCGAAAGCAACATGCTCGCAACCGCAAGGTGAGGAGCGACGTATACAAGTGCGTGGAGTCATTAGGATACGACCCGAAGCCGGGTGATCTAGGCGTGGGCAGGTTGAAGCGTGGCGAAAGCTACGTGGAGGACCGCAAGCGGTATTGATCTGCAAATCATTCGTGTGACCTGCGTCTCGGAGTGAAAGGCTAATCTAACCCGGCATCAGCTGGTTCCTTCCGAAACATGTCGTAGCATGACCTAATTTGAGATAGTCGGTGAAGTAGAGCACTGATTGGTGGTCCCGGGGAAGAAATTCCTCAGCCGCTTGTCAAACTCCAAACTCACCGTCGTCGTAGACAATTGGAGTCCGGACTACTGGGGTAAGCCTGTAGTCCGTAAGGGAGACAACCCAGCCCGTGGTTAAGGTCCCTAAGTGTCGACTAAGTGTTAATACTAAAGGGCGTCCTAAGCCCTAGACAGCTGGAAGGTTAGCTTAGAAGCAGCTATCCTTTAAAGAGTGCGTAACAGCCCACCAGTCGAGGTTTGGGGCCCCGAAAATGGACGGGGCTCAAGTCGACCACCGATACCACGGAGCACCGCAAGGTGATCTCGTAGGAAGGCGTTGCGTTCGGGCAGAAGCAGGGCTGTGAAGTCCTGTGGACCGGGCGGAAACGAAAATCCTGGTAATAGTAACAGCATAGTTAGGTGAGAATCCTAACCGCCGAAGGGGCTAGGTTTCCTCGGCAATGATCGTCAGCCGAGGGTTAGTCGGTCCTAAGACGTACCGTAATTCGAGTACGCCGAAAGGGAAACAGGTTAATATTCCTGTACCTCATGACAATAAACTGACGTTTTTGGGCAGGCTGAGCGGCGCCGTCGCGCCGTCTAAGCATCGAATCCCGTGGAGAGCCGTAATGGCGAGAAGCGGGCGAATATGTAATGGCGAAAGTCAGCTGCACCCGGGAACCCGTGAAAAGGGAGTCATGGGTCCGTACCGAGAACTGACACAGGTGCCCCTAGCTGAAAAGGCTAAGGCGTGTCGGAACAATTTGGCTAAGGGAATTCGGCAAATTAGCTCCGTAACTTCGGGAGAAGGAGTGCCTGCTGTGAAGACAGCAGGTCGCAGTGACAAGAGAGCTCTAACTGTCTAATACCAACATAGGAGATCGCAAACCCGTAAGGGCTAGTACGATCTCTGAATCCTGCTCAGTGCAGGTACCTGAAACCCCGTTTCAACGGGACGAAGGGCCTGTAAACAGCGGGGGTAACTATGACCCTCTTAAGGTAGCGTAGTACCTTGTCGCTTAATTGGCGACTCGCATGAATGGATCAATGAGAGCTCTACTGTCCCTAGCCAGAGTCCGGTGAAGCTTACTTTCTAGTGCACAGTCTAGAGACCTCTAGGGGGAAGTGAAGACCCCGTGGAGCTTTACTGCAGCCTGTCGTTGGGTTGTGATTTTGGATGTACAGTGTAGGTAGGAGACGTCGAAGTCGGTGCGCCAGCATCGATGGAGTCGCCATTGGGACACTACCCTTCTGAAATTACGGCCCTTACTCTGAGAAGAGGACCCCGATAGGTGGGCAGTTTGCCTGGGGCGGGACGCCCTTGAAAAGATATCAAGGGCGCACAAAGGTTGACTCAAGTGGGTCGGAAACCCACTGAAGAGTGTAAGAGCATAAGTCAGCCTGACGTTATTCAGCACAGTAGTGGATGACGAGACGAAAGTCGGTTCTAGCGAACTTTTGAGCTCGCTTGGTGCGAGCCAAAAATGACAGAAAAGTTACCCCGGGGATAATTGAGTTGTTGCCGGCAAGAGCACATATCGACCCGGCAGCTTGCTACTTCGATGTCGGTTCTTTCCATCCTGGCCGTGCAGCAGCGGCCAAGGGTGAGGTTGTTCGCCTATTAAAGGAGATCGTGAGCTGGGTTTAGACCGTCGTGAGACAGGTCGGTTACTATCTACTAGAGGTGTCTGTGGTCTGAGGGTAAGCTACTTTTAGTACGAGAGGAACAGAGTAGCGGCGCCACTGGTGTATCAGTTGTCCGACAGGGCACTGCTGAGCAGCTACGCGCTAAGGAATAAGAGCTGAATGCATCTAAGCTCGAAATCTGACTTGAAAAGAGACCACTTTAAGGATCCCGGTATAAGACCGGTTTGATAGGGTCGGGATGTACGCACCAAGGCAACGAGGTGTTCAGTCCGCGGCTACTAAAAATCCGTGCCTGTCCGTCTTGCTTTGTCCAGGCGAAATCTGATATGTGCATGTTAATATACACGTTATCTAAGGTAATGTATAAATAGTATGAATCCGTTCATCAATCGCTCATTGCCAAGATGGCGGAGCGGCTACGCAATCGCCTGCAGAGCGATTCCATTCCGGTTCGAATCCGGATCTTGGCTTTACCTTTACCTTCATCATGAGAGAGTTTGGCGGCCATAGCGGCGGGGCGATTCCTGTACCCATCCCGAACACAGAAGATAAGTCCGCCTGCGTTCTATACTGTACTTAAGTACGAGAGTCTTTGGGAACTATAGAACGCTGCCAACTCACTCATACAACTTATCTTTTTTTACTGGCTTTAATCACTTCAGAGCAACAATGCTGTCGTTTTACTGTTTTTTGGTACTATGCTTTTTGTAACATCATCAAGTGGATAACTCTTCTGATAATATGCTGTATACCAAATCAAGAAAGAGAATATGGTCCCACTCAAAGCGCGGTACATATCATAATACTTTCTTTTCTTTTTTCAGTTTCTCAATTACCAGTTCTGCAGTCTCATCCACCTGCTTTTCTCTGAGATTGTTCTGTATTTTAGAATAATACTTCACAATAAAATCCCCACCCCGGCTCTTGTTAAATCCTGTTCCTTCATCACCCTGTGAAGTACTGCGGTCGTATTCCTCATTGGATGTGACCGCTGGATCTACACAGACCACGATGCGTAAGCTTTGTATTGCTGGTAGAATTCCTTCCTCAGTGTCGATATCTTTTTTCGAATTTTGTTATCATTGCTGTATTCTTTTCATACAATTTTTATACTTTAAACGTTCTAAATCTCCTCTAGATGCCTTCAAATATTGAGCAAATAACCAAAGATTTTTGGTCGTCATCTGGACGGGACTTAGCTTACCAATCTTTAATCGAAACCGCTAAATATGCAAGTGGCCCTCCCCAAAAGGAAGCTATTTCATTTCTTCTAAGTGTGCTTTCTTGTCTTAAAGACAAAAGCGAAGCATGGGATGCGGTAAAGCATGTTTTAAATTCAAGGAGTAGTAGCTCAATTACAGGTGTTTTACAGCCATTGGGTCCCGCATTTAAGGATTTACCAGATAAAAATGAAGCATGGCAGAAACTGCACAGGCTGACACTATCTCGAGACATCGAGGTTAAAGAATATGCAGCTTTTGCAATAGGTCCGGCATTTGCATATATTCCTGAAGAATTTCAGGACCAGGCAATGAAAGACTTGTTTCGGCTTGCAAGAAATTCTCATGAGGAGGTTCAGGAAAGTGTTGCCATGTCACTTAAATTTGCTTTTCCTTATCTTCCTGATAGAAATAAAGCATGGGATATTTTAGTAAGGATGGCACTAGAAGATGATTGTGATGTAGGCCATGAAGCAGCTAGATCGTTTAGCTATGTTTTTCCACATGTTGAAGATAAACTAGAAGCTTGGGATGATTTATTTTACGTTATAGATTCATCATCTTTTCTCAATACCTACGAAATAACTTCCTCTATATTCCATTCATATTCATTTTATCCAGAAAAACAAAGTGGATATTATGATTTAATGCAACTGGTTATTCATGAAGACAGAAGTGTAAGGGAAACAGCATCCATTTCAATCGGCTATGTTTTCCAACACTTTCCAGATAAAGTTAAAATATTGGCTCAAAAAGAATTGATGGGTTTATTAGATGATGAAAGATTCGATTTCAAGGGTAGTTTAATTATTTCTGTAGGTAATGCTTTTTCTTCTTTTCCTGATAAAGAAGATGCATGGGAAATATTGCATCAATATGTAAATAATAGTGATGAATCTATAAGGAAAGGATTAGCTTTCTCGATAGGGGATGCTTGTCCTGATTTACCCTTCCCTGAAAAATCCCTTAGAGATTTGCTAATTTTGGCACAAGATGAAAGTGGCTCAGTTAGAATGGGAGTTGCCCATTCTTTAGGCTTCATTTATCCTCATATAGGTGGAGATTCCGAAATTCTTGATTGCTTGGTTACTCTTACCGGAGATAAACATAGTTGTATTCGAAATAGGGCTAATTATTCTCTTGGCAAAATATACGTTTACAAGGCATCAAAAACCAAGGATGAAAGGGTACTTGGAGATTTAGTCGAAAAAGCTGTTGTACATTTTGAGAAAGCTGCAATTGAAGACTGCTATTTTAATCCTGCAAAATTTTGTTACTTATTCTATCGTTCTTTCAGCGAAGTTATACTAAAAAAACAGATTTCTCGACAAAAAATTGAAAAATACCTTATTGATGCAAGGTCAGTAGCTGAGGATTCAACAAACAAGAAAAGGTTGGTAAAGGTAATTGAAAATCTTTCTGATGCTTTGTTTGCTGCCCAAGCCCCTCATAAAATGGGTATTGAATCAAAGGTAGAGCTAGTTACATATTGTCGCAAGCAATGTCATTATGCAGAATACTTAATGGATAAAACAAAGGGAAATACTCCAAATTTGAATCATCTTTTCCATAAAATAAAGCCTTATTTTCATCAAAATATCAAAAAACTCATTGACGATGTAAAGGAGAAGGCTGAGGCTGCTTGCAGGGAGGCAAAAGGGACAGAGGCCGAATACATTGCTTGTTCTGTCAATAAAGAAATACAAGGATGGGGAGTTGAAAGTCAGGAACAAATGGGAAAGAACCTTGATAATGTAATTTTCTCGTTAAAATCAAAGATTCCTGATATTTCTGAAAACAAATTAATTATTGCTAAAATTGATGAGATAAAGAGTGAATCAAAGGTAGAAAATCAAATGATGATTCTTTCCACATTGATAGGTTTCTTTCCATCACTGTCTCTTTATGCAGATATCTCTGAGATTAAGGAAAATAGTAAAACAATGATTGAGAACATGGACCAATTAATCGCTTCAATCAAACAAATAGAAATTTCACTCGAGCCTAGTATCAAGGAAGAAATTCAAGTTGCGGTCGGTTTATCTGGTCTGGTATTTGATGCAAAGCGTATTATTACAATTCCAGTCCAGGAGATTTCCTATCCTGAATTAAGAGATGATCTTCAAAAATATTCAGATAAGATGTTGGATATTGCCAAGCTTCCTGTGAGGTTAAAAGATAAGATTATGGGATATATCAGGAAAAATGGAAATGACCTGAGAGAATATTAAATTCTTAGATGTAGACACTTTTATGCTGCTTGAACGTAAGTGTATTAGTAATTTCAAAAAAAGAATGTGATGATTCCCATCACACAATGAATTTAAAAAGCAATCTAACTATCCCTGCTCCAATGAACCTTTCCCTTTCAAATACTGAAGATGTTTCCTTGCAGCTTCGGCTTTTGCTTTCCTGACCTGAGTTGCTTTTCCTGTGGATACTATCGAACCATGTATTTCCAGTCCAAAAGTGAACATCCTGCAATGACCTGGGCCGGTTTCTTCGATCAATGGATATTGGATGTTGTCTTCGCCATATATCTGTTGTATTTTGCCTATTGGGTCTGAATGTGGTATTTTCTCTAAAGCACTTTCGATATCAAAATACTTGTAGACAAACTCTCTGGCTTCAGGTAATCCCTGATCAAGATAGATAGCTCCAATGAGTGCTTCGATCACATCATCGAATATATCTTCAACATTATCCAGATAGCCGTAGATGATGTACTTTTCCAGCTCCAGTTTTTGTGCTACGGGGACCAGAGCTTCGTTCTCTACTAGCACGATCTTAACAGCGGTTAATGCAGCTTCTATTGACAGGCCGTTGGACTTTGCATAATCCTCGGTCTCTTTGTGATGGTAAAAGAAGTCACCGATAATGAGGTCCAGTACAAGGTCTCCCAGATTCTCCAGTTTATTGTAATCAGCATTTTCCAGCTTGTTCTTTTGCATGAAAGCTTTCATTTTCCGCTTGTTACCGCTATAGAATGAACCATGTGTCAAAGCCTCTGTCAAAATGCTTTTGTTGTTAAATCCAAAACCAATGATCCTCTGGAATTCTTCCAGCTGATCTAAACTTACAGTTAGGTCTTCATTTATTTTCATCTTGTTTCTTCCTTATGTTCATGTTCTGGTTATTTTAGCTTTGTTGCACAATTAACGAAAAGAAACTGCTATATTTATAAAAACATTTATATACTGACGCATAATACTCTATTATCAATAGCCTGTACCTCCATAATAAAACTTATAATAGACCCTGTTTGCATTTTGATCTATGAAAAATGGAATGAACAACGCATGTATAGTGGTATTGAGACAACCAGGACAGAAATATTAGATTCTGATCTTCATTTCTTCTATGGGGGCATATGATTGGACGACCTTTTCAAAACGATCTTCAATTCTGTAAATGACGGTATTGCTATCTATAATGCAGAAGGCCGTTTTCTGGAAGTAAATCCCATAACATGTGAATGTCTGGGTTATTCAAGGGATGAATTACTGCAGATGGGAGTACTTGACCTGATACCTCCTGAGTTCAGGGAAATGGCAGGTAAGCAGGTTGCTGAGAAACTGGGTCAGGGCGGTGGGATCGTTGAAATGGTATGTGTATGCAAGGACAGTTCCTTACTGCCAATTGAACTTAATTTCAGTCCGATAGAATATAATGGTGATCACCTCAATCTGGCTGTTGTACGGGATATTACCGAAAGAAAGCAGGCGGAATATGAAGCCCGGAAGAACAGGGAACTACTCCATTCCATAATAGATATGCTTCCCGGGACCCTTAATGTGGTGGATAACGAATACAATGTCATCGTTATGAACAATGCGGGCTTCCGCTTGGAACTGGCAAATGCTGATTCGGTCGATAAGGTTCTGGGAAGGAAATGTTACGAGGCATTCATGCAAAGGTCCTCTCCGTGTCCCTGGTGTAAAGTGGAGGAAGTTCTCTTAACAGGTGAAACAATACTTTACGAGACTACACCTGAAGATATACGTGAGATCAAGACCGGCAAGGCATTCAAGATGTTCGTATCCGCGATAAAAGATGATCAGGGTAATATCAAAGGTATCATAGAATACGGAGTTGACATAACAGAGCTAAGAAATGCAAAATTGGATGCTGAGTCTTCAAACAGAGCAAAGAGTGAATTTCTTGCTAATATAAGCCATGAGCTCAGAACACCTCTAAACTCCATAATCGGCTTCTCGGGTCTCCTGATCCTCGGGCAGTTAGGGGGTCTTAACGATAAGCAATATCGATATGTTAACAATATCTCCAATAGTGGAAAACATCTCCTTGGGATCATCAATGACATTCTGGATATATCCAAAGTAGAATCCGGGAAAATCGAACTGGAACTGGAAAAGGTGTCAGACCATAATGTTCTGGAAGAAATGCTCTCTTTCATGCAACCACTTGCAGCAGTCAAAGAGATAGTAATAAAGCTGGAGTGTGGTTCTCATCCTGAATATCTGTCCGCGGACAGATCGGTCCTTAAACAGATACTTTACAATCTGGTGAGCAATGGTATAAAGTTCACAGATGCCGGTGGTATCGTCACAATCAGATCGGAAAGGAAAGAGGACATGGCTCACATATCGGTTACAGATACTGGCATCGGTATTTCATCAAGTGACCAGAAAAAGCTTTTTAAGCCTTTCAGCCAGATCGACTCATCCTTATCCCGGCAGTATGAAGGTACAGGTCTTGGTCTAATGCTGACCCGGAAATATGTAGAACTGCATAAAGGTAGGATATGGGTTGAAAGTGAATCCGGCAAAGGCAGTAAATTCACTTTCACGATCCCAGTTAACTAATTGAAAACCTGTTGCTCAATCGATCAACGCTATAGGGTCGAACCTCACAGTTCCTATATTCGTCCAGTAACCACATGTTTTGCAGAACTGTACAGTTTCGTTCTCATTCAATTCTGAATTACACTCCGGGCATTTCTTTAGTTTTTTCATTGTTTTAACCCCAAAGAACTTTAGTATTGATAGTATTTATAATGTGTACATGTGCAATTTCCTACTTTTTTTATATCTGGTATTGTTGATCGGATAAAATGGTAATATTGGGGCCATGTGGAACATATTGTGTATCGATGTAGTTCACAATTGACACTCTAGAATAATTTATAAAAACTTAAATACTAGTTATGTGTTTTGAAAAACAAGGCGCGGTGACATGCAAATAGTATGTCTTTGGCATTGACTCGCATACCAACCAACCAAAAATTACAGAGTGAATGTACGTGCCTTATTGGTTCATTTTTTTTAAAATGTTGTTCTTTACAATAGTTACGGACAAGGATCTTGTTTTTTCTTTACTTCTACGGACCTATCGCTTTTTTGAAAACAGTTAACAGTGTGAATAGTCCATGGGATTTACTAAAATTTATAATAAAGATTATATAGCTTCTTTTCAATATCACATCAATATTATAAAAATCATTGAACAAATATAGGATGGTACTATGTACATTAAAAAACCAAGACCAAATGCTCTTCTATTACTGGCAATCGCCATTATCATTTTCACAGGTACAGCTTCAGCAGAGACTCTGAGGGTCGGTTCCGGTGAGGCATATACAACAATAGGTGATGCGATCACCGCTGCATCGGCAAATGACATTATCATCGTAACTGATGGAACATATTCGGAAAATGTTGTGATCAGCGAGGAGTTGACCCTTATATCTGAGAACGGGGCTGCAAGTACTACCATCAGAACTCCTGTTAGTAATAATGATGTAGTTCAGATCACATCTGATAACGTAACTCTCTCCGGTTTTACGATCAAGGATGCCACATCATCTACAAGTTCAGGAGTGAAGATGTCCTTGAACTCTAATTGTACAATATCGGACAATCTATTTACAAATAATTATCGTGGTCTTCACCTGACCGGTTCCAGTAATAATAGTATATATAATAACAATCTAAGCAGTAATTCATATTCTGGTATCTACACTTATTCTTCAAGTTATTATAACACATTATGGAACAATACAATAAGTGGCAGTTCATATGGGTTCTACATAGGTTCTTCCAGCTATAGCAATTTGACAGATAACATCGCATATTCTAACAGTTATGGTATCTTCCTGTCTTCTTCAGGGAATAGTGACCTTACCAATAATACTGCATACTCTAACAGTTATGGTATCTACCTGGTTGCTTCAGGGAACAGTAACCTTGCTAACAATACTGCATACTTAAATAGTCGTGGTATATATCTTGATTCTTCAGGTTCCTGTATACTGGTCAATAATACTATGAACTCCAATAGTAATAATTTTGGAGTTGATGGTTCTTCTGCATCCCATTACTCAAATAATGTAGATACAAGTAACCTTGTTAACAGCAAACCTATCTATTACTGGGTAAGTCAGTCCGATGCACAGATCCCTGCAGATGCGGGTCAGGTATGTGTGGCAAGCTCCACGAATATCTCTGTTGTTGACCTTGTTCTTTCCAGAGGATATGATGATGTTCTTTTTGCATATACTGACAACTCGACCATAGACAATGTTACTGTGTCAATTGGTACCAATGGTATCCGTTTGTATGATTCCGAGTACAATGATGTGTCCAATATCACAGCCTCGTCAAAGACGAATGGTATTTTCCTTGATGACTATAGTGCATTCAACAACATAATGAACAATAATTTTACTTCGGGGAATAACTATGGTATACATTTACAGACATCAACCTACAACAATGTAACCAACAACAGTGTCAATAGCGGTACATACGGTATATTCATCTTCAATTCAGGAAGCAACACATTTGAAAACAACTCAATGAACTCCAATACCTATAATTTCGGAGTTGATGGTGCATCACTGGACCATTACATAAATTATGTCAACACAAGCAATCTTGTTGACAGCAAGCCGATATATTACTGGATGAATGTATCCGATGTTCAGCTACCTGCTGATTCAGGGCAGATATGTGTGATCAATTCCACCAATGTCACTGTAAGGGATCTGAGCTTGTCAGATGGGTATGATAGCGTTCTGTTCGCATATACTGACAACTCGACCATAGACAATGTGACAGTTGTAGATGGTTACAATGGTATTCGTTTGTTCGACTCCGATTATAACGACCTGGTAAACATCACCAGCTACAGTAGTATAAGGGGAATATTCCTGGATGAGTCCAACACTTTCAATAATTTAAATGATAATGATGTCTCTTCCAATAGCAATGGTATTATCCTGTATTCTTCAACAGACAATGAGATATTCGACAATACTGTATATTCCAATACTTATGGTATCTATCTTTACACCTCAAGTAATGAGAACAATGTTTCCAGCAACAATGTAACAGGGAACAGTAATACTGGTATCTATCTTTCATCTTCAGATACGAATGACATGATAAACAACACAGTTTCTTCCAATCCGTACGGTATCTATCTTATCAGTTCATGTGACTACAATAATGTCACAAACAATGATCTGACGAGCAACAACAATTATGGTATTTATATCTCTTCTTCTGGAACTTATAATGTTCTGAGCGAGAACAACGTTAGTTCAAGCTCCAATGGTATCTATCTTTATGCTTCTTCGAGGTTTAATGAGATATCCAATAACATTCTTAGTTCCAATGATAACGGTATCTACATGTATTCATCATGCAATGATAATGATATACTTGATAATGAGATATCAGGCAGTACCAATTATGGTATCTATGTCAAGTATTATTCGACCAGTAATGAGATAACGAACAATACTATCGATAGCAATGTGCGTGGTATAAGGATCGAGACCTCGAATTCCAATACTCTGGATAGTAATGTGATCACCGACAATACGAATGAAGGAGTCTACCTTTATTCATACAACAGTTTTCAGTGCAATTATAACACCCTGGTAGATAATACAATAACAGGCAATCGTGATGGTGTAATGCTTTATCTGAGTTCCGGCTCCATATATACAGGTAGCTGTGATTATAGTAATATCACTCAGAACAATATAAGTGAAAATACAAGATATGGTATCTATTCCTATTCACAGTATTCTGACAATACATGTGATCATAGTTCCATAACCGATAATACCATCAATAGTAACTCGAACCATGGTATCTATCTCATAGAGAATCAGCATGTGACGCTGGACAACAATACTGTCAGCTATAACTCCGATTACGGTGTATATGTTGATGGCTGTGAGGACTATACTTTGTCTGACAGCACTTTGAACAACAATACAGTAGGTATCTACGACAATAGTTCAAGCAACAGTACTCTGATATCGAACTTTGCAGTTGACAACAGTCTTCATGGTCTGTATTCCAGTGATTCCTTGAACATAACTGTAACCAACCAGTCATTCATAAATGAAACACTTAAGCTGTCCTTCAGTATCAATGACTCGGAGACCAGTCTGAATGGTAACACAAGCGACCCGAACAGCTTTACAGGAAAAGTGAATGTTTTCGGCTACCTGTCCCTTAACTCATCACAGAACATGAACATTACTTTCTATTACAATGATTCATCTCTGGACAGCACTGAGGAATCAACACTCGACCTCTACAAGTTGAATGGCAGTGACTGGTATGATGTGAGCAGTACGTCAGTGAATACAAGCACTAACACTATCATTGCCAACCTGTCAGCTTTCGGTAGATTCGGTATTTTCATAGATGACGGATCATCTGACGAGTCATCTGAAAGTCCTTCTGAATCGCTTGATGATGATTCTTTGCCTGTGATGCTCAGGTCACGGACCATTGTGACCACGTATCTCTCAACCGGGAACAACGGCGAAGTAAGTAGAGATACCGTTGCCAAATCTGCAGATTCCACAACTACTGTAACCCTGTTCAAAGGAACGGTTGCAGTTGACCCTGCAGGCAATGCTGTAGGTAAGGTCACTGTCAGGAAATTACCTTCTCCGCCTGCGTCTGCACCGGCAGGTGTAAGTGATCCTGGTATATGTGTTGATTTCGGACCTTCAGGCACATCTTTCAGTAAAGAGGTCATGATCACTCTTGACTTCGATCCGGAAGAGTTCTCCAGGGAGCAAGAGCCTGTGATCTACACATATTCAGAGGATGGTGAATGGATGCCCCTTGAGACAACTGTTGATTGGGAGAATGGCAGAGCAACTGCTTTCACCACTCACTTCTCTGTATATGCACTCTTTGGTATCTATAAGGAAGAGGTCATTGAAGAGACGCCGGAAGTTGTATACACTCCTCCGGTAGAAACAGAAGAACCCACTGAAGAAAGTGGTTCCGGATATCTTTATTGGATACTTGGAATAGCAGCCATTGGAATTATGACAGCGGTTGTAATGAAAGGTCAGAAAGGTAGAAAAGGGCTTTAAGCCCTTCTATTTTATTTTTTACATTATCTTTTTAGATTATCTGCAAAGATAATTTCCTGCAGCTTTTTGAGAGATTACGAGAAGAGTTAAATATTATATAAAAAAGATTACCTATTGAGTGGTGGGATATACTTGAAAAGTAACATTTCGTTAGCTATGGTAATCTTTTTGATCGGTTTTGTTGTTTTGGTTTCAGGATGCGCTTCTGATACTGGTTTGAACAATGAGGATAATGGCACGACAGAAGGTGTCTTGCCAGAAACTGATCAGATCCGATCTGATGATATTGATGATGGTTTGATCAATGAAGCTAATGGCACGACAGAGGATACCTTGCCAGAAGCGGATCAGATGGGATCAACTGCCATTAAAGACGAAGTAGCTGAAGAAACGAATGACCAGTCTTCGGATTCCAAAACATATGACTCATTTCCTCAGGTATCAGTAAAGGGATCAACACTCGATGACGGGAAGTATTTGCTTGAACATCAGAGTGGCGATGATATGGATCTTTCGAAGATCAGATTGATCCTCTCTTCGAATGGGGAAACTCATATCTATTCTCCAATTACTGGAAATAGTGAGGTCATGGCCGTCGGTGATAAACTGGAAATTGATACTAGTTCCGGTACTTTCACGATAAATGACAATCCTATAGATGTAACTGATCCTGAGGCTGAGAAGACTTCACTTAGCACAACCAATATGATATTGATACACATCGCTTCCGAGCAAATTGTAGCTTATATAACATTAAGCTGATCATTTTATTGCATATTGCGTTCAATGACCGGTCAATGAACAATTAGCTCTACTTTAAAGGCCTGTTTTCTTTTATTTTTCTTGTTCATGTACATAATTATGCCTAATGAACGCATATGTGGGTAGATATTGAAAAACTATGAACATGCTTCTTTTATATAACAACATAATTACTCTTTATTAGTACAAACTATGTATTCCAGATGGAATCAGTAAAATTTAAGCGGGACCGAAAATGAGCGAGGAACTTTTCTACCAGAATCAACTGCAGGATCTTGAGAATATCAAGGCTACTTACTTCAGTCAGCTTGATGAAGTTGAGAAAAAGCGTGCTGAGATCTCTATGAAGAAAGAGCAGATCAAGGCTGATGAAGTCCTTGTCATGGAAGAGTATAAGAAGATCCGTGAAGCAAAAAAACTGATCACTGTGGAATATGAAAAGCTTGTTGCCAAAAATGATGAGCTCAAAAAAGCAAAGAAGGATTACGAGAAAAAGCGTGTTGACTTCTTAAAGCTTGAAACTGAGCTTTCAAGCCGTATGGACAGATACGATATCAATATGGACTCTCTCCAGAAAAGAAACTGTGAGCAATACAGGGTTCTACGTGTCCAGTATGAAGAGGAACTGGCCCTTCACAAAAAGCAGAAAAGACTTGAAAGGACCAGGGTCAGACTCAATAGAAGGGCAAAGGAGATCACTGCAAGGAAGAGAGAGCTAGCTTCCGGTGAAATTGATATCGAGGTCGAGAACGAGAAGATAGAACGCAGGCGTGAATACATCAAGCACGTCCATAAGAACCTCTCTGCACAGGAGGAGGAATTCGCCTCCCGCGAAAAAGAACTCATTGAACTGCAGAAAAAGACCGAAGAAGAGATAGGCAGGCAGACAACTATCCACAAACAACAGCTTCATATCATTAAAAAGGATGCCAGGATCGAGCAGCAACTGGCATATATCAAGGGCCTTGAAGATGATGTCTTCGAGCTGAAGAACAAACTTGAGCAAGCTAACAAAGAACTTGGAAATATGAGGATCTCTTCAAGGATATTCGAGCAGAATCACGAACTTCTGGTAAGATGAATCTGAGAATATCCCTCAATTCCTTCACAATAAGCTGATCATCTATTCTATTTATTCAATTCTATTCGTTGATCCGGTCATTGATGGTGAAAGTAAATGTACTTCCTTTTCCTTCTTCACTTTCAAGCCAGATCTCCCCACCATGCATTTCCACGAACTGTCTGACAAGTGCCAGTCCCAGGCCAGTTCCCTCGTATTTTCTTTTAAATGATGCATCGACCTGGGTAAATGGGTTGAATATATCTTCCTGTTTGTCTTTAGGGATTCCGATGCCTGTATCTGCAACTGAGAATTCTGTCTTGTCGTTCTTCTTACTGAGACTGATCGAAACCTCGCCATTGTCGGGTGTGAACTTGATCGCATTGCTGAGTAGATTCAGCATTATCTGTTGTAACTTCAACCTATCAGCAATTATCTCGCCATTATTGTGATTCTCTGGAATTCTTATCGTGATATTTTTCTTTTGTGCAAGTGGCAGAACAGATTCCCGTACCTCATTCAATACTTCTGATGCATGGAGTCTCTCAAGTTCAAGTTCCATCTTTCCAGCTTCTATCTTTGAGATATCAAGAATATCATTTATAAGCTCCAGAAGGTGTCTTCCACTTTTATTGATATGGTTAATGTATCCGAGCTGCTTCTCAGTAATATCCTCTTTTATAGTCACTCCAAGCAGATCGGAAAATCCGATCACTGAATTCAGTGGTGTCCTTAATTCATGGCTCATGTTAGCAAGGAACTCCGACTTGATACGGCTGTTCTCTTCTGCAAGCATCTTTGCTTCTATCAAGGAGTGCTCCACCTTTTTCTTTTCTGTGATATCGGTTATAAATAGGATATAACCTGTGTCCGAGAGCCTTGTGCCATCTCTTCTTATCCAGAACACCGAGCCGTCCTTGTGCTTAAAACGCAGCTCTGCCGATGTGTAGCCTGTTATTTTAAGCTCATCGAAACTATAACTCGCCCTTATGGATGATTCGGCTGCGATCAGGTCAAGCATATTCATCTTAGTTAGTTCATCTTCTTCATATCCTGTAAGTTCACAGGCAGTTCTGTTGACCTCAAGATAATTTCCATTTTTATCTATGACGAAGATGCCATAAGGAGCGCTCTCAATATAGTTCCTGAACTTCCTTTCGCTCTCAAGCAGGAAATCTTCTGCCCGTTTGCGTTCAGTTATATCATGGTAGTTCAACAGGATACCTTTGATCGCAGGCTCATGCAGAAGATTGTTGATCGTGTATTCTATCCACTTGTATGTCCCATCCTTGCACCGATATTTCATTTCGGAACTGAATATTGCTCCCGGTGTACCGGTGAACACCGAATATGCTGCTTTTATATAGTCAACATCTTCAGGGTGCATGTTCTCCCACATGTAATTGCCAATGAGCTCTTCGGGCTTCCAGCCAAACAGTTTCTCCACATTCGCACTTTTATACTGATTGATCCCGTTCTCATCGATGATCGCGATCACATCGGTACTGTTCGTGATCATTGCACTCTGTTTTGCTTCACTTTCCCTGAGCTCCTCTTCCGATCTTTTGCGGATGATGTATTCACCAATACCATTAGCTATCACTTTTAACAGGTCGATGTCATTCTCTTCCCATTCACGGGTCTCTACGCAATCATCGAATCCTATGAAACCCCAGAATTCCTTGCCGGCAAATATTGGTAATAAAAGTATGGAGAGTATTCCCTGTTCAGCTAGAATGGTCCTTTCAGGATCATCAAGTTCTTCCACTATATGTGCGAAATGGTGTTTTGCTTCAAGAATAGGGAGCAGTGTTGGTGCTCCTTCGCTATATGGAAGGTGCTGAAGGTCCGGGTTATCGATCTGCGTTTCGATCCCATCAGAGACGACCTCTGCTATCTGTGACATACAAAGTCCCAGTTCCAGGTCTTCTTCATTCATGAAGATATAGGTCCTGCTATTCTTTACAGTTCCATGTATTGCTTTGAGTATTCGTGTTAGGATCTCATCGACACTACCTGTTTCAAGCAGGATGTGCATACTTTCTGCTGTTGCTGTCTCGTATTCCAGGCGTTTCTTCAGTGATGTTTCAGCATCCTTTAATTTCCTCTGGGATTCATTGAGTTCTCTGATGCGTGGATCGAGATAAAGGTATAGTAATGAACCTGTTGCAAATACAAACACTCCTCCCTTATATATCTGCATTTTCATATACAGGTCTATATCTGTAACGAACCATCCGAGTATCTGGTCAGAGAACAGGACCCACAAACCGGCAGCTATCATATACATGGCTGTTACTTCAAGTGCCAGTGATCTGTGGTTATGAATATTGGTCTTAGCGTTCATGGTATTTTCCATCTATGGGACAAACTATCAACTGCTAATATTGCTATAAGTTTACATGAAGGCAGGGAATGTCCAACCAACCCTGTGTGCTACTATCTGTCTTCATTTTTATTATTTTATTTTTAGTAGGCAACTGAATTTAATAATTGCTCATGATACTATGAAATATCATATGCTATATGGTAATATAAAATTATACCATACGATACTAATAGCTGAATTATATAAATAACATCTAGCTTTTTTATTATTTGTTACCTTTAGATGCCAAAAACCTTAAAGTTTTTAAAGGGATACAAAGGATGAACATGCAAGGAACAACCGAATTCCTGTTGATGGGTATTTTTCTCGGTCTGTCGGCTGGACTCTCTCCCGGCCCACTTATGGCAATGACCATCTCTGAAACATTGCAACATGGTTCAAAAGAGGGTATGAAGGTTGCTATATCACCGCTGATAACGGATATTCTGATAGTATCAGTTATCCTGCTCTTTCTTCTGAACTTCAGTGACCAGGGCCGAACTATTGCCTTTATCAGCCTTGCAGGTGCGGTATATCTTATTCATCTCGGTATTTCCTCCCTGAGGACCGATAATAATGATCTTGAAATTGGGAGCAGAAAAAAGGATTCATTGAAAAAGGGTATACTGGCCAATTTTCTGAGCCCCCATCCATACCTTTTCTGGATAGCCATTGGTGGTCCCATCCTTTTCAGGAGCATGAAAATCGACATACTTGCAACTGTCCTGTTCGTTCTTGGATTCTATGCTCTCCTTGTAGGATCGAAGATCATGGTAGCATTGTTTGTTGGAAGATCACGTTCTTTCCTGAAAAGTAATTATTATCTCTACACTATCCGTGGTCTGGGACTTGTGTACATGATCTTTGCTCTCTTTTTCATTGAGCAGGGACTGGAATTACTGGGTTTGCGCATCCTGTAGTGGGATGGTCACATTTAAAGATGCCTTTTACCCATCCCATTCTCCGTTTATTATCTGACAGGTGAATCCGGTATTTTGCTCAACTTCTCTTCTTTCAGGATATCACAACACCGTATTTTGAGAAGACATCTGCAAATGCAAGTTTCAGACTTCCGGCGTCCTGCTGCACCTGTGTTATATTTCCTGTTTCTACTGATCCGTTCAGCATTTCGATCGCTGTGTCAACTGCTGCAAGTGACTGGTCGTAGCTGGCATCTGCACTATCCGGTCTTTCCGCATCCTTTACATCCTGCCATTGTTCTTCCATTTTTGGAATGAAGAGAGTAAGCATCTCTGTATTATTCTCATTTGCAGCAGTAATGGTCTCCTCCATTGTCATATGGAACATGGTAAGGTGGTCTCCCATGTGTAATACATCGTTCCTTTCATGGAGGCCGAAAAAAAGGTCCCTCATAGGTTCAAGTGCCTCATGGGCAGCCTCTATATCGCCTTCATCAAGCATTTCCTGTGAATACTCAGCGATGATCACTGCTCTTTTTATCTCTGTCTGCCAGTACTTATCAGTTGCATACATCTCAGGAGCTGCTTCTCCGTAGGTGTCTGATACATAGGTCAGTTTTTCCACCAGCTCATCAATATATATCTGCGAGGATGATGTGTCCTTCCTGCTTGTTGACACAAGAGCTTTTACATAGGCTGTATTAGCTTCCTTCATTACCTCTGCAAATTCAGTCTCATTTACAACTATGTCCTTAGAAGTCATTTCTTCTTCTTTGGGATTCTCATCTATACATCCTGGTATAAAGACAAATACCAGTGTAAGGAGCATACACAGGGCTATCATTCTTTGTTTCACGCTTATCTACCTGGAAGAACGAAGTTCTCTTATGGATTATAATACTTTGGAGAAACTTATGAAGAATACCATATCTTTACTTTATATCAGTATATTATTAGTATGTTCTGAGGTGTGAGTCTACTTTAGACAGGATGAGGACAACCAGGAGGATTCAGGAAGGGTCACACCTCAGATCGATCATACTATACCAATGACGTATATTATATTTAATGCTTTTAATAATTTATGGTGTATATTTAAAATGAATATGTGTACACCAGTATAATTTATCTATGATCATTCGAGTTTACATCTATGACCCATGTGCTCTATTCCCCACTGGCACAGGGATTCAAGCACGGGAATTATCGTTCTTCCAAGATCAGTGAGTGAATACTCAACCCTGGGTGGTATTTCCGGGTACATCTTACGTCTTATGACTCCATCCTCTTCAAGTTCCCGGAGTTGTTTTGTAAGCATGCGGGGAGATATGCCGGGTAATGTTTGTTGAAGTGCATTATAGCGTAGTGTATTCTCTTTTAGCTGCCACAGGATAAGTGGTTTCCATTTACCACCTATGATGTCAAGAGTAGCTTCTACGGGGCAGTTGTATTGCTGATCTTTTTTCCTGGAAGTTTCTTTGTTATTTGTCATAATATCTTTACTATACTTTTTGTTAGTTACTATTGTAAATCTGTGTATGATATATTTATATCGTCGCTACATAAATAGCATTCGAGTACTTCTCAAAAAGTAATCATCACTAATTTAAGGAAATGATCTAAATGAAAGTAGTAGGTTTCGTAGGAAGTCCAAGAAAGAATGGTAACACCGATGTACTTGTTCAGCAGGTCCTTGATGGTGCAGCAGAAGCAGGTGCGGATGTTGAGAAATTCTACATCAATGAAATGAACATAAGAGGCTGCCAGGGATGCACATACTGCAGGGAAGTTGATGGATGTAAATTGAAAGATGACATGTCAAAAGTATATGATGCCCTTAAGAATGCAGATGGTTTCGTATTCGGGTCGCCTATCTACTTCTTCCAGTTCACAGGTCAGATGCGTCAGATGATCGACCGCTGCTGGGCACTTGTAAACCCGGACTTCACACCACGCATTGAAGGTGGAAAGAAGGCTGTCATAGTCGGTGCGCATGGCAACCCGGAGCCTGATGCCTTCAAAGGAGTCTTTGATGAGTTCACACAGGTCCTTCAGCTGTTCGGTATGGATGTAAAGGGAACATTTGTGGATGTAGGCCACCACGCTCCGGGTGAAGTAAAAGAGAATGCTGAACTCATGTCACAGGCAAAGACCGCCGGTGCTGAACTCTTTAAGTGATCATATTGTCATGAACATTATATGTTGCATGTTCATATAATTCAGAAAATGAATGCCTGCACATCTCAGGCATCATCTATTTTAAGTACTGATCGTACAATGGCTTTATAGTAAATAGTAAATGTAGAACTATGGGTCAAAACTATGATCGAATGTTCGTCAGAACATTTTCTGTTCTCAATGGATAATGGTACTTTATCCAGTGATCCCTGAACTCTGCAGACTCTCAGATGTATCGAGGATAGTTCTCTCTACAGGGCAGTCTTCCGTTAGACTTCTATTTTCCGGGATCACCGGGACGGGATTTTTCATATCCGGATGTCCACAATAATAAGCTGTTCCTACTCGTGTCCTTCCTTCTATGCCTGCACATTTGGAATATAAAGGAATATCCTTTCTGTAGTTGCATTTTCTGCATTCCATTTTTCTCGGTCCTGATCTTATATTCTGACTTTTTATCGTTAAAGTGCACATTTAATTGAATCTAAATATATTTACTAATATATCTAATCTGATTATGTTAGTACTAATATATAGCTTAAACCCCCTTGCCAGCAGCCAACACATATAAAAGATATACACTAGTACTGGAAATTTTATTCAATTGCAGGTATATTTTATATATTATGCTGACCAATATTGAATTGGCAGACGGGAGTGGGAAATTACCACCATCTCATTAGATACCATACCAACCAGTTTTAAATACTTGAGAAAAGGTGCTCCCCTTTGCCTTCTATTATGAACTCATTCCTTTTCAGGCAAAAATGGGATATTGGATGGATGTATCCTTCTTATTCAGAGGAGTTGTAATGGAGAAAGGTGTTTCATATGGTTTATTGATCATTGTTGTTGCTGTGCTGATCGGCCTCAGTGGCAATATATGGTCTTGCGGACCTGTCCCGGTGGAAGGTCTGTTAATTGTTGATGGCAGTTCATCGATAGGTTCTTCCGATGACAATGGTTCCGTTTCCATTTACAGCTACGAGTTCACTCTTTTAAACAGTGGTGGGAAGGATATCTATGTCACAACGGTCGAGCCGGTACTGGCTGAAAGTCCTTATATCATCACATCTCAGGCCTCTGTCCTTCAGAAGATGAACAGCTATGTAGAAGCAGGTTCCTCTTTAAAGGTCGAAGGTATTATCGAGCTGGATACCGGGGATGTACCAAAGGAAGAGATTATGGATCTGAAGCCTATATTATATGTAAATGTCTCTTCTACAGAAGTGCTGCCATACTTCGCGTATTAGGGCAGAAGCTTATACAGGAGTTCACAGATATGATCTGCAGGTCCCGATCTACCTTTTCTTTACCGAAATTCAACCTCCGGGATATATAAAATTAAATGTCATAAGACCCATTATACGCGCAGGTGTTAAAATGAAGCTTGACCAGAATGATAAGAACAGGATAGTGTCAATAGTAGCTTCCCGCTATTTCTCGGAGCAAGGCTGGAAATGGATCGATCTGAACTCAGAGGTCACAAAGATACATAAGGCATATGATGACCTTAAGGACCAGTATGCTGCGTATCCATACATGTCCAGGGACTGGTATGTAAGTAATTCTGCTACCAAAAGTATCCACATGTGTGAGAACTGGGATGATCTGAGCGGGCTTGTTGAATTCCTTGATGCTTATGGTGAACACTTCGATTTTCTCGTAAAGGATGCGAAGAAATCATTGTGTATAGCAAGTACGGATGGGTATCTGACACCTGAGCAGAAGACAGCTATATCTGCTGCTCGCAGGTCAAGGTACAATGTCTTTGTTTTCAGGGTTGAAGTACCCGATGATATCGAGTTCGAACTCATGCAGATAGGAGGCGGATTGTAATTTGCGTCTTTTGTGCCGATACATTCATATCAGGTGCGTACAATTACGGCTCACTTTTATATAGTATATATCAGTATTATAGCCGACGTGGTTACAATTATGTGGCAGGTCATATTGTAAGTGACATGCTGCTTCATTAATGATTACAAGATCGAATCGATGAATAAATCACATTATTAAGTAAATCGCATTTAAATAAACTATATTTGAGAGGAGTTTTAATATGGAATCTTTTGAATCTTTAATTTATCTTGCCCCTCTTGCTGGTCTTATTAGTTTGTTATTTGCTGGTATCTTTGCGCGCGGTGTCCTTAAAGAGGATGCTGGTACCAAGGAGATGCAGGAAATAGCAGGTGCTGTCCAGGAAGGTGCGATGGCATATTTGAATCGTCAGTATAAAACAATAGCAGTTGTGGCTGTTATTCTCGCAGCGCTTATCTTAGCTCTCCTTGATGACGGAGCTAAGATAGCTATCGGTTTCCTTGCTGGTGCTATAAGCTCTGCAGCAGCAGGTTACGTTGGTATGAATGTGTCCGTAAGGGCTAATGTCAGAACCGCAAGTGCAGCATCAAAAGGATTGCAGAAGGCAATGTCCGTTGCATTCCGCGGTGGAGCTGTCACAGGTCTTGCTGTGGTAGGTCTTGCACTTCTCGGTACAAGTGGTTTCTACATCCTTTACGGTGATGTGGACCTTGTAGTCGGATTCGGTTTCGGTGCAAGTCTTATCAGTCTCTTCGCAAGGGTTGGCGGTGGAATATTCACCAAGGCAGCCGATGTAGGAGCAGACCTTGTAGGTAAGGTAGAGGCAGGTATCCCTGAAGATGATCCACGTAATGCAGGTGTTATCGCTGACAACGTAGGTGACAATGTAGGTGACTGTGCCGGAATGGGTGCTGACCTCTTCGAAACATACGTAGTTACAGTTCTCGCATCAATGCTTCTCGGATCACTCATCATTGATACATTCCCTAACGCAATTCTTTACCCACTCATTCTTGGTTCAGTCGCGATCTTTGCTTCCATTATTTCTGTCTTCTTCGTGAAGGTAGGCAGCGATGGAAAGATCATGAAAGCTCTTTACAAGGGTGTTGCAGTCTCTGCTATTCTGAGTATCGTTGCATTCTACTTCGTGACTCAGTTCCTTGGAATGAGCATGAGCTTCTTCTACGCATCGATCGTAGGTATTGCCATCATGGTTCTTATGGTGGTGTTCACAGAATATTATACTTCAACTTCATTCCGTCCTGTAAAGTCGATCGCAGCAGCATCCGAAACAGGCGCAGGTACAAACGTAATTTCCGGTCTTGCAATTGGTTTTGAGAGTACCGCACTTCCACTTTTGATAATCATTGCAGGTATTCTTGCATCCTATTTCGTTGTAGGCGGAGCAGCAAGTCCTGCTATCGGTCTTTACGGTATTGCCATCGCAGCAGCAGCAATGCTCTCAACAACCGGTATGATCGTAGCTCTTGACTCATATGGCCCTATCACTGACAATGCCGGTGGTATCGCAGAAATGGCAGGCATGCCTTCCAACGTGCGTAAGATCACCGATGCACTTGATGCAGTAGGTAACACCACAAAGGCTGTCACAAAGGGATATGCAATAGGTTCAGCAGCACTTGGTGCACTGGCACTCTTTGCAGACTATACTCACAAAGTGAACCTCGGAGCAGGCTCACTCAGCCTTGACAACCCAATTGTTCTTGTCGGCCTTCTTATTGGTGGTCTCCTTCCGTTCCTGTTCACTGCAGTTACCATGAAGGCAGTCGGTAAGGCAGCATTCGCTATTGTAAACGAAGTTCGCCGCCAGTTCAGGGAAATTCCTGGTATCATGGAAGGTACAGCAAAGCCTGAATACGGCAAGTGTGTGGATATTGTAACCGCAGCAGCGATCCGTGAAATGGCAATTCCTGGTGCTCTTGCAATCATCGTACCACTTATTGTTGGTGTAGTGCTTGGTCCTGAGGCCCTTGGTGGTCTTCTTATCGGTATCATCGTTGCAGGTCTTCTCCTTGCTATGACCATGAACAATGGTGGTGGAGCATGGGATAATGCAAAGAAACTTATCGAAGATGGTGAACACGGTGGAAAAGGCTCTGAAGCTCACAAGGCAGCAGTTGTTGGTGACACCGTCGGTGACCCATTCAAGGACACATCCGGTCCTGCCCTTAACGCTCTGATCAAGGTAGTGAACATGATCGCAATCCTGTTCTCATCCCTGTTCATTGGTGCAGGTATCTTCTAAAACAAGAATAAACTCTTTGTTTCCGGCTTTTGCCGGAAATCCTTTTCTCTTTTTTAATCACTCTTTTTAACAGGGCATTATTTGCAGTAAACGTAGTAATGAATATCCTGACATACCCAACGGTAAACAATGGTGTATCAATGACCTTATCTCTGGGATGAGTAAAAAAGATTGGATCGAATGATCCTGAAAACAAAAAATGTGTATCTGTTTAATGATACTTACTTCTTGCCAAGGAAATAATATGCTATAGCGCCCAGAACACCAAATATAAGTGCTACAAGTATCCAGAGTACTTTCTTAACTGTATCCAAACCTTTGTTCTGAGTCAGTACATCGTATATAACCCAGATAACGGATGCAAGTGCGATCAAGCCCCATATGTTTGCTAACATTGACATGTATTTTCACCTCAAAAAACATAGTAAGTAACACCTATATATATTTATCTGGGAGTTTCAATGCCAATTGGCTTATCTTAAGCCATATAGCAATCAATTATTCTTGTTTACAAAATATGTATTCTATTTAAGAATTCGATAATCTCGATATGATTCCAGCTGATCATAGTAACAAATAGCAAAAACAACCTCATTAAAACAAAGAACAAGTTTTGCACGGGTGGTCGGGTTTAATGTATTTGGGGAGTGGGGTTTAAGTGTGGGAGTGGGTTTAGTGTATGAAAAGAGCCACCCGTGCAAGAACATTGCTACAAAAGATATTATTATATTTAAACTTTGTGATTTGTTCCTGTATCTTCTCCTTAAAAGGTTTTGTATATACAGGAAATTAGCATTTTCCAGTGGGATGAAAATAAATATGAGGGACACATAGAACCTCTCTCAGGAGTTATATGATGGTCGAGGACATTGGAGCAGTCATTAGCAAGGGCTTTGGTACGTGGAAAAGGAACCTTAACATCTGTGTTCCTTTCATACTTGAGCTTGTAACAGTCATCCTGTTCTTTATTCTTGGGATTCTCATCTTCACGCTTATATTTATCATGCCGCTGGTCTCACAGCAGAACATCGACCCCGAGTCCCTTTCTCCGGATGAGATGTTGAGCCTGTTCTCCTCGGTATTCTCAGAGAGCATGTTCCTGATGATAGTAGTAGGACTCGTACTGCTCCTGCTCTATATGGTGTTCTCTTCTTTCTTCACCGCCGGAGCCATAGGTATGGCAAAGAAAGCATTAGAAACGGGACACACAGACCTTCATGACATGTTCCGGGCAGGCAGCGAGAATTTCCTGAACCTGTTCCTCACCAATGTACTTATTTCATTGCTTACTATTGCAGGCCTGGTCTTCCTTGTTCCCGGGATTATTTCCATAGGTGACGTAAGTCTGTTCCTGTCAAATCCGGAAAGTGAGGCAGCAGGTGCTACATTGCTGGTTCTGGGGATGCTTGCATGGGTTTTTTACATAATAGCTCTGAGCATTGTCCTTTTCTTTGTGAACTATGCCCTGGTGGTCGATAACCTTGACCCGATAAGTGCAATTGAGACAGGCTTGGCCTTCTTCAGGCATAACATCCTGTCTGCAATTTTCATGTGGCTCTTTATCATAGGGGTAACTGTGTTCATATCAGTGATAGGAGAGGTAGCATCCTATGTGGATGTAATAGCTCAGCTATGGTCCTTTGCAGAACTGATCCTTAGCACTATAGTTATACAGCCTCTGATAACAGTATGGCTTACACGCTTCTATCTTGACAGGACAGAAAAGAAACTCTACTCCTTTGAAGAGTATATGCTGGACTACTGATCCCTTTTAAGTAGCTTGCAGGCCTGGCATACGTTCTCTGTACATGCCTGTCCGCAGATGCTGCAACTGGAAAGTCCTTCCTGCGGGAATTCACGTCCAAGTATGCCGGATATCTTATCAAAACCACTAAGCAGGGCATATTTGGTTCCGGGATGTTTCACCTCAAGATCATTGAGTATGACCCTTATCTCACCTCTCATTGCCTCATGGGCATACGGACATCCACCAAAGCCCAATGGCAGGTCATGAAGGTATGCGTAGAGTGCAACCTCTTTTTCAGGAATGTGTCTGAGAGGCTTCATCCTCAGTATAAGTCCTTCAAGTTCTTTAGGAGGGGCAAGTCTTACCATACGTGAAACGTCGCCTTTAAGGTGGTTCATCAGGAGTGTCTGTGCCTCATCGTCAAGATTGTGCCCTATTGCCAGTTTCGTTGCACCGATCTCAAGGGCTATCTTATTGAGAAGTGATTTCCTGAGTACACCACAATAGCTGCATGCTCCTTTCTCCCTCTGCTGGGGTGCTATCTCATCCATGGTGGTGTCATATTCTTCCCTGAAAGAGCGTATTATATGTCTGACACCCAGTTTCTCGGTGAGCTCCTTTGCTGACTGTATGGTGTCAGGACGGTATCCTTCTATGCCTTCATCGATGGAGATACCCACAAGTTCGACGTCAGGTCTTTTTCCAAATATCTGGTGTAATATGTAAAGGGTGGTACTGCTGTCCTTACCACCGCTCAGGCCCACTGCAATGACCTCATTCCTTTTGACGCTGTAATGTTTCCTGATCGTAAGTTTGATCTTACGTTCAACGTCATTTATGAAATGCTTCCTGCAAAGGTGCATACCTGAGTATTTCTGAAAAATGATCGCGTTATTGTTACATTTACTGCATTTGGTCGTTGTGGTATCCATTCCTGTAAGGACAGGGAATCTTATTATATAAATCTATTATTGACCAGAATTTCAGAGTGTCAGGCAGAACCTCAGCATCTTTATTTTGGCATATTTATTTTAAAGTCAAAAAGCAAAAATTAAGTACTAATTGAATATTTTCCTGCAAAACATAAAGGAAAACGACAATGAGTGTTCTTACAGATGTTCCCCTGTGGATATTTCTGGTATCGGTAATAGCGGGATACCTTCTTGGTGTGATCTCCGGCCTTGTTCCGGGGATCCATACCAACAATTTCGCACTCATATTGCTTGCGTTCTCCCCTTTCCTTTCCGACAGGGGATTACCAGTGGTCTGCATAGCGGCAATGATACTGGCAAATAGTATCTCTCACACATTCCACGATATCATTCCATCAATATTCCTGGGTGCACCCGGTGAGGATACAGCTCTTGCAGTCCTTCCCGGCCACACCCTGCTGCTTGAAGGTCAGGGTTCACAGGCTATCCGTCTTTCAGCCCTGGGAAGTGCCGGTTCAGTGGTCATGTCACTTCTGACAGTGATCCCACTTTCATTCCTCTTTGTGAAGGGTTATCAGGTCATTCAGGATAACATGGCATACATCCTCATCCTTGTCGCTCTTGTGATGATCATGACAGAGAAAGGTGAATACCTTCAAGGGGAAGGAAGGATAAAAGTGTGGAGAAAAAGAACCTTTGCACTTCTTCTTTTTGGGATGAGCGGTCTGCTGGGTATCTTTGCATTCAGGATGGAATCCCTTTCTCATCCGCTAACAGGCTGGTCAGAGGGTTCAATACTGCTTCCACTGTTAAGCGGACTCTTTGGTGCTTCCCAGCTCATAATAAGCCTGTTCTCTGACCCAGCTATCCCCACACAGTATGATTCAAGACCGGACCTTGAAAGAAGCAGGATTCTCAGGGGCATTGCAACCGGGAGTATATTCGGTTCCATAGTGGCATGGTTACCTGGAGTATCCTCATCTATAGCAACGGTCTTTGCACGCATTTTCGTAAGAGAGAAACCAGATTCAAAGAATGTAATGCAGGATGATGAGGTTTTCCTGGCTTCCTCGAAGGAGTTCATTGTCTCAATATCAGGTGTCAATACCAGTAATGCAATATTCGGATTGATGGCACTGGCTTTCATCGGCAGGACAAGGAGTGGCGCCATGGTTGCCATAGATGAGCTAATGGGTGGCATCACTCTTGAGCTATCAATGGTGGTGCTCTTTTTGTGTGCTATCCTGCTGACATCCCTTTTGTCGTATTTCTCAACGATCTATCTGGGTGATAACGTCCACCGCATGTTGGAAAAAATAGATTATCCCAAAATTTGCTATGGGATCATCTTATTCCTTGCAGCTATGGTATTGCTATCAACAGGACTTTTTGGTTTGCTCATCTTCATCATAGCTATTCCCATTGGGATGCTCGCTCCGTTCCTGGGAGTGAAAAAGAGCCATTGCATGGGTGTGATACTGTTGCCTGTTATCCTGTACTTTATCTATAGGTCATTCAAGGATCTCAGTGTCATCATGTGAGTATGCAGGAGAACAGCAACACAATATCCTGAGTTCTTCAGTTCCTGTATTCCTGATATTGTGGGACATTCCCGGATGGATACAGATGGAATCGCCTTCTTTGACCTCGATGTACTCATCATCCAGTGTCAAAAGACCGGAACCTGAAAGTATATGGTATATCTCCTCTGTGATATCGTGCCGGTGTAAAAGAGTGGAAGCTCCTGCAGGAACAGTAGCTTCAGCGATGCTCTGTGCTGAGTTACCATGTACCTGCGGGTGCATCAGTTCCCTGATGGTCGAACCATCTTTGGTAATGTAAGCTTCAATATCCCCGCAGGAAGTCTTTATCATCATGGATACTGGATGAGTTCCAGCTCTATTGAGCTTTATCTTCCTTCTCGAAACCTGCTATCATCTCAAGCATCCTGTCCTTTATCT
Organism: Methanolobus sp. WCC4; assembly: GCF_038022665.1. NCBI lineage: Archaea > Methanobacteriati > Methanobacteriota > Methanomicrobia > Methanosarcinales > Methanosarcinaceae > Methanolobus > Methanolobus sp. WCC4. The sequence goes on along the minus strand of NZ_CP150629.1, from coordinate 2,188,384 downwards.
CTGTGACGGAATCCACCCACTTCCCGCCTACATCGATCGGGGCAAGACCATTGAAGTCGGCTTCCATGAGGTCAGGGTCATAGGCAACTTCCCCGAGGACCGGTATTCCAAGCTCTTCCAGTTTTGGCTTTATATTTGCAGCAGTGCCTTTGTTGATGATCGCAGCAAGGTGTTCCACGTCAATACCCTCTGAAAGCTGCTTGATCCTCTGTGCGGTCTCTATGGAGCGCATACCCGGCTCAACGACAATTATCATAAGATCGATACCACGGGTGGTACCACGACCCAGATGCTCGATACCTGCTTCCATATCAAGAATGACAGCACTGGTATCCTTGAGCACTACATGTCTCAGGAAAGCCTTCAGGAATGCAGATGCAGGGCACATACAACCACTTCCTCCCCTTTCGATGGTTCCCATTACGAGCATTTTGACGTTATCAGGTCCTGTAACACCAAATTTATCCACAATGTCATCCACCTTCGGGTTGAACTTGAACATGCCTTCCTTTTCCCCGGCCCTCTCTTCTATAAGGTCCTGATAATCTGTAAGTGGCTCAGGGGCTTTATCTATCCCAAGTGAGGAAGCAAGGTTCATATCAGCATCGGCATCAATGGCAAGCACATCATATCCATCCCTTGCCAGCATCCTTGCAAGGGTGCCTGACAGTGTTGTCTTACCTACTCCGCCTTTCCCGGTGACTGCAATTTTAACCATGTTCAGAACTGAGTATCTATCAGAATTATATCTTCCGGTCACGGACATTGATATTCCTGTTCCATGAATGGAAGCTCAGATATCTTTCACGATCCGAAATCCCAGAACGTTCGATGTACTGTTGGCATCAAGGCTTCCACGGAAATGGCTCTTACATATATTGGGTCCGTCCATCCAGCTTCCGCCACGTCCTACCCGGCTGTTCAGCTTCCCTTCCTCCCATGCCGTTCCATCAGCAGGTGCACCTTCATAATTGTCGTGCCAGTTATCCTGTACCCATTCCCATACATTCCCGTGCATGTCATAGAGACCCCATGAATTCGGTTCCTTCTGGTTTACAGGGTTTGTAGTACTATTCGAATTAATAGCACACCAGCCATAACTGTCGGACCATCCATAGGTATCAAGGTCAGTGGCTTTGTCAGAGAAAGAAAAGTCAGTACTTGTTCCTGCCCTGCAAGCATATTCCCATTCAGCTTCGGTTGGAAGACGGTACTTATCGGTGTTCTCCATCTCGTTCAACCTGGCAATGAATTCCTGTGCATCGTACCAGGATACCTGTTCAACAGGCAGATCATCACTTTTGAAGTAAGATGGATTATCTCCCATTATTGCTGTCCATTGCTTCTGTGTGACCTCGGACTCTGCCATATAGAATTGTTCATCTATGGTCACCTTGTGTACCGGATCATCGAAGGCAACCACAGGTGTGGAGTCGGTTCCCATGTAGAACTCACCTGCTGGTATCAGGACAAGTTCCATTCCAATGGAATTGTTGATGATCTCAGGGGTATCAGCACCTCCATTATCAGATATACAACCTGAAAAAAGAACAACTGTAATGGACAAAAAAGTGACTATCAATATTCTAGTGCTGTATTTTTCAAAATGAATATTCAAGTAGAACACCTATCATCCGATTCAAAGTATCGTATTAATAGGTGTTCTAATGGATCTGTATAGTTTTTCGAGTGCTAAATTGAACTATATATGCAGTTTAAATCTTACTCTATAGTGCTTACAAGTTCCAGCATCTCATCAAGTTCGCTCTCGCCATCAACTGAGAATAGGGTACCATCCACAATACCGGCTTCGATCCTGTGTTCTCCGTCCGGGGTGAATCCCATTACAAAGGTGTTGGTATTCTCACCCTCAAAGGCAGTAACAAAACCGATCATCCTCAGGTCTGTATCTGTAGAATTACCTGACCCTGTGAATATCCTGACGCTTGCCTCAGTACCATCATTGAGTATGATGGTCCTTGTCTTTGTGTCCTCGATATCTTCGATGCCGTTACCTTCCTTCATGTCATTGACCATTCTCTCCGTTATATCTGACATGAGGTCGGTAGGCAATTTCGCACCGGATGGGAGTGTCAGACGGTATGTGACCATATGCGCTGTCATGCTTGCCGGCATACCTGTCTCAAAAGGAATGTTGTTCTCTTCCGCGAAACTGAGTGCCTGTTCGTTGATATCGTTCATGAGTCTGTCATTGTAATACTCCACAGTGACCGAACTGATGGTCAGGCTCTTTGAATCGGTAAGTTCCTGTTCGAATGACTTTTCTTCAATGCCTACCTGTGACCATCCGTATGCTGTCAATGCATTCTCATCTATAGTTGCAGGAGTAGCTTCGGGAGTTTCAAGGCACCCGGAACCTATTATGATCAGGGACACGATGAATGATAATGAAATTATCAAAGTAGCTCGTTTTAAATTCAATTTCAATGATATCACCTGCTTATATTATGGTTTTATTAATATATTAAATCACACGGTGTTACAGATTATTGGCTTGCCTTCTTTTATTAGATATAAATATCATATAGTTTATATTGTTGATATTCATAATCATTATAGATGTACGACATGGACCTTCGTTTCAGGAAAATACGGAAAGTTATGGTCTATGTACTTTTCCTGAACCTGGCTGTATCGTCCGCGAAGATCGCATACGGCTACTACACCAACGTTCTCAGTATGCAGTCCGATGGTTTCCATTCTCTTTTCGATGGTGTTTCCAATATCGTGGGTCTTATCGGTATCCAGATAGCAGCTAAACCGCCTGACAGGGAACATCCGTACGGTCATCGTAAGTTCGAGACACTGGCATCTATAATGATCGCTGTGATACTGGCAGTTGTCGCATTCGAGATAGTCCATTCGGCATTCGAACGTTTTGGTAACGGCAATCATCCTGAGGTCACTGCCATCAGTTTTGTTGTGATGCTCGGCACCATGGTTGTGAACTATGCTGTTACGACCTATGAAAGCAAGGTCGGTAAAGAGCTTAACAGTGAGGTACTGCTTGCAGATTCAGCTCACACGAGAAGTGATATCTATGTCTCACTATCTGTGATCATAGGTCTGGTAGCTATCTATGCGGGTTATCCGATCATCGATCCTGCAGTCTCTATCCTTATCGCATTGGTGATATTACATGCAGGCGCAGAGATCATATTTCATAGTGTATCCATACTTGCAGATGAATCCCAGATAGATACCGATGAGATAGAACAGGTTGTCTGCAATATCGAAGGTGTTATCGATTGCCATAAGATACGTACAAGGGGTCCACCGGGAAATGTCTATGTGGACCTTCATGTAGAAGTTGACCCTGAGATGAGCACCTACAAGTCCCATACGATCTCCCATATAGTCCAGTATCGTATCAGGGAGAACTTCGAGGGAATAGAGGATGTGCTGGTGCATATCGAGCCTGCCCACACACGGTCGATATAAATAATATCAGGGAATCTATACGATTATGCCAGGAAATTCATTCGGACATTCTTTCAGGATCACCACCTGGGGCGAATCCCACGGGAAAGCCCTGGGAGTCGTAGTCGATGGTGTACCTGCAGGACTTGAGCTTTCAGAAGCAGACGTTCAGAAGGACCTTGACCGCCGCCGGCCAGGTCAGAGCGAGGTATCGACACCACGTTCGGAATCAGATTCCGTGGAGATACTCTCCGGTGTTATCGATGGTGTTACAACAGGAATGCCTGTATCCATGCTTGTATGGAACAAGAATGCGAAGTCCAGTGCATATGATTATATCAAGGATATCCCAAGACCCGGACATGCCGACCAGTCATATTCTGAGAAGTATGGCATACGTGATCACAGGGGAGGCGGAAGATCATCAGGCAGGGAGACCATCGGCAGGGTTGCCGGGGGTGCAGTTGCCAGAAAACTCCTTTCACTTGCAGGCATCGAAGTGTTCGCTCACGTTACCGAACTTGGTGGAGTGAAGGCCAGACCTCTTTCCTTTGATGAGGTCCGTGACAATGTCGATAGCAATGTTGTCCGATGTGCTGATCCCGAAGCAGCCGAAAAGATGCTTGAACAGGTCAATGCTGCCCGTAATGAAGGTGATAGTATCGGCGGTGTCGTAGAGATAATAGCCACAGGTGTCCCGGCAGGTCTTGGTGAACCGGTATTCGGTAAACTCGATGCTGACCTTGCCTGCGCCATGATGGGTATAGGTGCTGTAAAAGGTGTGGAGATAGGTGCAGGATTCGAATGCTCTAAGATGAAAGGCAGTCAGATGAACGACCCCTACATGCTTGAGAACGGACACGTAGTTCCGGCAATGAATAATGCAGGCGGTATCACAGGTGGCATATCCACAGGAATGCCTGTCATCTGCAGGATCGCTGTAAAACCAACGCCTTCTATCTCAAAATCGCAGAAAAGTGTTGATACTGCATCTATGAAAGAGATAGATGTTGAGATCCATGGAAGGCATGATCCAACCATTCCACCGAGAATGGTGCCTGTGGCAGAGTCCATGATGGCACTTGTGCTCATGGACCATATGATAAGAAGCGGTCGTATAGGACCTGATTCTCTTTTAGTATAGGGTAGTCAATAAATTGGTGATGAGTGCTGTCTGAGCACTCTTTTTTATATACTGACTCTATATCATTTTGCTTTTCATTTTTTGTGGTCTATATAGCTCCCATAGAGTCTATAATCTATGGAGATAAACTTTATAGTCCGATCCCTGCCCTCTATAATCTTAATTCCCATTGGATCGTGAGAACAAATGGATACAAGAAAAGTACAGATAACGGGCAGATCCACTTATGTATTGACCCTTCCAAAGAAATGGGCCGTTCGCTCAGAACTGGAGGCGGGTTCCCATATATCCATATTCTATCAGGAGGACGGGTCGTTACTTCTGAAGCCTCCGGGTATCAGGTCATCTAAGCATCCAAAGAAGCTGAAGTTCAAAAAAGAACTGGAACATCTGAAAAGGGACATAGTCGGCCTGTATATTGTAGGTGACCATCAGGCAATAGAGATAAGTGGTGACAATATATCCTCTGAAGAGAAGCGGGAGATAAAGGACCTGTGCCATCGTCTTGTAGGGTTTGAGATCGTTGAAAGTAGTGAAAAGAAGATAATGATAAAGAACTTCCTTGATACAGACGATCTCACGATCGAGAAAGGTCTGAAAAGGATGTCATCCCTTGTGTATCTCATGCTGGATGAACTTGCAATGGCCTTTGAAGAGGATGATAAGGACATGTGCAAACACATCATCACCCGCGATGATGACCTTGACAGGATGTTCCTGCTTGTCTCAAAACAGCATGTTGACCGCCTGAACCTGAAGAAACAGTCAAAGGAAGATAAACTGAGCCTTGTTGAATCCTTCTACTACCGGATGGCTGCAAATGATGTTGAACGAATAGGTGATCACATCTCCAAGATATCATTACATTTTTCTTATATATCGCTTCCACAGGATGTACGTTCAATACTTGCAGATCTTTGCAGGGATTGCCAGTCCATCTTTATGGACAGCAGCGAGGCTTTAAGGGAGTCTGACAGCGGGATGGCAAATAATGTACTTGGAAGGGATCAGCTCTTCACTGAGAAGCTTATCAATGCAAGTCAGGTTCCGGCCGAGGATTCCATTGAACTGATAATTGACAGTTTCAGCAGGATAAAGGATTATGCATCGAATATTGCAGAGTCTGCGATCGATCTATCACAATTATAGGTTAATCCCTCTTTTTCTCTGCGCTGCCGTTGTGATCGACTATTCCCTGACGTTCTATTTTGCAGGCAGTATTGAGAATATACTGGCAAATGAGTTCAGCCCGACACTTGTTTTTGCAGTGGAGAACGATATCGTTCTTCCATATCTTGCTTTGACTGTCGTGTTCTACTATGTGATGGGTTACACTATCCTTCACTTTCTGGAGAATGAGGATATATATCCCATAGGTGTTTTTATAATCCTGCTCATGAGTGTCACTCATGTGTTAGGTGGTCTTTCCTGGTTCGTTCTGAAGGAGGCGTATTCCAATATGATCTTCATGTTGTCCATGACGTCTATCATAATTGCGATATCCGTGTTTGGATATGAGGTTCTGAAAAGGGAATGATTATTAAGAAAAATGTCAGGGTACAATTATAGGCATCAGATTATATACTCTATGTAGTTCCCAATAGTTCACATCAAGGTATGTAATTCCTTTGTGCAAGGGCTATATTTTAAACTGTGATTCTAGCATCCATGAAGAGAATAGTCAGTTTGCCGGCAGCGGTGGTACTTTCCCTGTATACCTTCTATTCAACATGCTGGTATACTCCGTCTTCATTTTTCAATATGGCAATACCCTTTGTTTTTGTAACAATGGCGGGGTATGCTCTGCTTGCGTATGTTATTTCCGGGAAGGTCTCAAAAAGGTCATAATAGTGTGGAGTGGATCCTATGAAAAAAACGAGTAGATACGTACCTAGCTTATTCTACCTCACAACGCTGATATTGCTGTTCTCTTCATTTTTGCCTCTGGCAGCGGCGGATAATTATTGTCCATGTAATGATCTTGATCATTGTGTTGAGTGGGTTAAAGAAGGCTCGACCAGTCTGGAGTGGGGACAGGTAGAAACAGTGGCTGTCAATGGTGTCGTTTATACTTTCAGATCAGATGATTTCACTGAGGATCTTGATGCAGCCCTTATCTCAATAGAGAAAGATTGGGTCGTAAAAAAAGAGTTCCTTTTCCTGGACGTCTATGACAGGATGTCATTCGAATGGGATAATGAGATTCTGGTGGTATTGGATGATATAACCACAGATGGCTACAAGACTCCTTCTGCTAAGCTAACTATCTATTACAGGGGTCTTCCTGAACTCAAGGTTGAATTCGATGCAAGTGAAGAGACTATCCAGGGTGTAGAAGTATCTTCTGAACAGTATGCTCCGGGTGAGGAAAAAGTAATTGATGTCGAGGTCAGGAATACTGGTGACGCATGGATAGAAAGTGTTGTTCTTGAAATTCCTCTTGGAGAACTAAATTTGAGGGAAAAAGGGGACTTTCAGTTAAAGGACAATGTGCTAAGGAAGAATCTTGGTTGTCTCGAACAGGATGACAGCGTTGAACTCAACTTTACAGTGGTTGCACCTGAGTGGGATGAAAAGACATCACCTTATGATATTAACTATTACCTTAATGCTACAGCAACAGGAGATGACATAAAAGGCAATTCTCATGAGTTCAGTGGTTCAATGGAACTGAGCTGTACTGAGCCTGATATGGAGGTTATTCTGGAGATCACCAGAAATGAGATAAATATGACCTCATGGTATGTGAAGGAACTGGAAAGTGCTACGAACAGTTACAGCTCGAGCAACTATGAGATCCGTGATGCAACGGAATTCGTATTCCTCAGGACACATATCTATAATATCGGTCTGTATACCATAGATGACCTAAATGTTCAGTTCTCTGAGATTCCGGAAGACCTTGTGATATCTGAAGCATATGATTCCGGTGACCATTCTTCGATGGATGATAATGGCCAGTACTATTTAGGTCAGAAGCTGATAGGTATAAGATCTGGAAAGTACTCATTTGATAAAGTTGTTGTAACTGCTGACTTCTTCGGGGAGGAATTAACATGGGAGTCAGGTACAGGATCTCTTACGATCCACGGTCCTCATATTGTGGTTGACAAAGGTCTTTCAGGTGCAGATGATGACTACACAGTCACACTCAAATTGTCCAACGATGGTAATCGTGCAGCATGGATCAACCTTACGGATACTGTTCCTGTAAACGTGACGTATGTTGATGGAAGTGTGGAAAAGGGTCTTGAGGGCAGTGGTCTGCCTTTGAGCGAATGGGACCTTAGTACTACGAATTCTAATGATTCCTTTTCATTTTCTGTTGATGGTGTGTTACTTCCACCCGGTTCATCACTATCTATGTCCTATGATATTTCATCAGATGTAGCTCCTGACCTCCCTCCTGCTATATGTGCATTCAGGGCTATAGGGGATTATGAGGGTGAGGTCCAGTCCTCATTCTATGTTAACGGTAATGAGGTAAAGCAGTACTGGAAGCCGTTGAATGGTGGCTGGATATCTGACCTGGCTGCTATCGATGATCAGGCGTCTGTAGATGTGATGCCTGCGGAGAAAGTCATAGATGATGAAGATAACAATGCAGACAATAATGAAGATGATCTGTATTCATCAGACGATGAAGTATCAGATCTAGATATTTCAGATATGTCTGTCGAGGTTCAGCAGGATGATTCAACACCTACGTTCCTGTCAAAGGTCCTTGATCCGATAACCGGTATCTTTGACAGGACACAGGATTTTGTCAGCAGGACATTCACTGGTGCTTTAGGTGGAATATCCTCTCTCTTTGGTGTGGTAGAGAGTTCGGCCATTGATGCTGTAGAGAATTATCTTTATGTTATTGTTGTTATCATTGCAGCAGCCGTATTTGGTGTTGTCTATACCCTTATTTCAAAGTAAGTTATCAGGGTGCAATTCTTCTTATTATATTCATTCACATTATTCTGTATTTATTTTTATAGTCACTTTTAAATACAACTTTTCGCTACTATTTGCTTTTTTTTTCACAGAGACTTCACTTTTAAATTCCAGTTGTTGAGTTTTTTCTATATAATGGATTTTCCCTGTCGTATATGCACCAGTATATAGAGATATCCGTATTCTATATTGATTAGTGGTCTATATACATGACTTGTAGAATGATTATATATTGTGCATCCAATCTACTGCCAGAGCGATTCAAACCCGCTCCCGAATAGGAACATAAAACAAATTGGTGTACGATAAACATGAACTTTAAGAAACTTTTCAACGATGAAGCAGGTGTTTCACCTATCGTTGCAACCCTCGTCTTAGTAGTGGTAGCAATCGCTGGTGCAGCAGCTGTAGGTACGATCATGGGCTCTTTCTCAAGCGACGTTTCCGACGAAGCAAGTGCAGCAGAAGCCGCATCAGGCGCATCCGCAGAACTCCTTATTGCAGGTTCAACAACTGTTCAGCCAGTCTCTGAACTTCTTGCAGATGCCTACATGGGAGAAAATGCTGGTGTTAAAGTAACAGTTCAGGCAGGCGGTTCCGGTGCAGGTATTGCATCAGCTGAAATGGACGTTGTAGACATTGGTTCAGCATCTGAGCCAGTAGATACAGTAACAGAGCACCCAACACTGCAGGTTCATCAAATTGGTGCAAGTGCAGTAGTTCCAATTTCCAAAGGTGTCACCTGTAATGGTCCAATAACAGCTGCTGAAATGCTTGCATTGTATCAGGCAGCAGATGCAGATGGTATGGTAGCATCTGGTTCTTTACCAAGCAACCTCTCCGCTACCGCTGACGTACAGGTCTATCAGAGAGAAGAGGCAGGCAGTGGCAGTGAAGAATGTTTCGCTAAGTGGCTTGGTGACAAACACTACATAGACAATACAAATGCAACAAAGGCAACTGGAAATCCTGGTGTACTCGCAGCTGTAGAGGCTGGATCCACAACAGCTCCTGCAATTGGATTCGTAGACATTGGATTCGTTGAGGACACAACAGTAGAAATTATTAATGTAGGTGCCGGTACAGACTTCGATGACAACAATGATGAGGCTCTTCTCCAGCTTCAGGGTGAGACAAGCACATTCCCTGCAAAGCTTACCAGACCTCTCAACTACCTTACACTTGGTGAGCCTTCCTCAATTGAGCAGTCATTTATTGATTTCGCTACCCAGCCAGCTCAGAAGGGAATCTTCTCAGAAGTCGGATATTATTCATTGTACGACCTCTAAATTAAATAACAATGATTTGTGCCAATGCACAAATCACCACTCTTTTTCTTTTCATTAGATAAAACGGAAGAAATGAATAATATGACAATATCCAGGTTAGAATCATTAACTCCAAAATTTGTCTTTGCATTTTGCACTGCTCTTACAGTTTTTATTACATTATTCTTCATAGGTTTCATCTTCTACATTGCCTATCCAACATTTGAAAGTCAAGGTGTAATCAATTTTATCACAGGTTCTAAATGGGATTATGCTGAGCACATATATGGGATTCGTATATACTTTTTAGGAACTCTGATTCTAACGGTGGTAACTCTTGCATTATCTGTTCCTATAGGAGTTTTCACAGCAATATTTTTATCCGAATTTGCCTCTCCAAGGCTTGTTTCGATAGTGAAACCCCTGATTGAACTATTGGTTGGGATTCCTTCTGTAGTATATGGGATTTTCGGGTATTTTGTTCTTGGTCCATTATTCGTTAATTATATCTCTCCACTTACAGTTTCTCTGTTGGGTTTAATACCCTTTTTTAGCACAGAAATAAATGTGCGAGGGGTGAGTTTAGCGCTTGCATCAACAGTACTTGCCATAATGATTCTCCCTACTATCATATCAATGTCTGAGGATTCAATACGTTCAGTTGAAGATGCGTACAGAGAAGCTTCATTTGCTTTGGGTGCTACACATTGGGAAACTATTAGTAAAGTGTTGCTACCCACAGCATCTAAGGGTATAATGGCAGCTGTGATACTTGGTATGATGAGGGCTATGGGTGAAACTATGGCTATTGTAATGTTATTTGGAGGTTCTAATAATATACCAACAACATTTTTTGGAACAGGCACTGCAATGACTACCAAAATCCTGTCAGATGTTAGCTTTAAAATAGCTGATGCAGAAGCTAGAAGTGCTATATTTGCTATTGCTGCAGTACTTTTTGCAACAGAGATATTGTTTGTAGGATTAGCAAGGGCTATAGGGGGGAGAAAATGACATATACCGAAAAATCAAAAGATATTAAAACCAATTTTCTACCATTAGTGTCAAAAATTAATTTGAGACAACTCACAGGTAGAGTATTTATTACTTTGTCGTATTTGTCTGCTATTCTCATATTATTGGTATTGTTTTTCATTTTGGGAACGATTGGAATAAAGGCGCTTCCAAGCCTTAGTTTGCATTTCATACTTACTTCTGAATCCAATCAACCCGGACTTGGTGGTGCAATTGGAAATGCTGTGGTAGGCACTATACTCCTGTCTATTTTTTCTACAATATTGGCAACACCTGTAGCTGTAGGGACGGCAATATATCTAAAAAGGTATGCAAAGGATGGTTTTGCAGTACGAACATTCCGTTTTCTTATTGATGTACTTTCAGGTACGCCATCTATCGTCCTAGGTATTTTTGGTTTTCTGGTATTTGCATTCTATATGCGGTCGATTACTGGAGGTTTTTCTCTAATCTCTGGTTCCATTGCTCTTGCAATACTTATATTACCGGTGATTGAACGCGCAAGTGAAGAAGCGATAGATACAGTAAAATTTGATATTGAAGCTGCCAGTTATGCACTTGGTGCCACAAAATGGGAAACAATAAAAAATATTACAATACCTTCTGCTCTTTCAGGAATTCTGACAGGTATAGTACTGGGTACAGGCCGTGCTGCAGAAGAATCTGCCGTTGTGATCTTTACTGCAGGCTATACACAGTTCTATCCTGAATTTAAGATTGCTGCAAGTGACAAGCTGTTGTATGGTGTGAAGATATATCCGTTCCAGGATCTAGTGGCAAGCTTACCACTTACAATTTATAATGCATATAACTACCCTCATTTAGTTTCAGATTCAGAAGCATTTGCTGCAGCATTTGTTCTAATAACTATTGTTCTGATTATCAATGCTACAATACGTTTGATTGCTTGGAGGCACAGAATTGGTTAAACTCTATTTAAGATCAAGGCTCAGCCGAAAAAAGCCATCTCATGTAATTGATACAAATATTCAGGAAGAACCTGATACCATCGAAAATACCACCCTTCGTATAGGTGGAGATGTGATAGAAACAACAGATGATATTCTCATCTCCGATAACAATCATACTGGCGAGGAAGAGTCCCTCCTCCCTCAGGCAGAGCACGAAGTGCCCATCCACGAAGCAATTTCCTCCGTTCTGGTATTGGAAAAAGAGGGGGAGCAGGAAGGGGGATCAAAAAAGGATGCTCTCTTTTTCGGTGACACGTCTATCGATGAAAATGATCAAATTCCTGCTGCAGAGAAAGAGTCTGCAAAAAAGAAGCGAAAGTTTGGTCTTATTCTTGGTAAGAAAAAGGACTCTGAGATTGTATATGAGGATATAGTCGAATCCTTGAATGAGCAGGATCCGGACCCGGCCGAAAATTCACAGGTCTCTTTACTTTTAAAGAAGATAGAGCAGATAATAACCCCTGCACCTGAAACCATTGAAGAGATGGAGTTCATAGTCGGTGAACTATCAGTCCCTGCACCTGGAGTACCCCAAAAGGAGGTCAATATCACCTATGAGGTTACACCCGGTTGTCAGTATGTTCACATTGAGTTCGATGGCGAATCCCTTCAATACAAATGCCTTGAACCTCCACTTAGTGAAAGCGAGGAGGAAGCTCTTTACATCATACAGAATGCCTTTGACAAGATGGCACACTCTGAGATATTGCTTGTAGAAGAAGAGGACAGGGATGAAGCTCTGAGGGACAGGTTCGATCTTATAGTGGACATCTATCGTCTGAAGCTCAGTGAAACGCAGAAGGACAAATTCTTCTATTATCTACATAAGAAATACATGGGCTTTGACAGGATGGACCTCCTGATGAAAGACCCATACATTGAGGATATTACCTGTAATGGGCCGTACACACCCCTATATATCAATCACAGGGTCTACAGTTCGGTAGCTACTGATGTGATCTATGAGGAGATCGAGCTTAACAACTTTGTCATGAGGATGGCACAGGCAGCAGGTCGTCATATATCAGTTCTTGAACCGATCAGGGATGCAACCCTTGTGGATGGGAGCCGTGCCAACCTGACACTTGGAAAAGAGGTAACTAAAAGAGGTTCTACCTTTACTATCAGGCGTTTCAAGTCCAATCCGGTATCCTGTATCGACCTAATGAATTACAAAACCTATGACTCCACGGTACTTGCCTATTTCTGGCTGATGATCGAGTACAAACGATCGGTTCTGGCAGCAGGAGGTACAGCATCCGGTAAGACAACTACATTGAATGCTCTTGGTGCTTTCATCCCGCCTGAATACAAGATAGTATCTATCGAAGATACTGCTGAAATGAACCTCATGCACCCTAACTGGACACAATCTATCACAAGGGCTGGTTTTGGTGGTGGTGAGGGTGGCAAGTCCGCAGGAGATATTGAGCTTTTCGACCTCCTTAAAGCTGCTTTGAGGCAGAGACCTGAATACATAGTGGTTGGTGAGGTCCGTGGTGCTGAAGCAGGTACCCTGTTCCAGGCTATCTCTGTGGGTCACCCATGTATGGGAACCATACACGCAGGCTCTATCCATGAACTTCTCTCCAGGGTCGAATCCGAGCCGATGAACGTACCGAGGAATCTCTTTGCCAGTGTGGACATGGTCATCTTCAATTCCATGATCAAGGTCGGTGAGCATTTCCTCAGGCGTGCACTCAGGATAGTTGAGATTGTGGAACTGGACCCTGAACGTGGTGACCTTATAACGAATCCTGTGTTCAAATGGAATCCCGTTACGGATGAATACGAATACAGTGGCAGCAGTGCCATGTTCGATGCCATCAATGATGAGTTCGGTATCGACCAGATGGAGCTTGTCAGGGAAATGGAAATGCGTGGAAAGTACCTTGAATCCCTTGCTAATGACGGTATAACTGAATATGAGGAAGTTGCCAGAGCTATCAGGAGGTATTCAAGAGAAAAGGATGAGATGGCGGAGATGAGTCATTAATGGTCAGGACCCGGGATGTTGATGTACATCAGGCTTTCAATGATGGTGAGACCAACAAATACGTAGAGAAATACAAGATGTTCTGCTACGTCTTCGGTAAGCAGGTAGACAGGAAACCACAGGAAGATGTTGCCAGATCACTATATCAGGCGGATATGGTACTTACCCCCGGTATGTTCATCTCCCTTGCGCTTGTAACTGCAGCACTAGCATCAGTGATCATCTTCATACTATCAGTCATTCTTTTCAGTAATTCCTCTTCCCCGCTTGTGTATATATCAGTCCTTACCTTCCTGACATTTGGTCTGACGGTCAGTGGCTTTCCTTTCATGCTCTATAACAAGGTCTCCAACAAGAACATGAATATCGAACAGGAACTCCCTTTCACATTGGGTTATATGACGATCCTTGCAAGTTCGGGTTCGTCCCCTATGGATGTGATAAGGAAGGTTGCCATAGAGGATTACGGGGATGTCTCAGTTGAATTTGGCAAGGTGATGTACCGTGTGGATGTTCTGGGTGAGGACGGTGTCAGTGCCATGAACCATCTTATAAGAAATACGTCTTCGGAATCCCTCAGGAATATTTGTATAGACCTTGCCAATGCCATGCAATCCGGTGGAGGCTTACGTACCTATCTTGAGATGAAATCGAATGAACTTATGGATATGAGGAGAAAGATGCAAAAGGAGTTCGTTGATTCCCTTGGTGTATATGGTGAAGGTTATCTGAGCGGAGTTGTGATGAGTGTGGTACTTGTGGTCCTCATGATCGTGGTCACAAGTGCTCTGGGTATCGACCTCGGACCTTTCACAGCCAAACAGATGTTCCAGTTCTTCGTCTATTTCATGTTGCCTTTCATCAATATCGTTTTCCTGATCCTGCTCTGGATGAAATATTCAAGGAGTACTCTATGAATATTGAAAGAAGTATTGAAAAACACCATTTGACAATAGCAAGATATGTTCAGATATTGACACTACGTTATGATATCAAGCGTGAATATCTGACACTGGGTATCCCTGTCATTATTGCATTCATGATATTGATGATGGCAGTTCTCACCGGTCATTCCTTTGTGACGGATGAAGCATCAGAAGCAGGTCCTGCTGTAAGCGATGAAGCTGCAGCAAAGCAGGCAGCTTATGAAGCCCTGGTAGCAGAACTTGAAGCTGCCGAAGCAGCGGAAAGAGGTGAGACCCTGCCTGCTGAAGAGGAGGAGGTTGAACCGGAGCCTGACGATGATAAACCAAAAGATGACCTGGACCACATAATGGTCTTTGCCATCCTTGTAGCTATCATTCCGTATTCGATAGATTCCTTCCTGGAAAAGAGAAAGTTGCAGAAAAGAGAGATTGCTTTCAGTGAGTTCCTGTACAAGTTATCAGAACTGATGAGGGGTGGTATCGATCCGGTGAAGGGTTTCATCAATCTCTCAAAGACCAATCTCGGTGCCATAAGCAGTCATGCTCAGGATGCAGCTTCTTCAATGGTACTGGGGAAATCCTTCGATGAATCCATGCACAGGATGTCGGCTTCCATGAAAAGCCGCCTTGTGGCAAGATATATCGATGTAGTAGTTCAGGCAGCTTATACAGGTGGTAATGTTGCAGACCTTCTGTTTCGTACCTCGGAAGATATGAGGTCAGTGATAGCTATACAGAGGGAAAAGGAAGCTGATCTGAAACAGTACATTGTTATCTTCTATCTCGCGCAGGGTATCATCGTGATGCTGACATACATCCTCTCAACATCCCTTTTACCTCTCATTCAGGGTGTTGGTATGGAAATGCTTGGAGGAGCAGGTCTTTCTGACATAGATTTCGAGCGTGGTTTCTTCCATATGATCATACTGAATGCCCTGTTCGGTGGACTCATTGTCGGACTTATCACTGAAGGCGAGATCAAGCATGGTTTCAAACATTCGGCAGTATTGATAGCTTTGAGCTATATTGCCTGTGTAACACTTCTGCTACCTGCAGGTGCAGGGGACTCTTACATAGTATCAGTTGTTTCCGGTGATGGTCAGGAAGTATTTGGAGGTATTCCGCTGCAACAGCCTATCATCTTCAATGTTACCGATCCAGATGGAAATCCGGTTCCCGGTACTTTTGTCAAGATGACCATATCACCTGATGGCATAATAACGAGTTCAATGACAGAGGATGATGGTACAGTTTCAGTTACACCTATACCAGGTTCTGACGCAGGTACGTATATAGTCACCGCAACAGCAGGTGAATCAAAAGGAACAGCGACAATTATAGTAGGTGGAGAGGATGGTTAATTCTCTCTCTGCCTTTAAAATTCAATAGTTCTATGTTAAAGAAGGTAGTTTAACCAACCCTTTCCCTTGTATCCATGGTTATTCCCTGCCCTGTGACATTGTATGCTATCATTTTGTTCAGGGGGATACTTCCTTTCATTTTAGGGATGTTTATGAAACGGTTGATCTTGCCACCGGCGTACTCGGTCTTGAACTGTATGACACCATCGACCATGGAGCGCACTATCTTTTCTGCCCTTTCGGGAAGAATGCCGATATCTGCTGCAAGCAGGAACGTTATATTCTCTTCTCTGCTGATTTTTGTCAGAGCTTCGATGGTCTCTGATATCACCTCTATCTCCTCATGGATGAAAAGAGAGGAGAACATGTCTATTATGCAGACATCAGCATCGGTTATGTTGTGTAACGGGCCGGCATCCTCTCCATAGAGGCGACTGGTGAGTTTGTGCCTTCTGTAACACATATCAAGCAGGGACACGGGGTCTGAGAAGTTGCCAATGACATCCAGATTCTCCAGATGGTCATGTATGCCGGATCTGGTAAGTTCCTCCATTATGTCATTCCTGGAACTCCTTGTAGAAATGTAATGTACCTTCTTTCCAAGCTTCAGAGCATCAAGACTGATCTTGCGGAAGAAGACGCTCTTTACATCTCCTATGTCCTCTTCTATTAACAGTACCACATTGGAAGGTACGTTTTTCAAACCGAAGCTAGTTAGCACCATCAAAACCCTAAAAGTGATCATTGTTTAAATCGTTTTGGAATAATTGGCCAATATCTATAGAATATTGGGGACTATATATATTATGGAAACAAAGTATATAATCGCTAATGATCTTTTCACCAGAGATGGCTGGTAACGATATTGGATCATTTGTGAATAATGAACGCGGAGTTACTGTTGTTTTTGGAACTCTGTTGTTGATACTTGTTACGATAATCGCTGCCACAAGTGTAGCCTTCATTATTTCCACTACGGAAAAGCAGGCTATGGAAATTGAAAGCCATAAAACTGCTGTTGAGAATGAGGATCTCAGGATAATCTCCATCGAACCGGTAGGGGATGGATCAGGCTGGGAATCCATCGACCTTAAAGTTCTCAATCTCAATATAGATGATTCCTATATATCCGCAATCAATATCAATGGGGGATATTTCCTTCATTTCAAGGCATACGACAACGATGGCAATTTTGATGTCTACAGGGATTATCCTGCAATCTACAGTGCGAATCACAGGGTTGTCATTCCTGCTACAAAGAGCAAGACGATCCATCTTAATTTCTCGGACATCACTGTAACAGGTTCAGAGGTGATACCCGCCTCTTCCTCATGGACCAACAACAGTCTTGACTACACATATACCCTTGAAAAACATCCCTGGGAATCCTTTGGAGAGGTTGTATATGATCACAATGTCACTTTCGCTTCAAATGGAACAAAGTGCATAGGATCAGGCAATTTCTCAATAGACGATGAGAACAGGCAGATCACCTTTTATGGTAATAGTTCCGGTGGAAGTCTCACCAACACAGATGATTACAATATCTCTTATGGGATCGACTTCACTTCCTATGCGGGAGCTGCTCCTTCAGAGGATGAACCTCTCAAGGTAGAGATAATAACATCTTATATCAATGTCTTCAGGGAACTTTTCACCCCACCTATGCCGGTTGCTGAAGTTCAGTTCAAGGTGGAATACCTGCAAAGTGCCAATGGTACCCAGAGTCCTAATAGTTATCTGATCCTGGATGCATCGGATTCTATTGATACAGATGGCTTTATTACAAGTTACAAATGGGCTGTATGGAAGGATTCAGGAAATGTAACCCTCTATGATTATGATCTCTCGGGTATGGTTGTCAGGCCGGTTGGTATTGACCCGTATAATGACAGGAATATCACTATCGATCTGGAGATTACCGATGATGATGGTATGACATCAAGGCTCAGTCAGGTTTCAGGGAATCTGACAATCCTTTAATATTTTTAGTCCTATTTAATAGATTCAAAGGAAGGATTCACATTTCAGATAAAAGAAAGATCCAGCTGACAGGCGGTTCAACATATATCGTTTCCCTGCCCATTGATTGGGTAAGGGAAAGTGATCTCAGTGCAGGAGATACTGTGCTTCTGACAGTGAAACCTGACCGCTCACTTGTAATAACTCCTGATCAGGAAAAGCAGAAGAAGAATGCCCGTTCAAAGGTCGAGATGGTAGCATCCGAAGACCAGGAAGAGAATTTCAGGACACTTGTTGCCAATTATCTTGTTGGATATGATATTATCAGGATAGTTTCTCCAGGTGGTTTTACAGCCGCTGAACGTAAGTATCTGAAAGAGTCTGCGCGCAAACGTCTCATTGGCATTGAGATCGTTGAGGAATCCAGGACCGAGATCGTTCTCCAGAATCTCCTGAACTATCAGGACATTTCACTTGAAAAGTCCCTGCAGAGTATGTTCCGTATAATATCCTCTATGATGGAGGATACCATTGTTGCTTTAAGGGAAGACGATGTGGAACTTGCAACGGATATAGCCCAGAGGGACAATGATGTCGACAAATTCTATCTTTTAAGTGTCAGGCAGATAAAGGCCGCTCTTGATGATTCGGTACTTGCCCAGAAGTTGGGGATAAATAATTCAAAGGATTGCCTCGGATATCGCCTTATAATCAAGCTCATGGAACGCATTGGTGACCATGTTAATATAATAGCCCAGACCGTTGTCCAGATGGATGGACAAAAGAATGGTAGCGATGATATCATAGAGATGGGTGTCCTTTCACACAGGCTGTTCCAGGATTCTTTTAAGGCAGTACTCAACATTGATACTGACCTTGCGAACCATATAATCAGAACCTCCCGGATGTCATCTGCACTTGGGAACAAGATAATACAGAAGTCTGAAGGTTCGGAGAATACCTATTGTCTTTACGGGGAAAGGCAAAGAAAGATAATTGAGAGTTTTCAGCGTATATCCGAATATAGTGCGGATATAGCTGAAATGGTCATCAACATAAAGGCCACCCAGATAAAAGAGTCTCTTTCAGGAGAGGCCAAGGTACTCGAAAAGACTTGATCTCATTGATATTACCATCAGGTTATTGATCACAAGGACAAGTCCTAATAGGCTTACTCCGAGTCTTGACAGGTCCCACAGTCTTCTGGCATATGAATGGACGGACGCTCTGATCGAGTGATAGTTCCAGTAGATCACAAGAAGTATCAGCATCTTTACTATAAGTAGTGACCAGATCCCATGCTCAGCCATTATACTTGCAAGCATCCTGTTCTCCTCGAATCCGTATCCATTGCTCAGAGCATGGAATGTTGTCAGGAAGTCCCCTACTATGTATAGCAGGATAATGTATCTTGTATCATGCAGGAATTCGGATATCTCTTCTGTGCTGAACAATTCTTTATTGTTTTTATTGATACTTGTAGGGAGCATATTTGCATAGAAGCTTGCTCATATATATTGGTGGAATGTAGTTACTTCAGGGCGTTATGTTCATATTTTTCTTAAAATAAAATAAATAAAATTAAAATATATATTTTATTTTAAAATTATATGCTTCTATATACTAATTACGATCGGATCAGGGTATCCACTATGCAGTAAAACAAAATATGATGGCCAAAGGGAGAAGAAAACTAGAGACGAAAACTAAAAAAGAAAGAAAAAAGAAGATAAAAGCTTAGAATATCAGATATTCAGTTTGCTCATCCTCTGAACTGCCTCGTCGATCCTCTCAACGGAGCGTGTAAGTGCAAATCTGATGTAGCCTTCACCATAGGTTCCAAATCCAACACCTGGTGTTGCCACGATGCCTGCTTCCTCAAGCAGCAGTTTTGCGAATCCCATTGAGTCATAGCCTTCAGGTACAGGCGCCCAAACGTAGAATGTTGCCTTAGGTGGCTTGACATCTATTCCCATTTCTGTGAGTCCCTTCAGGAGTGCGTCCCTTCTTTCCTCATAGATCTTGTTCATATCAGTAACACATTGCTGGGAACTGGATAGTGCCGTGATACCTGCCATCTGGATAGCGTCGAAAGCACCGGAATCGATGTTTGATTTTACTTTACCGATGCCGGATATTATTTCCTTGTTACCTACTGCAAAGGCAAGTCTCCATCCTGTCATGTTGTAGGTCTTTGAGAGTGAGTAAAGCTCGATACCAACATCCATTGCACCGTCAACTTCCAGGAAGCTTGGTGCCTTGTAGCCGTCATAGGTCATTTCGGAGTATGCGTTGTCGTGGATGACCACGATGTCATTATCGCGGGCGAACTGTACGACCTCTTCAAAGAACTTCTTATCAGCGATCGCAGAAGTAGGGTTGTTAGGATAGTTCAGGAACATCAGCTTTGCTCTTTCAAGCTTGTCCTTTGGTATTGCATCAAAGTCCGGCAGGAAGTCATTCTCATCCAGAAGTGGCATGATATGTGCTTCGCCACCTGCGAACTCTGTACCGATCTTGTAGACCGGGTATGCAGGGTCAGGGCAGAGTGCGACATCTCCCGGGTTGATGAATGCCAGAGGTATGTGGGCTACTCCTTCCTTGGATCCGATAAGTGTGAGGGTCTCAGATGCAGGGTCAAGATCAAGGCCTCTTGTCTCCTTGCACCAATCTGCAGCAGCTTTCCTGAAGCTCATCATTCCTGTGTAGGATGGATATGTATGTGTTTCCGGGTTACGTACGGCTTCACACATTGAATCTACGATGTGGTCCGGAGTCGGGTGGTCAGGGTCGCCAACACCAAGATCGATAACGTCTACACCTTTTGCCTTTACTGCGGCCTTTGCTTCATCGATCGTTGCAAATAAGTATGGGGGTAATGAATTGATCCTGTCTGAATACATTTATTCACCTGTGGTTCAAGCATTTATGTGCCAGATGGCATTTATGAACTCATCTATTGCCCCTCATCTATTTAATAGCATAGTATCAGGAAGACTCTTTCCGCTACTTCTGAATTATTTCCATGATCATTTGAGCAACAAAATCTATTAATATAAATAATATATAATACAGTAATATATTAGTTACTTGTAAATATTATTGAATCTGGTGTGGGCAAAACTTGCAGGAAAAACAGGACCATATGGGAAAAAGAGAACGAGAGCTTGAATGCATCTACAGTATCTCTGATCTTTTCGACCTTCATATGCCCCTCAGGTCTTTACTGAAAGGCATAATACAAAGGCTGAAACCAGCTTTTCTTTACCCTGAGGTTGCAGAGCTATGCATAGTTCTGGATGGTGAGGTCCACAGGACCGAACATTATGAGAAGAACATATACACCCTGTCCAGTGATATCATCACTCACGGAAAGAAAAGAGGTTCTTTGCATGTATCCTATCGTGAGGAACGCCCTTTCCATGACATCGGTCCTTTCCTGAAAGAAGAACAGCGTCTATTGAATGTGATAACATCACGTCTTTGCAAAGTGATCGAAAGAAAACAGGTTGAGGAAGCTCTTTTAGATTCAGAGAAAAGGCACAGGTTGATATTCGATGCTTCACCTTTAGGTATCTTTGTAGAAAAAGGCGGAACTATAACCCACTGCAACAGAAGTTTCCTGAATATCTTCGGGGTAAAGAAAGCTGATGTCGTTGGTTCTGATATGTTCGATTACGTCAATGATGACAGTTTACATCGGCTCTTTGCAGGCTCTTTATCTGATACCGGTTCATTTTACGAGAATGAGTACTCTGCCCGTACATCTGGCAGGGAGATATTCTTAAGATCATACTATGTGCCTTTGCGTTCCCGTAATGACAATTCACTTGAGGGAGGCATCGGACTTATTGCTGATATAACAGCTACCAAGAACTCTGAAGAGGAACTCCAGAACCAGAAGGAACTCCTTACAAGTACTTTCAATGCCCTTCAGGACCTGATCGTTGTGGTTGACAGGGAAATGAATATAGTGACGAGTAACTGGAAGAGTGATCTCATATCCGCTCCCGGGGATGAGGACGCACATCCTCAGTTATGTGAATCCTTCACAGCAGACCTGATGCCCTGCGACCCCTGTCCTGTAAAAGAGGTATTCTCAACGGGTAATATGAAAGAGTTCGAGCATACGGGTCCTGTCGATGAGAGAGTAAGGGATTTCCGTATATTCCCTGTTTATGATACCAAAGGTGACGTAACAATGGCTGTAAGCCATATACGTGACATCACCGAACGTAAGCAGACAGAAAAGGCATTGAAGAGCTCTACATCCGAATTAGAAAAAGCGTATGATGAGCTTAAATCCCTCGATAAGTTAAAAGATGAGTTCCTTTCAAACCTTAGACATGAGATCAATACTCCTCTGACATCTATCAAAGGGTTCAGTGAACTTCTTTATGACGGTAGCCTGGGAGAATTGAACTCTGAACAGACATATGCTATCGAACGTGTTGTCACAAAGACGCGCAAGCTCCAGAATCTTATCGACTCTTTACTATTCCTCAGTACTGATCAGAACGGGACCATTCGCTATAATTTCGAACCGGTTGAGATCTCCTCTGTCCTTAACAAGACAGTGGATATGTTCTTTGATGCTATGAAAGAGAAAGGAATAAAGATCCGTGTGGACTATGCTTTCGACTCATGTTCAGTAGATGCCGACCGGACATATCTTCCCCAGGTATTCCTGAATCTGATGGACAATGCGGTGAAATTCACACCTTCGAACGGGACTGTCACTGTATCCGCTAATGTTGAGGGTGCAGGCATACATGTGGTAATTGGCGACACCGGTGTAGGTATCGCAGAAAATGATATTCCGGAACTTTTCCAGAAATTCCACCAGATAGACAGTTCTTCAACAAGGACCTATGGTGGCAACGGACTTGGACTCTACATCAGCAAGGTTATCGTGGAGAACCATAAGGGCAATATATGGATCGAAAGTGAAAAGGGAACAGGAACAGACGTCCATATTCATATTCCACTTAAACAGGATCAGTTCTCAGCTTCTTCCAGCTCTCCTTCAGTGTCCTGTGAAAAGCCCGTGCCAAGATAATTCTCATTCTCAGGCAGTTCAAGGTAGAACCCGTCTGTGCTGTCTATCTCTATTATTCCCGAATCGATCGTGTATTCCAGGATGTGTCCGCCACCTGTCCTGTCCTCTGTGATGAAATGCAGGTGATAACCCGGGACATTTATGCCGTCGATATATTCCGGCATCCAGTATCCGACGATCGTACCTCTGGTATCATTGAATTCAAAGACAGACTGGTCCTTTGTCACATCGACAAGTCTCGGATATGGCTTCTCCTGTGCTGCCACGCTACGTGTCTTCAAGTAACTGAGATTGCCGGTGATCTTTATGGCATACATTATGTTCTCGCTGGGCAAGAGGTCGGCTATGTGTTCTGCCATCTGCTGGTTATCCATCTGTTCACTGAATATATCCTCGATATCCGTCTCAAAGAAAGTAACAACAGCGAATGGTGATGTTGTGGTATCATCTACTTCATAGACATTGCCGTCTGCTTTGACCTGATAGATCACACCATCAAGTTCCAGCATTTCCCCGTCAAGATCATCAAAGGTACCAAGCCCGAAGTCTCCATGTTCTTTAAGTTCAGCAGAACTTACTTCTCCATCATATACTCCTTCCAGCAGGGCATTGATGATCGAGAATTGATATATTGTATCCGTTCCACCACTCATGACCTGTTCAGTAGTTTCAGATATGTCCTCAACGGTTCTATCTTCCTCTGCCTGTTCATTTATGCATCCGCATGCTATTGTTCCCAGGGTGATGACAATTAAAATGATGACTATGTCAAGTGTTCTCATTTGATTCCCTCTACAAAAAGTGGTTATGTTACTGATGCTATATATTCGTCCTGTTATCCTTGCATCTGCAAACAGGGTCTTATCCGGCTTTTGTTCATAGCACTACGTGTACCGGGATCGATGTATCTGAAAAAAAGTGATGATGACAAACCCTCAGGTCATTGTCATCTGTTGAATAATATATTTCAGGCTGCTGCAGCAGAATCGCCGACGATGTTCTCAAGGTTGAGCAGGATAAGTAATCTTTCATCCAGTTTACCGACACCTTTCAGGTACTCTGCATTGATCTTCTGTGAGATGATCTCAGGTGTCTGCTCGATGCTGGAACCCTTTAGGCGTATTACTTCACTGACTGAGTCAACGACCAGTCCTACAACGGTACCTTCTATGTCCACAACAACGATCCTTGATTCGTCCGTGATATCCTGTTCCGGCATTCCAAAGCGTTTGTCAAGGTCCATGACAACTATTATCTTTCCTCTAAGGTTGATCACACCTTTGATATAATCAGGTGACTTTGGGATCCTTGTTATATCAGGCATTCGGATTATTTCCTGAACCTGCATGATATTGATGCCGAATTCTTCTACACCCAGGTTGAATATCACAAGTTGATTAAGTTCATCATCTATATTATCTGCGTAACTATCATTCTCGTTAGTCAAAATTTCACCTCAATGAAGCAGGACGTATTAGCACAGTACGACCAGCAATAATTATTATTTCTATTATTATATTCAAGTTAGTATAAATAGCTTCTCTTGAAAGGTAAAGGTTCCATACTAAAGCCTGATGACAGTTTGCGAACTATTAAAAAACCGATCCTTATTTAAGTATCCAGACCAATACCACGCTACCAATCAGGGTTACTTCTAATTACATATTACATTTTATAATCACGAGGGTTCAAATGAGCGATATTTTACGTAGAGGCCGCTTGTCTTCAACACCTGATGAAGATATGCTCGATTTCACATCATCTATGTCTGCTGACAAATGGATATTCGAGGCCGATATCCTTGTGGACATGGCTCATACGGTCATGCTGCATGAGCAGGGAATTATCAAAGAACAGGATTGCAGCAGCATCCTTACAGGGCTTTTGAAGATAAAGGAAGAGGGTATCGAAAAACTGGATCACGGTTATGAGGATATCCATATCTCACTTGAGTCCAGGCTTATAGATATAGTAGGTGAGGATACAGGTGGCAGGATGCACTCCGGTCGCTCCCGTAACGATGAGGTTGCAACCTGTATCAGGATAAGGTTAAGGGATGAGCTTCTGTCCCTTATGGAAGAGCTTCTCGGACTTCGCAAAGCACTTATTGACAGAGCATCAGAGAACACAGAGACACTGATGCCTGGATTCACACACCTGCAACATGCTCAGCCAACCACATTCGCACATCATCTTGTGGCCCATTCCGATGCGATTGGCAGGGATATTGAGCGCATTATCAGTGCATTCTCAAGGGTGAACAAATGTCCGCTTGGTTCTGCAGCCTTTGCTTCTACAGGTTTTGATCTTGACCGTGAAAGGACACGTACACTTCTCGGGTTCGATGACATGCTCGGTAACTCCATGGATGCTGTAAGCACCCGTGATTTCCTGATAGAATCCGTGTCTGCTATGGCAAATATCATGGTGAACCTCAGCAAGATGGCAGAGGAGATCATCATCTGGTCAAGTTCCGAGTTCTCTTTCGTGGAGCTTGATGATATGTATGCTTCCACTTCATCCATCATGCCACAGAAGAAGAACCCGGACTCTGCTGAACTCGTCAGGGGCAAGGCAGGAACGGTTATCGGTTCACTTATGGCATTACTCTCTCTCTGTAAGGCACTTCCACTGAGCTACAACCGTGACCTCCAGGAGGCAACACCGAATATGTGGCGTGCAGTGGAGACCACAAGAGGTGCTGTCCGTATAACAAAAGGCATGATAGCCACCATGAAGGTCAACACAGAAAGCATGGCTGAGAAGTCTGTTCTTGGTTTCACCACAGCAACGGAACTTGCAGACACCATGGTAAGGGCAGGAGGTATCCCGTTCAGGACAGCCCACCAGATTGTTGGTGTGCTGGCACGTGGTGACGGAGATCCTACACTGGAAGAGATAGATGAGGTCGCGAAGGACGTTATCGGTGAGACCCTGAGCAGCAGGGGACTTACAGCAGAGATGGTAAAGGAAGCTCTTGACCCTGTACTGAACATCAACAGAAGGGCTATCACAGGTGGTCCTGCACCTGTTGAGATGGAAAGAGCGATCAAGATACGTATGGAAGAGCTTGAAAGCACAAAGACGGATATTGCCGGATTGAACAAGGGAATCGAGGATTCACTGAAGGTTCTGTTCAGTGTGGTTGAAGGCTATACCGGAAAAGATGTTTGAACGCTTACCTATCATATACATATATTACTACTAACACTACAATCACAATTCTTACAGTTATTACAATCAAGGGATTATCATGGACTTCGAAGAAGGTGACAGGGTAAAGGTCGAAAAGGCAGGTGTGGAATACGAAGGTATCCTCATGCCGAGCACGACCGGTCATATTATCGTAAAGATGGTCAGTGGATACAATGCAGGTATAGAACCTGAGGGTGCCACTGTCACAGTAGTACAGAAGAAACAGGATATGGAAGCTATCACAAAGGCAGCCGCTAAAGCTGAAGTAAAACCAAAGAAGGGTCTTCCGAAGGTGTCCATCCTGTCAACTGGCGGAACAATTGCCAGTAAGATCGACTACAGGACAGGTGCTGTGACCTCACAGTTCTCTGCTGACGATATCCTGCAGGCAATCCCTGAACTCACAGAGATAGCCAATTTCAGCGGTAAGGCCATCTACAACATCCTTTCCGAGAACATGAAGGCTGATTACTGGCAGGAGCTTGCAAGGGCTGTTGTTGAAGAGATCAAGAACGGTGCCGATGGTATCATCATTGCTCACGGTACTGACACAATGATGTACTCCGCTGCTGCATTGTCCTTTATGATCGATACTCCTGTGCCAATCGTTTTCGTAGGTTCACAGAGGAGTGCTGACAGGCCAAGCAGTGACAATGCCATGAATGCTATCTGTGCTGCAAAGGTCGCTGTGAGTGATATTGCAGAAGTGACCGTTGTTATGCACAGTGAGTCATCAGACGATAAGTGCTCAATCCACCGTGCCACCAAGGTTCGTAAGATGCACACATCCAGAAGGGATGCTTTCAGGTCCGTCAACTCAGAACCGGTAGGTTATGTGGACTATGCAACAGGTGAGATTACGACCGGTCTGTCCTACACAAAGAGGAATGAGAAGGAACTTGCACTCATGGATTCACTCGAACCAAAGTGCGCTCTTGTTAAATTCACGCCGGGTTCAAGTCCTGATATCCTCGGCTATTTCATCGATGCAGGTTACAAAGGCATCGTCATAGAAGGAACAGGTCTCGGCCACGTATCCACTGACTGGATACCACAGATCGAGAGAGCCACATCACAGAAGATCCCGGTCATCGTCACTTCCCAGTGTCTCAACGGCAGGATATGCGACAGGGTATATGACACAGGCAGGGATATCTTAAAAGCAGGAGCAATTGAAGGCGAGGATATGCTTCCAGAGGTTGCACTTGTTAAGATGATGTGGACCCTTGGTCAGATACAGAATTATGATGATGCAGTTGATATACTCAAACAGGATATCAGGTGCGAGATCAATGAGAGGAGCCTTGAGTAGAGGTTCCAGTATTTCTTTTTTGAAATCGAATAATTAAAGGATTCTCTTTTATTTTCACCAGGAAATTACATTTTTGAAGACCGGAGTTTTAAGTTGCTCAGAAAATAAGAAAGGGATCAGGAACTCAGTTCCTTCTCCTTAGTACCAAAGCAACCAAAGCATACACAGTAATGGAAGCTGTTATTCCCAATCCGGGTGTACTCTTCTGTTCTGTTGAACTTGAATTTTCAGATTCACTTATAGCAGGATCATTTTCTGTATTATCCTGCAGACTGTAGCTAACATCGGTCTTTCCTGCAGTATCTAATGCTTTTCCTGTTATAGCAAAAGCAGAGAATCCTGAAGTTTCAGAGACAAAATAGAAGTATTTGTCATCCTCATCTACTTTCTGTGTTGTTAGCTCATTCCATATATTATCATTATATCTGCATAAACAGATGGATGATCCCTGAATATTGTTCTCTTCAATCCAGGTCTTTTCTACTTTGAACTTAACCTGTACATCCTTTATATTTGCAGGCGTTGCAAATCCAGTCTTTCCAATCCAGACATTAATGTTCTTGTAGACTTCACCGGAAGGTTCTACGTCTACAAATGAGGATCTGCCTTTCAGTACTTCAATAGTCGCAGAGATTGTTCCTGCATTTTTAAGTGCAATGAACTTTATGGATTCAACAGGGTTGACATCTTCCTTGAAGTTGTATGTTGTTTCCATGTCCTTGTTAACATTTTCCCGGACAACTTCTTTTTTGAGGATATTTTCATAGGCTTCCCCTGTACTGCCGCCTCCACCGCCACCTCCTCCTGAGGAGGAACTACCTGATGAACTTGCATCTATAGTATTCGATAGTGGAATATTTGCATTCATGTTCCAGGTTTGCACTATAGTCTCATCTGAGTTTTCTGCCTGTACTGTTACAGTATATGGGTCTGTAGAGGTAGGTGTGTATGAGAAACTGGCCCACATGCATGAATCATTGGTCTGGATCTCAACGTCATTTACAATCCATGTAAGATCAGATACTTTGCTTGTAGTGACTTCAAAGATTAAACAGGTATCTGATTCAGATGTCAGTTCATCCCTGCCCGGACTCAGGGTTCTAAATTCCAGTGTAGGAGTGGTGATATGCATAAATGGATAGAATCTGACCTCGTCATCATCTGCAACACTGAAATAAAGATTCTCTGTTACGTTGATACTGGAACCCTTTGATAACAGCATATCATTTCCATTAAGCAAGGTAATACCACCTGTAGAAATGCTGCTTAGCGTCATTTGTCCGAACGTATCACCAATAGACAGGAAAGTACATTCGTCTGAAATCTGGAATAAACCTTCAACATGTGCATCGTTACTTCCATTCTCAGCAGAGATATTATTGAAGTGAACTGCTATGATAGGCACGTCATTGATAGATTGGATATCAGTTCTGTAGATGTAATCATGATTTGCATACACCTCGGCAGTATCGACCTTTGAGCCATCCTTTATGAGGGACAGGTTAAGAAGGCTATTGTTTGTATCTATATAAAGGACTTCAAGTTCGTATCCATTCTCGAGGATCAGCATAGAATTATTGTAAAGGACATATTCATCATTAGAATCAATAAGGACTCTGGATAACCTGTTAGTTGAAAGCAGGTTTGTAGCGTTCAGCTCAAACCCGGTTGACCCGGTGTAAGATGCAAGGTATTTTTCACCAAGGAATCCAATGGCAGAATATTCACCCCATTCATCATGCCTGAAATCCACATTTGCAGGGCTGGTCTGGTATATCAGGTTTCTATTCTCTATCTCGCTATCAGAAATATTAGCCACAAGTGTTTCTGTTCCACCATTATCACTAAACCCATGATAGAACCCTTCGAAGTTTACAGGAGTCCATTCAGAGATGGCAGCATTTTCTGAAATAGTTCCACGAACTTCGCATGTGCTGGAATCCCCAGGTTCTTCCACAAGGCAGAATTCCAGTTCATCTTTGTCTGCTACCATAAAGGAATATTTGTCTGTAAGCTCAACGATGGAATTTCGTTCAAGCTCGATTGAATTTGGATTTGTCATTTCGAGGTGATCTGCTGTAATTTTGGATACCTGCATTTCACCAAAGTTATCGCCTACATTTATTTCGACAATATTTTCGAAGTCAATCAGCCACAAGCCCTCAATAACGGTTATTCCGTTACCATCCTTCTGCTGAATTATATCAGTTACTTTCATTTTCATGACAATAACATCATCTTCACCAGCAAGATCTTTATCATAGACCCACATCTCATTATTTAATACATTAATAACTTCATCTTCAAGGAACTCTCCGTTTTTAGATAATTCAATCCATACTTTTTCTCCTTCAACATCGATTCCTTTTGGAGTGATCTCATAACCACTTGGAAGGTAAAGACTTTGCTTTGTCTCTAATACAATATTTTCGTTAGTATCAATAACTAATTTTGCAGTCTTATTGAGGGTATTCTCACTAATTGGAACATATCTTTCTCCAAAAAGCCCAATACAATCGTAGTAACCTTCTATATTGCTGCTTTCATATTCAATTGGCATTCTTCTGGAGGCATACACAGTTCCATTTGTCTCGATCAAAGTCCCATTAATATAAGAACCACCGAATATTGTAAGCGTTTCAGTTGAAATACCTTTATCTATATCGTAAAAGAAACCGGCAAAACCTGATGAATTAATTTTAATCGAGTCTGTGTCATTGTAGCCAATGATATCAGTAAGATCAAGTCCATTGTAGTTCTGACTTCTGATCCTGAAGGTGTCTTTCTCAGTAGTTGTAATGCTTATATCATCACCAGAAATATCAGGGTTCTCTATAATTCTATTTATGGTGACAATATTGTTGTTCTCTCCAGTAAAAACGTTCTCTAACTGGAACCTGACAATCGTCAGTTCAGTTCCATCTATTGTTCTGTTGAGGTAGTAGTAGTCTCCAACATCCAGAATAAATTCATCATATAATTCTCCGTCTTTGTCCAGAGAGAACATAGCTTTTTTATTGTTGATGCCTGTTGAAACTAAACTAATGCTATAGCCATTATCCCATTCCAATGTACTTCCAGCTTCAACTATACTTTTGTCATTAAGAGCCACTGTACCTGTGTCAGAATTAACCTGATAGTCCAAATTGAATTCAATGTAGTCTTCAAAATTCCCGTTGAATATCTTTGATGAATTAATCGTAATTATTGTTTTGATAGTTCCATTTATAGATTCCAGCCTTTCGTAATTGTAAATGCTGTTCTCATCAATAATGTCACGATCAACTACAATACCATTCTTTTCAATTGTTACCAATGCTTTTTTGTCAGATATCTCTTCAATACCAATAGCATATCCATTATTAAGTTCCCAGAGTTCACCTGACCTGATCAGTACAAAGGAATCAGTATCAACTGTACCTTCATCGGAGTAGAGTGTATAGTTGCTTGAAAATTCTACATATTCTTCTGGGATCGAATTAAACACATTGAAAATTGGTATCTCAATAATTGTCTCAATGTTGTCTGTTGTTTCATTTGTTCTCTGATATCTATAGATAGTATTGCTGTTGATAATACGTTCATCCACTATTGTGCCATCCTTGTCAAGGGAAATTATACAATAATCTTCTTTTTCATCAACTCCGACAATAGATAATGAGTAACCACTTCCAAGAGTCCATATATCTCCAAGTCCCAGCAATTTTACAGGATTAGTATCTAATGTGCCTGCATCTGAATATTGCTGTAGTTCTTCAATGACAACTAGACTATCAATTTGCCCTTGGAAGATGTCTGATACATATACTTTGATAATGTTCTGTTCAATTCCATTAATAGACCTGTTGTAACAGTAATAACTTTCAGCTGGTACAATTCGTTGGTCCACAAGTTCTTCGTTTTTACTCAGGTTAAGCAGGGCTTTATCTCCAGTAGTATCTACACTCGAAAGTGTTAGAGAATATCCATCTTTTAGTTCCCATGTTAGTCCAGAACGAAGTGTTATCAAATATACAGAACAATGCCATTCCTTCTGGCATGTTTCATTCCCGTTTGAAGCTACTGCCTTAATAGAATGACTTGAACGTGAAGATATGTTGTTTATCAAAGAATCAAACGTGTAATTTGATGAGGTTACATTGTTATCAGTTTGAACCAAATTGTTGTCCAAATACCATTCAATTGTACAATTGTACGGCATGTTCACATTAAAGTCCGTAGTTCCTCCAATTATTACAGAACAGTCCCCTGCAGGCTCAATGTTTATAAACTCAAAAGGATGCTCAGTCACAATCCATGTCCATTGTTTTTCAGCATATCCATTCTCATTCTTTGCAGTTACTTTCAGGTTATGGATTCCAATTTTTGCACTGGTATTGATATATGAAGCAGTTGTTACCGATGTGTTTGTGTAAAGTATTACATCATCCAGAACCCAGGTGACATCTGCCTCCTGATTTAATTCTACATTGAATGTTGTTATATTTCCGTTGTAAGATTCAGGATTAATAGTCGCCGGACTAAAAGAATTAAAAGTTAATGCGTTTAGTGGCGTTATCTCAGTGTATGGATAGTAACGTAGGTCATTATCATCTGCTACCCTGAATGCGTAATTCTCTGTAATTTCAATAACTGAATTTTGGAAAAGAGTTACATTTTCAGTATTTTCCATTTTTAGATGATTAGCTCCTATCTCTGAAACAGTTAGTTTTCCAAAAGAGTCACCAATATTAATATCAATACAATTCTCCTCATCCCTTAACCAGATACCATCAATTGTTGTTTGATTATGGGACATATTGCTAAAGTGTACTCGTAAAATATCGATGTCATCTTCTGTTGAAATATCATCCTTATAAACAAGTGTAGCACCATTGTCACCTACGCTTAGAATTTCACTGTCTATTCGTTCACTATCCTTGAATAGGTAGAGTAACATCATTTTAACTGTGTTGTTGGTAGCTTCTAATGAAACTGCATAGCCACCACCTATCTCCACTGGCTCTTCAACGGTAAGCAAGTGTTTTTCGTCTTTATCAATAAGTAGTTCTGTCAATTTATTCGGAGTATCGCTCCGAAGAGGCACATACATCTCCCCAAATAATCCCATGACCGGATATTTTGCAGGAAACTCTGCAGGGTCCAAATCACTATAATTTGCTTTGAAATCAACTTCCTGAATAGTGCTTGTGTATTCAAGGTTCCCTTCTTCTATCATCCTGTCATCAAGGCTGATGACTTCAAGTTTTTCAGAACCGATGTTACTATCCATATTATAATAGAAACCTGCGAAATTCAAAGGTGTCCAGGTAAAAGTGTCATTTTCTGCAACAGTACCTCTCAAATAGTATGTGTTTCCTGTCTCTTTGTTTACAAAGGGTGCAAATCTGAGATTATCATCATCAGCAACTTTTAAGCATATATCACCCATTAATTGAATGATGTTACCTTTTGACAGGTTAATTTGATTATCATTTTCCATTCCGATACCATTATCAGAATAATAAGTGAGTTCCATTTCAGAGTACAAATCACCTTCTTCTAACAACAAATAATCCTCTGATACCTGGAATATACCATTGACAAATACAGGATTTGTTTCATTTCCATGAGTAATATTATTGAAGTGAACTACTATAATTGGTACATCGTTATTTCTGAGATTGATCTCATATACGTAGTCGTCATCTGCTGCCACAATACCGGTATCCAGAAGTTCCCCATCTTTTTCAAGTGTGATAAATGCACGAGATCCACTGGTATCGACTTCTACAAGATTCAGTATATATCCGTTTTCAAGGAGAATTGGAGAGCTGGAATTGAATGGTACATTTCTGTTATCATCAATTAGGATCTTTGTAATTATACCATCAGGTATCAGACTTGCCTCGTCACCAGGAAATTTTGTATCACTGGTATAGCCCGAAAAGTATTTCTCTCCAATAAACCCGATTACCTGATATGAACCCCAGTCACCATGTTTAAAATCGATGTTAATAGGAATTGTTGAATATTCAAGGTCTCCTTCTTCTATAATTCTGTCACAACAGTTATCCATATTTATTGTCATTGATTCGGAGTAATTGCCGGAATCCAGATCATAGTAAAAACCCGAAAATGTTCTGGCATCCCATGTGTATGTATTTGAAGAAGCTGTGTTTTCGTCCCACACAAAGTTACTGGGTTTAGCTGTTGTTTCAGAAAAATTGTTCGCTGATGCAACTCCCATGGATGCAACTAGCAATAAAACTAGCATTAATACGTTTTTTAAGTTCAAAGTACCACCACTCATGCTGTTGAATCCTGGAAAATTTGATTGTCAATTTTAACATGAATTCAATCATTAGTTCAAATATATTTAACTGTTCTACATGCAACTATAGAAATTGCAAACTATATAAACTTATTTTTTAGCACGACGTGAATAAAATTAATAAAGAGGGATTTATGTCTCCATAGAAATTCTTGTTTGCCTGTTTTCGGTGAGTGTGCATGCATATCATGGTTGTGGACTATCAATTTTGTGGAA
Source organism: Methanolobus sp. WCC4 (assembly GCF_038022665.1). Taxonomy (NCBI): domain Archaea; kingdom Methanobacteriati; phylum Methanobacteriota; class Methanomicrobia; order Methanosarcinales; family Methanosarcinaceae; genus Methanolobus; species Methanolobus sp. WCC4. The sequence continues at coordinate 2,154,243 of NZ_CP150629.1, read as the reverse complement.
AATATCGCATTTTTAATTGCCTGTATTCAGAAAAAGGCAACAGATTATTACTATTTTGGATTGTGCCGGCTTCGCCGGACCCTCCGGGATGGTTGAAGTTACTTATAAACTACTATCTGAAAACTATCGAAATAATGTAGCTAGTGAAAATTAGTGAGTTCAAAGTTGGAATTTGCAGAATTCTTATAGAGCAGACAACGTTAGAATATGTAGGCAACATTACCTAATCCTTTGTCCACAAACCTTTATAACGAATAAATTAGGTATTAGCGAATCAGTCTATTATATTAATACAATGATCAGGTGAATATATGTCATTAGCAGATCTCAGAACACATTATGCGTCACAGATTGACCCGGAGGAAGTGGGTGACCAGAAGGTCACTGTAGCTGGCTGGGTACACGAGGTACGTGACCTTGGTGGAATTTGTTTTGTTGTGGTCAGGGACCGTACAGGAAGATCCCAGATCACACTCGTGAAGAAGAAGACTGACCCGGAACTTCTGGACCAGGCAAGGAAACTTGTCAGGGAATCCGTAGTTTCCATCACAGGAAGCGTCAAGCCGGAAGGTAAGGCTCCAAACGGATATGAGCTCATCCCTGATGAGATAAAGCTCCTCAACGAGGCAGAATCACCACTCCCAATGGACACCACCGGAAAGGTAGAGGCAGAACTTGACACACGTCTTGATTCAAGGTTCATCGACCTCAGGCGTGAGGGAACAACAGCTGTCTTCAAGGTAAGACACGAAGTCCTCAAGGCAGTCAGAGGATACCTTACAGATAACGGCTTCATCGAGACCTCCAGTCCAAAGGTCGTTGCAACAGCAACAGAAGGTGGAACATCACTCTTCCCGATCACATACTTCGACAGGGAGGCATTCCTCAACCAGAGTCCTCAGCTCTTCAAGCAGATCCTCATGTCAGGCGGACTTGACAGGGTATTCGAGATCGGTCCTATCTTCAGGGCAGAGGAACACGACACCCGCAGGCACCTCAACGAAGCAACATCCATTGATATCGAGGCAAGTTTCTGTGACCACTTCGATGTAATGGAAGTGCTTGAGAACATGGTGGCCTACATCTACGAGCAGGTCATTGAGAACGCATCAGACTCACTTGCAGTCCTTGGTGTCGAACTTAAGGTCCCACAGGTTCCATTCAAGAGAGTCACCTATGACGAGGCGATCGAGATCGTCAACGCGAACACAGACGAGATGCTCAACTGGGGAGACGACCTTGGAACCGCTGCCGAGCATACTATCGGTGAGTATGTGTTCAAAGAGACCGGCGAATCACACTATTTCATCATCGACTGGCCAACCGAGATCAAGCCGTTCTATGCAATGCCTTACGAGGACAACCCGATCCTTTCAAAGGGATTCGATATGATGCACAGGACAATGGAACTCTCATCAGGTGCACAGCGTATACACATCCCTGAGCTTCTCATCGAGAGGATCGAGTCACAGGGTCTTGACCCAGAAGGATTCGAGTTCTATCTCAAGGCTTTCAGATACGGTATGCCACCACATGCAGGATGGGGTATCGGTTGCGAGAGACTTGTCATGACAATGCTTGGTGTAGACAACATCCGTGATGTAGTACTCTTCCCAAGGGACAGGCGCAGACTTTCACCATAACCCTGATAAGGCGGATAAGTTCATGAAAGAAAGGAACCCAACAGGAGAGAGTCCTGAGAAGAAAGCTGCAGGTATCGCTGCAGCAGACCTTGTGCAGGATGGCATGGTCGTCGGTCTTGGTACCGGCTCCACCACCGCCTATACCATAGCCGAGCTTGGAAGGCGTGTTGACGAAGGTCTTGACATAATTGCAGTAGTGACATCATACCAGTCAGAGATGCTCGCCATCCAGGCAGGTATCACCCTTACATCACTTGCAGAGCACCCAAACCTTGATATTGCCATCGATGGTGCCGACCAGATCGATAAAGGTCTGAATGTGATCAAGGGCGGCGGTGCAGCACACACACGTGAGAAGGTTGTATCCCGTTCCGCAGAGCGCTTTGTTGTGGTCGCTGATGAATCAAAATACAGTGAGCAGCTTAACCACTACGTGCCACTGGAAGTACTTCCTTATGCAAAGGAGTATGTCTCACAGCAGGTATGCAGGATAGGCGGAAAACCTGAGCTGCGTCTTGCATCAAGGAAGGACGGTCCTGTGATAACAGATAACGGTAACTTCGTTATCGATGCAAGTTTCGGTGTGATAGAGAATCCTGTAGTAACATCAGCTCTCCTTTCACAGGTTGCCGGAATTGTGGAACACGGCATCTTTACCAATGCAGACGAGGTCTACATCGGTAAGAAGGACGGTTCCGTAGAAATATTGGCTTAAAGCTTAGTACTTAATTGAATATCCTGATCAAAGGATCAGGATCCATTTTTATCGTCAAGCGGACAGGCACACATCTCGAACAGTGCTTCTTCTCCTGTGTGTGAACCTCTTGCTACCAGGATGTCACCTGCTTTGACAACAGTTCTCTTATTTGGCCTGTAGACCCATCTCTCATCTCTTTTGATAGCCATTACATGGACACCAGTTTCAGTTTCAAGCTTCAACTGGCCGAATGTCTTCTCGATAATAGGTGAGCAGTCCTGTACGATCAGTTTGGTGATCACCTCATCGGATTCCCTTACGGCTATCGTGATGATAGGATGAAGATCGATATCCCTGAGGACCGTATCAGCAATGGTATATGCAGCATCTGATATTGCCTCTGCTGAGTTCGCAAGCTGGAGAAGGCCACGAAGGATATTGACATCCGGTACATGCTTTGCAGTCTCAAGGACCCAGTGCTGTAGCTCATGTTTCATGGAATCCATTTCGACTTCAAGGGCCCTGACCTCGTATGCGATGTCCTCGTTGTCGAAGAGAAGAGCGGAATATGCAAGTCCTACTGAAAGTTCTCCCATGTTCTTCATCTCGACTATTATGTCAACAGCTCTTTCAAGGTCGATAAGGAACCTTTCATGCTGGATCTCCCTTGGGATATACTTCCTTCCGGTAACAAGTTCCATGAAAAGAGGTACACCTTCGTCATGACCGCGTGCAAAGAGCACATCGTCCGGTCTTAATCGTGTCTCATGATCAGGATCGTAGATCCACTCATCGTTCCTGCGGATGGCAATGATCCACATCCCGGCCTCAGTGTCAAATTCGATATCCTCGAGGTTCCTGCCGGCAATTTCAGATTCCTCTCCTATCGTTGCCCTTGTAATGGTCTCATCAGCCTCACGCATTGCGAGTTTTAATTCCATTGGGATACCCATGTCCATCAGTACGATCTTTGCGATATCACCGGCCGCATTGGCAATGTTCTCTGATGCGCGTGCTACCTGAAGCACACCGGACATCTCCTCAGCTTCCTCGACACGCCTTGTGCTGAGCATTGCAGCTATTTTCATGTGATAGTCAAGTGTATCCATCTTCTCTTCAAGCCGGACAACCTCTTCGGCTATATCCTCGTCATCGTACACCATTGCAGAATATGCAAGGTCTACCATGAGTTCGGAAGTATCCTTCATCTCGATCAACAGATCCTTGAGATTTCGTGGGACATATCTTATTTCCTTGGGACTCATAGATTTCTACCGTTCAATGTATTCTTGTTCTTTATTTTGTTTTTAAAATATATATTAGATAAGGTTCAGGAGATGCATGGTTGCGAATATCCCTGTGACACCGATAAGATCACCGAATGTAGCTATAAGCGGGATCACTGTGTCATCGGGATCCACTCCGAACCTGTGAGATGCAAATGCGATACCAATGGTTGCTGAGAACACCACCAGCAGTTCGAAGGAACCGGCTATCAGGCAAAGTGCCAGAAGTTTTGTGAATGGGATCCCCATGTCAAATACCAGCCCTGCTATCCATACGGTTATGGCAACGAACACGCAGGCTGTAAGTCCTACTATCATGGCTGCATAGACGCTGTTGCGGACAACAGGGTTCCTGCTAAGGTGGCTACCAAGACCCATATGGAAGGATGAGGAAAGCCTGGCCCCCAGCATACTTCCGGTATCACCGCCTATCTTGATAAGTGCGGGTATCAGTACGAGTATTATCGGCATGGAGACAAGTTTCTCTATCTCGATGTTGAGTATCTGTCCTGAGAATATGCCTATGATGGACGTAACAAAGAGTATGGGGAAGCCCCTGTTGACTATTCCGCGCACTGTGTAGTAGCTCATATCATAAGCACCACCCTTGCTGCCAGGAAGAGCATTATCATTGATACTATGTCACCGATGGTGGCAATTGCAGGTGTAACTACGTTGTCAGGATCGAATCCGAAACGAAACATACCCAGTGCAAGGAAGACCGCTACAACTGCCAGGATAAGCCCTGAGGAAACACCTGCAAGGACTGCTATCATTGTAAGACTGAAGACACCTGCGCTCTGAAGACCCAGTGCGACGGTTATGATATGTCCTGCAATTCCAAGTATTATGGACATGATTAGACTGAGAAGAAGTGAACCTGAAACGTTGTTCACAAGCTCGGGATTGCGGTCTATCTTTGTTATAAGACCCATATGTATGGCACTTCCAAGACGGGAGCCAAGTGTACAGGAGATGTTCCCCCGCATTCCCAGTACTGCCGGAGTGATGACGATAAGTCCTGGTATCAGTTCCAGTTCGTTGCTCATACCTGAGAGGATAAGTCCTGAGATGACACCTCCGATGGTGGCCATGAGCTCGAATGGCAACGCCTCACGCACTATGGAGCGTACACTTCCGTAATCTCCTATGTATTCCTCGACGACCTCTATCTCGTAGTCCTCGTCCTCATCACCTGAATCGTGAGCCATTACAAAGCCCTATTTCACTTTGTTATTATTTATATATATAAGGCGTTCTGTCAGGCATCAGCGATAGACATCAATGATTTTTCTTACGTCATGCCTTCAGTTAATAGTTAAACATAAGATACATGTTAACAATTTCAGGATGAGGTAAATTTCATGTTAAAGCATATAGTGATGTGGAAATTGAAGGAGCAGGCTGAAGGGAACACCAATGTCAAGAATGCACTGTTCATGAAGGAAATGCTTGAGACCCTCCGGGATGTCATACCTGAGATAGAGATGATCGAAGTGGGACTCAATGTCAATTCATCTGCTGCTGCCTATGATGTTGCTCTTTATTCTGAGTTCAAGGATGAGGAAGCCCTCAAAGTATACCAGGATCATCCTGAGCACCTGAAGGTTGCGGAATTCGTTGGAAAGATAGCTGAAGACCGCGTGGTCGTTGATTATCTTATCTGAACGGTTTAACTATCCAATCCTCTGCGGTAATGTGCTGGAAAGGTGGATATTGTGAATATCTCTGTTATACTCGGACATCCTTATGAGAAGAGTTTCAACCATGCTATTGCTTCAAAGGTGGTCGAGACTTTAGAGACTGGCGGACATGATGTCCGTTTCCATGACCTGCACAGAGAAGGGTTTGACCCGATTCTTCAGGGTGAGGAACTTGTGGCTGACCGTTCTGATGATCCTCTGGTCCTAACTCACTGGTCAGAGATCAGGGAAGCGGATGGAATCATCATCGTCCATCCCAACTGGTGGGGTCAGCCGCCAGCCATTCTGAAAGGATGGGTTGACCGTGTGCTCAGGGAGGATGTGGCATACAGGTTCTCTGAGGATGACGACGGCTCCGGGCTTCCGATCGGCCTTCTGAAAGCGAAGGCGGCGATAGTGTTCAATACTTCCAATACGCCGGAGGAACGGGAGAACACTGTTTTTGGCGACCCGCTTGAGAGGATATGGAAGGACTGTATCTTCGACTTTTGTGGTGTCATCAATTTCCATCGCAGGATGTTCAGGACCATTGCCGGCAGTTCCCCTGAGCAGCGCCAGGAATGGCTGGATGAGGTGGAGGATATTATCAATGCAAATTTCCCGCCAGCTACAGACTGAGGATTGATGTGCTATGAGAAGGCCTGAGAAGCAGATCCGGGATGACATGATGATGGAAACCATCCTCAACGAGGCTATCATATGCAGAATTAGCATGTGCAGGGATAATGTCCCTTATGTGGTACCGATGAACTTTGCATACCACGATAATGCTCTCTACCTGCATGCAGCAAAGGCCGGAAAGAAGATGGATCTCATCAATGAGAACCCCCATATCTGCTTTGAAATGGAATACAGGGCTGAGGTAACGCCAGCACCAACAAGTTGTGGCTGGAGCATGAAATACTACAGTATCATCGGTCATGGAAATGCTTCCATCATAACAGATGCAGAGGATAAGGTAAAAGCCCTCGATCTTCTGATGGAGAAGTATGCCGGTGAAATGAAGAACTCTTACCCGGATGAGGTTCTGGGCAAGGTAGCGGTCATAAGGGTCGATATCACTGAGATGACCGGTAAATTCTCAGGATATAACTGTTAATTTTGTTCAACTATATCATGGAGAGGGTCTGTAGAAATTCTGCCAATACACCTTTGAGAACCAGAAATTTTTAACAACTACATTATTTCAATAGTCTTCAGAGTGGCAGCGAAGGAATGTGCCGCCTGCGGCGTGTGGTCGTACTGTTCTTTGTTTATCTATTATTTTTCGCAGAGCTATCGGAAACATAATGGTACAGGGGATAATAAGGTCAACTCATCGGAAGTCATGAATAATCGGGATTATCCCGAAGGGTCCGGCGAAGCCGGCACAATCCGAAAAGATGAATAAGATAATCTGTTACCTTAATCTCCTTCTCTGAATTCCGATGATCAAACACCGCAATGTTTCCCGCAAAAATAATGGTCTACAACCATGTCACGCACGCTCGATCACATGATGAATTTAAATGAGATATTCTACAGAGCCTAAGAAGGCACTGAGTATTTAAGCATCATCCGATATTTCCCTGTTCCATCAATAAAGGTTATATACAACTAGTTACATCTAGGGGTTGCTCGAGGGCGAAAGCGCCACCGAACAACTTCATTCGCAAACAACGTGGGCCCGTGGTCTAGCCGGTTATGACATCGCCTTTACACGGCGGGGGTCATGAGTTCGAATCTCATCGGGCCCACCACAATTCTTTGGTTCGCTTATTAGTGTTTTTACTAGTTTTTCTAAATCTTCAACCCTAGCTTCTAGATTTGAGTTTTCCTGTGATTGGACAATGGATTGAACAACATCACCATCAAAGTCTTCATCTAACGCTAAAACTAGTATCTTTTTTCCTTTGTAGTATCCTTCAAATATATGTGTTGTATCTCCTATTAATTCGATGTGTGACTCCGGTAATTTGACTCTTGGATATGTATGTTTCGCGTTTGCAGTATGCTTAGTGATCTTTGATTTTCCTATGTATTTCATACAATTAATTATTGTACAACACTATATATGAGTTGTCCAATTACACTATTGCGCCATACTGTGGTTACGTATTAAACAGAACACGCACAGTTGCAAGTAAACTGCTGATTCACGAACATCTCAATCATATTGTAAATAAGCTCAGACGTTGCTGGGTCAACGTTTAGTCTTCCAAAGGGTTCAGTAATTCTTAATTCATCTCGCCTCTATCACTTCAGAAGCCTTTGATTCAAGCATTCTTATAAGGATTTGACTTATTAATGCTGTCCATGTGATGCAGCACCATTTGACTATTATTGTGGGTTCTATTTTGTAGACATCCGTACATTCAATATCATGGGCAAGCTTCATATAAGAGCATATAATACTTTATTTGGCAAATAAAGCTTTCGTGTGTCTTATTTTTTTATTAAAAGGGCGTACCTGCTATATTATGTAATATTGGCGGATATGTTGCTCATTAATAATTAACTTGTAATGTTACTCATTATAATCATCAGGATATAGTCCATAATAGAAAATCATCAGACCTTTTTGAGGGGGGCATACTCGATAATTCATATGCGAATTGCATATTGAAACGCTGCTAGGTCCACTGCTGAACAATTACTGCAATCGTAACCGGAATGAAATATGTTGTTTCGTTCACTGATTCAATCGGTTGAATGTGTGAGTAAGACTTGATTGGATATATGGATTAAGCAGAACACCGCACCATGGAATGCAATTGGTACTTTCCTGTGGAACAAACAATAGGTACTTCTCAGATCACTCAGGCTGAAAAATTCTATTGTTCTTTACAATACATTTAAAAAGTATCATGAACAGTTATCAAATATTGTGACATATCCAGAAGAACACTTCACAACAAAGATGTGAAGCTACTTGGCACCGAACTGCAGACGCCATACAACGCCGGGCTGTGACCGAGACAAACGGTTCTGGACCATGTCAAGTGCTAATAAGAAACAGATAAAGGAGATGTCATGTGAGTAGAGATAGGGATATTGCAGAAGAATTTGCAACGGAGATAGGGTCTAAGTATGATACACATTTCAAAGCAGCTTTGGAACTTATTGATAAAGGAGAAGTAGGCAGTTTCAAGCTAACTAGCAATGTAATTGATATTGCTAAGCAAAATAGTATAACTGTTGCAACATTGAAAGTTGGACAAAGAACAGTTCAAGCAATCATTAAAAAATCCCTACAAAGTCGCGAACTTCCAACTCGAAGAAACATCATTAACGATACCTTTTTATTCAACACGGATCTTTACTATCATAAAAAATATGGGATTGTTACACACTCTATCTATGATCTTGACAACAGGGTGTTAAAAATTCAAATGACCAAACCAATACGCAACGTGGGGGTAATTGATATGGCAATGATACTAACAGTAAAAGACACCAGTAATAATAAAGAGGAACTGATAGTCACAAACGCCGATGACATGAGCGTTTCTGATATAATCACCATAAAGAAAGCGGTTGAGCTACGTAAGAAGGAGTGGCCTGATGTACCACAGGACGAGATCGTTGCTATGGTAGAACGTCAGCTGATGGACAAGGGCGTAAGGCTCCTTGCATACGACAACTATACAATTGAGTATTGATGCTTCGCACCAGTATTGACTAATTCTAATTCGTGCTTGCGCAGCACTGTAAAGAACACGTGCATTTCAACCATGTCCATCATTATCTCCACTTGGAGCAGAGTTTACCTACTAGTATTTCTAGCCCATTACTGAACAGTCCTTTGATACTAATAGTATGATGGATATACTTTCAAAGATTAATACAAAAGCAGCATCAAGAGGGCACGCCCTAATGATGTCGATTTCAACTGCGCAACTCAAAAAACAGATAAAATAATTGACAAATGTATGATAATATGTGCATTCTACTTATATAGTCAGTATTAATTTGCCTAGATATGGGCAGCATATGTTGTCAAATACAGCGGTTTATCGAAAACTTTTTATACTGTAGTTAAAATCCAGCGGCATATGGTGGGTAGGGCGGGGTGTTGGAAGAGCACCTAGGTATTTACCTATGTTAGAACACTCACAGTGACATAGCATGCTGCAGAATGCAGCCTTTAAAGAATATGCCTTGGTACTCTACTGAGTAATAAGCCTCATACCAAATCAATAACCTTAGATTGGTTGCACTGCGTGGCGTGTTCTGACCCAGACAGGAATAGGATGCCCATACTTTATAATTAACTCATGAACTTTTTGAGTAAGTAATGCATATGGCAAGCATGGGTCTGTTGCTAGGAGTTTTCTACTCCATGTGTTTATTACGTCAATTGACGTAAAAAGTACTCAGTGGGCAACTTTGTGCATTACTCGCAACTCGAGTATCTCGCCATACAAGAACCATCGCTTTATTTATATACGAGATCATTCAAATTATGGCGTGCAAACATATGGAGTTCCCTAGGCAACCACAGCACATTTGCACAAACGCTTGAGTGATGCCTTTTTCAAAAACACAACTCAACAGTGGGGCTGTACGGCGCTCCTAGATGCATCTTTCTATAAAAACGCTATCGGCTATTTTTGAGTAGTATAGTACCATTAAATCGCCATAAAATGTCCACCACGGGGCTCTCAGAGCGCTGTAGGGGTATGTGTAATGTATGTCTGCAACCATGCTCCAGTCGTTGACCTAGGCGCATCTAAGTTAGAACACGCACATTGGTGCAGCCGGCTGCACTGTGGCAATTGACTGTAGCAAAGGACTTATCCTTACGAGTAAGTGACCGTAGTATGGATAACTGGATAATGACTAGTAAGTGGCTGTAGTATTGCTGTAGCAACTTACCTATACTTACGAGTCATTGGCTGTAGTATTGCTGTATCAAAGGACCTATACTTACGAGTAATAGGATAGGTATAGAATACTTTACTACACTGATGGATGTTCTTACTAGTACTCTGCTGTAATATACTACAGTATTACTGCATATATTCGCGTGAGGGGTTTGTTTTTTACGTAGCAGTAGACACTTTTCCAGTGGAACTATACCCCTTGAATCCATAGCAAGTAGCATGATATTTTAAGATTGGAATCCACAGTTATTAATATGCCATGGCACAAGATAGGGATTTTCCATTGAGTATGTGCCTTTGTCTAATTACAAGTTCGGCATCAGTCAATATTGTAACAGTTCGCCGAGGTTTGTGAGCTATTCATGACTGTTACGATGTTTGGAATATGCTTCGATATTTCGTGTCACTTTGCCAAGGTCCTTGCTTGGCACATTTTTTCTTTGCAGGAATTATTTCACAACTGTTCGTCAATTGTCGATATATGCGCTTTGTTACTCGAATTCATTCACATAAATAGAGGACTTGATATTTTATGTGAATCAAGCAGTATATTCGTTCACGCAAGTCACTCCGCTTTGAAGAGAAGCATGCTGAACTGGCAGAGATGATGTGTCGGGATGTTGCTATGGCTACGTGAAGAAAAATCCATAGGGCACCATTAAAGATACTGGCATTGCTTGAACAATGCGTTGTCATCTTATAAGGCAGAACACGTCCAGGAGAGGGCACTTATTCAGGACTATAGTATGAGGCAGATCTGCAACCACCCTTGCTTCGCGGTCCACAATTTAGTTCACTGTTGCAGGGCGAGTGTTCTCACTCAGACTGCAACCCATCAGAGTACTTACAAGTATACTTATAAGTTTCAACCCCCCTTACCCCCCATATGTCTCCAGATTTGATTTAAACTATATAAATTTTTCTACAAACTTACTATGTACTTATAAATGAATTATACAAAAAAACAATTTTTCGGAGTAAATTTGGAAAACTGGCTAAAAAAGTTTATATACAATGTGCCGAAAAAACAGAGGTTTACAATGTTGCGCAGAGGGAAACAATAGCAATAGCCATTATTCTCTAGGTAGCGTTTTATTATCTTTCGTCATGCAGCGCCATTGCTTGCATGATAGCGATTTATGCTCACGTACAAATAGGGTTCTTGAAGTAGGTTAGTCTTTGATTAGCTCTGTTCTTTATCCACGGTCTTGGTGACGTCACCATGTGCAATGAATGTTTTACCCGACTCTTCAAGGGAGAGGTTCGGGCAGATTAAGGGACGGATTCATACATTTTATTGTATGCAGCCATTACGTGCTGCTCTTCAACTCTTGACTTGTTATGATGTTCAGCAATTCTTCTTAGTTCAGCTAGTATCTATCGTCTCAAAAGCCTCTGGTCTATCATAATATGAATATGGGAGTAATAGCTTAGACCTTGGATATAGTATCGTGCCTAAGTAATGACCCAGCAACGTCTTGTTATGCCAGAGTGATTACCTGATCATTGCTGAGTATTTGCTAGACTGCTAGCTATGTATAATTCCCAATATTTAAGGATTGATCCCACTGCAGGACGTGTTCTACCTTATCAATATAATTCCGGTAGGAATAACTGCCTCATGCTTTTGACTTAGGTAATTTCCCATGCAGAACACCACACCTGTCACAAAGATTTGCTTCTATTACTAAACCAGATTCACTGATTACATTACTAACTGGTTCCTGCGAAGAGTGCCAATCCTGGATGTGTTCTGCTTTAGATATTACGTATTTGTTGCTATAGAAGTATTTTTTCAAGCATCGCCTATCAGAGGCGGGGTTTGTAGAACGCATATGTATCAGGAGTTAGAAAATCTAAGGGTTCAAAGAATCCTCTTTAATCCATATCGTTATTGATAGCAATTCTACATAAACTGGGTAATGATTAAATTCAGTCACGTTTTCATTATACGTCCGATTGTATTTCAGGTCAAATCTATCTAATCCAAAGTCTCTTGTTCTTCCAGTTCGCACAAAAAGTCTTATGGATTTTCTTTATACAATCTGGATCATATCTCTTAACCACATAAAAAGGAGTTATGATAGAAGGAATCATCTTTGTTCCCCTTCAACAGCAGGAAAGTTTTTGTTATCAGCCAAGCCTACTAATAAGACAAACTCAGTACCACATTCCTGATGATAATTTTATTCAATAATAAACAATTTATTATTGTTAGTTAAGGTATATTTTTAGTATTTGACTTTAGAAACACAGTTTCCAAATGCATATATTAGTTGTATATTTAATTACTTTTACTTAAAGTATTGTAAATTTTAATTTCTATTTATTTATTGTTTATTGAGGGGTATAAAGATGGGTATTGGAATCTTACAATTTCCGGAAGACATCAAATGGAAAAGGTTGTGTGTAAGCGAGGATATGGTAGATGAGGGGATTTGCGATAAGGAAAAACCACCTCGCTGGCGTAGTTCGGTTGCTGCTTTTTCTTATGAACCACCAAAGGAGGAACAGGTGTATGAAGGAAGAATCATTACCTATTTGAAGATAGTGGCTACTATCACTGGATTCCAACCCAATGGGAAAGAACTAGATGTGTCAGATGATGCATGGGACGTTCTTCCGGGTATCGAAGAATTTCGAGACAAACTCGACGAATATTTTCCATGTTATGGTGCTCTTCTCAGTGTTTCTGTAGGACCTACAAAACCGGAAGAGTCTGTGTTTAAGGCTGATGAATATCCCTACTTTGTTGATTTTGAACCAAAGAAAAGAGAATTATATGAAATGGTATCCGAGAGTGGTGAAAGGGTATCTAGGTCTGTTCAATCTGTAAATGTGAAAAAGGGAACCACCACAACAAATTCTACTGAGGTTCTTGACATTGACATGGGCTTTAACGTTGGTTTGAAAGTTGGGGGTGAGAAGGAAGGTGCTGGATTGAACTATGGTCAGCAAGGACAGTGGGGAACTAAGGAACTTTCGCAGACTCAGCGAATGGATATTCGCACAACAGATGGATTGGAGGAAATTCGAGAGGGTTTTTCTCGCACTACAAATCTGTCCCAGATGTATAGCCTTTTTCAAGCTTATCATTTGGGGACTAACCGGGCTATCTTCTTTCTCCAACCTCGCCCTCATATTGTTACTTCAAATTTTACATTTGTTAATGGTCCAAGACAGTTGGAGGGTATTCAGGAAGTATTTTTGGTAGTAAGCCGTCCTCATAATATGATGGGACTTTGTCTTGAAGTAGAACTAGAAACTGCTCATGTAGGTACTAAGGCTACTTATTCCCATAAGAAAAAGACTGATGATTTCGAGTTCTACCTCCTCGCTAAAGCTGAAAATCGAGGAGGAACTATAGAAGATGATTCAGTCACACAACTAGTGCAAGATTCACAAACATATTACCCTCCTGCTGGTTGGGAGATTACTGATTTTAATGTTATACAGCTAAGTGCAAAACGGCTAGAAAATTGGAATGTCACACATGGATCCGATTACTTAACAATTTTTGGAGCAGTTACCTGGAGATATGAAGACCGCGACTATACGACGAACGATCTTCTGTTGGATGGTGAGTTGAAGATTGATGTCCGTATTTATCTTCAAGAAATAGCTCCAACTCCAGGTGATGGAGTGGAGACATTGTTCCTTACAGGAAGACGGCTTTGTTGCTGTAAGCGTACTGTGGTTCCTTTGCTTCCTGGGGAGTGGATATCTTATGAAAAAGACGTTTCAAATCGAGGTTTAAGATTTGTAGCAGGACCTGCAAATGAGTCTGCACTTATCGAATCTCGGGAAATGTCTAATGTAATTGGGCAAGAAATACTTCGAAGTGTTTCAGGTAGGGGTAGGCAACCAGCGGGTCAAGTTCACTATTATCAGACCGATTATTTCCACAAGCAAATCGCTCGTCTTCTTCGTAAACAACCATCAGAGTGCAACCCTCCTGTGTCAAAAATTCCCGGTATTAGTGAAACTATTGCCAAACGCCTACAAAGTGTTTTAGGTGAAAAAGTGAACAAAGCCGATATTCTGTCTATGCCTACAGAAAGGATGTGCTGCTCCTTAAATATGTCAGACAAGGAAATTCGGGATTTGCGGTTAAAGACTATAGGTTTAGGTACCAAATAACAAACAATCAAAAAAAAACTATAACGTAGCTAATGAAATATATTTATTATTCTATAAGCGGTTTTAAGTGGGCTAGAGTGTCTATCATCCCGTTTATATCATGGAGTTGAATTCATGGTAGAGATAGAACGTTATATCCAATTAGAAGAAGATAATCAATATTATTCCTATTCCATTGATGAAAATGGTTCTCTTATTAATAAAAAAAGGATAACTATTGTGGAGGCACTACGCTATTATGCTGAAAGTCATCTTTCAGTAAATGGTTTACCAATTTTCCAAATAGATGATACTGGTACGATTGTCAGTACACACAACGCTGACGATGAGGATTTCTATTATCTTGCAGTTTCTCCTGCCGCGACCCTAATAAGAAACTCTTCTTTTTCATTGGAAGAACAAAATGCTCAACTAAGGGCAGCACTCACCCATCCCGACATTTTAAGGATTCTTCTGCGTTTTAATTCGAGAGAAACTCTTCTTTCTATATGGCCTGATTTAGATGAAATATTGGCAGGGCGAAACCCATTTGATCCCTCCGCAGATTCACGTTCTATTGGAGGACTGGAACGTCCAAGTTCTGCTCCCATACAACTTTCTGGTGGGACCAGTACATCAGATCGCAGGGGTTCTCAACCTCCTGGAGACTCATCAAGTGGGGGTGACCCTGTACTGCTTGCTTTAGGTGACCTTATATTAAGTGAAATTGACTTGGAGATACCTGGAGTTGGTTTAGATATACAGTTTAGTAGAACCTATCGACACAGGATTGACTATGATGGTCCAATGGGGAAACAATGGGACCATTCCTATAATCTGTGGCTTAGGGAAGCTTTAGAGGATAATATCAAAGGTGGTAAGGATTTTGTAGTGTATGTTAGCAGTGGATCGCTGCGAATGGATAGATTTGTTTTGAAAAATGAAGGTTTTAATGTTCCAGATGACTTTACCGGGGTTGCTGATGCAATATTTGGAAGCCCAGCAGGAATTCATGAGTGTTTGATAAAAAAGTCTGGAAAATATATTCTTCTAAGTCCTGAAGGACGCCGAATCTTTTATAATGAAAATCTTAAGGCTGAACGCATCTCTGATCTCAACGGGAATGAAATCCTCTTTGAGTATGAGGATTATCTATTGATTAAAATAATTGATACTTCAGGGCGGGAGATTTGTCTGAAATATGATGATGATAGACGTCTTGTGAGATTGATTGACAAGGCATCTGATCGTTGGATTCAGTATGAGTATGATTCGGCTGGAAGGCTTGTTGAGGTTAATCATAGCACTGGTCGTGAGGAGCAATTTCAGCGGTGTCACGGTTATAGATATTTGGGAAATCTTGCACCCATGGGTATGGAAAATAATATCGTGGAAGTGATAGACCCGCGTGGTATTTCAATCTTGAGAGTTCAATATGGCACCCAGCCTAAGAGGCTTTCTTATAATAGAGTAGTTGCACAAAAAGAAGGAAAAGGAATATGGATTTATGACTACGAATCTATTTTGCCTATATCCTCTGATCCTCAACTTGAACCTCATAATTATGGAAGAGTTAGGGTTTATGTTCAATCTCCTGATGGAAACATCCACGAATACGAGTATAATGATTTGGGCAGAGTCGTTTCCTATTCCACAAGAGAATTTGTAGAGGGATCTTTTCGTACTATTGAATATTGTTATCGTTACAATCTCGACGGCCGTGTAATTAGGGAGGAGCGCCCTGAGGGTGGAGTAATTGAATATCGTTATGGTCGAGAGGAATATGAAATCATAATAGGAGATCCTGAAACCGCTCCTCCAGTTGACAAGGCCAGATTTGGGGAACTACGAAAAGTAATAGAATATGCTATTCCTGGTTCCAATTCCCCTCCAAAGAGGATTACTACCTTCACCTATCATCCAACTTTCGGATATATTGAAAAAGAAATCGGTCCATATTATGCGGGAATTGATGAGCTGCCTATAAATGGTCCTCCTAGCGTCACTCGCAAATTTATCTATGACGAGAAAGGAAACCTCATTCGGGTTGAATATCCTAATGCAACACTCCCTGATGGAAGTATTCAGTCTGAGAGGCAGATAATTCTTGAAATTGATAATAGGGGAAGATTAGTACGGCGAAGAATTCCTATGTTCTCAGAAAGCGATTTGGTTACACGCTACGATTATTTTGATACTCTTGGGCTGGAGGCATATATCAATAAGGAAATCTGTGATGAAGAGGGCTTTGCGCTCGAAAGGGAAATGGAATGGGATTTTGGAGGCCGATTGGTAAGACTTCGTGAAGCAGACGGTCTTGAAGTAAAAAAAACCTTCGACCATTTTGGTTTAGTGTTAAGGGAAGAGCTTTCACCTCATGTGTCAGGTGGTCTTCCGGGGATAACAGAATTTGACTACACAAAACACGATCGAGTTGCTAAAGTAAAAAGTGTACGAATGAATAGTAATGGCCGTTTAGATTATTCTGGTACTCTAATTCAGATAATTGAATACGACGATTCAGGCGACCCTGTTAAAGTATTGGATCAATCAGGAGATGGGTCTATTACTCGTAAAACAATTATGGAGTATAGTCCAGATAGGCTACTTATCAGTGCTATGAACCCACGTGGAATGGTCACTAAATTCACATATAATTCCAGAGGGCAAATTAGTGATCAAATTTTAGCATCCGGAACTGCTGATGAGGCAAAGTATATTTATTCATACAACAGGGAAGGCCAACTTCTATCTGTGAGGGATCCTCTTGGGAACGTTGAATGTTGTGAATATGATGGATATGGGCGCATCTCTCGTAGAATTTCTCCCTCTGGAACCATTGAAAAACTAGAATGGGATGCGTTGGATAAGTTAACCAAGCGTATTATATATGGAAAGCATCCAGATGCCGGTGAGAATACGCGATTGGCTGAAGAGGAGTTTGAGCGTGATGAAGGTGGACGCTTACGAAAAAGTATTTTATTTGTTTTTGATCCTGCTGGAGAGGACTCAGAAGAAAAAGCTGAGACGGTCTTTTTCTATGATCATGCGGACCGTCTAAGAAAAATCGAATTTCCGGAAGGTGAATTTATTTGTTATGATTATGATGGGCTTGGGCGTATCATTAAAATTGAAGATGCTGAAAGCAATCGTATTGAAAGGGAATATGACACAATCAATCGAACAACTATTGAAAGGGTTTTTGCCACGGCCAGCCAGCCGGATGGAACTTCTGTGGATGAAATGTTTCAGACCAAAACCATTTTTGATATACTTGGGAATCCTATTTTGTTGGAAGATACCCTTGGAAACCAGCGCATTTTGAAGTGGGATAGTACAGGACGCAGGGTCCTTGCGAAAGATGAACTTGGATTTGAAATCAAAGAAACACGTGATGCCTTTGGTGATCTTCAGGAAATGATAGTAGCTAAAGGTACTACTGAAGAACTCCGCCTTCAGGTGGTGCGAGACTCGGCAGGTGAAGTCCAGCAGATAAATGGCCCGAAGGGACGTGTTATGGAGGTTGAACATGATATACTTGGTCGTCCCATCATCTACAAATATGGCCCTTCTGGCAGTAGTGAGGTAATTGTACAACATAGATATGATGCTATGGATAATCTGGTCTGGCATCAAGATGGAAACGGAGTGATATCCCAGTTTAAGTATACTGGCGATGGTCACATTGAGCGACAGGAAATTGATCGCAGTGCATTGCAAATTCCTGCTGGTGCAGCGTGGTACCATGTGAACGGCCCCTCACTCATTAAATTCTCTTATGATGGATTAGGTCGTCCTACCCACGTGGCTGATGGCAGAAGTTTTATTAGGCAACGTTATGACTCTAGAGGCCTTCTCATTTCTGAAAATACTGATGGTCTTACGGTCTCTTGTGAGTACGATTCAGCATCACGTTTATCGAATCTTAAATACCCAAATGGAAGGACATTAAAATATGAATACGATTTAGCTGGCTGTCTAACAGAAATCCATCAAACTGCTATTGGTCGTAATGATCCTGGATCCACAGATATGACTAATTCTATTCTACAAGCATGCCCTCTTGGATTTCGCGGATACACTGCTAGAAAATTTGGTGAAGCATTAAATGCTAGGACTCTTCGAGATCCAGCTGGGCGATTGATACATCTCAATTATTATAGAGAAGATAAGAATGAACCCATTTTAGAAATTTCCAGAATTTTTGATTCGCGTGGATTGCCTAAAGTAATTCAAACTGATCAAGATAGTACAGTATGGACTGAATCTATACAAGCAGATGCACAAGGTCGGGTGATAGATGTAATGCAATCAACAAATATTTCCCTCATTGATATTTTGTCTTTCAGTAATGTTGGAACAAACGTGCTATCACAGTCAGATTTTGATAACCTTTCTTCAAATATATCTTTGAGTATTGATTCAGATCCCGAAAAAGAAGAAATTCTCTTTGAACTTTTCAATGATGGTCCTAGAGAACGTACTATCCACCGAAAAAGTGGGAGTATTTTAGAAACCATCAATTACTCTGTTGATGAATCTGGACGTTATACATCCATAGAAGGTGTTAACCGGATTCATGATGGTCACGGGAATCTCATAAAAAATGGAAACTTTAGTTTTGTCTATGATCAAGAGAATCGTCTGACTACAATTTTTAAGGGGGCAGACATTTTACTTAAGATTACCTACGATCCTTTTGGTCGCATGCTCACTGTTTCAGAAGGCGGAGTAGATAAACGGTATGTTTACCAAAATCATTCCATTATTGAAGTCAGAAGTGCAGATGGTAATCCTCTAGTTCAATATGTACATGGAATATCAGAAGCAGACCTCGTTCAAATCGCGCAGTGTGGAGCAAACTTTATACCCTTAACAAATCTATCAGGGTCTCTTGTAGGTATCACAGATAGCTCTGGAAATTTAATCTCCACTACTAATTACGACGTATTTGGACAACAGATTGCAGCTACAGAGCCTGCTTTGCAGAATCAGTATGGTTTTCACGGTATTTGGAGAGCTGATTCACAAAACCTTTACTTGACCCCATATAGGGTTTATGACTCAACTACTGGAAGATTTTTACAGCCTGAGCCTTTGGGCATTATAGATGGAATAGATCGCTATGGGTTTGCCAAAGGCAACCCATATGCATGGACTGACCGTCTCGGACTCTCAGCAACAAATAATGTTCCAACTGGAAGTAATGTTCAAGGTGGAAATAGCTCAGATGTAGGTGGAATAGGCGAACACCATGAATTATCTTGGTGGGGGAGAGGAGTTTTAGCGATGGGAGGTGCCGTATGGGCTGTTACCAATATTTTCGTAGAAGGTGTAAAGCAAGCTGAAGACTTGAGTGGTGTCATTATAGAAGCTATTGGGATTGCGACAGGCTGGTGGGACTATCATCACGAAGTTGTCAGTGGGATTGGTAAGATGGCTGAAGGGGGGATGGACATCAGCGATGTTTTTTCGCAGATGGGTAAGGGCATTATCGAAACTCCTGGTCGCATGTGGGATGCGGCAGAGAAGGGAGACTGGCTTGAATTTGGCTCAGAAGGTATTAACATCTACACACTTGGCCGGAGTGGCTTTGGCTTTGCTCGCGCAAGTACTTCTTTTGCCTACAATCGGGGTGTCAATGCTTTACATCGCTTAGGCCCTCGCGGACTTCAAAGGAGAGCCCGTATTAGAAATAATCAGCTGGGGAGAATGGCTCCCCGTGTACGTCGCATAGCGGGGGCAAAAAATGATTTGAAATTCAGGTATGGTGGGGATCCACCGGAACTTAATTTGTATGGAAGGTATAACATAGTGGAAAATATAGCTACTATATATGAAACTTCATTTGTGCCTAAATTTCGTGCTCGACTTCCAACATTAACACAATTTAATCCAACTTATGGTATTCCAAATCGTAATTTTTTGTTTACAAGTCATGGCATGTCTCGCTTACTTCATGGAAGAAGTATTTACACTACACCCGTGCATGAGGCATGGCATAGTGTTCAATATGCTGGTGCTCCAAAATGGATTATGCAGAATGCTGGACTAAAACCCTCTATCATAAATCCAGCTGAATATACATTTCCAGGAAATCCTTTTCCAGGAAATCCATTTCAAGGGGCTCATAACTTCGCTTTTTCTCATGCACCCCCTTCCCCCTTCTCAGTTGCTTTCGGCACAAGTTCCGCATTGTTGACTAATTTCACAAAAGGGGGTGAATCTAAAGAGAAATGAAGTTAATGTTATCAAAATCAGTAAACATTGATTTATATTATTGATAGTGTTAAATCCTGCAAATAGGGTTTTTGCCCTTATGTTGAATTCTTGCTACCCTCAATATAGTGTAAAGATGCGATACGAAAATGAATGACCTAACCTCAAATAATCAGGGAATTATTGCCACTCATATAACAAAGTTCCTCAAAATCCTCCTATACTCCTCTTTCGACTGCTGTACCTTATTGAGATAGTGAGCACTTCCTACAGTAGCAGGTGCTCTTCCCTGAATAAAATCAGCCAAACTCTCAGTAACTCCTTCTTTAATCATCAAGTTAAGGTGCCACTTGCGAATAGTCTTTGCACATACACGATTATGCCTGATTCTCTTGGCATAGTAATCGTATCCATAGACTTTGCCGATGCTTTTCAGTGTAGTAATGAATGAAGATGGGAAGTATATCTGGAATGTCTTCTTTGTTCCTGATGAGAAAGCAGCTGATGGGTAATGTGCAACCTCTCCATCTACAACAATATTGCGTTCATCAAAAGTCTTCAGCATCTTGTGAATATGAGATAGTCGATTTCCAGAGTACATCAGCAACTTATAGATAGGTTTCAATTCTTCATGATAACTCTCATATGCTTCCTGAATCTCTTCATCTGTAACATAGACTTCATAGACATTTGATTTCTTTATTTTGACATAACGCCGCCATTTCTGAATAGAATATCCACAGACATCATCAATGTCCTCATCTTCAAAATAGTTGAACAAATTACGTAATCCACGCTCTTCTTTGTCTCTCAGATCGAGCTTCCTGAAGTCCTGTGGTTTTTGAACTGATTCAGTAGAAAAGAACCGTTTAAGAGCGTTATAATAATCTCTCTTTGTTGTCTGAGAAACATCTTTATCGTTCAACCAATCCTTGAAAGATTCCTTGTGGTGGGCCCATACATCATTCAGTACCTGTGGGTGTTCTGCATGGGAAGATGTCCGGCTCTCTTGCACCGGTATATATTCGCAAACGGATACAGGGGAGGCCTTTACACGGCGGGGGTCATGAGTTCGAATCTCATCGGGCCCACCACACTTATCTATTTCTCTTGTAGTTTGTTTTTCAGAGTTACTACACTTTTCTTCTCATTATTGTGGTGTTGAGCGCAGCGATGCACCTCGATTCGCGCTCCAGAAGCGTCATCTGGGTTGTGAATGGCATCGGGCCCACCACACTTATCTATTTCTCTTGCAATTTGTTTTTGCAGAGTTAACAAACTTTTCTTCTCATTATTGCGGTGCTGAGCGTAGCTTAGAACCTCGCTTTGTGCTTCCGAAGCGTCATCGGAGTTGCGAATGGTATTGACACACCGTCACACTTCTTTATGTTTTAGAATACATGTCCAAATTTCATTTCTTGATAACGATAATCAAGCGCTGATCAGCTGATATCTTTATATATATGCATATATATATCCCCCTAACTCATTTATATTTTACATATAGTTGTTGAGGTGGTTCTATTAAAAAATTACATATAATATGTGTATTGTTGCTCCTGATCCTGTCATCAGGATGCACAGGTAAAGATGAGCTTGTTTCACAGAGTATCAGCCCGGTCGAGGATAGTACTGTATCAGTGGAGCAGCTCACTGTAGAGATACCAGCAGGTACGATCGCTACTGAGGAGAAACTGGTCATATCCAGTGTGGAAAAGATACCGGATGTGGAACTGGATGCACTGACACCTCTGAGATCCTACGAGATAGAACTTGGAGATGAAGGTTATTTTGAGAAAGAGATCACACTGAGTTTTGACTATGATGCTTCCCTGGTGCCTGAAGGTATCGAAGCTTTAGATTACTTCACGGTTGCCAGCTATAACGAGGAAGACGAGGTATGGGTTGAATCTCAGTTTGATATTGTTGATGATAAAATAGTTGTAAAGACAACTCACTTCTCACCATGGACATTGTTCGGTCTTTCAGATGGCTATGTTGTATCCACAGCCCCGCACTTCACCATCAAATTCGATGACAGCCTGGATGCAAGTGGTCTTGGTGCATATGAGATATATGGATACACTGCGAAGGTCAGGTCATTGCTGGAGGAATCCTATGATGCCTACGTGAACGCAGGCTTCACGGCTCCCAAGAACAAGATATCTGTCTATGTTATCAAAAGTGATGAATCGTACTACAATCCACTCACAGGTAACATTATCATAAGTACTCAAAGCTACAGCGATGTTGCCACCAAACAGGAGATCTCCCATGAGCTTTTCCACCTGTTCCAGAACCAGGTATTCTATAGCAGGGGTATGGACATGAGAAGGTGGTGGATAGAAGCTACCGCAGATTATGCAGCAGATGAGATCGCACTGAAGACCGGTGCCATGGGCAAGGATGTCAAACCCAGATACCTTGAGACTACCATTACCACTGTCGATTCAAATCACGAATATTCAACATCTCACTTCATAGACTACATGGCTTCCAACGGAGTTCCATTCAAGGGAATATGGGGTGCTGTTGCAAAGGATTCAGCATTCACAGGTGTGGATTCATCCCTTGACAGTTATATTAAGGAGAACCACAAGTCCAGCCTGAAAGACGAATATGCAGATTTTGCAGGTTTCTTCCTCTTCAATGCGAACAGTCCTATAAAACTAGAGAAAGGACTCGATGAGGAAGTTGTAGCCTACAAGGAAGACATTTCCACAGGTGATACCACTGAAAAGGTAAAGGTTAAGCTTAACAGCGGTTACACTGCAAAACTCGTAGCTATCACTGCAGATGTACATTCAGGATCAACGACCAGGGGCGTATCCGTAGAAGCTCTGAGCGGAATGAATGAAAACAATGTCATCCAGCTGTACAAGGCAATAGATGGTGAAAGGACAAAAGCGGTGTATGTTGCATCACTGACCGATAATGGTAAGCAGGCTCAGGTTTCCCTGAAGGAGAATGATGTCCTTTATGCTGTGGTCATCACCGGCGGTTCAAGTTCCGATCAGGAGATAGAACTGGAGATAGAGGGAAGTCCAAAGGAAGAAATGATCCCGGTGGAGTTCGAGCAGACCTATTATCTTGAAGGTGGAGGAAAGGTCGACATAACTGTTGAAGGAAGTATTACCGGATTCAACAACCAGCTCACATTCGTATCTAAAAAACCGGGCTATCCTTCAGAGATACTTGACATAACAGGTTTTGTGACCCATGCGGACCAGAAGACATCAAGGATAACTCTGACACCTGATGCCGAATTCGCCTCCGAGTCATGGAGATGGGATTCTGCCAACGAGTACTGGGTGACCAGTATCAGCAATCCAAGGTACAGGATATATTACTATGGCCCCGGTCCCGACTATGCGTATAACGAAAGGGAGAGCTACGGCACACTTGAATTTGTGATCCAGCCTCCTGCTTCAAAGGACCAGCAGCTTCTCGCAGATGTCAACCTTAAATGGGATTATACAACAGACCATTACAGGTCTACAAGTGATGGAGAAGAACTGGTAAGCAGCGATAGTGGAGTAGGCGGTGTGAACTTTATGCATGTGCTTGTCCACGCAAACTGATAATGGGACAAAGTAAGGAATAAAGCAGGTAACCGGTGTGATCTGATACCGGTGACCTCTATTTCTTTATCTTCGACATGGTGTTTTGCTGAACTATATTTTCATACTTCTTCCAGCTATTTTCATCGATCTCAGGCATTATATGGTTCGCTGCTTCTTTTCGTTCTTTATGGATACAGGAATCTATTTTGCTCTGGATTGTTCCACGATCAGTAATATCAATGAGATCTATAACTTCGATCTCTCGCAGAAAGCGGTTTATTGCGGTCATGGGTATCTCATCCAGATAAGGGATCACTCCTATTGATCCGATTATCTTTTTATAACCTCCCATGGCCGAAACTCCGTTCTCTATAAGTGCCATGATAGATTGACCTGCAAAATGCTTACTTTCTTTACCGCAAAGTATCAGGCAACTGATGTTGGGATTTGAAAGTACATTTACGATCACTTTCTGTATGCCAAAATTTTCCGTAAAACATGTGCCACATATTGCATAATTCTGTAGACCAAGGGTATGGTGATCAGAGGATAGTGTCACCACAGCAACCGAAGATTCCGGATCACCTATGATATAATCTCCATCTGTTAAGGGCCAGCTATTCGTTTCCTGTGACTCTGTTCTTATCATTGACATTCACCTTAATTGCTGATTCCGTTACTCTTGCTTTAATTCTACTCCATAATACGATATTACAGTATTAGGATTCTTACTCCTCCTTTGTTGACACATCTTCAAGTAAAGAAGCATCCCCGGTCTTCTACAGTGGTCAGGTTTCGGGTTCAGGCTCAATATTTGTGTTTTTGAGCCTCAATGAGTTAAGAACAACCGTCAGTGAGCTCATTGCCATTGCACCTGCTCCTATCATGGGGTGAAGTAATCCAAAGAAAGCTGCTGGTATAGCTACTGCATTGTAGATCCAGGCCCAGAAATAATTCTCTTTGATCTTACGGAATGTGAATCTTGACAATTTGATAGCGGAAACAACCGACTTGATGTTCCCTCTCACCAGAGTGATATCAGATGATTCGATCGCGATATCAGTACCCGTACCTATGGCAATTCCTATGTTTGCCTGTTTGAGTGCGGGGGCATCATTGATACCGTCCCCTACCATTGCGACTATACCATATTCAGATTGCAACCTTTTTATCTCATCCACTTTTCCCCCGGGCAGGACATCGGAGATCACATAGCTGATCCCGACCTTTTTTGCCACAGCTTCTGCTGTCATATTGTTGTCTCCGGTGATCATTGCGGTCTTTATACCCATTCTCTCGATCTCCCTGATCGCCTGAATGGAATCTTCCTTGACAGTATCCGCAATTGCGATGATACCTGCTATTTTTCCATTCATTGCCACCAATACCACCGTTTTGGCATCAGCTTCGAGATTACCCATCTTCTCCTCAAATTCCTGATGATCGACATCGTACATGGAAAGGATCTTTCGGTTCCCCACGAGAACCTCATGGTCATTGATAAGACCCTTCACACCTTTCCCTGTTATCGATTCAAAATCCATGACCTCATGAGTACTGGCTCCGTTCTCTTCTGCTTTCTTGATTATGGCAGCTGCCAGAGGATGCTCTGAAACCGACTCCAGGCTTGCTGCATAGGACAGCAGTTCTTCTGATGAGAGGGAACCTGATACCAGTACATCGGTTACCTGAGGCTGGCCTCTTGTAATTGTACCGGTCTTATCAAAGGCAATGATATTAACATCCTTCATGGTCTGTATCGCCTCACCACTGCGGATCAGAATGCCTCGCTGTGCTCCCATTCCAGTTCCGACCATCAGGGCTGTGGGGGTTGCCAGTCCAAGGGCACAGGGGCAGGAAATAACAAGTACTGCCGTTGTGGCAAGGAGTGCAAGTGTGAATATAGGGACATTTGTATTGCTCCAGGGGAAGTTGAAATACTCAACTATCGATATATGAAGATCAGGAAACAGTAACCACGAGATCGATGCAGCTATGGCTATGATGATAACGGTTGGTACGAAGTACCCGGTCATCCTGTCAGCAAACTCCTGTATAGGGACCTTTGATCCCTGTGCCTGCTCGACCATGGTAATGACCTGTGACAGGAAAGTATCCTTTCCGACCTTTGTGACCTTTACCCGGAGTGAACCATTCTGGTTGATGGTGGCACCGATGACCTCATCCCCTTCTTTCCTTTCAACAGGTAGCGATTCACCCGTTGCCATGGATTCGTCCACAGTACTGCTGCCGGAAACCACAACTCCGTCTGTCGGTATCTTCTCACCGGGTTTTATAAGCATTATGTCATCCAGATCAAGCTCTTTAACAGATATCTCTTTTTCAACCCCATTCTCAATAATACGGGCATTCTTAGCTTCCAGGGCGATAAGTTTCTTGATTGCCTGGGATGCCCTACCCTTTGCTTTTGTTTCCAGATACCTCCCTACAAGGTGCAATGCCATGATCGTAGCTGCCATTTCTACAAATGTGGTAACCGGGAACCAGATACCCAGCATGCTGAGTAAATAAGGGATAAGGGAGCCCATTGTTATGAGCGTGTCCATGTTAACCGTTCTGTGTTTCAGAGCTTTCCAGGTTGCTCTGTGGGTATCAGCCCCTGCTATAAATACAGATGGAATGGCCAGTATCAGGGTGATGAAGAAATAATAGGGAATGGTCATAAAGAACATCTGAACCATCATCAGGACCATGATCATGCCGGCGAAAATCGATGCCAGCCACATCTTGCGTGCCGCTTTGTCTATTGAAAGCTGTTCACGGTCAACTTCTTCTTCCTCCTCTTCTTCAAAACTCATCGTATAGCCGGAATCATGAACAGCTGCTTTCATGTCATCGACAGATGCAGCAGATGGGTCGTATGAGATCGTTGCTTTGGATGCGGCAAAATTGACATTTGCTTTTTGGACACCGGGGATCGAGGAAAGTGATCTTTCAACTGTTTGTGCACATGTCGCACAGGTCATTTCACCGATGTCGGCAGTGATCGTCCTTGCTTTCCTGTCCGCGGGGATCGCACCGTATCCGGTATCCTGAACAGCTTTTACCAGTGCATCCATATCTGTGATGTCCGGGTCATATTCCACAAACGCTTTTTCGGCAGGCAGATTTACACTTGCAGATACAACACCCTCTGTTTTTCCTAAGGCATCTTCAACTCGTTTTGCACATGACGCACAGGTCATCCCTTCGATCTCTAATACTGTCTTTATCACACTCTCACATCATTGATGTTCTTGTTTTATCCGGCATCTAAAATGCAGATATATAATGTGTTGTCAGATCTGATCTATCTGTTGATCTGTACTTTCATTACTCCCTCGCAGCAAAAATAAATCTATATTTCAAACGATGTCAGGCTTTATATCCGGAATCATTGACCGCTTTTTTAATCGTGTCAATATCTGTTGTTTCCGGATCATAGGATACACTGGCTTCTCCTTTCTCCTGATCTACATTGACAGAAGAGACACCTTCAACTCCATTTATTGCTTTTGTAACGTGCATCTGGCAATGTCCACAGGACATACCCTCTACCTTTATAGTCGTTTCAACCATTTTCAAACTCCCATAAAGAAATGGGGAATTATCTGATTAATACTTTTTCCGGCTATGTAGAATTCCTGCCAATTGCAACTTTGAACGCAGTAACTTTAAACAAATATCTTGTTTCAAAAGTCATCAGGATGGCAGCAAAGGAACGTGCCACCTGCAGTGGATGGTCGCCTTGTTCTTTGTTATTCAATTGTTTTTGCAGAACTACTGGAACCACAAGGGTGCAGTAGATAGCAGTTTCATCAACCGGAAGTCATGGATCACTTTACCGATCCCGGAGGGTCCGGCGAAGCCGGCATGATTCATCATTTTCATGATCGCGCACACATTGTGAACACAAAGTCATTCAGGAAAAAAATAAAAGAAAAGAAAAGAAAAGGAGAATTCTTATGGTCTTCTCCTTACGATCAAATACCCTGTCGCAATCATCAAAGTCGCGGTGATCACTCCAAATCCGGGCGTTGCCTCTTCAGTCGATGTCATGGGAGCAGTATCCTCTTTTGCAGCATGGGCAGTTACCATGGGTGTTGTTTCAGCAGCCCATGCCTTATCCTTGTCCGTGTGACACTTCAGGCAGGCATACTCCAGTGTTAGGTACGAATTTGCATATTCCTTTCCGCTTTCTTCATCAATATATGTGAACTCTGCATCAACGCTGGTATCGATCCTGAACAGGTGTGACCTTACATCTGCCACGTAAGGGGATGTATTGACCGCTGATCTGGCGCTCAGTGGCATGTGGCAGTCCAGACATTCAATTCCTGCTGCTCCTTTTGTTGAATTTGCATAGATTCGGGCGGCTTCAGCATGACAGTCTTCGCATTGTGTGGTTATGCCAAGTCCTTCTGTAGGATTTGTAGCACCCGCATGTACTGGCTGGTGAGGGTCATGGCACACAACACAGTCAAATGTTGACATTCCGCCGGATGCCAGCAGTTCCTGATATTCCTCGTGATGCTGTACAAATCCTCCGCCTGAAGGTATTTTATCATCGTCCTCTCCTCTCCTGTGGCACTGTCCGCAGAAAGAGGCACTTGGATCCACATTGATAGCAACACCTTCTGCACCACCCTGTGCCACATGTTCGCTGCCAGGCCCGTGACATGCCTCACATTGAACACCTCTGAACTCCCACGAACCGGGAATGCCGGTTAATCCTTCCACTCCTTCATCATAGGATGCGCCTGTAGTATGACATTTAAAACAGTTGTACTCCAGCAGTATCCCTGCATTATAATCCACCCATTCACCGGTCTCAATGTTGTACTGGTTCGAACCGTTGACAGCCATATTCTCCCCGGTCTTTGTTATGATGTATCCCTGTTCATCGATATATCTGGCTTTCCATCCCCAGCCACCGTTCACAAAGAGTATATCGTCTTCCATATAACCAGCAGGCAACGGCAGATCAGCTCTCATCTCCAGAGCTTCCTCAGGAGTAATGAGTATGTACCCATGACCCGTTGTTTCCCATTCTGCATATTTTTCCGCGTGACAGAGGCTGCATTCCTCAGCTCCGACATAAGTAGCTCCTTCTACAGGCATCACCACCGGCGATCTTTGATCCCCAATAACATAATTTTCTGCATTTGCTGACACGGAAAGGACCATAATGATCACGAATGTGATAATGAACACTACCGATGATCGATCGTACCATTTTAGTTTCATTCTATTTCCCACTCCAATTACTTTAGAATTGCAGGCCAGAGATCAAGTCAGTATGCGTGTTTATTGGATTCAGACATGCAATATGATGGACCAAAACCCAACGTAGTGTCATAAGATATGCGTTTGTGCAGACAGCGCCAACAATAATAGAACAACATAGCTAACGCTGAAACAATTGCACTAGTGAAACCAAGAGTATCCGGACCCCGTGCACCCATCATATAGCCGCCCCACTACCGATCGGGTAATATCCTTAAAAGGGGTTGTATTCAAACCGATATAAAGTTTTCTACTTCCGTGGAAACCTGTTTTGGTAAAAAGGCATAGATCATCCGTTCTTCAGATCAATTGGTAATGTAAAAGTAAATGTGCTTCCCTTGCCTATTTCACTTTCAACGCAGATATCACCTGAATGCATCTCTATGTAGTGTTTTGTAATAGCAAGTCCTAATCCTGTTCCATCATGACTGCGGTTTGCAAATGAACTGACCTGTTTGAATGGGTCAAATATGGCTTTCTGCTTGTCCAGAGGAATACCAATACCATTATCACACACTGATATCTGAACGCTGTCATTCAGTATTTTTGTATCCATCCAAACTTTGCCATTTTCAGGTGTGAATTTGATCGCATTGCTAAGAAGATTATATAATATCTGTTTAAGCTTCATCCTGTCAGCATTTATTTCCAGCTTTTCAAACTCAGTATTAATTCTGAAACCAATGCTTTTCTCTTTCATCAGAGGGTCCATCACTGATGTTATCTCATAGATCACTTCCTGCATATCGATCATCTCTGGTGTTAACTCCATATTACCCGATTCAATTTTTGAAATGTCGAGTATAGCATTGATCAATTCCAGCAGGTGCTTGCCGCTTGTCAGTATATTGGACGTATAATGCATTTGCTTTTCATTCAGGTCCCCAAATATCTTATCGTTCAGGATCTGGGAAAAGCCGATAACAGAATTAAGTGGTGTACGCAGTTCGTGACTCATGTTTGCAATGAATTCCGATTTTGTTTTATTTGATTCTTCAGCCAGGGCTTTAGCCTGAAGAAGAGCCATTTCTGCCTGCTTACGTTCAGTTATGTCAATTGTTGTCGCCATAATCCTTTCAACATCATTGATGGTTACAGGACTCAATCGGACATGTTGCCAGAAATACTCATTTTCTGCATTTATGCTAAGCCATTCCAATTCCTGTGTTCCTTCAGTGGCAGCTTTATGGATCAGGTTGAGTGCTTCATTAAAGGAATATGGTGGATCTGTCCAGAATTCATTTGCTTTTAGTTGCTCAAGCGAAGAAAGACCATACATTTCGCAGGTCTTGGGATTTGCATCAATTATCTCACCGCTTTCCCTGTCATGTATGATTATCGAAATAGGTGCTTCTGTGAAAAGTGCCCTGTACTGTTCTTCTCTGTCACGAATAGCTTTTTCTGACTCCTTGCGTTCGGAAATATCACGGTAATTCACAAGAAATCCATTTATTGCAGTTTCATCAAAAAGGTTAATACCTATAAATTCCGCCCATTTGTAGTCCCCGTCCTTGCAACGGTACCTTGCTTCTATGCTTGTGGTAGCTTTTGGTTCAGTTGATATCCCATGGAGTGCTGCCTGTGCCTTTGCAACATCATCAGGATGTATCTGTTCCCATGCAAAGTTACCAACCAGTTCCTCAGGCTTCCACCCGAACAATTTCTCTACATTTGGGCTTTTGTACCTGTTAACTCCATTCTTATCGATAATAGCGATAACATCGGAAATGTTCGTCACCATTGCACTGAGCTTTTCCTCATTCTCTTCCACAGCATCCAGTACCTGATTGAAACCCCTGGGTATCGCCTCCAGATCGACACCAACATCAATATTTGCTCTCCTGTCCAGTTTACCCTGAATAGTAGCATTGGTTATGTCATCAAACTCAGTAACAATTTTTTGAATTCCACCGGAAATAGATCTGCTTAGAAGGAATGCAGCTAAAACACCAAGAATCACAAAGACCAGAACAGCCATTATTATACTGTTCCTGATCGCTAGCAGGGGATCTGCAAACTCTTCATAATAAGTAGTTGATACTATATGCCAATCACTTGGCTCATAGTAAGTGTAGCCAGCAATTTTATCACGTCCCTCCCACTCATAAGCAATAATACCTTCTTTGTTATTGATGATGTCTTTTGCAAAGTCATACTCGTAGACATTCTCACCTTCAAGACCAGGATGAATTATAATATCTCCTTCTGAGTCCATTATATAGATATATCCGGTCTCACCTACAACAATTTCATCAATGTGATCCCTTATCGTACTGATAAATGGCTCTTCAAGAACACCAACGTAAAGAATACCGATGATCTCACCTGCACTATTTCTTATAGGTTCATATGCGGTCAGATACCAGGCATTGACCACCCATGCCCTTCCGTAGAATGTTTCACCTTTGTTGACAACTGTGTCATAAACCGGTTGTGACACTATGGTACCGACTGCTCTTTCTCCCTCATTAGTGATTACGTTAGTAGAGATCCTTACAGCTTCTCCATCCAGTACCTGAAATACAGTCGCAGTCCCTCCGACCATATTCTTGACATTGTCAACGATCTCGAAATTGTTGTTGACAACATAATCTTCCCCCAGTACCATTTGTCCATTTATTATCTCGGGATCACCTTTCGAGTAAAAAACGGTCCTTGCAACCCCCAGGTCACTACTTACTTTGTCCTGTGCAAGGGAGAAAGTAGACTCGATATATACCTTTTCAATTAACAACTGGTCGTTCAAATAGTCTTCTAATTGAGACCAGGTGCCAGCTTCTGTTTGCTCGTAAGCATAAAAGCCAACTATAGTTACAGGTAATATAGTTAATAACAAAGATACTATCAATATTTTATGAGCAATACTTATTTTTTTCAGATCCACGAGGCATACCCCGGTATACATGAAATAATTTCACCTGAATATACAAACCCGATCAGTTGTTTCCAGATATTCTTGATAACAATGGCCGGGACAGGTGACTAACTCTTCATTAGCTAACGACTTGCCAGAGCCTGATAGTTCTATGTTGTTATTGAATAGTTGTGTGCAGTCTACCTTTACTTTATCGTGGATGCAGGAAGGTATGTTCTTCTTTTTCATTATATTCCTTTCTTGACAGTTTAAAGTCCGGTTATTCTTTGGTCTCTCGGACTTCTGGATGAAGATCACGGGGATATACATATAGTTAGTTTAACTTTTGCACAATGATTTATATTAATGTATCATGTTATATTGTATATAAATATTCTGTATTTAATAATTTTCTAATGATTAAATAATCTGATAAGGACATTGATGATGTTTTATAGTTAGTTCAATATTTAAATGCACTAAATTATAAGTGCAAAATATACTATAATCTTATTTTGACTGTTGGACTTTATTCAGATAATACGTACTTTCAATAGTGCTCAATATTGGAATAAATGTGGCGGAGACAACTATTCACAATATTTCATTCTGTATATAAAAAACGGATGTTTGATAATATGCTACTTCCCCATTCACAACAATACTGCAGTAATCAAAGGTTTCTAGTATGGCATGTACATGAGAATGCCGATTACATGAGAATATCAACAGTTGTAAGTTTTCGTTTGCACTTTTTTAGCCAACCTTTTTATCAAAGTTCTGTCTATTTTTTTAAGGGGACATTTCATATGATCCTACAGGATCATTGTGATCAAGGGGTGGAACATGAAGGTAGCATACTTATTAACATGGACATTGGTCGTAATTTTTGTTTTGATCATCCAAACAGGTGCAGCGGTCGAATACGGACCCGATAGCTGTCTGGATTGTCACGGTTCTATGGACGTATTTCCGGTGATAGTAGATGACTGGGAAAGCAGCAAGCATGCAGAGGAAGGTATATCTTGTGGGGACTGTCACATAGCCGACCCTGATGACCCTGATGCCAGGGTTCATTTCGGACCTCATATATCACCCGTGGTATCAGCAAGTGATTGTGGGTCATGCCATGCCAAAGAGTTCGAAGAGAATACCCGAAGCCTGCATTCCCTTGGTGCTCTGTACTATGAGGTAGATTTTGACAATAAGGCATTGCCATATCTTGAAAGTAAGATAACGGTCGACGGTGAGACCATTGTGAACCATGATGCTACTGTCAACGGCTGTCAGGCATGTCATGGGACCAATATGACCGGTAAGAGTACGGATGATCCCAAAGTATGGCCAAATAACGGGATTGGAAGAATAAATCCTGACGGAAGCCCTGGGTCATGTGCCGCCTGCCACACCCGCCATCTTTTCTCAGTTGAAGAAGCAAGAAAACCTGAATCATGTGAACAATGCCATCTTGGGCCGGACCATCCCCAGACGGAGATATACTCCGAATCCAAGCATGGGAGCATATATAATACCGAGGGTGACCAGTGGAACTGGAGTTCAGAGGAATGGATAGCTGGTGAGGATTACAGGGCACCTACCTGCACTGTATGCCATATGTCCGGGACGGATGAACTCGAAACCACGCATGATGTGAGTTCACGTCTTTCATGGGAACTTGAACCTCCTGTATCAAGACATACCGACAACACGGCTAACATATTCGGGACTCCCATCAGTGATGGGTCCACGTGGCAGGAAAAGCGTGACCGTATGTACTCCGTGTGTGCACAGTGTCATTCAGGTGACTGGATCACGAATTACTATGAAAATGCAGACAATACTGTTGAGTTATACAATAAGAAGTACGCAGGAGCAAAACTAATAGTTGATGAGCTCAGGGAAGAGGGACTGCTGACCGAGCAGAACTTTGATGAACCCATAGAGTTCAAGATCTATGAATTCTGGCATCATGAGGGCAGACGTGCAAGAATGGGCGCATTCATGATGGGTCCTGATTATGTACAGTGGCATGGATTCTATGAATTGCTAAAAGATGAGGCTGAACTTGAAGAAATGGCAGAGCAGATCAGAAAGAGTTCTGATAGTCCTGGCTTGCCGGGATTTGAAGTTCTGCTTTCAGCTATCTGCATTCTTGGTGTAGTCTTTGTATATTTGAAAAAGAGGGTGTGATATCTGGTCTTTGACAGGCCTGTAGAATGTTCATTCTTCTATGGGCTTGACCGGGATCTCGAATGTGAAGGTGCTGCCTTTCCCCTCCTCACTTTCAAGATGTAGCTCTCCGTCATGCATCTCCACATATTTCTTAACAATATTAAGGCCAAGTCCTGTTCCCTCATACTCACGGGTGAAGAAACTATCGACCTGTTCGAAAGGTTCGAATATTCCGGGCTGATCCTCTTTTGCAATACCAATACCGGTATCTGATATCGATATCGTGATTTTATCATTGTTGTGACCTGCCTTTATGCTGACCTTTCCACTTTTCGGGGTGAATTTGATAGCATTAGAGAGGAGATTGTACATGACATCTCTTATCTTGTTACGGTCTGCATATATCTCGATGATCCCGTTATCGATCTCGTTTACTATATCTATATTCTTGTCAATTGCAGCCGGTTTCATTGATGCTACAATCTCGTCGGTCAGGTCATTGATATCGAATATCTCATATGCGAGTTCCATCTTTCCGGCCTCTATCTTGGAAAGGTCCAGTATATCGTTGATAAGGTCCGTTAACTGATTGCCACTTTTCAGTATATTTGAAAGATACTTTGTTTGTTTCTCATTGATACTGCCGGGTATTCCGTCGTATAGCATCTGGGAAAAACCCAGGATCGAATTCATTGGCGTACGCAGCTCATGACTCATATTTGCAAGGAATTCCGATTTTGCCCTGTTGGCATTCTCTGCTTCTGCTTTTGCATGAAGAAGCTCTTCTTCTGCCTTTTTCCTGTCAGTGATATCTGCATGGGTCCCATACATGAGAAGAGGCTTGCCTTCTTCATCCCATTCAGTGACCTTTCCACGGTCAAGCACCCATACCCATTCCCCATTCTTATGGCGCATACGCACTTCACATTCATAGTAATCCAGTTTTCCGCTAAAGTGTTCTTTAAGGAGTTTGTCGGATATTGCAAGATCATCCGGATGATTAAGGTCTATCCATGTCTGGATGCTAATGGGGGACAGTTCTTCCAGTGAGTAACCAACGATCTCTGCCCATCGTTCATTGAACAATGTCTCGCCAGTTTGCACGTTCCATTCCCATGTGCCTACATTCGTCCCTTCGATAATGTTTGCAAGACGCTGGCGTTCCTCAAGCAGGGCATCCTGTGCTTCTTTGCGCCCGGTGATGTCCCTTCCAACGCCCAGCACTCCTATGATCTTTCCGTTAGAGTCGTACATGGGACATTTTATGGTCTCCAGATATTCTTCATGACCATCATCTGCATAGGTGATCAGTTCTTCATTCACACTGGGCTTGCCGGCTTCCATTGCTTTTACATCTTTTTGCCTGAAGAAGTCTGCAAGCTCCCTGTCTACAAAATCATAATCTGTCTTTCCACTGATATCTTCTTCCTTTGCACCAAAGAAACGCTCGAATTTTGTATTACATGAAAGATAAACCCCGTCAGCATCCTTTAACCATATGAGGTCGGGGATGGTATCTACCAGAGTCCGTAGTTGTCCTTCTCTGTTGATCAGTGCATTTTCGGCATTCTTACGTTCAGTGATGTCCTGGAAAACAGTAGCAAATATATCTTCGTCAACTTTGTAGGCACTGATATGATAATATCGGTTCAATGGCTCGGCAAAATCTTCGAAGCTGATGGGATTACCTGTAATTGCCACTTCACCATATGTTTTGATGTAATGTGCATTTTCAATTCCAGGAATAACTTCGGTCACACATCTTCCAATGATGTCGTCGACTTTGAGTCCTGTATGTTCTTCGAATGCTTCATTTGCCTCAAGGAAGACATAATCGATTGGTTCACCTTTGTTGTCAAGAATTATCCGATGGATCGCTACGGCATTAATGGCATTCTCAAAAAGACCCCGGTATTTCTTTTCGCTTTCCCTTAATGCTTTTTCAGCACCGATCTCTCTTGTGACATTCCACATGGAATCCATTAGCAGGTTAAGCTGGAGCCTGTCATTTTCCGTGTAATCCGATCCTTTGTTGGCGACCCCCGCTACAGCAACGATCTTGTTGTTCCTGAAAACAGGTATCGTCATGAACCTGTGAAGCTCTATATGACCTTCAGGATAACCTTTCTTCAAAGGGTTTGGAGCATGGAAATCATTGACTATTATGGTTTTACGCTGCCGCACTGCTTCTCCCCATATACCTGTACCATGCAGCTTATAAGTGGTCTGAGGCTTAGCAATCTTACATTCTTCCATTGCTTCTTTAGACCAGGTATTAAGAGTGAATTGCTTCGTTCTTTCATTATAATGGTAGATATAACCTATCGCACTTCCAGTGAGCTTGATAGCCTCCTCAAGTACAATATCCAGGAATTCCTGTACAGAGTCATGTTTTGACTGAAGGATATCTGTGATACTTTTCAGTCTGTTCTTTTCAAGGGTAAATCTATCTTCCATGCAGCCTCATTTGTTGCGCACTCAAAGCCGGACCGGCCAGCTTGAGCTCGAAAATAGTAAACAAATGTTTGAGATAAGTTGTTAGATCCATTTTTTCACAATAATGTCTGTGTATATTTACTATTATTCAGCAACATATATATAACAAATCGCTATAATTATATTTATAGTACTATAATTTAATCAGTATGTACCTATTGTGCTTATATTTTCTGTTTCTCATATCAGTTGCAGGGGTGAAAGAAAATAAAGTTTGATGATCTGTGATTATTCTGGCAGTTAGGAGCCCTTCGTTTCCAGTGCGAAATATACTACAATTAATATTTAATTAAGTGGCCTTAATGTGTATAACCAATGATTATTCTATCATTGAGTATGCTGGGTAGACGTGGATTTGTAATGTAAGCTAGTTTTGGTCAGCAACTATTTATCTTCCTTGCTGATCGGAATTGTTAAAGTGAATGTGCTTCCTTTTCCAACCTCGCTTTTAACACTGATCTCGCCTGAATGCATCTCTACGTAATATTTGACAATAGAAAGGCCTAATCCGGTTCCTCCATGCGTTCGGTTCGTGGCTGAACTGACCTGTCTGAATGGATCGAATATAGCTTCCAGTTGTTCTAAAGGAATGCCTATGCCAGTGTCAGACACAGATATCCGGACACTGTTATTCTCCATTCTGGATTCAAGACCTATTTTCCCATTCTCCTCTGTGAATTTGATAGCATTGCTAAGAAGATTATACAATATCTGTTTCATTTTGATCTTATCAGCATTCATTTCCAGTTTTTCAGACCCGCTGCTGACTTTAAGATCTATATTCTTCTCTTTTATCAGGGGATCTGTCAATGCTGTGATCTCATCAATTACTTCTTTAAGATCGATTAGCTCAGGCTTATATTCCATATTTCCTGATTCTATTTTTGAAATATCGAGTATATTATTGATCAGTTCCAATAGGTGCTTACCACTTTTTTGTATATTGGATACATAATCCTCTTGTTTTTTATTCAGATCCCCAAAGATCCTCTCACCCAGTATCTGGGAAAAACCAATGACCGAATTAAGTGGTGTACGCAGCTCATGGCTCATGTTCGCAATGAACTCTGATTTTATCTGATTTGATTCTTCAGCCAGTGCCTTGGCCTGAAGAAGGGCCATCTCAGCTTTTTTGCGTTCAGTTATATCCTGTATCATTCCTATGACAACATTCCTCTCAGCAAAATATTCTGCAGCAGACCGTATATCACGAATTTCCCCATCATTGGACCTTTTGATCTTGAATTCAACTTCATAGGGTACATTTCTTTTCAGAAGGTCCATCATCGCTTCGAATAGCATCTGCCTGTATTCCGGCAATGGTATATCCTGTATCTCATCGATCGTGTATTCCTTTTCCCCGATCCCGTAGATCCTTTTTGCTTCTTCAGATGTATCGACCTTACGTGAATTAAGGTCGAACTCCCAGCTCCCGATGTTTCCAATACTTTGTGCAGTACGAAGTTGCATTTCTTTTCTTTGTAACTGGACCTCTACCATCTTACGCTCGGTAATGTCTGTTAAGAACAGTGTGAGCCCGAAGACATTTCCTTCATGGTCCTCAAGAGGACTGTAAACATTCTCATACCATCTTCTATCAAATAATGAATCACCGTATTCTTCGACGATGGTGAAGGCCTCGCCTGCAAGTACCCTGTCAAAATTCACCTTTGCCTTTTCTGCATCAACAGGACTTTTGATATGGTCAAGCATGCTGTCACCAACCTCTATCCTGGCACCCCAGATATGTTCCATTGTCATCTGGTGATTCCTGTTAAAGGCGATATACCTGTAATCTTTATCAAGAGCGAATATAACAACATTCTCAGGACTTTCAATGACTTCCTGTAAGAGCTTGTATGCCTGTCTGTACTTCTGCTTCGCCTGTTTCAGGGTTCTTTCGTTCTTTTTACGTTCGGTTATATCTATGTGAGAACCTGCCATTCTGCAGGGTTTTCCATTCTCAT
Source organism: Methanolobus sp. WCC4 (assembly GCF_038022665.1). Classification (NCBI taxonomy): domain Archaea; kingdom Methanobacteriati; phylum Methanobacteriota; class Methanomicrobia; order Methanosarcinales; family Methanosarcinaceae; genus Methanolobus; species Methanolobus sp. WCC4. Next base: position 2,115,373 of record NZ_CP150629.1, on the reverse strand, counting down.
CTCTAAGAGCGACCCCTCTGGTAAGTACCCAGATGTAATTACCATCTTTATGACGGAAGCGAAATTCGATATGGTATTCAGATATCTCTCCGTTCAGGTATTTTTCAAGATAGTCGAGTACTCTTTGTTTATCTTCAGGGTGGAGTCTCACCTCAAAGGTAGAAAAGGAATTCTGGAGTTCATGATCGTCATATCCGATCATTTCCTTCCATTTAGGAGAAAAGTATAGCTGGTTACTTTCCAGGTCCCAATCCCAGATCCCTTCCTGTGAACCATTCACTGCCAGCATGAAACGTTCGCGAATTTTTTCCAGTTCCTCACTCTTTTGCTGTAAAGCATTCTCAGCTTCCTTTCTCCCGGTTATGTCGATCGATGCTGACATGACACATTCAACACCATCGATCGTAACAGTATTCAGCCGGACATATAACCACAGATCCTCGCCATTTTTCTTCTTATGAAGCCATTCAAACTCCTGGGAGCCTTCGGAAATAGTTCTGTGTATGAATTTTTGTGCTTCATTCAGTGAGTACGGTGGGTTGAACCAGATGTTGTTTGCCTGTAATTCTTCCAGTGAAGAAAATCCAAATGAATTATAGGCTTTAGGGTTAGCATCGATTATTTCACCACTTTCCTTGTCGTGTATCATTATGGATATCGGTGATTCTATGAATAGTGCCATGTATCCGGATTTATCTATAACCACACTATATCCCTCATCGGTGTATGATCTTTAACGATCTCTATGTTCTTTATCTCGAACTATCTATCATTTAGACATAACAGAGATATATCACATTTGCTTATTTGTTACAATATATAGGTGCTATTATATATTTATACTTGTTTTATATAGAATACAGGCAAAATATGAAGAAGTAATGTTATATTTGTGCGTAGACCTTTCGTTCCCGTGCAAAACAGACTATTATCTATATTTATGTATGTGTGAGCTGGTTATCCCGAATCCGATAATATTTTCATATAAGTCTGCCTGAGTGAGATGTGAGTTTACTTAGTAATGCATTTGGAACCACTCGTCACTCGTTCTTCAGATCAATAGGTATTGTAAAAGTGAACGTACTTCCCTTACCAACCTCGCTTTTAACACCGATCTCACCTGAATGCATCTCTACGTAATATTTAACGATTGCAAGTCCAAGTCCTGTTCCTCCATGAGTACGGTTTGTGGATGAACTGACCTGTTTGAACGGATCGAAAATAGCTTTCTGCTGTTCCAATGGAATACCTATACCAGTGTCAGATATCGATACCTCAAAGTTCTCATTTACTGTTTTAGAATCAAAATGAATATTGCCGTATTCAGGTGTGAACTTGATCGCGTTGCTAAGTAGATTATAGATTATTTGTTTGATCTTTGTTTTATCACCATTTATTTCCAGCTCTTCGAAATCGATGTTAACTTCAAGGCCGATCCTCTTCTCCTTTATCAGAGGGTCCATTAGAGCTATGGTCTCTTCCATCAATTCTTTAAGGTCGACCATCTCAGGTGAAAATTCCATATTTCCTGATTCTATTTTTGAAATATCCAGTATATCATTGATAAGCTCCAGCAGGTGATTGCCACTTTTTGATATATTGGAAACATATTTCAGTTGCTTTTCATTCATGTCACCAAATATTTTTTCCATCAGCATCTGGGAAAAACCAATGACCGAATTAAGTGGTGTGCGGAGTTCATGGCTCATATTCGCAATGAATTCCGATTTGATCTGATTTGATTCTTCTGCCATGAATTTAGCCTGAATAAGAGCTGTTTCTGTCTGTTTGCGTTCTGTAATATCTGTTAAGAACAGAGTAAGCCCGATAACATTTCCTTCATCATCCTCAAGAGGACTGTATACATTCTCATACCAGTGTCTTTCGAGAAGAGAATTACCGTATTCTTCGATGATAGTAAAAGCTTCACCTGTGAGTGCTCTGTCAAAGTTCATTTTTGCCTTTTCCCTGTCAGAAGGATCTTTGATGTAACTGAGTATACTGAAACCAACCTCAATGCTGGCACCCCAGATGTTCTCCATTGTCATCTGATGATTCCTGTTAAAGGCGATGTACTTGTAGTCTCTGTCAAGTGCGAATATGACAACACCCTTAGGGCTTTCAATGACCTTCTGCAGGATATTGTGTGCCTGCCTGTATTTCAATTCGGTTTGTTTCAGTGCTTCTTCTGCTTTTTTACGTTCTGTGATATCAAGGGTGAAACCATCTATTAAGAACGGACCATCGTTTTCTCCGATATGTGTCCTTGCATTGAGCATCAACCAGATATGTTTACCATCTGCACGTAATATCTCAAATTCGAAATTTTCAACATGTCCCTGTTTTTTGAGGATACTTATCAGTTCTTTGCGGCGTTCCCTGTCAACATACAATTGTTCTCCTACATCCTGCATGTAATTGATGGCTTCCTCTTTATCTTCCCTTCCTATGATCCGGACCATTTCCGGGTTTGCCTGAAGGGCCTTACCATCTGAATTGGTACGAAACATCCCGACCGGGACGTTATCTATGAATTCCTGGAGCTTTTCTTCATTCTCTTTAACGGCATCCTGCATTCCTTTGCGTAACATCTGATTCTTAAGCATGGTTCCAAGCAGGAAAGTACCCAGAGGATAGATCAACATTACCGGGAAACCTATCTGTTCTATGACTTCAAATGCATAAGGCCATGGAAGCAGCAGCATACAAAAGAGCATCATAATGTGAAGTAGGATACCAAAAATGTAGAGGTCTGATCTACCAAAGAATTTGTGAAGCTTTTCGTGGAATTGTCTCCATAGCAATCCAACTATAACTGAAGATATACTGACAGTAACCCCTACAATAGCTCCCATGCCTCCCTGATAGAGGCGGAAAGATGCAACTATGATCCCTGCTATGGCCGCAGGGATCAATCCAAAGAAAAGGCCGACCGTACCAAGCAGAATAGAACGTGTGTCAAAGAACAGTCCGGGAGACAACTCCCATGGGTTCAGCATCAGGGCAATACCTATCAGACCAATGCCAATCCCTGCAGATACACTTTTTACACGTGTGTTTATGCTCTCATTGGAAAACAGGACATCGTACATGACACCTAGTGCAAGAAGTAAAGCCGCATTGTTCACCAGGGAGATCAGCATTTCAAGATTCATACAACTGCTCTTTTTAAGTGTAGATCTGTATTTGAATATGATCTTATAATCGTTCATGACGGTCAACACTTATGCAAAGAGTGCAGATTCATTCTCTTGATCAGTGTTAATGTCTAAATTGAATATGTCTTGATATTTTATGTAAATATAGTATAGTATTACATATAATTATTTATCATGTTTTGAGGTGCAGAGTCTTAGCACCCCCTTATTTCCAGTGCAAAATATACTATTATTTATATATATGTGAGCAGGTGCCGGAAAGATAACTTTCTTTGCAGGTGACGGGGTCCGGAGACTTCAACATCGATGGTCCTGTCATTGTTCAGAGGCTGATTGCAGAATAAAGATCTTGTAACTCCTCCTTCTATTGACCATCTGTAAAAGTCAGCTGCTGCGTTGTTTGCATCAATATGTTCCAAGATATCAGAATACACGAGAACAGTACGGGATCATGTTAGTTAGTGATACATGTCTCCATCTGTCCTCCTCTCTATCCATAACACACCCTTCCAGATATTTTTGTTATATATGGTTCTGCATATCGAAATTGAAGCCTGTACATTGGCTTAGTGTTTCTCCTCATGTCCAGTAACCCTTAACATATGATCGTGTCTGCTGGATATAAGGAGTTATATAGCGGAGCAGGAGCGGTACTATTAGCAGTGTAGCAATAATGTTGCCAAAGAACCATCCCTGGAATGCCGCATTGAAAGCTTCCCACTCAATTATTCCGTAAATGGCAAGCATGAGTGCTCCCCAGAGAGCACCTGTCAGGTTGTTGATAATGCAGGCAAAGAGAATGAATATTGCTATGTCCTTTTTTGTTCGTAGTCTTATATTGACACCAAAGTAGGAAAATGCAGCCAGTGGGATAAGTACCTGCCAAAGGTCTGCAAGTGACCATATGACATTCAGGGAAAAAGGCATGTCAGCAAGTATGCCTGCTCCTATCATGCAACCAAGATATGCGGATAAAGCACCTCCGATCCCATACCACAGGGCAAATACTATCATGAATGCCACGGCAAAATACATACTTGAAACACCAGGCCCGGTTGATACAGGGGATTTTACAACGGCAAATCGTGACATAAGTGAGTTCAGCAGTATCAGAAACAAAAATATGTTCACGTATGTGGAATAGGATTCTATATCTCGCATTTTAGGACTCAAAAGTGCATTTATTAAATTGTTATTGAACAACGTTATTGGTACATTATGTATTCTTATGCTACTATTACCACTGTTATATGATTCATTTTATATAATAACATTGTTATAAATGAATCGATAAGAAAAACGTTGATACCTATATCATTGTAAAAGTTCTTTGGACTATATTTCGAAAAGGAGGCCACAACATAAAAAGTGATAATAAGGGAATGGATCCTCTTCATTTGAAAGAATGGTTCAGAAGGCCATATTCAATAGCTATCACAACCCTGTTGATATTCTTCATAGTACTCTATAATGCCTGGCTCTATACAGGCAAATGGCTTGATACTGTTCTTGAAGAAGGACTTGTTCCGGGTGATGTGACATTTATCAAGGCGCTTACATTCATTTTTGTCCTTATGATTACCAATGTGATCTATATAGTGCTTAGCAGACAGGTTGCTCTGTCAAGGACAGTGGATGATCAGGGGAGGCAGCTGGTTCTGTTTGAAAGAAAATTCCAGAATTTCATTGAAAATGTTCCCGATGTTGCCGTACAGGGCTTTGACCTTGATGGTACGATACATTACTGGAACCAGGCCAGCGAGAACATGTATGGTTATGCAAAAGAGGAGGTACTGGGACACAATATGTCTGATCTTATTATTCCAGATGAAAGTGCAAATAGATTTGCAGATATTCTTTTTTCCATGAAGGATGACAGGGAATATAAACAGACATATGAAACGGTCTTTCTGGCAAAAGATGGAAGAAAGATCCCTGTATTCTCAAGCTACTCAGTTGTTCCGACATCTGATGATCGCCTGGAGATATTTTCCATGGAAATTGATCTGACCGAAAGGAAAAGGATGGAGCAGGATCTCAGGGAAGCTAAAAAGATTGCAGAGGATTCCAGTAAAGCCAGGGGAAAATTCCTGGCAAGCATGGGACATGAACTAAGGACGCCGCTGACTTCCATAATAGGGTTCTCTGATATTCTTGCAAATGACCCATCAGATTCTCTTAGCAGTGAACAGAAAAGATATGCTCAGAACATAGGAACAAGCGGATATCACTTGCTTGATATCATTAACGATATACTGGACCTATCTAAAGCAGAAGCCGGAAAGATGGAACTTCAATATGAGCATATTATGGTTCCACCGGTTATCAATGAGGTAGTGGAGGCCATGCGTGCTTCGACATCCTGCAGGAATATATCTGTCAATATCGATATAGGGCCGGAGGTGGATGTGGTAGAAGCTGACCCGGGAAAGCTGAGGCAGATACTCTACAATCTAATCGGTAATGCAGCCAAGTTCTCTCATGAAGGAGGGAACATCATTGTCCGGTCAGATGTGGTTGATTCTATGATTATTTTTGAAATTGAAGATGCTGGAGTAGGAATAAAGGAAGATGATCTTGATAAACTGTTCCAGCCTTTTTCTCAGGTAGGTGAAACTTCCACCAGGAAACAGAAAGGTACCGGCTTGGGTCTCTCTCTTGTCAAAGAACTGGTTGAGCTTCACAAGGGGGAGGTCTGGGTCAAAAGTGAGTATGGTAATTACAGCATATTTGGCTTCAGTATTCCACAAGACCGTTCTTAGTAATTGAATATCATAGATCGTTCAGGTCTGTGTTCAGTGGTATGACAAATGCGAAAGTACTACCTTCTCCGGGTTTGCTTTCAACCCATATATTCCCGCCATGCATTTCCACATATTTCTTTACAATAGCGAGTCCCAAACCGGTTCCGGGGTACTCGCGTGTAGCGCACTGGTCAAGTTGCTTGAATGGATAGAAGAGTTTGGGTCTGTTCTCATTTGAGATCCCAATGCCGGTATCTTTTATGGTTACTCTGACCATATCATTAGCAGGTCCGGCACCAATAGAGACCGTACCTTCATCTGGTGTGAATTTTATCGCATTGCTCGTAAGGTTGTAAAGTATCTGTTTGAACTTTGTCCTGTCTGCATTTACGATAAGCACAGGGTCAACATCTACGTTGACGTTTATGTTCTTTTTAGCAGCAATGGGGTCTGTCAGCATTTTCACTTCTCCGACAGCATCCTGGATAAGGAACTCCTCATAATAGAGTTCCATCTTCCCAGCTTCTACTTTGGAATAATCCAGTATATCGTTGATAAGTCCAAGCAGATGTTTACCACCAGTCAAAACATTGCTCACATATTGAGCCTGTTTTTCATTCAGCTCACCCGCAATCCCATCATTCAGCATATCTGAAAAGCCAATGATCGAATTGAGTGGAGTTCTCAGTTCATGGCTCATAGTTGCAAGGAACTGGCTCTTGCTCAGATTTGCGTCTTCAGCAACCTGCTTGGCTTCAAGCAGAGATTCTTCCGCGATCTTCCTTTCAGTAATATCCCTGCACACACAGAAGATAAGTTTCTGATCATCGAACTTAGCTGCATTTCCACTGACCTCTACATCAATGAGAGTTCCATCTTTCCTTTTCTGCTTTGTTTCATGAATAACTCCCACGCTGTCGGCAAGCCGGACCATTTCCAGAAGTTGTTCACGTGTGTAGTTCGTGTCCCAGTCCCACATGTACAATGACAGCATTTCTTCTGGTGTATATCCAAGCATTTCTGCATATTTGCTATTAGCTTCGAACACCTTCCCATTCTGGTCGATGATAACTATACCATCTGCGGAATGTTCAATAAGGATCTTTCTTTTCATTATCTCTGCTTCAAGCGTTTGTCTGGTCTTTTCGTGCCCGGTAACGTCGCGAAGGATATAATATTGATGATCTTGTGGGATGGTATCAACAGGACAGAAGTAAACTTTGATATCACGAGTATTTCCAGCAGCTGTAAGATGCTTCAATAAAAAGTAATTTGAGAACTTGTTCTCAGTGCCATTTTCTTTGCCCTTTTTGTTATCAGGATATATCATTTCATGTGGCAGATCAATGATCTCCTGTAATTTCATACCAGTGATATTGCTACGGTCCCATCCAAAATTCTCACAGGCTGCTCTGTTCGCATCAATGACCAATGAGTTTTCAGGGTCGACCTTCAGTACCGCAGCTTTGTTGTTTTTAAACAATATCCTGTAAGCTGAGTCATTCTGCAATAGACAATCAAGTAGTTCCTCATCTTTATTGAGGGTCTCGGAGGGCTTATAGCTTTGATCCTGCAGACTTTTTATTGTTACTGACAATAGATCACCGGTTTTCAACAATTTACTCTTAAAAAGATATCACTTCTATTATATATAAATGTGCATCTGTTGAACACATAGTTATTCAAAACAATTTCTTCACATCTCAGGCAGAAATTTCAGGCGATCTCATTGATACTCATTGCTGCTGATGGGTATCATGAATGTGAAGGTACTCCCTTTACCAACCTCACTATGCACATCGATCTTTCCGTTATGCATCTCCACATATCTTTTTACAAGCGCAAGACCCAGCCCCGTTCCCTCGAATTTGCGCGTCATGAAACTGTCGATCTGTTTGAATGGTTCGAATATCATTCCCTGTTGTTCTTCAGGGATGCCTATTCCGGTATCTGAGATCGCTACATGAAGTTTGTCATCGATACATTTTGCTTTGATATCGATGCTTCCTTTTTCAGGTGTGAACTTAACAGCATTGGAAAGGATATTGTGCAATACATCCTTTATCTTTGTCCGATCAGCACATATATCCATGTTGCAGCCCTGTATATCAGTTGTTATCTCAATGGACTTTTTCTTTGCAGCTGGCCTGATAGTTGTTGCAGCATCTTTTAACAGGTCGTCTACTATGAACTGGCTGCGATTGAGTTTCATTTCTCCTGATTCGACCTTTGAAAGGTCGAGTATGTCGTTGATAAGTTCTATCAGGTGATTCCCGCTTCTAAGGACATTGGATACATAAGTTGCCTGCTTTTTATTCAATTCTCCTGGTATCCTTTCATTGAGCATCTGTGAAAAGCCTATGATCGAATTGAGAGGTGTTCTTAGTTCATGGCTCATATTGGCAAGGAACTCTGATTTTGCTCTGCTGGCCTTTTCTGCTGTTATCTTGGCTTGCAGCAATTCCTCTTCTGCCCTTTTGCGTCTGGTCACATCCCTGCATACCGAGAAAATAAGTTTATCTCCATCAAATATTGCGTCACTCGAGCTGATCTCCAGGTCCAGAAAAGTACCATCTTTGCGGCGAACTACGGTTTCGATATAATTATCGTTATGGGCAATCGTCTCATACTCTTTAAAATCTTCTTCATTCGACAGGTTTACATCCCAGTCCCATACATTTAATCTGATGATCTCTTCCGGGGAATATCCAAGCATTTCTGCAAACTTCTGATTAGTTTCTACAACCCTGCCCCCTTCATTAAAAACAACGATCCCATCGCTGGACTGATCGATCAGGATACGCCTCCTTATAGCATCTTCCTGGATCTTACGTTCAGATTCCTTGCGCTTTGTAATATCCCTGCACACAGAGAATATCAATTTCTCTCCGCCAAATGTGACATAGCTTGCACTTATCTCAATATCAAGGAACTTTCCATCTTTGCACCTTAATGTTGTCTCTAAATATAATTCAGTATCTTCATGCTCTTTGATGTGTTCGACCATTTCTTCAGGTTTCATGTGAGCATCCAGTTCCCATATATGCATTTCAGTGAGTTCTTCATTCGAATACCCGGTCATCTCCGCATATTTCCTGTTTGTTTCCAGTATTTTTCCATTCTGATCGAGAATGATCATCCCATCACTGGACTGCTCTATGAATATGCGTCTCCTGATCGCATCTTCTTCCATCTTCTTTTCTGCTTTTTTATGGTCGGTAATATCCTGTATGGTGCCGATCACAACATTTTGCTCAGCAAAATATTCAGCAATAGAATGTATATAACGGATAGCTCCGTCATTACGTCTCTTTATCCTGAAATGGACATCATAAGGTGCTTTTCCTGCGACCAGGTCACTTAAGGCCCTGTCCAGCATTGATCGATGGTCAGAAAGAGGGATCGTTTGTACCTCTTTGATGGTGAATTGCTCTTTTTCTAATCCATATATCCTGAGAGCTTCTTCGGAAGCCTCAACCATTCCTGAATTAAGATCGAACTGCCAGCTTCCGAAATGACCAACACTCTGTGCAGTCCGCAGTTTCAACTCTCTCTTCTTTAATTCATCCTCGGTCTGTTTTCTCTGGGTAATGTCCCTGGCAACACCTAATACGCCTATCAGGTTTCCATCAGCATCATACATTGGGCTTTTGATAGTCTCGATATATTCATGATGCCCGTCATCAGCGTAGGTGACCTTTTCCTCGTTGATCGCAGGTATACCTGCATTTATTGCTTCCCTGTCTTTTTGTACAACGTAATCCGCGAGATCCTTTTCCAGAAGATCATAATCTGTTTTCCCAATGATCTCTGATTCCTTTACACCGACCAGTCGTTCGAATTTAGGATTACATGCAAGGAATGTGCCATTGACATCTTTTAGCCACACAAGGTCAGGCAAACTATCTACCAGTGTGCGTAATTGTCCTTTGCTTTCTATGAGGGACCTTTCGGCAGACTCCAGGTCGGTTGTATCCTCGCCAACACTGGTAATGCTTTTAACATTCCCATCGCTATCCCTGAAAACCGTATAGTTCCATGCTATCAGTTTCCTGTTGCCTTCCCTTGTGACGATCTCATTACTATGGTATGATGGCACATCCACTTTTTCCAGTATACTTGCAAAATATCCCCTTATCTCGGGAACGATATCAACCGGGAGGAAAATATCGAACCAGTTCCTGTTGAGGATCTCCTCTCTTTTCCAGCCTGTCAGGTCCAGTAGAAAATCATTACAGAAGATAACTTTCCCCTCAGTGTCGAGTGTAACTCCAACAAGCTGCAGGTTGTTGAGTAACGAATGGATACATCCCTGATGGTCAATATGCTCGTTTTCGCAACTATTTCTTTCAGTTATGTCGATGTTCTGCAGAATAATATTTGCAGGATAGTCTTTTGAAAGAGGTCTGACCTTCATCTGGAACCTGTGTTCGTGTTCAGAGGCTTCAGGTGTATATTCAAAAGTGAATGAGTTTTCAAAGCCGTCGATAACGTCACAGATGCCTTTGACCATGAAGGAAGATTTGTCTGCATTCTCTGTATCCTGAGAGTTTTCATCTATTAACTTTTCAATTCCATCGTTATCTTTGAAAAGACCGATATCATAGCTTTGAACAAATTCTTTCCAGCTTTCATTACAATAGGTAATGGTCCTGTCCGGTGCAATAATGACAATGCCATCTTCCTGATGATCAATAGGGGTAGTTTTCTGAATAAAGGCAGGATCATTGTCAGTATTTTCGGGCATGTCTGATGGCACCATATTTATGCGCTTATTTTTATAATGCTCAGTATTTATAGGTTTTCATGATGGTACTTATCGATAAGTAATATCATGGTCTGCAAAACCTTAAAAATAAATAATATGTGTTATTAGAAAGACAGGCAGGTATTCTGATGGAAAAGTTCGTTCTTGCGGGCATTATCAATATAGTTCTGGTGTTATTATATATTTGAAAAGAGGCATGACGATCTTTGTTCATGCTTTCCTGACTGTGACCCAGAACACGCTTCCCTGTCCGTCAGGTCTGTCATCCACTCCGTACTTGCCACCATGCATCTCTATTATCCTTTTAACGATGGCAAGTCCCAGTCCTGTTCCTTTGACACCTCTTTTATCAGCACGATGGAAGCGATTGAACAGCAGGGGCTTTTCCTCGTCAGGAATGCCCGGTCCGTGGTCAGCAACACTTACTTTCCACATTTTCTCTTCATCTTCAAGGGTGATATCTATAGTACTTTTATTCGTGCTGTATTTGATGGCATTGGAAAGAAGATTTGCGAATACCTCTTCTATAACTGGGTTGACACGGGACAGGTACTTTCCATCTGTGGTTATCTTAACTTCCTGCTCCTTCATTTCAAGCTGGGTGCCGAAACTCTCGATGACCATTTTTATGACCGGTACGAGATCAAGTTTCTCAAAGGTTATCTCCTCTTCTTTCTGAAGCTTTGCCAGCTTTGTAGCCGTTTCCAGCAATTCAATAAGCCGGTCATTGTTGTCCCTGACCTTCTCTGCCAGTTTTAGTGTCTCTTCATCCTTTATTGTAAGGAGCAGTTCTTCAGTGTAGCCTTTAACAACACTTGCCGGTGTCAGCAGGTCATGCCTGATGATATCTGTAAAAAGGTCTTTGAGCTCGTTCGAATGTTTGAGCTCGCCTGCATAACGCTTTAACCTGTCTTCCGCCTTTTTGCGCTCAGTAACGTCTCTTGCTACTGAAATAATAGCTTCTTCGCCCTTATATTCAATAAGTCTGGAGTTGATCTCAAGTGGTAGTAAGTCCCCATTTTTCCGTATATAGGGTATTTCGAAGATGATCTTCTTATCTTTCATTATACGTTCGGTGTAAGCATCCATGAGGGGCTGTAGTTCAGGTCTTACTATGTCCTTTGGTCCCAGCTCAAGCATTTCTTCTTTTGTGTAACCGCTTGAATGGAGAACGGCCATGTTAACATCGATGAAATTGCCATATGGTCTGTGGATGAATATCTGGTCATCTATGTTATTGAATATCGTTTTGAGGTTCTTCTCCGATTCCACGAGAAGTGCTTCCATCTTTCTGCTCTCTGTGATGTCCTCTCCGGAGCTTATCATTCCGATGCGTTTTCCGTTCTCATCTTCCAGTGGTACATCGTGCCAGAATATCAACCTCTCCTCGCCTTCTCCTGTAAGCAGGAGATTCTCAAAGTACTGTGGGGGGTCGATCTCGCCAGCCATTACTTTGTGAAATGCTTCTCTGGTGGGCTCCCTGACACTTTCCGGCAGAAAATCGGTGAACCAGTTCCTGCCTATGATATCTTCCTTCGTATATCCCAGTATTTCGGCACCAACCTTATTGACGAAGATGATCTCAGCATCACTATTGGTTATTCCTATTATTGAACCAACCACGTCGAGGTAGTTCTCCAGCCGGTCCCTTTCTTTCTGGAGAAGTTCTTCAGTACGTGCCCTTTCACTGATATCCCTGATGATAAGCAGGTCAGCTTGCTGTCCTTCATAGTCTATTATAGACCAGTTTGCCTCAACGGGTATTATCCTATCCTCTTTTGTTACCAGTTCCATGTTGAAGAGTTCATTGCCATTCAGGTCTGATCTCTGTTCCCTGAACCAGTTTTTGGATATCTTATGGTCCTCTTCAGGAATGATCATCAGATACTCCCTGTCCGTGAGGTCTTCAGGCACGTATCCGGTTATCTCCAGTATCCTTGAGTTTGCGAACACTATTTTTCCATTCTGGACAATGAGAATACCATCGTTGCTTTTTTCCACGATGGTGGAATATTTCCTCTCCGATTCTTCCAGTTCGGTCTCAGCTTTTTTTGCTTCCGACCTGTCCGTTGCAACACAGAGGAAACTCTCATTCTTATCGTCAAGTGGTTTGCATTTGACACTCATCGGTATGGTCTCACCTGTATCACATCTATGTTCCAGTTCAAAAGTGGAATGTCCGTTCAGAATAGTATCTGTTACCGGGAATGATTCTCTGAAGCCCTCTGCACACTGTGACATGATATCTGTTATGTTCATCTGTCTCAGTTGTTCTGCAGTATATCCGGTACATTCCATGAAATTAGTGTTAAAATCAAGAATTGTGCCATCATGATCCAAAATGAATATGTAGTCATCTATCTTCTCGCAATAGTCCCTTGCTATCTTTGCCCTGTTCCTGAGGTCTGCAACTTCTTTTCTTTTCTCAAAGAAGACTGATATCATCCTCGCTATAAGACCAAGCAGTCTCTTATACTCCTCGATCAGATGAGCATCATCGATATTCTTCCTGTCCATGTTCCTGACGGCAATCCTGATGGTGCCTTCTTTAGTACCGTCAATAACGATGTCACTCCTGAGGACAAGTTCCTCCTTTTCACATGAAAAGGCTTCACATTTCATGTCCATCCATTCTATTCCCGCGGCTACGTTCTCGGGTTCGGGGAAAATGGAGGGGATTCGGTCGATCAGTATTTCCATTACTTCTTCGATCGGTGCATTGTCAAGTATGATCTCAACAATATCTGCCAGATTCCCTATGGCATTCCCTTCTGTTTTTTCGGTATTCATCTTCCACTTTCCCACAAATGAATAAAGACTACCGTAGGCATTAGATCTCATTGTGGTCCCCACTGACCACATACCTATACGTATTTTAGGTTTATAAAATTATCCAAAAATGTAATATTTTAATTCAGTTTTATTTATCTCCTGAAGTTAATAAAAGAAAGTTTTCAGTAGGAAAGTTATCAGGAGTACAGATAATTCTCAATGAAGGTTATGTCCTGGTCAGTGTATGAAGAAGTTATCTCCAGGAAATCTGAGTTGTCGATGTCACTTCCTGAACTGATGAATTCCCTATTCATTTCCTTCAGCGTGCTGACATCAGTTGTCTCATACAGTGTGTATGTAAGGGCAAATGCCTTCTTATATCCGAAATCAACAAGTTTGCCATTTGAAGTATCATCAATGCTTTCGGGAGTGTTCCAGTCAGCCAGTGGATGATCGTATTCCTCTTTCAGGCTTTCATACTTGCTGAGGAATCTGTCACGTCTTGAAGTTGCTTCTTCCGGTTCCATCTCTGCCAGTACCAGATATGTGTACAGGTCAGCGTAACCCTCGTCCATCCACAACTGGTCGAAGTTGCAGGCACGTGTCCAGTAATGTGCCAGTTCATGTATGAGTATTCCATGGTTGGATGTGTAGAGGAGCCAGATACCGCTGCGACCTTCATTGTAACCACCGTAACCACCTGTCTCTGTGATGTTGGCCTGTGTGATGGTTATATTGTAGTTTGCTGGATATGCAATTCCCCATTTGTCCTCAAGGAGTTCCAGACCTTCAATGGTCGTCTGCATGATGTCCTGTGCCCATTCTTCTTCCCCTTCCCAGTATCGTATGGTCACATCTACATCCCTTTCATCAAGGTGTGCTGTTTCTACAAGTGTCATGCGTGGTGATGACCTGACAGAACTGACCGTGCAGGCTTTATCCCATTCCTGGCCTTTTTCGAACTTGTAGATGCTTGAGTATGATCTCTCTTCAACCTCATAGTCGTCCCTGCTGAGATGTGTATCAAAATCAGATGGAACTTCAAGTGTAACATCTATGTTATCCCCATATTCATTTATGGAGAAACTGGCTGTGTTCCTGTTAGCTTCAAGTTCGTAGGTCACATGGAATGTGTAACTTTCCTCATACCAGACCTTCTTGTTGAAGTAAAAGACATGATAGCCTTCAGAAGCTATGGAAAAGGTCATTGCTCTCTCATCGTCAAAGACCTGAACGTTCATTGCAGCTTCAGGCAGATAGTAGTTGTAGTTGGAGTAGTAACCTCTCCAGTATTTGGTGTCACTGTTGTAGTTATGGAATGTAATTTCTTTTGAGACCTTTACTACTCCTTCTTCAGGTACCAGTTTATAGCTGGAGCTTATGTCAGTTGAGATATCGCTGCTGTCGGCTACTGCTGATTGCATAGTGAACAGGAAAATGACCAGAAGTATCGTTCCTGTAAGTAACCTACGTTTTTCAGGATATCTCATTGCTATCTAATGAGAGGACTGAATGTACACGGTTTAAACCATTATGACATCATGTCATAATTCATGTACATGAAATATGTTAATGTGTACATAAAATCAAATAAATACAGTCAAAATTATAATATTATGCTGGCATATTTGAATATATATGTACAAATATAATTATTGGGCGCTGGAATTGGACTTCTGGTGTTGCAGGGGAAATTTACGGTCACAAAAGCAATTTTTATAGAACTAGGTAGTTATCCTCTTGTACAACACCGGCAAACTCTCAGGAAGCGAACTTGCATCATCTATTATAGTATAACCTGAATCGGAGAAGATATTATCAAGATAATTGCCGGGTTCATTATCCACGGTTATACAGAAGAGCTGTATTCCTTTTGCCCTGCCTTCATTTATCGCGACCCTTGTATCCTCTTCGGCAATGTTTCCTTTATAGGCGTTCTCCCCGCGGGAGGTGTCAAAGGGTTCGCCATCTGACAGGAGTATTATTATCTTTGTCTTTGCGTCTATTTTTTCAAATTTCCTTATCGCATGTCGGATGGCAGGTCCGAGCCTGGTATTTGATACCGGCTCAAGCTGGCTTATCCTGCGTGCAACATCATCAGAGAGTTCCTCGTCGAACTCCTTAATGACAAAGTACTCGACATCATCCCTTGACTTACCTGAAAAGGCATGGATGGCATATCTGTCACCTATGCTCTCAAGGGCTTGTGTCATGATGATGAGTGAATCCTTCTCGACATCCAGTATGCTCTTTCCCTCGAAGTCGATCACTTTATGGGTGGAATAACTTACATCTACAAGGAAAAGGGTTGCAACATCCCTTTCATGCTTGTCCCATCTGAGGTAGAGTCCCTCATTGGGGTTCACACCGCACTTCCTCTGTATCAGATTATCGATGAAGGCATCGATATCTATCTCTGTCCCGTCGGTCTGTTCCTTCATCCTGCGGAACGTTTCCGGCTTCATCCTGTTGAATATCTGCCTTATCAGTGCTATCTCGTTCCTGTATTCTTCTGACGAATCCCTGTAATATTCATCTGACATCCCGAAAGGTTCGACCTCATTGACAACACACCATTCCGGTTTGTAGCCATTGATAACGGCATCCCATTCATCGTACCTGTACCTTCCAAGGATGTTCCAGTTCTTTTTCGAAGCATATGTAGGCTGGCGCCTGCCCTCTTCTTCCAGTGGTATCTCTTTCTCTTCTGTGAGTTCGATCTCTTTTTCGGGGATGAATTGCCTGATGATATTCTCATGCTGTCGGGAGGAAAGCGGATCCTTCCGGTCATGCACTCCTATACTCACTCCACGGTAGTCGATGTTCTTCAGTGGTTCGTAATCCTTCTGGCTTAGCGGACCCATTTTTGCATCAAGCATAGTATATATGTTGAAGGTTGCATCAAGTGCGTCAATAATTGATGATCCCTCCCGGAAGATGCTGTCCTTAAGCAGGTTCCTGACCTGGTCCAGAAGGGGTGTTATCTCCCTGCCCGCATCATGGACAGGTTCATGTCCCGTGGATATCCACAGAAGTGATTCCATGAACCCTTCAAGACCTCCACCGGGAGCTGGCCTTGTCAGAAGCATCAGGTGTCTTATTCTCTCAAGGTCCGAGCGAACTCCCGCATAACGTTCCATTATCATGTGCTCTACCCTTGCATCCTCAAGAACTCCCAGTATGGTCCCTGCAAGTGCCTGATTCGGGAAAAGAGCTATGATATCGTCAATGCCTACAAGACCCACAGCCTGCATTCCCGGTAAAGGGATCCTTTTCTTCATGGTGGAGTACCTTTTCCTGATGTCTGCCATCAGTCCTGCTGCATCTTCGTGTTCGACCTTCAGGGAACTGAAACGGACATGTCCGACCTCATGCATTATGCTTAGTTTGTATATCCTGAAATTATCTTCGCTATCACCGTATTTGTTTATCCGGGGTGCAAGGTAGATGGTGTTACCTGCAATAACAGGGTTTATGGCATCCATGTCATCCTTTGTCTGTAGCTCCCTCCGGGACCGAATATTGAAATTCACGCCTGACAAACCAAGGGCATAGTATCGGAGGACCGTTATGATATCGCTCAATGCTGTTGACCCTTTGATGTTCTCAATGAATTCCTTTGAGATTTCAGACCCAAGGGAGAAATAAGGTCTTCCAGAGGAAGGATTATCTTCAAAGACAGATAAGCCATTCAGGACCCACTCTTCCAGTTCACTGGCACCGAGTTCCTTCAGGAGTGGTGGTGAAAATGAAAAATAATCGATTGCCAGGTCCTTGCTCTGCTCAAATATCTTAATACCGATGCCTGCCCATTTCCTGATAATCTCTGTTCCTTCATTCTCTGCGACAGCTGGAAGACCCTCAAGGAAAAGTCCTGCAAGCATCCAGTCAGTATCAAGGAGCAAGCGTGTGGTCCTGAGGATCTCGCCACGATGTGTCGGGCTGGACTTGTTCAGAACATTGAGAAAAGTCTTATGATCCCTTCCGGGGAATCTGGACTTGATGAGTTCTATCAGTTCCTCTTCGCTCATATCCTTGTTTTCTGTCACATCATCTGACAAGATATTTTCACTCCATGATCCGGCTTTTGTAAGATCTCCTGTACAGGATCTTCAGTTCGGTCCTATTTATGGTTAAATAGCAAAGTTAATAACTTCTGTCCTCCGGCCATATTTTGACGAAAAGAATATGTATCTGCAAAAAGGTTTAAACACCTTAAGCTCACTCCTATGAGCAGATATTTTCCGGAGATTTTTTTATGAGATACTGGCAGCCAAAATACGAGACCATGAAAAAGGACGAACTTGCCGAACTACAACTGAAACGCTTGAAGAAGACGGCTGCAGCAGTCTATGATAATGTTCCTTTTTACAAAGAGAAGTTCAAACAACTTGGCATAAAGCCTGATGATATAAGGTCACTTGATGATATCAGCAAATTACCTACCACAAAGAAGACCGACCTCAGGGATAACTATCCATTCGGGCTCTTTGCTGTCCCTAGGAAGGATATAGTGAGGATCCATGCATCATCAGGTACCAGCGGGAAGCCAACTGTTGTCGGGTATACCCAGAACGATATAGAGAACTGGTCCGACCTCATGGCAAGGAACCTTACCATGGTGGGTCTTGACAGCAATGATGTCTTCCAGAATGCTGTGAACTACGGACTATTCACAGGTGGCCTTGGTTTCCATTACGGTGCCGAAAGAATGGGTGCCATGACCGTCCCGAGCGGAACCGGGAACACTGCCAGACAGCTTGAGATGATGATGGATTTCGGCGTCACTGCAATTCATTGTACTCCATCCTATGCGCTCTATCTTGCAGAAACGGCTCAGGAGATGGATATCGTGGACAAGCTCTCTCTCAGGGTAGGATGTTTCGGTGCTGAGCCATGGTCATCAAATACAAGGAAGCAACTGGAGAATTCCCTTGGCATAAAGGCATACGATTCATACGGTCTATCCGAACTTATGGGCCCGGGAGTTGCCTTCGAATGTGAGGAACAGGATGGTCTCCACATATGGAGCGACCATTTCTATGTCGAGGTACTTGATAAGGAAGGTGAACAGGTCGCTGAAGGTGAGAAGGGTGAACTCGTTCTCACATCCCTGACAAAGGAAGCTTTACCGATCATCAGATACAGGACCGGTGATATCACAAGGTTACTGGAAAATGAATGTTCATGTGGTCGTACCACACAGCGCATATCCAGACTTCTCGGAAGGGCCGATGACATGCTCATAGTCAGGGGAATAAACGTCTTCCCTTCACAGATAGAGGATGTCATTGTGGACATACCCGAGGTCACAGAACACTTCCAGGTCATCCTTGACAGGAATGCGAAGATGCTCGATGAGATCACTGTGAGGGTGGAACTCGAGGACAATGCATTCACAGGTGAGCTGAAGGACCTTGCCGCTGTTCGCAAACACGTTGAGAACGAACTTAAGAGCGTGCTCAACATCAGGACCAATGTGGAACTGACCGAGAAAGGTAACATTCCACGCACAGCCGGGAAGTCTAAAAAAGTAATTGACAAAAGGGATGCTCTGTGAGCATGTCCTCTTGTCCGATGATCATACTTATTTTATATCAAAGGTGAATTCTATGCCACATGTAATGGAGATACTGGGAAAGGCCAGAGTTGTTGTTGAGAACGGTGAGGTTGTCGAGGTAAGCGAACCACTTATCAGATGGTGTCCGATCTTTGAGAAGGCACGTGGGATCACTGAGATCACAAAGGAAGATATAAAGAAGAACATGGAATTCCGTATAGAGGATTTCGGCCTTTTCACTGATAAACGCCAGCTTGACATGGATATCTTTGTTGGTTTCGGTGCATCCGAGACCATGATGACAGGTCTTAACCGCGGACTCCTTGATACAACTGTAACTGCATGTGATGGTGCAGGCAGTGTGATATCCAACAACCCGAACCTTGTACAGGGAATCGGTGCACGTATCTCAGGTCTTGTCGAGACCGAACCCATAGATGCGACGATCAATGGGATCAACGAACGAGGAGGTATAGTCTTTGATCCTTCTACTGCAAGCATCGATCCTGTTGAAGCTACAAGGAAGGCTGCAGAACTCGGTTACAAAAGAATAGCTGTGACAGTTGTCTTCCCGGAGACTGCAAAAGAGTTGAGAGAACTCGAATCCGAGCTGGACCTTGAACTGACCATCATCGGTGCACATGTGACCGGTATTGGCAGGGAGTTCGCACAGGAATTGCTGGATAATGTTGATATCGTCACCAGTTGTGCTTCAAAGAACATACGTGAACTTGTAAAACCGCTGGTCCAGGTTGGCAGTGCCGTACCTCTTTTCGGAATAACTCAAAGGGGAAAGGAATTGCTTCTTGAGAGGGCAAAGGATGTCGAAACTCCCGTGTTCGTGAGCTCTGCAAAATTGCCTTCATTGCCTGAAGAAAAACAGCCAAGAGAGCTGGTGTGACCACTCAGCTATCTCATTTCTTTTTTTATCGGTAAATGATCTCGTCTCTTTTCAGTGGCGGTCACTTTTCAGGAATATCCAGCCTGTTCTTCTTCCTGTAGGCCATGCCATTGAATATAGCAACGATATCTCCCTTCTCATCTGTGACATTGATGACGTAAGTTGATATCTTAGGGCTGATGGATGTTTCCTTTGCTTCTGCACAAAGGGTGCCTTCAAATGCAGCTTTTACAAATGAGATGTCAGCATTGATAGCAACAGCGACGTTTCCATGTGAATTCGATGCAGCAGCGAATGCCATATCCGCAAGTGTGAATATCGCACCACCATGGACTGTGCCGAGAATATTGAGGTGTCTTTTCTCTATCATCATCTCTGCTTTTGCATATCCTTTTGAGACTTCGGTCAATATCATGCCGGAATTTGAAGCAAAGCACTCCTGTGAGAAGTATCTTTTTATGTCGTCCATGTTAGAAGTATTGTCTGTGCTGTCCATGCTGTCCATGCTTTTCCTCATCTGAATGCTGTTCCATTCTCTCTGTTCTTCTGGTACTTATCGATTACCGGCATGGCTTGATATTTTATCATGCAGGCAAGATCCTTTTTTCCTGCTTTTTATGGATGTGATCGAATACAGGTATCTCATAAAAAAAGAGGCAGGTCAAAAAGAATATTTCCTGCCAGAAAATGCTCTGATCAGTTTCAGTATGTCACCATGTCGCGATGACTGAAACCTTTGGTGTAATCAAGGTAATATGCTTTTACAGGCTCTACTTTGAAAAGAAGGTTCTCACTCTCTGTTGGCAGTTCAGCCATGAATGGGAATTTCTCAAGCATTAATCCGTAGGCTTTGCCAGCTTCGTTCTCATCAGTTACAACGGAGGCTTTACCCTCTAGCTGAAGACCCGTGATAGCCATTACCTCTACCTCGTCATCGTCCACTGTGCAGGCAACGTACGGGTTGTTGGCCATATTAGCCACTTTACGTGTGTCCTTTCCGGTACCGAAATAGATCACTGCACCATCGGATGCATAGGCCATGGTATGTACCATTGGTTTACCATCCCTGTCAACTGTCCCAAGGTTCAACCATTTATGTTCTTTCAGGCAATCTACAATTTTCTGTTTAATATCATCTGACATCTGTTTTCACTCCCATGTATATCTTGTGGATCGACAATAAGTATCAATGTTTATGCAGCTTAAATATCTTTTTAACTTTTAAAAGACAAATATTAAAAAGGAATTCTGTATTTTTTATTCATTTCCAGGATAATATTGCTATGACAGTTCGTACACCATCAAATAAGATGATTAATCATGATAAATTACAGTTAGTTTTATATACTAGCAAATACTAGTATATCATGATAAAACATGACAGAATATCACGTTAACTCCAACACATATAATTTCGGCACATTTCTTGCCTCTCTTATGTTCGCTCTGTTGACATACTATTCATTCCTCAACTACCATGGCGTAGTCTAAACACAATTGTACCACACAAATATACAGAATGGGTCTAGTCGGGAGTTAGTGAAAAAGAGAGCAAATGGGGAAATCCATCACTCATTTGCTCTCTATCAGTTTGATTCCTTCTGTGCCCAATTGTCTGCTGCTCTTAAGTTTTCTCTGATCTTCTTTTTCCGGATGTTTCGTTCTTCTTTTCTTTCAGAAACTAAGACAAGTTGCTTTTATGATCCCTGTCATCATCTGGTACAATAGACTCTTTTACTTATATTTGCAAATATATTTTTCGAATAAATACAAAATATTTATATCATGTGCCGCAATTGTTTGTTCAGTTCTACTATTCGATCATTAAGAAGTGGGAGTTATAGTTTTGTCGGGCAATGATATTGAAGGTGGTTTTGATCAAAAAGGTCTTGATACATCTGATCCTCTAAAAAGGGAATTATTCCAGAAAACGGCCCTCCTTTCGGGATTATTAAGATCGGTCCCTGATCTTGTTTTCTTCAAGGATACAGATGGTGTCTTTCTTGCTTGCAACGATATATTCTCTCAATACGTGGGTAAACCAGTAAGTGATATCGTAGGAAGAACGAGTCATGATATCTTTGACAGGAACAAGGCAAATTTCTTCCGTTCAAATGACCGCAAGGTTCTGGATTCAGGCAAGTCTTACAAAAGTGTTGAATGGATGGACCGTGCCGATGGTACGAAAGTCCTTCTTGAGACGGTCAAAGCCCCTCTTTTCACAGAGGAGAACGAGCTCATTGGTTTGGTAGGTGTGGGTCGTGATATCACTGCCCGTAAACATGCTGAGATAGAACTTCAGGACAAGAAGGATGAATTGTTCCAGATAGTCAATGGAAACCCTATACCAACATTTGTGATAAACACGGACCATGATGTGATCTACTGGAACCGGGCATGTGAAAACGTAACAGGCATCAGGGCCAGTGAGATGATAGGTACCCAGGATGCCTGGAGGGCCTTCTATAAAGAGAAAAGACCCGTGCTTGCTGATCTGATAGTTGATGGTTCGCTGAAGAGCATCGAAAAGCTGTATGGTGACAAGAACCTTACCTCTTCCTTTGTAGAAGGCGGATACCAGGCTGAAGATTTTTTTCATGCGATCAACAAATGGATGTTCTTTACGGCAGCTCCCATCAGGGATCACAACAATAAGATAATCGGGTCAATAGAGACCCTTCAGGATACAAGTATACCGAAACAGGCCGAGAAAGCGATCCATGACGCAAAGATACTTGCAGAGAACGCTTCCCGCACGAAGAGCGAGTTCCTCTGCAATATGAACCATGAACTTCGAACCCCACTTAACCTTATACTGGGTTATGCCGACCTGCTTCTGGCACAGGAGACCGGAGAGCTTAACGAGGAACAGCATCATTTCGTGGAGATCATCAAGTTTGCAGGCTCAAGATTCATCGACCTTATCGACTCGCTGATCTATATTGCCGAGATCGAGGAGGGAAAAATGGAACTCGATATAGAGATGTTCTCCCTTCCAGTGATTCTGGTAGACGTTAAACGGATGCTTGGTCCGAATGCATTCAAAAAAGGTGTCAAACTGGAGTTTGATATAGATCCGCATGTAAGTGTGATATATGCAGACAAGGCCAAGGTCAAAACCATATTGAACCATCTGATCAGCAATGCAATTAAATTCACTCCTGCAGGCGGAACTGTATCTGTGTCTGTGAAGCAGAATAACAGGGATCTGCATATAATGGTCAGGGATACGGGTATCGGTATCTCTGAAGAGGACCAGGAAAGGCTTTACAGGGCATTTGTGCAGGTCGATGGTTCACTCAACAGGAAATTCGAGGGAACAGGGCTTGGACTTAGTATTGTCAAGGAATTCGTAGAAGTACATGGCGGTGAGATCAGCCTTGAAAGTGAACCGGGAAAAGGAAGTACTTTTGGAGTTACTATCCCGCTATCAACGAAGGAGTCTGATGATCTTGTTGATAGGGTATGGGGTTCCAGTGGGTTCCCCGATCTAAGTTGAGATCATGGGTTTAAAGTATCTCATCATCCTCTATATCCACATCAAGTACCTCAAGTGATATCTCTTCACCATTCCCGCTGAAACATTTCCAGTTATCAGGGCCGAATGGATGACCAACTATTATATGGTGATTCCCTGTCTTGCTAAAGAGCCTGAGGTCTGCTCTTGACGGTCTGATCACAGAACTGGGGTGACTGTGCACTGAACCAACAGCTGCCATGTTCGGCATCATGAACAGTTTAAGGACTGCATTGACCTCGCTGGATTCGGTTCCCGGCAGGATGAGAATATCGGTGATCACTCCGTCCTTTGCCTGCAAAAGGCCTGCGAACTCTTTCGGGTATGTAGACCTGCTGACCTCCATTATGAATTCAAGCGTCTCTCTTGCGATTCCCCTGATGGCCGTATTCATCCTATGAGGATATTCATGGAGAACATATAACTTTTTTGAGGACAATGTATTATGAGAGTTGAAAAGTCAGTTATCAGGTATCAATAAGATATCTCCTTTATCTATCCTGAAGTGGTGCTATGAAAAAAGATAAACAGATCCCGATGTGTGAAGAAGGTGATAGCAGTCTTGGTCTCAGGTCACTTGACCTCCATGAGAAGGCCGGTGGAGTGATAGGTACATGTGCCAAGGTCCCTCTTGATGACATAGGGGATCTGAGCCTTGCCTACACCCCGGGTGTTGCCGAACCGTGCAAAAGAATAGCTGAGGATCATGAACAGGTCTACAGGTATACGATGAAGAGGAATTCTGTCGCAGTGATCTCAGATGGGTCTGCAGTACTTGGCCTCGGGAATATAGGTCCATATGCAGCTTTACCTGTAATGGAAGGAAAAGCATTGATATTCAAAGAACTTGCAGATATCGATGCATTCCCTATCTGTCTTGATACCAATGACATAGAAGAGGCGATCAGGACGATCAAAAACATAGCACCTGCATTCGGTGGCATCAATCTTGAGGATATCAGTGCTCCCCGCTGTTTTGAGATAGAGGAAAGACTCTGTGATGAGCTTCTAGTTCCTGTTTTCCATGATGACCAGCATGGAACAGCTGTTGTAGTGATTGCGGGACTTATCAATGCACTGAAGATTGTTGGCAAGGAAATGGAGGACATCAGTGTGGTGATATCTGGTGCAGGAGCTGCAGGGAAAGCCATAGCCTTCAAACTCCTGTATGCAGGCGTGGTCTCTGAAAGGCTTCTTGTATGCGACAGACGCGGAATCATCCACAAAGGCCGTAATGAAGGCATGAACCCGGAAAAGGAAGAGATAGCAGGTTCGACGAATGACAGGAGGATCACAGGTACTCTGGCAGATGCGCTTGTCGGAGCAGATGTGTTTATAGGTGTTTCAGCTCCTGATATCGTAAGTGCTGAGATGGTCTCGTCCATGGCATCAGATGCGATTATATTTGCCATGGCAAATCCAATTCCTGAGATCATGCCATCAGTGGCAAAAGAAGCTGGTGCCAGGATAGTTGCCACCGGTCGTTCGGATTGTCCGAATCAGATAAACAATTGCCTTGGTTTTCCGGGGATATTCCGTGGTGCTCTGGATTCCTGTGCAAGTGACATAACACCGGAAATGGAAATGGCAGCGGTTTATGCACTTGCGGGTATTGTCTCCGACGATGAGCTCAATGAGAACTACATCATCCCCGGTCCCCTTGACAGAAGGGTGGTAAAAGCTGTTTCATCAGCGGTTGCGGATGCAGCGGTTAAAAGCGGGGTTGCAAGGTCATGTCAGTTCGAATGATGATACATGTGTCAGTTAAACTATAACCACATAGAGGATACCGGATATAATGGCACCTGCAAAGGTTGCCACAAAGTTGACACCACTGTTTGAAAGCATTCCTTTGTTCTGAAGTGTGGCTCCAAGGATGCTGTCAACGTTCGTTCCCAGAAAACCACCTGCTGTTGTAATACTTATTACAAGGAGTGCATCATCGAGCTTTCCAAAAAGGACAGGAAGGACACCTATAACCATGGCTCCGAGAAGCGCTGCTATCTCGCCAAGTACCGTCACCGCCCCGTCAACACCGGGCTTTGCGGGCTTCAGTGTGGTTATCATTATTGGCTGGGCACGGGCAGTAGTACCCACTTCGCTGGCAAGTGTATCTCCTGTTGCTGTTGCCACGGTACCCAGATATGCGAAGATTATGAGTTCCGCATGCTGGGGATATATCCCGTACAGGACCGCAAGTACCAGAGCAGCCGTGCTGTTGCTGAAAACGTTCTCATAGCTCCTGACACCACCCTTTGATTGCGCAAGTCCTATGGACTCCTTGTACCTGTACTTGTATTTGGTGAATCCTCCACCAAGTATGAAGAATGTCAGCAGGAGAATGAACCAGAAGAGTTCACTGAACACTATGATGAGCACTCCCAGAAGTGCTGCACTGAAAAGTGCCGAGAGGTCTGCGATTCTTGTCCTGTATGCCAGATAGCCCAGAACTATAGAGAAGATAAGTGCGAAGAGCATCTGTTGTGGTGGAACCGAGTATCCGAAAGAACTGAAGAGCCACATCATCATTCCTGAACCCAGTGGCACCGAGATATTATTGTCAATGTCTCCGGGAATCGATTCAAAAAGTGCACCTGTAAGAGAACCTATGACCGCCAGGAAGATCACCATGTTAGTACTGACATCGCTCTGCTGCCAGTATATGAGCCAGATACCGGCAAAGGAAGCTGTCAATATTCCGACAGCGAGGAGGACTATGCTTGATGGTAACAGGTATCTTTCATGTATATCATTATCCTGATGCTCGATATGAAGTGTTTGAAGCTTCTTCCTGTGGCGCATGAAATTCGCTGCACTGGTTCCGAAAGTGGATATCGCGATGGCACCTGCGATCACATATAATGGCAGTTGATAGGAAGTTAGTTCCAGTAATGAGCTTATCAGCAGCAGTATGAATACCGATATCGCAAGGTTCTTTGCACTCCTGAGCCCTTCATTGATGCGGTCTGTAAGCATCTCCCGGGAACCCGGAAGTGGTTTCTTGTAAAGGTATCTGCAGATGCGTGAATCTTCCGGTAGAAAGTTGAGTCCCATCACTATAAGGAAACTGATAATGAGCAGTGTCCTGGGACCTATTAAAGGAAATAGCAGTATCAGAAGACCAAAGGCAGCATGAAGTAACTGTCTTCTGTATTCATGCTCCATTTCATCAAATAGTTCAGGAATGTCTTCCATATCGATCGATAACGCCCTTTTTTGTAATTCTATGATACTTGCTAACCTATATATTGCTAGTGATTAATCAAATATTATTATACAAATATATTTTGCATTATGGTAGTTTTGGATCTGTTATCGGTCAGTTTGGTTGGTGTATCTTTCCCTGATAAGGCAGGCCATCAAATGTACATTTGCTTTTTTGAAGCTTTGAAGATAAGTTTTTAATATCTATAAGTCCCCTCTTATTATGGGAGCGGTAAAAATGCCTGAAAGCAATGTATTAGAAGTCAATGATTCAAACTGGGAAGAGCTTCTCGAGAACCAGGAAAAACCAATGGTCGTTATGTTCTATCTTCCCACATGTACCCATTGTAAGGAAATAGAACCATATTTCAGGGATTATTCCAACGAATTCCATGATTCCTGTACCTTTGTCAGGATGAACGGACTTGAAAGTCCTATGACCGCAAGGAAATATGGTGTAAGGGGAACACCCACGTTCAAGTTCTTCTGCAAGGGTCGTGCAATAAAGGAAGAAGTAGGACTTGTCTATCCATCGATACTCAGGAAATCCATCGAGGAACTGGTAAAACATGGTGATGAGTGTATCCTGCATACATCCCCGATGCCTGATGAGGTATCACCGTACGAGTGAAAGTACCATCTTTCACTACATCCATTTCTGTTATTCTTTTTCTTCTTTGACGAAACTCCCATTCTCAAACTGATAGTACAGTGGTTTCCCTGTTGCAAGTTCGAGTTTTGGTATCTCCTCGTCACTGATATTCTCTATGTATTTGATCACGGAGCGCAGGCTGTTGCCGTGGGCAGCGATTATTACGTTCTTCCCGTCTTCAAGTTGCGGGATGATACTTTCCTTAAAATAGGGTATCGTACGCTCGTAGGTATCCTTAAGGCTCTCACCACCCGGAGGTTGTACATCGTAGCTTCTTCTCCAGATGAATACCTGTTCTTCCCCATAGGTCTCCTTTGCTTTCTGCTTATTCTGCCCCTGAAGGTTGCCATAAAAACGTTCGTTCAAAGCATCGCTTGAATATATCGGTATTTCGGAACCATCCGCCCTTGAAGGATGGTATGACCACCGGTCCCTTTTTTCGCTCTCATGAAGAAAAATGCCTGTTTTCTCCTGCTTTGCAAGTATCAGAAAAAGCGTTTCCTGTGCCCTGGATAATTTCGATGTGAAGGCAACATCGATCCGGAAATCCTCAAGTTCCTCTGCACAATCCATAGCTTCACGAATGCCTTTCTCACTGAGTGGAACGTCCACCCAACCTGTGAATCTGTTCTCAAGGTTCCACCTTGATTGTCCGTGTCTTACCAGTATCAGATAGTTCATCGCAAGATCTCCCTTACCCATGTAATATTTTGTTTGCAGCTTATTAAAGCTTTAAGTCGTCAAAGGTAACTTTGATAAACATAACCGAACATTATTTCTCAAACCATGAGTTCACAAGACATAGATCTAAGTTCAGAATTCGTTCCACTGGTAAGTCCCCCACAAAAAGAAGGAACTAACGAAACCTGTTGTTTTGCATTCAGGGATCGCAAACTCTTGTTGCTGGATGAGAACGATAGTCTCAGGTTGCCATCTCTTGAAGAAGCAGAGAACATGTGCCTCGATATCCTGAGAAAACAGTATCTTGGAGAGCTCAGGGATGTATCCTGTTATTCCATGGAACTCAATGGGACAGAAGATAGTGATATGGATGTTGTCTCAGACGATCTTAGTTTCTTCGATATCAGGAGACTTGCCGATATACTTGAAGAACCATTCGTTTCACTTGCAGGAAAAGCTGTCCATATCATGGAATGGGACAGGAACACACTCTTCTGTGGCAGTTGTGGCTCTCCTACAGTACTCAAGGCGGCAGAAAGAGCAAAGGCATGCCCTGAATGTGGCTTCACCGCGTTCCCGAAGATCTCTCCTGCCATAATCGTGCTTATTGAGAAAGGAGACAGATTATTACTGGCACGTTCCCCTCATTTCCCTCCGGGAAGATACAGCATCATTGCCGGATTCGTGGAACCAGGTGAAACGATCGAGCAGGCGGTGGTGCGTGAGGTGATGGAAGAGGTGGGGATCTCTGTCAGGAACATCAGATATTTTGGAAGCCAGCCCTGGCCTCATCCCGATTCTCTCATGATAGGTTTCACAGCTGAACATTCGGAAGGTGAGATACGGATCGATGGTATCGAGATAGAGGATGCCGGATGGTACACAAAGGATGAGATCCCTCATATTCCGGGAACTGACAGCATATCCGGTCAATTGATACATCATTTCATTAGCAAACATTCCTGATCAAACTGGCAGGCATATTCCGGATCCTTATCTTATCATTGCTTTTTTTCTATTGCTGAGCTGCTGTAATGCAGGATAGTTTGATGTGCGCAATATTTATACTATCTGATCGCAAATAATTAGTAAGAAATTAAATCTCGAATGGTGGTAAGAGCTAAAAGAAGGTGTAGGAACGGTGTTCAAAAGAATTATACACATTATGGTAGTATTGGCCGCATGTGCCTTATTTGTTCAACCATGCGCAGCATTGACCTATTCCGGTGGTGGGGAATGGAACTATTCTGAAGAGATATACATCGGAGAGAACTCGGGAAATAATCTGATCAACTATCAGATCCCTGTGATCCTTGATAGTTCTAACTTTGATTTCTCTCTTGCTCAGTCAGGTGGAGAGGATCTGCGTTTCACATCAGGTGAGAAGCAGTTACAACACTGGATAGAGGAATGGAATTCCAAAAAGGAAGAAGCCGTAGTCTGGGTGGAGGTTCCTTCCATTGCTGCTGATGGTACAAAAAAGATAACAATGTACTATGGCAACATGGAGGCATCGGATATCAGCAGCGGACCGGCAACATTCGACCTGTTCGATGATTTCGGGGCTTCAGGTCTGTTCAGCAACTGGGAAACATTCACGAACGGGGGCAGTGACATAAAACTAAGCTCCGGTCTGGTCAACCTGATCGTTCCAAAATTCCATCCAGAGGATGTCGCGACCATCAAGTCCAAGGATGATTTTTCTGTGAACTCAATGTTCGTTGTCAAAAGGAAGAAGACAACAACAGGAACCGACACCCGTGGTCCTGTCCTGATGCAGGGATTCGTTGACCCTCAGAAAGAGACAAAGAACCAGATACTTGCATCCAGTGAGCTTGAGAACGAGACAAGGGTCACATGGGTACTTGAAAATGCTAAGAGCGATGCCCGTTATTATCCAAAGGACCTTACTGATATCAATGTGATCGAGGGTGACTGGTATACTATCGGGGTTGCCTGGTATATGGATACGGAAGATGAACTGGGAAGGATCGCATGGTACAGGAATGGTGTAAGGGACAGTAAGATGGACCTTGAGGCTACAGAGGAGAACAATTACATACCTGTCACTGACATGAAGGCCTATTTCTACACAGGTACATATTCAGATGTATCTGATAATACCGGTTCTTCATGGATCGATTATGCCTATGTGAGAAAGTTCGTCTATCCTGAACCTTCAGTAACGTTTTCCAGTGCCATGGCAGGGGAAGATGGGACAGTTGCAGAGGCAGAACCGGTAAGGATCAATATAACACCTGCCAGCGGTCTGATAAGTGCCATTCGTATCTTCAACTCTACAGACTATGATGATAGCACCATATCCGAGCTCAAAGGCAGTGGACTTAACACGATCATGTTGCTCACCGATGGTGATGATGTATGGGATCTTGAAAGGTTCGTAAAGACAGCCCACGACAATGATATCCAGGTCTATGCAATGATATTCAATGATCCGAAGAGTGCATCATCTGAGGACAATTCCGTGTATGTGAAGGGCGTACTTGAAAAGATCCTTGACTATAATGAAAAGTCACTTTCAGCTTACGATGGTGTCGATATTGCCCTTGACCCATGCAGTGAGGACCTTGGAGAGGCATGTGAGCTTAATCTGATGCTTCTGGAAGATGTCCGTGAGATGACCGGTAACGAAGTTGCGGTCGCTGTTGATATTCCTGCATCATATGACAGGTCCGATATCTCAGAGGTTGCAGAGACTGCGGACCTGATAATACTTCAGACATATTACCTTGAAGGCACGAATCCTGAGAGCAAGGCTGATGTGATCGATTCGGTTGCATCCAGAATGGGTGAGATAAGAGTATCCGATGGAAAGGCCCTGATAGGTATATCAGTTGGGGAGGATTTCATGACTGATGCAGATGTGCAGACACTGCTTGAAGAGCTTCAGGATTATTACTCCGATGATAGTGCTTTCCTTGGTACGTCCATAGCTGTCTATGAAGAGTATAAAGAGTACAGTGAGTTGCCTGAGACCGCCGAAGAAACTGAAAGTACCGGAATACCCGGATTCACAGGCCTGCTGGCATCCGTCGGACTACTGGCAGTCGCTTATGTACAGAGAAAGAAGATGGTGTGAGTTCCACATCATCCCTGCTTCTTTTATTTGTTCTGTTCTTCTTCCTTAAAGTGCTTCTCAAGTTCCTTTCTGATCTCATCAGGCAGCGGGACCGATGTTTTGTTAATGAAGTCATAGTGTACTATTGTTGATCTGCCGATGGCACCCTTTCTGTCATCCTGCCATGCTTCCTGTGTAACTACAAAGGAAGAATTTCCTATCCTTGAGATATAGGTGATGATCTCAACGTCCGGGCCGAGGAACATCTCTCCCACATATTCATATTCTGTCCTTGCCATAATGAGTTTCCAGTTCTCATAGCTCAGGTCGAGGTCAGGGGTGAATATCCTGAAGATGGGGGTCCTTGCCTGCTCGAACCAGATGGCAATGGAAATGTTGTTGGCGTGTTTCAGTCCGTCAAAATCGCCGAATCTTGGGATAACTGTTGTTCTGAACATATCTGTTCTTTCCTTGAAGGCTGAGTATAAAAGGGTTATGAAACAGAGCCGAAACAGAGAACCTGGGTCAGATATCTCCTGTGACAATAGCCTTATGATATGCCATTGTCAGCAGTCTGTTCACAAGGTCACTTGCTTCCTTTTCGGAATCAACCATCCGTATGGTGACCTGACCATTCTGAAAGAAGTTCATTTCTCTTATTCCATTCTTCACAACTACCATTCCCAGCTTCTCAGAGTATTTCCCATCGAGGTACTTTGAGATGACCATCAGGTCAGGTTCTTCGTCAAGATGTGCAATGATCCGCAGTTTCCATGGGTCTGCTATACATGGAAGGACAGTTTCGATATAATTGACCCGCATTACACTAAACCCCTTATCTGATATGGCCTGCAGTACTTAAAAATTTATTGAAATTACTATGCTTCTGATATGCTTATATATCTCACAGACCATCTATTAATTATAGTTCAATTAATTTTAAAACGGGTGATATCAAATGCATTTTGGTCTTGGGATCGATGCTGGTGGGACATATACTGACGCAGTACTTATAAGAGGCTCCGATGGAGCAATTGTGGATTCAAAGAAGGCTTTTACAACATATCCTGACCTGCAGGAAGGAATAAGGAATGTTCTGGATTCCCTTGACCCGGAACTTTTAAAGAACGTGAACCTGGTGTCGGTCTCGACAACTCTCTCAACCAATTCTCTCCTTGAGGGTACGGGAACCAATGTGGGTCTTATCATTGTAGGTGAGAAACCAGCTCAAACAGAGTTCCCGACAGAGTATATGATGTGTGTTGAAGGAGGGCATGACCCCAGAGGTGATGAGGCCTGTGAGCTTGATATCTGTTCTGTGGAGGATTTCATCGAGCAGACAAGAACAAAGGTCTCAGCTTATGCGGTTTCCGGATACTTTGGTGTTCGCAATCCCGAACATGAACTGAAGGTCAAGGAATTCATCATGCAGAAGACCGGTATGCCGGTTGTCTGCGGATATGAACTGTCCCAGGAACTTGGAGCCTATGAGAGAGCTGTGACCGCCGTCCTGAACGCCCAGCTTATCCCTATCACATACCAGTTCGTCAATTCTGTTATAGCGGACATAAAGGAACGTGGTATCGAAGCACGTCTTCTGATGCTTAAATGTGATGGTTCTGTCTATAATATCGAGGACGCGCTGGAAAGACCTATCGAGACGATATTCTCAGGGCCTGCTGCCAGTCTTCTTGGAGCATCATACCTCTCAAAGATGGAAACATGCGCCGTGATCGATATAGGAGGTACCAGTACCGATGTTTCCATGCTGTACAATGGAGTACCTGAAATTAGTTCATCCGGTGCCGTTGTAGGTGGATGGAAGACCCGTGTGAGAGCCATGAAGATGGAGACCTCCGCAACAGGCGGTGACAGCCATATATGGATCATGGATGAGAAGGTTCATGTTGGTCCCAGAAGGGTCATTCCTCTTTGTGTTGCATCCAGGACCTATCCTGATATCCTGAACAAGCTCAAAAGGAATAAAGTGATCTCCAGAGGCCTGATGGATGAGAATTTCCAGCCTACCAAATTCTTTGTCAGGACAGGTTATGAGGCTCTTGACCTTGAAGATAGTGAAAAGGAAGTGCTGGATCTCATGGGTCCCGACCCGGTGTCAGCCGTGGAACTTTCCAGTGTTCTCAACAGGGATGTACCAACAAAGGTACTGGATTCCCTTGTGCAAAAAAGACTGATACAGGGGATAGGCTTCACTCCAACCGATGCTCTGCATGTTCTCGGGGTCTATACAAAATGGGATGTGGATGCTGCTGAGACCGGTGCCATGAACCTTGCGAGATATGTTACCAGGGGAAAGTACGATCTCTGTACACTTGTAAGGGAACTTGTGGCAAAGAACATGGCAACAGACCTCATGTCCTACATCCTTCCCCATCATCCTTCAGGTATGATAGGCGACCTTCTGAGCCACGAATATCCTGCAAAGTTCAAGGTGGAACTGCCGGTTGTACTTCTTGGAGGTCCGTCACAGGCATATGGCAGCGAACTCAGGTCGCTCATCGAGGCAGATGTGGTGGTTCCGGAATTCGCAGATGTCGGTAATGCTGTAGGCGCTCTTGCAGGTAAAGGTGTCAAGAGGATAGAGATCCTGATAATGCCTGCATCCATAGAGAATCCTGATGAGGATTTCCTTGTATTCTCGCCTGTTGGAAGGGAACGTTTCCTGAGGTATGCGGATGCTGTTGAGTTCGCAACAAGGACCGGGAAGGAACTAGTGCTTGAATACGAGGTCCGCTGTGGTATACTGGAACAGGACACAAAGATAAGTGTCTCTAAAAAGACAACATCCCCTGATAACTGGTCACATCCGCCTCTTGAGACAAAAGTGACAGTTGTTGGTGTGGGGAATCCTATGATGATCCTGAAGGATTAGAGGACGCCGTAAAATGTCGGTCCTATCTCCCCTCCCCCTTCCTTTTCCTCTCCTCATACTTCCCTGACAAAGCAATATAAACCCTGAATTGTAAGATATAGGTATGAAGAGGCTGGCAGATCTCATTGAAAGTTCCGATAATACTGTTTTCCTGAGCGGTGCGGGTATATCTACCTTCTCAGGCATTCCTGATTTCAGGGGTAGTAATGGCATCTACACAAAATATGATGCTAACAGGATATTCGACCTCGATTATTTCCTGAAGGACCCTTCCTATTTCTATACACATGCCAGGGACTTCATCTATGATCTTGACAGCAAGGAACCCAATCTTATCCATGATACCCTTGCATTCCTTGAGAAACAGGGATACGTTAAAGCTGTGATAACCCAGAATATCGACCTTCTCCACCAGAAGGCCGGCTCTGACAATGTGATCGAGGTCCACGGTTCTCCCTCTTTCCACAGCTGTCTTTCATGTGACAGGCAATATACCTATAAGGATGTTGTGGACATGTTAAAAGAGGAGGAAGTTCCTCATTGCAGTGAATGTGGTGGCCTGATAAAACCTGAGATCACCTTCTTTGGGGAGGTGCTTGATCAGAATGCATTTGACAGGGCTATGGATGCAAGTTCAAAGGCTGATCTTTTCGTGGTCATTGGCTCTTCACTTGTTGTCCAGCCAGCTGCAACCCTTCCTATGTTATCATTGAAGACAGGAGGAAAATTTGTTATTGTCAACAATATGCCTACTCCTCTGGACGGTTACGCCCATCTCAAATATGAGGAGCTTGGAGAGGTATTCGAGTATCTGTCCTCTTATTTCAGGGAGAGATAGTACTCTTTCAGTGCCTTCTTTTCCTCTTCATGGAGATGGTGCCAGCGTATTCCCTGAATGGCACCTTCAAGGGCATAGAGCTTGTTGATACAGGAACTCTCATCGATTGTCATCAGCCTTTCGAATGTTTTCCTGCTACCAAGTTCGATAAGTTCGGCCGGTGTGTTCACTCCGGCCTGTAATAGTTGTTCTTCGACCTTTTTGCCGATATTGGGAAGCTTTGCAAGTTCTCCCATCCGGTCCTGTCCTTATCCTATATATGCACCTGTAGCATCCACCAGGATGAAACGTGCATCAGAATCAGCTTTGACAGAAAGCTTATCGGTCTGGGTTATGCGACCCTGGTCATTCTTTGCCAGTTTCTCTCCCAGGGCTGTGATCTCACCTTCAAGTACATAGATAAAGATAAATCTGGACATATCCGCCAGCAGGTCCACGGTTTTTCCTTCTTCAAGATCTGCCATGAAAATTGTCGAGTTGGCACGCATCTTGACCGCACCCGGGTATCCCTGACCGACAATGGCTACCAGTTCGTTCTTGCGGGAATCCAGTTCAAAGTTCTCTTTTCTGCATAAAGGTTTCATATTCTGCGTAAGGGAAGTGATCCACATCCTGCATAAGCGAACATCGCTGCCTGTGAGGTTCATTCCTGAAAATGAGGTACCGCTACCTGCTGATATGACCTGTACATCACCGGCTCTAAGTACATCCTTTGTTCCTGTGCTGTCCTCATGGGTAAGTTCTCCTTCAAGGACAATGGTCACTATTTCATTATCATTGGTAGACTCGGTATTGAATGCTTTTCCTGCTTTCAGTGTCTCATCATTGAAGACCTTTATATCACCGAAATGTGTGTTCTGCATATCCAGATAATCAGAATAAGAGAAGAGCCAGTAACTGTTCTGTGAGTCGTTGTCAACAAGATGTCTTTCGTCTGCTTTGACTACTTTTATCATTTAGATCTTTCCCGATTTTTTGCTTAGTTTGAAATCAGGGTTCAAGTATTTGACACTTGCCATACTTTGCGTCTTTTTCAGGAGGGAGCTTTTTGTCAAAAGAACTGATAATATACGGAGTCAGGACTAAAGATAAAGGAATGAATTAAAAAGGAAATAAGATCCTCTGCGGCTGGGTATGGTCAATGGGAATTATGAAAAAAGAAAGAGGAGATCAAATACCTCTCTTACTCTTCCACATCAGCAAGCTGAAACACCAGTTCAAGTACTCCGTTCCTGTAACTCCGGGCCATGGTCTCCGGGTCGACATCACATGGGAGGTCGATTACACGGGAATACCCGGTATTGGGTGTTATGACCGAGATCTCCACATGTGAAGCGTATGGATAGTACTCAACCTGTTCTTCCTCAACTCCAAGGTCTGCAAGGAGGATTACTTCGTCCCCGATCTCGCAGACATCAATGAAAGGTTCCTGTTTAAAGATATAGAAGTCTCCCTCGCTCTCTTCCTCATATTCCATGGGTTCAGGCTCGTTATGGCCTTTGAAGCCAAACACAAAAGGCTTCTTCCCTGGCTGGTTGATAAATGTAAAACCATGTATCACTGGTTTTTCACCATTTTCTCCGATGTTACTTGCGAACATTTCCACAATGTGTTCTATCAGTTCATCGATGCTGGTTATCTTATCGTGCGAGTCATCATCACCGGAGTAATGATCTTTTTCGTTCATTTCTATATCCTCTTTTCTAAAACTGGCTTTCGTAAACTGTCCTCTGTAATTTGTAAAATGAAATACGCCCCAATTGTTCTACTATATGCGAACAAGATGTATATATATTCTGCGTTCTAAAAAAGAAATGGGTGTGAGAACTACTATAAAATCATTATCAAGAGACATATCATGCAGATGATGGTCTCACTTCTCCAATCAACTATTTATTGATGGACCGAGTTTAAGGGGAGCAGAGATATGTAGAGTAACGTTGAGGGAGATCAATGGTAGCAAAGACACTTCCATTCACACAGGAAAAGATAACAGAGATGATTGAAAAGTATCCAACACCCTTCCATGTATATGATGAGAAGGCGATCATCGAGAATGCAAGGAAGCTCAAGGAAGCTTTCAGTGTTGTAAACGGTTTCAAGGAATATTTTGCGGTAAAGGCACTGCCAAATCCGTACATCATGAAGTTACTCAAGGCAGAGGGTTTTGGTGCTGATTGCAGTTCCCTTCCAGAACTCCTTCTCGCAGAAAGTACAGGGATCGTTGGTGAGAATATAATGTTCAGTTCCAATGACACTCCTGCAGAGGAGTTCATCAAGGCTAAGGAGCTGGGTGCCATCGTCAATCTGGATGACATCAGCCATATAGAATATCTTGAAGAGACAGCCGGTCTGCCTGAGATAATATGCTGCCGTTACAATCCCGGTCCTCTCAAGGAAGGGAATGCCATCATAGGCAATCCTGAAGAGGCAAAGTACGGCTTCACAAGGGAGCAGCTTTTCGAAGGCTACCGCGTAATGAAGGAAAAGGGCGTCAAGAGGTTCGGTATGCACACGATGGTTGCTTCAAATGAACTTGACCCTGAATACTTCATTGAGACAGCAAAGATACTGTTCGAACTTATAGCTGAGATCTCAGAGGAACTGGACATTAAGTTCGAGTTCGTGAACCTTGGCGGTGGAATAGGTATACCATATAGACCCGAGCAGGATAAGGTTCCTTATGATGTGATCGCTAAGGGTGTCAGCAAGGCATATGATGAGATCATCAGGGCAAATGACCTGCATCCATTGAAGATATTCCTGGAATGCGGAAGGGTCATAACAGGACCTTACGGTTATCTCGTTACCAGTGTACGTCATATGAAGCACATCTACAAGGACTATGTCGGTACAGATGCATGTATGGCCAATCTCATGCGTCCTGCGCTCTATGGAGCCTACCATCACATAACTGTTCTCGGAAAGGAGAACGAGGAAGCCACACAGCTCTATGATGTCACAGGTTCCCTATGTGAGAACAACGATAAGTTTGCCATTGACAGACTTCTTCCGGAGGTCATGAGTGGTGATGTACTTGTTATCCATGATGCAGGAGCTCATGGACATGCCATGGGTTTCAACTATAACGGCAAGTTGAGGTCAGCAGAGATACTTCTGAGACCTGACGGAAGTTTTGTGCAGATCAGAAGAGCAGAAACAGTGGAAGACTATTTCGCAACGCTGGACCTGAAAGGACTTTCCGACTTCGAATGAATATTGTTTTCAATATTCATTTGATTATTATTTTGCTCATAATTTGCTGCTTATAATTTTTGCATCTGTAATTAATGTGTAACTGTATAATTTTTACAAAAATGTCCGTGATAATTTCATAACATTCTTATATGTGTCCATTAAGCTGTTCTACTATTGTTAAAGTGCAGATATATTATTCCGTTTTAAAGCTCCATTTGGTGAAAAACCGGTGATATGATGAATAAAGTACCAATTACGTTATTAATGATCTTGTCGATTCTGCTATCTTTTATGGTGGCACCGGCAAGTGCTGTATCGTCCGATAATGAAAAAGTTCCTGTTCTTATCCAATTCAAGAATAAACCCGATGCCCAGCTTGTGAAGGCAAATGGTGGAGAGATAAAGTACGAATATGATGTTGTTCCTGCTATTGCAGCTGAACTTCCTCTGAAGGCCATCGATGCTCTTTCTAAGAATCCGAATATCGATCTTGTCGAACCGGATGGAATTGCCCAGATAACAGGAGAGACTATTCCTTGGGGAATTGAAAGGGTAAATGCTCCTGAGGTACATGCTCTAGGGTTTACTGGTAATGGAATTAAAGTGGCTATTATCGATACCGGTGTAGACTACAATCACCCAGACCTTGCAGCAAATTACCTTGGTGGGTATGACTATGTTAACGATGATAGTAGTCCAATGGACGATAATGGCCATGGTACTCATGTTGCCGGTACAGTTCTTGGAATTGACAACGATATTGGTGTGATTGGTGTTTCTCCTGATGTAGGTTTCTATGCCCTCAAGGCAGCTAACTCAGCAGGATATTGTTCATGGAGTGATGTTATTGCATCTATCAACTGGGCTGTGAACAATGATGTTGACGTAATTTCTATGAGTTTAGGCGGCTCATATTCCAGCACTCTTAAAGCGGCATGTGATAACGCCTATAACAGTGGCACTGTGGTCATTGCATCAGCTGGCAACACAGGTGATGAAGATGATCCTTCAGTTCTCTCTCCTGCAGATTACGATTCTGTGATTGCAGTTGCAGCTATTGAATCAAGTAATTCCATAGCATATTTTTCATCATACGGTCCTCAAATTGAATTGGCTGCCCCTGGACGATATATCTATTCCACATTGCCTGGATCTTCATATGGCTCTTATAGTGGTACCAGTATGGCCGCCCCTCATGTGACCGGTGTAGTAGCCCTTCTGCTCAACACTGATGTTTCAGGAACCAATCTTGACCTTGACAACGATGGAACATGGGACCCTGCAGAGGTACGTGCAAGACTCCAGAGCACTGCTACTGATTTTGGTACCGCAGGCAAGGATGACTATTATGGCTA
The DNA here is from genome assembly GCF_038022665.1 of Methanolobus sp. WCC4. NCBI lineage: Archaea > Methanobacteriati > Methanobacteriota > Methanomicrobia > Methanosarcinales > Methanosarcinaceae > Methanolobus > Methanolobus sp. WCC4. Next base: position 2,076,053 of record NZ_CP150629.1, on the reverse strand, counting down.
CGGTCTTGTGAATGCTCTTGCAGCAGTATCAAATCTCGACCAGGCACCTGCAACAGAGGAACCTGCTACAGAAGAGCCTGCTACTGAGGTTCCTGCTACAGAAGAACCTGCTACAGAGACTCCGGTCACGGATCCTGTAAGTAGCATGCACTTCAGTGTGCTTACTATAGACCCCACCTCTACTGTAAAGGCAAACAAACATGTCTTCGCATATGCAACTGCTAAGGCTACTGTAGTCGATGCTGACGGCAACCCTGTTCCCGGTGCAACCGTTTCCGGTGACTGGAGTGGTCTTGTATCAGAAACTGTATCTGCCGTAACAGATGCAACCGGTGTTGCTACATTCCAGTCCAGCCAGTTGAAGAATCCTACAGGTGATTTCATCTTCTCAGCGAACGGTGTTACACTTGCTGGTTATGAGTACAACTCCGATGACAACACCTGCACCATCCCTGTAAGTGACTATTTTAGCAGCACAGCTGCTCTGTCCAGCTATTTACAGAAATAAGGTCGTTCAGCAAGTTTTTAAATAACCCCGGATTTATGTCCGGGACTTTTTTCTATTTATGAAGTTCTTTTTTTTATGTTCATTTGATCTGATATCGTTTCATATTCTATTTTTATGAAAAACAGCATTGGTATATTGTGTACACGTCCTTTCGATGTCACATGTTTCTTGAACTGAATCTATAAGACCCGGTATGATTAAAAGTCTGAAAATGTTATCACTTACTGGTGACAGGTATGCAGGTAAGAACCGGAAAACGGATCGAACTTATCGATATAACGAGCAGGGTCAGGGAATGTGTAGCTGACAGTGGGGTACGTAACGGTATATGCGTGATCAGTACGAAGCACACAACGACCTCGATCATTGTCAACGAGAATGAGTCAGGTATTGTGTCTGATATACTGGACTTGCTGGAAAAGCTTGTACCAGTTCATGCAGGATATGCACACGACAGGATCGACAATAATGCCGATTCACACCTTAAAGCAGTGCTACTTGGCAGCAGTGAGATGATACCTGTGGCAGACGGAAGACCTGTACTTGGTACATGGCAGAGCATCTTCCTTGCAGAACTGGATGGACCGAGGACAAGAGAGGTCACTGTGACCGTGCTGAGCAGTGACTGATGAAGTATCGGGTCGGATGGTCAGCAAAGATAACGATAATACCGGAATGAGAATACAAAAAAGGAAAAATAAAGAATATGAAGAAGGTTTATTCTTCTGACTTCTCGTAGTCAACGTGTGCATAGAAGCATCTTTTTGGAGTACAGACAGCATCTGTGCTCTTGAGCTTCTTGAGGATTTTGCTGACCTCTTTACTCTCAAGACCTGTAAGTTCGGCTATCTCGCCTGGTCTAAGTGGTTTTGCTGCATCTTTAAGCGCATCGAGTACTTTCAGTTCATCATCTGCCATAATTCATTTCTCCTGTAGTTGATATTGTAGTTATTGTAGTTTAAATGGTTCTAGATCGATCTGAATGAATATGATATTCTGGCTTTCCTGAGGAATGAAGGTTGCGTTTCATTCAAAGGACTTGCTTATCTTTTCTGCCAGTTCGGGAAGGTTATCTGTTGAAGGATGCAGTTCAACGATGGTGTGCATGTTACCTTCTCCGTCCCCTGCACGTCTTGGTATGATATGAACGTGCACATGTGGCACTGTCTGCCCTGCTATCTCCCCGTTGTTGATACCGATGTTCATCCCTTCGAGTCCCAGTGTCTTTTCAACCGTCTTAGCGACCCTGTTCACTGAACTGAAGAGTGCTGCTGCTTCCTCTCCGTCCATATCGGTGAACCTGCCGAAATGCTTCTTCGGAAGAACAATGGTATGTCCTTCAGAACAGGGGTATATGTCGAGGAAAGCATAGACGAATTCATCTTCATAGACCTTATGTGATGGGATCTCACCAGCAACTATCTTACAGAATAGACAATCCATATGTATCACCCTCTTCCTTTGATCCTTTCGATATTTAATGATTGTTGTTGTTGCAGGTTGTTCCATAGTATGGATTGTAACGGGAAATACAAGAATAGATTTTACAATACCGGGTAAAATAGGGTTCACATTCCCGCAGGTATCGTGAAAACAAACGTGCTGCCCTTTCCTTCTTCACTCTCAACTGTGATATCGCCGCCATGCATCTCCACGAACTCTTTGACGATGGCAAGTCCGAGTCCGGTTCCTTTGTAGTGGCCATTGGATGAAGATGTAGCCTGTTTGTATGGTTCAAAAATGGACTGTTGCTTGTCTGATGGGATACCGATGCCGGTATCTGAGATGGATATCTGGATGTTATTGTCAACAAGGGCTGAAATAATATCGATATTTCCATTTTCAGGGGTGAACTTGACAGCGTTACTAAGAAGGTTGTATATGATCTGTTTCATCTTGATCCGGTCGGCATTGATCTTAACATTGTCGAGGTCCATTTTTGATGTCAGGTCGATGGACTTCGTCTGTGCAGTGGGTTCAATAAGTAAGATTACCTCATCGATCACTTCTTTCGGGTAAAGTCTTTCAGGTTCGAATTCCATCTGTCCTGACTCGATCTTAGAATTGTCAAGGATATTATTGATCAGCTCCAGCAGGTGTTCCCCGCTTTTCCTTATGTTCTGGACGAAACTGCTCTGCTTTGCATTCAGATCTCCTGGTCTACTTTCAAGAAGAATATCGGAAAAACCAAGAATTGAATTAAGAGGTGACCTGAGCTCATGGCTCATATGCGCAAGGAACCTGCCTTTGTTCTCACTGGACTCCTCTGCCAGTTCCTTATCCCTGAAAAGGCCGAGTTCGGTTTCCTTACGTCTGGTAACATCCCTGCCGATGAGCAGCAGACCCATGAGAGAGTCGTCAGATGCGTATATGGGACCTCTGATAATCTCGACTATCTGTCGTTCCCCATTGTCTGCGAAGACTATCTCCCTTTCCTCAATAGAGAGTTCTCCAATGTCGATAACCTCCTTTTCCTTCTCTCTCAGGGAATCTGCCAGTTCTTTGTCAAGGAGATCATAGTCGGTCTTTCCAACTATATCCGCATTTTTTGCACCAAGGAATCGTTCGCACTTCGGATTACATTTGATGTAGGCACCATTCGGATCTTTAAGTGCAACAAGATCAGGAATGGTGTTCACAAGCTCACGAAGTTTTATTGCACTTTCCATCTGTTCCTGCTCGGATCTTTTGCGTACACTGAACTGACCTATATTCTCTGCAATCGTTCCCAGAAGATCCTTTTCTTTAGTAAGCAGACATTTCTCCCCTGCATCAGGGATCTCATGGGAATAACAGAGCTCTATGAATCCTTCCTGTGATCCGTCTATGAAGATATTCCGGGATATTCTCATATCGGTAGGTATGGGATCACCCGAATTTACACTGATATCACCCAGTACTATCCGTACACCTGTCAGGTCTGCATAATGCCATGTGGAATAGATGCTGTCAGCTATGGTTTCAAGTGTTTTGTTGAGAGGATAGTTCTTTCCTATTGTTGCTGAGACCTCGTAGAGACAGTTAAGTTCCTTTACTCTCTCATCGAGTCCTTCACTTACTTTGTTGACCTTGTTGACCATTCTGGAAAGAACAAAACCGAATCCCGTGAAGAGTATCAGTACAAAAGACCTGATGTATATCTCGTGTGCCGGTACATCAGACAGAAGCAGGTCAGAAAATGTTCCTGTTCCGTCATAGTATATATAGAAATCTAAAAGTGAATCTATTAACCAGAAAAGAACTCCGACTACAAAGGAGGTCAGTATTATCTTATGATCGGAACGCATGTGTACCTGGATCTTTTACATCATGGTATTTATTTACAAATATACTATTATATCAATATAATATTATACTAATACACTATTCCTATTTAAGAATGCAAGTAAAATTAAAATCCTGTATATCATTCTGTATACAATAATTCGAATCGAGATTATCTGTACATATATCGATCTTTCATGAACATCTTCTTTTTATGCTGAACATACCATGCTGATCAGTATGAGAGTGGATACTGAACGGTTGGATGTCAAAAAATTAGCCCGTATTACAGTTGCTATATTCATATTGCTTGCATTCTCTAACCTGTCACTGGCGGAAATGGCAGATGAGATCAAGAGCGAACTGGATGAACATGATGTATTACCATCCATGTTGAGTAAGGACGCTGAGAATACGAAAAAGACTGAGGATACCAGACGTAATAGTGCTCCTTCCGGTTCAACAGGTACCAGCTCAACAGGCTCCGGTTCGAACACGGCTGTCTCAGGAACTTACACAGAACCTGTTAAGACCGACCTTTACAGCCAGATGAAGAGATACGTCGGCTACTACAATGCCGGTATCGACGAGGTTCCCGATGCTGTGAAAAAGGTTGCAGGGAATGATGTGATCCTTCTCGATATCGATATGAACGACAACAGCAACATGAGGATCAAAGTGGTCACAGAGGATGGCCTTATCACGGAGTTCAGGAAGATATCCGGCAGTGAGGATATCGACCCTACAGTAACCGTCACAGGAAAAGAGAACGCTATCCGTGGCATACTCAAAAGTGATGACCCACTGGCCTATCTGGGAATGTCCCTTGACAATGGTTCTATTGACATCGAATGCAAGGGCTTTTTGAAGACGGCGGCACTTTCTGCTTTGAAGGCGGTGGTGTGAGTTGTTTATGATACTTGCCGTTCTTTTTATTTACAAATGTCTGAAAATAGCTCATTGAAGATTGATTGCCAGTTCATTTCAGATTTGAATGTTTTTTAGGATATAAGTATGTTCTTGGTTTCTACACCTGTTAACAACTATTGAGTAGGATAATTTGGTATTGAATACTTAACTCACATTGAATATTCCAAGTAATTTTTTGTATCTTTGTATATCTATCTTATTTTTGTTTATACTCCATTAAGCATCATCAAGAAGTAGAGCGTTACTAGTCCTCCTATAATCATGAGGAGAATTTTAATTATAATCGAAAGTGTTTTCACAACTTTCTCTAAAAGTATGCATACTAATGCAGCAACAAACAAAGATACTAAGATTTCAACTATCCCTATCTCAGCAAAATTTAAAAAATCAATATTTTTCATCATTTTGTTCCTCTGCTCATACCATCTATTTTATATTGATATTTATAGAATAAAAATTTATTTCTATACTAATATAATGTAAATCAAAACAAATTGAATTTCTATGATTCTTTTCCTTTTTTAGAATTATTTTATACTTGCTTGCTTAATGCAATAACCAATTGAACATGATATGCTACAGATATGTCCCTCATCCTCTTCACACAACCTCTATATCGAATCCACACAAATCATAGAAGCATTCATGACCCCAAACACCCATCCACAGGTCCTCAATATCCACATCGACACCGAAGGTACATTCATAGAACGTCCGAACCGTTTCCTTGCCATTGTCGAGATAGAGAACAATGGCATCAAAACACATGAAAAGGTCCATGTGCATGATCCAGGCAGACTGCTGGATATACTCTATCCCGGAAACAGGGTACTTTTACGCAAGGCCAGCAATCCGAACAGGAAGACCGGATGGGATATGATAGCTGGCAGGTCCGGTGACAACTGGATACTCATCAACTCCGCATTTCACAGGCAGATATCCGGATGGGTGATCGAGAACGGTATCATCGATGACCTGAGCAACGCAGATAGTATACTGCCGGAGCAGAGATATGGGGACAGCAGACTTGATTATCTTGTCCGGAAAGATGGGAAGAGTACATGGATCGAGGTCAAGGGTTGTACACTTGCAGGGGGCAGGGTCGCCTCGTTCCCGGATGCACCGACAACGCGTGGAAAGCGTCATCTTGAGGAACTGATAAAGGCAAGGTCGGAAGGTCATGATGCTGCGGTGATCATACTGGTTCTCAGACCGGAGGCGGAGTGTTTCACGGCCAACGGTATCATTGACCCTGCATTTGCGGATACTTTCGAAAAGGCTCTGGAAGCAGGTGTAAAAGTATTCCCGCTTCAGTTCTCATTTGAAGGTAGCAATATACATTATCTGTCACAACTTCCACTGTGTGACAGGGTTTTGTATTGATATCATAAAATGGAAAATTATCTTCGTAGAAATTCTGTTTATATAAGTGAAACAACATTGCTCTTTTAATTTCCATAAAAACAACCGATAAACTAAAAACAAAATAACCATCCGCCGAAGGCGGCACATTCCTATGATGCTATACAGAAGATGCTTCCACATACTTGTATTTATACTGAGATCTCTACAGAATGCCTGCAAAGAAAGTACAATGCATTATGCAGATAATTCTGTATCTTCTTATGGGAAAGCGCCGGCTTCGCCGTACCCTTCGGGATCGGTCAAGTTATCCATGGGCTACGATCGACCATATCGATCTGACCAAAGCGACCTGCTGTGTTAGAGTTTAAATGGCAGGAATTCTACAGAGCCGGAAATTCATTTTTCATTAACCAGCCAGCAGTGACAGTTCGACTGGAACATGTCCCCGTGTGCAAAGTTGGCGGCAATACAGCTTCCTCTGCAAACAGGAAGCCAGCTACACTCCTGGCAGCTTCCCTTCACGTCAGTTGCTTTCAGGCTCCTGAAATAGTTGAGGAAACGGGAATTGTCCCATATCCATCTGAAATCATGTTCCCTGATATTCTCTGCATCTGCTCCTGAGAAGTAGTTGCATGGAAGTACCTCTCCACTTGAATTCACAGTACAGTATGATATGGCTCCGTCACATCCTATTCTGGTATCATTATCTATTCCCTGTTCTGGTGGAGGGCTGAAAGTACATTCGAACTCCATTGGTGCAATGTTGAGACCGTCCTCATCCCTTTTAGAATGCAGGAACTCTGTCAGTTCACCCATTCTCGCCGGCGATACTTCCAGTTCATCAGCGTACTTCCCACGTCCAAATGGTACAAAAGGCAGTATGCGGAATGTCTGCACTCCCATGTCCTTTGCCATTTCATAGATATGCGGGACATCATCGATGTTCATGGTGGTCACTGTCACGGCTAGAGTGACAGGAACACCTGCCTTTTTCAGATGCTCTATACCTTTCTTCGTTCTCAGCCACGAACCAGAGTGCTGCCTGAAATCATCATGGATGGCAGGCTCGGATGAATCGAAGCTCACCTGTGTAGATGCTCCTATACTGGCAAGTCTCTGTGCTGCACTTTCATCTATCAGGGTTCCGTTGGTGGCTACCTGTATCAGAAGTCCTTTTTCAGTAGCATATTCAGCAATATCGAAGAAGTCCTCTCTTACCATTGGCTCACCACCGCTGAGGATAAGCTGTCCGATACCGAACTCTGCGAACTGGTCTATCAGCCTGTGGCATTCATCAAGGCTTAGTTCATCCCTGCCTGCTTCTCCTGCACTTACGACACAGTGCTTGCATCTGAGGTTACATCTTGAAGTAAGGTCCCAGAGAACACCGGCAGGTGCAGGTACTTTCCAGTAGTTCAGTCTTCCTTTGCGCCACCATAGCACTCCGTCCCCGGTGAGTTTCTCAAGCAGGGGTGCACTCATGGCATATGCGGTGTCACTGTCGGTCCGGTAGGCGGTGGAGATGTCATTGATGATCTCATCAAGTGTCCTGTACCCGTCGCAGAGTTTGAGCATCCAGAAGGCGGCCTCGTTCAGTTCGTTCTCCTGTCCGGTCAGGGGGTTCCTGATGACCCATAGTTCATCCTCTTTGTTGATGCGGAAGGGGAAATATGGCACAAGCTCAAAGCTATCTGAAATAGAAAAGTTTCCGGGATCATCTCCCGGACTGTTTTTCAAGTTGCTCACTTAACTTCTCCAAGCAATACCAGTGTCTTCTTTCTCCAGTCGTTGATCCTTGTGGCTGAGATGCCCAGGGTCTCTGAAAGTTCAGAGATGTTCTTCTTGTTCTCTGTTGCCTTAAGGAACTCACCAAGGGTCGAGATCGACCTTGCCTTGAAGAGTGCAGCGATCTCAGGACCGATTCCGACTATCTCTATTATGTCCGTCTTCAATGAGATGACAGGATGTCTCACACGTATCTCAGGTGTATATGGCAGTGGGTCAGGTCCCGGCAGACAGGAAAGCCCCGGTGACGGTGGACATGCAACATATGGCGATGGTGGACATACAATCATAGGAGATGGTGGGCACACGAAGTCAGGTGCAGGCGGGCAGATATACGGTGCCGGCGGGCACATGAAACGAGGTGATGGAGGGCATACCAGATGTGGTGATGGTGGACAGATGAATGGTGCTATCCAGCATGTTATCGGGCATGTGACTGCCGTACCGATACCCACAGCAGCAAATGCATTTATGATGCTTGCTCTCCAGCGGGAATAGTGCGGGTTGGTCGAGTAGAGGTCATCCAGTGAATCCAGTACCGCATCTCTCATGTCACTGAAATCGGAACTTGAGACAAGGTGTGTTGTAAGCGCCTGGTAATACAGGAGTCCAAGCACATCGTTTCCTAGCCCTTCACATATCCTGATACCTCTGTGTGTACCACCTGTTGCGATAAGGTAAGCGGCCTTGTTCATTATACCGCTGTTTATGTGTACTCCGCCATAGTCTGCTGTACCGGTATACTTATCGTCCATATGGTCCGGCTGATGACCTGCAATAACACTGTCTATAGGATCAGTCGGGTCATACTGACCTCCGTTTGTCGGGTCTTCAAGGTTACGTGATCCAGGTGCGGAAGCCAGCAACCATGCATCCTCTCCGAAGAGCCAGTTACCTGCGATAAGGCAACCGAATACATCGGACATGGATTCGTTCAGGGCACCCGATTCCCCGCTATAGACAAGGCCGGCGGTGTACTCGGTCACAGCATGTGTCCACTCATGAGCAATGATGTCAAGTGCACATAGAGGGCTGTAGCGTATTCCGTCTCCGTTTCCTATCTTGACATAACTGCCGTTCCAGGATGCATTGTTCCAGTCGGTACCACAGTTCGCATAGATGTGCATGTCGGCACCGGCATCATCATAGCTGTCACGTCCGTGTACGGTGAAGAAATAGTCGAAGACAATCCTCGTGTAGAGGTGACAGTCGATATCCGGTCCCTGTGCTGCTGCTGACCAGTTGTTATTATTATCCTCTGAAACATCGGCAGGTGGATATCCTCCGTCTGCGTCATGTGTGACAACCCTTGCAGAAGTTGGGACACCCTGATCCTCCAGCAGGTAATTTCCTGCACCGTGGTCGTGTACCGTATTGACAGTAACAGCTCCTGAGTATCTTCCGATACCTGAACCCGTGGTGCTGGTATGTGTCTGTTCATTGTTAAACTTCCAGAGGACCTTGCCATCCAGTGCATCGACAAAGTACTCCCATTTAGCAGGTGTATCATCACCTGCAAGTGTCTTGTCCATACCATTGACGGTCACATGCCAGACAAGATGCGGTGTTTCCACGAACTGGGTCAGCACCATGAGTTTTGGCTCTGCATGGATATGGCTCTTAACATTATCCTTCTGGTCACCAAGGACCTCTTTCATCGCCTGTTCAGCACTTATCTTTGGTTTATCAGGCAGATCGATAGCTGGTACCAGTTTACCAGTGGTTCCCTTTATGTTGCTGTTGGCATCAATGTGAACAATGAGCTCGCTGCCGAATACAGGCAGGTCCTTGTAGACCTGTTGCATACGGACATGTTTTGCACCTATCCTGTCCGTATCTATTCTTTTCAGGACCATTTCCTTCTGAACGGAATCTAATAAGAATAGTCCCTTGTTAGCTTCTATAAAGTCGAAAGCAGCTCTGCCCGGGTCCTGCTGTCCGATACTGGTAAGTATTCCTTTCAATCTTTTCGGACTTCCGGTCCTTTCATCCCATTTTACCTCAAGAGCAGGATTGACCTTCTTAAGCCCTTCTAATATCTCTTTTTGTTTCCTGATGGGTTCATACATACCCTATCTTCCCCCTATAGTTCACACTATCAGTTTGTTCTGGATTATATCGGGGATCCGGATCAAATGAACAGACTTAGAGCACCCCCGCTAAGCTCTGTATTTGCACCTCTCCCTATTATAGGTCATATCTTATAATTTATAAAGTTTACTCTCACTACTATTTTAAGATATGGATCTGTCCTGTAAGAAGATCTATACATGCTTGCTATTGATTCTGGCATCAGGGCAATTTTTGTGGATCAGGATGGGACGGATATATCTAAAGTTTGATATTGAGTCCATCAAATTAGAATTTTGACTTAAAAGCTTACCTCTTTTTTCTTTAAGACCTCGCCCCCCCCCCCAAAAAAAACAGTAGCTAGGTCAATAGATTCATATAGTATAAATTTGGCCAGTCTCATGGAGGATATTTGTACTGTGTATAAAGGAGTCCTCTTTGAGGACTCCATTCGAAACTACGTTGGTAAAGATAATGTGTCAATTTGCCGGTTGCTACATTCTCTTAATATCGATGATATCGCACAGCATGTTGAAAACAACTACTATTCCAATAAAGACTGGCATTTCAAGTATCGTGTTTCTTCTATGATAAAACTCACCATTGTCATGTGTTTCAGAAAACTCTCATTTGACAAAACTATCTCATCGCTAACAGATGAAGAAGCTCTGCTTCTTCGTTTTGTTAATACGAACGATGATATTTCAATGCCAACTGGAGCAACACTTCACCACTTTGTGAAATACAGGTTAGGAGAAAATGGATTCCGGGAAATAATGCAAAAAGTAGCTTCGAGAATACTAGATCTAACATCTTCAAAGGACCTAAAAACAGATTCAACACCTATTGAAGCTTCTAGGTACGACAAGCATAGTGATTATAATCCGCATTATAACTGTAAAATGGATAAAGCGCATATCACATTAATCGGAACTTGTCCATTGTACATGACGTATACAAAGGGACTGGCACATGATTCTCCACAACTGGAACAGCATATTGAGTTCTTGAAAAGATTGAATCCTGAAGTTGATTCATATGCTTTGGATGGTGCATATGATTCATTCACTAACTACGCAGATATCTGGAATGATCTTAATGTGAATCCTACAATATCCCTTCCTTCTGATGCTGTTGTCAGTGAGGAAGGAAGAATAGAGAGAATCAATCATTGGATGAACAAGATGTGGAAAAGTGGGGGAGACCCCCACTTTCCACTTAACAGAAAATTGAAGTTCCTCTACAAACATGGAAGGTCAAAGCAAGTTGGAATGTATCTAAGAAATCAGAACATGGAGGATGCAGAATTCCAGAAGAAAAAAGGGACAAGACAAGATTGTGAAAGGTTTCACAAGCATGTGAAGCATATTCTCAAATTTGATGTTAGATCAATCAGAAAAGGAAGCAGAGAACTCTATGTTACCATGAACTTTGTTGTTTATCAATTGATGCTGATTGCAAATTTGCAAAACAAGGTCAAAAATCCAAATTCATTTGCAAATTATGTGTGAGAAAAAGCTTGTCAAATTAGAATGGAGAAAAAGATGAGCTAATTTGATAATCTCGATATTAAAGCTGAAATTTATGAAATACTTATATATGTAACTCCGTTCATAAACTTTAACGGAGTTATGTATGGGTTTACTTGATGTGATAGGGTATCTGCCGGATCATTCGTCTATGCTTGCATATCTCACAGAGATCGACCGCTTAGTATGGGGTCCGCCATTGCTGGCCTTATTGGTGGGAACGGGATTCTTCTACACATTCCGGCTTGGTTTTCTCCAGATCATCAGATTACCCCTTGCCCTGAGATATGTCACCTTGTCAGGAAGACCTGAAAAAGGATCGTTGGGTGACATCACCAGCTTTGGTTCATTGACCACTGCACTTGCAGCCACGGTGGGAACTGGTAATATTGTGGGTGTTGCAACAGCAATAAAGACCGGAGGACCCGGTGCTTTGTTCTGGATGTGGGTGGCTGCATTCTTTGGAATGGCAACCATGTATGCAGAGTGCATGCTCTCGGTAAAATACAGGACCTTCGATGAGAAGGGACAGGTCTCCGGCGGTCCCATGTATTATATAAAAAATGGTCTTGCAGACAGGTCTTACAGCGGCCTGCTCGCAAAGATCTTCGCTGTTTTCGGTATCTTTGTCGGATGTATGGGAATAGGCACCTTCACCCAGGTGAATGCTATTGTAGATTCCGCGAACATAACATTTGATATCCCTGTGATCTACACCGGTGCAGTTGTCACCATACTGGTATTCCTTGTGACAATTGGTGGCATCAGGAGTATCGCAAAAGTAGCGCAACTGGTGGTCCCGACCATGGCCACTGCCTATGTGCTGGGTTCGCTATTGATATTGTTCCTGAATATTGAGCAGATCCCCTCTGCAATTGCCCTGGTTATCAGGTCGGCATTCACCAGGACAGCAGCAACAGGAGGTTTTCTGGGAGCATCCATCATGATGGCGATACAGCTTGGTGTGGCAAGAGGTGTCTTTTCTAACGAGGCTGGACTTGGAAGTACGCCCATAGCAGCAGCAGCAGCTAAGGTCACAAGTCCGGTAAAACAGGGTCTTATTTCCATGACCGCGACCTTCTTTGATACAATTATCGTCTGCAGCATGACAGGACTGGTGCTCATCATCAGTGGTTCATGGAAAGGTGAACTTGCCGGAGCCTATATGACAAACTATGCATACACATCCGTACTGGAAAATGCAGGTACCTATGTGGTGGGAGTCGGACTGATGTTCTTTGCATTTACGACCATTCTCGGATGGAACTATTATGCTGAACGTTGTACCGAGTTCCTATTTGGTGTGAAAGCCATACTACCTTTCAAGTTTGTCTATGTACTGATGGTAGCGCTTGGAGCGTTCCTTACTCTGGATGTCATCTGGATACTGGCTGACATATTCAATGGTCTGATGGCTGTCCCTAATCTGATAGCTCTCATAGCATTGAGAAAGGTCGTGATATCAGAGACAAAAGAATATTTCGCTGAGATGGAGAAGGGTTCCTGACGCAATACAATAATACTTCTCTTCAGAAAAGCAGCTAAAAAGGCGATATCTATTGTTGCTTTTCTTTTTTCTTTTTCTCTTCTTCTTCCACAGTGGTATTATCGCACCATGCATCGACCTCAAGGTCTGACGCACTCTTGGTTTCGTCACTCTGCTCCGGGACCGTACACCATGTATCTATCTGTTCATCAAGACTGGGAATCTCAATATCCTCTACTTTCTTTTCCTTTTTTTGAGTCCTGTCGTCCATATGAGACCTCCTATATCGATATCTATCCCAATGGTTCAAAAGTCTTTTTACATTAACGGCTTTAATTCGTTCAGTCATCATTCTTTTCAGACCGGTATTTACTGTGTTATTAAAATAGGACAGAAACACGAATTAGTAAATAGTCTTATATATTATAAAGTCAGATATAATCTGCCGACAAAGGCAAAAGAAGGTGAAAAAATGGATATAGCAACAAAACTGAGATATGGGTTGATAAACCTGAACCATTTCAGAAGATGTATGATGAGTAGAATGAGCTACCAGCTATCATCATACGGTAAAAAAGGCGCGGATATCCCAGCCTTCAAAATGAGACCGGTAAATGCGTCCCCCTTACGCAATATCGATTCCATCTTTACGAAAAACGAACTGCCATCTCTCCAATAGATGCCGGTCTCAGGATTCTTAAAGGGAAAGATTCCAATGGGTGCATGCTCAGCACCCATCTCCTCCATCTCTTTTTAATATCTGTCGTAAATGATACGATGAACTTGACTATGAACTATAGTAATGTGTGATCTATAGCTCATCGAACTCTATACTTACTCTTCCTGACTTCTTAGCGAGGTTCTTTGAGAGCATTCCGGTTTCCATCCTGCATACATGGAGGATTCCGGCAGGCACAAGGCAAACAGGTGTGCACTGTGCTTCCTTTGCCATGTCTATGACATAATTGTCTTTGATGTCCATGGTCTCCATCATGGGGATCTCCATGTGTGACATCTGCTTGATCTTCTCGCATGGTGTATCTATATCTATTATGATATTCGCGCCGTCAAGTTCTCCCGTGACCTTATGGGTGAACCCGCAGATAGCTGAATTCACAGTTACCGTTGTTGACATTCGAACCCTCATCAATCAACGTTGAACTCAATGCTCACTCTTTCGGACTGCTTTGCAAGGGTCGGGGAAAGCATACCAAGTTCCATTTTACATACATGCAATACTCCTGCTGGTACGATACATGTGGCACAACAGTGGTCCTGTGCCTGGTCCATTACATAGTTCTCCTTTATGTTCAGGGTCTGCTTCTTTGGTATCTCCATGTGAGCTATTTTGGCAACCTTGCTGCAATCAGTCTCGATATCGGTGATGACCGTCTTTCTTCCTTCAAGCTGTCCTGTTATCCTGTGGGTGAATCCACAGATTGATGAATTGACCTTTACTTCAGATGGCATGTGTATCTTCCTTTATCTTTCCTTTAGCCTGCGGCCTGTGGTAACAGAATTCAATACGAATCATTGAATGTGAATGGTTTTAAAAGCTTGCGTCAAAATTAAAAACTGGATGTTTTTCAGCAGTACCGTTCGCTGTTAGCTGAATATCCAGTAAAATGGAGGAATGTGTGAACAGGACACATTCCTGTATTGATATGGTAATTATTCCTCATCGCCACAGCAGGTACAACTAACGTTCCCCTCAAGGATCTCCTTCCAGTCACCGATCACGTCATGTGTCCAGCAGTCATCGGCACCGGCTGCCTCTCTCATGGTAAGTGCAAATATGTAGGACAGGTCCTTTACAGTGGCTCCTGCTTCCAGTGCACCTTTGAAGTGTTTAAGGACACATGGTTTTGACCTTGCTTTGATGGACAGCGCAAAACAAAGGTACTGGTATGTTTTCTCATCGATAGGTCTCATCTCAGCATAGAGTTTGTCTATCTCGTCAAGTTTTTCAGTAAATTCAGGGAAGAATTCTTCAAGCATTCTCATGATATTTATCTCCAATATTTTTCGCAGTTAACACTGTTGATCTGGCAACTGGAGTTTAATGTCAGCACCAGATACTTCAAAATATGTTGAAATGGGTATATAAAACTAATTATCCGGTCAGAATACCTGAAAACGATTCTCATACCTGTATTTTAAAATACTTTCCGAATATCCCCGGGCTTTTTTCCATAACTGCAACATATGCTCCAAGAAGAATGAAAATGCATCCTGTCATCGTACTTGCAAGTAGGGGTGTGTGGAGTATTGTCACGTCGAAGAAAATGCCGCTGACAGGCTCCAGTAAAGCCAGTATACTGCCTTTCTGAGCCTCTATCTGCGATATGCCACTGATGTATAGCAGAGCAGCCAGGGCCGTGTTCACTACACCGAATATTATCAGCAGGCTCAGGTTATCAGCAAGTACTGGAGCTGAGACCCTTCCCGCAAATGGAAGCAACAGGATAACTCCTATCAGGGTGAACCAGAACAATTGGGCAATACTTGAGTGATCATCTCTGGTATAGCGGATAGTCACTATCAGGCTTCCAAAGGAAAGACCGGAGAGCATGCCTGAAATGATACCAATGAAGTATCCGTTGCCGGTTGAGAATCCTTCTGTAACATTACCCATATCGACAATGAACACCAGTCCTGTTAACGATAGTATCAGTGCCAGTATTCCTTTACGTGTGATCTTTTCCTTCAGTACTACCGGTGAGAGAAGTGTCACATACATCGGTGCAGTGTAGAGCATCAGTATGGCTACTGAGAAACTTGTGTACCTGATGCATATGAAATATGTGAAAATAGTACATGTGTTTATGAGCCCGAGCAGTAACAGGTAACGTTTCTTTTTTCGGGGTACTATCCCGGACAACTGCCCTGTGATCATTATGAAGATCAGCAACGCAAGGACACCGAAAAGTTGCTTATAGAATATCATCGGCCCGGTGGGTACGGCTTCCAGGTGATCGACAAAAACACCAAGGAGTCCGAAAAGAACAGAACCACTTATTAGTTCAAAGTAGGGTTTTTTGGATCCCGGGTTCATTGAATGGGAAACGGCAGAGTATACTATAAAGGATTTGGTGACCGGATACAAGATCATTTATAATCATGGACCTTATTCTAAAAGGGGTTAATACAATGGCAACTTTTGTTCACATAGATATACCTGCAGATGATGTTGAGCGCTCAAAGAAATTCTATGGCGACCTCTTTGGCTGGAAATTCGAGAAACCAATGCCTGATATGGATTACTATCTCTTTGAAAGTACCGGTCTTGATGGTGAAGCTGGTATAGGGGGTGGAATGGGTCTTAGAGGAGAACCGGAACAGCGTATGACCAGTTATATCGGGGTTCCTTCTGTAAAGGAGTATGCTGAAAAGATAGAAGCAACCGGCGGGAAGGTCCTTAACCAGATGCCTGTTCCCGGATGGGGTTATCTTGCTATATGTCTGGATACCGAAGGCAACATCTTTGGTATCTGGGAAGAAAATAAAGACGCAAAATAGTTCTCTACCTTAAAATTTCTATTCTTTTTTAGACGTTACCTTTACATATCAGATCTACTGTTAATATAAGCCGTTAGTAATTTGTATATACATTATCTGTTTGCTATCGCAAATTGCTGCCTGTACTCAGGCACGTACGACCTTATAGAAAACGAATCTCAAAAACGGAGGCTCAATGCTGGATATAGATCCGACAGGTATCGTTGTCAGATACAATGTCATACTCGAAAGAGAACTTACACCTGACGAGATAGCAAGAGAACTTTTCCCTTCTGATATACTACTGCGCAATATTGTCGAGTCTGTCTATGAAGGCGATGAGGATGAGGTTATTATTGCACTTAAAGAGGCGGTAAATGCCGGGAAAGATCCTTTTGACCTTATTGATGATGCCCTCATAAGAGGTATGGATATTGTCTCCCAGTTGTATGATGATGGTGTACTGTTCCTTCCGGATGTTGTCATAGCATCCCGTGCGATGAGTGATGGCATAGAATATTGTAAACAGATATCCGGAAAGGCCCCTGAATATAAGGGAACTGTTGTCTCTTATGTCGTCGAAGGGGATATCCATGATATCGGGAAGAAGATACTGACCGTACTCCTGAGGTCGAATGGATACGAGGTCATTGACCTTGGAAGCGATGTTCCTATTGACGAGGTGATCCAGGCAGTGCTTAAGTACAGGCCTATCATGCTTACGGGCACTTCCCTTATGACAACTACAATGTATTCATTTATGGAGGTCAATGACCGTTTGCTTGAGAATGGCATAAATATACCATTCGTATGTGGTGGCGGTGCTGTGACCCAGGATTTCGTCATGAAGTATGAACTGGGGATATACTGTGAGGATGCTGCTTTTGTTCCGAAGATAGCGGACATGATAATCGAGAACAAGGGTATTGGGGAACTAAGGGAGAAATTCCACGTACATTGACATTTGATCAATTGGAAGGAACAGGTGGCTCACATCCAAACACGCCCCTTCTTGTGTAGATTGGATTGAAGGAAGTACAACATTCAGACGGGAGCCAAATTATGGTTGGATCTTACATGTATTTAACATCTCCTTTTTTCCCGGAAAAGAAAAGAGTTCAGAAAAGTGGTTTTTTCAAGAATGCATAATAACTGTAACTTTTAATCTAATATGAATAAGTAAAAACACTTCATCTATAATGTCGTGAGAGAATATATCACAGAAGGTGGTCGTATCATCAATTCTGAAGATCAGATAGAAAAAGATCATATGTCCTGTATGGGGGATATGAGGTCCGCAAACCCGGTACCTATCATTTCCTTTCTATGGGGCGATGGTGCTGCAAGGCCAGTGATATCTGTCTCTGATAATATCTCACTTCTGGGCTATTCTCCTGATGATCTCATCTCTGGAAATATCACTTTTTCGGATATAGTACATCCTTCATACAACAAAGAGCTTACAGAAAGTTTCTTGGAATTCAATCACAGGGATGAAAGTTCTTTTTTTACTGCAGAGTATGGGATCATCTCTGCCGATGGCAGGGCATGCGATGTAGTTGAAAATACTTACCGGGTCAAGCAGGATGGTAACTACCTTTTCCATGGGATCCTCTCCCTGAAAGGGGAATTTGGTCCCAATGTCTCCGGGGATTCAGAAAAGAACTATTGCAGGAATATTGTTGACAGCATACAGAATCCCCTTTTGATACTCGATAGCAAGTTCCATGTATTTTCTGCTAACGAATATTTCTATAATCTTTTCAAACTAAAGCCGGAGAACACCGAAGGCCGACACTTTCTGAGTCTCAGCAATGAGAACAAAGAGGAATTGACTGCTTTTCTGGAGAAAGGACTTGAAGAGGACTATTTCTTTGAATACCAGGAGGTAGATTGTGTTATTGAGGGTCTTGGTATACGGACAATGCGTCTGACTGCAAGACCTCTTGATGTCGGTATTGGCTCTGAGCGACGTATCCTCCTTTCCATAGAGGATGTAACTGACAGAAAACTGGCCGAGGCTGAACTCAAGGCATCTGAGGAAAAGTATTCCACACTTGTTGAGAAAGGCAATGACGGTATCCTTATCATTCAGGATGGAAAACTGAGCTTTGTAAACTCGAAATTCTCCCAGATGACCGGTTACGGGATCGATCATTTTCAGGAAAGTGAATTCTTCTCAGCGGTTCCTCTGGAATATTATCGAATGATATCAAAGAGGCTGAAGAAGGTCCTGAAGGATAAACGGAGTATCAAAAGGAATGATGAGGTAGAGTTCCTGAAAAGTGATGGGAATACCTTCCCGGCCGAGATCAGTCTTTCTTATGTATCCTATGAAAAGCATCCCTCTGTTATGATGGCTGTCAGGGATATCTCTGAAAGGAAGCAGGCTGAAGCTGAGCTTAAGGCATCTGAAGAGAAATACTCAAAACTTGTTGAGAAGGGTAATGATGGTATTATCATTCTGCAGGACGATATTTTCAAATTCATAAATTCTAAATTCTCTGAACTGACCGGTTATTCCAGGGAGGAATTGTTTGAACAGAATTTCCTTGATCATGTACCGATCGACTATCAGCGGATGGTCGGTAAACGTATTAAGAAAGTACTGAAAGACAGGCATAGTATTCGCAGGAACGATGAGATCGAGTTCCTGAAAAAAGCTGGAGGAGCCTTCCCTGCTGAGATTAGTCTTTCTTTCATCATGCATGAGGAAAAACCTTCTGTTATGATGGCTGTCAGGGACATCTCTGAAAGGAAGCAGGCTGAAGCAGAGCTCAAGGCTTCTGAGAAAAAATATTCCACACTTGTAGAAGAAGGTAATGATGCTATAATCGTGGTGCAGGATGAGATGCTGGTATTTGCCAATATGATGTTCAGTAAGATAACAGGCTTCTCAAAAGCAGAGGTAATTCACAGGCCATTCGAGGATTTTCTGCCCCTTGAATACAAACGCCTTGTGATGACGAAATTCAGGAACAGTCTCGAAAAGAACCGTAAAGCTTCCCTGAAATACGAGATAGAACTGGTCTCAAAGGATGGACTGAATACTCCTACTGAGATCAACTCCTCTATAATCGATCATGAAGGCAGCCCGGCTATCATGGCTATTATCAGGGATATAACCGACCAGAAGCAGAAGGAAAAGGAACTACTAGATCTTATAGAAGTTCAGAAGGTACTGGAAACAGTTATCAAGAGCAGTCCTGCTGTCGTCTTCTTCTGGAGGCCTGATGAGGACTGGAAGGTCGAATTCGTATCAGAGAATATCTCTCAGTTCGGTTACGATGCCAATGCGCTGATGTCAGGCGATGTTCTCTACGGTGATATTGTTCATCCCTCTGATGTTGAAAGGCTCACTATGGAATATGATATGTTCTCAGGTGAGGAAAATCTGTCCTTTGAGTATCGTATCCTTACAAAAGCAGGAGAGGTCAGGTGGGTTGATGAGAGATCGGTCATCAAACGTGATGCAGAAGGAAATGTCCAGTATATCCAGGGTATCATTGTAGACATAACCGAGCGCAAGAATGTGAAGAGCTTCATGCAGATAGGCTCTGATATGGGTATGCTTTTCAGTCCGCTTGGTGATGTCGGTGATATGTTCTCACAGCTGGTAGAATTCACCACTCAGATGGATGATCTTGATTGTGGTGCACTTTATCTGGTAGATGGATCCACCGGAGATATGAACATAGTAGCTCACTCCGGCCTGTCATCTGATTTTGTAAAGGGTGCAAGACATTACAGTGGCAAGTCCATCCATGCGCGCCTTCTCAAGACAGAGTATCCATTGTATACACGGTATTATGAACTGACATCGATGATTCCTGGTGAGAAATTAAGCTTTGAAGGACTTGAAGCCACAGCACTTATTCCTATCAGGTATGGTATGGAGCTTGTAGCCATACTGATGTTATCATCCCATAGTGCCTATGCAGTGCCTTTTGAGGTAAGGGACTCCCTGGAAGCGATAGCTTCCCAGATGGGTCCGGTCATCGGTCGTATGCGTGAGCAGGCCGATGTACAGAACAATATCAGGAACCTGAAGGTAATTTTCGAGTCAATGAACGATATGGTGTTCATGCTGGATAGTGATGGATGTATACTTTATGCGAATCCTTATTCATACCAACGGCTTGGATATTCGGAAAATGACCTGATCGGAATGAACCTCGTCAATATCTATCCACAGAAGATGCTTCTTGAGGTTGCAGCTGAGATCAGGGATATACTGGAAGGCAGGGCACATGTCTGTACTATTCCTTTTGAATCTTCAGAAAGTGAGGTCATACCTGTTGAGATGCGCTGTTCTGCGGGGCAACTGGATGATGACCCAATAACGATATGCGTTAGCAGAGAAATGGTATAATATATCTCTTTTGGTCAGGATGTGGCTTTTTTCCAGATATCTTACTCTTTATTCCTGAGTAATTTATGTCTACTTTATTATATTTAGTTATTTTTTCATTTTTATTCATAATGAGTGTCTGGATTGTGATTTTATCAATTACTCTCTGAATTTACTGTCTGCTAAACCTAAAATCCGGAATGTTGTTCTATTTAAATGTAATGGTCTTTTTTCTGGTAACTTTTTTTTATTCTCTTTGTATTTTTTAATATCGATATGCATCGGTAGTCTTTTTTTACTATTTTGTATGTTATTGTCTATTGTATATTCTGAGCAATACATTTCTTTTTATATAGTTATTTTAGATAATCTTTTGATTCATTATATAATAACATTTGCCTATATTTTGTAGCTGCTGCATTACACAAATGCACATGAATTAAAAAAACACTATCAATAACGCATATAAATCTTAATTTTTATATTGGTTTGATTTTTCTCAAATAGTAATACTTATATATGTGTACATTAGCAAGATAACCTTTATATATCATGAAAAAAGTGGGTATTTTGAGGTTCGAGAGAACCTTTTTGTGTAGATTGGATTGAGCTTGACCCAAGCTCAAAGAACTAAACTATCCAAATTGAAGGAGGTATAGAATGTTAATAGTAGACAAAGAAGGTATCCTTATCAGATACAACGTTAAAATGGAAAAATCAATGACCCCTGAGGAAGCAGCAGCTGAACTCTATCCAAAAGATGAGTTATTCAGAGCAATCGCAGAAGCGATCTTCGAGGGTGAAGAAGATGATGTCATCGAAGGTCTTGAAGCAGCTATCGAAGCAGGCAAGGACCCAATCGCACTCATCGACGATGCACTTATGGTCGGTATGAAGGTAGTAACAGACCTTTATGACCAGGGTGTAATCTTCCTTCCAAACGTAATGATGTCCGCAGACGCAATGCTTGAGGGTATCGAGTTCTGTAAGGCACAGGGCGATTCCACACCAGAGCCAAAGGGCAAGGTCGTCTGTATGGTCGCAGAAGGTGACGTACACGACATCGGAAAGTCAATCGTAGCAGCTCTCCTCAGAGCAAACGGCTATGAAGTCATCGACCTCGGAAGAGATGTCCCAGCAGCAGAAGCAATCGCAGCTGTCAAGGAATACGAGCCAATCATGATGACCGGAACTGCACTCATGACAACAACCATGTACGCATTCAAGGAAGTCAACGACCTTCTTGTAGAAGGCGGACTTGAGCTTCCATTCGCATGTGGTGGCGGAGCAGTCAACCAGGACTTCGTATCAACCTACTCACTTGGTGTATACGGAGAAGAAGCAGCAGACGCACCAAAGATGGCAGACGCTATCATTGCAGGCGCAGACATTGCAGCACTGAGAGAGAAATTCCACAACCACTAAGGTGATCACAAATGGCAATTAACAGATTTACATCAATGGCATATTCCGAAGCAGATGAGATGGTCTTCGGTAACGCAAAGAAACCTGTGAAAGCAGGTCTTGACCTCGAGATAGGAGCAGGATACACAACTGCAGAAGTTAACTACGCACCAAGGCCAGAAGCTGGTGAGTCTATGGAGAAGCTCGTAAACGAGTACCAGAGAATCACAAAAGACATCATGGCTAGAATGGTCCAGGTCGGTTTCCCATCCGTAGTACTTGAGACAGAGCACGTTCAGCAGATGACCAACAACCCATCATGGGGAGCAGCTGTAGCACACGCACAGAAGACCATCATGGAAGAGTACCATGAAGAATATGGAATCAAATGTGCACTGAGACACACCCCTGGTGACATCAGAGAGCACAAAGAGTTCATGGAGCTCAGAGGCGACAAGATGACAGTGGTCATGGAGTCCTTCGAACAGATCGCAGAAAGCGGCGCAGACCTTCTCTCCATTGAATCAATGGGTGGAAAGGAGATCTTCGACTACGCAGTACTCAGGAACGACGTTCCAGGTATGCTCTACGCAATCGGCTGCCTCGGTACCATGGACATGGAATACCTCTGGCAGGAGATCGCAAAGGTAGCTCAGCAGAAGGGCGTAACCGCTGCTGGTGACACAGACTGTGCACAGGCAAACACCGCAATGTTCATTGCAGGTGGTCTCCTCGACAAGAACCTTGCACACACCCTTGCAATCCTCGCAAGAGCAATCTCCGCTCCAAGATCACTCGCAGCATACGAGGCTGGCGCAGTAGGTCCAGGAAAGGACTGTGGATACGAGAACATCATCGTAAAGGCAATCTCCGGTATGCCAATGTCCTTTGAAGGTAAGACATCCACCTGTGCACACTCCGATGTCATGGGTAACCTTATCATGCAGTGCTGTGACCTCTGGTCAAACGAGTCTGTTGAATACCACGCAGAATTCGGTGGTACATCAGTACAGTGCTGGTCCGAGTCCCTCAACTACGACTGTGCTCTCATGAACACAGCTCTTAAGTCAGGAAACGAGAAGATCCTCAGAGACCTCCTCATGGCTTCCGACAGATTCAGAGACCCACAGTCATATGTCCTTGCATACGACAACGCATACGCAGTCGGTGAAGCAATCGTAAAGGACGGAGACGACATCTTCCTCCGTGCAAAGAACGCTGCAGTAGCATGCTGTGACACTCTGAACAACGCAGAGGGTCTTGAGATGACAAAGTTCGAGCTCGGTGCACTCGCAAAGGCAACCGCAGAACTCGACGCAATCACCTCAGAGTCCGAGACATTCATGAGCGAATGCATGGAGAAGTTCAAGACAGAAGTACCAGTCTTCAAGCCAGAGAACTACGCTCTCTAAATGTAGTACTAAGAAGTTTTTCTTCGGAAAAACTTCTTTCTTTCATATTTCAAAAACGAAATATCATATCACAATTATCACTAAAAATTAACTCCACAATAAAATTCATAGGCTTTACAGTAAAAAACAGGGTCACAACGCCATCAATTCTACCTCCAACTCCACAACCTTCATTTTATGGCATGTGTATCGAACCTTCCCTCTGTAAAGCCTTTGAAAAATTCACTCTTCTATGTTTCTCATTCTTCTGTTCATTTGAATAGGGTTATATTCAAGGACATAATGATTAAAAGTATCACTTTTCCAGTTTATTCTGAGATAAACTGTTATTTATGTACACACTTCCTTATTTCATGTACATATTCGGGTGATCCATACTCATTACCCTAATATGCATAAACAAGCATCCTCAAATGTGGTGCGTTCATGAATCTTCCAAAACGATCTAATCTATTCTTCATTTTTATCCTAATGACAATTATCACTGTTCTGGGTCTTGCAGGGAACACAAGTTCGGAACAGGTTGATGTAAGCGAGATAAGTGTGATCCCATCTTCCTATCAGGTAGAGCCGGGAAGCACGTTTAATGTAATGGTAGAACTTATGCCAGTAATTCCTGTTTCCGGTGTACAGTTCGATATGACGTATACTGATGAGAGTACTTCAGTTGTTGCTATTTCAGAAGGGGATATCTTCTCCCGTTATGGTGCATCAACCGTCTTTGAAGTGAAAGAGAATATGCAGAGCAGTACCAGTTCCGGAACTGTCTATTCTGCGCTCATTGGGAACACGCCTGTATCAGAGGCAGGTACGGTTGCGTCTCTGACCATGAATGCTGGAAATAATGTCGGATATATGACTCTTGGTCTTGAGAATGTCATTGTAAGTGATGCTTCTTCAAATTCCGCAAATTATGTTGTGAACGATGCCACAATACTGATAGATTCAAGACCTGTGTTGGTCGATACCGGCACGGTGCAGATCACTGAGAACAAGGTCCTTGACCTGACCTTGCAGGCAACGGATGCAGACAATGACGTTCTCTTATTCTCAGCAGCTTCCCTTCCGGTGGGAGCTATATTTGATGCTTCAACAGGGAACCTCTTGTGGACACCTGATATCAGTCAGGTAGGTACACATTCCATAGATGTTGCGGTAACAGATGGCTATCTCACTGATACCGGAGTCCTGACAGTAGAAGTTCTTCCTTCAGACCTTTCACCGGTCGCCTATGCAAATGGTCCGTATGATGCAAGGGTTGGAAAGAAGATGAAACTTGCAGCCACCGGTTCCTATGACCCTGACGGAACTATAATGTCATATACCTGGGACCTTGGTGATGGTACAACTGCAGTTGGTTCGACCGTTTTCCATGCATACAACACGGCAGGTGTATACACAGTAACACTTACTGTTATGGATAATGGAGGCAACACCGATACATCAGTTACAACCGTGACCGTTGAGAATTTCTTCAAGTACTATCTTGACAAGTTCAGGTAAACAAATAAAATGTAATGTAAGGGATAATGTCAGGAGCTACAGATCTCCTGCTATCCCGTTTCTTCCAGTGTATCTTCTGATCATGTTCTACTTTCAGTGTGTGCTGGTACTTTATATATTCAGTTCTCACTGGCATGTTTTAAAAACGTAATTATTAACTACAGAGCACAACAGATTTAATCTGTATTTTCCTTAAAAATATTTATGAGTGAATCACCTATTTTTGAGATATTTGACGGATTGCCCAGACAGGGTCCTGGCAGCAATGAATGTACTGAAAAGGCCTTCAGGACAATACCCTCTGTTCCAGATGTATCCCGGATCCTTGACATTGGTTGTGGTGTGGGTATGCAGACGATCCATCTTGCAAGGATCTGCAATGAATGTCACATCACTGCAACTGATATTTACCAGCCATTTCTGGATGAACTGATGGAAAATGCAGCAAAAGAGGGACTTGAGGACAGGATTAGTACGGTCTGTGCTTCTATGGATGACCTTCCGTTCGAAGCCGGGGAATTTGATGTTATATGGGCTGAAGGTTCTATCTTTATCATTGGTTTTGAAAAAGGACTTTCATACTGGAAACAATTCCTGAAAGAAGGAGGTTATATGGCAGTTACAGAAGCAACATGGTTCAAAGATGAACCTTCTGCGGAATCACTTCAGTTCTGGCAGGAAAGCTATCCTGATATCAGGGATATACCTGACACTGAAAAAGTCATCACGTCAGCAGGATATAATATCATTGACCGCTTTAAGCTGCCAGCTTCTGCCTGGTGGGATGACTATTACATCCCTCTGGAAAAAAGACTCGATGATATCAGTGATAAATATAAAGGGAACACCGAAGCAGAAATGATAATCGAGTTTTCCAGAAAAGAGATAGAGGTCTTCAAAGAACACTCAGATGAATATGGTTATACGTTCTTCGTTTTCCAGAAGAACGCAAACAAATGACCTGTTACTTATATTTAGAATCTGGCACTGATGTCAGCTATCATCTGCTGACTATTGACATCAAGGACCCTGATATCAACTGTCTCACCACTCTGAGCGATATCGGTGTGGTCAGCATTTGGCAGAGTGCTGTTACCAATGCATACGTCACCACCTGCAATGTACAGGTAGAGTGAATCGCCAGTAGTGAATTTCCTGTCGCTTTCAGTGACAAGGTTTGAGAAAGATACAGTACCATCAGCGTTAGAACTGCCTGAAATAATTATCTTTGTCTGTGCTTCAGTGAATATTAGTTCTTCGCCACCCTGATGTGTTAACTTGACGACTATGTCTGAGCCGATACTGTCGCTGGATGCTATTATGCCTGCCTGTGGGGCACTCCTTATAGGGTCAGGTCCTATTACTGAGAAAATAACTCCTGTAAGGATGACGGCTACAGCTACCATCATGATGGTTCCTATGACCGGAGATAACGCTTCTGAGTTCTTGAATGATCTGTACAATTTTCCACCTCTATATATTAAAATAGCATGAAGCAAGCCCCGCTCCATGTATGCCTATAATCTAAAATACCTTTTAAGCAGTTATAATATAAATATATATTTATATTGTAAGTGTTCTTTAATTCCAGTATTCCGGACATTTGTAATTCACTATTCAGATCATTACCTGGAAATATATGCTATACTGTATAAAATAAATTATCCATGCTTCATGGCATATGCTACTGGCATGGTCATAACAGGAAGTGTTACTGTGTATGCACTGACGGATATATAAGGATCCTAATCCTCTTGTAAGGGTATGTCCTAAATAAGGATCTCTATATTACCATCCTCTATTTTTGTCTCGAAGATGTCCACCCTTGGGTCATCTATATCGATATATTCTCCTGTATCAACATTCTCTCCGGTGCGGATGTCAAATCCCCAGTTGTGGCAGGCACATTTAAGTGTATAGTCCTCAAGTGTTCCGTTCTTAAGAGGACATCCTTCATGAGGACACTCATTCAGGAGTGCAAAGATATCATTATCTTTCCTGATAAGGGCGATCTGTTTGTTCTCTGTTTTAATGACCTTGATCTTCTCTTCTTTCAGGTCTGCATCTTTCATTGCGACTATCCACTCTGACATGATCAATTTCTCCCTATTTTCCCATAATTGTTTACTATGGTTCATTCAAATGTTCATGGGATATCCTGTTTGTAAACCTACAGGTAATGACAAATACTCCCATAAAGCCCACTGTTCTCCTTTTATAAATAAATTAGCTCTGATATGCTCATTTAACTGTAGGGATCTATAGCATCTATGCGGTCTGATCGTCAGGATATCCGGTCCTGATCGCCAGAATTGCCAGCCTGTTCTTCCTTATCACCGACAGACTTAACTCCATTGTTGCTGTTAGTAAAGCACTGCTCTTTTTTGTTTTGTCTTGCCAAAACAATTTGGGACATTTATTCTTAAAGAGGGCCAAATTGGAAACAGATCATGATGATGTCACTCATCCCATGTTTTACATGCAGGGCCACATAATCACAGGAACTATTACTATGGAATCATCAACTTTTAAAGACCTTCAATTATCACGTAATATAGAAAAAGCAATAACTGACCTGGGTTTTGAAGAACCCACTCCTATTCAGTCCAAGTCTATCCCTTTTATTCTTGAAGGCAGGGATGTTATCGGCCAGGCCCAGACAGGTACAGGTAAGACCGCATCATTTGGCATACCAGCTCTTGAAATGGTCAATGCCAGAAGCAAGAGGACCCAGGTACTTGTGCTTTGTCCTACAAGGGAACTTGCAAACCAGGTTGCAGAGGAAATGGGTAAACTTGGTAAATATACAGGGGCCACGATCCTGCCTGTTTACGGTGGACAGAATATTGATAGACAGATAAAGGCCCTCAGAAGGGGTGTTCAGATCGTTATCGGTACTCCGGGAAGGGTACTTGACCACATCGAGCGCAGAACATTGAAGCTGGATGGTCTTGAAATGATCGTTCTGGATGAGGCTGATGAGATGCTTGATATGGGATTCAGGGAGGATATCGAAAGTATACTTAGCAGTGCTCCTGAAGAAAGGCAGACCATTCTTTTCTCTGCTACCATGCCAAAGCCTATAATGAAGCTCACGAAGAGATATCAGCAGAATCCTGAGCATGTAAAGACCATCCACAAGGTAGTTACGGTTCCGAATATGGAACAGGCATATTTTGAAGTTAAACATCATATGAAAACGGATGTCCTTTGCAGGATGATCGATATCCATGATGTCAAATCTTCCCTTGTGTTCTGTAATACCAAGAAGAAGGTGGATGAGCTTGTTGCTACCCTCAAGACAAGAGGTTACCTTGCAGATGGTCTTCATGGTGATATGAAGCAGAACCAGAGAGAGAAGGTAATGGCATCTTTCAGGAAAGGAGAGATAGAGACCCTTGTGGCTACAGATGTGGCAGCCCGTGGTATCGATGTGGAGAATATCGAGGTAGTATTTAACCTGGATATGCCACAGGATGAGGAATCATATGTCCACAGGATCGGCAGGACGGGACGTGCAGGAAGGCAGGGAATGGCATTCACCTTTGTCACCCCGAAGGAGATCTATAAGATCAAGAGCATCCAGAAGTACACCAAGACAAAGATCCAGTGCCGCAAGATACCTACCAGGAGCGATGCCGAGGACTTCAAGGCCAATATGCTCGCAAAGAAAGTGAAAGATACTATTGATGAAGGTCATCTTGGTAAGTATATCCACTGGGTGGAGCAGATGCTTGATGAGGACTGCACATCAATGGATGTTGCTGCGGGTCTTGTCAAGATAATGCTCGCTGACAAGAAGTGATGCACTAAGATGGTGCAATAACGGGAATATAAGCAGACAAAAGGAATTATAAGAAAATATGCAGGTGTCATCTGCTGTTTTCTTATAAACATATGATACATATTATATACTTTGGATCTATCATATAAAGAAAGGACAATGCCCATGTAGATGCTGCAAAAATAACTTATTTTTCAGCAATTAGAATGGCATGATATGTTCTATCGGACAGGATATTCTTGCTTCTGATCATCTGTCAGTTGCATTTCTTATGATTATCCTTTTGAATAGGACAGGAATAAAAAGTTCACACATAGAGGAATTAATCTGGCTAATTATAGAAGTAATAAAAGGAAGAGTAACGCAAGTGGAGGAAACCCTGAGGGTGAGGTCGTCAGGGTAAGGACCCCGCGTAAAGAGAATGGTGAGGTACTGGCAACAGTTTCCAGCTTACTCGGAGCTAACAGGGTAAGATTACAGTGTATGGACGGTGTTGTCCGTATGGGTCGTATCCCTGGTTCCAAGAAGAAGAGAATGTGGGTACGTGAAGGTGACATCGTTATAGCAACCCCCTGGGAGATCCAGGATGAGAAGGCTGATGTGATCTGGAAGTACACCCGTCCTCAGGTCAACTGGCTGGAAAAGAAGGGTTACCTCAAGTAGATAAGATGAATTTATTTATTCATCTTTTCTGAGGTGCCATTCCGTTTTTTGTTTTTACACTTCAATTTTTCATCATGATCTTGCATTGTATCGTAATTTAATTTTTATTTCTAATTCTGCAATTCTTCTCTTTTCCTGACCAGAGGTCATGGACGATTATATTCTGAAGTGATATGTCCTGAACATATCTGAGAATAGAAAGAATGGATTCGGGAAGAAAGAAGTTGATGTGATAAAAAAGATATTAAAATACGTTAGTTGAATAAGATATATTGAAAAAATGCTGAAGTATCATTGGATACTTCAACAAAAGTGAAGTGCTTAGTCAGCTACTTCACCGAATGCGAACTTTCTGAGAACCTTTGTTACTTTGATGGTTACTTCGTCGCCTACGGATGTGCCTGGGACGAAAATTACGAAACCGCTTACTCTTGCAATTCCGTCGCCTTCTCTTGCGATATCTTCAATTGTTACATCGTATGTCTCGCCGGCATCTACTGGCGCTGTGGATTCTTCTCTGTTAAACATTTTAAATATACGTCCTTTTAATTTAAGCTTAAAATACTGAGTAAGCTGAAAACATAATGCAAAATAGTAATCTACAATTTAAGTAAATGCCATTAATGCCTGTACGTTTAGCAAAACAATCCTATTTTAAAGCACTCTATCATAGGTCTGTTCGTATAAAAGGATTGTGCATGATACTGCTTTTCTTTTGCAATATTCGGTCATTGGGATTATTTAAAGTCCTGTTCCTGCAGATCCTCACTGACAACATCCATCCTCTCCGCAGCAGACTGCATCACTATCCATATCCTTGCCTTTGAGTGCTGCACCGATCATAGCCCATGCACAACCTACACCACTCTCGACCTCGATAGCCTCTACTGGACAGTTACCGGCACATGCTCCGCATTCCATGCATTTTTCTGGCCTTGTGAGTTCCACATGTCCCTTTCCTTTTTCCCCTTCAGTGAAAACCCCGTGAGGGCAGACTTTTGTACACATGAGACAGTTGATGCATTTCTCAGGATAGTATTGAAGTGTATTCTCTTTGTATGAATTGAACATCAGATCATCCCCATTAAACGGCTGGCTCCAATAATTACAAGGCAGAGTGTTCCAGTACCTGCTTTCAGTGCCATATATGGTACATACCTGAATATCTCTTTCTTCACCCCGGTTCTGGACGTATAGGTAGTGCAACCTGTGAAGTTCAGTGCAAGGAATCCTATAACTGCCGGAATTATAAGGAACAGGGATATCAGTGCAAGGATCTCTTCCCAAAGTGGCAGTTGTGTGTTGGCTGCAAGGACTATTCCGAATGGTAGCGCTGTGAGCCATCCAAGGATGATCCCTTTGACACTGAGGTCATGGGCAGGCAGGAATGGAAGGAGGACAGGGAACAGTACTGTTCCTGAGAATGCTGTGGCCACCGCAGCGAACGCTGCAAAGGGACCGGACAGCAGGTAAAGTAAAATGGCAGCCACCAGTGTTGGTTTTACCACATGGACGAATTCTATGGGTGTCAGCACCAGTCTGTCCCAAAAGGTGAACCTGACCTTTCTCATTTCAGGTGTTGCAGTATGGTTCCTGAGATATTCAGGCAGGTCCTTTGCACGGACAGGCCCGTATTCCACCTTGAATCCCGAACGACGTTTTACCTCATGTGCAGATACACCGGGAGCACCGAGCTGTGGCAATATCAGATTACTATGGTTCACTACCTTATCAAGTCCTGACCATTTGATACGCCAGACTATCTCGTCGGTCCCGAATGTTCCTTTTCCGGCAGCACACCAGACGTTGATGCCTTTCGTGTCTATGACAAGGATATAGCAGTCGATACCTGCAAGTGAACTGCGGAGCGCATCGAAACTGAGGGTGTAGTTGGCTGAGACGAAGACCGGAGAATCAGGGTCCGGATCACCGAGTTTGTAGATACCGGGTTCTACTATGTGCTCTGAGCGTCTGAACCCCCATCTTGCAAGGAAGTGGTCCAGATGGTCACTGAACGTGAGAGTGCCTGTGGTCTCATGTATCTCAGGTGCAGGGCTATCACCAAGACCTATCATTGTGATGAACTGGGATGTATCTGCTTTTGTGTCCGATGAATCGCAGATATCTTTGTTTTTAGTGTCCATGTACTTCCCTACAGAAAGATGTTTCAAAAATATTTGAACAAACCTAGTATGCAAGGATGTTACATATATATCTATCTGGTTGATCTAAAAAGGGATATTGATCTTTACTCAGGACCATGAATACTTTTACTTCATCTTTTCGGAGTGTGCCAGCTTTGCCGGGTACTTAGGTCTGTTAAAGTTGTTCCTATCTCCAAAAACTCTCCATTAAAAGAAGATCTCTTTATTATGGACAATGAGATAAGCTGGTTCAATATCTGTCTGATCCATAATTTTCGATCATTTCGACTCTGGAGATGTTATGGAAACCCGGAAATCCCAATTCAGTTTATTTTTATTTACGGGTGAAAATCCACATCTTAGCATGGCTTCTTTAAACTGTGGATTTGTGATGAAGAAACCATCTGGTGATTCCTCGAAAAGAAGTTTAAGCGCATAACTGGCGTAAGGTTTCTCTGGTGTTCTTTGTGGCAGTATATTTGCCATTATCCAATCATCAAGGGCTTTTTTTTGATCATCGGGTAATTCGAATTCATCTGTATCTTTCTTCTTTTTTGCCATGTTGACCCTGAATGGTCTGGAATTATTTAATTTGTATCCTCTTAAATATCCAAAGGGTAATATTTCAGATGAAATTAAATGACTGTTAAGGGGTAAAAAAGGAGCCAAAAAAAAGATTAAAAAAGTTTGTATTCGATCTTACTCTTGCTTAATCGCCGCTTTGATCATTTTTTGGGTTTCAGGATCATTTATCTGTTCATCAGTATAGCCATGTTCTTCTTTTGCATGCTTTACAGCAACTTCCATCATTTCATCAATGGTCTCTCCCTGAGCAACAAAAGGACAACTAACTCCTGTATCTTTACACGCTAACTTATATGTCATATGTTATACACTCCCAATTTACAATATCTTCTTCTTTCTATTTAAGAGGTAACTGACATGATATCGGTACAATGAATCAATTTATACCAGCAGTTCGCTCAGATCGATCTCTTCCCCGGTTCTTAACTGATCCCTGAGCTGTGTGATCTTCCTGTCTATCTTCTCAAGACTTTCCAGATGCTTTTTCTCATCATCTGTGGTCTTCATGAGCTTTGATATACCGCCGTTCTTAATGACAATTCGCTGGTCTGCGGAGAGGGCCAGGAGAGGGTCGTGGGTACTGATGAGGACTATCTTGTTATTGCTTACCAGGAGTTCCAGAGACCTTACCTTGTCGACACCAGCGTTCTCTATTTCGTCTATCAGGACAACTGATGCGGGGCTCAGGAGTGCTGTGTCTGCGATCATCAGGGCTCTTGACTGTCCTCCTGAAAGTTGTGTTACAGGGGTCTCCCTGCTGAAAGGCTCACCTGCAAGGACATTCGCTGTATCGTATATCTTTCGGACTATGTGGGATATCTCATCCACCATACGACTCTCGGCGTGAAGTGTCAGGAAATCCTCTACACTGAGATCCATGACGAAGTTCATGTTCTGTGAGAGCTGTGCTATAAAGCGTCCCTCGGTGGAGAATCGTTCCTCATCATCCGGGAAGCGACCATCGACCATTATGCTGCGTCCGGTGGGGGTATCATTCTGTGCAAGGGATTCTATATCGGCAAGGAGACGGGATTTGCCAGATCCGGTGGGACCAACTATCGCAGTCACCTCTCCCTTTTTCAGCTCGACCGAGAACACCTCTTTATCGCCATTCTTGTCCTTTCCGGGAAGTATGGTCAGGCATTCCACCGTGAAGACGCTTTCCTGCTGAAGGGCTTTGACCTGCTCTATGAACATGAAGAGACCGTCTATGAAAGCATGATAGTCGCTTCCTTTCTCCTCGAAGAATTCCTCTCCCGGAGTTACTTCAAGTTCTTCCAGTCTGATATTGCCGAACTGTTCGGTGTCCATGGAGAACGATGAGAGATAATCCTCGATCCATGGCATCATTTCCATAAGCTCACCTATGGTCATATGAAGCATTTCTTTGCGCAATCAATCATCTCCTCTGAAGTTCACAAGCTTTGAAACGCCTATCTGTCTGTCATCACCTATCTTCCTCTCACCAAGGCAATACGAACACAGGGCTCCGGGCATGGTGAATCTAAGTGTTGCTCCCTGAAGTGTGTCCACAGCAGAGCTTTTCTCCACGAACTTTGCAAGATAGAAACTCCCCTGTCCTGTAACTCCGTTGATATTCACGATCATTCCGCCGGGGTTGACCTGCCTGACACGGTATGCGAAAACCTCGCGTTCCGCCTGAGAGACGATATCCCCTTTCGTGATTACTACAATGTCTGCAAGTTTAAGCATCGGACCGATCTTCCTGGGTGTGTTGACACCGCTGAGGTTATCGATAACACATATAGCGAGTACATCCTTGATGTGCGGGGAACAGCGGTTGCAAAGACCGGCACTCTCTGTGATAAGGTAGTCGAAATTCCGTTCCTCTGCCCATTTCAGGGCCTCTTCTATATTACTTACAAAGAAATGGTCGGGACATAGTCCTCCGGATAGTCCGGTCCTGACAGGTATATTGTGAGCTGAATACATTTCCTCATCCTGCGAGGACAGGCAGTCGAACTTCACAACACCTACGGTATGACCCTTGCTCCTGAGTTCCTCAATGGTCCTGATGATTATGCTGGTCTTTCCCGATGACGGTGGGCCTGCTACGGTAACAAGCCTCAAACGACACCTCCGGTTATCATGAACTGCTTGTTGAACACCTCTGCTATCTCCTTCTTGAGAGCACCGATATCAGTGTCCAGCAGGAAGTCCCAGCCCAGCCAGTAGAGCGAGTCCACGTCCTCCAGTTTGTTCTGTACATCAGGATGGGTTGTGGGGAAGAAGGCTCTGGCTGATATCTCGCCGAACTTCTTTCCACAAAGGAAATCAGTTATTCCCTTCACTCTCTCGGTAGCCTCCTTTTTTACCAGCATCTGCACCGGACTTACAATTGCACCTTCTTTTGGTACGGTAATAGTTACTCTGGACTTATCCTTGATCTTCATGGCGAAGAAATGAGGCATTATGTACATTGGAGGGACATCATCCTTCCTGCTGTCGATCATCTTCACCATCTCGGAAGGATGGGACCCGGCATACACGGATGAAGCAAGCTTCTTGATACCATCCATTCCGTATAACTGGTAGAAGGGTATCAGTACGCCATTACAGAAGAAGCCGTTCTGTCCACGCATGATCACTTTGTTACGGAAATCCTCTTTCAGTACATCTTCCCATGAAGTAGGTGTGACCTGTCCGTCCATGAGCTCATCTATGGTGACAAGGACAAGGAGATTTCCGGAGAGCATTGTGAACTGACCTCGCGGGTCTGCAAAACCTATTGACTCAAAGTCACTGTTCATTGGTGAGGCACCAAGGTCCGTGAAATATTCATAATTGAGGAAATTCTCCTGGAATGGTTTGTGATAGAAACTGTTGATGTCGGAACTGATGATAATATCAGGCAGTTCTTCAACCGAGGTGACGGAATCCATATACGCATAATAGGATATCTCATGGTTCACATTACCTTCTACAAGGGAATGCAGTACATTTCCTGTCTCTTTGCTGTACTCGGTGGAGAATTCATTGAGAGCCCTGTTGAAAGGCATCTTCATCCCGCATGGTAATAGGGCAAGCAGGGTCAGCTCTTTCTGTCTTTCAGGGGAATCTGCAAGGGTGAAGTCTCCATTTGCTTCATTGTCCGCAATGGCCTGGTTCAGAAGCTCGATAAAGGAATCCTTGTTCACTGCTACCATTGAAAGTGCGGTTCTCAGTTTGAGCAAAGGACCAAGCTGGTCAAGAACATCCTTGTTCTCGAACTTACCCATGCCGTGCTGCTTGAATATTTTCAGTAGAAATGGATATTCATTTATGATCTGGTATATACTCATTGTTTCGTCTATTTTTTTCATATCATTTCCTCTGATTGTTTTTTTAGCAGTTTTCTGCATATATTACGGGAATTGTAGGGGTTGCAGGGATGCCAGTTATTCCAATAGCAATACAAACATATAAGTATTGTCATCTAAGAAGTACATTTCCTACTACTGGAGTATGTGAATTTAATTAAAATTCCGGGATTACTTTTAAATCAAAGATCATCCTCGGTTTTATAGGAGAGTTCATCATAATGATGATATATTCACATGTAGATATATTTAAATAGTATACAAAAGTACTATTTCATACTCAACAAACATGTAAAATAAAAACGATAACAACAGAGACCTGAATCACGGATATTTCGTTTCATCTGTCATCCCCTCAGATATTGTCTATGAATTAGGCACATCTGCATCCGTATTCTGGTCTCATGTTTGAAGTGGAGTATGAGCATGGATTGGGATCATGTTTGTTGAGGGGTTATTGTCATTATGGAGCTAAATACCCCGGTCTTTTTTATAATTCTATGTTTTTCATGTATACAATAGCGCAAAGGATAACGATATTCTTTGTTAACAACGTGAAAAAGAATCATCTTCGCAAAATTATTCTATATTTATGCCCCAATAATTAAGAATGTATTTATAGGACCAGGTCCTTTATTGTATTGGGGAAATATATGAATCATAGCACTTATCTCGAACTCAAGAAAGGATTTGCATTGTTTCTGGTCTATTTGTCCTTAATGGTCTCTCTTGGCTTAATGTCAAAACTGACCCCGTATCTTTGATGAGGTCGGATAATATCATTCATCGAGTCCTTTCCTGCCAAAGATGTAGTTTGCCACGCGGATAGCGTCACTATCCCCTGTTTCTTTTCCTTCATCATCACTGAGCTTCACCACAGGTATCTCATCTATGCTATGTAGTTTGATCACCATGTTAAGAGGCGGGCTTGATCTGAAGAACTCATGATTGTTTGTCAGGCTCGTACCAATTCCAAAGATGCAGTTGATCCTGCCTTCGCATTGTTCCTTGATCTCGATAGCATCTGCAGCAGAGAGTGAATCACTGAAGATGACGACCTTTGTCATCGGATCGATCCCCATCTTCCTGTAGTGTTCCATCACCCTGTCAGCGAACTTCAGAGGGTCACCACTGTCATGTCGAACACCATCGTACAGTTTGGAGAGTTTCAGGTTGAAGTTCCTGAAGAACGGCTCTGAGCCGAAAGTATCTGAAAGGGCTATTCCAAGGTTACCTTTGTAAACATTTGCCCAGTTCTCAAGTGCAAAAAGATTGGCATTGCGCAATCCGATAAGAGCGGAAGTTCCCATTATCCATTCATGACCGATGGTCCCGGTTGGTCTGACACCGTATTTCTTTGCAAGGTAGACATTGCTTGTACCAGAGAACGTTTTGCATTTGTGCAGTTTCCCAACCGTGATGTCCTGTATCTCAAAACTTCTTCTTCTGCGTGTTCCGAACTCGGAGAATCCACAGTTGTTCTGCTCAAGTTCTCTTGCGATACTTATCATGAGCTTCTCGTATTCCTTCAGGAGATTGTCATAACCGGGTATATCACCGTGGATCTCATCCTTCCAGTCTGTCTCTATCATCTCAAAATAGAGTTCTGAGATAGTTGCCATAAGGACGATCTCCCAGAGGATGCTGCTATGCCAGGGACCCCGTATCGTAAGATCGAGATCTGACTCCTCATTCAGTCCTACAGTCACTTCAGAAGGGTCGAAACGATAATTCTTAAGGTACTCGACATAGCTGGGTTTGAAATACGGACATTCAGCTCTGAGCCATGTGTATTCATCCTCAGTAAGGCTGAGACGGCTGATATCCTCATCAATGATCCTTCTCAGTTCACCAACGAACGCCTGCGTGAAACGTTGCTTCCCTCTATTGGTGAACCTGTATTCCGCAGATGCCTCCGGAAATAGCTCAAGGACTGCCATCTGCATTGTCAATTTATAAAGATCATTATCCAGTATCGAGCAGATCAAGTTGTCTCTTCCTTTTTCATTTCTTAAAAGTAATTGCTGTATAGCCTTCTTACATCGTATAACTTTTTTCTATATATCATGTTTGATTGTGTTGTAATCGATCAAAAGAACAGATCATGGTTTTTGGTATAGATTAATATAGTTAAACACAATAATAATGTACCGTTTAATGTAAGGACCAAAGAACGAAAAAGGGATGATCTGTCTGAGCAGCGAAATAAGCAAAAACACACATAACAGCAAAGATGGCCTTGAAGAAGTATTCTTTCAGGAGTTCAGGAACCTCAGGTCGGAGATAATATCGCTCAAAATAGATGTTAACAAAGCACTGGAACGCTCAAATCACCACCGCGAGGATGCCATGTTCATGGAAATGAAAGGTGATCTCTCTCGTCCCATATTGAACTACATGCTCAAGGACACAAAAGAGTCATTTGACGAAGGCTTCTGTATCGACTGTGAAAATAAGGACATCTGCAAACCTGCTTTTTCCGATCTTCTTCATGAGATGGCACTACTGCTTCTTGAGGACAGGGTAACCGAAGAGGCCCTGGATAATTTCAGTGAAAGGTTCGATGAACTGAAAGGTTTTGCGATCACGGATAATTGCGATGGATGCGTTCAGACAGCTTCAAGGATCTTCGATAAACAGATGGGGCTGATACGTTCTTTCAACACTCCAAAGGAAGAAGTCTGCAGTGATCATGATATTGATATCAATGATATTTCAGACGACGTTGTCACCGATGTCTGTGAACCGTTTGCCAATAAACAGCGTCTTGCGATCATGAGGTCGCTGCACTCTGATACCCGGAGCTTTTCAGAGCTTTCAAAGATAACAGGCCTGCGTGGAGGGAACCTTCTCTTCCATATCCAGAAATTGCTGGATACGGGGATGATACTACAGAGGACCGAACGCGGGGATTATATGATGACAAAAAAAGGATATCTCACATTGAAAGGAATGGCTGAGCTTCACGAAAAGCTCAGCAACATCTAGTTTTTCATTTTTACGGGAGGTCGTATATCCGGGATATCTAACATCCGGAATATCCAATATGTAAGGTTCAGACAATTAACGTACCATATTGCATCTTTTTCTCTGTCATCTCATCTTCGGAAGCTGATATCTGGGATGATCTTGATGCACTACTCCCATTGTCTATCCTGAATTTAGAAACAACAGAGCGCATTTCTGATGCAACATCTGCCAGTTGCTGTGCTGAAGCCGTCAATTCCTGCATGGATGCTGTCTGCTGTTCAACGGCTGCAGAAGCTTCCTCTGTACCTGCAGCAGATTCCTCGGATATGGAGGATACCTCTTCGATAGAGGCTGTGACCTCCTGTATTGAGGCGGATTGCTGTTCAGCAGCAGCAGCGATCTCCTGGACCATTTTAACGATAGTGTTCCCGGATTCTACAACACTGTCGATCGAACCTACGGCCTCATCAAGGGACTGGGCACCTGTTGCTACCTCTGAACTGGCCTGTTCCATTGAACTGACCGCATTGGTAGTACCTTCCTGCATTGCATGAATGAGCGTTGCGATCTGCTTTGCTGCATTTCCTGAATCCTCAGCAAGTTTCCTGACCTCATCTGCAACAACAGCAAAACCACGTCCGTGTTCTCCTGCCCTTGCAGCCTCTATGGCAGCATTGAGTGCAAGCAGGTTTGTCTGGTCAGCTATATTTGTGATAAGTTGAACGATCTCTCCGATCTGGTTGGATTTCTCTGCAAGATCATTTATGTGCTGTGATGATTCCTCAGATGCACTTTTTATGCCGTTCATCTTTTGCTGGAGACTCTGGGCTACAGTCCCCAGGTTCTGTATCAGCTCATTTGAGGCAATAGAGCTCTCTGCTGTCCTCTGTGAATTAGCTGCCACTTCCTGGACCGATTGTGTCATATCGACCATTGTCCTTGCAACCTCTTCTGACTTGGAGGATTGAACCTGTGCTCCTCTGGATATCTCTTCAACGGTAGCTGAGACCTCATTGGCAGAAGTAGCTATCTCGGCTGATGAACCTGACATCTGCTCTGCAGTTGCAGCAATGTTCTGTGCATCTTTCATTACAGTTGAGACTATATCGTTCAGGGACCTGCGACAATTCTCAACACCATCGGTGAATTTCCTGAACTCACCAGCTCCCTGTATCCGGGAGTGGCAGGTAAGGTCATTGTTTGCAATTGCATCAAGCACGGCATTTGAATCCGAAATGATCGCCTGCAGTTCCTGGCCGAAGCCATTAAGTGTATCTGCCAGTTTCCTGAGATCGCCTCTGGTCTCAATTTCAACTCTTGTGTGAAGATTGCCTGAAGAGTATTCTTCAATAACCCTCGAAGTCTCTTCTATTGGTGTAACTATGGCATCAAGGCAATTGTTCACACCTTCAACTATCTTTCTGAAGTCACCACTATGTTTCTCTGTGTCGGCACGTGTTGAGAGCTTTCCTTCAATACCTGCATTGGCAAGCATCACCGCATCATTTACAAGCAGGTCCACCGCATCGATGCACTGGTTGATATTGTTCTTTATCTCATTGAAATCTCCCTGATATTCATCAGCGATCTTCTCGGGTATGTCACCTTTCGATATGCGGTCTATGTATTCAGCAGCCACATTAAGAGGGCCTATGACAGAATCCAGAGTTGCATTCACGCCTTCTATGATCTGCCTGTAGTTGCCTTCAAAGCTGCTTGCATCTGCACGTTCATCCAGCCTGCCTGCAATTGCAGCCTCTACAAGATCATGCACTCCCTTTGTGATCTCCATTTCCTTACTGATATCAAGGACATATTCCAGACCACCAATGATCTCTCCATCCTCATTCTTCAGAGGAGCACCCGAGTATCTGATAGGAAGTTCCCCGGAAGGCAGTTTAGCGATAGTATCATTCGTACAGATCGAATCTGTCTTCATTGCCTTTGCAACCTGGCAGTTTTCCGTATTACAATGTCCCGTATTGAACAGGTCAAAACATTTCTGACCCACACATCCTTCAGGCGTGCTTCCTACAGCTGCTGCTCCAACGCCATTCATGAACTGGATATTGAAATCTTTGTCAACTACCATTACAGGTGTAGGCACCTTCTCAAGGTAGTCTGCCTTTATGCCTGCTTCTTCCAGAGCTGTTTTTTCTGCGGTCTTATCCATTACAATCTCAAGTGCTCCGATTATCTCTCCACTCCTGTTCCTGATAGGAACACCATTGTACTCGATCACAAGGTCCTTGCCTCCGGGATGGGCATCGGTCTCACTGGATTCACTTCTGCCGGTCTTCATTGCTCTTCCGCAGGCACATTTGTCCGTATTACAGTCGGATGTCCTGAAATTATCGTAACATTTCTGGCCGATCAGTTCCACAGGTTCCTTGCCGATAACAGAGGCACCTGTTCTGTTCATATAAGCGATACTGAAGTCGTTGTCGATTATCATGAAAGGAGCAGGGATCTGGTCTATATGACCTACCAGGGTGTCGATGACAAGGTTGATATTGGAAACAAGGTCGGCAAATTTACCGTTGAACATCCCTGCATCACCTCTGGTTGCAAGTTTTCCTGCAACTGCTGCATCTATAAGATTGTCTGTCTCTCCAAGGAGGGCATTCAGGGAATCGATACACTGATTGAGATTGTTCTTGATCTCATTGAAATCCCCGTTGTAATCATCTGTTATCTTTTCAGGAATGTCACCTTTAGAGATACGGTCCACATATTCTGCCGTTACGTTCAGGGGTCCTATCACTGCATCCAGACAGTCGTTCACCCCTTCCACAACCCTTCTGAAATCTCCACTGTGTTTTGCTGCATCTGCTCTTGTGTCAAGTAATCCTGCCACTCCTGCTTCAGATAACATCAGGGAATCCTCTACAAGTGCATTTACCGCATCTATGCACTGGTTGAGGTTGTTCTTTATCTCGTTGAAATCCCCGTTGTAATCATCTGTTATCTTCTCCGGGATGTCACCCTTTGATATTCGGTCCACATATTCTGCCGTTACGTTCAGGGGTCCTATCACTGCATCCAGACAACCGTTAACCCCATCCACAACCCTTCTGAAATCACCGGCGTGTTTTGCTGTATCTGCTCTTGTGTCAAGCTGACCTGCCACCCCTGCCTCTGATAACATCAACGAGTCCTCTACAAGTGCATTCACTGCATCTATGCACTGGTTGAGGTTGTTCTTTATCTCGTTGAAATCCCCGTTGTAATCATCTGTTATCTTCTCCGGGATATCACCTTTAGATATTCGGTCCACATATTCTGCCGTTACATTCAATGGTCCTATCACTGCGTCCAGACAGTCGTTGACCCCTTCCACAACCCTTCTGAAATCCCCATTGTGCTTTTCTGCATCTGCCCTTGTGTCAAGCTGACCTGCCACTCCTGCTTCTGATAGCATCAATGAGTCCTCTACAAGTGCATTCACCGCATCTATACACTGGTTGAGGTTGTTCTTTATCTCATTGAAATCCCCTTTATACTCATCCGTTATCTTCTCGGGAATATCACCTTTTGAAATACGGTCGATATATTCAGCAGAGACATTCAGTGGTCCTATTATCGTATCCAGAAGCTCATTGAGCAGTTCGAACATCTTTTTTGACTCACCGGTAAAAGATTCGGTCTGTATCCTTGAATCAAGACGTCCTTCAGTGGCTGCTTCAACAAGTGCGGATACCTCACTCAGGATGAGCGAACAATTCATTTCTTCACCGGTGTTCTTCTTTGTAGCCAGTTCGCTCTTTAAATTCGCAAATTCGTCAAGTAAAAGATTGATACTATCTGCAGTTCTTTGATCCTGCTGTTTTGATTGGGTCCTGATCCTTGGATCATGGTTCCCTTCCATAAAGCTGCTTATAACTTCTGTTATCTCTGAATTGAGTTTCCAGTCTTTATTGAACATATTGCATAAACCCCGTCTATTGTTTAATAATAATCATAATCTTTGTAGCACAAAGATACACTTTGGAGCACTCTCTTCAAAAGCATCAATGCTATAATTAAATAATCCTAAAAATATAATATATATATTTATTTATTAACAATGTGAACAGATATTTATTTTTGACATTCACATTGTTAAGTATTAAATAAATTATTTAAGATTGCCTTCTCAAAAATTAGTTAAAATTCGAATTAACACTTAAACAATATCATAAAAATATGTATGTTAGCACAAACAATTCTGAAATAAAGTGTTAACTGCTACTTATTAGTATATGCATTGAAAGATGCTACCTAAAGCTTTTCAATTTCTTCCTTATGAGGGACAAAAATAGCCTCGATCCTGGCATCAAAATGATAAATTCAGATATCCCTTGTTGCCCGATAATTGTATTCCATTGAATGGAGATGAAAATAGTATCTGTATAAGGATCAGAGATCTTTAAGGACGGTCTCCAGCAGATAATATTGTTTTTCCAGTTCCGGTATCATAGACATAACATCATCAAAGTTATCCAACTTAGCTGACTGTTCGATCTCACCTGCAATTCTGCTCAGGGCGATTCCCGAGATGTTTGCAGATGCACCTTTTATCTTGTGGGCATACTCCATGACCTTCTGCATTTCACCTTTCTCAAGATGTCCTTTCAGTTTGGCAAATTGTCCGGGGGCATCATTCAGGAAGATCGAGATAATACGGTTACGAACATCTTCGTTATCGAGCCTTTCCATCAGGTCCTTTTTGTCAAGGATGTGTGGGTCGTTCGGGATGTCCAGTTCCTTTTTGATACTATTGTTACCATCGCTTGTTGTCCGGGCTGGGTCCAGCCATCTATTCACCAGATCTGCAAGGCCCGCATCCTTTAATTCACTGATCGCATCAGGACTTGTGTGCATGATATCAGCAAGTCTTTTCAGGCAATCTTCCATCTGGTGAAGTTCCTCTTCAGCCTCCTTAAGGGAAGTGACATCATTGGATATGTTCGCTGTACCCATCAGTGTTCCATCATGATCGAATATCGGGAACCTTCGGGCAGAAAGAACATGCTTTTTCCCATCCGGGTAGATTAGCGTTTCCTCGGATTCAATATACTCTTCCGGCTTCAGTCTTAGTGCCTTGAGTTCGTTCTTCAGATGGCTTTTTGAAAGTTCTGAATTATGGGGGTCAACAAAAAGTTCCTCATTGGTCTTTCCAATAAGTTCTTCTACAGAATTCACACCTATAGCTCTGGCAAAAGACATGTTAGCAATTATGACCCGAAGCTGAAGGTCTTTCACAACACAGATATCAGGACTATTTTTGACAATTGAAGCAAAGATCGGACCATCTTCCTTTGCAAATTCCTGTGCCGGTCTTTCAGACAACTTATCACTCCCCGTCATATTCCGCATTGCAACTTCTGGTATCTTTTCAAAAAAGGATCGTTCACGATCAGTATTTCCCGGAGGGGACCGATCATTGAACTGACCTTGCAACAATTTATAAAATCTTTTTTATAATATACTATTCAGATGAACAGGAGATTATATAAAACTAGCGTTGAGCTCAGATAAATGAGATCGGTGAATTGCCGGTCTTACATTCCTGCAGTTCCATATATATGTCCATGATCTCTTTTGCACTCTGTTCACTGACCTTCTCACTGATGAATTCAAGGAAGACTGTCATATAGTGCGGAGGTATGCAACCAAGACTTTCCTCTCCGGTCTTTATAAGTGACAACAGGTAATCAAGGTCATCGTCATCGAGTGCGGAGATACGTTCCCTGAAATCCTCTTCACTTTTTGCAAAGTGGTTGGAGAGTGGTGGAAGTATGGACCTGTAGGGCGCTTTTGACCCTGCACACTCAAGTCCTGCACATTCGGGAGCTACCTTCTTCAATACTTCTATATCTCTGGGGGAAAGTTCTCTTGCCATATTATCACCTTTCGTTTTTTTACCTATAAATATCAATGACCGTAAGCGTTCTGTGATCGCATTCTGTAGTTTACAGGACGC
This sequence comes from Methanolobus sp. WCC4, assembly GCF_038022665.1. Taxonomy (NCBI): domain Archaea; kingdom Methanobacteriati; phylum Methanobacteriota; class Methanomicrobia; order Methanosarcinales; family Methanosarcinaceae; genus Methanolobus; species Methanolobus sp. WCC4. The sequence continues at coordinate 2,031,517 of NZ_CP150629.1, read as the reverse complement.
CTTTGAAATAATGTCCCTGGTCATATTCCTCATCTCGTGAGGACTTCAGCTTTATCTGTTTGCCTTCAAGGGCTTTTCTGAAATTACGCGTGATGTCCTTGATATCATCTCTGCTGTTGTAAAGGGACAGGTCCAGTCTCAGGACGTCTGCACCAGAGTCGCATATTTTGTCAATGTCCTCAAGCATATTGAGCACAGTGGAATTGTAGATAAGGGTACGTTCATTCTCTCTTCTTACAGGGAATGAGCCTTTGGTATTATCAATGAGCAAGACCTCACTGTCCTCTTTGATAGTACCGTCATCGATCAGAGGCTTCAGGAGATCGTTCTTTGTCACAAGCAGGAGTTCACGCCCATAGGCAATGATCTCTGTCTGTACCTTCGGATCACTTGCAACACAGGCATCCTTGATCTCTTCCAGGTTCAGTTCAGTTGAAAGTGTGACGCGATAGGCACCGGATGTCCCGAAAGCGTTCACTGTGTATGCATTGAAGGGATTGAACTCCTTCTGGGCAACGAAGGGTGCATTCAGTTCGTTTGCCAGCCTTACGGTTCCGTAGTTCGAACAGGAAAGACTGAAACCTGCATCTACCACCTGTTGCATCAGTTCCTTTATCGCAGGCATTTCCTCTTCAAAACTTATGGGTGGTGTGATAAGGACAAGTTCGATATCCTTCTCTTTCAGTCCATTGACCCTGAGAATATTGTCCTCGTTCATCATCTCGCTGAAAAGACCGATCGGTGCATAGATTATATCAGCACCTGATTTTGATGCAACGATAACGGAGTCGATATCAGATACCTCTACACTCAAAAGTGGTATGTTGTTCCCTGAATCCAAATTGCCTTTTTTCCTATTGTATCCGGTGGACACATCAGGACATGCACGGTTGCGACCCTGTGACTGGAATCTGGAATTGAAAAGCTCATCCACAGCTTCCCTTCTGGTCCCGGAGAGTGCTCCAAGGGGAATGAATATATTATCATCAATATCAAGGACTATATCCTCTGCGTGGAATGTAGTATCACCGAGCTTCGCAAGAGAAGTTATTATCTGTTCCCTGTCGGTTGGTGCTTTTTTTGCTTCCTGTACTTCATAATCGCTTATGGACTCTGTTTCCATGTCCCTGCTCTTTACAGATACCCTGAGTTTCTCTCCTATCCTTGCATGGAGAGTTATCTTCAGGGGTGTGGTATAGAGCTCGGTATCCTGCAGGCTCTGCAACAACTGCGGGTCGGTGGATACATAGACCTCATCACCTTTCCTGATCGACTTACTGGTCTTGGGACTTATCAGAAGGGTGGCCTCTTCTCCTTTCTTTGCCACATCCACCGGCTTTCCATCAACAAGAACTCCGTCGATACGGCATCCTATCATCCTTATCTTCGTGTTTATGCTGATCCCGTCATTGGGTTTAATATCCTCAAGAGGGGTGATGGTGAGTCTGCCTTCATCCTCTGACTTAGTTATACCGGATACGGTACCGAGATAGGCACCATAATTAGCACTGTATTTCCGCTGGGTGACATCGTCTTTACCAAGTACGAAACCTCGTGTGAATCCCCTGTAGAACAGTTTTGCCAGTTCGGTTTCCATTTCCTCCAGTTCTTCTGCACTGAAGTTCTCTCCTGTATCGCATATCCTTTCCGCAACAGTACGATAGGTTCTGGCACTGGCAGTCACATATTCGGGCTTTTTCATCCTTCCTTCGATCTTCAGGCTTTTGACACCGCTCCTTATGATCTCTTCAAGTCCGGGGAAGGTGCAGAGTTCTGCACAACTGATGGGATAGTCACCGACAAGTTCACTGTCTATTATCTGCCCATCCACTGACATCTTAAATGGTCGTCTGCATGGCTGGAAGCATGCTCCCCTGTTCGCACTTCTGTCGGTTATGGCTGTACTGAACAGGCATCTTCCTGAGAATGAGTAACAAAGTGCACCGTGGACGAATATCTCTATCTCAACGGATGTCTGGTCGATGATGCTCTTTACCTGTTCCGTTGTAAGTTCCCTTGAAAGAATGACCCTTGAAGCACCTGCATCTTCCATGAAGGCAACACCCTGTGGGTTGTGTATGGTCATCTGGGTGCTTGCATGTAGCGGAAGGTCCGGGAAATGCTCTTTCAATAAAAAGAAAAGACCGAGGTCTTCCAGTATGATGGCATCTATATTGTAAGCATATGCCTTGTGAACTATGTCAATGGCATCCTGAACCTCATTCTGTTTGAGTGGTATGTTCAGTGCCAGGAATACCTTGACACCGTATGAATGTGCTAACTCTATGTTCTCCCTGAGTTCACTGATTGAGAAATTCTTTGCACCCTGTCTTGCATTGAACTCGCCTACACCCAGATAAACTGCATTAGCTCCTCCTTTTATTGAGGCTTTCAGGGCTTCAGGGTCTCCGGCAGGTGCCAGTATCTCAGGTGGTGTACATCTTGAAGGGCTGTTACTATGCATATGGATCAGGTTCTATTGATTGAATGTAAGGATATTCCACGAAGTTATCGCAGGCACCATGCAGATTCAGCATTAGTGTAATATGCGTGTCGGCCTGTAATATGTTCGTCTGATTTAAAACGATTTCTACAATCGTGTGTCTCAATGTTCTTCGGCTTCAGAATAGGAATCTGATTCTATCGTAGTACCTTTTCCTATGAGCAGGTTGTACGAATCGTTGGCTTCATTGTACTTTACAAGCACATTGAATATCCTGAGTATGCTTCCATACTCTGCCTTTGTGATAACCTCATTGTCCTCTGTGAGATTATGGGCGGGCAATACCGCATAAACTGCCTTTTTAGAGGTACCGTCACAAATACGATAGAGACTGTACTTTTCGTCTCCAAGGTCTCCCGACATCAGTGAACACATCACATTTATGCGCTTCTGGTTATGGGTATCTATCTTTGACATGCGGGCGAACTTTGACTTTGCAGGAGTGATGAAACTCTGTTTTGCCAGTTTATCCTTTCTGAGTATCGCGTATGAATATTTGATATCCACATTGATGTATCGGTAGGGTTCGTCGCATTCTGCCATTCTCACCATGAGCCTTGGAGCCTTTATATCCTGTTTCTGCTCGAAGCTCCAGCATTTGTCCAGTGTACATTCGCCGGACCAGAGGAATGAACAGGGACTGTAGATCTTAAGGCCGGCTTGTTTTAGCATTATGCTGAGCCTTCTCATCTCTATGGAGTTGTTCTTGTCAGCAGGTTCTATTATTACTATACTGCCATCAGGGGATAATCTCTCTGACATCTTCTTTACAAGAGCGGTCCTCTGCTGGAGGTCAAGGTCCTTCATCTCGTTCAGCACATTTGAAAAGACCATGAGGTCGATATTCTCAGGTAGCTTTTCGATGTCAACTTCACTGATGTTGGCTCTGATGGGTTCTTTCACAGTGACATTTGACTGTATCGCTGCATATTGTGGGACAAGGAAATTGTAGGCTTCCACATTCTCATCGAAAAGCTCGATCGAGTGGATCTCAGCCTTGTGATCATCAAGACGGTTGTACAGGTCAATGATGGACAGGGGTATAGTACCGGGTCCGGAACCGATATCCAGTATCTTCATACGGTCCCGCAGGAGTCCTTCCTTTGCCATATCATAGAGCAGGTACTGGAACTGTACGAAATATACCGGGAACTGGTATGCAAGGTATCCAAGTACATCGTAGCCTTTCCCGTAGCTTATGTTCCTTGCTTTCCCTTCTTTCCAGTAGCTGTTTTTCTGGTTCCGGATGGCCTTCCTTATCTTTTCAAGTACGAAGGGATCATCCCATTTCTTGCTGGTCTTCTTCTCTATGTATTGTTCGATGAGACGTTCCATTTTCCTTGAAACACCGGGTGAACTGAAAAAGAGGTCGTTCTTCTTTATCTCATCACCGGACAGCTCTATCTGTTTTCTGGAGGCTGCCCTGATGATCCTGTAATCATTACCTTCCTCAATGACGTCTACCCCCAGTTCAAAGAACAGTGGTTCAAGGGTCTGGTATACCTGCCGGACAGATGCTTCTTCCTTGAGGTAATCTGTAAGTTCTGATAACATGAATTCCGGTCTCATACGTGAGACGTATTTGAATGTGGATATGATCTCCCTGTCTGACATTGTTGAATCATAGCTCTTACCATGTGATAAATATGGTGATTAAAAGGGTGATTAGACAGGGTGGTCAAAAGGGTGATAGTAGGTGATAGTGGTGTACCGTTCATCTCAGGTGAGATTTTTTGAAGAACTACAAAAAGGCGTATCATTTAAATATCATTAAAGAGTAGTCAAATTTAGTTGTTTTAAAACAAGTTAATTGGATTAACACGAACGATCAGAACAACAGGTATGAAGTGAACAGGGAACTTCCACATGGACGAGGGATCTTCTCTGAACAATATAGAAAGCATAGAAGGATACGAATTAAGGATTGGTCAAATGGAAGCTGACAAACCGTTAAAACCATTATTTCAGAAGATAATAGAAAAAGCACGGGACTCTATTCTGAACTTTGACAGCGTCGAGGCCGAATCTGCCGTAAGGGAAGCGGTGGATGCAGGCATGGACCCGGTTGATCTGATAGAGAACGGATTCATTGAGGGAATGAAAGAAATGGGTGACCGCTTTGAGAATGGAGATGTCCCGCTTCTGCATATCATGGCAGCATCAAGGATCATGGAAAAAGGTCTTTCAATGCTGAAACGTTGTGCAAGTGAGAGACATATGGACCTGAACATGTTCGGGAACATCGCTTTGAGTATATGATATAAGATATCGATCATAAGGTATCTTATCTATTTTATTTTCAACTCATCAATTTATTTTATATTGAGACTGTTCACAGGGTGAAATATTTATTAATAATGAACATTCATTTTTTATTATGGATGGTTCTGCTACAAATGAAGAGCTCCTTCTACGTCAGTCCGATATCCTGATCGCTGACGGGGAATACGAAAAAGCGATATCCTGTCTGGATGAGATCCTTGAACATAATCCAGAGGATGAAGGGGCCCTGTCACTCAAAGGACTTGCCTATTGCCTTAAAGGTGAACCTGAAACAGGAATTGCTATCTTTGAGGAAGCTCTTGAGATAGATCCTTTCTCCAGGACCGTGCTCATAACCTTTGCAGATGCATGTCTTCATTCATCGATGCCTGAAAAGTCACTGGAGATCCTGGAAAGGGCGATAGGTTATTACCCGCAGGATGACGGGCTCGTAATGCTGAAACAGGTCATACTTGGTGCAAGGAACCGCAGCAGTGTCAATTCATATTTCAACTGATATTCCAATTGAGACAAAACCAGTAACTATTTATCTGCACACTTTATAGTAATTTACATGAGCTGGTATGTAATTGATGCTGTAGGCCGTGCCATAGAAAGGACACGGACATGTCTTATTGAACCCTTTGACCTCTGGAAATGGATCAAATTAGCCATAATAGCTTTCTTTGTTGGAAGTGGCAGTGGATTCAACAGCGGGGGGAATGGTGGTTCCTATGGTGATTCCAATACGGACTTCTCAGATGTACCGGCCGGTCTTACCGAGATAATGGATACGATACAGAATTTCTTCGCATCTCATTCTGTGGTGGCCCTTATGATCGGTATTGTCCTGGCGATAATTCTCTTTGTACTGGTGATGAGCATAATCAGCAGTGTAATGGAATTCGTTTTTGTAGGATCGCTGGTATCCAATGATGTACAGATACGGAAATATTTCAAAAGATACTTCGGAAAAGGATTATCACTTTTCGTTCTGCGCATCCTGTTAGGTCTTGTGACCTTAACGATATTCGGTCTTGCAGCATTGCTTTTCCTGTCAATTGCAGGTATCTCATTTGCAAGTCTGGCAGATCCGGACTCGATCAACTTCAATGCACTACTCCTGATGTTACCTTTTATGATATTATTCCTGATAGCTGTTCTTTTTGTAGTTGCGCTGATAATGGGGGTCATAAATTCTTTTATCAATATGGCAATACCGGTCTCGATGTACTCAGGGATCAGTCTCTTCTCCGGATTATCAAGGGTAGTTGAACAGTTCAGACGTGACTGGCAACAGATCATCATATACTGGATAGGCCGCCTCATACTTGGTATTGCTGTGGGAATAGCTGTTGCGATAGTCGGGGTTATCGTTGCCGTCCTCGTCCTGATCGTTTTGGCTCTTGTTGCCTTTGTTTGCTATTTTATTTTCTCGGCACTTGTCTCAGATACAACTGTATGGATCCTCTTGATACCAATAGTTATTGTCGAGTTCATTCTCTTCATTTTCGTGATGTCGTTCGTATCAATGCCTGCAAAGGTCTTCATGAAATATCATATGTTGACTTTCCTGCAGATGTGGTATCCGGTGGACCTGCCTATATTTGATTCTCGCCATAATATGTATAAAGGAGGAAATGGCAACATTGATGATGGTTCGGGTCCAGTGGCCTTACCAGAAGAGTGAATAGACAGGGTAAACTGGAGTTTGCCTTAATTTTTCTTTTTTGGAACTCTTTTCCCGGATAGGTTCCCGGGTTTCGTGATAAAGTAAATATCATGTTCAACCCTTGTTAGCTACATGAAAATGATCATTCTTGCTTCAGCATCCGAAAGAAGAAAAGAGCTTCTTGCACAGTTGATCGGCAGGGACTTTGAGGTTCGTGTAAGCTCCTATGCCGAGGGAACGGTAGATGGTCTGGATCCGACAGAGCTTGTGATGCATCATTCAAGGGAAAAGGCACTGGATGTTGCTGGTGGTTTCAAGGAAGGCATTATCATCTCTGCAGACACTGTTGTGATCTGTGATGATAAGGTTCTGGGGAAACCGGAGGATGAAGAAGATGCAAGGACAATGCTGTCCATGATAAGTGGAAAGGACATAAAAGCCGTCACAGGACTTACAGTACTTGATGTTGCCAGCGGGAAGTTAATCACTGAACATGAGATGACAGTCGTTCGGATGAGAGAGATGAGCGGCAAGCTGATCGATGCTTATGTAAATACAGGTGAACCCATGGGCAAAGCCGGTGCATTTGCTATACAGGGAAAAGGTGCAATACTTGTGGAAAGGATAGAAGGTGACTTTTTCAATGTGGTTGGCCTTCCACTTTTCAGATTGTCAGGGATGCTTGAAGGATTCCGCATCGATGTCCTGCATTTAGATGGATATTGAATTCAAATAAAAAAAGAAAAAAGAAAGAAGAATAAAAAAGAATGATCACACTTTCCTGTTCTTCTTTCTTATAGTACCGGCAGCGAACAGCATTGATATCACAAGTACTGGTATTCCGAATCCGGGGGATTCCTCAGCTGCAGTGTCTTCTACTTCCTCTTCAGGCATTTCCTCTTCTACAGGAGCTTCGGATCCAAGAAGTGGATATGTGACCGGAGTCTCAAGTTTCAGGTCGTGGAGCTTTATTGACATGCTGGTGGCTGCACTGGATGTCACTTCCCCGTCAACGATAACATCGACCTCAAAGGAGTACGACTCATCTGCAGGGACCGTCATTCTCACAGTACCTCTCTTTCTCTGGTTTGCTTCCAGATTCGAGACTATAACACTTCCTGTGTATCTTGTATACTCATCCACGGTGGCTGTAACGACCACGGTGACCTTATTTACTTCATCTCCCTGATTATATAGTCCCGGGGATGCCTCGAAGATAATGTCCTCTCCGTAGTTGGTTGCCTGTATGGTCTCTATCATAAGGTCGGTAAGGATCACATTCGCGACCACATCATCGGTTCCCTGAACGAGTTCTATCTGGGTCGTATGGTCATCTACAAGATTCGTATCCTCGAAAAGCTCTACCTGTACCAGCTGGTCACCGCTATTGGGCACATTGAAATTGAATGCCTTATAGGTCTGCGAGGTCGCTTTCAGGTATCCTACGCTCTCGCTGTATTCTGCGGTTATCAGATTGGTATATGGGTCCTTTGTCTTCACCCTGACAGAAAGTGAACCGGTATCACTGTTCGCAGGATTCTGGATATAAGCAGTGACCCTGAGCTGGAACTCTTCATCTGCAGGTGTTGCCATGACATCAACGTTGGTTATGACCGGATGTTGTTCCTCAGTTCTCAGATCCTCATTCAGGCATCCACTGATAAAACAAAAAAAGAGAACGGAGAGAAAGATCAGGAAATTCCTAACTTTCATACTACCGCCTACAGTTTGACTGTTAGTGTAAGTGTCTGCTCATCTACGATATGGTCCCCGTACATCAATTTAACATACACATCGGTCTCGCCGTTGGGTGCGTCATCGTTCACAGGTATCTGCAATCCCTTTGTGTATGATGTTCCGCTCTTTGCCATTGCCTGTGTTATGTTCATTGATGCCTGGTCTGCTATGAGCTTGTTGTCAACATCAGCTACAACAGTAAGGAGTTCTGCAGGTATTGTGCTCTGTCCGTGGTTCTTCACGGAGAAACTTATTGTCGCATCTTCTCCTGCATCAAGTTCCCATGAATCGGAAGCTGTTGTACGCAGTGCACTCATGTTTGTGACAAAACCAAGGAACTGGAGTTTCACGTCAGGGAGTATTGTGATATCAACAGGTATGGAGCTTGTCTTTGTGACCTGCTTTCCTTCCTCGTCCATGCCTGAAAGATAACTTACAGTTACTGCAGAGTCATTGACATCCGTGTCATATGCAGGTGCTGTGACCTGAACATAGAGTGCAGAAGATTCTGGAGTTCCTGTTTTCCCGGGTATGTTGATCGAGTTCGTTCCTGCTACCGTAAGTGGTGTAAAGCTGACCAGCTGGACGGAATCGATTGCCTGTGTGGCATTGTTGCTAACTGTCAGGGTAATGTCCTGTGAATTGAATTCCTTAATAACAACAGGTGATACTGAAAGGAAAACGTTCTCGGAGCTTACAGGGTCGACCGGCTCTTCCGCACACCCTGACATCAATACCAGAGCTAATAGTGATGTTATTACTATCATCTTTTGAAATATTTCAGCCATATTCTTGTACCTCACTCTCAGAAATTACTTGAGTACATATAAAACATTTGGTATTTTTTGTCGTCAATTGTCGTTTTCTATATTTATGATCTGTCAAAAATATTGAGGGGATAGATTTTCTGCAAGATGTTGAGGGGTGCAGAAATAAAGAACAAGATGCTGTATATGCTCAACCTGGAAGAACCCCTTATATCGTTAGAACACATATGTCTCAATGGTCGCTATCCAGGATGACCATTTTATATTTCGGAGGAATATTCTCTTGGCCGAGCTTACACTAAAAGAACGCTTTATCCGTTCACTTGAAAGGAAAGATGTCGATAAGGTTCCTGTATGTGCAGTCACTCAGACCGGAACTGTGGAGCTTATGGAGCTCACAGGCGCTAAATGGCCCGAAGCACATTATGATCCGGAGAAGATGGCATCACTGGCAATTGCAGGACATGAGGTAATGGGTCTTGAGGCTGTAAGGTATCCTTTTTGTAATTCGATCATAGCTGAGACCCTTGGATGTGTATTCGATGAAGGCTCTCTGGATACTCAACCTTACCAGCTTGATCATCCATGTAAGAAGAAAGAAGATGTTGCAACTATCTCTATTCCTGACGATCTGCTTGAGAGCAAAAGGATAAAAGCGATGCTTGAAGCCACGGATATCATAAAGGGCAGAGTGTCGGATGATGTTCCTGTGATAGCAGGAATGGTAGGTCCTGCTGCTATTGCATTCTATCTGTGTGGTGCGCAGAACTACCTTAAATGGTGTATAACGGACCCTGAACTCCTCGAAGAACTGATGATCATTGGAAAAAAGGTCTGTATCGAGTATTCAAATGCCCTTTTTGACAGGGGTGTTGATGCTGTGGTCATTATAGACTCAGAGGCCGGTCCTGATATCTTACCTCCGTCACTTTTCGAGTCACTTGTGCTTCCTCATTACAGGGAACTCACCGGGGAAATGAAAGGACACAGCATCGTTCACATATGCGGCGATGCCACTGCGATCCTGGAAATGGTAGTTGGATCGGGATTCGAAGGATTGAGCATCGAGGAGAAGGTCGATGTTGCGTATGCAGCCCGGGTCGTAGGGGACAGGATATGTCTAATTGGCAATGTCTCGCCTGCAGCAACCCTGCTTGGCAAGAGTACCGAACACATAAAAAAAGAGGCAAAACAATGCATCGGGGATGGTGTTGGTATACTTTCACCGGGTTGTGGTATAGCTCCACGTACTCCGATAGATAATATCAAGGCTTTTGTGGCCGCAAGGAATGAATTTTACGAGGACAGCAGCTAATTTCCGGTTCATTGACTGCTATTTCTTCCAGTTATTATGTGGTTCTTATTCCGGATGGATACATCTATCTGTAAGAATGATCGTCTGTATCCATTCCTTATATCTGAATGATCTGTATACGAAAATTAATTATTGTATATGCAGGAATAATTATCTCTTAATTATTTTAAAATAATGTTGTTGTAATTGCATTTTTATTGTGATATTGATACACATTAGATAATAAGTTCAATACATGTGAAATATTCGAGTATCTTAAATACACTCCTTGACAGGTAACTAATTTTTGTTCGAATGTCGGCTAACTAATCAGCACATTTATATATTTAGACACTACATATAAGTCCTCTAGTGAGCAACAAATACACGCATGTGTATAATATACTATTCACAATTGTTAATAAATTCGAAATGATGTATATACAAGATGAGGATGTGGACAATGAAATTGAATTTGAAAAACATTACTATCAGCCGTAAGATCATTGCTCTTGCATTGATACTTACTATTTTGCCAGTAACAGCGGTCGGGTTATTTGCTTACGAGCAAACCTCGACTGCTATTAGAGAACAACTCCATGAAAGACTCGATGAACAGGTCTTCATGGAAGAACAATATGTGGAAGCCGTATTCACAGTAGCCAGGGAAAGTCTTGTATCCAATATTGGTGTTGCAAGTGTTGAACTATATAGTTCCGGATCCCCCTCAATATCAGATAATCAATTGGTATTTGGCGATCATGTGATCAATAACGATTACGAAGTAGTCGATCTTGTAAAGAAAGAGACAGGTTCTGATGCAACTATCTTTCAGGTAAGGGATAACTCAGCTGTTCGTGTATCTACCACAATTATTGATGAAAGTGGAAGCCGTGCAGTTGGAACCACTGTTTCACAGGAAGTCTATCAGACCGTTGTTCAAAGGGGACAGACCTATCTGGGAGAGGCTGATGTCCTTGGTGAAACCTATCTGACAATCTATGAACCTATCAAGGATGCTGCAGGAAAGACTATTGGTATCCTTTCTATAGCTACTCCTGAAGAACACTACCGTCAGATGATCAAGGAACAGATGGAAACCATCACCTTTGGTGAGACCGGTTACATGTATGTGATGGACACCGAGGGTAATGTAATTATTCACCCAAGCATCGAGGGAGATAACCTTCTTTCAAATGACTTTGCAAAGACAATGGTTGCAAATAAGGAAGGAAGACTTGTCTATGAATGGCAGGGACGTGACAAGGCGATCAGCTACGCTTACTATCCTGAAAATGAATGGATCATTGCATCCGGTACTTACATAGACGAGTTCGAAGCTCCTGTAAGAGCCATCAGAAATGGTCTTGTTGCAGCTATACTCATATTTGTAATACTTGGTTCAGCAGCAGGTATTCTGATAAGCAGGTCCATTTCCAGAAGTGTTGAAGGGATCGTTTCAGATTTCAAGAAGATATCTGACGATGCAATGGAAGGTAAGATCAATTCCAGAGCCGAAACTGATGTCGATATCGACTTCACATCCATCCCTGTTGGTCTTAACGATATACTGGAAACTCTCACAAGCGTCATCGATGTGGTGAGTAAAAGTGCAAATGGTGTTGCTTCAACTGCAGAAGAGATGTCTGCATCAGTCGAAGAGATGACCGCAGCATCTACACAGGTATCTGACACTGTTAATGAAATAGCAAGAGGCTCACAGGAGCAGTCTGCAAGATCAGAGGATGTTGCCAGGACAATGAATGACATGACCATGGGCGTACAGGACATTGCTACCAATGCCCAGCAGGCAGCAGAAGCAGCAAATGCAGCAAGGGATTTCATCTCTGAAGTTGGTGACCAGTCCAGAGAGATGCTTGTACAGATGGATGCTATCCAGAATGCAACAAATGGTTCTGCGAATGTTATCAAAGAACTTGAGGCCAAGTCCAACCAGATAGGTGAGATCGTTATGCTTATCACCAACATAGCTGACCAGACCAACCTGCTTGCACTCAATGCTGCCATAGAGGCTGCAAGGGCAGGAGAACACGGTCGTGGTTTCGCTGTTGTTGCAGATGAGGTAAGAAAGCTTGCTGAAGACTCAGGCAACGCAGCATCACAGATATCTGAGCTCATTGCTGAGATCCAGAATGGTACCCATGCAGCAGTAGCATCAATGGAATCCGGTACAAATACCGTCACAGAAGGTGTCGGTGCATTGACCAACACTGTTGAAGCCGTTCAGAGGATCGTTGAGGAGAGTAACAGAGTTGCTCTTATGGCAGAGAACATTGCAGCAGCCGCTGAACAGCAGTCCGCCTCTATCCAGGAGGTCACTGCAACTGTGGATGAGGTCGCATCCATCTCAGAGCAGGCAGCAGCAGGTACTCAGGAAACCTCTGCAGCAGTTGAGCAGCAGAACGCATCCATGCAGGAGCTCGCCAGGAGTTCACAGGAACTTGCTCAGATGTCTGCTGAGATGCAGGAATTCGTTGCGAAGTATATGACAGAATAAGGATAAGAAGGGAATTTCCCTTCTATTTCCTATCTTTTTTTAGACATTTCATTCTTTTAAATATTATTCTCTTCTTTGTTTTTAACGGCTTTAAATAAAAATTAGTATTATTTGCCTTTATTTTTTAGACTAGTATGCCTCCTCATATCGAAAATTTTTATATTCATCACTAGATTTATATATTTGATTTGTTGTATATAGCATCTGTTCAACTAATGCTTAAAAACGAAAATAGATGACAGATGTGGTGATCTAATTTGAAAAAACTCTCTTTGAACTTAAAAAACATAACTATTAACAGGAAGATCATTGCTCTTGCTTTGATCCTTAGTATTCTACCTGTAACTGCTCTTGGTCTTTTTGCTTATGAAAAGGCTGCAACTGCTATAGAAGAACAGTTATATGAAAGACTCGATGAACAGGCATTGATGGAAGAACAGTATATAGAGGCTGTTTTTTCAGTAGGCCAGGAAAATCTGGAATCAAATCAGGGTGTGGCGCGTAACAGTTTCTACTCACTTGGCAGTCCTACGATATCAGATGGGAATCTATTATTCGGTGAGTATGTTGTCAATGGTAATTATGGGATCCTTGACGAGGTAAAAGATGAGACCGGTGGTGACCTTACCGTATTCCAGGTAAAGGATGGGTCAGCTGTTCGTGTATCCACTACTATCAAGAGTAGCAGCGGAAGTCGTGTAGTGGGGACCAGTGTGTCCGATGCTGTCTACCAGACAGTTGTACAGAGAGGCCAGACCTATTCAGGAAGGGCTGATGTGCTTGGTGAATGGTACCTGGGTATCTATGAACCTATAAAAGACACCTCAGGAAAGATAATCGGCATTCTTTTCGTCGGTCTTCCTGAAGAGCATTATACACAGGAGATCAGGGATCAGATGCTGGATATCACCGTTGGTGAGACCGGTTACATGTATGTGATGGACTCCGCAGGTAATCTCATAATCCATCCTACCAGTGAAGGCGACAATATCTATAAGAACGATTTTGTAAAGGAGATGGTTGCAAATAAAGAAGGAAGGATCGATTATGAATGGGAAGGCCGGGAAAAGGTAATGAGCTATTCCTATTATGATGAAAAGGACTGGATCATTGCAACAGGTACATACATCGATGAGTTCGAAGCTCCTGTAAGGGCTATCAGGAACGGTATAATAGCAGCTGTGATTGCATTTGCCATTCTGGGTTCTGTTGCTGGTGTCCTGATAAGCAGATCCATTTCCAGAGGTGTTGATGGGATCGTTTCAGACTTCAGGAAGATATCTGACGATGCAATGGACGGTAAGATCAACTCCAGAGCGGAAACAGACGTTGATATTGATTTTGTAGATATCCCACAGGGTCTTAATAGCATACTGGAAACCCTGACAGGTGTTATAAACGTAGTAACCAGGAGTGCAGATAGCGTTGCTGCAACTGCAGAGGAAATGTCCGCATCTGTTGAAGAGATGACCGCAGCATCCACACAGGTATCCGACACCGTTAATGAGATTGCAAGAGGCTCACAGGAGCAGTCTGCAAGGTCAGAGGATGTTGCCAGGACCATGAACGATATGTCCATAGGTGTACAGGATATTGCAACCAATGCCCAGCAGGCAGCAGAAGCAGCAAATGCAGCGAAGGACTTCATCTCAGAGGTTGGTGACCAATCCAGAGAGATGCTTGTACAGATGGATGCTATTCAGAATGCAACCAATGGTTCTGCAAATGTTATCAAAGAGCTTGAAGGCAAGTCCAACCAGATAGGTGAGATCGTCATGCTCATTACCAACATAGCTGACCAGACCAATCTTCTGGCTCTGAATGCAGCTATTGAGGCTGCAAGAGCAGGAGAACATGGTCGCGGTTTTGCTGTTGTGGCAGATGAGGTAAGGAAGCTTGCTGAGGATTCAGGTAATGCGGCATCACAGATATCCGAGCTCATTGCTGAGATCCAGAATGGCACCCATGCGGCAGTATCATCAATGGAATCCGGTACTAAGACTGTTACAGAAGGTGTCAACGCACTCACCCATACCGTGGAAGCCGTGCAGAGTATCGTTGAGGAGAGTAACAGGGTTGCTCTTATGGCAGAGAACATTGCAGCAGCCGCTGAGGAGCAGTCTGCATCCATCGAAGAGGTAACTTCAAGTGTGGATGAGGTCGCATCGATCTCACAGCAGGCAGCAGCAGGCACTCAGGAAACCTCTGCAGCAGTGGAACAGCAGAATGCATCCATGCAGGAGCTTGCCAAGAGTTCACAGGAACTTGCCCAGATGTCTGCTGAGATGCAGGAATTCGTTGCAAAATACATGACAGAATAAGGATAAGAAGGGGATTTCCCTTCTGTTTCCTCTCTTTTTTAGTTCTTTTTCAATTCCTTGTTTTCCAGTGCTCATTTGCAATTCTTTTTTCTGTTCTTGCATTCAATTCGTCAGATATAAGTATCGGAAATGAAAGAATTGTATATTGGGTTTAAAGTGAGGTCGTTTGAAGATACCGGTGAGTGCCTACCGGAAAGTTGAAAAATGATATTGATCAGTAAGGACCAAAGTGATAATATGGCAGGATCAGATCTTAGCAGCAAAAAAGTTTTGATGGTTATCGCACAGGAAGGGTTCAGGGATGAGGAGTTCTTTGAACCAAGGGATGTATTCGAAGATGAAGGACTCTCTATAACCATTGCAAGTAATTCCACTGATGAGGCTATGGGTGTTCTGGGAGGAAGTGCAAAACCCGATATCGCGATCAAGAATGTGAGTATAGGTGAGTACGACGCTATTGTCATTTCAGGTGGACCGGGTGCCAGGAAGTTGCTATGGCCTGATAAGAAACTCCAGGACCTGGTTGCAGAGGCTTTTGATCTGGGGATGATCGTTGCTGCTATCTGCGTATCCCCTGTTGTACTTGCAAGGGCAGGTATCCTTGAGGGTAAAAAGGCCACGGTGTTCAATGACCCTGCATGTATCAAGGAACTCCTTGATGCCGGGGCAGACTATGAGAATGAGGATGTCATCGTAACCGATAATGTGGTTACAGGACGTGACCCCACTGCCGCCGAGAAGTTCGGTGAGGCTGTCCTTGAAGCACTTGAGAACATCTAAAGCCGGTTGAACTGGCCTTATAGTTTTCATACGTCCTTCTTTTTTCTTAACTTCTTTTCTATCCTGATGTCCTGCTGAGCTGAAGCTAAAACTAAAACTAAAGCTCGATCACCATGAGGTCCTTAGCAACCGTGACATTACCATTGAAGTATTTCTTTATGTGGTCCGTTGCCTCCCTGTAGCGCCCCTGCATGTGAGGATAGAGGTGTGTCAGGTAGAGTTCTTTTACGTCCAGAGGGGCTTCTTCTATCATGAGGGTCAACATGTCAGGAGTGGTGTGGTTGGTCATGGGGAAACCCAGCGGGAAGGAGCATTCGTGTATGAGCACATCCGCACCCTCTGCCAGTTCCATGACCTCATCACAAGGCTCTGTGTCGCCTGTATAGACGATGCTCTTACCATCCTTTTCAAGGCGGTAGGCCAGTGAGTTGTCTGTATGGACGGTCTTTGCGGTCCTGATACTGCAGTTACAGGCCCCATCCGTGCCTTCGGGAATGAACTCATCACCCGGCGAGAGTTCTGTGATATCCACGGTGAACCTGTCAATGAGATAGTCGTAAACGTCCAGTGTCCTCCTGAACCATTCCCGGGTGCCCTGCGGTCCGTATATCCTCATGTCGGTCCTTCCCACAAGCCAGTTGGCCTTGATGAGTGCCAGCACATCCCCCACATGGTCGAGATGCAGATGAGAGAGCAGGATCGCATCTATGTCCTTATGGTCGTACCCGCTCTCGAATATCCTTCCAAGGACACCGCATCCGCAGTCAAAGAGCAACAGTTTTTCCCCTGTATCAACGAGTACACCGGACTGTACCCTGCCATCCTGTGGTATGCCAGTACCTGTTCCCAGAAACGTGATCTTCATACTCGCTATAATAAGACTTAAGTAACTTAATTGTTATTATCTGGTGTTCAAGACCAAAAGGCCGGCATACCACTACTATTCTTAATGCGAGGGTTGCCCAGCTGGTCAAAGGCGCTGGACTTAAGATCCAGTATCGAAGGATTTCGAGGGTTCAAATCCCTCCCCTCGCACCTGCGCTTCGGGTAATAGTAATAACCAAAAAACGCAACGCATTACCTTAAACCAACAATGAAGGTTACTTTGCAAAAATAGTTACTAATGTCGCTTAAAAGAATCTGTGTTTTGCTCCTTGAGTTTACGTCACCGATGATAACACTGTTAACTTTTTTCTGAATAATGATTCGAATTTAAGTTTCACAAATAATATAGTTAATGTAAAGCAACTATACAGTAAATAGAAAAATTCATGTTTACACTGTGAATTTGTGGGGAATTGAAATGAGATATAAAAGGGATATAGTTCTTTGCATTGGATTATTCTTGATATTTCTAATAATGTTTGTGGGGAATGCAGCATCTAATGATGTATCAGTAGAGATAGACTACACTGTTGATCTTGTTCCGATAATTGCTACTAATACAGTAGGCACCGAGCATGAAGTTACAGCAACAGTAATGATGCATCAAACTGGCGGTGATCCTAGTGAAGAACCTGGTGATCCTAGTGAAGACCCTGGTGAACCCGGTGAGCCTGGTGAACCCGGTGAGCCTGGAGAGCCTGGAGAGCCTAGTGAAGACCCTGGTGAACCCGGTGAACCCGGTGAGCCTGGAGAGCCTGGAGAGCCTAGTGAAGACCCTGGTGAACCCGGTGAACCCGGTGAGCCTGGAGAGCCTGCTGTCCCTGGTGAAACTATTAGCATACCTATAGAGGGAATTACCGTTCAATTTGAGGTCATTGCTGGTCCAAACGTCGGAAAGCATGGCGAGGATTATACAAATACAGATGGAACAGCAACGTTCATATATACAGACACAGGAAATTTACCGGGTACTGATTATATCAAAGCCACAGCAATCCTAGATGACGGGGATGTTGAATCTAATGTAGTCAAAAAAATATGGGAAGAACAAAATGACATCCCAGAATTCCCAACAATTGCTCTCCCAATAGCTGCAATTATCGGATTGGCATTCATATTCCAGCGTAGAAAGGAGTAATTTTACTCCTTAACTTTTCTTTTTAATTTTCTGCTACATTTCGTATAGTTATAGCATCAACAATTTTCCCACATTTCCAACCGTTCCCTTACATGAGAATTAAGAGTAAACGGTTTATCTCCCTTTGCATTTTTCTTCATGTAATGCAGAGTACCCTTAGAAAATCCCATCTCCTTCCATTCAGAATAAGAAATACTCAATATCTTCTTCCTGATCTCATCAGTATCCTGTCTTTCAATCACGTAAGAGGGAGTAACAAAATCAATTTTCCTCTTTTTACCGTTCAGGAATTGAGCCAATTCCCTTGTTTTGAGTAAAAGGACATAGCTCCACATCATTGATTTGTCCTGATAAGTTACCTTCTTATTCATCCAAGTCTGGAACTCCTCTGTAAGCTTCTTAGCTCCACTTGGTCTAAGTCTGAGAGCGTAATTATCAGTCCTGATAAAGTCCTTCTTTTCCATCCTGTCAGTCTCAATGAGGTTAATTACAGCTAGATCAACAAGGAATCTGAAAGGCTCTTGCAGGTCATAGGCTAAACTGTTCTTACCTGATGCCATCTCATGCAGGAAGCCTACATGAACGTCCAGACCAACAGCATTGATAGTTCTCATACACTCTGCTTCAAGGAGTGAATAGCCATAATTAAGCATACAATTGACCATATCACCTGCACCACTAGGACGTGTTTTGTACCTGCCTGTACGGTCATCAAATTCATATTTCTCAGGAATGAACTTTTCAAACTGCCCCCAATAATAGACAGCAACAGCCCCCTCAACACCCATGACTTCCTTGATGTTATTTGCATCATCAAGTTTTGAAGAGTCCTTTGAAAACTCGTTGTAAATATCAGGATAACGTTGTTTCAGGTAATCCAGAACTACCTGAGTCTTATCAAACTTGGCTTCAATGAACTTCTTGGCAAGCTTTAACCTTGTTTCCTGATCCTCATAAGCGTGATACTGTGCGAACTTGGTTTTGACATTAGTACTTTCAGGAGGAAGCATGGTTGTTAGAAGCTTACCATCCCAATCAAGAATAGTGACCTGCACATTATGTTTTATCAGCCATCTGATAGAATCAATGGTCATATTTCCATTTTTACCATAGATCACTATATTGTCTATGTCTATTTTCTGGGGAGAAAAGACATACTTCTCTGGTTCTATGTCTGTGGTATGTCTACCATCCCTGATATGCAATTTAGACCCATTTACACGTGTGTCTATTCCATGACCATTAAGGAGAATCATTTTCATTAGAAATCCCTCACAGCAGCATTATTCTTCTTAAAAGGATCGTCATACATTTCAAGATGGATCATAGCTGTAACTCTTGTCTGAGCAATGAACTGAGCAGGTTCTTCCATACCTTCAAGTCTTAGCTTTTCCTCAAACTCATAGAGTTCTTCCCTATGTTCCTCGATTACAAAGGCTGTGTAGTTTGACTCATAGTCATGGAGGATTTCATGAAGGTTGTCTAACTCTTCAGCATCCTTTTTGAGCCTTTCAATAACAGCATAATCATTGTAGTGACCAAGTAAATAGATAAAATGAGTTCTAAGGTTCTTGTATCCATGTGGTAATGGCTTAGGATACTTGTTCAATAGGCTTCTAAGCATCTTAATGACTTCTTGTCTGTTATAGGGTTCTATTTCCTTTTTTTCTATGTATGTATAGACTATTCTCAGGATATTGTCGATAAGGTCTATGTCTTCTGTGTCTAATTGGGCTATAAGTATGTCTAGTTGGACAGGATTGAGTAGACAGTGTTTCTCATATCTTTCAAGTTCTTTAAGCGCCATTTTTTGTTTTATAGGATTATCTGAAGAGATATTAGCTATAACTGAATCTATATGTCTCCTTATGTCATCTGATTTCTTAAGGGTAAAATAGCTAGAACGCCCATCATCATCGGTTATGCCTGCTTCTTTAAGAGCATCTCCTTTTAGCTTAGATACTATCCCTCTATTCACCATACTGTCAAGCTTTCGATTGATACTCTTTTCACTATACCCACTATCCCCTCGATGCTTATTTTTGAGTTTTTGTATGAGTTGCGACCTTCTAACATAGCCTTGATTGGATAATATACGTCTGACTTCTTGGTCAAAATCTAACCCTTTTTTATACATAATTATACCCTAGCTGATATAAGAACTATATCATATTTATACCTAATCTTATACTCATATTCTGTACAGATATTATGAGTTGCATAGTGGTTATTGGTGACGTATTATGACCACCAAAAGCGAAAGAATATTAACCACACTATCTCCGTACCTAAAGGAGAAACTCGTATTGATGTCAGATTACTTTGGATGCTCTCAGGCTGAAGTTGTCAGGATAGCACTAATGAAACTCTGGGAGGCTGAGAAGTGACCAGACCTGAATTCTCCAAGGATTTCAGAACCTATGGTCAATGGCTCAAAGCTATGCCCAGAGATACCAGGTATGCAAAGGAGATCATCAGGAAACACAAGATGTTTCCAGACAAGAGCCTGAAGCAACTCAGAGACCTCAAAATAAGTGATTATGACCTTTCTAAAGCAAAATGGGAAACACTGACATCTCTTCAGAAGACGGATAGACGTAGTTCTTTCCAGATTTTGAGAGCTATGAGAAAAGGAGCAAGTCTTGAGCAGATGACAAAAAAGCTTGGAATGAGCAACAAAGATGCGATCAAGAATCTAGGACGTTATCTGTACAAAGAGAATGGAAGATGGAAAGTTACAAAAATAGATAGTATTCAGGCTGAAATGAGGTTCTATGACCGAAACGCTGGCAATACAACGATAGTAACAACAAGCTCCAAAGACCGTTACCTGATTAACGAATACTTTGATGCAGTCGAGAAAACCCTAAAAGATGGTGATACATCTCGGTTGAAAAAGTTCGATAATATCAAACTTGTTGATGCTGAAGGTAATGAACATTCATTTGAAACACGATTAGAACGACTTTACGAGCTTGATGAAGCACAGGTAGAGCATGATTTTCAAGAACGCTATGTATGATGAGGAGTGGTAACTATGGATAAATCAATATCAAAAAGAAGTATTAAGAGACAGAAATTAGAAGGAAAAACAGCACTTAGATGTATCGAGTGTGCAGAAGATGACCCTAATGTGATAGAATTACACCACGTGTACGGAAGGAACAATTCTGAAGAGACCGTTCCACTATGCAAGAACTGTCATTTCAAAATAACAAAACAGCAAAACAAACTACCCCGCAAGGTAAGAGCAAGCACTGCATCACGTGAGGATAACATAAGGTTTATTCTTGTTTCTATGGGTGCGTTACTGGAAGGAATGGGTAAGCAGCTTCGTATGATAGGTCTGGAGGTTGATCTAATATGAGCAAGATTGCTGTAAGAGGATATACTGTTAAAGCTAAAGATTCCCAATCCAATCAGTTTTACAACAGTAA
Organism: Methanolobus sp. WCC4; assembly: GCF_038022665.1. Classification (NCBI taxonomy): domain Archaea; kingdom Methanobacteriati; phylum Methanobacteriota; class Methanomicrobia; order Methanosarcinales; family Methanosarcinaceae; genus Methanolobus; species Methanolobus sp. WCC4. The sequence goes on along the minus strand of NZ_CP150629.1, from coordinate 2,010,203 downwards.
CCTCCAGTTAAAGCATGAGGATGTATTTGTTTTCGATACTGAAACCACAATAGATCAGTATCAGAATATGAAGGTTGGTTTCTTCCAGAAATATCATGAAGGTTACCTTCAGTATGAAGGACTCTTCTATGACCCATCAATGCTTAATGATCGAGAAGTAAAGATTCTCAAAGATTATTCCGAAAAGCATTGTATTGAGTTATATCGCCATGAAGAGTTTGTAGATGGTGTATTTTATCCAGAGGTCTTTGGATTAAAATCACTTTGTGTAGGCTTCAATCTTGCTTTTGATATAAGCAGACTGGCAATGTTTGGTAATCCATCAAAAGGGAAGAACAGAGGAGGATTCACATTCACACTTTCCAAGAAAAAGCATAATCCTCCTGTTGTGATCAGGAAACTTGGAGCCGCTAACAGCTTCAAATTCACTACAATGTACAATCAAGGAGCTGATTATTTTTCAGGTCATTTCCTAGATGCTCAAACCCTTGGAACTGTCTTGCTTCAACAAAATCATATATCGCTCGCAAAAGCCTGTGAATTACTTGATACAAGACACAAGAAGATGAAGGATATTAAACACGGTACTATCACCAAGAGATATCTTGATTATCTGATAAAGGATGTAGAGAGCACTTTTGATGTATATGAGGGATTGATCAAGGAGCTTGATCTCTACAATATTGATGTTCCTCCAACCAAGATATACAGCAATGCATCAATTGGAAAATACGCTTTGAAACAGTTGGGAATTAAACCGTTGAGTGAGCAGAATTTTGATTTCCCTGATAATATGAAGGGTCAGATAATGACCTCATATTATGGTGGTAGGTGTGAATGCAGAAATCGGAAAGTTCCAACAAAGGTTACAACTCTTGATTTTACAAGCATGTATCCAACGGTTACAATGGTAATGGGTCTGTGGAATCTTATGATTGCAGACTACATTGAAACACAGAATGTAACAGGGGAAATCAGAGAGCTACTGGAAATAATTAATCTTGGGTATCTGCAAAATGCGGATAATTGGAAAGACTTTGTTGTAATGGTTAAGCTTCGTCCCGATGGTGATATACTACCTGTGAGAATGGATTACAAGGAAGATAATGGTTCATTTAATGTTGGTGTCAATTATCTGTCCTCAGCGCATGAACTATGGTATGCATTACCTGATGTCATAGCTTCTGTAATTCTCACTGGCAAAGTTCCGGAGATTGTTGAAGCTGTCAGATTTGTTCCAGTAGGCATTCAGGAAGGATTAAGAAAGTCACAGATACTTGGAATTGATATTGATCCTGAAAAGGATAATCTTGTTCAGGTTCTTGTCGAGGAAAGACAGAAGATCAAGATTGAAATGAAGAATATTGATTCCGAAAGTCCAGAGTATCAACAGCTAAAGAGCAGAGCACAGGCAATCAAGATTCTTGTTAATGCTATGAGCTACGGGATATTCATTGAGCTTAATCCAGAGGACAGGAAAAGTGACATAGAGGTTTATGGGCTCGATTCTTTCAGTACCTCACAGAATAGGTATGAAAAGCCAGGTAACTTCTATCATCCTCTACTGGCTGTTATGATTACCTCTGGTTCAAAGCTATTTTTGGCAATGGCAGAGGCAAAAGTAGAGGAATTAGGGGCTAGACACTCCTATATGGATACTGACTCTATCTTTGTTCCTCCTGAATATGCAGAGGAAATTACAGAGTATTTCCAACCTCTAAATCCCTATAACCTAGATATTCCACTGCTAAAGCCTGAAAAGGTGGATTACTGGTTTTATGGAATCTCATCTAAACGCTATCCATTGTATAAATTCAGGAAAGATAAAATCATATTCAAGGATTTCAAATTGCATGGATTAGGGCACCTGACAAATCCATTCTCAAAGGATGGAAAAGGGGATTGGCATGAGGAAATATGGGAAGACCTTTTGCAATTAGAATATGATATGATCAGTTCCAGAGATATTGTGGAAAAATACAGCAATATGTATGCTATCTCAAAGCTTGCTGTTAGCACTCCTAATGTATGGAACAGGTTCAAGAAGCTCAATAAAGGCAAATCATGGAAGGAGATGATCAAACCTTTCAACTTCTGTCTGGTGGGATTTCAGGCTGTTGAGGAGAATGGTAGAGCGATAAAACCACTTGCTCCTTTTTGTGACAATCCACAAAAGATAGTTCATGAACCATTCATAGACTATGAAACTGGTGAAATCATGCAAGGGTCACACTATTTCAAGTCATTGAGTAAAACCATATTGCAGTATGCAGAGCACCCAGAACATAAGTTTGAGGGTGATATTGGACTTCTGGAAAGGAGACACATTCATGCGGATGGTATCCTTTACATTGGAAAGGAAGCCAACAACATTGATGAAGAGGAATTAGAGCTTCAGAGAGCACAGACCTTCATTGATGAGGAAGGTATCAAGCAAATGATACTGGCTATGACTCCAGAGGAAGCAAGGGGATATGGAGTTATGGAGAGGAGCACTCTCAAGAGGATGAAGGACAGGATTTTGAGTGGTGGGAAGTTCAATTTCTGGACAAAGGAGGTGAGGAAATTAGTAAGTGTATTTTGATGCTTACTATTTTTATCGTAAACCGCCTGAAAATGATTACGGTGACTACTTTGAATCAAAGGATGCATTCTACGCAGTCTCCTATATACGTTTGAACAAATATAAAAGTTTATTAATGATTGCATCTTTTTTTACATGATTATATGTTTTATTTTCTATTCTTCAGTATACTCACATTAACTGTAATCATTACTCTATATGTTATTTTAGTGTATATTTATGTTTATTTTTTTGATATACTAAGGCTTACATTATCGCTAATAATAAAATGTATTATCAAAATTAGTAAGGTTTTATCGTATCCTTTAGATTTGTTACTTAAATATTTAGGAATGTTTTTAGAATTTATTTCACCATACATTTCACGATACTATCCACGAATTTCGTCCCCAGAAGGTCACGTGAGACTTAATAAAAAAGCTATGTGGACAATCAGTGTTCTTATTATTTATTTATTATTATCAGAAGTTCCTCTTTTTGGTTTGTCCAGTGAATCGACTGATTATTTAGAACCTTTTCGTAATTTGATAGGGGGTTCATTTGGATCTTTATTGACATTAGGAATTTTCCCATTAATTGGTGAAATATTTATTCTTGAAGCTTTAGTTGCTAATAATTACATTAAATTAGATATGTCTAACCCAGCAGATGAATATTATTTTAAAGAATTATCGAAATCAAGCTTCTTAATCTTTACAGTGGTTCAAGCAATTTTTTTTGTCACCTTTACTCAAATAAAACCAAATTTAGACTTGGCTGCCTCATTAGGAATTAGTGACTTTTCTATGCTTGTGCTTTTAGTTGCTCAATTAGTTGTTGGTGCTATTCTTGTTGAATTTTTTATTGATATCATTAATGAATGGGGTATTGGTAATGGTGTTGGTTGGTTTATCATTGCGGGTGTTTCGATTTCAATCTTTTTTGATTTATTCAATCCTAAAATAATAGATGGCTTGCCCTTAGGAACATTTCCAAGAATATATTCTTTAGTTTTGGAAAACGGCCTGCTTATGAAGCAAAATGAATTGAAGTATTTTGTGGCAACTAGTAAAATTATCCCATTGGTTGGAACCATTATAATGTTCTTTATATATATTTACATATTTTCTATTAAAATTGAAATACCCTTAGCACACTCAGCAGTTAGAGGGGCACGTGGTAGGTTCCCAGTTAGATTAATCTATGCTAGTTCAATTCCTCTTGCACTAGTGGAAAGTCTGCGAATATTCTTATTTTCATTTTTTTCTTTTCTTTATAATCGTGAAATTAGTATACATGTAGTACCAAATTGGCATCCTTTAAGGGGTAACATAGGGGTGGAGTCTTTACCTGTATTTTTTAAATATTTACAACCATTAAGTGGTGCCTCAGAATGGATTCCAATGCTTATGTTTAATGAAGGAGATATAAGTGGGTTAATTATTAAAATATTTATTAATGCTGTATTCCTTGTTGGAGGGTGTGTATTGTTCTCTCTTTTTTGGGTTGAAACAAGAGGTATTGGAGCAAGACCAACTGCTCGTAAAATATTTAATTCTGGCTATCAAATTCCTGGATTCAGACGAAATATTGGTTCGATAGAAAAAGTAATGGCAAGGTATATTCCAACAGTCACGGTTTGGGGAGGAATCATTTTAGGCCTTCTTGCTTTAATTTCTTCTTTTTTTGGAATCGTTGGTAACGACGTCGTAGGTTTATTGATAGCAATACAAATACTCATAAAAATATATAAAGAAGTTGAAAACGCTCAAACACTAGATTTGCCACCCCGTTTGCGTAATTTCTTTTTTCCAGAAAGAACTCCGCCTGAAAACGATGATGTAGAATAAAGATAACTGGTACTAATCAACCTTAAAAAGTTGAACTAACAGAATATAATCTATATTATTGTCATAAAATTTGATAGTGTCTATGGTAATATATCTTTGTTAATAGTATTAATTATTTATTTATGATTGTTCTTCAAAATTAAAATCGTTGCGTTTTTTGGCTATTACTATTACCCCGCACCTGCGCTTCGGGATATATACAAGGCGAAAAAAGTGTACGCTATAAAATTTCAAATGATTGTATAATAATAAAGCTTGGATATTATAATAGTTTAGTTTTATCATTTCATGTTGTCATCAGGGCAATATTATATTAACTAACACATATTATTAATCTTGTATTGATTCATTTGCATTATTATTTTTACTGTTCACAGCGTAATTAATATTATACTAAAAATATATATCTTTATAAATCATATGAAATTATTTGCAAATGTATATATACAAAGAAATACGAATTACACATGGGAGTTCATATTGATCTGTGGGGATTGGTAAGGCGTCACTGCCTCTTTTTTTGAATGTGCTGATTCTTGGCATGTCCTGCCTTCTTAATAGTAGTCTCTATAGATGTAGATGATTCTCTGTATAATTTGGAGGAATGGTAAATGAACAAACAAAAGATTTACTTATTAATAGGTGTACTTCTGGCACTTTCGTTAGTGCTCGTATCTGTAGCAGAAGCTGTACCTGGTGAAAAGAAGGTTCCAAAAGCAAGGTTACTGTTTCCTACAAAAACAATATCATATAGCTCATTCGGAGATACTTTGACCTTTGATTGGACTGATGTTAAAAATGCAGATTCTTACACAATTGGTATATGGTATTCAGAATCGGGTCAAGAAAATTGGGTGCCCATACAACATACTGAATATGTAACGGTATCAAATTACGAATATGATAAAGCATTATTCCCACCGGGTTATGATTATCGCTGGCATGTGGTAACATATATTGGTACCAGTTACTCATACAGTCGTGATGGTACTTTTAGTGTCGTGGCATAAACGATACTATTTTTTTCATTTTTTAGATTTTTGTGGATAATACTTTCCTCATCTCCTTCGTATTCATATTAAAATACCCTTCTCTTACCCTTTCCTTCAATTTATTAAGAGTACTCCTATATTTTATTCCTATTTTCCTAGCTTCAGCAGGAGTAAGATTGAGTACATACTCTCTTATCTTTTCAATATCATGATACGTCTCAATAGTATTGCTCTCAAGTTCCTGCATTTCAACCTTGTTGGCTTCCTTACCAATATACACGCATCCAGTAGGAGTAAGATGTCTCCTTTGCAGTACTCCTATGTCTCCTTCAAATTTGGCTTCAGGATGGTCTATGTAATCAAGAAACACATCACTTAATGGCTTCCAGTATTCCCTTCCTTGTAGCTCATTTCCTGTATTGTAGTCTATGAACTCTTGCTCAATAGCAACCTGTGGATTATTATTGTAAGGAGCAACAGGCTTGACCTTTTCCCCATCCTCATTGATTGTTGCACCACTACCAACAAACATGAAATTAAAAGGCTTGATTTGTTCAGAAAATTCATTACCTTCGTTCATTTTCTTGAAGCGTATCAGAATATTTCCAGTTGATACTGTAAGGTTAGAGATAACTGCATGGTCATTGTAATGTCCAAGTAGATAGATAAAATAAGTATTAGGTTTACAATCCAATCACATGTGAAAAATATACAATGTATGATACTTCGAAAAACATCATACATCAGATATCGGAATGGAATCTTTCAGGTAATATTCGAATAGTTCATTTCCCCACTGAATTGCAGAAGGTTCGCAAGACATTATGTATTTCATATCGTACTCTCCTTTTTTAGTTAATGCCCTCGCCATAAAGCAAAAATCGTTAGTACCAAAAGATGCAAAATTCATTTCTTTGGAGTACAGGAATACTTCATGATTACCATTATTTAATAGGAATCTTATCTCCTCCATCTCATCTCTTATTTTGGAAAGGAGTTTTTGGGTAACTATCAAACGCATCTTAACTCCGTTTTTAGTGAAGTCCTTAAGTATCGATGCAAAGTTGGGAAAAAGAAATGTGGTTACAGATGTCTGAACTTTAGAATGCTTTGCTTTTTCGATAACATTCTCACTTGGTTCATATAGCTGGGCAGGAGAGATTTTAGAGATCACCTTACATGGAGAAAGCTCATGAAGCCTCTTTAAAAGGTATGGGGGAATAAAATTCAAGTCATGGGTTCCCCAGTATTCAATGTCAGAATCAAAGACACTTACTGTGTCCAACAAAGGCTTCACTTCATCAACAATTAGTTTACCAATTTTAGTTAACTCATAAACATCATCAGATTTAGTAACAAGATAATGTTTTTCCAAAATCTTAACTTGGGGTAGTAAAGCCTGTCTGTTTGTATCCAGTGACTTAAGAAGATAATCCATTTCCTGAGGGGCTTCTTGCAACAGTATAAGTGTATCTCTTCTTTTTCTAGAACTAAATACAACATCCAGCAATGGTTTCTTCATTCACTTCACATCCTATCCAGGCCACTAATATTGCATACATCACCTTAAATTAATTAATAATATATCTCATTCATATTTATTAATATCTTTTTTTAAAAATTAAACATATAATATTCCTATGACACAATTGTTCAACCTAAATGACCCAATACCTTCCTCATCTCCTTCGTATTTGTACAACTTGAAGAATTTAAAGCAGGTCAAAAGTTCAATGTGATAAAGATCGATCACTTAGCCCAATGTCCTGTCAAAGAATGTAACCATCTGCCAGTAAGCATCCTCGGCTTCAAAACTCTGTGAAAGCTGGCCATCCTCAAGCATGAAACCATGTGGTTGACCCTGATATACCTTCAATTCAAAGTATTTGCCGGCGTTATCCAGTTCAGTGCAATATCTGTAGATATCCGATATATTGCTGGGCTGGTCATGAGTCCCGTGGATGATCAACATGGGAGCATCAAGTCCCTCTATCACATCAGCAGGTGCAAATGGTCGGTTCTCATCTCCTCCTGAATATGGGAAACCATACCATGCGACCCCGGAATTGAAATCCTTGATCTCAGGAAGTAATAGCATAGTATATCTTCCACCTGCACAGAAGCCTGTCAGTCCAAGAAGGTCGGTATTTACATCAGACCTTGTTCTTGCATAGTCAACAGAATCCCTTATCAATTGTTCTACAACTTCATCAGATGGGGATGTCTCAAAGCTCTGCCACTCAGGAGCCACTACCACATATCCATCAGAAGCAAACCTGTCGATAAGTTCGATATATCCTGGTTCCATTCCTCTGAATGAGTGTATCAGGATTATTGCCGGTTTTCTGTCTTCAGTTATAGGTGCTGCAACGTACGTAGGATAACTCAGGTTAGCGCTAATGATCATTACTTCCGTACCTTCTACCTGAAAATCTCCTGACCCTGTTAGCTCTTCAGTATTATCTGTCATTTCATTGGCAACTTCATTTGTATCATTGATACAACCGGATGAACTAACAAATAATATCATTAACAGACAAAGTATTAATTTCCTCATTTTAACCCCACATAAAATATAAGTTACTATCTTATTTCTACGATGCGCCTTGCTATGACAGATCATATTCCGGGTACAAAGTCAAAGTTCCTATGTCGTTGGATCTTATTCTATCGCCTTTAATTCGTGGAAAAATAATGAGTGCTCACTATGGAGGAAGGTGTGAATGTAGGATAAGGAAGCAACCTGTTAAGGTTACTGTCCTTTATTTATTTAGTATGTACTCTACTCTAACCTTACTTTTAGGGTTATGGGATTACGTTACAGCAGATGAAAGATTCATTATTTCTAAAAAAGTTCATATGGCTGAGTAGGTAAATTACCCAACCATTGATCAACTATTCTGTCAGAAACAATTGTCCTGTATTTCACTCAAATCTCTTAATCAAACTACCTATCATCCAGCGGTTCAGGACAGGCTGAATACGGCAATGATATTTTCGTATTTTTGACATGTACATCATCTGTTCTTTCAAATTGCCCCTTCATCAGATATGTTGTCAGAGCAATAAGCAAACCCAGGATTCCTGATATCATAAAGACCGTGTCAAGGTTAGAATGTAGCAGGACTACACCTAGCACTATGGGTGAAAGACTCTGACCGGTGTACTTCATAGTATTGTGCATAGATAATACGCCTCCTCTTGATTCAGGAGGAGAGATACGAATTATCTGTGCATCATTTGTGGTTTGAGCAAGCCCATAGCCTGCCCCGAATATCAACATTAGAAGAAGAACTGTTACAATTGAATTTGCAAATGGAATAGAGAGTATTGCCAGTCCGACAAGTGCAAAACCGGCGGTAATAACCTGTATCATCGAATACTTTGCGACCAGGACCTTTACACGGGATGCCATTATAATAACAGCCATTCCCTGGAAAGCCAATACATATCCTGCTTGCTTTGCTGTATAAGCAAATGTAGCCTTAAGCATAAAAGGCATGTAGATAACCACTGAAAATAACAGGAAGAAGATAGCAAAGCTCAGGAAGACTGTATATAGTATTCGCAGATCCCTGAGTGCCGGAAGTACATTAATTATACCTTTATGGCTATCATTTTCTTTCTTTACACTTGTTTCAGGAAGGAAAAATATTACAAGAACAGCGAATGGCAGTGAAAGTGCATAGAAAAGAAATGGATAGTTCCATCCCAGAATTGCCAGCCCTCCGCCTATAAGAGGGGCAGATACCGTTCCAATGGCAATAGCCATACTAACCCTGCTCATTGCATGTAAACTATCATGACCTTTGTACACATCCCCTATGATCAGCATGGACAAAGACATCATTCCTGCTACACCAATACCCTGTATGAACCTCATGATAAGAAGTGATTGCAGATCAGAGACAAAATAACTGATAAGTCCCATCAGGCCATATAATACAAGGCATGGAACAAGTATACGCTTGCGGTTCACCCGGTCAATGAAATGGCCGATCACCAGAGTGAAAATAGCTGTCGATATCGTGTAGACCGATATCATCAGTCCGATCTCATGGGATGTTGTATTCAGAGGTGCCACCATCTCTGGCAACACCGGTGCTAAAATAGCACTCCCTGCCATTGCAAAAAAGGCAGTGACACAAAGCATTAGAAGGTGCGTTCGTTTAAATTCCATTGTAAGACCTATTTATCCTGCATTATTTCGGATACGTTCCTGAACATAATTTCGAGTGATCTCACGATATCTTCTCTTTCATTTTCATCAAAACCCGAGAAGAGGATATTCTCCCATTCTGCAGCTATCTTTTTCATCTCAGGTTCCAGCTCTTTCGCCTTATCAGTAAGGAATATCAGGTAAGACCGTTTGTCCTTTTCATCTGTCTTTCTGAGAACATAGCCCTCATCAACGAGTTTCTTTATAGCTCTCGTAGTAGTGGCCTTGTCGATCTTCAGGTAATTTGAAAGACATTCCTGATTGACACCATCCTCGTGGTACAATCGCACAAGGAAAGAGAACTGTCCACTTCCTATGCCATATGGTTCGATCTTTTTATCAATATAGATCTGTCCGTATCGGTGGAGATATGAGATGAACTTCCCGCTGAAATTATTGTCATGCATTTGTACACCCTTGTTGATTGTCGTTAGTTTCAGGACAATTAGTTGCAGATGCAACCATTTTCGCTTGAATACATCTCTATCAGATATATAGTTGCTGATGCAACTAATTGCTTGCAGAACTTTAGTATAGAGTTGGATGTGTACTTCTCGTGAAAAGTCCTCAGTAACCTTCTTAGCTCCTGAAGGTTGAGCCTGAGTGAATCAGCTCTCAGTCCTGAAAAGTCCGTATTATCCTCAATTGGACTCAATAAGGCTGATTACAGACATATCAAAAAGGAATCTGAATGGCTCTTGCAGATTGTAGCCTGGACCAGTTCATGCAAGATCGAATCGTTTCCCCTTAGTCCAGAGGTCTTCGAATTTAGCCTTGAAACGCTTTGTATATGACTCATCATGGATTTGCGTCATACCGAGACTGGTACCCGTATCGATCTGGTCTTCAATATCAAGGAAGAGGGTCTTTGAATCAAAGATCACGAAATCATGCTCAGTTTCCAGAATTCTTATTTCCAGGAACTCCTTTAAGTGGTCCTTTACTGATCCATCTTCAATTGGATCAACAAGTTCTTTTATTGACGGCAACAGTTGAGAGTGGGAATCCAGTATCTTAACATGAATTCCACGTTGTGCCAGATCTAAGTACGCCCTGCTGAATATCGACATTGAATCATCATATTGATCAGATACTCCTGGCTTATACTTAAGGGGAGTAACAACACATATTTCGTGCTCAATATCCTCAAAAAATGAAGTAACTGTCTCTTTTAGTTCATCATCATGGAACTTGTCGGGCCAGAATATTGTTTCAACATGCTTTGGTGAATCGTCATTGGAAAGTTGCCGTTCGATCTCATCAAGTGCTTCCCTGAGTAGTTTGAGCTCATTGAGTGCTTCCTCTTCTCTTCTTTTGTACATGAGTTCAAAAGCGATCTTCAGATCAACAGTTCTGTATTTTCGTGGCCTTGAAGGTTTTATCTCCACAAGGCCATACTTGTTCAGATTCCGCAAGATCTCATAGATCCTTCCAATGGGAACCCGTGATAACTGTGATAATTTACTTGCTTCCAGCTCTCCTTTTTTCAAAAGCGTCCAGTAAACGGTGCTTTCATATTTGTTCAAACCGATATTTGCAAGCAACTTTTCATCCATCTTTTCACTACTTCTGAGTTTATCGCAAAGTAAAATTGTTATGTATTCTGCGTGATATTAAGAATCACTGCTTGAACATATAAAATTATAATTGTCAAAAAGTCATATTGACTTTATTATATATCCATGTCAGGCAAAATAAATGATGAGTACAGGGACAAATATGGAATCGCAATCACCAATCTTTGAGATATTTGATGGATTACCCAGACAGGGTCCGGGTAGTAATGAATGTACTGAAAAAGCCTTTAATATGCTTTCTTCCCTTCCAGCAGGCACTAAGATCCTTGATATTGGATGTGGTGCAGGCATGCAGACAATACATCTTGCGAAGATCTGCAAGGATTGTCACATCACTGCAACTGACATTTACCAGCCTTTTCTGGACAAACTGATGGAGAATGCAGCTAAAGAAGGAGTTGCAGACAGGATTACCACAGTTTGTGCTTCCATGGATGAACTTCCCTTTGAAGCAGGAGAATTCGACGTGATCTGGGCAGAAGGCTCCATCTTTATCCTTGGTTTAGAAAAGGGGATCAGCTACTGGAAACAGTTCCTTAGTAGTGGTGGCTATATGGCAATTACAGAGAACACATGGTTCACGGACGAACCTTCTCTGGAAGTTGTTGAATTCTGGCAGGAAATATATCCTGGTATAATGAACATACCTGACACTGAGAAAGTAATCACAGCAGCAGGATATGATGTCATTGACCACTTTAAACTGCCAGTTTCAGTCTGGCATGAGTTTTACGACCACCTTGAAAAAAGGGTCGATGATATCGGCGATAAATATAAAGGGAACACCGAAGCAGAAATGATACTTGAATTTAACAGAAGAGAGATAAAACTCTTCAGGGAACGCCCGGATGAATATGGTTATGCATTCTACATTTTTCAGAAGAATAAATAAGAACGGTATTTAAAAATGTATATGCGTAGTGACTTGCTCATAAAAGCAGGTCATATTTATACGCAGCTTGCCATTACTTCTGTATCATATTTTTTATGCTATCATTTTCGTTCAATGAGTTGCATGATCAGGGACCACAAGAGATAAATGTATTTATCATCATTATTCGTGATGGATGGGAACTATTAACCTCTGGTTTCATTATCTCTTCCTTACTTGGTCCCATCAATATCCATAACGATAGCTGCATTTTTAGCTGCCGGGTTCTGTTGTATGGTTCCAAAGCTGAGTTCAATTGATCTGGGATAAAGTCAGGTCATGTGAAATATATAATGAATAATAGTTAGGAATAAGTAGAACATGTCTGATAATTTTGACGTAAAACTGGACAGTAAAAACTATTATCCTGATCCATCAGCAAAGGAAAATTCCTGGATACAGGATTATGAAAAGATTTATAGTGAATCTCTTAAGGACCCTGAAAAGCACTGGGACAGTGTTGCAGAAGAACTTGGTTGGTTCAAATTACACTATAATGTCATTAATAATAAATTTCAGGAGGTATCAGTATGGATGAAACTTTGATAAAGGACATAACAGCAAACCCGGCTCCATTGGGATTGATGGGATTCGGGATGACCACGGTATTACTTAATTTACATAACACAGGACTATTCGGACTTGGGTCAATGATCCTGGCTATGGGCCTGTTCTATGGAGGGATAGCTCAAATGATAGCAGGCATTATGGAGTGGAAAAAAGGCAACACCTTCGGGACAACAGCATTCACTTCATACGGAATGTTCTGGCTTACTCTTGTCTTTATAGTCATAGCACCTCAATTTGGTCTGGGAGAGGCTCCAGGCGCGCTCGAAATGGCTGCATACCTGTTCATGTGGGGACTGTTCACTTTTGGAATGTTCATAGGAACTTTCAAAGCTAACAGAGCCTTACAGATAGTTTTTGCAACATTGACATTGCTATTCCTGCTGCTGGCAATAGCCGAGTTCACAGGATATGGGTCCATAAAACAGTTTGCTGGTTACGAAGGTATCTTCTGTGGTTTTAGTGCGATCTATCTGGCTCTGGCTGAAGTGATCAATGAAAAATTCGGTAGAACGATTCTGCCACTGGGAGAATAACAGGAAAGCTAATGATATATTCAAGGGCAAGCTCTCTTAAAAGCTTGTTCTGTTCTCTTATTTGCAAACAAAGTTCCCAAAAATACCACATTTATATACTGCTCTATAGCACACTTGCAGTTATACAAAATATATAACATAAGTATAAGTTTGATCTGAAACTCTAATCAAATATGGAGATATGTGATAACGAAAAGGAGTTTATGCACTGTAATAGTGAAAATTACACCCGTATAAGCTCTTATTCTGACAGATGGTTACGTATCAGGAAATACAACCGTCATACTGGTGAGACTGTCTTCATGTATTTCTCACTTGACGAAATAGCATTCATCCAGAAAACTGTTTCATCTTTCCTGAATAAGAAAGAACAGACAAACAATGAAAACCAGGATTCATCTCATGTAAGAATCCAACATGAGCATCAAGACCTGCTATATTAAAGGCTCTTAGGCATTCAGCTTCAAGGAGAGCATACATAGTTAAGCATAGCATTAACCATGCCCTCTGCTCCTGTTGCTCTCCGGCTCGAATCAATCCATGATTCAAAATAAAATTCATCTGGAATTATCAGGCTCTACTCGCATTACCGCTGTCGTCAAAGAGGACGAGGTCGGCATGTCCGAACCCCTTTGAGAAGTCGAGAACAGACATCATGGTCATACGGATGTGATACAGGATCATATTGGGGTCGGGGAAGACCTTGTTACCGTCGTTGTCGGTTATATTCGCAAGTTCTGGCGTTTTTTCAAGCAACAGGCGGTGAAACTCCCTGGCCACTGCTTCGTCGTTCACTCCTTCGGCGTATCCGGCCAGCGAAATACCGCATCCATCTACGAATCTCTCATAGAAAGGCCAGATGGCGATCGAAACTCGAGGGTCACGTGCTATGTTCTTCGCCTTCGAAGTGTATTTGGAGGTTTCAAAGTAAATGTCTGGTCCCATATTCACGAAGCTGACGGTGTTCACCTGTGGCCAGCCATCTTCCCGCACGGTGGAGATCGCCATATCCTTACAGGACGAGACGATCTCGATGATCTTCTCATGCAATTCGTCAGTCATCTCATTGATACCATTTGAATAGGTTTCTTTCTGTATTGATCCACGGCTTTTCTTAGTTTCTGGTAAATTGCCAGGCATTCCCGCACTCTCCTTGAAGTAGCATGAGTAACATGCATATACTTGCACATTATAAGGTTGTTTTTTATATTCTATATTATTTATGAAACATTATTACTGAATAAGCTAGCAGTGTTCTCTTTTTTAATTAAGTGATATATGAATAAAAGGGGAATAAAAAAGAGGTTCCGTAATGTTTGTACAATAGCGATGCTTATTCAAACATCTTCGATTATATGTAATGCGATGTACCTATAGTGGGAGGAGTCTTGAGATCAGTCTTCTTCTTTTTCCATGATCTCTTTGATCTTTTTATCTTCCCAGTTCTTTCCGAATTTACTCACATTGATTCCCTGTATCACTACAAAGATCCCCCATCCGATGATTGGCCATTGGACCCACCAGTTTCCTCCATCAGAATAGTCAATGAAAAATAATAGGGCCATGATCACCAGGTATAGTATCAGATGGTTGTAGAAGTTCTTAAGTTCCTTTACCCGTGCCTGTGCACGTAATAATTTCGTGTCTTTCTCTTCCACTTAATATCGCCTCTCCATTTTATACTATGAAGGATTGATTAATTAGTATTTTGGAGGTGGCAGATAGAAAACTTAAATGAACCAGATTAATACAGGTTCGAGGTCTATGAAGTACAGGGCTCGGAAAACCTGATAATCGTTGATATATTCAGGGATGTGGTATCTCGTAAAAATGCCATTCTCAAAAACTATGTAGTATAGTTGATGGATTGAAACTTTCCACGGATCCAATGGATCATTTATTTGTAGTCACCTTGTGATACCATATCAAACTTCGATCTCATCCCCATATTCCATGATGGTACATTCAATACCCATTTTCTCGACCTCTCTCTTGAACAGTTGATCATCTGCAGGATAGAAGTTCCTTTGCCATAAGAGATCATTATTGTAATGGCAGGGTATCACTTTTTTAGGTGCCATTGATCTCACGGCCTCCAATGCTTCCTCCTGATCCATGCTCATCCCTCCACCAATAGGGATCATCAATATATCTGGTTCTAAACCCTCCCATTCTTTTTGAGGAAGCGAGTCTCCCAGGTTGACAATGATCTTATTATCAATTGTTATTTTAAATCCCATTGAACCGCGAGCAAAATCAATGTCATCCTTTTCAAGCTTTATCAATCCAAATAATAGTTTGATCGTGCCATGACTATGAACCTGTTTTTCTGCTTTAATGTCTACCAGGCCAAATAATAATTTAGCTTCTAAAGGACCGTGTACTACTTTCAATCCTTTGACTTGAAAGTCCTTTAGATCAATAACCTCGCCTACATCAATTGATCTAACTGAATCTATTTTTTCAGAAGCAATATCTTCTGCAAGTTCTTCATGGCAAATGACCTGTGCTTTTGACTTTTTTGCCATGGGAACCGTGAAAACAAAGTGATCGGGATCTCCATGAGTGACTAAGATATGAGTAACTCCTTCCCATTCTGGTCTGGGAATTAAACTGTTAAGTTTATACCAGAGCAGATCTCTACCTGGATCAATTACAATTTTTACTTTTTTATTCTCGATAGTAAAAGAATTGTAACGATAATATTTAATTTTCATAGTACTCCCCCATAATTACTCGATCACCACTGTACATATAATTGTTGCAATTATTTAAAATTAAAAAAGTCACAATATCGTCTACCGGCAGTGGTAAACTTTTAGTCAATTCACCCTCCTTCAAGCCTTAGAGAATCCCATCTTCTTCCATTAAGAACAGGACACAATCAACCATCAAACCAAAACCTGATTCAAAACCCATACATGACCGAACTTGTCTTCAAAGACCGCATTTTTTACATTGATCTCTTTGTATTCGGTAATTGGTTGAATTGATCTGCCACCCATTTCCAGTGCTTTTTCGTAGAGACTCTCGATGTCTTCAACAGTCAAACTTATCCACATAGCACTGCTCATATCACTGTTAGGCGAAAATAGGTCATAGTCCTTATTTTCATTCAACAACCTGATCTCTGTACCTGCGATTATCAGAATGGCTTCATTAAGGTTCTTTTCCATATCGGTCTTTGACAGGATCATAGCTCCAAACAGCTCTGCATAGTGATCAGCTGCACCAATTGCATCCTCAACTACCATGTCTATTTCCAATTTTATTTCATCACCTTCGATCTTCTACACACAGCCTTTTTACAGATCAACAACCAGAAACCCAGGGGAGATCATAATTGTTGAACAATGTCAATGATCATGCCTGCAGGATCAGTTATCATGAAATGCCTTTGTCCCCATTCTTCATCCTTCAAATGATAAACTATAGGAGCTCCTGATCCTTTTAACCTATCGTACTCAACTTTAGCATCGTCAACCTCAAAAGAAAGTACGATTCCCTTTCCTGAGAATGGTTCATTCAAAAAATCTGGTTGGTTTTCCAGGTCAGGCAACATAAATGCAATCTCTATTCCTGATCCGTTCCTGAGATGAATATACCATTCAGCTTCAAAGATAACCTCAAACGCAAAATATTCGGTATAGAAATCTTTACACAACCCGATCTTATCTGTTATTGTGACCGGAAACAAATTATTGATGCCCATATTTATACCCCGAACTCAACTGGGGACCAATTCCATATATAATTGCCGTGAAAACAGAATGTAAATGCAGAGGGAAAATGTAGAATTCAGAACAGCTCTTCCACACATTCCCTGAGATTTCGATATGCACGGGTATTTGCGATGTTCTGTGGCCCCGTAGCGAAAGCTTCCAGCATTGAGCGGTAATACCACTCCTGTTCATTCTTAGGTGCATTGAACTTATCCCAGAAGTCTTCTCCATTCATCCTTAGCTCGCTGAGAAGGTCCCTGATATTGGCAAGTTTGTCTGCACATGAGAGGAGTTTGATCTCACTGTCAGCCATCTCCATCATTCTTATGGTGTGTTCCTTCCTTTCTTTCCAGGTCTGTACCTTTTCACAGGTCGCGGGCTCTCTGAGCTCTTCAGGCTCGGTTACAGCATCCACATAGTCAGCAACCTGCTGACCGTATTTATCTGCTATTGTTTCAATGTCTACATCGGTATCTTCGACAACATCATGGAGCAATCCTGCCATAACAAGTTCAATGGATGCATTCTCTTTGAGAAGCGTGGACGCTACATCCATTGGATGCGATATATACAGAGTCCCTGATTTCCTCTGATCGTATTTGTGTGCACCAACGGCAAATGCGAAGGCATCAGCAAGTTCTGCCAGGTCTGCCTCCTTGTGTAGCTCATACTTTTCCTGAAGGTCATTCAACTGTATCCTGTAGTTTGCCATTCTTACGTGTTCGTAAACGGTCAATTTGCCATCTATCTCTGTTGCTATCATCCTGTAAGCATCGCTGGCCCAGATCTTTCTGAAGGGATCCTCTGACAGATGATCCATATAGCTGAAAAGTTCAGGTGTCTCTATGGGTTCGGGAACATCGATTGTATAGATAGTGATCCCATTTCCTTTTTTTTCAGTATTGCTGCAATACTGGCTGATAAGCTCGCGTATTTTCATGATGATAACTCCCCTACCGATGTGTACAGGCTTTTGTGCTGACTTTACAGGTCTTTTGAATATATAGGATACTAGGATACTAATATATCAATCATTAGCACAACGTATATTATGCTGGATCATTTACATCGCAATCTCCGCTGAATAGCTGAATATGAGGACTTACAGAGAGAAATGTCCTTTTGTCTGTAACTCTGTGTTCGTGGAGAAAGAACTGAAGACGTCAATGTCAATGTGGGAGGTATGACAGGTTTGAGATCACGGGTAGTCCTGGGAGTATTGGGTCCTATTATCTGGTTG
The DNA here is from genome assembly GCF_038022665.1 of Methanolobus sp. WCC4. Classification (NCBI taxonomy): domain Archaea; kingdom Methanobacteriati; phylum Methanobacteriota; class Methanomicrobia; order Methanosarcinales; family Methanosarcinaceae; genus Methanolobus; species Methanolobus sp. WCC4. The sequence goes on along the minus strand of NZ_CP150629.1, from coordinate 1,992,006 downwards.
CTTTCCGGATTTCTGACCATACCGTTGATCGTTGCCCTGTATTATGGGGAACCCCTGCATATCTTTGTCATTCCTTTTGTCAGCGCTGTGATCATTGCTTATATTTTGACATTATTGTTCAAAAGACAGAAAGATGAATGGAATCTAAAGGAAGGATTCTTCATTGTGGCATCGACCTGGCTCATTGCAGCACTGCTTTACTCCTGTCCTTACATGCTTGAAGGCGTACCCCCGATAAATGCCCTTTTTGAATCCATGTCCGGAGTGACAGCTACAGGAGCGACTGCGCTTCCTGATATAGAAAGCCATAGCAAAAGCCTGCTTTTCTGGAGAAGTCTGACCCAATGGCTAGGAGGTATGGGGATTATCATGTTGTTCGTTGCGATCCTCCCAAAACTAGGCGTTGCTGGGAGACAGATGTTCCGTGCAGAGGTACCGGGCCTTCAGGAGGAGAAACTTCGTCCGAGGATAAGGGAGACAGCCAAGATCCTGTGGCTCGTCTATATTTTGTTGTCAGTTGCAGAATTCATTATACTGATGATCGCCGGATTGACTCCGTATGATGCTATCACCCATACATTCACATCCATCTCATGCTCTGGTTTCTCTCCTTATGCTAACAGCATAGCAGCTTTCAGTGACCCCCTGGTAGAGGGGATATTTGTTGTATTCATGTTCCTTGGGGGAGCAAACTTTGCCCTCCATTACAAAACGATACATACTGACAGAAAAAGCCTGATAAAGGACCAGGAATTCAAGTTCTACTTTTTGATAATCGTATCTGCTACTCTTGTTCTTGTCTATGAGCTCTTCAGAGCCGAAGTCTATTCTATCACCGACGCTTTCAGGTACAGTATTTTCCAGGTCATTTCTATTCTGACAACAACAGGCTATGCAAGTGTGGACTTCAATCTCTGGCCGGATTCTCCCAGATTCATACTTTTCCTTCTAATGTTCATAGGAGGCTGTGCAGGCTCCACATCAGGCGGAGTGAAAGTGGTGCGTTTGCTCCTTCTGCTAAAATACACAAAGAAGGTCCTTCTCAATGTGATCCATCCAAAAGCTGTCATACCGATTCGCTTTAATGGTAAAAAAGTTCCTGAAGAGATCATCCAGTCCATAGTGTCCTTCCTGGTGATATATATCCTCATATTCACTGCCAGCTCAACCCTGCTTTCCATGATGGGGATGGATTTCATTACCACCCTTAGCGCTTCCATTGCAACACTTGGAAATGTCGGACCGGGTCTTGGTCTAGTAGGACCCATGGCCAGTTTTGATAACATACCTGACCCCGGGAAGCTGATCCTCATCGCCAATATGTGGATTGGAAGACTTGAGGTCTTCACAGTTATAGTGCTGCTGACACCGGCTTTCTGGAAGCATTGAAGGATAATTTGGTTTATGGTCTGATGATATTCAGAGAAAAGAGATGGAGGCAAAATACCTCCAGTTAATTATTTCTATTGCTTCCTGCGCTTGAAGAAGAAGGCCAGACCCAGTATTGCAGCTACTGGGAGTGCAATTGTCGGGAACTCTGGTATTTTTTCCTCACGGACGAGGCCCGCATCCCGTGTATAGTCATTTGTATCACAGAGATTCCCGAAACTATCAGTTTCTCCACTTGAAGGATTTGCATCACTATCCAATGTATCATCTGCTCCTGCATGGGGAGTGGTGAACACCCAGCCGGAAGGAGAGATGAATTTCACATAGAATTCTTCATTACAGGCTTCTCCGTGGTCTATATCAAAACGATAGTATCCATTGGAAACTGTTGTAGTAGAATAAGCCAGTGATCCGGTGCTATTATAATGAAGCTCCACTGATACACCTTCAATGCCAGGTTCACCTGCATCCTGTATGCCATTACGATTCATATCTTCCCATACAAGATCCCCTATGTTCTCGGCAGTGGCATTTCCTATAAGCAGTAACAAAACTGACAGAAAAATAAAAATGGAAAGTATCATATTTTGTTTGATTCCCATACATATTCCCCACAATTAAAGAAATCATTCCCTTCGCCTCATTAGCACAAATGCAATACCAATAACTGCAATTACAGGTAGTGCAATTGTCGGGAACTCAGGTATTTCTTCCCTGGGAGTCCATGTTTTTGTAAGTGTATTAGATGTTCCGAACTCATTGGACACCGCAACAATGGTATCGACACCAGCATTATTTCCCGTGTATGTGAAAGATGCCTGTCCATTTCCATCCGTATAGTAGGTACCACTAGTCTGGGGATTGAACCCATATACTTCAAATGTCACACCCCAATCCTCTCCTGCATTATTACCTGCATAGTACAAAGTTGCTGTAACAGTATGAGATGTTCCAACTTCGTTAGTATCAGTGTCTTGAGTTAGAATTATATTGTACAATGCCTCTCCATTGGCAGCAGCATTCCCTGTAAATATCATTAGAAGTATCAAGGCCACGCCCATATAGAATATCATATTTTGTTTAATACTCATTTTAATTCCCCCATGATCAAACAAACTACTCCATTCTCCTCTTGAATATGAATGCCAGACCCAGTATTGCAACTACAGGAAGTACAATGGTCGGGAACTCTGGAATCACTCCGTTACTATCGCAACCGTCCGGTACTCCATCCCCATCTGAATCAATTGAGTCATCAAACCCTTCACAAATATCGCAGACATCTCCTACACCGTCTTTATCCTCATCCTCTTGGCCCGGGTTGGATACAAATGGACAGTTGTCATCAACATCATCCCATCCATCCGAATCTGCATCATTCTCATGGCCTGTTGACGTTCCATAATAACTTATCTGGAACTGTATGCTATCCCCCTGGGATTTACCTATTTCCTCAAATGGGATTTTGAACTGGTATGTTTTATGTTCCCAGTTTACTCTGTTTGTGTATTCAAAAGTACTTGTTCCCCAGTCTTTCATAGCATTGCTTATTCTGAATTTCTTAACACCATCCGGGGTGCTTATATGAAGTTCTGCCCAATCTCCATCAAGGTCCAGAGTGTTATCTCCTGTGGCATCCAGATCAACGACCAATTCTTCAGATGTAGCTGAAAATGTTGCATAGTATGTACTTGCAGGATGACTTGAGGCTGGAACTAAATACTGAGAAAATGTTTCTGGTCCACCAAGTGTATATTCATAACCTTCCAGGGGCCACAAAAATGGGACACCAAATAAGTCTTCTTCAATACCCGTTAGAACCAGACATGTTCCCGAATCGGACCAAGAAATTTCGATCGTACGTGACGCTGCATCTATTACATCGTAGTCTGCCTGTGCAAGCTTAGCAGCGTTCAGTTCAGTGTTAATACTTTTATCCATAACGCTGAGGGGAACTTTCCCATTAAGAAGTGCCCCATCTAAATGAGCAGTGTCAGTTCCGCTCTGTGTCAAACGAACTTCTGTAGTAGCAAAAGGCAATGCTATCATTTTTGTAGTGTATCGATGATCAGGATATGACTGACTTTCAAACTCCTCCTCTCCGAACAGCTGCCAGTTGTTCCCATCATAGACTTCGATTGTTATCGTGGCACTTGCAGTTCCTATCGTAATCAATGTCAGAACTACAAGTAAACAAATTGATTTTAATTTCATTTCAGTGACCCCCATGAACCCATTATTCTCTGATCTTGATGTGCTGGTATAGTTTCTCTTTAGAACTGATTATAGACTTTGCGAAACTATGTTCCGGAACATTATTATTTGAAAAGTTAACGGGGTTAATTTGATAGGGGAACTGTACAATTGCATGAATAAAAATAATAAGATCAAGAACACTCTATGCCAGATGATCAATAACGAAAATCACTGATCTGTTCAGCCAGATGGAACAACATCATCGCAATATCCTCAGTAGTATCATCCTCTCAGTTACTTTTACCTTATAGCTATCCGTAAAATACGGCCGATTTAATTTTCAGAAGGAGTAAGCTCTGCAATCTGACCCTATGCTTTGTTGAATGCGATCTCATGGGTCATGCTTTCTTAATTCCTTATATGGTCTTCTTCGTCATCCTGGATGTTTTCCAGAATGTCTCTTTCCATTTTTTGAAGGGAGTTTCCCGAATCCCAAAGAAAATTCTGTGCTCTTAATGACGGTATATCTTTTTGATGTTTTCTGAAATGCTCCCCTGTGGCATTAATAAGAGCTAGCAGTATCCCAAGTCCCATGAACACGTATATTATGGTAAAGATCTTCCCCGAGTCTGTAACCGGCACGAGGTCCCCATAACCTATCGTTGTCAGCGTCATCACAGAGAAATATAAAGAATCAAGCCATCTCCATCCTTCTATCAAATGATATGCAATAGTTCCAAAAGCAAGCGTGATTATAGCAAGCATAAAAGTGCTTCTGAATTCTGGCTCTTTGAGCATTTTAAAGAGTGAACTGAAGAATATAATGAATGGCAGGATCAATGGGAGCATAGTTCTCTATTTCTCAATTCTTTCTTCGCATGCAAATACTATTCGCTGTTCTTGTCAGATCGCCTGATACACATGATAACAGCAAAAAGATCATTATTCTCTCCAGTGTTCCGGTTTGTTCAAAGCATCAGCACAAACGACCCTACCTTTGATTCTATTGACAGCTTTTGAACTCAGAGGATAGACCATCCATGCACCTGCATGTTCTTCGGGTATAGGATAAGGTGCTGCAAACCCCATACTTCCGGCATCTTGCTTGAATCCATATCGTGGGTAATAGCTTTCATGGCCCAGAACAAAGACCATTTCAGCACCGTTTGCTTTTAACTTCCTCAAGCCTTCATTGATCAGCATCCCACCTATTCCCTGCCTCTGATATTCGGGTTTAATTGCCAGAGGTGCAAGAAGATAGATCAACGGAGATCCATTGTTTCCATCAATAGTTGCTCTTGTAAAAAGAATATGTCCGACTGCTTCGTCACCCTTGAAAGCCAGTAAGGATATGATCGGCTCTGCGCTTTCGTCTTCAAGAAGCTGAGATACCAGATTTGCTTCCTTCTCATAACCAAAAGCTTCCTTTTCGACTTGCATTACATCATCAAAGTCCGATCTTTCTGCATCTCTTATCAGAATATCATGCATTGTTATTGTGTCCCCTTGAAAATTATTACAAGCATAGCCAGTATAATTTCAATGTATTTACTACTATGTGTGCTTTTTTCTTCAGGACATTTTAAGCAATGCTTTTAAATATCAAGACCTCAGTAAATGCCTTCCGTGGATATGTCGACAAGACATAACTCTAAGGAGGCTCATCATGCAAAAACCAGAAACTCATATATTTGTTTGCGCAAGCACAAGACTAAACGGAATGGTAAAGGGCGTATGCGAGAACAAGAAATCACATAACCTTGTAGGAATGTTTGCCGAAGAAGTAATGGACAGGGACCTGGAAGGTGAAGTGATGGTCACTGCCACCGGATGTGTGGGTCTTTGTGAGAAAGGACCTATAGTAATGATCTACCCTCAGCAGATATGGTATGGCGAGGTCACCGCAGGTGATATCGAGGACATACTTGATGCAGTTGAGGAAGGCGGAGTCGTAGACAGACTGCTCATATCATAAGAACACATACGTTAGCCAAGGTTGTTCGATTTGGTCGAATGACCCACTTTTTTCATAATCTCAAAAGTACTCTTGCAGGGCATTTGGTACAAAAGTTAGTAAATATACTGATTCTGAATTGCATAATAGTCCAGTTATCCTATTTATCTGTAAATTATCTCTGTGTGTTCACGGAAAAAACACCCTATCGAAGTGGATGAACAGCCAGATAAGATAGAAAAGACCAAGCAGTATTCCAAAAGGGTAGACCAGAATCCACGTGAAAGTGATTTCAGGTTCTTCAAAACGCAAGCTGCTAATCGTAAAAGCAGTATTGGCCCACACATGCCAGAAACTGATCATTCCGAGAATATAAAAACCCCAGTGAGAATCGATCAGTATCAAGGCAATCCCGATAAAGGTAGCCGGAAAAATGATGACTATATCTGCAAATGACATCCCGTACAGGATCTTCTGTTCATGCCAGTCATCGACCGATCCATCCGGATTGTCCATTGCTTTACCTTTGTAGACATTGATCTGGAACCACAGTAGAAGAAGTGTTATTGCTCCGAACAAGAATAAAAGGACATACAAGGTCATTTCTGATAGAAGATCAAGTTCCTGCATATTCCAAACCCCTGTATTGATCTCTGTTCTGATACGCTTTAAATATTTGTATCAGTTCTTCAAATGAGCACATGTAATCGATATACTATCATTGCCATGCGATGATAATTGCCAGGATACCTGTTATAAAATTCAACAAGGACCATGCAACTCTCAATCTTCTCGTTTCAAGATGATATCCTAACTTTATCCGATTTCCGGTCCAGTACCAGAAGCTCAGGCTGTGATATATCAAAATTACACCCGGGATCCACACAAGCTTTACTGCCCATGGAAGACCCAGGACCAGACCTACTGCTGCTATTCCATAGGTCCACCCAATTGATACATCGGCAACAGCTATCGCATGTTCATATACCTTGAACTCAGGAGGCATATCCTTTTCCTGTAACCCCAGGCTTGTGGCCAGGTCCCAGTCCAATATGGAAATGAGCTGTCCTATCCAGTGAAAAATGAATCCCACAATGAGAATCAGAATACCAACAAAAATGTGTAAACCTGAGATAAATTCCAGCATAACCCCTCCCCTGCAACTCTCATATGATCGATCTTGTCATCACTGCCTCTTAGAACCCATATATTTTCTGGCGATCGCTATCCCTTTATACTTTTTCTTTTCCACTCCTTTTAAGCCTATCTCAGCCTTATCAGTCTGAAAGGCCAGTTCACCATTCAGCTTATGATAGCTATCAAACCTTTCCCGGGTTATGATTCCCTCAGCTACCGCATTTTTGACAGCACAGTGTGGCTCGTTCTGATGGGTACAATCCTTAAAACGGCAATTATGTGCAAGTTCAGCAATGTCGGAGAATGTCCTGTCAATACCGTCGGATGAATCCCCTAACTGGATCTCGCGGATGCCAGGGTTATCAATGAATATCGTCCCGTTCGGCAGGACGAAAAGCTGTCTCACAGTAGTGGTGTGCTTCCCTTTATCGTCATCTGCACGAACACCTAATGTCTTCTGTATATCATGTCCCAGAAGTGCATTGATCAGAGTTGATTTCCCGACCCCTGAGGAACCGATGAGTGCTATTGATTCATCAGGGTTCATGAAATGATCAAGTTTATCCAGATCGGTCTTTGAAAGAGCACTGATGGTCAGCACTGGAACATCGCCGGCAATATCCTTTATTTCCTGTATGGTTCCTGATGGGTCATCTGCCCGGTCGCCTGATAGATTGTCAGCGAGGTCGATCTTGTTGATCAGAATAACGGGTCTTGCTCCGGAAGAATGAACGATGGTGAGATATCTTTCAAGTCTTCTTACATTGAGGTCATGCCCCACAGCCGTGACGATGAAAATAGTATCGATGTTTGCAGCGATCAACTGTTCTTCACCGGAATCTCCTGCAGCACCTCTGGAAAGACAGGATGTGCGTGGGAGGATATCCACAATGGTGTATGAATTTATATCACTCTGATCGAGCAGCACAATATGATCCCCGACAACCGGTTGCTTTCCGATCTTGCGCATGGCTCCTGATATTGTCGCCTGCACCTCGCCTTTTTCAGTAAGTATATTGAATAAAGTCTTATGCCGGGCAGCTATCCTGCCGGGAATATATGGTCCATTATATGCGGCAAATGCAGTTTCAAGAGAAACATTCCATCCGGGTATATCATAATTGCCCGATATGTCGATTATTTCGTTCCTGTCTTCATTATCCATATGATCTACCAAAATGTTATGGTGGATAAACTTTTTGACAGAAATGAAATACGTTGGTTTTTGGTTGATAAAAGATTAGAGGGGTCTAGAAAAAATGCACACCATATATATTTGTGTGTTTTTATATTATTATGTGACCATAAACCTTTAAGTATATTGATTGCACAATGACCTGTGTAAAAGTGTAAAAATAACACATTATATCTGAAAGTCAGATACATTAGCTGTCTATTTTATCTTTTGTATAAAAATATATAGGTGTTCAAATGGAAAGAACAGAAGAACTCTGTGAATTGTCCGATTTTCATAATAGAGCAATTCAGAATAACATTTCTAATGATACATCTTTATTTCACTCTATTTTTGAGAATGCACCTTTAATAATGGTAGTTGTAAGTTCTGAAAGAAGGGTTGAGAACATAAATCATACTACTTCCAAAACTCTTGGAATAAAAAAAGAAGATGCCCTGGGATTACTGGGTGGAGAGCTTTTTTCCTGTGTCCATTCATTTGATGGCGATGGATGTGGAAAGAATGAGAACTGCAAAGATTGTACTATTAAAAATACTGTCCTTGATACCTTCCGGACCCAGGAGAACGTGTATAAGAGAGAGGCTGAGCTTACGATAATGATCGATGACCAGCCATCAAAAAGAGATCTAATAATATCCACTACGCATATATATTCCGCTGGCCATCCTAAGGTGTTACTGACTGTTGACGATGTGACCGAACAAAAAAAGACCGAGCATTTATTAAGGGAAAGTCAACAGGATCTTATCAATGCAAAGGTCGAGGCTGAAAATGCAAACATGGCAAAGAGTGAATTCATTGCAAAAATGAGTCATGAATTACGAACACCCCTGAACTCGGTCATTGGCTTTTCTGAACTCTTGCTCACGGACTCCTCTGGTAAATTGAATTCAAAGCAAACCCAATATGTTGGAAATGTAAAGTACAGCGGAAAACAATTACTTGAACTGATAAATGGTGTCCTTGACCTGTCAAAGATCGAAGCAAAGAAAATGGAAACACTGCCTGAACAATTCTTAGTAGCTGATGCCATCTTTGAAGTACTGGAGATCATCTCTCCTCTTTCGCGTGAGAAAAGTATTGAAATAGAGGTCCTGATAAGTAAAGAAGTTGATTGGTTCTATGCTGACAGGGCAAAGTTCCGTCAGATCCTTTACAATCTTATCGGGAATGCCATAAAGTTCACTCCTTCCGGCGAAAAAATATGGATAAAAAGTGATATGATATCTGGTGAACTGTCAGTATCCGTGATAGACAATGGTATTGGAATATCCTCAGATGATCAAAAACTTTTATTTGAACCATTCTATCAGGTCGATTCATCTCTTTCACGAAAATACCAGGGAACCGGTCTGGGTTTGTCACTTGTTAAAAAGTTCGTAGAACTGCATGATGGGAACATTACAGTACAAAGCGAACCTGGAAAAGGAAGTACGTTCACTTTTACAATGCCTGTAAAAGAGAACTATGGATCTAATAATTGAAATAAGGACAAAGTGGATATAGGACCACATTTCAGAGGTTATGTGTGAATTCCGATCATAAAAGAAAAGTAACAGACACTGGCCACCTATTCCAGTGCCTGTGATGTACACCTGATCCCAGTTAAAGTGTTACTCTTGTCCTGTATACCATATCCACTCTGTAATTAGCAGGTCCACGACCAACCCGACCAATCAGTCCTTTCTTCATTTCTATCATATTTAGAACTGGTCAAAAGGACATATATAGGCTTACAAAGATCCGCATAGGCCTAAATGTAAAGACCGGATATAATCTCTTATAGACCCTGAATTAAGAGAATGGTCCCGGTGAAAAGGACCATGGGTGGCAATAAATGGTTACAAGTCCTGTCAGAACTTTGAAGAATTCCATAGGAATGGAATTCGTGCTGATCCCTGCCGGCAGATCCCAAATATCCCATATTGGTCCCGGTGAGTTGGGGTTCAGGATACCAGACCATCAGAATATCATCATGAAGTCATTCTACCTTGGAAAATATCCGGTCACACAGGAACAATGGGAAGCTGTGATGGGAGACCATCCTTCCTGTTTTGATGGGGATGGCAGACCCGTTGAGTGTATCTCATGGAACGAGGTGCAAAATTTCATCAAAGAACTCAATTCAATGGAAGAAACAGACAAATATAGCCTTCCAGCCGAAAATGAGTGGGAATATGCCTGCAAAGCTGGAACAGGTACCAGATATTCATTTGGAGACAGTGAGGCTGAACTGGATAAATATTCCTGGTACTACGGTAACTCAGAGCACATGACACACCCTGTAGGTCAGAAGGAACCAAATCCATGGGGACTATATGACATGCATGGAAATGTCTGGGAATGGTGTAAGGACAAACATCACTGGAGTTACGAAGAAGCCCTTGAAGAAGGCACGGCCTGGGAACTCGCAGGCAACAAAGCGATCGTTCTGCGTGGCGGAAGCTGGGTCAATGATCCCGAGAAGTGTTATTCAATATCCCGCAGTAATTTTAACTCAGATTACGGTACATATTCTGTTGGTTTCCGCCTTCTCAGGTCCTTGTGATCATCCGGATCATATTTTGAATATCAGAACCCTGATGGCCTTTCAATAGCATCATAAGAACATTTCTCATAACAATTGCCGCACTCCAGGCAGAGAGAACTTTCAATGACATAGATGTCACCTTCACTTATGGCTCCTACCGGACATGCATCTTTACATATACCACAGGCAATGCATCTGTCAGTGATCCTGTAGCCCGGTTCTTCGACCTTTTCCCCTCCGAATGCGAACCTCTCACGTTTAGGAGTGTTCGTTGAAAGGTCGAATATCTCCCCTGTACCTTTTGAAAGGCAGAACACCTCAAGTATCTCTCTTGTATCCCCCGGATATATATGGTTCATGACAGGATTCAGTTCAAAGACCCTGTCCAGAAAGCCATTATCTACGAATTCTATTCTGCCTTTTACCCTTACTGTGACATAGTTCTCGTCCATGGCAACTACCGACACATAAGGATTCGCCTTCAGCTGTTCATAATAGGGCTTTCCCCTTGCCACCACGAAATACAGTTTATCATCCTCATGGACCATTACATCAACGATCCTGACCTCCGGTCTGTTTCCGTCAACAGTTGCAATGGCTACTGACCTTATATTCCTCAAAAATTCCAGTGGGTCATCCATGTTAGAACCTCATTATCCTATCTATTTATGTTCTGGTAGTAAAAGTGATCTCACCATGCATCAGCAGATCAGATATTGAAATAATCATTACTGTCTTTGTTAGCTATTAAGGGATCAAGTTATGACATTGCAACAATTAGGTGATCGAGGATATTAGCAGGTAAATATTGCCTCAAAAAAAGCTAAGAAATGTCCTTACGTCAATTTGAAATTAGAGAGCAATAATGTACTCCACCTGACATGCCATTTTATTCTACCGAAGCAAACAGGTGAGTTTTGATCTCAGGAGATGATATGAAGAACCAGTTTCATGTAGTACAGGCCGATCGATCGCATGTCAACTTTCTTTCCAGGTTCGGAAAACGATCATTTATAGACGCATATAAGGTTACACTTCCCATGGAAGAACTTAGAGCCTATGTGAATGATGCTTTCTCGGAAAAAGTGATCGAACGTGAGGTCGAAAGCTCAGAAGTTCTTTATCTTATCTGCAAGGACACAAAGGGAGAGATATATGGCTACGCAAAATTCCTGAGATCCGTAGTACCTGATTGTGTGGCACATAACGAGGCAATAGAATTGCAACGTCTTTATGTTAAAGATGGGGAGAAAGGTAAAGGTATTGGAAGACTTCTTTCCAGGAATGGGGACTCTATATCCAGGGAAAAAGGTTTCAGGGTGATGTGGCTGCGCGTATGGAACGGCAATACCACTGCTAAGAATATTTACATGAAGTGGGGATACACATTTTGCGGAGAAGACTGGTACGAAGTCGGAAAAGAGAAAAGGAAAGTGCTGGTCATGATGAAGCATATTTAAGTCTTGCACAACCTTATATTGTTATTGGGGAAGAATATCGTGGCAAATGATATCTTACTGTATATATTTCCTTTATTCCCGGTCCGTTTATAATTTCCAAATCTAGCCCCACTCTTTAGTTAATGCTCATTGAATTATTGTTCAGTAGTTTATACCAATTCATCTGCCTGATCTCTGAGATATCAATTTACGAAATATACCTTCTTTGAAATTATATAAGCCAGAAAAACAATACTCAACACACCATCGGCAAGCATTTCATAATTGTCCAGTGCCAGATAATTCGATGTTCCGTTTGTTGCACCCCACAGGAACCAAAGGATCGAAAGATAGAAAACCGTTTTTTTAAGCTTCAGGAATCCGTATGATATTCCTGCTGAAACCAATGCATAGAACATGTAAGCAAAAAGTGCGGCATCTGCCTGTAATACACCACCCAGAATGGCTATGGACTGACCTGTAAGGCCCATGATCAACTGGCCTATTGCACCTATGCCAATAAGTATCCCAAGGATAATTATTCCTCTGGGCTTTGATCTATCAAGCCCGAGCATCTGGAAATTGTTCTTCAGAATAGTGAACCAGATATTTGTAACCCCATTTACCATATCTTAGAATAGCTGATTGACAACATAAATAAATATGTATTTATCATAAATAAATAGCATTTGTTTGCTGTAAGTCTTTTCCCGATCAATTCAGGAACACATAAATAAAACCTGTTATCAAATTGAATCTTCAAGGATGTGGGTTTAAATGAAAGACAGCATAGTCGACGACATACCTCTGCGTAAAGTTGCAGTGGTTGCAGGTATCAGTTACCTGATAATCTTCGTAATGGGAATACTGGCCAATTTCTTCGTTCTTGAAGGACTTATCATTGCAGGGGACGCTGCAGGGACCCTGAGCAATCTTATTAACAATGAATTCCAGTTCCGTTCAGGAATTCTGGGCTTTATCATCATGGTCATATTCGATGTAGTGGTGGCCTGGGCACTTTACATTCTTCTCAAACCGGTAAGCAAGGGACTTTCATTGTTCGCTGCATGGCTGAGACTGGTGAACGTAACAATATTCGGGATAGCTCTCTACAACCTTTTCAGTATCCTGCGACTTTTAGGTGATGCAAATTACACAACATTACTAAGTACTGAACAATTGCAGGCTCAGGTAATGCTTTTCCTGACCGCTTTCAACGATATGTGGCTGATCGGCCTGATCTTCTTCGGACTGCATCTTGCTGTACTTGGCTATCTGATCATCACCTCAGGATACATACCAAAATTCATTGGTATCCTTCTGGTGATAGCAGCTCTGGGATACCTGATCGATAGTTTTGCCAACGTTATGCTTGCCAGCTATGCTGAATATGCAGGCATATTCATGCTCATAGTTGTCGTTCCCGGTGTCATCGGAGAATTGTCACTGACATTCTGGCTTCTGTTGAAAGGAAGGAAACTGAATTTATCCGGAGAAGAAATGTGAAAACAGCAGTATACGATAAATTCGGCCCCATGAAGTACTTCATATATCAGAAGTGGATAATCTTTGATACTGTAGGTAAGAGCCCCTTTGCAGGTAGTGTCAGCTCATTGAAGAAAGATGGGGTATATCTTTTAACCACATACAGACCACTGCGGTTCTTTCAGATAATGTGGCTCAACCTGACAAACAGTAAGAAAGCGCTATCCCCGCTCCTTGAAGAGAGTACTGAGGACCTGCTCTTCCTCAAAGGGCTCATCGAAGGGGGAAAGCTAAGAACGGTCATAGACCGGACCTATTCCCTTGAACAGGCTGCCGAAGCTCACAGATATGTCGAATCAGGGGAGAAAAAAGGAACGGTGGTCATCAGTGTTGTAGATGACTATTTTAGTTAAGATGATACAAACAGGAAGTTCAAATAACAGGATGAAGGAACAATGAATTCAGAAAGGAAGGCTGCGATCATCGTTGGAGTATTGTTCATAACTGCCACGGTTGCATACTCGCTTAGTGTTATTTTAGTTACTCCTGTCCTGAGTAGCACAGATCATCTGGTCTTGGCTGCTGAAAAGGATAGAGACCTAATGATCGGGTCATTACTTGTGCTGGTCGATGCGATTGCAGTTGCAGGCATCGGAATAGTCATATACCCGATCCTGAAAAGATATAGTGAGACTTTAGCTCTCGGATACACCGGTGCCAGACTGGCCGAGGGTGTACTATTTGCTATAAATGTAATTCCCATACTGATACTGATGACACTAGGTCAGGAATTCGTAAAGGCAGGAACTCCTGATACTTCTTATTACCAAACCCTGGGTTCTTTATTGCTGGCAGCAGCTGACTGGACTTTTCTGCTTGGGTTTGCAGTGGCTTTTACCATATCTGCCTTTATCCTGAACTATGTATTGTTCATATCAAGACTTGTTCCTCGATGGATATCGGTCTGGGGTTTTGCAGGAGCCTTGTTATTGTGGGTTTACTACCTGTTACAGGCCTTTGGCATTGCTCAGGCTGACATTCTGTTCGTCCCGATAGCTGTGCAGGAAATGGTTTTTGCGGTGTGGCTGATCATTAAAGGATTCGATATTCAGGAACATAATACATAGTTCTCAGGAAAGACATCTGATATATGGATCTGCTGTCTTTGTATACAGGAAAACCAACTTTTCCAATGGAACAATGAGTCATCATACCCTGTAACAAAAACACTTCAGGATCTTCATCGGTGACTTCCTTTTGCAGCATTATTGCATTGATGACTAATTCAGGTTCCTTTATGCGAAAGTGATAGCAATAATATGAATTCTTTATCGACAAGAATAAATAAGGATTAGCGTTTAGTAGATTTAATAATTATTAAAAATACGGAATGAATTGATAATGGAATGGATATACTTGATCATTGCAGGAATTTTCGAAACCGGGTGGGCTGTTGGTTTAAAGTATACTGATGGTTTGACCCGATTATACCCTACAATCTTTACAGTGATCTGTTTGATCCTGAGTATGTACCTATTGGAAAGATCCTTGAGGGTAATACCTGTTGGAACCGGGTATGCTGTATGGACCGGTATTGGGATCATTGGTACGGTTACTCTGGGAATCATTTTTCTCAATGAATCAATGAATGTATCCAGACTTTTCTTCATTGCAATGATCGTTGTAGGCATTAGTGGCCTGAAAATGGTTTCAGCATAATGCTATAGCCCAATACTTTAATATTCGATATTCAAAATGATTGATCTAAATGAATGAAATTGAAAAAAAGATAATTGACATTGGTCATGAGATCTTTAAAGGATATGGTGTTGATGATTCCACTGCCCGGATACTATCCATACTTAACTTTGAATCAGATGAGATCAGTATGGAAGAGCTGGCAGAAAGAACAGGTTACAGTCGTGCTTCTATCAGCCTCAAGATTAAGAATATTGAACATTTCTGGAGCATAAAAAGGATTACTAAGCCCGGATCACGCAAAACCTATCTCTCCATGGAAAAAAACCTTTTAGATGCATTTGCCCTCCAGATCAGAAATGGATATGAAACCGAGCTGAACATTGCAAAAAGGAAAATAGCTCCTCTTATAGATGAGTATAAAGACAATGCTGTTACGCAAGAACAAAAAGTGAAGCTAGAGACATATGAGATGTATCTGGTAGAGATCAATAAATTTGAAGAACTTATCCGCCATATATATGACCACATCGATCAGCTGAAAAAGAACAAGGATTAGTCAATTGATGTTTTCCATGTTTGTTAATTAATTCTCAGGCAGTTCTATTCACTTTCTTTTTTTGATCAGATTTATGGCTGATCAGACCCATCTTAATTTTATGACCACTCAAATGTTCGTTAATTTACCTGTAAAATACCTCAACAGATCAGTTGAGTTCTTCACCAGACTTGGTTTTGAATTCAACCCTCAATTGTCAGATGAGAAAGGCAGCTGCATGATCGTGAGTGATGATAGCTTTGTGATGTTGGTGACAGAGGAGCTCTTCCACCTGTTCACCTCAAAGCAGACATGTGACCCTCATAAGTGTGCTGGTGTTGCAATTTCCCTATCTTCTGAAAGCAGGGAAAAGGTAGATGAACTTATCAGAAAAGCCATCGAAGCCGGTGGTTCTGAAGCGGCAGAAATACAGGACAATGAGTGGATGTACGGACGCAGTTTTGAGGATCTGGATGGACATATCTGGGCTATATTCCATGTGAACTAAAACTCTATAATGAATAATTAATGAATTTGTCAACGAAATAGGTCAGGTTCAGGATATTCATCATATTCGGGAAAAACTAAATATCATATATAATAAAAGTTAGTCTGGAGGAAGGGATTGGAATGCCAGATATTTTCACAGATCTGTCGCAACGCAAAGCTGCACTCGTAGCCGGATCTGGTCTTCTGGCCATGACCATATTTGCCATCATAGCCTATTATTTAATTCTCCCGGGTATTATTATACCAGGTAATGCTGCGGAAACAGCGAAGAATATCATGGCTAATGAAGGACTGTTCCGCATATCCATATTTTGCTTTATTGTCGTTGCTATTCTTGATGTGCTGGTGGCCTGGGCGTTTTATGTATTCCTCAGACCGGTTAACAGGAGCATTTCCCTTCTTATGGCATGGTTCAGGCTGGTATATGCCTCGGTCCTGGTGTTTTGTCTCGTTTTTCTTGTCATTGCTTTGCTACTTTTAGAAGAAAACTTCTATCTGACTGCTTTTGGAACAGAGCAATTGTATGCTCAAATGATGTTATTTATTGATGCATTCAATGAGGGATGGGCTGTCGGATTTATCTTCTTTGGTCTTCATTTAGTACTTCTTGGTTATCTGATTTTCAGGTCAGACTACATCCCGAAGATACTTGGCATTCTGGTGATGCTTGCAGGCTTAAGTTATCTGATAGATTATTTGGGAAGGGTTCTTCTACCGGACCTCGGTCTTGAGGTCAGCACACTTTTTGGATGGGGTGAATTATTATTTATGCTCTGGCTTCTATTGAAATGGTATAAATTACCTGAAATAAAGGACCAATATGAAAACTAAGAGTTGGGGAAAACTGAATGAAAGCAATTGTGCATGAAAAATATGGTCCGCCTGAAGTTCTCGAAATAAAAGAACTGACAAAACCTGTCCCTGAGAACGATGAGATCCTGATAAGGATCCATGCTACAACAGTGAACAGGACCGATTGTGGTCTTCGGAAAGCTGAAACCTTTATTGCAAGATTCTTCACCGGTCTTCTCAAACCAAAACAAAAGATACTCGGAACCGAGTTTGCCGGAATTATCGAGACAACCGGCAAAGACGTAAAGGAGTTCAAAGAAGGTGACCATGTCTTTGGCCATAGCGGCGATAAATTCGGTGCTCATGCCGAATACATCTGCCTGACAGAAGAAGACCCTGTAGTGATCAAACCGGATAATATGACCTTTGAGGAAGCTGCCTCTGTCTGTGATGGTGCGATATTGGCCTGGACTTACCTTCGCAAAGCGAATATCCAAAAGGGGCAAAGAGTTCTCATCAATGGTGCTTCGGGTTCCATAGGAACAGCAGGAGTGCAGCTCGCAAAACATTATGGGGCGGAGGTCACAGCGGTTTGCAGCACTGAGAATATGAAATTGGTGAAGGAACTGGGAGCAGACAGGGTGATCGACTACACAAAAGAGGATTTCACAAAAGATAATCTGGATTATGAAGTGGTCTTCGATGCTGTCGGCAAGAGCTCATTCTTGCGATGTAGGGACATTCTGAAACCCGGTGGTATCTATTTCTCAACAGAACTGGGTTTTATGGCCCAGAATCCTTTCCTGGACATCCTTACCTCTGTGATCGGCAACAAAAGGGCCATGTTCCCGCTTCCTAAATACACAAAAGAGGATGTGCTTTTCTTCAAAGGACTTTTGGAGAAAGGTTACCTGAAAGCTGTTATTGACAGGAAGTATTCGCTTGAGCAGATAGTAGAAGCTTGCAGATATGTTGAAACAGGCCACAAAAAAGGGAATGTAGTAATAATCATTGATGAATGATGTTTTTTGATATGAACCGGGATATGTGATTTTAAGTAGAGACAATAATTGGGTATTTTTAGAAAAAAATAAATACTAGAACCTCGGTATATGACTTCTGTCTACAAGCAAAATCATCTATCCTTATCAAGGAGCCTCCACAATGAAGTTACCCATGCCACTAAAGAATGCACTTATTGAAGCAATGATCACCCAGTATACTGACTATAATCCTGCTTCAAAGGTCAGTGACGAACCTATGACCTTCTCAATTCCTGTTACCAGCATTCTGGAAGAAACGAATGATTTCGGTATCACAGATACAGATATTCAGGCAACAGTTGATGAGAACTCAGGGTCCCTTTCATACAGTGATGATAAAACGAATTTACAGTTCATATCACCTTTTACCAGGAACTGTGACCGCTATAATGAATGTCTCGATTACATTAAGGATAATACAAAAGAGAATAAGAAATTTAGCCTTGAGTATGACCCTGCAATAAAGGAATCCCTGATATACAATTTCGTATCAGGTTCTATCGTCATGATAGTACCGGATAGCATGACCAGCCTGTCCCAGCTTAGATTCGCACTTGCTGTAGGTGGAAGTAAGCTTCGTGCTATCATGGACAGTCTGGGTGGTGGCTGGGTCTATGTGTTCCCTGGATATATCATGGAATACATGGAATGTGGCAAGACCCCAGCCAGGGATACCAACGTACAGCAGGTACTTGCAAGTTATCTAGAAGACATGTTCTCATAGGCTTGGATCTCAAGTCTATTCCTGTTTTTCAAACATTCATGTGAAAATGTATCATTCAGTTTCTTCATCATAGTTGAACTGCCAGCCAACCCCGAACTTGTCTATCACATAGCCGTACAGTCTGGCCCAGAACGTTTCCTGAAGCTCCATGCCCACCGTGCCGCCATCCTCAAGGATCCTGTTATACATCGTAGTCAGCTTTTCCATATCATTGCCCATTATCACAAGGCTGATATTGTTCCCAATGGTTAAAGGCATCCCCGGAGGGATATCAGAGAACATCACTTCGCTTCCCTCTATTTCCAGAGAGGTATGCAATATCAGGTCTGCATTTTCCTCTGTAACAGGGAAGGAGTCGTCATCTTCCGGCATATCCCTGTATAGCATGAACTCAGGTTTCTCCGTTCCAAAGACATCAGCATAGAATTCGACAGCTTCACGACAGTTCCCGTTAAAATTTATGTATGCTTCTATTGCCATTACTTCACTCCCACTTTGAGTACTAGTATCAATAATTGAGACCTTTTTTGTTAAATAAGTTCCCGACAATTCTTCTACATCTCGAAAAGCAATTTCTCCATTCTCACAAACCCTAAATACAACATCCTCCTAATATTATATAGGAGGTTGGAGTCATTGGTCGTATCTATAATAGTGCTCATTTTTTGTCTGTTAGGGTTTGCAGTTATTCACAGTGTGCTGGCAAGTCTTCCTGTCAAACGATTCATCAGGCGTTCTCTGGGTTCAAGAGCTGACGACCTGTATATGCCTGTCTACAACATCATAGCTGTTCTAACTCTTATCCCACTGGTATACCTGCTCTATAAGAACCCGGGTCCTTTCATCTATATCGTTCCATCACCATGGCGCTGGTTCATGGTAGGCGGCCAGATAATAGTTGCCATTATTGGTCCGAGGGCATTGAGGGATGCTCCTCATCGATTCAAGTTAAAGGGACAGCTATCTGCACCAAATACACCAGAGGCAGGCCATCTGGATATCCATGGTATCTATCGCTGGATAAGAGACCCATTCCTGTTTTCCGGACTGGTCTTCATGTGTCTGACCCCTTTCATGACAACGAACCTGCTGATCATATACATCCTGACAACGATCTATCTTGTCATGGGTTCTCTTCATTGGGAAAGCAGGCTTCTGGCTCAGTTCGGCGATGAATACAGGGAATACCAGAAACATGTTCGCAGGATAATCCCACGGTTAAAACCCTATTATGAGAAATAATGACCCTTAAAGCTGGTATTCCGGTCGACATAAAAGAAAAAGCATATATCTCAGTTGTTCTCATTCCTAAACGGAATTCAATTTAAAGAGATATCATATCCCCTGAAATATTATATTTTTAAAAACAACAGAAAGGTGTTAAAAAAATGATGCATGAAGAAAGAAGTCAAACATCAGAAAAGACTTTGAACATGAAAAGGGCCATCGACTCCTTAAGAGAGGAACTGGAAGCTGTTGACTGGTATAACCAGAGGGCAGATGCCTGCACCGATGAGAATCTCAAAAAGATACTCATCCATAATGCAAACGAGGAAAAAGAACATGCTGCCATGCTTCTGGAATGGATCAGACAGAATGATGATGCTTTCTCCAAAGAGCTTAAAGAATACCTTTTTGCCGAAACGGAAGACATAGCAAGCCTTGAGGATTAAGGCTTTTTCTCTTTTATTTTTTTATAGATTCATATCAGGCTGTATCCTAATCTTGAAAGCTCTATTAGTACGATTATTAGAGCAAAATTACCGATCAGCAGCGGTGCGACCATTTTCCTGAAGGGGAATTCGACTATCGCAAGAGCAATGGCAAGTATATCACTTGGTAGAGGTGTCAGTGAGTAAAGGAATATGAGCATCATCACTATATTGTCACCGAACCTGTCGAACTGCACTATCAATTTGCCAACATAACGTCCGTATCTTCCTCTGACACATCCTTTGCTTTTAGTTCCAAGATAATAGAACAGCATATCCCCCAATGTCAGACCAACACTTGCAAAGAGTGCAACCCACAATACATTGACACCACCCAGAGCTATTGTGACAAGTGTCGTGTAGAAAGTGGTCGAGGTGAACGTAGAAACACCACCTATGGCAGCCAGCAGGAAAATAAGAAGATAGACATTGTGAACGCCCAGCATCTCAACTATCACTTCTGGAGGGTAGAAATAAAGAAGTACGGACCATGAGATGATGAAAAGGAGAATCACCCAGATGATCTTTGTACTTTCATTGCTGCTGTATACAGGACAAAAAGCATCGTTTTCTTTATGTGTCCCTTTCCTGTCATTGAGTTCCATTGGATCAGCCTTTTGTTTCATACCGATCTGATAAAGTCCTTTCCTCCTAAAGAACAGAAGATTTAACAGCAATGCAAACTCATGAATTAATTATGGGGGACAGGCAAAAGAACATAGGCTTAGCTGCATCTTTGAACGTCCTTTTCACAATAATAGAGATCATCGGAGGCATACTGACAAATAGTCTGGCACTTCTTGCAGATGCCTTACATGACTTTGGTGACAGTTGTGTCCTGATACTTGCATGGTTTGCTGAAAGAAAGGCAAAGGAACCTCCAACAGACAGGATGACATTCGGATACCGCAGGTTATCGCTTTTTGCTGCGTTCTTTGCTGCTATCGTACTTATAGCTGGTTCCCTGTTCATTCTGTCGCAGGCTATTCCCAGACTGCTGAACCCCGAACCTGTGAATGCTGAAGGAATGATATTGGTGGCACTTCTCGGAGTGACAATTAACGGAATAGGATACCTCAGGCTAAGAACTGGTCTGAGTCAGAACGAGAAGGTCCTCTCATGGCATCTCCTGGAAGATATCTCAGGCTGGGTGATCCTGCTCATAGGATCTGTCATAATCAGGTTCTGGGATAAACCAGTGGTCGATCCCATTATGACAATAGGGTTCACCCTCTTTGTGCTGTGGGGTGTAACCAGAAATTCAAAAGAAACCTTTAACCTACTGTTACAGGGAGTTCCCGAGCATATAGACATTGATGGGATCAAAGCATCGGTTCTTGGAGTTGAAGGTGTTAAGATGATGCATGATCTCCATGTATGGTCACTTGAAGGAGAAACTGATATCCTGACATCCCACATCGTTGTTGAGGATGAATACCTGCAAAGACCGGATGAGATCAAAAAAGCTGTAAAGACCAGATTAAAGAAGCATGGAATTGGACATTCGACCCTGGAACTGGAAAGTGAAGGACACTGTTCTGAGGAAGAATGTATCTTCGAGATGCCTAATGGCACATGAAGGAACTGAAAGAAAGGGTCTGTAAAGATGGTAGATATAAAGCAAAGAAAAAAGCAAAGCCGGACCGTGCGAACAATTGAACCTGTCCACGTTGTCCGGCTTCCTTATTCAATACTCTTATACACTCCCTGCGGATGCCATATTGTGTCCTGTATATGATACAACAGGCCTGTGCAGGTCGATATCCAGTGCTTCCTTAAGGACCTCTTCGATGGTCTCAACAGGTATGAACCTGAGCTCCTTCCTGACGTCCTCAGGAACATCCTCAAGGTCCCTCTCATTCTCCTTTGGAAGGATCACCTTCTTTATGCCTGCCCTGTGGGCTGCAAGGACCTTTTCCTTGATACCACCTACAGGCAGTACAGCACCACTAAGGGTGATCTCACCTGTCATGGCAAGTTTCGGGTCCACAGTCCTTCCTGTGATGAGTGACGTGACCGCAGTGAAGAGGGTCACACCTGCCGATGGTCCGTCCTTAGGTGTTGCACCTGAAGGTACATGGATATGGATGTCGCTCTCAGCGAAATCAAAAGTATCTGCTGATCCTGCAAGCCTTGATCTGGCAAGACTGAGGGAGATCTGTGCAGATTCCTTCATCACATCCCCAAGCTGGCCCGTAAGTGTGAGTTTTCCCTTTCCAGGCATGAATGTCCCTTCTATGAAAAGGATATCACCACCTACAGGTGTCCATGCAAGTCCTGTGACAACACCGGGCACATGTTCCTTCCTGGCGTCATCCTGGCGGACAAGTTCCTTTCCAAGAACCTCTTTCAGCATATCCTCCTTTATCGTGTAAGGGAGTTCTACATTCCCTGAAACGATTCTTTCTGACACAAACCTTGCAGCCCTTGCAAGCTGTTTCTTCAGTCCGCGGACTCCTGCTTCACGGGTGTACCTGTCGATCATCAGTTTCAGGGCATCGTCATCGATCCTGAGCTTATCCTCATCAAGACCGTGTTCCTCAAGTATGAGAGGCAGCAGATGGTCCTTTGCAATTGCAAGCTTCTCATTCTTGGTGTAACCTGATATCTCAATGATCTCAAGCCTGTCACGCAGTGGTCCCGGGATGCTTGCCAGTGAGTTGGCTGTTGCTATGAACAGTACCTCGGACAGGTCATAAGGGACTTCCAGATAGTGATCGGAGAACGTATTGTTCTGCTCCGGATCAAGCACTTCAAGAAGAGCGCTTGCAGGATCCCCTGAATAGGATGATGAAAGCTTGTCGATCTCATCAAGGATGAACACAGGATTCTTCGTTCCAGCTTTCCTGATACCCTGTACAATCCTACCGGGCATGGCACCTATATAGGTCCTTCTATGTCCTCTGATCTCGGCCTCATCCCTGACGCCACCAAGGCTCACACGTACGTATTCCCTGCCAAGTGCATCTGCAATGCTTCTGCCAAGACTTGTCTTCCCGGTTCCTGGTGGTCCTGTGAAGAGCAGTATCGAGCCCTGCTTCTCATGCTTGAGTTTCATTACCGCAAGATGCTGTATGATCCTCTCTTTGACCTTTTCAAGTCCGTTGTGATTGCTTTCAAGCACTTCACGGGCCTGCTCGATATCAATGCTCTTCTTTTCAGTGACTTCCCAGGGAAGATCGAGCAGGAGATCGAGATAGTTCCTGATAACATGGTTTTCAGGATTATTGTGACCACCGGTCTCAAGTTTCTTCAGTTCAGAAAGTGCCTTCTTCTTAACATCGTCAGGCATGCCGGAGCTTTCTATCCTTTCACGATAGTTGTCCTCACCTGAAGCCGGACCATCGAATTCGTGAAGCTCTTCCTGAATCACCTTCAGTTGTTCACGCAGCATTGCTTCCCTGTGTGACCTGTTGACCTTCTCAGCAACCTTCTTAGCTACCTCCATCTGGATATTGATGTTCTCCTTATGGTTTGTCAGAACATACAGGAATGTAAGGTAACGTTCACGGACAGATGTAGTCTCCAGAAGGTCCTGTTTGTCGGCCAGTTCTATTGAGATGAAAGGCATTACATAACCCATGATCTGGTCAACTGACGTCATACTGTCAATTGGTTTGGTAAAGGCTTCCGAGCTCTTGAAACGTTCACTTATCTCGTGGATCGTCCTTTTGATATCCTTTACGATCTCTTCCT
The DNA here is from genome assembly GCF_038022665.1 of Methanolobus sp. WCC4. Classification (NCBI taxonomy): domain Archaea; kingdom Methanobacteriati; phylum Methanobacteriota; class Methanomicrobia; order Methanosarcinales; family Methanosarcinaceae; genus Methanolobus; species Methanolobus sp. WCC4. The sequence goes on along the minus strand of NZ_CP150629.1, from coordinate 1,967,965 downwards.
GAAGTTTCTCGTCAATATCATTTATGTCAGGAACTTCTTCATATGTAGTGAAGAACATTTTGTCCTTCTGGTACAATGAAACAGCTTTCACCCTTTGTACTGATCTTGCAGAAACGAGAAAACCTTTATCTGCAGGCATGATCGATCTTATCTCCAGAAGGTTTCCGGTCCTGTACAGTGACTCTTCTGATATCTCAGAAAGGGATGCTCCACTTTTCATTGTGAGTCCCACTGCATATGCAGTTTCCTCATTTTCCATCATTGAAAGAAGTATCTGTCCAGTATCTTTGTCAGCGAGGAACTTTGTCCTGCTTTCCGGGTATACTACCATTTCAGAAAGTCTTATCACAATGCTTTCTGTCTTGTTTTCGGTTGCTTGTGGGTACATTGTTCTCTTGTTCTATGGTCGTTGGTCTGTTAATTCGTTAGTTAGGTTTTACCTAACTATAGAGATATAAAAAAATCATCTCACCTTTCCCAGTATCCTGATAAGAGTGGACATCTCTGCTTCGTTCAGTGAATGAGACATTCTCTCAGTAAGCTTCAATAAAGCGATCTGTTCACTGCGACAGATGTTCTGTCCTTTCTCGGTCAGGCAGATATAGTATGCTCTGCCATCGTCAGGAGATCTTTTCTTGTAAACATATTCCATACGGATGAACTTGCTGATCATTTCCGAGATAGTTGGTTTGGAGTTCCTTGTTACCTCAGCAAGCTTGCTGAATGTTATCTCCCCATGCTCGTCAATGACCTGCAGATATCTGACCTGCTTCATGGTCAGGTCCGGTGATCCGCATTCACAGAGGATCTCAGAAGAGCACTGGTTTCTGATACTCAGCAAATTTTCAAAAACCACTAATAAATGCTCTTTGTTCTCCGTCATGTTCTGGCCAGATAGTTAGTTAGGCTTTACCTAAATAAAAACCTGTCGGTTTGGGTAAATTACGGCCTTGTAGGACTCCCTGGATAATATGAACCATAGATAAACACGGATACATCCACCTCCTTCGGAGCTGGATGCCTGCTGAACTTTCGTTCAGCAGGTTACGCAGATGCAAATAATCAATATCTACGTCATCTGTGTTTATTTGCGGCTATGATTCAAAAATCGTTGATAATTAGGATTTCCATAGAGTCCAAATCACTATAAAAACAAAAAAAAGATGGTAAATGACCAGACAAATAGTCACATACCATCGATATACCCCTGCTCTCTAAAAGATAAGATGTCCTGCTCTCAGCCGGATACACTTATATCTGCTTCTTCAAGCACCTGAGCCAGTTGTTCAAGTACATTTTCCATCCTGCCGATCTCCTCGCCGTATCCTGCCCAGTCGCCTTCTGCCAGGTACTCCTGAGCCCTGTCATAGTGTTCCAGAGCCTGCTGTGCAAGTTCCCTTGCGGTTGCAGGAACCTCTGTATCCTGTCCGCTATCTTCCTCTTCAACACGAATCCTGCCTTCAACAAGCATCTGAAGTGACTCGTGCAGGTCCTCTCCCATTACTACTTTCTGTCCGGAGGATACCACGACCCTCCTGAGTTCAGGTATCTCCGACTCCTCGGCACTGATGAATATCGGTTCTGTGTACAAAATCGAATTTCCGATAGGTACGACCAGCAGGTTTCCTCTGATTACCCTGGAACCTGTCTGGCCCCACAGGGTCAGTTGTTCCGATATGTCAGGATCCTGGTCTATCCTGGATTCGATCTGGGTCGGTCCGTAGATGAGTTCACCCTTTGGCAATTCATAGTGCTTGAGCTCACCGTAGTTCGGCTCGTCGCATCTGGCGGCTATCCAGGCGATCATATTCTCCCTGTTCCTTGGTGTGAACGGTTGCAACAGGACATATTCCAGTCCGCCGTCATTCGGGAGTTTCGTGATCATATAGTAGGGTTCCATTTCGATGCTGGTTCCCCTGTAGACTTCCTTAGGGATCTCCCATGCATCCTCCTTATTGTAGAAGGTATCAGCGTCTGTCATATGGTAATTCTCATACAGGTCCATCTGTACCTTGAAGAAGTCCTTTGGATAACGGATATGGTTCTGAAGACCTTCCGGCATCTCGCTGAAAGGCTTGAAAAGGTCAGGGAATATCTTTGAATAGCTATTCACCACTGGCTCATCTTCCATAACATAGAAGTCCACCGTCCCTTCATAGGCATCCACGACCACCTTAACGGAATTGCGGATATAGTTGATACCATAGAACTTTTCACCGTAGTAGTTCTCAGAATAAGGATATCTGTCTGCTGTGGTGTATGCATCGATGATCCAGTATATCTTTCCTTCATATATCACCGGATACGGGTCGCTGTCATACTCAAGGAACGGGGCTATGGTCTCTGCCCTGTCGACGATCTCCCTGTGATACATCAGTCTGGAATCATCATCTATGTACTCGCTCAGGATGAAATTGGATTCACCGAAAACAAAAGCGAATATAACTCTCTTTGCAAATGAATCCAGAAGTATCCCGCTCTCACCCTCATATTGTGTGAAAACGTTCTGCCCTTCACGAGGATAATCCAGTTCTGCCTGTCCTGTATCTGCTATCTTATAGCCGGTGGTTATCTCGCCGTAGTATATACGTGGATTGTCAACGCTGAACTCTCCGCTAGGAGGGATGTCCTGTAGCACGAACTCAGGTCGTCCATCCTCTGTCTTGGTACTCACGGAATTCATAACGATACCGAACCCATGTGTATAGACCAGACGTTCATTCACCCATGTCCTGGCCTCAGGTGCCAGTTGCATGGTGTCGAGTTCCCTTGCGGATATCATGTACTGCTGGTAGCCCTCGTCCATCATGTAACGGTCGGTGTCAACATCATTGAAAGTATAGTAGGTCCTGATCTGCTGGAGCTGTTTATAGGTCTGCTCCAGGGCCCGCCGGTCCCATATCCGTATATTCTCCGTAATATGGGTATTGTTCGCCAGCTCTTCAGCTGTCAGGTCGGCATTGGCCTCAAAAGGTCTTTCCTCGATGTCCGACAGGCCAAATGCCATTCTCGTATAATTGATATTGTAATCCAGATACTGCTCTTCCAACTGGATCTCTGTTGGTTCTACCTTGAACTGCTGATAGATATTGGGTATAAAAGAGCTGAGCACTATGAACAAAATAAGCATAGCAATAGCTGCAAACGGGATATTCACGTTCTTCAGTTTAATGTTCGCGCCCAAAGCAATAGCTGTAAGCAAGGATAATGCTGTCAGTATGTTGAAGATCGGAAGCCTGACATGTACATCCGTATAGCCGGCACCAGCGACAACACCCTGTTGTGAGAACAGTATGTCGTACCTGTTAAGGAAGAAGCCGAATGCTATCAATACAAAAAAGAAAGCGAAGAGAGCTGATAGATGTACAAGCACCCTTGAAGGCATTATATCCTTAAGACCACCTGTCTGATAAAGGAAGTAGGATTCTTCCGTATCATCGATCTCGATAGCCTCTGACCTGAACACAGGTTGAAGCTTGACGAAGTACAGGACAACGGCCAGTATGATGGAGATGATAGTAAGTGTCAGCAATGCTCCGCGGATCATCTGTATGAGCGGTAACTGGAACACGTAGAACCCGATGTCGTTCATGAGTATCGGATCCTCTATTCCAAATGTGGAGCTGTTCAGATATAACAGGATCGTTCTCCAGCTTGCGCTGAATCCAAGACCAAAGAGCAATGAGAATGCAGCAATGGCTATCAGGACAACGGCCGACTCTTCCGACTCAGTCCTGCTACGTCTGATCTCCTTTTCTTCCAGTATCTTCCTTATGGAATCCCCTGCATATCTCGCATTGACATAGAGAAAGATAAAAGAAAGCAGGAATCCGGGTATTATTGTGATGATCTTCCATTGTAATATCGTTGTGAACACGGAAGTATAGCCTATCATGTCGAACCACAGATAATCAGTATAGATACCTACGAAAGGTCCGATTCCAAAAAATAATGCAATTATCAGGAAAAGAAGAATTTTTATAACTTTCATAGAACACCCCTTATTCAGTGTGAAACCTATGTTATATCTATTACACGCTTAATCCGTAATGCACCAGGAATTAAGAGATATATTCATCCCGTGCCTCTGCCATTGCCAGAAGATTCCTCAAAGGTGTTTCCGGTGCGATCCCACACCCGGGAGCAAGTATGTCTATACCGCTTTCAAGACACTTTCGGGCTTCACTTTTTACTTCGGCAGCACTTTTATTTATCAGGGTATCTGATGTGGAGATATTACCTATTACAGCTATATTCTCCTCGTGAGCCTGAGCAATAATGTGTCTCAGATCACCCACATTTTCCTCGATACTCAATGCATTGAAACCACAGTCCAGAAGGTCAGGGATGATGTTGTCCGTCCGCCCACATATATGGCTGATACAATTTCCCTGTATACTATCAGCGAGCCTTGAATATTCATTTTTCATCAATTTCCTGAAAGCATCCGGTCCCATCATATCCGGAGAAGAAGTCGCATCCGCGATCACCACCGCGTCAGCGCCATGGTCCAGACATGCATTAGCATACAATATGCAGGCATCAACACATCTGTTTACAATGGCTGTCACAAGTTCTGGTTTTTTAATTGTCCATTTAAGGAACGGTTTGATCCCGCAAATAGAAGCTGCAAGGTCAGCAGGTCCCTCAATACCTGCTACGATGGGTGCATTCAGTTCTTTATTTTCTCTTAAGATCTCGCACGTTCTCAGGACTACCGGGATCCTTCCTTTATCCAGAAGTTCTTCATGTACATCGAGCATGTCAGCTTGTTCTTTGAACCTGTCTTTGAAAGGATGAGACACCACGGCAGGAGTCCTTGCTTTGGTACCGGGGTCTATTCCACAGCCAAGTGCTTCAGCGAGAACGGTTACATCAAAAGGAAAACGTATTATCTCGAATTTGGAAACACTATGTAATGAGGATGTAAGTTGTGCCATTTTCTCAGGCACTCTGTCTGCTTCCGGTCGTTCTGCACCGATGATATCCATTAGTTCCAGTACAGGTGAGGTTGTGACAGTACCTACAGGAGGAATGTCAGTACCTTTCCCTTTAAGGATATCATTGAATCTTTTTCTGAGAACATCTTTTTCCTGAGTGATAGAATTCCCCATCTTATTGATGAAGGACTAACATAAAAAATAGATAGTTCTGACCAGAGCTTAAGGGATGGAAAAAGTCTGAAAATAACGAAGATGGTAAATGGGTTAAAAGCTAAGTAGTAACATATTCTATCTAAGAATACCTATATGATAATTGAAACATGATCTTATTCCGGGAAAAGTATGTCAGTAAAAGAAAATATTACCGCGGTCTTGCAAGAACTTGGAAATACTGAACTGGTCTGTGTCACAAAGACCGTGGACCCTGAAAGGATAAACGAGGCTATCAAAGCCGGAGCTACGATAATTGGTGAGAACAGGGTTCAGGAGTATGAAGGAAAATCCGATGACCTCCTCCCATCTTCAAGGCACCTGATAGGACATTTGCAGACAAACAAGGTCAAAAAAGCCGTTCAGTTCTTCGATGTGATCCAGTCGGTAGACTCGCTCAAGATCGCACAGGAGATCGACAAGAGAGCCAGGGAAGCAGACAAGGTCCAGGAGATCTACCTTCAGGTCAACATAGGCGATGAGCCACAGAAACACGGCTTCAAAATAAAGGAAATAGAACAGGCATTGCAGGACATTGCTGAACTCAAGAATATCCGGGTCACAGGTTTCATGTGCATTCCCCCTTATGTTCCACCAGAGCAGGCACGTCCTTATTTCAAAAAGATGAAAGCCCTCTTTGATGAACTGAAGACTGAAACTGAGGGAAAATATGATAATATCGACATTCAGAATTTGTCCATGGGCATGTCCGGTGACTATAAGGTTGCTATAGAGGAAGGGGCCACCATGGTCCGTATAGGTTCTGCACTATTCGGTGACAGGGTTTAAAAACTTATATATGTTATTGGAACATGTTCTTTGCTCATTTAGGGCTCAAAGTTAAAGTACAATGTGAAGGACTTGAGTTGTACGAACATCCTGAACCTAGCGTGAGTTCAGTAGAATATAACTGGGAAATTAAACCCTCAACATATCCAAGTAAAAATTTGCATCGACTATTTGGTTCTTTACTAATAGGGCAATCACCAATAAATGGAGAAGAAATCTTAATCTTTATGTGTATTGGAGAATTAGAGTGTTCTATAATTTGAAATTTACCTATACCAGAGCTTGAATCATATTCAATCCATTTTTTTAGTTTATCGTCTATACTCAATTCAGTTCCCTTGCGGTGTAGTTCTTTCACAAAGTTTATACAAAAGTTCTTACCTACTTCTTTTCCCAAGTCGTAAGCGTCCTCCTTTGAAAACTTATCTAAAATAAGATTTAATGTTTCGTCTCTTAACGCAATATTTCTAAAATTTGTTGTATTGTCATAAAGCATTCCAGTAGTTCTGTTTAATCTCAGTTTTATTGGGCGGTACTTTCCCGAAACAATACCAACAATAATTAAATATGCTAGAACTGTAAATTGACAAAATGCAAAAATAAAAGGAAAAATTCCAATCCATTCTATTTGTGTATCTTTAAAGTAGGAATATGAGAATGCAGAAAGTGTTGCAATTATTTGCAAAATCATAATTACAGTATTTGTTCTTTCAGATGAATCTATTTTAAAAAAAATATCACGCAAACATGTCTTAATGCTCATAACAATCTATTTCTCCAGAAACATTAGTAAGCATCAAGTCTATAATTTCATCTTTATTAGTTTTTTGTTTTAATATCCACATCAATTTTGGAATTGCAGCCTCTGTAATCATATCCCTTAAAGGAATAGCTCCAGCTTCTTTTAATTCTAAAGAGGTCTTATAAGTGTCCATTAATACATTACCTTCATGCTGAGAAGTAATAAATACTGGAATATCATTTGCCTTTTTAATAGATTGAATTAAAGAATGATTATTTCGTGTGCATCCTGTGCCCGCATTATAAAGCTCTAAAATAATAGCTTTTGTTTTTTTCTCGACAACATAACTTATCAAATCTGGATTAAAACCGGGATAAACTTTGAAAAAAGAAATTTTTTCATCCAATGCATTAATCAAATTATAATCCTTATTATCATTTGCTTCAATAACACTATTGAACAACTTATCATTAACAATATTTATATTATAATTTGATGAAAATATATTCTTTTTAAGTATTCCAATTTTATTTGTGTTAATGGAATCAAAGCAGTTATCATAAAATTTTTTCTTTCTGACCCTACAACCAAGGTGAATGTCACTAGGTTTGTCAGGTATCCCTGAAAATACTAAAAAAACTCCTTTAAACCTTTTATCCAATGCTACTCTAAATGCATCATGCATATTAGTAACAGCATCAGTCCCTTCTCCTTCTAAAGGAATATTTGATCCAGTAAATACTACTGGAATTTTAATACCTTGAAGCATAAAAGATAAAGCAGCTGAACTATAGCACATAGTATCAGTTCCATGCGCAATTATTATAGAATCAATTCCTTCATTAATAGCATTATCAACTGATTTTGCTAACTTCGACCAATCAGAAGGAATTAGATTTTCACTAAATTCTCTAATTGGTGTGTCAAAAGATAAACTTACATCTTTTTTTTTCAAATAGTCTTCAAGAGAAGAATACTTATTAGACAAAGTACTTATAAATGTTTTTCTTGTAAGATCATGACCTATATCACCGGAATCACTAAATTTACCACCAATAGTTCCACCAGTGTATATTATCCTTAATTTAGTCATTACCATTTTTATAATGTATTACTATATTTAAATGTATCTTTGATGTAAGATGATTCCACTACAAACGTACAAGAATTGTATAGCATAATTTTCCCTAAATGATTGAACCTTATGTTGTCCTAGATTGAGTAATAAACTAAATTCGTTAGTCTGCTATTTGATAGTTTCTACAAAAAGTCTTCTTTAATATCATTTTTGCCCATTGACATCTAGCACATTTAATGAAAGAAGCGCATGATTTATTAGAATATTGATACTTGAGTTTGGACGGTATGCACACTAAATAATTCTATTTGGGTAGGAAATCTGCAAAATAACCGATTCAATATGGTATCTCAAGTGCATTGGTTATTTTCTCAGTGTGTTCAGGATCATCGAATACAAGACGGATATTTCCATTTTTGAAATAGTATAATCTCATCCTTTCATCGACATGGGATTCACCGGGATATACTTTGATTCCTTTTGCTTTGGATGGAGGGGTGCTGTTCAGGGTTATGTCAACGAGTTTTCCGAGACTTTCAAGGCAACTGATTGATTGTTCAGAATCCTTTAACGTTTTTAATTTAATAACGGTCCTGTTCCTGTTCTCCAGTTCTTTTGAGGAATGGACATGAACAAGAGGGATCAAACGTCTGCAATCGCTTTTTATCCGTTTTAATATATGCTCATCGTTCTGTAGATATTCGTTCCTGACATGTTCAGCTATCCTGAAAGCATCATAGTTCTCCAGGTCATCTATGAATTCAAGAACGCTGTCATAGTCTACAGTGATCTTCAGACAATTGTTACTTTCGATCTGGATTATCTGGTTCAGGAAGATCTCCTTGATGGCATTTATTGGCTGGTTCAGGTTCACAGAATCCGTGAACGGAAACAGGAACAGAGACTGGCGACTGGTGGAAGGGATTACATTCCCTAGATGGGAATTGATCTCTCTGACGGTGCTCTTTGTTTCTCTCTGAGCATTGTACAATATTTCGATCGTTTCGTTCTGTAAGGAGTATATTACTGTTCTAAGATCGTTATTGTCTTCGGCCATCAGGCCTCCTCTTGGCATTTAAATTATATATACCTTCACCGGGAAAAGGGCTCCTGGGCCTGTTAGACATATGGTATGGCTGGAAATTATGGAACATGTCGTATGTTATTCTATCTCAATATCATAAATGCTCAGAAGAGAGACCACTTCAGGCATAGAGAACTTTGCCTTTTTCAGCTTATTGTTGTTCGGGTCGATATTGTAGTTCCTTGCATTCCTGAATGAGGCGAAACTAAGGTCAGTGTTCCCGAACAGGCTATCCTTCAGGTCAGAGCCTTCAAAGCTTGCATTTTTGAGGCTGGTATTGACAAAGTCACAACCATGTATCTCACAACCGATGAATTCGGCATCCTTCAGGTCCATGTCAGAGAAGTTCGAATAGGATATAGAACAGCCTTCAAAGGCAAAACTAAGAACGAAGTCATTGCACTTTGAAAGATCCAGACCCATCACTTTGCAATCAATAAACCTGACATCCTGCAACCTTGTATTGTTCAGATCTATATTCGTAAGATTGCAGTCCTGAAATGTACAATCTATGAATTTTGAGTTCTTAAAGGAGACACCGGTAAGATCAAGATCCTCAAAGGATTCATCTTCGAATTCCTCATTCTGAAATTCCATGATGATCAAAGGTTGTTCCTGCCAGATATAATTTCTTCTTTTGTTTCGATATGCTGATCAAATAATTGGGAACAACAACAATCCTGCCAGAAATGATATCAGATTACAGACAAATGAGAGAATCAGTACTTTTCTTGCAGGGAGATCCAATACAAAATAATAGATGAGGGATTCGACCAGGAAAACAAATGTCTCACCGGATGCGACATAAACGTGGTGTTCCCTTATGAAAAATGGTAATACGAACCACAGATATGGCAGGGTCGCAAAAGAAGCAAAGAATCCTGCAAATAACAGTATAGGATCACTGATGTTTTCTTTGTTTACTTTGAAGAAATGCCTGACAACTATGAATAACAGAGAGGTCTCAATTGCGATGGTCAATATAAGGGAAAGCAGGAACAGATACTCATAGGTCATCAGTTACCCTCAATAATTATCCATGTGGATGAACCAAATATGCCTTTGAAAAAGTTCCTCATATTATCCAGCACAGACCATTTGCTGTTCTCCTGTTCAGGAGATGCTCCTTGTTGTCCTTCATCTGCTTGTTCGATTGCTGATGCTTCAAATTCCTGTTCATCATTGAGACTATCTTCCATATCTGACATAGAGGATCCCAGGGTTAAACTTAGACCGTCGATATCCGGTCTGTCAAAGGTCTGCACTCTTTCCACACCGCCAACATATGTGGACAATCTTTTTGATTCATACAATATCAGGTCTGTATCATTGGATCCGGCTATTGAGTAGTATCTCTTTTCTTTGGTTAGCGGGTTAGCTACCACAAGAGTATCCCATTCAACATTAAGGTCAAAAGTATAGCCCGGATGATTATGTTCGTCATCAAAACTGATATTTTCAAGTCCCGTTCTCTCAAAATACTCCCTTTCAACAGCATAGACCGTTAGGTCATTGGCTTTGTAGAACTGGGTAAGACATTCATCCGTATCGATGACATAGGAATTCTTACATTGGATCACAGGTCCTCTGATGTATCCGACAAATACCACATCTGGGAAGTCACCGATATTGTCTATCTTTACGCACCTTTCTATAACTTTTGTTCCGGGAAATAGGACATCGGCATTTACCGGCTGTGTAGATAAAAACAATATGCATAGGATGATTATCACAATGGCTATATTTGATATTCTCATTTCAACATCAACAATTAGAAAATATATCATATTTATTGAAATATCTTGTGCTTATTCCTCCAACAAAGCATAAATACACAGGGACCAATCTAAAATTGTGGAAGTTTGGGGTGGTGTTACCTTTAATGCCTGATGATAAGACCATGAAGGTCCTGAGGAAATTATTGAAAGAACAGAAATTAGCAGTTCTTGCTACTTTCCATGATGATGAACCATATACCAACCTTGTGGGATTTGCAAGCAGTGAAGACCTGAGATACATCTTTTTTGTTACACCGCTTGCCACGAGAAAGTACGCTTATCTTCAGGATTCTAAGAAAGCATCCATGATGATCGACAACAGATCGAACAGGGAGATAGACTTCAGGGATGCGATGGCGGTCAATGCCACAGGAACCGTTACAGAGGTTGAAAAAACACAGGAGTTCAAAGCCCCCTATCTTGAAAAACATCCGTATCTTGCTGATTTCCTTGACTCTCCATCCTCAGCTCTGATGAGAATGGAGGTCCAAAGGTACATAGTTGCCAGCAGGTTCCAGAATGTTGTGGAGATAGATATGAGATGAAAGAACTCGTAATTCCTATGGGGAACATACAGGAAGAACACAGGGATCTTATCGGTTCAAAGGCATTCTCACTTCATTCCATATTCAATAGCGGTTTTAAAGTTCCTTTTTTTATCTGCATAACTACAAAAGCATATGAACGATATATTAGCTCAAGCTCCCTTAAAGGAAGGATCATACTGGAACTTTCCAGAAAGGATATCGGTGATATGCGCTGGGAAGAGATGTGGGATACATCCCTGCGGATAAGGAACATGTTCCTCAATACGCCGGTCACCGGTTCACTTGCCAGCTCTATCATGGAATACCTCACTGAACACTTTTCCAATAAACCCGTAGTCGTGAGGTCATCAGCGCCCGGAGAAGATTCATCCCAGACATCCTTTGCAGGGCTGCATGAATCCTATGTGAATATAAGAGGTGAAGAGGCTATACTGGAACATATCAGGCTCGTGTGGGCTTCCCTCTGGTCCGATGCAGCCTTTCTCTACAGGAAGGAACTTGGTCTTGATATCAAACACAGTAAAATGGCCGTCCTTGTTCAGGAACTCATAGAGAGCGATGTTTCCGGGATAATCTTCAGTAGCAGTCCGGAGAACAGGGAAGAGATGGTCATAGAAGCTGTACATGGCCTGAACAAAGGACTTGTGGACGGTGATATCGAACCTGACAGATGGGTGGTCGACAGGAGAACAGCAGCCATAGTTCAGTATTCAAGCCCTTCTTCCCGTGAGAGGATCGTGCATCTCAGGGAAACCGGGACATCGATCGACATGACATCAGATGATGTTTCCATGTTAGTTCCTCTGGATGAGAATGATGTTCTCAGATTACACGATATAGCAATTGAACTTGAGAGTTCATCAGGACAACCACAGGATATCGAATGGACGAAAAAGGAGAAAGAGGTCTACATTCTCCAGTCCAGACCAATAACAACCCTTGATGATAAAGAAAAACTCTGGTACCTTTCTCTCAGAAGGACGGTGAACAACCTGCAAGATCTCCGCCTGAAGATAGAGAATGAACTCATCCCTGAGATGATAGAGGATGCCAGAAAACTGGCTTCCGTAGAATTCAGATCACTAAGCGATGAGGAACTTGCCAGGGAAATAGTACGACGAAAGGATCTATACGATAACTGGGATAAGAGATATACGGACGAGTTCATTCCTTTTGCCCACGGAATGCGGCTCTTTGGCCAGGTCTACAATGACATTGTACGACCATCCGACCCATATGAGTTCATGGGTCTTCTTTCAGGTTCGGGGCTGCTTAGTCTCAAGAGGAATGAAAGACTTGAAAGAATTGCGGACATGCTCAGGAAAGATAAGTCTCTTTTTGAAAGGGCAAAGAACAATTCTATTGATGATATCTTAGAAGAAGAGATCAATGGCTTTCTTGATGACTTTGCCCATTCCGGCTTTATCAACAGCAGAGAGGATTTGATCAAGCTCATTCTGGAAATGGCAATAAAGCCTGAAAAAGAAGCTGTGGCAGATAAGGACCATAGCGATCAGGAAGAGATGTTCCTGTCCTCTTTCCCTGAAAAGGACAGAGTATTTGCCGAAGAGCTTCTGGATATGGGACGTATAAGCTATCGTCTGCGTGATGACGATAACATCCATCTTGGCAGGATCGAGAACCAATATCTTATCGCTGTCAATGAGGGAAAGGAGAGGCTTATCGGGAGACTGGATGATCCCGGTTCGGTAGAATACATTGAACTACAGGAACTCCGGAAAGCACTCAATGATAAGTCGTATATTCCAGTTGTCAGGGACAATACCGATGAAAAGGTGGGTTCCCCCGATGAAGGTTTGTTCAAAAGACAGATACAGGGGCAGCCTGCAGGAAAAGGACTGGTCACCGGTATTGCACATGTTATAACCAATAACGATGACCTTTTCAATATCAAGTTCGGTGAGATACTGGTATGCGATGCTATAGACCCTAACATGACATTCGTTGTTCCCCTTGTGAGCGGGATAGTCGAGCGCAGGGGTGGAATGCTGATACATGGTGCTATAATTGCAAGAGAATACGGGATCCCATGTGTGACCGGCATACCCGATGCAACCCGGGTTGTCAGGAACGGTGATGAGATCACGGTGGATGGTTATCTCGGGATCATCACAATAAAACGGAAGTGAGATCCATGTCGAATACCCTGTTCTGGATATATCTGATAAACTCTGTTCTGCTGATCGACCATGAGATCGATTCAGCTTACTGGAAGGAGTGGGATTTGTTCAGGCTACCCGGAGGTATCACGGGTTTCCTTCTGATACACATACCTGTCCTTTTCTTCGTTCTTTATGGGCTGGTCCTGGTATACCAGCAGTCCTATACAGGTCTTATTTTCTCATTGGTCCTGAGCCTTTCAGGATTATTTGCATTCACAGCACACATGTATTTTATCAAAATGGGTCGGGAAGAGTTCAGGATTCCCATGTCCCTGTTCATCCTTTCGGCAACCCTCATAGTATCGCTGGTACAGTTAATCCTTACACTTGACCTTCTTCTGGTCCCATGAATCACAAAACTACATAACAGATGTGAACAAAACAAAAACAAATGGGGTGTATTGCAGATGTGGTGGCTCTTCGACCAAACCATTCTGTGACAGAAACCACTGGCATATCAAATTCAGAGATGACAGGAACTGAGAATGTACCCTTTCCTTGATTTAGGTCAGATAGTTCCTGAAGAATATTCCAGGAGAAATATACATTGAAAAAAGAAGTTGAAAAAGAGAAAAAGCCTGCAATAAAAGTATCAAGGGACGGACCTTTCATCGTCAGGGACCTCAAAACACTCAGGAACTCAAAGGGCACATTCATCGAAACGGTTCCTGTTATGGCATTATGCAGATGCGGAGCTTCAAAGGACAAACCATTCTGTGACGGAGCCCATACAAAGAACGAACTTTCAGGTGAGAAAGAAGAAGACCGGGTTCCCGACAGGACCGATTCCTATGTTGGTGAGAACATAACCGTCCACCACAACAAGGGAGTATGTTCCCATATAGGCAACTGTATCCTGAAATTACCAGAGGTTTTCAGAAAGGGACAGAAACCCTGGGTGGATACGGAAGCTGCAAAACCTGAAGAGATAGCAAAGGTCATCAGATCCTGTCCCTCAGGCTCATTGAGCTATACGATAAATGGAGAACTGCATAAGGATTATCCTCATGAACCTGAGATATTCCTTGTAAAGAACGGCCCCTATCACGTTGTCGGTGGAATAGAACTGGATGACCCGGATGGTTCAAAACCTGAGACTAAGGACCACTATGCTCTCTGCAGGTGTGGGGCTTCAAAGAACAAGCCGTTCTGCGATGGCACTCATCTGGATACAGAGTTCAGGGACAGGATAAACTGAGATATTCAGTTAGTTCCTGCCTGTTTTTCCTGTAAAGAAAGGAATATCAGAAGATCCTTTTCATTCTGGAGATCACATTATCGGATATTATGTGGACTTCCATCGAGAGGACCATTCCTGCTGTGGTCGCTATTATGAAACTGGAAGGTATGGACCTAAGATCGAAGCCACCGAGTAGCAGTATTGCAGCAACTATAACAGCAAGGTTCAGTACTATCGTCAGAGGTCCGATAACCGGGTTATGGGAGAATCCCCTGTGTTTGAATATTTCCTTATACGGCCACCACAGGAACCTGAGCACTCCCCATCTTTTGTAGGGTTTGCTGTTCACATCCAGGTCAGGACTCAGGAAGAATGTCGCGAACATGTATGCCAGTGAGAATGACAGTATCGTGTAAGTGTTGAGATAAACGGATATTACAGCAATTTCTTTCCAGATAAGGTAATAAAGACCAAATATCACTGCTATCAGCACTGCAGCATTTATTGTGTCATGGGTTTTTCCATCAGGCATAGTTCATCTTCCCTCACAAACTGTTTTTAGCTTACTGACTATTAAAGTGTTATTATAAAAATGATTACGTGATCAGGTTGCATCATTTATTCCATACTGTTTATCAGAACATTTGTTAAGAACTGTTGTTAAGAACAGTTATTAAGTACCCTTTTTCCTGAAGATTGGTTCCAAATATATAAGCGTTCACAGGATCTAGTCTGAATTGGAGTGTTTCAGCTTTGTTGGAGCTGTGCATTGGGGTTGATATCATGATAGGAACTCGTGGAAGATCTGTAATGGCATTATTCTTATTTTTATTAGTTGTGAATATTTCAGCAGCTGCAACGATAACGGTTGACGATGATCCGGGAAAGGACTATACCACAATACAGGAAGCGATAAATGCTGCAAATGATACGGATACCATACTTGTGTATCCGGGAACGTACACTGAGAATGTTATAGTTAACAGATCGGTATCAATACAATCTCAGTCTGGTGATCCTGGTGATACCATTGTAGATGCTGCCGATGGTTTTGATAATGCGTTCAATGTGACTGTTGATGATGTACTGATAGAGGGGTTCAATATCACAGGAGTGGATGTAGGTCCTGCTTGCGGAGTATATGTTTCAGATGTTGAGAACGTCAGAATAGTCAACAACCATCTTATGGATAACCCAAGCGGTGTCCGTTTCAATGCTACAGGTAACAGCAATATAACGAACAATTACATTTATTCAAGCGGTTTCGACGGAATCCTGCTATATTATGCCAGCGATAATATGATTGTAAATAACGTGATCATCGAATGCGGTAACGGCATATATCTTGCATCTTCATGTAACAACAATACCCTGATCAATAACACTGTTCTGGAAAGTCATTTCGGGATATGGGTATCGAGTTCTGATAATAATACCCTGACAGGTAATAATGCATCAGAGAATTATGATGGATTATACATACATGGGTTTGAGAATATTCTGAGTAAAAATATCGTTCTCTACAATACAAATGCTGGTATTCTGATTGAGGGCGGTTACAACAGTACCCTTACAGAGAACGTTGCAACAAATAATCTTGAAGGTATCTCTCTTCGTCTTGCCAAAAATAATACAGTATATCGCAACAATGCGAGTTCAAATAATGAACATGGTATAATCGTGAAGAGAAGCGAATACAACATGTTCGATTCCAATATCGCATCATCAAACAAAGGCAATGGTATAGTTCTTGATAATGAGAACTATAACAATACACTTGAGAATAATACTGCACTGAAGAATGATGACAACGGTATTTTCATTGTGGGTTCACACAACAATACAATAAACAACAACACCGCAGATTCCAATGTAATGGTGGGTATCTATCTGCTGGGATCGAATGACAACTATCTTTTCCAGAACATTGCAAAAATGAATCAGAAAGATGGTATCTATATTGAGTATTCATCCGGCAATGTGCTGAACAGTAACAATGTTCATTCTAACATGGACAGGGGTGTACGTTTGGTTGATTCCAGTAACACCACCCTGGATAGTAATATCATTTGCAATAACAGTGCATTTGGTATTCGTTTGTTCAATAGTGATGATAACACCATTTATAACAACTATTTCAATAACACGAACAATACTCAGATAGAAGGAGCCAGCAACGATAACTCATGGAACATCAGCAAGACCAGCGGTCCGAACATCATAAGCGGACCATTCCTTGGTGGAAACTACTGGGCAGAACCGAATGGAACAGGATTCAGTCAGACTTGTGTGGACATGGACAATGATGGATTCTGTGATACACAGTTCGACCTCGATGCAAACAATACCGATCTCCTTCCATTGAATCTCGGTCCGGTCATCGATCTTGAAAAATATGTAAATGGAGTGGATGCGGACAACCCTATTGGAGTGGCCCTTAGGGAGAATAGTACTGTAACATGGGAATACGTGGTCAATAACACTGGCAATGTCATCCTGACAGGCATCACTGTCACAGACGATGAACTTGGGACCATCTGTTCTATTGAAAAGCTAATGCCCGGCCAGAGTTCAATGTGTACTGTAGAGGGAACGGTTGAGTACGGTCCTCATGCAAATCTGGGCACTGTTTCAGCAACTTATGAAGGCATTGAGTTCGAATTATTACTGAGTGATGAAGACCCTGCCAACTACTTTGGTGCTGATCCGTCAATAGATGTTGAAAAGTACACCAATGGATTTGATATGGATAAGGATTTCACTCCAGGGGTCTATATTGGAGATGAAGTCACCTGGCAATATGTGATCACAAACACCGGCAATGTGACACTTTCCAACATAGTACTGAGCGATGACATGGAAGGTCTTATACCCTGTCCAGTTACTAGCCTTGCACCCGGTGAATCCATGACCTGTGAATGGGAAGGTGTAGCAACAGAATACGGTCTGTATCACAACACCGTTAATGTAACGGGTGATTTTGAAGGCCTGGTTGCAAGCGATGAAGACACCGGTGTGTATTACGGTGCGGAAGCAGATGACGGTGATTGGGAACCAACTGCTGTACCAACTGCTGATCCTTTGATAACAGCAGGTGTACTGGGTATTTTTGTATCCCTGATGATCATACGTAAAAGGAAATGATCGTTTTTTGACCGAGCATCAATTCGATGTTCGTTCTCTCTTTCTTTTTTATTCTTGTACCAGCCATTCAGCGAAGCTATTTTTAAGCCTCTTCTCTAAAATATTGTAAATTGTTGGCCTGGAAAACAAAATGGAAATTTTTTCAACAATGATGTTCAGGACTACAGTTTAGAATAATAGCTTCCATACATTTATAATTTTTTAGAGACAAATATAACTTTTACATATATAACTATCACTTATTTTTAATTAACTGTGGGGGAAATACAAATGAAAATAAGACAATATCTGAAATCTTGTTTTGGGATTTTATTTTTAATTTTTATAGTTCTTATTGGTACAGCGTCGGCGGTCACTGAAGCCGATGAGATGTTCTTGATACAGGGAACTGAAGAAGACTACACCGAAGGAGGATACCTTGACACTGACTTTACTACAAATATGATGGCAGAATGGTGGTATCTAAATGGGAATACAACGCTTGTAGCAGATGATGGAGAAGAAAGGGATCTCGGTTTCTTTGTTGTGCTGGCACATCAGGAATCACCCATAATGGTGACCTCTGATGGAACACAACTCTCCTATATGCTTACTTTCTACGGTCTCTATTACGATAATGGTACAGCACTTTTCAACAAGACCGATACTTATATTCCACGTGCTCTTCTTTCTAATTATGTAGGGATACACACACCTTATGTGGACTATACGTTCCCTGATGGCATGAAGAGCTACAATGGTTCGCAATCTCAGGGATATGAATTGAATTACACATGTGAGGATATGGAAATGGACCTGTTATTCCAGACCAATGCGGACAAAACCGTGGACCAGGCTGAAGAACCATTGAGATTCATAACGTACGAACATGCCTGTGGAGATCTTAGTGGGTCAATAGTCCTTGATGGTAAAAAGTATACAGTAGTGCAGGGTGAAAGCTATATGGACCACATGATATCAATGACGAACACAGAGATAACATGGCCAATGGAGATGCATGGCTGGAGCTGGTCCGAGGTAAGCACGGATAACTATCAGACGGTTTTCTACGGTGTCAGGGACATAGTTGGTGATGGCTATGATGAATACTCATACAAGCACCTGATATTGATGGAAAAATGCAGTGGAAAGGTCATCTCTGAGTATTTCGGGGATGAGGTCGATGTTATTGAAAAAGACTGGATAGCTGAAGAACAATATAATAGGATACGGCCGCTAAGCACTACATTATCAACATCCGACCTTAAGGTCAATATCAATGCCGACAATGTGGCTGTCTTCAACTACATAACACCTATTGAGAACGGGGGTTTTGTAGACTTCATGTCCTTCCAGCAGGAAGGTGCATCTATCAGCTACAATGACACAACTGAAGAAGGAAATGCTTTCTGGGAGTACCTGGTAAGCGATATGGGAGCACTGGCACAACCAGAAGCTGTTCCAACAGCCACACCTCTGATCACAGCAAGTGCATTGGGTATTTTTACAATTCTTTTCCTGAGGAAACAATAACAGGAAGATCAAGCATCCTTTTGAAGGATGCTTTTACATAATTTGAGCATTCAAAATATTCTTTTCACAGATACTTGCTACCTTCCCTGATGCTCAGAGGATGCAGCTCATGATGCTCTATGAAGTCCTTTACCCACTGATCATCGGTCTTTGAATACTGCCTCAATGCCCAGCCGATCGCCTTGTTGATGAAGAACTCATCAGAGCCTGTATTATCTAAAATGACCTTCCTGAGCAGATCTGTATCCGTTTCTTCCTTATATTTCAACTGGAATAATATGGCAGCCCTTGAAAGCCACATGTTGTTGCTTTTGCTCCATACAGGTATAGTACTCTCTTTCAATGTGGAATGATTGAGACACATCTTCCCGACAACGTTTGATGCAAGGGCATCCACAGTATCCCACCATGACCTTGTGATGATCAGATGCTCAACATTATCAATATCGGTCTCTCGGAGTTCACCGGCCAGAGCGATAAGGATGTCCTGAGCAAGATATTGGAATTCCCTCTCCGGCAGTTCCCATAGTTGAAATATGAACTCCCAGTCGGCTATTTTATTCTTTCTGGACTGCTTTATGAACTGCTTTTGTAAAACTGTCCTTTGAGGCTTCTTTGTACCTAAGAACGGGAACTGGTTCTTCATATAGGCAGACATCTGGAATGCCTGCTCTTCATTCCTGGAAGAATGATAGGCTTCTATCAACCTGTTTTTCATTTCTTCGATTTCTTTATTCATATTATACTGCCTTTTTAAAGAAACTATATGGAATATTTTATTAGAGCATTTTCCCGGACACACAAAAGACCTAATACTTAACGAAACCTTCAGGAAGTAAATGAAAGGAAATGAGTTTGGGAATCTCAGTGAGTGGTTTCAGGAATATGTCAGGTCATTCTATACAGATGATGACTTCATCCAGCAGAACATAATCCTGAAAGAGGAACATAGCCTCAGGGTCGTTGAGAATGCTGTTCTGATCGCTGAAGCTGGGAAACTTGATGATGAGGACTTATTTCTGGCAAGGACGATCGCTCTTTTTCATGATATTGGTCGCTTCGAGCAGATCAGGAAATACAGGACATTCAGGGATTCCGACTCAGAGAACCATGCAAATCTTGGAGTAAGGGTTCTGAAGGAAGAGAAAGTACTTTCCAATTTGCCAGCCAGTGAACAGAAGCTTATCCTTACAGCGATCGGCTGCCACAATATGCATATTCTTCCTGATATACCAGATAAGAAGACCCATCTGCATTCACGTATCATAAGGGATGCGGATAAACTTGATATCTATAAGGTCTTCACTGACCACTTTGCGATCAGGGCAGAATCCCCGAATTCCGCACTCGATCAGGAGATGCCAGATACGCACGGATACTCAAAGGTCATTATTGATGACCTGATGAACAATAAGATAGCAAGCATGCAGGATGTCAGGAATTACAATGACCTGAACCTGACCCGTCTGGCATGGGTATTCGATATGAATACCGTTAAAGCCATGCAGCTTCTCCGCGAGAGAGGATACATAGAGAAGATAATTGCTGTTTTGCCTCAAAGTAAAGAGATAGATGAGCTTCATTCTCATCTTGAGAATTACATAGACAATATTCTGGAGAACAAGACCAGTGGACCTTAAGAATGTACATGTATGTCCTGCTGAGATCGCAGGCATCCTTGACAACAGATTCCGAAGGAAGCTTCAGAATCCCGAAACCATAATGGGACCATTTGTGAAAGAAGGTATGACGGTACTCGACCTTGGTTGCGGCCCGGGATTCTTCTCAGTGGTGCTGGCAAAACTCGTAGGCGCTTCAGGGAAAGTAATTGCTGTTGATTTGCAGGAAGGAATGCTTCAGAAGGTCAGGAATAAAGTTCAGGGAACTAAACTCGAAAAACGCATCATCCTGCATAAATGTGAAGCTGACAGGATCGGCATCTCTGAGAAGGTGGACCTTGTTAACACTTTTTACATGCTGCATGAGGTTCCAGATCAGAAAAAGACCCTTGCTGAAATAAAGGAGATCCTGAAACCAGATGGACTTTTATTGATATGCGAACCATACCTGCATGTTTCAGGAAGGGCTTTTAAGAACACTATCTCAAAAGCTGAAGCTCTGGGATTTGTTGCTCTCGAAAGGCCAGAGATATTCTTCAGCAGGGCTGTCCTGATGAAAAAGAGCTGATCGCCTCATTTTGATATACCAAAATACCTAAGTAAGGTCGGCTACTTCAAAAACACAGAGTTGATAGATTGACAATAAAAGACGGCGATACAGTAAAGGTAGACTATACAGGAATGCTTGAAGACGGCTCTGTTTTCGATTCATCCGAGGGAAGACAGCCTCTGGAATTCACAGTAGGCTCCGGTCAGGTAATAAAGGGATTTGACGATGCAGTAATGGGGCTGGAAGTCGGTGATGAGACAGAGATCACAATTCCTCCTGAAGAAGCATATGGTGAACATAAGTCCTCACTGGTTGACACTGTATCCAGAGACCTTGTTCAAAGCAACGATATGGTGATGGAGATTGGTAAGACATTCTTCGTGCAGACGCCACATGGGGAACCTATGCCTGCAAAAGTGATTGCTCTTACTGATGATGAGGTCACGTTCGACCTGAACCATCCTCTTGCCGGCAAGACGCTGACATTTAAGATCAAAGTTGTAGAAGCTTAGATCAGATTGTTTTTATTTTATATTTTTATCACAGGCAGATGTCAGGGGATGAGACAATCTCTGACCCTGCCAACAATTTTCAGGAAATACAGTTTTTCTTTTTTTCCACAAAACATCTATTTTATAGCTCTTGTACTTGTTTTTATAGAACAGTCTAAATCACCTATATCATCATCATCATACTCATTATATACTAAACAATACATATATTTATATAGCTGAAAAATATACTAGTGATTGCAGCCACATGATCTGAAGTGCAGACCGGCTGTATGACCGATCGGTGGTACGATCTTTGACTTGATTGAAAACAACTGAAGCTAAAAACAAACAAACTGGAACGTTAACAGACCCACTCTCACATTACTCCCACACCACACACACAGGGTTTGTTACGTTCAGGCTTTAGTTGTATCACAATTATCTGAATATAAGATGGAGTATGAGCGACAGGGGAAATAGTTCCTTGAAGGAACGGGGTTATTGTCATTACTTATTTCCCCTCTACTTTTCACTAATATCGAAATATCAGTGACATCTACTTTTAATTGCTATATCGCACTTAACATTTTGATTAACAGGCTTATCCTCTATCAAAAGAATGAGCCAAAAACGACGAACAACATAAAACTTGCAGTCAGGTTTGCTAAGAGTGATGCCTCAAGTCCTTTTTTCCAGTATAACCACCCCATAACCATGCCTGCTATACCGTTCAGGACTACAAAACGTAAAGCAAGTATCTGATCCATCAACAATGGTGAGTACGATACCAGATATCCAATAGCATATATGAGACTTATCAGCACTATTGAGATCAACACACCGGTTTTGGTTGGCTGACCATCTGCTGTCTTCCTTATCTTCCACGAGATCCACACGAGTAGTGTAACCAGCAAGAATCTCAGCACTATCTCTTCTACAATACCTGCGTATATGGAATACAGTAAACGTTGCCATAATGGTGGTGTTGTCAGAAAGGTTATGAGAGGTTCAGTGAACATTGAAAATACAAAATAGTCAAGAACGAACAATACAATGGACAGGAACAGACCCATGAGAATGGACAGCTTCACAATAGAAGTCGTTTCAGAAGGGAATTCTTTTTTTTCAGATAATGAACTGAGAATCGGTGTTTCCAGACCCACTTTTTTTCCAAGATAAAGACCTGTGAATATGGCGATCATCAAAATGACCGTAGACCGAATGAATTGTGTTGCCAATAAACTGGGCAAAGAAACTCCCAGATCATACAGGAATTCCTTTGACATTGTTATAGAATAGGGGAAAGATGCAAGGAAGGAAAGCTCTCCAAGCACGAAGAGGAACCAGTAGATGTTCCAGTCCACAAGTTCCCTTATTCTCATATTCAACAGTCCTTTTTACCGTATATTGAATGCTATTGGTGATCACATTGCATCTTTCGCTGCCTTTGTGAAGAACTCAATTGCCTGTGCCAGTTCCTTATGGTCCTTAGCATATTCCTCTATATCCACACCTCTAAGGTAGGCATCACATGCCTGTACAAGGGCCTTTGCTCCTGCCTGTGTGCCTTCAGGGTGAGCATGTACACCTGAACCCATGGTGGTTATGAAATCAACATTTCCCATCACATCGATGAATGGCTTTAGCCTCACAGGATTCAGGCCACCTGATACGATAGGACAGCATTTCTTCATGCCTCTCCAGCTATCATCCTCGAGTACCACGTGATGCGCAATATCTTCATTGACAATAGCTATGGCATCCTTATCCGTTTCAGGTATCTTTGACCAGCTCTGTGTGAAGAAATGACCCTCTGCACTCATATACTGGATCTCATGGGCTGCAACGACATCCTCTTCCGGTGTTCCCTTCATCTTACCCACACCAGCAGTACCTGTGTGAATACCTGAAGCACCTGCAAGTCTTGCGAACTTTGAGAGTACCAGCACAGAGAATCCAAGGGGGTTCTCAGGTCTTGTGAAAGCACCGTGAGCTGCCCTGTGGAAGTGGATGAAGACATCAGGATACCTGCGCCTGAGAGTCTGTACGGCCATCCATCCGGCAGTTATACCGTCAATGAGGAATGCATAACTTCCGGGTTCGAAACCTGCATTGACTATCATCTCACACCTTTCGATCATGGTATCGAAATCTGCGGCAGAGACGTTGAATGAATGCACTTTCTTCTGTCCTGTTTCCCTTACAGCCTTGTCCATAGCCTCCTTTACATGAGCTACCATCTTCTCATAGGGACAGAAATCCTGGTTGGCCTGTGGTTCATCATTCTTGACAAAATCACCACCGCCTGCCCAGAAATCATAACAGACCTCTGCATACTCTGCAGATGTGAGTCCCATCTTCGGTTTGACGATGGTCCCGAGGATCGGCCTGTCGTACACATTGAGATACCTGCGCATATCGTCCACTGTAAAACCAGGACCATCATACTGTTCCAGCATGGATGGAGGGAACCATACATCAAGGAGTTTAAGAGCTGCAACCTCCTTCATTCCGAGAATGTTGCCCACAATGTAGGTGAGTATATTCTGGACATTCCCTCCCCTGTCAAAGAGCCTCCACGGATATGCTATCCATACAAGTTCCCTGTCAAGGTCCAGCTGGTAGACCAGCGCGTTCATGGTCCTTGAGAATGGTGTCTCTGTATTGACCTTGAAATTCGTCCCAGTGGACGATTCAGCAGCAACCTCAGCAGCAGCCTGCAATACATTGAACTTACCTCCAGGCACCAGACGGAAGACACTGAGAAGGTATTCTCCGTTGGTGGGTTCCGGCAACTCCAGATTCACATATGCTTCCTGTTTCGGATTGAGCGACTTGACCAGATCTTCGTGAATAGAACTCATATAAAGGAAAAAAGTCTGCAATCTATTTTAGTTTTTGGAATGTTTGACCGTTCCTGAGACCGGGATGAAAACATGATGAAAATAGGATAATACTTTTTTCCCGAATATCGCACGGTATTGCAAATTTTTTTAACTAAAGAACGACCACATTCATTTATGAGTGGGGAGGTTAGCTGGTACCGCACAGGTCCGGAAGAGACCTTTACTCTTCTTGAGACGGGAAAGGAAGGATTGAAAGAAGAAGAGGCGAGCCTCCGTCTTTCAAAGCATGGTTACAACGAAGTTGAAACTAAGAAAAAACACGGGCCATTGTACCTGTTCTTAAAGCAATTCAAAAATCCTCTTATCTATGTACTGATAACTGCAGCAGTTGTCACATTCCTTCTGGATGAATATGCGGATTCTGCTGTTATTACAGGTGTTGTTCTTGCCAATGCCATCATAGGTTTCGTGCAGGAAAGAAAAGCGGAGAATGCCCTTGAACTTCTTGCAAAGATGATGCAACCGGAAGCCACTGTTCTGAGGGACGGTCTGCGTGAGCAGATCCATAGCCGGGAACTTGTCGTCGGTGATGTCGTGCTGCTTGAGGCGGGAGCAAGGGTTCCGGCAGACCTTCGTTTGTTCCAGACCAGGAATCTCAGTATAGATGAATCGGCCCTTACCGGTGAATCCGTGGCCGCTGAAAAGGATACAATTGCCCTGACAGGCGAGGATGTACCCCTTGGTGACCAGAAGAACATGGCATTTTCCGCAACACTGATCACACATGGCACCGGCATGGGTGTGGTAGTATCCACTGGCATCAGGACCGAGATAGGTAAGATATCGGAACTTATCAGGGAAACAGAGACAATATCCACTCCCCTCACACGCACGATCGACCGCCTGGGAAAGAAGCTTTTCCTTGTCATCATACTACTTTCGATCATCACATACTTTGTCGGGAGATATCAGGGTTTTGAGGATCTGGAAATATTCCTTGCCACTGTAAGCATGGCTGTGGCAGCTATCCCTGAAGGATTGCCTGCACTTATCACCATATCCCTTGCTATTGGTGTAAAAGCCATGGCATCGAAGAACGCTATTGTAAGGAACCTGCCATCTGTTGAAACATTGGGTTCGGCAAGTGTCATCTGTTCCGACAAGACCGGCACTCTCACGATGAATCAGATGACCGTGGTCTCAATATACACCTCAGAAGGCATGTTCTCGGTTACAGGCGATGGATACTCCATAGAAGGTGGTTTCTTTCAGAATGGACAGCCCATAGATGCAGCGAAGTATCCCTCGCTTGTACAGACACTCAAGGCCGGAGCCCTGTGCAATGATGCCTACATGAAGGAAGATGGCGGTATTGACGGAGACCCCACAGAACGTGCATTGCTCGTATCAGGAAGAAAGTTGTCGGCATTCCATCTCCCAAGGCTGGATTCAATTCCCTTTGAATCAGAGAAGATGTTCATGGCAACTCTGAATGAACCGGATGAGGGTACGAACATCATTTATGTAAAAGGCTCTCCTGAAAAGATAGTGAGCATGTGCACCTCTCGGTATGACGGAGAGAACGAAACAGACCTTCATGGTGGAAAGATACTTGAAGCAGCTTCCGAAATGGCGTCAAGGGGATTGCGTGTCATAGCAATGGCATACAGGCATATGGATGTCAATAAGAAGGAGATGGCTCCTGAAGATATACATGACCTTATCTTCCTTGGATTACAGGGTATGATGGACCCGCCACGGGAAGAGGCCAGGGAAGCGATAAAAAAGTGCAATACTGCAGGCATCAGGGTTATAATGATCACCGGAGACCATGTCCTTACAGCAAACAGCATTGCCGGACAGCTTGGGATCAAAACTGGTGGTGTTTTATCCGGGTCGGACCTGGGAGCCATGTCCGATGAACATCTTTCCGGGGAACTGGGAACGATATCGGTCTTTGCCCGTACATCCCCTGAAGACAAATCCCGTATTGTAGGCCTGCTCCAGAAGAAAGGAGATGTGGTGGCTGTTACCGGGGATGGTATCAATGATGCGCCTGCCCTTAAAAAAGCGGACATAGGTGTGGCTATGGGTATGTCCGGTACCGAGGTTGCAAAAGAAGCTTCTGACATGGTCCTTGCAGATGATAATTTCGCATCGATCGTCAATGCTGTGGAGGAAGGAAGGGATGTCTATGACAAGATACAGAAGGTAGTTCTCTGGACCTTACCGACCAATGCAGCCGAAGGACTTGCCATTATGACAGCAGTATTGTTAGGGATCACAAACCCTCCACTGTTACCTATCCATATCCTGTGGATCAATACTGTCACAGCTATTGGACTTGGTGTTCCCATTGTATTCGAACCAAAGGAAAGGAACCTCCTTATGAGAGCACCAAGACCACCGGATGAGCCATTGCTTCTCCCGGTGATAAAACAAAGGATAGTGATCGTAGCACTTTTGATGGTAACTGCAAGTTTCCTGCTCTTCTTCGAAAAGACAGGTGCAGGTGTCGATATATCAAAGGCACAGACAATTGTCCTGAACACCATTGTCCTTTTTGAGATATTCTACCTCTTCACTTCAAAATCCATCTATGAGAATGTCCTGGATCGCTTGTTCTCGAACCGTGCAATGCTTGGCGGGATATTCATTGTGCTGTCATTGCAATTTTTCATTACATATAGTTCCATGATGAATACTGTCCTGAGAACCTCTCCGCTCGATATCTCAGACTGGATAGCGATCATACTGATCTCAAGTACTGTATTCTTCCTGATCGAAGCGGAAAAGAAGTTGCATAAACAATCCAGGGAAAATAAAGGACGATAGCATCCGGTTCAGAATGTATTATGAAGAGAAGAACTAAGGAAAAATTGAACAGAACGATACATAAATTTAAATTAAAATAAATTAATTTTACTACTTGATGAATGAGATACTGAAACGGATCATAGGAAAAAGCTGTTTCAAAATTGGGATATTCATGATCATAATATTATTCATAACAGTACTGACAGGTATCCTGATGTACATTATAGAAGGAAAGAATGGTGGCTTTAATACTATCCCATTATCGATATACTGGGCATCTTCAACACTCCTGACCGTAGGATACGGTGACATCGTACCGCAGACAGGATTCGGCAGGATCATTGCCATCTTACTTCAGACCCTTGGTTACAGTATCCTCTTCGTACCTGTGGTCATTGTAGTGTATGAGATCGTGAACACGTTCCTCAACCTTTTTTCAGGAACCGTTAATGACAATCCGTAGTCTTTAATATCAGCTCCGGTCTTTTTAATGTACAGAAAAAAGGCTGAAAGAATATGGAATACACAAAGCTGTTCAGGGAATCATTGAACATCACTTTAAACAATCTCCCAGCTTATGGGATGGCTGCCCTTATCCTCACTTTCGGCTCTATTTTCACCATAACCGCACCATCCCTACTCTATGGCTTTGTCTCAATGCTTGTAAAAGGGGCACGTCAGGAAACAGTCAGGACAGCTGACATCTTCAGCGGTTTTCATTCCGGCAATTTTGTAAGAGGATGGGTGTACTTCCTTTTCATGCTGGCTGTCATTGTCGTATTGATGCTGATATGGGTCATACTTTTCGTTTTTGCAGGTGTGATCATGGTCCTGGCCGGTCCATTGACAGGACAGGTCCTTACCGAAACCATGGTGGTCGCCTTGATCATGGTCGTAGCCATAGTCCTGGCATGTGTAGCCGCCGTTCCTGCCATCCTTGTGATCTATGTGCTCCCTCTTTTTGTGATCAGGAAATATGCGATTACCGAGGCGATATCGGAGAGCATTCAGGTGGTGAAGGACAACTTCATTGCAAGTACCATAGTATGCACCATCATTGCTTTGGTCGCACTGGCAGGGGTTGTGCCATATTATGCAGGTTTCTTCTTGCAATGGCCACAGTGGCTAAGTCTTTCTGGCTATATAGCTGGTATCGTCCTTACAACCCCACTCAGCCAGCAGATACTTGTCAATACTACTTTTGAACTTATGGATGAATGAATTTTCACTTATGAAGCTGTTTAAGCATGTTATAAGTGATTTATAGAGTTCCTGCAATATCATCATTGATATAAATAATTAAATTGAAGTAATTTCACTATATATCGCCATATGTCACTTTTTATGTATTATAAATGTAATATATCAGTTTATACTTTATTCTATAGATTATAGACATGAATAAACATTATATATTTGACAATAGCTAATTATTACCATCAAGAATCAATTTTAAATATCTAATATGATATTAACTGCTAATTATCAAGTATATATCAGAATAAACTAGTATAGTCTTGTTTTACAACTTGCTAGCTCCTTGTATTACTTGTTTCTAACTAAAAAAGGAGTAGATATGAGAAAAGAGCAATACAACTTCCCTCTAGAGGATCTTATCTCAGAGGATGACTTTGAAAAGGTAAAAAAGTTCGCAAAGGACAAAGAGACCCCCTTCCTTGTTATAGACCTTGCTAAAGTCGGAAAGATGTACGATGAACTAATAGAGAATATGCCTTTTGTCAAGGTATACTATGCAATAAAGGCAAATCCTCTTGATGAGGTCATCCTGACACTCAAGAATAAAGGTTCGAACTTCGATGCTGCAACAGTCTATGAAATAGACCATCTGTTAAGACTTGGTGTCCAGCCTGAAAGGATCAGCTATGGTAATACTATCAAAAAGGAAAAGGATGTTGCCTACGCATACCAGAAAGGTGTTCGTCTCTTTGTTACGGATTCTGAGAGCGATCTGAGGAAGATAGCAAAGAATGCACCAGGTTCCCGGGTATTCTTCCGTCTGTTAACAGAAAGTGATGGTGCTGACTGGCCACTTTCCCGTAAGTTCGGCGCACATCCGGATGTTGTTTTTGAACTTATAATCCTGGCACAGGAACTCGGGCTTGAACCCTACGGCCTGTCATTCCATGTCGGTTCTCAGCAACGCGATATAGGACAATGGGACAATGCTCTTTCAAAATGCAAATACCTCTTCGAAGCCGTTGCTCTTCATGGTATAAAACTTAAGATGATAAATCTGGGCGGTGGTTTCCCTGCTAAATACCTCTCACCTGCCAATGAGCTCAGCACATATGCACATGAGATCCTGCGATTCATAAAAGAAGACTTCGGAGATGATCACCCGGAGATTATCATAGAACCCGGACGCTCACTTGTTGCAGATGCGGGAATAATTGTCACCGAGGTCATCATGATATCAAAGAAGTCAAAACTGAATCAGTACAAATGGGTCTATCTGGATATAGGAAAGTTCGGAGGACTTATTGAGACCCTTGAAGAATGCATAAAATATCCCATATACTCTGAAAGGAAAGGATATGAGGAAGAGGCCATACTTGCCGGGCCTACCTGTGACAGCATGGACATCCTCTATGAGGACCATAAATATGTGTTTCCGGATGCAATGGAAGAAGGTGAACGTCTCTATGTTTTCACTACAGGTGCATACACCCAGAGTTACTGTTCCGTCGCCTTCAATGGCATCCCACCTTTGAAAGCATACGTGATGTGAACGGAAAAGGTATAACCTTTTCCTTAAACTCTTTTTTGTATTTTATCATTATCATGCAGTGGTCCAGTCGCTGTAAACATACGCAGGATCCGCATTCTGACCCCATGCCCAGATACCCACACGATACTTCTCACCAGCCGGAACATGGAGGTCATAAACAGTATAGGTCAGTGCCTCATCAACAGCAAGGTCTATATTGGTATCAGTTTCCATGTCATCCCACACCATGCCATCGGTAGTTGTCTCAAGTGTTGCATATATAACAACGTCTTCAGCATCCCCGGAGCCCACGTTTACCACTTCTATTTCAAGGTCTACATAGGTCACCTGTCCGATACTTTGACCCTTACCACTGAACTCTGGCATAAGCTCCGGATAGCCTTCAAAAACTGGCACTACAGTTGCTTCAAGACCAGCATATTCATCAGGGATCACCCCAACATCCCATCCGGAATTTGTAGTCTCAAGATAATAATACCTTACACCCGAGTACTCATAATAACTGCCCTGAAGATCAGAGCTACCTTTTACTCCGACCGCCATATGTCCCGGGAGTTCTATAAGGGCTACACCATAACCCATATCATAGAGCAGGGAAGCCAGCAGTATCGAGGAATCCTCGCAATCCCCGCCACCATGGTATAATGTCTCGAAGGGGAAGCGAGGGTATTCATCATACCCTGCAGAAGCACTGTCACTTACATACGGGAGTGACTGGACGAATGTCATGGCAATGTAAGGAATATCATCTCTGCTGTAACCCCCTTCCTCAGCAAGTTCACTCAGTTGTGATGCTATCATGGATATCAGTTCATCATCATATGGATCATTGACAAAATGAGTATATTCCCTGTTACGACTCCTTTCTGAATATGAGTCATACGCTTCGATATTGTACTCATATTCAACTGTGAACTCCGTACTTTCGTAATCCCATCTGTAGATCCTTTCGATCGTATCCTCATTTATCCTGAGGTCTGTCTCCCTTGCTTTGCCTTCATAGGGGTCGGCTTCCAGAATGATCCCAGGTTCTACCGTATATGTCAGGTTAACAACAAAACTATTGTCAAGGATCCCGTCAACATAAATGGTGTAGATGACATTCAGGTCATTCGTATCTTTGATATTGTATGCCGAACCTACAAGCATCGTACCTGATGCATACTCATATCCATTCTTTCTGAAAGATATGGTGACACGTTCGTTCTCTTTGTCCACATCAAGCACTTTCAGAGAATAATTGTTCTCAAATTCAAGGATGCCTGTCCTTTTTAGGGATACCGTATACGGGAAAGAATAGATATCCTGGTATTCCTTATCAAAACCATTGCCTTCCAGAACATCTTCAGGGTCTGAGGCTCCTTCATAGCCATTTACAATTTCGCCTTCACCATATGGATTGTCACCAGGGGTTTCTTCTATTAGACACCCGGATGAGAGAATAAAGGCAAAGACCATAATCATCATGGCCAGCACAACTGGACGTTTTTTCTGAAGGATCATGCTACCTCTACAAAGATTATAACTCATTAATTTAGATATAAGCTAAGTTTATCTATCAGTCCGTATCACTGATAAACTTTTTTCATATTGGGATCTCAGGAGACAATGGTATCCTGACAATGAAACAACTACCTACACCCGGTTCACTTTCAACACTGACAGTACCATTGTGCATTTCAATGAACTTTTTCACAAGAGCAAGGCCCAGGCCAGTTCCATGATATTGGCGGTTATAGAATGAATCTACCTGTTTGAAAGGATGGAATAAAGTGCCAATATCCTCAGGGGAAATACCAATTCCTGTGTCACATACGGATATTGCCATATGGCCATTGTCAATAACAGCAATAATTTCTATTGAACCCCCTTCCAGCGTGAACTTTATAGCATTGCTTATAAGGTTATAGAGAACCTGTTTTATTCTTGCCTTGTCCCCATTTATCTCTAATGTGGCTGGATTATTGTATTTAATTGCGATATTCTTCTTCAAAGCCTGCGGATTCATGATAGAAAGTACTTCCTCTATGACATCTGTGAGAACAAAGTCCTCAAAATTGATCACCATCTCACCTGCTTCGATCTTAGATATGTCGAGAATATCATTGATAAGCACAAGAAGATGTTTCCCACTACTGGATATATTCGAGATATATCTCATTTGTTTATCATTAAGGTCACCGAAGGTACGTTCCAGAAGGAAATCCGAGAAGCCGATAATGGAGTTCAGAGGTGTACGCAGTTCATGACTCATATTTGCAATGAACTCACTTTTTGTCCTGTTGGCCACCTCAGCCATCATCCTTGCCTCGATAAGAGCCTGCTCTATCATCTTTTGTTTGGTAATATCCCTTATGATACCGGCAATCATCGAAGGTTTACCATTTTTTCCATAAACAAGATGTGCATTTACAGATGTATCAATTACACTACCATCTTTCTTAACCAATTTTATCTCATAATGTGTTACAAAACCATTTTTAGTTATCTCATTCAGGAAGTTTTGTCGTTCATCAGGTTCATTATATAAAATACTTATATGTCTGCCTATCAACTCACTTTCATGATAGCCCAGATGTTTCATTATGGAGGGACTTATTGTTAAGATCTCACCTTCAAAGTTATCTTCAAAATATACATCATGGATCTCTTCAAATATCCTGCGATATTTCTCTTCATTCTTCATCAGAAGCTGACCGTGCTCCTTGCGCTGTATTGCACTTATAAGGATCTCACCAATGATGCTCAAAAGTCGGAACATCTCATCATCCAGCTCATCAGAGTTGTATGATGAATCCAGACACAAAAAATTCATATTTTTATCACGATCGACGATCGGGACAACAACAAGGGACTGTTTTCCACCCCTGGTAAGCACATTCAGATCAGCCACATCCACGCCTATAGTTTCAAGATCCGTATCTGAAACTATGCAGGGATCCTCACATTTCCCGATGAACCATTCAGGATTCCTGAGTACAATATCTTTAAGGATAATTTCCCTTGATCTTGCATATCTATCATGCCAGAAGTGAGTGCAGGCTATCTGTCCTTTTACATCGACCTGAAAAATACAGATGAGATCAGAACTTGTGATCTCACCTAAAGACCCGAGTGCCTCTATGATACCTCCATCTATTTCATCTGGTGCAAGAATCATGAACATTGCAGATATCTTCGCCATTAAGTGCTCGATCTTACTTTTTTTAAGGAGAATGTTCTCTACATTCCGTCTTCTGGAAATGTTCTCAAAGGTGACAACACAACCAATGAGTTCATTCTTCTCATCCCTATCAGGTCTTGAAGTCAGCTTTAAAAAAAGTTCTTTGCCCCAGATCGAAGTGTAGGCAACTTCAGTAGTTACTTCGATATCTTCGTTCATAGACCTTTCCAGAAGCTCAGGTAAACCTGCTTTCATCAAAGGTTTGAATGTGAAGAGATTGACGGAACTTGTAACTTCTTCAGAAGGAGAGCCAAGAATATCCAGTAGGAATTGGTTAACATATGTGATATTTCCTTCTGTATCACAACAAAGAACACCTATCTGGAGCTTCTGAATAAGTTCCCTGAATCTATGGTCATCAGACATATGCAATGCCACCTGTAGTTCCGGAAAAAATGCAAATAATCCTGTATATAATCAATATGTATTCGTTGCTATTATAACTACCTAAGTAACAAATCATACTATCAATTGCAGGATAACAAGCATGACTTAAAGAAATACTAAAAAAGATATTTGGTAGCCCGGCACGGATTCGAACCGAGGTTGCGGGATCCAGAGTCCTGCATGATTGACCACTACACTACCGGGCTACGGTGAATGCATCTCCTTAATTGTAAAGGTTAGATATAAAGGTATCGGCTGGCAGACTATTACAGGCCT
The DNA here is from genome assembly GCF_038022665.1 of Methanolobus sp. WCC4. Classification (NCBI taxonomy): domain Archaea; kingdom Methanobacteriati; phylum Methanobacteriota; class Methanomicrobia; order Methanosarcinales; family Methanosarcinaceae; genus Methanolobus; species Methanolobus sp. WCC4. Next base: position 1,933,813 of record NZ_CP150629.1, on the reverse strand, counting down.
TCCGGGTTCTCGTTGAGAACTGCGGTCCACCACCATCGTGCCATATCTATGAGATCCTTGCTGAACTGACCTGACAGACGATATTCCTTATCTTTATGAGTAATAAGGCCTGCTCCCAGCAGCTTATTTCGCATTGCGTAGAATGAGGCTCTTCCGATATCAAGTTCTTCAAGAAGGTTTTCCCATTCACTGGTCTTTATCGGATTCCCACTTTTCTGGCGGTCCTCGACCATCATAAGGAATTTCTGGCCGCGAATGGCCGTTGCTTCTTCCTGAAAGAGACGCCTCATCAGGTTGTAATACGGGTCTCTGGAATGAGTAATGCGTGAATTGGCATCGGAACGTACTACAAGCGTTGTAGAGGTTCTTGGTGCGTTTTTTACAATGGACATTTAAATGCGTGAGCTGACAGGATATTCGTATTCTGTTGCTGTATTCGCTGCCTCAACAACCGGAAGCTGAAGGTTTCGATTCCAGTGTAGACCGGATAAGGTCTTCGTATTCTTCCTTCAAGGAATACACTATCGGGGTCTTATACGACTCCTTGTGAGACCGGAGTACACCTAACTTCGAATAGATGTAACCTACCATTGATGCTACAGCGCTACGTGAGATATCATACTTCTGTGTGATGTTCTCATGCAGTTCATCAACTGTTGTCTCTTTCACTTTTAAGAACAGTGATAAGATATGACTACGGAGTCCATTACAATCCAGTTCAATGAACTTTTGTAATCTTCTTTTTATCTTTGCGCGAATTGAGTCCATAGCTTCACCTCATATATAGCACAACCTTTTATATGCCCCTCACTCTATATATATGTTTTTAAACTATTATAATGAAGTGGAAATATTAAGCTGCTGAAGTAAAATGAATAAATATGATCAATGCATTGTTTTACATCTCAGATATTCGGTGACGATATGGAAATAAGGTACGATATTGAAAAGAATATAATTCAGGTCGATTCTGTTGAAATTGACCCTCAGAGTCTGGATAAGAACTTCATTGGTGTTTGCAGTAACTGTAATTCAGATGTAAGTAGTTTAAGCTATCACGCATATGAAAAAGGTACTATAGTTGCTGGAAAATGCAGCCTTTGTGATACGATATTTGCTATCCGATATGATACTGACTGGAACTGGCAAGGTGAGGAACCTATCACTCAGTTCTTTGATATCAAGAATTGCAATGATCTGAAAGTCCTTGATGGTATTGATAAGAAAAAGCTATCCACTGTTTTCACACCAGCAGAAACGGGAGCCATGTATGCAAAAGTACGTGGAGAGAAATATGTTCGCCAGTACCTTTACAGAGCCAGGAAGAAATATGCGGATTTTGAGGAACTTTTTGGAATCAATATCAACATATGATTCAGGAATAGACATATTACAAAAGATCATATAATGTGATCACCACACATTAAATTTTAGAATTTTATATGAAAGTCAAACTAGCTTTTATAAAAATTATAACTGTGCATGATACACAGTTTGTAAATAAACAGACAGTGGGAATTAATAATGCCATTTTTATAAATACACATTATGATTCAAGCTGATAGAGGTTTCAACTGCAAAATGTCCCAAAAAAACTAGCTAAACTTTTTGCAAATATTATTTAAAAAATTTAAATACACCCCATATAATTTTAATCCCTGGTTTTTTTTGTATATTGTGTGCAAAAAATACATAACTAAATGGTAAGATTCATTTGGATATAACTTAATTGCAGATAAAATCGACGTCAATAGCTCTTTTTCAATATAAAATATACGCCCATGAATTGTAAAAACACAATTGGTTATTTGTACATTGAATATACAGTTACTGTTTTCTGTTGATCTAAAACAATAGACTTATATAGCAACATTTGCATACAAGGGTTAGAGGGAAAGACCAGATTCTCCTGGTAGAGCAATTACCACCACCCACAATAGCCAATATCATTTTGTACTACCAATACAACATTGTTCCCTCATATGCTCTGCCAGGAACTCACTTTTACGTTCGTTCATAATAAGGAATATTGTTTCGTGCAGTTACTAATAGGAAGAAGAAGAAACAGATATATTGTCTACTTGTGAGATGTTCTCTAGATAGCACCTTGTTGCTACTAGATAAAATTGGATATTCTCATATTGCTTAAGGTCTGATAGGATGCTTTAATCGTACCACCAGATCAACCAAATAAACTTCCTGATCAGACCTTTAATTTTTAATTGATCATAACCCTATAATGTATCGAAGATATAATTTATATAAAAATCAATGTTTCTTATCTCTTTAAGTATAAACAAGCACAATATTCCTATTTGCAACCAACTAAAGTACGGACCAGATGGGGTGGCAGGATATCTTTCCAGGGGGTTGATGATAGTCTGCCACCATGAGCTTTTAACATTTCTGACAGCTTTAATCGACCTCCGACCTACTAAAAGTAACTCTAAATGCTCTTTGTAATATAACTATTGGGTTTTTTGCTGTTCAAATGCAATGTAATAAAGTATAAAAAGACCATTAACATAAATTAAGAAGTATTTAGAACAGGGTGGAAATTATAAGATTTACAGCTTTGCATCTGAAAACAAAGAATGTGATCAAGAATAGTTATGGGATAGAGCATTAATATACACTTTAGTGAACAATATATAGTTACAATATATAGTTACATTAATTTATTGTGAAGTAATAAAAGTAAAATATTATCCGTGCATATTTATAAAGAGCAATTAAAATAATTGGTGTTTTCGTATCATTGCGAACAAACTCTGCATTTTTGAGGATTTAGTGAATAAATCGGAAGTACGCTAATAAAAGCGCACAATAAAATTACTAGTCGTTATTAAGACACATTTATTTTAGAAGTAAGCACGTTTTCAAACCAGTATTATTATACTATTTTTATATAATAGTTTTTAGTACTTTTAGTCTATAGTATGCAAACTGAAAAATCGCAACTAAAACTGTCACTGATAAATTATAAAGTTCTGGAATTTTGAACCACTTTAGCATATAATTTTAAATTATAGTGGATGAACTTTTCGAAATTTTTAAGTTTATGTCCAGCACTTCATAGCTTGAAAACATAAAAATCCATTTTCCTATAGACTATATGTACAGATGTCTAAAGCTGCCAAAAATGGCAAAAATGCTATGTTTTTGAAAAATCATCCATTCCATAGTATATAAGAATATACCACTTATGACTTAGCACCCCGTCATGATCTACACAAAAACAGTACAAATAATCACATCATACTATCTGGCATCCATATTACTATAGTCATTGTAACTAGTTTTTTTATTTTTTGCTGGGCTAAGTGGGAGATAAATTTAAAAATAATCACCATTATCCTTGAGTGACCAACTATAAGCTAATACAACTCCGAATCATAAAAATATCAATTTATTTGACATTTGGCAACAATCAAGATTATTTGACAGATAACCTAAGATTTATTGAGCATGCAATTGTAAGTAAATTATAATCTTAAATAAAAATTAGTTGAATGTTTAATTTTATTTGCTTATTTTTATATAAATAAATACTTAACTTTTAGCCTATACTAGCTAAACCAATTAATAATAAATAAAAATAGATAAATAAAAATATAACTTTTATAAATTTTAAAAGTTTTGCACACAAAACTACATAGTAAATTTTAAAGAAATATAACAGATTGTTTAAAGGATATATTCTACAATATGCTTTTTTAACTTATCACAGATTCACCTCTCAACTATCCACAAAATATACACTTAAGTATATATTAGCTAATTGAAAGCTATTATTGCTAACTGAAACAATTCATACAATCATACCTGCCTCTTTGACAGAACTCCTAAACCTAAATATGAGATGGTGGCATATTTGATTAACTGTGCAGGTGACATATGGACAAAAAAAGAATTCTAATATATTCTACTGTTTTTCTGATCATGGGATTGTCAAATTCCGTAATCCCGGTTCTGCCTGAGATAGCTGCAGGTAGTCTTGTATCATCAGGGACCATCTCATACACATTACTCTTTTCCGGCTACTTCATAGGTGCCTTACTCACCATGATCCCATTTGGTTTCATGACAGACCGATATAACAATATAAAGATCATCACCCTTTCCATTACATTAACATCCTTTGCAGGGATGATGTTGATACTTAGTGAGAACATTTATCTACTCGTCACTGCCAGACTCCTGGAAGGAATCGCATGCGGCGCATTCTTCCCACCAGCGTATGCACTGCTGGCAGGCTTCCATGAAAAGAACAGATACATCGGTGAGTTCAACTTCCTCCTTAATGCAGGACTCGCTGTTGGAGTTCTTGCATCCGGATTCCTTGCTTCCAGATCAGTCAGGGGAGCGATCACACTCTTCACTATACTATCTATTATAGTTCTGGTCATAGGGATTGTCACCCTATTTCTCAATAAGGAGAAAGAGAGTACAAAGACTACAGAGAGAACAACACCCCCCACAAAAAGGATGTCCCCTGGATCAGAAATCAAGAGAGTATTAGGCAAGCTGTTCAATATCCGCTTCCTGCGGATCTGGATAACCGCATTCCTGCTTTTTGGTATCACCGGAGTACTGCTCGCGTTCTATCCCGAATACAGCAAGGACATACTCAGCAAACCTGAACTCGGCATTGCAATAGCAATACTGTACATCAGCTCCATGATAACGAACCTCGTGGTCGGCAGGATGAAACTGCATTTCAAACACATGGTCACCTCAGGAATGATATTAGCAGCGGCCGGAGTGCTTATCTCTATAAGGTTCCCATTCACCGGATTCGCACTGCTCGGGATCGGTTCAGGAATAGGGATGATCGGCCTGCCTGTTGCTGTATCCCACATGCCTTTTGACAGAGGGCTTGCAATGGGCATCTTCAATACATATACCTACGCAGGACTCGCATTCATGCCGATAATTGCAGGCCTGTTCATCGATATGGGCTACCAGGCAGTGTTCATCTTGAGTGCTGCTTTTATGGTGCTGTCCCTTTTTCTGAAGGATGGACTGGAAAGTGGGGAGTGAAATCTTCAAGGAAGTTGTTTATTAGGGATGTGATTCACTCAAGTGTCCCCTGCGAATCGCTTTTCACAAATGGATTTAAAACCCGCCACAGCCCACAAGTTACTACTTTTTACAAGTTAAGGTTTGGCTAGCGGAGTGAAAATAATAGATTTAACGAATTCCAACCAAGTCATAAAGTTGCACATAAATTTTTAGATAATCGTAGTATTCATCTGAATCAAAAACAATTTCTTTTTCAATTTCTTGACGCCCCTCATACGTTTCAGAAAATAAAAAAATATTAGATTTTATGAATAATGTTCTTAATTCCGGATCCAATTTGATAGAATAAGATCCATCATATAATGGTTTTTCATTTTCAATCTCATCTTCCTGTAAATCATTTTCAATATCAAAAGCATAAGTAGAAATGCTTAGATATTTTTCTGTGCTGAGCACAAAAAGATAAGCAGCATCAAGTGAATCTTCGACTTTTTCTTTTTCTGGTATCTCATAAGAATGCTCCATTAAATTTCTAGTTTTATTAATCTTTATTAATATGCGAGGTGAGATAATTCCTGCTTTATTTAGCATCTCAGCTTTTGAAGGGAAACCTAGATTTTTCTTTTTAGCTATGTCATAAAGCCCCAAAAACATTAAGAGGGAATCCATTTGGCACTCAATAGCTCTTTTGGTGTTTGAAAGACAGTCAAGTAAGCCATGAGGTGTATTCTCATTTAAGTTAGCTTCCGCATATTGTATGAATTCTTTAGGTGTTACCATAAAGGGTGACTCGAATTCACCAGGACGAGTTCCCCAGACCCGTCCAAATTTATTAAATTCTTTAAGTATATCTACATTCAGTACATCGTCCATAAAAGAAAGGGGTTTTACAAATATTAATAGATGTCTATTTTACAATTAAATTTGCTTGTTTACCACTTTTTGTTCATAGTATTACTGCTATGGATTTTGTTGGGACGTAACAAAAACTCTATATTTCTATTACCATTGAACAAGTGTTTTCTGAAAAATACTCTTTTTTGCACAGCTCCATCACACGTAGTAAATGATATCAAAAATGAGATTTTGTTATTTCATATTTTGATATCAGAAATCATACAAGATTTCTTCAATTTAACTGTCATACTTTTTAAAGTAAATCTATATGTTTTGCATATTTCATCACACATTCGGAAATAATCAAGATAGACTAATTGCGCTACTTTGTATTTGCAACCTCTATACTATTCAAACACTAAATATTTAAATAAAAATAGCATAATACAATTCATAACTTTAATAATAAATTAATTTTTAAACACATATTTACTTATAAGTTAAAACTGTAACTAAAATTTATTACACTGAATCAGATAGTTTAGTGTATATTAATTCCACCTTAACGTAACTAAATATAATTACATAAACCTACCCTTTGTCTTAACACACGTAAAAATGCCCAAAAACAGAAGATGGATGAAATAAATAAGAAGCATTGCCTTCATTTTATAAAAAGTGAATCCAAATAGAAACTTTATTATGCCTGTCGCCTCTTTCATGAAGTTATGACAGCCAGTAAAAACGGAATGAAGCATAAATGCCCGGGTGATGGAAGGTGCAACTTGCATGAGCATGCTGTTTTTAAGCTACTCACGCTATGCTTTTTGCTTTTATTCCTATCCCCGACCTGCACTGCAAACAGTATTGTAGAAATAGGTCCGGTAAATACACCACATGGAGCGGTAATTCTCATAGTTGACGGACTCAGTTCTTCTTATATCTATCCTGAATACACACCTTATGCTATCGATGGAAGCGAACTTGAGAAAGCCCGACCGGAAAAGATATTGAGTATCTTCGACCAGAGTTGCAGAGTACTTGATGTAACTGCACCCCAGACATTCACGGAGGGTGGACATTCAGTTCTTGCTACCGGTTATTCAAAAGCAGATGGAGAACTTGTGGGAGCTTACAGGACAACGATATACGATGTAGCTCATGACAATGACTATATGGCATTTGCCATTATGCAGAAAGGAGACTCATCCGGAATGTGCAGCAAGCAGAATGTAGTGATACATGATGTGGATAACTCCATCAACGAACCTAAGATGGTCACAGACACAAACATGTTATCAACATCAGATAAGAGCATATCCTTTGCAGTGGCAGACATGATGCAGGAACATTCATCCATATTACAGGGAATACTGGACCAGTATCCGGAAGGCTCTCAGGAAAGATATGACGCTTATGACATCTGGGCGATCGATACAGGTACAGCCCTTGTTGGGTTCATGGCGAAAGAATATCCTGAACAGAACTATATCCTCACCATCAATGCAGGAGCAGTAGACAGTGCCGGTCATTACAAAAAGGACAGTGGATATATTGCAACTATTGAAGGACTGGATGAAGCTACCTTTGAACTCTACACTACCTGCTTAGAAAATGATATGGCTTTCATCCTTACAGGTGACCATGGAATGGCATTCCCGACAGCAGATTCCAGAGGAGGGCATCAGTCAGACAAATATTCTGTGATGACCGAATCCCAGAAAGTACCTTTTATCATATCAGCAGAGGATGTTGATACCGGTGTGATCCAGGGTAAATTCGGACAGGAGGATATCGCACCCACCATCCTGGAAGTGCTGAACCTTCACGGAGAACTGAGAGTTGCCGATGGCACAGCGATACATGTAAAGGACTATGTGAACCTCAGGGTCAGTTTGCCGGAAGAGGGGGACATCATCATTCTGAGAAATGAAGAGACCATCTACCAGAATACAAATGAGGGAACCATTTCTTTCATGGGACTTGAATCAGGTATCGAGTACATACTCAGGTATACGTCAACATCAGAACCTGATAATATAATAGAATACACCATAGATACGGGTTCGAGCACATTTCTTGACATACTTTCCCTTACACAGGCAGAAGGAAGCCAGTCCACAGGTGACGGATCATTTTGGAACAAACGTTACATTGCAGGTGGGGTACTGATAGTCTGTGTGAACCTGACAGGACTTGCTCTGATCCGCAAGATATTGAAGGAATGAACGAGAGATATTATAGTAAGTAGAAGAAGATCAATTGACATAATTAAAGGTCGTATGGCTTTGTGTCACAATGACTTACGTACACTTCTTGAAGGAACCTCGGTTATTTTCAAAAATGAGGCTCCACTCATTCGTATAAGTTCAGCTAACGCTATGATAATTGGCGATATCCATGGCAATATCAAGGCACTGGAGTTCATTCTCAGGATGTATCAGGAAATGGGATGTGAGGATGTGATCTTCCTTGGAGATTACGTTGACAGGGGACAGGATTCTGTTGCTGTGCTCTGCCGGTTGCTTGAACTGAAACTAAAGAATGAACGGAACATCATACTCCTGAAAGGGAATCATGAGACACAGGAAATGAACAGCATCTATGGTCTTTACGATGAGATACAGGACCACGACCTCTTTCTTTTTGCCAACAGCATCTTTCAGGAAATGCCGGTCGCAGCACTCCTGAACAATACTATATTTTGTGTACATGGGGGCATTCCGGGAGTTGTCGATATTAAGGAAATGACCAAAGAGAACTCTTTCCCTTATCTCTGGAACGACCCATCGAACCTTCCAGGTATGACCGCATCCACAAGGGGCATAAGACCGGAATGTTTCGGACCTGATGTATTTCATGATTTTATGAGACTGAACGGACTTTCATTGATGATACGTGCCCATACAGCATACTTCCGCGGCTATGCATGGTTGTTCGACAAAAGACTCCTGTCAATATTCTCAAGCCCCGGATACACAGGTATCAAAAATACAGGCACATTTGCCACCGTGAAAGGTAATGAGGCCTCTGTTTTCGTTTTTGGTCAGGATGAAGAAGGACGGGATGAAAACTACAGGATTATCACCCTTGATAAATAAGCGTACAGAGCCTCACAAACTCTCTTAGATGAAATTACCCAGTTCACAATTGTTAAATATGAATAAGCTCATAGAGTGGGCATCATCAGGAACATTTAAATTACTCTGACACTGATACTATATGGGGTAAATATATGACAGAAACTAATATCGATGTAAGAGGAGAGACCTGCCCGGTTCCTCTTGTAGAATGCCGCAAAGCCCTCAAAAAAGCTGCTCCGGGAGATGAGATAGTCATATTGGGAACGCATCCTGCTTCCAAAAAAGAGATACCAATGGCCTGTAATGCAATGGGTCTTGAGGTCATGGAAGTCGAAGAGAATGATGATAAAGAGTGGAAGATACGCATCAAGAGATGATGCAGGATCAGATACTGTTATAGGAATATAAGTGGGGAATGGATATGACAGACATGGCGGCAGACAAGGCTGTAATAGTGGTTCACAGTGGTGACCTCGACAAGATATACAGCGCCATGATAGTTGCGAACGGTGCACTTTCAATGGGAATGGAAGCATCCCTTTTCTTTACATTCTGGGGGTTGCAGAGCCTGAAAAAGAACGGACTTGACAAAGGGCCACTTTCAAGGATGAACTTACTGGGACTTGGGAAAAAGATGGTTCAAAGCAGGATGAAGAAAGCCAACGTTGTCTCCCTTGACAAGCTCATGGAAGACTATAAGGAACTTGGCGGTAAGATCATTGCCTGTGAGATGACCATGGAGATAATGGGCATCAAACCCGAGGAACTCAACCGGGAGTGGATAGATGAGTATGGTGCAGTGGGCACTTACATAATGGAAGCTAAGGATGCAAAGATAACACTTTTCATATGAATTATTGCATTTAACAGACCGGGAAAGACCCGAGGAGAAACAGATGTTCGATAAGATAACATATCTTGATAATTCTGCCAGTACCCGATTAGATGAAAAAGTACTGGACGCAATGAATCCTTATTACTTTGATACCTATGCGGTAGCCACATCAGAGTTCGGTTACTCCATGGGAATTGACGCAAAGGAGGGACTGGAAGCAGCCAGAGGTACCATCGCAGCTTCACTTGGCGCCTCTTCCGAGGAGATCGTCTTCACATCAGGTGAGACCGAGTCCAGCAATATGGCAATAAAAGGTGTGCTCTCCGCCCTTCAGAAAAAGAAGGGAGAACACATCATCGTGTCGAAACTTGAGGATTTTGCGGTCCTGAACACTGCAAAGAACCTTGAGAAACAGGGCTACAGTGTGGACTACATCAGTGTTGACGCAGAAGGTATCCTGGATCTTGAGGAACTTAAGGGCAAGATACGTGATGATACCGTCCTGGTCTCCATCCAGCATGCGAACCAGGAGATAGGTACCCTTCAGGATATGGATGCAATTGCAAAGATATGCAAAGAAAAGGATGTGCTGTTCCATACCGATGCAACACACAGCTACATGAGAGTGCCCATAGATGTCACAAAGATACCTGTGGACCTGATAAGCATGTCAGCACACACCATCCACGGACCAAGAGGCGTAGGTGCATTGTATGTCCGCAAGGGCACTCCTCTCATCAAGTGGATGGATGGTGGATATCAGGAAACCGACCGTCGTGCCGGACTTGAGAACATCCCGGGTGCTGTAGGATTTGCAAAGGCAGTCGAACTTGTAACTGAGAAAGAGAATGAGTTCCTTGCATCACTCAGGGATTACACCATCAAGAGGGTCTTTGAAGAGATACCACATGTGACCCTGAACGGAAGCAAGGCACAGAGAACACCGCAGAACGCGAACATCACATTCCACTATGTAGAAGGCGAGTCCATGACACTGCACCTTGATATGAGAGGTTTTGCAGTGAGCACCGGTTCTGCCTGCTTCAGTCGTTCACTTGAAGCGAGCCACGTGATACTCGGTATCGGTGGAGACCACGAAAGGGCACACGGTTCCATAAGGTTCACATTCGGACGCTACAACAGCATGGAAGATGTGGATGCCGTCGTAGATGCGATAAAAGAGATAGTAAGTCAGCTAAGGGCTATCAGTCCTCTGTATAGCAGTGAGGTGAAAGAATGAAATTCCCGTATACTAAAGAAGTACTTGAACACTTTAAGAACCCCCGCAACGTAGGAAAGATGGAGAATCCTGACGGAAAGGGACTTGAAGGCAGTCCTGCATGTGGTGATATGGTGGCTGTCTACCTGCAAGTCGACCAGGACACACAGATCATTGAGGATATAAAATTCGAGTCATACGGATGTGCCTCTAATATCGCGACCGCTTCCATAATCACAGAACTTGCAAAAGGCAAGACCATCGAGGAAGCAAAGAAGATCACATGGCAGGAAGCCGCTGAAGAACTTGGAGGACTCCCTCCTGTAAAAGCACACTGCTCCGTGCTTGCAGTTGAAGGTCTCAGGGCTGCCATCCGTGACTATGAAGAAAAGCACGGTCTTGTGACCGAACAGGAACCAACCACCGTCGATGTGATCAGAAGCAGGCTCAAGCATGTCATGAATCCAATGGCAGGCCTTGATGTCATCAGGACCGAACTTGTGACAAAGATGGAGATCAATGACGGTGTTATAAGAGTACTTGTAGACCTCCCTTCCAACCATCAGTTTGCAACTAACATCAAAGAAGAAATCCTTGAGAAACTCGAGTCCCTCTGGGATGTTGAAGAGGTCAACGTTGTCTTTACCGAATAAAGGCAACTCTATTTTTTTTATTTTTCAGGAACCGATGTCTGTAGGAAATATCTAAATCACCATCTATAGATTGAAATGGGGATTTAGGTGCAATATTATGCAATATATAGATAGCAATTACAAACCGGGTAAACCATCTCATTTCTTCAGTGCTTCAAGATTCTCTTTGCAGATATTGAATAGTCGTGGATTTTTTATTTCTGTGGCTATCTTAAGTGCCTGCTCATAGTATTCAATGGCTCTTTCAACCTGGTTAAAATTTTTATAAACGTTTCCTAGGTTTCCAAGTCGATTGCCTTCACCGCGCTTGTCCCCTATATCGCGTGCAATCATAAGGGCCTGCTCATAGTATTCAGTGGCTTTCTCAACCTGATCAAGAACATAGTAAGCACTACCAAGGTTTTCAAGATGATTGCCTTCACCGCGCTTGTCCCCTATATCACGTGCAATTATAAGTGCCTGCTCATAGTATTCAGTGGCTTTCTCAACCTGATCAAGAACATAGTAAGCGCTACCAAGGTTTCCAAGATAAGTATTCTCGCCATGCCTGTCTCCGATATCGCGTGCAATCATAAGTGCCTGCTCATAGTATTCAGTGGCTTTCTCAACCTGACCAAAATCAAAATAAGCGTTACCTAGATTTCCAAGATTATTGCTCTCGCTGCGTTTGTCCCCTATATTGCGTGCAATTACAAGTCCCTGTTCATAGTGCTCAACGGCTTTCTCAACCTGACCAAGGTTACGGTAAGCGCCAGCAAGGTTTCCAAGATGTTTACCTTCGTTGAGCCTGTCCCCTATATCGCGTGCAATTACAAGTCCCTGCTCATAGTACTCAATGGCTTTCTCAACCTGGCCAAGTTTACTGTAAGTGAGACCGAGACTTCCAAGAACTGCACTGTGAATATTCATCTTGCTCAACAAAGGAGGATTCTTGAACGAATCATCAGATAGCAGATCAGAGTAGATGTCAACAAGTGTCCTATAATTTCCCCACCTATCAAGGTCTTCATTCAGATTATTAGAAAAAATAATAGCGACAGCCATGTCATACTCTTTGGCAAGGCATGCATGATACTGTGCCTCAATCAATGGATGAACATCCTCTTTTTTTGTTCGTGTTTCTGGTATGGGGAAGGAAAGATAGTGTTCACAGGCAAGTTTATGGACTTCCACCTTATTTTCCAGATCATCATATGAAAACTCCTGAACTAAAGGGTGAAGCCAATAGTTACCATCACAATCTGTTTCCAGAAGCGAGCTGTCAATAAGTTTCATTAAAGCATCTTTTGGGGTCTTATCAGTGAACATTTTTTTGAGTGCGGTCATGGATTCAGGCTGGCGGAAAACAGCTATACGCTCTAACAGTTCTTTTTCATCCCCTGCCAGTTTATCAAATAACCTTCTCGCCTTTTTAATGGTATCTTCTTTTTCTCCTTTGTACATGCTTAAATCATCTAGTGCATCCTTTATACCAAATTTCTTTACGATTTTCACCAGAAGCTTTAATGCTAATGGATGCCCTTCTACTCCTTTCACTAGTTCTTCTAGTTTTTCAGGTTCGACTTCATCAAGCCCATTCTTTCTCAGGAAATCAATGCCAAAATTAACGTTTAAACCCTTTAGTTCTTGTTTTTCTTCATCTATTACGTCGACTAAGCTTTCTCCATTCTTTAGTACAGGCAAAGTTCTACTTGTTACAATTATTCTGGCTTGATGGGTACTGTCACGCAAAGATGTAAACAATTGATCAATTCCTTCTTCATGGAAATTCCTGCCTTCCAGTACAGTTTCCAGATTATCAAAGATTAGCCAGACGCCTTCCCGCTTGCTTAATTCTGCAGTCAATTTATTGATATCGTCCTGTCCAGCATCTTTTCCTTCAGGTTTAAAACTTGCAATGTCCGGTTTATTCATGTAGCTTGCCAACTGTTCGAGAATGTCCCCCAATGTAGCATTTCTATTTTTGTTGAAATCAAACCAGAATGGAATTGGAACATTTGCTGGTATTGTTTCAACAAGAGCACGTGCTAATGTTGTCTTACCCACACCACCTATGCCACTAATTAACAAAACGCGATGATTCTGAAGATATTCAAGAGTTTGAGTTAGTTCAACAACTCGGTTTTCAATAACGAATTCTCTAAGTCGAGATGGAAGATCTGGAAGAATGGAAGGATTGTAACTACTTGCGATTCTTAAGTTAGCCGTTTCCTTCCTTTTTTGATTAAGAGTATCTATCAGTTCAGCTAATTCCTTACCTGAGAGATTTTCTAAATTGAACTGATTGATATATTCACCAATTGCAATCTGACCACTGTTATCATCAAAGGATACATTTCCACCAGCAGTTATGCCGGAGCCACCTGCAATATATTGTTTATCCATTGATGCACCCAATTAAAGCAAAGCGATACCTATCCCAACCAATTTGGCTATTTTCTTAGCAGGCTCGTAAAGCTCCGAAATGTTGTCTATGGTCTTATCCGCTTCTTTGATAGTGTTAATAGCGCTTTCAAACTTTTCTTTGATTATTGACAACTCTGGTTTGTCTTTTTTGGCTTCCTTGACAGCAGCACTTAGATCTCCTTTAACTATTTCCTGATCATCGAAAGGAAGATTAAGTTTGTCTATTCCATTTTTAAGATCAAGGAGACTTGTTCTTAAATCATCAAGGTCAGTTGCAGATATAGATTGAATCTGTTTGATATTTTCACCAATAGCCACCTGACCGCTGACATTACCAAAAGATACATTTCCACCAGTGTTTATGCCTGTACCGCCAACAACTTTTTTATCAGATTCCTGTTCCCCTGTCATTGATGATTAACTCCTATTCTTTTTCAAATAGAATATACAAAATAATAAAGTTATGCATTAAACTACTTTGGCTCTGTAGAAAACTATTGCGTGAAACTTCTAAAACCGAAATCGAATCTGTACCAGATAAAAAAATAAATGAGCTTTTCGTCCCCTTCACTCAATTTCAGCTATGATGACAACGTAGTTCTTACCATATTTCTTCGCACATTTAGGACAGGTAGTGTACCACATGTACCATTTCTTTATCTCATGACCCTGCTCCTTAGCATATTCCTCGAAATCCTCAGACCACTTTTTAGTATCCCTGAACGGACCCTCGTAGACCTTACTCAGGAACCTGCCACTTAAGGTCACGTTCTCTGCATTAGGTATATCCTTATCGACTGCCAGATAGATATCCATGCTCCATTTCGATGTGTGGTCGGAAAGACCGAGATAATCCGGCATAGTGGCTCCAGCTTCACGAATCTTCCTGTCAAGCCTTTTCATTACGCCGCCAAAATTGACCGGCATATAGAATAGTGTCAGGACCCTGTCTTTTACGAACCTCTTGTTCTCCCATTCAATGATCTTTCCATCCCACGGCTCCGGGTCGAATTTCGGGCAGCATTCTTCTTCCACTGATATCACCCCTTAAAGTTAATTGAATGTCTGATATATGAGTATAAAAAGTAGACGATTCGACCTGGCCTGGAACTTGCATACTTTATTTAGATCAGAACCTGAAATACGGAACATAATTTCAAAATATTTATTGTATATGAGCTTAAAAATACTAATTGTACACCAGGGATAGGAAATTCTAAAATTGTGTGGGGAATTCGATAATGACGTTTTCTTTGCCTGATGTTAGCTTTCAAGCCCATGCAGGGCTGCATTAGGGAATCAATGAACAACAGGAGGAAGAGTTTTGTCCGTTGTAACTGCCTTTGCTGTGTTCTATGTTGCTGCTCAGGCTGTAGAGCGAATCACCGAGTCCCTGATAAGCAAGATATGCCCGGGACATGATGATGCAAAAGCAGCAACAAAGACAGCTGATATAAGGATCGATAATTTAAAAAAAGAGATAGAAAAAACTCATGATAACAAAAAAAAGGACGACCTATATAATGATATAGAGAAACTTCTGAAAGATAAGACAAAATTTGAGAGCAAGATAGTGTTTAGAACTTTAATTATTGCATCCACTGTGGGAATCATTATAGCTTTTCTACTGAATATCAGATTCCTGGATCTGCTTGAAGTATCGGCCAATCCTACGATCGATACAATAGTAACAGGACTCACCATCGGAGGGGGAACAAAACCACTGCATGATCTTATCAAATACATCGAAAAATCAAAGACCTGAATCGATAGATGGAAACTGCTGACAGGAAACTATCATCGTTCTGTTAAATTGATAATAGTCCCATTTTCCTTTTAGGGAGATAATTCAACAACTGACAAATAATGAGAGGAAGGAGCAATGGAAGGTAAAATGCATGAAGATGTAAATATGGTTTCTGAAAATATATCAAACAACAAAGATGTAATCATATCAGAAACAACACCTGAACTCATAGGCGCAGAAGGTGTCTGGTTCTCCTACATGGAAAAAAGATGGGACACGGAAGGTAAATGGGCCCGCAGGACTAAAAAATTCTTCTGGACCGGACAGGTTGATGTCTGGGACTACAAGAACTGCAATATAAGTTTTGCAAGGGCATCTGATGATGAATTGAAAGTCGTGGTCAGAAGAGAAGAGGAAATTGACAGCGAATTCATGCACAAGTTCGTAAGTGTCAGAAGAATGATAGGGTTTGATCTGAAAAGGGTCTACAAACCAAAGACCGATATCTATACGGCAAGGGAGAACGAGAAAGGTCGTAATGTCATTGAGGGTCCGAAAAAGAGATGGGTCTTCCAGTTCAATGACAATTGCTGGATATGGGAATGGGCAAAGGATGGACAGGATATTGGATCATCTAATGTGTACAGATTGTACAATTCCCTTTGCACAGAGATAGATATCCCAACAAAAAGTGATAACCACTTTGAAGCAACAGATATTAAAGACACTGGGCAGGATGACCGGATCATTCCGATCATCTACCAGCCCGCAGTGGATTGTATGAAGAATTTCCTTCGTGAGATCCACTGTTCTGAAAGTAAGACCGCAAAAGGCTACAAGGAAATTGAAGTCTCCCTTATCTTCAATAATGAACAGCTCAGAAAGAACCTGTATCTCAACAATATCTATGAGCTGTATCGTTACTATCGGTATGGAAGGACAGCAGACATCGAGACATTCAGGATAAGGCTCAAACAGGACGAAAAGAACGATACATTCGTGTTCCACAACATCTACAGTGGAAAATATGACCTGGAATATGATTCGATACATGGAGATTCGGGAGAAAATATCCCTGAGCATAAGATCAAATACTATTTCAAGAACAGGAAACATCCTGTGATCTTCATAAACACATCCAACCATGCAATGGCCGAGTCTGATACGAACCATGAGCTCTGGAAATGGGAATACATCCCCTGGGCCGACATGACACCTGTCAAGCTGGGAGAAATGAACAGGAACGAGATCGAAGAAGATATAGAATGGAAGATCACAAAACAGATAGATGGAGAGTCATTCTACAAAAGATCGATCCATGAACTTGTGCAGAAGTACAGAAGGGTGAAGCGCCTGCCCCTATAGAAATTCATGATATGGACTGCTCACCTATTCTATGAAAATATCTATTCTCTAATGTATTGAGATAACTGATATTGGGATAACTGATATCAGGAAATATCTTTTTTGTAAGGAACTCGATTCTTTTTTAAATGATCATGTTCAATAAATTAACATCCAATGGCACAAGATATCCGATCAGTAATGAACAAGGCAGAAGAACTGGGACTCTCAGCTTACTTGCTGGATGCTTCTGAGATCGATGTGGAGAACAGGACCAGGCTCAAATGTGCCTATGGGTGCAGAGGTTATGGCAAAAGGCTGAGCTGTCCGCCACATATAATATCCGTTGATGAGTTCAGGAAGATGCTCAAAGAATACAGCACTGCCATCCTGCTTATCGAAGAACATGATACATCTTCTGAGGATGATATCTTCAAAGCATGGTCAAGGTTGCGCAAAGGGACTTTTCATAAGATGCTTGACCTGGAATATTTTGCTTTCAGGAGAGGGTTCAACTTTGCCCAGTTGCTGCGGCCGGGTGCCTGCAATGAGTGTGAAACATGTGGAGAGGAATGCAACAGACCGGATCTCAGACGTTTACCCCCTGAAGCCGTTGGGATCAATCTTTCAAAGCTAATGGAGAAGAAAGGACTGGAGATCGGGTACTGTAACTTTGACAAAGTAAAATGTGTGGGAATACTATTGCTGGAATAACATATCCATATGAGGGAAAAAAGTGAGACTTAGTGCCGATCTGAAAGTGAATGATGATGACCTTGAAGAATTCGAGGAGATAATAGGGTTCAGGTTCAATGACAGGACATACCTTATACAGGCACTTCTGCATGGCTCACTTTTCAGTGGAGATAAAGAAAAACTGAGTGAGTTCAGAAAGGTCAATGGTCTTGAGAACAAGGACTATGAGAAGCTTGAATATCTCGGGGATTCGGTGCTTGGCCTGATCATCGCAGAATATGCCTACCACGATAAAGATATCAACGAATATGCCGCCTCAAAGGGACTCACCATCGAAGGGGTGTGTACTAAGATAAAAGAGGTGCTTGCCTCCAACAAAAACCTGAAACCCGTTGCGAGGAAGATAAAACTCTCGAGATTCGTGCTTGCCGAACCACATGTGAACATCGATGGGAAACTGTCGGATATGATGGAATCGCTAATAGGTGCTATCTATCTGGACGGTGGATCTGGTGGCAGTAACTCAGACAGAAATTATTCCATTGCAAGGGATTTCGTCTACAGATCATTTGATATAGATCATGCACTGGACAGGATCAGCATATCCAATCCAAAAGGAATCATTCAGGAGATGTTCCACCAGAAAGGAATTGGAAATCCTCTCTATCGGGTCATCGATGAGGAAGGGCCTGCCCATGACAGATATTTCACAGTGGGCCTGTATCTTGATGAAAGGCTGCTTGCTTCCGGTTCAGGTAACAGCAAGAGAAAAGCGGAGAAAGCTGCCGCGATGAGTTATCTGGAAGAATCCGACCTTGACAGTCAAAAGCAATAAAAGTGTTCTTCGTTTTGGTTGAATTGATCAAATACCATCAAAACTAAGAACATACTACATTATTCCATACGGTAAAATATGCTTTCCTATATCGTGGACTGGAAAAATGAGTTTCAGGTTTGAAAAATAGGTCAATTAAGAACTTCCTTATCACTCAGGGGCAGGGTAAAGCTGAAGTTACTGCCCTTGCCCACTTCACTTTCAACCCATATAGTACCACCATGAAGTTCAACGAGTTCCCTGGCAAGAGCAAGGCCAAGGCCTGTACCCTCATATTCCCGGGAGGCGTTAGTATCAAGCTGGATGAAAGGTGTGAATAGTTTTTCTATATCACTCCTGGAGATTCCAATGCCATCATCTATTATAGAGATGTAGACCATCTCTCCATTCCTCCTCTCTTTTATGGTTACTGAACCACCAGCATCCGTGAATTTGATGGCGTTTCCTATCAGATTGTAGAGCACCTGTTTTATCTTTGCATCGTCCGCGTTCACATAGACCGGATTGGCATCGAAATCAAGCTCCAGATTCATATCTTTCGTAAATGCAAGAGGTTCCATTACGGAACACATTTCCTCGAATATATCCCGAACGCATATATCATCCTTGTAGAGAATCATTTTTCCAGATTCGACTTTTGAAATATCAAGGATTGTATTGATAAGATTAAGGAGATGGGTGCCACTGTTAGATATATTCCTTACGTACCCCATCTGTTTTTCATTCAGCTCCCCGAAGTATCTTTCCAGAAGAATATTGGAAAAACCTATAACAGAGTTCAAAGGTGTTCTGAGTTCATGACTCATGTTAGCAAGGAACTCGCTCTTGGTACAGTTGGCATTCTCTGCTGCAATCTTGGCATTAAGAAGATCGCCTGCAATCTTTTTCTTTTCAGTGACATCACGGATAACAGCAACAGCAGTCCATTTATTTTTTAGTTTTATGGCTGAGAGAGATAATTCAACGAGAAATTCACTTCCATCCTTCCTTCTGGCTGTCAGTTCCAAGGTTTCACCTACAGCGTTGCCCTTTCCTGTATCTTTGAAAAGCGAGAATGCTTCATGGTATGCCTTTTGATACTGTTGAGGAGCTATAAGGGAATGCACATTCATATAAAGGACGTCCCTCCTAGAATAACCAAACATGTGTTCTGCTGCCTTATTCCAAAAAGTTACCTTTCCTTCGTTGTCAATAGCTATTATCGCATCCTGAGCAAAGGTGCTAATAGCTTCAAACCTTTCCTCACTCTCCAGGAGCTCTATTTCTGTCACCTTACTATCGTGGATATCTATGGCCATCTCGAACCTAACCATGCGTCCGTCTGTCCATTCAATAGCTTTGTTGATGCAGCGGTACCAGCGATGGTTTATTGGATTCATGAATTCCCTGACATGTGTCCTTCCAAGATTCTTCCCCAGTATCAGGTGATTGGTACAATACGGACAGGGAGAATCCTGATCCTGCAAAACCAGATAGCATTTCTTACCTATAACATTGTCACCAACAATCTTTTTTCCTGGAGAGTTTATGAACAGTATCTCATAGGTTTCAGGATCACACACATAAACAGGTTCGTTTATCGCCTCGAATATAGAGAGATATTGTTCATGCTGATTTATAAGTTCCATTTCAGCCATTTTAGTAGCACTTACATCCTGCATGGTCTCTACAGCCCCTATAATCTCACCTTGCGCATTCCTGAGGGGGGCCGCAGTAATATTAAGCCATTTGTCAACTTTCTGGAAATATTCTATCGACTCATATGCACCTTCGATGAATGATAATTTTAGGTCACTATAATAGGCATGTATATTCTCAGAATCATCATCAACTATCATATCAGCCATAAGAAGTCTTTTTTGATTGTAGAATGCAGTCCATAGTTCCTTCCCGTCAAGCATCTCATCTGCAGAAACACCGGTCAATTTTTCACAGGCCTTGTTCCAGTAAGTTACGGTATGATTCCTGTCAATTACAAAAATAGGCACGGAACTTCCATTAAAAGTGTTTTGAAGTTTAATGAAAGATGCTTCAGATTCTCTGAGACGGGAGCGTAATTCATGAATTTCGGATATTAACTCTTCTTTCGTTTTTTTCTCGTATTCCACGAATAAAACCTCAAATGTTGCGCAATTAGCTACACACCGTAATCTTAAGGAAGATATTGAGTTTTAAATAAGGTATGCTGCTGTTTATATATAAGAATTGTCAGTAAAATATATTATTATTTGTTGCACAAATAATTGCTCAAAAGATAAAGGAAATGCAAGACATGCCTAAATAGATCATCACTTAATAATATGGCCGCCTGAGTCCATTTTCTCATAATACTGCTGATGGTATTCCTTTGCCCTGAAGAACCTTTCAGCGGGGCGTATCTCAGTGATCAGGTCCTTCTTGAATTTTCCGGACTTTTTAACTTCATCCTTTGACCTGATTGCCAGGGCCCTCTGAATCTCATTGTGATAAAAGATTACCGAACGATATTGTTCGGGTAGTTCTTCTTCACCATCCGGAACTGTGGGATTGTGAAGTTCCCAGAATAATTCCAGAAGCTTTTCATATGATAAGATCTCCGGATCGTAAACTATCTGGACAGCCTCAACATGTCCGGTGTCTCCCTCGCTGACTTCCTCATATGTGGGGTAATCAAGTTCTCCACCCATATAACCTACGGCAGTTGCGATAACACCCTGAACCTTACGAAATATGGCTTCTGCAACCCAGAAGCTACCTGCAGCAAAAGTGGCTAGCTCATATCCTTGATCCCTTAACTTCTCCGGAAGTCCCATAGTAGCGTTGGATATTATAATTCCCCCTTTCCCTTTAATGGATACTCCTGTAAACTTTAGGAGGTGGGTTTCTAATCCTATGGTTTACAATTAAGTTTCGGACAATAATAAACATTTCTATCCTTTTAGGTCAGTAGATTTAAATAAATTGTCATGATTATTCATGTTACAATTGATCGAATTAAATGCATAGTGCATATAATAGCAAAAATTCTGGCTTTTATGGAGTCGCATACCTGATCAACAACAACACGTGGTGAAAGAATGTTATTACAAAATCCTGATAAACAAGAACCAAACATAAGCAAGAGCGCATGGATATCTGAAACAGCCATTGTACTTGGTAACGTGACTATCGGAGACAACGTCTATGTGGCCCACAATGCGGTCATCAGGGCAGATGAACCTGGTTCATCCATTGTCATAGGTGACAATTGCAATATACAGGACGGTGTGATACTGCACGGACTTTCCGGATCAGAAGTGGTGATCAAAGACAACACATCACTTGCACACGGATGTATCGTTCACGGACCATGTACCCTTGGAAGCGGATGTTTTATCGGATTCGGTGCTGTCGTATTCGACTGCAATGTCGGAGATGATGTGGTCATCCTTCACAACGCAACAGTGCGCGGCGTTGAGATACCTTCATGCAGAGTTATCAATGACGGACAGGTAATTGTCAACCAGGAAGCTGTGGAAGGACTGGATGATATCTGCTCTGACCTTGAGAAGTTCAAAGCCTCGGTCATAAATGCAAATCTTGACCTGATCAAGGGTTACACTGACCTAGCCTGTAAAAAGTGAGAGATACTGCATTCAAAGTGCCTGGAATAAACTAAGTGAACAAAGAGATGGAAACATATAAGGTTCCATCAACTCTTCTTTTCTTTTCTTTTCTTTTCTCTTGAATTATGAATTCTGGTCCCTTAGTGCAGACCATAAACAAGATCCACGATACCAGAATCATATCTTTGCGTGCTTTTGAGCTTAAGCCTGATGCTCTTTTTTATGTCTTTGAAAAGTGGTATGCCTTTACCGAGTATTACAGGCTGTATCGTTATCCTGAATTCGTTGATGAGATTTTTGTTAAGAAGCGGAGATATGATAGAGGGACCGCCCACTACCCATATAGCTCCTCCTGTACCGAGCATGAGATTCTCAGTGGTACCTACGGGGTCATTTGAGAACACCACATTATCATCTTTAGAGTGTAGATGTTCTTTTGTGAATACGTAGCATTCCTTGCCTTCGTAGGGCCATTTTCCAAAACCAAGGACCTGCTTGTAGGTTGTGTAACCCATTAGCAGAGTGTCCACTCCATCAAGGAAGGCATCAAAGTCATATTCATCTTCCCCCAGCAGCCAGTCAACGTTCCCGTCCTCCGCTGCTATAAAGCCATCAAGGCTGCATGTTATCAATAATATTACATCGCGCATTTTCTTACCCCCACTCCCGTATACACTCTGTTCTGCTATTTATCAAAGGCCCATTCAGGACATATGAAAAGATAGCATCAGGTCAGAGCATAGGGGAATTCTGTTATCTTCCATTCATCTTCCTGCTTTACGAGTTCTATCTCCTTTGTGGTCTCCTCGAACTCAGGTTCGACCTCAATGAGGTTCTTAAGTGAGAACTTGATAGCTACGCTGGATTCATTCACAAGGACATCCACAACTGCAGTATCCTCATCAACATATTCCTTTGTCACTTCAATGAACTCGTACTTGTCAGGGTTGACATCCTTGCAGATATCTACAAAGTCTGCAAGGCCTGTATTCTGCTTGTATTCGGATGACATCAGGTCATAACATGTGTCATAGTTCCCTTCATCGAACTGCGACACGAAGTTCTCCACTGTCTTTGTCGGACTGCCTCCGATACCCGCACATCCGGCAGTAAGAAGAACTGCCATTACTAAGGACATTATAGTAATTGTCGTTGCTTTCTTCATAGTTAACACCAGAATCGAACTACAGTTCTAATTGACATTTGTTCTTTTTTCTATAAATGTGCAATTGTGAGATGTACTGCAGTCACATACCAGAGTCATTAACCTCCTTGATATACGGACCCAGGATCATATCTTTATATGCTCCACCTGCAGGAACCTTCGGATACAGGACCTCTTCCCTGTCCGTACAGATCTCAAGGAAAGATGGTCCTTCTGAGTTCAGGAAGGCTTCCATCCCAGCTTTGAGCTCACTTCTATCGGTTATCCTTTCTGCGAAATTAAAGCCGAAGGATGTGGCGATATCAGCAAAGCGGACGTCCTTTGGTCTCTGTGTTCCGGTCCTCTTTCCATCATAAGCGGCATCCTGAAGATTCTGGACCATTCCATCACTCCTGTTGTTGATCATGAGTATCTTGATGGGCAGGTCAAGTGATGCAATGGTGTGAAGTTCTCCAAGGTTCATTCTGAGACTGCCGTCACCGTCGATGGCTATGACCCTTGCTTCAGGGTTCGCGTACTGGACACCGATGGATGTTGGCATGGAAAAGCCCATGGTACCGAAGGAACCGGAGGTCATGAAGGACTTTGCTTTCTGCATTGGAAGATACTGGGCTGCAAGCATCTGCTGGTTGCCGACACCTGTTGTGACCATTGTGTTCCCATCGATATATTCAGACAGCAGGGACATGACCTCGGCAGACTGGATGAATTCTGACTCACGGTTGTAGTCCAGCGGCCAGGACCTCTTCAGGGATCTTGCACGTTCCTGCCACTGGTGGATATCCAGAGTAATATTATGCTTCTTAGCATAGTTGAGCAGGTCCATTATAGCTGTGGCAGCATCCCCGATGAATGTGAACTTAGGCCCTCGTTCTATCTTTATCTGGTGCATCTTCTCAGGGTTGATATCGATATAGGCTATATCGGTGCCTATTGCAAACCCGACCTTCTCAGCGACCCTGTCATCCCAGCGGACACCGATGGCGAAGAAGAAGTCGTTCTCCTGTATGAGCATGTTAGCATAGGGTGTTCCGAACATCCCGAGCATTCCGAGGTTGATATCATCCCGCCCGTCAACGACACCTTTTGCCATGAGAGTGTTGACCGAAGGTATCCTGAAGTATTCGTTGAACTCCCGGATGGCATGGCTTCCGGCTTCAGAATTGAGACCTCCACCGAGATAGAGAAGTGGTCTTTTTGAGTTCAGGAACAAACGGAAGAACTCCTCGCACTGTTCCTCACAGAGATGTCTGTCATCGTGGTAACTTTCCTCGAACCTCATGATGTTGATGTCCTGGTACTCGTGCATCTTCTGCTGTTTGTCCAGCGGGATATCTATGACAACAGGCCCGGGTTTACCTGATCTGGCAAAGTAGTATGCATCCTTGATGATAGCCTCGAGGTCATCCCCATCAGAAACGAGCATAACCTTCTTTGCAGCTTCTCCGAAGATTCCCTCAACATTGATATGCTGGAAGGAATCGGTACCTATCTTGTGTGCCGGGACCTGACCTGCTATAACAACGAGCGGAATGCTGTCACCATAGGCATCAGCAACACTGGTCAGCGTATTGGTGATCGCAGGTCCGGATGTGACTATTGCAACACCGACCTCGTTACTGGACCGTGAATAACCGGCAGCACTGAAAGCCGCCGACTGCTCATTTGAATTGATGACTATATCGATGTCACTCTTCTCAAGTGCATGGAAGACCGGCAGTATCGCCGCTCCGGTATAACCGAAAATTTGTTTGACCCCAAGGTCCTCCAGACTTTTAACTAATATTTCTGCTCCATTCATTTCTTCCATTGTGAATTCTCCATGAAAGAAACGATCCCGGCACAGGATACACTATTCAGTAAAGTTGTCATAAAACAGCGCACTTGAGCCAGAAAAGTTTCTTTTGTTAGCTCAAGCGTTTATCACTACCACTACTACAGACACTGGCACATTGCGTAAAGTGTGAGTTGTGGTAGGGTTAGACATTAGATTAGGATTGGGGGAGGTGCTATTTAAGGGTTGTTGTTAATTTTTTGCTGATGAACAATTTCTAAATTATCTCATATCTTTCTTCAAAACGACACAAAATATGTAATATATAATAGGCATTTGAGAAACAAATTAAGTATTTTATGTTTACCACTAGCTTTCTAACCCTATCTTCAACCAGCTATCATTACAAAATGGATACTATTACTAATTGTGCTACTTTGCCAACTACCTAAATATGTAAGAGTGTTTAGTATCTTTCTTCTGTAACAAAAATATAACAATGTTTTTATAATAGATATTATCAATTTTGTTAATTGAGTAATAAAATTATTACTTTCGAGATTATATCTTATTCAATCATAAGGAGTTCTATAGTGATAAAGACAAAAATTATTAGGCATTTCTATTATATTTTAGTTGTTTTGTTACTATTCTCTACATTTGGTTGCTTGGAGACAAGCAGAATACAAGATACTGAAAAAACTAATTTGAGTTTGAACAATACGCATTTGTTGCTTGATTCGAATACAATTATTATTATTGGCAATGAATCATCATCAATAGAGTTCACCAGTGCAAAAAAATTGCAGAGCTTTTTTTTTGAAAATATAGGGGAAAAACCTGAAATAAAAGTATCTCAACGTATAACAGAATCAACACTTGTTGGAAAAAATTTGATTTTGATTGGAACTTTTAACTCTAATAGTCTTTTGTCACTCATTCAGAATGAAACTGAAGTTGATAGTATCTGGGAAAAAAGTAAATTAAAAGGCAAAGGATTACTTTTAATTGTCCCCAATCCTTGGAACATTGAAAATAAGATACTGGTGATTGCTGGGAATGACACACTAGGATTAGAAGCTGCAACTACTTTTTTTGAGCAGAATTATGCAGATTTAACTTCGAATAAAATATCAGTAGCCTATCAAGATATTCTTAGTGATAAAATAGCACCGACTTTAAAAAATATTGTGCTACAAATGAAATATTCAAATCTAATAGAAAAAGAGATTCCAATTTTCATTAATATCGATAAAAAATTGACTCACGAACAGATAAATTTGGTTCAAAAAAGTGGAGTTAGTGAGTTAACGTGTTTTGAAACAACGTGTATAGGAAAAATCACTGTTGAAAATGTATCTAATTTAGCTGAGTTACAATTTATAAAAAATATTGATTATGGAGGCGAAGAAGGAACGCCAGGATAACAAAGGAGTTGGGAAATAAATGAAATTTAAATATATAGTTAGTATATTGATATTATTTAGTGCCTTTTGCATTTCAAGTAATGCTGCTACACAAGATAATATCTCAGAAATTGAATCGTATGAAAACAAAATATCACCAATTTTAAAGAATCTATATCACGATTACTCATTGGAACAAAATTCAGAAGATATCAAAACTAGCAATGTTTTAAATGAACAATTTGAACAAATTTCTTTAAACTCACTACCATGTTTTTTAAGGGTAGCAGGTAAATTAGATACAAATCAAGAACAAGAATTATCGGATTTAGGTGTTTTGCTGGGACAGTATTTACCGTTTGAACAACCAGTGTATACTGCAAAAATTCCCCTTTCATCCCTAATAAAAATAGCAGAACTTCCTTATATTCAAGAGATAAATCCTGGATACGAAAAAGGAACTAACGAGTTGGTTGCAACTTCCCAGCAAATAAATGTAATTCCTTTATGGGATTTAGGTTATAATGGAAATGGAATTGAGGTTGTTGTTATAGACAGTTCAGGCGTGGATGCCAGCAATCCTTTTATTAGTGACAATATTGTTAACCAGTATGATATTGAGAATAATAATGACATTGCAGAACCTGAAAATGACCACGGTACTCATTGCACAGGAATAATTGCAGCAAACCCGCTTATCGTGGAAACTCCAAATATATTTGCTGAGCATGCTGAAGTTACACCCGGAACTTCCCAGAGTGGGAACTACCATTTTGGTATAATAAATGAAAATGTCGATGCTGAACATCAATATGATTTTAATGATGATGGAGACAGTTTAGATGTATGGAATGTTTTACTTGCTGACACTTCAAATAACAATGAGTACGATGCGGTGTACATAGATTTTGGAGATGGCGACTGGTTGGATGCCAATGAAGGTCCATTCTACGAATTTGAATGGACAAACATGAATCAAAATGACATAGCTCCACCTTTTTCATTTTATCCAATTGCCCAGATTCAAGAAGATGGTTCTTTTTTTGAATTTGGAATAAAAGGAATCGCATCTGGTTCCAACATTACTGTAATAAAGGCTTCTGATGAAACTGAAGTGGTTGCAGCGATATTTCGGGCAGTTGACGAGTATGAAGCAGATGTTATAAGTTGTAGTATGGGATGGTGGTTTACAACTCGTGATGGAACTGATGATATGTGCAATGCAGTTGAATATGCAGTCGAAAATGGTGCTTTTTTTGTAAAATCGGCTGGAAACGATCAAAGTAAACGATGCCATGCTACAGGTTCTGTGAGAGAAGGAAATATTGTAGATTTTGATTTGACCACACAAATTCCACAATATTTCTGGGGCCTTTTTGGAGGAGGAACAGATGTATATCTTACTTGGGTAAATCCTGAAGGTGTAGCAAATGACTTGGATTTGGTTGTCTACGATGCCGCTGGTAATAGAGTAGCTGAGTCTTCAACTAATTCAGGGAGAGAAGAATCACTTGCTTTAGCTCCTGGAACTTATAATGTAACTGTAGAAGGAACTTCAGTAAATGAAGAGCAGGTTTTTCATTTGTATTGCACTCGCGATACTGTTGTAGGCAACGTTCAATATAATCAAAATTTTGCCCCATTTAGCTCTTCAAACACTTTAACTGACCCTGGTACTGCACCATCCGCTTTCACAGTAGGAGCTATCTATAAAAACACTAATAATGTTGCAAGTTATTCAAGTTATGGACCGACAAACAATGATATTGAAAAACCTAATGTTGTTGCTCCTGGTGGGCGATGGTCTGGTTTTAACAATAATCCTCCTTACACAGAGGTAGTATCTACATCCATAATCAATGGAAACAATTATGAAGTAAATGATTCTTCAGATTATAATAGTCGAGCTGCAGGAACTTCAATGGCAGCTCCACATGTAGCTGGTGCAGCTGCAGTCATACTTGAAGCAGAACCAAGTTTTCAAGGAAAACCAAGAGTACTATCTCATCTATTCGAATTGTCAGCAAACAATATAGGTTTTATTGGATGGGATTCTGAATCAGGCTACGGATCATTGAACGTTGAAACTGCATTAGATTATAAGGATGAAGCTGCTGTTTTAACTGGGCTTGACTGGTTAAGAACAAGTCAAAAGTCAGATGGGTCTTGGAGTAATAACGTTGGTATAACGTCTCTGTCTGCTCTATGTTTCATGAATGCTGGCTATGACGAAAGTGATCCTGCTGTCAGCAATGCAATTGAATACATTTTAAGTAGAAGAAAATCTGATGGCACGATGTATGATTACCGCCCAACATACGGTACTTCTCTTGCTACTATGGCACTTGTAGCAACCCACAATCCAGACTATGAAGATGAAATTGAAGCTGCAAAAAATTGGCTTGTTGAATCTCAATGGGATGAAGATAGCCTATGGCCTTCAGTTGATAAGGATAATTGGTATTATGGAGGGTTTGGTTATGGTAGTCACGAAAGACCGGACCTTTCCAATTCCCAATGGGCTTTAATGGCTCTGGATGCAGCAGGTTTGCCAAAAGATCATGATCTATGGGACAAAGCACAGGTATTTTTGGCAAGGTGCCAGAACAGGCAGGAAAATGTGTACATTTCAGATTTAGACTACACAGTTGAATGGAACTCTGCGTATAATCTGTACGATGATGGTGGTTTTATTTATCATCCCGGATCAACCACAGTTGGTGGAGGACAATCGTACGGAAGCATTTCAGGAGCTGGAATTTGGTCCTTGCTTCTTTGCGACGTTGATTTGAATGATCCTCGAATGCAGGATGCTTTGCAATGGGCTGATTACAACGATGTTTGGGATAGGAATCCGGGTTCTGCAGGCAATCCACATTCGAGTCAGTTCTACTACTATGTATCAATGTCAAAAGCCCGTATATTATCATCAGACACTAACAATGTGGAACAAGAAGACTGGTATGATGAATTAACAAACAATTTGACACAATACCAAAATCCAGATGGTTTTTGGATAAACGACTGGGATGGATGGCTTTGGGAAAATAATCCAGATCTTACAACGGCTTATTCGATATTATCTCTTCAGACAAGGATAGTTCCTGAAGAGGTCCAGAGACTCTCAACAATAACTTTCATTCTTCATTCTCATGTAGACTTGCATGTCTATGATCCTCTTGGCAGACACGTAGGAATGAACTATCAAACTGGTGAATTTGAAATTCAAATACCTAAGGCTACATACGAAAAAGAGCCTGAGGAAAAGTTAACTATACCTGAGCTTGAAAGTGGTAATTATCGTATTATATTAATTGCCAACAGCGATGGAGATTATAATTTGGAAATAACTGGATCAGTTGAAAATAATACGGTTTTCAACAAGAACTATTCAGGTATTGTTGAGCAGGGCGAGGTATACGAATCATCGTTGAATGTAGCAATGCTAACAGGTCTCTCGATTCACAATAAAGCACCTACCATTTCTGACAACACTGTTTCCTTAGGTACAGAAGATAGTTGTATTTCTGTACTTTCAGACAATGGAATAATTGAGGATCTTATCCTTTTAGATGACTCTGCTCTCCCCTTAGCTGGAAAGCCTAACGTTGATTTTCCACATGGATTTATTTCCTGCAACATTACCGACTTGAATACTGGACAGTCAGTAAATCTTACATTGAGTTATCCTTCAGTTATACCTGAAAACTCACTGTATTGGATATGTCAGAAAACAGAAGAGTGGTATCAACTTCCAGTCAAATCAAATAATGGAGATAACATAATTGTAATAGAGATAAAAGATGGTGGTATAGGTGATGGAGATGGGCTTGAAAACGGTGAAATTATTTATTTCTGTGGATCATGTGCTTCAGATGAAAAACCACTGGTAAATGCAGGAAGAGATATGTTTGTTGCTGCTAATGAAGAGGTTCAATTTTCCGGTTCATTTAGCAATCTTGAAGATGATTCATCATCAATCTGTTGGGATTTCGGAGATGGAAACCATGCTTATGGTACTCTAAAACCAACACATACTTACTCAGAAAATGGAACCTATTCTGTGATGCTGACTATAACATGTGAGGATGGTCAACAATTATCAGATGGTTTAAGTGTATGGGTGGGTCCACTTCCTTGGGATGTACCGACAGCAAGTCCTTTTGTAACAGCCAGCTTTTTGGGTACCTTCATGGTATTTTTGTTAAGGAGGAAAAGGAAGTATTAAGATGAAAAAACATCAATTATGAATGCACCATCAGGTGCATTTTTCATCTAATTATTTTTAGGCTTGTTTTTTGGATATATAATCCAACATTTTCAAAAGACAATCTTTTTTTAGTGTAGTAGCTAATGAAGTTTTAATTGAACGCTACATTTGACTTATTTTTCTTAAAAGTACACCCATGAAGAAATAAGTTCAAATTATAAAATAAATGCCAGAAGATAACAAAAAACAACAGAGGAGGAAACTCCCCCTCCATTCTCAAAAGACTTACTCGAAAGCGACTCCATCTACATACAGTGTGTAACCGTTCAACTCGATGTTGTCGGTATTTCCACTTAGTTCTGTAATGTAGCTGTCACCGCTGAGTGTCCATATGCTTGTATCGTCGATGGTTACAGAGAGCACAGAAGCTTCTGTTCCGTCGGTGTTTATTGCACCGGTGTATGATGTTCCGTCTGAAAGGGTCAGGGTCATTTCAGAGATGGAGTCGACCATAATGTCACCTGTTGCAGTCTGCTCATTGAAGTTGACATCACAGGTACCGCCATTGGAACCTTCGGTTCCCCAGCCTCTTGAACCATCATTACCTGCGATCAGGATCAGGTATGTGTCTTCAGCAAGGGTCAGGTCAACGTTGTTCAGTGTGATGACACTTTCAGTATTTGTGACATAGAACATGTCCCCATTGTTAGATACAAGGGACCCGCCGGTCATTGTGAATGAGCTGGTTCCGACCTCTGCATCACCGGACATACTCTGGTATAGCATCACATTATGGATGTTCTCTGAACCTTCATCACCATATACACCTTCCATATTTCCTGATACATCACAATCATTGATCGTAACTGAGTTCAGTCCTTCAACAACAACTGCTTCAGAGGTCTCAGCTGTAAGTATTGCATTGCTTACTGTAACATCTGCTGTGCTGTAGATCGCAGGAGCACCTGAGCTTCCACTGGTTGTGTATGTACCGCCATCAACGACCATTGTTCCGCCGCCACGGTCACTGCGTATTGCAGCTTTCACTGCTGAAAAGACATTGAGGTTGCTTGCATACATTGTTCCGCCACCGGCAACTTCGATACCGCCGGCATTTCCGCCAGTTACAGTTATCTCGGTATCCTCTATGTAGATCGTTGCACCATCGTATGCAAAGACACCATTGGAACCTTCAGTTGTAGCTGTGACCGTACCGCCATTGATGTTAAGGACCGCATTATCAAGCGCAAGGATTGCTGCATTCAGACCATAGAAACTTGATGCATCACTGCTTGATGCAGAACCATCTGTTTTCTCTACGCTTACATCGGTAAGTGTTGCAGTAACCTCGCCTTCAGCCCTTATCGCATTCTCATCGTCATTTGAAGATGTATATGTTCCTTCGGTCAGCTCTTCACCATCAGCCAGAACATATGCCCCGGTACCGGTATCTACGCTGGCAGAACCGCCTTCTCCACCTGGAGGCATTCCCATTTCACCATCTGGCATCCCGTCAGGTGGGGTCATATTCCCGTCCATTTCAGCCTGTGCATCTTCCATTTGAACATCGGATGCATCAGATGAATCTGAATCGGTGGCTGTTTGATCATCCTGGGTACCAATACAACCGGAAGTAAAAACCAATAGTACAAGAAATACCATTAGCGAATAGATTTTTAAGTTTTTCATAAAATTTCCCTCCTTTTCTTTCTTTATACGATCATCATTGTATTTTTCAGCCAATACAACCCAATGCACTCGAATATTAACGATATACAGGCCACTGTTTTCAGGAATGTGTACTTCATTTATTTTCTCCGTCACTATTTTGGTCAGGCCACATTGAGGCTTAGGTATTGTCTGAATATTTGCCAGTGCTTTCTGACAGATCACTGATTCTCCGTTTTTAATATAAGCATACTTAGCAAGAAAAGCTTCATTATGTCGTTTAATTGAAAAAAGAAGCTTTATTAAAGCTTCATTGCCTCAGTAATCCTTTTGGAAATAAAATGAAGGATATGATCGAACTCTGCAGAAAGCATGATATGAAAGAGCCGGAATTCTGATTGAAGAACGGTTCTTTCGTGCTCCTCCTGCAAAGAAAAGGAAAAGCTGGAGAAGTCACCACGGAAGTCACCACGGAAGTCACCACGGAAGTCACCACGGAAGTCACCACGGAAGTCACCACGGAAGTCACCACAGAAATTATTCTGGTTAATACTATTATTGGTGAAAAGACTAGAAAAGAACTTCAAGATGCTCTAAACTTAAAAAAATAGAAAGCATTTCAGAAAACATTATCTTTTACCTGCACTGGAATCTGGAATCATTGAAATGACAATCCCGGATAAACCCACAAGCCGGATACAAAAGTACAGGTTAACGGAAAAAGGTCAGGTGTTGAAAAAAGAAAACAAGAAATAGATGCCCTCAGGCATCCATTTCCCCAATAACCTTCCTTGATCTACAGAACAGCACATTCTCCCCGTTCCACATATCAATGTCTGGCAGCACATCATCAAAACATTCGATGTCCTCAAAGCCCTCCGGCTCAAGCATCGGTTTCAAATCATCTGACGCAAAGAAATGTGTCCAGAAGCGATAGACACTGGAATTGTCAGACTCGTCCATCACGATATGCTGGTACAGTATCACCTTCTCTTCAGGGTACAGGAAAGAATCCGAGAGTGTCAGGTATGGGCTGTCCTTCCAGAAGCCGCTCTCTTCCATCTCCCACGACCTTTCCGAGACCTTAGTTTCGAGGTCAAGGTCGCTCAGGACATCAAAGATGAAGGTTCCTCCCGGCTTTAAGGCCCTATGGACGTTCCTGATGAGTATCTCCCTTTCATGTGGTTTCAGGACACCGAGATCTGTGAAGACCATCATCACAAGGTCGTACCTGTTCTCCTCCGTGAGTTCGAGATAGTTCTGGTTCACATACTCGATATCCAGACCTTTGCTTCTGGCCTGCCTTCTGGCATATTCAATGGAATTCTTAGAGAAATCAACACCTGTGACCCGGTGGCCTCTTTCGGCCATCATCTCGCAATACAGGCCCGGACCGCATCCGAGGCCGAGGATGTTCATCTTTTCCATGTTGACCGAATCAAAGATCCAGTCAACCGTGATCTCGATACTTGACCTTTTCCGGCTTGCCAGATCGATATCCGGGTTAAGGTGGATGTTCAACAACTGTTCCGAAATGTGGGCATCCGTCCACATAACCGCATTTCCTTCAGCGTATAGCTGTGGCTTCTGTGTAAACTCAATAATATCTGTTAAATTCATAAGCGAGCCCTCCTTCAGGGATAAGTCCCGGGACTCGAGATCTTCGATTAACCGCTAACAACTTTCAATAGAACAGAATGCTTAGTTGTTGTTCATCAAAATAAGTAATGAAGTATGCTAATTTAAGTGTTACGTTATAGATCATAACTTTCTTAAAAGAAGCAATCTTTAAGTATCAGATATAGTATTATTGTTGTCTTAACAACAGTTGTTCAAACAACTGTTGGAAAAACGGATGAATTATTATGTCACAATTGAGAGAAACATTGAGATCAGATACAAATGATCTGAGCAGCATGTCTGATGATGAACTTTTTGCGTGGGTATTCGACGTTGACCGGCGAGTGATCCTGATGGAATCCATGAAAAGGCATTCGGTACTGAAAGCATCTTTCATAGCACAGGAAACAAGCAGGTCCATACAGAACATAAGTCATGCTCTAAAGGAATTCAGGGAAAAGGGCTTCATTACATGTCTTAATCCTGAAAAAACAACATGGAAAAAGTATATCGTCAATGAAAATGGGAAACTGTTATTGAAAAGACTTGATAATTTCTGCAACTGACCCATATCAAAGAAAAAGAGGTTGCTAACATCATGTTGTTCGCATTCCTCTAATATTCCTTGTTTTTGGTCCCGGACATTCATCATCCGGTCCATATCACATTTACTTATCAAAATAATTAAATATTAAATTACTATGAGGTTGTTGTGACAACAGTTGCCTTGACATCATCAAACCAGAGGAAAACAAATGAAATACATACCCCTCGGAGCATACATCTCAATGACCTATCGCAGTCATTTTGTGAGAATAAACAACCAGATGAAAGAGCTTGGACTCTCATCAGGCCAGTTCCATGTACTCATGGTACTTGCCGACCAGCAGGGTATTACACAGGATTTCCTTGCCGGATCACTGCTCATTGACAAAGGAACCGTTGCCAGAGCTGTGAACATTCTTGAGAAAAATGGTATTGTCAGACGTATCCCGGATGAAAATAACCGTAGGGCTGTGCTCGTTTATCTGACCGAGAAAGGTGAAGAGCTCATTCCTCTGGTGGAGAACATAGACAGAGAATGGGAAGAAGCTGTTTTAAGAGACTTTACAGAAGAAGAAAAAGAACAGGCAAAGGCATTGCTCCGCAAGATAGCGCAGAACAGCTATGCAAATGCTTACGAAAAAGGTGACAGAAAATGGAAGGAATTTCCACTGAAAGACCAGTAAATGATCAAAAACAGAATTCAAAGCAAAGGTCCGGATACGAGACCTTAAAGATCATTGTCATCCTCAGCGCATCCATGCTCACTATCATGGGTTCGGCTGCTGTTGCACCCGCACTGCCGGAGATGCTGGAATTCTTCTCAGACGTACCGAACGCAGGTCTGCTGGTCTCCATGGTGGTCACATTACCGGCACTTGGTATCATTCTTAGCTCCCCTTTCATCGGCATCATGGCTGACAGATACAGCAGGAAGAACATACTCATGATAGCCCTTGCGATCTTTGCGTTTGTAGGAGCCACCGGTGCTATTCTCAATTCACTCTATCTTATACTGGCCTTCAGGATATTGCTGGGTGTCGGTATCGCAGGAATGACCATCTGTGCCACCGCCCTGCTGGCAGACAACTATTCCGGCGCCGAGCTCAAGAAGAAGATAGGGCTGCAATCCGCATGCATGGGTTTCGGAGCTGTGGTCCTTGAAGTGGCAGGCGGCGCCCTGGCAGATATAAGCTGGCATGCACCTTTCTACATTTACCTCATAGCACTTCTTATAATCCCGGGAGCAATGATCTCCCTCAGCGGGTCAAAGAGCAGCAATGAAAAGGACAGGCACACTGAGAACCCTGATGTTGACAGGCACTTCAAAGAGAAGAAGCTGCCACTCAAAAGCATTGTCATGATCTACATAGCAACATTCGTGCTCATGGTGCTCTTCTTCTCAGTACCTACAAAACTACCGTTCGTCCTGGATGAAAAAGGTATCACATCGGCACTTCTAATTGGTGCTCTGATATCCATCCCCGGACTTTTCGGAACAGTAGGAGCACTGGGACAGGTAAAGGTCTCAGGATTCCTTACAGAGATGAAGACGAACCTCTTCTTCTTCATCATGTTCGGAGCAGGAATCTTTATCCTCTCCATTGCACCTGATATGCCATCACTCATTGCAGGACTGATAATAACAGGCATTGCGTTCGGTGTCATAAACACCACGAACCTTAGCTGGCTTGGAAGGATCGCACCTGAGGATTCCCGTGGAAGGATATTCTCAGGATTTACCACCGTACTCTTCCTCGGTCAGCTCGTGAGCCCACTGATAATCCAGCCAATCCTTAAGACAGGAACTCTCTATGATGCCTATGCGTACCTTGGAATTGGTGGCATGGTCCTTGGAGTGATATTTGGTATCGTCAATGTGATGGGCGTCATCGAGCAACCTGTTCTGGCGATAGAGGAAACCATCGGAACAGAAGCAAGGTAATAGAAGATTATTGTTCCACCCACTCATCACTGACCAGGACACCATCCTGGAAAGTGATGACACGGTCCACGTACTTCACATGCCATGGCTCATGCGTTACCATCACAATGGTCTGGCCATAGTTGTCGTTCAGGTCCTTGAACACTTCCAGCACCTGCTCAGAGTTCCTGGTATCAAGGTTCGCACAGGGTTCATCAGCGAACATTATGTCAGGTTTTTTGGCTATTGCCCTTGCGATAGCCACCCTCTGTTTCTCCCCACCTGACAGTTCATCAGGGATCCTGTCATGTTTGTCCTTCAGGCCGACCTTATCCAGTGCCTCTAGGGCGGTCTTATAGGATTCTTTCTTTGACTTTCCTTCCATCATTGAGAGGATATACACATTCTCTGCGGCGGTCATCTCGTTGATAAGCGCGTAGTCCTGGAACACATAACCCACCTGGGTCAGCCTGTAATAGCTTCTCTCCGCCTCAGGCAGACTGGAAACCTTCAGGCCACGGATGGTGTACTCGCCACCTGTCGCATCGTCCAGCAGAGCCAGTATTCTCAGGAGGGTAGTTTTTCCGCTTCCTGACGCACCCATGATGGCTACGAACTCTCCCTTCTTTATCTCGAAGGAAACACCATTAAGAGCCTTGACGGTCGTATCCCCTGAGCCGTAATACCTTTTGAGGTCCTTTACCGTGATCATTTCAACGTCCCCATATGGCTTTGAGTATACTCTCCTTTGACACACTCCATGCAGGGAGGGTTCCGGCTATCACCGACAGGGTGAGCATGGTAACTATGCTCTCTATAAGCAGCATCACATCTATCTGTGGCCTTATTTCCATGGTCTCATAGAATGTCACAGGATTTGCCTGGAAGTAAAGCATAAGTGAGAGGTATAGGACCAATCCTGCAAGTATCCCCAAAGAAACATAGAACATGCTAAGGAAAGCATAAGACAGTACTATCGATCTCGGTGTAATGCCTATTGCTTTTAATATGCCGATCTCTTTTTTCCTGTTAAGTATGTTGATGTAGATTATGATCAGGATCAATGCTGCCCCTACGATCAAACCCACAAACTTTGACATTATGTCCAGAGCACCAAGACTTTGTAATGCTTGTCTTATGATGGTCTCGGATTTATCAGCCCATGTGAATACCTGCTCATTCACACCGGCATCCCTTATCTTGTACTTCATATGATCCTCACTTCCCGGCTGATCAACCCTTACGACCACACTGGTGGCTTTATCCCCTTCCAGACCATATACTTCTTCGATCTCTTTGTAGTGAACCAGGGCATTGAGGTCAACAAGTTCAAATGTTCCTTCCATGATACCCTTGACCTTATAGGTCCTTTTCACACCGTTACTGTATGTTACTTCAACAAGTGATCCAACTCTGGCTTCACCCAGATCATCATATATATCTCCAAAGGTTGTACTTGTGCCTGCGATTGCAGCACCAATGATGATCTCATCCCGGGAAAGCTCCCCCAGAAAATCTCCTTCAATGATACTATAGGGGTATTGTGATATCTCATACTCCTCTGTGGGAACTAGACCCGTTATCGTTACCCCCACAACGTTTTGTTTATGCTCGATGGATGCTCCAACATCCAGTCTTTTTGTTGCAGCCCTTACTCCTTCCACAGCCCGGACCTTCTGCAGGACATTGTCGGCATTGTTGATGTACATATTATCGCCAGATGGTTCGATAACAACATCCCCGTAAGGATAATCCTGCATGATACCCGTGAACAGGACAGTCATTCCCCCTATCATCGATGGAAGGAATACAAGGTTCATAAAAATAAGTGAAAGAACAAAAACAATGAATACCAATGTTTTTTTGTTCCCTCTTTTTATGCTGCTGCCTGCAATTAGAGCTCCAACCCTGATATCATCTATCATACCGAAGACCTCCGGACCCCTTATTCTTCTGTGTCCTCAACTGGAGCGCTGCCGCCTTCCATTAACTGCTTGATGATCTCATCCTTTGATCTTTTGGTTCTATAGTTATTGTAGGCCAGTCCGCCGATAACAGCCAGAAGCAACAATACGATAATTATCGTTCCTGCTCCCCCATCCCTTTCCATGACTATGATATTTACCTTCGTTTCGACCTGTTCCTCACCGAAATCATCGATATAAGTGATAGTAACCGGGATCTCGAACTCTCCGGACTGGTCTGCAACAAAAGTGATCACTGCCGGTCCGTCCTCATCAGGGTCAAGGGATCCTATAAAAGACTCCTTCAGTCCCTGGAACGGATGGTCCGCATAGACACGTATTGAATTAATGGTCCTGTCACCTGAGTTCTCGACCCTCATTGTCAGTTCCACAGTATCATCCACATAAGGAAGGACCGGGTTGATCTTTACAGATGCAAGGTTGAGGCTGCCTTTCCTGTCGAGTACGGTAATCTGGATATCATATTCATCCTTCTGGACACCATAATCATCCTCGTATTCTATGATAACAGGGATCTCAAAGGTTCCTGAGCTGTTGGCCTTGAACTTGAACGATGCTGTTTGGGTATCATTTGCTGCAAGTGCCCCTACAGTGGAACCTGTTATCCCTTTAAAATCATGTTCCAGATAGACCTCTACGGATTTTGCTATTGAATCCCCGTAATTCTGTATCTCGAGATCAAGATCGACCGTGTCACCGGCATAGATATACTTCGGATCTGTAGTGACAGAGGAGATCCTTGGTTCAGCATGCTCACCTGTGACTATGATCTCAACCTCATAATATGCTGTCCTCTGTGTATCTCCGGTTCCGTATGTCAGTTTCATTTTGATGAGATGAGGACCAGGTACAGCGTCAGGGGTTGTTCTCATATGGTATCTCAACTGCCTCTCACTGTCCTTGTACACAAATCGGGGAATTTCAGTGACAAGGTCCTCTGTAACTATGATATCAGGCGGGATGCTGAATATCTCAAATGTGATATCCTCAGGAACCTGGGTCCCGCAATTCTCAAGACTGATACCTACAGTGAATTCCTCATCCCTGCCGACAGAACTTGGACTTATATCTTCCACAACTGCCCTTAAACATTCATCACCTGAAGATTCCGCCTGAACGACAGGAACTCCTGCCAGGATAATTACCAATACCAATATGAACAAACATACAGATCCATTTCTCAGATTCATACCTCTCCCATCTCCCTTTGAAGCTTTTCTGTAAACTCGATAAGATTCTTGAAGATCAGGTCTAATGCGACCATTTGCTGGTAGTATTGCTCGATGATACCGAGTGTTCCTTCAGAATCCTCATCTTCACTGTCCTTGCATTTCTCCATGATCGCAGGAAGGTCCTTTAGTGCAGGAAGCACCATGCATTCGTTCTTGGACCTTATTGCAGCAATGGTCATTGACAGCATATCCCTCTGAATCGAGTAATACAGCTTCTTTGAACCGGCCTTCTTGGACTTATCAACAAGTCCCACCCCGCTAAGCAATTTCATAGCGGTGCTGACTGCCGAAAAACTATATCCGGTCTTTGAAGACAACTCTTCAAGTGTTAGCTCATCAGGTTCAGAATAAAGTATGGCAAGAAGCCTGGAAGAGAGTTCATCCAATCCATGGGACCTGATACCCTGATACACGAGTTCCTCGAATTCTTTTCTGACAGTTTCCATTTTGCAACCTTATTTACATAATTTACAGTAATTACTGATAATTGTGTAAATTATGGTATATATAATCATCGATTCGTGGAAATTGCCAGTCACATAAAACAACTGACAATTACAATGGAACAGGGGCAAGAGGCTTAATGTAAAAAATCGACCAGACAAAATACTTTTAAGTATCTATATCGTTATATGCAAAAATCATCATCAGTGGTCAACTACATACCACTATTGAACAGGTGCTGGAATGAACAAAGAGATCAATATCCTCGGAGCCGGAATAAGCGGGCTTGCATGCGCGATCATTCTCCGGAAGAACGGATATGATGTCAATATCTACGAAAAAAGAAAGAGCACCGGTACGAGATTCAACAGTGACTGGCAGGCAATAGAGAACTGGTCGGAAGATACCGATGCGATCGATGAGATCAGGTCCATAGGTATTGATACATCTTTTAAATGCGTACCTCTCTGTGAACTGAATCTGCACTATTCTGACAAAATTCGCAATCTCAGCGGCGATAATGCCTGCTATATGGTAAAACGTGGCACAGACAGTGATTGTCTGGATACGTGCCTGCTGGAACAGGCAAAGGCCCTTGGGGTTAACATTCATTACGGAACGATACCCGAAGAAGACGTTCCTATCCATATTGTTGCAACCGGTCCTGTAAAGGGAAATATCCTTGCAAAAGGCATCAAGTTCAGCACGAAAAAAGCTGATGCATACCACATGGCCTTAGGGAGTGAGATCGCAAAAGGATTCTACTCTTATCTGCTCATCAAGGATGGAGAAGGAACTATAGCAACCGTTTTTGATAACAAGAACGTCCTGGATTCTGAAAAGTACCTCCAGAATACTATTGACTGTTTCTCAGAATACATCGATCAGGAAGACATAATCTCTGGCCATAAGTTCGG
This sequence comes from Methanolobus sp. WCC4, assembly GCF_038022665.1. Lineage (NCBI taxonomy): Archaea > Methanobacteriati > Methanobacteriota > Methanomicrobia > Methanosarcinales > Methanosarcinaceae > Methanolobus > Methanolobus sp. WCC4. The sequence goes on along the minus strand of NZ_CP150629.1, from coordinate 1,892,661 downwards.
AGGGTATGGCTACTTTGAGGTAAGAGAGAACATGTACAACGAGGACGGTGCAATGCTCATAGGCGAGGCAGGCGGACTTCAGGATTACCTATGGGGATTCGGCATGAGATATGCATTCCAGAGTGCTAACCTGGCTGTGAGGAGCATCATGACCGGTGAGTCCTACGATGAACTTGTAAAAGCTAACCTGCATCAAAAGCTCAAACACTCAAAAAGGAACAGGAAGCTCTTTGAAATGCTTGGGCCTCTTGCATACCCACTGGCGTATCATCTGTTCGACAGGAGTAAGGACCCAATGAGGTTTTTGAATAGGGTATACAGGTAGCTTTTTTGAAATAACAGGAAATATGAATGTACTGTTTCCTGATGATCCGGCTTTTTTCTCAAAATATCAATATCATTGCTCGTGCATTCAACCGAAAGTGTGCCAGCAATGAAACAAGAGAATATTAATAGCCTTAGAACCAGATCTACTATAAATGAGGAATAGGAATGGTAGATGAAAGAAAATATGATTTCTATTATAGAACCAATGGCCTCATATATGGTCTCAGGATCATGGGAATTATCTGCTTAGTAGCGGGCTTGATACTATTTTTTAATAAATGGTGGCCTTATTTACAATTGCTTTCATTACCCCTTATTTTGCTATCGGCTAATTTTTTTATAGGAAGTGTAGTGGCCTTGAAAGTAAGCACTTCCGATTACATGACCCTTCCCTTTGTTGATCTGTTCTCCTCAGATAATGATCTGGTCCTGGATGCAGGATGTGGTGCCGGCAGGGTCACAATTGAACTGAGCAAGGTGTTGAAAAATGGATCCATAGTAGCCCTGGATCTCTTTGATCCCAAAGTGGATCCCATGTCCGGTGGAAGAGACCTGCTGGAAAAGAATCTGGAAATTGCAGGCATAAACGATCGGGTTCAAATAGTCCAGGGAGACGTAACCCATCTTGAATTTGAGAATAACACCTTTGATTCGGCCACAAGCGCTCTATTATTGAATAATTTAGGCAAGGCAAGACTTTCGGGATTGCAGGAACTGCATCGCGTACTTAAAGAAGGTGGAAAATTACTGGTTATTGTCCCGGTACCTAGTCTCCACACATTTGCAATGATGAGCATATTCTGTTTTGCCATGACATCCGGCAAAAAATGGCAATCTCTCTTTAAACAGGCCGGCTTCAGTATTCTTGAAGAAGGAGATATCAACTTCGGCAGGTATTTTTTGTTGCAGAAATAACAGGCATTATAATTCTCTTACAAGACGCAAACCAACACGACTGCTGTTCCGTCTGGCGAGCGGAGGCATGTAATACCTGCTTGCTGACCGACACCCAACAGCAGATGTCTGCCAGCTTCCTCCACGCAGCACCCTCATAATCATGGATGATCCATCAGCATCCTCCATTGCACTGCCATCCCCGGGTGCATCTTCGTAACTGTCATGATACACATCCTGCATCCATTCCCACAGGTTCCCATGCATGTCATACAAACCCCAGGGATTCGGCTTTTTCTGACCCACGGGACAGGAACCTATATCCTGATTACCATAATGACAGTATTCCTCCAGATCAGAGTCATTGTCACCAAAAGAATAACGTGTGGCAGTGCCGGCCCTGCATGCATACTCCCATTCAGCCTCATTGGGAAGACGGTAACTATCAGTACCCTCCTTTTCGTTCAGTCTTTCAATGAACTCCTGCGCAGCAACCCATGAGACCCGGTCCACAGGCTTTTGTTTCCCTGTGAATTTTGAAGGGTCGTTCTCCATTACCTCACACCATTGTTCCTGCGTCACCAGGGATCTGCCAAGATAGAATGGTCTTCCTATTGTCACCCTGTGAACCGGACCTTCATTCCTGTACCAGTTCCGCTCATCGACCTTTGAACCCATTTCAAACTCGCCAGCAGGGATCAATATGAACTCCATACCTGTCGAATTCGTGAAAATGCTAAGAGGATGAGGACTCTCTGATCCTGTAATAATTCCTGTATGTTCCTTCATGGCTTCAGATCAATTATTCAGATAAATTCTTCAGATCAGTTCCACTTAGGGATCTTCACATGGAACGAACTACCCTGACCTATCTCGCTCTCGATCCAGATGCTTCCCTGATGGGCAGCCACGGTATCCTTGCAGATATAGAGACTTGATTCGAATCCCTGGAACATCCGTGATATGGAATCATCTGCCTGATACATCTTGTAGAACAGGCGTGGTATCAGTTCCTGGTCTATTCCTTCACCATTGTCCTTTATGGTCACATGAAGATGCCCGTTCTCATCATAGACATTCACACCTATACAATCGCCCTTAGGTGTGAGATTGATGGCATTGTGAATAAGGTAGACGAACATCTCGGTCAGCTTCTCCCTGTCGCCTTTCACAGGTGGTAGTCCTGCAGGGATATTCTTCTCCAGAGCAAGATGTTTCTCATCGATCAGAAGGATCTGGTTCAGCAATACATCCGAAAGGACAGTACCGAGACTTACAGGTTCAAATGAGTATTCTATCTTCCCGGACTGCTGAAGATCACTATAGAGCACCGCATCAATAAGGAGCTTCAGTCTTTCCGAATTATTCAGCAACGCGGAGATAGCTTCCTTCTGGGAACCGTCCAGCAGGTTGAGTGTTTCATCATCAAGAACATCGAAACTATGAAGAAGGTCATGACCGTTCTTCATACTGTCCTCAAGGAACTCATCCCTGATCATATTCACAGACCTGAGCTTTGTGTTTGCCTTTGACAGTTCCTCGGAATACTTGCTCAAAGCACCTTTCAACTGTTTTTTCTGGATCAGTTTCCACATTCCCTGCATAAGGAGCGTGAGCTGCTGGACATCGGATTCATCATAATCCTCTTCCTTGTTGCCCACACCTACAACAGCAACAATGTGACCGCCATCGAATATCGGGACATTCATGTGTCTTATCAGTTTGACATGTCCCTCAGGATAACCCTTCTTCAATGGGTTAGGGGCCATATAATCGTTAGTGATAATGGCCTTCCTCTGCTTAACAGCCTCACCCCAGAGTCCTGTGGTACTTACTGGATAGATGAACTGTCTGTCACTTATGCTACACTCGGCCATAGCATCCTTTGACCAGGAATGCATGATAAGGTCGGTTTCATCAGCATTCATAAATGCAAGATAACCAAGTTTGCTCTCAGTAAGCCTGACAGCCTCCTCCTTTACGAACTCAGCGATCTCATCCATAGATGATGCTTCCATCTCATTGAGTCTGACAAGTGCTTCCAGTCTGGATTCATTCAGCTTTTTAGCCTTCTCAGCCTTCTTACGTTCGGTTATATCACGTGCAACAGAAAGGATCGTCTTCTTGCCATTGTAATTGATCATCCTTGCATTGATCTCCAGAGGTATGACTGAACCATCCTTACAGATAGCTGCGGCCTCATACATTGCCTGATGTTCCCTTTCGATGACCTTGATCAGTTCAGATGCACGCTGTACGTACCACGAAGGAACGATATCCTCAGGGGATGATCTCAATATCTGCTCCTTGGAATAACCAAGGCTCTCAACGACCACCTCGTTCACATCTATGAGATTACCGTTCAACTCACTGACGTATATCTGGTCATTGATGTTGTTGAAAATGGTCTTGAACCTGTGGTCCGATTCCCTGAAATTCTCGGTCGTTATCCTGTGTTCGATCTCTATTGCTGCAAGATCGGCATTGGCCTTCAGATACTCATAACATGCCTTTAAGGGTGCGTTCGGAAAATTGAAATACATGAGGAAGACACCCAGTATCTCACCTGTGGAGGCCGTTATAAGCTCCGCCCAGCTTGCCTTGAGGTCTGCCTCCTTTGCAAGTTCCCTGTGCATTGCCCAATATGGATGCGTCTCTATATTCTCAACTATCACCCGTTCACCCATATAGAGAGCTGTTCCACCGGAGCATACACCATAACCGATCTCCAGACCCTCGAAAGCATCTTTGACAAAAGAAGGAAGGTTCGGTGCGATAACACGGCAGATATGCTTGTGCTGTTTATCCAGCAACATAATAGCACATGTCAATCCATCCCTTATCATTTCCGCATTGGTGACGAGTAATCCCAGAACATCCTCAAGGGAAGTATCAGTAAGTGCTTTTTTCCCATGGTTCTTCTGCTGATGGATGATCATCTGATGGTGTTTCCGTTCAGTGATATCGGTGATCGTACCTTCAAGATGAATATTGTCCTTATCATATTCCTTTATACGTACCCTGTCCTCAACAAAACGTACCTCATCGAACCTGCTTATTATCCTGTATTCCTGAATGAACTCAGGTAACCGTTTGTTAAGATACTTGAATGCCTTAAGCACAGCTTTCCGGTCATCATGATGGATAAGGTCGGCAAATTCGACCTTACCTGAATAGAAGTCTTCAGGTGTATAACCGAACTGCCGTATGTTATTGGAAATATACTTCACAGGAAAACCTTTCTCGACCTTCCTTGAGGTCACAATAACAGGACTGTTATTGATCACCGATTCCATACTGATATTTTGACCTGGTTCTAAGCTCATGTTTTTACCACAGATGATTTTAATTCCTGAATTTTTCTTCGATCGAACCAATTTAAGATAGACAGAACTATGCTAAAATCAGGAAATCATACCGCAGGCATGTTCCCTGTAGATAGTGGTCTTATCTCCCTGTAACTGATAGCCTTCACAGGACACACACCAACACATCTCTTGCAGCTTGTTCCCAGACAAAGGTGGGCAGTATAGTCTACATAGATGTGTCCATCCCTTGGGACAACATGAATAGCCTTTTCAGGACATTCACGTTCACACATCCTGCATTGCATACATCCGCTGGACTCCTCCTCGATGATCATGTCCAGATCCCTTATGATCTTCAGACCCTGATAGCCGGTGTCATCGATGTCCTTGCTGACCCTCTGCTCGATCGAAGGTACCTCTGTGACCTCAGGCAGTCCTGGCAGACCATTGCCCTCAAGGAAATGATTATACATCTCAGCCTGCATACCCTCTGTCCAGTAGGCCAGTTCACATGCATAGATGTTCTTGAAGGTATCATTGGAAGCAAGCATGATGTGGTCAGCCTTTATCCTGTCAGCAAGTTCCACTATCTCATCCAGCTCGAAGTTCCCGAGAACGACATCCTTTGCAAGCTCAAGTGATGTATTACCGAACTGCACTATGTTCTTTGAGAATACAGGAGCAAGTCCTATCTTCCTTCCCTTCTCAGCATCCACATAGGTACCTGATGCACCTGACATGTACATGTACTTCAGGTCCTCATACTTCACCCCGGACTCGATAAGCAACGTCAGATGAGCTGCCCTGATGGCACCAATTGCCTTTCCAGCCTCGGCGACGTCCTCATCCGTAAGGAATACCTTCTCACCAAGGATGAGTCGTCCCTTTGGAAGCTCAGGAAGCTTCTTTATCAGACCTGTATTTATGGCAAGAGAGAGAGCCGATATAACGCCGGTTCCTGTGATACCTCTGGCACGGATCTCACCATTTTCAACGATGACACCTGTTTCCGGGTCTATAAGGTCACCTTTTCCGGGCTTCATGTTCTCGTCCAGAACGGTCGTGCGCCAGAAACCAGCCTCTACATTCACATCAGAGATAGCTCCGGGGCTGGCAAGCATTCCGCATTTTATACCCTGACCCTCTATTGAAGGACCGGCAGCTGCACTGCAGGTAACGATACGGTCACCTACCTTCAATGCCATCTCAGCGTTGGTACCGTAATCAGTTACGATAGCAACCTCATCCTTATTGATGAAGTCTGTCTTGACCATCATTGCAAGGGCATCGGCACCGATCTCATGCTCTATTGAAGGAAGTACGATGATCTCACATTCATCCAGACCTGAATCGATACCGAAGATATCACTCCCCCTGTAGATCCTGAGGCCTCTTTCCACTTCCCCGATACCGAGTCTTTTCTGCATGTTCTTACCGGCATAGGCAAGATCCCTTATCTCGATATTCTGGAAAAGTGAGAGCTGGATAGGATTCCCACATACGGCTATCCTTGTGATCATCTCCAGAGGGATATGTAGCTCATCAAGCATCTTATGGATAGTGTGGGTCATTATCTTGTTAGCACTGTCCTCACCTACCTGGATCGCAAAACCCAGATGGTCGATCACATTCCCTCCAGGAAGAGGATGTCTCATTGTCATTACTGTTTTTACAGCACTCTTTTTCTTAAGGTTCAAAAGCTGCAACCTAAATCCACTAGTCCCAAGGTCCAATGCGATCCCGTACAAATAATTCCTCCTTTTGATCTTGAATTCAGAAAGGTCACTGAATGTTGGGACCTTTCACAGGTTCATGCTGGATATTCTGTGAGATTGGTATAAATAACGAATTCAGGCAAAAAATAAGAGCTGGCGATATGATCAACACCAAAAATACAGACGATATGATCGATAGAACAAAGCCTGTATCAAAAATAATACGATCGATAGGATCGAGACTATTTATTTATATACGAATACTTATTCCCTGAAAATTGACTTTCCTTCATGTGGATAGAAAAGGTTGCAGGACCTATAGTGTGTGGAGAGGTCCTGCTTTTGTGTAGATGGTACGTGTAATATCGTACAGTTATGTAGAAATGGTATCTTATCATATTTTGAAGGTTGATAAAGGTTGGAAGTAGACTGGATAGACCCAGACTGTACGACCATCGTTCTCATCTACCGGTCGCCTGCCACGTTAGGTACAGGCTTGCAATTCCAAGTAACGGGTTAAAGGATATATAATAACTTGTAGTAATGAATCCATGGGCCGAATATTATCAAGAACCTTTTTTCTATTCTAACGATCGATGACAAAAAGGGTTTGTCTCTGATCATGACCTTGCAGGAGAACAGAAGTAGAACAAGAATTGAGACCTTTGATATTGTCAAGACCATCGATCAGCACATGAGCAGGACATGCTGGAGCATGTAGATCGGACCAGCATCGTGATACATGAAAAATAACAGATGATAAAGGTATCACTTGACCTGCTCTGCAATGCCTCTATAATGCAGGAAGAATTCCTGACCCCATTGTCTTGCACTATCCTCGAAACTGATCACTTTCTTGTGATCGAAGAAGCCCTTCTTGTTGAAGAAAGATAGCAGCAGAAGATTATCCGTGATGGAGATAGCACCCGGTTTCACGATATCCTCCTCACATATGAACAAGTGTGAGTTCTGGGATTCCATGATCGCATTATACTGTTCAGTGTACTCGTCCCTCAATCTTTCATACACAGGTCTTGTAAGGACGAGATTATAGTTCACTTCCTTCTTTGCAAGCTCTGCATAGTTATAAGGACATGTCGGACAGAAATATGAATAGAATGTGCACACGTTCCTTGTCTGTTTCAGACTTGTGAGCAGTTCCTTTGGTGGCTCGAAAAGATGGTTCAGATCTGGTTCGTGTATCATGACATCACCGAGGTCTCCTATCCTGTCAAGAAGCAGATCAGGCACTGCACCCAGATCCCTGCTGGCCCAGAAATCCTTGTTCCCCTCGACAACATTCAGAGCCTCTATCAATGGTTTTATCTTTTTGAGTATGATCTGCCCCACATGGGTCAGCCTGTACTCATCATTTTCCTGTTCGATCAGACCCTGTTCAAGAAGTATCTTTATCTGGGCCATTATCGCACTGGTAGTCCCATTTATAGAATTCTTTATATCATCAATACTGGCCGGCCCTTCCATCAACATGATAAGAGTATTCTTCCTCTTCTCTGACAGAAATACCGTACTTATCAATTCTGTTTTCATGATCAACTCACCTGCCCTTGATTTAATGGGATCTGCCTGTCCTGCCGAACACAACTGACCCGTAAATGCTAGAATACTGACACAGAACACACATTTTTACCACCTGCATATAAGATCGGACCGATACGATCTTACTGCCCCGGTCTTTCTCCAAAGGTGTCGTGATATCGCTTGATAACCGACTCGATATAATTAGAGGTCACCCGTGAAGAACGCTTTGACATGAAATTATTCAGCGGGAATTCCGTATGACAGTGGGTACATCTGGCAAGTTCACAGCCCCTGACCAGACTCGGACATCCTGCACATAGTTTTGCCCTTGAGTAGAACAGATTGAAGGTTGTACCACATTCGGGACAATGTAACATCCTGTTCGCATCATAGAAGCTCTTGTTGACACCTTTCCTTTGCAACTCGAAAGAATACCTTTCATCGCGCCTCAGATCATCGATAAATCTTTTTTCGTCTGACATCTCTTTCACCTATTGACTGCCATACATGATTTTGAGTTCTTGTCTATATATAACGAATTATACTGGAAAATCAAATAGGTCTAAGAAATCCGTGACCGACAAAAAAACAAAGACGTTGATTGGATCGAAGCCTTGATCATAACAAAAGGATCAGATATAATAGTCGGTTACGCGCATATTTTGCATTATAAAAATGCCGGAAGATATCTAACCTGTATACAGGACATATCTGAAAAGAACTAAATGCACTATGCAGAACCATCGTGCATTACTATTCTAAAACCGCAACGATCAAAAATGGTGTCTTAAAAATGAGAGCAGGTCTTTTGTGAGGATGGAACATGGAATTCCGGAGATTGTTCGAGCCATCATACATTGGAAAATGCCATCTCAAGAATAGGATCATAATGGCACCTATCGGAAATATCAACATGGCAGATCCTACCGGCCGCCCTCTTGATAAGATGATAGAATACTTCAAAGAAAGGGCAAAAGGAGGTGCAGGTCTGCTCATAACGGGCCTTGTCCCGGTGTCCTATGGGATCGACCCCTGTCTTTACGAAGAGAATAACACTACATATTTCCCGCGTATCGATGGTTCTTCAAGAACAAGACTCAGCGGATGGAGGGATCTCACAGCAGCCGTAAGACCCTATGGAGCCAGGATCTTTATCCAGCTATCCCCCGGTCTTGGAAGGGTCGGATCTCCTGAACCTGCATTGAAAGGTAAGATATTAAGATCCGCCTCCTGGAACAGGAACTTCTACATACCCCAGGTACCACATCTTCCCCTTTCGGACCGTAAGATCAGGAAGATCATCAAAATGATGGGACAGAGTGCAGCCAATGCAAAGATGTCAGGATTCGATGGGGTCCACCTGCACGGCCATGAAGGATACCTGATGGACCAGTTGACCTCCGCACCCTGGAACCGCAGGAGCTTCGGCAGGTACAGGAACAAGTTCCAGTTCGGTATCGACGTTGTCAGGGAGATAAAGGAACGCTGTGGAGAGGATTTTCCCGTTATATACAGACTGGACCTGACACAGGCGTTGCAGGAAAGTTACGGGGATACGGTATTCAGGAAACGTTTTCATGGAAAGGAACGGACGATAGAAGAGGGATTACAGTTCTGCAAGGCTCTCCATGAGGCAGGAGTGGATGCTTTCGATGTCGACAGGGGTTGCTACGATAACTGGTTCTGGCCGCATCCTCCATCCTATTTCGATGATGCGATCTATGCGAAGGAGATGGCTGGCAGGCTGAAGGAGTTCTTCAGGCAGGAGAACATCGGTGCAAAAGTGATAGCTGTGGGCAAACTCGGAAAACCTGAGGTTGCAGAAGAAGTGCTTGGTCAGGGATGGGCAGACTTTGTAATGCTTGGAAGACCACTACTGGCCGACCCATACTGGCCTGTCAAGGTAAAGCAGAACAGGGCAAAGGAGATCATCCATTGTATAGGCGATCACGAGGGATGTATGGAATCGTTCAAAAAAGGAGGACATCCCTGTTGCTCAGTGAACCCTTACACCGGTTTTGAGGATACTAAGAAACTGGTCAGGACAGATACTATAAGGAAGATAGCTGTCATCGGAGCCGGACCTGCCGGTTGTGAAGCAGCTATGACAGCCTGCAAAAGAGGACATGATGTCACTCTCTTTGAAAAGACCGACAGGATAGGTGGACAATTGTTCACTGCCGGTAAGATGACAATAAAGCATGATATCAGAAGATATCTCGAAAACCTGCAGTACCAGGTCAGGCTTATGGAGAAGAAAGGGCTGAAGGTAGAGTTAGAAAGGGAGATCAGGACCGATGAGATTGACGGAGAGTATGATGTCATAATCTGCTGTAACGGCCTCAGGACCAGATCACCTGACATAGAAGGGATCGAAGCTATAAAACACATCGAAGCAAGGGAATTCCTGAACAGTGATATGGAACTACCTGCAGATGCTAAAGATATAATAGTGGTAGGTGGCGGGATGCTCGGATGTGAGATCGCCTATTCACTTGCCCGTGAAAAAGGAAGCAATGTCACTATTATTGGAAGAAATAAGGAACTGATGCCGGAGACCACCCATGCCAATCGGGCACAGATGTTGTGGATGATGATGGGGAAAGGGTCGCCTTCCGGAAAAGAGGAAGATGCTCTTCAGCAACCTGTCAGAGTGTATAATTTCTCAGAGATAGTACGCTTTTCAGATGGCCAGGTCCATATCAAGGCTAACAGGGGGAGAAAGGACCCTTATACACCCTGGAAGCCACTGATCCCTGAGAATGTAAGGAACCCTTTTGAAAAGAAGACCGACCCTGACGATGTCGAGGAGATCGTCATCCATACTGACCTTGTGATATTCGCCACTGGAGGACAGGCGGACGATAAGCTTTACTATGAACTGCTAAAAGCGGATGCTGCACCTGAGATATATTGTGTGGGTGATGCAAGCGAACCAGGCAGGGTATGGGAAGCTATCACAGGGGCTAACGAGATAGCAAGGAATATCTGATGATACATATAGGATGTATCTGATAATTCTCATTTACAGATATCTGGCAATTATCTGAAATTCCTGTGATCAATGAGATCACATTCTATCCGGAGACCGATATATCCATGCTTTTGATAATATCAAAGGTATTCTTTTTTTTCATACCTGGGTTTTCCTGCAAGCTGTGGATTACGAATAGCAGATCTGCAAGATTCATATTCTGAATATAGAATATAGTATTGATAATAAGTAATCTGTTGATTAATTACTGGAAGTTATTATATATATTCATAGGGGCAATGGTGAATTGTCAACTATTACAGATCCAGTGTCTGTTCTGTTGGCATAAGAAATCATTAACGAACCAATGTTCAGGAATATGAGAACAGAACGGTCCAGTTCCTGGATGTTGACAAGATATCGGAGGTATTCTATGGAAGAAAATGAGATCATCAACGGACTTACAGATGCAGTTGTTAACGGAAAGAAAGACCAGGCAATCGAATTGTCACAGAAGGCACTGGACGAGGGCATTGACCCTTACATTGCAGTGATAAATGGTCTTGCAAAGGGCATGGAGATCATGAGCGAGAGATATGAGCAGAAGCAGGCATTCATGCCACATCTCCTGATGGCTTCCAATGCAATGTACGGAGGTATGGACATACTCATACCACACATCAAGAGCGAAGGCGACGGTGCAAGGAAGGTCCTTATCATCGGCAGTGTGGAAGGAGATGTACATGACATCGGTAAGAACCTCGTCAAGACAATGATGAGCGCTGTTGGTTTTGAAGCTGTCGACCTTGGAAAGGACGTACCTGTTGAGCAGTTCGCAGAAGCTGCTGCTGAGCACAAGGCAGACATCGTATCCATGAGCACACTCATGACATCCACAATGGACAACATGCAGAGAGTCATGGACAGTCTTGAGAGCAAGGGCATCAGGGACAACCTGAAGGTCATCATCGGCGGTGCACCTATCACAGCAGACTTTGCAGTTGAGATCGGTGCAGATGCAACAAAGACCGATGCCATGGAAGCTGCAAGATGGGCACAGGAAGCAGCAGCAGCTCTTGCACCTGAAAGGTGGAGCTAAAGATGAAATGACTGCAGGACAGGCACTGTTACATGTTCGCCCTTATCCGATCCACGACAAAGCCCTGGTTCGTGGATCCGATAGGTCACACAAAGCAACAACCAACCATCAATACCGGCTGCCGAAATATCAGAGACTCGCCAGGCAGCCTGTATGCATATGCGAATGGTCGGTGCCATTCCTGTAGTATGATGACGGGACCCTGACATTAAAGTATAGAGGAATGGAGGTGTCAGATGGTCCCGGTCATCCTATATCCACTTCACAGAATATCAACAGGACAAATTTATCCGGATCCCTGATACGGATCCCATTTCATAATCATAAAAATTACAGGAGTTCACTTCAATGGATGAATACACACCTAAAGAGAGACTGGCACGTGCATTAAGAGGAGAAGCAGTTGACAGGATGCCAGCGATCTCAGTAACACAGACAGGAACCGTAGAGCAGATGGAAGCCTGTGGTGCCTTCTGGCCGGAAGCAAACAATGATGCGCAGAAGATGGCAACACTTGCAGAAGCAGGTCACACCGTCATTGGTCTTGAAGCAGTTCGTGTTCCTTTTGATATCACAGCAGAGGCCGAGTTCTTCGGATGCGAGATAAAAGATGGTACTAAAGAACAGCAGCCTTCAGTGGTCGGCCATGTGGTCAGCTCCACAGAGGACATCGAGAAACTCAAAGACTATGATATCAGTCAGGGAAGGATCGGCGTTGTATGTGAAGCGATCAAGATCCTTGCAGAGAAATACGGCGAAGAACTGCCGATAATGGGCAGCATGCTCGGTCCTTTCTCCCTTGCACAGCACATGAACGGTGACGACTGGTTCATGGCCATTATGACAGATGAGGAATTCGGATTCGCTCTTATGGAGCTTACCACCCAGTTCAACATCGAATATGCAAAGAAGATGGTCGAGAACGGAGCAGACACCATGGTGATCATCGACCCTACAGCAAGTGCAATGCTCATCGGTGACGAGTTCTACCAGAAGTTCGTCGTACCTGCACACAAGAAAATAGTCGATGCAATGCATGAGCTGAACGTTGCAACAGTATTGCACATATGTGGTGATACTACACCAAGTCTCGGACTTATGGAATCCTCAGGAGTGGACGCCATCAGTGTGGACCAGAACGTTGACGTTGCTACCGCTTTAAGCAAGGCGGATAAGGCGGTTATCGTTGGTAACCTCGATCCTGTAAGTGCCCTGTGGAAAATGTCACCTGAAGAGATCAAAGATGTCTCACAGGGAATACTGGAGGCAGGAGTGGGACTTCTCGGACCGGGATGCGGTATCGTCAGTAAGACCCCGAATGCCAATCTGCAGGCAATGGTCGAAATGGTCAAAGGCCACAAGTATTGAAATAAAAAGCATAATCAAAAATAGTCTCTTCCGATCGTATCTTTCATGTTCAATGACCTTCTGTCAGGAGAGATTATTCATTTGATATGATGGAACCTGAATATCAAGCGCATCAGGTTTTATCCGGAGATCTACCTCCACACTTCCCTGGCCAGTGCCTTATCAACACTGGCTTTTTTATTTTTTCATAAGGGAACCCTCACATTTGATTGAAAACAGGAGATGTAACTCTAATTCCCTCACAATCCATAAAAAATGTAGTGATCGACATGATATCTCAATTAAAGGTATTCTTAGATACACAGAGCCTTCGAAATCCTCTGCAACTTGGAGATATGAAGGTCTCACTTGAAGAGAAGAGCAGGATCCTTCTCAATACTCCCCATTATTTCTTCATATTCATGCTCTCGACCATATTCGGTGTCCTGATATACTACAGGACTACCGTTGATGAGTTCCTGCCAATGGCAGTGCTATCATTGCTATGGATACTCTTCTGGAAGAACACAGACCAGAAGGGCAGGATCTTCCTCGTGATCGCATCGGTGTTCGGTTATGTCCATGAGCTCCTTGGTGTCAGATACGGGTATTTCACCTACCTTGGAGGATTTATAGGCGGATCCCCAATATGGCTGATCCCGGGATATGGGACGATATTCTGGTCATCCTATAACCTGTGGGAGATCTTCGAGAAGGACTATTCTGAAAAAAAATGGTTCAGCCTGACGAATATCCTTATCCCGGTCAGTCTTGCCGTATTGATAGCAATTGATCACATGGTGTTCGATCTGTCCCTGAAACCGATCAGTATACTGATGAAGTTCACACTTGCATTCATGCTCTTCAGGAACTTCCAGGGAATAAGACTTGCATATTTCGTTGCTTTCTTCACAGTCCTCACAGAGCTTACGGGAGAGATCCTGGGTACATGGTCCCACCCGGAATTCTCGCTCATATCCCTGATGGCCGGATATGTGTTCCTGCTCTGGGTATGCCTGACGATCGATGGATTCTCAAAAGGGACCATATCAAGGAATACAAAGGAAGTTGTTGCCGGATCCGTCCTTACTACCTTCTACATATTCCTCTTACTTGGATTCATCTCAGTTTAAGATACGAATGAACAACAGAACGAAGTGATACACGCCATGCAGCCTGACATCAGAACCATATTCGCATCACAGAAAGAAGAGGCTTCCGGACCGGGAGCACTTGATGTAAAAGAAAGGCTTGAGCGTGTGCTTCGTATCGATAATTATCTTAAGGATGAACATAACCTGCAGGAGCTTTACGAGGCACTTTACAATGATCTGCGAAAACCAGAGGTAGAGGTCATAGCAACAGAAGTGGGCGTTATCCAGGCCCAGATATCCTATCTGAAAAAGAATCTGCATAAATGGGACCGGGACCACCGGGTCTCCACACCGTTGCCATTGCTCGGTACCCGGTCCTATATACGCTATGATCCAAAGGGAGTGGTTCTCATTATGTCTCCGTGGAACTTTCCTCTCAACCTCTCCCTTGTACCTCTGGTCTACGCCATAGCAGCAGGCAATGCTGTTATACTGAAACCCAGTGAGATCTCCTCCCATACTTCAGCCTATATCAAAAAGATGATAAGCGAACTGTTCAAAGTGAACGAGGTAGCTGTTGTAGAAGGTGATGCAACAGTGGCAACGAAGCTGCTGGAACTGCCCTTCGACCACATATTCTTCACAGGCAGTCCTCGTGTCGGGAAGATAGTCATGGGAAAAGCTGCAGAGCATCTTACCAGTGTGACCCTGGAACTTGGAGGGAAGTCACCTGCCATCATAGATGAGACCGCTAATATCCAACGTATTGCAAGAAGACTGGCATGGGCAAAATCGATCAACTGCGGTCAGACCTGTGTGACACCAGACTATGTTATCATTCACGATTCTAAAAAGAGAGAGTTCATCGAAGAGTTCAGGTCAGCGGTCACAGAACTCTACAACAGGTCCGGCAGGGGTACGGAAAGCTCACCTGATTACTGCAGGATCATAAATCACCATCATTTTCTGAGACTTAGCTCCCTGTACCAGGATGCACTGGACAGGGGTGCCAGCCTGCTTACAGGAGGGAACTTCGAAGAGGATGACCTGTTCATCCCACCTACACTACTGGACAATATCTCCGAGGATATGAATATCATGCAGGAAGAGATATTCGGACCCTTGCTTCCAGTTATTACCTACAGTGACAGGTCAGAGGTCAAGGATATCATACGAAGGCATCCGAATCCGCTGATGCTCTATATAGCCAGTAACGACAGGAAGAACATCCGATATTTCATGGACGGGATTCCTGCCGGCGGGACCGTCATCAATGACTACATGCTCGGTTACAGCAACCCGAACCTGCCCTTTGGAGGGGTGAATAACAGTGGTATGGGTAAGTCGCTTGGTTTCCATTGCTTCATGGAATTCTCTAACAAACGAAGTGTAATCCACCGTAAGTGGGGTTCGCTGGATATTATCTATCCTCCATACAGCGACCGTGTATTGTGGATGGTAAAAGCATTGTACAGGTGGATGTGAGCATGGGGCAAAATAACAGTAACACAGACCATATCGCTGGAAAGTGCAGGAAGACAGTCCTCATAACCGGGGGAGCAGGAGGTATCGGTCAGGAACTCGCAAAGCTCTTTGCCAGGGATGGTTACGACCTTGTGCTGGTTGACAGGAATAAAGAGGATTTGAAACAGGTCAGGGACCCCTTACAGTGTATCAACCTGAATATGCGCATTTTCCTGCTGGAACAGGATCTTTCTGAACCGGATGCTGCAACTAAGGTTCGTGAATTCACCCGTGAACACTCACTGATGATCGATGTACTTGTAAACTGTGCGGGTTTCGGGACATATGGTTTTGTCAATGAGATCGACGAGGAGAGGGAACTTGACATGCTGCAACTGCATGTTATCACACTCTACCGGATGACACGGCTCTACCTGAAGGAGATGGTGGAGCGAAATGAAGGAAGGATAATCAATGTATCCTCGATATCGGCCTTCCAGCCGAATCCGTATTTTGCCACTTATGGCGCCAGCAAGAGTTTTGTGCTGAACTTCAGCAGGGCATTGAACTACGAATTGAAGGAGAAGGGACTGAATGTGAGGGTGATGGCCGTCTGTCCGACCGCTGTGAAGGATACGGGATTCAGGACGGCAGCAGGGATGGAACACACAAGAGCATTCCGTTCATGGATGTCGGTGAATGCCAGCGTTGTTGCACGTGATACCTGGCGTGCACTTCAATGTGACAGGGATGTGGTGATACCCGGCAGAGGACTTGGTCTGCTGCATCACATTGCCTGCCGTCTGCCTGTAAGCTGGCTGATGAGGTTGTCACGTTCAGAACTGAGGGAGACCGCCGGGGGTCTTCCAAAGGAGATGTTCATCTGCTCACCTGAAAAGGGAGCTGATCAATGATGTATTTGTGATGTATTTGAGGTGATAAGAATGAATATTGTATATAAGGAAAATGAAAAGAACGATGTCTGTGGGATGAAGGGCACTCATGTTCCTGTGATACAGGTTTCGAATATGGGTGGAAAGAGCGGTTGTAAGACCGATTGTCTTGTCTGCGGTGCCGAAGTGGATTACCTGAGCGAGCCTGTGAATGCCACATGTCATTACTGCGAAGTAGAGGAAAAAACATACTTCGTGTGCAAGGAAGAACATTATGTATGTAACAGATGTCATTCCAAAGATGCCATTGACGTTATTGAGAATATCTGCAAGACGACGGAAATCGCTGACCCGCTGACCATTGCGGAGATCATTATGGAGCATCCCAGTATCCATATGCATGGACCGGAACATCATGCTCTTATCCCTGCGGTCCTTGTTGCTGCCTACCAGAACTATACAGGGAATACTGACAAGAGACCGATCGTGGAAGCAATGAGACGTGGAAGCATGGTTCCCGGTGGCTACTGTGGTCTTTATGGAGCATGTGCTGCTGGAATAGGAGTGGGTATTGCAATGTGCGTGCTGCTGGAAGCCACACCCCTCACACCCGCGGAAAGAGCACATGCCAACTGGGCTACTGCCTGTACCCTTAAATGCATAGCCGATGCTGGTGGAGCCAGATGCTGTAAGAAATCGACCCGTATCTCACTTGAAGAAGGAATGAAGTACCTCTCCGATATGTTCGACCTCAGCTGGTATGAGAAGGCTGATTTCAATGCCAGGTGTGAGTATACCCAGTACAATAAGGAATGTGACAGTGATTGCAGGTATCGGAGTGAGGGGTGAATTCTGTTTTCTTTTATGGTTCATGCTATTGCGTTCTGTGACCTTATAATAGGATAATGAAAATACGGCTCTGTAAAGATCCTCGTATGAATGATTCACGAGATCGTACATACCTGTCATGATCGCGGATAATTAATTCTTGGAAAGATCACGGCTATTAAGTACTGTATGCAGAAATACTATGATCAATCTGATGACAGATAATTGACCGTGATCTCCTGATGTGACAGGAACATGACCATCAACTCGGATCGGTAAGATTTAGATACTGAAACAGACAACTTGATTGTTTATATGGTTGACAGATCCGGTGAAGAGGAGGCAGATGTAATTGCTATTGTTGATGGGCTTGTCAGGCTTATAAATAAGGCTGTCTCCATTGAGAAAGAGCCTGTGGACATCGGACATGGTATCATACTTCATAGTTCTGAAGTGCATCTGATAGATATGGCAGGTCGTTATTCTCATGAAAGTGTTTCCCAGTTAGCATGCAGACTTGGCATAACCAAGGGTGCGGTCTCTCAGACTGCAAAAAAACTGGAAGATAAAGGGTACATAAGAAAAGAGAAAATGCCGGATAACAAGAAAACAGTTGTTCTCAGCCTGACCGAAATGGGACAGGAAGCTTTTGAATGGCACAAAGCGTATCATGAAGCTGTTAATGCCAAGTTATGTGCAGAAATAGAAAAAATGTCATTGGAAGAAAAAGATAAACTGAACAGAATATTTATCAGTTTTGAAGAAATGATGGACAATTGTTCTCAGGTCAGGGATAAAATAAAAGTGCCTTTTCATCGAACTCATTCAAATAAGTGACGATCGACCCATATAGTTTAGTAGCTAAACTTAAATAGTTCAGGTGCTATACCAAATACAATGCTTGATTCAAATTGAGGGATTGTATGTCAGAGTACACTATAGAATCTATCGACCTTTCTCACAGGAATGAAATAATAGACATTTTCAACTACTATGTAGAGAACAGCTTCGCAGCATATTTTGAGAACAAGGTCCCATATGAGTTCTTTGATATCCTAATGCAGAGTAATACCGGATATCCTTCCGTGGTCATAAAAAATGAACAGAATGAGATTGTAGCATTTGGAATGCTTCGTCCACACTCAGCAATTCCTTCGTTCTCAGTAACAGCTGAAACCACTTATTTTGTAAAAGATGGGTACAAAGGTAAGGGAATAGGCAGCATGCTACTGGCAGAACTTGTATCGAAGGCAAAAGATATCAATATTCATTCTCTCCTTGCCAATATCTCATCCATTAACGAAGAAAGCCTTATGTTTCACAAAAAGAAAGGTTTTTCAGAATGTGGTCGGTTTGCTGAAGTTGGAATTAAACATGGTACCACCTTCGATACGGTCTGGATGCAAAAATTCATTTAATATCTAACTACAGGCTCTATGGCATTTTTGTTTTATGCAGGAAATAGTGAATACTCTGTTGAGTGCAAAGACATTGAGTCAAGAGTGTTGACGATGATGATGATTTTTGGTTTAATAAGTATTATGATGCATATTTAAACTATTTATATGATACTTGGACTCTTGAGCTTTCTTCACATCAAGAGCCTGCTAATCAATATTATTGGATTCCGTACCGATGCACGTAACTCAATAATAACAACTCTTAATTCTGGAATTACTTTATTTGTATTGAAAACAATATTCTATGTGGTTAATCGCTAGATTCGGGTTGTGGGAAATGAGCATTTAGGGATACGAATGCACCCTGAATATATTGCAAAATTTGAGGATGATCCCAAAATTATCCGGTCTGATCAACTAATGTAATGGGGGTAAATGAAGTGAATAAGCTGATCATTGGTTTAGTGTTAGCTGTGTTTGTTTTGAGCACAGCGAGTATAGGGGTGGCAGCAGATAACAAGCCAGATAATGTACCGTCAGATATCCAGAAAATAACTTTTATCCATTATGCAAAGTCGGCTGATAATTCTAGAACGGAGTGGGATGATGAAGTTGAAATGTACAAGTTGTTACCAGCTAAAGTCAGGTGGTATAAAACTGTAGAGTATGAAATTTATGTTGAAGATAGTGGTTTAGGTACAGGTGAGGCTTTTAGTGCTATAAAGGATAGTTTAAAACCATGGAATGATGCAATAGGCTTTAAACTGCTTTCGGCGGAAAAAGGAACTGAGAAAAGTGCTCCAACTACAACTGCACAAGTGAGGGATGAGAAAAATGTAGTAATGTGGAGCGATCTTGGACCTACCGGCCCTGGTACGATAATTGCCATGAATACATTCTGGTTCTATACATCAACAGGTGAAATAGTGGAGTCTGATGTTCAACTTAATAGCAATATAGAGTGGGGCACGAACGGTGAGAAGACAAAAATGGATGTGCAAAATATAGCAACACATGAGTTTGGACACAATGGATTGAATGATCTATATATTACAAAATGTACAGAACTGACAATGTATGGATACAGTGCGGTCGGAGAAACTAAAAAGAGAACTCTGGGACTCGGTGATATATTAGGCATAAAAGCATTATACGGAGAATAAGATCTCCTCTTTATTTCATTTTTAGTTATAAAATTAATGAGACATCAAAAATGTGACCATAAAACCAATATGGTGGTCACAAGGTGTTGAAGGTTATTACGGGATCGGGTTTTATCCCGTCCTGAATTTCACTTCATTTCAGCTATGCGTTGATGAAGCCTGGGTTGAATAAGACCTTCTATCCTATTCTGAAATTTACTTCATCCAAATGACGCGCAAATGAAGGTCATTGTGGTACGATCCCAATTTCGGTCTCGCCCGGAACGTTGCCCCATTTTACAGCTTACTCCCTTGTAACCAAGTGATTATATGTACTTTATGATATAAGCTACTGACGGTCCTATAACTATCAATTATTTAAGGAAGATGATCAGTAATCATCCACAACACAAACTATCAGATCAGCACCACCAATAAATAGTATACTACACTATACTATAGTATATGTCAGTAGCTACCACTATAAAGATCGACCCTCAACTAAAGGAAAGCCTTGATAAGTTGAAGTTGTTCCCCAGAGAAACCTATAATGATGTGGTCTCCCGGCTGGTTGATATGGCATACGACCAGGAACCCCTGAGTGATGAGACTATCAAAAGGATCGAGGATTCACTGGAAGACCTCAAACGTGGAAGATATCATACACAGGAAGAGGTTGAGAAAGAACTGGGGCTCAGGTAATGTATTCTATTCTCTATTCACCTGCTGCACTAAAGGATCTCAAGAAACTCCCCCGGGACATTGCAGCAAAGATAGTTACTTCCATCAAAGATATCAGTGAGAATCCAAAAGATCACGTTAAAAAGCTCAAAGGATTTCCCGACTCACCCATTTATTCACTTAGAGTGGGAGATTATCGTGTCATCATGAGCATTGAAGGGGAAAAGCTGGTCATCTTCGTTATTGAAGTAGGTCATAGGAAGAAGATATACAGGAAGTACTGAAAAATACTTCACTGTTTTAGTCAATAACCGCAGATGAACGCATCATTTCAAAGGAAAGTGGATTCAATTTTTCTCATCCTTGAATTCAACATCGCTATGACTGCCGTCACAGAATGGTTTGTTTCGGGAGGCTCCACATCTGCAAAGTGAATAATGGTCATGTGTTTCTGGTTCTGAGCCATCGGGATCATCAAGCTCTATCCCTGTAACATTGTAAGGTCCATCCTTAAGGATGAAGATCTCAGGGTCATGTGAATAATCCTTGTGCAATTCTCCGTTGATAGTATAGCTCAGTGCGCCGGAAGGACAGCTTCTGATGAGTTTTGCTATCTCTTCGGGGTCCACAGCATCCGGGTCAGCCCATGGGTCTTTACCCTTTTTGAAAACTGAAGGCAGATTGCGAACACAGTGCCCTACATGGCAACACACATTCTTGTTGCGGTGGATGCTGATATCTTTCCCGACGTAAGTCTCAACTCCGGCTGGAACACGGTCTTTTTCATTCTCCCCGGAAAAACCGTTCTTTGCATGTGTTCCGTCACAGAATGGCATATTCGACGAACCTCCACACCTGCAAAGTGTCATAACAGGTTTTGTCTCAATGAAAACACCCTTTGAATTCCTGAGCGTTTTTACATTCTTAGCAATGTATGGACCGTTCTTTGATACCTTTATTGAAGGTTTGACATCTTTATCCACTGGAACACCTCTGTTAATGAAATCCGTGTACATCTGATTTCTAGTTTTTGCAGGGAACATCCCGGGTTTTCCCATTTCGAATTATTTTTCCGGGTTTGCAGCAGTCCAGGCCCTGTCGATCCCTTCCATGTCCGAGTTCATATCAAGCATCATTAATTTCTCAAGGTCTTCGCTATGCTTCTGATACATTGATATGTAACTGTCCTCATCCTTATGGCGCATTTTATGTAATTCCGGCATCATCTCTTCGTCCTTTTTACGGAAAATACGCATCAATTTATGTGCTTCATAGGGGTCGAAACCGAGAAGTTTCAGGGCGTCCTGTCCGAGTGCCAGGGCACTGCCAAAGGTCTCCCGTCTTATCTGGGTGATTCCCATATCCATGAGCTCATGGGCAGCTGTACGGTCATATGCATTGACTGCGATCTTCAGATGTGGATAGTGCTTACCTGCCAATTCGATCAGCTTTCTCGATCTGTCTATGTCACCTATGGCGATTATAAGGAGTTCAGCTTCAGCGGCTCCGGCAGCTTCAAGCAGGTCAAGACGTGTAATATCTCCGTAATAAACCTCAAATCCGAATTTTCTCAGAACATCCACATTGTCTGCATCATAATCGAGAATTACCGGTTTGACACCGGCAGAGATCAGGAAACGCCCCAGGTCGGTACCAAGACGACCAAAACCGGCAAGGATGACCTTGTGTCCGGTATGGTCTATCGTGTCTGGTGCACGTCCGGCCTCTTCATCCTCCTGAGCACTTGAACTGAACTTCTCATATGCCAGGAAAAGGAGCGGTGTAAGGAACATGGAGATCGCAACTGCGGAAATAAGGGGTTCTATGGTCTGGGCTGGCAAAACGCCGTTGGTCCTGGAGAACTGGAAGAGGACAAATGCGAACTCGCCTCCCTGTGCAAGAGAGACAGCAAAGAATGAACGGTCTTTTTTATCCATTCCAAAGATGAGACCGGTGCCTACGAGGACCAGCCATTTGAAAACGATCAAAGCTACAGTGAGTCCTGCTATCAGCATGATCTCCTCACTGATAAGTGTGAAATTGAGACTGGCACCAATGGAAATGAAGAAGATACCCAGTAGCAGGCCCTTGAATGGTTCTATATCGCTTTCAAGCTCATGACGATACTCGCTGCCTGCCAGGACAACACCGGCAAGGAAGGTTCCAAGGGCAGGGGACAGGCCAACTGCGGTCATAAGTATCGAGATACCAACTACAAGGGCCAGTGCAGCAGCAACAAAGATCTCCCTGACCCTTGTAGCTGCAATGGTCCTGAATATCGGTTTGCTTGCATATTTACCAATGAAGAAGATAGACAGGATCGCTAGCAGCGTGATAATTATCTGCATGTATTCCGGCAGTGCAGTGATATCAAAGAGAGCTGCCTCAGAATGCCCGTCGTCATGTATGGCCAACGTTGCCAGAAATGGTAGAACGGCAAGCATAGGAATGACTGCAAGGTCCTGGAAAAGGAGAACCGAGAAGATAGACCTTCCGGAAGAAGTGCTCATCAGCCCCTTTTCACGCAGAGTCTGCAGAACTATGGCCGTAGAGGAGAGGGAGAGAGTAAGACCAACGGCTACTGCCTGTTGCCATGGCAGGAAGATAATGGCTATACCGGAAATGATGATACTCGAGAGGACTACCTGCATTCCCCCCATTCCCAATATGGGAGTACGCATCTGCCAGAGCAGTGATGGTTTGAGTTCGAGTCCGACAAGGAAAAGCATCATCACTACGCCAAACTCCGTGAAATGCATGACCTCCTCAAGGTCAGCAATGAGAGAGAGGCCGAAGGGTCCGATGACGATACCTGCTATGAGATAGCCGAGTACCGAACCAAGACCCAGTTTCTTGGCAATAGGAACGGCAATGGATGCAGCAGCCAGGAAGATAAAGAGCTGTAACAGGAAATTTTCCACTGTTATGTCCTCCTGATAATTGAATCAAGGTCACTGTTGAGATATTGACCCTGCTTTGCTTTCTCAACATCAAGCATACCGTCCCGCAAGGCAGTGACTGCACGCCGGTATTCTCCTGCATGGAACTTTACTTCCTCCTCGGACAAGCCCTGGTGAATACCAAGAACCGCGAATGGAGGAAGCCAGTTCATATTGCAAAGGTTTGCCATAGCACAATATGGAGAGGTAAGCTCTCCAATTGTAAAAATGTTACAACCATCTTTCCTATAGGTACTGTCGTCACCGCCTGCTGTGATAGCCTGAAGGAAGATCTTTCCTTCGAGTGCCTTGCCCTTTGATCCATAGGCCCAGCCATGCTCAAGCACCAGATCAAGCCATTCCTTTACTATTGAAGGGGGTGAGTACCAATATAGCGGGTGCTGGAAAATAATGACATCATGTTCTTCACAGAGACTTTGCTCCTTTTTGATATCTATCAGAAAATCCGGATAGTTCGCATAGAGATCATTGATGGTTACATTTTCGAGATCTTCAACAGCAGCACGAAGAGCACTATTGATCTTCGAACGTGTTCTTGCCGGATGCGCAAAGATGATAAGGATCTTATTCATGATCTTCTCTCCTGAGTAGCGATATATTATTGAGTGCTACCTATTATAAAGCCGTTGTATACGCTTTTTAGTTCAGTCTGACAATATGAGAACTGCCTGAAAAGCAGGACCGTATAACTTTTTTATCTACTATCAAAATATACCCGGTAGTACTTATAGCCCATGCAGACGTTTTTAGATATTACTGATAAAAAGTGTACCTGTCTAAGGATGTGGAATACGATAAGAAAACGAAAGTAACGTAAAAAAACTCAAACCCCATCACCGACAGCATCCACATGATCCTCGAACACATCATCCCGAATGAACACATTATCATAGAACAAAGCCGCAACGACACCGCCGATTATCGGACCGATCCAGTAGACCAGATGATCTGTCCAGTAGCCTGCGATAAGAGCTGGACCGAATGACCTTGCGGGGTTCATGGAAGCACCGGTTATCGGTCCCCCGATAATGATGGCAATAAGGACAAAGGCACCTATGGCAAAACCTGCCAGACCCGGTGGGGAACGGGTGTCAACCGCAACGCCGAAAATGACAAAGACGAGCAGAAAAGTGAGGATTGCCTCAATGAGTATCCCCGTTCCAGGTGCGATGCCCACTCCAAGGCTTGTGGCACCGAGGTTCACACTGCTCACTGTAGAGGGGAAGAGTTCCAGGAGCAGGATACTTGCAGCACAGGCTCCTGATACCTGTGATATGATGTAGGCAAAAGAATCCCTGAAATCCATCTTTCCTGTCACGGCCATGGCAATCGTAACAACAGGGTTGATGTGGGCTCCTGAAATATGGCCGAGGGCATATATCAGCACCATGACGGTGGCTCCGGTGGCTATCGCCATACCTGTCAGACCCAGTATCCCATGTGAGAGATGGTCAATGGCATTGGAACCCGCTGCTATGAAAACCAGTGTGAAGGTTCCCACGAACTCGGCCATATATTTCCGGAGCGGATAGGACATGCTCTTACCTCATTCACCTGTCCACCTTTCAATGTCGCTTATCCTCTGGTCCAGGCAAGCTCCGCAAAGACATGGTTCATCGATGATAGAGGTGATATCCCGTGTCCTGTAACGGATAAGAGGCATGCACTTCCTTCGCAGGGTGGTGACCACAAGCTCACCCTTCTCACCTGCCGGTAAGACCTTGCCTGTCTTCGGGTCGATGACCTCCACAAGAAAATCAGGGTTGTTAAGGTGAAAACCGTTCTGCTGCTCGCACTCAATGGCATTGGCCAGACCAAGTTCAGTCATTCCCCACTGGCGCAGAGCCTTGCATCCCCACACGCTCTCGATCTCTTCCCTCATATCCTCTGTCAGGGGCTCGGATGAGCATATTATCCTCTTGATACCCAGTTCTCCCGGTTCAATGAGACTGCTTACCTGTTTTGAAAGGTCATAGAGGAAAGATGAAGTTCCGATTATGAAAGTTGTACCGGATTCCTGCATGGTCTTTATCTGTTCTTCAGCATCAAGGGAATCCTCTATCACTGAATTGAAACCTCCGAGGGCACATGCCTTGCTCAGGACCAGTCCCGGGTCCCAGGTTGCAGTTATGGTGGGGTACATTATCTGCAGGACATCATCCTTTGAATCCATGCCAGCCATCTTCAGGCCGGATATAACGGAATCGACGATCTCCAGCAGTTCATCCTGTGTGTATGCCATCCTTTTGAGCATTTTAGTGGTACCGGAACTTGTGAACTCACGGATGATATCCTTTCTTGGCACACAGAGGAAGTGATAGGGTTTGTTTGCAAGTTCCTTCTGCTCGGTCAGAGGGAGTTTTTCAAGGTCCTCATAGCTGGTTATCTCCGAAATATCAATGCCCGCATTCGCATAAAGGTCCTGGTAGTATGGACTGTTCTCCAGCACATATGCAAGAAGTTCCCTGAACTTGAAGAGCTTGTAATCTTTGACAGACTCCCTGTCGAGTTCCTCGCTGCCAAAATAGTTGCTCATTACCTTGTTCTTCCTGATATCGTTCCTTATCTTCCCAAGACCCCACTGTTCAAGCGGATTACCTTGCTGGATACTTAATTTTCTGGAATCGAGTTTCCTTTTTGCCACGGTCATACGAACAGACGTGTTCAGCTTTGTACAAAGACTCATTCTTCTCCTCCTGTGTATTGTTGGACATCCTGTCCTGTTCCTGAAATATAATGTGATGATCAAAAATAAAAAGAAAATAAAAACTAAAATAAAACGAATGATCCGGGTGGATCAGGCAGCATCCCTGTAGAGGAAGTTGCCGTTGCAGTCAGTCATATTATAATTACAGAACGGGACGAATCGTCCGTCACGTGTGACAACATGTATGCAGCAGTTCTCCACACGGTCCTGTTCATATGACCAGACATCCTGGAATGCCATGGTTGAAATGGTCAGGTAATTGTTCATGCTCATCTCAATGAAATCAGCCCATCCACCCAGACTGGGTTTTGACTTGGAGAGGACATCAGTTATTGGTTTCTCGCAGCATGAACCTTTCACGGTCAGGTCGCTGAGAGGCTTTTCACA
Organism: Methanolobus sp. WCC4; assembly: GCF_038022665.1. NCBI lineage: Archaea > Methanobacteriati > Methanobacteriota > Methanomicrobia > Methanosarcinales > Methanosarcinaceae > Methanolobus > Methanolobus sp. WCC4. The sequence continues at coordinate 1,865,899 of NZ_CP150629.1, read as the reverse complement.
ACAAGAGCCTTTGATCAGCAGATCACCACATGATGATGCCGGCTTTGATTCCTTTTCTTTCTCAAGACCTTTCCATCTTCCCATGATGGACTTCTTTGTCTTACTTGCCACATCAGAAGCGGACTTCACAGCACCCATGGAAACGTTTGTCAGCGGCAGGTATCCTCCGTTGTCGATAAGTGTGAGACAGGTGGCTCCGCAATGTGCATGTGGCATAAGTGATGGTGTGAAATTACTGACCTTAAGCTGACCTTCTGTCTGCTTCTCGATCTCCTTGAGAAGCTCCAGTATGGTCACCTTGTCAGTCCTGTCCGATGGAGACCTTCCTGAATGGAATACAGGCTGGAAGTGAACACCTCTGACTGCCGGGACCCTGCTTGCAGCAAAGTCGATTATCCCGCCGACCTCATGCAGGTTGTAACCTTTGGCCACCAGTGGAACGAGCACAACACCGATGCCGGCCTTCTCACACCTGTTTATGACCTCTTTCTTCACATCGAGCATTTTCCTTCCGGTCCTCTGCATGTAGACCTCGTCAGAAATTCCGTCGAATCCGAGATAGACTGCATCTATTCCGGCAGCAGCTATTTTGTCGAAATATTTCTGGTCACTTGCTATCCTGACACCATTGGTGTTCAGTTCGATATGGCTGATGCCAATTTCCTTTCCCATTTTGATAATCTCGGGGAGGTCGTTCCTCAGGGTTGGTTCACCGCCGGAGATCTGTATGCATGTGGGTTCGTTCTGGCATTTCTTTACGGTCTCGAACATGAGCCTGATAGTATCCATATCTGGATCAAGGCTTTCGTCCATTGATGAATTTGCAAAACAATAGGTACATTTCATATTACACCTGTCAGTGACCTCGACCACTGCCAGGCAGGTATCCTGTTTGTGAGAGGGACACAGGCCGCAATCGAAAGGACATCCTCTTTGTGTATCCGTTAAAGGCGCTCTGGCCTTCGCCCTGTCAACATCGAAGCATTCCTCCATCAGACGATAGTGCTCGATATCTTCAGAAATAAGGCTTATGAAGTTGCCGTGGTCTTCACATTTCTTCATGATGTAGACCTTGCCATCTTCAACATATTTTGTGCCTTCGATCCTTTCAAGACACTCCGGACACAGGCTCTGTACTTTTTCGATCGGTTCCATTTTTATCCCTCTCAAAGGTGGTATTTATCTCAGGGATCCTGAGACTTGGGTTACAATTTAAGCTCTCTTCTCTTCCAGGATCGCTTCTGCGGTCTTCAGTGTCTTTGCCACACCATCGGATACGTAGAATTCATCACATTTAGGACATACAAGTCCGGGTCCCGGTCTTGTGACACCCATATATGTCATGTCCACATTCCTCTCCAGTGCGATCTCACCGCACTTTGCACATGCCCAGTCGCTTGCATCGTCATAGTCGATCTCGCTGAGCTCTCCGCCTGTGAGACCGAGAATATTCATTTTGTGGGCATACACGTCTAAGAGTTCGTCAGGTGAATATACTGCGTAGACGGTAAGGTTGTCAGAACCGCCCTTTGCAATTGCGATGTCACCTTCTCTGGCCTTGAGCTTTGTACCACTGGACTCTGCACTCTCGATGAGATCCAGGATCTCTTCCTGCTTGAAACCATTGTCTTTCAGTGTGTTGTCAAGTTCTTCAGTTATCTTGATATCCATTTTGAAACACTCCTTGATCATTGTTTATTTGTTGTGATTCCCGTCCTCAGAACTTCTCATACTTTCCGTGGTCCTTTGCAGCCTTTACAAGTGCACGGACGTTCACAGGTGGTGCGTTGGTCGGACATTCACATGCTGTTCCGAGGATGAATCCTCTTGGACTGTCCTTTCCGGCAATTACCTGCTCTTTTGCCTGTTCGTATACCTGTGCAGGGGTTCCACGGTCAACGAGTTTTGTGTCAACTGTACCGAAGCAGGTACATCTGTCACCAAAGGCTTCTACGAGCTTGGTTGTCGGGAAGATGTTCTGTCCGTCATATCCGATCTGTACGATGGTGAATGGACTCATTGGAGCGTTCTTCCACATCTGGTAGTCATCGGTGTGGTTTCCACAGAGGTGGTAGTATACACCAGGACCTGCTCCTGCGTTGAGTACCTTCCTGACAGCGCGGGAAACCGGCTGGAAACTGAACCTCTTGATCTGTTCTGTGTCCATGAGATCACCACTGGCAATGACAGATCCGGTGATCATTACATTTGCACCGTATCTATCAGATGTTGCTTTACAGGCGTTCACCATGTGGTCACCGGCCTTTTTACAGAGCTTGTCAACGACCTCAGGTTCTGTGATCATCCACATGAAGACATCCTCGATGGCAGCCCAGTTGGTTGCTACTTCCATTGTTCCACCTAACTGTGTGATAGGTGCGAACATGTGAGGGAACTCCTCTTTACAGGTGTCCAGTGCCTTGTAGTGTGTTGTGAGTGTAGGTCCTTTGACAAGGTCTTCGGTCTCAAGTACTTCGAAGTTGTCAACGTCCTCTGCTGTCTTTATAGGACGGTTGGTGATACCTGGTGGAGAATTGGTCTGGACCTTGATCTCTGCTCCATAGTCCTGTCCCCAGTAGTCAGCATACAGGTAGTGACCTACAGGAGTGACATCGTAGAGTTCACATGCATGGCATACCATGCGTATCGCTTCATCAGGATTCTGGTAGAAGTATCCTGCATTTTTCCTAAACAAGCTTGCAGCATGGGACAAGATGATCGGGTCTACGATAACCCTTTCAGATGGCTTGTCAACCCAAGGTGTTGTCCACAAACTTCCTGCTTCTTCGAGCCAATTTTGGTCTATTGGTGCGTAATCTTTTGCTGGCATGATTTGATCACCCATGTTCTTGTTCGGTCGACAGTCAACGAAAACATAATTTCCGTCCTGCCGCCTTTTTAATAATTAAGTACTGATGGTCAGTAGAACGAACCGAGGTCCGCAATTACTGCCTAAAGAGAAATAGCAAGCTGGAGTTATATATAATAACTTCAAGTAATTAATCAACGAATGATTTATTATCAATACTATATTCATAGATCAAATAGTGATCATAGCAAATACCATATTTTTGGACGACACCATGCAGGAAGACTCTGACAAAGAGAAAAAAAGGGGCTTTGATATTATCAAAGGTCTGGATTTTGACAGGATCTGTCGAGCTATTCCTTATTCGGATCGGAAAGCAGCTTCAATAACTATTTATTAAGAACTACCCCAACTAATATTGAGGAGAAAAAAGGGATTCAACAGACTATTGAGCCTGCGTTAACAGTTCCACATATACATATCAAGCCTTCATGAAGGTATTCTATGAGCACTGAAATAAGGTCGAAACATCCGAGGGACATATTCAATGAACTGAAATGGAAAGAAGATCTTGATCTAAACGAATGCACCGTAGAGTATATCCACCGGGGTGCACCCGGAAATACAAAAAGGGTCTCCGGTGAGGATATAACAGATATCGGACATTCATTCTTTACACTTATTCCGGACACTATGATCCCATATCACAGAATACTTAAGATCAGGTACAAAGGGGAAGCGATCTACGTAAAACCTTAACGATAGCACGTTCGTTCTTCAATATTCACCAGCAAGTTCTTGAGATGGAGAGGGATCAGGAATTCATTGAAAAAGTGAAGAGCATGCAGAGATCGCTCAGCATTTCTACTATAGTTCCAGTACAGTAGATTTATATATAATGTACATGTTTATGAGATATACACAAGTCCAAAAATGATTGCACTATAATATGTTGCTGAAAATTGCATTTACAATGATCCTTTGGGTACTAATTGTTGGGGTGGTACCTTACAAAACACCAGCATAAAGCTGGTGTTCTTCACTTCATTATATCTATTCTTATTTAAAGAACAATGTTTCTTATGAACCTATATAGGTTAAGAAAGATACTTACTAATGTAGATTACTAAGTGAGTGGGTCTATACTATAAGGCACTGGGGAGTGGGATTTCCGGTGCTATTCCAATTTTTTCGATCTAGCATTTAGCAATATCAGGCAAATTATCGACACTGATCAGGTTTCCTGATTGTAAAGATCGAATTATGATGACGTTGAAATTAATATTGACATATTAAATTAAGAAAAGATCATGTTATATCATGCAAACCCTTTATATGGAACAAGGTTCACCAGGTGAAAGTGGAACCTTATAAAAAGCAAGCCTCCAGGCAGGTGTTTCAACTTATAGCCCGATAAGAAAAAATCCTAAAACCAACCAACCTTTCTTATCGGGCTATAATTCTTAATATCCGGATGATTCCCCGGCAAAATTTGTAAACTTCCTGAGTCTTTTTTAAGGCATAATGATCATAGCAAAATTATAGCTTTTGAAATTTCAATGCCGTTGTAATTTTCGTTCACATGATGAATTACACACAACGTGGTTTAAATACTGAACAATCATACTAATTTGTGCAGTAGTAAATTAAGCACATGGGGAGTGGGCTTATAGGGTATCGATCATCTAATGAAATAATGATGGTACGATATTAGAAGATCGATACCTTCACTACATTTCGGTGGCATATACCGTCTATAGATGAACGTGCCTGATAGCAGTTATCACCCAAATACCTACACAACAACCAACAATCAAATTGACTCTGTCAGGCAACCTTTTCTAATAGATGATCAAATATTAGAAAATTGGGAAAATGATGCTCATAGGTCTGGAATTGCATCATTGAATCTAGTGGTACAAATAAGAATATACTGGGGGCAGTACGATAAGGCGTAGTAGTTTGGATATTTCTATCGCTATCTTAAAGATAGCCATGCATGGTGCAAAGAAGACTCACATAGTTTATAATGCAAATCTTAATTCTACAATAGCAAACAAGTATCTTTCTACACTGGAGGAGAAAGAACTCATCGAGCGTAAAGAGAATATTTTCATAACAACTGATAAAGGACGAGCATATGAGGAAATTGCGAGTGGACTGAAGATCCGCTGAACTCAATTACTGATTACATTGTTTTTTTATTTTATTTTATTTTGAACCAGAATTATTAGAATGCTTGCCGAATTAACTCTCATAAGCTGAAAGCGATAGATCCATTCAAGAAGCTACAGTACTTTTTGAATTATTAAAAGGTTGATATAATCTAAGAATGATGAGATCTGAAACAAAAAATGAGGTTTAAGAGGAAATAAACACTCTACTTTATCCTCTCTGATCTCTTCTTGAAATGCTGGAAGAGATCAAGTCCCCAGTTGCGGGCACTTTCCTTGAAACTCATGACCTTCTTGTGGTCGAAGGAGCCGTCCTTGTTGAAGAATGCTATAAGCATCATGCCATCAGTTACCGAAAGGGCACCTATCTTCACATCCTCATCATCACAGATATACATGTGAGAGTTCTCCCCTTTCATCATGGCATCGTGCTGTTCCTTATATTCATCCCTCAGCCTTTCATAGACCGGACGTGTGAGTATGAGGTTGTAGTTGATCCCTTTCTTTGCAAGTTCAGAGTAATTGTTAGGACATGACGGACAGAAATATGAATAGAAGGTACAGGCATTCTCTGTCTCACGGAGACTTGCAAGCAGCTCTTTAGGTGGCTCGAAAAGGTGGTTCAGGTCAGGCTCATGTACCATGACATCACCAAGGTCCCCAATCCTGTCAAGCAGGAATTCAGGTATGGACTCAAGGTTCCTGCTATCCCAGTAACTCTTATTCTGTTCAACCACGTTCAGGGCCTCGATAAGAGGTTTGATCTTCTTCATGATCATCTTTCCAATAGAGGTGAGCCTGTACTCGTCCTCCTCCTGCTCGATGAGTCCCTGTTCGAAGAGTATCTTCACCTGGGCCATGATCGCACTGGTCGTCCCTGTAAGAGAATCCTTGATCTCGTCAACAGTGGCCGGGCCATCCATTAACATAAGGAGGGTCTGCTTTCTCTTTTCCGACAGAAACACCGTACTTATCAACTCGGCCTTCATGATATTCTCCCACTTATTAATTTGTCCTGCTAGTATAAAATTTTGTGCCCGTTAGGCAGTTCGTCTGCCTGTTGCGTATTGTTTTGAGACACAAATTCATTAGCAAATTATACCAGACGGTTAACGCCGTTAACATTCGTGCCCCAAATTCATTTATTGAGTGATATAACAACGTTATTCTGTCGATTCGCTCATGGGTTTAAAAGGCTTCCTCCTTCAGTAATTCACATATCTTATTTCCTGAAACAAAATATTATTTTTATAATTATGTGAAGAAGGAAGAAACAGAAAGGCAAAAGAAATGGGCAAAATATAAATAGCTGTTACAAAACAGCCATTTTGTACACCGGTTTTCAGATATTGGGTCTGACCTGCTTTTCAGAGAACACACTCCCGATCATAAGGAGATCGAACAAAACATCATGGTCCTGTCCACACCACTTGAAGTCATTAATAGATGCAGCAGTGAGCCCAGAAAGGAGTTATCCATACAGCATAAAAGGACAAGCTGTCACTTATCTAGAGATTGACTTTGTAATAAGCTGCAAGCAGAACTCCTAAAGAGAGATAAAGGATAAAAAGAACAAGTATTCCTTTTAATATTGATATTGTTTGTTTTTTCATGGTATCTATGGAGCACAATAATACACGGAAGTTCATGGGAATCAACTGAAACAAAGGGTAGCTATAACTGAAACACACATCTTAGATATCTTTTAATGTCCCTGTTTCATCATAGACAGGTATCAAGACTGAGAACTCTATTGTTCTCAGTAAAAAGCATCCCTTTCTGTAAACGTTCCCTATAAAATAAAATAGAGCAAAATACTGCAAAACCAATATTATTATTTCCTGATGTCATCTCATTCCTCGCAATGTATATCCAACCTTCAGATATTTCTCAGAGGAGATGATATCTTTCCCACCATCTTCTACAATACAATCATATTTTAATTAGTCGGTTAACTAAAATATTCCCATTATACTAAAAGATCAATAGTGTATATACAATAATTTCAATTTAAGTTTAATACGATCATCAAAAAATGAGTGAAAATGATTGAAAATAATCAAAAAATGAGTAGCATCCAGCAAAGGACAGGATTAAGAGAATAGATCACCAGTCACCAAGACATGACTGACACTCCGAAGCAGCCCTGTCCTCCAGTATCTGAGTGTTCTTCATTACCTGCTTCTCAGAAAAACCCCTCTCAGTTACAAGGAAATCGAATAATTCATCCGAGCAGGGTTTTTTCCATTTGAGACTATAATCTGTAGTAACAGGCGGGTTCAGGAAGAACTCCCTGATCTCCTCCACAGATGCACATGCACGAATGTCCCTGTCCTCTTCACTTATCACAGTATTGACATCACCATGCTTCCTGATAAGTTTCAGGGCGGTCTTGGCACCCACACGATGCATCCCTTCATTGAAATCCGTACCGATACATATAGCAAGATCGATCAGCTGTTCCCTGCTCAGATCCAGTTCCTCGAGACTGGATGAAAGTGAGATGTGTTCCGGGGTCTTTGCCACATACTTATTCTGTCCCGGAACCTTTCGCTTTCCGGTGCTTCCAAGGTTGCGTACCACATCCTCTGCACCAAAAAGGAAGACATCATAATCCTGTGAGCCAACAAGGTCTGCATCACCCTGAGATACCATGAAAGCCGCCTGCGCCTCTGCCTCAGACTCTGCCTGTATCCAGGGAATGCCCATGAGCTCAAGTATTCTCTTTGAACTGTCAAGGATGTCCGGTGTTATCCGGGAAGTTCCCTGTGCATATTTCTTCATGTCCTCAAGGTTGCCTTCATCTTTAGCTATCTCATAGTTGAGGGCTGCATTCTCCTTGCACTCCTTACGCTTTTCAAGGGTCTCTTTTTTCATCTCCGGTGGCTTTCCGTCAAAGATGAAAACCGGTTTGATATTGGATTCCCTCAACTTGCTGGTCCTTGAGAACAGACCTGTGAGATGGGATACCGGATTGCCTGAAGAATCTGTGAGCAATGAACCATCACGCTGGCGAATGGCACTCAGGAACTGGTAAATTGTGTTGTATGCATCTATTGCTATCACTTTACCTGAGAGTTCCTCGTAGGTTATCGGATCCTTTTTGAGTAATTGTCCTATCTGTGTGCCCATGGTATGCTCCTTTTCGATATTGTCCTGTCTGACTGCATAAAGGAGAAGGTCGTTTAATAATACACTGGTTCAACAGTTCTGAATTTTACAGTTGTCAAAATTCAGTTCTCGGACTTAACATTTTATCTAATATGTTCTTCAAATGACAATTGTTACTTAAAGTACCAATTAAAGGGGAGTGAAAATGGCAGACAAAGAAAAGAGAGTACCTGAGAATGTACCCGGGCCTTATTATGTTGACAACAGTTGTATCTCATGCCAGTTATGCAATGACAGGGCACCTGATCATTTCAGGATGAACGAGAACAACATGAACTCGTATGTTTACAAACAGCCGGAAACAGATAGTGAGATAAGGAACTGTGAAGAGGCACTGAGTTCATGTCCAGCATCTGCTATTGGTAATGATGGATAGAAGTATCTGTATTTACCCAATGGAACTTTTTTAGCATTATTGATCCTTGATCTTCCACAAACAATAATAGCCTTCAAAAACAATGCTATTACAAGTAAAGAATTTTTTACACGGAGCGGGTGATGATGACAGGCAGCAAATATGTTCGCTGGTTCGATGAAATAAGCATTGATGACATTCCATCTGTAGGTGGAAAGAACGCATCCCTTGGAGAGATGTACAGGGAACTGACAGATAAGGATATCAGGATACCGAATGGTTTTGCGGTCACTGCGGATGCGTACTGGCATGTATTAGAAGATGCCGGAGTTCTGGATGAACTGAAACGAACACTTGAAGGACTGGATATCGATGATGTCACCGACCTTGCCGGCAGGGGGAAGAAAGCAAGGAATCTGGTACTTGATGCCGGTATCCCCGATGATCTGTGGGATGAGATAAAAGAGGCATACGACAGGCTCTGTGAGCAGTACGGGGAAGATGTCGATGTGGCTGTACGCAGTTCTGCAACAGCAGAGGACCTGCCCAATGCATCATTTGCAGGACAGCAGGAGACATATCTGAACATTCATGGTTACCATTCACTAAAAGATGCCTGCAACAGGTGTTTTGCATCACTGTTCACGGACAGGGCCATATCATACAGGGTGAACAACGGTTTCGACCACTTCAAAGTAGGCCTGTCCATAGGTGTAATGAAGATGGTCCGCTCGGACCTTGCATCCAGCGGGGTGATCTTTACCCTTGATACGGAAACTGGTTTTGAGAACGTGGTATTCATCACAGGGGCCTACGGACTTGGTGAGAACGTGGTACAGGGACTTGTGAACCCTGATGAGTTCTATGTTTTCAAACCCACTCTTGGAGACGGATACAGACCCATAATCAAGAAGAAACGCGGCAGTAAAGAGATCAAGATGATATACGGTCGGGGAGATTCCCGGGTACTGACACGTAATGTTGACGTGCCGGAGGCTGACAGGAAGCGTTATTGTATCACTGATGATGAAGCACTGGCCCTGGCAAAATTCGCGATCACCATCGAGGAACACTACTCAGGAAAGAAGGGCAAGTGCATGCCTATGGACATTGAATGGGCAAAGGATGGAGAGACCGGTGAGCTGTTCATAGTCCAGGCAAGACCGGAAACGGTGCAATCACAGAAGAGGAAGGATGTTCTGGAGACCTATTACCTTGACAGGTCCGCTGATGTCATTGTCACCGGAAGGAGTGTCGGTGCTAAGATCGCTACAGGGAAGGTGCATGTAATACCTGATGTATCACAGCTTTCCGAGTTCAGTTCAGGGGAGATACTGGTTGCCGATACCACAACCCCGGATTGGGAACCTGTGATGAAGAAAGCTGCTGCCATCATCACAAACAAAGGCGGAAGGACATGTCATGCAGCTATCGTGAGCCGTGAGCTTGGCATCCCTGCCGTTGTAGGTGCAGAGGATGCAACGGAAAAACTGAGAGATGGGATGGATGTGACGGTGAGCTGTGCGGAGGGGGATGCAGGCAGGGTGTATGAAGGAATCCTTCCGTTCCATATCGAGACCGTGGACCTGAAGGGACTTGAGAAGACAAAGACCGAGATCATGATGAACCTGGGCAATCCAGAGGAAGCCTTTGCCATGTCCATGATACCGAATGATGGCATAGGACTTGCAAGGCTGGAGTTCATTATCACGAGCTACATCAAAGTGCATCCCATGGCACTTGTGCATCCTGAGAAGGTTGAGGATGAGGAAGTGCTGGAAGAGATAGACAAACTCACCGGCAGGTACGAGAACAAGGCGGATTTCTTCGTTGAGAAGCTCGCTCAGGGTGTTGCAACGATCACAGCAGCATTCCACCCGAAGCCCGTTGTTGTACGTATGAGCGATTTCAAGTCAAATGAGTACGCCAGCCTCATAGGCGGAGAGTATTTCGAGTTCGAAGAGAACAACCCCATGATAGGTTTCAGGGGTGCTTCACGTTACTACGATGAGCGCTACAGGGAAGGCTTCGCCCTTGAGTGTAAAGCCATGAAAAAAGTGAGAGATGAGATGGGACTGACCAACCTCATACTCATGATCCCATTCTGCCGTCGCATCGATGAAGCCAAAAAGGTCCTTGAGGAGATGAAGAAGAACGGTCTTGTAAGGGGAGAGAATGACCTCAAGGTCTACATGATGACCGAGATCCCGAGCAATGTCCTGCTCATAGACGAGTTCAGCAAATACTTCGACGGCTTCTCCATCGGCTCCAACGACCTCACACAACTCACCCTCGGCGTCGACCGCGATTCCGAGATCCTTGCATCCACCTTCGACGAACGCGACGAAGCCGTGAAGAAAATAGTTTCAATGGCAATCCAGGGTGCAAAACGAAACAACAGACACAGCGGCCTCTGTGGTCAGGCTCCAAGCGATTACCCGGAGTTCGCAGAGTTTTTGGTAAAGGAGGGGATAGATTCAATCTCGCTGAATCCGGATTCTGTGATGAAGATAGCGGTTAAGGTGCTTGAGGTTGAGAAGGGGATGGAGGATTAATTGGTTGATTTTGCGAGTGATGAAAAAGTTTTCATTTTACCTCCCTTTTTGGTTAGGGGTATATACAACTCTATCTGGCAACTCTTTTGCTAACAAATAAAATCCTTGTTGGATTTTAAAACAATTCAAAATTAAAACGAAATGTATTAATAGATTTGAACTTACACATAAAGAAAAAATCAACAAAAAACAAAATGGTTTATATGGCATCTGTAATATTTGATGGAACTCTATTAACTCAAACTTTTTCGCTTGATCCAATTGATTCAATAATTGTTCTAGTACTAGCAATATTGTCAACAGGACTCAATGTTAAACTCTTAAATAAAGAAGAATGTTTTGAAGGTCAGTATATAAAAGATACGTATTATACCATAAACTTTTTTGGATTTTTATTTTTATTCTTTGCTTTTATGGTTTTTTTGAAAGAATCTGGATATGTAATCGGGCTTTTTTTCGTACTAATTTGTGAGGCATTGTTCTGGCAATCTCTGAGGTTTTCACGTAGAAAAGAAGAAACATCTTATTCAGTAAATTATCATTATAATCAAAAGATTTCATTTGTTAATACATCTTTAGTTAGCGCGCTATATTTTTTGTTTATTATAATTATGGTTATAAGTTCAAATTTTTCTATTGCAGAAACAAATGTTAACATTTTTGGTACTCTGCTTTTAATTTCAGTTTTTAAATCGTTGTATGGTGTATTTACTGGAGAAACATATGTGCAGTTTGCTCAACTACATATTTACTCATATTTGTTTATATTCTTAGCAATGATTATATCGTCTACATCAGGAATTACATCATTGTCTTTTAACGTAACAGGCTACTTCCTAGCTTTGTATTCTGCAAATGAAATTGCTCGGTACAAGAATAATTTCTACATCTTTACATTTAGAACAATGGCAATTATTCTATTTTTTACTGGATTTTTCTTGAGTAATTTAACCTCTACATATATGCCACTAATAACTTTTTCTGCAATTGCCTTAGTTATAATAGGAACGTTAGTTAGGCTAAGAGAACAGAATTATGATAAAGATAGACAGAGCATTCTTTTTTATACTGTTATTGGTTCATGTTTCATCCTCTATTACTTATTGACAGGAGAAATCTTTCTTTTATCTGATATAATTAAAGGCATAATACAGGTGCTTGACATCAATTTCTCCTTTAATCTTCTACCTTTCCCTAACATGACCATTTAGAGTAAAAGACTTCTTTTAGCCTTTTTCCTCATATAATGTAGTTTACCCGTAGAATATCCATAATCATCCCGCCAAATCTCACAAAAACCATAGCTGATGACAAAAAATTTATACTCCCAAAAGAAACCACGATATATGGAAAAGCTCATCTATATCTACTCAATTGTTGCATGGTTCATCCTCGTGATCCTTGCGATCATCAATGGGATCATCAGGAATTCATTTTATACTGAGGTTCTTGGAGAGCTACGTGCTCATCAGGTGAGCACTCTTATCTTCTGCACACTTATCATAGCATTCTCCTATGTATTCTTCAAATATTCAGGGGTTACAGGCAGTCCGAGAGATTATGTGTACGTTGGAATAATGTGGCTCTTCCTGACCGTTGCCTTTGAGTTCCTCTTTGGACACTACGTTGCAGGTCACAGCTGGGAACACCTTCTGGCCGACTACAATATATTGAAAGGAAGGGTCTGGATAGTTGTGCTCATAGTCACAGCCCTGGCGCCATCTATTGCTTACAGGCTGACAGATCATAGTCCATGATCCCGATAAAGCATTTAATGATAGAGAACAAACAAGCTTTTAATGACAGGAACACCAGAACCGGATATACATTCATCCAGGGTCACTGAACGTATAAACGCAACAGCACTTGCAATACTTGATAAGCATCCTGATGGTCTGCGCTGGTCTGAGCTGATCTCTGAGATAAAGGAATCAGACCCTGCTTTTCATCCGAAGACTGTCAATGGGTGTGTCTGGAAACTTGTCGAAAGGTTTCCTGACAGGGTTTACAAACCATCTAAGGGTCTTTTCCGTTCACTGAAATACAAATGATCGTTGCTATTATAACTCAGTTATCAGCGTTGAATCTTTCAGGTAATATTCATAGAGCTCCTTTATCCATTCAAGTGCACCCTGGCCTTCACATATCAGGAACTTGTGGTCGAAATCCCCTTTAGTGTTCAATAACCCCATTACTAAATGGAAAGTATCGAATGTAAAGTGGAAGAATTTCATTTCCCTTTTGCAAACATACAATTTGAAGTATTCACTCTTTATATACTTTGCAAATTCATCCGGGTATTTTGACCTGATCTTGTTAAGCAATTCCTGAGAAACGACATAGTTGAACTCAACCTTATTCTTAATAGCTTCTGCAATTATTGAATCAATATCAGGATACATTAAATTAGTAACAACATAAACATTTGGAGACCAGATATTCGGGCTGAACGACCTGTGTATAGAAAACAGATCATGGATAGGAGGATTGATCATTTCACAACTCCTGAGCTCGTCGATCCTATCCATAAGGTATGGGGGAATAAAACTAAGATCACGACTTCCCCAATAATCCACATCAATATCAAGAACTTCAGTCGTATTCAATAAAGGGACCATTCTTTCAACAACGATGTTCCCGATAGTTGTCAATCCACAAGTATCATCAAAGTGAGTTATCAGGTGATGCTCCTCAAGGATCTTGAGCTGTGGAAGCAATGCATTCCTTGAAGTTTGAAGGGATTCGAGAAGGGTATTCATATCCTTTGGACCATCCTCCAGCAATAAAAGAACAGTCTTTCTTTTTTCAGACATGAATATTACATCAAGTAGTGATCTTTTCATTTAATGTCATCTCTGCTGGTTTTTTGTTCTTTTGATACAGCTCGGTTATCGGAATGGAATCCTCCAGGTAATGTTCAAAGAATCCATTACCCCATTCGATCGCTTCCAGGTCAGAACAGAGCATATACCTGTTATCGTATCCACCATCATTTGTCAGCAAACGAAGAATAAGGTAGTCGCTAGTGCACCCGAAAGAAAGAAAGTCTATTTTTTCAGGATAGACATAGAACCGGAACAACTTATTTTTAAGGAACTCTGCAAAATAGGAGTACTCTCCGTTCTGTATCTTCTCAAATAAAGAAGTCGAGACTATGATCCTGATTTTCATCTTCCTCTCAAGCATCGAAGAGATGATCTCATCAAAATTCATGTAAAGAGTCCTGGTAACTACAAGGAAAAAATCCGAAGTTTCGGGATCTCTGGCAGATACATCTGTAATTTCATGTGGACCACTATAATGAGCATACATCTCTTCAGGAGGATTGTAGATCCCTGAAAGAGGTGGGCTGACAACTTTACATTGTGCAAGTTTACCTATTCCTTCCAGAAGCTCAGGAGAAAGGAAATCAATATCATGGGTCCCCCAGTGATCTATATCGACATCCAGGAATTCGGTCTTATCAAGTAAAGGGACCATTTTGCCAACTACAATTTTCCCGATAGTTGTCAATTTATAACTATCTTTATGATGACAAACAAGATGGTGTTCTTCCAGGGTCCTTATCTGTGGAAGCAGTGAATTCCGTGACGTTTTCAATGAATTGAGGATAACTGATATTTCCTTTTCCCCATTCATCAACATCAGGAGAACGGCTTTTCGTTTCTCAGAAGCAAATATGACATCCATCAAGCTTTTTTTCATTTTTTACATAACCCCAGAGATAATATGATCACATCCGGCTATCCACAGGATGATACAGGCAAACTGCCTTGAAACTATTGAAATTAATAATTGGTACGCAACTGTTCAATATATATGGTTAAAGTTGAACTGAATAGTAATTTAGATAAAATGCTATTAAATTTACGGTTTACAATTACCCGGTCTCTCGATTTCTTTTTAATCCTCCCATCAAGTGTATGATCCCTCACATCTAGCTCTACATTTACCTCTAGATAGTACTTAATAAAATACTAAAATGATATTGCAATTATTTTTATATAATAACATTGTATATTAAATTGTTTTTGAAGTGATCGTATATGACAACACAATACATTAACAAGGTTGGTGTCTTCTCTCTTGGGAAGATACTTGGTGCAGTTTACGGAATACTCGGACTTATAATAGGAGCTTTCATGAGCCTGTTCTCTATTGCAATGGGCTCCATGATGGGAGAAATGGGATTTGCCGGTGGACTCATGTTCGGTGTCGGTTCGATAATAACCCTGCCGATATTCTATGCAGTTATAGGGTTTATCGGTGGTATGATCATAGCAGTGGTGTTCAACCTGATAACAGGTTTTGTCGGTGGACTGGAAGTGGATATAGAGTAAGCGTGCATCTGAGAACAATAGTTTACTTTTTTATTTTTATTTATTTCTACTAAACTATTTTTATGTAGTTTCACCCCATATTCCTTCCACATGCAGAACAAAAGCCTTCTGCATTTGTTGCATCGTTACAATAAGGGCATGATTTTTGTTTGGACCCTATATTAGACCGCTGAACAACTGAATCAGTTATATGTGTCTCAATATTATCTCCATAGTGTATATTATTGAACACAGTCTGGTTTTCAATATTTGTTGTTGTTGTGTCGTTCCTTCTTTTGAGGATTTTTCGAGTAAAGAATATTGATAGAATTAACACAAATACAACGAATCCAACTTCAAGTAAATGTGCATTGAATGCAACAGAATCTGCTGTAGAAATGCTATTAGATATTCCAAGGGATGAGCTCTTCCCACTAACCTGTGTAACCACTTTTTCTGCAACACTCAGTTTTTCCATGGATGCAGAAACGGAAGCTGTAGATCCGTCTTTTACAGTTACTGTCCGTTGTAGGTCGTTATAACCATCTTTAACCAAATTAATGGTATATGTTCCAGGAGATATGCCTTCAAGATAGAGGGGTGTAACTCCTTTATAGCTACTTCCCAAATATACACTTGCACCAGCTGGGGTAGAATCAATATCAATGTTCCCATTTTTCTTGACTAATGACTTTTTGTAAGTTGTCGAGGCACCTGCATTGATATAAAATGTGTCAGAGACATCTCTATAATCATTCATGGTGATAGAAATACTATGTGAACCAGGAAGGAGTCCATTCACTGTTAGTGGACTTGAGCCTGCATATTTGTCATCTATATACACCTTAGTTCCACTTGGAGTTGTAGATATACTAACACTACCTGTTTTTTGAGAAAGGGTCTTGCTTATTGAGCTTTGTGAATCTGGTGTGACCGTAATAGTAGTGCTTAAATCATTGTATCCTTCTTTTTTCAGAAGCAACGTGTGTTTACCTTGCAATACATTGGAAATAGTCATTGGAGATATTCCCTTGTATTGCCCATCAATATAAATTTCTGCATTTTTTGGGTTTGTACTTACAGATACTTTTCCATAAGGATTTTTAATATTGAAATATTGACTATCTTCAATATAATAGGGTCCAAGAGTGTTGATGTTAAGTAAATCCATTTCGTAGTATTTAACGGTAATAACTATGTTACGATTTCCAGATGTAGCACTATTTGTAATTTCTACAGGGAAAGAGAACAGGTTACTGGATTTTTTATTTATCCGGGATATACTCTGAGTAGGAGAGCTTATGACAACTCCACTGCTGGGTGACACCTGTACCGATACAGTAACATCTTTTACCCAATCATTTCCACTAACTTCAGATACCAGTACTTTCAAGGTAGAAGATTCTCCGGGATATAAGCCAGGAGTGAAACTAATTTGCGTATCTACTACAGGTGTTCCTGCATGTGCTGGAGTGATGAGAACTAATAGAATCAACAAAAAAGTGACTACTTTTAATAGATTAAGTGGAAGCTTTATACCATAATTTTTTTCAGTTAACATAGTAATTACCCAACCAAATACCATCTTCTTTTGCAGCATAAGTAAATATATGAAGAATGTATTTATAACTTTTGAAAAGAGGTAAGAAAGAATGGTAGATATAACAACACTTTTGACAGATTATGGCTATATCAGCCTTTTCATCACAAGTTTTCTAGCTTCGACTATTCTTCCCCTTGGTTCAGAAGGATTAGTAGCGCTAATGATCATTGACAAATTTAATATCTACACAGTAGTGATTGTAGCATCAGTAGCAAATTTTCTGGGGGCATGTACTTCCTATTACATAGGTTTCACGGGAAGAGGACTTATTATAAGCAAGTACATGCGCATCTCCGATGAACAGATAAGACGAGCAGAAGGCAGTTTTAAGAAATATGGAGGCATATCCCTGTTGTTCACTTGGCTACCAGGAATAGGAGATGCTATAGCCGTTGCTGGAGGGCTTTTAAGATATAGTTTTGTTCAATTCACTATACTAGTATTTTTAGGAAAGCTCTTCAGGTACATGCTTGTTGCATACATTGCCAGTCAGTATTAATAAAAGATGAGATCAGGCAAATACAGATCTCAGATATCTGAGAACGATATCATTGAACTGCTCGTATTGCTCGATAGAGCAGACATGCCCGCAATTATCAATGATCTCAACACGGGAATTGCCTATCCTCCTGCTGTATCTCAAAGTATCCTTCAGGAATAGATGATCCTCATCACCTGAGACATAAAGGACCTGGACATCATCGTCAAGTTCATCCAGCCATGTGAGACTGTCATTTGTTTGGGGGATCAGGTCCACCCATCTGCAGAACTCTTCATAGCCTAATTTCTTCGCTTCCGTCACGAAGATAGAACGAGATCTCCTGTGATTGCTCCTTGGAAGTATGATGTAGGCAAAGAACCTGTACAGGATCATGTAATTGATCCATCTCTTGAACGTGATAGCAAGGTAAAGCAGGAACTTCGTCCTCAGGTTGAACTTGATTATCCCGCCTCCAAGGATGAGCGAGCTAACCTTTTCAGGATAGAGCACAGCGAAGCGC
The DNA here is from genome assembly GCF_038022665.1 of Methanolobus sp. WCC4. Classification (NCBI taxonomy): domain Archaea; kingdom Methanobacteriati; phylum Methanobacteriota; class Methanomicrobia; order Methanosarcinales; family Methanosarcinaceae; genus Methanolobus; species Methanolobus sp. WCC4. The sequence continues at coordinate 1,847,912 of NZ_CP150629.1, read as the reverse complement.
AGGCATATCAGTGAGCTGAAGGAAAAGCCCATGAAATGAGCTTTTTCAATCCCATAGTGGTCCAGTGTGCTGGCTATGAGCCTGCACACCTTATCCAGCTCCAGTTTCCCCTGGACCTTCTCCTTGTGCATTTCCAGAACAAGCAGATTATAGTGCTTTGAGAAGAAAACGGTCTGGTTCTTCCACGTCCGTGCACTGCCTCCGAAACCATGCACGAACACTATCCAGTCAGCAGAACCTTCCTTAAGGTGAACCTCAGCACTAAATCTTTTTCCTTCTGCCATCGGTTATTCCTTTCTTGAATGCAAGGTATTTTAAGAACACAGGGAAGTTCTTCCGGTTATGCTCCGGCATCTTCTCGAAGAGTTCCTCTGATAATGCCTCCCATTCCCGGGCACGCTCATAGCTCTTCTCCGCAAGATGCTCGGCAGATTCAGGATTTGACAGATGGGTAGACCGGGCTCCCCCTTCCCTTACAACATCAACGATAGCCTGCGGGGTGTCTATCAGCGGACATGGCCTTAGCGGATTCTCAGAGAACGGCTGAGCAGCCCTGAAAGTGGTGAAGAACTTCGACCTCAGTGCATCAGCAAGTGAGACATCGTGTATATTGGAATCGGAATAGTGACAGAACGCACACGGCTCAACATCACCCTTGGCATTGATATGGGCAAAGCCTGTCCCTGCACCAAGACAACCGAAACAGAGATGTCCGTTGTTCCAGAAATCCACTATCACATAATCGTGTCTTTCGCAGTAATCCCTGATCTTTTCCTGCACATACGCCCTCTGCTGAGCAGTACACAAAAGAGATGTATCGGCATCACTACCCACCGGGATATACTGGAACATCCACCCGAACCATGCACCCTTCTCACGCATCTTATCAAGGAACTCATCACTGGCAATGGTCCTGTAGTTCTTTGAATGATAGCAAGCAGAGAAAGAGAAGCCGATATCCCTGGAACTCAGGATATCCATGGCCCTTATAGCTTTATCGTAGACACCTTCTCCTCTTCTGAAATCGGTCTCTTCCTTTGTTCCCTCAATACTGATAAAGACATTCAGATTACCGACCTTTACCATCTCATCAGCGAATTCCTCATCGATAAGAGTGGCATTGGTGAACGCACCGAATGTCATACGGTCGTGTTTCCTGCACAGTTTCAGGATATCATCTTTCCTGAGAAGAGGTTCGCCACCTGTCATCAGGCAATCCAGAATAACTAATTCCTCAGCCTGGGTCAGTATATCATCGAACTTCTCATAGGAGATATTATGTCCGCTCTCGTAGTCCTGTGACCAGCATCCCTTGCATCTGAGATTGCAATCGCTGGTCGGATCGATGAGCAGGACCCTTGGAATAGAGCACTTGTGTTTGAAGCCATTGTAGAGCTCTTTTAAGGTGATGAACTCTCCCATTGTAAGATGAGTGGCAATACCCTTCGCTGAGAAGAACTGCTTACTCCTGTAGACGTAAGCCTTATGGTGTGGAAATGGAGGAATCTCCTTCTTCTCCCCATTTACCATTAGATATTTCAAATCTTAACCTCTGCCTTATTTCTTGGTTACAGAGACCTTTTGTGGAATGACACCATCAAAGACGAACTCGCCATTCTCATTGGAGTCCAGACTTGTGATCTCAAGTCCCGGAACAACTGTATAGATCCTCGGGAAATATTCTTCCATCACACTTACACTCTCATCCTCCAGATATGAATCAGGCAGAGAGACCGGGCCAAGATAGAATGATTCAGGATCTCCGCTCAACTGGTTATTGGTGACACTGATACGTCCCTTGCTGTATATGTTCAATTTATCAGGAAGAGGAAATGGGACATCATCTGCAACATCAGAATAAAGGTCGGTCTTAAGCCTGCCGATATCTGCTGTACTGGATCCTTCCATGGTCCCGTCCGGCAAAACCTTCACCTGAAGGTCATCGAACCACCAGAACCCAGGTGCGATCTCGTTCAGCAGAGCCGTTGATTCCGCTGCAGTCAAAGTGAATTCCTTTCTTTCATAATCTGAGAACTCGAAATTATAATCATTGATAGATTTCTTTTCCGCAGTCTGTTTGTATTCTTCCAGCTCTTCACCGGTCATGCCTTCGAACTCTATCTGCATACCGGTCTTCTCTAACGCGCTCACATAGTCCTCATGGGTGTACTCAACCCCAAGGTCCTTAGGCCCCAGTATCGAAAAACTGGCAGACACCCAGAGAACACTGCCTAATATCACTACAATTACCGCTAAGAAAACAAGCTTCATATTTCCTTTTTCATTACTGCTCATTGTACCACTAATTCACTTTTTTGATTTTGTAACAACCACTTTTGCACTTGTACTATTTGATGAAGTATCCAACCCTGAACAGCCAAATATCAAGTGCGAACCACTGGCCCAGTCATATCGTATGATAAGCAGGGCTATGTAAACAAACTTATCTTATTTGAGATGTTAAAACCTGAATATATGCTTTGCTATTTTATCTGCTCGATCCTGATCAATTAACCATTGATCCACATTTTTTTGATAATAGCGAGCATACTTAACAGTAGTTATAATTTTGCATTAAAAAGATATTTTTGTTATATGGTTGCTTAAAGAAGGAATATACGGCTCTGTAGAGATCCTGTTAATTGCAACTTTGAACACAGCAATTCTTATTGGACTGAAACAACTGCAATATTTCAATAGTTTTCAGGATGATAGAAAAAGAATGTGCCGCCTAAGGCGGATGGTAGCATTGTTCTTTGTTTGCCAATGATCTTTTGCAGAACTATCAGAAACGCAAGGGTACAGGGAACAATAAGTTAAACTGATTGGAGACATGAATTACTTGATCGATCCCGGAGGGTCCCGGCGAAGCTGGCACGGTCCGAAAAAGTGAAAATGATCTGTGCTTAAACTTTATTTTACATTCAAGTGAGGATCACTACAGAACTGAAATATGAATACTGTAAATAACTTGAATTAAAAAATCGGATCACGGTTCGATCCAGACCTCAAGCACCCTGTCCTTTATCTCATAATCCTTTACAGTGGTTATCTTCATGTCCTTTGGGTTCTTGATCCATCCAAGGTCATAGTCCTTTTTCTCCCGCCCACCGCAGCAGACCTTCCTTGTGATCCCAAGGTTCAGTTTCACACGGTCGATATCCTTCTCATCGATCTCTTCAGCCTCTTCCTGATATCTTCTTTGTATAAGGATCATGAAAATTCCCCATTCAAAGGATATAGTGATATTCATCGAGATAATAATTTCCACAGAACAGTGGTATTATCACATCAACAACTTCGCCAGCAACGGAGCAAGGAACACCGTTACCAGTCCGGCAATGCCTATTGCAAGACCACTCATGGCTCCCTCGGTCTCTCCAAGTTCCACAGCCTTGGTGGTCCCAAGGGCATGGGAAGAAGTACCGATGGCAACACCCACCGCCACCTCATCATCTATCCTGAACAGCTTGCAGACCATCGGACCCAGCATCACACCGGCTATACCTGTAAAGACAATTGCAGCCACGGTAATTGATGGCAGACCTCCAAGCTGGTTCGAGATCTCGATACCGATCGGTGTCGTGACCGATTTAGGTATCATGGAGACGCTCACCAGCTCATCCAGTCCGAACATCCTGCACATCACAATGATGCTGATGATCCCCGCAGCAGAACCTACACTGATGCCGGCGATTATCGGGAACACATTCTCCTTCAGAAGGCTTATCTTCCTGTACAGTGGCACGGCAAGGATAACAGTGGCCGGACCCAGGAAGAACGATATGAACTGCCCACCCCTGTTGTAATCCTCGAAACTGATATGCAAACCTAAGAGCAGGACTATTATCATCAGCATGCTCAGGACAAGGGGATTCATGAAGGGGGACCCTGTCCTTTTGTAGACCAGTCCACCTGCATAGAATGTCAGCAGGGAGATACCTATGCCGAACACAGGTGACTGCACTAGCTGGGAGATAAGCTCACTCAACGGACCGCCTCCTCATCAGTATCTGTACCGTTGCACCGGTGACAACTGCAATGATGAAGGTCGAGACCACTGAAATGATAAAAAGTGCAGTCCACTTTCCTTCAAGTATCGTGAAACACGTAATAATTCCCACAGCTGCCGGGATGAAAAAGAATGCGAGATGTTTCAGGAAGAAATTGCTTACATCCTCTATCATGGACAGCTTGATCACACCTGTCAACAGGAATATCAGCAGGATAACCATTCCCAGAACGTTTCCAGGGATGGGCAGACTGAGATAATTGTGTATCAGGTCACCCAGATAACAGATAGCAAGAATTATTCCGAATTGGATGACATGGATGAGATACTTCATTCAAGATCACTTTCGTTTTTTAAAAAGCAGAACAACATAAGAACAACAAATGTACTGCTCTGAAGCGGTTATAAGGTCAGTGGCAGATATTAGCACTTTCGGTTCATGCTGACATCATACCACTGGAAAATGAAAGATATTCCTGATCGGAATATCATTTGTTCCTGTTCTGGTTGTTATTACCGGAACCGGAGCGCTTACCACTCTTGTTCCTGCCCTGACCTTTCGGTCCGCTCTGGGCCCTCTGACCGCTTTGCCTGTTAGATGGGGAGGACTTGAGAGCATTGGCCTTGACGTTCTTCTTTTCCCTTCTGACAGTTCTTCTGCCTTCTTTCTTAGTTTCACCATCTTGAGGTTTGGACCTTGCTTTGCCATCGTCGCTTTTAGCTTTTCCTTTACCCTCACCGGACCTGGCTTTACCTTCACCTTTCTTACCCCTGCCATGACCTCTTTTAGGACCGGGACCTTTCCTTTGTCCATGCTGTCTCGGAGCGGGTTTTGCATCAGCACCTGTGGCGTTCATTGCCTTCTCTGAATGATAGTCATGTTCGGCAACCTCGATCTCCATCCTGATAAGCTTCTCTATCTCACGGAGGTGATCACGCTCATCTGAAGCACAGAAAGAGAATGCTGTTCCATCGGCTCCTGCTCTTGCAGTACGCCCGATGCGGTGTACATAACTCTCTGGGATGTTAGGCAGGTCATAGTTGATCACGTGTGATATATCATCGATATCAATACCACGGGCTGCAATGTCTGTTGCAACCAGTACACGCAGTTGTCCTGTCCTGAAATCCTGAAGTGCCTTTGTACGGTGTGTCTGGGACTTGTTACCATGTATCGCATCTGCAGGTATCCTGTTCTTGTTAAGCGTCTGAGCTACTTTGTTGGCACGGTGCTTCGTACGGGTGAAGATCAGCACACATTCAAGGTGCTTGCTCCTGAGGAGTTGCAGTATAAGCTCGTTCTTGTCCTCGGAGTCAACAAAGAAAATGTACTGGTCGATACGCTCGACCGTTGTTGCCTGTGGAGTTACCTCCACGGTCACAGGATTTGTCAGCATCTTCTTAGCAAGCTTTGATATCTCAGGTGACATGGTAGCTGAGAAGAAAAGAGACTGGCGCTTCTGCGGCAATAATCCAACGACCTTATACACATCGTTGATAAAGCCCATGTCAAGCATCCTGTCAGCCTCGTCAAGGACGAAATACTCCACATCAGAGAGATCGATGTGTCCCTGGTCCACAAGGTCCAGTAATCTGCCAGGAGTCGCTACAAGGGAATCTACGCCCTTTGAGATGGCTCTGACCTGTGGACTCTGACCAACACCACCAAAGATCACAGTGTGCTTGAAACGGGTGTATTTGCCGTATGTCGAGAAACTGTCCCCTATCTGGGCAGCAAGTTCCCTTGTTGGTGCAAGCACCAGTACACGGGGGCTTCTCGGACGTGCCCTCTTCTTTGAAGCTGACATATTGTGCAGGATCGGTAATATGAACGAAGCTGTCTTGCCCGTACCTGTCTGGGCAATGCCTATCATATCCTCACCTTTCAAAAGATGTGGTATGGACCCTTCCTGTATAGGAGTGGGATCAGTATAGCCTTCATCGGACAAAGCCCGTTGAAGCGGAAATATTAGATTAAGATCATCGAATGACATAGTTGTACCTCAAGTTACACTGCAAGGCTCGCTGGAAATTGCATCCTGTCCGGCTTCTGCAAGGAACGATTATCTATTGTCCTTCTTGCCAGACTCTGCAACATATTCCATACAGTAGAACATCTGTAGATAAGATCATGGTTGTGTTCTAAAAAAACGATATCAAGCCTTTAAGGGTCAACAATTTACAAGTAAAACATGGGATGTTAACTTCAATAATTTATTTGAAAAATTGTATGGTGCTCCGGCCGGGATTCGAACCCGAGTCTTCGGCTCGAAAGGCCGGAATGATTGGCCGGACTACACTACCGGAGCACGTTGATTTCGCTTTAGTGAAGCGACTCCAACATAGCACATATTGTATATAAAGCTTTCGGATAATCAGCAAATCTCCGCTGAATTTTCATCATCACTGATGTTCGCGACCCATGCAGTGATCTTCTCACAGGTCTCAGGCTGACATGCATCCCTGCATCCTGCACATGGTGAGAACATCTCACCGGACATAAGGAGATCGAAGCATGGTTTCTCCTCTTCCTTTACTTTAAGGAGATATGTCCTTGCTCCATTGGCGACAGCCTGCTCACGAGTGATAAGGTCATCATCCAAAAGCTTGGACACTACCCTGGAACATTTACGACTGTCAATATCAAGGATCTTCCAGAGCTCGTTCTGGAAAACCCCCTCCTTGCTGTCGCGAATAATGTTCAATGCGGTCTCTTCAATACTCATGTTAGTTTCCACTGAAGAGTTATTCTTCCATCGGGACAACAAGAATGATGTTGTTACCACGCAACACCACGGAACCAAGGGAACGCAGGCGCTCACCGTCAGCGATCTCAACGGTGTCCACCAGATGCAGGTTCATGTAGTCATCTGCACTCTTTAAAGTTCCTTCGAGATGGTGAAGGTCACCTTTCATCTCAACCTGGATCTTAGATCCGATCAACTTCTGGACTTTCTTATTTGGGAACAAAATTAATCCTCTCTTTCATTTAAAAGAATAATGTGAATGCCATTAATTCTCAGGCTTATTAAAATAGCCAATATCATATTTATTCTTAGCGATTTACCTGATAAAGATGGCCTTTCTTATCAGATATAACCCTGCAGATCGGTACTGTCCTGTACCGATTCGGACTTCTTATTAGAAGCTTTGACCTGTGGCTTTGTTATAGGACCGAATGCGGCCTCATAGTTCTGGATATGCTGACCCAGCCAGCGTGCGAGTTCCACTGCTGCCAGAGGAGAAAGTATGACCTCTGTCTCAAGTCTTCTCTGAATGACCTGCTCACCGTCGGACTTACCCGTTGCCATGGGCATATCATTGTAGAACCCTATCCTGAAATCATAAGGGCTGTGTCCTCCGACTGCGCCTATGGAATATACCTGTTTGAAATCATCCGGCTTATACAGCTCGATCTTCACACTCTTTTTCTTCTTTATCTCTTCCGGTTTCTCGGTCATTATCTTACCTTCTGGTACTTCTGTGTCCATACCACCGTATCCTCAATTGATTCTATCTGTATGCATGACCTTTATAATTTTTGATAAGGCTGCACTGATTGATCAAAATTAACGGCCAGCCAACTGTCAGTTAAAAGAGCCTCATCCTTCAACAAGTTTCCTGAGACCACGAGCCTTTGATGCAATTTCCCTCTTAGAATGAGCAGAAGCTATCATCTCCACAGCCTCCAGATTACGCACCACATTATCAAGATAACCCAGCACGTCACCCGGGTACGCAGTGATACCATAGAGATGCTCCAGCTTTTTTACAATACCCTCAGGGTCATATCCTTCAGCCCTTATGGAGATTATCTTCTCAGAGAACTTGCGTTCAGCACAACCACAATAAGGCGAATCACGACAACTACAGGTAAGGAAATCCGCTGCGAAATCCATTAGCTGATCACGCAGTGTCACATCCAGTCTATCCATGTTCTCACCCTCAAAGAGAATGTCCAGTGAAGCACCCTGGAAAACCCTGGAAGGCAGGTTCACATTAAGAGCAGCAGACACGCGTGCAGCATACTTGTAATAGACCGCATCGAAGAACTCGAGGTTCGAGACCGTGACGATAGGATCCTGGTCCACAAGTACTGAGTCACGTATGAGAAAAGCCTTTGAGACGGACAGGAAATGTCCTGCAGCTATCTTACCGAACCTTGTAAGTGATATGAAGTCTTCCTTCTTATGCAGGAATTTGTTCCGTGCCAGTTTATCCAGCAGTATATCGACATTATAATCTGCAAGCATTTTAGAATGGATGCTTTTCAGGTCGTTCTTCGATGAAGTGACAGCAGCCGAAGCAAGGATCTCTTCCAGCTTCTCATCCTCGCCATATTCGACCTTCGTGTGCTGCATCTCCCCCTTCAACAGTTTCAGGGCAACAGCATCCTCAGTATCACCTTTGTCATTCGAGTATTTCTTATTGGGAACAGCAAGCACAACTACCTCACCACGGTCATGATAATCCGGTCTTCCTGCACGTCCCAGCATCTGGAGGAAGTCCTGCATGGTGAGCCATTCGATACCCATTGCAAGGGATTCGAAGATTACCTGTGATGCAGGGAAATCGACACCTGCTGCCAGTGCTGCCGTTGTTACCACAACAGGGAGCTTACCCTTGACAAAAGCGATCTCCACCTTCTTCCTCTCCTGGCTCGTAAGACCCGCATGGTACGCGGAAGCTGAGATCGGTAGCGCCTCTGCTATACGATGACAATTACGTCTTGAATTTGTGAATATGATAGTCTGGCCCTTGTGTCCTTTTGAGGAGGTCGTTGAGAACTCCTGACGTACAAGACGTGCCATTATTCTTGTCTTGGAATGTTCGGGTGTCAGAATAAGATGCCTTTCTATAGGCACGGGACGATACTCATACTCGATCAGTTTAGCACCAAGTTGTTTTGCCCTTAGTTTTGGTTTTGCCACGGTCGCGGAAAGGTAGATGAACTGAGCTCCCGGTGCAACATACTTCAACCTTGCAATGGCGCCATCCAGACGATGACCCCTTTCCGAATCCTCGATCGTGTGCACCTCATCTATGACCACCGTTCCTATCTGACCGAACAGGTCCGCATTGCCGGTTCTCAGAACCTGGTCGAAACCCTCGTATGTTCCAACTATGATATCAGAATCGAGGGTTCTCTTCATAGAGGCGCTCTTCTTTGTCTTTATACGCTCACTACCGACACGTATGGAGGTCTTGATACCTATAGGTGAATATCTTTTCGTGAATTGGTCATACTTCTGGTTGGCAAGTGCGACAAGGGGTACAAGATAAAGCAGCTTGCCCTTCTTCCTGAGAATGTTCTCTATACCTGCAAGTTCGGCTATCAATGTCTTTCCCGTAGCCGTCACGGACGTAACGAGCTGGTTCTGCCCCTTGAGAAGACCATTCTCGACCGACAGTGATTGTACAGGCAGGAGAGTATCGGACTTTGCAAGGAGGATCTTCTTGAAGCTCTTATGCAAAGGCAGACCCATTATCTTCTCAGTGGGCACCGAAGTATTAGCAGCGATCGAATCGAACCTTGTAAGGTCTGGGTCGATGTCATCAGGACTTATCATGGCCATTGTCCTGTCAAGGTCCTTTGTCTTGAGCATCATCTCCTCGAAACGCTCACAGACCTCATCACCATAGTTCATATGGGAACTTTGGAGCGTGCGGAAGAGCTCCTCACGTGCACAGTCCTCACAGACCTTCTCCCTGTGATACCTTATAGAACGTCGGTTCAGGAAATTGAACCTGTTCTTAAGAAGACAGAACCTGCATGCATTCACAACATCAGCGCTCATCTGGAATCCACTGAGCATCTCAGCAAAATTCGCCGTCTGTCTTTCATCCCCGCCCTTTGCTATCATTATACGGTCAGCTGTCCTCAAAAGGTCGATGAACTCAGAAGGGGGCTTGAACTCTCCTTTTCCATTGGTCTTGACCTTGAACTTATGGGGACGTGGACCTGCATCCGTATCTCTCAGGATAAGCTCACCGACAAAAAGAGGCTTTTTCTTCTTATCCCGTATCGTCAGGATCATTATCTTTGACCTTTCGGCACTTGCAAGTATCCAGAGAGTCATCGCTGACCTTTGATGATCCATAGCCTATAAATACTATTGTATATATGTAAAATAAGATTTTTATAATATTAAAGTTAATATAAACATTAACTCATACAGGATAGAAATGGCGGGTCCTAAAAACATGCTGGAAACAAAAAACATCGATCAAGAGGCAGAATCCATAGAAGCTATAGAAACCTCTTTATATGACAGTCTTAAAAAACAGGATCATGACCAGAGCCTTGTGATCGAAGAAGGCGTACGTCTTACACAAACCGGGATCAATGTTCTTGACAGGACACTGGGAGGAGGATTGCCAACCGGTTCACTGACATATTTCTCAGCGGACCCACGGTCGATGTCAGAAGTTTTCCTTTACCAGTTCACCCAATCGAGAACAACCTATTATTTCACGACATCAAGAAGACCACGTTATGTGCTCAACGACGTGATAAACCTTGGATTCGACCCCGGGAACATCGTCTTCGTTGACATATATAGCGAATATTACTGTACTTCATGTGGCGACATGTCAGATAATGTCGGGAACGAGTTCATAGACTCGAAGATCATAGAGTTCACAGAGTACAATCTACGCAACATTGCAAACGATTCCAGCGGCGAGGAAGTGAACATAATATTTGATTCATTCTCGTTCTTCATGGAACTTACTGTGAACAAAGGTCTTATCAGACAACTTATCAACGTGCTCTACGAAACAACAAAGGAACTCGGATGCCTGACATATCTCTATGGGATCAAGAACGGCAACGGTCATGATGTAGAGAACTTTGTCTATGGCCTTTGTGATGTGATCTTTGAATCCATGCTCGACAAAGGTGCTGATAAGATCGACAGCAAACTTGCGATCCCAAAGATAAGGGGAATGATACCAAGTACTGAGATCATCAAGTTCAAGATAGGTGACGGTGTACAGATAGACACGTCAAAGGATATCGCATGATGGATACATCATGCAAAATACCTCTTTTTTCACTATGTTAAAGTTCAGAATCAGAAGTTGAATATTTACAATTACAGGAACTCTTCTCAGGCAACGCCTCTATCACATCGGATATTACATCCTGTAATCTCTCATCGACATCTGCAAGGGTATCCAGTACCTCGCTGACGGTCATTTTGTTATTACCAAGCCCACAGGCATCATTCGTGACAGTGCAGATGGATGCGTAGCACATGTTCATTTCCTTTGCCAGGACGACCTCAGGCAGACCTGTCATACCCACTACATCACCGAACTGCCTCATCATACGGATCTCAGCCTTTGTTTCAAAGCGTGGTCCTTCAGTGCATACATAGACACCCTCTGAAAAACCGATATTCCTTTCCTCAAGGGAATCCTTCATAAGGTCACGTATAGAGGGACAATAGGGTTCACTGACATCAACGTGTACAGTCTTTTCATCGAAAAAAGTGGATGGCCTGTTCTTTGTAAGGTCTATGAAATCATCAGGCAGGAAGAAACTTCCAACAGGATGGTTCTTCATGGTCCCCACTGAATTGGTGGAAATGACATTCCTGACACCCAGTTCATGTATAGCATGGATATTAGCCCGATAGTTGATCCTGTGAGGAGGAAGATGTCCATTATCACCTGAATGCCGGGACATAAGGAGCACATTGCGGCCACCAATGACCGAGATACTGACCGGGACCTTTCCATAGGGAGTGCTTACCTCAAGCTCTTTGGATGGACCCTCTGAGCTAAAAGCAACACCTCCGATAACCGCTGCAGCAAGGTCCGTTTCCTGATACACTGTATCATTTGCCTGCATTTTTAGAACCTTTTTTCCTTCTGTCATTTGAACCGGGGTTATTCGATATCCTGATGCCTGCAAGTGCAAGGATGATGGCAAACACTATCGAATACACGAACAACTGCAACCCACTGACCATATCATTGCTACCTGTGAGTACAGGACTCATTGAGGTGAGATAACTGGTGGCTCCCCAGAAAAGGAAACCTATGGATAGTATGAAGAAAGCAGGTACGAGATACCTGTTAATGGGCTCTCCACGCTTTTTACTATCCACTATCTTGCCTGTATCTGCAAAGAGCAGTGCCAGGACATAGATCCATATGGTCTTGTGGACGAAAGCAGTAAGCAAAGGGATCATACCATAGTACCAGATACCTTCTGCAGTATAGAGTGACCAAACGTCCCTAAGACCCAGTATGGTTCCGATGACTACAAGGAAAGCCGCTATTGCATAGGTGAAGAAGGTCAGCCTTCCTGAATAGAAAGAATCCTTTAGTTTCTCCCAGTAAAGATCCACCGTATCGCTGAATCCCCTGTAAAGCATATAAAGACCAATAGCTGCAAGGATACCGATGATCGCACCCTGTGCGTAATCGATCAGCAGGAAGAATGCATATATGAGAGAGGCAAGTCCCAGCGGTACGAAGAATGTCTGGGATATCTTGGGATCGTTGAATGCGTGTTTGATGATATAATAGGTACTTTCCAGATTGGCACTCTGCATTACAATTACACGCTTAACAGAATCGATCTTGATCCGTGACTGGACGATAGGCAGCAATGTCTCGTCCTCTGCCCCATCGGATACGAATATCGCGGACTCTGCCGGAAATTTCTTAAGGATCATGTCAAGCTGGTTCGCTATCTTCTGATCGGAGATGATACCTATGTTCTTATCTCCTGCAAAGGTGACTATCTCAGCATCCACACCCTTTGCAAGCAGCTCATCAAGTATCTTCACACCACCGAATATGGTATTGGTGTCCGAATCCTCGGGATCTGCTGTGGCCAGTTTCACAGCTGCCTCTATGTTTGCTTCCTTACCGATAAGAGGTGCCGTGACATTTGCCTTGTCCCCAAGATCATTGTCCCTGTCAATACAGATAACCAGTGTTTGCATGAAACTCCTGTTGCATATTTATAACGAAAATATAAATAGATTCTGATAAAACAGTATCTGCAAGGAACTTATAAAAGATAGAAAAAGTTCAGTGAAACTATGGAACGATCCGCTCGATCAGCATACGAGCCCATTCGAGCTTCTTTTTCTTGATAGGGTTGACATCCAAATCATCAAAGTCAAAACCTACAAGGGTTATACTGGCTGCACCGAATTCCTTTGCCAGATAGACACACCTGTCACCATCACTGAAACCACCGAAATTATAGACATTTTCCAGCGGAGCTGCCTGCGTACTGCCTACGATACTGCTAAGCATCGGAACATACGCCTCCAGCTTATCGATGTTGTCACCGTGCCCGTGTACCACCATCAGGGAACCTTCCTTATTTGCAAGGATCTCCTTCTCAACATCCCCATCCAGATCCGTCACTATGATGTCAGGAACTATTCCCCTGTCCATTAATACAGCCGTGGCTCCGTCAGCAGCAATTATAGTGAAAACATCCGGGTCAATGAGTTCAAGTTCATCCCGAAGAACCGGGGCATTACCGCAGACAAGGGTATCCCTGCCTTCGACAAGCTTCCTTATCTCTGAGATAGCGACCGAGTTGGAGGGACCGAGCATACCAGAGAGGATGAGAGCTGCCCGCTCATCACCTTCCCTGCTAAAGCCCATGTCCTTTAAGATGGACTCGTAAATGGGTTCCCATTCATTGAAGTCCATGTAAACTCATTCCATCTTTGTTATGCCGATGGTCATGGATATACCTTCAACATCCCAGTCCTTCTCAAGGGAGCCTGAAGTATCCACATCAAGACCGATTACCTGTATATTGGCACGGGTCTCTTTTGCAATATACTGCTCACGATCCAGCACAAGGTCAAGTACCCTCTCATCATTGATCTGTATATGGGTCTTGATGTTGTCATCAACTGCAAGATTGAGCTCTTTCCTCATATCCTGTACCCTGCGGATAACTTCCCTTGTGAAACCCTCGGATTCGATCTCACGGGTAAGGTTGGCATCCACATAGATGATACCTGCAGTTGACTGTGCGCTTGCAACCATTTCAGGCAGTGTTTCCTCAAAATTGACCATTTCAGGTTTGATGGTAACTGAAACGCCAGCTACCTCAAGTTCATACTGGTCCTCAAGTGCCAGTGCCTTCTTCAGTTCAAGGGCATCTGCCTGCTTTATTGCACCAATGACCTTTCCTGCATCGCCTTTGAATACAGGACCGATGGCACCGGGGTCAGGATTTGCCTCGAATCCAAGTTCATCCCATGCCTCATCGATGCCGGTGAGAACTATGTCCTTGGAATTGGTCTGGTCCATAAGTACAGACTTAAGCTCGGTCACAGCATCTGCTGCCTGCTGGCTCACAGGTGTGAGCACGATACGTGATACAGGCCACCTGAGCTTCCTTCCTACCTTCTGACGTGCATTGGATGCTGATTCTACAATTGAACGCACCATGTCCATGTGAGCTTCAAGGTCCTTGTCAACAAGGCTCTCATCCACCTGTGGCCAGTCGTTCATGTGAATGGTTACCGGTGCATCAGGGTCAACATTCCTCACAAGGTTCTGGTACATCTCCTCTGCAAGGTGTGGCATGAAAGGAGCAATGACCTTTGCAGTGAGAACGAAGACATCGTACAGTACACGATATACTGCCAGTTTGTCAGGGTCATCAGCCTCTACCCATGTCCTTGGTCTGATAAGCTGGATATACCATCTTGAAAGGTCCTCGAGCACGAACTCATTGATCGATCTCAGAGCCCTGTGCAGTGTGCACTTTGACATGGCATCGTCCACATCAGCTACAAGTGACTGTGCCTTTGAGAGTATCCACCTGTCCTCTTTACGCAGATGCGGTTTGACGGATTCCAGTGATACCTGTGCAGGGTCGAACTTGTCAAGCACCATGTAAGGTAATGGGAAACGGTACACGTTCCAGAGGATGTTCAGTGTCCTGTGGATATTCCTGAGCTCATCCTGTGCGAATTTCAGGTCATCCCAGGGAGCACTTGATGATAATACGAAACTTCTGAGAGAATCCGCGCCGAACTCTTCAATGACATCGCCAGGTGCAACGACATTGCCGAGACTCTTGGACATCTTCCTGCCTTCACCGTCAAGGGTAAAACCGTGCATCAGTACACTCTTGTAAGGTGCCTTTCCGAAGGCCACCATACTGGCACCCAGCTGTGAATAGAACCATCCGCGTGTCTGGTCCTGTCCCTCTGTGATGAAGTCTGCAGGCCACCATTTGTCGAAATCTTCCTGCTGTTGCGGGAAGCGCAGTGTCGCCCATGATGCCACGGCTGAATCGAACCAGACATCGAAAACATCCTCTACACGCTTCATCTTGCCACCGCACTCACAATCCAGCATGATCTCATCCACATATGGCCTGTGAAGTTCTATGTCATCAGGAACACCGGACACCTGCTGAAGCTCTTCCTTGGTACCGATAACATGCATCTTATCACAGGTACTGCACTTCCAGACAGGTATTGGGATACCCCAGTATCTCTGACGGGATACACACCAGTCACGTGCTCCCTCTATCCAGTCCTTGAACCTTGCAGAGCCTGCCCATTCAGGATACCACTTGACCTGAGCGATCTCATCGAGCATCTGGTCCTTGAGCTCACCGATCTTGATGAACCACTGTTCTGTTGCCAGATAGATGATAGGGGTCTTACAACGCCAGCAGTGTCCGTACCTGTGGTCGATGGTCCCTTCTGAGAGAAGTCTTCCACGTTCGATAAGGTCCTCGATAACAACCTTGTTTGCCTCACGGATATGCATGCCTGCATATTCCCCGGCAGCTTCGGTGTAACGTCCGTCGGAACCTACCGGGCAGAATATTGGAAGACCGTTCTTCTTTCCTACTTCAAAGTCGTCCATACCGTGGCCAGGTGCTATGTGTACACAACCTGTGTTCTCTGCGGTTACGTAATCTGCAAGATAGATGCCATGTTCCATCTCTGCCTGTCTTGGCACCATGTCAGCCAGCGGACTTTCGTATGATAGTGATGTCAGATCCTCACCAAGCATTGTCTCAAGGATCTCATAATCGGTATATCTTCCCTTCCTGAGCACGTTCTCCACAAGTTCGGAAGCTACAATGAGTATCTCTTCATTTCCATCAGCAGCTATTGCCTTTACCTTCGCGTACTCGAATGACGGATGGACTGCCACTGCAACGTTGGATGGTATGGTCCATGGAGTTGTGGTCCAGATAACGACAAAGGAGTTCTCCTCACCCTTTATCTTGAACTTGACGAATATTGAAGGATCAGTCCTGTCCTCATATTCCACTTCAGAATCAGCAATTGCTGTTTCGCAACGTGGACACCAGTTGACAACACGTTTACCCTGCTCAAGGAGATTCTTTTCCTGTGCCTGTTTCATGGTCCACCATGCAGCCTCTATGTACTCATCCCTGAGGGTCATGTATGGGTCCTTCCAGTCAAGCCATGCACCAAGCATCTGGAACTGGTCGGTCATGTCATCCTTCTGGTTCAGTGCGAATTCCTTACACTTCTCGATGAAATTGCCTACACCATATTCCTCGATATCCTTCTTTGATGTGAATCCAAGTGCACCTTCCACCTTTACCTCGATAGGAAGCCCATGCATATCCCAGCCTGCACGATCAACGATGTCAAAACCATTCATTGAACGGTATCTCAGAATAGAATCCTTGATGATCTTGTTCCAGGCAGTTCCAAGGTGGATATGTCCGGTGGTGTATGGCGGTCCGTCTACGAAAAAGAACTTCTTTGCACCCCTGCGGTGCTCACGTACTTTTGAATAGGCATCGGCCTCTGCCCAGAGGTCATGCACCTTCTTCTCTATTGTCTTTGGATCGTATTGATTGGTGATCTCCTCTATCATTCAGGATTCTCCATGTAAAGGTCAATTATATAGTTAGTATATGATCGTAATTGTGATATTCCTACTGCGATATTTGATTTAAATATATTGCATTGACATAGCCGGTTGTTTCATATGATCAGATACTTTTTCAAGTAAGGGCATCACGGATCATACTTAAAAGTTTCGAATTATCGTATCCCTGCAGAGAGAAAATTGAATTCAAAAAGAAAAAGAATAGATGAGATGATATCCGAAAAAGGATATCAGATCTCCTTCACGATACGGAAACCGACATAATCAGCGCGGCTTCCTTCACCGATACTGTCCCTTACAGCAGAACGACAGTTGTCCTCTGCATTTTCCCAGCTTCCGCCGCGTATAACTCTTCTGTCAACGCCGCCGAGCCATGCACTTCCATCTTCCGGCGCACCATTATAGCTGCTGTGGTATTCGTCTTCCACCCATTCTGCAACGTTACCGTGCATGTCATAGAGACCCCATGGATTTGCTTCCTTCATACCGACAGGACGTGTCTTATCCTCTGAATTATCATCGAACCATCCATAGTCGACCATCAGAGCAGAATCATCACCGAATGAGAATGCTGTATCGGTTCCGGCCCTGCATGCATATTCCCACTCAGCCTCTGTGGGCAGGCGATATGACTCCGTGCCTTCCATTCCATTGAGCTTCTCTACGAACTCATTGGCATCCACCCAGGATACCTTCTCAACAGGAAGGTCATCACCCTGGAATTTGGATGGATCATCTCCCATCACTGCTTCCCATTGTTCCTGAGTGACCTCATATGCACCCATATAATAATCGTATCCTATGGATACATAGTGCACAGGCCTCTCATCCTTGTCACTGTATCTTTCGTCATCAGAAGCACCCATGTAGAATTCACCTTCAGGGACCTTCACGAACTCCATACCAATAGAATTGGTATAAGTACTGTCATCCACCTCGGCCTCCTCAGGTTCAGTATCAACTATGGTTTCTTCGTGTTTCTCTTCGATACCATCATCACCGGAATCAGTACAACCACTGCCAATGACCGCTATCATAACAATGATAGCCACAATAAGTGTCATGTATCTTTTGTTCATAACCTACCCTCAGTATAACAACCTAAATATTATTTGTTCTATTCCTGCACGTGATTTAAATTCTTTGGTTTAGTCCTGATGCAACAAGAATAGTACAAATAGAACAGATACGAAAACGATAGAAATTGAAGATAAGAATAAGAAAAAATAAGTTAGAAAAAATATGTTCCAATTGAATATACTAACGTTCAGTCATGTACACGGGAAATAACCAGGGTATAGGCACCTTTACCTGAAAGGTGCCTGATGAATCTCCAACCACCCTAACGCTTCCGCCCAACCGGAACTGTAGTAATCGTTGGTGGTCATGCAATATAAATCATACTACTGCTACCACTACAATGCCAGTATATGCATTCACAAACCATATCACTGGTTTGTAACAGACGGTTGTCCTTTCTCAAGAAGCATATCCTTGCATCTCTTAAGGTCTTCCGGGGTATTAATGTTAAGAGCGAATTCCATATCATCCAGAACAAGGCTGATGTATTCCTGTTCATTTTCCACATCATTGCCATCAAGTATGTTGATGCCCGAGGGTACTATCAATTTCCCGTCCCAGTTGAAAACGGTGTCCGGCCTGATGCCCAGACCTTTACAAACATGGATAGGAGAGAAAATGGACATAGCAGGTTTGCCACACTCCTTATATTCCCCTATCACCTTTTCGAGGAGATCAGGGTTCAGAAGTGGCAGGTCGGCCATAAGGACCATAAGTGGCTCTGTTATCCCGGCAACTTTCACTGCATATACCATATCACCGACGTAATTACCGCCACCTGTATGGATGACCGGTATCTCACCTGCATATTCCTTTTCCACATAAGATGCGGTGTCAGGTGTTGCAGGGGACACAGCAACGAATATCTCATCTATACTTTCGGTTTCTTGCAGGGTTTCCAATACATAGGATATGAGAGGTTTTCCTAATACCTCGACGCAGGGTTTTTCCCCCATACCAAGCCTGCTTCCAAGTCCACCAGCCATTACAATAGCTTTCAAACAATACCTCCGTACATTAGTACCAGTGTGACGGTTATCAATGCTATTATCCTTCCAAACTCGTTGGAAGCACCAATAACATCACCATTCACACCACCAAAATGCCTGTTACTTACATTAAGCAGCACAAACGTTGCCACAATTGCCGCCAGGAAAACAAATATACCTGATATTCCAAGACCAAAGTACATTGATGCTCCAACACAGGCAATGCTACCAATTACAAAACCTATAAGGTATTTAGGTACTGTGGTATTGTTCACGAGTATGGAACCCAGACCCTCGTGGATGGACTTCCCGAATGCAGCTACAGTCAGCATGGATTGCATGGCACTTACTTCCGATACGAACATAGCAAAGAAGAAAATACGCGCCAGGTCTGCAGTTGTTGAATACAGGACACTTGCTTCATCATACAATGAAATGAGGGAAGCGTAGAGTGCAAGGATAATAAGAGCAGCATAGGCAACTCCGCCGATACCAAGAGACATGTCCTTGAGCGCCTTCAGTTTCTTCTCAACAGAACCATGTGCGGTCAGTCCGTCACCAAGGTCGGCCACACCGTCCAGGTGATTGAGACCGGTAATATAGTAGATGAAAGCGATCATAAGGACCGCACTTATGTATACAGGCAAAAAGCTAATGAGCAGATATGCCACTGCACCCATCATCAGACCAAGGACGATACCAACGACCTGATGCAGATATGTTCTTTTGAAAAACTCATCCAGTCCTTCCATGGTAATTCCAACAGGAATTGTTGAAAGGAAACCGAAACTTGACTTAAGGGCTAATAAGAATCCGGTCATCCTGCGATCACATCACTTTCAGGTTCTTTTTTCTCAGGTTTCTTCGACAGGGCAGCTGCCTCTGCCATCGCCCTTGTATACATGCTTGCAGATACGCCACCAATAAGTCCCCCGATGACATCATCCATGAAAGGACCGAGCTCTGCAAGGATACCTGGCTTCTGTTTATCAAAACGTACGAACTCGAACGTACCTTTGTCACCACTGATGTATCTGGATATACTCGTTCCGAGAACCTCATCGGCAATTATGAATGTCAGGTCCTTTTCATAGGAACTCTTGCTGATGTTAGGTAGTCTTCCCTCACGTCCTTCTTTTTCCAGCAATACTCCTGAATATATCAGTAAACAGAGGTTCGGATCGGAGATGGCGATGTCAAGCTCCTGAAGGAACTTTGCCTCCGCAAGCTCCCTGGTCTCTATACCCGGATGAGGGGCATATAGTTCCAGTGCAGCATCAACAAGCATCTGAACCGTTATTCCTTCTTCTTCAAGGATCTCGATTATATCCCTGGTGATCTCACCTTCCAGTTCCTTTGACTGGTCTTTCTTAAGGTCTTCTGATTCGATATCTGATAATTTCATTGCCATCACTTCGGGGAATTGTAAATATCAATATCCTGGATGATACGCCGCAATTATGAACAGACATACCACGATAGCTAATAGGGACGCTATCATTATTATCCAGCTTGTAAGTTTGATGTCTTCTGATGCAGGATGATTATATCCTTCACCAAGCACATAGGTGTTCGGTTTGTCAAGTTTTACTTTAAGTGCACCGGCTATTGATGCCATAGGATATCCTGAGTTCGGGGACGGGGTTTTCATCCCATCTCCGAATCCACTCCTGAAAGCATTCCTGAAATCCAATACCTTCACCTTTCGGTAAAAGATATCAAGGACCAGTGTTGCTGCAGAGAGTAAAAATACGGAAATACGTGCTGGAAGCCAGTTGAGTACATCATCCAGCTTTGCAGAGAACCATCCCATATCCCTGTGGCGTTCATCCATATACCCAACCATGGAATCAAGGGTGCTTGTGGCCTTGAAAACGTAGGCAGCTATCAATCCGTAAGGTCCGAAACATGCATAGAACAACAGAGGAGTGAGTATTCCATCCACATAGTTCTCTGATGTCGTTTCAATGATAGCCGAGGAAACATGTCCTTCATCCAGCTTTGAGGTATCCCTGCTCACATACATGGAAAGCTTCTGTCTCGCTTCATCAAGTCGGCCGGCATCCAGTTCGGTCCTGACCTCAGTAGCAGCACCATAGAGACAGCGTATAGCAAATGTTGCCTTAAGGAAATAAGCAGCAACAAAGTAGCGTATTGGAGAGGGTATTACTTCAAGGCCGAATATGTACAGTACAATAAATGCTATGGAAACACCGAACAGTATGGTGACAAGCCCCATGAATATCCCATAGAGCTTCCTGTTAGTGGCCGGAACATTCCTTTTGAAAAAAGCGATAAGCTTTCCCATCCAGACAACCGGATGGACCGAGGCCGGCGGCTCATCGAATATCAGATCAAGGGCATAGGCCAGCAACAGTACTATCACAAGATCCATTGCATCTGCCTGTACCGGCAGTATCATAGGTTCTTCTCCATAACACTATCCCATGCTTTCTTTATACTTTCTTTGTTAAGTCCTTCAGCTGTGAACACTGATAACAGTCCATCCACAACATGTTCATCATGAACGATCTTACAATTTAGACAGCTCCATACCTCTCCTCCACTGGAACTCTCTATCCATTCACCACCTGTCCGGGAGTCCTTGCACGGGTAGAAGGGACAGAAACAGAAAGTACAGTCCTGACCTTCAAAGTGACATGAATAATAAGGGCAATCAGTATTGCTGCCCATGCGACCACAGTCTGCAGCAGCTTTCAGGTTATCTTCCAGTTGCATCCTGGCCTGTTCCCTGCCCCATTCAGCTATAGCCTCGCGGACAGTGGATGCAATGCGCTCATTCTCTTCCCTTGTACGTATAGCTATCCTGATGTAATCTCCGCCAATATCCTGGAAGGAGCTGCAATCACGGATCAGCACTCCATGTGAGGCCATACGTTCTGCAAGTTCAGTTGAGTCCATGGAAAGCTCGGAAATGTCAACAAAAATGTAATTCACAGTACTCTCAATAGGTTTAAAGCCCCTTCTTGAGAGTTTCTCCATGAGGAAATCACGCTCCTTTGCGATGAGATCCCTGGAGTCTACCAGATATTTACTGTTCACCCCACCTTCCATTCTCAGAAGGGCCGTGGCAACAGTATCGGCAATGCATCCCATGTTCCATGACAGCCTTGCATTATTAAGGACAGAGGCAAACTCCTTAGAGGTGACTCCGAATCCCATCCTTATTCCCGGAATAGCGAAGGCCTTTGTCAGGGAGCGCTGGATGAAAAGATACTCATTATCCTCAACAAGATAAGCAACACTCTGCTCCGGATCTGCCAGTTCGATGAAAGCCTCGTCAAGGAAAAGAATGGTCTTATGCTCAGCACATTTCTCAGCGATCCTTTCAACCTGCTCCTTTAAGAGCAGTTTTCCCGTTGGATTGTTTGGATTACATACAAAGATCATCTTTGCTTCATCAAGAAGCTTGCCATCGAGATCGAGGATATCTTCCTGGTCGATGTACTTTATCTGTGCTCCCATAACCTTACACTGCATCTCATATTCACTGAACGTTGGTTTTGGGATGAGCACGATGTCACCTTCAGAGATGACACATTCTGCAACAAGCCTTATGATCTCAGTTGAACCATTGCCCGGGATTATATTCTCATACGTTGTTCCCATACCCACAAAATCTGCTGCTGCATTCCTGTATTCAAGATATCGGTTATCAGGATACTGTTCCAGTTTCTCGAGTCCTTTCCTGAGAAGTTCCTGCATATCGAGTTCCGGTTCATCCTGCTCAAAAGGTGTTCCAAAAGGATTCAGACTTGCACTTGCATCCAGCATCTCTGATTCAGGTATTCCGTACTTCTGGGAACTTTTTCTTATCAGTCCGCCGTGGGCACATGGCTCAAGGCTTTGAAGATATTTCTTTATCGGGAGCGGTAATCTTTGTTCAGTCACAGTGATCAAAGCATGTAGTTAACAGGAAATATATTAAGCTGTTCAATTGATCCAAAACAGGATCAAAGCAACGGCACAATAATTTCCTTCCATGCCCTCCTTATATTATCGTCAGTGTCTCCGTCTGCCATAAGTGCGTCAAGCACGCCCCTGGCAACTTTTGGTCTATGCAATAAAGTGCAATGTTCGCAGCTCCATACCTGTCCACCCGTGGTACTCTCGATCCACTTTCCACCTGTCCTTTCATCTTCACATGCATAGAAAGGACAGAAGCAGAATGTACAATCCTGTCCTGTGAAATGACATGGATAGTACTCACAGGTGCCTCTTCCGGCTGAAGCAGAGGAACCCTGTTCAATGGTCTCCTCAAGCTTTTCCCTTGCATCCTCCTTGCTGAGCTCAGCAAAGACATCATCAAGGGTGCGGATCAATCTCTTGAATTCGTTCCGGGGTCTGACAGATATTCTCACATACCTTTTCCCTGCATTGAAAAGGTCACTACAGTCACGGATAAGTATCCCATGGGAAGCAAGTCCTTCAGTAAGCCTTTCTGAATCCAGGAACAGGTCATTTATATCAACCAGAAGATAATGTGCACTGCTCTTTAAAGGATCGAAACCATATATCCTGGAAAGACGCCTGCTAATGTAGTCCCTTTCTTTTTTGATCAGATTCCGTGACCTTGAGATATATTCCGAGTTCTCACCATTCCCCATAGAGAGAAATGCAATTCCGATAGCCTCCTCTGATGCGCCTATATTCCATGAAAGGCGGGCAGAATTCAGGATATCAGCCACAGGTCGGGATGCAATAGCATATGCCAGTCGAATACCCGGCATGGAAGCTATACCGGAGACCGAACGTATAACCAGAAGATGATCATTATCATGTACAAGTCCAGCAACACTCATACCCGGATCGGAAAGTTCTATAGATGATTCATCAACTATGAGAAGAGTGCCGTGTTCTGCACAGTTACGTGCAAGGTTTGCAAGGAACTTATATGATATCAATTCACCTGTAGGGTCATTGGG
Organism: Methanolobus sp. WCC4; assembly: GCF_038022665.1. Taxonomy (NCBI): domain Archaea; kingdom Methanobacteriati; phylum Methanobacteriota; class Methanomicrobia; order Methanosarcinales; family Methanosarcinaceae; genus Methanolobus; species Methanolobus sp. WCC4. Next base: position 1,823,997 of record NZ_CP150629.1, on the reverse strand, counting down.
ATTCTGGATGATAACGACCTTTGCCCGTTTCAGTGTCATCTTCGGGAGCGTTAACATTTCCTTTGTGGTAAAGGAATGTACATGGGCACCGAAAACCTCAGACAGATGTCTGTATTGACCTGATGAAGGAGAGGGAACTATCACAAGATCCTCTTCATTTACAACCGACTGGACCGCAAGACGTACAAGTTCACATGAACCGTTCCCGGGAACTATATTCTCAAAGGTGGTCCCGCGTCCAATGAAAGCTGCAGCAGCATTTCTGAGCTCAAGATATCTGTTATCAGGATACTGGCCGATCTTATCGACCGAAGTAAGGATAATTTGTTCAATATCGTCCTTTTCACCTGAATGATCGAAAGGTGTGCCGAGAGGATTTAGATCTGTGCTGAAATCAAGAATATCTGATTCTGGAATGTTTAATTTTTCAGCAAGATCATAAGCCCTTTCGCTGTGTTTCTTTGCCTGCAGTGCAGGCAAATAAGGCTTCAAATGAAGTGGGAAATTTTTTCGGTGCACACTTATCAACATGTGGTTACGCAGAGGAGATATATTAAACTATTCAAGTTGAGTTGTGCTAGAGTCCGCAATTTAGGACTTCAAACGAACTTCAAATGGACTTCAGAGGATAAACCAATAAATAGGAGTAACACAGAACTATCTGAAGTTATTAAAGTACGTATTGGAGGACATATTGATGGCAGATGAGATCGATTATAAGATAATTGGAAATGAGATGCAGCTTGTGGAGATCGAGCTTGATACAGATGAAGCCGTAAGGGCAGAAGCAGGTGCAATGATGTACATGGGACCGGGGATCAAGATGGAAACATCCACAGGTGGCGGGCTCCTGAAAGGTTTCAAACGCGCATTGACAGGCGAGAGCTTCTTTATCACAAGTTTCATTCATCAGGCAGCAGGTAAGGGCTATGTAGCCTTTGGTGCACCATATCCTGGAAAGATAATTGCCCTTGACCTTGGTCAGTTCGGTGGCAGTTTCCTGTGCCAGAAGGACTCTTTCCTCTGTGCTGCAAATGGTATAGACATCGAGATCGCACTGACCAGGAAAATAGGTGCAGGACTCTTCGGAGGAGAAGGTTTCATACTCCAGAGACTTAAGGGGGACGGACTGGCCTTTGTACATGCAGGAGGAACTATAGTAGAGAAGGACCTGGCACCGGGAGAGACCATCAGGGTGGATACAGGGTGTATCACAGCCTTTGAGGAAAGGGTAACCTATGATATACAGTGGGCAGGTGGATTCAAGAACGCACTCTTCGGAGGAGAAGGACTGGTACTTGCCAGCCTCACAGGTCCCGGAAAAGTATACCTTCAGAGTCTGCCGTTCTCACGTCTTGCAGACAGGATAGTTGCCGCATCACGATACCACACAGGTTCACAGAAAGAGGAATCCTCAGGACTTGCAGGTATTGGTAGTGATGCTCTTGGCAGCCTGCTTGGCGGGGACCGCTAATTCCAGGATATACACATCAAAAGTGGAGAAATAACATAATGAGATTGTTCGCTATTGCAGACCCGCATGGGAACTACTCTAAGATAGAGGAATTACTGAGAATTGCAGGAAAGGTAGATGTGGTGCTTATTGCAGGTGACATCACAAACTTCGGACCTGATGAGAAGGCACTTGAACTCTTCTCAATGTTCGACCAGCAGGTGCTTGCAGTCCCGGGTAACTGCGATCAGCGTTCAATAATAGAGCTCATAGGTGAGTCTTCCGCAACCGACCTGCATGGGAGGTCGGTCACTATTGAAGGTGTCAGGTTCATAGGAATGGGAGGGTCCAACCCAACGCCATTCTGCACTCCCTTCGAGATACAGGAATGCGATTATGAGGAAAGTCTCGGCAATGTAACAGAGCAGGAGGGTATTGATAATGAACCTCTGGTCATCCTCACACATGCACCACCTTTTGGGATACTCGATAATGTGGGAAATGAGCATGTTGGATGCAAAGTGCTCAATACATTCCTTGATAAAGCCGACCTTATGGTTTGCGGACACATCCATGAAGCAAGGGGTATTGTGACATCCGGGAAGACCACAGTGGTCAACCCCGGAATGGCAGCATTGGGTTTTGCTGCTGTTATAGACCTCGATATAAGTGCCGATGAACCCGATGTAGATGTAACACTCATAGAAGCTGGCGAGAAGATATAATAACCATCGAAAATATATCATAAAGCAGGTGATAACATGAAAGCAAAGATCTTGTTGATATTATTGATATTACTTTCTTTCACCGTCATCGGATGTGTCGATGACGAAGATGAGACTAACGGAATCGATACGGACAATTTGACCGGCGAGGATGTTGTCAATGAGACAGAAAATGAAACGGACATTGAAGATGTTGTTGAGGGAGATGCAGGCGAAGAAGAGGATGAAAAGCTTGAGATAAGGGAGTATGAAGGGGCAAAGACATATACGATATATATGGAGAACTTCCTGACGCAACCAGCTAACCTGGAAATCAATGAAGGTGACTCCGTGATGTGGTTCAACCGTAACGACCCTAAAAGGATATTCACACTTGTAAGTAATGAGGGTCTCTGGGAGAATAAGTCATTAGGATACAGATTGTCCTTCACTTATACCTTCAACGAATCAGGTACATACACATACCAGGTACCTGGATGGGAAGCAAGGATGAAGGGAACCATTACCGTTAAATAAGAAAGGATATTCAGGGAACCGGATGAAAGTAAGGACCATTAAAGAAGGAGATACTGAAGTACTGGTTCCCGTCCCCGAAGAAGGGGCTAATTTTGCTCCTTCTGCAGCACCTGTTTTTTATAATCCGGCCATGGAGATGAACCGTGATATCTCCATAGCTGCTACATCTGTTTTTCTTGAAGGGATCGAGCCTGACCCGGAGAAGATCATAACCTATGTGGATGCACTATCCGCATCCGGAATTCGTGGACTACGACTGGCGAAAGAGCTTGGTGTCCATACTACGCTCAATGACTGGAACGAGGATGCTGTTGGGCTCATACAGCAGAACATCGACAGACTGGATATCGGAGATCTGGCAATTGCAAGCCATAAGAACGCGAATGTCCTGCTACATGAGAAACACTTCAATATAGTGGACCTTGACCCATTCGGAACGCCTGCACCGTTCCTTGCAGCGGCAGCACGTTCCGCCATAAACCTTCTTGCAGTGACCGCAACCGATACTGCACCTCTTTGTGGTGCACACCTCAACTCAGGCATCAGGAAATATGCAGCCATACCATTCAACAATGAGTTCCATAGTGAGATGGGAGTGCGCATACTTCTCGGAAGGGTAGCAAGGGAACTCTCACTCCATGATAAAGCCATGACACCTCTGCTGTCACATGCCACAAGACACTACGTTCGCACATATCTTGAGATCAGAAAAGGTGCAAAGCGGGCTGATAAGATGTTAAAGGATATGGGGTTCATTGCCCATTGTCCTGCATGCGGTCACCGGGAAGCGATCAACGGACTTGCTGCACCTATTGAGAAGAATTGCAGCAACTGTAGTGGAGAGAACATAATAGCTGGTCCTTTGTGGCTCGGAAAACTGCATGATCCTGATTTTTGTAGCAATACTATCACCGAGCTGGAGGAGCGCAACAGTGGCACCAGCCAGATGGCAATAAAGATGCTTGAATTCTGCAGGGACGAACTCGATATACCCATGTTCTATGACCAGCACCTGATATGTAAGAAGCTTGGGGTATCGGCTTCCGGAATTGACAGGTTGATACAGGAAATCAGGGATAATGGCTTCCTTGCATCAAGGACGCACTTCAGCGGCACTTCCTTCAAAACGAATGCAAATATTACGGATATCGAGAGAATTATCTTGAATATCCGATAGAAATATATACTATTTTTATTCTAATGATATATATTAAAATATATAATACACGGTATTATGATACATTTTCAAACAAAAGGGTTCAAATTGCTTGTAAAGGGGATATATTATGACGAAAGAATATGCTGAACAACTTTTTTTACAGGAGAAACCAACTCTTGCCCTTCTGGCTATATGGTCCTTTCAAAAAACGTATGCATCAGTGATCACAAAAGAGATCAATTCAACTTTTGCCCATACGACCAAGATATTGTCTAAAATGGAAGAACACGGCCTTGTGAAGTTCACAGTTGAAGGACGTGTCAAATATGTAGAGCTTACCGATCATGGATTCCGGGTAGTTGACGCTCTCAAGAGCCTGATAATGGCCATCGAAGGAGAATCACCTGAAAGTGTCGAAGGAAGCGAAGGTGATGATCCAGACGCGCAGGAGACGGAAGCCTCGGAAGATGAGAAGAAGCTCACAAGAGACCATATTAACAGGTTACATGAACAGATAGTGTCCACATATGATGATCTTTTCAAAAAGAGTTCAGAACCGCAGGAAATGAAGATGAAGATCGGTCCTTTTAGCCGGGATATCCAGTTACTCTTAAATTCAATAGAGAAGAATGAAGACCTTATCGATGATGAAGGTCTGGATAAGCTCAGCGAGATACAGAACATCTTTGACACGGTTATGAAACAATAGAAAGGATAATAAAATGGTCACTGTTAAACTATTATTGAATGTTTATGGAAATAAGGAACGTGCACTGCATTCTGCTGAAGTCCTTATCAATAATGAATTGAATGAACTGGATGCCTCTGCACAATTCTCAGTATCGGATGATAACTGGATAGTTGTGGATATCAACGGAGAGGACAGCGAATTCGCATCCAATTTCCTCATCCAGAAATTCGGGACACCTGTTAAAGGGCTTACCAGGAATGAGACCTATATGGGCGTTATACGTCAGATACACGATAAAGAGATCGTTGTGGATGTGGGAACCCTTGTAACGATCCCGCAAAAGGCTCTCACGATACTCGGAAGTGGGACTGCTGCACAGATAGCCACACGTTTTGGCCTCATAAGGCACCTGCCTGTGAAGATCGAGATCACAGATGAGAAAGCCAAACAGGGTACTTTCACAAAGGAACAGGCAGACATCTGGTGGAGCTGGAAGAAATCAGAGCAGGACAGGGTAATAGCTAACTCAGTTACACGTTCTGAACTTAAAGCTGCCATCAAAAAGACAGGTCATTCAAGAGATATATATGGCATAGAAAGACTTGGACTTATGGAGCACATGATCACCTGCCGGGAGAAAACAGATGGACCAGGCATTGTTGCCGCCATCGGAAGGTTGGTCAAAGGTGAGCTTGGGGTTATCAGAACCCAGAAGTGAAAAATATCCATTATTTATACGTTCAGAGTACTACCATCTGGAAATGGCATGCATCGCAGTTGTCATCGCATTTGCCAAGCATCTGCATCACGCATTCCATACCCAGCTTTTCCCTGAAGATACCTTCAAAGACCCCCTGGGCAAAAGAACATAATGTTTTTTCCTCGATAGGTATGGACCTGCAATCGAGGAAGTTATGAACAGCGATCCTTATCGGGTCTTTGCTTAAGATCGTGAAACTTCCTATATCGTGATCTTCCCAGAAGTCCATCATCTCATCAATGATACTGCCCATATCAGTGGAGCTGAAGTTCCTGGAAATGCTGGCACCTACATCGTTTCCTATCTTTCTCATAATAGGATCGCAGTTAACACCATGGGCACGGAAACCATATTGCACAGCATGGAACAGACATTTGATGCAACCAAAGGAATTGACTTCATTGGAACTCATCAGATCGAGCATTTCCATATAATGCTTCATGCCCGGTTCCTGCGAACATGCAACGTACTGACACTTCAATGAATAGACCTTTTTCCTTTTGTCATTACAATCGACCGCCTCTTCAAGAAGGCTCTGTGTCTTAAGGTCATTGAGATGAACAGAAATAGTGGATTTAGCCTTGCCCGTGTGCTGAACGATCTCATCGAAGGACCTGCAGCCACCTTTAAGGAACTCAAGTATCTTTATCTTTACAGAACCATTAAGGGCAATAACCCCAACATCAGTGGAAAAAATGGCCGTATTGTCTCCGTTGTTCATGCAATACTGAATATTGCAGCAATATATTTAAATGTTCGCTGTTTAACGAATGAGTTATAAAACGACAGTCAAAGCCTATAAGGCCAATATGATCAGAAAATTGTGAGATAATGAGATCTTTTAAAAAAGCTATCCGTGTACCAATAGAAAAAGCAGAGAATATCAGGCTCATGATCGCCGACTCGGGAAAGCTTGACCCCGGCAGGAGGATCAGGGTGATCGGGCTTGAGGTACGCTTCCTTGAAATACCAGTTACAGAGGACATCGAGGAGTTTGAGACATACGATCAGGAAGACCCAGTGTTCTACAACAAATGGCAATCACTTGAAGACAGGATGAAAGGAAGTATTCCGGATGAGGAACTTGACCTCTTACCTTCAGGATGGCAGATACTTGGAAAAGTGATGGTCGTCACCATAGACCCAAAGATAGGGCACCTGAAAGAAAGAATTGCTGAAGCACTGCTTCAGATGTATCCTTCATGCGATACGGTGGTGCGTGACCTGGGAATAAGCGGACAGTTCAGGCTACCTCAAAGGGAAGTGATCATCGGGAACAGGACAGAGACCATAAATAAAGAGAACGGCTGCCTCTTCAAACTCGACGTGACAAAGGTGATGTTCTCCAAAGGGAACCTGCATGAGAAAGCCCTCATGAGCAACATAGGTGCCAATGAGACTATCGTTGACATGTTCGCTGGCATCGGCTATTTCACTATTCCCATGGCAGTCCATGCAAAGCCTGCAAAGATAATTGCCATTGAGATCAACCCCGGATCTTACGCATATCTTCAGGAGAATATAGCACTTAACCATGTGGAACACATAGTTGATGCACTGAATGGGGACTGTGCAGAACTCACACCAAAAGGTGTTGCTGACAGGGTGCTAATGGGCTACGTGAATACCACACACCATTACCTGGATCAGGGAATAGCTGCCCTGAAAGAGAGTGGCGGTATCCTTCATTACCATGAGACAACTCCTGAAAGCCTTATTTCTACAAGGCCAGCGGAACGTATCCGACAGGCTGCATCAAAGGCCGGCAGAGATGTTGAGATACTGGAATGCAGAAAGATCAAGAAATATTCACCGGGCGTATGGCATGTTGTCGTGGATGCCCGGATCACTTGAAGGTAAAAAGTCAGGGCTTTTACTACCACCATTCAGAAAAAGAGCTAAAGTAAAAGATATGTGTCATCTTTTCGGGCCGTGCCGGCTTCGCCGGACCCTCCGGGATGGTTTAAGTTATACATGATCCCGGATCAGTCAAACTCAGCATTACCTGCGTCCTTGTGTATCTAATAGTCCTGCAAAAATCATTGACTACAAAGAACAAGGCTACCATCCGCCGCAGGCGGCACGTTCCTTTACTACTAACCTGAAGACTACTAAAATAATACAGTTGTTTAAGGCTCAGAAGAATCGCTAAGTTCCAAGTTGAAATTAACAGGATTTCTACGAGCTAAAAAAAGAGAAAGATAAGATATCAGAGCTTTTTGACATCGTTGGTCAGGTCTGCATCGATGATGTAATCGAAATCAATGAACCCGGGCCAGTTGCAATTTATCAGCATTGACTGGAAGCAGACACCTATGATGAGCTTATTTTCAGCATCCTTCAACAGATCATCGACAAGCACTTTCATCTTTTCAGGTTCGACACCAATCTTAGGCATTGCCAGTCCACCCAGGAGGACAACAGTATCTGCAGAAGGGTCTGCTTTGTCTCCCAGTTGCATTCCATGGGATGAAGGGACTATCATGCGTGCCTCATCTGAACGAAGGTCAGGCAGGAACACGACTTTTTTATCAGTACCTCTGAGAACGAATGCCATGAGTTCGGCAAACGGTGTGCAGAAACCTACGGTTCCGATGAATGTGATACTTTTAGAATCGTTAACTAATTTCCTGAATTCTGTAAGCTGGCCACCGATACCTTTTGAAGTGCTTATGATCTCCATAACTATCTCCAAAAGGAAAAAAGTAATACAACCTTTAAGGTTGTATCGGTATTATTTGAGTATGTGAGAGAGTTTAGACTTCTTTTATGCCAAAGGATTCCAGGAGAATACCAGGGTTGATCCTTCCGCTTGTGAAGGACTTCTTGGTCTTGGTATCGTTCACTGTGATCTTGGCTGGTGCGAACATTCCTGCATCTACCTTGAAGAAGTCGAACTCTGCTTCCTTGAAGGTGGTGTAGAATGGCTTACCGAAGTCCCTAGAGGTTGTGGATGGTGCCTTCTTGACGAACTCCTCAAGCTGCTCAGCATCTCCGTGCTCGACGGTGTAGTAGGTCTCACCACAGTAGATGATACAGTCGTTGGTTGAACCCATGCACTTTGTGTCGTCACCGACCACAGGTGCGATAGGAGCTACACCGAAACCGCTCTTGATGGTGTTGATGTCGTATCCGATGGATTCGAGCTTGTGGATACCTGTCTCGACAACACGTGCTGAGATCTGTACGCATCCTGCAATTGAAGCTGTTGGTGCAACAGCGATGTAAACGTTCTCCGGGTCGACACTGCAGTGCTTTGCGATGTACTCGACAACTTCCTCATTTGGCAATTCGCCGGATTCCATAACAAGGACTGCAAACTCGGAATCGTCCTTGTAGCCTATTTCTTCGTAGAGCTCTTTTGGTTTAAGACCCAGTGCCCTTGCAGGACCTGAACCCATACCGAAGTACTTACCTACTGCGATTCTCCATCCTGCATACTGGGATGCCATACATGCGATGGTCGGGTGGTCGGTAGCTACCTGGATAGCAGGTACTGGAAGACCGTCAAGGTCGAACTTGGTGTAGCTGAGGTCTGCAAGGTCTGCAACACAAAGACGGGAAAGATACATTCCTGCATCGTATCCACCTTCTACATTCACACCACAGTCAATTACTGTAGCACCGTTATCAAGTTCTGTGGACTGGACCTTAAGTTCCTCTTCCCAGTCAAGCATTTCATCGATTATAGCTAATCCCTTTTCGTTGACACTTATCATGATATCACTCTAAAGCTGTTGATCGAGTGACATTAGGCACTGGAGAATATATAGTTAACGAAGTCAGGGTACTTGTATGGCTGTTTTGAAAAGGAAAATGATCTGAAAATAAAAAAATGAACTTATAAAGATCCCTTCTTGAGGGTCAGCCAGAAAACACTGCCCCTGCCTTCAGGATTGTCCGTCACACCGATATCCTCTTTGTGCAGGTCCATTATCCTTTTCACGATGGCAAGACCAATACCAGTCCCGCGTATGTCATCCTTGTGAAGACGCTTGAAACGGTCAAAGACCGCTGACTTACTGGGATCAGGTATCCCATCGCCCTGATCAGTGAAACTTATCTTCAGCTTGTCCCCATGACCTACAACATCTATGGTCACAATACTGCCTTCGGGGCTGTATTTTATGGAATTGGACAACAGATTGACGAACACCCTCTCTATCATAGGATTTGCAATAGCATGTGAATCGTCCTTCAGATCCAACCTGATATCCATACCCTTCTCACCGGCCTGATGCATAAAACTGTCAATAGTATCCTTTAGCATCGAAGCAATGTCGATCCTCACAAAATTTATATCGTCAACGGATTCCAGTTTTGCGAGATGTGCTGCATCCTCTATCATACTGATGAGTTTCTCAGTTGAATGATTCACATTTGATAGCAAACGTTTCTTGCTCTCATCTGACTCCATTTCAAGCAGCAGTTCCACAAATGATCTGATAAGACCTGCAGGGTTCAGGAGATCATGCCGCATGACATCAGTGAACAGGTCCTTAAGATCGTTCGAGCGTTTCAGTTCGGCAGCATATTCCTTTAACTGCAGTTCAGCTTCCTTCCTTTCAGTTATGTCCTCGCCGGATACCAGGATGCCGACCGTGCTACCGGAATCGTCAAGCAAAGGAGAATCGTACCACCTGTAGAGTCTCTCTTCACCTGTGCTTATAATGACTGGAAATTCATAATATTCATAGGCCTTCTCAGTACCTGAGACAAGTTTGTTATAGTGGTCATGTATATCGCCTGCCAGGTCATAAGGGATGAAGGAATCGACCCATTCCATTCCCAGCAGATCCGCAGAACTGTAACCAAGGAAATCAGAGCCTTTCTTGTTGATATGGACTATCTTGTGGTCAAGGTCCAGAACAGCAACCAGTACACCCACATAGTCCAGATATTGATAGGCCTTGTTCTTCTCTGTGAGAAGCGTGTCATGCTGCTCCTTTATCCTCAAAAGGGAGGTTATCTTCTTGTCAAGCTCGAACTTTCCCACGGGTTTCTTCAGGAACTCATCTGCTCCGGCATCGATACCTCTCTGATGATCGGCTTTGTCAGTAAGTGCAGTGACCATGATAATAGGAATGAAATCCATTTTGAACTCATTACGGATCACACGGCAGACATCATAGCCATCCATCTCAGGCATCATAACATCAAGAAGGATGAGATCAGGATGTTCGGTTTTGACCTTTTCGAGTGCATCCTTACCATTGTAAGAAGTTACTATGTCATATTCATCCTCCCCCAGATAAACTGAGAGTAACTCCACGTTCAGCGGTTCATCGTCTACAATAAGGATCTTGTGTTTAGCTGCCGTCATTCAACCTAGAATATAAATCTACATTTATATAAAGATGTCTAATTATTTGAACCAGTATTTCAGTGATCTAAAAAGAAGCATACTCTCCAAGTATGAATAACAAAAGAATATAACCGTCCCAGTAAACATTGGGAAATAATTAAATTATAGTATAAATAAATGTATGGTCATTGAATATTACAGAAATGTATGGTCATTGAATATTACAGATATCAGGACAGGAAAGACCAGGAATGATCTGCTATCAAGAATCCATAGCTTGCAACAGTGGTTTCAATATTATGCAACGAATTTACAACCTGTTGCGGTCAAGATATATCATTTGTTTCATCCCTCGTGTCAACTATCAACAGTGAGATGATCATTTGATAAGAGAAAGGACCAGACTCATATTCGCAACAGGGATTGTCATCCTTGCAGGCATTGTTGCTGTAAGTACCCTCCTGCAGGAAGCACCTGTGGTCATACAGATAGAAGGTGAATCTTTTAAGATCATTGAGATTCCTTATTCGTATACGACTGGTGAAGCCTACATGCTGTTACTGTGCGGTCTTTTCTCAGGAATGGCAGCATTTCAGATACTGACAAGCCTGAACATCCGTCCTTTTACACACGAGGTACCCTCACCAATGGATACTGCGATCCCTGACACCATACCACACAACGAAGAGGAATGGATCATACCTGCACCTTCAAAGAACATGGAACAGGTCCTCCTCATGGCTCTTGAAGGAGATGAGAAAAGGACCGTCCGTACAATTGTGGATAACGACGGACAGATGCTCCAGAACGAGCTTGTCAATCGTCTCGATTTCTCCAAGGCCAAGACATCAAGGATCCTGTCCAATCTTGAAAGGAAAGGCATTATCAGCAAGCAGAAATACGGGCTGACTAACTGCATCTCACTGACCGAAAAGATAAGGGGTGAGAACAGATGAGAAAAGAGCTTCCACTAATTGTGTTAGGGATCATCCTGATCTCTGTCATAATATGGTGGCATTATGACAGCAATGTCGACGTCAGTATCACAGGGATAAATGCACCCCGAACTCTGGGGGTAGATACTATCAGAACTGACCACATGAATGAGATCGAGGTCATCATACAGAACAACGAACTAAAGCCAGTTGAAATAAAACTTGAAACAGAAAATGCTTTTGTAAATGCAGACGGTGAGAGTGTTGATACTTTCATTGTTTTTGGAAGAGAGAGTGGTGGGTCCCATTACAGCGACTACATCTCAACACAGGACAAGATAAAACTTGAACCTGGAGAGAACAAACTGAGCCTTTTACTTGGATATAAGGTAACAGGAGAGCAGAATGTCCATATCAGAATTGTGAACAACGAGATCATTCTTGACGAAGGATCCTTCACTGTCGACGTCATGCCTCCTGAACTTTCTGTTGAACTGGATTACGATATGACAACAGAGGAAGAGCTGGAAGTTTACAATATAGATGCTTATGTGTTGAACATCGGCCTTGGCAGGGCTGAGAATGTAGAAGCGAACCTGAGTATAATAGATCCTGAAACAGGTGAAGTGATCTCATCAGAGATAAGGAACATTGTGGTTCCTGCATATTCTAAAAGTCCATTCAGCACATGGCATAACTCTCCTGACGGGATCATTGAACTGAGTACAGGAGAGAATTCGGACGAGAATTATATGCCAGCTCAGGCAGTGGTCAAAGGAAGAAAAGGAGAACAATATATTGTGAGACTCACTGCGGTCTGGCATGATAAGACAGTTGAGAAACAGATAATGATACCAGAGAATAGCTCCGCAAAGGAGGTTGAACTATGAAAGGAACTTATTATCCGGTACTAAGAACTGTCGGATCATTGCTAATGATCACAGTTTTTATTTTTGGAGGGATTGTTGCAGGTGCTTGTGCTTCCGATGAACATGATGCCATTGATGTTAGTAATATTAGTGATAAACAGGTAACTGAAAGCCCCATTATCTTTTCATCTGTCATAGAACATTTTGGATTCCTATTAGATAACAACCAGAATGATAATGTTACACGATGGATCGAGATTCTGGAAGACAGATCAGAGAACGAATACAACCGGTCCCGTGCTGCCTTCAAACTGGGTGATTCAGGAGACAGCAGAGCTGTAAAGCCATTCCTGAAGATTATTGAAGATGATGGAGAACCCGACCAGATAAGGGAATTTGCTACTGAGAATCTTGGTAAGGTAGGAAGTAAGATGCATACAGATATGCTGATTGAAATGTTAGATGAAGAACCATTGAGAGCAGGAGCAGCTATTGCCCTGGGGCATCTTGGAGATAAAAAAGCAGTCGATCCCCTTATGAGCATACTGGCTAACCAAAGTCAGCCAGAATATATGCGCGAACATTCAATAAGATCGCTTGCTCAAATTGGAGATGAAAGAGCAGTTGAATTGCTAATTGAATCTCTTGATGATGATTCGAAATATATTACGAGCCAGTCTGCATGGGCTCTTGGAGAAATTGGAGATGAGAGGGCAATTGAGCCTTTAACAGACATGCTGGATAAAGAATATGAGTTTTCTGTTACAAATTCGGCCGAAGCTCTCAAAAAATTAGGAGCGCCTGTTGAAGATATGCTTATTGAGAATCTTGATGAGCGGAACACTGATGTCAGGATTAACTCAGTCTATGCACTTGGCCTGGTAGGAGAAAAGGATGCTTACAATGCACTTCTGAAAATTGCAGAAGACAGAACAGAAGATGAAGATGTGCGAAGAGCTGCTATTTCATCCCTTGGAAGATATGAGAACAAAGATGCCATAGAACCTCTTGTAAAAATACTGGAAAATGAACAGGAAAAAAGAAGTGTAAGAACCAGAGTTCCACGGACATTGATGAACATTGACGGGGATGAGGCAATTCAAATTCTGGCCAGGAATCTCGAAATTGAGGATATGGAAGTACGCTTAAGCATCCTGTCTGCATTCAGAAGATCCGAGGATGAAGATAAGGAAGAACTATCAATAGCTTTCGAACCAGTTGCAGATATTTTACTGAATGATGATGATTGGACTGTGAGGAAGCAAGCTGCAATGATCCTTAAAGACATAGCTGGCGAAAAAGCCTCTGACTATTTACCTCTGGCACTAAATGACGAACATGATGATGTCAGGTATGTTGCAGCAATGAATCTTGTAGACATAGCAGACGAAAATTCAACCGATCCATTGATAGAAGCCCTCAGCACTGAAACCTCTGAGCGGACCCGGATTATGATTACACGTGCACTTGGACATACAAATGATGACAGGGCTGTGCCAACCCTAATTCAACTGATGCAGGATAGAGAAGAATACCTGTATGTGAGAATTGATGCTGCAGAAGGACTTGGCATCATTGCAGACAAAAAAGCAACAAATCCATTGATCCAGATACTTGGAAACAGCGATGACTCACCAGAATTGAGAAAAGCAGCAGCTATATCGCTTGGACAGATCAATGACCCTGAAGCAATAGGGATTCTCAGCATAATATCAAATGATGAGAACGAATATCCTGTGATAAGACAGAGTGCAGAGCAGGCATTAAAAAATATACAGGAGACATAGGTTTCCTGCACTTCTATTTTCTTACTGAAAGTCCTCTAAAATTCATCATCCTGAGAATAGCTTCGTCCCAGTTTCAGGGCAAGTTCCGCTTTTTTAAGCTCCTGACCCAAATATGCAGCATGTTCCATCCTTGAGACAAGCTCCATTCTAAGAATGGTATCCATGACCTCACGTGCAGTATTGCCGACTATCGAAGCATTGTCGTGTTCGGCAAGGATCTGTCCTCCTTTCATTCCTGAAGGTTCAGGAATTATACTAACTCTGATACTTCCCTTTGGATCAACTGTCCACATCTTACTTTTCTCTGCATGGACGAAAGTTTCAGGGAGAACGGAATCTGTACGTCTCCTTTTCTCTTTAGCCTCGATAAGGTCGATACCAAGGTCCTTTGGAGAACTTTCACGCTCCCTTGCAAGCATCATCATCTGAGAAGCCCGCTTCAGTTCGTTGATAGAACCCTGTGTCTTGTTGCTGTACTCGGGAGTGAAGAGAATGCTTGCACCAAGGTCGGCACCTATGCCACAGAGTGTTGCATTCACACCTGTGGAATCAGCATCAATGAGCTCTGTCACATTGCCGATACCAAAGAATACCGGAATATCAGGATTCTGATCATGGAACTCCATGTACCTGACAATGGAACCTCCTATGCCGTGTCCTATTGGGTCAAGGACAGGATCAGCTATGACCTTCTTTATTCCGGCCTCACGGGCGAGTTCAATATTCCGTATGAGACTATCAAAGCCCTCACCCTGATCAGGGATAACAACAGCAGGCACTCCCATATCTGCAATGCGTGGACCAACGATTGATATATTGCTGCTATCAAGGCTCAACACAAGATCTATGCCACTGTCAAGGGCTGCATTGATGAGTGCCGGGTCAAGTGTATCGATACTCACCGGAAGGGAGGTCGTATCACGGGCGATCTTCACGGCGCGGCGCACATCCTCAGGAGTGGCGTGCAGGGATGCACCAAGATCGATCATATCAGCACCTTTCTTCTCAAAGCTGTTTATCATCAGGGCAAGTGCCTCGGGGTCGAGTCCGGTGGCATCCACAACCTCTGCCAGTACTTTCATACGGGAATTGCCACCCACCTTCATGTCACCCAGTTTCATGGTTACAACAGCAGTATCCTCCAGTTCCCGGACCTTCTCAAGAGCCATCCCCCTTCGGACATCCGCAAGTAGCTCACAGGCAGGCACTTCTGTGGAGAACTCCATCTTCCCCACAAAAGGAAGTACAAAACCAAGGTCATAGGCATGCTTTGGACCAAGTCTTATATTGCATCCGAGTTCAGCTTCGGCCTTTGAGAAATCACCGGCCACAAGGCCAGGGATGAAAATAAGGTCATAGTCAGGATCTTCGACATGCTGATCAATGGCAGCAAGCAATTTGCGAGGGGTGATGAACGCAGCGACCTTCGTATCTGCAACAACGATATCAGCAAGGTCGCCAACTGCATTTCTTACAGTCTGTTCAGCAAGTGTGCCTGTAGCTATGAGAATATTCATGAGTGGAAATAGCAGTGAAAGTAAAAAAGAATATCTGCCGGTCAGGAAAAGACCGGCATGTCCGGCATATACCGGACAGCTTGCTTTAAATTCAGTGGATAATGTCGATTATAGAACCGCCATTGTTCTTTGAATGGATAGGCTCTACTACAGAACGGGTTGTCCTGTTGACCGGGGTTGTTGCACGCCTGTACTGACGTGGTGCCTCTGCCTGAGCAGGTTCACGAGCGCTCTCGTATGATATACTACTGCACTGTGGCTGTCCAAGGATCTGTGCTGACTGGACACCTGTCATGATGGCCATTACACGCACCTTACCCTCATACTCAGGAGTGATACGTGCTCCCCAGATCACATTTGCGCTGGATGAGAGCTCGTATGTGAGTGAAGCAGCGATCTCCTCAGCTTCCTTGAGACTGAGGTCTGGTCCGCCTGTGATGTGTACAAGACTGCCTGTTGCGCCTCTGTAATCCACATCAAGGAGTGGGTGATTGAGTGCTGCACGAACGACATCATCGCTCTTGTCCTGGTTCTTGCTCTCACCTACAAGCATAACTGCAACGCCACCACAGCCCATGATAGCCCTGATGTCTGCATAGTCGATGTTGATGAGTGATGGTTGTGTGATGGTCTCTGTGATTCCCTTTACGGTCTCAGAGATGATCTGGTCCATTACTGAGAATGCCTGGTCTATTGGAAGGTTAGGCACATACTCAAGGAGTCTGTTGTTGTCAAGCACGATAACGGTATCTGCGGCACGGCGGAACTCTTCAAGTCCCTCTTCTGCCTTTACTGCCCTTGCCCTCTCAACCCTGAAAGGACTGGATACCATACCTACGACGATAGCTCCCTGTTCCTTTGCCACCTCAGCGACCACAGGTGCGACACCGGTACCGGTTCCTCCACCCATACCAGCTGTAACGAAAACAAGGTCTGCATCCTTGAAGATCTCCTCAAGGGTGCCGCGTGCGAGTTCTGCTGCCTTGGCACCTACTTCCGGATATCCACCTGCTCCAAGACCACGTGTCAGTGTCTTGCCCACAAGGATCTTCTTGTCTGCACGAATAAGGTCAAGGTGCTGCTTGTCAGTGTTTATTGCCACTGTCTCTGCGCCCTCGATACCCATGTTATAAAGTCTGTTGATAGTGTTATTTCCTGCACCACCGCATCCAACGATCATTATCCTTGGCTGCCCAAGGATATCGAATTGATCATCAGTAACAGCTAGTGAACGGCGGTACTCTTTCTCTTTCTCTGTGTGTTTTAACGCTTCCTGAACTATTGATTGCACTTTCATCCCCTCACGGATATATTGCATTTCGGTATAGTGTACTTGTTTTTTAGTTGTTGCTCGAATTAACTGTAACCATTCATCAACGTTTATCAACGTTTCGGAGTTCTGTAATTGCTATATTTCCCTTATTCTTTTTATACTTATCCTTTTATGCAAGTTGGAATTGACATTCGGTCACATCATTGGTAGCACCGGAAAACAACCTGCCTCAAATAGCTGCTCCTGGAACATTCCAACCGACCCGACCGATCCAACCTGCCCATGTACAAAGAAACAGGTACAAACGCGGACATACGTCTGCGTTATACATTTAAAGATACCACTATATAAGTTTAACCTAACAAATTATTATATTTATAAGCACCATATAATTATGCACCCCGGCGATTCAACATATTTTCCTGCTTGAAAATTTATATATGCCTTTCGTACGTAACATGACAAACATATATACCAGATTAAAAGAATTAGAACCTTATTCGATCAAACTATAAAGTCGGAGAGTTTTTTTGGACGGAACAAACATTGCCTTTACACTCTTTATCCTTTACTGGCTGGCTGTGATACTGCTGGAAAGAAAAGGTATACTGCAAAAGTATAACATAAGCACATACGGCCCTGTCCTGATGATAAGGACAACACATGGCCTGAAACTTCTGGACAAGCTTGCCATTCCAAAGAAGGCCTGGCGGCTCTATGCGGACATAGGTATCAGACTAATGTTCATCGGAATGATAGCAATGTTCTTAGTAGTGATACTATCGGACATTGCCATGCTGTCATCCATTGGAGATAACTCCATGCCTGAACCCGGAAAGTTCAACGAGGCAAGGAACATCTTCCTTATACCGGGTGTCAATGAGTTCATACCACTCACATGGGGGATCATCGCACTTGTTGTGACCCTCATTGTGCATGAATTCTCACATGCCATACTCTGTCGTGTAGAGGACATCAGGGTCAAATCCATGGGAGTGCTGCTTGCAGTGGTCCCGATAGGTGGTTTTGCCGAGCCCGATGAAGAAGAGCTCTTCGGGAAGAAAGAAGAGAAACTCGATGACCGGGATGATCCATACGGGGACCGACGCCTTGGAATAATCATTGATGATGAAGCTGAAAGGATCGAAGAAAAAAGCAAAGAGAAGGTCATAAACACAGATGAGAAGATCGCCACACGAACA
This sequence comes from Methanolobus sp. WCC4, assembly GCF_038022665.1. Classification (NCBI taxonomy): domain Archaea; kingdom Methanobacteriati; phylum Methanobacteriota; class Methanomicrobia; order Methanosarcinales; family Methanosarcinaceae; genus Methanolobus; species Methanolobus sp. WCC4. Next base: position 1,805,805 of record NZ_CP150629.1, on the reverse strand, counting down.
CAGAGGGCACGCATACTTGCAGCAGGTGTAATGGCCAATTTCGTGGTGGCGCTTATAGCTTTCACTTTACTGTTCGGACCTGTGCTGGGTGCAATGTCACCTCTGGGAGACACCATGATAGTCGATGTCCATGAGGACAGTCTCGCCTACAGCTCCGGGCTCAGGGAGAACATGGTGATCACACAGATAGATGACACGCCGATAAATAATGTAAACGATATGCTGGGATATCTCGAAGGACTAGATGCGGGAACCACGGTAATGGTCCATGCAGCGTCGGACCGGGTAATAAGCGTTTACGAGGCCGATGTCACAGACCCGGACATAGAACCTTCAGGGATCACGATCCAGAGCATCGTCGAGGATTCGGCGGCAGCAGCAGCAGGAATTGAAGCCGGCACCATTATTAAATACATAGATGGTAGCCCCATACGTTCATACACCGATTTCCAGGCCATAATGAATTCCTCCGTACCCGGACAGGAGGTTATCGTTGACATCGGAACCGAGGATACGGAAGGTACGACGCAATATAATGTGACCCTGACACAACATCCTGATGTTGATACAAAGGGTTTCCTTGGTGTTGTCACAAGTTATGACGGACAGGTTGCTACGTCACTTGGAATAACTGTTGGAGAATTCCCTGCAACCGCATATCTCGAACTATTTAAAAGTATACCACAGATGCTGATGAGTATCGGTGGATGGTTACTCCTTCTGGGACTACCTATAATAGGCTTTGCAGGAGAAGGATTCCCGGGATTCAGCGGAACCCTGGCACAGTTCTATGAACCTGTCGGCTGGGCAGAACCTTTCGGAATAGGGGTATTCTGGCTTGCTAATGCACTCCTGTGGATAGGATGGCTGAACTTCTACGTAGGACTTTTCAACTGTCTCCCTGCTGTACCCCTTGATGGCGGACACGTGTTCAGGGACTACCTGAATGCACTTATACTCAGGATAACAGGAGATGAGGAAAGAGCAGAGAGCATATCCGCACGCATAACAGGAACCTTTGCAGTGGTGATACTCATGTCTTTCCTGTTCATGATATTCGGACCATACTTTGTACATGGTTTCTGATATCATCCCACAACACGGCATAAGAACGAACAAAAGTGGTGATCCAAATGAAAATAAAGCATCTCTGGCATAAGACCCTGATGAGAACTGTAATGGGAGCTTTTGCGATCATACTGTTCTACATGCTTCTTTTCATGAGAATAATGCTCTATGAAGGACAGACCCAGCATGTGAACCTTGTTGATGCTTTCTACTGGGTGGTCACCACTCTCACGACCGTGGGATACGGGGATATAATAGTAACATCGGATCTTGGCAAATTCTTCGCAGTATTCATACAGCTATCAGGGATCCCTCTTGTTTTCGGGGTATTCTTCACCCTTATGATCATACCCTGGATGGAAAATATGATCCATTCCAACATACCCACAAGGGCTCCGAAGAAACTAAGTGATCACATAATAATCTGTGGTTATAACAGACTTATAGAAACACTTATCGAGGAACTGAAGGAGAATGATGTCCCCTACATCCTGATAGAGGATGAACCGGAACTTGTAAGGGACATGTTAAAAAAGAACATTCATACCATATTAGGTGATGTGTATGAAGAAGAGACGCTTAACTCTGCAAATATCAAAGAAGCACAGTTCCTTATTGCCAACCGTTCGGACGAGATGAATGCAAATATCATCCTCACCGCCCGCAATATAAGTACTGACCTGAACATAATAGCCATAGTAGAGGACAGGTCCAATAAGAAGTATCTGAAATATGCCGGTGCAACCAGTGTCGTCTCACCAAAGGAGATGTTCGGAAGATTCATCGGAAGGAAAGCTGCAGATCCCTTTGTCAACAGACTGACAGGAGCAACCGAGTTCTTTGAAGGCATCAGCATCGTGGAACTGCCCATATACCCGAAAAGTCCCCTTATAGGGAAGACCATGAAAAATGCTGCCATCAGGGAAAAGACTGGCGCCAATGTCGTTGGTATGTGGAAAGGAGGCAGCCTTACATTCTTTATCAGACCTGATGATGTCATTAAGGATAATTCCGTCCTGCTTGCAATAGGCTACACTGAGCAACTGTCTCACCTGAAAAAGTTGACACAACACATGGGGTGAAGTTCAATGGAAAATGAGACAAAAATTGGAGATGTAGTGGTACTCGGATGCGGAGATGTGGGCAGAAGGGTTGTGGAGACACTCAAATACACCAATATCAGATTCTCAGTGGTTGATTCCAATGAACTGAGCTTTGAAGGTGCTGATCATGACTTTGTTGTTGGGAATGCAACAGATGAAGAGATACTCATGGAGGCCGGGGTCCCGACTGCCTCCACGGTCATCGTATGCCTTAATGACGATACAGATGTCATGTTCGCCACACTCATTACAAGAGGACTTAATCCTAAGTCCACTATTATAGCCAGGGCAAATTCCTACAGGTCGATCGACAAGATATACAAGGCAGGTGCCGACTATGTTGCCGCACTGCCTATCGTTGCCGGCCAGATGCTTGCAAAGATGACATCTTCCTGCCTTATCAACTCATGCAATAAGATGGACGAGGATATCATGCTGTATGAAGGCATAGATATCGAGAAGCACAGGGTCACCGGTGACAGGGACCTTGCGAACAAGACCATCGTGGACATCGACCTGAGAAACAGATTCGGGTGTACTATCATAGGTATTGAGAGAGATGGAAATATCATTACTGACATACTGCCATCAATAGTTATCCAGAAGGGGGATATCGTTGCTGTTGTGGGTGGAAAGGAAGAGATAGCCCGTTTTAAGGAAAAGTATGTAAAGGTGAAGTGACACTAAGGAAGGACCACCTTTACGGATAATTACCAATGCAAACGATCATTCTTGCTCTCATCGTGTTCTGTTCATCTTCATTCTTTTCGATGATCGGACTGGGAGGAGCCATATTCTATGTACCGTTCCTTTACTGGCTTACCGGTGATTTCATCTCATCGGTCACAATAGCACTACTTTTGAACATAGTCACATCCGGTTCGGCAGCGATCACATATATAAGGAAGAAAATGGTGGACTTCAAGGTAGCTATTCCTTTTATAGTCGCATCCATGACAGGTGCTCAGGCGGGAGCACATCTCACCAAGATAGTACCGATCGAGGCCCTTCTTCTTGTATTCTCCCTGTTGATGCTCTTTGTGGGAGAGGAGATGATATTCTCCAGGGCACAGTTGTTGTACAAGGATAAGCACATAGGAGAGAATAAAAGATACCTCTTGATAGTTATCGCAGGTTTCCTGATAGGAATGGTGGCAGGTATGCTTGGAGTAGGCGGAGGTACATTTGTTGTACCACTTCTGCTTGTACTGGGATTCACTATAAAGAGAGCAGCAGCAAGTTCCGGGTTCATAGTGCTGTTCACATCCCTTTCAGCGTTCATCGCACATGCAAGCTCATGGAACCAGGACCTGCATATGCTGGCTATCCTGGCAACGGCCTCGTTCTTTGGTGCACAGATGGGATCCCACCTGATGCACAGCAAGATCCACCCGGAGACACTGCAGAAGATGTTCGGCATCATACTCTGGATCATGGCACTTAAAATGCTGTCAGGAATGCTGTGATAAGTATTTTACCATGAATGATAGAAACCTTTAATACAGGATGTGGCAATCAGTAGTTGTTTTGCGGGCCTGTAGGGTAGCCAGGATATCCTGATGGGCTTCGATGTGACCATATGGTCCGGAGATACCCATCGACTCGTGTTCGAATCGCGGCGGGCCCGTTCTTATTTTGATATTAGACCTTGAAAGAAGGAAAAAAGATTGGAAAATATATTTCAAAAAAAGTAGTTATGACCGATCAAAGGAGATCGATCTCAAATCCAACAACAGGTTGTCCAAGTCCGAAATTAACGATAACCTGAGGGAACAGTTCTCCCATGACACCTATCTTCTTCCCGTCAACGATGATATCGGCCCTTCTTCCTTCCATGAAAGCCGGGTCATCAGACTCAACAACTTCATATTCCACCATTCTTTCACGCATGAGAGCCTCGACGAGTTCCCTTACCTCGGTGAAATTAGCCTGTGCGTTGATGGAAACACCTGCAAGGTGAAGACCGTTCTTGCCATTGATGACAACATCCCCTGCCTCGAAGATACGCTGCGGAAGTTCCCTGTGCTGGTTCATGGAAAGGATCTCCATTAGATTTGGCAGTATGGTGGTCCTGACCATTGTCTGGTCCTCACTTATCGGATGCAGGACATAGGTCACATCATCCGTCTTCTCCCTGCACATCCATTCGAAATGGACCCTTTCGCTTGTAAGTGTGAAAGGCATGACCTGTAAATATCCAAGACCTGTCATGATCTCACGCATATCCGCACTGATGTCGGACAGCATGTGGGACTTGCCCACAGTGGCATTCATAGGGAATACCGCAGGGATCTTATCAAAACCATAACCCACTGCTATATCCTCGATGATATCCGGGTTATCAAGGATATCTGCTCTGTAGCGTGGGACCTGTACCTCTATACGTCCATCCTCAAGTTCCTTTGCTCCAAAGCCCATCCTGTTGAGCTGCCTGACAATCTCATCAGCAGGAAGTTCCATACCGATAAGTCCGTCGATCTCTGACCTTTCCAGAACCCTTGTCTTTGCACTAAGGTCAAGAGGGATCTCCTCCTCACCATCTGCGGTAATGACCTTCACATACTCGATCTCACCGCCGCGCTCTGCAAGTGCCGTTGTGACGATGTTAAGGGCTGTGTAGACCTCATTGCTGAGTCCGGTGACATCCACCAGAAGGTCAGTTGTTTCCTCGGTGACCATTGTGAGAGTACCGTTGATTATAGGCGGGAAAGAAAGCACATTGTCATTGGCATCAAGAATAAGAGGATACTTGTCGAATCCATCAAGGATACTTGCGAAGCGTGTTCCCTTCGGATGTTTCTCAAGGATCTCCGTCATTGTCATAGGTTCTGTGAAATCCAGGGGAACGAAACTAAAATCAGGATCTGCTGCAATATAGCGGAAAGGAGCCTGCACCTTTGAAAGGTCATGAACACCTATGGACACCTTCTTACGGTCACGTCCGAGACCCCAGTGAAGGGATTCCTGAAGGTCCATGAGCGTCTTGATGGAACTGGAACTGAACCTGACACCACGTACGACAGCACATCCAAGCACAGGACGTACGGACTCTATTGCCTCATCCTTTGTTATCTCTATTGTATAGGGTTTGACCTCATATTCGCAGAAACCGGGTTCGATATCAAGGAAACCACGCAGTGCACGTGCAACACCTTCCACACTATAAAGGTCAGGACGGTCAGGGAAGAACTCGATATCTATGGACTCCTCTTCAATGCGCTCTATATCTGCCCCTATCATGGGTATGCGCTCTATAATGGTATCTTTGTCTGTTCCGGTTAATTGTTCAAGGTCATCGTATGGTAGGGTAATGATCGGCATCGGTGTTTCCTCTTTCCTTCCCTGTTCTCTTTATATGGTCTTGCAGAACATATCCAGCTTTCCATTTAATGTTTTTGTTCAGATGCCGGTTCCACTGGAACGAAAGTAAGAAAGTATGGTCAGGGAAGTATGACCATTCACATCACATTGAATGTAGTAAGGAATCTTCCTGCCACAATAAGCATCATCCACATCACAGGTTCACATGCTGCATATACATAGGACATATAGTTCTTCTTTGACCTGATCACTTTATTGATGTAACCCACACCATAATAGAAGACAGGAATGACAGCTGTGGCCATAAAAGGGACCATCCCGATGACCACACATGCTGCAATATAGAATATGGACAAAAGATTTACCAGCCTCAGTATGAGAGAACATCTCTTTTCACCGAACATAGCAGGGACCGTCAGAAGTCCCTCTGCCCTGTCACCTTCAACATCCCTGACATCAAAGAGTATCTGGATATTCATCATCCTTATGAAAATGAAAATTGCAAGCATCAAAGCCCCGTAAGTAACAGGTAATGAATAATATACAAAAACAAAAAGGACCATGAAGGCCCAGACGATCGATACGAAGATATTCTTAAAGGCAGGTATCTTCTTTGTGAGCTTCTTGAAATAACCGCCATAAAGAAGACCCAGTGCCAGAATGAGCATACCTGTTAAAGTGGTCAGGACATTAGAAAAGGCAAAAAGAGAGATGACTAAAAGAACAGAGGCTCCAATGACCATGCACATACTCCTGTTCTTACATTGAAGATAACTTGCACGTGTACTGTTGGTCAGTTCATCCGAGGGAGCACCACTGGAATAGTCATAGAGGTATATTGCATAGAACATCAGATATGAAATAGCCAGTATATCCCAGCCGAAAGGTATCCCGAACAATGTAGCACACATTATCACCACAGCAACGGAACCAGTGGCGAAGAGATGGCCACCAAATACAATCTCTTTCCATAGAAGCCCGAAAAGCTTCAGAATATCGGTTCTAAACCCCGGACAGGGACAGACTGTATGTACATTGGATGCCATAAAATAAAGTAATTTTGTACATTGATGTTAAACCAATGAATATAAAAATACATTAATAATAAATTTTATGTACATGTAGTATATACTTATGTACATACATAATGAGCCAGAATATCAATAACAAGAAAATGATCAAAGGCAAAAGGAAAAATGGAACTGATCATAGAGATCAGAACCACACGCCCGGACAATAACTTTAATAACCATTATAATTATAATATCCTTATGATATTTATATTGGCCTTTGATCATATCACAAAGGATCAGAGTGTCAGCACTATGCATCAGACGGTGAAACAATGGACGATGCTCAATTAAATGCTTCAGAGAAGGTAGAAGGCGACGGGGAAAAGGATGATGGCATGCAGGAAGATGAATTAGTTGAGAATGAAACATCGGATGATGAGACCACAAGTATCCTGGAAGAGATATCCAGAATAAAAGAAGATGAAGAGAAATTCGAAAAGGATTTTGCACATATCCTGGATAAAACCGCTATAGATACTTCTGAAGATGACTCTGAGGAAGAGGATGAGAACACCTCCACTGAAGAAGACGATGCTTCTGAAAACAACATCCTGGAAGAAGAGGAAGACCTTGAGATAGGCATACTGCTTCCAAGATCACCAAACTTCGGTCCTCCAAAAAAGCCACTCATTGACATAAAGGATGAAGAAGAGGAAGAAACTTCTGAGGACATGGATGAGGACATCTCCATTGATGAAAAGGAAGAGGAGAAAGAGATCACTCTTCAACCTGAAGAAGAGAGCGAAGTGGGCGAAGACACGTCCGAAGAACCAGAACTGCTATCAGATGCCGGAGATGAAGTTGAAGCTGAGAAAGCAGTAGCGGATAAAGAGGAAAAAGGGGAACCGGGTGTTCTTGATAAGATCAAACAACTCTTCAAGCAAAAGGAGATGGTGATCGAACCCTATGACCCTGAAGTACACGGACCTATCACGGAATTCAAGGGTGTTGAAGGATACGAAGAGGTCGAACGTTACTGGGTGAACGAACCCTATGCATTCATTGTCATCCTGTACAACGAGGACAAGAACAATCATCTATACTACATAGTAGAGCCGGAACTCACCGATTTCGAGACAACTTTCCTGAATGAGATAAAGGACAGGCTCAGGGATGTACTCCTTGTAGAGGATATCGACGAGGAAGAAGATGACAGGGAAGCTGTCCTTGACTCGAAGATAAGATCGATAATCCAGGATTACGCTATCGAGATAACACCTGATATGCTCGAAAAGATATCATACTATATCAAGAGGGATTTTGTCAGGTTCGGAAAGATAGACGCACTTATGATGGACGATTCCATTGAAGATGTATCCGGTAACGGTCATGACGTACCTATATTCCTTTACCACAGGGCGCACCACAACATTGCCACCAATGTTGTCTATCATGAGGATGAACTGAACTCGTTCATCATCCAGATGGCACAGAGAAGTGGAAAACACATCTCGGTAGCAGAACCAATGGTAGATGCGACCATGCCGGACGGTTCAAGGATACAGATGACCCTGGGTACAAGCGTTACCGCACACGGCAGTACATTCACCATCCGTAAGTTCAGCGATACACCGATAACACCTGTAGACCTCATCAAGTGGGGTACATTCTCGTCAGAATCCATGGCATACCTGTGGCTCTGTATCGAGAACAACAAGAGTCTTATCTATGCCGGAGGTACAGCATCCGGTAAAACATCATCACTTAACGCGGTCTCACTTTTCATTCCTGAAAAGGCCAAGATCATCACCCTTGAGGATACAAGGGAACTCAAACTGCCTCATCCGAACTGGATCCCGAGTGTTACAAGGGATTCTTTCACCGCAGATGAGAGAGGTGCAGTTGATATGTACGACCTGCTAAAGGCAGCACTCAGGCAGAGACCTGAATTCCTGCTTGTAGGTGAAGTGAGAGGTAAGGAAGCACTTACGCTCTTCCAGGCGATGTCCACAGGTCACACGACATTCTCCACTATGCACGCGGATTCAGTAGCATCTGCTATCCACAGACTGGAGAACCCGCCGATCAGTGTCCCTCGTACCATGATCCAGGCACTTGATATCATGAGCATCCAGTCCCAGACATATTCCAAAGGAAAACGTGTCAGAAGGAACATAAAACTGGTAGAGATCATCGATATCGATCCGAACACAAGGAACATCAGGACAAATGATATCTTCGTGTGGGATTCTGAGTCCGACATGTTCATCCGTACCGGCGAGTCAAAGGCGGTCTTCGACATCAAGATGAGACGTGGCTGGAACCAGGGTAAAGTGGATCAGGAACTGTACTACCGCCAGAAGATCCTGGAACACATGGTCAACAATGGTATCAACGATTTCCAGGAGATATCCGACATTATCAACGCTTACCAGTCGACACCTGAAAAGGTCCTGAGGAAACTTGGACTGGAATGAGAGCCGGTGAGAACATGACCGAGACCGAAGAAACTCCTGAAGAACTGATCGGGAACGATCTTGAAAATGTCGTTTCAGATGAGACTCCGGACATTCAGGAAACTGTTACGGAAGATGTCGACAAAGGCAAGAAGAAAAGATCGAAGAGACGAAAAAAGAGTTTCGATATCGACAATTACACTAAGACCATACTTATATACATAAGTATCCTGAAAAGGATCCCTTTCACCCTTATAGGTGATAAGATCCAGGCCAGAAAGGAAACCTATGAGAATCTCCAGAAGCAACTGAACCAGGCCCGTATCCCCATCTCACACGAGATGTACATATCAGATACGATATTCTATTCCATTGCAGCAGGTATTATAGGTGCGATCATCGGTCTTTTCCTTACATATACTGTGATCGTACTGGTTGGATTACCGGACCAGATAACTAATCTGACATTTGGTCCAAGGATGGCGCCACTCCTTGCATTCAAGGAGATATTCCTTGGAGCATTCATAACCATAGTGTTCATGATAGGAATGGGCGGAGTGGTCTATGCACTTTTCATGCTCCTGCCGGGATTGCAGGCAAGCGAGAGGAAAGGAAAGATAGACATGCAGCTTCCTTATGCTGTCACTTTCATGTATGCTCTGAGCAAGGGTGGAATGAACATCATCGATGTGTTCAGGGCCATTGCAGATTCAGAGGACACATACGGTGAAGTGTCAAAGGAAGTCGATTCCATTGTTAGGGACATGGACTATTTCGGACACGACCTCAGGACCGCACTTACCAATGCCTCTGAGATAACACCATCCGACAGGTTCCAGGACCTTATGTACAACCTTCTCACTGTTATCGACAGTGGAGGGAATATCCCGAATTATTTCCGTGACAAGTCAGAGCAATACCTTATCAAGGCAGAAGTGGACCAGAAAGGTTTCCTTGAAACACTGGGTCTTCTTGCAGAATCCTATGTGACCGCATTTGTGGCAGGCCCACTGTTCATTATCATCATGGGAGTCATGATGGCTGTAATGGGCTCAGGGACAGGCACAATGGTCTATGCCATCATCTACGCAGTACTTCCAATAGGCTCCATCATGTTCGTTGTTATGATCAGCATAATAACACCGACGGAGATGGGAGAACCGAAGCTACTTCCTACGAATGAGACACTGGACCATGGCATACCTGATGTCCCAAAGTACCTCGAACAGGTCTACGATGAGAACGGAGAGCTTATCGATGAGACCGAGGACAAGGTCCGTAACAGAGGATACTTTGAAGGTTTCATCGGGTCCAAGAAGACACTCTCACTCAAAAGGATAATACAGAACCCCCTTTCACCGATGTTCAGGAACCCGCTAGCATCACTGGCCATCACAATACCTATTGCGATACTTGTGATCATGCTACCATTGCTCATGAACATCAACAGGCTTCAAACTCTTCCACTCCTTGTGGATTTCGTTGATGACCTCATAGTATTCGCATTGTTCATAGTCATCATCCCGCTTTCGATATTCCATGAGATAAAAGCAAGGAAGAAGAGAAAGCTTGAAAGCAATTTCCCGGATTTCCTCAAGAAGCTTGCCAGTACCAATGAGACCGGTATGACCCTCAGGGATTCTATCAGGCTCATGGCAAAGTCAAAGACAGATAACCTCAGCAGCGAGATCAGGAAGATATGGAATGACATCTACTGGGGACTTGAGATCAACGACGGGTTGATAAGGTTCGCAAACCGCCTGAGAACACAGGTCGTCACAAGGTCACTTTCACTTATCACCAAGGCAAATGAATCCAGTGGTGATATCGGGGAAGTGCTTATGGTAGCCGCAAGGGACGCAGCCTCAGAGCAGAGTATGAGAAGGGAACGTTCCATGAGCATGATGATCTACATCGTTATCATCTATATCTCATTCCTGGTGTTCGTTGGTGTTATCTTCGTCATATCCACCACCTTCCTGACAGAGATGGCAGAAGCAGGCCAGCGGATGGCAGAGTCAGGTTCATCATCCGGAGGATTCCTTGGTAACTTCGACCTTGAGGTATACACACGTCTCTTCAAGCATGCAGCCATCATCCAGGGACTCAGTTCAGGACTCATGGCAGGTGCAATGGGAGAAGGCAGTGTTATGTCAGGACTCAAGCACTCCACCATAATGATAGCCATTGGTTACACGATATTCACATTGTTCATCTGAAACCTCTGGCAATTACCTTTTTTAGGATTGAAGGCATCTGATATTGATAGTTGATACCAGGAATGGATAAGATGAAGATAGCCGGAATTGATGAAGCTGGAAAAGGACCGGTCATAGGACCCATGTGTGTCGGAGGAGTACTTATCGATGATGCGAAGGTAAATACACTGAAGAACCTTGGCGTGGCAGACTCGAAGAAGATAAGCAAGAAGAAAAGACCCCAGCTTGCCGGCCAGATAGAGAAGTACTCGGATAACGTGTTCATATTTGAGATATCAGCCAGTCAGATAGATGAACTGAGGACATTAATGAGCATGAATGACATCATGGTGGTCGCATTCTCTAAAGTACTCGGACAGCTTCATCCAGAGACCGCCTATGTTGACGCTGCAGACGTGAACGAGGAGAGGTTTGGCCGACGACTCCTTGAAGAGTACAGGAAGACATCTCCTGAGAAAGCAGATGAACTGACGATAGTCTCAAAGCATCAGGCTGATGCCACCTATCCTGTAGTATCCGCTGCTTCGATCGTAGCGAAAGTCCGCAGGGACGAGTTGATAGAAGAGCTCAAAGCAGAATATCAGGTGGACTTTGGAAGTGGTTATCCTTCCGACCCGAAGACAAAGAAGTTCCTTTCTGAGTGGTATGAAGAGAATGGTGACCTGCCTGATTTCGTGAGGCATTCCTGGAAGACTGCAGAGAATATAATGCAGACAGAAGGTTCTGATAAGGACTGATCGTCAGGGAACCGGAATATCAAAAAGTGAAAACAAAATAAAAAAAGTAAAGGAAAAAGAATCACTTGTTGGAGATGAACTCCACCATTGATTCGAAGACTTTGAGGCCATCCTTTGAACCGAGTATTTCCTCGGATGCTCTTTCGGGGTGTGGCATCATACCAAGTACGTTCTTCTTGGCGCTTACGATACCTGCGATGTTCTCCTGTGAGCCGTTAGGGTTTGCCTCGTCGGTCAATTTGCCTTCCTTATCGACATATCTGAAAGCTACCTGACCATTGTCCTCAAGGCTTGAAAGTGTGGCTTCGTCCGCATAGAAGTTACCTTCCATGTGAGCGATAGGGATGCTTACAACCTCACCCTTCTTGAACTTAGAAGTGAAAGGTGTGTCCGTTGTCTCGACCCTGAGGTATGTTGGTTCGCATCTGAACTTAGGATACTCGTTGGTTGTCAGTGCACCTTCAAGGAGTCCTGATTCCGTGAGGACCTGGAAACCATTGCAGATACCAATAACAGGTTTGCCTTCTGCTGCGAGTTTCTTGACGGATGCCATTATCGGCGTACGTGCTGCGATCGCGCCTGCCCTGAGATAGTCACCGTATGAGAATCCTCCAGGGATGACGATACCTTCGAAGCGTTCCAGACTTTCTTCCTTGTACCATACAAGTTCAGCGTCAACTCCGAGAACGTCCTTCAGGACGTGCAACACATCAAGGTCACAATTGCTTCCACCAAACTGTACAATACCGATGCTCATTGTAGTTCCCTCAGGGATATAGCATAATTGTGGATGATCGGATTAGCGATAAGTTTCTGGCACATCTCCTCGACGGTTTCCCTTGCGTCGTGGATGTTCTCTGCCTGAAGGTCGATGGTGTACTTCTTTGCTGTCCTGACACTATCGGTCTCGTATCCCAGGTGTTCAAGTGCCCTTTTAATGGTTGTACCTTCAGGGTCAAGCATACCGGTCTTAAGTTCAATGGTTACATCTGCCTGATATTGCATTTGGAATCCTCATCTCTCATTTGATGATATTAATATGATGTCTATAATTATAAGATATTATAAGATAAACTCAGCCCTAAATAATAACGCCTGATATTATAACCTTTGCATTGAAAGCATTATCCTCTGATCTTTTTGTACAGATCCCTGCATCTTACGCAAGTTCCTTCTTTGCATGGATCACACGCTGTACAATTGTTATGTGCGTAAGGACAACTATGATCAGAATGGACTCACCAAGGTAACCTGTAAGTGCACCCAGAATAAGAAGCATCATCCTTTCCGGCCTTTCAGCAATGCCTACATTCATGGCGCTGGCACCTGCGGTCTCTGCCCTTGAACGTACATAGCTCACAAGATAGGATCCGATCATAGCGAATGCGACCCAGAGCCATAAAGGAATCGAGAGAAGTGTTGTCTGTGTTATAGTGCCTGAAATGGTCCCATAGATGATACCCACAAAAATGATAGCATCGGCATAGCGGTCACACACGGAATCCAGCACTGCGCCAAAAGAGGTCATGCATTCCTTTGCCCTGGCAACGGCACCATCGATCATATCGAAGAACCCGCTGAAGAGGATCAACAGAGCACCACCCAGGAGATCACCTTTAGCGAACTGATATGCAGCCCAGGCACTGATAAGCAGACCAATGATAGTCAGTGAGTTTGGAGATAACGGCACCCATCTTACAAACGGTAATATCGATTCCCTTACTGCATTCTTCTGGTCATTGAACATGTGATCCTGATCCTTTTTATTCTGTAAGCTCTTAGAAGTTCTTTCTATTTCAGGTATTGCCCTGTGGTCTGAACGGGTTCACATTATGGATCCAATATATCATCATAATGATGCTCATTAGACAGTACAGTGAAGATAACATTATATAGCAGATCGAGAAATCATCAATTGTAGATACAATACGAAGGGTCGTAACAGATTGTACGACCCCATGATTTGCATGATCATCTGTGTATTATGTTTCTGCAAAAAACATACAGAGGCAATGAAATGAAGACTGAGCGCAAGATACTGGTTTGCGAGAACGGAAAGCTGGTACTCAAGAAAATATCACTGGCATACAAGGGTTCCGGTGGCGAGACAGCCTACCTGTTCGAACCTGAGAAGAAGGTTGAGAACAAAATGGAAAGCTTTTACGAGCATATTGAGAACAACTTCCTGCTCATAGGTCTTCTTAAAAAGGTCGATATGTCACCACTCAGCAATGAAGAGGTCAAAGCCCTGATGCACAAGAAACACGAAAAAGAAGAACGTTTCCTTGATGCCGGGAGAACTCGAGGATACAAGCTCGGTGTCGACATGGACCCGGATGATATCCTGAGGTTCTACATATCACTTACACCTGAACAGCGTGTTGCTCTGGAATGCAAACCCTGAGCATCTCTTTTTTTATTTTTAGTCCTCTCTTTTCTCATTCATTTCTGATTATCCTTAAATTTAAATGTTGACTGTTTTCAGTCCCTAAGCCATTGCTATTATTTTATATGTACTCAAAGCCTTTATCAGGCTGGAATGCCCTTCTAACCAAAAATACATCCACCAGTTGAAAATATGTGCTCTATTACAGGTTTTTTTGATAACGACAATGCAGTTGAACATACACTCAGTGCCCTTGAGATAACAAAGAACAGAGGACTTGACGGGATAGGTATCCACACTGGAACAGGCCTTTACCGTGCAAAGACCGTTGACCTGCTCGACATAGAGAGTAGCGGTCAAATGAATGTTCTCGGACATCGCCTGCATTCCATGGTGAACTTCGTACTCCAGCCAATAGCATATAAGGGAACGATCGTTGCAAACTGCGAGATCTACAACTGGAAAGAACTTGGAGAAAAATATGGCATCGATGCAGAGAACGATACCGACCTGCTGATACAGCTCATCGAGAAACGACTTGGTGATGCGGGAACTGATGCAGCCTCAGACAACGATACAATGAAGGTCATCGATAAGGTGCTGAAAGAGGTCATCGGTGTCTACGCTTTCGCTTACTGGATTGATGATGCGGTATACATCGCCAGAGATATCGTCGGCATAAAACCGCTCTGGTACAGCAGTTCGACGGGATTCGCATTCGCCTCGGAGAAGAAGGCACTTGCAAGGAACGGATATGCAGATATCAAAGAACTCAACCCCAGGGAGATACTGGCCTACAGAATAGACAGTAATGGCATTGATACAACTGATAACTCTGGTAACATTGAGAAATACAACCGTGAGTTCTTCTCAATTACTCCAGAGCATGAGGGTAGCATCGATGAAGTAGAAGCGAAAATGCATGAGCTTCTTGAAGATGCGGTTTCCATAAGAATGCCTGAAGAGAAGTTCGGAATACTCTTTTCCGGCGGTCTCGACTCGACCATAATCGCATACATGTGCAAAATGATGGGAAAAGAACCCGGAGTTGACTTCACATGTTACACCGCAGGTCTTTCAGGAGTACAGTTGCCACCGGACATCGAGTATGCCAAAAGGATGGCAGAGGAACTTGGACTTGACCTTAGGATCAAGACCATAGGTCTGGAAGAGGTTGAGGAATATCTCAAAGATGTGGTCCCGCTTGTTGAGGACAGTAACGTACCAAAGGTCGGTGTTGCACTCACCATGTACGCAGCATGTGTCGCTGCAAAGGAAGATGGCATCAGGGTCATGTTCTCAGGTTCCGGCGCCGATGAGGTATTCGCGGGCTATGACCGTCACAAGCGCTCCACCGACATTGCAAGGGATTGTTATGCAGATGTACTGAAGATCTACGAGAAGAACACCTATCGTGACGATGTCGTCTCTATGAACAACAACATAGAGCTGCGTGTTCCTTATCTTGACAAACATTTTGTGGACTATTGCCTGAAGATCCCACCGGAATACAAGATAAACGAGGAACAGAACAAACTCATACTCCGCATGCTTGCAGATGAGATAGGCATTCCATCCGATGTCAGCCAGCGCAGGAAACAGGCCGCCCAGTACGGTAGCAGGTTCGACAAGGCCATCGGTAAACTTGCAAAGAAGGCAGGATGTAAGACAAAAACAGATTACCTGAAGCAGTTCTACGGAAAGCCAAACCTGAAGCTTGGAGTATTGTTCAGTTCAGGCAAGGACAGCAACTATGCCATGCATGTGATGCAGCAGCAGAATTATTCCATTGAGTGCCTTATCACGATCAAGAGCCAGAACCTTGATTCATATATGTTCCATACCCCTAACATCGACCTTGCACGTCTGCAGGCAGAGGCAATGGAAATGCCACTGATCGAAGAAATGACAAAGGGTGAGAAGGAGAAGGAACTTGATGACATGAAAAGAGCCATCATCCGTGCCAAGGACGAGTTCGGAATCGAAGGAGTTGTCACCGGTGCCCTCTATTCGAATTACCAGCGTGAGAGGATAGAAAGAGTATGTGACGAACTCGGGCTGAAGGCTTTCTCACCCCTGTGGCACATCGACCAGGAAAAAGAGATGTACCAGTTACTTGACCTCGGATTCGAGTTCATTTTCAGCAGTATAGCCGCTTACGGCCTTGATAAAAACTGGGTCGGACGTATCATCACCGAGAATGATATTAAGAAGCTCGTCAAGCTCAACGAGAAAATCGGCCTGAACGTAGCAGGCGAAGGCGGCGAGTTCGAGAGTTTCGTGACCGACGGACCGATGTATCACAAAAAGATAGAGATCAGGGAAATGGAAGTCATTGAGCGGGATGAGTACACTGCAAAGGTGGTTATTAATGATGCAGTGTTGGTGGATAAGGATTGATATCCACCACTACCAATACATATTATTCTATGGTTTCATAAATTCTTGGCTCTATATAAGTCCTGCAAATTGTAACTTTAATGCCAGCAATTTTCAATAACTGCACTATTTCAATAATCTTCAGGATGGAAGTCTGGGTATGTGCCGCCTGCGGCGGGTAGTTGCATTGTTCTTTGTGTGTGATTATTTTTGTAGGACTAGCGAAACAAAAAGACACAGATAACAACAAGTTTGACTAATCGGAAGTCAGCAACTAAAACAGTCCCGAAGGGTCCCGGCGAAGCCGGCACGATTCGAAAAATGAATGAAATGATATATTTGTTTAAACTTTACTTATGCACTCTAGTAAGGAATTCTACAGAGCCAAAGTACCTTTTTTCTGCTACCTGTATCCCTTAGTCTCTGTTTCCCAGCACACTTTCCGCCAGCAGCACAGAAATATCCTTCATCTTCATTTCCTCGTCCTTTGACTTGCACACGCCACCCATGTGATGTGCACAGAATGGACAATAGGACACCATCATCTCAGCCTTATCCTTATAGTCGTTCACAGAAAGCATGGCAATATCAGCAGCGATCTCAGGGAAATTTGGTTTAAGACCGGCTGGTCCGCCACAACAGACCTGTTTGCCGTCGAAGAGTTCATTGACTTCCACACCCATGCTTTCAAGGATACTGCGTGGCACATCCTTTGACTCTCGCAGAGGACATGCATCCCTGACAGAAACGGTAAGGTCGAGATTCTTCGGTTTCAATCGTCCGTCAGCGATCATATCCCTGAAGATGTTGAGGGAATGCTCAACCTCGAAGTTCAACTCACGGTAGAGTTCAGGATAGTCGTGACTGAGAACAAGATAACAACCCGGACATGAGGCTATGACCTTCTTAACATCAAGTGACTCGATATAGTCCACGAACTTCTTTGCATGTTCTTCTGCCTGTTCCATGTGACCGTTATCGATCAGGAAAAGTCCGCAGCATTTCTCTTCCTTCATTATCATAGGCCTGATGCCTGCATGGTTGAGCAGGCGGATGGTGGCTCTTGCAATATCAGGCTGGCTGTGCGATACCCAGCAGCCTGCCATGTAGGCTATTTCCGAGCTTTCAGCAAGGTCAAGGTCATCAGTGATCCAGTCGAACCTTGTTGCAGGGTCCATGCTCCCGGGACTGTTGCGCTCGATTATGTTCTGCGAGATGGCTGTGGTCTTTGCAGGCTCCCTGCCCTGCTCTGCCAGAAGCTGCCTTTCATACTGGATGATATCCGTAATAGCAATGTTAACAGGGCAGACATCATCACATGCGCCGCATCGTGTGGAAAGATAGATGTTATCCATCTCATCCTGTGTGAGTTCCTCCCCTGCGATCACCTTACCAAGGCTCTGTATCTTTCCCTGCGGGGTGAACCGGTTCCCTTCGGTGACCATGTTCACAGGACAGACATCCCAGCATTTCTTACAGTCAATACAATAACTTGCCTCAAGCTCCAACTGGTTCATATTGTCACCATATTAGTAGTCCTTATATAAGTAGTAGAATTGAAGGCTCTGTAGAAATCCCCTCTAGTAGTACGAACCACAGATGAACACAGATAAACGCAGATTAAAATTATCGATATCTGCGTAACCTGCTGAACTATTGTTCAGCAGGCACTCAACTCCGCTGGAGGTGAGTGTATCTGTGTTTATCTGCGGTTTAGTGTAGCTCATCAATAATTAGAATTTCTACAGAGCCGAATTGAATGTTCACTTATCCCAATATTCCTTATCCCTTGTCTCATCCGCTTTTCCCTTAAGCTCCTCAGGATATGGATACAGGAAGGTGTTGTTGTAAGAGACATCACCCTGTGTGCGGAATGCCAGCATCCTTAATACCTCGATCATTGCATCCTCACTTATTCTGTTATCTGCATAACGTCCAAGCATGTCCTCAAAGAAGGAACCTTCTTCCTGTGTGATATCTTTTAGCGTGAAGAACATATCGCGTGCAGCATTCACTTTCTTATCGATGGATCCGGGTCTTCTCATCAATGACCCCAGCAGTGAACCGTATTCCTCAAATATCAACGATATCTCCTTTTCTGACCCCTGCAACAGGGACATTTCAGTGGCTATCGAAGAGTCGTAGGAAATGAATAGAAAGCGGTTGTTCCTGTTGAACTCAATAAGAGCTTCCATAGAACCATCTGCCTTCGCCTTCCTGAAGGCTGCAAAAGTGTACAGATGTGTCAGGAAATGATGACGTATACGGACATTACGCAACCTGTCGTTCTCCTCTATCGGATAGCCGGGGTACTCGTCAATTACCCTGCCGGCAAAAAGTCCTGCACTTTTTTTGACTACAGGAGAAAGGCTTGCTTTTGCATAGACCCTGGCATCATCTATTCCCATGCTTGGAGAATGTCCTTTGAATATGCACCCATCAATATTTCCCAGATCATCAAGGAAATCTTTTGTAAAACCAAGCATCGCGTCCGTGAGATCTTCACCAGTTGAAGGCATTATAAGCCTATCCTCACCATTGACCCTGACGATCCTCAAAGGGTCCCGCGGAACACCAAGACCTATCTCAACCTCAGGGCATACCGGCATCAGGTCCGCCAAAGGCATCAGAGCACGAACAATATCAGAGCGGACAATATGACCATCATGCCGGATATTATCGAATTCAAGACATCTGCTTACAAGGACCTTTGGTCTAGGGAACTGTCTCATGGAAGTAATATTGTACCTGATAGATTAATAATCATGCCTTTCTTCCTTTCCTGCCTTTCTTCTTATTCCCGTTATCCTTATTGTTCTGGTCCTTTCCACCCGGCCTATCGAACATCCTCTTATTGTCATAGGAAGCAAGCAAAGCAACCATGAAGTCCCATATCTTCCTGACAGATGGTATGTACAATCTCTCGTCAGGAGAATGCGGGTTCTTTATTGTCGGACCGAAGGATATCATGTCCATATCATCGAACTTCGAACCGATCACAGCGCATTCCAGACCGGCATGTATGACCTCTATCTTAGCATACTCCCCGAACACCTGAGAGTATATATCGCTGCATTGCTGAAGCAAAGGAGAAGCCATATCAGGCTGCCATGGAGGATAACCTGAACCGTGGGAATATGTGGCCCCATATTCTTCAGAAACTGAAACGACCCTTGCAGTGATATCAGCAAGACCTTTATCAAAGGAACTGCGCTGGCTTGAAACAATCACCAGTTCACCATCCTCTGTTCCCACAGTGGCAAGGTTGTTCGAGGTCTCAACCAGTCCCGGCGTTGAAGGTGACATTGAAGCAACACCATGGGGAAGTGATTGTAAGACCCCAATGACCTTGATAGTGGACCCACTATCTATTGCATCTTTATCTGTGGTCGTTTCAATCTCTTCCATAGTGATAGTGACCGAATCTTCGATTTCGGAATACTCCGTGATCATTCTGCCTTCAAGATCGGATACAAGTGAAACCGCCTTTTCTTCATTCTCAGCAGGTACCACTACAATGGCTTCCGCATGCCTGGGAATTGCATTGTGTGCAGAACCTCCTTTGATATCAATTATCATGATACCCATCACATCTGCAAGAACCTGCAGAGCACCTGCAAGCATTTTGTTGGCATTTGCCCTGTTCTCGTGGATATCCACACCGGAGTGACCTCCTGCAAGACCATCCACCACCAGTTCAAAGGTCATGGAATCCTCAGGTATCGGAGAATAGACCAATGGCAACCTTATAGTCGTATTCAGACCCCCTGCACAGCCAACGGTGAAAACACCTTCATCTTCAGAGTCCACATTCAGGAGTATACGTCCTGTGACGAAGTCAGGCATCAGGGCATTGGCGCCTGTAAGTCCTGTTTCCTCATCCACGGTAAAAAGAAGCTCAAGCGGAGGATGCTCCAGACTTTTGTCCTCTGCCAGTGCAAGGGCAATAGCGATAGCAATCCCATTATCCGCACCGAGGGTTGTCCCCTGTGCTACCATCCAGTCACCATCGATAACAGGCACTATCGGGTCTGTGCTGAAATCATGGCTGCTCTCCCGTGTCTTCTCCCCCACCATGTCCATATGACCCTGAATGACTATCGCTGGCAGGTTCTTATACTTCTTTGAACCGGGCACTCCTATCACGATATTGTTCACACTATCGAACTTCACACTGAAGCCATGGGAAAGTGCCCATTCTTTAAGCCACATGGCTATCTTTTCCTCGTTGCCGGAGCATCGGGGTATGCTGCTTATCTCCCTGAAAAGTGTCAGTATCCTCTCTGTGATATCGTCCATGGTATGCCTGCCTGATCCAACTTATTCCTGAAATGTATATCTATAGTATTGTATCGCTTCTCTATAAATTATCTCATACAACAGAGATAAGAACGATACTGACGATCATACTTTTAGACAACGGACCGGAAGGGATCATATGGATATTTCAGACATTATAAGCGTGAGCATGGGAGACATAGTTGAACAGGAAGTTGATGCTATTGTGAACGCTGCAAACAATTCCCTGCTTGGAGGAGGGGGAGTTGACGGAGCCATCCATTATGCTGCAGGGCCGCAGCTTCTTGAGGAATGTCGCACTCTTGGAGGATGTCACACCGGTGAGGCAAAGATAACAAAAGGATACCTGCTACCTGCAAAATGGGTCATCCATACAGTTGGACCCATATGGAAAGGAGGGGACTTCATGGAAGAAAAACTCCTTATGAGTGCGTACATGAACTCACTCAGCCTTGCAGAGGAACACGGGATCACAAGCATCGCATTTCCAGGTATAAGTATAGGTGCCTATGCATTTCCCGTTGAAAAGGCCTCGGGAATTGCAGTTGGAACCATTATCGAACATATCGAAGCAGGGAGCGAACTTGAGGATATTCGTCTTATATGCTTCAATGAAAGTGCCTATCATTACTATTCGAAGGCATTGGATGACATCATTCATGCCTAGATATTGGTTTGACAAAACTTCTGTTCAGTAGTATAGAACAGCATCATAATGATAACCATTACAATATTTTTACATATCGGAACACTTAAATGTCAGAAGTTAGTAGCAACTGTTGGCAAATAATAACTGAAGCCTAAAAAATTAGAACATGGTTCTGTTCCTATCGATCCATGTGGCATGATCAGTAAAGCGGTATGTTTGGTTGGTGGTACCGTGATTTGCCGGAGAAAGGCCTTAGATTGCAGATTCCCAGGTGGTACTAAACGTGGAAGTGACCCCCTCACTTTCAAAAACGTAGGGTAATCCTGCCTTTAAGGTCCATCTTTTTCCTAATCATCCAGAGAGAGCCTCCATAATTCAACATCATTTATACACCTTCTTCAAAGATCATTTATCATGATAGTGAATATTAGAAACTATGAGCCTGCTTATTGTTAAGAACATATCAAGAGAAGGACCCGGTCTGCTTCAGAAGATACTCGATGAGAACGATATACATCACGATATAATAGACCTTGAAACCGGGGAAGAGTTCCCTGAACCGGAAGGATATTCAGCCCTCATGGTATTCGGCGGACCTGACAGCGCCAACGATACCACAGAGAAGATGACAAAGGAACTTGAGATGATAGGTCGGGCTATCGATTCTGGAATACCCTATCTTGGAATCTGTCTTGGAATGCAGGCACTTGTAAAA
Organism: Methanolobus sp. WCC4; assembly: GCF_038022665.1. Classification (NCBI taxonomy): domain Archaea; kingdom Methanobacteriati; phylum Methanobacteriota; class Methanomicrobia; order Methanosarcinales; family Methanosarcinaceae; genus Methanolobus; species Methanolobus sp. WCC4. The sequence continues at coordinate 1,783,460 of NZ_CP150629.1, read as the reverse complement.
ACATATGGTGGTTCCGTACTTCCGAACGATATCAAAGAAATAGGCTTCAGGGGAGAGGATGGAAAACCTTATTCCATCGATATTGAAAATAAGCACACAGGTGACCCTCTGTTCAATGGCATTGAAGGTCCTTTGAAGATATTCCACCTGCACGGTGAGACCGTAACCCTTACAGAGGATATGCAGTTGCTGGCAACCGGGAAATACTGCAGACACCAGATAGTGAAGGTTGGTGAGCATGCATATGGTATACAGGGACATTTCGAACTGACACCGGAGATGTTCACATTATGGCTGGACAATGACCCTGAGCTCATGGAGATGGACAGGGACGAGCTGCAAAAGGACTTCGAACTGTTCTCAGAGGAATATTGCAACACAGGAAGGAAACTGTTCACCAATTTCCTGAAGATGGCAGGACTGCTCTGAGGTGAACGGCAAGGATAACGGGTATTTCCTTGTGACACGGAAAATGTATCTTATAGGAACTGAGGGAATGTGCCTGTTCCCTGTTGACTAAAGCCATAACAATAACACCCGTAGTTTGCATCTGTGCACATATCAGCGTCGCTACATATCAAAAACATATTTATGCCATAAAATATACTGTCTCAATATATGAGGCTGGATATATTATTAGTGAGTATATTAATTGTTGTCCTGATGTCTGCGCCCATAGCAGCAGCAGAGTACAACCATGACGAAGTGAAAAAAATAATCTACGAAGCCGGGAAAGAGGTAAAACCCGGTTTTACTGAAGACCTTACATGGTATGTTGAGGACGAGGACCATGTAGGAGTCGTGGGCTTCTGGGAAAACGGGGTGCTAAAGCCTGAAATGAAAGATCGGGATTACTGGTATGTAGATAATCCTGATGTTATGTGGAAAGTGGAGAATACTGACCAGAATGGATTTCTAATGAGCTCCGCTTCATTTATGGCTCCAACCCCGGGAGGGGAACAGGTCTATGTTACCTTTGAAGGCTATGAACTTCCTCTGTCTGAGATCGAACCGGTAGTTGATAACATCTTTATCAGACTTGTAGAAGAAGCGGAAGCCAGCGGAGTTTTTTCTGAAACTGCAAGCAATACGGTTCCTGAGGTCATAGAACACAGCGAGGCAGACATCTATGAAGTGGTCCTTGGTGCTGCAAGAGAGGTAAATGCTGATATCAATGATGACGGGGTCTGGTATGTCGGTGATAGTGAGCATCTTGGTCTTATCTATTTTTCAGAGACAGACCTGGAACCTGAAATGCAGAGCATTGACTATTGGGACATGGATAAGATGATGATAATGTCCGAAAATCCGGACTGGACTGTCAGCAGTGATATCACTTTCAGTGCTCCGACACCATATGGGAACGTGGTGCTGGTAACTATAGATGGTTACAATATTGGTCTCTCTGATATACAACCGGTAGCTGAAGTCATATTTACCACTCTTGTGGAACAGTCAGAAGCAAGTGGTGCCATTGGTGACGGGGTAACAGCGGATACAGGCACACAGGATACTCCTACAGGAACTTCAATAGGAGATATCGAAAGCGATTCCCAGCAGGACACTGTTTCTGATGACATTCCAATAGTTACGGATGATGAAGCAGGATCAGATGGAACTGAATCCACCGAATGGGATGATGAGTTCAACGACAATGAATTTGAAGAAGTACTTGCTGAGATCGATGGACTCTTCGCAAAGTATGATCAACTCTTTGAAGAAGGTCTTATCGAATATGAAGGAGAACTCGATGTTGAGGACATTGACAGGCAGGATATTGAAGATATCCAGAACATACAGATGAACTATATCCTTCCCGAGGAATTCGTGGAACTGATGGAGCAGGAAGCTGTGATCCTCGATATGTTAAGGGATGAAAGCTCCGAAGACATAGACAAACTTGATGAAATAGATACAAGCGAAGAGCAGGACGTCGAAGCTAATAAAGCTATTATCAAAGAGGTCTTCAGAGATGGTTTTAACTTTGAAGACGACGGCTCAGTAACTGTAGGTAGCGGACCTGATTATGAGGGAAAGGAAAAGGTCGCTGAAAAACTCAGTGAAACACCATATCTCGATGCATTTGACAAGAGCAGAAAGGAAAGCATGGAGACACTGAAGACCGGACACGAAGCAGCTTCTTTCTTTTCAGAGACTTATGGAGACTCAAAGATATCAAAGTACTTTGAGAAAGCAGACAAGGTCAATAGTATAAAAGAAGAAGTGGACAAGTACGTTGGTGCCTACAAAGATACAAAGAAGCTCAGTGAAATGAAAGGATCATCAGGTACCGCTGCAAAAGCTTTGTATGGAACTGTAAAGGTTGGTCAGGAAGTTGCAGACAAAATACCTGTGGTTGGCAGCCTTATAAAAACCGGATTAGAAGTAGCTGAAAAGACGGTCATGGTCATGCCTGAACTTGATGATGCTATAAAGAACAGCGATGCAAGACAGGGAGTTATAACGAACGGTCCGATCGGAACTTCCACACCTAACGCATTCCTGGATTCTTATGGAAAAATGACACAAACCCAGGATGGACCATCTTATTCTTTGCCTTATACCGATGAAAATGGAAAAGAGCATGAGATCAGCCCGGACCACTGGAAGAAGGTCACAACAAAAAGTGGAACCTATTACGTACCAATGGATGAAGACGAGAATCCTGTTGGTGATATTGCCCTGAAAGACTCCGGAAGCAGCTGGAAACCATGGAAATGGGACAACTGCCAGGTGGTCAAGCGTAGCAATCCTAAAATAACCTACAATAACGGGGAGGAATACGACCTATGAAAAAAAGAACGATCGCAATAATAGGAATAGTATTGTTGTTCCTCCTGTTCTCAGGCGGGGACGATGACAGCTCATCTACTGATGAATGGGATTCAATGGTATCAGATAGTTATGATGTTGACAGGGCTGCAAGCATGTCGATCTACGAATCCCTTGCATTCCAGGGGATAGATGATGCTGTGGTGGAAGTAACTGAAGAGCATGTACTTGTCAAATATGACCAGCCACCAGTGAGATCAGATACCGATGCACTCTTTATCTGGTTCTATATCATGGGAGTTGCAGCCGAGACAGCACCTGATACTGATGAGGTCATCATCGAAATGTACGATGGAACGGAAGAGCTTTTCGAGGTTACTGTGCAAACATCTGATATTCAGGATTACCTGGATGAGACTATAACCCTTGATGAGTTCAAGACAAAGGTGGATGTAAAGGCAGTAATGTAATTCCGGAGTGCTCAATGATCAGGGCCCCGGGATCAGAGTAGTGTGGAACACCAGGGAGATCTTCCTCTTTGGTGAATCACTTAACTTAGATATTCTTTGTAGAACAACATTGTCTATGGAAATATTGAAGGAGAACGTCTTTAGTTTCCTTCAATAACTTTTTAAGTCTGTAAGTATCCACTCATATGGGGATTTATAATGCAAAAATGTGATATTTGCAAAAAGGAAAGCGATAAGCTCATACGCTTAAAGGGTAAAGATCTCTGCAGGGAATGTTTCACTGGATCATGCAAGGAAGAACTCGATACGAGTAGCCTGGATTTTAGTGCCTGCATATGATCAAGAAGTGCAAGGCAGCAAAACTGATAGATCACTATCTTCGGTTATTCCTGTCCTGTGCAATCTGTTACTTCAGAATAACTGTCTTTTCGAGTGGGATGCAGAAAGTGAATACGCTTCCTTTACCTAATTCACTGGTAACCAAAACCTCACCCTTGTGAAGTTCAACGAACTTTTTCACCAGGAAGAGTCCAAGGCCTGTACCACCATGTTCCTTTATTGAAAAAGAGTCAAGTTGTCTGAAAGGTTTGAACAGTTCTCTTTGATCATCTTCAGATATACCGATTCCTGTGTCGGTCACAGAAACACATATACGGTCGCCCCTGATAGCAGCATCAAAATTGACTTTTCCTCCACTGCTTGTGAACTTGATAGCATTGTTAACAAGATTATAGAGGATCTGCTTTATTTTTAGTTTGTCAGCATAGATACTCGAAACATGTTCATCAACACCATATTCCAGCATAATGTTCTTTTCAGAAGCCTGTGGTATCAACGTATCCTTAACTTCATCGAATAAAGAAACTATATCCACATCCTCATAGTGCAGTTCCATTTCCCCTGCCTCCACTCTGGAAATATCAAGTATATCATTGATAATTTTAAGAAGGTGGTTGCCACTGGCATTGATATTTTTAACGTATCTGGATTGCTTCTCATTGAGCTCTCCAAAGGTCTCTGTATCAAGCATACTGGAAAAACCAATTATGGAGTTCAGGGGTGTCCTCAATTCATGACTCATATTTGCGAGGAATTCACTTTTCACACGGTTAGCCTCCTCTGCTGCGAGCCTTGCAAGGTTGGCATTCCGCACCTCATTATCTATTTTCTTAAGGACTGTGATGTCGGTATAGAAACCTACAATACTCTTCCTGCCGTCAATATTAGCATTAAAGATACTCAGATCCACATACATTGTCGATCCATCCTTCCTGAAACAGGGGATGTTCGATAAAAGGATACTTTCATCCTCTGTTACCAGCCACTGTTTTGACAGGATCGATCTTAGATCGGTATCCGGGTGTATATCATGGGTTCTCATTTCGGTCAATTCTTCCTCTGTGTAGCCCAGCATGTTGCAGAAAGATGAGTTCACATGCTTGAACCTTCCAGTATCGATATCAGAAACACTTATCCCTTCGATAGCACCTTCGAATATATTCCTGAACTTTTCCTCGCTGTTCAGGATCTTTTTCTCATTTGCAAGTATTTCCCTGTCAGTCTTATCCAGGATATAATAATAAAATACGAAAAGGATACCGAATATCAGAAGTGAAAAACCAATTATGAGTTTCAGACTTGTGGTCAGGATATTTGTTTCATCAGTGATATCCTCCATCACAAGCATAAAGCCTACTTCACTACCAGAAACATCATTCAACGGGAAAGATGTAGCACTCCATACTTTGCTGTCAGTCCTAACTTTACTATGCAAATGCTGCATACTTTTTTCGTTCAAAGCCAATGGATCATGGATCAGGTCATCAACTTCAGCAGGTAAGTCTGATGTACTATAGATCAGAACCTGGTCATGATAGTGTTCCCAGGAATAATGTTCCTGATCACCATCCCTCCCAAGCATTTCCATTCCATGTTCCCAGCCATCCTGATCCAGTTCGTCCTTGTATATGAAAACAGCAATTTCCGCTCCAGAACGATATGATATCGATTCAAGGACATCTTCTATTTCCTTGCCTAATTCTATATAGCCGATCAGAGTCCCATTGTTGTATATAGGCTCAACCGTGCGTAATGTAAAAGTGCCAAGCGTACCAAGCTCAACTCCACTGGAGGATTCTCCGGTCCTTTCAGCCTCAAGGATAGTAAAGCGTTCAATGATACCTCCACTCTTCTCAGGACTGTGGAGACGTAAAATGTTCACACGGTTCTCGTCATGGAAATAAAAATGTGTTATCTTGTAGACTGAATTCAATCGATCATACTGACTATGATAGGTTAAGAGTAATTTCTGAGGATCTTTCTCTGTCAATCCTTCCTCATATTTTCCTGTTAAGAGTATCCAGTCGATCTCTTTACCCAGATTAACAGATTGTGCATCCAGTGAACGGTTATACTCTTCTGAAACAAAAGAAAGCGTATCATGGATGGAGTTTTCCATTTGCTGGCTTTGCTGCCACCAGAGTATCATAGAAAAAGAACTTATCAGAATAACTGCCGTTAATAATAGTGGGATCAACAATTTCCACAGAATAAGATTCGTTGATCCGTGTTTACCGGAAATTGACGAAATATTCTCTGTTTTCTTATTGATAGCATTTTTATCCATGATCAAAATTCTCAGCCGTTTTCAGGATCAGTTTTATCCAGCTCTGACCAACTGATATATGGATCACTCCATACCAAATCCGCATAAGCATTTACGCGTGATAATATACCTGTGTTTTTTATAAATATCCCTATGTGCCTGTTAGTATAAAAAACAACGTGTGCAGGCAGTTAATGAAGACATAGGATATTCAATTTAAACAGGAATGATGTGATACAACAAACCCATGTATCAAAGTTACTTCTGCCTGCAGAACTATATAACTTATCAGATTTTGATGACGTCATTTTTGAAGTCACTTCCGGACCCATTGTAAATCTGGAAAGGGATGATCGGAATAAGCAGGTACCTTCGTATAGTTCCATCAATTAAAATAATAAAATATAAATATATATGAGTATATACTATTTTGAAATAAATAATTATCAGGTGTGTGGATGTGCGAAGTTAGGATTTTTTCAGATAAAGGAAAGAAAGGTTTACTGCTATTAGTGCTTCTGGCACTGATATATTCCTGTATTCCGGTTACAGCAGCGGTTTCAGAGGTAAGTGTACTTCCTTCAAGTCAGGAAGTATGTCCCGGCGAAGAATTCGATATCTACATATATGTAGAACCGGAATGTCCGGTAGCTGGCGCACAGCTGGACATATCCTACGACAGCGAACTTGTCCAGGCAGACATTGTTGATGGAAGTGAGTTCTTCGAGCAGGAAGGGGCGTCATCTATTTTCATTGGTGGGACCGTTGATAATTCAGTGGGGACGATCAATGGCCTTTTTGCAGTGACCCTGGGAAAGGCCGAGATAAGCACTGCGGGAAATTTTGCCATCGTCTCATTCACAGCTCAGGAAGACATGGGAGACTGTACGATCGGACTTTCAAATGTGATACTGAGTGACTGTTCAGGAAATCCCATAGCTATAACCGTCAACGATGCACAGGTCACTGTCCAGAACAGGGAATCCTCCAATTCAACCGAAGAAATTACTGAATCCACCAGCAGTGGTGGCGGAGGAGGAGGCGGTGGTGACACCGATGAGAAAGCCGAGAACATCGCCCACAAGGAAGTATCAAAGATATATGTGACTGCAAACACAAGAGCTGTTTATAACTTTTCTGACAGCTCTAATCCCATCGCATCCATCAGTTACACATCACTGAAGAACTCCGGATTCATTACAAGCACGGTCGAAGTGCTCAATGATGTCTCCACCACGGTTTCCGAAAAACCTGATGGGATCATATATCGCAACATCAATATCTGGGTTGGCAAAGAAGGATATGCCACTGAGAGCAACGTGGAGGATACAAGGATATCGTTCACCGTGCTCAAACAATGGATGCAGGCCAATGACGTTGGGACAGGGAACATCCACCTGAACAGGTATCATGACGGAAAGTGGAATATTCTCGAGACGGAACTGACAGGCGAGGATCAGGACTTTTTCATATTCGAAGCAAAGACTCCGGGATTCTCACCCTTTGCGATCACAGCCGATGTTCCGGTCATTGATGAAGAGGAAACTGAACCTGTCAATGAGGACACAGACGCACCTATCAAAACTGAGGAAGAAGTAGCTGAAGTTGAGGAAGCAGGAACAAACTCCACTGAAACTTCTGAACTAAAACTCGCACAGAACAGTTCACTTTACCTTTTAGTCTCCATGTCCATCCTTTTACTTTGCAGACGCAGGAACATTATCTGATACACGGTCCGACAGATCAGGTTACAATTACAATTACAATTACAATTACAATTACAGCACTGGACAGGACTCTTGAAAAAGAATAAATCCTGTCCCCTCCTTCTTTAAAGTGGAGAGATGGAACAATGATAGGAATTATGTCGGACTCCCATGACAACATGGATGCAATAAAGGCTGCAGTGGAACTCTTCAATAAGAAACAGGTAACAACTGTCCTTCATGCGGGAGATATAATCTCACCATTTACCGCAGCGGCTTTCAGCAAACTGACCGCTGACATGTACTTCGTATTCGGGAACAATGATGGTGACAGGCTGCTGTTGAAGCAGAAGTTCGATGAGATAGGTGCAGAATGCTGTGGTGACTTTGGCGACCTGGAAATAGACGGGAAAAGAATTGCGCTTATCCATGGAATCTATGAACCTCCGGTGCAAGCACTGGCAGAATCAGGAGACTTTGATATAGTAGTCAGAGGACACACGCATCACGCAGGTGTAACCAAGATTAACGAAACGCTGCTTATAAATCCGGGTGAGACCGCAGGAGTTCTCACAGGTAAACGAACCGTGGCACTCCTTGATCCCGAAATTGGTGTAGAGATTGTAGAAATATGAGCAAAGATGCTTAAAGCATCCCTTCTACTTTTGAAAGGACTTCCTTGACCTGCTCTGGGTCAAGATCAAGGTCTTTGTTCTTTTTGATATCCAGGTCTGTGAGAAGTATGTGTTTCCCTATCGGTATACCTGCTTCCTCCATTGTTGCTTTCGCACAGTTGACAGGGCATCCGTCGATGACTATGATGGACTCACAGCCCTCTGCTGATCTGAGAAGACCTGTCCTTTTGCCACCAATACCCACGGTGCACATCATATTACCAACACCCTGCTTGTGTAATTCCACTGCAATGGCATTGCTCAACTGACCTACGTTAGAGGCACCGGCACATGGGAATATTCCCACAACGTCAGAACCGCATGAACACTTTACATTATCAGACATGGATAGAACTCCTGAAAGACCTCAAGACCTTATTGCGTGATCCATTCAATGACTTCATCGACCTTCGGTACCCTGCCGACTATCTTAACATCACCGTCAACGACAACAGCAGGAGTGATAAGCACGCCATATGAAAGAATGGAATCCATATCCTCTACCTTCACTATTTCAGCATCGACACCTGCCTGAGCAACTGCCTCTTCTACGAACTTCTTTGCCTTGTTGCACTTAGCACAACCTGTACCTAATATCTCTATCTTCATTATGTTCATCTCTTTATCGATCAATGTCAAATTGATACTTTTATGGGAATACCTTTATAGCACCGTGATCACATGACCCGACACAGGTCATACAATACTGACATGAGTCCATCCTTGCAGGGAAAGTTACCCCGTCCTTAAGCTCAAGTATATCATTAGGGCATGCATCAACACATGAACCGCATCCTGTACAATTCTTCTCATAGACTGCAACAAATACCATTTTCTAAAAACTCCTGATCTTTAAACTGATCATACAGAATGATATCAGTACCCTCTCTTTAATATTGCTGTCAGTTCATCTGCATTGGGCATGTTGATCTCGATCTTCGTACAGGTACGATACATGTCATATTCAAGACGTAAAAGTTCGGTCTCTTTGCTGGTAGTATCGAACACGGCACAACTCGCATGCCAGTCCCCGTCCCTTGGCTGACCCACCGAACCGGGATTTATTACCAGCATGTCCTTATGTGTCCTTACGAAGGGAACATGAGAATGCCCTATGAACAGCACATCGGCATCGATATCCGATACCATTTCCTCAAGTTCTTCCTCTGTTGTCTCAGGCCTTATGTACTCAAAATTGGAACGCGGACTTCCGTGGGTGAAGTACAACTTCAGGCCGTCGATCTCTTTCTCGATATTGAATGGAAGCTGACGAAGGAAAGCCATCTGCTCCTCTGTGGTGTTCTCCCAGGTGTAATCCCTTGTGGATTGCGAAAGGTGCTTGTACTTGTAGCCGCACCCGCAATCGATACCGGAGCCTACGGCAGCATCATGGTTACCGAGAACGGTCTCGATACCCTGTTGTATTATGTGGTCTATACACTCGGATGGAGAGGGACCGTAGTCAGCAAGGTCACCGAGACAGATGACCATGTCATGCGGGACTTGAAGCACCGTATCCAGTGCTTCCTTATTACCATGAATATCGGATATCAGCAGTATTTTCATGTTATCGTTGAACCTTTTTTATGTGATCTGTTATCAGATAATATACATACCAAAGATATATCCTGATATGGCAGATATCACAACTACCAGTGAGATGTATGTCATACCTTTCTGCACACCCATTATCCTGCTTATTACGATCATATTTGGCAGACTGAGAGCAGGACCTGCAAGGAGCATTGCAAGTGCCGGACCTTTTCCCATACCCAGAAGGGTGAGTGCACTTATTATCGGAACCTCTGTGAGTGTGGAGAAGTACATCAGGGCTGCTGATACGGATGCGATCACGTAGGAACCTGCTGTGGCACCTCCTACATATTCCACAACGTATTCTGCCGGAAGGAGTTCCACAATGATGCCTGCAAAGAACACACCTATCAGAAGCAGGGGTGTGATCTGCTTTACAAGGAACCATGTCTCTCCCATCCAGCTTTCCAGCTCATCCCTGTCGAACCACTTGAGGGAAACATATATTGTGATAAGTATCAGCGGGATCTCTATGAAGAGCATGGGATTCCATGTCGGGAAGATCTCAGGTGTTACGAGGATCGCCAGGAGCAGAAGGAATAGCCATACTGTGTGTGCATGTTTCTCCTCGCCGAACGTTTTAATGCTCTTTCTTTCACCGTTGTTCCTTTCGTATATTGAGGCCATTACAAGACCAATGACAATTGAAAGGGTTATGGCGATCACTGCCCTTGCAACACCAAGATCATAACCAAGTATCTTGGCGGTGTAGACTATGGCCAGTATGTTTATGGCCGGGGCCGAGAACAGGAACGTTGTTGCAGGACCGATACCTGCTCCCCTTTTGTAGATTCCTGCAAAGAGAGGCAGTACGGTACAACTGCATACGGCCAGAAGACAGCCGGAGACAGCGGCAACTGTATAGGAAACATATTTTGGTGCGTCAGCCCCGAAGAACTTCAGGACAGACTCTTTTGAGAAGAGCGATGCTATTGCGCCTGCCAGGAAAAAGGCAGGTATCAGGCACAGGAGTACGTGAAGTGCAAGATACTCCTGAACTGATGCAATACCTATGTAAGCCAGATCAACAAGGTAAGAGGTCATTGTTTCAAAATATGTTGAAATGCTATATATACATTATGGTTTCAAATGATTTTGAAATACGGTGCTTCTAAATTATCGTTGTAACAGCAGTAAACCAGTAAAGGTTTATCTGAAAAGTACAATTTTCAGCGTATGTCATTCAAACCCATCGGAAAGGTATCCAATTTTGCAGATGAAGAGACCATGCAGCTCCTTGCACTCTGGAAGGAGAGTGTGAGCATAGTCGAGCTTGATGAGGTCGATCCCAAAGAACTTCTTTTCGAGGAATACTCACATTACATCGTGGTCCATGACCCACTGGAAATGGAATTCCCTGAGAAGAGAGATGAATGGAACAAAAGGTTCTGCAGGCACACAGGTGTCTCCGTGGTCGAACTGATAAAGGTCGACGGTAACAAGATCTACTTCAAGGGACTCTTTGCAAAGAACAGGGCACCTGTCTATGGTGTAATGCCTTACACATCCTTTGACAGCAAAGAAGCTGAGTTCCCTCCTGCCGGAATGGAGATCCTCAAGAAGCAGACAATGGATGTAGCACTACCACATGTAGACGGCAGTACCATACTCGATGCAGGATGCGGGGTTGGCAGCCTGACACTACAGATGGCAAGGATGAATCCGGAAGCAAAGGTAACGGGCATCGACCTTCTTGAAAGGACAATGGAGCAATGCCGATTGAATGCGATATCCTATGATATAGAGAACACATCGTTCAAGGCTGCAAGCATCTATGAACTGCCTTTCGAAGATGAGAGCTTTGATACAGTGACATGTTTCTTCATGCTACATCACCTTGATGACATACCAAAGGCACTCTCAGAAGCCAGAAGAATGATACCTGGCACAGGGAAGGTCCTTGCGGTCGAACCACTTGACCACAATCATGGGATCGAAAGAGGTATTCAGGACTGGATAGACCACTTCGAGAATGCCGGATTCTCTGTGGAGACACAGCAGATAAGCCGTGCGGTCTTCATAACAGCAAGACCTAACTGAATATCTGAACAAAAGACGATAATAAAGTGGAGGAGCGGGTGTGTCCGCACCCGCGATAAAAATAGATGTGCTGTGTCCTCTTTTCCAGAGTGGTAAACTGTCTGGATAATTACCTATCTTTTTCGTTCGCACATTAGTGTTACAAACATATATTGTTTTTAACACTAAATCTACTATGAATTTGTTTTATTTATAACTTATGGCAGCCAGAGTAAGCTTCTGATCCTTAATAATATCGAAAAGTTAATCTATGAACTGAACTAACAGATGGCTTTATCAATTACTGGAGAGGAAGAAATGTTAGGTATTACAGACCCACAGATATGGGTCGCTTACGTGTTATGTTTTGTAAGTGCCATAGGATGTATCATCTACGGCATTATACACTGGAACGATGACGAGGAGGATGTCTGATGGCAGTCAGCACCCCACTTCTTGGAATATCTGTCCTGGCATATATGATGGTGGTCTTCTACCTGGGCTGGCTGGGATATAAACAGACAAAGGATAATGACGATTATATGCTGGCTGGAAGGAAGGTCAATCCTTTCGTACTTGCCTTCTCCTATGGTGCGGCATTTATCAGTACATCAGCGATCATCGGGTTCGGAGGATATGCCGGGGCCTTTGGTCTCGGGATACTGTGGCTCGTATTCATGAACATCGCTGTAGGCATCTTCATCGCTTTTGTCATATTTGGTTCAAGGACGAGGCGTATGGGCGTGAACCTCAAGGCTGTGACATTCCCGGAACTGATAGGAAGGAGGTTCCAGTCAAGGTTCATTCAGGGATTCTCAGGTGCTTTGATAACCATTTTCATGCCACTCTATGCAGGCAGTGTCCTGATAGGGGGAGCTCGTTTCATGGAAACAGCCCTGAACATCGAATACAATATCGCTATCCTCATACTTGCAGTGATAGTTGCAGCCTATGTGATAACAGGCGGACTTATTGCAGTCATGTACACTGACGCATTGCAGGGAGTACTGATGTTCATCGGAATGGGCATTCTTCTTGTACTGACATACTCAAAGCTTGGCGGTGTCACAGAAGCCCACCAGGCACTCACAAATATGGCATATCTTGTCCCGGATAACTTTGCAGCTATCGGACATACCGGATGGACAACAATGCCGGCATTCGGCTCACCAGTATGGTGGACGCTCGTATCTACTATAATACTGGGAGTTGGCGTAGGGGTTCTTGCACAGCCACAGCTTGCAGTGCGCTTCATGACAGTGAAGAACACACGCTCATTGAAGAGAGCGGTTCTCTCAGGCGGTCCTTTCATCTTCATGATGGCAGGTGTTGCATATCTCGTAGGTGCGTTGTCAAATGTCTATTTCTTCGACACTCAGGGAATGATCTCCCTTGATGTTGCAGGTGGAAATATAGACAAGATCATGCCCGAGTACATAAACAGTGCAATGCCGGATTACTTCGTTGTGTTCTTCCTGCTAACACTACTGGCAGCAGCCATGTCAACGCTCAGCTCACAGTTCCATGCTATGGGTACCGCCTTTGGACATGACTTCTACCGCCAGGGAGTCATGAATGGAAAGATAGGACAGACGATCAGTGTCACAAGGGCAGGTATCGCAACAACTATCATGATAAGCGTGGTCCTGGCATATATTCTCCCGCCAGGTATCATCGCAAGGGCAACAGCGATATTCTTTGGACTCTGTGCAGCAGCATTCCTCCCAATGTACACCGGAGCTATCTTCTGGAAACGCATGACAAGGCAGGGAGCAACTGCAAGCTTGATAGTTGGAACCTTCGCAAGTCTGTTCTGGCTCACATTCGTTCATGCAAAGGAAGCAACTGCACTGGGAATCAGCCAGGCACTCTTCGGTGTCGATACCCTGCTCACAGGAACATGGACCGTCGTGGACCCGATACTTGTAGCTACACCAATTGCATTTGTAGTGGCGATAGTCGTGAGCCTGATGACAGAACCTGCTTCAAAGGAGCATATAGAACAGTGTTTTAAGAGAAATTGATATCTATTCTTTTCGAAGCGGTCATTGGCAACTTAGACCAATTGACCGGTTTTTTATTTTCTCATCAGAAATACCCATTACTTTCACCCAACATACCACGAACCTTTATACTAAACACGACAAAAAAGGATTTGAGAATAAATATTGGTGATAGGTGTGGAGATCATTAAAGAACCTTCGATAACGGATTTAGAAGAACGAACAGTGGCCTATGTATCATTTGTCGGGAACTACATAGGAAATGCAGAAGTGTTTGCGGGTCTGTTTGGCAAACTTGGTAACTGGGCAGGGCCAAAACAATTGATGGGACCGGATACACTCTGGATGTCTGCCTATTATGATGACCCGGGCGTTACACCTCCTGAAGAGTTGAAGCTGGACGCATGCATGACCATTGGAGATGACGTTGAAGTTGAAGGAGAGATCAAAAAGAAAATGCTTCCCGGTGGAAAGTATGTGACAATGCGTGCTGAACTTACGGGAGCTGAGGAGTATGGCCCTGTATGGGAGAAAGTTGTTGACTGGGTGCTGCAGAGTAAACTTGAGATGGACCTGTCTCGGGCAAGTTATGAGGTATACTTGAATGATCCGGAGGAACATCCTCTAAAGCATCATATAGTCGATATATGCATGCCGGTAAAATGAAGGGAAACTAACATTTACTGGTCTTATTTTTTTGATAGATACTTAAACACACTGTCCTTTTTTAATAGCCCCGGCAACATACCAGCCACAGGCATGCAGTTTTATTTACTAAACTTTAAATAGAGTGTTATGCTAACAAATGACATGTTAGCTTTTATCATTATTTATTGTAAAGATTGAAAGGAAGGAGAAAACATGCTTGGAATAGATGACCCGCAGATATGGCTGGCTTACATCCTGTGTTTCGTAAGCGCCATTGGCTGCATAATATATGGAGCCCTTAAATGGAACGGTGACTCCGACGGAGAGGAGATGGACTGATGGCACTGAGCACACCTGTTCTTGGAGTAATAATACTTGTGTATCTCATGGTTATCTTCTATCTCGGATGGCTCGGATACAAGAAAACCAAACAGACCGAAGACTACATGGTAGCCGGAAGGCAGATACATCCTTATATCCTTGCACTGTCCTACGGTGCGACCTTCATCAGTACCTCAGCCATAATCGGTTTTGGCGGTGCTGCCGGTGCCCTTGGTATGGGACTTTTATGGCTTGCATTCATGAACATCTTCGTAGGGATATTCATCGCATTCGTCTTATTCGGTTCAAAGACACGCCGTATGGGACTTAACCTAAATGCCGTCACATTCCCTGAACTACTTGGAAGGCGTTTCCAGTCAAGGTTCATACAGGGATTCTCAGGAGCACTCATAGGCATATTCATGCCACTTTATGCAGGTATCGTACTTATCGGAGGAGCAAGGTTCCTTGAATCTACCCTCAATATAAACTATGACATTGCAGTTCTTATTCTCACAGTTATTGTAGCCGCTTATGTTATCACAGGCGGACTTATCGCTGTTATGTACACTGACGCTCTGCAAGGAACCCTCATGTTCATTGGAATGGCTTTCCTGCTCGTGTTCACCTATATCAAACTTGGAGGAGTTTCCGCCGCCCACTCGGCACTCACAGCCATGAACGACCTTGTACCGGATAGTCTTGTAGCTGGAGGACATATGGGCTGGACATCCATGCCTGCATTCGGCTCACCCATATGGTGGACACTGGTATCAACGCTGGTCCTTGGTGTGGGAATAGGAGTTGTCGCTCAGCCTCAGCTTGCTGTCAGGTTCATGACAGTAAAGAACGACACAGCACTCAACAGGGCAGTACTTGTCGGCGGACCATTCATCCTCATGATGACAGGAGTTGCCTTCACGGTAGGTGCACTCTCAAACGCATACTTCTACGAAACACTGGGCCAGATATCAGTCGTGGTTGCAGGAGGAAATACCGACCTTATCATGCCTGAGTTCATCAACAGCGCCATGCCTGAGACCTTTGTCATCCTGTTCATGCTGACACTGCTTGCAGCAGCTATGTCGACCCTGAGCTCCCAGTTCCACACAATGGGAACATCCATAGGCCACGATCTATATCGTGAGTTCATCAAGAAGGGAGAACTCGGACAGACCATCAACATTACCAGAGCGGCTATCGCATTCACCATCCTTGCAAGTGTAATACTGGCGTACATACTGCCTATCAGTATCATTGCCCGTGCAACAGCGATCTTCTTCGGACTCTGTGCAGCAGCATTCCTGCCAATGTACACCGGTGCACTGTTCTGGAAACGCATGACAAAGGAAGGTGCTATCGCAAGTCTTCTTGTCGGGACATTCAGCAGTCTGTTCTGGCTTGCATTCGTACACAAATCAGAAGCTGTACCACTTGGAATAAGCAAGGCGATCTTTGGTGTTGACACCATCCTCACAGGAACCTGGACCGTTGTGGACCCGATACTTGTAGCCACACCACTTGCATTCGTGGTTGCCATAGTCGTAAGTCTTGCAACGAAACCAACGCCTCAGGAACACCTTGATGTCTGTTTCAAGAAATAGGTAATATATTTACTTTAGAACAACCGGGTATCCGATACCCGGAAACTATTTTTTTGCTTTTGAGGTACTCCATTTATACCGGGAGATCAGGAGTACATACTATCAGTTAGACGCTCTTTTATCGGCAGGTCGATGTGGAACGTCGAGCCTTCGTCCACCTTGCTCTCAACACGGATATTACCATCATGACGCTGGATGATACGCTGGCAGATATTTAGTCCGAGACCAACACCGGGATATTTCCTTGTAAGGGTACCATCTCCCTGATAGAAATCATCGAATATGTGGCATATCTTGTCCTCGAATATTCCTATACCCCTGTCCTGAACACTCAACAATAAACGGTCATCTGATTCGGCCACAGAGATCGTGATAGTACTTCCCGCAGGAGAGAATTTGATAGCGTTATCAAGCAAATGGACCAGCGCCTGTAATAATTTCTTACTATCTCCGTGTATGAAAGGAACGATCTCCGGGACATCGATCTCAAGGATCTGATCCATTATCGCAAGCGACCTTTCCATATTCACACTGGCTGCCTCAATAACATCCAGTATATTAAGTGGATTGTATTCATAGAAATGCCCATCGGAATGTTCCATTCCGACATACACAAGTGAATCAATTATCCTTTCAAGCTTGTTGATATTGAAGATCGAAGTATCAAGGGCATTTTTCTGAGACTCCGTTGTCTGACCCAGACATCCATCATAAAGAAGTTCATTGTAGCCTTTAATTATAGACAGAGGGGTTTTAAGCTCATGACTGAACCTTGACAGAATATCGGCCTTCATCTTCTCAAGGGACATCATTTCTTCCTTATTTGAAGCAAGCTCTTTTTCATAGAGGATCATGCGAGCCTCCTGTTCATTCAGTTTCCTATCCTGTGAACCCATATGTATCAGGAGTTCAGCAAGACACCTGAAAAGACCTATCTTCTTACTGGCATCATCTTTACTGAAACAGGGTATCCTTTCAGAAGAATAATTAAAGACATCAGGGGTGACAGGGATCATTTCATCCGGAGTGAACGATGACCATTCCTCAGAATTCTCAAAAGAGAAGAATACAAATCTTGCAGTTAAATATGAGCCTTCAACAGGAAGAAAAAGGTCAGCAGCAACAAGCCCATTTTTAAATTCGAATGCAGAGCATTCATTTCCATACTCGGGGAAATGAGCGCTTCGTGCATGGACATTAAGACTGGTATCCTTTCTCATCCGTTCAATACAATGGAATATAGAGACCATATCACTCCATCCGGACGATGTGAATACATCACCATTCGGATCCACAAAAGAGAAAGGCAGATCAAAACCGCCATCGAAACGGTCCAGTATCTCATGAAGTTCATTGACGTTGAATATATCATAAGATCTGTGTTCCATGCCTGACTCCTTACGAATAGCAAACTCTTCAATAAAAAAGCTACTATTAAATTACAATTTATTTTGCTGACTACACAACATCATAATATAAAAAGGTATAAGAAACTAAGTTACACACTTAATTAAAAAAGTAAGCAGGTATAAAAATAAGGAAGTGTCTACAAAAATTAGTATGAACAATAAGATTATTTTGTTATAATTACAGAAAGTTTTATATAATATCGGGCTTCGGACAACAGGAATAAGGACATAGATGCAAAGCTCAAAACCGATGAATTATAAGATGTATTAAGAGCTGGCAAAAGCCGTATGACGAGAACTAAGAGGGGATATATGTGATAAATAATTATAACTCGACTTTTGCCTATGATAAGTTCGACATAATCAAATATAAACCTATCCGTTGTATATAAATAAAGATGAAATTATTTTATATACGAATCCTTATAAAATAATTGAGTCCCCGATTTCCGGAATCATTACATTAGTGTCAGGCACTGATTTTGTACACTCTGCAAAAATATGTGGGTCCTGGGCTATCACATCAAATGTATTGTAATGCATGGGTATTGCGATCTTAGGGCGCAACATCTGAACCGCAAGTGCGGCATCCTTTGCATCCATGGTATATCTTCCACCGATCGGAAGTATGGCAACATCAGGACTATAAAGACGGGAGATGAGTTCCATATCACCAAAAAGACCGGTATCTCCTGCATGATAGATGGAAATGTCCCCTGCCTTCACAATGAACCCTGCTGCTCTGCCACCATCAAAACTCCAGCCTGATTCATCGATAGAAGACGAATGTCTGGCATCGGTCATGATGAAACGGATACCGTCAACCTCTATATTCCCTCCGATATTCATACCGGAAGTGACTATTCCCTTCTGCCTGAGATACTGTGAGATCTCATGGATGCAGACCACAGTACAACCCGTCCTCTGCGCTATGCTTACAGTATCACCGAAGTGGTCACTGTGCCCATGTGTGACTGCGATAATATCCGGTTCCAGTTCATCGGCTTTGACCTCTGCTTTCGGGTTATCCGTGATGAACGGATCAATAAGGACCGTTATCCCAGAGAACTCTATCTGAAAACAGGAATGACCCAGCCATGTCAGTTCGACCTTTTCCATACAGCTCAATTGTATCTGCAAAATAATAGTCTATCGGCAGATATAATTGTAAAAGGACCTTAAAAGTTGAATATGGAAATAGGTGTGGTCGTCCATGGCCCTGAGATCGTGGACTCAGGCATGGCAAAAAAGGTCATTGGAATACTTGAAGAATCCGGAAATGTCGATTCTGTAATGGCAGGCACCATTGGTAAGACAGCTGTTCTTGATGCCCACCTCGAGGATGTCATAGACATAAGAAAAAACCTGAAACCAAGTATTTGCATAGAGGAGTTCTTCAGGACAAAGGATGCTGTAATACTACTGAACCATGGAAAGACCACAGAGAACGGAGTCCTTTTTGCCAATATAGTGATCTCAAGGATCCATAGCCGCACTGTGAAACCACTTATACATATAGAAAGACCCGGGATGCCTGATGGCAGGATAATCCCATGGAACACCGATTCCCTTGAATTTGCAAAGACCCTTGCCGACAAACTTGAACTTGAGATAACGGACATACCTGAACTTGTGACACCAATAAGCGTTGAGGACCATGGACACCGGGTCATACGACAGGTCTATGGAGTGCACCAGGGAGAGAAGATAATGATCAACGGCATCATTGTCGGATTCGCAAGGTCGGAGGATATCCGTATAATAAGTAAGGACGGCTTCATCACGGATATAGAAGGTGCAAGGGTCAAGGAACATGGTCTTGAGAAACTGCATGGTTATGAAAGGCGGGTACCTGTCGACCTGCGTACCTGCTGGGTGAAGAGCGGACCATTAAGAGGGAATCAGTTCTCTGTTCGCAATAAGGATACTGCTTTTAAGCATACATCAGATGAAGATGACCATCATCCTGATGCTGATGGCAGGATAAAGGTTGTAATTATCGACCATGAGGCCGAGAGATCTTTCGAACTTGTGGAAGGTGCACAGGCTGCAGTGACGATCGGTGATGATACTACTGAGATTGCAGGCGATATACTTTATCGGCTGAGCATACCCATCATTGGCATAACAGATGGGGATATCGACGGGTTCTCACATATGAAGCACATATACCCCGGCTCAACTGTGATAAGATTGAGACCTGAAACCGATGATGTTATTGGAAAAGAGATACGAGAGCAACTATTTGATGGGAAGTCTTCTGTTTATCTAGATTCGTTCGACATTCTCAGGAACAAAATTTTCACTATAGCGAAAAAATACACATTATTTAGAACAGATTATTAATTATTAAGTGCTTTAATTTTGCGCATATATAACTTTAAATATAATAATGTCATAGTATGAATTGTAGTTCGAAAGAGCTATTGTCAAAATCAAGGGGTTATTTGATTATGAAAGACTTTGAAGTAAAAATACTAGACGATACAGACTATAAGTTCATTGAGGCACTTAAGAGCCTTGGAATGTCCAGGAACGTTGCAACCACACTTACCTACCTTTCAAATGTGGATGAAGCTTCTTCCCAGGAGATTGAGATGAGTACCGGTCTGAGACAGCCAGAGGTCAGCGTTGCCATGAGGCACATGCGTGAAAGAAGCTGGATCGATATCCACAACAAGAAGGCAGTAGGCAAAGGCAGACCTACAAAGATCTACAAGCTCTCAGCACCTGTTGAAGACATCATCAAACACTATGAACAGAAGATCATAGAAGACACCAAGACTACGATGGATGCCATCACCAAGCTTAAAGACATTACAAAAAAGATGTAAGTATTTAAGTGTGTCCGGTCTGTACCTATCCCTGTGACGCTATGTACATGATAGTCAAGTTGCCGGGCACCGCAATTCCATCTATTGGAACAGCTTTTTTCTCTTTTAAAATAAGGACAGTTTCCTGGTTGATACCAAGAATGTCCAGTACATTTTCATAAGTGCTTCCATCCGGAACGTCCAGTTTCTGACCAGGCGTCTCCGAATTGATAAGTTCAACATTGATACTTACGGTCAATCTGTGATCTCACCTTCCATGGATTTGAGATCTTCGAGGTTTTCCTGCAATAGTTTTGCATCGAGTTCTTCGTGTTTCTTTTCGCCCTTACGTTCGTAGTCTCTTTTATGGAACTTTGACATATACAAAAACACCTCGAATAAAATCTGCTGCGATAGTTATTAACCTTTTCGGGAAATTGGAATATGAGACTGACAGGCACAGCGTTATCGCCCATAGACCATTGATGCTCTTTGCCACGGGTCGTGATTATTTAGAAAAATATAAATCCTATTCAAGACACTAATATTATAATACATTAAAAATAATAAGTTCATCCGGCAGAGATAAAAATGGCACCCAACGACCAGGATCAGACACTTATGGAATTTCTCAATATACTTGACAGGGAAAGTTCCGTTCTTTCCTATACTGAAGGCTCCGAAGTACCTGACCTTCTCAGATCACTCTCCAGAGAAATAGAAAAGAGAGATGCAGTACCTGTTATCAAGATCATATGGAATGAAAATGAATTGCCGGATGAAGATGGTACAGGAAATGTCACCTCGTTCCACCTGTTCAAGAACTTCACCACTACAATGATCAGGATCGGGAAATTGTTATCCGGCGAAAAACATCTTGTGGTCCTTTCTGACCTCTCCAGCCTTGAGCAGTTAGAGAACAACAGGCCGTACATTCATTTTCTTTCTGTCCTGCTTCGCAAATGTGAAAAGTACGAAAGTACGGTGCTGACAACGATGAATGATGAATATACATGCATGTCTGTAAGGACCGATCTCATACCATTTTTCAATAACCTGTTCATGCTTGAGAAAGGCAAGAGGATAAAAGAAGCAAAAGATGGGGCTATTGACCTGAGATATACCATCGATGAGGACAGGCTGGTCCTTGAGCCTTACATGCAAAGTGATATGAACAAAATAAAAGAGATATTCAGCCTGACACCTGAAGAGAAAAAAGAACTTGACAGGATAGTTGGCCAGAGCCTCGAAGAATACAGGACCTCAATGTAAGGTCATCAGGTCCATATCCGGTCCTTCGACAAGGATTATCCTATCAGTAATTCTGCTATTGCTTTCAATTGAGTACAGTAGCTGCAGTCAGGTTCATCCTTCATAGGGATCTTCCTTGACCAGGACCTTGCAACTGATTCATCATAAGTGATAAGTCCAAGAAGCTCCGTACCGAGCTTGTCACTGAAATCAAGAACTACCTCATTGATCTCATCCTTCTTGTCAAGAGGTATCCTGTTGAAAAGGAGGGATGCATGAGTTCCAAGTTTTGTGGCCATGTTCGACAGGACATAGGTTCCCCTTATATCCTGAATATCGATGGTCGACACTATGGTTGCCTTGTCAGCTATGTTCATTGTAAGAAGGCTTGACTTATTGATACCGGGACTGCAATCGAACAGGAAGTGATCGATGTCAAGTCTTTCTCCTGTCTTTTTAATAAGGTCCAGAAGCTTATCCTTCGCCTCACCGGGAGTTGTGAACAGGGCGGATATGTCCTCCTCACATGCCTTTGAAGGAATTATGTAGACATCAGAGCCCTCATACCTGTAAACAACCTCATCGGCACTGCACAGGCCCTGAAGGAAGTCTATGAGTGTCATATCGTACCTGATATCGAACAGTGAGTGAAGACCCGGACCGTTGACATCAGTATCTATTATACATACCTTCTTGCCCTGTTGCGAAAGCATGACACCGAGGTTACCGACAAATGTCGTCTTGCCAGTACCACCTTTATATGAATGGAAACTCAGAAGCATTTAACTCACCCAAGTAGCTGGTCAAGTTTGTTCTCGACCTCTTCAACTGCGGACCAATACTCATTGTTCTTATTATCCGCTTTTTTGCTCAGAGAGTAATAGATCTTCTTACCTCTCCTTTCCCTCTCAAGCCATCCGGCCCTGTAAAGTTCATTAAGGTACTTGTTCTCGATAGAGCGATGCCTTCCTGTTATCTCACTCACCTCGTCCGCTGTACATGATGTAAGTTTGGATACAGCGAACAGGGACTTGCGGATAGAATCAGGGACTGTCAGAAAAGCAGCCATCTTATCGTTGACATCGGGAGAATTACGGGATTCAAGTTCGATAACGCGTAACTCCAGTGATCTCAACCGGTCGTTCATATCACGCAGATACTCCAATATCTCATTGTTACTATTATTATGCAGGTCAGACATGATCATCAACATACAGGAAAGTGTTTTTAGATATTATAATCAATTAAATTGAACTGATAATATATAAGGTTGCTTAAATTCATCCGGCATAGAATGAATTTAGTTCCACGATATTTTCTGATCCACGACAAACTTATAAAAGATCAATACGTAGATAAAGAGAGTGGAAGATATGAGAACACCATCATATGTTGCAAAGTTTGACCATCTTCTCCACGGAGGTTTTTTAAAACCATCTTCTGTCCTGATAGCTGGCTCATGCGGAGCAGGCAAAACCAATCTTTGCATGCAATCATTGTTCAATGCTGCTAAAAACGGAGAGAGATGTGCTTACATTTCAATGCTCTCTGAATCAGAGGATAAGATGATCAGGGCTTTGTCAACCTTCTCATTCTACAATGAAGAACAGGTAAAGGAGAATCTGGACCTCTATTCCATCAGTTCTGACATAGTTGCAAAAGGAGATTTTGCCATATTTGAATACCTGAACGAGAATATCCTGAAAAAGAGATACTCGAGGGTTGTTATAGATACGATGAACATATTGGAAGACATCGAAAGTACCTTTGATGAGCGACCTTTCCACAGATCCGAGCTAAGATCCTTTGTCCAGAACCTGCTTCAGGAATTCGATGAAAAGGACATACTCCTGATGGCTACCTGTGAGATACCTGCTTCTGACATAGACTCCAGCCTCTGGCCCTATATGTTCGACACTGTTATCCTGCTGGGCACAGAAGAACATGACAACACACCTTACAGATATCTTGAGATCTTGAAAGAGAGAGGAAGCGATTTTACTATGGGTAAGCACAAGTTCAGGATAACTGAGGATGGCATTGTCCTGTGAAACTCAGAACACCCATCTTTACCACCTTCTGAACATACTCAAAGATGCAGGTCCAGTGAATTCAGTTCACGCTGGCTGTGGACCTTTATGATATTGTTCAGTTTCATACGCACATTCTTGGTACCTGCCTCACTGGTGAAATGAGAAAGGACCTCTGTAAGCTGATCGATCATGAACTGGTAATCACGTTCTGTACCTGAATCCCTGAGCTTCTGCATTGCTGCTTCCGCCACATCCGAGGTCCAGTCCGTGTTCGAATAATAGACCTTATCCTCGATCTCCAGCTTTTTTCTTGCAACCTCGTTGTTCACTCTTGCAAAGATAAGCTCAACAGTATGAGGATCACCTACGAACTCGTTCATGAACTGCATGATATCCATCACAACCTCAAAATATGGTATCTCGGGATTCTCACACTCCTTGAATAGCTGGGACAGCTCAAGACGTATGTTCTTTTCCATGGGCTTTAGAAGATAGCTAGTAATATCATCTATCACAGAGGCACAATTACCGGCATCCATATCCGCTGATAGCTCATACGTACTCACCGGCATCGTATTGTACTTGCCGTAATATTTCAATAGATCCTTACGCAACCGTTGAACATCCATATTTGCCAAGATATCACCTGAATCATCATAAATTACCTGTACTCAAATCCTTTGAGGAACGAATCCATCTCATCTATCAATTTGTTATCCAGCAACTCCCTTGAGTTATCAAATAACAGCTGGAACTCACTGATATCTTTCTCTGTTATCGACTTACCCATATTGGTCTTGAATTTCAGTGATTCGTATCTGCCTATCAGCTCAGGCATCACCATACGCGGGTAACTGCCAGCCATCGTCTTTAACATATTCCTTGCACGCGGATACGGCAGGATCAGATGGCCCCTGTATCTGGAAGAAAGATTACTACTACCGGAATTCAGTCCTGTGAACTTCAGTTTCTCCTTAAAGAAACGTGCAGCTCCGGAGTTATCCGGCATAGTTATCACATTGGTCTTCAGATGCCTTACAGCTATAGCAAATAACAGGCGTCCTATACCTACATGCCTGTGGGAAGGATGAACCTCTATGCTCCTTAACAGGTGAACCGAATGATGAACCACATTCGTTTTTCCCCTGTAGGTCCTCTCGGTGGCATCAGATATCTTCTCGAACCTTGCAAAACCAACAAGTTTTGTATCGTTCACCGCAACGAAAAGATGATGACCCGAACTTATACTGCTCTTAAGCAGGAAATCATAAGGCATGCCGAACTTGTTATGGAAATAATTGAATCCTACATTGCTGGATCGTCCAATATCAATACTAAGATCGTCCACCGATGAATCTGTTTCCAGAACGCCATAACTGATCGCTCCGGCCATGTGTAATACATCCAAACCTTCAACTGACATTATTTATCATCTGGACCTTAAGCGTTCACAGGTTCCGTTACTGAATAGAAAGTGTATCTGCCCTTCTTTGTGGTATTAACAAGATGTTCCTGTTCCAGATATGACATCACAAGGGAGAGCTTTTCATGATCGATCGGGAAACCCTGCTCATTTATCTGTTTCTCAAGTTGCTTAAGGGTTGCAGAACCAAGTACTGAAAGCTGACCTGTGATAACATCCTCTATAGGGGCATCTGTAAGTTTTACAGGCCGGGTCTCTTCTGCCACATAGAGAGGCGGCATATCTTCATGAACACCTGATATCCCATCTTCGACAGGGACATCAACAGGCCTTACGGACTGGGACTTTTCTGCGACATGCAGATGCTGGATCTCCTCATGAACACCTGATATCTCCTCCTCAAGTCCTTTCAGCTTCTGAGAATTGAGCATGCTCTCTTCAAGCTGTTGCTGCATGGAAATGAACATTTCTTCCACGCTGGCCTTAAAGGATTCCATCTCACCGGAGATTGCCGACAGGTCTTCCCTGCTTGCCCTGGAACCAACCATCTCCTCTATCTTTGAGATATCAGGGGCCTCCACAGGCTCAGATGGGGCAGAGAGGGCATTTGCGGAAACCGGAAGGTCCTTAAGCTCCATGAGTGTCCTGTTGAGCTTGTTTATAGCCTTCGTATGAAGGTTAACAGCCTTTGCTATTGCTTTCATCTGTTCCCTTACCTCATCGAGCTCCTCACCTTTGCCTGCCAAATCCTCAATATGGTTGTTCTGCAGTTCAGCCATGAAACTGACATTTTCTGTTATATGGGACAGCTCGTCCCTGAACTCAACGACATCGGATCTTATCTGGTCAAGACAATGTTCGTGTGATACCACTTTCTCGATAGTGTATTCCCTGCTTCCTGTTTCTACAAAAGCACGGAAATCCTGGGAATTGTAATTAGGAACATGCTGGTACAGCATTTTGAATAACTCGATATATGTACCATGTATCTGTTTCACAGAGACTATCTTAGCTGCAATGGCCTCCGAAAGTCCCTTTACTATGAATGTCTCGTCCTCGAACCTGAAGAAATCCACTCCGGCACTGAACTGGCGTACGCTCTCCCGGGCATCCTCCACCATATCACATGATTCCCTGTCCCCGTAGATCTCAAGCATGGCGCTGTACAGATCGTTCAGTGTCTTTGCATAGGTTATCTCAAGAACATCAGGCGGTACTTTTGTCGCATCAAGGGCTTCGGCATTCACGGAATCCTCTGCCTGGACCACACGCCTCAGTTTTTTGGAGAAATGATCGAAGTCCGTCTTCAGTTGCCTGAATTCAGTATCATCCGCACGTGCCTGTATCTCATTGCCCAATGAAGATATCAGATTCCCATTCACATCTAAGCTGGATTCCACCCATGACTTCATCTCATTGAGACGTTCCTCAAAGGCAACTACACGAGATTCAAGTTCAATGGCCAGTTTCTCATCTTCTTCTTGAATGGATGAGAGGTCAGTATCTTCATCCACCAAAATAATACCATCTGTTACTTCTGGAGCCTTATCTTCAAAATTATCGGGTCCCGAGTGATCATCAGTGACAGGTACAAGGGCCTTTACGTCCCCGGGATCAGCATCATCATTGTCAACGGAGATGGCAATATCAGACTCATACTCACCTTCAATATCATCAGCATGCCCATACTCTCCTTCAATGTCAGCATCATACCCATGCTCACTACCAGGAACATCATGGCCTTGATCATTGATGATCGCTGGCTCAGCCTCCTCGAGTTGAGCTTCTTCTGTAAATGCAATGTGGTCTTCCGGTTCTATGGTTCCCAGGTCCTGTATCTCATCATCCATTCCATATCACCTTCATACGAATGATTCAAGTTTGTGTTTTATATCCGGTATCCATTCGGACTCACATATCTCGGCTACATAATCTCCATGCAATGGCCTGATCTGGTCATTGATTATCATCTCAAGAAGAAGTGGCCACAGATCCTCTGTCATCCACTTGGGGGACGAAGCGATCTCATTGAATGCCATTGCAAGCACCTGTTCGACCTCACCTCTGCCCATGACACTTGTTATCTTTTCCTTGATATCCGCAAGGATCTCCATATTCTTCTTGTATTCTGATGACTGAGTGTACATCTCATCGAACACTATCTTGGCAAGGATTCGCAGTTCTTTAGCTACATCCTCAGGGTAAGCAGCAAGCTGCTCTGCCGACATAGGCCTCTGTTCGAAGATATGCTGCACCACATCCCGGGTCACTTCGATCCTGTGCATGTTAGCTGCAAGATCAGGAGCCCCTGTAAAGAGAGAGATCAAAAGTGCTCCACGACCAACTGAAGAGAAGATAACAGTACCAAAGTCATACTCGATCACAGACTGTTTCAGTCCCATTGCAAGCTGCTGGCTCACATGCAGGAGGTTGTGGCTTATAAGATTTGTAAGTTCGAATATCTTAGGGCCTATACTATCCGGTATGTAGGATGCGTAGATCCTTCCGTCAGCACCCGCGAACAGAAGTACATCCACATCACTGGATTGGTGTGTCCTTTTCAGTTGTGCGACCAGGGCGAACTTCAAAAGTGAAACGTCCTCAAGGTCATCTTTTGTTTTTTTAACTGACACGTCAATCCACCTCTTGCATCATTGGACCAGTTCTTCCAGCTCGCTCAGGCTGTCTATCTCAATAAGACCTTCTTCGCCTTCCGGATCAGAAACAACCGCATCATCCTGGAAATCCGGCATGACAACTTCGTCTTCTACCTGTAATGTCCCACCGGTAATTTCAGCTATATCAAGATTGGTCTCCGGAGAGCTAGCTTCGATCTCTCTTCTCTTCGCAAGCTCCTCTCTGGTCACAGCATCATTGAGACCCTGGGATTCGAAGAATATCTGAAGGGTTTCCTTTGGAGAGAACGGATAGGACCAGTTCTCCTTGACATAGACAAGGCGTTCCAGCATCCGCTCGCTGGCTCCGATATCTGCAGCGGTCCTGATGGCCTTATCGAACACATCATCATACTTGCGCAGATCCTCAGCAGATACCAGCGGGGTCGTCCTAACAACAACACCCACACCACGGACGAATATGTAAGGATAGACCTCTTCACCATGTCTTGTGGCACGCATCTTAACGATCTCAAGCGCCCTGTTAAACGCACCTCCGATCGGCCTGTATGTCAGGTGGACCGCACCATCTGACATGTAGATAGGGATGAGTACATCCTCACCAATGGTCTCACCCGGAGCTGCATGTTCTTCCGTTGTGATCAGAACAGGCCCAAGCTGCTTCAATGTATAGAAAAGCTTTGTGATGATCTCACGCTGTTCCTGTTTGTCCTGTATGGCCCATATCAGAGGTGTCAGCGGGTCGATGATGACACGGGTCTTCACCGAATAGTTCTTGTTCGCTTCCACAAGTGCAGGCAACTGCTCATCTACGAGCTTTACAAAATCCTTACCCTTTGAGTGAAAGAAGAATAACTCTTTATTATAGTATTTATCAAGATTGAATCCTAACATCTTTGCTTCACGCATGATCTGTTCAGGAGGCTCTTCCATACTAATGTACAGACCATTCTCCCCGTGTTCAAGACCATAATTAAGATATTGCATTGCAAAAGTAGATTTACCGGTACCACTTGATCCTACGACAAGAAGTGTCGTATTATCACGTACACCACCTTCAATTACCCTGTCAAGACCTGCAATGCCGGTTGGTATCCTTTTTTCGCCGCTCATTTAAATTCCTCCGGAAATTCCATGTCACCCATGATATCAGATCCCTGCATCTCCGGCTCTGAGCCTGGATGAAGTGAACCATCCTCGATAGAGAGCACAAGGGATTCATTACTGTCAAAAGGAAAACTCTTCTCTATGTATACTGATTCTATGGAATGTCCCATTATTACCATGCTTTCACTGATATCCATCCATCCGGTCTCGTTCTTCTTAACGACACCTTTTAAGAGCACATTGTTGTTATTGGGATCGATCCTTACGCACTCGCCCCTGTAATGAGAGTTGTATGTGATCACCCTTATGAACTCACCAATAAATTCTCCCAGATGATCATTGTGTGAAGCTGATCTGTAACCTGCCATTTGTATCACTACTCATTCTTTTTCATTTTAGCAAGGAGTTCGGCAAAGCTGTCTGTCTTTTTAGCCTCTTCCTGCAGTTTCTTAGTTTCTTCGGAGACAGCTGGTTTCGGGGCCGCCGGTGCAGGAGACTGTTCTGCCTGTATCTTATTGGCCATCTCACCAAAAGCACCACCAAATGTATTATGGGTCTCAGCGATGGAGGATAGTTCCTCCTTGAGCTTCCATGGCGGATCGAATACCTTTTCCTCTACATTCATACTGCTTGCGAACTGCATGTAAGCACTGCCTATCTCAGAGAGCTTACCCTTTTCCAGAAGCTTGTAAACGGTAAGTGCCTTCACACGTTCCATGAGCTCGTCCTGCTCCACAGGTGGTCTTACACCGGAAAGGATCATCTTGTCATTCTTATCCAGCATTACCTGATATGCAGAGATCGGCTGAAGGTCGACCTTGAACTTGCACACAGGGTCCCCGTTCTTGATACACTCTGTTTCCTCGACCGAACATTCAAGCTCGAGTTCTTCCCTGAAGAAACGGTGAAGCGCATCCGTAGTGGCAACACAGACCTTCTGGTTGTTGAGTGCAGGATAGAAGTTACATACCGGATTATTGGGAACAGCGTAGATGTAATGCATCGGCGCATATGAGATCAGCTGCATGCTGCCAAGACCGATCTCCTTGAAGAAGTCCATGTGGAATTTATAAAGAGAAGTTGACCTGATCCCATCGATGCTGATAGCTTTGAGGAACTTTCTGGTCTCGCTCCACGGTACTTTGGACCGTGGGAACCTTTCGCTGATGTTCTGCTGTAATTTCAGCAAAGCACCAAAGGCACCCATTGACTGACCGAAACTACCTTCGGACATTGAAGGTGGTCCGCCACCGCCTGAATTCTGCATAAATGGAGGAAGGCCCGGGTCGGTCATTCGTATACCTCCATCTTTATGATCATATCCATTTCACATCATCTCCCTGATCTGTTTGTGACCCTGTTCTGTAAGCGTTCCTGAAGTGTCGCACAGGCCCTGTTCCCTCAGATTCTTGAAACTGTTTGCCAGTGTCTCGTTATCTACACCGATGAAGAAAACGAGCTTTTGCAGGTCGTTAACTCCTGTGGACAGCATGTAAAGGAGCTTCTTGTCAACGTCAGAAAGGGATTGTTTCTTAGGTGGTGTGCCGCACATAGGCTGCAGATAGGCTTTGAGCGTGCTTATTATCGCTTCGTTACCTGCCAGTAATGCTGTGGCTGATGCTGTTGCTCCTTCTACTACCGATGATGGCTGGAGATAGTCTATCAACAGGATGTGTGAAGTACCAATTGTCCGCTGGGCTTTCATGCGGATCGGGTCGGTCACTTCCCTCCCTACCATCGTGACGTTTTTCAATGGAATGGTCAACCATCCACCACCCTCTGAGAACCACAGGTTGAGGTTGGTAAGATAGAGGACACCCTTCTCCCAGTTATCTGAATAAAGGGAGGTTCCCATCATTACTGCTTTATAAATGTAAGTCAGATCTACTTTTGCAATTCCCTGCTCTTGAGCCATATGGAAGGACCCCGTACAAATAAATTATATATTAAGTATTATAATTATGACATATATTGTATTGGCTCTATTAATAATCTTCTGTTGATCAGAGGATTTTAGCAACTTTTGCGTAAGCAAAACATGTACAAAAATATTAACAGATTGAAATACAGAAAATATAATTAAAATTAAAAATGAATGATATAAAACAAAAAAGATAGGAAACTCTACTTCATTTCTTCTTTTGCTTCAGCGGCAGGAAATATCTCTCAACATGACATTCGGTACAGATAAAAGCAGTACCTGACCTCTTACCTGTCACCTGGTATTTGTTCACCACAGCATGACCGCACTTGCATGGGGACATCATCTTCTGTTCACCGATGAACTTACCATCGAATATGAACTCTTCCTCCGGATCTTCAGGAGCTGGTTCGACTTCAGGGGTTTCAGGCAGGATCTCTCCTACCTCTTCAGTAACTTCACCTGCAGAATCTCCGGGATTATCCACGAGGTCACATTTCGCTGTTGATGCCACTGGATCGAGATCATTCTTTGCAGCTTCAACACACATCTCCTTTGGGAACATCTTCTGCCTGCATGCCATGATATTCTCATTGAACAAAGAAACATTATCACAGAACACTGAACCCTTATTGCCTTCCTCAAGGATCAGATAACCCGGATGGTCAGTGAGATGTACAGGAGAACTGTACGCAGGTTCTTCGAAATTCATGGATTCGAAGAACAGTTTTGCGGTACTGTTCACAGGTTTGGTTATAATATGACCTATAAGGACCTTTGAGATAAGGAAGAACATGCACTTACCCATACCCTTTCTGGCAAGTTGCGGAGAGACCTCGATACCGCGAAGAACATAGACAGGTCTGCCGTCCTTTGAGGGAGAGCTCCATTTCTCATTCATGGACCATCCTACAACCGTGTTCCCGGACATAGCAAGAACCAGAGCAACCGTAGGTCTTTTAAGCCAGCTTCTGAAATTCGCCAGATAGTCGGACATGCCCAGATATTTTCTGAAATAGCTGAACTCACCTATCTTCAACTTGTCAAGCTCAAAGGCATGCTCAAGTTTATAGAAAGTTATCCCATCTTCTGTTTTTCCAAGCTCGAACATATTACCATCTATTCATCAAAGTGCAGTACCTTAAATATGGTTCCACGGTCCCCAGTAGGACTCCAGCCTCATCTTCAGGTTTGAGAGATTTTTGTCGAAATCCTTCCTTGTGCCTGCATGCCTTGAAGCAAGCAGATCGATCAGGTCAACATCATCCTTAACGTTATCCATTCCAAGCAATGCACGAATGACGACGGATGTCAGAAGACCAAGGTCATCATGATAGCCACCTTCAAGTAGCGATACAACGTTCCATTTACTTGCAAGTTTAAATATTATTCTGTAGTAGCCATTAATTGTCAGGTTCAATCTGGTCA
Organism: Methanolobus sp. WCC4; assembly: GCF_038022665.1. NCBI lineage: Archaea > Methanobacteriati > Methanobacteriota > Methanomicrobia > Methanosarcinales > Methanosarcinaceae > Methanolobus > Methanolobus sp. WCC4. Next base: position 1,751,024 of record NZ_CP150629.1, on the reverse strand, counting down.
AAGGTTCCTTGTGGTAAGCATCAAAACCACACTCAAGTATGACCAATTGAGGATTGAACTTCTCCAGAACCTTTTCCACAATCTCATCATAGAATATCCCATATTCAGGATTGCTTGCTTCAGGTGGCATTTCCATATTGATGCAAAGACCAAGTGCAGGCCTTACTCCAATATCACGGATGAAACCCTTATGAGGATACAGGGTCGACTGATCCTGATGAACAGATATGCAAAGCACATCGGGATCATCTTCGAACACCGAATAGGTCCCATCTGATGCATGGGCATCGATATTGAATATTGCGATCCTCTCAAGCCCGTATGTCTTCTGGAGATATCTGGCAAGTATACCGGAATTATTGAAAAGACAGAATCCACTTGAAGCCTCAGAAGCCGCATGATGACCAGGCGGACGCACCAGCGCAAAAGAATGAGTGCACTTCCCCCTGGCTACCAGATCCCCGGAATTCAGAACGCATCCCAATGCCTGTAAAGCTACATCCAGCGATGAAGGACAAACGTATACATCATTTCCCGGGCTTAGCGCACTATCCTTTGTGCATGCTTTCAGATGATCGATATATCTTACATCATGAACACGCAGTATATCCTTTAACGAAGCAGGTTCAGAACTATAGAAACAACACCTTTCACCATCGACCAGATCACTGCTTTCAAGATAGTCCAGAATACCCTTCAACCTTGATGGATTCTCAGGACATGGAAAACCATTCAGCTTTGAATCATGAAGATGGTGATTCTCATTGAACGTAAGGCCAACATTGATCATTGGGACACCTGTGAAGAAAGTACCGGACTATGCTTTTTCGATTCCTCTACTTTTTTCTTCGTTTGCTCGAATATCTGTTTTTGCTGGGTCACCTTATAACTTGACATCTCCTGACGGTCACTTACAGGATTTGGTTTGCCGTGAAGGGAATTAAGGACACTATGGCACAACTGGCCATTGGAATCGTGATAACCACCTTCCATAAGGAAGACCATCGGACCATCGAATACCGAGCGCACCTTTGTGGTCAACTGATGATAACCTTCAGAATCAAGAGCCAGGCCGATGTTCTTTTCTTTATAGTATGCATCAAAACCGCAGCTCACTATCAGGAAATCAGGTGAGAAATGACGTATCATGGGTATGATGGCCTCATCAAAGGCCAGCATGTATTCCTCATTGCCGGAACCTTCAGGCATCTCGACATTCAGAGTGTACCCTTTACCTGCATTCTCCCCGATCTGTGTACTGAAGCCTTTACGTGGATAGAACCCGTGAGGATCACGGTGAGTTGACAGGAACATAACTGTAGGGTCCTCATAGAAGATCTCCATCGTACCATCGCCTGCATGGGCGTCCCAGTCAAGTATCAAAACTTTCCTGACGTTCCTGCACTTTTGCAGGTATCTTGCAAGAACTGCTGCATTATTGAAAAGACAGAAACCTCCATACTTCTGGGAACTGGCATGGTGCCCCGGCGGACGTGCCAGCACGAATGCATGGGAATATTCCTTATCTACCAGCAGATCGCCGGCCTTTATAGCTGCACCCGCTGCCATCTTGGCAATATCATAGGAAGTTGGTGTCATATAAGTGCTGTCACCAAGGAAACCCCCTCCTGAACTCGCATAGTTGCGAACGAAAGAGATATAGGATTCATCATGCACCCTCAAAAGATCGGATTCATCCGCCATCTCGAAGTCATTGAGAAGCGTGCATGTACCATCCTCAAAGACCTTACTCTTTTCCAGATACCACATGGCCTTGATAATACGTTCAGGTTTCTCATGAGTGTTCATGGAAAGGGAAGCAGCATCATGGCTTGTGTGGTCCTTGTTGTAAAGGAAAGCAATATCAGGTGTATCAAATACGACTTCTTCGGCCTTCTCCTGAGAAGTTTGAACAGATCGAACATCTTTCTTTTGAATAGGTTCAGGTAATGGTTCAGAAGAAGGAACTGAAGAAGGCCGGCGGATATCTGGCTTTTCGACCTTTTCAGCAGGTTCACTTTTTTTGACAACAGATACTTTTGGCTTATCTTTTGGAGTATTATCTACGAAAGATGGAACAGGTCTCGAACTGTCGTCCTTCAAAAGAGTTTTCCTGAACTCAGGTTTGATCATGACAGGTGTTCCTTCATCTTCTTTTGCTGGCATCTCAACAGGCACAAAGTCATTTCCAGTTCCTTTCAATTTGATATCAGGATCGGGAACCTTTTCTTCAACCGATGGTTCGTCCTCGGTCCCGGAGAGAATATCAGACAAATGCTCATTTTTAGTAACTGAAGCAGGAGCAGATGTTGTTTTAGGTTTCTTTTTCAGAATATCGGATATGACTTCGGAATAACGTCCTTCATCTTCATCTTCGGTCGGACCTTCATCTTCGGTTACTTCGATATCCACAGATTGATACTGAACATCATCAAAGACACCTGACAGAGCATCCGGAACTACAGGTGTTTCCAATACCTCCGATGTCTCAATATCTACAATGGCTTCAGTATCTTTTATCTCTGAAATGGCCGGTCGATCATTTTCAGGATCAATAACTCCTTCAATAGCAGTGACCGGATCCTCTGCGACAACATCCTCATCGGAATTCCCTTCCATATGAGCCTGTTTTTCAGCTATCTCTGAACGTACAAGCTCCAGGAGGGATTCTTTTTCAGATATGCTATCTGGCCCGGCAGTTGACCCATCTCCATCCAGATAAGAAGAAAAAGCATCATTCAGCTTTTTCATCAGATCAGAAGATGAGGGTTTTGATGAGGGATCCTTGTCGCTATTCTCCGATGACATCCTTATCGCCCTTGAATACTGCAAATATCGTAAATACTGCTAATTTCATAAATATCGTAAATGCCGTAAATACCATTCATCGTCTTAAAATTCATTGAACCTGGAGCCACACAGGATCAAGCACACCAATATACTTTGTACCCATGTAATCGAAAACCACAGTAGGCTCTTCGATCGATGCCCAGCCAGCAACTTTAGGCTTTACTATCCATGTCCTTTTCACGGTTTCACCGGGAGCAATAGTATCAAAGAACAGGTTCTCTTTATCTGCCTCAAGAGCAGTACCGAATTTTGCCTTTATCGCAAAGTTCTCATAGGGCTCCTGGGTAAAGTTCTTGACCCATACATCAACACTCGTAGCTTTTCCTACAGTTATACCCTGAGCAGGAACGAACCTGACGTATTGAGCTATGGACTCCTTCTGTATCGGAGTTGCACCAGAAACATCTACTGTTCTGCTGGCCTCCTTTTTCTTTGCCTTGTCCTTACGGTCCAGGTAGATACCGGCACCAAGCAGAGCAAATGCAAACACAGATATGACCGGCGCATTGTCAGCTATAGAATCTATAGGAGTAGAGGCAACCTCAATATCCACAAGATCAGCCTCATCGATAGTCAATGGTTCATTGAAAGCGACCCTTGTAACGATCCAGCCCAGGTCACTGTTCTGCAATCTGAAGTAGACAGGAATTGTAGTTGTAGTATCTGCCAGATTACCCATCTGGTCAAAAGCAGAAACACTGCACTCAGCAGTTGCTACTGCAAGGTTCCCGGAAACATTCAAAGCAGTTATCTCGATATCCTTTATCCCACCGGGTTCAATTCCTTTATTGTCGAAGATCATCTCAACGCTTGCCACAGCAAGAAAATCCTTCCCCTGATAATGATAATATGCAGTGTTAAAATCACCATCATTGATAGCATTCAAAAAGGTCACCACCATATCAGATGCTCCTTCCTCAGGAGAGCTACTGGAACAACCACTGCCTAATACAGAAACTATGACCATGAATATAAGAACTATTGATGAATATCTGGAAGTCATTCGAACACCTGAAATGAAATGCGTTTATGGCTAGATAGTAATTAAGTAATGTTTAATTAATATTAATAAAGCTATATAATGCAACAATAGTACTTAATTATATTCATTGCCATTGTATAAAATGATTATAATTTAAAGAAAGTGGTGTGTAGAAAAGAAATTATCGAAGACTGACAGGTCTGCGATAAATTGAGATATTCTGAAGTCGATCGAAACTGCATACTCATATGTAAGACGATCATCTACCATAAAAGAGCGAATACCACTTGAACCTTCAATTACAACCTTTCTGCCCTCTGAACCAATGACCGGACTTTCGATCCCATCATATGAAAGAAGCAGTGCACCCTCAGGAAGCGTAACTTTCATATCACTAATGGACGGATGACCAAGAACCCAAAGATTGTGATCACCTTTGGTCAATGAATTGTTCATTCTGTAGTCAACACTTACCTTTACTGACATATCTGAAGTATTAACGTTTCCTTCAGCATCATTGAATTCCATATTGAAAGAACCTAACGATAAAGCCATTTCATCATTATCGAGCAAAATATAACCCAGATACTGATACTTCCTGCCATCAAGGAACAGATCAACAAAATCATCAACTTCTGATGAATTCACTGATCCGTCACCATTTACATCCAGTCCACTTCGGAGTACTTCAGCATCTACACCTGAGTAATTCTCAAGTATTATAAAGTTCACAGAATCATCAGAAATAACTACATCATTTGAAAAAGTAGCTTCACCTGATGCAGTCAGTACAAAGCATAGCTGCAAACAGATAACGATTAAAAAGAAACTTCTTTTTGACATCTAATTCCCTCATGCGAAATAAGTAAGAAACAAATAAGAAATAAAAGAATAAAAAACAACCGCATCATGGATATAATGCGATCGTTTCCTTTGTACCAAATGATGATGGTGTTACAAATTCTGCAATTGTAGTAGCCCCGGCTTCAGGTGTCAGGACCATACTAACAGTCGCACGCGTTCCTATATCCAGATTAGAATCCTTTTGCTCTCCACTGACACTTATCCCATTGATCTCATTGTAGGAAAGATCCCCATCTGAAACAGCAGATACATAGATAGTCACCAGGTCACCGGTAGTCATAATAGGATTGCCCTGAGAGAATGAACCATCTTCATCACGTATCTTCTGAACTGTAAAGAAATACTGGCCATTTGTCCCGGGATCACTTTGAGTACCATTCAGGAGATAGGCGAGATTCACATCATAGGAAGCGGACGATGAGAAATTGTCCATAGCACTACCATAGGTCTTATCATTATACCCGTATAGAAGATCATTGGTATTGACCCCATCAGTGATACTGATAACAAGTTGATTCAGGTCGACCGCAGAACTACCAACATTCAAGCCCACTTTGATCTTTAGCAAGGACACGTTGCCTGAAAGGTTGCCCGAAGTCTTTCCACGAACACCTTCAATGCTTTTTACCACAAGGTTTGAGGAAACTTCCTGAGTTGCCTGTTTACCTGTGGATTGTGCCTGCTGCTGAAGCGTACCGGAAGTCTGTATCAGTACAGAGGCCGCCACTGCTGCGATCAGCACCATGGCAATGAATATGATAAGAGTACCTATGCCGACCTGAGCTACATCATTCTTTGAAAAGATATCAGGAACAGACATCATATAGATCTCCTGAAGATATCAAATGATGTGCAAAAGCACATCAATGATATGCTTATGGATATAGCTGTACGGTCTCCTTTACACCATAAGATGAAGGAGCTACGAAGTCTGCTGTTGTTGCTGCACCTGATTCTGGGGTCAGGACAATATTGACTGTTGTCCTTGGAACAAGATTAAGTCCGGAATCATCAAGTCCTGCAGAAACGTTGGACGATCCTACTGACTGATAATTTACAGCTGTATCGGCTGTTGTAGCAATATACAATGTAATAAGGTCACCAGTGTTCATAACAGGATTAGCCTGAGAGAATGAGGCATCTTCATCACGTATCTTCTCTACTGTATAGTATTTCTGAGAGTTTGTGAGTGTATCAGTAACAATTGTAGTCTGGTTTGTCAAAAGAGTCACCAGATTATCTGCTGCACTGTCTCCAAAGTAACCCATGCTTCCATTTGAAGCACCAGCTGATGCATAGGATTTAGTGTTGCCTGCATAAACGAGGTTGTTTGCAGTTGTACCATCAGTAATAGAAACAACTACCTGATTGACATCTACAGGAGAACTGCCAACATTAAGGCCAACTTTAAGCTTAAGAAGGTCAACTGTGTCAGACATCTCTGTTGATGAGTTCTTAGCACGGACACCTTCGATGGTCTTTACCATCAGGTTGGATGATACTTCCTGAGTTGCCTGCTTACCTGTGGACTGAGCCTTCTGCTGAAGTGTACCGGAAGTCTGAATCAATACGGCAGCAGCGACTGCTGCAACAAGAACCATGGCGATGAATATGATAAGGGTACCAATACCCACCTGAGCCGTGGTGTCTTTTTTCATATGTAGGACTTTGTTTGCTTTCATGTAAGATCCTCCTATAAAATCCAAATTATATGGATGTTTTTATATAACATGTGCTGATATATATAATAATTGGTTGGAAATATCAAACAGCAAACTTTGATAACCAAAGACCGGCAAGTATTATATATTAACAATGTATAAATAAAATATGCACGAGAGGGATTAGATGACAGCAGGATTACTACTGAATGCAACCATATGTTTTGCAATCACAATATCATCATTTGCTTTTGCATGGGTACTTGCCCGTAGTGAGCATGAGCATTCAGACAAAAGTAAACCTGCGCTCTGGGCACTTGTGATCCTATGGTCACTTGTAGGGCTTACATATCTCCCCACAACAGTGAGAATGATCGCTGCATATTTGGATATGCCAACACTTGATTTTATGATGTATAACCTCTCTATCATACCATTCTCATTTGTGACAGTGCCACTTGTATTCTTTATAATGTATGTTATCGTAGGCGACAAAAAGATAAGCGCATATACATCAATGCTCTTTGTTCTCTTCGGTGTTTCATACCTTGTGTTTCTTTACACACAGGGAGTGATAGGGCCGGAAGTATCGACATTCTCATCAATATTCATGATCAATAGTGATGTTGCAATTAATATCTACCTGATAGGACTCTTTGTCATACCTACAGCAATGATAATAGGACTCCTATTCCTCATATTCCTTCAACGCATGCCTAAACGATTGAGATACAGAACCGCATTACCACTTGTAGCAATCTCCTTTGTTTTTGATTTCATGCTCACGGACATGATAACCCTGGTGGACGCCATGCAGCTTGCAGCAAGGATATTTGTATTGATAGGGACAGTACAGGCATTCCTTGCTTACTTCCCACCATTGACCCTTCAGGAAAAATTGGGGATAAAAAAATACTCTTACGAATTATATGAACTTGAAGATGACATCGATGACGATATCGAGAGTGAGGATGATATCGATGTCTGAAGATATTGATGTAGAGTACGAGCAAAAGGTTGCTGAGTTCTACCAATCCCTGGGAATACACCAGGGACCAGGAGATATGCAATACAGGATCATACTGAGAGTACTTGGGAAGAATGAAGGAAAGATCACAGAATTCTCAGAGATCAGGAAGTACACTGACCAGTTTGCTGACAAAGGAAGCATTGGCAGCAAAATGAAAACAGTGTTCCAGCTTGAAGGACTTGTAGAGAAGGTCAAACGAGGCGGATATGCTATCACAGACAAAGGAGTGACCGCATATAATTTCCTCAAGGACAGCAATGCATTCTATAAAAAGACAAAGAGAATGGATGAGATTATCGAAAGAATGCCATAGATAATCCTATTTTATACCCAGCATTCACTTCCCACAATATGTGAGACTACCCCCTACACATATCCTTTTTAAAGTGCTAAGAAAGATAACCAGAAGAGGCATCACTGAAATAACTGCATAAACCAGACATCTTTAGACTGCAACAATATAGCCAGTCACGTTTCAGAGAGTTTATTAGGCCATTGGAAGAAATACTTACTCGAAACAACATATTGGTGAACGATAACTCTTATCGAAGTAATAACTAACATTTCTGAGTGAATAATACCCTGCCCCCTAAAGAGAAATGATCAGTAGCAGGAATGTTATAGGACAAATCCACTTTTAAACTTCACAAAAATACAAAGCAGTAAACAATTGGAAGTTTGGCTTTGAAGTAAGCAATGACCAACACTATAATGGTCAATATATGAAAAGATGTGGCATTAGTTAGAATAGAACAAAAAGTCACAGAATAAATAAAAAAGATAAGGTGAATCAATCACCTTATGGATAGAGCTGTATTGTTTCCACTGTTCCATAGGAAGATGGAGTGACAAAGTCTGCACTTGTTGCTGCTCCAGCCTCTGGAGTGAGCACCAGACTTACAGAGGTCCTTGGGCTTATTAAAAGACCAGTCTCCTTCATAGCAGCACTGACATCCAAAGAGCCTACCAGATCATATGCAGTATCACCTGTTGTCACAGTAGATATATAGATGATAATAAGATCCCCAGTGTTCATAACAGGTTCGCCCTGCGTGAATGAACCATCTTCATCACGGATCTTCTCTACAGTAAAGAAATATTTTGCATTATCCCCAGGAGTAGACTGAGTATCCGTTAAAAGCTCATCCAGATTTGCTGATGCATTATTGCTACTACTAAAGTTCGCCATTGCAGAACTATAGGTCTGTTCATTGTTTGCATAGATCAGGTTATTAGTAGTAGTACCATCAGTAATGGAGATTACCACCTGATTCATATCTACAGGAGAACTACCTACATTAAGGCCAACCTTCATCTTAAGAAGGGAAACATTGTCAGCCATACTTGTAGCATTATCTTTGGCCCTTACACCTTCTATCGACTTTACCATCAGATTGGAAGATACTTCCTGGGTTGCCTGTTTACCAGTTGACTGTGCCTTCTGCTGAAGTGTTCCTGAAGTCTGTATAAGAACCGCTGCAGCAACAGCAGCAACAAGTACCATTGCAATGAAAATAATAAGGGTACCGATACCAACCTGAGCTTTTGTATCCATATTGAATGAAGTTTTGTTTGCTTTCATATATTAACACCTCTTAAAAATGTGCAAATGGAATTGCACATTAATGATTCATTATGGATATAGCTGTACAGTCTCCTTTACACCATAGGATGAAGGAGCTACGAAGTCTGCAGTGGTTGCTGCACCGGATTCAGGGGTCAGGACGATATTAACTGTTGTCCTCGGAACAAGATTAAGTCCGGAATCATCAAGTCCTGCTGAAACATTAGATGATCCTACTGATTGATAATTTACGGCTGTGTCTGCTGTTGTAGCAATATACAAAGTAATAAGATCACCAGTATTCATTACAGGATTAGCCTGAGAGAAAGATGCATCTTCATCACGTATCTTCTCAACTGTATAATATTTCTGAGAGTTTACGAGTGTATCACTAACAATTGTTGTCTGGTTTGTCAAAAGAGTCACCAGATTATCTGATGCACTGTCTCCAAAGTAACCCATACTTCCATTTGAAGCACCAGCTGATGCATAGGATTTTGTGTTACCTGCATAAACAAGGTTGTTTGCTGTTGTACCATCAGTAATAGAAACAACTACCTGATTGACATCTACAGGAGAACTGCCGACATTAAGGCCTACTTTGAGCTTAAGAAGGTCAACTGTGTCAGACATCTCTGTTGATGAGTTCTTAGCACGGACACCTTCGATGGTCTTGACCATCAGGTTGGATGAAACTTCCTGAGTTGCCTGCTTACCGGTGGATTGTGCCTTCTGCTGAAGGGTACCGGAAGTCTGAATCAATACGGCAGCAGCGACTGCTGCGACTAGAACCATTGCGATGAATATGATAAGAGTACCAATACCCACCTGAGCTCTGGTGTCTTTTTTCATGTGTAATACTTTGTTTGCTTTCATGTACGATCCTCCTCGTTATATCCTACTATTTTTGGATATATTACTATTATAGTAATGAATAATATATATACCATTTGGTTGGAAATGTCAAACAACAAACAAGTAACAAATACACAATGAAAATATATAAATAAAATAGATCTAATAGGATAAAAGGACATAGATGAATCCAGGACTCCTGTTAAATGGCACAATATGTTTCGCAATCACACTATCATCCCTAGCATTTGCCTGGGTACTATCCAGAAATAAGGATCGATACAAAGAGAATAGCAGACCTGCTCTTTTTTCACTTATTGTTTTCTGGATAATTGTAGCCATGACCTACCTGCCTACAACGATCAGGATGTTTGCCGCCTATTCAGGTAACCAGGAAATGGATGCTATATTATACTTCATCGCAGCAGTCCCATTTGCCTTTATTTCCGTACCACTGGTATTCTTTATAATCTATGTGATCACAGGAAGCACGAAGATAGGAGAATATACTTCACTGGTGTTCACTTTTGTAGGAGGACTATATCTTGCATTCCTTTACAGTAGCGGGATAGTAGGACCCATAGTTACAGAGTGGGGATCCATCTTTATGATCAATAGTGATGCTGCCATAAACCTGTACCTTATGGGACTCTTTGTCATACCCACTTCAATGATACTTGGTCTTTTGTTGCTCATATTCCTTCAAAGAATGCCAAAGAGGATACGCTACAGAACCGCACTTCCACTTGTAGCAATATCTTTTGTCTTTGATTTCATGCTTACAGACATGATAGCAATAGTGGATGCAATGCAGATGTTTGCACGACTGTTCGTTCTCATAGGTACGGTACTCGCATATCTTGCTTACTTCCCACCAACCACAGTGCAGGAAAGACTGGGCATCCAGGGACAGATGAAAGGACTCCACCTTGAGACCATAGACCATAACATAGATCTATTTTTGAAGGACAGGAGTGAAGATCCTGATCTTGAACTCAGGCCTTTGTCCTGAGTGGAACGAAATATGCAGCACTCCGGACCACACCGATATTTTTAAATACATTGACATTTATGTACATTTTTGTACATTACAGAACATACGTGGTTATTAAATGCATTCAGTTATAAATAATATAGTCAATTCCACTGAAAAGAGAGTCCTGCAAATACCGGCAGGGATCACTCTGAAAAGAAAGACTGAGAAAAGAGACATCTTCGCTGCAATTAAGGCAAAAAGGTCCCGGAACAAAGTTGCTGTTATCTCCGAGGTTAAACCGGCATCTCCGGGGAAGAAGTTAAGGGACATATCACCTGAAGATGCTGCAATGATAGCAAGTGAAATGGAGAGAGCAGGTGCAATTGCAATATCCGTACTTACTGAACCAGAGTTCTTCCATGGATCAACAGATAACCTGAAAGCTGCAAGGAACAATATTTCTATACCCGTACTACGCAAGGATTTCATCATTGACAGACTGCAGTTCGAAGAAGTCGAAAGTGACCTCATCTTACTGATAGCCGGAATACTTGGAACGGGGCTTGAGGAAATGGTAGAGCTGGCCATATCAAAAGGATTCGAACCACTTGTTGAGGTACACAACAAAGAGGAACTTGAAAAAGCCCTTGTAACAAAAGCAAGACTGATAGGTATCAATAACAGGGACCTCAGCACTCTGGAGATAGACCTTGACACCACAATTGAACTCATACCAGGAATAAAACAGTTCGACAATGATAATGGAACAGAACACATTATAATAAGTGAAAGTGGTATGCATACTACAGATGATATAAGAAAGGTGATAGAAGCAGGTGCTGATGCTGTGCTTGTAGGCACCTCGATAATCAAGAGCGGAGAGATATACGCCAAGACAAAAGAACTGGTTGATGCGCTTGACCAATTATAATACTAAGGAGATGGAGGAAGATAATGAAAAGATCGATGTATGGTAAGTTCGGAGGGCAATTCGTTCCTGAAGTACTGATGCCTGCACTTACAGAGCTTGAAGAAGCCTACGACAAATACAAGAATGATCCGGAATTCCTTGAGGAACTGGATTATTTCATGAAGGAATTCGCAGGAAGGGAGACACCACTTTATTTTGCAAAGAACCTGAGCAAGAAGTACGGAATTAAGATCTACCTTAAAAGAGAGGACCTTGTCCACGGAGGTGCCCACAAACTGAACAACACCCTGGGACAGGCACTTCTGGCAAAATACATGGGAAAAGAGCGCCTCATTGCTGAGACCGGTGCGGGACAACACGGTACAGCAACTGCCATGGCTGCTGCCAATATGGGATTTATTTCCGAAGTATACATGGGAGCAAAGGATGTGGAACGTCAGCACATGAACGTCTACAGAATGGAACTCATGGGCTCAAAAGTAAATGCGGTCGAGTCCGGTTCAAGGACCCTTAAAGATGCGATCAATGAAGCACTGAGAGACTGGGTCACCAACGTTGAGAACACTCACTACCTCATAGGTTCTGTTGTAGGACCACACCCATACCCCATGATAGTCCGTGACTTCCAGAGTGTGATTGGGAAGGAGGTCAAGGAACAGATCATAGAGAAGGAAGGAAGATATCCGGATTCTATTGTCGCCTGTGCAGGTGGCGGTAGTAATGCAATGGGCATATTCCATCCTTTCGTCGAGGATAAGGAAGTCAAGCTCTTCCCTGTGGAAGCAGGTGGCAAAGGGATGAAGACAACCGAAAAGGAAGCATTGCACTCATCCTCACTCTGTGCTGGCGAAGAAGGCATACTTCAGGGTGCACACACAATGATATTACAGGACAGGTACGGACAGATACTTGAATCAAGTTCCGTTTCTGCAGGCCTTGATTATTCAGGCGTGGGTCCGGAACTGGCACATCTTGCGGATATCGGCAGGATAACACCATGCAGCGTAAATGACGAAGAGGCACTCGAAGCATTCTATGAGCTAAGCCGCCTTGAAGGCATTATTCCTGCACTTGAATCATCACATGCTGTAGCATATGTAATGAAGATGGCAAAGACAGGAGAACTCGGAAACCTTGTAGTCATCAACATTTCAGGAAGAGGCGACAAAGACCTTGAGACAGTATTCAAATTGAAGGAAGAAGGAGAAACAAAAAAAGAAAAGGAGGCCTGCCAGTGAGAATAGCAGATAAATTCGCTGAACTTGGACTGAAGGAAGAGAAGGCACTTATTGCGTACGTATGTGCAGGAGATCCTTCTGCAGAAGCTACAAAGGATATAGTCAATTCACTTGTGAAAGGTGGTGCAGATATAGTAGAACTGGGACTTCCATTCTCAGACCCTGTTGCAGACGGCCCCACCATAGAGGCTGCATCCACCAGGGCGCTTGAAGCTGGTATGACCCCGGACATCTATTTTGAGATGGCTGCATCCATCAGCAAAGACACAGATGTTCCGCTCGTCTGCATGACATATTATAACCTTATCTACAAGAGAGGTACGGAGAAGTTCGCAAAGGACTGTGCAGAAGCAGGGATTACAGGGATCATTGTTCCAGACCTTCCTGCAGAGGAGTCTGATGAACTGTATGACGCATGCCAGAAGAACGGTGTCGATCTCATATTCCTCATCACCCCTGTTACAACAGATGCGAGAATGGAAAATAACCTTTCCAGAACATCAGGTTTCGTTTACATCGTATCAAGACTTGGCGTAACAGGCGAGAGGGTCGATGTGGCTGATTCCACAAAGAAGATACTTTCCCGCATCCACACAGATGTGCCAAAAGCCGTCGGTTTTGGAATATCCAATGGCAAGCAGGCTGCAGAGGTCATCAAAGCAGGTGCTGATGCGGTAATTGTCGGCTCTGCATTTGTAAGCATCATTGCTTCAGACGAGGATGTCAATGAGAGGGTCGAGAAGCTTGCATCCGAACTTAAAGAGAGCTGCAAGTAAGAGAGCTCAGTAGACAAAAAAATTAAAATTAAAAGAGAAAGGATTGGGGATTCATTCTGCGAATAACTGGTCCACGAACCATTGTGGATCGAACTTGCGCAGGTCATCATACCCCTGCCCCATTCCTAAGAAAAGGATAGGTCTCCCTGTGATGTATGCAATTGATATTGCCGCACCACCCTTTGAATCAGCATCTGTTTTTGTCAGTATCGATCCGTTGATCGCCACAGCATCATTGAACTGAGCTGCCCTTTCAACCGCATCGTTACCTGCAACTGCCTCATCGACGAAGATTATAAGGTCCGGCGGAGCTACACGACATACCTTCTTCAATTGTTCCATCAGGTTGACATTCGTATGCATCCTTCCGGCGGTGTCTGAAAGTACCACATCGGCATTGTTTGCCTTTGCGTGCTGGATAGCATCATATATCACAGCAGCAGGATCACCCTGCTCCTGATGTTTGATGATCTTCACACCGATCTTTTCAGCATGTATGGCAAGCTGATCTATTGCACCTGCCCTGAATGTGTCACCGGCAGCCACCACTACGGACATGCCCTGGTCCTTGAAACGCTTGGAGAGCTTGGCAATGGATGTGGTCTTGCCTGTACCATTGATACCAATAAAAACGATATGCACCGGTTTTTCAGCATCTTTCACATATTCATCGAGATCGAACACATTGGCGCTCATTACATCATAGATAGCTTTCTTCAAAGCATCTTCAACGATATTCCCGGTGTTGCTGCCTATGCGACGCCTTGTACCTACAAGCTGGCTTTTGACAGACTCCACGATAGCTTCTGAGACAGAGAGTGCGATATCGCTTTCAAGAAGTGCCATCTCGAGCTCCCACAGTGGTTCTTCAAGGTCATCCTCTTCCAGAATGAACTCCCTTTCAAAAACAAGGGCCTTTGCTTTCTGAGCAAAACCGAATTTCTTTTTGTCCGGGGAATCTGTCTGAGCTGCTGTCTCTTCAATGACAGGTTCGGACACATGCATAGCCTCTTCAGTCTTTGCCTGAACAGGCGTGTCCTCAGGACTATCCTGATCAGATGGAACGGATGCCAGTGGTTGCGTATCTTCATGAGGAACATCAATGACCTCTTCAGGTTCTATAGCAACCGCTTTCTCATCGATCTTACTGCCTATCTTCTCCTTGAAGCCAGTTAATTTTGCCTTAAGCTTATTGAACACTTGATACAACCCGCGAATTTGTTGAAAATAGAGAATTGATATTTAAAAATAGAAAAAAAGGTTCACTGGGAACCTGTCATTCCCTGCATCTGCTGTTGCTGCTGAGCAAGGAAAGATTCGATAGCCTGCATCTGCTGGCTTATCTGAAGTAGACCGTTATTCATGTTTTCCAGGGCTGATGTAAGCCTTGCCTTGCGGCGCTCAAGGATCTCCTTTGCATCCGCGATCGGCCTTTCTACACTTATCCCGGCCCCGACGTCTACCACGACCTTATCAGCGTGGCTGATATTGGCATATACAAATGAACCGGAACCGATCGGGAACATCATCTCGGAGCCTTCAGAAACATTGCTTAACTCCTCAATGGTGGTCAGAGCACGATTACAATCCTCAATAGAGATCTGGACCATGCCGACCTGCTGCTGTATCATCTCCGCGCGCTTCTGGAACTCACGGTGCTGGTTCGCAAGGACCCGGGGGTCCTGTCCATTCATATCAGCCATGGATCATGCCTCTGTGATACTGTCGATCTTGATCAAGTTCCTTTTAAGGGCATGCTGACTGCCAATAAGTGAGTACACCTTTTCAAGTGCATTCTTCTCGTTCTGGCTCTCAATGACCTTTGTGAACTTTTCCCATGCTATTCCGGCCTTGAATGTGCCTTTGACCTGAAATGTCTTCATTTGAATCACCTGTAACTATTATATTATAATATCAGATCCAGTGCATCCTCTATTCTTCCCAGTTCATGACCTGTTGTCTGTGAACCTGCAACGTAACCTTTGGAGTTGGCCAGCAGACCTGAACCTACCATCTGCGTACCATAGTTCGTTGTACCTATGTCCACAGGAAGGTCGAACAGTGACTCAAGAGCCTCAAGCTCCGAAGCTGTTGCTCTCGGGTTTACAAGCAGACCTTTGTTGGTAGCAACGCCTGCCATTCCAACGGTCTTGGCACCTCCGATAGTACCACGCATGACATCGACCTTCAAAGCCTTTTCGACAACTTCGATGGACCTGTCACTGAGATCAGGATGTACCAGCGCAGCTGAATCATTAGCGAGGATGATATTTCCCATGGCATTCATTTTTCCGGGAACCTCTACGACAGGGATGTCGAGATCTTCCTGTCCCCTTACAATTGAATCCATTGAAACAAGCAATGCATTGGAATTCCCACGACAAAGTGAACCCACAATAGTACTTCCATTGATGAGGGTCTTCACTACATTGACCTGTAACCATTCCCCAAGATCCCTGCAGATCTTGTCCGAAGTGCCAAGCGGTACAAGTGCTAAGTCTTCAGTGCACGTTGCGAAAGCCCCAATAATGGGGCTGTCCTGGATATTGATAGTTCGTATCATTTTTTTACGATCTATAGACTGGATCTTTGATCAGGAACTTATGCAAGCTCTGCCTGAACTTCACCATCATCGAACTTTGCAGCCCTTACACGGATGGACAAAGGTGGCTTCTCTGCACCGCGTTCCCATATCTTTTCGTTGATCGTCTTGTCTATCTTGATCATATCAGGTTCTGCCTTCATGTGCTTTGTAAGGTATGACCTGATAACTTTCAGAGCGTGCTTGGATCTCTTCCAGCGAGGAGCTTCCTTCACTTCACGGAGAGGAATCGTATATATCTGCTCTTTTACTATATCGTCTGCCATTATGATCACCTGCTTATTTCACATCGAGACTGCTTCTTCTCCAGTGTCTTCTCTTTGGATGGCTTGTAACCTTGCGGTTAGTTTTAATGATGACCCAGGTAGGAACCCTGTGGTTCTGCCTGTGTGCCTTGGCCAGCCTTGTTTTCTGTCCTTTGGTATTGTGGCTCACTTGTCTCACCTTATACTATGATTGATATCGTTAAATTGAATTTTGAACTTTCCTGCGTTCGATAACATGTGATTGTACATGTGTGGGAAAGATCTCCCTGACCTTTTCCGGTCCGTTGCGTTGAGTGATAAGCTCCCGAAGCTCGGTCTCATAGTCCGCTTTGAGGACATTCTCGCTCAGGCCTTCCTCAATGACCAGATGCTCCTTCACAAGCTCATTGACCGCAGCACGCCCGAATCCTTTAAGGGGACATATATAATGAACCCCGAAACGGTCCTCTATGCTCCTTATCTGAGAATGTTCCAGTACAGGGACCCGATCATCACGTCGGATACCATCCGCAATAGAACTTACCTTCTCATCAGCAGCAAGATGCTCGATCACACTTTTGTGAATGAAGTTGATAGCATTCTTCGGAAAACCATCCTGCATGATCATGTCATATGCCTTTTCAATGATCGAAATATCAGGTTCTACCACACGATGTGGAAAACCAAGACATTCTGCAACTCCAGATGCCACCTCCCCTACAGGAAGTAACGAAAAGCTGCATGTCACAAGTTCGATCTCAAAGAAAGGCTCCAGCAATATCGCAGAAAGGGAACTATCCTTTCCACCGCTGAATAGGACTGACACCTGCATGAGAGTGCTCACATACGCTTTATTGTCGGCTCCCTCTTCTTAGGTTGCATCTGCACCAGAAGCTGTTTGAGTTTCTCATCATCGATCTTTGTCTGGAGCCTGCCGCTTTGTGCAAGCATGATCAACTGAGCCTCAAGCTGCTCTACGAGTTCCTTGCGAGACATACGTAGATTTGTCAGCCTTTCACGTGCTTCCGGGGTGAGGATCTGACGCATCAGAGCCTGCTTCTTTGCTTCCATCTCAGCCTGCGCCTGTTCCTGCTGCATTGCTGCCTGCATATCGGCACCGCCCATCTGTTGTTGAGCTGCCTGTTGCTGCTGCTGCATTTGCGCAAGCCGTCTTCTTCTTATTTCTTCAAGGTCATCAGCCATGAAAATCACCTGTACTTTACAGAAGTGTAAGCAATGTTCCCTTATAGGAGTTACCGAACACGGAATCTATACTCAGTACTTAGCAAGACCTGGAATTGTTTCCACAAGATCCTGCTTTACCTGGTATGCAACATTGTCAAGCATGGACTGTCCCTGTGGGGACACTACACGACCGCTCTTAAGAGCACGTACAAGACCTGCTTCCTCAAGCTGCTGAAGGGCTGTCCTTGCTATTGCTCCGCTGCCCTTTGCCT
The DNA here is from genome assembly GCF_038022665.1 of Methanolobus sp. WCC4. Taxonomy (NCBI): domain Archaea; kingdom Methanobacteriati; phylum Methanobacteriota; class Methanomicrobia; order Methanosarcinales; family Methanosarcinaceae; genus Methanolobus; species Methanolobus sp. WCC4. The sequence continues at coordinate 1,732,993 of NZ_CP150629.1, read as the reverse complement.
TTACACCAGGCGCTGCTCCTCTGTCCTTCTTTCCGCCATAGACGGATCTAAGTCTCTCAACACCGATAGGGCCCTGCATGCAGACTGTTCTGAGTACTGCGGCACATCTTGTATACCACCAGTCCTTTTCGATAGGTGGAAGTTCCTTGTGTACGCCAGTCTTTACATATGTTGCCCACTCAGGCGGGTTGACTTTATCATTCTCTTTCAACTTTTCTGCGACCTTTGCAATTAATTCGGCTGCAGGAACGTCATATACAGTTGTCATTAATAATATTCTCCTGAATTACAATATCTGTTAAGATACCCACCATCTGCAGGACTCAATTGCATCTGGTGATTAGTTCAGCTGGATTTGTGATGTTTAAACTATTGAGTAGTATATACGTGTTTCGGCAGTTTTTGCTCATCTGCCCTGTAATCCACCCTATTTCCTGAAGGTCTGTTCCCTTGCAGGTCCAACTGAGACGTATTCAACAGGAACACCCATCTTTTCCTCAAGATAGGTGATATAGTCCTTTGCTGCCTGAGGGAGATCATCGAACTCTTTCACACCGGTGAGGTCATCATCCCACCCGGGAAGGTCCTCATAGACCGGTTTACACCTTGCAAGTGCGGATGTGTCCTCTGGAGGATAATCAATTGTCTGGCCATCGAGTTCGTATGCCACACATACCCTTACAGGGTCAAGATTGGACAGGACATCGATCTTTGTAAGCGCGATGGATGTGTAACCATTAAGGTAGATTGCTTTCCTGAGCAACGGAAGATCGAACCATCCACACCTTCTTGACCTGCCTGTGGTCGTACCTACCTCGCCACCAACTTCCTGTATCTGTTTTCCGACATCATCGAAAAGCTCTGTTGGAAGCGGGCCTTCTCCCACACGTGTGATATATGCCTTGACAATCGCCAGCACACTGTCGACCCTTGTAGGACCTACACCGATATTAGCACATGCTGAACCTGCAATGGTACAGGAGGATGTCACGAACTTCTGTGTCCCGTGGATTACATCAAGGTGTGTTCCCTGAGCTCCTTCTGCAAGGACGTTCTTACCCTCGTCAAGTGCCCTGTTCACTTCATATGATACATCAGTGATATAAGATGCAAAGCGTTCACCGAACTTCACATATTTGTCTATCAGTGCTTCATCCATGACGATAGATGGGTCGCCGCCAAGCTCCTTTATTGCCGCTTCCTTTGAAGGTGCAAGCTCTTCAAGTCTCTTCAGGAACCTTTCCCTGTCAGTGATGTCTGCCATGCGGATCTCATCCCTGGCAACCTTATCGATATATGCGAATCCGATACCACGCTTTGTCGTACCGATCTTCTCGGTCCTCTTGGCCTCTCTCAGACCATCCAGTTCAATGTGATATGGCATTATTACACTGGCCTTGGCATCGACACCAACCCTCTTTGCATCAAGCTCGATACCACCCTCAGCCAGCATATCGATCTCTTCTGCCAGTACTCCCGGATCTACAACGGTACCCGGACCTATCAGTACCCTTGAATCTAAAAGAAAACCTGAAGGGATAAGGTGGAGCTTGTATACGTCCTCACCTACCTTTACGGTGTGTCCTGCATTGTTCCCACCCTGGAAACGAACTACCAGATCATATTCACCGGACATGAGGTCAACTATCTTGCCTTTGCCTTCATCGCCAAACTGCGCACCTGTGATTATCGTAAACATGGGTGCAGGATTATTCTGTTGGCTTAATAAAGTTTTGATTGGCCCTCAAAGGTCCTCTTCGAACGCCAGCATGCGGGCACCCTCATCAAAGAAACCAGAGGAATCTGCCCTTCGGCAGCGAAGAGCCTTTGTGACACCCATATCAACCAGAGTATCTATCAGTTTTTCAGCAATAGTGATACTGACATTGAACTCGGACTGGAGCATATAGATGGCATCAGGTCGTTTTACAGAATAGTAGCATGCACGTGATCTCTTCTCAGAGCTGCAATCCTGGTAACCCTCACATTTCACCACACGGGAACTGTTCTTGAAATGTATGGCAAGTCCCTGCCAGGAATGTACATTGTGCATCCCTTTGATACCGTATATGTTGGCCTTTGTTCTTTCTTTAGGTCGTAACACACTAGAATATATAATTCAATTATATAATTATCTTGTGCAACTTGGTAACACTACGGTCAACTTATGAATGATATTATAGAACAACAGGCAGGTTTCATCGTTGCGTTCAATTTTCAACTATTAATAATGCAATATTATATATAAAATTGAATTATAATCAAATATATACCATTAACCATTCCAGACCGATCTTGAATATCATTGTTGATACCTATCAGAATAACAAATCAGATAATGATCATGGAGAAACTTATGTACATATCCACTCCAAATGTACCAGATATTGTCGATGCCATTGAGAGGCTTGAAGTTCAGAAAAATGAAACAGTCATTATCCTTTTTGCCGAACAGGAACTGCCTGACATACCACTTCTGATCAGCGAGTTGAATAAAAGGAAAATAGATTTCTTTGGGGCTGTTTTCCCGGGGATCATACACGGTTCCGAAAGACATCACTCAGGAGCGATAATAAACACACTTCCCATCATTGAAAAGCCATTTCTGATAAAGGATATCAGCAGATTACCGGCTGAATTTGAAGAACTTGCATACTCTTTCAGGACACTTGATGGTAAGAAGCTGACCACATTTATAATAGTGGATTATACGGCCTCGAAAATCCCTGAATTCCTTTCTTCTCTCTTTAACATGTTCGCTGATTCGATAGAGTACCTGGGGTGCGGTGCCGGATCCCTGGAAGGAGGGTCAACAGGACCCATGTTCACCCCTCAGGGGATCTTTGAAGATGCAGCCATTATCTCCTTCATTGATATGGAATGCAGGCTTGGAGTACGCCATGGATGGAAAAAAGCAGCAGGCCCCCTTGTTGTAACAAAATGTGATGAAAAGGTCATCAAAGAGCTTAACTGGAAAAATGCTTTTGAGGTTTACAAAGAAACAATTGAAGCCTTTACAGGAAAAACAATAGATGAGAACGACCATTTTGAGGTCTTAAAGCATTATCCATTAGGCATATACATGGAAGGTCACGAAGATCTCGTTCGGGATGTAATGGAAATTACCGAAGAAGGAGAATTAGTATGTGCGGGCGGTATTCCGGAAAATGCGGTCCTGAATATATTGACCAGTGATAAAACCTCACTTCTCCGGTCTGCAAAAACAGCTATTGATGACTGTTTTGTTGAAGAGAGAGAGGATATTGAAGGTTGTTTCATCATAGATTGCGTCTCAAGGTCCATATTCCTTCAGGAAGGTTTTGAAGATGAACTTCAAGTGATCAAAAATAGATTAGAGAACAGAGATATACAGATAATACCGGAAGGTGTTCTGTCAGTTGGAGAAATAGCTTCTATGGGCAAGGACACAGTCGAATTCTTCAATAAAACAGTTGTTATCGGGATATTCCATGAATGAACAGATACAGTACACGGACATCTTCAATGAAGTGGCCCTGCTCTATGAACTATCACTGTCCATAGGGAATTCATTTGATATACAGGAGAACTGCGACATTTTCCTGAAAAAGCTTATGTCAAGGAAAAGGGTCAATTATGTGTCTGTTTGGATTAAGGACGAATATCTGGACTTTCAGGACAAAGATACTGCAAGCCTTGTATATGCACATCCTGAGTATTATAGTACTCAAAAGAGACTTCCACATTCCCATCCGATCATATCGTCCGTTTCGCGTGAGAACGTACTGATAATAGATTCACGGAATGATGATCTCAAAGACTATATTGTAGAGGAAAAGTTCACAAGAGGATCCTGTATCCTGTTCCCTCTGAAGGATTTCGGAGTGTTGAAACTCTACTGGATGAATGAGGTAAAAGACCTTGATACCATAGCCAGCCAGTTGAGCAAGGTGATATCTAAATTCGCGTTCTCAATAGAAGCCTGCCTTCTTCACAAAAGGGCATTGTGGGAGATCGAGGAGAAGAACAGGGAATTTGAAGCAAGGATGCATGCGGAATCCCTGAACCGCGCAAAAAGCGAGTTCCTGGCAATAATGAGCCATGAGCTACGTACTCCGCTTAATTCCATTATAGGTTTTTCTGAGATGCTGATAGACGGTGTTGCAGGAGAGCTCAATGAGAAACAAGACCATTATGCCAGTAATATATCAAATAGTGGAAAACACTTGCTTGCAATAATAAATGATATCCTCGACCTGTCAAAGATAGAAGCAGGTGAAATGGAACTCAACTTAGAAGAGTTATCTGTGAAGGACATTATAGATGATGTTGTATTGACCCTTGGTCCATTGGTATCCCGGAACAACCTGACACTTGATGTTTCAAATACAGAGGAAACTTTCATTATGGCAGACAGGAAGAAACTCAGGCAGATATTCCTGAACCTCGTTGGAAACTCTATCAAATTCACACCTGCCGAAGGAAATATCTCCATATACTCTTCCCAAAGAGAGAATATGATAGATATTTGTGTCAATGATACCGGAATAGGCATCTCGCCGGAAGACCAGGAAAAACTATTCGAGCCTTTCAAACAACTGGACTCCGCCCTCAGCAGAAAATATGATGGAACCGGACTTGGACTGTCTCTTGTGAGAAAACTTACAGAGATGCATAACGGAACAATATCAGTTGAAAGTGAGGTTGGCAAAGGTAGCACCTTTACAGTGTCCTTACCCCTGAAACACTGATACCAGGCCGATCAGATACTGAAGAGATGATCATTTCATGGCTTCTTCTTTTCTTTCTTTTCCTTTTTTTCTTTCAGCGGAAGTGAACTGACATAATCATAGGATATGTCAAGCCATTTCCGCATCTGTTCATCATTATCAGATACCGAGGGCGGGAGGAGAACATATTCTTTCATCCGTCTTCCCATTGGTTCAAAAGGTGCAGCTTCATCATGCTCGGCAAAAAGGATCTCCTGGTCATCAGGTTTCAGACGAAGCATGATGTTGTCCTGGTGGACACCTGCGAACATATTCCCCCGTACAAAATAAACAGGGCTTCCAAACATTTTCCTGAACTCCACATCAAAACCCGGCATATATTCTTCCAGCAGGTGTGTCAGTTCTTCAGAAGCTTTCTTCCATGCCATAGATTACCATCCCGATATCCGATCAAATTAAATGGAGATATTTTGTGCGTATCCCTATATTATATCTGCCATTCTGATCATAGTGCTAGCTATTACATCTTTCACCCTGTTCAAAGGTAAATTCTCCAACGTCACGATAAGTATTTATCTCATAATCCCAGAGAAGGTTGTGTTTACATTTAAAAAGATGAATAGGGAGTAAAATAAAATGCCAGCTGTTGTTGATAAAGATACATGTACAGGATGCGAACTGTGTGTAGATTCCTGCCCGGTAGAAGCAATTTCCATGAATGGAGAAAAAGCAGCCGTTAATGCAGACGAATGCGTAGACTGCGGTGACTGTGTAGATGTTTGTCCGGTAGAAGCTATAGCAATGGAATAAGATCCCGGCAACTTATAGTAGCCGGTAATTACTTTTTCTTTTTTAACTTGCTGCATTTGTATGTAAGACTATAGAATCTGATATTGGCAAGAGTGACATCCATCTTATTTTTACTATGAAAGTGGGCCTTTATATACAAATAGATAGAATAAGTGGTCAATGGCTTCTATTTCCTTTGCTAATGAACTGATGAGAAAAGGTATCCACCTGACATCGATACTCATAATACTTGTCTATGTATTTTTTGGGAAGCAGGAAACACAGACCTTATTGATAGTCTACCTTGTACTCATACTCACCATCGAGCATTTCCGACTTGACAGAGGTATCAAGCTTCCAGTATTCAATATACTCTTGCGTCAAAAAGAGCAAATGGGTCTGGGTTCGCACGTTTATTTCACCCTTGGTGCCCTTGTGGCGGTCTCGGTATTCAGCAGGGATATTGCCTTTGCAGCCATCCTTATGACAACCTTTGGTGACATGAGTGCTGCACTCATCGGAAAAAGGTTTGGGAGAATAAGGATATTTGGCAATGGAAAAAGTCTGGAAGGCTGCATAGCCGAGTTCACAGTGGACCTGATAATAGCCGTTCTTTTACTTGGTGATCCGCTTGTAGCCATTCTTATGGCATTTGTAGCCACCTATGTTGAAACGACATTTATCAGTATAGACGACAATCTTGCGATCCCTGTATTTTCAGGGATCTTCGCAGAAGCCGCGTTCCTGTTGATGACACATCTGTAAATTGTAACAGGCATATGATATTGTAACACCTGCAAATAGAATGAACTATCTGCAGGTGCCTTTCCCAATGTGGAAATCTTCCACAAGTCCCCTGTGTCAGTAACCCGACACCCACAAATAGTTTCACGCTTCAATAATATTTAAAATAACTCTATCATATTTTTAAATATTATAGGAAGAGACTGGAAATCAAAAACGTATAAGAAGCATATATGAAGCTGTATGAAAAAGATATTAAAAATATCTAGCCATCTATAGAAATGTTCATAGGCAATTCCAGAAAGAAACTGGTACCTTTTCCCGGTTCACTTTCAGCCCACACATGTCCTTTCTGCATTTCAACCAGTTCACGCACGATGGCCAGTCCTAACCCTGTTCCTTTGTACTCTGATCCTTCGTTCGTCCCCAGCTGTTCAAAGGGCTCAAATATCTTCTTGAGACCCTGTTCATCGATACCCGGACCTGAATCAGTTATGCATATCTGCATGAGATCTCCTTTCTTTTGCACCCCGATATCTACAGATCCATCTTCAGGAGTGAATTTGAGCGCATTACTGGCTAAGTTAAAAAGTATTTGTTTCATCTTTATCTTATCCATGTTCACTACACGGATCTGGGGATCTGAAACATATGTCAGGTCAATGTATTTCCTTTTAGCAAGAGGGTCAAGCACTTCATTTATCTCTTCAAAAAGAATGTCGATCTCAAATTCCTCGAGATGCAGTTCTACTTTCCCGGATTCTATCTTTGAGAGATCAAGCAACTGGTTGATCAGATTCAATAGATGGTTACCACTTTTATGAATATTGTTCACGTAACGGTTCTGCCTTTTATCAAGGGTCCCGAATGCTTCATCAAGAAGCATCTCTGAGAAGCCTATAATAGAATTGAGGGGAGTCCGCAACTCATGACTCATATCCGCAAGGAATTTTCCCTTTGTACGATTGGCAGTATCTGCTTCATTCTTTGCTATAATAAGATCTTTTTCAAGTGCTTTTCTTTTGTCAATCTCTTCCAGCGCCTCTTTCCACCGCCTGAAAGAAAAGACCGACAATGCTACAGTCAGGTAGACAGACAGGATGAAGAGCTCATCGGCTTCCCATGACTCATGTGAAGTGACATAGGAAACCACATACTCGAAAAGGTCAAAATTGTGTGCCATATAAAGTACAAATAAGCCACCAATAATTCCGATGACCAGATCCCTGTTCGTTGCTTTATTTGTATCCAAATGATCAACTCACTTTCCTGCACAAAAAATCCCACAATCAGACCATAGCACTAAAAACCACTGCATTATTACTATATAATTTGTTGTATTGAATTATAGACCATAACAATTCCATACATGACCCTTATTTCAGCTCATCCCTGAATTTAAGGATAGCAGAGGTTGGCGGGACTTTCTTCGGACAGACGGCCACACATCTGTAAACAACATCACAGCCCCATACACCTTTTTCGGAATCAACTCCGGAAACGATCTTCTCAGCGCCTTCCTCACCATTACGAGGGTCAAGGAAGAAACGCCATGCCTTTGCCAGTGCAGCAGGTCCGAGATATTCCCCGTCCCTTTCAGCCGCAGGACAACTTCCATGACATGTGGCACACAATATGCAGTTAGTGTACTTCTCTATCTGCATCTGCAATGCCGGTTCCATCAGTGTCTGCTGACCGCCTGCATCCTCAGGAGCAGCGATCCAGGGTTCGATGGAGTCAACAAGTCTGAAGAAATGGTCCATATCAACTATGAGGTCCCTTATAACTTTCAGATTGGGAAGTGGCTCCACAAGGATCTCATATTTGTCCTCGTCCTTATTGCTGTGTTTAAGGAGGACATCCTCCTTTTCGGATTCACTGACGACTTCGGTCCTGGCATCCGACAACTGTGTCCTGCACGCAAGTCCGGGTTTCCTGTTGATGAGCATAGCACAACTTCCACAGACCGCACCTCTGCAGGAATACCTGAAGCAGAGACTGCCATCCTGCTTTTCCTGTATCCGGAACAATGCCTCAAGTACCGTCATTCCCGGCCTTTCCTCGACATCGAAAGTATCATACCATATGGCATTCTCATCCTGCCTCCTTATAGTGAGCTTGACCATCAGTATTCCCTCCTCTGTGGAGTGAAACGACCTATGTTCACTTCCTTATACTCAAGCAGTGGTTCATCTCCTTTGTATGCCAGGGTATGTTTCAACCAGTTCTCATCATCCCTTTCAAGATGGTCAGTACGATAGTGTGCACCTCTGCTTTCCTCCCTTGCAAGTGCCCCGAGTACGATCACATGTCCCAGTTCAAGCATTCCCTGCAGTTCCAGGGCGTTCATAAGTTCAAAGTTAAAGACGGTGGCCTTGCTCTGAACCCTCAGCCCGGATGCCCTTTTCTTAAGTTTCCTTATCCTGTCAAGAGCATGTTCCAGACCCTTCTTGTTCCTGAACACGCCGACATGTTCCTGCATTATCAACTGTAATTCATCCCTTATGGAAGCAAAGTTCTCACCTTCACCACCGATCATCCCGCTTATCCTGATCTCCTCCTGCCGGCACGCCTCAAGCAGGCCATCCTCATCGGGCCATAATCTTGAGCGAACGTCTTCGGCAGCATTAATACCAGCCCTTCGGCCGAAAACGACCGTATCCAGAAGAGAATTACCACCCAGCCGGTTAGCGCCATGAACACTGATACAGGCACATTCACCCACAGCATAAAGACCCTGCATCGGCGTCCTTCCATCCTTATCGGATGTCACACCACCCATGGAATAATGCTGTCCCGGCTGAACAGGTATTGGTTCCTTCACAGGGTCGATACCTGCAAAATCAATTGAGATCTGCCTGATACCCGGAAGACGTTCGTTTATCTTCTGTTTTCCAAGATGGGTCAGGTCAAGATGTACATATCCTTCTGGGAAGCCCCTGCCTTCATCTATCTCTTTCTGTATGGCCCTGGCAACGATGTCCCTGGGAGCCAGTTCCATAGCCTCCTTTGCGTATCTCTCCATGAAGCGCTCATGGTCCTTGTTGTAAAGGTAGCCTCCTTCTCCGCGGGCACCTTCTGTGATGAGTATGTTGGTTCCCCACAGGGTTGTCGGATGGAACTGGACGAATTCCATATCTTCCAGCGGAACCCCTGCATTGTATGCAAGACTTATACCGAAGCCTCTGTTTATGATAGCATTCGTGGACCTCTGGTATATCCTGCCATAACCACCGGTTGCAAGAATGGTGGCTTTTGCCCTGAAGGCCTCGATCTCCGAATCAGCAAGGTTCATGGCAATAAGACCGGTGCATCTTCCATTATCCACATCTAGTTTTATTACAAGCCATTCGTGGTACACCTTGATCCCGGCCCTGAGAACCTGCTCATACAGGGTATGCAGGAGATTGTGACCTGTCCTGTCACCTGCAAAACATGTCCTCGGGAATCCTGCTCCTCCGAATGGTCGCTGGGCTATTGTACCATCCTTCTGTCGTGAGAAATTGCATCCCCAGTTCTCCATCTCGATCACCCTTTCAGGAGCTTCTTTACAAAGCACTTCCACAGTATCCTGATCTGCAAGATAGTCGCTACCTTTCACCGTATCAAAGGCATGTGATTCCCAGCTATCATCTGAACCCAGTGATGCGTTGATACCGCCCTGTGCGGCACCGGAATGACTTCGAACCGGATATACCTTAGAGATCACAGCAACATCAGCTCCCAGTTTGTAAGCCTCGATCGCTGCCCTGAGCCCGGCAAGTCCTCCACCTATCACGATAATATCATGGTCTATCATATGTCAACCCCTGTTAGTTCCATGGGATCAAGCAGGTCCTCCAGTTCCTCATCATCAAGTATTCCCATCTCAATTACTACGTCCTTTATGTTCCGGCCTTCCCTGTGTGCCCTGTAAGCCACTTCAGCCGCCCTTTCATAACCGATCACAGGTGCAAGTGAGGTTGCAAGAGCAAGACTGGAGACGGCAAGTTCAGCACACCTTTCGGTATTGACGCTCAGACCGGAGAGACATTTCCTGTTGAACGAGGAAATTGCCCCTGAGAGTATCCTGACAGAACGAAGGATATTGTGAGCCAGAAGCGGTGTGAATACATTGAGTTCAAGCTGTCCGGCCTGCGCAGCCATCGTGATGGCAGTGTCGTTGCCGATCACCTGAAAACATGCCATGTTGAGCATTTCCGCCATTACAGGATTGACCTTTCCAGGCATTATGGATGAACCCGGCTGAACTGCTGGAAGGTTCAACTCACCCATGCCTGCCCTGGGACCACTGGAGAGCAGACGCAGGTCATTTGCGATCTTTATCAGGCTCACCGCCAGTCCCCGAAGCGCTGCAGAACAGGCAAGTATAGCACCTGCACCCTGGGTTGCCTCGAATGGATCGGCAGCCAGTCTGAAGTCAACACCTGTAGTAGTTCTCATTTCCCGGATGGCGATCTTCGAAAAACCGGAAGGTGTGTTCAGGCCGGTCCCTATGGCAGTCCCACCCATATTGAGTTCAAGAAGGCCATCAATCGCTTCCATCAGACGCTTCCTGTCAAGTTCTACCATCCTGACATATCCACCGAACTCCTGTCCCAATGTCAGGGGAACTGCATCCTGCAAGTGTGTCCTTCCGGGTTTTACTATCGGCATGAACTCATTCTTCCGCTCGGTGAGCACCCCCAGAAACCCATCGACCACAGGAAGCAACGATGAGCGGATACTTTCAACTGTAGCTATATGAACGGCAGTATGTGTGGTGTCATTGGATGACTGTGACATGTTAACGTGATCATTGGGATGGATGATGTCATATCGTCCTCTTTCATATCCAACGATCTCAAGTGCCCGGTTGGCAATGACCTCATTGGCATTCATGTTCTGTGATGTACCTGCGCCGGACTGGAATGCATCCACAACGAACTGTTCCAGCAGTTTCCCATCCCTTATCTCAAAAGCAGCTTCTATTATCGGCTCACCTATCTCATGATCAAGTTTTCCAAGTTCCATATTAGCCTTTGCTGATGCCATCTTTATGGCTGCCTGGGCTTTAATGAACTCGACAGGTAACCTTTCGCCGCTGACCCTGAAATTATCCACAGCTCTTGCTGTCTGCGGACCATAATAAACATCATCAGGTACTTCCACTTCTCCCAGAGTGTCTCTTTCCAACCTCATGTGAACTCCTTCAAAATGAACTAAAGAAAACCACTCGCTAAGTTCCCCATAAAAATACTGGAGTTACTCTGTAATAAATATATGCTCCGTATTTTCACATCCTTTCGAATGAAATTGCATCCGGAATGCCTGATGTATTCGTTTCACCTGTCAGAATCCTTTAATAGCTATAAGATCAATCTAGTAACATATGACAGAGAACAAGACAGAAGAGCAGATATCAGCAGAAGAGAAGACAAAAAGGATATCTGGCCGCGAGATGCTTCAGGATTCATTAAGGAGCCCATCAATTGGCGAAAATCCCATTCCTGCTTTTGGAATTGAGTATGCCCCTCATAAATCTCAGGGTCTGCAGAGCGCATCAGACATGTGGATCGATAAGAGCAGGCTCTTTGAAGGTATCTCAGAAAATAAGAGGGATCCTGAGAGCATTAAAAAGCTTTCACGTCAGTGAGCTGTCCAGCTTAATCTATTTTGTCCCAATAGGGTCATCTCATTTTTTCTTTTCTATCTGTTTTCTATCTGAAGATGACAATATTCTATCCCTGATCCTTCACCTAAGTAAGATCTAATTGATTTGAGCACAAGCTTGTTTTTTGACAAGTTATTTATATCACGCAATTGTACCTTATTATATACTCAAGTATGATCACATTCAATATCAAATAAAAAGAGGTTATAAAATGGCACCATGGGAATATGATATCAGGTCTGTACACTATGGAGAATGGAACAGCACGAAGGAAGATCTCAACAAGCTTGGCATGGACGGCTGGGAGCTCATACGTTTCTCAGAAGAAGTCGATGATAATGGCATGGTCAAGGCATTCTTCAAAAGACCTGTAGACTGTCTGGAATGTTAATTCCTTGATCATATCTTTTTTATACATCTTTTTCCTTCATTCTTTCTCATAAAGTTTGCTTGTTTTATTTATCCCCATATGCACTTGAATATGGATATTCATCATTCTCAAACAAAGGGATATCATTGTTATCAATAGGAAAGATAACGTGGATGGTCGTCCCTCTCTCCTTCTGGCCCTCTTATCCAGATGTCCTCACCATAATTGACCTATGATGACTTTGTTTTACGTTCCCCTGAACATCCAACCAGACCACCTTTACAGATGAACCTTAACTTAACAGAAGTGAATAAGCAATAGCTTTAAATAATATTAAGGCGGTAACAAGATTCTGTCTTCCAGCAAAAACGAAACCAAAAACGATCTGCTGGAAACAGATACAACAAAAAAGACAGGTAGAATCAAAAATGACTCAAACAGTCACAAATCTGAATAACATACATATCCCTGAGGGCAGCAGCCTGAGGAAGGTGCAGTTCTATTTCTGGATAGGACTGATCTCCGCAGCCTTCCTGAGACTGATAATAATCGCTGATTATTATAACGGGATACTGGCGAAAGCTCTGTTCTACCTGGGTGTTATAGGGTATCTGGTGTTCTTTGCACACAGGTATCATATAGCAACACGCCGGGTAGGCGTTCTTAGGAACCTGGAACTGCTCGAGAAGATAGTGAGCAGGACAACTTTGAGCGAAGAGGACTATCGCGGATTGGAATACATCATGTGGAGTCTGTCAGTCTCAAAGGAACGCCTGAATTACCTGGTGATATTTGTCTTCTCGATAATAGCTATCGTATTGTCGCTGGCTTTTGATCTGGGAATTGTATAGGGCAGGAATAAAAGAACGATCAACACTATAATATAGATAAGAACAACAGGAATTACACCAAAATAAAGGTGAGATATATGAACCCAACAAAGGAAGAGATCATCGATATGGCAAAGCATGCCGTTATAGATCTCGACGAAAGCGCCGTCGAAAGAATAGCCCATGAAGCTCTTGAAGCAGGGATCAGTCCTGTGGAACTTATAGAACAGGGATTCATCGAAGGCATGAAAGTCGTAGGCGACCTCTTTGAAGAAGGCAAGTCACAGCTCGCCCAGATATTCGAAGCCTCCCACATCGTGGAATCAGGAATGAATGTGCTCAAGCCAACCATCATGAATTCCAAAGACGACGTCTGCTGGTTTGGCAACCTCGTTGTCGGAATGTAAGTGCTACTAATAGACTCATTGTTCCGCTAATAACGGAACACACCTCCTTTTTTTCTCCACATTTTTTTGTCACGGACGGCACGGACAGGAGACATATTGGTCTCTGTTTTTGATTCTGTTAATATGTCTGCTTTGGTTTGACGGTTTTACGTGCATTTCAGTCAGGTTCGATATAGATTGTACATCGTTAATTTGATAGTTCTGAAGATTTGATTGGAATGTTAAAATTAGACATTATTATCGAGTAGCAAATAATATAAATTCATAAATCAATTTTACATATATATAACAAATATAGTAGAGTTGAAATGATGAATACAAAAATTATACACTTATATATCAAACCTAGGTCTCATACATCATCATATACAAAATTAAAAAATTTCATATCAATATTAAAACAGGAATCTATTGTTGATAGTAAATTTGCTATTATAGATGATGATATACATAAAAAACTACCAGATAGTAAATTTAAAAATGAACTCATTTCTACACATGATTTTTTAAAAAATAAATATAATGTTTTAATAATTGAAGGAACTCCACAACCACAAAGTGATTTTTCAAAAATCGAAGCTAGTACTGTAAAGGAATTTTTCTCCAAAGGAGGGATAATACTTCACACTATTGGCAATGGAGATTTAAACTCCAATAATTTATCAAAAATAAATCAATTTTTAGAGGCATTAGATTTAGGTTTAGGTATTGACACATATATGAACGAAAATGATGAAATTATTGGTTTTGATAGAAAACATCACTTCAGAAGTTTAAAAGAGTTTATAATTAACATAGACAAAAAGTATCAATTTAATACATCATATCATCAAATATTCAACGATATTGACAAAATTGCAGTTAGTGATCCATTTCACCAGAAGACAAATTTGGTTTGTAGAGATTTACTGCATGGAAATCCGACTACTCAAGTAGTAAGTAGAGAAGACTTGATTGTTGATAATCGAATTCTCACATTTGGAAAAGTAAACGAAATGGGGGGATTCTACGTATTAATTACAGGATACTTATTTGAAGATTATTTAGTTGACTTTATAGAAAATGATAACTTAAAATTTGGCATTAATGTACTTAACTATTTTATAAAAGAACAAGACGAAAGAAATAAAGAGTTAGAAATTAACATCAATTATTCTAATTATGATGGAGCAAACGATGCTATCCTAAAAAAATATAATGAATTCAAGTATGATATTGCTTTTTCATTTGCAGGAGAAGATCGAAGTATTGTTGAAGAAATTGCTGGGGATTTAGTAAAAAGCTCAATTTCAGTTTTTTATGATGAATATGAAAAAAGCAATTTGTGGGGCAAAAGACTAGATTGCTATTTTAAAGAAACATATGCAACAAATACAAGATATGTGGTTCCTTTCATTTCAAAACACTATCCAAAAAAGGACTGGACAAATTTTGAGTTTAGCGTTGCAGCTGCAGAGGCAAAAAAAAGAGATTCTGAATTTATATTACCAATTAGAATTGACAATACATCCATAGTAGGCATTCCAGATAGTATAGGGTATTTAGACTATAATAAAGAAGGCAAAGATGGGATAGTTAAAGAAATTCAATCTAAGCTAGAAAAGTAAATTAAACTTAAAGTCTTCATCATTCTCCTAACAGCCCCACTCTTAAAAGTTAATATCCCTTCCTTTGTTTTTTCTTCAAATAAACCAGCACACTATGCTTTATCCCATTTAGCGTGCTTTTTCATGATATGAGTAGCATATTCTATGATTGTCCTACCAATTTGCTTGAAACAATAAAAATAGTTTCAACAACTATCCTACCAAAAACTAATCCGATAATTATAAAGAAACGATCAGACCATTCCACCCCCATCCCCACAGATTACAAAAACTTAGTTAATCACATTAAAGGAGGGCAAACTTATTTATTTCAATGCGGGTTTTTATTCCCTAGTCTGAACACCCTGCGGACAGCTGGCATCATGGTCAGCAAAACAGTTGATATCGGCAGGGAATTATTTGAACGGCTAGGAATGCCACAGGCAAACGATACTAACAATTCCGGCAGAAGGGCCGGTTTTGATCCTATAGAACATCATTATCGAATTACATTTAACAGGTGACATTATGACAAATGACGATCTCAAGGATTCATTTGGATCCAAACAGACCATCACTATCGGTGACAAGAAGGTAAACCTCTATCGCTTGAAAAAGCTCGAAGAGCTGGGAATCACCAACATTTCCAGATTACCTTACTCCATCAGGGTCTTACTTGAAGCTGTGTTGAGGAACGTGGACGGAAAGGTGATCACAGAGGAAGATGTGAAGAACCTGGCAAGCTGGAGTCCTAACGGGGTTCTTGCAGTCGACATACCATTCAATCCTTCAAGGGTACTTATGCAGGACTTCACCGGAGTGCCTGCTGTTGTAGATATTGCTGCTATAAGGTCAGCAACCCAGAGACTTGGTGGCGACCCATCGACCATCAACCCTGTGATCCCTGCAGACCTCGTTATCGATCACTCCATACAGGTGGATTATTACGGCACATCATATGCACGTAACTGCAACGAGAAATATGAGTTCCACCGCAACAAGGAAAGATACGAGCTTCTCCACTGGGCACAGAATGCTTTCGATAACATGAGAGTAGTACCACCTGCAAGCGGTATCATCCATCAGGTCAACCTCGAGTACCTCGCATCCGTGGTCCATCTCAAAGAGAAGGATGGCGAACTTGTCGCTTACCCTGACACACTCGTTGGTACCGACTCACACACCACAATGATCAACGGACTTGGTGTCCTTGGCTGGGGTGTCGGTGGTATCGAGGCTGAAGCCGTAATGCTCGGTCAGCCATACTACATGCCGATCCCTGAAGTTGTGGGATTCAAGCTCACAGGAGAGCTCAAGGAAGGCGTATCATCCACTGATCTCGTACTTACTGTCGTAGAGATGCTCAGGCAGCACGGTGTTGTAGGTAAGTTCGTGGAATTCTACGGACCTGGATACAAGGCACTTGAACTCACAGAAAGGGCAGTACTTGCTAACATGGCACCAGAATACGGTGCTACAATGGGATTCTGTCCTGTCGATGAGGTCACACTTGCGTACATGACCATGACAGGAAGAAGCGAAGAACAGGTCGAACTTGTCAGACAGTACTGTAAGGAACAGGGACTCTTCCTTGAAGAAGGAGCAGAGGACCCCGAATTCACATCAACACTTGAACTTGACATCAGCACAGTAACACCAAGTCTTGCAGGACCAAAGAGACCTCAGGACCGCATACCTGTTCAGGATATGTCAAGGGCATTCCACCAGACAATGAAGGACGTGTTCGCTGCAAAGAGCGGAAAGGCTCCAAATGGGGATGACGAGGATTACAGCCGCTGGCTCGAAGATGGTGGATACAGCGTATCAGAGATCACACATCCACATCACACAGGCATCACAAAGATCAAATGTGCTGACGATGTCGTTGCAGTAACACATGGTTCTGTTGTTATCGCATCCATCACATCATGTACCAACACATCCAGCCCAGCTCTCATGATCGGTGCAGGACTCCTTGCAAAGAAAGCCGTTGAGAAGGGACTGAAGGTCAAGCCGTTCGTCAAGACAAGTCTGGCACCTGGTTCCCGTGTAGTTACAGATTACCTTGAGGAAGCAGATCTTATGCCATATCTCGATGCACTTGGTTTCCACCTTGTAGGATACGGATGTCTCACATGTATCGGAAACAGTGGTCCACTCAATGAAGCCGTCTCGAACAAGATAGAGGACAAGGACCTGACCGTTGCAGCAGTTCTCAGTGGTAACAGGAACTTCGAAGGAAGGATCAACTCACAGATAAAGGCTAACTACCTTGCATCACCAATGCTCGTCGTGGCATATGCACTTGCAGGTACAGTCGACATAGACCTTATGAACGAGCCGATCGCCTGTGACCCTAACGGACAGCCAGTCTACCTTAAGGACATATGGCCAGGCAAGGAAGAGCTCGATGAGACAATACGCAAGGCTGTAACACCTGAGATGTTCAAGGAACAGTACTCCAATGTCTATCAGGGAACAGACCTCTGGAGAGAACTTGAAGCTCCAAAGGGACTGCTCTATGACTGGGACACGGAATCAACATACATCCAGGAACCACCTTTCTTCAAGGACTTCCCGCTTGAGGTGGACGGTCTGGCAGACATCAAAGGAGCACGCGCTCTTGTGATGGTGGCTGACAGTATAACCACTGACCACATCTCACCAGCAGGATCCATTCCATCAAGCTACCCCGCAGGCCAGTACCTGATATCAAAGGGAGTCGATGAGAAGAACTTCAACTCATACGGATCCAGGCGTGGTAACCATGAGGTCATGATGAGAGGAACATTCGGAAATGTCCGTCTCAAGAACAAGCTCGTTGGAGGCAAGGAAGGTTCATGGACCATACACCAGCCTGAGAACGAGGAAATGCCTATCTACGACGCTGCTATGAAGTACGTAGAAGAAGGTACTCCGCTTGTCGTTGTGGCAGGAAAGGAATACGGTACAGGAAGCTCACGTGACTGGGCTGCAAAGGGTACCCAGCTCCTTGGAATCAAGGCTGTCATTGCAGAATCATTCGAAAGGATACACCGCAGTAACCTTGTAGGTATGGGTGTTCTCCCGCTCCAGTTCAAAGAAGGAGAATGTGCTGAATGCCTCGGACTTACAGGAAAGGAGACTTTCGATATCACAGGAATCGATGAGCTCAAGCCTTTCGGGGAAGTAACAGTAACCGCAAAGACTGAAGAAAGCACAGAAAAGACCTTCACCGTAGATGTTCGCCTGAACTCCGATGTGGAAGTTGAATATTACATGAACGGTGGAATTCTTCACAAGTTCCTGAGAGATAAGGTAAGAGGAGAATGAACTGTTCGTTCTCCTGTTTTTGTTCAGGATTGTCCATATTTTGAAACAATCTAATTATATTATGGCGTTAAAAATCCAGCAAAGTATATATATGGACAAACAAAAGGTATTATTGAACATATTTTAAAAAAACGTGTACTTCGACCCATCGGAGGAATTTTATATGGAAGAGATGAAAAAAGGCCTGGAAGGCGTAGTAGCTCTGGATACCAAAATATCCTTTATCGATGGTATCCAGGGAATCCTGATGTACAGAGGGATCAGGATAGAGGATCTTGTAGACCTGCCGTATGATGCAGTTTCCTACCTGCTTATCAACGGAAAGCTCCCTGATGAAGCCGAATTGAACGAATACTCCCTGAAGCTTAAAGAAAATCGTCATATCAATTGCAAGTTGGTAGATTTCCTTAAGGATCTGAGCCTGGGTAGCGAAGAACTTGATGGTCTGAGGACCGCAATTTCCTGCACCGCCCATTTTGATGAAGAGAACAATCATCATACAGTAGATGCTAATCAGAACAAGACTGCAAGACTTGTGGCTAAGTTCCCCACGATCGTTGCAGCCCTTCACCGTGGAAGTCATGGCCTGGATGTTATAAGTCCTGACAATGACCTGTCCCACGGAGCAAATTTCCTTTACATGCTCACAGGCAGGATGCCAACCGAGCTTGAAGCAGAGGCAATGGAAAAAGATCTCATTTTAAGTGCAGAACATGAACTTAACCCATCCACATTCTCATTAAGAATTGCTGCATCCACACTTTCAGACATGTACTCCGCTGTGATCTGCGGACTCTGCACCCTCAAGGGACCGTTACATGGCGGTGCCAGGAAAGGTGTCATGGACATGATGGACGAGATCGGCAATATTGAGAATGCAAAGGACTACGTTCTCGGGAAACTCGAACGAAAGGAGAAGGTCATGGGATTCGGCCATCGTGTATACAAGACATATGACCCAAGAGCAAAGATCTACAAGGACGTTGCCAGAAGACTTGCAATTGAGAACGGTGATACATCATGGTTCGATATGGCTGAAGAGATAGAACATATCCTTTACCACGAATTCGTAGAGATGAGAGGAAAGCCGATCTATCCTAACGTGGATTTCTATTCTGCAGTGGTGTACAAGTATCTGGATGTACCTGCCGAGCTTGCAACCTCGATATTCGCAATGGGCAGGGTATCAGGATGGATAGCTCACTGCATGGAACAATATTCTGATAACAGAGTTATCAGACCAAGGGCACATACCATTTGAGCCCTTAAACCTTTCTTTTCTCACATTCCTTTTTCAGGCTTGTGTTCATACTTTCGAAACCCATTCTGGTCTTTTCACCAACAAGATACAATATAAGAGGAGCCAGTATACCCCTGAATCTCTCACACTGGATCATCCTTGTCCTGTTGTTCTCCAGATCCTCAAGTCTGAAAGCATGTTCTCCGTCAAAGATACCTTTGACCCACAGGTTACCTATCCACCTGAACTCCTTCACGGGTTCGACCTTTGTGACCACCGGGTCGATCCTCATGCCTTTCATCTCAGGTGGCTGCAGGAAGATATCAAGTTTTGAGCCGGGTTCGAGTTTTCCTTTGATATCAGGAATGAATGAGTTCCATTTCTCGTAGTTCTCAAAATCGGTCAGGAGATCCCAGACCACATCTATAGGAGCTTCAATTGTTACGTCAGTACAGATCTTATTCATTATGAGGAAAACCTCCGAAGAAAAGGAAATTACAGGAAAGAGATGATCGATCGTTCACACTAGATACCCGCTTTTATGTTACCCGTTTTAGCGTTCATTAAATATATAATTTTAGATGATATTAAAATAGAGTGCATAAAGAGATATATCACCTACAAACCGGGAAAGAAAAGATAGATAATTTGGTCATGAACATTTATATCGTCGCCTAACACTGCTTAATGTCTGCATGGATTAAAAGTTTTACTGCCTGATAACAATAATAGTGCCAGCAATAAAGGACGATATATGTAAGCTTTTTTATATTCCTGTATCATTTTAACATCATTAACATGAGGTCACTAAAAGCAATAAAGAGCTAAGATCATGAGCAACGATAAAAGATATGGGGTTCCGGCATTACTTTCAATCTTCATCCCGGGGCTGGGACAGATAATAAAAGGTGAATTCTTCAAAGCTATAGGCATATGGACGGTCCTTGTTATCTGCTGGTTCCTGCAATTCATCCTTATAGGCTACCTGCTGGGATTCATTGTATGGGTCTGGCAGATATACGATGCTTACAACAACTGATCACTGCAATAGAACAATTTTCACTTTTTTTAAATAGCATGCTGCATTTATTCACATAGTGGATACAAATGTGGAATGAGAGATTTTCAAAGACATTATCGTTCCTTATTTTTTTAACAATTATTCTTTCATTAGTTGCTATAGTAACAACAGAGAATGTCTATGAGCCTAAAATTGAGATGGTAGATATCGGGAACATTGAAAAAAGCACATCAGGTATCACAGACGTGTGGCCCTTTGAAACGATGACAATAACTCTGGACCCTGAAAAATTCAATCATACTGCGACTGATGGTATCATCAGGTTATCGCTACCGGATAGCGACCTTGAACTGCACCTGACAGAGCAGGTGCTCCCCGAAGACCAGCGAAAGATAAAATTAATCAACGAATCCGGGATCTTTATCCTTGGAGAAGCAGGTTTTCATACATACAAGGGAAAAGTTTCAGGATATGAGAACAGCAGCGTCTCACTGACAATTCACAGGAATATCCTTTTCGGGACCATCGATATCGACGAGAATCCCTACCATATAGCACTGACCAGAAAATCAATTAATGGTAAGGCGGTTATGGCACTTTATAGACAGGATAATGTGATAGTCTATGAGAATGTAGAGCCGGAAACACTTTAAATATGAATAGCCGGGCTCTGTAGAGATCCTTTCAATCACAAATTTTAAATCAGCAATTTTCAACAACTACAATATTCCAACGGTCTTCACATCAGGACAATAGTGATGAAGCGTGCCGCCTGCGGCGGGTGGTTGTATTGTTCTTTGTTTGTCAACGAACTTTTACAGATCCATCAGAAACACAAGGTTGCAGGGGAACAATAAGATTGCCTGATCGGAAGTCATAAACAACTAAAACCATCCCGGAGGGTCACGGCGAAGCCGGCACAATCCGAAAAGATGGATATAGACATCAGTTGATAATACTTTATTTCTGAATTCAAATGGGGAATTCTACAGAGACGATCTCCCACACTAAAAAAGAAAATATCAGAATATCTCTTGTATCCCTGTGACCTTCTCACCCTTTGCACCCTGCACGGTAGCCTCGAAGTCCTTGAACTTTGGAACACCTGTACCGCCTGTCTCATCTGGCACAAGGGCATTTGACCAGGGACCGTTCACCATATAAGCGATTCCCGGATGAGCTCCCTCATTATCTGATACCTGTGCGGTTACGACCACTTTTCCGAAAGCATTCCTGACAACAACAGTCTCCCCGGCTTTGATAGTAAGTCTGGAGATGTCCTTTGGGTCCAGTTTTATCACTGCTGAGAGCTTTTCGTAATCCTCACCAAAACGTGATGTTTCCTGGGCAGTGTTCTGGAACACGTCCCTGTAGGTGACTATCTTCATCTTTACTTCAGGTGCTGCAAGGAATTGTCCGAATCCCATCAGATCGCCTCCGTGATCCTTGTAAGTATCTCCTCATCGGAGAGATTATCGGTATCGATTATCTTTTTCATCTCTATCTCCACTCCATCCATCCTGATGGCTGTGCCACCTGCTTCAACACCTCCAAGTGCACAGGGGATCGTTACCGTGGACTTTGTTGCTGTAAGGTTCCTACATGGGTCGATGGTGATCAGTGGGATCTCAGCAAGATAGCGTGCAACGGAAAGCGGCAGGCTTGACAACGGGTCGGAGCCTATGATAAGGGCGGCATCCACGGCCTTGCTCCTGAGAGCCTCAACAACCGAATGTTCAGCGCCGTGTTCTGCTTCACCTGTTTCAGGGTTGAACTTGACACGGTTGATGTATCCTGTCTCTTCAAAGAGATTGTGATCGAAACCTCTCATATTATATTGTCCGACCATCGGGATAAGATTGAAGTCAGATACTTCATTGAGCTTATCCATCAGCGTGAACAATGGTTCGAGTTCCTCAAGAGAGTAGATGAGTCCCAGACCAACACAGATGACACCAAACTTTGCCTTCTTCAGCACATTTGACAGCTCAAGTATCCTTTTAACATCGAAACCATAGGATGTTTTAGGAACTTTTCCTGACAGCGCACTTACAAGAGCCTCCATGAACTCCGCATCCCCAGCCATCGGGATCTGGTAGAAACGAGTATCACCGGATATAACGGCAGTATCGGACTTCCTGATATCGATGGTTATTGCGGTCCTGTCCTCTTCCCATCCCCTCTGGCGCTCCTTACCACGTGGGAAATAGGAATATCTTGAAAGATGACGTGGGTGTGAATTGGAAGGGTCTGCACCCCAGAATATTATTACATCGGCCTTGTGCCTTACATCATCAAGGGTACATGTCTTTATCCTGTCCTGAAGTATCGCCTCTATTATCGGACCCTGACAGAACGAGGAAGTATCATCAATGTATGCTCCAGTCCTTTTTGCAAGATCGATGGACCTTTTCTGCGCCTCTGAACTGGAATTGCCATGACCAAAGATCAGAGGATTCTCAGCATTCCCCAATATACCTGCAGCCTTTTGGATAGCATCACCGACTTCTGCCTTCTCGCCATCGATGGTGCATTCCATCGAATCGCTGCAACCTTTCATGCGTGCAACGCCTTTGCGGCATGCAGCATGGACCTTTATCACCTTGTTATCTTCTGTCTCGACCTCTATATCGTCACAGAGGAGAGCACAGCCCGTACAAACATAATATTCACTCAAATTATCACCACACTAAAAAAAGGACAGGGAACGATCAAACAAATTCAATTGCCTTTGTAGGACAAGTATCTATGCATGCGACACAAAGGATCTTGTTCTCTCCGAAACGACGACATTCCTGTACGTTGCTAGCCTTCACGACACCATCTTCAACCTTGAAAATGACCTTATCAGATGTGGGTGCTTTTCCACTGCCTGCGCCCAGAGGGTCATTGGCGACATTCACAGGACACGCCACAACACAATTACCACAGCCGATACACTTCTCATTATGGACTATGAGACCGGTCTCTGTGACATCCTTTACAGAAGCGAACATCTCCGATAATTTCGCATAATTGTCCTTGTGCTTTGTTTCATTAACAAGGGGAGTACAATCATCCACTTTTACCTTGCGTCCCAGAAGATCCACGGCAAATGCCATACATGTGCTCTTCCCGCATTCCTTACAGTTCGTCTTTGGAAGTAACTGGTATATCTCCATTACATTTGCCATCATTTTCACCTTCTGGAAATGCGTTCGTTAAATCTTTGTTCAGGAACCTTTTTTCATAGGAGATACTTTCAGACCTTAAAGAACAAAGAACAGTGACAGCTACCCTCGTCCTCGATCTCATCGTGATGATAGATACATGGACAGATTATCTTACGGTCCTCTTCATCGTCGCCGGTCCTCAACCTGCACGGACAATACTGTTTGCCATGCTCCTCCTTGTTCCGGGCAAGCCCTTCAATGACCATTTGAAGCATCTCTTCATCAGGGTTTAAGATAAAACCTTTCTTCTTTGCATATTTTGATGCCCATTCGTGTGTTTTTTCCATAATTGGCGCAAGGTCTGTCATAGATGATCTCCTGTTCTAGTCAATAAAAGTATGATTGGTATATTCAAGATATCATTATTTATCTATTTCCGCCCGACCTTATTTTTCCAGTCTGAAAAAGAGGCAGACATTGGATATACCGACCTGAACCACCTTTGTTCAAACCATCTTTGTCGGTTCGGTCTGACGTGGGACCTTCGTCACAAGAACACGGAAAAGTCCGTCGCTTTCGTTCAAAAGCCTGTGTGGGACCTTTGCAGGACTTTCAATGAGCATGTCCTTTGTAACGGTCTGCTGTTCATCACCTATCTCAACGATGCCTTCGCCTTCAAGCACATAGAAGAACACATCCACAGGAGTTGAATGTTTTTTGAGCGCCTCGCCCGGCTTCAGTTGCATGTGCATGACCTGGGCATGTTCTGTATCATAGAGCTTGTGTACTGTAACCCCGTGCGGGTTGTCTTTCTTCTCTGCACCTGTATAACTTGTAATTTTCATTGATCCACTTCCTAGATAAAAAGAAAGATCAAGGCTTAAAATAAAAGCCTTGTTAAGAACTGCTGTAAAAAGCTTAAATGAGGAGGTTGAGGTCCTCTTCAACTGTTGAGTTCGGCCTGATGTTGAAGTTCTCAACAAGGACATTGAGAACGTTCGGTGAGACAAATGCCGGCAGTGTAGGACCGAGCATGATGTTCTTGACACCAAGACTGAGAAGTGCAAGCAGGACAAGGCATGCCTTCTGCTCGTACCATGCGATATTATATGATACAGGCAGGTCGTTGATATCATCAAGTCCGAATGCCTCAGCAAGCGCCTGCGCGATAACTACCAGTGAGTAGGAATCGTTACACTGGCCTGCGTCAATGACCCTTGGAATACCACCTATATCACCAAGATCGAGCTTGTTGTAGCGGTACTTTGCACATCCTGCTGTGAGGATGACAGTGTCCTTTGGAAGAGCTTCTGCAAAGTCAGTGTAGTAACTTCTTTCCTTGTGTCTTCCGTCACATCCTGCCATGACAACGAACTTCTTGATCTGTCCGCCCTTTACAGCCTCGATGATCTTGTCAGCTACGGAGAGTGCGGATACGTGGGCGAAACCTCCCATGATGGTTCCTTCCTCAAGCTGTTCAGGTGGTTTGCATGTCTTTGCCTGCTCTATGATAGCAGAGAAGTCCTTGCCTCCGTCCTCACCGGCATTGATGTGTGTTACACCATCGAAACCGACTATACCTGTTGTGTAGATCCTGTCGATGTAGCTTTCCTTGGGAGGAACGATACAGTTGGTGGTCATGAATATAGGACCATTGAACTTCTCGAATTCCTCTTTTTGTTCCCACCATGATCCACCGTAGTTGCCAACGAAGTTATCATACTTCTTGAAAGCAGGGTAAGAGTTTGCCGGAAGCATCTCACCATGAGTATAAACATCAACACCTGTTCCCTGCGTTTGCTCAAGCAGTTGTGCAAGGTCATGCAGGTCGTGTCCACTGACAAGGATACCAGGTTTATCGCTGACACCGATATTGACTGCAGTTGGCTCAGGATTGCCGTAGGTCGTGGTGTTTGCCTTGTCAAGCAGTGCCATGGTAGTGACACCATGTGTACCACATTCAAGTACCATTGGGACCAGTTCATCGACACCCATATCATCATCCATAGTTGCAAGAAGGGCTTTCTCGAAGAATGCCATTACATTGTCATCCTTGTAGCCGAGAACATTTGCATGGTGGGCATAGGCTGCCATTCCTTTAAGGCCGTAGACAAGCAATTCCCTGAGTGAACGGATGTCCTCGTTCTCTGTGGCAAGTATACCGGTGTTGATATTTGCAAGGGTCTGAGGGGTGACCTTTGCCATGACGGGTATCTCCTCGCCTGCATTGGGACTTGCACCAAGGAGCTTCTCTTTGATCCATGCGGGGAAGGATGATCCGGACTTCTCATTGATGACCTTGGCATCCATCAGTTTCTTCTTTATCCCATCCTTGATCTCAAAGCCTTCACTGATGAGCTTTTCAAAGTCAGCCTTGCTGAAATTGGTATTCGTGACCGTTGCGAATAGCCCGTCAAGAATGAACTCATCGGTCTTTGCATCGTTAAGATTGTTCTCCCTTGCCTTGGAGTTGTAGAACGCAATACTTTTCAGGACATAGATAAGGTCATCCTGAAGGTCTGCAACTTCAGCTTTCTTTCCACATACACCGTTCTTTGTACAACCGGTTGCATTCAAGGTTTCTTCACACTGATAACAGAACATTTTATTCACCATGCTTCCTATTTACGATATCTTTAAGATACTGCTATATTAGGGATACTTGGATATAAGGAGAACAGTTTCCAGGTGGATACCTGTATATAATGATCATAAAGTGTTCATTTATGATGCGTCATTGCCACATTCATTTCAATGAACATCTTTCACACAGACAAAATTCACTCCCTATTCCCATACATTTACCCAATTAAAATAGTTGTCAGAACTTTATAAATCTATCTGGACTGATCAAGGTCAGTGATGTGTCCCCGGATGCACAGGGTTAGAAAAAGGATTGTGGAAAAAACTACATACTTGAAAATAAATAAAATGCAAAAGCACATACATCTGCACAATTACATTTTTTAACATACATCAGCTTTTGAGATTATCAGGCTACCCTTTCAAAGAAAGGTAATTTATCAGGATGATGACCTGTATCCAGGTAATAGTTCTTGAACTTACCACTGGATTCGACCACAAGACACCCCATCTCTTCCAGTGTCCTTATATGGGAAGCCACCGCTGATCTGGTTATTCCCAATGTATCTGAGATATCCTTATTGGTTATGCCAGGATTCTCATAGATAAGACTGCATACCTTCTTGCACGTCATTCCCTGCAGATGAGGTTCTATTGTACTCTTGTGGTCCTTTCTCCACAGATCGGTACCGTTACGGAAGAGACTTACATAGTTACCGTTCTTGAACAGGAGTATCTTACCGGAATCCTTCAGCGTATTGACATGGTAACGGACAGTTCCCCTTTTGATCCCAAGGTCCTTCTCGATCATGTTGACCGTACTACCGGGATTATCCTCTATGAAGTTGAGGATCTTAAGACGATTCTCATTCTTGGGATCCTTCTTGACCCATGCCGTGAGAATTGCTACAAGTTTCCAGCCGAGTGCAAGGACAAACGCAATGATGGTTATTAATTTAAAGTAAAAAGGCAGGTCCCAGAATGTATCTGTCCCTTCTGCTCCATCTGTATGGGTTATTAAATCAGAATCCTCATTCGGTTCAATTAAATAGTTACCATCACAAGGACAAATAAATATTAAAAAGAAAAAAAAGAAGAGGAAAAATCTGATTTTTTTCATACTAAGCTAATAGTACATTAAATAGAATAATCTTCCGTTCCACTTACAGAATAACCATAAACTCTGTATCTCCAAGTTCCCTGTTCTATTCCACCATTTCTGGAAATATAGAGATTGATTCTTCCATTGATACTTCCATCTGCTGAATCATAGAATGTACCTATACAATTGTAACTCGGATCATAGATGTATAATTTAAGGGAATCACTGGAATCTCCCCAATTAAGATCTACATTTAGAGAATCATAATATGAATTAATATTAACATAGTGCCAGTTTGTCTCTCCCTGAGTAATTGTATCGGTAATTGACATGATGCTGATCCCACCATCGTCTGACTTCACTGGAACTACCTTGTAGCCCAGGTCCTTTGCATTGATCAAAGTAAAACCATCATCTTTATTCTTGTTGTCCTGACCTGCACTTGCAACTGAAATGCAGAGCAAAAGTACTATAAATCCTATTGCTATCTTTCTCATTGTTTGTACTCCTACTAGTTATTTTTTACTAGTTAACAGAAAAAAGATGAAAAAATATACTATATAACTTTTCTAGCCATTGATCAAACTGTAAAATAAAGTCAATGAAAGGAGGAATTTTATTGTGGAGTTGGCAAGGCTAATGCAAGGTGGGAGAAGAGAACATGGATATGTTCTCCCCTTCCCTCAATTTCCGTGCAAGTTTGTTGGTTGGGTACAAACAATTAATTCAATACAGATTTATAATAAAACTATTATGGCCATTGATCGAACTGTTATTTTTTTACAATGATATTGTGAACCTGGTTGACACAAACATGAAAAGTTAAGAACCTGGCTTAAAAGACTGGAACCGGGCAAAGATATTGGCACCGGTTTAATGAAACAAGCTTGAAAATAGATATTCTGAATGATCGGAAGGTGAAGAGGACATCGCAATGTCCTCTCTTCACTTTAGTTCTGCGCATCCCTGCGCAGGAAGGTAAAACAATCAATAATACGAACAATTAGGTTAAAAGCCTTATGGCCATCTGTTAAACTGTTCGCATAGATGATTGGCTTCAATGATGGAACATTCCAAATATGCACAGAAAGCCAATAATGAGATGTTAATCAATGGTTTTTCACCATTCATCCAAAACTATATCTTTACTCAGGTCATCATTCAATCTCGGAAGGAGGCAACTATATGCGAATTGGAGTTTACATCTGTCATTGCGGACTGAACATCGCACATACCATAAACGTCGAGTCATTAAGAGAAAAGGTCAGTGAGCTTGACGGGGTGAAAGTTGCCAAGAACATACAGTTCATGTGTTCTGATTCGGGACAGGAATCCATCGTCCAGGACATAACCGACCTTGATCTCAATCATATACTCGTAGCAGCCTGTTCACCTCACCTGCACGAGCAGACCTTCAAGAGGGTGCTCGAAAAAGCGGGTCTTAATCCTTTCATGCTGGAAATGGTCAACATCCGCGAGCAGTGCTCATGGGTCCATATGGATGACCCTCAGATGGCCACCCAGAAAGCCTTTGACCTTATCAGGATGGGAATTGCCAGGCTCAAGTTACTGGACCCGCTCCAGCTCAAGAAAGTCCCCGTTACAAAGGATGTGCTTGTCATTGGAGGAGGCGTTGCCGGGATCGAAGCCTCCCTCACGCTTGCCAACTCAGGACACCATGTGTACGTTGTTGAGAAAGAACCCACCATCGGTGGAAAGATGGCACTGCTAAACGAGGTGTTCCCCACTAACGACTGTTCTATCTGTGTGCTTGCTCCGAAGATGACCGATGTGGACCAGCACCCCAACATAGACCTTATAACACTTGCAGAGGTCACCGATGTCTCAGGACCTGTAGGGAATTTCCAGGTGACCGTTACCAGAAAACCACGATACGTTCTTGAAGATAAGTGTAAGGGCTGTGTGGATGAATGTGGTCGTGTCTGTCCTGTGGAAATTGCCAACAGGTTCGATTCAGGTCTTGGAAGGACGAAGGCCATCAACATGCCGATACCACAGGCTGTCCCACAGGTGGTCTATATTGACAATGAGTACTGTGTAGGCTGCGGACTCTGCAAACAGGCATGTCCTGCCGATGCTATAGATTATCATCAGAAAGAGGAAAAACTGGAATTCACCGTGGGAGCCATAATACTTGCAACAGGTTACAACCATTTCGATGCTTCCCGCAAACAGGAATATGGTTATGGCATCTATCCTGATGTCATCACGAATATGGAACTGGAGCGACTGCTGAACGCTGCCGGTCCTACAAAGGGAAAAGTGCTCTCACCTTCAACAATGGAGATACCGAAGAAGGTATCATTCATACAATGTGTCGGTTCAAGGGATGAGAAGGTCGGCAACCCATATTGTTCCAGAGTATGCTGCATGTCAAGCATGAAGAATGCACAGCTTCTCAAGGAACGCTATCCTGAAATTGATATTACTATTCATTATATAGATGTACGTGCAGGCGGTGAGATGTACGAGGAATACTACATCCGCAGCCAGGAAATGGGCATCGGCTTCATTCGCGGGAAGGTAGGGGAGATACTCCAGGATAATACAGGAAAACTGCAGCTTCGTTATGAGGACACCCTGAACGGTGAGATATACGAGGAACCTTCCGACCTCGTAGTCCTTGCAACAGGCATGGAGAACGTCACTGATGCGGACAGGATATCCAGAGTGCTCAATCTTACAAGACGCACGGACCGCTTCTTCTCAATAGCCCATCCAAAGATGAGACCTGTTGACTCCCACGTAAAAGGTATCTACATAGCAGGATGCGCATCCGGTCCTAAAGAGATACAGGTATCCATTGCCCAGGGAAGTGCTGCTGCTGCTAAGGCAATGCAACTCCTGTCAAAGGGCGAACTGGAGATGGACCCGCTAAGTGCACATGTCAACCCGGACAAATGCATAGGCTGTGGCATATGTGCAGATGTCTGCAAGTTCAACAAGATCACCATGGTGGACAGCAAGGCGGTGGTTGATGAGCTCTCCTGTATGGGATGCGGAGCATGTAGTGCATCATGCCCTGCTGATGCCATATGGATGCGTAACAGCACCGATGAGCAGATAATAGCTCAGATCCACGCTGCTACAGAAGTTAAATCAGAATTCCCGCTGGTCGTTGCTTTCCTCTGTAACTGGTGCAGCTACACATGTGCAGACCTTGCCGGAACTTCAAGGATACAATATCCGACCAACATCCGTGTCATAAGGGTCATGTGTGCCGGACGTGTGGACCCATCCTTTGTCCTTGAAGCACTTGAAAATGGTGCGGACGGTGTGCTCGTAGCAGGATGCCGTCTTGGGGAATGCCACTACATCTTTGCCAATTACAATGCAAAGAACAGGATGGAAGCCCTTCAGGAAGTCCTTGGTGACGTTGGAATAGACCCCAAACGTCTAAAAGTGGAATGGATATCAGCTTCCGAGGGCGAGAGGTTTGCCAGTTCCATTGAGAATTTCGTGGACTATCTGGAAAAGATAGGACCTATCGGTTCCGAACTGAAGGAGGGAGAACAGTGACCGAGGAATGCCGTGAAGGTTCCCTCTGTGTCGATAAGGATATGGACATCGATGGCTCCCACTTCATCTACCGCCAGATAAGCAGCAAGTCCGTCAAGTTCCTTGATTATGATTACAAAAGATGTGTGGGCTGTGGCATATGTGTAGGACTCTGCCCTACTAAAGCACTGGAACTGGGTCCCATACAGGAGATAGCCACAGGACTGGATGCACCACCTGTGATGATGGACCTTGAGAAGTGTACATTCTGTTCCATGTGTGCCAACTTCTGTCCGGTTCACGCCTTTAAGATGACCGAGGAGGGAGAGCTCCCTGAGAAGGATGAGTTCCCAACCTACGATTCCTATGTCAGGATGAATGAGAAATGCCTCCCATGCGCACTCTGTAAGGCTGTATGCCCCGAGGAGGCAATAGATGTAGAGTTCACCTTCCAGAAGAAAGAGGAGATAGCACCCTTCAAGGAAGGAGCAGAAGGCGAGATAGAGATAGATACGGACAAATGTAACTTCTGCGGCCTCTGTGCTGAATTCTGTGAGGCATTCCTGCTTGTGGAAAAGGAAAAGACCCCTACTGATATCCAGCCATTCGACCTGCTGCTGGTGGATGAGGATAAGTGCGACTACTGTGTGCTGTGCCAGGACCTCTGTCCCGAGGATGCCATCAGGGTCAAAGGCGAGAAACGAGGCGAAGCGCCTGAGATAGAGGGAGTTGTCACAGTTGACGATGACAAATGCACCCGTTGTACCTGGTGCCAGGCTGTCTGCCCATATGATGCCGTTGATCTAAAAAAGCAGTTCGAGGGAGAACTTAGTCTCATAGAGATAAATGTGGACAAATGCGACCCACAGGGCTGCCATGGATGTTTCAACGTATGTCCTTCACATCTCTGGTATGTGCCCGAGGATGGGGCGAAGATAGCCGCACTACACGACTACTGTACCTATTGCGGTGCCTGTGTCAATGCCTGTCCAAAGGATGTAATGACGGTTAAACGTACAAAGGTCAATCACACCGATATTCCAGACTCCCCCTGGGCACAGCAGTGGCGTGATGCCATTGATTCCATGGTAACTGGTAAAAGGGACCATCCTGATATCTCAAGGACACTTGAGGTTGAAAAGGAAGAGCATAAAGAGCATGTTGAAGTGGAGCTTCCTAAGATCGATGGCTCATTGCTCAAAATGGCAAAAGAGCGGATCGAAAAGGCAAAACCATTGCTTGATAATGTTAAACTTCGAAAGATGCTCGAAGATGAGAAAAGTGAGAAGCTCAGTGATGAGATAAAAAAGAGACTGGAATGAGCTTCCATTGACTAAGATACTACCTTAAAAAAGAACACAAAAGAGTATTAAAGGCAGGAATGTCCTGCCATGATATTTTTTGGACTATTCTACCATCAAAGGTTCAGTGTGACTGTGCGTACCTTTCAGCAAGTATAGCCCTTTTGAGCTTGAACTGAACTCTCTGCTGGTCCCACTGGTATTTTTCAGCAAGGAACCTGATGAGCCTCTTTTTGGAAGCTCCCTTGAGTTCGTTCTTAAGCATCATCTCTTCGATGAAGGCTTTCTGCTGTTCGGTGTCAAGTTCAGGCATTAACATACCTCCATGGATATAGCGGTTGAAACTCCTTTAGCTATGGACAGTTTCTTTGCTGTCAGTACAAGGCCGTCAGGAATTGATTCCACACGGAATCTCATCTTCAGTTCACCCTTCTCACCTTTCAGGTTCACACAGCCGCCCTTCTTAAGACCGAGCTTTTTGACCGTGTTCCTGTTGAGAAGGACAAAGTCATTGTCATCCTCCCTGTCGGACCACATGAAAGGATTGTACAGGTATCT
Organism: Methanolobus sp. WCC4; assembly: GCF_038022665.1. Taxonomy (NCBI): domain Archaea; kingdom Methanobacteriati; phylum Methanobacteriota; class Methanomicrobia; order Methanosarcinales; family Methanosarcinaceae; genus Methanolobus; species Methanolobus sp. WCC4. The sequence continues at coordinate 1,700,117 of NZ_CP150629.1, read as the reverse complement.
CAGTTCATACATGTCCTCAGGAATATCTGTTGAAGAGACAGCGATATCTGTTCCGCTACATTGCATTTTCCCTGATGGACCATCCTTGCTGGCTTCGATGGTCTTCATCACAAGATAGTTCATCTCGTCATGGGTGAAGGTCTTCCCGCCGATACCTGCATTGAGCAGTGACAGGGCATCCACACCGGCCTTTCCTGTACCACTGTTCTTCTGAAGGCTGTCCTCAACGTTCAGGAAGGTACCTGCCTTGCTGTAAACAGGATCAGTGGCAATGACAACATCGGCCATCCCTGTAGCCGGACCCTTAACTGAACTGATGACTATCAGTTTATCGAGCTTCTTCAATGCCTCAATAGCTGCTTCAGCATCAGGCATGAGCTCCACAGGGTCACTGTCAAGAGTTACAAGTGTCCTGATATTGCCAAGCTCGATGTCTTCCATCAGTTCTGCAAGACCTATTCTGCTGCCATCCTTATTTGCAAGAAGTGCAGCTCCGTTGCTGTTCATGAAAGGCTTCATGAACTGAAGTCCTGCACCCGTTCCTTTAGCAAGTGCCTTCACATAGCTCACCATTCCGGCATCTGAATTTGGATGGACATCAGCTATGATCAATGATTCACTGTCAAGTTCCAGTTCACCATATTGCTCAGGCTTCAGGTCAAGTGTCTCATCAGCAAGGTTCAGAGGCTTTGTGCCAACTGAGATCACGTGTGCACCATTCTGCTTTGCTGCAAGCAGTCTCCTGACAATGAGAGGGTACTGGACATATGGATCAACGAAAAGGACTATCTTTTTTGCCTTTTCTATCCCAGCCAGTGTTCTCGGTTCAGGCATGCACATCTTCTGAACACCGGTCTGCACAACAGTACCAAGTGTTTCAGCAAGCTTTGTGAATGCCATCTGTTCCTCGTTGCTGGTATTACCCACGGACAACAGTGCAACACTGTCGGTGTCAGCATCCTTAAGGATATCAACTGCTGCTTTTATGGCAGTTTCTGCATCCACAGCAGAGCCATCTACCATATTTTCAGCATTATTAGCTTTAGCGTAATAGTGCGGGAGTTTCATTCCGAACCTGCACAGCTTTCCAAGGTTCACAGGACTGCTCTTCATGTGGTCGATACTTAACTTACCCTCATCGTTCTCTCTGATGAAAAGTCCGCATCCTACACCACATCCGGGGCAGATCGTCTGATATATCATTTCCTTCATCTTGGCATCACCTCCAGGAAAGGTGGTCTCTCAAGTGTCATTCCGGCCTTGTAGTTGTATTTCTTCTGTGACTTTTCAGCAAAGCGTCTGAAGATGGTTGTTACCGGAATATCCGCAGGACAGACATCAGTACACTGACCACAGCCTATACAACTGTCAGACAGGTGCATCAGGCGGACCATGTGGAACATGCTCATCCTGTAATTGTCCTCAAGATTGTGATACATGGTACACTTGGAATCCTCACCGCAGGTACATGCAGGACAGACCTCCTTACAGGCACCACAGTCGATACAGTCAGCGAACTGCTCCATGTAGTATCTGGTACGTTCACTATCCGGTATCTCGGTGAATATCTTCTCAGACCACTTCTCACTCATGGATAGCATGACGTTGTTCACTTTCTCTCTGATAGCGATGGCCTTATCACTTGCAGGTTGGACCTCTATGAAACCAGCCTCAATGGCATTCTCCAGAAGACGGACACCCTTCTCGTTCATTACCTCACAGAAGGTTGCGTTCCCTGAAAGCTCGCCGATGACACCCCAGTTACCACATGCAAGATCTGCATTAACTGGTATCTTGACATCACAGTAACGGCAGCTCTCACGCCTTCCGTAACCTGCTTCTTCAAGCTCGTCGATAGAGATTCCCTTCTCCTCACCGGACCTTGTCCTGATGATCAGATTACCCTTCTCTATGTTCTCGCCTGTGACATCCTCAGGGTCTATCTCATACATGTTGATGAGCATCTCCCGGGTCTGTACCGGGTACATGGTCCCGCCGCAGTTGAGACCTATAAGATAAGTATTGTCAATATCGACCTCATTGCGCTTTGCCTGTTCGATAACACCTCTGATATCACATGCTTTTCCAGGCATGGCAACATTCTTACCAACAGCGTACTTTGCAAGGTTCACAGGAACTGTGTGCATACTTCCTGCTGATGCAAGGACCTCGTTCACATCGCTGGTTATGATCGGTACAGCCTCGTACTCGCTTATGTGTTTGAGTACAACGACCTCTTCAACAAGTCCCTTTTCAAGAGCTGCTGCCAATACTGCAGTTACAAGACCGCCGGAAGCTCCCTTGTTACGAACTCCGGTGTCGGTCGAATAGCCTATTATTCTGTCTCCAACTTCTACCATATCAGTTCACCCCCTCTGGCTTAAGAGGACTTGGTCCGAGCTTTCTGACCTGTTCAGTTACTTCCCTGACGAAGTTTGCGAACTTCTCACCTTCACTGGCACTTATCCAGCTAAGATGAAGCCTTTCAGGCTCAAGGCCCAGTTCCAGTACCATATCTTCCATGAAGTCGTACCTTACCTGGGTCTTGTAGTTACCGTTAACGTAATGACAGTCACCAAGGTGACATCCTGTTACCAATACTGCATCCGCACCTTCAAGGAATGCATTGAAAACGTGAAGCGGATCGATACGACCGGAACACATGACACGAATGATCCTCAGGGATGCAGGCTGCTGGAATCTTCCCATACCTGCTGTGTCGGCACCACCGTAACTGCACCAGTTACAGCAGAATGCGACTATCTTTGGTTCCCATTGTTTGTTCTCTGTCATTTTCATTCATCTCCGAAGGTAAAGACGTTCTTGACCTGCGCCAGAAGCTGGTCGTTCTTGAAGTGGTTCTGCTGCAACGCACCTGTCGGACAGGCCACTGCACATGTTCCGCAACCCTTGCAGAGTGCCTTGATAATATTGAGTTTGCCGTCCTCCAGTGAGAGTGCCTGGAAAGGACACATTGGTACGCAAATTCCACAGGCTACACAGATATCATCATTCACATCAACGGTGATACCTTCCGTTATTGCTTTACCCTGTGCCAGATAGCGTGTTGCACGGGCAGCACATGCACTTCCCTGTGATACGGAATACGGGATATCCTTTGGTCCCTGGGTGACACCGCCTATGAATATACCATCCAGTGTGGTGTCCACTGGCTTGAGCTTTGGATGTGCTTCCATCATGAAACCATCAGCAGCCCTGCTGACCTTTAGGATCTGTCTGATACGTTCAGTGCTCTCTCCTGAGACAGCACCAACACTGAGGACCAGCAGGTCAAGATCAAGGTCGATGATATCGTTGGTCAGTGTATCCTCGACACGGACCTTCAGGTCTCCATTCTCAACTTCAGTGACCTTGCCGGGCTTACCCCTGATGAAACGGATACCCATGTCCCTTGCCCTGTCGTAGAACTCCTCATAGTTCCTGAAGGGGGTCCTCATGTCCATGTACATTATATAGACCTCGGAGTCAGGATACTTCTCCCTGATAAGCTGAGCGTCCTTGAGAGCGTACATGCAGCAGAAACTGGAACAATATCTGTTACGCTTCTTGTCCCTGCTTCCCACACACTGGATAAAACCGACCTTCTTTGGTGGCTTTACATCGCTTGGTCTTACTACTTTACCCATGGTAGGTCCGCTGGCATTTATCAGGCGTTCGAGCTCCATGCCTGTAATTACATTATCATAAAGTCCGTATCCGAAATCATTGGTTGGCTCCGGGTCGTATACATCGAAACCTGCTGTAACGACTATGACACCGACATCAAGTTCTGAGAACGAGTCTTCCTGCTCCATTATGACAGAATTGCTGCTGCATGCCCTGGAACAGGCACCACAGTCGATACATACTGACCTGTCAACAACGGCTCTCAAAGGAACGGCCTGCGGGAATGGAACGTAGATCGCCTTACGTGTGCCTATGCCCTCGTTGAACTCGGTGTTGGGTACCTCAACAGGACACTTCTGAACGCAGAGACCACATCCGGTACAGGTATCAACGTCCACATAACGTGCCTTGTGCTTTACCTTCACCTTGAAGTTACCGACATATCCGTCCACTTCCTCTACTTCGGAATATGTCATCAGTTCGATGTTCTTGTTCCTTGCAACCTCGACCATCTTCGGACCGAGGATACAGATACTACAGTCATTGGTGGGGAAGGTCTTGTCGAGCTGTGCCATCTTTCCACCGATGGATGGGTCCTTTTCAACAAGGTAGACCTTGTAACCCATATCTGCGATATCAAGGGCTGACTGCATACCGGCAACACCGGCACCGATCACAAGTGCTGTGTCAGTTACAGGCACCTCATTGGACTGCAGGGGTTCAAGCCTGGCTGCCCTTGAGACTCCCATGCGTACGAGCTCGCAGGCCTTCTCTGTTGCCTCTTCCTTTTCCTGCATGTGAATCCAGCTGCAGTGTTCTCTTATGTTCACGAACTCGAAAAGGTAAGGATTCAGACCTGCTTCTTCCACACATGCCCTGAAGATAGGTTCGTGTGTCTTAGGCGTACATGCTGCCACAAGCACACGGTTGAGCTTATTATCTATAATTGCCTGCTTGATCTCGGACTGGCCGGAATCACTGCAGGTATATTTGTTGACCGAGGAGCGTATAACATCAGGAAGCGTGCCTGCATAGTCTGCAACTGCCTGACAGTCAACGACACCTCCGATATTGACTCCACATTCACAGATGAAGACACCTATTCTTGCCTCATCAGTGTTATCTGGATCATCTGTCATTTGTTTTAAAACCAAATATATCACCCGTTTTTCATGGCGTATCCTGACGCCTGATAATTTAAAAAAAATAAAATAGAAAAACTGTTTTTAAGCAGCTTTCCTATTTTCGTTTTTGATCGTTTTTCTGTTTTTCCGTTTTTCGATCGTTTTTCCGTTTTTACAATCTGAATGGAGAATAAGGGTAAGGATCAGGCCGTGACGAAGCCATTCCTTATCCTTTCAATGAACACAGCAGTGTTTGTGCTGTTAAGGTCAATTCCGAGTTCCTCCGGAGAGAAACCCAGTGCAAGTCCCAGAAGCTGGGTGTAATGTAATACCGGGATCGCATATTCGGTACAGGAGCTCTTATTGATCTCCTGCTGCCCGGAATCGAATTGAAGATGGCAGAAAGGACATGCATTGACAATACAATCCACCTTTGCATCCGTCATTTTCTGCAACTTGTTCTCGGTGATCCTGAGAGTGGCATCGAGGGCAGCAGCCCTTGCTCCACCACCGGCACCGCAGCACATCATCTTGTCCTCGTATTCAATGCTCTTTGCACCTGTGGCTTCCACAAGTTCATCGAAGAATGTGATAGTGCCACTGACAAGCCCTGAATCAGCTTCCTTGAGAGGCTGCACGAGGTGGCAGCCATAGTGCACAGCCACATTCATCTTCAGCGGAGTGGTTATCATTTTCCTGATACCTTCCACACCGATATCCTGATACAGATACTCGATAACATGGCGAACATCATGCTGACCCATGAACTCATGACCAGTCTCAATGAGTTTCTCATTGACATCCTTCTTCAGTACCGGGTCTTTCTTCAGTTCACTGTCAGCCTCTTTAAGAGTGCTGTAGCATCCGTTACATATTGTAAGGACATCATCGTCCATTTCCTCAGAGAGAGCTATGTTCCTGGATGCGAGTGTAAGCCAGGTCGTTTTGTCAAATGACCTGAAGACACCAGGTGCAGGACAACAGGATGCTCCTTCCAGATCATCAAGCTCTATACCAAGCTTTGAAAAGGTCTTCTTTGTTGCAGCCTCGATACCTGGATATCGGTTAGGGGCCACACAGCCGAGGAAAAGGGACAGGTTGCTCATGCACCCTCCTCTACTGCTGATAGTTCAGAACCTGGCTGCTGGACACATGTAAGGCCTTCATTCAGCTTGATCTCAGGTACTTCATCCTCCAGCAATCGGTCGAAACCTGTGATCTGAAGCAGGGTATTTATCTCATCCAGCTGCTCATCCGATCCCTGTACTGTAGGTGGCATCTTATCGAGACCAAGATGTAGTCTCTTTTCCATGACCTCTGGAGTAGTGGGAACCGCATGACCATATTCAAAAAGCATCTTAGCTACTTTCCTGTGGGACCTGAGCATCTGTCCGTTATGTACAGCATTTGCTCTGATCTCCAGAACACCATCCACGATCTTGACTTCCTGAGGACAGTTATCCTGGCATCGGTAACAGGTGGTGCAGTAGAATATGAAAGGGAGCATCATGCTCTCTTCATTTGCAAGACCTCGTTTTTCCATTTGTAAGAACTTACGGATCTTGTATGTTTGCTCCTGTTCTCCCATTGGGCATACAGATGTGCATTGACCACATTGGTAACATCTTTCTATATTGGATGGCATGGTTATCCCTGTTTTTCATGACAGTGAATATCAGTTGCATATCAACCGATATTTATCACGATTAATAATTTAATATTGCACCCGGATTGTACATGATTATTACTTAAAAAAGCTTCGGGCTACCTTTTCATTAATTCTCATAAATACTAATTTTGACAAATATACTCAAATTAGTTATAATGACAGAATGGAATATTTACTAATAATCACTGATATTTGCATCCTTTGTGCGGCAAGACAAAAACCTCTGACTAAATCTGCAACAAATATCCACTTCAATTTCAGTGATATTTAATGAAAGGATCATGGGCTCTGTAGAAATCCTGGTTGTTAATGGGTTTTCAGGTATAACCGCAGATAAACACAGATGCATCCATCTCCTTTGGAGCTGGATGTCTGCTGAACAATAGTTCAGCAGGTTACACAGATAACGTTTCGTCAAATCTGTGTTTATCTGCGTGTATCTGTGGTTTATAGTAAAGTAGAGTTTTTCTACAGAGCCGATCATGACAAAGAATATATTCCGTAAAGCCAATCTCACGCCTGTTAAAAGTAACAGTTTCCGAAATGAGCATCCGCTAAAAAACGCAACGGAGACAAAGAACAATGACTATTGTCAGCAGGATTATCAAAGTTGAAGGGATCGTACAGGGTGTGGGATTCAGACCATTCGTCTATCGCATGGCTGTGAAGAACGGGATTAGTGGTTTTGTGCGGAATACGGGTGGACGTGTTGAGATCGAAGCAGAAGGTACTGCACAGCAGATAGAATCCTTTCTTCATGACCTCCAGGCAGAAAGACCACCTGAAAGTCATATAGACTCGATCGGAATTGAGGAAGCCGAGGTCAATGAGCATCCCGGTTTTTCCATCATGGAAAGCAGCAGTGACAGTACCCCTAACTCTATCCTGGTACCCGATATAGGGATCTGCAATAACTGCATATCCGAACTTTCCGACATAAAGAACAGACGTTACGGTTATCCATTCATCTCATGTACGGAATGTGGACCCCGATATACCCTGACGAAGACACTTCCATATGACCGTCACAGCACATCCATGAAGGATTTCCAGCCATGTAGCATATGTGATGGTGAATATTCATCGCCTGCCGACAGAAGGTTCCATGCACAAACGGTCTGCTGCCAGGATTGTGGTCCTGAGATGAGCTTTGCTGACAGGACTGGCAAGATCCTGTCACGGGAACAACAGGCCATCATTGACTGTGCACAGGCCATTGATGATATGAAGATAATAGCCATCAAGGGATATGGCGGATTCCATCTTGTTTGCGATGCCTTTCAGGAAGATGCAGTGGAAATTTTAAGGGAACGACTGGGCAGACCACAGCAGCCATTTGCTATAATGGCAAAGGATATCGATGCTGCAAAGCAACTTGTCCACATCAATGCAAAAGAGAAAGAACTACTGATCAGCAGTAAACGGCCCGTGGTGATACTGGACAAGAAAGAGGACTGCGATGCACTTGCAGGGATCGCCCCGGACCTGCATAATGTAGGGGTGATGCTTCCATACTCAGGCATCCATAATATGATCTTCAGGGAAACATCAGGCAATGCGTATGTGATGACATCGGCCAATGTTCCCGGCCTGCCAATGGTCATTGACAATGATGTGGCCATCAGTGACCTTACAACTGTGGCAGATAATTATCTCATGCACGATCTGAGAATAGAGAATCGTATCGATGACTCGGTCATCAGGTCATTCTCGGATGATCACGTTTTCATTCGTCGCTCCCGCGGATATGTTCCGCAGCCCATAGAACTCCCCTTTGAAGTAAGGCCCTGTGTTGGTGTTGGTGCCGAACTGAGCAATACGCTCATATTTGCATCAGGGAACAAGGCATATATTTCACCTCATATAGGCAATACCAGTCATTTTGAGACTGCCGGATACCATTCGGAGGTCTTCCGCAGATTCTCAAAGCTCACTTCCATAAAGCCGGAACGATGGGGATGTGACCTTCATCCGCATTTCAATACGACCCTCTTTGCAAAGGAGAACGGTGGAGATGCTGTTGTCCCTGTCCAGCACCATCATGCCCACCTGGTCTCGCTCATGGCGGATGCAAAACTGGACCGTGATTCAAGGATAATAGGCATAGCTCTTGACGGCGTGGGATACGGATCTGACGGAACCGTGTGGGGCGGAGAGATCCTTGAAGCAAGCTATACGGACCATAAGAGACTGGCACACCTTAAGCCACATGCAATGCCCGGCGGGGACCTGTGTTCCTATTACCCTGAGCGTATGGCCCTTTCAATGTTGAAGGGACTGGTTGACGATGATGAGCTGCTGGAACTGCCTTTCGAACTCAAACACGGGCAAAAGGAAGCAAGACTGGTCCTTGGACAACTGGATAAGAAGATCAATGTCATAATGTCCAGCAGTTCGGGAAGAGTGCTGGACGCAGCATCCGCCTTGCTTGGGATATGCAACTATCGCAGCTATCAGGGGGAACCTGCCATGAAACTGGAATCCATTGCCAGAAAGGCAAAGGAAAGGACACTGGAACTTCCGGTTACGATAAATGATGAGGTTCTGGATACCGGTATGTTGCTCTTTGAACTATATCAGCGCCTTGATGAACATACTGTACCTGAACTCGCATGGGCATTCGAGGATGCCTTTGCCAGGGGGATGGCCGAACTGGCTATCCGGGCAGCAGGAAGGACAGGTATCGACACAGTTGGACTCACAGGTGGTGTGGCCTACAATGAGCACATCAGCTATTGTATCCGGGATGTAGTAGAAGAGAACGGACTTGAGTTCATCTCACACAGCAGACTGCCATGCGGAGATGCGGGCATATCACTCGGACAGGCAATCGTTGCCAGCCTGAGTGAATAAAGGATAAGGGAGTATCAAGGTTACAGGAAATATCACTCGATTGAAAGACCCTGATCCCACCAGAAACAATCCGTTTCAGTCTTTATCCTTCTTTTTTCCTTTACCTGCGATCCTGACTATTATCATGCTCAGTTCGAAGAACACGAGAAGTGGTATACCGACCATCATCTGGCTTATTATATCAGGTGGCGTGATCGCAGCGCCTATGATCAGGCACAGCACATAGATGTGTTTTCGATATGTCACAAGTGTCTGGTATTGCACTATACCAAAACGTGTCAGCGTTGTCAATACAAGTGGTGTCTCGAACACGAAACCGAATATCAGCGATGCCTGTACTGCGAAGGATATGAAGCTGAATATCGAGTAGGTAGCAACAACACCTGAAGCAGCAGCATTCAGGTACAGATAATCGATGAAAAGCGGGAGCATAATGAAGTATGCATAGGATACACCTGCCAGGAAAGAGACAATAGCGATCACGGAAACGATGAAGAGTGGTCCTTTTCGGACATTTATCGTTACCATCTTCCTTTTCATAATTGCCCTGACAGCGAAGAACAGCACGAATGGCAGTACGAAGAACAGGCCAATGAACAATGCTATCTTCATCTTCAACAACATGATCTCAAGGGGAGATACGTAGACCAGTTTTGCGCCCTCTGGCAAAAGGTCTTCCTTTATTGTGCTTATCAAAAAGCCTGCAAACTGGAAAGATACCATGAAGACAACAAAGAATAATGATAAGAAGAGGGCTATTTTCTTCCTGAGTGAAACTATGATCACACCAAGGTCTTCCATATAAGAATTCAGAATATCACCTTTACGTTTTTGCGGGTACTATGTTTTTATGGTATATATCCCAAACCTACACTGATCTTATGGATTACGAACGAATTGGAAACCAAAAACGTACTGAAAATAAAGTCAATTCGGGCAGTAGCGGCGTGTCAGGAGATTATAATGAACACGTCATATACCATCTGCGTGAGTTGCGCAACCGCTTTGTTGTGATAATCCTGGCAATGCTCCTCTGTGTAATTGTGACATATCCTTTCACAGAAGCTCTGCTCACTCACGCATGGAATACTTTCCTGGGCGAGAATATAGAGATGAACATCTACACACCTTTCGAATGGATGTTCGCCAGGCTCAAGATCTCATTGCTGATGGCTGTTGCATTCACTCTGCCTTTCACATTCTATGAGCTTTTTAGGTTCGCTTCAAGGGGACTGTATCCCAATGAGAGGAAGTTCGTAAAGAGCGTGGTCCCGGTATCCTTCATATTCTTCATAGGAGGAGCTGCCATCGCACTGATATTCATCCTGCCTTTGATGTTCGACTATATCATCCTGGCATCCGAGGGTTTTGCCGATAACCAGATATCCGTCAAACAGACAGTTTCCATGGCAGTTACCCTGATGGCAGGCACAGGCCTTGTGTTCCAGATACCTGTGCTGATGTTCTTTGCCACAAGGATGCAGCTTATCAGGCATGCAACACTCAAAAAGATGAGACTTGTGGTCTATGCATCACTTCTTACACTTTCCCTATTTATAACACCGGACCCTACATTTATTGCCCAACTTGTATGCGCGGTTCTCTTGATAGTGTTATTTGAGATAGGGTTACTTGTTTCGAGATAAGCGAACAAAAAAGGTATTTATGTCAGAAAGGAATTAAGGAGATTAGTGATACCATGATAGGTTCGCTGGAGATAGTTGTCATACTGGTCGCTGCGTTGCTTATCTTTGGTCCCGACAAGATACCCGAGCTTGCACGGGCAGCCGGGAAGGCATATGGTGACTTCCAGAAGGCACAGATATCTGCTGAACTTGGCCTGTCCGATCTTGACATGACAGCCCCGGTCAATAAGGATACAACTCCTGACCAAACGGATGTCGATGAGAAGGTCAGGCAGATCGCAGCCTCAGCAGGGATAGATGTGCAGGATAAGAGCACAGAAGAACTTCTTGCTCTCATGGAAGAAGCCGCCAGGACCGATGACATGAAAAACATACCAAAAACGGAGTAGTGATAGATTATGATAGGCGGATTAGGCCCAACTGAGCTTATACTGATCTTTGCAGTGATATTCTTACTCTTTGGTGCTGCCAAATTACCTGAACTCGCACGTTCCATGGGAACTTCCATGGGTGAATTCAAGAAGGCACAGAAAGAGTCAGAGATCGCAGTGAAGGAATTCGAACGTTCCCTCAAGGATCCGGTAACAACAGTTTCAGAAGAAAATGAAGATGCTGATGCTAGCTGAATAGCATCTGATCAGGTATTGTTTCCATCGGAAAGAGGAGGAGGAGCTTCTCACCTGGATCAACACCATGCTAAAAAGGTGAGTAAAACTCCTTTTCATGCTCACTTTATGTTTTTCAACTAATTCTCATATTCCTTCATAAACATTATAATACGCTTTTTTGGATTCTGTAGAGATTCTCATTTGAATGAATCATGTAATCGTACATATCTTCCATAATCTGGACTTTCAGTCTTATGATAAATATCGCGATATTCAATTCCGGTATGTAGAGAAAGAAGTGAAGACAACAGATAATTTAATTCACCTTTTCGGACCGTGCCGGCTTCGCCGGGACCCTTCGGGATGGATTAAGTAATTCATGACTTCCAATCGGTCAAACTTATTATTCCTGCATCCTTGTGTTTCTGATAGTTATACTAAAGATCATTTATAACGAAGAACACTGCTACCACCCGCCGCAGGCGGCACATTCCTTCGCTTTCATCCTGAAGAAGACTGAAAAAATACAGTTATTGAAAAATTCTGTGGTCAAAGTTGTAATCAGCAGAACCCCTACAAAGGCCTTTTTCAGAGCTAAAAATAAGAAAAAGATATCGAGCCTGCCTTTCAGCAGACCCTTGGAATAGGATCGCCAACTGGCATTCCAAGCTGACGAAGGCTTCCTATTGATGTCCTGAGCAGGACCTTTCCTGCATTCTCACTGACAGCTTTGCCGACTATACGGGCATTTGAACCATATTTGTGGTCTTTCAGCATCTCAAGTACCTCTTCGGCATATTCGGGTCTGACACCTATTACGGCCTTTCCTTCATTGGCTATCTCAAGAGGATTGAGTCCGAGCATCTCACATGCAGTGTTCACTGCCATGTCAACAGGGATATCGCTTTCTTCAAGGACTATCCCGACACCACTCTTCTGGGCCATCTCGTTTGTTGATGCAGCCAGTCCTCCACGTGTGGGGTCCTTCATGGCTGTGATGACAGGCCTGCCATCCTCTGTCCTTAGACAGAGTGGGCCTTTGAGGAGTCCGTTGACCGGTGAGACATCAGAGACCAGCTTTGTTTCGAAATCGAAACCTTCCCTGTGCGAGAGCAGTGCAATTCCGTGGTCTCCCAGGTTGCCTGTGACTATGATGGCATCACCCGGGGAGAGTCCGTTGTCCCTGACGACCTCAGGAGCGATTCCCACTCCGGTGGTGTTGATGATCATAGAATCCAGTTTGTTGCCCTGGATGGTCTTGGTATCACCTGTGACAATGGCAACTCCGGCTTCCTCTGCTGCAAGGTTCATGGACCTGATGACATCTTCAAAGACTGATAGTTCGAAGCCCTCAGGAAGAATGATCGCACATGTAAGGGCCAGCGGTGTTGCACCCATGACTGTCAGGTCGTTGACCGTTCCGCAGACCGCCAGTTTACCAATATCCCCACCAGGGAAGAACAGAGGATCCACCACATGACTGTCGGTGGTCATTACAAGCTCGGCACCATCATCCAGTCCATCGGGAAGGGTAATGGTGGAACCGTCGTCAAGGTCATCAAGACCTACGGTTCCTGCAGAGCGATTGGTGATGTTCTTCAGTATCATGCCACCGATGAGTTCCTGCATGAACTGGCCACCGGCACCATGTTCCATAGTTATCGTTTTTTGAGATGACATTTACATCATTCCTTTTTACGCTCATCTGCAAGTGATGAGATGGTTGAGAACCACTGGTCCATGCTTTCCTTATCGTGAATTGATGTCTTCAGTACAGGGATATCAGGGTTAAGATGTCTGACATCTCCCTCCATCTTCTCCGTACTGGCGAACACCGCCTCTGCAAGATCCTTCTTGTGAATGATAGCGATATCCGTGCTCTTGAATATGACCGGATGTTTCAGGACTATATCATCACCCTCAGTGACACTTACCACAACTACGCGGAGGTGTTCACCAAGCTGGTAGTCAGCAGGACAGATGAGATTACCCACATTCTCCATGAGAAGGATATCGATATTCTTGAGGTCTATGGACTTCAATGCCTTCTCCACCAGCTTTGCATCTAGATGGCATTCCCTTCCCGTGTTCACAGGAATGGTAGTAACACCGAGCTTTGCTATCCTTCCTGCATCCATATCAGCGATAACATCACCGGCTATCACAGCTATGCGGTACTTCTTACCCAGTTCTGTGATGGTCCTTTCAATGAGTGTGGTCTTTCCTGAACCAATGGCACCCATGAAGTTTATGGCAAGAACATTGTTCTTGTCAAGTCGTTTTTTGTTTTTCTCTGCAAGTTTGTCGTTGGCCTTGAGAACATCATGGCCCACATTGATCACATGCATTAACATAATGAAGATCTCCTATTGTTCAATATCGATACTTTCGATGATAAGTTCACGACCACCTGAAGCCTGCATCATCTCCCCGCATTCGGGGCATGGGACATCCAGGAAGACCCTGATATCATCTATAACCTCGTCATCTGTAGTACAGAACCTTTTCCCGCTGTCTGAAAAACCACACTGGCATTCCATTTCAGGATAGATCTCGTTAAGTATGATCTCGGCACCACGGGCGATATTCTCGCTTACAAGCGATTCAAGGCAGAACGTCAACTGGTCCGGGTTCACATGGGTTAGTTTTCCCACGCCCACGGTTATCGAGTTCACACCCTTTGCTCCGTTGGTCTCTGAAATGGAGATCACATTATCCATGATCTCACATGCCAGCGAATACTCATGCATTATCGACACCTCTATAGCGGAACCAGTTATAGCACATGCCTTCCTGGCTTACCATACAGGAACCTACAGGGTTTGCGGGGTTACATCGTTTTGCAAAAAGAGGACAATTGTCCGGCTTCTCCTTTCCTTTCAGGATATCGGCACAGCGGCAGAGTGAAGCAGCTGGATCACCATATGGGATATCCTTCATCTTCTCATTGATGGCATCCTCATAGATCAGTGCTGCATCATACTTTGAGAACTCAAGTCTTATCTTCAGTCCTGAATCCCTAATGGTCCCGATACCACGCCAGTCCGAATCAACAGTCTCGAATACCTGTTCCATCATTTCCTGAGCACGGATGTTGCCTTCATCCCGCACAGCCCTGGGATATGCATTCTCAACGACATATGTGCCGTTCTTCTGTTGTTCCAGTATCATGAGAATGGCAAGAAGCAGTTCGTCAGATTCGAATCCTGCTGCAACTATAGGGAACCCTTTTTCGGCGAATTGCTCGAAAGGATGTACTCCTATTATAGTACAGACATGTCCGGGAGCAACAAAAGCATCCACTTCGATCTCTTTGATAAGCTCTTTCATGGCAGGGATCGTCAGTTTGTGCGACAGGAGCAGGCTGAAATTCTCAGGCGGTCTTCGAAGGATCGCTGCTGCATTGGTGGGTGCCGTTGTCTCGAAACCAATGGCAAAGAACACTACCTTCTTTTCAGGTTCCTTCTCTGCAATGGCAATGGCATCATCGATGCTGTAGACCATCCTCACATCGCATCCCCTTGAACGGGCTTCCATAAGACTGCCATTACTTCCGGGAACACGCATCATGTCACCGAAGGATGTAATGACCACACCTGACTCGGCCAGTGCTATTGCACGGTCGATCTCCTGTTCGGGAGTAACACATACCGGACAACCGGGGCCACTGAGCACTTCGATCTCTTCGGGAAGCACATCACGCATCCCATATTTAGAGATGGTTCTCTCATGGGTCCCACAGATATGCATTATCCTGACAGGACGTGAGATATCACGTATCTTTTCCAGGAGTTCTGACTCAACAGACATCCTGTTCTCCTTCCAGAAGCTCACCTATGAGCTCGAGGGTTTCTTTTCCTTCTTCTTCACTAAGCAAAGAAATGGCATCATCGATGCTGTAGACCATCCTCACATCGCATCCCCTTGAACGGGCTTCCATAAGACTGCCATTACTTCCGGGAACACGCATCATGTCACCGAAGGATGTAATGACCACACCTGACTCGGCCAGTGCTATTGCACGGTCGATCTCCTGTTCGGGAGTAACACATACCGGACAACCGGGGCCACTGAGCACTTCGATCTCTTCGGGAAGCACATCACGCATCCCATATTTAGAGATGGTTCTCTCATGGGTCCCACAGATATGCATTATCCTGACAGGACGTGAGATATCACGTATCTTTTCCAGGAGTTCTGACTCAACAGACATCCTGTTCTCCTTCCAGAAGCTCACCTATGAGCTCGAGGGTTTCTTTTCCTTCTTCTTCACTAAGCAAAGAAATGGCATAACCAACATGCACCAGGACATACTGCCCAAGAAGCGTCTCATCACATTCTCCAAGAAGGTCGAGCTTGATCTGCCTTTCAACGCCTCCAAAATCGACCATGGCAGTATATTCATCCAGCAATTCGGTCACTTTGCCGGGGATTGCAATACACATGGTTTTGAATTGGCATTTTAAGTATATAAAAGATACTTACTTAAAAACCATATTGCTATTAGAAATTATTATTAAATATTATAAAAAATTAAGAACAGTCAGAAACCTTTATTAGCGTTAACAATCATGACAATCACGTTCAAGCATTCATGATCAAATTTTATCTGGTTACAGGAGCTTAGACCCATGGAAAAAACAGAAAAACAGGATTTCTTAAGTATGGATAGAAGAACTTTCCTGAAGGTGGTAGGTGCCATAGGAGCGTCCACATTTTTAGGAATACACCGTTCACAGATAACAAAAGCACTTGAGCTCTCAAAGACAAAGGTCATCTGGCTGCACGGAGCAGAATGCACAGGTTGTTCCGCATCCCTTCTGGATGGTGGCAACCCTGACCTTTCCCAGGCGATCGAAAAGCTCAGTGTTGACCTGGCCTTCCACGAGACACTGCTCGCACAGCAGGGTATCTTCGTCGATGGCAGACCTGCATCAACCTCAGAACTCAACTCAGAGATACTCCTGGATGAAGCTATCGAAGAGGGTAACTATATACTTGTGGTCGAAGGATCCATTGCAAATGGTCCGGAAGGATCCGGTAAATACTGCATGTATGGAGAGCGCACCTTCAAGGACATATTCGAGAAGGCTGCAAGCAATGCATCTGCTATCCTGGCAGTGGGAATGTGCGCTGCATACGGTGGTATAAATTCATCAGACAGCGACCTGAAAGAACTTACTGATTTCAGAGGCGTTGCCTACCTTAATGAGAATCCTTATGGAGGCATGCTCTCAGAGCTCGGTATCGATAAACCTGTAATAAACATTGCCGGATGTCCGACACACCCTGACTGGGTACTCCTCACACTCGCAGCTGTGATCCTTGGTAAGATAGACATCAACAACCTTGATCCTGTACTGGATACATATAAACGTCCTCTCGTTTTCTTCCCGGCAGATAATTCCATGCATGACAATTGCCCGCGCAGGGGATACTATGACAGAGGCATACTGGACGATGACTTCTCAGGCAAGGGATGCCTGCTGAAGGTCGGATGTAAAGGACCTTACACACGCTCGGACTGTGGCCTGAGAAAGTGGAACAATGGAGTAAGTATGTGCACACAGGCAGGTTCCTCCTGTATAGCATGCTGTGAACCAGGATTCCCGGATGCTGCTTCACCATTCTATGAGATGATAGAGGACAAGCCACTTGCATATGGAATGAATGTCGGTACCATGTCAGCCATAGGAGTAGGTGCTGCAACGGTCGGTGTGGCTGCCCATGCTGCACGCAGGATCATTTTCGACAAATACGCTGAAGAACACAAGGAAAAACTGGAGGAATAAAAATGACCCGTGTTGTTGTAGATCCTTTAACACGTATCGAAGGCCACCTTCGTATAGCTACAGAGGTTAATGAGAATGGAGTGATCACAGATGCGCAGAGCTCCGGAATGCTTTTCAGGGGAATGGAGCGTATGCTCGTCAACCGTGATCCAAGAGACGCTGCACGTTTCACACAGAGGATATGCGGTATCTGCCCCACAGCACAATCACTGGCAGCTGTCAATGCCCTTGATGACCTTTATGAGGTAGCGGACCAGATACCAAAAGATGCACTTGTGACAAGGAACCTCATCCAGTCACTCAACACAATGGCAAGCCATGCAACACATATCTATGTGCTCTGGGGCCCGGACCTTGTGAACCCTGCATATAAGAACATACTTGATACCGTCGAGGGCACAGGCAGTGCTCTATGGAAAGAGCTTCTCTCCCGTTTCGCACCGATCAGCTATAAGCTGAATGGAGAGTCCGTAGCTCCGGGAACAGCTTACATAGACGGCATCAAACAGAAGAAGAATCTTGAAGAGGCATTGGCCCTCATGGGCGGAAAGATGCCACACCAGATGTCAACTGTTGCCGGTGGTGTCACATATCGCCCATCACTTGCTGACATAGGAAAGCTTACCGCTTACTATCATAAATTAATGGATTTCGTCGATGGTTCCACATTGGGTGTCGACCATGAAACATGGCTGGAGAACACCTATAGGGCATCATCCCCGCAGAAAGCTGTGAACTTCCTGCTTGAACACCTGCAGAGTGTGGTTGACAGATCCCTTTCATCCAACAATTTCTCACAGAATGCAGGATGGGGTGACCTTGAACTTATCAGCGCATTCGGTTCGGAACTGATCGGAGAGAAGACCCTTGGACTGCCTGCCAGTTTCAAGCTGGACAGGACCGGTGCCTACCCTGAGGATTCAAACGTAGGTTTCCTTACATATGGTGTATTCTATGATGTCGAGAACGGCGATGGTTACGACCCTGTAGGATTCGGCCAGACGTCGTTCCAGCCAGCTTCATTCATTAACAGTTCATTCGAGAAGAAGGGCTTCGACCATAAATACATCACAGAAGAGACAACCCATGGATTCTATACATCTGATGATGCTCTGCACCCATTCGACGGCGTGACCGACCCTGTGACATCTGCCAGTGAGATCGACTTTGAGGGTGGCAGCGACAGCAGGTACAGCTGGATAAAGGCACCACGCTACAATGGAATACCATGTGAGGTAGGTCCGGTCTCCCGTATGTTAGCAATGAACGAACCACTGACCACCGGTCTGATGAACCTGTTCTCAGAGAATGGATATTCCGCTGTCAACAGCTTCACAAGGATGATAGCAAAGGCACAGGAACTCCTGATCCTTTCTGAACAGTTCCTCAAATGGGTGACCGTGGACCTTGATCCAAACGGCAAGTACTACGTCGACCCTGAACTGAAGAATGCAAAGGACTCACGTGGTATCGGCCTATGGGAAGCTCCACGTGGTGCACTTGGACACTGGGTCAAGGCAGGTTCCGACCTGAAGATCACGAATTACCAGATGGTCGTTCCAACAACATGGAACTGCTCACCAAGAGATGCGAATGGAGTGCCTGGTCCTCTGGAACAGGCTTTGATGGGTACAAAGATATCTGCAGCTGAGAATCTCCTTGGTGTCGACAATGCCAACCCTACAGGTATATTGCATACTGCAAGGTCCTTTGACCCATGTATCGCATGTGCTGTCCATACCATCGACCTGACAGAGAAGGACAGAACCCCAAGAACCTTTACTATAGTATAAGGGGTGAATTCACATGCCTGAAAAGAAAAGCGACCCGGAATGTCCAAAGCTGATCAGCAGAAAGGCTATCAAGATGCACGGGGAAAGGCATATTGAAAGATATTCCCTTCCTGAGAGGCTGGCGCACTTTGCCCACCTCGTTGCTTTATTCATTCTGCTGGTCACAGGATTCAAGATATACGCTGGATGGGGGTTCATGACCTACCACTCAGCCCTTTATATACACATGGCCTTTGCGATAGTATTCATGGTGGCCAACTGGATAGTTATTCCCTATAACATCATAACCACCGAATGTCCATACTGTGCGATATGTGAGGCTGGCGGGATCCGTGGATATTCTCACAGGGCAATGCACATAGCCAGAAGGTACCTGTTCGGTCCTGACGATGCAAAGAGGATGAAGCAGATCCTGCTCAACTATCTGGGTAAGGCGCCATACCCTGCTTACACCGTATACGATGTAAAGAACAGAGGATACATTGAGAAGCTCCACCCGATGACAAAATTCCTTCTTGTGTTCGAAGGAGCTGCAGTAGCACTTGTATTCATCAGTGGTATCCCACTATATCATCAGCAGTGGACATTACTTGGTCTGCCTATAGGCCATCTGATACTCCTTGCAGGTGACATGATCGGTCCATACTTCAACCTGGGAACACTTGCATTTATGCGAACCGTTCACCTCCTGATGGCTTACTTCTTTATCATAGAAGTGACCGTACATGTAGGTATCATCGAACTCGATCCTAAGATATGGAAGTACCACAAGGCTATCTTCTGGACAGGAACGAGCGACCTCTGTGACCACCACTACGTTGACCTCATCAACGTAGATGATGACACACAGCCACAACCACAAGCGGAGTGATCATACGATAAGAATACTGGGATGCGGGAACCCACTTATAGGTGATGATGGTGTAGGTATCCACATCATCAACCGCCTTATGGAAATGCGCGACGAACTACCGGAAGACGTAGAGCTGATAGATGCCGGTGTCAGCGGACTTGATATCCTCAATCTGCTTGAAGATGCCAGCAAGGTCATAATCGTCGATGCAACCAAAGGTGCCGGAGAGGTCGGATCGGTGCACCGTTTCAAACCGGAGGACATAAAACAGGCTTCGTCTTCAAATTTGTACTCTTTGCATGATACCAGTCTTGCAGATGTGCTATGTATAGCTGAACATGTACAGGATCTGCCTGAAGATATCACGATCTTTGCCATAGAGATAGAAGAAGCAGAGGAACTATCCCTGTCTCTTTCCGAAAAAGTGGAGAATTCAGTTGACAGAACCATACAACTGATCCTCGATGAACTGGAAATTATGAGAAAGTAAAATCGATTCACTAACGTGGTTTTCCCTCCCTTTATTTTACTTTTTTTGTACTTTTAAGTCATCTGCTGTGCATTTATTGAAAAAGACAGACAAAACAGTTAAAACATGCTTAAAAAAAGCTGTATATGACCTTATCTTCTTAAATTGTTAATCAATAATGATAAATATGAAAAAGAACCTAGAATTAACGCCGTTACTCTTGTAAAAAGAGAACATGGTTCGT
Organism: Methanolobus sp. WCC4; assembly: GCF_038022665.1. Taxonomy (NCBI): domain Archaea; kingdom Methanobacteriati; phylum Methanobacteriota; class Methanomicrobia; order Methanosarcinales; family Methanosarcinaceae; genus Methanolobus; species Methanolobus sp. WCC4. The sequence continues at coordinate 1,679,439 of NZ_CP150629.1, read as the reverse complement.
TTGTTAGAAGATCACTGCCATTCCTTGTGAACATGAAAGGATCATCTGAATGAACCTGGCAACAGGAGATTCCTCCTTTAAGGGTCTGCCGTCATGAGATATGTTGCTTTGACAGATAGAAATAGTATGTATCATGAGATGTTATTCACACTGTGAAAACATACTTAAAAAAAGCAACGGGTGACATTATTCCCCTTACACAGGAATCCGATACATTTATATATCAAGATACATATTGAACAGTATCGGAATTAGGAATCCGAGGTACTATTAAGCTATATAAAAAGCTATCTAACTAAAAAACAAAAAAGGAGATAACAATGGAAAATCCACGCACAACTCCTCCGATCGATGATTTGATAGTATGGGTACTCAGTGTTGACCGCCGTGTCTTGCTGATGGAATCAATAGAGAACCAGAAGGTTATCAAAGCATCCGATGTTGCACAGAAAACGAACAGATCGACGCAGAACATAAGCCGCGCCTTGAAAGAGTTCAACATCAAAGGCATCACAAGGTGCCTTACACCTGAAAAAACGACTTGGAAAAGGTATATGTTAACAGATACAGGAAAAGAGGTTCAACAAAGACTAAAACATTATTGCTGACCTTTGACCTGATATTCTTTAAAACTGTAACATATAATATTAATGGGCTTTTGCCCATTTGATTTTTCCGTGACCTTTCAATACTTTTCTGCAAGTGTAGTATTTCGCTGGCCTTCCCTGCCCGCATATGACACATATATCAATAACTGACCAGTACTCTTCTTGTTCCTTGAAAGGACAATTCTGTTAATTATCCGGGAAAAACATAACCTTCTGACAGAAATGGAGACTGAACGGTAATTATCCATATCGTCAGGATAACCTTGCTAACAGAGTCCATCAAATTAGAATTTTGACTTAAAAGCTTACCTCTTTTTTCTTTAAGACCTCGCCCCCCCAAAAAAAAAAACAGTAGCTAGGTCAATAGATTCATATAGTATAAATTTGGCCAGTCTCATGGAGGATATTTGTACTGTGTATAAAGGAGTCCTCTTTGAGGACTCCATTCGAAACTACGTTGGTAAAGATAATGTGTCAATTTGCCGGTTGCTACATTCTCTTAATATCGATGATATCGCACAGCATGTTGAAAACAACTACTATTCCAATAAAGACTGGCATTTCAAGTATCGTGTTTCTTCTATGATAAAACTCACCATTGTCATGTGTTTCAGAAAACTCTCATTTGACAAAACTATCTCATCGCTAACAGATGAAGAAGCTCTGCTTCTTCGTTTTGTTAATACGAACGATGATATTTCAATGCCAACTGGAGCAACACTTCACCACTTTGTGAAATACAGGTTAGGAGAAAATGGATTCCGGGAAATAATGCAAAAAGTAGCTTCGAGAATACTAGATCTAACATCTTCAAAGGACCTAAAAACAGATTCAACACCTATTGAAGCTTCTAGGTACGACAAGCATAGTGATTATAATCCGCATTATAACTGTAAAATGGATAAAGCGCATATCACATTAATCGGAACTTGTCCATTGTACATGACGTATACAAAGGGACTGGCACATGATTCTCCACAACTGGAACAGCATATTGAGTTCTTGAAAAGATTGAATCCTGAAGTTGATTCATATGCTTTGGATGGTGCATATGATTCATTCACTAACTACGCAGATATCTGGAATGATCTTAATGTGAATCCTACAATATCCCTTCCTTCTGATGCTGTTGTCAGTGAGGAAGGAAGAATAGAGAGAATCAATCATTGGATGAACAAGATGTGGAAAAGTGGGGGAGACCCCCACTTTCCACTTAACAGAAAATTGAAGTTCCTCTACAAACATGGAAGGTCAAAGCAAGTTGGAATGTATCTAAGAAATCAGAACATGGAGGATGCAGAATTCCAGAAGAAAAAAGGGACAAGACAAGATTGTGAAAGGTTTCACAAGCATGTGAAGCATATTCTCAAATTTGATGTTAGATCAATCAGAAAAGGAAGCAGAGAACTCTATGTTACCATGAACTTTGTTGTTTATCAATTGATGCTGATTGCAAATTTGCAAAACAAGGTCAAAAATCCAAATTCATTTGCAAATTATGTGTGAGAAAAAGCTTGTCAAATTAGAATGGAGAAAAAGATGAGCTAATTTGATAATCTCTAACAATAACTTTATACATCCTGAGGCTGTTTGTTGTGTAAACCGACGTATGCGAAACTAATTTGGTGAGATCATCCATGAGTGATAAATTCGATTACAGAGAACTTGGCCTGAAATGCGGGCTTGAAATTCACCAGCAACTTGACTCTAAACAGAAGTTGTTCTGCAGGTGCCCTACACAGATAAGGAACATAGAGGAATCAAACCACGAGTTCTTCCGATATCTCCGCCCTACTGCAAGCGAGATGGGAGAGACCGACAGGGCTGCCCTGGAACAGTCCAAACTAAGACGCAAGTACGTCTACAAGGCATATGATACAACCTGCCTGGTGGAGAATGATGATGAGCCTCCAACAGAGGTCAATAAGGAAGCCCTTGATATTGCTCTCAGCATCACAAAGCTGCTCAACATGGTACCCGTGGACCAGGTCCATATGATGCGTAAGATCGTGGTTGATGGTTCCAACACATCCGGTTTCCAGAGGACGGCTTTCCTTGCAAAGGATGGTCATCTTGATACATCAGTTGGTCCTGTAGGTGTCGGTGTGCTATGTCTTGAGGAAGAGGCCTGCCAGAAGATAGAGGACCAGGGAGATTCTATTATTTACTCCCTTGACCGTCTGGGGATCCCTCTTGTGGAGATAGGTACTGACCCTGACATCATCTCACCACAGCATGCAAAGGAAACAGCGCAGCAGATCGGTATGCTCCTGCGTTCCACCGGAAAAGTGAAGCGTGGGCTCGGAACCATACGCCAGGATGTTAACATCTCGATCGCAAAGGGTGCACGTGTAGAACTAAAGGGTGTTCAGGCACTCGACATGATCGAGACAATGGTAGAGCGTGAAGTTGAGCGTCAGGTCAATCTCCTTGCAATGAGAGATGAGCTGCTTGAGCGCAACGCATCCGTCTGTGATACTATATTCGATGTTACTGATATTTTCAAAGAGACAAAGTCCAAAGTTATCAAGAAGACCATCAAGAAAGGCAAGGTCTATGCTGTCCTCCTCCGTGGATTCGATGGATATGTCGGCAGGGAAGTTCAGCCGGGAAGACGTCTTGGTACCGAGTTCTCCGACCGTGCAAAGACATCAGGTGTAGGAGGGATCTTCCATACTGATGAACTTCCGGCTTACGGTGTAACTGAAGAGGAAGTACAGGCACTTCGTGCTGAGGTCGGTGCACAGGAGAATGATGCCGTGGTAATGGTAGCAGATCGTGAGGTGCGTGCCAGAGGTGCAATGGAAAGTGTGATCATCCGCGCAAAGGAAACACTTGAAGGTGTTCCAGAAGAGACACGCAGGGCACTTCCGGATGGTAACAACTCCTACCTGAGACCACTTCCGGGAGCAGCAAGGATGTACCCTGAGACAGATGTGCCACAGGTCAACATCTCTCCTGAATATTTCGATTCCATAGAGATGCCTGAACTGCTCACAGAACGTGCAAAACGCTTCGAGTCCGAGTTCGGGCTTCACAGGGAACTGGCCGAGAAGATAGCCTATTCCACATACCTCCCACTCTTTGAGGAGATCATGGAACTCCTTGGTGACAATGAGAATGTCAATGCAACACTTGTTGTCAGAACACTTACAGGAACATTACCGGAACTGAAACGTGACGGTGTCGACATAGACAATCTTGAGGACAGGCACTTCATCGACGTATGCAGCTTTATCGCAGAGGGCGGTGTTGCAAAGGAAGCGATCGATGGTCTGTTGCGTGCTCTGGCATGTGAACCAGAGCTCTGTGCAAAGGATGCAGCCGAGAAGATTGGACTTGGAAGCATTGACATTTCCGAGGTTGAGAACATGGTCGAAGCTATCATCAGTGAGCGTCAGGACTTCGTGAAGGAGAAAGGCATGGCGGCGGTCGGTCCGCTTATGGGCGTAGTTATGGCAGAGGTCCGTGGAAAAGTGGACGGAAAGACCATCAGTGAGATACTAAAACAAAAGATTAATAAATATTTAAGTGCATAATATATTTTTGATGTGCATACTTTTTACTATTTGGTCAGGAAATATCCTTAAAAGAGGATCATTCCTGCTCATTTTTCTGGCACTGGTCATATCATGTGCCTCAGCAGTTGCTGTTATTGAAAATGATGTAAGGCTCACCAACACCACAAATGCCAATCATCCTGCATGGAGTCCCGATGGTACCAGAATAGTCTATGCAGCTGACCAGGCTATCTGGATCATGAACAGTGATGGTTCAGGAAAGAAGAAGCTCTATGACGGAATGGCATGGGACGGGGAACCCGAGTTCAACGGTGACGGGACAAAGATATATTTCGCATCGGAAAGTAAGAAGGCATTCTCTGCACGCTACATAAGTGTCCACGTTATGAACGAGGATGGCAGCGAAGGAGTTAAGCTCACTGAGACTGCAGATTCAAAGGCACCTTCACTAAGTCCTGATGGAAGCAGACTGGTGTATACATCAAGAGTTTCTGGAAATTACGACATATGGACCATGTCACCCAACGGTTCGGACAGTGTCAGGCTCACAGATGCTACAGGTGATGATATTTCTCCATCATGGAGCCCTGACGGCAAAAACATTGTATATTCATCAATGGGAGACATCTTTACGATCGGTGTCAATGCTGCAAGGCCGGTACAGCTTACAAGTGATACATACGACAATGTGGAACCAGACTACAGTCCGGATGGGAAACTGATAGCCTATGCCTCTAACATAGGTGGGGATTACGACCTGTGGATATTGAATGCCGATGGAAGTTCACATACCAGGATCACAAGTGACAGTTCCTCTGAAAGAGCACCTGCATGGAGCCCTGATGGGGAAAGGATAGCCTATGTATCCAACAGGGATGGAGAATACGATATCTGGGTCATGGACCTGGGCAGCGGTTCGATCGAACTTGAGGAAATAGAAGGTGCAGGATCTACCGGAGAGGAAGAAAGGATCATTGATAACGAGTATATCCTTAAACTACGTGCCTATGCTACGGAAAAGCCCAGGGAGTTCATAGGTATGGTTCTTTTGGTATCATTCGCATTTGTAGCTCTTATAGTAGGTTCATTCCTGCGTAAGATCTCATAATTCACTATTTTTTTACATTACTCCCTGCAAAAAGCTAAGAAGCCATCGCAATGCTTATAGCCTATTCCTCACATGTATTCGCAGGTTCAAAAGATGAATGCAGTACTAGGATTAGAAGATGGGACTATTATAAAAGGCACTGGTTTCGGTGCCGAAGGTATCGTTTCCGGGGAACTTGTTTTTACAACTCAATATACTGGCTATGAGGAGGCTCTTACAGACCCTTCATACAAAGGCCAGATCCTTATGTTCACTTATCCTCTTATCGGCAATTACGGTGTCAGTGGCAACTGTATGGAGTCGGACGGGGTTAAAGCGGAAGGTCTTGTGGTCAGGGAGGCATGTCCCGAGCCGTCTCACCACTTAGGCAGGAAGACCATTGTAGAACTTATGGAGGAAGAAGGCAAGCCCGGCATTGCAGGCGTGGACACACGAATGCTAACTATAAAGACCCGTGAGCATGGAACGATGCGTGCAGCTCTCATCAACGGCAGTGATGATGGTGAAGAGGCCGTCAGGCTCGCACGTGCACAGAAGAGCATCTCAGACATCGACCTTATCTCACAGGTGAGCTGTCCGGAGCCTTTCAGGCTTGAAAGTCCTCTGAGGGACCCGAACAACCCGGTAAATGTGGTCCTTATGGACTGCGGTCGAAAGCTCAGTATCGAAAGGAGCCTTCTGGCAAGAGGAATGGATGTGACCGTTGTACCGGGTAACTCATCCATCTCAACAATAGAGTCATACGACCCTGACCTTTTGTTCATCTCCAACGGTCCCGGAGACCCTGCACAGGCGCAGGATGCGGTCGCAGCAGTAAAACACTTTACAGGAGAGATGCCGATAGTAGGTATTTGTCTGGGCCACCAGATCATCTCCCGTGCACTGGGAGCCGAGACCTACAAACTGAAGTTCGGTCACAGAGGAGCAAACCAGCCTGTAAAGGACCTTGAGACAGGAATTGTGCACATCACATCCCAGAATCACGGATTTGCTGTGGACGGGGATTCCTTTGAAGAGGCTGAGGTTGTGGTTACACAGTATAATACTAACGATAAGACTGTCGAAGGTATAGCACACAAGTACCTGGACATGTTCAGTGTACAGTATCACCCTGATGCACACCCCGGTCCCATGGACACAGAGGGAATATTCTTTGAGAAGGTTCTCAAACTCGCAGGAGGAAAGAAATAATGCCAAAACGTGATGACATTAAGAAAATACTCCTGATAGGTTCAGGACCAATTATGATAGGACAGGCAGCAGAATTTGACTTCTCCGGAAGTCAGGCATGCCGCTCCCTTAAAGAAGAAGGTTATGAGGTCGTGCTTGTAAACTCCAACCCGGCAACCATAATGACGGATCCGGACACAGCAGATGCAGTTTACATCGAGCCGATAGAGGCAAAGACCATTGAGAAGATCATAGCAAAGGAAAGACCTGACGGTCTTATTGCAGGTATCGGTGGTCAGACCGGACTTAATATTACAAGTGAACTCGCCGAGAATGGTGTCTTTGAAAAGTATGGTGTGGAACTTCTTGGTACCTCTCTGGAAGCTATCAAGAATACCGAGGACCGTGAGCTTTTCAAACAGGCAATGGAAAAGATCGGTGAAAAGGTACCTCGCAGTACCGCAGTTTCCTCACTTAAGGAAGCTGAAGCACTTATCGATGAACTAGGACTTCCCCTGATCATCCGTCCAGCATACACACTTGGTGGAGCTGGTGGCGGTATCGCTTACTCCAGGGAAGAGCTGCTGGAGATCACTGAGAGAGGACTTAGGCGCAGTCGTATCAATCAGGTACTCGTCGAGGAAAGTGTCCTCGGATGGAAAGAATTCGAGTATGAGGTTATGCGTGATTCAAATGACACCTGTATTGTCATCTGTAACATGGAGAACCTTGACCCAATGGGTGTCCACACAGGTGAGTCCATCGTCGTAACTCCATCACAGACCCTCAACGATGAGGAACACCAGGTGCTCAGGAGTGCAGCTATTAAGATCATCCGTGCATTTGGAATTGAAGGTGGATGTAATATCCAGTTCGCTGCAAAGGATGGAGAATACCGTATTGTGGAAGTAAACCCACGTGTGTCCCGTTCATCAGCACTTGCTTCAAAGGCAACAGGTTATCCGATCGCCAGGGTAACAGCTAAGATCGCTATTGGAATGGCACTTGATGAGATACTCAATGATGTCACCAAGAAGACACCAGCGTCCTTTGAACCAACTATCGATTATATTGTCACAAAGATACCAAGGTGGCCATTCGACAAGTTCGTAACAGCTGACAACACACTCACAACAGCCATGAAGAGTACCGGTGAGGTAATGTCGATCGGCCGTACTATTGAGGAGTCACTTCTGAAGGCTGTACGTTCCCTTGATATCAAGATGAACTTCGGAAACGGCGAATGGTCCAACAACGAGGTCAAGACCCTTCTCAAGACACCTACGAGCGAGAGACTTTTCGTGATCTATCATGCACTTGCAAATGGATTCTCGATCGAAGAGGTTTCAGAGCTCTCAGGAATTGATGTTTTCTTCCTCAGGAAGATCATGAACATCATTGACATGGAGAACTCCATAAAGGAGGCAGCAGGATCCGGTGAATTATCTGCAGACATCCTGCGTGATGCAAAACGCATGGGTCTGACAGATGCAAGGATCGCTGAGATGGCAGGCAAGACCCGTGAGGAGATCAATGACCTCAGGCGAGAACTGGAAGTCAAGTCCACATATAAGATGGTAGATACCTGTGCAGCAGAGTTTGCAGCTGCAACACCTTACTATTATTCATGTTACGAACAGATGTGTGAGGTCGAGCCAACCGATAATAAGAAGATATTGATCCTCGGTGCAGGTCCTATACGTATCGGCCAGGGAATCGAGTTCGATTACTGTACCGTCCATGCGGTGACCGCTATCAGGGATGAGGGGATCGAGGCCCACATCATTAACAACAATCCTGAAACAGTATCCACTGACTACGACACCTCAGACAAGCTCTTCTTTGAGCCTCTGACACTCGAGGACGTAATGAACGTGATCGAACGTGAGAATCCGGATGGAGTACTGGTGCAGTTCGGTGGTCAGACATCTGTCAACCTTGCTATACCACTTGAGAAGGAACTTAAAAGGCGTACTGATCTTAAGACCGTCATCATGGGAACATCACCTGACGATATCGATGTCGCAGAGGACCGTGAAAGGTTCAATCTCATGATGCAGAAACTGGAGATCAACCAGCCGGATGCAGGTTATGCAACATCACAGGAAGAAGCGATCACTATTGCTAACCGTATCGATTATCCTGTACTTGTGAGGCCATCATACGTTCTTGGTGGAAGGGCCATGGAGATCGTCTATGACCAGAACGACCTGGAACGCTACATGCGTGAGGCAGTAAGTGTTTCACCAGAACATCCGATCCTTATAGATGATTTCCTTGAGGGTGCTGTTGAGATCGATGTTGATGCCGTATGTGACGGTGAGGATGTGCTCATCGGTGCTATCATGGAACACATCGAAGAAGCAGGTGTTCACTCAGGTGACTCTGCATGTGTGATCCCACCGCAGTCACTTTCCGAGGAAACACTTCAGATAGTACGTGATTACACTCGCAAGATCGCACTTGCACTCAATGTCAAGGGTCTTCTGAACATTCAGATGGCACTTCAGGATGACACGGTCTATGTGCTTGAAGCAAATCCACGTTCAAGCAGGACCATTCCATTCGTATCCAAGGCAGTCGGACTTCCAATGGCAAAGATCGCAGCCCATGTAATTATGGGACAGAGCCTGAAGGAACTCGGTTTCACTTCAATGGATGAACCAAAGGTCAAACATATTTCAGTGAAAGAAGTGCTTTTGCCATTCGACAAACTCCCAGGAGCAGACCCGATACTTGGTCCTGAGATGAAGAGTACCGGAGAGGTCATGGGTGTGGATTACGATTACGGACGTGCTTTCTTCAAGGCACAGCTCAGTGCTGATAATCTCCTGCCACTCTCAGGCAAGGTCTTCATGTCCATCAGGGACGAGGACAAGGAACAACTTGTAGATGTGGCACGAAAGCTGCAGGATGCAGGTATAGATCTTATCGGTACCCGCGGTACTGCTGCATTCCTCGAGGAGAAGGGAATCGAAATGGATATCATCAAGAAGGTACACGACGGCAGTCCAAATGTCATCGACATGATGCGCAGGGATGAGGTTGCTCTTGTGATCAATACCCCAACCAACAAGCAGTCCCGCAAGGACGGCTCAAGGATACGCCGCGCAGCAGTGGATTTCAAGGTTCCGTATATCACCACGATTCAGGCAGCTGTTGCAGCATCACATGCAATATCTTCCATGAAGTCCGGTGAATCAGAAGTAAAATCCATTAACGACTATCATAAGGAAATGGCCTGATCATTTCAGGCCCTTTTTTACTTTTTTACTATTCAATCATTCAGGATCAGATATTATGACAAAGAAAGTAGTACTTGCTTATTCAGGCGGACTTGACACCTCAGTGTGCATCCCGCTCATCAAAGAGGAATACGGCTACGATGAGGTTGTTACAGTTGCCGTTGATGTAGGACAGCCTGAGGATGATGTCAAACAGGCTACAGAGAAGGCACAGAAGATCAGTGACAAGCACTTCACCCTTGATGTGCGTGAGGAGTTCGTCAATGATTACATATTCCCGCTTATCAAGGCCAATGGTGACTATGAAGGATACGTCATGGGAACATCCATTGCACGTCCACTCATCGCCAAGAAGGTCGTTGAGATCGCCGAACAGGAAGGCGCTGTTGCACTTGCACACGGTTGTACCGGCAAAGGCAATGACCAGCTCCGTTTCGAGGCAGTTTTCCGTCTTACTGACATGGATGTTATCGCACCAATGAGGGACATGAACCTAACCCGTGAATGGGAGATCGAGTATGCTAAGAAACACGGCATACCAGTAAGTGTCACATCTGCAAAGCCATGGAGTGTTGACGAGAACATCTGGAGCCGCAGTATCGAGGGCGGTAAGCTCGAAGACCCCGGATTCATCCCACCTGAGGAGATCTACCAGTGGACAGTTTCCCCTGAAGCAGCACCAGAAGGCCAGACCCTTGTCATCGGCTTTGAGAACGGTGTCCCTGTCTCACTTGACGGCGAGGAGATGAACGGTGTTGACCTTATCATCAAGCTCAACGAGATCGCAGGTTCCCACGGTGTTGGCAGGACCGACATGATCGAGGACCGTGTCCTCGGACTCAAGGCACGTGAGAACTACGAGCACCCTGCAGCTACAGTACTCCTCACAGCCCACAAGGACCTCGAAAAGCTGGTTCTCACAAGGGCAGAGCTCAAGTTCAAGAAAGGTGTTGACGACCAGTGGTCAGAACTTGCCTACTACGGCCTCGTTGACGAACCACTCTACGCAGACCTCAACGCTTTCATAGACAAGACCCAGGAACGTGTCACCGGTACCGTTACCGTGAAGCTCCACAAGGGCAGCGTCATCATACTCGCAAGGACATCCCCGTATGCACTCTACTCAGAAGACCTCGTGTCCTTTGACAGTGCGACCATCGACCAGAAGGATGCCGAGGGCTTTGCAAAGTACCACGGCTTCCAGGCAAGGATGTATAAGAAGGTTATTGAAAAGTAATGTCGTGTGCCTGATGGCATACGATTTTATTTTCGTTTTTTGTGAAAATAGAGTATCTGTTATAAGATCACAATTCTCAATATTGTGATTTAGACAACTTGTCAAGTCGACAGATTTTCGAGTTTTTCCAGAATGGTAGCAACCAATGACTGGTGCGCAGTATTTTCTGGATTAGCAGATAGAAGATACTCATAGAGTTTAAGAGCTTGATTGAATTTCTTTTTCGCTTCTTCTTGCTGCCCCATCTCACAAAGCAGAAAACCGAGATTGTTCAGAGTCATAGCTACGTCTGACCGGTACATATTATTTCCGGGGTCAGCAGATAGAAGAGATTCGTAAAGCTTAAGAGCCTGTTCGAATTTATTTTTCGCATCCTCATGCCGTCCCATCTCACTGAGCGGAGCACCGAGATTGTTCAGGGCATTAGCAACCCGTAATTGGTATACAGTATTTTCGGGATCGGTAGACAAAAGAGCTTCGTATAATGTAAGAGCATGATCGAATTTGTTTTTCGCTTCCTCCGGCATCTCCATCTCATTGAACAAAGCACCAAGGTTGTTCAGAGCATTAGCAACCCGTAATTGGTATACAGTATTTTTGGAATCGTTAGACAGAAGAGCTTCGTATAATTTAAGAGCACGCTCGTAGCTTTTTTTCATTTCATCCGGTCTCCCCATATCACCGAGCAGATTACCGAAGTTGTACAGGGTGTTAGCAACCCATGACTGGTATTCAATGTTTTTTGAGTCAGTAAAAAGAAGAAACTCGTATAATTCAAGAGCCCGATTGTAGCTCTTTTTTGCTTCCTTTTGCTTCCCCGTTTTTTTAAGCAGATTTCCAAGGTTGTTCAGGGTCATAGCTACGTCTGACTGGTACGCCGTATTTTCCGGATCATCCGATAGAAGAGACTCTCTGATTTCCAGAGAGCGATTGTAGCTATTTTTCGCTTCCTCCTGTCTCCCCATATCATTTAGCAGAGCACCAAGGCTATTAAGAGTGTTAGCAATCCATGACTGGTATGTCGGATTTTCTGGGTCAGCAGACAGAAGAATCTCTCTGATTTCTATAGCTCTCTCGTAGTTTATTTTTGCTTCCTCTTGCCTCCCCATGTCACTGAGCAAATCTCCAAGTGTGTTCAGGGTCAGAGGTACATCTGACTGGTAAGTCATATGTTCTGTGTCAGCAGAAAGAATATTTGGATTTATTTTTTTAGCACGCTCGTAGTTTTCTTCTGCTTCATCTTCCCTCCCCATTTCGATGAGCAGCATTCCGAGAACGTTCAAAATGTTAACAACCAATGACTGGTACATTGTATTTTCTGGATTAGCAGACAGAAGAGTCTCATATAGTTTCAGAGATCGCTCGTAGATTTCTTTTGCTTCCTCTTCCTTCCCCATATCAGTGAGCAGGCTCCCGAGGTAATTTTGAGTATTAGCAACCCATTTATAATAAAATGATTTTTCCTGAGCAAGTTTCTCCTGAATACTTAAAGCTTGCAGGTAGTATTCAAGAACCTGTTCTTTGTTAAATCCTGCAATATTTAAGATGGAACCAATCATACATAGAGCACATGATAAAATTTTAACATCATTTGCTTTTTCGGCACAATCTCTGGCAGAAATAGCAAATTCAAACGCTTCTTTATATTGTTCTTTTGACTTGAATAAGTAAGATTTGTCCAGTAAATCCTGACAAGTACCCATGTATGGAATCTTTTTAATAGTTATAAATAACTTTCTAAGTTGAATATATTCCCTTTTTTTATTGTCTTCAAACAATGATTATTTTTGTAATGATTACAAAAATAACCATTACAAAAATAATCATTTCTGACTCTACATATCATGCATCTCCAATTCAACCACTTTTTAACCAGTTATCTCAATAAAACTGTTAAATAAAATAATATATTTATATAATATTAGTCTTAATTTCTTGAAGAGATGTAAGCATGCCTTTAGCATCTCTGCAAAAACGATGTATGTATACAGCATAGGTTTGAATCGAATATCCCGGTGAATTTCATGTATATTCCTGAAGCAACTGTTCAGACGATCGTTAGCACGATCGAGGGATCTGGCATCAAGAAGAACGAGACAGCTTTCATAATGCTTTCCGAGCATCAGATACCTGACATCGAGACCCTGATATCTGAACTCAACGAGAGAAATATCGAATTTGTCGGCGGGATATTCCCCGGACTGTTACACGGTTCGGAAAAACATGATACCGGTGCAATAATTAAGATACTGCCTGTGATGCAGCCACCGATATTGGTACATGATAACGGCAGATCGTTAAAGGATATGGAAGAACTGCTGAAGCCACTCAGGTCAGTTTGTGATAAAAGTACTACGGCATTCATTATTGTGAACGGTGCCTCTCCTAAAACATCATCTTTACTCTCGTCCCTTTTCAGCCTTTTCGCAGATTCTATTGAATATATTGGCTGCGGTGCCGGGTTTGTCGAAAACAGACCTGAACCGATTATTTTTACCCCTGATGGTTTTTTTGAGGACGCTGCTGTAATAACCCTCCTCAACATGCACTGCGACCTTGGCGTACATCATGGATGGGAAAAAGCGATCGGTCCACTGGTCGTGACAAAAAGCGAAGGCAATGTTGTAAAAGAGCTGAACTGGAGAAATGCCTTTGAAGTCTATAAAAAAGCAGTAGAATCCCATGGGAAAATAGAAATAAAAGACGATAATTTCCTTGAAATATCAGCCCACCATCCTTTAGGTATCTATCTCGAGGACCATGAAGACCTTCTGAGAGTGGTGGTTCAGACAAATGATGAAGGTCATCTGATCTGTGCAGGGGACATGCCGGAGAATGCAGTACTCAATATAATGAAAGGGGACACTGCCAGATTCGTCCGTTCTGCAGAAAGGGTGCTTGACGATTGTTTCACCAGCAACCAGACCGATCATAAGCATTGTCTTGTTATAGAATGTGTTGGAAGGTCCATTTATCTTCAGGATAATTTCACAGAAGAGCTAAAAACAATTAAAAAAAGAATGGAGAACAGGAACATACGCATCATCCCCGAAGGAGTTCTCTCAGTGGGAGAGATCGCTTCAATGGGCGAAGATATCCTTGAATTCTTCAACTACACAATTGTAGCAGGAATGTTCCGTGACTCCACCTGCACGAAACATACTGATCTTTAACCAGCACTGAAGCAGGAAAATATACTTTTTTGAACGGAAACCTGTGGCTAAAGATGGTCATCCGATCGTATAGTTTGCATCGAAGCCACCTATATAAGTATAAGTCGGATCAAACTGCATTCTGAGACTGGAGTCACTGGTAGGTGTTATATTATAGAACTGAATCTCAGAGCCATTATCAGGAGAACGGTCAATAATAATATTGATGTCTCCATCCGTACTCAGGTATGTTTCGGAAAGATACGATGGCAAGTAGTATGAGAGCGTTGATTCAATATTATCTGCTTTACTGATGTCAATACTGGTAATGTCACCTGTATCTGTCAGGACACCATTAAGATAGAGATCTACATTGAAACTATAGGTAGTTATACTCCGGGATCCACCTGAGAAACCGATATCCATCTCACCCGAAGTCTGCTGGCCATTCATAACAAGCATGACATTATTGTTATTCTCTATATCGATATTGTTGCCATCTATAGTTATGGAACTGCCACCTCCACCTGTTATAAATTTAAGATAGTCACCATCTGCGATGTATCCGCCCTTCTGAATCTTCTCCAGAAGCATGTTTGTTCCCGAGGATATTGACGGAGCAGGTGCTGTCACAGTCCACGTCCATGTCAGTGAGTCCGTCAATGAAGTATTGGTGGTATTACTGGCAATAAGCGTCAACGTATATGTCCCAACAGCAGGGGTGGTGTTCGTGTATGATGGACTTGTGCCGTTGGACCATGCAAGGTGAACACCATTCAGCAGGAACTCATTGTACGAGGACTGGCTGCTGACTGCACTGAAAGTAACTGCATCCGATGTAGTACTTCCATAAGGTGTGGAGGGGTTCTGACCTGAAAGTACCGGAGCAGACGGAGTCGGAGTAGACGCAGTGACCGTCCATGTCCATATCAGTGAGTCTGTCAATGAAGTGTCAGTGGTATTCTTTGCCAGCAATGTGACTGTATATGTTCCGGCAGCAGGTGTGGTGTTCGTGTACGATGGACTGGTTCCGTTGGACCATGCAATGTGCACGCCATCCAGCAGGAACTCATTGAATGAAGACTGGCTGCTGGTAGCACTGAAAGTAACCACGTCCGATGTAGTGCTACCATAAGGTGTCAATGGGTTCTGGCCCGAAAGTATCGGAGCTGTTGGACCTGTACCATTGCCACTTCCACCTGAATATGAACCAACTCCCTGATCCTCACCAAGAAGAGTACCGCTCTTGATCACAAGATTAGAGTTAGTGGTCAGCATTATCAGAGCTACATTATCATCCTCGCCTATGTCCACAGACCATAATTGGGAAGTGTTGATAAGTATGGTCTCACCAAGATCCCATATATCACTCCCTTTAATTGTTTCCAGTTCACTGGAGGAAACCTCTCTTCTGGTCCCGTTGATATCCAGCAGGACCCGTGTCTTTATGATATCGACCCTCTCACCACCAGCATGACGCAGGTACACTGTGTCGGAATCCACATCCACCCATCCCTGAATGTCTGCATGAACCTGTTCCTGAGGGTCCATATATGAGAATACAGACACAGCTACAACGGAGAATGCGATCACTGCAATAGCTGTGAGCAGGATCTCCCCTACTACTTCAGAGATAGCTTCTGTATTTTCCAGGAACGATGGTTGGTATTTCATACGCGACAGGCCTTTGTTGAATTGATCACACCTTACTATTATAGTACATAATATATAATATCCACATATAAGGCTTACATACTAGATTGACCAGGCCAATGGAATAGATAACAATTAAAGTATCCCTTAAAGCGTGATCGTGACCACATTTTGAATATACTGATAATTTTGGAAATGAGATCTATATTGTTCACAATCGAAAATGATTAAGTATTTCTATAATAAACAGATTACTCTTTTGAACTAACGGACAACATATGCACACATCATATACAGAAAGTCTTCCCGGAGCATAAATTATCCAATGAAGGAGTAATCAATGAAAAATAGAATAGAGGACAAGCTGAAACTCAGGAAACTTGGAACTTCTTCAGAGGAACTCTTCCAGACACCAGTCAGCAACATTGATTACCAGAAGATAACCGATGATCTTGTGAATATAGCCGGTGCAAAATATGGAGTATTCATCAAGTTCGAAGAAAGAACCAATTCCTATTTTACATTAGCACTATCAGCTAACAGCAGTAACATTGAAAAGGCCTGTAAACTACTGGGTTTTCAGTTAAAGGGAAAAGAATGGCAGATAGAGCCAGTCCTTGAAGAAAGAATAAAGAACAGGAACATAATCCGCTTCTCTGCAATACATGAACTTACAAAAGACATCTATCCAGAAGGACCAATACTCCTTATAGAAAAGACGTTCAACATCGGAGAGGCAATAATTGCTAACATTTTCAGAGAGAACTACACAATCGGTTACTTTATACTTATAATGGAAGCTGGCAGAACGTTCGATAACGAAGAGCTCATCGAGATATATACCCGGCAGATCGGTCATTTGCTCGAACGCAAAAGAACGGAGGAAGAACTTCAATTCCAGCTGGATTTCCAGAGGACGGTGTCAGAGATATCAACTTCTTTTTTGAGTGGGACTGATGAAGACCTTGACAATACGATTGAATTTACCCTGAAGAAATGTGGATCATTATTCGATGTTGACAGGGCCTACATATCCTTCCTTTCCAGTGACAAAAAAGAAATGAAGACCAGATATATCTGGTCGGCACACGGAATAAATGACCTCGTAGGGAAAGAACACATTACTCCTCTGGAAAGATATCCGTGGTTCAAAAAGAACGTCACTGAAATGGATGTAGTCCACATACCAGATACAGAAGACCTCTCACCAGAAGCAGATATTGAAAAGGCAGAACTTTTAAAATATTCCATTCGGTCATTTTTAGGCATACCCATGAAAATGCATGGCAAGATGTTTGGGTACATGGGTTTCAATTCCATTAAAAGAAAGCATGAATGGACACAAGAACAGATCTCATTGCTGACTGTCATAAGCGACATAATGACCAGTGCATTTGAAAGGAAATTTGAAAAAGAAGAGTTACTCAAGAGGGAAAAACAACTCAGTGAAGCTCAGAGGATAGGGAACACCGGCAGCTGGGAATTCGACCTTAACACAGGCAAGGTGCATGCCTCCGAGGAAGCACATAAAATTTACGGAACACTGAGCAGGGATGTTTCAATAAAAGAAGTGCAATCGTTTGCATTACCGGAATACCGACATATGCTTGACAGAAAGCTTAGCGAGCTTGTCACAAGTAAAATACCATACTATGTAGAATTCAGTATCAAAAGACCGATCGATGGAGCTATCCGCCACATACATTCCATAGCAGAATATCTGGATGACAGGAATATCGTAGTTGGGACCCTCCAGGACATAACTGAAAGAAAAGAAGCAGAAATGAAGTTGCAAAGCAGGACCGAAATGCTGGATATGGCACTTGAGGCAACACGTGCCGGCATATGGGACCTTGACCTCACGACTGGCAACATTACATTACAGGGATTGGATAGCTGGCATAGCATCACCGGCTACAGTCCGGAGGATCTTCCTGTTTTCAACCTTGATATGTGGATCAAGATGATACATCCTGATGATATACAAATAACTTCTGAAAGATTACAGGATGTTATTCTGGGAAAGAAAGAACACTATATGTCAGAGTACAGGATGCTGCACAAAGAAGGCCATTGGATATGGGTACGTGCACAGGGTAAGATAGCACAGTATGACCAGGAAGGCAAGCCTGTACGCATGTACGGGACACACATAAACATCGATGAGAATAAAAAAGCTGAAGAGAGGGCAAGAAATGCCAGCAATGCAAAATCCGAGTTCCTTGCAAATATGAGTCATGAGATGCGTACTCCGCTTAACGGAATGATTGGTTTTACCGACCTGCTCCTGAGATCAGAACTTAATGAGCAGCAGCAACACTACATGAGAACTGTATCCTCATCTGCAAATTCCCTTCTCGACCTGATCAATGATGTACTGGACCTTTCAAAAATCGAGGCCGGTAAACTTGAACTGGATAATGGGGTCTTCGACATTATCGAATTGTGCGATCTGATCGCAGATATTCTCAAATACAGGGCACATGAAAAAGGACTCGAGCTTTTAGTCAACATATCACCGGATCTTCCACGCATGGTCACTGCTGATAGATTGAGATTGAGACAGATACTTGTAAATCTGCTTGCCAATGCTATCAAATTTACAAATGAAGGAGAAGTAGAGCTTAAAGTTGAAGCTTCACAGATACCTCACGACAGGGAAAAGAAAGACATCAAATTCTCTGTAAGGGATACAGGAATTGGTATCGCAGAAGAGAACAGACAGAGGATATTCGGATCATTTTCCCAGGCTGACGGCTCAATAACCCGAAAATACGGTGGTACCGGACTTGGGCTTAGTATCTCCAGTAAATTACTTGAGAAGATGGGATCCAAGCTTGAACTTGAAAGTGAAGAAGGAAAGGGTAGCACATTCTATTTTACAATCACAATCCCTGTAGAGCAGGAAAGCATAGCATCCGGTTGTCCCGACACAATGATCAGGAAGGCACTCATTGCAGATGATAATCCTGAAAATTGTTCCATCCTGCAGAATATACTTCGATCAAAAGGCATAACTGCAGATATAGTACCCGATCGTTTCACAGCATTGGACCTTTTACAACAGAATACAGATAATGACCTGATAATTGTCGACAAAGATATCATTCCTGATATAGAGGATGCAGACCTGTACAATTCATTAAAAGAAAAATGCATGTTGCAGGAAGAGATACCTTTTATTGTCCTGCATAACTCGACCGACCTTTCATTTGAGCAAAATAAGGATAATATACATCCTCTTGTCAGTCTTATCAAACCTGTCAGGATAACAGAGCTTTTTGAAGCAATGTCAGTATTATCCCCTGTTAAAGAACCGGAAATACAGGGAATTAAGGAAAAAGAAGAAGAGGGCACTCTTCCTTGCAGCCATGCGTACAGGATCCTTATTGCCGATGATAATAAAACAAATGCTGCTCTTGCATCTGCGATCATATCTAATATACTCCCTGATGCTGACATATTGACTGCAAAAGATGGGAACGAAGCCGTTCAATTGTATATGGAATACGGACCTGACCTTGTCCTTATGGATGTACAAATGCCTGAAGCAAGCGGTTATGATGCTACGGCCATGATAAGGGACCTTGAGAAGGAAAAGAAAGAACATGTACCTGTAATAGCTTTGACAGCTGCTTCTCTCAATGAAGAGAAAGAGAGATGTCTTGCATCTGGTATGGATGACTACCTTATCAAACCTATAGTATCGGATACTATCAAAAGGATACTTGAAAAATGGCTTTTGGAACAGGAAGATTCAGTTACAACAGAAATTCCAGGTAGCTCAGGTGATGCGGTCCACTTCAATGAACACTGGTTACTGAAGAACACAAGCGGGAATAAAGAGATGTGTGATAAGCTTGTAGCACTGGCACTAAAAGCCTTTGATGATAACTATTGTGAACTCACAGATCACCTTGATAGAGGTGACATGACAGGAATAAAGAGTATTGCACATAGTACCAGAGGTACAGCTCTGAACATAGGATTCAACCTGATGGCATTGGTCGCGGAAGAGCTTGAGATGGCAGCAGACAAAGATAAAGACATAGTTCCGGAATTACTGATGAAGATGGAAGAAGAACTTGATCTTATTAAGAACCTGTTTTAAATCATGGACCTTTTTAACTGAATAGACATCTCCGGCAAATCTGCCGGACCAGAATTATTTATATGAACCTGCCTTTTAAATTACTTGATAATTGGTGGGAAAATGGAAAACAACACATACATTCACAGGTCTGCTAAACTATATGGTTCCAGCGCTGTGGGAGAAGGTTCAACTATCCTTGAGAATGTCACTCTGGGATATCCTCAGCATAGTATATTGACCAGGATAACTTCTGAAGGTAAAGATATCGAAGAATATGATATTCCAGGTTCGGTGGTTGGTAACAATGCTTTCATCAGAGCAGGTACTACTATTTTCAGTAATGTAAAAACAGGGAAGAACTTCAAGACCGGACATAATGCTATGATAAGGGAAAATACTATCATAGGCGATAATGTGCTTGTAGGTACCAACGTCATCATTGACGGGAACGTGACCATAGGAAATAACGTTAGCATTCAGGGTAATGTATACATACCTACACATGTGACCATCGAAGATAATGTGTTCATCGGACCATGTGCAGTACTTGCAAATGACAGATATCCCATTAGAGGAGAATACAACCCTGAAGGACCAATACTCCGAAAAGGAGCATCCATAGGTGCAAATTCCACCCTTATACCCGGAGTGGAGATAGGAGAAGGGGCAATGGTAGCTGCAGGGGCACTTGTTACAAAGGACGTGCCTGCCTGGAAACTGGCTATAGGCTGTCCTGCAAATATCGTTGAACTTCCTGAGAAGCTACAATGTATAAATAATATATAATGCATGATATAATTAATGATGACATCCAAATAATCGATATTAGAACTTACAAAAAGTGATGATTATGATACCTATTGCAAAACCGCAGCTTGATGATGGCGAGATTCAGGCTGTAACAGATGTCCTTCGTTCAGGCATTATAGCCGAAGGACAGCGCGTAGCAGAATTCGAGGAGGCTTTCGCTGAATACACCGGTACTCAGTATGCAGTTGCCGTGAACTCTGGCACCGCTGCTCTGCACGCTGCATTACTTGCCCATGGAATTGGAAAGGATGATGAGGTTATAACCAGTTCCTTCAGTTTCATAGCCACTGCAAATTCCATACTTTTTACCGGTGCAAAACCGGTATTTACAGACATACGAGCGGACACTTTCAACCTTGATGAGAATCTAATTGAGGAAAAGATAACTCCTGCAACAAAGGCGATCATGCCTGTGCACCTCTATGGACACCCTGCAGAGATGGATGCAATAAAGGATATTGCAGAGGACCATGGTCTTATCATTATTGAAGATGCATGTCAGGCACATGGGGCTACCTATAGAGGGAAAAAGGTCGGTTCCTTTGGAACAGGAGCCTTCAGCTTCTATCCGACCAAGAATATGACCACCAGTGAAGGTGGCATCATAACCACCAACAATGAAGAAGTGGCAGCAAAGGCACGCATGATACGTGCACACGGCTCAAAGCAGCGCTACCTGCATGAGATGCTGGGATACAACCTGCGAATGACAGATATATCAGCAGCAATTGGACTTACACAACTCAAAAAGCTTCCTGATTATACATCAGGAAGACAACACAATGCCAAACTTCTCAACGAGAAGCTCAGTGATATAGAAGGGATACTCTGCCCCACTGTTAAAGAGAACTGTACCCACTCATTCCATCAGTACACCATTCGTACACATGACAGGGATGAACTCTCAGACTACCTTAGGACAAAGGGAATAGGAAGCGGTATCTACTATCCTATACCGACCCACAGGCAACCATTCTATAAGGAGATGGGTTACAATGACTCCCTACTGGTCACAGAGAAGGCTTCCAGGGAAGTATTATCCCTGCCTGTCCATCCGGGCGTCACGGATGAGGATATCGATACAATTGCCAATTCAATCATAGACTGGGGTGGTCTTAAATGCTGAAAGTAGGTGTGATCGGTTCCGGTGCAATGGGAAAGAACCATATCCGCATCTATAGTGAGATGCCTGGTGTGGAGCTTGCCGGGATATCCGACATAGACAGGGAGCTTGTAGAAGGACTTGCACAGCAATACGATACAAAAGCATTCACAGACTACAGGGAAATGCTTGCTGAAGGTCTCGATGCTGTGAGCATCGTCGTTCCCACGAAAATGCACAGGCAGGTAGCAACCAATGCTATAGAAAGTGGTGCTCACGTGCTTGTCGAGAAACCTATTGCCGATACAGTGGAGAATGCAGAAGCGATCATAAAAGCTGCCGAAGAGAATGACAGGCTTTTGATGGTGGGTCACATCGAGAGATTCAATCCCGCCATTATCAAATTAAAAGAGATGATCGGTGAAGGACTATTAGGAAAAGTAGTCTCCATATCAACAACAAGGGTCGGACCTTACAACCCAAGAATAAGGGATGTAGGCGTTATTCTGGACATTGGTGTACACGACATAGACATAATATCATATCTTTACGGCACGCATGTAAATCAGGTATATGCGGTGGCAGGTGCAGATATACATTCGTTCGAGGACCATGCCACCATACATATGAGAATGGACCATGAATATTCCGGACTTGTGGAAGTCAACTGGCTTACACCTCACAAGGTAAGGAAACTGACCGCTGTAGGAGTCGGTGGTGTTGCCTATCTTGACTACATAGACCAGACCGTGGAACTGCATGACAGCGGATGGATAAGAAAAGCTAAGGTCGACTCGAAAGAACCACTGAAGAACGAACTTGAATACTTTATAGATTGCATTAACAAAGGAAAACAACCAGAACCTTCCGGAGAGGACGGCAAGCACGCCCTTAAGGTAAGCCTTGCTGCCATCAGCTCATACAAGGGAGAAAAACTGATAGAGATCAAAGATTGAGAGAGTGATGATATGAGCCAAAAACTTGAGAATATACTGAAAGAGAAAGGGGGCATCAAGAAAATAGGTGTCATTGGTATGGGTTATGTAGGCATCCCTGCTGCAGCCCTTTTTGCAGATTCTGATAAATTCGACCTTGTACTGGGATTCCAGAGGGATTCTGCTTCATCCGGTTACAAGATAGACATGCTCAACCGCGGGGAAAGTCCGCTAAAAGGTGAGGAACCCGGCCTTGAAGAACTTCTCAGGAAGGTAGTTGATGCAGGTAAGTTCGAATGTACCCCGGACTTTTCAAGGATATCTGAACTGGATGCCATCACTCTGGCAATACAGACGCCTTTTGCTGATCCTAAAGCACTTGAACCTGACTTTGG
Source organism: Methanolobus sp. WCC4 (assembly GCF_038022665.1). Classification (NCBI taxonomy): domain Archaea; kingdom Methanobacteriati; phylum Methanobacteriota; class Methanomicrobia; order Methanosarcinales; family Methanosarcinaceae; genus Methanolobus; species Methanolobus sp. WCC4. The sequence continues at coordinate 1,656,410 of NZ_CP150629.1, read as the reverse complement.
AGCACTAAAGGAAGGGATCCGCAATGTAGGAAGATATCTAAGACCGGGCATGCTCGTGGTACTGGAATCCACAATTACACCAGGTACTACCGATACTATGGCAAAGGAGATACTGGAAGAGGAATCCGGCCTTAAGGCAGGAGAGGATTTCGCACTTGCACATGCTCCTGAAAGGGTCATGGTCGGAAGGCTTCTCCGTAACATACAGGAACATGACCGCATAGTCGGAGGTATAGACCAGCCAAGCACTGACAGGGCAGTTGAACTTTACAGCCCCGTACTTACAAAGGGCAAGGTTATACCTATGAGTGCCACTGCTGCCGAGGTCACGAAGACTGCAGAAAATACCTTCAGGGACCTGCAGATAGCAGCCGCTAACCAGCTGGCATTATACTGTGAAGCAATGGGTATAAATGTCTATGATGTCAGGGCAGGGATTGACAGTCTCAAAGGTGAAGGCATCACAAGGGCCATACTCTGGCCGGGAGCCGGTGTAGGAGGACACTGCCTGACCAAGGATACATATCACCTTGAACGTGGTGTAAAACTTGGAACTGAGGCTCTTGACTATCCACAGGATGCAGAGTCGATTTATGTACTTGCAAGAAGGGTCAACGATTTCATGCCTGCACATATGTACAATCTCACCGTTGCTGCACTTGAGAGAATAGGCAAGGACATCAAAGGTTCAAAGATAGCAATGCTCGGGTGGGCTTTCATAAATGACTCCGATGACGCACGTAACCCACCATCTGAACCCTACAGGGATATGGTTATCGAAGCAGGCGCAGAGATCATGGTTCACGATCCGCATGTGCTGAACTACCCGGATGTAGAGGTACACAAGGACATGAATGAAGTCATCGCAGGTTCCGATGTTGTTGTTGTCTTTACAGGTCATAAGGAATACTTCAGCCTGAGACCCGAAGACATGAAAGAACTGACAGGAAAGAAACACACCGTGATCATTGACGGCAGGAATGTGATCGATCCTGACATGTTCATCGATTCAGGATTCGTGTATAAGGGAATCGGGCGTGGTGATAAGAACAGTCACAAGATAATTAAAGCTTGGACTTATGAAAAATCTAATTCTGCTTAGGATAATTTCTATTCCTTCTAATCAGATGACTGGCCAAAATAAGAAAAATAATAAATGCCTGTGCAAGAATGACACCAATACCATCTGCAAAAAGATCAGCAGTACTTGCTACTCTTCCTGGAACAAATGATTGATGCATCTCATCAGTAATACCATACAATACACCTGTAATTATAGCAAAAATTGCAGCATACTTTTGGAATAATGACCTTTCTGAATTTCGGAATGTAAGATTTAACAATAGACCAAAACCAAAGTAGATAAAGATATGAGCTATTTTATCTCTCTGTAAAAAGGAATAACCCAGTATGTTAATTGCAAATTTCAAATCATTACTTTCAAGGAAATAATATAGTTTAATAAAATGAGGATTGGTAAATATTTCTGCTGGGACCTGAATATTTGTCAATGAAGATAAATAGAAAATCATTGAAGCATATATTATGGTCATGCCTAGGAACAAGTATTTCTTGTTTTTCTTGTAATCAAAATTCAGAACTGCCTGAACAATATCAAGAAACTCCCTGAGTATGTAAAGTAACCCGAGTAATAAATAGACAATTATTTTACTTTGCATTATTTTTTTCATGGATACCTAACAGTGAATGAAATAAATATAAAACCCAAATACCAGACCATAGCTTATATTCCAATAATCTCTTTCAGACCATCCTGCAAGCTGATTTTCGGATTATAACCTATTTTATGTGATTTCGAAATATCAGAGTAACTATCCCTGATATCACCAGCCATCCAATCTTTAAACTCGATTTCTATATCCAGACCGAATACGTCCAGAATGGTTTTTGCAAGTTTTTCAATGCTTGTCTTTTTGCCAGTACCCACATTGAACACTTCGCCGTTAAACTGGTGCTCATCCATAAGCAAGACAACCATATCAACAATGTCATGCACTGAGACAAAATCCCTTGTCTGTGAACCGTCACCAAAAATTATTGGTGGCATCCCTTCCCTGGCCCTGCCTATAAATTTGGAGATTACCCCCGAATATGGGTTTGAGGAATCCTGCCGAGGGCTATAAATATTGAAGGGACGTATGCACACTGTCGGCAGACCAAAAGCCTTGTGATACATAGTACAATATTTCTCACCACAGAGTTTACTTGCTCCATAAGGTGACATCGGATTCTGCGGGTGAATCTCATCAATTGGAAGGTATTCAGGATTTCCATAGACGGCAGCAGAACTGAAATAAATAAATTTATCAATATTCCCTTTACGGGCACCTTCAAGCAGATTCAGCGTACCAAAAACATTGTTATCCGCATCAAAAGAGGGATTCTCCATGGAACTTGCAACGCTTATCTGAGCAGCTGTATGGATAACTATATCGTGTTTTGCAGCCAGTTCTTTTGCAACAGGCGATCTGATGTCCTCTTTAAACAGACAGACACCAGCAGGAACATAATCCATGTTATTTGAAGAAAAATTGTCTATAACTGTCACCTGTGAACTGTCATGCAGCCTGTCAACAAGATAGCTTCCAACCTGACCCAAGCCACCGGTGATAAGGACTTTTTTCATGTAAGTAGATAAGAAACAGGGTATAAATCTTTTATCGTTAAAATAGACCTTGAAATATATTCCTAAGCTGCTAGGAATATTAAATTATGGGCAGTTCAACTTAAACTACCCATGATTTCCCTGGACTGGATTTCTTCACTGTTTGCAGAGTTCATGCAATGAAGAGTGCAATACATATTTTCATGCAAGTGATCTTCATAAACATAGATTGGACTACCACACGTTTCACATTTTGTTTCTACCAATTTCATCGTACCACCTTTAAATTTGTGAACAAACAATAAACAAGTAATATTGATTGAATACAAATTTTTAATTTTGAACAAGGCAATAACCCACTTACAACCTTACTCATAAGTTCTTATGCAGATATGTTCTATATAAAGATATGTTCGATGTCAAATATCATCCTCATAATGAGATATCAGTAGATATCATATTTAAGTGGCTGGATAATAATTTAAATCCGTATTTTCAATAAGGATAAATAAAAATCAAAGAGATCCAAACACAAATCTATTTGAATTTCATTTTATTCGCAAATCGAGTTGCTACCTATTAATCTCAAAAATCTCAAAAATATCATTTTCATATACAAGCTTAAAATGATTATCCTGATCTTTTATTGTAGCACCCATTAATTGATTATACTCATGGAGTTCAGTCTTGTCATAAACAACAAACCTGGCATCAGATTCCAAAAATTCGTCGAGATTTAAAATTAGAATTGATCTTCTATCACCATATAGGGTCATAACCCGGGGTTTCCAGAATACTATTACATCTTCTTCTGAAGTGTTATTTTTTATATATGCAAACATCTCAACGCTTGAAGCAGAATACGGACCATATGTATCTGATATCTCAAGGTGCTTCAAGTCATCATAGACAAGAGCCATACCGATAATCGAATACAGAATGAGTATAATACACGCAATATTAGCTAATTTCCAGTTAAATGGATTTAAATTACGGGGAATGAAAGAATCTGTTGGTATTCTGCTTATACCCACCAAAAAGAAATACATATAGAATGGGAACAATGTAATTATATACCGGAAAACAGGCCTGTGTATGCTGGAAAGTGTAATCAATGTGATAGATGCATATAAGATATACAAATAGTCTTTTTTATAATTGTTAAGAACACCTGCTATAACAAATGGCAAAGTCATACCATATACTAGCATAGAGAGAGAGGATGGTGGAGAAAAAAACCAAGACCAAACTTTGAAATACATAAACATATTAGATAAAAATGGTACAGCCATTAATGTTTCAATCAGGCTGCCATTTATAAAATATTCTGTATTTGTTGTTGGTATTTTATGGATTACTAAAATCAAAACCAACGCACTAAGAACTATTATTGGACTAAAAAAGTATATATCCTTTCTTTTGATCATAGAAAGTAAATTTCTATTGTAAAAAACATCTTTGTTTGCAATACAATAACAAAGCGCTAAGGTTGGAAGCAAAAGAACTCCTTGTGCTCTGATATTATATGAAAAGAATAGGAAAACTAGTAATATTACATAATCTACATATTTCTGTAGCAACAGTTTTTTTTCAATTATTACATGTTGAATTATGTAAATAGTCAATAGACCAAAAAAGAAAAACACAAATTCCGTTAAAACATTTTCTTTAAACTCAAAAAAGTAAGGATTGAATGCAACAAGCATAACTAAAAACAAAACATGACCATCTTTCACTTTTTCTCTAAACAACAAATAAACAATAAAAAAGGACATAAAAAAGAATAAACTAGTAACCATTTTAAATGCTAGAATATTAAATCCAACTAAATAATACACAACCGCTAATAGAAGAGGATAACCCCAAGCTACTAACGTCGGAGCGAAAATTATAGAACTATTTTCGCTTCGATAAATACACAATTGAATTACCTCATTAACATTACCATCAACCAAAGCTTTTGCTTGCAAAATATAATGAGCAAAGTCGCCACCCCAATTATGTCCATTCAAAAATGAAATAGAATAAATTGCAGAGGTAATTAAAGTAACTAAAATAACAGAAAAATAGGGTTTTGATTTGAGAAACATCGAAACTCTGTTTAAATATTCTAATTTCTGTTTCCAATCATATAAAGTCACGCGAACATCCCCTTATCTACGTACAATTATTCAATAGAACTTAAACTTTATGTATTGGATGATTATTCCCAAAAGATATCTCCCTTTCAACCAAGTTTGATAGTCAAAAGCAATAAAAAATGTTTTTTATTTGTTGTATTTGACCCAAAAATACAATCAAAACAGAGAACATATTAAATAATTACAGTGATAATATGTGCTTTCCAATTATAGCCATTCTAATCGTGGAGCAACTTTACAATATTCTTGATTTTACACTGTTTTTGGTAAACACAAAAAGAATTGCAGTGACATCAATAATTTGATAAAAAACATGCAGGCTACAAGCTTACAGATAATTTCAGCATAAGTAAAGCTCATGATTGAATTAATCGTGATGAGGTGCTTGATAGTTTCAATCTTCCAGAATTCAGTGAAAGAACCCTATACGCTGGGTTCTTGAAACCATGAGAAACAATAATTAAACGATTATTTATGACATTCAAAATAGATTGTTTTCGAGACATGACTTTGAGCATACCAATAACAACATGGATTAGAAAAGCATTGTTCTGCACAGCAGCAAGTACCATTAGGTAAATATGCATAAAATGTTCATGCAAAAGAATATGGCACATTCTATCTGTACCTATTTCTTGAATCTGCACAAAAACATATAGATATATATATCAAAATTCTCATACAGAAGTATCGTGAAACTCATAGTCACGATTCCAGAATACAATGAAGAAAATACGATTGACTTCCGCAAACTTGAGAGTAAATCATGACTTATGAATTGTGTGGTCAATTATTCAAAGCGTGCAGCGTCCACAATAATGTGGATATACCAAGATTAAATCCACTTAAAACAGTCGGTACACTTGGGTTTTGTTTATATTAGCCGGTTATACTACGTGAAAGATATTTTGTACTATGCTATTAGAAGAAGATGGTAAAAATAAAGTGGATTTTTCTATGAAAGATAAAATTTTACATGGGACAATATATTTATTAATAGCACAGGCAGTTTTTGTAGCTTCAGGTTATGCTATTCACATAGGCTTAGGTAGGTTACTAGGTCCATCAAACTACGGAATATATGCAGTAGTCATATCTTTGATGACAATGGTAAATCTCATTCTTGCGACAGGCATTCCGCAGGCTTTGTCGAAGTATGTTGCACATGGCGACATTAGTGTAAAGGCAGTAAGAGACATATCCCTTAAAATTCAATTGGTTTTTAGCCTTGGAATTTTTTTAATCTACTATATTATAGCAGGAAAAATTGCATTACTTCTAAATGACGAAGGTTTAACACCTTTAATCCGATTGTCATCGTTCATAGTCCCAAGTTATGCCTTGTATTCTATCTCAACAGGATACTTAAACGGCTTACAGGAATACAAAAAACAAGCAATAACAGCAATCTCGTATTCGTTTTTCAAAGCGATATTCATACTTGTAATGGTGCTAATCGGTTATGCACTCAGAGGTGCAATCTTTGGTTTCGTTTTAGCACCAATGGCAGCACTTTTAATCGGCATTTACTGTACAAAACAACGAAAATTTGTTGAAAAAAACAGTCAGGAGATTAACAAAGAAATCTCGGTAAGACAAGTTTTGGATTTTGCTATTCCCATTATATTTTTTTCAGTAATTACTAATTTAATTTCAAATATTGATTTGTTTTTTGTCAAGGCATATTTAACAGATTATGATGCAGGAATTTACTCAGCGTCATCGACGATATCGAAAGTTCCATTCTATCTGACTACAGGGCTATATGGTGCACTTTTTCCATTAATATCCAAGAACGCAGCAAGCAACAACATTAAAAAAAATCGAAAGTATGCAGTGAAATCATTTAAGTACTTATTTATAGCAATGGCACCAACTGTGTTTGTTATCTATATGCTATCAGAAGAACTACTTACATTGTTGTATTCCATTGAGTACATAGGTGGTGCTCAAGTTCTTAGTATTCTAATTATTGGTATTGGATTCTTCTCTTTGTTTTCATTATTGACAACCATATTAAATGGAATTGGGATGCCAAGAATTTCAGTAGCCATCAGTATATTATTATTATTTATTAATATCTTACTAAATATTACTTTGATACCGAAATATCATATCATAGGTGCAGCAATAGCAACAAGTACAACGTCTTTGATTGGATTAATTCTATCTTCATTATGTGTATACAGATACCTTTAAAAATAGTTATGTAGAATTCCTTTTTCCTAAATTCAACCAAACATTTATAAATTTAATGTCAATAATAGTGTAAGTTTTAACAAAAAATACTCGATGTCAATGTAATATATACGTTTTATAATCGCTATAGAGATTGTTTGAAAAGTCATCAAATAAGACAATTTTTGTCATACACACAAAGCCAAACAGTCATGAATAATAATATTATCAGTATCATCAATCACTTATGAATAAATTGCATATATGTATTTTAAGCTATTATTACTACAATTTGACGTAAATTTCATACGAATCGATTTTTCCAACAGTCTCTATACTATGAAGAAAAACTATGAAGTAAAGAAAAACGTATTTGGTAGTGAACTAGAGGAGTTGAAAAGTGAAAACTAAATATCCGTTGTGAAACTAGATGAAATGCATACTTATATGGAGACAACAAAACTACTGCTGGATTTGGATTGCTGTTGATAGAGATTGGAAGAAATTCATCGACTGCTCTTTTGGCAGCAGAAGAACAAAAACTGGGCAAAAAGTTAAAGGCAAAAGTAGTTGGAGAAATATGAATGATTCCTGGAGGGCATATGCAGAATTTCCCCCCGAATATTTACACTCGTTCAAAAGCAGAAACATATACTGTTGAAGGATACAACAATATATCTAGGCACTTTCTGGCAAGACTGAGGAGTAAGTCAAAGTGTTATACAAAAAGTCTTGAAATGCTGAAATATTCTGTTTTGTTATTGATGAAATACAGAAATAAAGAACTAGTTATGTTTGATTAACAATACCGATATTTTTAGTATTTGTCTCTTGAATTTCAAAAATGTAAACTCCATTATTGTTGTAAATTAGCTTAAAAGCATCACATGTTGTAAAATTAGCAATATTCATTGAATTTGTAGTTTTTCGGACACCTATATAAACATGTGTAACATTATATTTTTTAAATATTTCTAATGAACTATTCGATGAGGGATTGTTAGATGCTTCATGCAATAGTTTTACTTGATCAAGTAAATCTTGGTTACCTTCCCCACCATATAACATCGATGGTACAGAAACTTGTCTTTGTGTGAAAATAGGTATCCACGAACCTGCATCGCTTGCCTCAACAAATCCTATGCTTTTTTCAGAACTTATTAAAAATTGTGAATTTTCTTTTGTGTTCTCGTTTATCCAACACATTGCATCAACATCAGGTTCAAATACATATTGAGATGAAGGTTTAATTAATTGTATTTGACTAACTATTGAAGAAGTAACAATTAATAAAATAATAATACTAACAATAAAATTTATTTCTTTTTTTCCTAAAATAGTTTTATTTAGTAAAGAGCATATTAAATAGCCGCAAATTATAGATATTGGCACCCACAAGACACTAAGGACGGTGATAAAATCTATAAGTCCATTGATTGGAAAATCAAGCCAATGAGGATTCGAAAATATTAAAAGCACAAAAATCCAAAAAGATAGTAGGATTATTTCATTTTGCTTTTTGTAAAATCCAAGTAAGATACCTGCAAAAATAAGCAAGTAGGCAAAACTTTCGCCTATTACAAATAAGTAATTTGAATAATCTGAATAAAGATAGTGTACTCGGTCCAAAGAATAATAATATTCCGGAGATATTCTTGTAGAGTCCTCACCCACGTTTACTGTTTTTATGAAGTTACTATTATCAAATAAATTTAACATCCAAGGCCCTGTTATTGCAGTGAATAATACGAACAAAACAAATATTTTTTGAATTTTTTCCATTGATATATTCTTTCCTAGGACATCAGAAATAAAGATTAACAGTAAGAAGTACATAAACATTATAAAAATTCGATAATGTGATAAAAATAATCCTGATAACAATATACTTGATACAATTATATGATGGTATGAATTTTTATCAAAATTAGTTAGCAAAACTGTAATGAGGATTGGTAGTATTGTTAGACCCATTATTTGAGTCATTCTACCCCAATTCAAATAATAAGCAGGAAATATTGAGATAAATGAAACAATAAATGCAGATATTAGTGCAGTTTTTTTATCTTTTAAGAGGGAAAGAGTAAATACATATATTGTTAATGGCGGTAATGCGATTAATAGTGTTTCTGCAATAAGTACCGAACTTGCTATCTCTGCTCCCGTGACCCAACTTATAAATCCAGATAGTGCATGAAATCCAAAATGATACGTGAAATTATCAATCGGCATAAAAGGCATGTATGATTTTGGAATGCTCTCATTTTCAACTATTAAACTGGTTATCATTACATGTGCATAACTATCAATTCCTAAAGGAACTATTTGATTATTATTAATGAATAATTTTATCATTAAATTTGTTAAAAAAATAGAAATCATTATGATTGATGCTTTGTCAAATGAGATTTTTAATTGCTTATTTAAACAGCTAATTACATTATTTTTACTGCAGTTGTATGATATTATTAATATAGAACACAAGATTAAAGAATATATAATCGTACGATTTAATTTTATATCTATGATGCTGAAGAATAATAAAATTATAGGAGTTGCTGATAAACCTAAAACAAGGGATATAGTAAAGGTTTGAATAAAATCGTAATTTTCATTATTCAAAAATGATGAAAATATAGCATATCCTGGGATTATGCATAACATGATTGATAAAATTAATAACAAAGTAATATTAATCAACTTTTATTCTCCTTTATTATCGAATATTTTGCCTAACAAAAGTATATTTTATGTAATGCCATCATATTATGTCTTCAATTATATTATTCAAATCATATGACATTCCCTTGCAAACTTCCCTAAATGTATTGTTTGCATTTATTGCCATCTCTGTTCTCAATTCGTCATCCTTTTTAAGAACAAGAATTGCATCAGCTAATGCTTCAGCACTAGCCATTTCAACAAAAAAAGCATCAATTCCATGCTCAAATATTTCCCAATTTGCGGGGTTATCTCCAACTATCACTGGCTTCTTCATTGCAATGAATTGAAATGTTTTTCCTGCAATTACTCGTTTTGCCTTGTCTACATTTGAAAAATGCCCGCCCAAACAGACATCGGCTTCTGCTATTTTTAAAGGCAATTCCTGATAGGGTATCCAATCAATGAATTCTATGTTCTTGTTCTGAAGCTCATTCGACAATCTGATTATCTTGTCCGTTTCCATCCCAGAACCGACAACAATAAATTTGATATCATCTTCGTTTTCCAACAACTTTGCAGCTCTGACTAGATACTCTATACCTTGCAATGGCAGAAACGTCCCATAGTAAAATACAATGAATTTGTCCGAATCATTTTCGATTTGTCGTGGATAAAATATTTCCTCGTTAGCACCAACAAATATCCTCTGAAACTTGTTCTTCGATAATCCAAAGGTATCAATAAAATAGTCGATATGGGCATTGGTATCCAAGATTATTTTGTCTGCTAGACTGCAGGATAATTTATCAATGTAATATGTAATCCTGCCGATTATCGAGTTAGGCTTGAACTTTTTCCTATCAAAACATAAGGTATCGTATGTAGATATAAATGCATCGAAGATTATTGGCTTTCTTGAGAACAAACGTACTATTGGGACTAGTAACTGTCCATAAAACCCGACAAAAAGAATGTCGTATTTCTTAAAGTTCAATAAGTATCTAATAACGACATTCGGCAATCGAAACATATATGACTTGCCGTTCGAAGATATCTCGATCACATCATAGTTCTCTTTGAGTGATTGCACCACAACTTCGTTTCTGGTGTAATCGCCGCGTGCACCACATATGAAAAGAACTTTTTTCTTCATCCTGGACCTCCAACATGAGTGAGATTGTCAACACATCTCACACTCATTTAGATTCCTTGTCTTCTCTTGCAATGATACTTGCTTTCAACAAGCTCTCGAATGTCCCTGCATCGCTCCAGTTTCTATCTAAAACTGTGTATTTCATCAGACCCTGCTGGATATACTCGTTATTCACATCTGTAATCTCAAGTTCTCCCCTCCCTGATGGTTTTAATGTGTGAATAATGTCAAATACATCGTTGTCATAGATGTATAGTCCGGTCACTGCATAATTTGATTTAGGAACCTCAGGTTTCTCCTCAATGCCAAGTATCTTTTCATTGCTTTTATCCACCTCTGCCACTCCAAACCGTGCTGCATCGGAAACTTGCTTAAGGAATATATGTGCACCGGATTCGAATGATTGAATCGTAGCATGAATGTTATCTTGGAATATGTTATCCCCAAGGATGACAGCCACATCCTCATCATCCGCAAAATCTTCTGCTAAGCTCAACGCCTGTGCAATACCGCCAGCCTCGTCCTGAATCTCATAAGTAAAACGTGCCCCTAACTCGGCACCAGACCCAAGAAGTTCAAGGAAATGTCCGGCATGTCCACGGCCTGAAACTATCATTATATCGGTAATTCCTGCATTAATCAGTGTCAGAAGAGGGTAATAGATCATTGGTTTATCATATACAGGTAGAAGATGCTTGTTCGTCACTTTAGTAAGTGGATACAGTCTGCTACCTGTACCTCCGGCAAGTACTATTCCTTTCATGCTTTATTCTCCTTTAAGTAATCATTAAGTGCTTCTTTCCAGTGCCTCATTGGACTTGTTTTTGTGTTTACAAGAGCCGAATATGTAGGTCTTTTTGCCTTTCTTGGAAATTCATTGCTTGTACAAGGAATTGTGTTATCGATGATTGCTGATGCAAACTCGTACCAGGAACATACCCCTTCGTTTGATAGGTGGTAGATTCCCGGCTCAATTCCAATTATCTCTGCAGTCTTGTGGGCCAAGTCCAGTGTATATGTAGGCTTTCCGAACTGATCGTTAACAACCTTTACAGTTTCCATCTCTTCGGATAGCTTCAGCATGGTGTCCACAAAATTTATCCCATTGGCTCCGAATAACCAAGAGGTTCGGATAATCCTGTAGTCATCCATGTTTTCGGCAATTTTCTGTTCACCGAGAAGTTTTGATCTACCGTATGCGTTGACTGGATTTGTTGTATCAGCCTCTAAGTATTCTTTTTTTGAGCCATCAAATACGTAGTCAGTGCTAAAATGCACAAGTACTGCGCTGGCATTTGAACAAGCTTCAGCAAGGTATCCTGGTCCATATCCATTGACGTCGAAGACAAGTTCCTGATTGCCCTCACAACCATCCACATCGGTATACGCAGCAGCATTTATTACAACATCAGGTTTAATCCTCCTGATACATTCAATGACTTTCTCTCTTTTTGTGATATCAAGGTCATTATGTTTTAGCTTTGCAGCATCAGGAAATATCTTGCACAGGTCTGTGCCAAGCATTCCACCTGCACCGAGAATCACTGTTTTAATGACTCCCACCACCATCTGTTTTCAACGTACCATTTCACGGTATTGGAAAGAGCAGCTTTAAAGTCATATTTCGGTTTCCATCCCATCTTCTTCAATTTCGTGCAGTCAAGGGAATAACGGAAATCATGTCCTTTGCGGTCTTCTACATACCTGATCATGGATTCGTCCTTTCCCAAGGTTTCCAGTATGCGATGTGTGATCTCAAGGTTTGTGAGTTCGCTGCCACCTCCGATGTTGTAGAGCTCTCCACTGTTTCCGTTGTTGAGCACAAAATCGATGCCTGAACAGTGGTCATCTACATAGATCCAGTCCCTCACGTTCAGTCCTGTGCCATAGACAGGTACCTGCTTGCCTTCCATCAGGTTTGTGATGAAGAGTGGAATCAATTTTTCCGGGTACTGATATGGTCCGAAGTTGTTGGTACATCTGGTAATGCTTACCGGCAGGCCATAGGTGGTATGAAAGGACATGGCCAGCAGGTCGGATCCTGCCTTGCTTGATGAATACGGACTTGAAGGGTTGAGATTATCCTCTTCAGCAAATGATCCGTTCTCTATGCTTCCATATACCTCATCGGTGGAAACATGGATGAAATTTTTGATATCAGAATCCAGTGCACAATTCAGGAGCGTGTTTGTACCAAGCACATTTGTTCTTATAAATACTGAGCCATCTTCTATTGAGCGGTCCACATGGCTTTCGGCGGCGAAGTGAACTACTGTATCAACATTTTCCATGGCTACATTTGAGACATGTGGGTCGCAGATGTCTCCTTTGATAAATGAATAATTAGGATTATTGTCAATATCTTTTAAGTTGGCTGGGTTTCCTGCATAGGTAAGTTTGTCTAGATTGATTATTTCGCAATCCGAATATTTTTCAAGCATAATGCGGATAAAATTGCTACCTATGAATCCACAACCTCCAGTTACCAGTAATTTCAATTCATTCATCTCCTCTTGTCAATATTTATCAGTCACAAATAATTAATAAAAATTAAAACATCAACTTTGCATTTTCCAGTGTTGGCCAGTTCTTGTCACGGTCTGCTACCACAATATCTTCATCCTTTATCTTCCAGTCAATATTAAGTGTAAGATCATCAAAAGCGATACCTTTTTCAGCTTCAGGATGATAGAATTCATCGCATTTGTATGCAAATATGGCACTTTCACTTAATACAGAAAAACCGTGAGCAAAACCTTTGGGTATCAAAAATTGTCTTTTATTAGCAGCAGAAAGTTCCACGCCAACCCATTCTCCAAACGTGTGTGAATCTTTTCTAATATCAACAACAACATCGTAGACCTTCCCTTGTAATACCCTTACCAGTTTCGTCTGGCTGTATGGTTCCACTTGATAGTGAAGTCCGCGAATCACACCATATGAGGATTTTGATTCATTATCTTGAACAAAATTATATTTCGTGTCTATTAGATTATCCAGTACCTTTTTGTTATAACTTTCAAAAAAGTATCCTCTTTCATCTTCGAAAATCTTTGGTTCAAAGATGAATAAATCTTCTATATTAGTTTTTATTAATTTCATGGCTTTGTCCATTATTATGATTCAATTTTCAAGTAAATTTACTTACTTCAAATTTCCTATTGTCTTTCCGTCCTTATATGCTGGTATTGTTACAATGAGTTTCAAATCACACCTCTGCTAAATTTTTGTTGAGTGCTGCCATTGATAGGAAATAAATTAGCAGAGCGGTAGTTAGAGAAAGGATAACTGCTATTGAACCGAAATGAGATAAAATTATTCCAACAAGGCATCCCCCTATCAATCCAAAAACTATGGAAGCATCCCGATCTGTCCTGATAGACGCAATCAGTATCAATGATAACAAAGCTAATACAGATACAAAAAAGAATATCACTATACGACCTCTATTAAGCATGTTCCAGATATCTTCCACCGGGTAAGTCATAGATCTAAAAAATGAACACAAAAGGACTATAAAAATAAAACAATAGAATAGCCAGAAAGGAATTCTCAAATAAAATCTGTTGCCACTAATTTCAAGTAAATTGTAAAGCTTTAATTTGAACAGATCCAAAGATAGTTCGTAATTGTCTTTGTTCATGCGTGATTCGAATATTGCTGCCTTTTTAAAGTCATTGACATTCATTTTGATGCCTTCCAGAATATCTATTCTTCTAATGAGAATTAAAATTAAAAACAACAATGAAAATAATGCAGTGGCAAGTAGAATTGAAAATAATTTAAATGTAGGTTTTGTAATATACGTTATTTCCATATCACGATTCTTTGTTTCAAAATTAAGAATTAAATACTGCCCATCTGTTTTACTGCTTATTATATCGACATTCGAGACAATAATCTTTCCTGCATCCTCTATTTTAATTTGAACTTTTTTTTCTTCATTAACTTCAGGAAGTTCAACTTTAATAGTGTATACTTTAAAAATACCCGTTCCAAATGTTTCCGGCATCGAAGAAAGGAAATTTGCTTCAAATACATCATTGGATGAGCTGAAATGTATTTTAGAATCGTCAAGTCCTACAGCTTTCGCACTGCTGCTAGTGGTTAATATTTCACTTTCGCCATAATCAAAAAAGAAATCATTTCCAGCTTCCGAGATAAGTTCACCCTGACCATACCAGAAAATATGATTGTCACCGATGAGAACTTGGTCATAGGTGATAGTAATATCATCTGCAATGACAGGCGTAGGCAGAAACAAAATAAAGACTAGCATAAAAATGGGAATCCATCTCATAGAAAACCAACCGTAACTCCAAAATAATCATTTTGAGTGATTAAACCATAATCCGTCTCAATCCGTATAATGTCACTAATACTGGAATAACTCTCATTCCAGGTAGCTAAAAGAATAACTTGTGATTCCTGCCCTGGCTCCAACTTGATTACTTGGGGATTAATTGTAATTATATTGTCAAGTAAAGGAGGTTTTATTAAGTCAATAGTTACATTATAGTCACAAGTGTTTTTTACATGCAAATATGCTATTCCTTTTTTACTTTCATCTGTAGTGATCTGAAGTGCATCTGGAGAGTAACTTACTTTCGTGTCAGTATCATTATTGCATAAATAATCAAAAACCAACATATTGAAGTCCTTATTAGCGTTAAAATTCTCATTCTGAAGAATATCACTATCACCCAACAATATAATCCTTCCCTCACCATAATTAAAACCGGATAAAATGCTATATGATGAATTATAGGTTTTTTCAGGGATAATCCAGCGGTTTGTCCAATCACCTGCAGATCCCTCATACTGAATTGAAATATCCGGTTCAATATCAGTGATTATTGGTAAAGGGGAATAGAAATGCATTTGTCCCAACGTTGAGTTTATGAAAACGTCTCCAAGATACTGTGGAAGGAACCATGCACCAAATACCGAAGAAAGCGTATTTGCATATTCAATTGATTCGGGATTGTCACAAACTAACAAAAGACTTTTTCCATTTGTTACAAACTTATTCACTACAATTTTCTCTTCAAAACTAAAAGACCTTCGTGGATTTATTAATACAAGTATATCTGTACTATTCAACATATCATCCGTAATCATTGAGCAATCTACATTATGAAAATCATTTGTTTCTTTGACATCATACCCTTCTAATCTTAATTCATCAGCAAGTAGCGCAACTCCAACTCCGCTGTAAGAGTCGATTCCAAAAAAACCTGCGGAATTGTCAAAAACAACATTTTGTGCACTTACCACAAAAGGACAAAAAATGCTTACTAGCAAAGAAACTATCAGTGCAATAAATTTCAGGTTCATTTTTTATGTCCCAATTACTCTTTCTTGAAATGTACATATTATAAAACTTAAAACATTAATAGCTATACCACTTGCAAATTTGTAAGAGCATAAAATTATTTTATATTATAACTGTCCGTATTTATTGCTTTTCCAATGCCCAAATATACAAATCCATCCATATCTGAGAATACATTTTTGCAATCGACAATAACTGGAGATTTCATAAGTCTAGCTACATTCCTAAGATCAATTTCCTTAAAGATGGTATGATCAACTACAAATATAGCACAGTCCACATCATCCAAGGTAGTTTCCATACTTGTTTCGGAATTAAATTTTCCAGCACCAGTTTCTATGAAAGAAGCATATGGATCATATGTTTTTACACTAGCTCCAAGATTTACAAGTTCTTCAATTATCTTTTTAGAAGGAGATTCTCTTGTATCATCAATATCCTTCTTATAAGCCAATCCCAATACTGCAACTGTTGATCCATATATTCTTTTACTGACTTGATTCAATCCCTTTTCGACCAAATTGATAACATGAATTTTCATAAAATTGTTAATTTCACCTGAAGTCTCAATAAATCGAGGAATGAAATCATGTTTTTTGGCTTTATATGACATATAGAATGGATCAAGAGGAATGCAATGACCACCTACACCAGGACCCGGATAAAACGGCATGAAGCCATAGGGTTTTGTGGATGCTGCATCTATCACTTCCCAGGCATCGATGTCCATTTTTTCAAATATCAACGAAAGTTCATTCACAAGAGCTATATTTACATTCCTGAAAATATTTTCAACAATCTTTACGGCTTCAGCGGTTTTAGCATCCGTTACAGGAACTACCTGATCAATAATGCTTCCGTACAACTTGGAGGCAATTTCTGTGCTCTCCTTATTAATGCCACCTACTACTTTAGCAGTATTTGAAACAGTATATTTAGCATTACCGGGATCTATTCTTTCAGGCGAATACGCAAGACCAAAATCATCCATGACTTTCAAACCAGATGACTCCAGTATAGGAAGTACTATTTCTTCAGTAGTACCCGGATAAGTTGTACTTTCAAGAATGATAAGTTGACCTTTTCTTAATATTTCAGAGATTGTTTCGCATGCATCCTTAATGTACTTAAGATCAGGTTCATTAGCTAAGGTGAGAGGTGTTGGAACACAAATTAATATGAAATCACATTTTGAAAGTTCTTCCTGATTTGTAGTTGGATGAAAAGACTGATTAACTTGTGCAGAAAGAGTAGAATTGGGAACATCTTGAATATAGGAAATTCCATTCAAAAGCTGCTCAACGGCTAACTGATTAACATCATATCCAATAACATCAAACTTTTTAGAAAATTCAACAGCCAAAGGCAGCCCAACATATCCTAAGCCAATAATTCCTACACATGCACTACCATCATTTATTTTTTTCATCAATCCTTGCATAAAGCACCACTCACTAACAATAAAGATATCACAACATAGATAAATATATTAATTTTTTTATGAATATATTACTTTTGAATAGTTATTTACAGCGATATGAGGCGAAATCACTCTGACGATTACATTCTTGCATATCAAATAGCATTGCAAACAACGTAAACTGTATACCTGTTATTATTAATAATGCGTCAAGTAAGGGAAAATTTGGTGATATAGGATATCCAAATATAACTTTTGTCAGGAAAATATAAACTCCAAACACAAAACCCAAAGGTAACAGAATCATACCAAATATGTAAAATAGCACAAGAGGGTGGAAGTTTAATATCATGTACTTCGTCTTAAGTCTCCATAAAAACTTGCGGAAAAGCATAAGTGAAACTTTTCCCATGTACCGACCGTACTTAATTGAAGATTTCTCCTGACCGTAGCGAGATGGCATAGGTATGTCCATAGTACGAAAACCAAATGTGTTAAGTTTGATTAGCATATCGTTGCAATAACCATAATAAGTGTAGAGAGTATGAATCTCTATATTTGAGAGAGCCTTTTTGGAGATAGCCGTATAGCCATTTTGAGGGTCCATAATGTGCCAGTAACCACTTGCAATCTTGGTAACCATTGTAAGGAGACCATTACCAAATGCCCTCCATTTGCTCATACCTACACGATACTCCTCACAGAAAAGACGATTTCCTTTTGTATAGTCCGCTTTACCTTCAATAATCGGATACAATAAGTACGGAAGTTGTAGAGGATTCATCTGATTGTCACCATTCATTATCACAACAATATCCATGTTTTCTTTAAGAGCTTCCTGATAACCATGAAGGTTCGCCGCGCCAACGCCTTGGTTTACTTCATGGGTAATTATACTCAAGCGTTGATCATCAATGGTCTTTAACACTTCTGCCGTAGCGTCAGTACTGCAATCATTAATCACATATATTCGATCAATATAATCAGGCATTCCATTGACTGTTGTCTTAATTAATGTCTCCTCATTGTAAGCAGCAACAACAACCCCTATACGATAATCCTGAAAAAGCTCCAAGTCATGATTATGTAAACATGATGATGAAAGCATTCTGACATTGAAACCTCCATTGTAGGCATCCTTAAGAAGAGAAACTTCAACACTATCTCCATTTTCATGAAAATGAAGGGTATCAAAAATTTTTGATGAAAATGCAGTAAATCCCATACACTTGTCGAGGGAATCTGCATTCACTTTTGCATCAAATAATAAGTGTTCATCAGAAGAAAATTCCTCGTCAAACGTCGGGAAACCAGTAGAATCACTAAAATGTGTAGTTCCCGAAACCACATCGTATTCAAGCCAATATATAGGCTCAACTAGTTTAGGAATATCTTCTGGATTATGCTTACCATTTGCATAAAGAGTGACTATAATTTCTGGATTTAAAGCCATTGCAGCCTTAAAGCCTGACTTCAAAGCTTCAGCTTTCCCCATATGGTGTTCATGTTTAACAACCTTCGCCCCTAAATTATGAGCAATAAATGCAGTTGAATCTGTACTGCAATCATCTACAACGACAATGGCATCAACATAATGTTTAGTTTTTTTTATTACATCGTGTATATGAACTTCTTCATTAAAAGTTGGAATTACCGCTACCGTTGCCATATATTACACCATTTTTACGATGTTGAAAGTATACCTCATTATGAATAAGGCATATGAAGCATTGTAGTATACATGTGTTACAAGTAATGCATCTTCATTGTTTGTTCATAGATATAAAATTTTCTAATTTGTCCGAAGAATCCTGTCGTTGACCGAAAAGTACCCTATTTTTCGGACAAAGCGTAATTTGTAAACATTATGTAAGAGCCATATATTTCATTGTATCTTATTAATAGTTGTAAAAAAGTTAATATATGGCCATATTAATATGAACTGAAATTGTTTGTTCCTTGATGAAGTAATAGCATAACCGCTATATATCGCTGAATCTATTACACATAAAACAAATCTAAACACTAATAAATTAACTAGTTGTTGAAATAATGCTTGACTTAGAAACCCCTACCAAACTACTTGGCATCGTACTAGCCAGCAATTTTATGGTACCTTTTTTAGCAACATATTTGTCAATGCCTTATTTCATAAATAAGCTAACTGAAAAAGGCATTCTTGCAAGGGATTATTACAAACACAAGAAGACGATGGTTCCGGAAAGAGGGGGAATTGCCATTCTGCTTATTTCCATGGTATCCTTCTCGCTCAATACACTTTTTTTCAAGTTCTCGACCACAAATTATGTGGTATTAATAGTTATCGCCCTTTTCGGACTGTTTGGAGTACTGGACGATATGATAGATATCGGGAGGGTAACAAAACTCTTATTGATGTACTATTGTTCATATCCATTAATTCAGTATGCTACACATACAGCTTTCATTCTTCCGGCTTTTGGGAGTATCGAACTTGGAATCCTCTATTTGCAATTCATAGTACCCACATATGTCCTGGTTGCATCCAACCTCGTAAATATGCATTCTGGGTACAACGGTCTTGCTTCAGGCCTGTCTGTAATAGTACTGTTATCCCTAATCCTGAAATCTATTATATTGTCAGATGTTGAGAACATTTTTGCAGTTGTAAGCATCACAGGAGCTACTGTCGCATATTTCTTGTATGACAGATATCCATCAAAGATTTTCTGGGGTAACGTGGGTTCTTTAACAATTGGTGCAACCATTGGTACGATCATTGTTATCCAGGGTTTCATAGTCAGTGGATTTATAATGCTGATTCCTCATACGGTGAACTTTCTGATGTACGTTTACTGGAGAGCACGAAAATTACCCAAAGCAAAGTTTGGGAAAGATCGTGGTGATGGTATACTGGAAGTTCCAAATCAACTCACATTGAAATGGGTGCTTCCATATTATTATAATGTTACAGAAAAACAGGCAACTTATGCAATGTACGCATTAACCGGTCTCTTCTGTTTACTCGGGATACTGCTGCCCGGCAGGATTTAAGGAGTTTGAAAATAGTGAACACGGGAACATATGATCTCACGAAAAAACGTATTTTAGTTACTGGAGGAGCAGGATTTATTGGAAGCCACATCGTGGATCAACTTTCAAAAGCAGGAAATGACATCGTAGTTTTCGATAATTTAAGTTCCGGGAAGATAGATTTTCTGGGAAAACACTTAGACCAACCTTATTTCAATTTATTCGAAGGAGATCTGCTGAACGATAGTGAGATAGAAGAGGCATGTGAAAATATTGACATCGTTTTTCATGTAGCTGCAAACCCGGATGTCAAACTGGGTATGACCGATACAAAAGTTCATTTTAATCAGAATATAAAGGCAACTTATAATGTGCTTGAAGCTGTTCGAAAGAAAAAAATTCAAAATATTGCTTTTACATCCACGTCCACAGTATATGGCGAAGCAACAGTTATTCCAACTCCTGAGAATTATGGCCCTCTTGTGCCAATATCACTCTATGGGGCATCCAAATTATCATGTGAAGCATTGATCACATCTTATTCACACACATTTAACATCAAGTCATGGATATTCAGATTTGCAAACATCATTGGGGACAGGGGAACACACGGTGTAATAGTTGATTTCATCAGAAAACTAAGACAAAATCCAGAAATACTTGAAATCCTTGGAGACGGGAAACAATCCAAGTCCTATCTTCATGTAGAAGAATGTGTCAAATCAATTATGTTTTCAATTGAAAACTCTAAAGATGAAGTAAACATATTCAATATTGGATCAGAGGACATAATTACCACCACTAGGATTGGGAAAATTATTGCTGAAGAAATGGGACTTGAAAACGTTGAATTTACCTATACTGGTGGAAAACGAGGATGGAAAGGCGATGTCCCTAAAATGTCACTTTCAATTAATAAATTAAAGGAAAAGGGATGGAAACCTGAACTTAACTCAGAAAAGAGTGTTAGGCTCACAGTCAAGGAATTATTGAGAGATTAGTTTGAATATGAGCTCAGATTTGCGCTTGATGTTTATCATTTTAATGGTGAAAAGATAATTGAGCAATGTGGCCTACATCACTCAACAGTTTCACCAAAATGACCTGAAACTATAGACAAATCCTGAATGTTAATCGTACCATCCTGATTGACATCCCACCTTGGCAAATCCTCAGAATAGTTTGAACCATAATTCTGGCCTATTAGTGTGATGTCAAGTACATTGACAACACCATCCTCGTTCACATCCCAGCGTGGCTGCAGGTCTGTAATGGTTACAGTGCCTGAAGAGCTGACAGTGTCAGTTCCATCACTTACTATCACTTCGATAGTATGGGTTCCTGCTGATTCATAGTCAACTGTCCATACATAACTTGAAGCAGTAGAGACCTGAATACCATCTATTTTTATTACGTAGCTAAGACTGTCACCGTCCTCATCATTTGCGGCAACATTCACGTCGATTATGGAACCTTCCTCAAAGACCGATTCATCGGCTGGTTCGAAGAGCGTAATCACAGGAGCATGGTTCATTGGTGTCACAGTTATTGGTACAGTCAAGGTATCAGTGAGATATCCATCCGTTACTTCAAACACTGCAGTATAGCTTCCTGCATCTCCGTCTGCTGGTGTCCAGCTGAATGTCTGAGCACTTAATGATGCACCAGAAGGAATTGATGTAGATGTATACGTCAGTGCATCACCCTCTGCATCAGTTGCACTTATATCGAAACCCAGAGTCAGGCCTTCCTCTACTGACTGTGCAGAGATAGTTGGGAACACCGGAGCTGTATCAATAAGAACTGAAGTACTTGTCACTGTGTACCCTGCAGGGTTGGAGCTTGCGTCACTCAGGACAACATTACCAAGACTCAGGTCCAGTATACCTGAATCCGTACCTGCGTTCATAGTAATCGTGGCCATAGTACCCGGCACAGAAACTGTACCTGAATCTACTATTGCAGAGTAGACATCGGTCAGGACACCAAGGGTATTATCAATACTTCCGTACTCGAACGTTGTTGAGAGTCCTCCCTGTGTGAACAGGTTACCCTCGGAAACTGTGGATACACTTGCAAACTGGCTGTACTGAAGGTCAAACTGTGAACCTGTAAGAGCTTCAGCAGGATCTACATACACATCTATGGTGAATGATTCACCTGGCGCAACAGTAGTTGAAGATGGTGATATGCTTATAGAGGAGAATGCAGACGGTTCTGATTCTGAAACAACTGCATTCCATGTTCTGGTAATTGTCTCTGTGGTTGTAAGTCCCTCAAATGTCAATGTGTGAGTTCCTGCTGTGTCCCAGTCCTGTATATAGGTAGTTGTTCCAGTAGCAACTTCTAAATCGTCGAGGTACCATGTGGTGAGAGCAAATTCATCGCTTGACTCTACAGAGAATGATGCGGATTCACCTGTTGTTGCTGTTAGAGAGGTTGCTGATGGAACAAATGTAAGAGTTGAACCTGAAGATACCGGAGACTCTACAGACGATTCACCTTCAGTAATTTCCCATATTTTAACTACAGCACCATTTGAGTTTGAACCTGTGAACATAATAGTATGAGAACCTGTTTCCACAGTCCAGTCATAGGACATTGATCCTGAAGACCTAAGGTCACTATCAACGTACCATTTCATTGTCGTCAGGTCCTCATCAGACCATACCTGAAACTTCTTGGTCTCACCTTTAGTAAACGGATTGTTTTCGCTAGGAGCAAATCCAATTATACTTGGATTGGAAGTGCTTCCTTCAGGAATTACGGCTGTAATTGTATAAGAAGATACACTGGAATTCTCACGATACCAAGTTGAATCCGGTTTTATTGAACTCAGATTGATTACTATATCTTTTTCTACTTCAATTGTGTAACTCATATGTTTGGTTTCAGATGAAGATTTCTTGAAATCCATGATTGCTAGTGAGTTTTCCAGATTAGAGACTGAAGGAATATGGCCTGTTGCACTAGTCAGAACAGATATCTTTTTTTCACCAACTAAATTAACAGCAGGGTAGTTAGTATCAACATCATTTCTTACAGTTACTTTTACATTTTCCAAAGGGTTTCCATTAATATCTACTACTTTTGTATCAAGATACTTATAATCATTGTATACTGAATTAGCAGAAAGTATCACACCATCACCAGGATGACGATTGATAAAGCCACCAGTAAAATTAGTAATCTGACGTATGCCCTTTACACTTCCAAGATATGAATCATTTATGGAAAAAGAGTTTTCAACCGGGTGTATGAAATTCAAAGAGTAGAAACAATCCTGAATTACGTTGTCTTTAAACGTCAAATTACTATTTGTCATCATCACGTCCCTATAACTAGTAGACCAAAAGTCAATTCCTGTGCCCGTGCAGCTTTGAATAGTATTCCCTTCAAAAAGTGTATTGTTAGTAGCTAAGAAAAAGAAGGCATTTCCAGTTACATTTTGAATGGTGTTGTCTTTTATAATATTGCGACCACTTGAATAATATTGCACCCTAAAAGCATAATCACCATAGTGTTTTTTAATGGTATTATTAATTACAATATCACCGAATTCATAATTGTCGACCCACCCTTTGTAGATGATTATAGCACTACCTGAGTTGCCGTACATGTAATTATCTTGGATAGTAACATTATTAGAATGTTTGCTACCTATAAGGCACAAAGCATTTGAATAATATAATTCATTATTTTGAATCAATACGTCTGCCTGTCCAATAGTCCAGATAAGATAAGACTTGGTCGAAACATAACTTATAGAATTATTTTTGAATTGTGAACCACCTGGTAATGTAATAAGTCCGGCATTACCAACTTTGGAACTGGATATTTGTAAAAAATTGTTGTTTTCAACAATATAATAATCATCCGGAAGGATTCCAAACGCGTTAAATTCTAGTAATCCATATTCACAATATTCCATAGTTGAATTTTTAATAATAACAGGAGATTTAGGAATATTGCCTACTGCTGAGGCCATGTGTCCAAGCATAATAGCTGGAATACCTCGGGAATTACTGCCCATGTTCGAGATACTACTATCAAGTAAGGTAAAAGACCAACCCCTTGGAATATATCGTGCATTAAATGAATCAATATAACTATTAAAATTAGGATTTATTGTTGTAATATGTGAAGAAACTATATCTAAATCACCATTATTGATTATGGCATACTCTCCATCAAACGAACAATTCATTTTTAATATATCATTATTAAGTACCAACCCTGCATTCGTAGCAACATAAATAGTTGCAGATACAGTATAAATATTATCAGTTTGTTCTATTACACCAACAGCATTAATATTATCAGCAATGTCTTGCAATGTCGCTGTTCCAGATTCAATTGAGATTGTTTTTGAGGACTGATCGTATGAAATTATTGCTTGTTCTTGAGCTATCGCAGGTTCAATTATTAGAATTATAAAAGAAAAAATTGTTATGAAAAAAAGTACGTTTTTTTTTGAGAACATTTTATATCACCTATAAGACCGGACATCAGCCTATATAACAAGACCAATGTTATGAACACAGATAAGAGTAATGTGTTCATAAATATCCATACCATGTCAGTGATATGAAAAACCTGAAACCTTGAAACTCTAAAAAAGCAAAATACTGAAGATAAACTATACAAAAAATGGCTAAATACTCTTTATCCACATAAACCACAGGTTCACAAGATTTATACATATGCAAATAGACATTAACGGTATTCATCTATGCTACCCGCTGAATTTTATCAGTAGGCACTTAACTCTAAAAGAGATGATTCATCTGTGATTGACAATAGTGTAGACAATCTTTTCAAAAACCTCCGCAGCCTGATTTTTAAGAAGTTAAAAGTACTAAATAGTGCATAAATGTTAAATATTTTAAAGTTGGAAAGAAAGTAGAAATTATGCCATCCTTTTTTTACATAAAAGACATGATGATACGACATGAAGTTGGAAACTATTGTTTAATTTTAGGTTCGACAAACATAGTATTTACTTCAGCAATATTACTACTATCATCATTTGTTTTTTTGTTAAAATTACAGTTTTCGAACAAAATTCTAATATTAGCTTTGATCATTGCATGCATATGGTGCTTTTCCGCATCTCGCCAAGTTTTTGGAAAAAGCAGAAAAACGGACTATATTTCTTTAAGTCTAGCAACCATATTTTGTATATCATTATTTTTATGTATCATTATTGGGGGATCGTTTTTTGATTTGTCTTGGGATGGCCAAACATATCATCAGGAAACTATAATCCAATTATTAGAGGACTATAATCCGGTTTACAATGTTATTTCAAATGAAAATTCAGGTTTTATTTTTACAAACCATTATTCCAAAGGATTAGAGATAAATTCTGCAGCTATTTCTAGAGCAACGGGAAATATAGAAGACGGAAAGGCAATAAATCTCTTTTTAATAATTACTTCTTTTTATATCAGTTTTGCAACGATTCTGCTAATGTATGATTTTATTACTATAAAGATTGGACTAATCCTTGCTTTCATAATTTCATTGAACCCTGTAAGCATTTACCAATCCCTTAGCTTTTACGTGGATGGATATTTAGCATCTACTATCACCTGTTTATTCTTTATATTCATATTAATTTCTGATAAAATTACAAAATTACGAAGTGTAACGTTAAGCGCCTTAATCATAATAATACTCAACGCAAAGTTATCCGGTCTTTTGTATTTAGCAATATTTATATTTGGATTTTTGTGTTGGTTTTATGTCTATAAAAAAAGTGATTTAAGTAAAATTTCAAAATGTTTAATAGCTAGCTTTTTAATAGGAACAATAGTTGTCGGATTCAACCCATATGTTACAAACACCCTTACAGGTGGCAACCCTTTCTATCCTCTTATTGGAACAAGTATTATGGACGATTATGACTTCATGACTGGAAACACACCGACAAATCTCCAAAATATGAGTCAATTTGAAAAACTATTTAGCTCATTGTTTTCACATTCAAGCACTGGATCAGGCATTAGTGAATATAAAATTCCTTTTACATTCACCAAAGACGATTTGAAGTCATTTAGAAAACCTGATGCAAGAATCGAAGGATTTGGACCCTTTTTTAGCGGAGCAATTATTTTATCAGTATTAAATATTTTGCTTATATTGAATGGGAAAAAATATGATATCACAAAAAAACAAAATAATTCAATGATAATTTCAACATTAATATTATTAGTAATAATATCTGTTCTTATTTTTCCAGAATCTTGGTGGGCAAGATTTGCACCACAATTATGGCTATTTCCTATTTTTCCACTATTCATTTCATTGGAGAAAAACAATAATAATAGTATTAAATACAAAATTATAAATTACTCCATCATACTTGTATTGCTAATTAATGTGCTTATAATTTCAGCAGTGTACTCAGAATACCAATATTCAGAGACAAAATCAGTAGACAAACAGCTAAATCATATATCATCGATAACTAATAATGAAATTATAGTGAAGTTCAATGGATTTAATTCAAACCGCTATCGTTTAAATGATTATGCAATAGAATATAGCGAAGTACAAAAGTGGAATTGCTCAAATCCAATTCAATTATACCACTCACAAACACAACTATGCATAGTTCAAAAATAGTTATTATGAATTATTTTAATTTATGAGATGCAGAAAATCTGACTCTGTAGAAAACCTACTTCCAATTTTATTTTGAAATAACAATTTAAAAAAGATTAATCCCTTAGCTTAATCTACCACCGACAACACAGAGAAGATGATTGTGTTTTGTCTAATAAGTACTTAAAGTTTGTTGATACAGCGCAAGCTGTATCAGGAAATTCATGCATCCAGATATATAGTTGCAAATGTTCTAAACGGAAATATACTCGACACCAGCTATTGAAACTTGTTTTATTGAAAGAATACCTTAATGAGGATTATCGAGATATAGTTGAAATTGTAGAAGTAATGGACAAAGTGAAAGCAAAAATTTGACTAAAACGAGTACCACATTTTACTACTTTCATAAATTCATTGCAAAATTGAACTCGATCAATTTTAGTGGATTATTGCACCAAACACTAAAACTGCTTTATTCTCATGGAGAACGGATAGAGATTAATGCTATTGGTTCAAGTGGGTTTACTAATGGCCATTGTAGCTATTATTCATGGGGGACAGGAAAAAACGAAAATCTTTCTTTAAAGCAAGTATTTCCATTGACACAGCAAAGTTCATTGTTACTGATTTCAAGATATCAGGTAAAGCTGTAAAAGACATCAAGCACGCCAAAACATTACTGAAGCAATGCCATAAAACTTGTAGATCAAAGTACTATGTGATGGATAAAGGATACAATTTTGAGTATATACATTCACTAACAAGAGAACAACTTGAATCCATAGCTATGATTCCTTTGAGACAAAAAGAGGAAGAGGGTCAAAGGATTATACCGCAGGAAAATGACATGGGAATTCTACAAAGAATTGTATCATAACAGAAATCTGGTTGAAACGATGTTCTCTTTCCTGAAAAGGAAAATATGGTGAAGAAATAAGAGCAGAAAGGTATTGGAATCAACTAAAAGAAGTAAAATTCAAACTATTAGTGCATAACCTTGACAGGTATGTCAAGGTTATACTTGTTGTCAAAATGAGGATTTCACAGAGCCGAAAATCTACCCTTACCGAAATTAGCTTAAATCTTAAGATACTCGTTTAATCAAATGTCAAGAAAGTTATTTAGATGGATTGTTCAAGATTATCCTAATAAAATATTAATGTCTGTTGGCAGATTTTTACCGTACACTTACAAAAAATGGCTAGCTTCAAATCATCCGGATCCTGAAATAAGAATAAAGTTTTTTAAATTAACAGGAATTGAAATTGGGGACGATACTTTTGTAAATCAAAATGTTATTATTGTCGATGATAGATTTTCAACTCAAATAAAAGTTAAAATCGGAGATAGAGTTGCTATATCCCCGGGTGTCATCTTGATATCTTGCTCATCACCAAATAACTCACTTCTTAAATCAAATGATTACGTAAAAGGTAATTTAATTAAAACTGAAGATATTACTATTGGAAATGATGCTTGGATAGGTGCTGGAGCTATAATTCTTCCTGGTGTTGATATTGGTGAGAAAGCAATTATAGGAGCTGGAGCAGTTGTGACAAAAGATGTCCCAGCAATGACAATTGTGTCAGGAGTACCAGCAAAAATCAATAAAAAGGTTGAAGAACATACTCAAAACTTGAATAAGAATACTATAGTAGAAAATGTAGAATAAAATGGCAATTCATTTTTGTAGGCCGTAAATTCATACTATGTATTCCGATGGATCATTATCTTTATTTGAAAGGTTTGAGTAAATATCTGTAGTCTGCGATATAATGTTTGGCCAGGAAATAAAACCGCGCTTTAATATCTCAAACCCGTTTTCACCCATATCCTTTGCTAAATCAGGATTATTTAGTATTTTTATTATTGCATCACTTAGCGCTTCAATATCCATTGGAGGTACTAAATAACCAGTTCTACCATCTAGGATATATTCTGAGACACTACCTAATTGCGTTGCAACGATTGGTTTTTTAAAAGCATAAGCTAACTGAATATTATCACTTTTTGAATACTCTATATAAGGTAACACCACGACATTTGATTTTGAGAACAAATCATGAATCTTTTCACCCTCAATCCAAGAGTTATAGACTATGAAAGAGTCCTTGTTTATCATTAAATTTTCGTAATATGAAAAATCATCACATGGACCTGCAATTATAATCTTAGCATCTGGCACTTCTTTTGTGATAGCAGGTTCAGCTTTAATAAGAAATTCCAAACCCTTGTAAGCAACAATTCTTCCTAAGAACAAAATGAATTTGTGTTCATTCTCGTCCAAATTCGACATTATATTTGTCTTCATAGATGTAAACACACCAGTATAATCACCAATAGGAATAATACTTATTTTTGAAGGAGACACTGAATAATTACTAGAAATGTCATCTTTTGAAAATGAATCAAATACTATCAAATGGTCGGAGTATTTTTTTGTAATGTAAGAGTACAGCCTATAGTGGATTAGTTCTTTTTCACCAGCCCTTGGATTAGAAGTTACAAATGTAGATATTATAGGATATTTTCTTAACAAAGGAAACAGGATAATCATCCAAGGATTGCCAGCCCTTAAATCAATTATATCCGGATTAAAGTCTTTTATTTCTTGTAGCATACGATAAATCGAAAATATATTTCGTGAATCAGTTGCCTTAAAGGTTTTAATGTACGAACACTGAACATTTTTAGATATTACACCAATATCTTTCCAAATGGCTTCATCTTTCAAAATTAGAAGAACATCATTATTTTTGACCAGTTCATTAGCATATGAGACTGTATGCTTTGTAATACTCGAGCCCCATGAAAGTACATTGATTAAAACTATGCGCACTGTGTTCAGCAACCTTTAAGTAATTATTGTATATCGTCCATCATCCGGAGAACTTCAAAGCATTCAGCATACTTCGTGCGAATCTCATATCCTCTGTGAATAGCTCTTGCCTCAACAGCCTTCAGAAAATCATCGCCATATCTTTCGATTTGACTTTTATGGCATTTTAATGCATCCATCTTTACATTGAACTCATTAGATATATCGACATAGTATTGATTTCTGAAGCCTAGATATGATCTGCCAGCAGGATACTCAGGTTCATACATCAGAATATTGTGGACATATCTGCCAGCAGATATTACTGATTCTGTGGTCCTTTTATGATCCTGATGGGTATCGTGATACCAATGAGTATAGATTATATCAATATTGTATTCATCAATAATTCTATTAAGTGCTTCAATAGTTTCTTGTGAATAGGGAACATTCTTATCTTTAAAACCCAGATTAATCAGTTTTGCTCCCATTATATCCACTGCATTTTTTGACTCAGTATGCCCCTCATCTTTTGAGCGGATAGATTTTCCACTATAATGAAAAGACACTGGTTCTATCATTATAACTATTACAACATTATCTCCTTTAGAGATATGTTTTGCAACAGTACCTCCACAACCTATTTCAACATCATCTGGATGTGCTCCGACTGCAAGAACATTTGCCATAATTCCTACTCCTTATATTGGTAGTTTACCAGTATTGAACAATGCATCTATTGCTGACATGTAGGGAACAAAACCCTCGTAGCACTGCTTATAGATAGGATGAACATAATTCTGGAAATCCACTTTTATGCCCTTATCTTTAAACAATGATATATCAAGATAGTTTTTCCCACCCTGTCCGGATAGATAAGTGTCTCCATCAACTTTCTGTACAATCTCAACTAATCCTTGTGACGAACTGGACAACTGACCTAAATCACTTGTATAGAGAATCTCCGTGCCTATATCAAACGCTTCTTTCAAAAGAAGAATCAAGTCCATATTCAATTCACATAAAGAACAATATTCTTTTTCATATATTTTGTAAAAAGCATCTATATAATCTTCATAAAAGGGTGCATTCTTATAATTGTCGCTAATGACCCTTAAGTGTTTATGATTCCATTTATTCTCTTCTTTAGTAGAAGAACTGTTCACCACCATTATCTGATTAATAGGTATACGTTTTTTTTCAACTGGAACTGTCAGCCATTTCCAACCATTGAATATCCTGACTCTGTTTCTGTGATGATAATCTTCTTTACTAAATTGAGCATTATCGTAAATCACAAAAATATCAGCTTTTTCCATTTTGTCAAAAAAACCCAGATAAGGCAAATAGTTAGGTTGATGAACAGCTATTATCATTAAGTAAAATCTCCTAAAACCTCATTTAACGAGTCAATGATATAAACAACTTGATCATCATCAAGGGTTGGATATATAGGCAATGATACTGCAGAATTGATAATCCTATCTGTCTGTGCAAATCCTGTAGATGAAAGAGAACTGTTGAACAAAGAGCGCTTATGGAGTGGCGGAATGTGCATCCGTTCACAAAAAATATCCTTGCTCCTCATTCTGTCAATCACCTTTACCGGATTAAATGGTGTCTTTATCACATAACGTGAGAAAACATGTTTTTTGTATGAATCTTCAGGAGGGTGTTCTATCTTATAACCTTCCAGCAGCTCCTTGTACATCTTTGAAATTTCCCTTCTTCTTAGTATAAAGTCTCCCAGCTTACTTAATTGAATGATTCCCACGGATGCTTCAATGTCTGACATCATATAACTGTATTTCAATCTCATATCATGATCTTCTGATAAGCGACATTGATCATGATACCTTAGTTCCTTCACTGAATCTAAAAGTTGCGGGTCCTTGCTACAGACCATCCCGCCTCTGATAGAGGTCATCAGTTTCGTAGCATAAAAGCTGAAAATAGAAATATCCCCCACCGTACCGACCTTTTTACCATGATATTCGGCACCAATGGATTGTGAGCAGTCCTCTATCATATAGATTCCAGTATCCACACACAACTTTTTTATCTCATTCATATCTGCAGGATACCCAAACATGTGAGGGACTACTATTGCTTTTGTCCTGTCTGTGATATTCTTTCTTATTTCATCAACAGATATATTGAAATCGTCCTTTACATCAACTAGAATGGGACGTGCTTGCTGATACAATACAGGTAAAGCAACAGCTATGCATGTATAGGAAGGGACTATTACATGATCATCCTTTGATACACCGATAGCATTCAATGCCATATGAAGAGCGGAGGTCCCAGAAGAGGTTGAAACCGAATTAATACCGATATATTTTGAAAATGATCTTTCAAATATTTCAACCTTTGACCCTATTGTTAACTCCAGATTTGAGAGAGCAGCTGCGACAGCTTCAATTTCTTCCTGCCCAATCGTCGGTTCATTATGGTAGATTGTTTTTTGTGATGATTTCATATATATTCAAACATAGTCTCATTTTTCACGATTTCTACAAAATATCAGTGATAATTTGTCTCAGTCCATTAAAAATACATCATTCAGATATTTGGTCGTAGACCTTCTTAATCTTCGGAATAATTACTTCATTGCTGAATTTATTTTCAATAAGAGTTCTTGCGTTCAAACCCATTTTTTCAAGTCTTTCCCTATCATCCTTAATAGCATTTATAAGTTGCATTAGTTCATTTATGTCTGGCTGTATCAAAAAGCCGGTTTTATCCTGCTGCACGTGACAGTGTTCTCCTACATCAATCGCTATAACTGGACGCCCACATGCCATGGATTCAGGAATTACTCTATCATTTGCAATAATCATGGTTGAATTTAACAGTAAATCGAATTTATGATAGAATAAATGTATTTTCTCATATTTAAAATTTGGAAATATATGTATATTTGGCTTATCGAATATTTGTATTAAGTTTTCAATCATTTTCTCTGAACCTGAACATGCCCAATAGAAATCTACATCATCAGGTATTTTTTTTAAGAATTCAATTAGAAATTCCTGACCTTTCTCTGGAGACAACCTGGCGACGCAACCAATCTTTAATTTAGAATCATTTGACAGGGAGTTGTAATTAAAATAAGTTGTATCTACGCTATTTGGAATGTAATAAACATTCTTTTCCTGATTTGTGGATTCAAAATAGCGAGTATATTTGTCATACCCATATTTTGTTGGAAAAATAATATTTTCAAAACTGTTGAAAGAGTGTCTCTCCCACTCTTCAAATTTAGGATGTAGGTAACCTTCTGCAAACATAAAATGTTTAGTCATTAGTTTTGGTTTTTTTATTTTATCCAAATCATAGTTCATACATGATAGCTTTGAAAAAATGTTTGTATTCAAAAATATGTCCAGATTGAAAATATTTTTGTCCGTTTCATGCATATGAAGAACATCAAAGTCTGCATTCTGAAAATATCTTTTTTGTTTTAACGTTCTCAGAAATTCACTATAGACTCCATAAGGTATTGAATATTTCCTTTTCATCCATTTTGGAGGAAAATGTACATAATCCAAGGGAGGTATTCTCTTTATTTGTGTGTTATCGGAATATTTTTCTACTTTTGATGTTCCCGGTATTTGATTGGTAATGACCTCAAATCCATATTCAGGAATATTCCTTACAATAGAATCGATGTGAGTACTGATTCCTCCTAAATGAGGAAAGTAAAGAAAAGACCAATGTATTATTTTTTTCAAACTTATCCTTCCTCTATTTACTATTTGAAGTCCCTACCCAATTTAGTATCATTATAATATATATTAATATCTGCCTATTAATAGCCCTTAAGAGTATTGCAGATAAATATTGAAACGATACTTCTAACTTTAAAATATTAAATTATTTTGTTCAATATTGATTTTGTTTTCTGTGAACATATTTTATCTAAAACCCAATCTTGTCATCCGTACTAAATCAAAAACTGTTTTTTTATCAGTAAGATATAGAACTGCCATATATACAATGCTGAAAGTAGAAAACAGAACAATTAATGAATTAATGTTTGATACATAATACCAATTTTTTAAAGCATACTTTATGGCTACTGTGGCAATCAAAGCTATAGAACTTGCAACAATAGAATATTTTATTGCACTTATGTATTGTAAAAAATCCAAATCAAGAACTTTTAGCAAATAATAAGAAGCTATTATTGCAGATAGAATTGCTCCAATTGTTACTGTCAAAGACAAGCCAATAATACCATAGTAAATACTCATCGGGTATATGAGAACTATAATCAAAACTGTCATCAATGAAGAAATATCTCGAACAAATTTTGGTTTCCCTGCAGCTGTGAAAACACTACCTGTTGTTGATGCTATTGTTGAAAACAATCCAAAGAAACAAAGAATCTGCATTGGTATTATAGAAGGAACCCATTTCTCACCTAGAACAACCGTAACAAATTCAGGAGCAATTGCAAACAAACCAATAGATATAGGAAATGTCATTATTGATACATATTTTAAAACTCCAAGGTAACCTTTTCTCATTTTAGGCAAATCATCCTGTATCTTTGCATATGTAGGGAACATCACTTTCTCAGTTATTCCAATAATCCGCTCTGCAAAGGTTCCCCATCTATAAGCAAGGTAGTAATATCCAAGTGCAGTTATGCCGAGTAGCTTGCCTCCAATAGCATCATCAATATGAAGATTAATAAAAATTATTATATTTGCAGCAAACAGATATTTACCGAAAACAAATAGTTCTTTTCCAATATCCATATCGAAAGTTAATTTTGGTTTGCAGGGACACATTATGAGAAGCATAACCACATTCACAAATGTAGATGCAAGGGAACCATAAACCAGACTCCAGACCCCAAAACCCGAGTAAGCCAGAATAATTGCAACTATAGTGTTAGTTAATCCGCTTACAAATGCAGGAATGGCCGTTTTTCCAAACTGTAAATTCTTCCTGAAATAAACAGAAGGAACAAACTGAAATGCGCTGAAAATAATCCCAATTCCAAGAACTCGCAATACATTTGTAATAACTGGTTCATCATAAAATGATGCTAAATAAGGCGCTGCAAAAAAAATAATAAAAAACAAAAAAACAGAAATAATGAGGTTTATTGTAAAACTTGTGCCAAGAGCCTCTTCTATTTTTTCTTTCCTGTGTATAACAGCAGAGCCAAATCCCAGTTCAGTAAAAAGATTCATTGCACCAAGAAATATGTACACAATAGTAATGATTCCGAAATCAGAGGGCAAAAGCAATCTAGCCAGAACTACAGAAGTTAGCATCCCAAGCACTTTAGAGAAGACTGACATCCCTGCAGATATTTTTAAATTTGTTATTGTCAATTGTTTTAGTGACAAACTTCCTCCAATAGGTTTAAAAGTACTTCCTAAATAAAAGCTATTTCTAACGCTTACCAGATTCAGCTTTTAATCGTCTCTTTACTATTTTTTGCCCATCTCTATAGCCTAGGCTATAGGCTAAAATATGCGTATAATATATTGTATTTTTGTAGATTATTTTTGAAATGTTTTTTTCTCCAGGATAAGTATTAATCATAGGTTTCAAAATAAATGGAAATAATATAATAGCTCCGACTTTTGAGAAGAAGACAAACACAACAAAAAATGCAAGAAGACTGGATGAATTCCATATTAACTTGCGTGAACCAAGTTGAGCCAGTTGCCTTGTCTTAGAAGCTCTTACATCATTCTCAATATTGGATTTGGCCCACATATATGAGTTGTTAAATACTTCTCGGAAGTTCTTGCGAGGTCGCCAATAAACTACTGAATTTTTTGCAAGTTTACATTTAAATCCATTTTCCCTGAGTCTTAGATTGAACCAACTGTCTTCGGAGCGATAACATTTTTCAGGATATTTAATTTTGGTCCACACATGCTTCCGGAAAGCTAAGTTCTGATGGGAAGGCCAATCTGCCTTAAATTCATCAACTGATGGATATAACACTTCCCCAGAGCAAATCTCAAACAATGTCTTACCATCCGGTACACAAACCCCAGCAACAATATCAACACTACTATCAAAATATTCAATAATGTTTTCAAGCCAGAACCTATCGGCTATACACCCCGCATCTATTGAAACAATAATATCATAACTAGTGTTTGCTATGGCCATGTTTCTGCCCTGAGCCACATTAGCATTCTTTTCAATGAACAGCCTGATAATAGGATATTTTTGAGTATAATCATGAATAACATCAATCGTTCTGTCGGTTGAACCTCCGTCAACAATCACAATTTCATCGGGCAACCTCGTCTGTGAAAGCAAAGATTCAAGTAGTGCTTTTATTGAGGACTCTTCATTTAATACAGTGCAATATACCGAAACACCCTGTTTTTCAGACAAAACCATTGTTTCACCTTTATATTAATCTTTTATAAGCATTGCATTTGTAGGATAGTTCTTGGGATCTTTTGGAAACTTCAAAAAACCCACGATAAACCCATAATGACGTACAAGTACATAAGGAATCATATGGAATGAAAAAAGGAATTCTTTCCACTGTCCTCCCTTTTTGCGAATAACCATATATAATCCTGCAAAGCCCATAAGTATTAAGTCAATAAATACTGCAATTAG
This sequence comes from Methanolobus sp. WCC4, assembly GCF_038022665.1. Classification (NCBI taxonomy): domain Archaea; kingdom Methanobacteriati; phylum Methanobacteriota; class Methanomicrobia; order Methanosarcinales; family Methanosarcinaceae; genus Methanolobus; species Methanolobus sp. WCC4. The sequence goes on along the minus strand of NZ_CP150629.1, from coordinate 1,619,836 downwards.
AAAAGAAGCAATTGATTCTGAAGATAAAATAAATGCCAGTATATTCATGTAAGTGAAAGAAACAAGCAGAAAAATCAGGCCGTAAACCTTCAAGTAAAATGTATTGACATATCTCAAGATGTGCCTGTAGAACATATCGCTGTCTTTATAAGTGTAGCGGAAAGCCTGACCATCCCCTTTGCTCCATACATAGACTGATTGTAAATATCTCTTCAGACTCAGATTCCCTTCTTTTTTTGCCCAGAAATGAGTTACAGCATTAAAAGGAAGTCTAAGCAACAAATATCCGGCAGAACATACCCTATATGAAATATCGCGATCTTCCCCACCTATTAAATAAGGATTGTATGGTCCAACTTCTTCCAATACCTCTCTCTTAAACAATGCCTTACCTACAAAATCAGTTTCTATAACCGTTTCTGTTTTTGAACTAGAGGACTCCACCATTGTCTGCAATAGAGAGTTACTGCTTACATATTCAGCTTCAATACCTTCGAGACCACCAATTCGTTCATCTTTTAAATATGGAATCGACTTGGAAAACCACTGCTCATCCATCGTACAATCTCCATCCATAAAATAAACATATCTCCCAATGGAATTGAGAAAGCCGATGTAGCGTCCAGCAGATGCCGAAAGAGGCCATTTTTGGTCTAACTGGACAATCTTAATAGGATATCTTTTCGCAATCTCTATTGTCCTGTCAGTAGAAGCAGAATCAGCCAAGATCAATTCACTTGACCCTATTATACCAGCATCATGAGCATTCTTTACAGAAGTAAGTACTGATTCTATACAGGTAGCTATCATATCTTCTTCATTTCGTGCGATGACAACCACAGATAGATCACAATCAACCAAGGATTTATTTGTCATGTTCTTTGATTTCCATATAGATTAAAGACTTTCCTGAGAAAAACCTTCAATGATCTCTATTATTTTATCTTTTCGTCTCTCTCTGGGATATAATTTTTCTATTCGAGATCTAGCATCCAGACCTTTGTTAGATGATAATGCTTCTTTTATTGCTTGAGCTGTTCCCTCAGGGTCATTGTAATCCACATAATACCCTACATCACCTACAACTTCTGTTAGAGCTGCCCTTTCTGTTGCAACCGGTACACATTCGCAAAGCATTGCTTCAGCCAGCGAACATCCAAAAGATTCATGAGCAGACACCTGAACATATACTTTAGCATCCTGATATAATTTGCGTAGATCATCAGATGGAATGTATCCAGTGAATCTTACATTTGGAGTGGATATTGATTCCAAATATTCATGTGCATCATCGAAATGCTTCCCCGCCAATACAAATTCCGTATCTTGCATGTATTTTGCAGCCTTGACAAAGGTTTCCAGACCCTTTTTGTAAACTGTGCTCCAACTAACACCACCTACAGTAAGAACAATTTTCTTTTTCTGATCATTGGGGACATATAACGTAGGATTTATTCCATTATAGACAACTGCAACTTTACTATCCGGACTCCAGCTTAGTACTTCTTTTTTAGTAGATTCCGATACTGCGAGAATTCGGTCTGCATGATCCAATGTAAACTTTGTTTTCCTCCGACGTTTTGGTGTTTGCATCGCACCATAGTTTATCTCGGGAACACTAGCCACATCCCATCCGCCAGCAACAACAACTGATTTTTTACGAAATAATTTTGAGAAAAAAACAGCTACAGATGCATACCCTAGTGCAAACCAGGAAAAATTAATGTCTGTTATCAGAATATACCAAGCAATAAGTGGAATATCTTTCTTACCACTATACTTTAAAGGTACAACATCATAATAATCCTTCAATATAGCTAAATCCTGAAGTATGAAGGTTCGAGGTTCATCATAAAGGAACAAAATCTTAATCATTTTATGCATAAAAGTCCTCAGTATTTATTCCTCATGGCTTTGTTGCAAATATCAACAACTCTTTGAGCAGTGTTTTCCCATGCATACTTCTCAACAATGAAATTTCTTGCTTCGATTACACGTTTTTGATTATCAACATGTGGAAGAACATGAGATATCAAATCTGCCAGACTTTTTGGTTGTCTTGATTCAAGGAAGAATACAGAATCAATTCCACGAAATATTTCAGTATCTCCACCAAGATCGGTGATTATAACAGGTTTACCACAGGCCAAGTACTCAAATACTTTTAGTGGGGAACATTTGCGGCCCTCGTTGAACAGAGCAATGCAGATGTCACTTGAATTTATGTAAAGTGGAACATCCTTGAAAGGAACATTTCCCGTAAATACGAACATATCAACTGTATTGTTATCATTAGTCATGCTTTCCAACTCATTACGCATGACACCATCTCCTACTATCAAAAATCTGATGTCAGGCTCTTGTTCCAATATGAATGGTGCTGAACTAACAAGAAAATCAAGACCTTGCCATGAAGCAAGGTTTCCAACAAAACATAGATACTTTAAGTTAGAATCTAATCCTAGCTTTCTTCGAGCAATGTTTTTGTCCAGTGGTGAGAACAAATCAACATCTGCTCCATTTGGAACAACCTCTACTTTTGAGCTTTCGATGTGATAAGTATCAATCATTTTTTCTTTTATCATTGGAGATACTGCAATAATAGTACTTGCACTCCTATAAAAAATCTTTTTCAACCAATTTGAAACAATTGCCTTTTTTCGGAAGATAAAGCCATTTTTCAATAACATTTCTTCATCCATGACACCATTAATCTCAACGATTAGTGGAATTCCTAATAAAAAACTTAGTATGGAACCAATCTTACATGAGAAATTTCTTTCATAGATTATATCTGGATGAGCTTCTTTAGCTAATTTAAAACACTGTAATAATAGACTTAGGTTTCTAGATTTAAAATATTTTCCTTTTGATCTTATAAACGGAACTAATATCACATTTTTGTTATTTGTAAGAAAATTTAGGTCATTGTTGGAAGGAGAATCAAAAGAAGCTAGGAGAGAAACTTTGTTTTCTAAAGCTGCCAGATTCATCGATAATTCAGAAACATGTATCGCATCCCCGGTTCTTGAGTGCAAATTAACGTTATATGCAATAAATAATATATTCATTTTTTAATCAACTAATTATATCAATTTGTAGCTATATACGTACTATATTATAAATCAATAAATATCAATAGTTCTTTATCGAACAAAGGATATGAACTTACCTATAATGCCAAAAGGAATATTGTTAACTTAGATATAAATCATATACATTATAAAATTATTCATTGCCCCATACATTTCGCATATTTCAATATATAAAAATCTGAATTTTTGTAAAGTTGTTGATTTCATTTTGATAAAGTTGGTGCCTTTTCTTGCAACGCTTCCTAATATATGATTTTGTTGATTTCAAAAATTTAATTTATTATAAAACTTAATATTCTGTTCCTGTTTTATTAAAAAACATTCTATCGATTCAAGTATACTTTTTGAGATATGATTATAGATAAGGTTGTAAATAATTCTATCTGACTTTTAGGACATCACCAATAATAAAACCCAAATGTTTGCATTAACAACGTTTGTATCCATAAAGTTGTTAATATTAGTTTTACTTTATTAAACCTAACTGTACAATCTAAGTCGACAAAAAAGTATGCAGCTGGAATTAGCAATAAAGGATAGATAAAAATACAACATCTAGCAGTTTCACCTGTCCTCGCAACACCTGCAAAAAAGAACAACAACAATAAAATAATGAAGGTCAAAATAAATCTAATACATTCATTATCTAAATTATGTCTAATCCCTTTATATGTAGCAATTGTAAGTAATGGGCCATAAAATAATACTATTTCTGCAATATTTTCAAGGCGTGTAAATAGATATGAAAAAGGTTCTGAAAAAAAACGAAAACCTTGTGGATTTTCCAAAAATGAAGCTGTCAAAAAGCCTCCTATATAATCAAAATTAAAATATCCATATATGGACAATATGATAGAAATCATACTTCCAAACAACATCATATTTCCATAATTTCTTTTGTACAACATATCAATATACATTGCCATTATTGGGTATATAACAAGATACGTAGCAAAAGAAGAAATAAAGGTAAATATAAAAATAGCAATTATAGCATATAGTGACTTATTGGATTTCAACTGTAAATAATAATATATCAAACCTATGAATAATAAGCTTATTATACTGTCAATAGATGAAAGGTAATATATTTGTATGGCAGGAATAAATATAAAAATTAATGTCATATTTAAAGATAGTTTTTCTTCATAGAATTGTCGCATCAAATTGTAAACAAAGTAGACAATAGATAGTGAAATAAGCATCAAAAACAAACTTGAAATTTCAGGATATATCAAAAATTGATTTAAATAATAGTATAAGAGAACAGCCCCTGGTGGATGGGTAGATGAATGAGTCAATAATTCTGGCTGTATTTGATTGTAAGTAGAGACAAATAAGTAAGGATTAACTATCTCAATGGCATCATAGTAGTAATTTTGGACACATCCTGCAATCGGATAAAAAAGGCCATCGTGGATACCATGTACCAAATTACTTAATGAAATAGAAGCCGCCCCAATAAAATATATTAAATATTTTGACTTTATTTTATCTAGGTTTAAAATAGTGTTTATGAAAACAACACTATACAATGCTATTGAAATAAAAGCAGATAACAGATTAATTTTATCTAGATTAAAAGGTAATAGTGTTATCGGCCATAAAATCTTTGGATGAAATACACTAATTGGCCAGAATAACGGGATATCAGCATTAGGGAACAAATAAACACGAGATAGATTAACAAGGATATTTCCTAGAGCAAATATGATTATGAAAAAGAAACAATATTTAATGCTAACATTTATTAACCCATCCTTCATAGGATTCAAATCATATTTGAGATTCAAAATATCACCAAAATAACAGTTTGACTAAACCAATTTATGGTATCCAATTCAAACTTAATTAGATTTCTATTAGAAAGTTCAATCTACATATTATAGTATATTATATTTAGACAATCCTATCAAGTAAATACTATATTGCAGATAATTATTAATTTGATGCGAAATGATTAGACGTACTTTCCTTATATGAATATAAACAAAGTATGAAAAGTATTTCCCTGTGATATTATCAGGAATGTAAGAAATCTTACGTTTAATTTAGCTAATCAATCAAATTTGGAAAGTGATATATACAGTATAATAGTTAATAGATACCTAAAAATGAGTTCAATATAGTTGTGAATTGAATTAGAATTATTACAAACATAACAACTTATTTACCCCACAAATTTGGAGAAAAGTTAAAATGTTTTCTGATAAAAATGGCATCCGTTATTTAGATTTTACCAAAATCAGGCTTTTTTTAATCTTTTCATTTATATATATTATTACACGGTTTCCTTTTTTGAATAAAGGATTTGGTGACGACCCGGATTCATGGAGAATTGCAGTATCAGCATTTTATCTGAAAAATACAGGTGTATATTTTCCATCTCGTTTTCCGGGATATCCATTTCCTGAATATTTAAATTCTGTACTTATTAATTACGGTTGGTTTGCAACAAATACCCTTACAATGATAATCACCCTGATTTCTATATATGCTTTTGGGAAAATTCTGTTGGAACTCAATGTCAAAAATAAAGGTATATTGTTTTTAACATACGCTTTTGTTCCCCTTATATGGATCAACAGTACAAATACTATGGACTATATGTGGGCAATGTGCTTCATCATGCTTAGCATTTGCACTTTGCTAGAAAGCAGATATGTGCTTTCAGCAGCTTTGTTTGGCCTGGCTATTGGTTCCAGGTCAACTTCATTATTGTTGCTACCAGCAATTTTGTTCTACATTTATGGCCAATATTCCCACAAAAAGATTAAGAGATTTATTGGAGAATACGTAGTAGTTGTTGGTATTGTATCAACAATAGTATACACACCACTGTTTTTAAAATATGGATTTACCTTTATTACTTATTATCCAACAAATTATACATTAATAGAGCACATTGAACGTTTTGGTTACAATATTTATGATTCTATTGGCCTAATATCTATTTCTTATATTCTATTTTATGTTGTTAAGTTCAAATCTACTTTTTCTAATGAAATTCATTCAGAAAATAAACAAGTTATATTTTATTTAATTGCTATTGTACCATTTTTACTGCTTTATGCAAAAGTACCGTATGATGCAGGTTATTTGATACCTACAGTACCATTTATTCTTTTATTTTTGGAGAAAATAGGAAACGATAAACACATCCTGATACTCAGTCTATTATTGGTATCAAACTCAATATTCGCAATTGGAGACATTGATGCAACCAATAAAGAAGAAATTAATATTAAAATCATTGGAGAGGGTTTAGTTCTTGATAATGCAAATGATAGAGTTACAAATATAGAAATTACCAATGAAATAATCGATTTTGATATGAAAAATTCAGTATTTATTGTTAGAAGCTACTTACCTTATATAGAGATGACTTATTTGGCGAATTCAGCAAATGGAACAATTAGTCATTCTGTCATCGATGGGTATTATTATGATGAATCTAAAAATAGATATTATGTATACAGATTATCTGAAAATCAGATAAGGGAATACGTATTGAAAAACTATACTATCTACTACCTAGAGAATTGCATCTTAGAGGATGATTTGGACTATGATTTAAGGATGTATGAAGCAAAATTACTAGAGATTACCAATGAATGATTAATAAATATCCCAGCCCATCGAATCAAATCAAGCTAATAGGCCACATGAAGAGATCAATAAGCATAGAGTTAAAGATAGAAGAAGATTACTAATTTAAAAATATTAACTTCCACCATACAAATTTAGTAAAACATATATACAATAATTTATAGTATACATGTGTGAATTTTTCCAACATGATGAACAGTCACAAAACATACCTACTGATAGCCCTAGTGATTGGGACTTCAATGAGGTTTTATGGACTTGACATACAAAGTCTTTGGGTTGATGAGCTATATACAATCACTAATGCCTCATTCTCTTTAGCTTACTTATTTGATACATTATCATATGATGTGCATCCACCACTACATAATCTATTCTTATTCCTCTGGATGAAGTTATTTGGAGACTCTGAAGTATCAGTTCGGTTGCCAAGTGCAATGGCTGGCTTCTTATCAATGATAGCAATGTATCATTACACAAAACAATTTTATGGGAAAAATATAGCAACCTCAGCAACTATTTTGCTATCGTTAACTTTTGCAGGTATATATTATTCCCAAGAAGCAAGAAGCTATAGTTTTTTACTATTGTTTTCCATTGTTTCAACTTTTTTGTTTATGAAAATTGTTACTACTCCTGAAGAAAATAAAGTAAATTATTACCATTATGCGTTCTACTCAGTTATCGCAATACTGATATCTTATACTCACTATTTTGGCTTGCTATTAATTATATTGCAATGTATATATTGGATTACTATAAGTTATGTTTATGGTGAAAACAAATACAAGCCCATTTTGGTTGCGCTCATTTTGATTATTTCGTATTTACCTTGGTTCCAAATATTAAAGACTACTATATCTGAAAAAAATGGTGGAAACTTTTGGATACCAACACCAACTTTACACCTATTCATTGACTTTTTCATGACGGCAACCTATCCAAAAAAAACAATCGTACTAATCTTTTTTCTTTTAATAGTTATAATCCCTTTAATAATTAACTTCAAACAATTTAGGAGCAATCTGTTCAGTACAATAAATACTATAAGTCTTAAATCCCCAACCTTCATTGCAGTGTATCTAATTTTAAGTTCTTCATCAATAACATTTTTAATATCCCAGCATACTCCTATTCTCACCGTAAGGAATTTGTTAATAATAGCCCCTATGGTATATCTTCTGATAGCTTTATGGGTATCAATGAATCCATTATTTGGAAATCATAAACAAAATGCATACATACTAGCAACATGTTTAATCTGTTTAATGATGTTGCTACCTTCTTATTATAGTCCAAACAAAGAACAATTTAGAGAAGCAATTGAATATTCTGTAAATCAGGCTGACATTGGAACATACTTATTATTTTTAGGGGACTATGATATGCATAACAGATATAATTATTACGTAAATAAGCAAAATATCCCAACAGATGTAACTTTAGTTATGCAAAACCCAAATATGGACTTAATTGAATATTATAATGCATCATTAACAAATGTTAATGATTTAATAATTATTGGAGCTCACACAAGAGATTTAAATGAAAATGAAAAAATATATCTTGAGGAGCAGTATGATAAATGTACCATAAAGAAATTCTATTCAGCAATTGTTTATGAATACAAAAACGAATATTCATCAAAAGATAATCAAATCTAATCATCTACAAAAGATACATAGCTAAAGCAAATCTTAAACAAATAATCAGAACATTAAAGTACATTAACAAATAATAATTCTAGGAAAAGTTCTAATTTAGAAGAGTTTTTAATAAATTTAACACATAAGCATTGGTAAGTTTTCGAGAATAAAACAAACATCTTAATTAGAAAAGTGAAAAATACCTTTGAACCAAAGACTCCGTATTATAGTGTGGTGCTAACAATGAATAAAAAACTCGACTTATATAAATTGGGATATATTCTGAGTATAACTATTTTCATAATTGGATTAAGGATATCTTTAAGCTGGTCCTACAACAATCGTTTTGTTGGAGTTTTTATTAGTCTATGTTCCATAGCACTTGCATACTATATTTATCGCAAAACCACACCGCTTCTTGAAAAAGAAAGATTTGAAGTTAACCGATTGCAATTGTTAGCTGGAATTGCTTTAGTAATCCTTGTTTTCATCTATAATTTTCTCGCTTTAGACGAACTTGGGTCATTCGACATCGGAATGCTGGTCTCAGGCTTCATAATAATTTTGCTTAATCTAGGAGTACTCAACTTCTTGAATCTAACTAAAAATAGTATATCCTTTATAACTTATTTCTTATTTATTACAATGATTCTATACGGATTCCTATTTAGTGGCCTACCTTTCATAGCTGGAGATAAAGATAATAACCTATTTTTTGACTTCGTGACAAAATCTGTAGCTGCGCTATCGGCAATTCTATTAAACTTCATCAAACCAACAAGTTATTATGGTAATGTAATAGATTTTGATAGCTTTGTTGTTTATATCGGCGATGCTTGCTCAGGAGTAGAATCAATATCCATATTTTTATCGGCAGCACTTGCTTATATGATTTCTATCAAGTCTAAAGATTACAAAAAAATGGTTGTTTTTATATTTATAGGAATTATCATACTGTATATAATCAATATTTTACGTGTGATGAGTATAATCTTGGCAGGATATTATATCAGCTTAGATGCGTTCTATTTAGTCCATAGACATTTAGGGTGGATTTTTTTCGTAATAGGAATGAGCTTCTTTTGGTATTTATTAATAAATAATTTTAAACCAAACGATAAATAAATAACAATTCATAAGATTAAAAACTCACTAAGTATGACTGAAAAAGAAAGGAAAAAAAACTTGCTAGTTGTTTGTCATGGTTACAATGCATTTGTAAAAGATTGGACTGACGAAATATCGAAGAGCTTTAATAATGTTTACGTGTTTGTTCGCTACAATACATTATTTGATATAGCCAATATTCTAAAAAAGGGGAAGTATTCTCACAAAACCCTCCAATATAAAATAAATAATAACGATAAACCATCCAATGTGGTCATTATTGTCAATAAATTTTTCTATATACCGCGTGGATTCTTTTTGAGAAGAGCCGGAAACCAACATTTAAACTCAGTTGTTAAGCAAATTGAGCAAAATAACCTGAAATTTGACCTAATCCACGCGCACTTTACCTGGACCTCTGGCTATGTTGCCTCGAAATTGAAATTCATGTACAATGTTCCTGCCATAATTACTGCACATGGTTTCGACATATATGAACTGCCATTCAGGGATGAATGGTGGTGTCGAAAAATAAGTCATTTACTAAATGAAGTAGATTATGTATTAACAGTAAGTAAAAAAAATATGGAACTTATTGCATCTTTGAACACATCTACAGAAAAAAAAGTTATTACAAATGGTTATAATTCACATTTATTTAAGCCAAAGGACATGAATTCTTGCAGAGACAAGCTCAACTTGCCATTAAATAAAAAAATATTATTGTCAATCGGAAACTTAGTAGAAATAAAAGGCCACAAGTATTTGTTAGAAGCTGTGGCAAAATTGACAGACAAAAGAGATGATTTTATATTAATCATTATTGGTGAGGGACCTCTTAAAGACACACTAAAAAAACAAGTACTCAATTTGAAACTGGAAAATAAAGTGAAACTAATAGGGATTAAGCCCCATGAGGAAATTGTTTTTTGGTTAGGTGCATGTGATTTATTTGTATTACCAAGCTTAAATGAAGGAAATCCTACTGTAATGTTTGAAGCAATGGGATGTGGCAAACCATTTATAGGGACAAATGTTGGAGGAGTTCCTGATATCATAAATGATGATAAATTGGGTATTATAGTAGAATCTGGTAACTCAGATTTGCTCTCAGATTCAATACAAAAAGCATTTCAAACTAACTGGGATTACGAATTTATTACTGAATCTTCAAAAAAATACACATGGACAAATGTAGTACAGCAAACATTGTCAGTTTACGACGACATTCTTAATAACTGAAACTACGGCTCTGTAGAAAAACCACTCCATATTTTATTTATACATAATAAATAAAAAAGGATTAAACCCTTAGCGCCATATGCTACCAAAAACACATAGAGAATGATTGTGTTTAGTCTAATAAATACTTAAAGTTTGTCGATACAGCGTTAGCTGTATCAGGAAACTCACATCTTCAGATTTATAGTTGTAAATATTCTAAAAGGAAATATACTCAACGCCAGCTATGACATTGTTTTTGGTGAAAGTGTATCTCGATGAGGAATATCGTAGAAATTATAGAATTAATGGATAAGTCAAAGAGAAAATTGGACTCAAAGAGGTTCCACATTTTACTACAATTAATAAATTAATTCTAAGACTAAAATCTACCTATTTCAGTGGATTACTGCATCAAACATTGAAGCCATTTTATTCACATGGAGAACAAATAGAAATTACTACTATTGATTCAAGTGGGTCACTAGTGGTCACTGTAGCTACTATTATTCGTTGAGGACAGGAAAGAAGCGATAATCGTTCCTGAAAACGAGCATCTCTGTTGATACTGCAAAGTTCATTATTACTGATTAAAAGATATCAGATAAGCCTGTTCATGATGAAAAACATTCAATGGCATTGCTTAAGCAATGCCATAAAACTCGCAAATCAAAATGCTATATAATGGATAAAGGATAGATTCTGAAAAGATACATTCAATAGCAAGAGAACAACTAGATGCGATAGCTATGATCCCTTTAAGACAAAGAAAGAGGAAAAGAATTAAAGGAGCATATCGAAGAAAAATGGTGTGGGAATTTGAAAGAGAATTGCACCATAACAAAAACCCGGTTGAAACGGTGTTCTCTGTACTAAAAAGAAAATATGGTGAATAAATAAGGGCAAAAGGGTATTGGAATCAACTAAAAGCGGTCAAATTCAAGCTGTTAGTGCATAAACTTGACAGATATGTCAAGGCTTGCTATAAAAATAAGGACCCCCTACAGAACCGAAACTACTCTGAAATGCCTATACTTTCACAGCACAGCATTAATATTTAATGTCCAACAACTCATTTATCAGGAAAACGAGATATATAGTCTGAAGAACATTAAACCAAACAGTTTCAATCACATGTATTTTCTAAAAAACGCCAAAAGGAGCAGCCTGATTCTAAAGCAAGAAAAATTATGAGGTTTTTGCAGGAAGCAAAGGCCATACAGGAATCCATTGATAAGAATAAGAAACTCCCTAAAAGGTTCAGAATCAGCAATGTCCTTGTTGATGTTAGTTATTCTCTACAGACGAAATTGATGCAACTTAACAAACAGGATGCTATCAAATTGTTGGAAGAAAAGCTAGTTACGGGCAGAGAAGGATTTTTCTGCTTAAAGTCAAGTGAACTAAAACAAGCCCTACAAACTGACCGGAAAAAAGACTCAATCGAAAAGATTATCAATTCTCTGAAGAATGATATCGAGATTTAAGTATTATGAGTATGGACGGGTGCTACCATTTATGGTGCGGTGAGCATTGGGTTCATTGCACAATTGTCCATATCGCTAATGCAATATGAGTTCAATGAACTAAAGCATAGGTAGACAATATTCATTAAAAATAGCTTATTGAATTTGGCAGTGACGGTAAATTTCAAGGTAAAGGGGGGTCAAAAAAGTACCTTTACTCCAATTAATGGCATAAATTCACTGATTTTAAGGGAAAGGCGGGTAAAATCATAGTAGTCTGTTCGAAATCATTCAAACTGTCAAATACGTTTTCCTGACAAATAATGAAAATTTTGGGTTGAAAGAGAAGACATTCTCTTCATCAAGGAATGAAAACTTTCAAACTTGTACAATACATTTAACAACCAGCAGACAACTACTTATGTAGCTATTCTTGTTCCATTCAAAAAGAAAAAAACAAGCTTAACTAAAAAATGAGAAAGCAAAGAGATGAACATAACTTAAACATTTATGCAAAGATTATTTTAATAGATGTCCTACAGAGCTGAAACAATAAATATTTCAATATTGCTACCTTTTATAATACGCATGATAAAAGATATACTCAAAAGTATGCGCCCACATCAGTGGTATAAAAATTTAATCATTTTTGTATGCATAATCTTTTCTTTAAACTATTTCAATTTGCAGATGTGGATTACCACTATATCCGCATTCATTGTGTTTTGCCTGCTTTCAGGTGCGCAGTATATCATTAATGATATTCTTGACAAAGAAAAGGACATTCATCATCCCACCAAAAAGAATAGGCCCATCGCTTCTGGAAAACTGAAAATATCTCATGCAATTGTTGCATCATCACTATTTCTTGCCTTAGCGACCATATGGGCGTACTTGATCAACTGGCAATTTCTTATAGTAGGTATAGGATATTTTATTCTAAGCTTGAGTTATTCGTTATATCTCAAAAATCTCGTGGTGGTTGATGTGCTGACCATATCCATAGGTTTTGTGTTACGTGCCACTGCGGGTTGTGTAGCAATAAATGTATTCATCTCTCCCTGGTTGATAATATGTACATTTCTTGCAGCATTATTCTTAGCTTTGGGCAAAAGAAGACATGAACTTATCTTACTTGATGATAAAGCAAACAAGCATCGCAAATCATTGGATGGAGTTTCACCTCAAATGCTCGACCAGATGATTACAATCGTCACTGCTGCCCTGATAATGTCATATTCACTATATACATTTCTTGCAGAAAACATTTTAATGATGGTAACTATCCCTATTACAATATATGGAACTTTCAGATACCTCTTTCTTATTCATTCAAAGAATATAGGAGGAGAACCCGAGATGTTATTCAAAGATAAAAGTATGATTACAAGTATGGTAGTATGGGGAATTACAGTGATATTGATATTCATAATTGGATAGTTGCGACTTTATTAAATTGGAGTGTAAAATTATGTCTTCAAAAGTTTCAATACTCAAAACATCTCAGGAAACAATTCTTGATGATTACAAGGAATTAATGCATCTTGCAGACTATAACAAACATGTTTCAAAGAACTATCCTACAACAATAAAAATAAACCTTTCATGGACCCTTTTCTATCCCGCATGTTCCACACCACCGTGGCAGTTGGATGGAGTACTTAAAACTCTCAGGGAAGATGGTTATGAAAACATTGTGGGTGTAGAAAACCAAACTGTTGTCACCCATCCATGGAAAGGTGCTTATTATAACAAGTGGTTACCAATCCTTGAAAAACACAATGTGGATTTCCAGCCTCTAACTGATGTAAATTGGGTTAAACATGAACCTAAAGCTGAAATGCTTGCTATGCACGATATATTTGATGAAATTATTGTGCCTGAAATGTTTCTGGATACGAATGTTATCCACCTGCCCACTGTCAAAACCCATGGGCATACAACCACCACTGGTTCCATGAAAAATGCTTTTGGTGGCCTTATTCCCAAACATCGACATCATGCTCATAAAAAGATACATGAAGTGCTGGTCGATCTACTGGCAATCCAACAAGAGATTCATAAAGGTATTTTTGCCACAATGGATGGTTGTATATGTGGTAATGGTGCAGGCCCTAGAACAATGGTTCCTTTTGCAGGAAATGTGATTCTGGGAAGTGATGATCAGGTTGCCATTGATGCAGTCGCTGCAAAAATGATGGGTTTTGAACCAATGGATATTGATTATATACGCCTGGCCCACGATAGGGGACTGGGGATTGGAGATATTGATCAAATAGATATCGTAGGTTTGGACAGATCTGAATTTGAAGACATGAATTTTGGTTTTGAAGCCAGTAAAAGCCCAATCATAAAATGGGATCAGAGAATACGTAAAAACACTGCTAATATCAAATGGTTGCATTCTTTATTGTTCCGTTCTCCCATATTCAGATCTTTCATATTTGCCTCAGAAACCTATCATGACAGGATATGGTATCCCACAGTTGGAAAAAAGCATATTCAGGATTTCATGCAAACTGAATGGGGTCAATTGTTCGACAAATACGGAAACGGTCCTTACCCCACTTATCCAGATATCAATAATTGGGACCCTTACTGAAATGAGGTACTTATGAAATTCGACCTACATACTCATACCAAATATTCAAAAAAATGCGGTGCACTTCCTCCCAAAAAACTTGTCCACGCCGCAATGCAAAGAGGTTTGAATGGAATTGCAGTTACAGATCATGATACTATAGATGGGGCCTTGGAAGCAAAGAAATACGAAACTAAAGACTTTGCTGTAATCATAGGTTGTGAAATAACTACAAATGAAGGGGAAATTACGGGACTATTTTTACATCACCCAATTATGTCAAAAGAAGCAGAAGATGTAATTGATGAAATTCACAAGCAGGGAGGGATTGCAGTTGTACCACATCCCTTTGATACATATCGAGCAAAGAGATTGAAAGAAGTTGACAAATATTGTTCCAAAATCGATGCAATTGAGGTTTTCAATTCTAGGTGCATCGATGAAAAAAGTAATCTCATGGCCAGACAATTTGCATTAGAAAATAATATGCCCAGGGTTGGGGGAAGTGATGCCCATAATCTGAATGAGATTGGTTTGGGATATACATTAGTTCCAGAAATGGAAGGACGTGATACTAAAGATTTAATTCTCACGGCTATCAACTCCTTCTCTACTGATGGAAATGGCAATCGATCCCCATTGTACAATCATGCATGGACAAAATTACGAAAATGGAGACGAAGAATTGTCAGTAATAGATAAGATCAAAAAACGAATGTTGTATTCATCCATTTTTGGGATTTTTGTCATAATAGCTCTGTTGATATATGCAGATGTAGGGAAACTTACAGAAGCTTTCATCCAGTTCAAGTGGACCTATATTCCTGTAATTGTCTTACTTACATTGCTTAATTACATTTTCAGGTTTTACAAATGGGATTATTATCTAGGAAAACTTGACATTGATATTTCTAAAAAGGATAGTTTCGTCGTTTTCTTTAGTGGATTGGTAATGTCTATTACCCCTGGAAAACTTGGTGAAGTATTCAAGTCCTATTTATTAAAGCAACTAGATGATATTCAAATTAGCAAATCTGCTCCTATTATATTTGCCGAGAGACTTACAGATGTCATGGGTCTGTTGATTCTTGCCTCTGTGGGAATTATTGTTTATGATTATAGTTTGAATTTGTTAATAGCAATTCTTACAATATTTGCATTAATCGTACTTGTTATTCAGTCCAGAATTTTATCGATGAAAATCATAGATTTCTGTGAGAGGTTACCCCTTGTTTCAAATTATGTTCACCATTTACGCCTATCCTATGAGAGTGCTTATACACTTTTAAGGCACAAACCCCTTTTGTTTACAATAGCAATTAGCATCGTTTCCTGGTTCTTTGAATGTATTGCAATGTGGTATGTACTCAAAGGTTTTGGACTTGGTAGGCCCTTGCTTGATGCAACCTTTGTATTTGCTTTTTCATCACTTGCAGGAGCAGTCTCTATGCTCCCTGGTGGATTGGGAATAGCTGAAGGCAGTATTGTCGGATTGTTGCATACTCTGGATGTACCTAATTCAATTGCTACAGGAACTGCTTTAATTATCCGATTTGGTACATTGTGGTTTGGAGTATTGTCGGGAATTGTTGTTTTGAGTTTGAATATAAATAAGTTTCAAAAAGATTAATTTACATTATAAAAATATGCGATGTTATTGATGCAATCAATATTTATTCAGAACAGCTGTCAAGAATTCCTTGATTACTTTATCATTGATTTCTTGTAGGGATTGGATTTCTTCTAAAATCTTTTGAGTAATTCCCTTGATGGCAGATTCGGAGAGTTAATTCCCAAGTTTGACAGTTTTCATTTTTTGTTGAATAGAATGTATTCTCTTCAAAAAAGAGTGAAAACTGTCAAACTTGGGTTAGAATATTTACAACTATAAATCTGAAGATGTGAGTTTCCTGATACAGCTAGCACTGTATCAACAAACTTTAAGTACTTATTAGACAAAACACAATCATACCTATGTGTTTTCGGTAGCATATACTGCAAAGGGCATTAATCCTTTTTAAATAATCATGCCAATATAAAATAAAAGTAGGTTTTCTACAGAGCCCAAATAATACTATTTTTGAGCTAAAAATCATGTATTTGGCCAAAAAGTACCCTATTTTTCGGACAAAATATTAACCTTAAAAAAGTATTTATACATAGCAGTCGATAAATGGGTTCTAAGATGGAATACACGAAAAACTTGGAAGATATAAATCATATCTTTACTCAAAACTTCAAAGGGATTTCACTCTTATTAATAGCTTTGTTGAATATAATAATACGGCTTCCAGTTACCGCTCATGAAGTTGGGATTGATACTTTTTATCTTCATTCACTTGCGTCATCGATATCTGTTTTAGGAAAAGCTGGATGGATAATACACCCTGCATCTTTTTTTGGAGTTTATCCATTCTCATACCCAAGTGCGCAACCTTTTATCCTCTCAGGTGTTTCACAAGCATTAGGAATATCTATTGAATATTCAATATTATTGTTTTCAATTTTTTTAGGCGTATTTAGCTTATTCTCATTTTATATATTTGCAGATGAATTTTTTGATAATGAAATATACAGCCTGATTGCTGCATTTCTATATTCATTATCACCAAACTTTATCAGGTTCACTTACTGGGATGCTTCTTCAAGAGGGTTTTTTATTGCAATCCTTCCTGTAGTATTATGGTTATTCATTAAATGTGGGGAAAAAATAAGATACAAATTTGCAATCTTACTTGTTTCAGTAGCAATTTTATCTGTATCTATCCATAGAACTTCATGGTTCCTTTCTGTTATTGCGGCTGCCTTTGTATTAAGTCTATTTACAACATTTACCGCTCGAGTATTCCACCACTTTCATTTTCCAAATATCAGTCTATATAGAATATTCATCGTATTGGATTTATCGCTTGCCTTGTTCTTATTTCAATTTACAGATATGTCTTTTATTGGCTTACAAGACTATCATTCAGGCTTTTTTGGTAGTGGAAACGATTTTTTGACTATACTTGTTAATTTATTGGTCGATTACTCGAGCAAGATAGGTATAGCTTTTGTACTTTCGAGTATCGGTATTCTGGCACTATCAAGTAAAAAGAAGATATATTTTAGAGATCAATTTATGATTTTTTGTTTTCTCCTCCTCTTACCATTGATGGGACTTTATAATTATTCCCCGCTTATTTTCGCACCAATTGTTATCATAGTAGGAACAAGCGGTATTTTCTTAATAGCAAACACAGTTCTTAATCATAGCAGATGGAACAAAATTCTTCAATGCAGCTTTATATTCATCTGTATACTTACTTCAACTATATTGCCCATATACATGATCGACCACTGGAATGTGGATGATGACATAATAAATTCTGAAACTGTTAATTCTGCTGACTTCATTAAGCAAAAAGCCACAGGAAATGTTATAGCAAACAACGGAAATTTAGCTAGTATGATCACAGGATACTCAGGAGTTCCAACACTTCCATTAGGCGGTACTACTGTATATAATGCACCTTCCAACCAGCTAGCTTATGGATTTGCAAATCCAGAAGATATACAAACACGTCCCATTACTATTTCTGAAATAAATCCAAGTATGAATTATTTCTATCACTTAATAGCAGCTCCAAATGCAAGAACTGAATGGATAAACATAGTCCAGAATTATTATTGGGATGCAAGACCAATGTTAAACTCTTACAATGCCAACTTGGCGATTCATACAAAGGGACAGAATGGATATTACTATTGGAAATGGTTGTATTCAAGACTGTTTCTTTCCCTTGAAGGTACTGGAAATGTAATTTACGACAATGGTATTGAAGAAATCTATAGTATTCCAGAAAATTGAGCTTAAATCGAAAAAATGAAAATCTGTATAATTACCCCATATTTTGGACAGATTGTCGGAGGAATTACCACATATGTATCCAGTTTGAGTATACAACTTGAACGGGATTCCGATATAAAAGTTAGTATACTTGCATTTGTTACATCCAACAATTGGATTAAAATTCCCAAAGTAAAAGTACTGTTTATAGTGAAATCCTTCTTTTTTTTGTTATATATGAGGCCATATGTAATTCACACACATGCTCACTGGCATGTACTGGCCCCAGCTGTCCTTTTTAAATTAATAGAACCAAAAACCAGATTAATCCACACTTTTCACACTGATACTCCCTACAACATGTCCTTTAAAAAGAAGAATATATTTGAATGGCTTCTTTCTAATTGCGACACCGTAACATTTTCTAGTTCATACCTTATGAATAAAGTTGCCAAAGAACTAACAATCAGTTCCGAAAAGATGGTAATATACAGTGGAGTAACATCAAAGTTAGTCAAAGAGCAAGAGTTATCAGAATTCATTTATAAATATAACTTGGCTGGTACAGGCCCAATTATCTGTTATATAGGTAACATGAGCTGGAAGCTCAAAAGTCAAGGAGTAGAGCTACTTGTTCGTTCATTTTCTCACGTTGTCGAAGAATTCAATAACTCCAAACTATTAATTATAGGTGATGGAGAATACAAGAATAATCTTGAGTCTTTGGTTATCCAACTAAATCTTGAAAAACATGTTATATTTACAGGTTCTTTAAAAAATGTATTTACAGCACTTTCAGTTTGCGATATATATGTACATATCAGCCTTCAAGAAGGAGGAGTATCGATATCCATACTGGAAGCAATGAGCATGGGCAAACCAGTCATTGCAACTAATGTTGGCGGAATCCCAGAACTTGTAGTTGATGGGGAAAATGGGATACTGATTGACCCTTTTTCAGATGACATAGGGAATGTTATTGTAAATTTATTGAAGAATGAAACAAAAAGAAAACATATTGGGCAATTTGCCAAAAAAAGAGTTTCTGAAGACTTTTCATGGGAAAAGATTGCCAGAGAATTCAAAAAAATATATGGAATAAATTAGTTATGGAACTTTACATGCTTTTTGTATATCTGAATATATTCATCAGCCATTTTTTCAACGCTATGAGAATTGATTATTGTCCTTTCAGAATTTTCACCAATTAAATGCACTTTTTCAATATTAGTAATACACCAGGACATTCTTTCTATCAGCTGCGTCTGATTGCCCTGCTCTATCAGGTATCCATTGTTCCCATTTATGACCACTTCAGGAATGCCACTCACATTAGTAGCAATTGGCACAACACGGCATGCCATTGCTTCCAAAAGTGCTAAAGGTAATCCTTCTAAACTAGATGTGAATAAAATAAAAGAATCTGCCACACAAAAATATTCCTGAACATTATCTACCCTGCCAAGAAGCAAAACATTATCACATACATTTAACTCTCTTATTTTTGCCTTCAAAGCCTCAGCCTCCCCAGTTCCAATAAAAAGTAATTTTGTATTGTTAAATTCAGAGGTTATTTTTCCAAAAGCTTCAACTAAATCATAAATTCCTTTATGCCCCACCCAACGACCTACATATATAAAGACAAACTCATTTCCAATCCCAAGTTCAATTCTCTTCTTTTCCCTGATTTCTTTGTCAAAATGAACCCTGCTTATGTCTATTCCATTCAGAATCACTGTTCCATTCGCTGAACTAAAATAATCTTTTGCATCACTACTAACAAATACCAATGAATCAGAAAATATGAAAGTTAAACTTTCGAACAAATCATATATCATTCTTTTGAAAAAGGAGTTGGGAGAAGGGAACCTTCCATGAACTGTAGTTATAACTGGTATTTTTAGAAGTTTTCCCACCATAGCAGAACAAGCAGATTGAGGAAGAGGTGTTTGTAAGTGTAGAAGATCAATGTTCTTCCTTGACTTGAATATTTCAGTTGCTGTCTGAATAGAGAAATAAATATCTTTAAACCTTGGGATAACATCACAGTTTATTTCTACCAGTTGAGTAGATGTTTGTACACTTGGCTCTGCAAGTTTTGTTATCGCAAAAGAATCTATATTTAAATCAGCTAAAGTTCTGCTGAGATCATCCACGAATTTGCTAACACCCGTGACTTCTTTTGGAGAATATGGAGTAATGAAACAAACTTGCATAAGTATCACATCCAATATTTGCTTATCATAAAAATCACTAAACTGTGTAATTATCTTTTATGTTTTATCATATCTATACAGGATTGAGGATAACCTGCTAACAATTCTACAACAAAGGAAGTCACATCTATTTTATCTTCCAATAATCTCATTTTTTGCATGTTCCATTTAATCTTTACATCATTCTCGTTTTGTAGTTCAACTGCTTTGTCATAAGCTTTTTGAGAATCCTTATATGAATAAAGCAGACCGTATTTTTCTTGGAGTTCTTTAAAATTGCTCATCGTACCCACAAATGAGTTTGATCGTATCGTCGGCACACCTAATATACTTGCTTCCGTTGCCATTGTTTGACTGTCGCATATGAAAATATGTGAAAAGTAAAGGAGATCATGTAATTTTGCGGGACTAATCTTCAATTCATACTGAGCAAACTCGGATGGTAATTTAGATTCAGAACTTATGAAAACTTTCCCATATTTACTCATTTCATGCACGAACTTGTGCTTCCATTCCCCATCCATACCTGACTGTCCTACATCATGCACAGCTGCCCAATCTACAAACCGAAATAATGTAAATTTTTCATCATGTTCCAGATTTAATTCAGTAAGAATCTGAGAGTCTGGATGAAAATAATTAGGATGAAGATATGCCAATTCTTTATAACCCTTATATCTAATATGCTTTTTTTGACCCAAATTCAAAAAGAACAATTCTGGAGTGAAAAAGTATGTGACGAATGGTTTACATAACAATCTAACTGATAAATCCGGCTCAGAATCCTCAAATATAATAGATGGTTTTCCTAAAAGAGTTGCAACATGTGCAACATAAAAATTACCAGATGCTCCTAAGAAAACATCAGGTTTGAATTTTTTAGCTATTTTGTAGATGTTGCGTTCAACACTTAATACATTCAACGCTTTGTTCAAAAAACCTTTTTTTGACTCTCCGACCAAAAAATAACTTAGATTATAAGCATCCAGCAAATCTAGTGCAACATCCTTATTCCGGGATGTAATAATGATATTATGTCCTTTAGATTCCATTGAAGTGATAATGTTTTTAAAAAAATGAACATGGGATGGATGCCCAATATCAATTAGTAGCCTCATTCAAACACCTTACGAAGAACACATAAAAACCAAATTTGGCTTTTTTTATAATATCCATACATATTTAAACCATACTTCTATAATAAACAATCATAAATTTGCCGATATTCTTTATATTTTGAAAAAGCAATTCTTTTGTCCATCCTGCAAAATCATCGCACCACCTGTTTGGATGAACCAATATACAAATCTGTGGAACTTTGCTAGATTTTATAAGTTCAATTATATCGTTAGTGGACCGTATATTTCTGATATAATCTTTGTTGGCCAGTTCTGAACTAACAATATCCTTGACTCTTACATTAGAATTATTCCATTTTCGGCCAGTGTCTGTCAGGTAAACAACTTTATCATAATCTATAGAGAGGTATGGTTCTCCTAACAGGTCAAATTGGCTAAGATCATAGGATTTCCACATATCTCGGTTCGACCAACTTGCAAGAGGATTACCATGCATACATACGGTATTTACGTCTGCAATTTCCCTGAAATAATCGAGTTCTTTCTTAAATATCTCTGCAGCGGTCCTTACATCGCCTTTGGCTTTATCCATTACTTCGTAATGATAACCTATCTCGTGCCCCATATCCTCAATCTCTTGAATGGCGGTTGGAACAAAAACATCCTTATTATACCTGAAAAAATATGTGGAACTGATATTTTTTTCATATTCCAGGGAAGCCATTTCTAATGCCCTTTTTATCTCCCTGTCAACATCATGTCTTAAAATCAGACATTTTTCCGGAGAAATTCTTAAATAGGACTGAAAATTGCAGATCTCATAATCAGTGGCTTTAATAGAGTCCAACAATAAAGAATACTCCTTAAGTGTAAAATCTTGTTTAATCATAATTTTGGAAAAGATGTTGGTTCTCAAATATGTATAACAATCATCTCAAAGAATACATGTTTTTTTCAAGATTAAATATTATATGATTTTTTCATTTATATGTGACATAAAAGTATAATTAATTGACTGCTTTAATTAAATGATTTCTATTGCTAATGGAACATATTATTATAAATAATTGATTGTGTACTCACATGTTTTACTCAAGATTATCAAAGAAGAATGAAAAATTGACATTATACCTTTATATAATATGCTTCTAGTAAATATGTAAATTATATTAGATTATATAAAACAGTAATCAATCATTATCAGTGATTTTATGAAAGTTATCTCAATTGTAGGTGCACGACCACAATTCATAAAGTGCGCACCACTATCGAAAGAATTGCGCAAGAACCATGAAGAAATCATCATTCATACTGGGCAACACTACAATGAAGAGATGTCAGCCTTTTTCTTCCAAGAACTAAAAATACCTGCACCAGACATTAATCTTGAAATTGGTTCTGGAAGCCATGGATATCAAACAGGAAAAATGATTATTGAAATTGAAAATTTTCTTTTAAAAGAAAAACCTAATGTTGTTCTTGTTTATGGAGACACAAACTCTACCTTAGCAGGTGCCATTGCAGCTTCAAAAATAGATGTGAATATTGCTCATGTAGAAGCCGGACTTCGTTCTTTCGACAGAAGCATGCCGGAAGAGATTAATAGAGTAGTAACTGATCACTTATCGCAAATATTGCTGAGTCCATCCCAAACTGCAATTGAAAATTTAGCTTATGAAGGGGTAATTGAAAATGTCCACAATGTTGGAGACCTCATGGTTGAAGCTGTGAAGAATAACCTGAAATTAGCAGAAAGAAAATCAACTATCCTTAAAGACTTAAACTTGAATGAGAAAGACTATATTGTAGCAACTGTGCACCGCGCTTCTAATACAGATAATCTTGATAAATTGAATAATATAATGAAAGCGCTTGCAGAATCCAACACCGAAATAATACTACCATTACACCCAAGAACGAAAAAATCACTGGAAGCATGCAATCTGTTAGATAAGTACAATACAAGTATCAGATTTATCCCCCCACTAGGTTATTTCGACATGTTGAAACTAATGTCAAAATCTAAGAAGATAGTTACTGATTCTGGTGGTATCCAAAAAGAAGCTTACATTCTAAATGTTCCATGCATCACTTTACGCGATAATACGGAGTGGATCGAGACAGTTGAAGCTGGAAGCAACATACTTGTTGGATTCAATCATAGCAAAATACTGAGCGCAATAAACTTTTTTGAAGGGGATGATGGTGACAAAACGATATATGGAAAAGGCGATGCTAGCAAGAAGATATGTAAAATCCTTGAGAACCATATTTCTTCTGATTAAGAGAATCCATACATCATCAAAAGAAGAGCTTTTATAAGTATACCTTAAGAAATATAATCAATATATGCACATAAAGGAATGGTGTTCATTGATGCTTAATCCCAAAAACAATCACTATACACTCGACCTGAAAATAATACTGATACTTGCTTTTTTATCAGTGATATTCACAGTGATTCCGCATTTAAATGAAACAGTACTAAGAATAATATATGCATCATTACTAATATTCTTCATCCCGGGATATGCTTTGATAGCTGCCTTCTTTCCAAGAAAGAACGAAATTAATTGGGTTCAACGTTTCACATTGAGTGTAGCTTTTAGTATAACCATAGTCATAATAGATGGATTGTTGATAAGTCAAACAGGATGGCTCTTCAAACCAAGCTCAATCACAATATCTCTTTTCTTTATCACTTGCATACTTGGTTTATTTGCTTACATCAATAGAAGTCGTATCAATGAAAATGAACGTTTCACTGTTCCTTTATATCTAAAATTCCATACAGATGAAAACGAAGAAAATAGTGGAATAAAAGAAGATAGTGATGACATAAAGAAATTCATTGTCAAAAATAAAATAAAGGTCAAACCTATAAATGGAGCAAAACTCAATGAAATCATAGATGAAGGAGTGGAACCTAAAATAAGAAAAGCTCTTTTAATCGCATTACTATGTTCACTAATTATTGTAAGTGGTACCTTTGTTCATAAGACTTTCACAAAAGAGAAAGAGACATTCACTTCACTTTATATTCTTGGTCCAGAAGGAAAAGCTGAAAATTATCCAAGTACATTATCAATGATACAACCTACAAGTTTGATTGTAGGAATTGAGAATTATGAATCCGCATCTGCAAATTATACACTTCAAGTGAAATTAGATAATGATATAGTAGCACAAAGTGATGTGTTTCTAGAGAAAAATGAAAAATGGGAAGAAGAAGTATCGATTTTACCTACAAAATACAAAAAAGGAATACAAAAATTAGAATTTGCACTATACAAAAATGGATATAACCATAGATCAGTTTATTTGTGGGTAACTCAGGAATTGACCACTTTTTCATCTACTAATTCTAAACTTATTGACTTCATAAACTTGGATAACCCTTCAATGGAATCTAATGAAAGCTGGCAATTTACTTCTACAAATGATACCTATGCTAAAGGATATTACAGAAATTTAGGAATATATTCGACAGGTGGTTATGTAATACAAAGTACTTATGAAGGCATAATAGAGAATTATAGAGAAAATAGACATTCTGTCCAGCAAGAAGTACAGAGTTCTAGGAAAGAAAATGTACTTTTGTCTGTCTACTTAAAGGATACATACACAAATAATGAAGAAGAAGATACTCAATTCAAACAAGTTATTCTCAATGGAGATATTGTCTGGTCGGATGGAATAAATGGTGATGAAGGCTGGCAGCACATACAAATCCCTGTCACAATACAAAATGGAACTAATATCCTTGGTTTCACATTGAAACAAGAGAGAAATAAAGTAATTCACCCTGTATCTATGATTATCGATGAAATCAGTTTCCTACCATTATCAGAAGCATCTCCATATATACAAAATGATAATACCATTGAATTTGTGCCTCCAACTTCAAAGGTGCTTCCACTTCAATCCAACATAAATACTGAGAATTTTACAGTTAAGTGGGAAGGAACTGATGAAGACACAGGCATCCTGTACTTTGATATTGATTATAGTACTGACGGAAAAAAATGGAAGCGCTGGTTGAGTCAAACCAAAGAGACATCCGCTACATTTGAAGGTAAAGAGGGTTATACCTATTACTTCCGGTCTAAAGCAGTTGATTATGTTTTCACAGAAGAACAAGAACATTCTGTTGCTGATGCATATACTTTTGTTGATAATTTTGCCCCTATTATCTCACTTGACATAACTCCGAACCCAACTAATGATTTTACCTATATTACTGTTGAATCTAGTGAGCCACTACGAAAATTGACATGTACAGCTACAGAACGAAACTTTGATGAATCTGAATCCATAACCTTGACAAGTTCAAATAATATAGTATGGAGTACAAAATATTACGTAGAAAAAGATATTGACGAGTTGGACCTTGAGATTGCAGGAGAAGATTTTGCAGGTAATACAGGCTATACATTAGGAACAATCCTGATTTCCGAGTTATTAGAAGAACTTGACATTACAATCGATCCTGGAAAGGTAACTGGAGATGAAACTACTATATATATAATTCCATCCTCCACACTCCAAAATAACCCTACCGTGACGGTCAGAGACTCAAAAGGAAGGAACTTAGAAGTAGTGTTTAAAGGCTATTCAGATAGCACCTATTCATATATTGTAACAATGGATGACTACACAAGTGATGGTTATGCATCGGTTATAGCCTCAGCAACAACCATTAACTCACAAAACCTGTATGATCATGAAGCTTTCAAGATAGCTAGACATGAAGAATAAAATGCCATAGAAAAAAACTAAAATAAAAACTCATCATAATGATGAGTATAACATTTATTCCTTTTTACAAATGTATATATACAAGGACTTCATAAAGTAATATGAGAAATACTATACTTTATATGAAGATGACATAGGCATCTAACAAATCAAAAGGTGGTACAAAATATGAAAATAAACTTTAGAATGCTATTAGTGGCTACCGTATGCCTCATAGGCTTTATGAATGTTGCTAGTGCTGTATCAGGAGATATTGTAAACTCAGATATGACGGCATTGTCACTAGAAGACCAAACACTCAGAGTCAATGTTCCAGAAACTTTTTCAATACTGATATATGGAGATGAAAGTCCTACAGGTGACTTTACAGGTGAGAATGTAGTTTACATGGTAAATGATATTCTAACATCAGATGGCGTAGAAGTCGATTTCTTAAAAAATCAAGGCCATCCGGTTACTCCAATTGGCGCTGATACTTATTTCGATTTGAATGCAATAAATGTTACAGTTACAGAAGTTGGTGAACAGTTCCTGTTCTTATATGTAGGTGTAGTTGATGACAATGGAGTTCCAACAACACTCAAAAATCCAGATGGGTCCGATGTAATACTCACAGTAAAGTTTAGAGGGGCAGCAAGTAGCTATTTCTATGGAGCAATCCCAGAATTCCCAACCATTGCACTCCCAGTAGCTGCAATAATCGGTCTTGCATTCTTCATGCAGCGCCGTAAGGAAGAGTAAGTGATTTAACTTACTCCTTTTTTCTCTTTTTTTATTCTCATAAATAATTATACTGATTCTTTTCTAACTCAAACTTTTATATCCCTTCAATCCTATACTTCCCTGAATAACATCAGAAGATGATCATCATGGAAGAACTAATCACAAAATTATCCAATGCACACGGCATATCTGGTAGTGAAGGCGACATAAGGACCATGCTTGAAGAAGAGCTCGAACCATACATGGATGAGATGCGCATTGACAAGATGGGAAACCTAATAGCCGTCAAAAAGGGAGAAGGACCATCCATTATGCTTGCCGCACACATGGATGAGATAGGCCTGATGGTCAAGTATATAGATGACAATGGATTCCTCAAGTTCGTGAAGATAGGAGGATGGTATGACCCTACTTTACATAGCCAGAGAGTCATCGTTCACACCACAAACGGACCAATACCAGGAGTTATTGGTTCAAAACCACCACATGTCATGAAACCTGATGACAGGAAAAAACCTCCGGAAGCTAAGGAGATGTTCATCGATGTGGGTGCAAAGGACAAAGAAGACGCCACGAATATGGGCATCATCGTTGGAACTCCTGTCTCTATGGATCGCGAGGTAAAAAAACTCGCAAACAATAAAATCACAGGCAAAGCATTCGATAACAGGGCAGGTTGCGCTATAATGATCGATGCCATGCGCCAGATTGCAGAGATGGATATCAAAGCAACCGTCTACGCAGTTGGCACTGTGCAGGAAGAGGTCGGCCTTAAAGGTGCACGCACATCCGCATTCGGACTTGATCCTGATATTGCTATCGCCATTGATACGACCATCCCCGGCGACCATCCGGGCATGAGCAAAAATGAATCCGCACTCGACACAGGAAAAGGCGGTGTGATAACAATAGCTGATGCTGCAGGAAGAGGTATAATTGCATCACCACAGGTTGTCAGATGGCTTGTGGAGACTGCTGAGAAGAATGAGATAGCATATCAGACAGACGTAGGAGATGGAGGCACAACAGACGCAACAGCGATCCACCTTACAAGAGAAGGAATACCATCAACGGTTATCAGTGTCGCAACAAGATACATACACTCTCCTGTAGAGGTCCTTGACCTTTCAGACCTTCAGAGCTGCTCTGACCTCGTGGCAAAGGCAGTCCTCAGTGTAAATGATTACTTCTGATCCGACAGATACATTAGAATACTTAATTGGGGACAGAGTTCCCCGCTCTTTTTTATGACGAATCATGATATAACATCGTCATACATATATAGCACTTCAGTGTATCCCTTAAAGCTGCTGCTCAGTAGCAGACAAATATCGTGAGGGATTATATTATTCGAAAATATCCGGTTTTTAGACACAACGCTTAGAGACGGCGAACAAACACCAGGCGTAGCACTTACCAGCAGAGATAAGGTAGAGATCGCTACAAAATTGGATGAACTTGGCGTAGATGTGATCGAGGCAGGCTCAGCCATCACCTCAGAAGGCGAGCGTGAGTCCATCAGGGCTGTAGTTGCTGAAGGGCTGAATGCAGAGATATGCAGCTACTGCAGAATAATGAAGCCAGACGTAGACCATGCACTGTCATGTGATGTGGACTCCATCCATCTTGTAGCTCCGGTATCCGACCTTCATATCAACGTAAAGCTCAAGAAGGACAGGGAAACTGTCAGGCAGATGGCGATTGATGTTACCGAATATGCAAAGGAACATGGCCTCATCGTAGAGCTTAGTGGAGAGGACGCATCAAGGGCTGACCTTGACTTCCTTAAGTCATTATACAATGACGGTGTTGATGCAGGAGCTGACAGATTATGCTTCTGTGATACAGTCGGGTTACTTGTTCCTGAAAAAACGGAATTTATGTTCAGTGACCTCTGCTCTGCGGTAAAAGCACCTGTAAGTATCCACTGCCATAACGACTTCGGCCTGGGAACAGCGAACACCATAGCAGCTTTAAGAGCTGGTGCACAGCAGGCACACGTAACTATCAACGGCATTGGTGAAAGAGCCGGGAACACCGCCCTGGAAGAAGTTGTCATGACCATTGAATGGTTATACAAATGCAAAACCGGAATTGACACAAAAGAGATCTTCAAGACCTCAAGACTTGTGAGCAAACTCACAGGATTACCTGTTGCACCAAACAAATCACTCATTGGTGGTAATGCATTCACCCATGAAGCAGGTATCCACGTACACGGATTGCTGGCTGACACCGAAACATACGAGCCGATAAAACCCGAAGTACTCGGAAGAGAAAGAAAGATCGTGCTTGGAAAACATGCAGGCAAGAGTTCAGTTACACTTGCTGTCAAGGAAATGGGATTCGATGTGGATGATTCCCAGTTGCATGAGATCCTGAACCGTGTCAAGGAACTCGGGGACCACGGCAAGAAGGTCACCGATGCGGATCTCCAGACCATTACCGAAACAGTGCTCAATATCCAGAGAGAGGCAAAGGTCATTCTCGAAGAGTATACTGTAGTATCAGGCAACAGAGTTACCCCGACAGCTTCTGTCAAGATGAAGGTGGACGGGAACGAAGTGATAGAAGCTGGCACAGGAGACGGTCCTGTTGATGCCACCTTTGCAAGTATCAAGAAAGGAATTTCAGGTATTGCAGATGTACAGCTTGAAGAGTATCATGTAGATGCCATAAGCGGCGGTACCGATGCCCTTGTAGAGGTATTGGTCAAGCTATCAAAAGATGGTAAGATGGTAACATCCAGAGGGTCACGCACAGATATCGTCATGGCTTCTGTAGAGGCACTGGTAAACGGAATAAACCGCCTCATCTGAAACATCAGAAACCTATAAGTTAGATACTATCAATCTACACGCAAACGACCGATCACATATTAACAATTCAGAGGATCAATATGACAGAGAAGACGGAAAGAATGACAGGTGCAAGAGCCTTCATCGAGTGCCTGTACAGGGAAGGTGTCGACACCATCTTCGGATATCCGGGAGGTGTACTGCTCCCCATCTATGATGAGCTCTATGATGCGGATATCCGTCATGTACTTGTCCGCCACGAGCAAGCTGCAGTCCACGGAGCAGAAGGATATGCAAGAGCTACCGGAAAGACCGGAGTATGCATCGCTACATCAGGACCGGGAGCAACAAACCTTGTAACCGGTATCGCAAATGCATACATGGACTCCATACCAATGGTAGTCTTCACAGGACAGGTACCTAGCTCCCTGCTGGGTAATGATGCGTTCCAGGAAGCGAACATCACAGGCATAACAATGCCCATTACAAAGCACAACTACCTTGTGCAGGATGCCAACGAACTCCCACAGGTGATCAAGGAAGCATTCCATATCGCATCCACAGGCAGACCTGGCCCGGTACTTATCGACATTCCAAAGGACGTCACAGTTCAGGAGATAGACTTCTACTACCCTGAAACTGTGAACCTGAGAGGATACAAACCAACATATAAGGCCAATATCCAGCAGATAAAGAGAGCTGCAGCTGAGATAGAGAAGGCGAAGAACCCTGTGATCTATGCAGGTGGCGGAGTCATCAGCTCGGATGCAAGCAAAGAACTCAGGGAACTGGCAGAGAAGATAAAAGCACCTGTAACAACGACCCTCACAGGCATGGGAGGATTCCCTGTTGAACACGAGCTTTTCCTTGGAATGCCAGGAATGCACGGAACCAAATACGCCAACTATGCGATACAGGAATCCGACCTTTTGATTGCTGTCGGTGCTAGATTCGATGACAGGGTCACTGGTAAGCTCAAGGCATTCGCATCAGAGGCAAAGATAATCCACATCGACATCGACCCTGCAGAGATCTCAAAGAACGTCAAGGTCGACATACCGATCGTAGGAGATGCAAAATTAGCCCTTCAGAAGCTCCTGAAGTATGCGAACCCGGCACAGTCAGAGAAATGGCTTGACAGAATTGCACACTGGAAGAAGATCAATCCTCTCTACTATGTACAGCCCGACGACGGAGATGGTATCAAACCACAGTACATAGTCGAGCAGATCAGTGAGGCATGCAAGGATGCGATCATAGTTACTGAAGTAGGACAGCATCAGATGTGGGCTGCCCAGTATTTCAGGTTCAGTGAACCAAGGACATTCATCACATCAGGCGGACTTGGAACAATGGGTTACGGATTCCCCGCAGCCATAGGTGCCAAGATAGCAAGACCTGACAAAGTTGTCTTTGACGTTGCTGGTGACGGTTCATTCCAGATGAACTCACAGGAACTTGCAACAGCTGTCAAGGAGAACGTCCCGGTAATTGTAGCGATCTTCAATAACGGTTATCTTGGAATGGTCAGGCAGTGGCAGGAGCTCTTCCACGACAGGAGATATTCCGCAACCTGTATACAGGACAGCGTCGACTTCGTCAAACTTGCAGAAGCATATGGTGCACTTGGACTCAGGGCAACCAAACGTGATGAAGTACGCCCTGCTATCGAGGAAGCAATCGCCTCAGGAAGACCAACCGTCATCGACTTTGTGGTCGAATGCGAGGAGAACGTATCACCAATGGTACCGGCAGGTGCTGCCATTAACGAAATACTTGACCTGGAGAGGAAAGAATGAGACATACACTTGCAGTTCTGGTTGAGAACAAATACGGAGTACTCTCAAGAGTCGCAGGAATGTTCTCAAGAAGAGGTTATAACATTGACAGCCTTACAGTAGGTGTCACCGAGGACCCGACCATGTCCCGCATGACCATTGTGGTCAAAGGAGATGATGAGGTACTTGAACAGGTTACCAAGCAGCTCAACAAGCTCATTGATGTCATCAGGGTCACAGACCTTAAATCAGAGGAATCCGTTGAGAGAGAACTGGCACTGATAAAGGTGAACTCCGATGTTGCCAACCGTTCAGAGATAATGCAGATAGCAGACGTATTTCGCGCACGCATCATCGATGTTGCCTCAAAGTCAATGGTCATTGAGGTCACAGGTGACGAAGGCAAGATCAACGCTATCGAGCAATTACTCAGACCTTTCGGAATAAAGGAAATGGTAAGGACCGGAAAGGTAGCACTTAAGAGAGGACAGAAGAGTTCTTAATTATTCAGGCACTTATAGGTGTCTAATTATCTGAATTAAAAATATTTCACTTAAAGAGGTACATAGAATGGCACAGATGTATTATGATAACGATGCTGATCTTAACTTACTCAAAGGTAAAAAGATCGCTGTAATGGGTTACGGAAGCCAGGGACATGCACAGGCACAGAACCTGCATGACTCAGGTCTTGATGTCACAGTCGGTCTCAGAGAAGGCAGCAGGCGCTGGAAGCAGGCAGAAGAGGACGGCCTCAAGGTCATGACAGTTGCAGAAGCAGCAAAGATGGCAGACGTCATCCAGATCCTCCTTCCTGACGAGACACAGGCACAGGTATACTACAACGATATCGAGCCAGGACTTGAAGCTGGTAACGCGATCGTATTCTCACACGGATTCAACATCCACTACAACCAGATCGTCCCACAGAAGGACATCGATGTATACATGGTAGCTCCAAAGAGCCCTGGTCACCTTGTCAGAAGGACCTACGTAGAGGGCGCAGGAGTTCCAGGTCTTGTAGCAGTCTACCAGGACGCAACAGGCAAGGCAATGGACCTGGCACTTGCACATGCAAAGGGTGTCGGATGTACCCGTGCAGGCGTATACAAGACATCTTTCCGTGAGGAGACCGAGACAGATCTCTTCGGTGAGCAGGTAGACCTCTGTGGTGGCGTAGCATCACTTATCAAGACTTCCTTCGAAGTACTTGTTGAGGCAGGTTACCAGCCGGAGATGGCATACTTCGAGACATGCCACGAGCTCAAACTCATCGTCGACCTCATCCACGAGGGTGGCCTTGACAAGATGTGGTACTCAGTATCCAACACAGCAGAATACGGCGGAATGACCGTTGGACCTAAGGTCATCAACGAGCTTTCCAGAGAAGCTATGTACGATGCACTTGAGAGGATACAGAACGGAGAGTTCGCCCGCGAGTTCGTACTTGAAGGCAAGGCAAACAGGCCAGTCCTTACCGCAATGGAGAGACAGGACAGAGAACATCCTCTGGAAGTCATCGGTAAAGAGATCAGGGCCAAGATGCCATGGCTCAACAGTGAGCTTAACGAGAAGTAGACCAATTGGTCTACACAACTTTTTTTATTCTTTTTAACCATAATCTAATATTGATTTGAGAAATAATTCCCTTTAACCGGAGGTATCGATATGCCAGAAGTAATTGACACCATCCTTTCAAGAAGAAGCATCAGAAAATACACAGAAGAACCGGTCAGTGATGAAGATATCAGAACCATACTTGAAGCAGGCAGATGGGCACCTTCAGGACTTAACAACCAGCCATGGAAGTTCATCGTAATAAGGAACAATGAGACCATGCAGGAACTTGCAGGTTGTACCCACTATTCAAAGATAATACAGGATGCACCTCTTCTGATCGCAGTCTACCTCGATACTGAGACCATGTACAATAGAACAAAGGACATACAGGCCATCGGTGCAGCTATCCAGAACATGCTTCTTGCATGCTGTGACCTGAACCTCGGTGCAGTCTGGCTTGGTGAGATACTAAACAACGCAGATAAAGTTAACTTGATTCTTAGTTGTCCGGAATCACTTGAGCTTATGGCAGTACTTGCAATAGGGAATCCTGCAGACGCCGGGAAAGAACCATCCAGAAAAAGCCTTGATGAGATAACCTACAGTGAGAAATATGGAAATCAATTTAATCAAAATTAATTAAAAGTTGGAGGCAGAGGCGAATTATAATTGTTATTGTGTAGATTGGAGGTAGTAGACTGGTCTGACCCATTTTTCTTGGAGGTTATGATCAGGAAATTGGTCTTTTATTCGCCTCTAACTCCTAAAATAGACATGATCATATATAAGTGTTTGTCAAAATTGAACGTAAATCAAGGAAAACTGATTTACGAATTTATCAACTTTACTTTACTCCGGACTTCGGCTGTGTTTTTCCGGAACATTTCCTGTTGGCACATAACTCCACAGCATCCTGTTT
This sequence comes from Methanolobus sp. WCC4, assembly GCF_038022665.1. Taxonomy (NCBI): domain Archaea; kingdom Methanobacteriati; phylum Methanobacteriota; class Methanomicrobia; order Methanosarcinales; family Methanosarcinaceae; genus Methanolobus; species Methanolobus sp. WCC4. The sequence goes on along the minus strand of NZ_CP150629.1, from coordinate 1,585,451 downwards.
CTGCTCCTTGACGCGAAGTAACTGCCAGCCACAGTGTTCACATGCATTTTTCAGGATAGTAAGCCTACCTGATTTAGGGATGGATTGTGTGTGCCCGCACCTGTTGGTACAACCAAGGAAACGGGAATCCTTTGTAGTTATGAGGAACATCGAGCCATCGCACGCAGGACATGGGCCGACTATCTCAGGAGGGAAACACTTCTTTTCCAGATCACATGTGAAGCAGGGACCAATACCTACAGCCCAGTTGTATTTAGTACCCACCTTAAGGACAGCAACACCATCCTTTTCACACTGCTGGGAACGCAGTACTGTAAGTGCACCTGCCTTTGGCAAAGGATATGTGTTCTTACATTCAGGATAACCCGTACAACCCACGAACCTGCCATTATCGGTCTTGATCATGCGAAGCATCCTTCCACATTCAGGACAGGTCCCAACGAAATTCTTCTTGTCCGTAGCAACCTGCTCATCCACAATGGTCCCTGCCATCCTTGCTGAAATGGCATCCTTGCTGGATGTTAGCTGGGAGTACATCTGTTTTATCAGATCGGTTCCTTCTGAAAGAGCCGCATCAAGTGATTTATTCCCATCCTCGACATCCTGTATGAGAGATTCGATACGTGCCCTTATCTCAGGCTGCACAAGTATGGGAACCGTGGCATCCAGCGTATCCATCAGGGTGAAACCAGTATCAAGAATAGCAATGGTCTTACCCTTTGTTTCAAAGTACCCTCTTTTCTTGTTGGTCTCGATATGACTCGGAGCTGTAGCCTTGGTACCGATACCATGCTTGTCCATTAAAGTGAGGAGTTCAGCCTCAGTAAGTCGTTTTGGGGGAGTGGTCTCGGACTTTGTGTTCTTTATTTCCTTTACGCCAAGCTCATCCTTTTCCTCAACATATGGCAGAAGCTTATCGTTCTTTGTCTCAAAAGGATAGACATCAAGCCAGCCTGCATTTTTGAGAATCGAACCCTTTACGTCGAATATCTCATCACTGACAAGGATCTCCATCCTTGTCTTCTCGAATACTGCAGGCTCCATAAGGTTTGCAAGGAAATGCCTTGATATCAGATCATAGACCTTCCACGCATTCGGCATCCTGATACTTCTCTCAATATCATCCTTTGATGCCGCTTTAATGGGATGGATAGGAGGGTGGTCATGACCATCTTTAGTACCATTCCTGCATTTTATCTCACCGGCAGAGATTATCGAAAGAGCATATTTCTGGTAGATCCCCGATGAGAAAGCCACAACCTTGGACCTGAAATCAAAGTCATCAGCATATTTGTTTGTCTCTGTCCTCGGGTAGCTGGTAAATCCTGAAAGATATAACTGCTCTGCCGTTTCAAGTGCCTCTTCGGGACTTACACCCAGGAATTTGGAAGCACGCTTCAGGAACTCGGTGGTGTTCAATGGATACGGAGGGTTTGTAAGAGCCTCTTTCACGCTTTTCTTATCCACGATACCGGTCTTACAGTCCTTTATTCTGGCAAATATCTCATCAGCTTTCTCTTTTTCGTGGATGTTCCCTGCCCTGTGTGTCCCTGTGAACTGTGAACCATTTGAATCAAAGATCGCTTCTATCTTCCAGAAGTCCTTCGGTTTGAAGTTCCTGATCAGTTTCTCCCTCTCATAGACAAAGCCACATGTAGGGGTCTGGCACGGACCGATCGAGATAACACCCTTTGTACGGGCCCTCTCCCTGACGGAAAGTGTCATGAAACGGGTAAATGCTGCACCCATCTTAAGATCAAGTATCTGACGGGCCTCTGCTGACATCGCCATATTGTAGTCAGGTTCAACCAGATTGGAAAATGCCTTTTTGATCTCGCTGACTGAAAGTGATGAGAAACGAGCTCTCTTCACCGGAAATGAAGCAACTTTTTCAGCAATCTCCTTTGCCTCATAACCGATATTCTCACCTTCCCTGTCAAAGTCACATGCAAGTACTACTTCCTTAGCACCGCTTGCAAGAAGCGAGATAGCAGCAGCATAAGGTTTCTTGGTGACGTTCTTCACAGGAGGAGTATCCAGGAGGACCGCAGGGTCGCATTCACGCCAGTTGTTGAACTGTTCTGGGAAATCATATCCCATGATGTGACCGGCAAGACCCATTATCCGCCATTCCTGACCATTGAGCTTAAAGTCGTATACGGGAAGACCTGCCACCGAAGCACGGTTGTAGTGTCCATCACTCAGGATACCTGCTATCTGGGAAGCTGCCTTGTTCTTTTCCGTGAATACGACTATAGACATGCTGCAACCCTATGTCCTGATGGTAGATAAGAATTGAGCTTGCGGGGTGAAAGTGATATCAACCAGACATTACCTTATAGGGACCCACACTTCCTCTTCAGCTTCCGGGTCGTTCCTGTCATAGTCCTCTGATAATATCTCAAAATGCTCCCGGCCATCAAGCTCATATTCTGAATTCGGCAGCCATTCGCCGAAGATATACTGCATGGTCTTCGGAAATGCACTTGCAGGACCTTTGTGAATAAATACCGCATATTTGCCTCCCTGCAAAGTATATGCCTCCATTCCATCCGGAATTACATCATGTGATGAAACCTCTACAGCAGCCCACTTATCGAAGATGGTTGTTGGAGATAACATTCCATTTTGGCCTTCAGGATAAACATTCATGGAAATGTATGCTGCATCTGTCCTGTTTGGAATCTCCATTCTTCCTGGCATGAAACTCTGCCAGAGTTTAACAGTCCTGTTCTGTGCAAGAGACGTCTTTAGATGCATTCCGATGAGTTTTGTAGGTTCAAGCGTTTTGATCCTCGATTCCATAATGATATCTCCTGATCAATCAGTTTCCATAATTTTTGATTAATTAATCAATTGACATGATCAGTACTGCAAGCTGTAGTATAAAAAGTGAAAAAGCAGCAACCAAATATATCTGTTTTCTAGAGGCTACTAGAAATCCTATTAATGCATGAACTATCGAAAGTGGCCAAATACCCCTGAAACTATTAAGTGCATGGCCCCAATAAAAATGTATAGTCAAACGTTCAAATTCAAAACTGGCCATTATGCCTATAATTTCAACGTAAAAGAACATAAGAGGGAATAATAGTAAGCCCATGATCGCAGAAGAGGCCTTGTTCCCTGTATAATAAGAATAAAGAACGAATGGAATGAATGATCCCATTAATATAACTAAGATCAGGTATGGATTAAAAAAATGTGTGAATAGATTCAGTATTCCTGAATCTGATAGTTTCCCCAAAAGCACCCAGACCAGTGCAAATATAAATGGAATACCAATGATCAGGAAGATTGAATTTTTTGGATTCCTGAACGCGTTTTCAAATGTACCCAAATATTTATTTTTGTTATTTCGTAATGCTTTCAGTTTCATGATGGAAATCTTGCTCCCCAAAAATAAACACATGAAAGATATTTATGTTAATCGCATTGATCTCAAAGTAACTGCGATATCTGCAGCTTTGAACTTATCGATCTTCAATAATGGACTATTTCAATGATCTTCATAATGTCATTGATGGAATGTGCCGCATGCGGCGGATGGCCGTGTTGTTCCTAGTTGTCAGTGAGCTTTTGTAGAGTTATCAGAAACACAGGAATGAAGGGACAATAAGTTTGACTGGTCAATAGTCATGAATAACTTAAACCATCCCGGAGGGTCCCGGCGAAGCTGGCATAATCCGAAAAGGTGGATAAAATAATTTGTTGCATTCACTCTTTTTTGATTATCCATAATATTCAAACATCCAGCAAGTCGTGTCCGTATGAGTTGTCAATCGCACAGAGCCACTCATCATTTGCATTCTTTTTGAAAACATAGGTTGCTTTACGCTCCTGGCAGGGATGTTCTTTAGCTGAAACAATTGTATTACATAGGACCAGAGCAACGTCACCGGTTTCCAGAATTTCCATTCCGGCCTGTTCGACCTCCAGTGTATGCTCAAAATGAGCAGCAATCGCTTCAAATGCTTTTCTGATCTGCTCTTTGCCAACCGCATTCATCCCAGGCTGAATAACCAGAACAGCATCATCTGCATAGATATCTATCAGAGTATCGAGATATCCCTGACCTATAGCAGCATCAGCTTTGTTGATCAGTGATTCTATTGGATGTTGTTCTTCCATAGTTATGTTCTCCACTGTGCATGTCAGATTGTGAAAGAAAGATTATCCTTTTTGTGCTGGTAACACCACTCATTGACCAGTATGATCACAAAGGAACAAATGAAAAACAATTCCAAATATTCCATAAGTGCTGTGAAACATATATATGTGGCAAGAATGTATCTGCACCTAAAGGACACTGCAGACCGGAGATACAATGACACTAATGGAAGATGCTAAGAGGGGCAAGATCACGCCCCAGATGGAAGCTGTTGCAAGGGATGAGGGCATTGACGCAAAGACCATCTGTTCATGTGTTGCCAATGGGACCATAAGTATTCCCAACAACCCTGTAAGGGAATGCAGGGTCGTAGGTATAGGCAAATACCTCAGTACTAAAATCAACGCAAATATTGGAACCTCTCGTGATTACATCGACATAAATGATGAAGTGGAGAAGGCAAAGACCGCAGAAGCTTTCGGTGCCGACGCACTCATGGACCTGTCCACAGGCGGGGACCTCGACCTTACCAGAAAAAGAATAATGGATGCAGTTAACATCCCGATCGGTTCCGTACCGATCTACCAGGCAGCAGCCTCACAGAAAGCTGTTGTTGATATGACATCCGATGACATGTTCAATGCAGTACGCAAGCACGCAAAGGATGGTATCGATTTTGTCACCATACATGCAGCTGTGAACCAGGATGCCCTGAAGAGGGTCAAACAGGGGAACAGGTTCATGGACATCGTCAGCCGTGGAGGTTCATTCACCCTTGCATGGATGCTCCATAACGGTGAGGACAACCCATTCTACGCAGAATACGATTATCTGATGGAAATAGCACACGAGTATGACATGGCTATCAGCCTTGGGGATGGTATGAGACCCGGATGTATCCATGATGCATCTGACGGACCTTCATTCATGGAATTCATAACCCTTGGCGAACTCGTTAAGAGGACACACGAAGCCAACATCCAGTGCTTTGTTGAAGGCCCTGGGCATGTTCCTATCGATGAGATCGAGCTCAGCGTGAAAGCAATGAAGAACCTCTGCCATCAGGCACCACTATACCTGCTTGGTCCACTTGTCACAGACATCGCACCGGGATACGATCATATTACTGGAGCCATCGGAGGTACTTTCGCAGGAATGTGCGGTGCAGATTTCCTGTGTATGACAACACCTGCCGAGCATCTTGCACTACCAACAAAGGACGACATCCGCGAAGGAACCATCGTCACGAGGATAGCTGCACATGCAGCAGACCTTGCAAAGGAAGGGCAGAAAGAACGTGCAAGAGCTGTTGACAACAAGATGGCACATGCACGAAAGAGCCTTGACTGGGATACGCAGTTCGAGCTTGCCATCGACGGTGAGAAGGCAAAGAGGATAAGGGATAGCAGGAACACCGGAAGTGAAGCATGTTCCATGTGCGGTGACCTCTGTGCCATGAAGATCGTCAGCAAGGCACTTGAAGAAGAGAAGAAGGAATAATTCTCTATTTTATCCTATTTTGTTCGATCAAAAAGAAAAGGACATCAAGTCCTTTTCATCTATCTTGTTAATTGGAATTTTTTTGTTCTACTGTTTCTTAAAGCACATGAACCAGTCAAGACAGTATTTCCCTTCCTCTTCTGATTCGACCCTTTCCTTTGCGCTTCCACATGAACCCGGTGGAGGGATTATAACATCATCACCCGGCTGCCAGTTAGCAGGTGTGGCTACATCCTCTGCATCTGACTTCTGCATAGCCAGCAATAGTCTCCTGATCTCATCCATGTTCCTTCCATTGGCCAGTGGATAATAGATGATTGCCCTGATCTTTGCCTTTGGGTCGATGATGAACACTGCCCTGACAGCCTGTGTATCCGATGCATTTGGCTGTACCATTCCGAACTTCTTTGCAACATCCATCCTAAGATCAGCGATAACAGGGAAGGTTATCTCCACATCCTTCATACCTTTGTACTCGATCTTCTCTTTGATCGTCCTGAGCCATGCGATATGTGCATATATACTGTCTATGGAAAGACCGATAAGCTCTGTGTTCAGTTCCCCGAACTCCTCCTGCATGCTGGAGAAGGTCATGAACTCTGTAGTGCATACAGGTGTGAAGTCTGCAGGGTGGCTGAAAAGTATGACCCATTTACCTTTGTAGTCCTTCGGGAAGTTTATATCTCCCGCTGTCGTCACTGCAGTAAATGAAGGTGCAGTATCACCTATCAAAGGCATGGTCACTTGTTCCTCTGGAGACTTTTCACCCATGGCTCTTATCTTCTTTTTGCTGCTGTCGAGATATTCGTTGATCTCCTTTACCTGTTTGTCGAACTCTTTTTCCAGTTCCAGATCCCTGATGTTCCTGGAAATAGAATCTTTCATCTCCCTGAACTGCTCTTCCAGATATTTCTTTTTGTCTTTTTTCTCATCCATCTTGATCACATCATTATTTTGTGGTATGAACTAAGTAGCAGGTCGCAACTATCCAAATATCTGCATTAACCCCATAAATATTAAGAAGATTGAGAATAAGAAGTTAACCATAGATAGGTTGATGTTGTTGAACAGTTCTAATTTGAAGATGTAACAAAATATAAATACTGAACATACAAACCTAATATCGATAATAGTAAAAATATACTTAATTTCAAAAACGAGTCCATATTTAATGACGGAAGGTGGCCGTGTGGGTGTAACTGAGCAGCACATACCCGAAAACGATAACTCTGGTTTTGAGAAACTCGTTGACGAATTACCCCTTGGAATACTTTCATGTGACAGGGAAGGGAATATCACTGCTGTAAATGATTTTCTCCTGAAGATACTGGGATCTCCTTCAGCAGGTTCCACCAGGATGATCAACATGCTGACATTCCCGCCTCTTGCAGGATCAGGTATTTCTGCTACCCTTGAAGAAGCACTCACTACTGGAAAAATTACATCGATAAAAACACCTTACACATCAAAATGGGGTAAAGAACTATTTTTGAGTTTCAGGGCGTTCCCCCTGAAAGATGAGAATGGTGAGATCTACGGCTGTCATGTTATCATTGAGGACCTTACTGATAAGAAAGCAGTAGATGCAGAAATAGAGAAGAACAGGCTCAAAGACAGTTTGGTCTCAAAGATATCGGACCGCTTTATCAACAGCAGCTTTAGCGAGATCGATGAGGATATAAACAGGACGCTTGAGGAACTTGCAGACTATACAGGAGTGGACCGTGCAGCATTGTTCTATACAGATGAAGGTACCGACTTCCTCGTAAAGACACATGAATGGCACGCTGATGGAGTTATATCCACAATACCACTGAATGGGAAATGGGACTACAAAAAACTCGTATTAACTGAATTCAACGGCATGCAGATCATCAATATCCCGGATGTTGACAGAATGCCGGAAGAACGTGAAGATGCGCAAAAGATACTGCAGGAACTGGAAATAAAGGCTATTGCAATGATCCCTATTTCGCACCATGGTCTTTTCAAGGGTTTTATCAGTGTTGATCGCAAGGAAGAGGTACATGATTGGGAAGAAAAGGATCTCCATATCCTGAAAATTGCAGGGAATATGATGGCCAGCATCCTTGAACGCAGGAATGCAGAGAGCTTGATGCTTGAAAAAGAACAGGAATATGAAGATATCATCGAATCACTGGATACCGTTATCTGGAAAGCTGATTTTGATGATACAGGAAATGCAGCACAAACTTACATTTCCAAACCAATGGATAAAATGCTGGGTTTCCCCGAGGGCACCATAGGAACTGACTGGGAATGTTATTTTACACATATACATCCGGATGATATGGAAAAGGTGCAGGATAAATTGAAACTTGCATTTGAAAACCCAAAAACTCCGATAGATGTCGAGTACAGGGTTTTGTCAGACGATGGAAGAACTACATGGGTTAACTCTCAGGGTTCTTCCAGTCCGACAGGAAACAGGACTTATCGGATGGTTGGAACCACATCCAATATTACTGAAAGGAAAAATACCGAGGAAGAACGCAATAATGCTGAGAACAAATTGCGTGATAACGAGGAAAAACTAAGAATTCTGATCGAGCATGCGCCAGTAGAACTATTAATGCTGGATAATGATCTAAGACATGTAGCCGTAAGTCAGCGATGGAATGATTACTTCGGTTTTGATGACATAGATACCATCGGAATGAAACATTATGATGTAATGTCATACTTGCCTGATGAGATCAAAGCCGCACACAAGCGTGCCCTTAAAGGAGAAGTTATTCGAAACGATGGAAATAGCTTCGAACTTCCTGACGGAACCATACGCTGGACACGTTGGGAGGTAAGACCATGGAAGAAGGCCGATGACACCATTGGTGGCATCATAATTTTCTCAGAAGACATTACTGAACGAAAAGAAGCTGAGATCGCACTCAAAGAAAGTGAAGAACGGTTCAAAGCATTACATAACGCATCTTTTGGTGGCATCACCATTCACGATAAAGGGAAGATCCTTGAATGTAACCTGGGTCTTTCTGAAATTACCGGTTACTCGCGGGAAGAACTGATAGGAATGGACGGATTGCTGCTAATAGCTGAAAGTCACAGGGACAGGGTAATGACCAATATCCTTGCAGGTTACGAGAAACCGTATGAAGCAATGGGACGTCGCAAAGATGGCAGCGAGTATCCCCTCAGACTGGAAGCAAGGAACATACCATACAAAGGAAAGCAGGTAAGGGTTGTTGAGTTCAGGGATATTACCGAGCAGAAAAAGGCAGAAGAGGACTTACGCGAGAGTGAAGCTCTCCTAACTGAAGTTGGGATCATTGCAAAGATAGGAGGATGGGAATTTGATGCATCAACTGGTAAAGGAACATGGACACAGGAAGTTGCAAAGATCCATGAACTGGATCCTTTAAATTCTACAGATGTGGAATTCGGATTGAGTTTCTATCCCCCTGATTCAAAAGAGCTTATTGAAAAAGCTGTCCATGATGCTGTACAAAAAGGTGAACCTTACGACCTTGAACTGGAATTGATCACAGCTAAAGGTACGCATAAATGGATAAGAACAATTGGAAATCCAATAATAGAAGACGAAAAGGTAGTGAAGGTAAGAGGATCGTTCCAGGACATCACAGAGCGCAAAAATGATGAGAATAAACTGCGAGAGAGCGAGGAAAAGCTCAGAATGTTCATAGAGAATGCACCAGCATCCTTAGCCATGGTCGATCGCAATATGCGGTACATAGCTGCAAGTCGTCGCTGGAAAACGGATTATTTTCTCGGAGACAGGGATGTGACCGGATTATCACACTACGAAGTGTTCCCTGAAATTCCTGAAGAATGGAAAGATATGCATCGAAGGGCCTTGAAAGGTGAAGTTATACCTGTCGCAGAGACACGTTTTGAGAGAATTGATGGAAGGGTACAGTGGGTACGTGGGGAAGTACGACCATGGAGAGCAGCAGATGGTACCGTTGGTGGAATGATGTTCTTCTCGGAAGACGTTACCGAACGTAAACAAGCCGAAGATAAGATGGCCAGGAGCGAGGCTAAATACAGAAGCCTTTTTGAAAGGTCCAATGATGCCATAATGATACATGATACCAACGGAAAGATCCTGGAAGCAAATGAAAGGGCCTGTGAAATGTTCGATTATAATGAAGAGGAACTTAAACAGAAGTCGATGATGGACCTGACAGTACCAGAGGACAGGGAAGAGATACGGTCAAGGATGAAAGAACTCAGGAAAGAAGGACACTGCCGTAGAGATAACAGGATGCTGTGTTCTGATGGAACTATCGTATATGCGGATCTGAGTGCTACATTCCTCGAAGCGGAAGAGCAGGACCTTATACAGACCGTAGCCAGGGATATAACTGACCGGGTGATAGCTGAAGAGGCCATGATAACTGCAAAGATAGAAGCTGAGACTGCCAATCGTACAAAAAGCGAGTTCCTTGCCAATATGAGCCATGAACTGCGTACACCACTTAATTCTATAATCGGTTTTTCAGATGCAATGGTAGATGGTATGGCAGGGGAGATCGATAATAAGCAGAAACATTATCTTCAAAATATATCTGATAGTGGACACCATCTTTTGAGCCTTATAAATGATATTCTCGATATCTCGAAGATCGAAGCAGGCAAGATGGAACTGAATTTCGATATCGTTGATATCTCATCAGCCGTCAATGAGGTCGTTACAATAATGCGTCCGCTTGCTGCAGAAAAGAACCTGACAGTCGATATTGACCTGCCTGATGATCTTCCGGGGATAATTGCAGACCGATCAAAGATCAAACAGATCTTATATAACCTCATCGGAAATGCCATCAAATTCACAGATAATGATGGAAGGATCACAATTCATACTGAAACAAAAGGCAGCTATCTGCAGACATCCATTATAGACACAGGGATCGGTATATCTCCGATCGACCAGAGAAAGCTCTTCAAACCCTTCAGCCAGATAGATTCTTCCATATCCAGAAGATATGCAGGAACAGGACTTGGTCTTGCTCTTGTAAAAGATATCGTGGAATTACATGGCGGAAGGATCTGGGTTGAAAGTAAAGTAAGCAAGGGAAGTAATTTTACATTCAGGATCCCGATCAATGATTGAAAGACGGTTGCAGGATTATATAGAGATGCAGGTCACTTTGACCATTGACCGAAACGACACGTTGACCATTCTTTTGTAAACCTCCATTATGGTCAGCATTCGTGAATTATAAAGAAATAGAAGATAATTCTTAGTGGGAAGTGACCCTGGCATAAAGCCAGGGTAACTTAGAAAGGGGATGTGGTTAGTTTGAAGGAGGTAGTAGATGGATTTTCAAATGACCCACACCCATGCACCAGAGTAATATTTCTCTGGCAAATTATCATTCTATGATTACTAGAATATAAAGTTATTGTACTCTATATAAATACAGAGCATATATTTTTCATCTGTGTAACAAAATAACAACCAATATTGTAAACCAGTATATAAATGATAGTTAACAAATCTGATTTTACACAAACAATTGTAAACCAATATTTAGTTGCGCACATACTCAAAAAAGTGCATATAAACTATCACCGTAACTTTTATTTGTTTTTGAAAATGATATTAAGATGTAACACAGGAGGGACAAGGACGGACAATTTTGCTTTTTTTATCTACGCATTCAGCTCTTTATTCGCCATAGTCAGTCCTGTAGGCGGAGTGATCACATTTGTATCATTGACAAGTGACATGAGCCTGGATGAGAAAAATTATCTTGCATCCAAATCTGTGATCCTTGCATGTATAATTGCCTTATTCTTCGCAGTCACAGGACAAATTATCCTCAACTTCTTCGGAGTGAGTATCGATTCTTTGAGAGTTGCCGGTGGGATCCTGCTGTTCGTTGTGGCATTCGATATGATCCTTGCAAAGGTCTCCCGTGAAAGTGTCACAGAGAAAGAGATCGACATATCAATGGAACGTAGTGATATATGGATATTCCCTATCGCACTTCCTCTCCTGACAGGACCCGGTACCATCACCACCATAATAGTCCTGATGGGGAGTGCCGTATCGGTCCTGCAAAGAGGAGAGGTGATAGCAGCTATCCTCCTCACTTTCCTGATAACAGGAGTACTTTTCCATTTCTCAAGAAGGATCTATAAGTTCCTTGGATATACCGGAATGCTGGTGTTCACAAGACTAATGGGACTTCTGCTTGCAGCAATGGCCGTTAATTTCATTACCATTGGTATCTGGAACATCTACTTATCGTTCCAGTAGTCCCATGGTCATAAAGGCAACAAACAAAACTATTTTTATCCAATACACACATATCATAAGATGGAGTGTTGGTGATATTTGCCACAGGAGATGGACTTTCAATGCAGGTCCAGTGGTGATGAGCATAAGGTCTCACTGGAGCATATGTTCGAAAGGTTGAAAGGAACAGCCGAAGGTCTGTCCTCTGCGGAGGCAGGCAGAAGGATAGTTCTTTGTGGAAGGAACATCTTCGAAGAGACCGTAAAAGAAAAACTTATCATCAGATATCTCAGGCAATATAGGAATTTCTTCTCACTACTGCTCCTGTTCGGTTCCATACTCTCTTTCATTGCCGAATGGCTTGATCCCGGCCAGGGCAATATCTACATTGCCATCGCACTGCTCGGGGTCGTGGTATTGAACGGTACTTTCACATTCATCCAGGAGTATCAGGCCGAGAGGATCATGGCCAGTTTCAGGAACCTGATACCTCCGAAGACGAGGGTAATGCGTGATGGTCAGATCACAGAGATACTGGCCACTGAGCTGGTTGTCGGTGACGTGATCTACCTCGAAGAAGGTGACAAGATCCCGGCAGATGGCAGGCTCATCGAGGAACACTCACTGAAAGTGGACAACTCACCCATAACAGGGGAAGCAGAACCACAGTTACGTTCACTTGAATGTACCCATCCGAATATTCTCGAATGCCGTAATATGGTTTTCTCAGGAACACTTGTGCAGACCGGAAATGGTAAGGCGATCATCTTCGGAACCGGTTCCGATACACAGATAGGGAAACTGGCAGCCCTTACCGAACAGACATCTTCCGTTGACACACCTATTCGCCGGGAACTTAATGATTTCATAAAGATAATCTCTGCAATAGCCATCTTCCTTGGAGTTGTTTTCTTCATCGTTGGTTTCCTTATACAGGATATCTTCCTTGCAAACCTCATATTTGCCATAGGCATCATCGTTGCTAACGTACCGGAAGGTCTCCTGCCCACAGTGACCCTGTCCCTGAGCCTTGCATCCAAAAGGATGGCAAAGAGGAATGCATTGATCAAGCAACTGGAATCAGTGGAAACACTGGGCTCAACTACCGTTATATGCACCGATAAGACCGGAACACTCACACAGAACAAAATGTCGATCCATTCCGTATACACAGGTTCGAAACATCTGGATGTTGAGAAAAAAGAAACTCCACCTGATGTGTTACTACGTGTGTTCACCATCTGTAATAACTCAAGGTTAACAGAAGAGAACCCCGGTTACAAAGGAGACCCTACTGAAGGCTCACTGCTTGTTTATTCAAGCAATTTCACTGATATCGGGAAATTGAAAAATGACTACCCAAGGATGCAGGAGTATCCTTTCGATTCAAAGAAACAGAGGATGCAGGTGATCTGCAAGACGCCTTCCGGTGAGATGGAAGCATATCTAAAGGGTGCTCCAGAGGTCATCCTTGACATGTGCAGTCATATCCTTGTTGAAGGAAAAGAGGATATACTTGATGAAAATGACAAGCTGCGTCTTGAAGAAGAGCATCTTTCAATGGCAAAGAAAGGCGAGAGGGTACTTGCCTTCGCTTACAGGAAAGCTGAAAGCGCAAGTGAATATGATGATGGTTTCATCTTCCTCGGTTTCGCAGGTGCTGTGGACCCGCCAAGACCGGAAGCAAAGGAAGCTATCAGAAAATGTCACAGGGCAGGCATCAAGGTCGTGATGATAACAGGTGACCATCCGGTTACCGCACGTTCCATTGCTGCAACAGTTGGCCTTACAAACGACCATGAAGAACTTGTACTTATCACAGGAGAGGAGCTTGAAAAACTCTCGACAGATGAGATCACACAAAAACTGAAAGCTCCGAGCATTGTTTTCGCACGTACATCCCCTGTTCAGAAACTGAAGATCGTGCAGGCGTTCCAGGCAGCCGGTGAGATCGTTACAATGACAGGTGACGGTGTCAATGATGCACCTGCCATGAAGAATGCTGACATGGGTGTTGCCATGGGAAGTGGTACCGACGTTGCAAGAGAAGCAGCGGATATGGTCCTTCTGGATGACAATTTTGCCACTATCGTAAATGCCATAGAGGAAGGAAGGACGGTCTTTGATAATATCAAGAAATTCATAGCCTACATCCTTACAAGCAATATCCCGGAGATACTTCCTTTCATAGCCTTTGTACTGCTGGCACTGCCACTGCCAATGAACGTACAGCTGATCCTTGCCATTGACCTTGGAACGGATATACTTCCTGCACTCTCGCTTGCGGTTGAGAAGGGAGAAGGGGATATTATGAAAAGACCACCACGTAAGAGGGATGAGAAACTTCTGACACCTCAGGTACTGTTCACATCCTATGGTGTCAAGGGACCCATAGAGGCAGCAGCCGGATTTGCATGTTACTTTGCAGTCTTATTCGACGGAGGATGGACATGGGGACAGCAGCTACCGTTCTCTGACCCGCTCTACATGCAGTCAATTACGGCTTTCTTTGCAGCTGTTATCATATGCCAGATAGCGAACGTGTTCACATCGAAGACAAGAAGGCAATCCGTGCTCACAAAGGGATTCCTTAGCAACCGCATGGTGCTCCTGGGTATAGCCAGCGAACTGATCATTCTTTCATTCATCATATTCAACCCATTCGTGAACCTGATATTCAATACAGCAGCAATATCAATGAAATACATACTTATCGCAGTCCCATTCGCCCTGCTCCTGCTAGGTGTCGATGAACTGAGAAAATACGCTATAAGAAAGGATTCTGAATTTGTTATCCGCTATTTCAAATGGTGATCATTAGCCAGTGTGACCTGTATTATCACTCTTTCTTTTTCCTGAAAACAACCTCTGTATGCGGATAGGCTATCTCCACATCATCAGCCACCCTTATCCTGTCAAAGATCTCTTTCGTTATCTTTGATGAATATTCGTGCAGTTGTCTGGAAGGACAGAAATACTTCACCTGAACATCTATACCGCTTGGCTGGAAATCAACCCGTATATGAGGACTTGCCGGACTTGTACTGATAAGACCTGCCAGGAACTTACGTGCCGAAAGGTCAGCTATTTCCATAGCCTTATCGAGATCGCTTTCATAGGTCACATTTACTATCACACTATGAAGCACGAAATCATTGTTTGAAGTGTAGTTGATGATATTCTTCTCAAAAAGAAGCCAGTTAGGCACCATAACCACCCTGCCGGAATTCTCCTCATCACCGAGAAGTCCACCAACCTCCATGATATGCACATGTGTCAGGTTGATATCCACAACATCACCCTTCACATCACCAACTGTGATCCTGTCACCGATATCGAAAGGTCTCTTTGAAACGACCATGATCCATGCTGCAATACCTGTCATGGGTTTCTGTAGTGCAAAACCAATTGCTGCTGATAACAGACCAAGGAAGATGCCGAAATCTGCCAGAGCACCTGAAGAAGAGAGGGTCGCAAAAAGTATGATAAAAAGATAGAGCACATAACGGAAAAGCTGGCTCATCAATTTGATATTAGATGTCTGTTTCTTCGTCTTTGCCTTCTTTAGAAGATTGTTCTTCAGGGTATCGACAAAGATGCTGACAAGGACCAGCAGAAAGATAACCACAAGAACCTTTGCCCCAAAGGACAATAGTGTATTATCTAAATTTGTAAGATACTGCAGATCCGACGCCATATTATCATTACTCTTACCAGTATAGTAAAATAGAAAAGAAAGAGATCACTCTTTCTTCTTTCCAATGTCCCTTACCTTTTCTTTTATATCAGATGCCATTTCCTCAGCTTCCTTGCCAGTAGCCTGTGCAAGTTCTTTCATCTTATTTGCTATTTCCTCTATATCTTCTTTAAGATCAACTGATCCTATAGATGACGCTATCTTTTTGAGATGATCCATCACATCTTCCGTGATCTTTGCAGCTTCATCCCCTGTTGAATCAATAAGAGAATCTATCCCTGCATTTACCTTATCATAGTTCCTTCCAAGGTTTATCCTGTCAGCAAGGACATCAAGTTGTTCACCTATCTTCAAAGCAAGGTTTTTCCCCTTTTCACCTGACTTTTCGGCAAGCTCATCAATATCCTCGAAGATATTTTCCATTTCCTCTTGAAGATCGATACTTTTTATTTCCTCCACAATAGCCTTTACAGATACCTTCACATCCTGTGCTATTATTTCTGCATCATCACCCGTTTTATCAATGAGCTTATCAATCTCAGCTCTGATCTTGATAATATTTTCTTTCATAAAAGCCCCTCCACGAGCCCTAAAGATATTTGCAGTTTTTAAGTTATTAAATATATCGTTAAAAATAGAAAAAATGACTTACTCAACTCTTACAACAATTCCTCTTAAGAGGCGACCAAGTATATCTGACCCTGTTATGATCATCTTTTCAGGATCTTCCTTGTTCCAGTAAAGTATCAGGTCATCATCTATGACATCATCCTCTGCATTCACAGGATAGACCTTCAGGCGATGGAGTACGTTGCCGATCTTCTCTTCAGGGTCACGTATGATGATAGGATGATGGCAGTAACGATACGGATTGAACTCCTTTTTTCCATAGATAGCATCCCTGAGGAAAGAACCGGAATCTATTGCAAGTACCGGCTCATTGGTATCATCCACCACTATGGCCCATTTCTTTGAACTTGAAGCCATACTTTCAAGGAGATCACCGAATTCCGGGTCATCTTTTGAAGGAAACATAACAAGACCATTGTAAGTAGGAAGCGAAATGATACTCAAAGGGTCGACGACCGAACCTTCCTGTTTTATGTGAAGATCATCTATGGAAAGGAAGTTCAGGGCACCAAGACCTTCAAGATGATCGATATCACTAGCCTCAGACACTATATGCTTTTTAAGCATAATTCCAAGGGAACGTTCCTTGAAGAATTCCATCTTCTCCTTCCCAAGCCACATGTCAAGAAGCAGTGCAGACGGTTTTGCTACCGGGTACAGCACCACCATGTAGAATTTCACAAGTGGGGAGAGTGTAGCTCCAAGTCTCAGTGAATTACGTGTGAAATATGCCTGTGGAGCGATCTCACCGAACAATGTGATGAAGACCGTGGAGAACATGAAAGCTGAAGCACCAGCCATGACCGAATCAGTCAACAATGTCAGAAGAACATTTATACCTACATTACCCCACAAAAGAGTTGAAAGCAGCAGGTGGGAATTGCGCCTGAGTTCAAGGACCTTTCTCGCGTTCTCGTTCTTAGCCTCTGCTTCGATCTCAAGACGAAGACGGCTGAGTCCGAACATACCAATTGTGAGACCGGAAAATATCCCGGACTGGATCAGACAGAGAACTATAAGGGACCATATTATTAGATTATTCATGTATTATCCGCTGGGCTGTATTCAAAACCCGGTCCTTCTTATGCCTGCAAGAGTAATAAAAGCTTTCTGAGAGCGCAGCTTGTTGAGATGAATGAAAAGAACATGTAATGATGCCTCTATACTAAAAATAGCTGGAAATATCCTTATCAGTAAACACCCTGAGATATTTTGATATATAATTGCAACCTTATTAAGATAGAAGAGATCTTCGGGAGAAAGGGAATGACGCTAGAAAGCAAATGTATAATAATAGCTGGCGAGGAGGCCGGGCCACGGTCCAACAAGATGGGAGGTATCTGGAATGTCATAGATGCCGAAGCAAAGAACCTTGCCGGACTTATCAGCAAAGGCATCATAGATGAGGAAACAGCACCAAGTATCATCGTTGCAGGACCCTACTATGGACATAGCGGTTCTGACTGGAACAAAGGCCTGAACCGTATAACCGACATGAGTTCCTTTGAAGAGATGGAACCGGAAGGGGAACTCTTTGAGACCATCGATAAACTGAAAACAAAAGGAATAGAATCCTTTGTCGGTATCGAGATGGTGAAAGGTGTGAAGGTGATCCATCTTATGTTCAAGACCTTTGATTTCTGCAGGCTTGGCATGGAATACAAAGGAAAGGAGATGTGTCTTGACAGTATGATCAAAGCAGAGGCATACGACCTTATCGGACTGGATTCCATGACCTATGAGAGTATGGGTAACGGTGCGGAATACACCCACTATCTGAACCTTTCCTATGCCATATCGGAATTTGTCAGAGCACTGGCAACTGCCAGAGAGAAAAATGCCGAGGAATATGAGGACAAAGCAATATCAGAATTTGCAGCATCCCTTATGCCCACAGTCCACGTTTCACTTCACTGCCATGAATTCGGGGTATTCTATGCACTTGCACGGCTTAAAAAGCTTGGGATCAACGTCAAAACCGTTGCAACATACCATGCAACACTTCCGGGAAGATCATCAGGACACCAGTCCATCCGGAAGATAAGGGAGAACGACAGTTCATGGGATAGTGGGGTTCCCCTCAACCACGCGAAACTGGAATCACTTTCATCTTACGCAGATGTTGTCACAGCAGTAGGAGATTCCACACGTAAGGAAATAAAGCTATTCTACAATATTGACTCCATAATAGTCCGAAATGGTATCGATAAGGAAGATGAAGAGATCGACTGGGAAAAGAAGACCATTTCCAGAAAGAAGATACAGGAATTCCTCTCTGAGAAGATAAACAATGTGTTCGACAGCAAAGTGATCCCACCTGACAGGATGATCCCCATATTCTCCATATCAAGGATCGAGGTCGAGAATAAGGGTTATCCTGACCTTCTAGATTCCCTGGTGATACTTGACAGGATGGTAAAGAACGAGATCGATGCCGGACATCTGGATGAGGACTATCGTGTTATATGTTTCATTGTCGCGGCCCAGGGTCCGAAGACGAACACTCCCGAGAATTTCCCGATCAACCTTCCTGAGGAAGTTCTTGTCGGTGAGGAGATACGCCTCCAGCAGATGATAGAGGGCAGGGGACTTGAATGTTCGAAGATACCGGATGGCACCAGGCATGTTTCAGCGGTGTTGTACCCACAATGGATATCAGACCATGACGGCGGTCTTAATATGACTCCGGATGAGTTCATGGCCGGGTGCATTGCCGGAGTGTTCCCTTCAAAATACGAACCATTCCTGCTGACAGGACTTGAAGCAGGAAAGGAATCCACACCTAGCATAGTCAGCAAGGTTTGTGGCTTCAGCGATGCTCTCAAGACACTGAAAAGACTGGTCATGGGCATGGGGGGAGTGATCGTTGTTGACAATATCAATATCCCTTATCTGGAATCGGTAGCTGATTACGCCCTTGCCATGGATTACTTCATCGACACGTATACGGATGATAAGGTAAAGTACAACCTCCTCTGTCAGGAAGCGAACCTGCTTGCAAAGGACATGAACTGGGAAGAACCCATCAAAACGTATTATGAGCTCCTCACAGGAACAAGACTGGAGTGAAACATGTCCGAGATACGCAAACATTATTTCCTTGACGAGCACTGCATAATAGCTTTCGGGAGAAGCAAAAGACCTTCTGCCCCAAAAGCCTGTGATGATGAAAAGAGATCCTTAAGCTGTGTTTTCTGCAAAGGACACGAGGACCAGACGCCTCCTGCAAATGCAGTATACAAAAATGGTGAGATCCTGAAAGATACAGAGGAAGAGCTGGTCACAGGATGGGATATAAGATGTATACCTAACCTTTATCCCGCATTGTCACCTGAGGCTTCTGAAGTGGAACACAGTTCATTTGATGTTGAAAAAGGATTTGGATTCCACGAAGTGATCATAGAGAACCCTAACCATGAAAGCAGGCTCCATCTCTTTTCGGATGAACAGATACTCCTGCTGATGAAAGCCTACAGGGACAGGGTCGTACATTACCGGTCAATGGAGGGAATAGAATATGTATCACTTTTCAAGAACTGGGGGAAGAAAGCTGGTGCTTCACTGGAACATACCCATTCGCAGCTCATAGCACTTCCCATAGAGCCATCTTCCATCGGAAAAGAGAAAAAGGTGATCTCAGGACTTGAGAGGTGTCCTTACTGCGAGATCGTTGAAAAGGAGAAGGACGGTGAAAGGCATGTCTACGAGAATGATGACTTCATCCTTATAGCTCCTTACTATTCCAGGTCACCTTATGAGATGTGGATGCTACCAAAGCGCCATGTGAACCATATATCCGGGTTCAGCGACGAACTGTTGTTCTCACTGGGTGACTGCATCCGAAAGGCTGTTTTCCTCCTTGAGAAGACCATACCTCAGCTTGCTTATAATTACATGTTCTTCCAGGCAGAGGATGACACTAACTATCACTTCAATGTCCGAATAGCACCTGTTACATCAATTGCAGCTGGTTTTGAGAAGAACACTGACATATACATCAATACAATGCCACCTGAGACAGCCGTCGAACATCTGCTGGAAAATAGTGAACTGATACCTGAAGAGGGGTGAACATGGAAGACAGATTACGAATAGCCATGTTCTCGTGGGAAAGCCTGAATGCTGTAAAGGTCGGTGGACTGGCACCCCATGTGACCGAACTATCCGAGGCTCTTGCCGGCATGGGACATGAGGTCCATATATTCACAAGGAACAGGGACATGCTTCCATATGAGATTGTTAACGGAGTGCATTACCATCGTATATTCCATGCCCTCTACGGTGGAATAGTCCAGCAGATGGACAGCATGTGTGATTCCATGTATACCGCTTTTATCGAAGCAACGAAGGATTTCGGGGATTTCGACCTTACACACGTACATGACTGGCATCCTGTGAACCTTGTATGCAGGCTTAAAGAGGAATTTGGCCTTGCCTTCGCAATTACGTATCACAGCACTGAATGGGGACGTAACGGGAACCAGCATGGTACTTGGTGGGAGGCCACAGAGATAAGCCATCGTGAATGGAGAGGAGGGTATGAATCAGCCTGTGTTATATCCACATCCCCAAACCTTACAAAAGAGATACAGTACCTGTACCAGATACCGGATAACAAGATATCCATCGTCCCGAACGGGATATATGAACATACTATACAGATGGATGTTGACCATGGAAAGGTCAAGGAGGAATATGGTATACATCCATATGCTCCTGTAGTCCTGTTTGTAGGAAGGATGAACTACCAGAAAGGACCTGATCTTTTTGTAAGGGCCATCCCTGATGTGCTTGCTAACAGATGGGATGCCAGATTCGTGATCATAGGAGAAGGTGAGATGCGACCTGAATGTGAACGTATCACCTATGAACTGAACATTCAGGATAGCTGTCATTTCCTGGGTTATGTTGATGAATCCGTCAAAAAGAAGTGGATGAACGCCTGCAATCTCATCTGTGTACCAAGCAGGAATGAACCTTTCGGGATCATACTGCTGGAGGCCTGGGATGCCAGCAAGAATATCGTTGCCACGGATGCGATATCACTCATCGATAACTTCAGGGACGGGGTAATTGTCTACCAGAACCCGGGATCGATCGCGTGGGGAATAAACCATGTGCTGGACAACTATGAGGACGATGAGCTTGGAAAGGTTGGGAAAGAGCTCATAGGAACGAAGTATAACTGGAACAACATCGCAAAGATGACGGTCGATGTTTACAGAAAGATGCTTTCATGACCTTTTTCTTCATCTTATCTATGAAGATAAAGAAATTGCATGCGGGGTGTTACTATAAGAAAACTCACGAATCGTGTATCAAGGAAGGCGGGAATGATGCCCGGAAGTCTGGTCCATGTGGGAGAGAAGAGGACAGAGAACGTAAAGATAACCATTATAGACTACGACCGGACCAATTATCATGAAAGGACTGTTGATGAAGTAGAGGAATGTTTCCCTTTCAAAGATTCCCCCACCGTATCGTGGATCAATATCGATGGTATCCACCAGGTAGACATAGTTGAGAAACTTGGGAAACACTTTGGCCTGCATCCACTGATAATGGAAGATATCGTTCACACAGGCCAGAGACCGAAGATGGAGGACCATGACTCTTACATATACATCGTCCTCAAGATGCTCAGATCCAGAGAAGACGACATCAATGTAAAGGGAGAGCAGGTCAGCATAATACTCGGAAAGGACTTCGTGCTGTCATTCCAGGAGGTTGAAGGTGATACTTTCAACCCGGTCAGAGAACGTATCAGGAACTCAAAGGGAAGGATACGGACAATGGGGGCTGATTATCTGGCGTATGCACTTATGGACTCCATAGTTGACAATTACTTCGTGATCATAGAGAGATATGGAGATATTATCGAGGAACTGGAGGACAGACTGATAGAGGATCCAAACCCTGAGACCCTCCAGAGTATACATGACATGAAGAAAGAGATGATCTACCTTCGTAAATCCGTCTGGCCTCTCCGGGAAGTCATCAATAACATGGAAAGAACAGAGTCCTCTCTTTTTAAAGAGACCACCTTTACA
The DNA here is from genome assembly GCF_038022665.1 of Methanolobus sp. WCC4. Classification (NCBI taxonomy): domain Archaea; kingdom Methanobacteriati; phylum Methanobacteriota; class Methanomicrobia; order Methanosarcinales; family Methanosarcinaceae; genus Methanolobus; species Methanolobus sp. WCC4. The sequence goes on along the minus strand of NZ_CP150629.1, from coordinate 1,563,222 downwards.
TTCCTTAGAGATGTATACGACCATACGATCCAGATAGCGGAGACGATAGACACGTATCGTGACATACTCTCCGGAATACTGGATGTATATCTGTCAAGTGTAAGCAATAAAATGAATGAGGTTATGAAAACACTTACCATAATAGCTACCATTTTCATACCACTGACCTTCCTTGCCGGAATGTATGGAATGAACTTCTCATATATGCCGGAACTTGCATGGAAATGGGGATATCATGCTGTGTGGACAATAAATATATTGATATTCCTTTCAATGTATATATATTTCCGAAGGAAGAACTGGCTTTGATCATTAAAGATAAGGATACCGATAGTAATGTATGAGATATATCACCCGCCGTTCACGACAGAACTGAATGACCTCAAAGATAACATTATCACAGTTGATAAGCAGGGAAACAACCTTGTTTACAGGAGAACGTTCCGGGGACAGGAAGAGACTGAGCTTGTGCTGCTGAAAAATGAAGGAGATATACTCATAAACCCGATAGAACCAGTTAACCTTCCAAAGAAGGTCACATCCTTCCTGCTGATCGAATTCAAACGTCCGGTTTTGATAGGTCCCGGCGACCGGAAGAAGATATACCTTAAATTCCCCGTGGAGATAGGAGTATTCGTCACGGATAAAGCAGGGAACTATGAAGTCATTGATATCTTCACCTATTCCAGGATCAAGTTCACACTATACGGAAGTCATAATCTTGGGCTTATCTGCAGACACTGGGAAAGTGATGTGTACTTCGAGGAACCTGACACAGATATATTGTACGAAGGATACATCGAACTTGATATCATAAACGACTCAAATCACATGATGGAGGTCACAAAGGCTGTTTTCAACGCCTATGGGATGAAGATATATTATGGTGACAGGAGACTTGGTATGAAAGCATCCATGAGGATCATAAACAAGCTCCTGGCGGAAACCGATTTCATCACATACCCTACAACTTCAAGATTCAAGAGGTCCATGGAACTCTACACTGCACGTAAGCTGGCCATGACCGGAACTAAGGGAATAATGGAGTTCGGTCTATGAGCAACAGCACTTTAATCTCCCAATATGTACCTCCACTCTCCGATCCCTTCCTGCAGATATTCACGATATTACTGATACTCTTCTTCACCGTTCTATTAGGTAAAGGTATCACGATATACCTTCAGAGAACGCTGAAGGATAAGATGGATAAAGAACATCTCAACATCCTGCTCAAGACGATCTACTACGGCCTGATAGTGTTTGCAATACTTGGTGTCATCTTCCCTATCCTGAATATTGATACATCCGGTCTTCTTGTTGCCGGTGGTGTTGCGGGTATAGTCATTGGTTTTGCAAGTCAGAGCATTGTAGGCAACTTCATATCAGGTGTTTTCCTGATGATAGAACGTCCTATAAAGATAGGCGACCAGGTGAATATCGATAACAAACTTGGTTATGTAGAGGATATAAAGATAATATCCACCATTATCCGAACATACGAAGGACTCTACATAAGGTTGCCCAATGAGACCGTTTTTACAACAAGTATCACAAACTATGTGGCAAACCTTGCAAGAAGGTTCGAATATGTCGTCGGTATCCGCTATGAGGATGATGCCGATGAGGCTATCAGGATAATCAAGGAACTCATCGATGAACAACCCTATGCACTTGTGAACCCTTCACCTTCTGTATTTGTAGATAATCTGGGTGATAATGCCGTTAACATCAGTGTAAGGGTATGGGCCCCTGCAACTGAATGGTATGATCTGAAGATGAAACTGCTCTGGATCATCAAGAAGACACTTGAAGAGAATGGAATAGAGATCGCGTTCCCACAGAGGACCGTCTGGTTCGCAAGTGATCTCAATACAAGGAACATTGTTTCGGATAGAACTGAAGACCATATCATTGGAAATAACGGTCAGGAATAGAGAGAACATGAAAGCAGTATGTGTTTGTTTCGAGGTACACCTTCCTTTACCACTCAGATGGTACTGGCCACAGGAAGGTTATGGGGATGTGCATATCGAGAAGTACTTTGATATGGAGAAGGCATTCCATAATTTCACAAAGCTGGCAGAGAATGTGGAAACTCTCAACGATACACTGGCTGCATCAATAGAGAACGGTGGAAAATATACACTGGACGTATCAGGGGTATTCCTTGAACAATGTAAATGGTCTCCTGAGATAATCGATGGTTTCAGGGAACTTGACCCGGGAAGCGTCTCTTTTGCTGCTTCGCCATATTATCATTCAGTATGCTCGATGTTCCCTGATATGACAGAGTTCAGGGAGCAGGTCGAAATGGACCGGGGGATGATAAAGGAACTCTTCGGCAGAGAGGCAAGGACATTTGTCAATACCGAGCTCCTTTTTGAGAAAAGGGCATTGAAAGTGCTCAAAGAGATGGGATTCAAATGCTTCATTTCAGAAGGCTCACACAACATCATGAATGGCTACGACCCCATGCATGTCTACGACAATACCGTTCCGACTCTCCTGAGACACATAAACCTGAGCGAGGACCTTGAGATCAGGTTCTCTGACAATGCATGGCCCGGATATCCCCTTATCGCCGACAAGTTTGCCTCCTGGATCGCCAGCATGGAAGGAGATGTGATCACGCTCTACATAAAATATGATGCGATCAACACCCATCTCCAGAACAACAAAGAAATACTCAGGTTCCTGAAAGAGCTGCCACTGAGCTTAAAGGAGAAGGGAATAGAGATGGTACTGGCTGAAGATGCTGTGGATATGTTCAAAAGTACAAGCCTTTCATCCCTTGATTCAAAGACCACAGCACGCTATGGAATGCATAACCTGCTCGGTAACCATGCACAACACCTCTTCATGCACGAACTTGTAGATACAGGAGAACAGATCGGATCAATAAAGGATCCTGAGCGGAGAAAAGAGATGCTCAGGATATACCGCTACCTGCAGCAGAGTGAGATATTCCTTGAGATGAACTCAGAGGAGAGAAGGTTTGGATATGAGAGGGCTGTGAACGACCTTTCTATACTTTCCGACATTGAACGCGCGATCATCCGGGAGGCGAAAAGATGAGCTCCATATGTCCTTTCTTCGAGATCCACCAGCCATACAGGCTCAGATGGTTCTGGCCCGATAATAAACAGGGCTTTGACAGGTATTTTGATGAAAGGACGAACAAGGAGATATTCCAGAAGGTTGCAGGAAAATGCTACCTTCCGGCTAACAGGACCCTGCTGGAACTAACGGATGAAACAGATGGCAATTTCAGGGCCAGCATGTCAGTTACCGGTACACTGCTGGAACAGTGTATGGAGTGGGGAGAGGATGTGCTTGATTCCTTCCGTGACCTTGCAGAGACAGGGTGCATTGAATTTTTGGATGAAACATGCTATCACTCACTTGCATCCCTGTTCGAATCAAAGGAAGAGTTCATGGATGAGGTGAAAGAGCACCGTGAACTCATTTCAGAACTTCTTGGTGTCACCCCTCAGATATTCAGGAATACTGAGATGCTTTACAATAATAGTGTAGCACAGCTTGCAGACCAGATGGGATACAAAGCGATACTCACTGAAGGGATCGAACGCATCCTTGGAGGACGGTCACCTGACCATGTGTACAAAGCAAAAGATACCGACATAGCGATACTACTCCGTAACTACAAGTTGAGTGATGATATAGGCTATCGCTTTTCTTCACAGTGGTGGGAGGAGTACCCGCTTACTGCAAACAAGTGGGCGGACTGGGCTTCCTGGAACAATGGCGAGACCCTGAACATCTTCATGGATTACGAGACATTTGGCGAGCACCAGTGGGAGGATACCGGCATCTTCGAATTCTTAAGGGCACTTCCAGGTGAGGTAATGGACAGAGGGATGCGTTTCCTGACCCCATCCCAGACCATCGAAGCCTACAAACCAGCAGGTGAGGTCGATGTGGGTGATTTCTCAACAATATCGTGGGCCGACATCGAGAGGGATACCAGTGCATGGCTCGGTAACGATATGCAGAGACGTTGCTTTGAGGAGATAAAGATACTTGAGAGCTATGTCAAAAGGACACATGATGCGGAAATGCTGAGAATATGGAAACATATGCTCACCTCGGATCACTATTACTATATGAGCACGAAATGGCTTGGTGACGGGGATGTGCATTCGTATTTCAGCATCCACGAGTCACCTTACGATGCAGCTGTCAACTTCATGGCTGCACTCACTGATTTCAAGGCACATGTGTTCAGGAACCTTGCATCAACAGAATAGTAATATATCTTTTAATGTCCTATTATCTATGGGAGTTCTGGCATATGGTAAGAGACCTTTACATGTTCTCCAGAGTGGATACTGAAGCAGATGTCATCTGGTTCAGGATCACATACGAGAACACATTGCATTCTGAAGCGGACATAACATCGTTCTTTGCTGAAAAGGAACTGGACATACGATTTGCATATCTGGACAGTTCGGAAGACCCTTCCAGAGGCAGGTATGTGATGTTCACTGAAGCGAAAAAGGACATGGATATAGAAAGTATTGCAAATGAACTTGAAAGGATGGACGTCGTTCTCGACATTGAGTGGGGAGTCTCAAAGAACAGGGTCATCCAGTCCGTTGATTTTCCATTACATATCATCGGGGACAGAGCAGTGCTTATCAGGGCAAAGACCTTTGTCAATTTCCTCAATGTCCTGAACGAGCATGTACCACAATCCGAAGGCCTGCTGACCATAGTCGGACTGAGGAACGGGGAAGGTGCTGCAAGATACCTGAAAGAAGTAGCTGATATGGATGACAGCAATTTCATGGACCTGCTCGGGGAATTATTGGTGGCAGCCGGATGGGGGGTCCTTGAGCATGATATGGACATCACTGAACTGAAAGGTACTGCAAGGATGATCGATTCTTTCATTGCAGGAGAATACGAGGACAGCGACGTCCCCGTTTGCGGATACATCAGTGGTTTCATTGCAGGATATATCTCCGAATCACTGGGAAAGGTGGTTCAGGTCCGTGAGACAAGGTGCAAGGCCATGGGAGATACTCTCTGCGAACACATCATCTCACCTGTTCCGGAAGATGTTAAGATAGAACACCTGCTCAGAGGTAGATGATCGTGATCCGACAGCCCAATGCGATATTAGGCAATGAAAGATTGCTGGTGACAATGGGAAAGAAAGGTGAGATATTCGGTTATTATTATCCGGGGAAGGATTTTGCACAGCATGTTGAAGAGTCACAGGCATGTATACATGATGGGAAAGGACTTATCTGGTCCAATGCCCGTGAGTGGCACGCAGACCAGAGATACATCGATGACACAAATATATTGAACACAGAACTCACCCATCCTTCCGGGCTTAAGATGGAGATACTTGATCTCGTCCACCCCACCCTGCCGGTACTTGTGCGCAAATACCGGATAAGTTCCAGTAAAGGGTTCCATGGGAAGTTCTTTTACTTCTCCAACCTCCAGGTGGGTGAGATGAAGAGGAAGAACTCCGCTTTCTGTGACCACGATTCAGGCCTGCTGGCACAATACTGGAAGAACTACTATGTAGGGATAACATCCACTCCGATGTTCGAGGAATGGCAGGTAGGTAAGGCAATGGATACGATATGGTGGACCAATGCCAAATATGACATGGAGGATGGAGAGCTACAGCGGAACAATGAGGATATAGGAAACCTGAATTGCGCCGTTGGATGGAAGCTCGACTTAGAACCGTCAAAACCCGTGGTAATCACTGTTTTCATTGGTGCGGCTTCAAGAAGACCTGCGCTTTACAGAAGGATGCGTGAGGTACTGAAGGAACCTGTAGAGAGCATATATAATGATACACAGGAGAAATGGATCAGATGGCTTTCAAAGAAGAAGCTCCTTGAGCTACCGGAATATCCTGGTTTGGGGTCGTTCAGGCTGGAACTTCTCAATGCTTTCAACCGCTCTATACTTGCTTTAAGTATACTCAACGACCCCGGAAAAGGGTCTTTCCTCGCTGCTCCTGAATTCGACCATGAGTTCGAGAAAAGCGGCGGATACGGTTATTGCTGGCACAGGGATTCCGCGGAGATAGTCACATCCCTTATGGAAGCAGGTTATCCTGATCATTGTGCCCGTTTCTTCAAATGGTGCAAGGGCACGCAGCTTCAGGACGGTTCATGGTTCCAGCGTTACTGGCTGGACGGGAATACCGCACCTTCATGGGGAAATTTCAGTTCCACCACCCAGATAGATGAGACTGGCACCACGATCTTTGCTATGGACAGGTATTACCGGACCCTTGAACAACCTGTGAAAGCGGAGTTCCTTGACAACATGTGGGCAACGGTCCTCTGTGCAGCGGAGTACCTCATGAAAAGAACCGGCAGTGGACTTCATGAGACATGCCTGTGTCTGTGGGAGACACATTCCGGCGTGTTCACATACACCAATGCCGCCATATATGCAGGACTCATCGGAGCTGCGAACATGGCTATTGACTACAATGAAAAGGGACTTGCCGACAGGTGGATCGAACGTGCCGAGCTCATCAAGAAGACCACCATAGAAAGGTTCTGGCTCGATGAAGGTTATTTTGCAAGGGGACTCAATAATGGTGAACTAGATACTGCTATTGATGCAAGTATATTAGGTACCTTTGTCCCTTTCAACATGCTCTCTCCGGATAATAAGAAAGAGAGGGAGATGATCATGTCAATGATACAGAACATCGAGAAGTATCTCAGGGTGCCTGTGAACGAACACTTCGGCATCAAGAGATATGTTGATGACAACTACATCGATGGAAATCCCTGGATAGTCACAACCCTCTGGCTCTCAAAGGCATTACTTGAACTTGCGATCACGATCGATGATAGTGATAACGATAAGGATGAACTTCAGACACTGGGCAATGGGGCACTGAAATACATCAAATGGTCACTTAAAGGTGCAACCGGTGCAGGTATGCTCCCGGAGCAGGTCAATAAATACACCGGCAGGCCTGCATGGGCGATACCTCTAAGCTGGAGTTGTGCGCTGATGCTGGATAACATAATACTGCTGGACAAACTCTACAGGTCCCCTGACAATGGATAGACCATTGAACTACGTTCAAAGGTACAATGAACATGAGCTATACAGACCATATCCCGGGAACGGAGAAGGAATGGATCATAAGCAACGGCCTTGGAGGATATGCTTCTTCCACGACAATTGGTATGAATACGCGAAAGTACCACGGACTGTTGATAGCTTCCCTGAACCCTCCTGTTGAAAGAAGACTCATGTTATCGTCCCTTGACGAAGAACTAATTATAGGAGTCGACATTCACAAACTTGCAGTACACAGGTATCCCGATGCTATATACCCGCATGGCAACGAAATGCTGGAAAAGTTCACTACGCATCCTTTTCCCACCTTCGAATACATTGTGAATGGAATAACGATCATAAAGCAGATCATGATGATCCATGGTGAGAACACGACCATCGTGAGATATGATATTATCAACCCTTCTGAAAAGGAAGCTGTACTCAGGATATTACCACTTATCAATAACAGGTCCATACATAATCTCAGCAGTTCAAACGATCTATCCATTACACAGGAAGCAATGGAAAAAGGAACAAAACTGGTCAGCGATGGGATTCCTTTTGTACTTGCTGCCAGCGTACCATACACAGAAAAAGAACACTGGTACTACAATTTTGAATACCATGTAGAAATGAAAAGAGGATATCCATACAGGGAAGACAACTTCAACCCGGGATATTTCGAACTGGAAATAGAAGGAACTGATGCTTCCTGTTTCGTTATCGCATCCACTGAACCTGACATGGAATGGAATGTGCAAACAGTGGAGGAACTGTTCCGGAATGAGAGAGAACGTCAGAATTCCCTGGTGAATAAAAAGACCATGGATGATACATTCCTGGAAAAACTGATGATAGCTGGCGATTCTTTCATCGTTGACAGAAGGTCCACAGATTCTAAGTCGGTAATTGCAGGATATCACTGGTTCGGGGACTGGGGACGGGACACTATGATCTCCCTACCCGGGCTGACACTTGTAACAGGAAGGTTCGATGATGCGAGGTCCGTACTTTCCACTTTTGCAGCTAACTGCAAGGATGGACTGATACCCAACAACTTCCCGGAGAATGCAAACGAGTCACCTATCTACAACACAGTAGATGCATCCCTGTGGTTCATACATGCCGCCGGAAGATATCTTGACTACACAGATGACATCGAATTTGTAGAGAAGCTCTGGCCTTCGGTCCGGAGTATAATAGATAACTACATGGAAGGTACCTCATTCGGAATAAGAATGGATGATGACGGCCTGATAGAACATGGGGGACAACTAACGTGGATGGATGCTAAAATAGGGGATTGGGAGATCACTCCCCGAAAAGGGAAAGCATGTGAGATAAATGCACTCTGGTACAATGCCCTGATCTATGCAACTGAGATAGGGGAACGTCTGGAACTGGATGTTTCCAACTATATTGACATTGCTGAAATGACAGGGAACAATTTCAGGGAAAAGTTCTGGAATGAAAAAAAGAGTTGTCTCTATGACCTGATATCCGGTTCGAAAGATGATGAATGGAAGGATGCCTCAGTAAGACCTAACCAGATATTTGCAGTTTCTTTACCTCATACGATGGTCACTGAAAAAATAGCGAGGGGAATAGTTGATACTGTAACTGAAGAACTGTTGACACCTTACGGACTGAGAACCCTCTCTCCTCATGACAGTAAGTACATCGGTCACTATGGAGGGAATACTGAACAGAGGGACACTGCATACCATAATGGTACTGTATGGCCCTGGTTGCTCGGACCTTACATAACAGCTTACAGGAAAGTGAACCGTGATCATCAGGGAATTGAGAAAAAACTTCGGACCTTCCTTCAGGGAATTGAGATACACCTGGATGATGCAGGTATCGGCACCATATCCGAAGTATTCGATGGTGATAGTCCTCATGCTCCCGGAGGGTGTATATCTCAGGCATGGAGCGTGGCCGAGGTCATGAGATGTTATGTGGAGGATGTATTTCCAGAGGATCAATAGCTCATTCGTAATATTTATAGCAATTTGAGTATATTTTACTATAACACTTGTGGGTTTTTAACTGATAAGTTCAGGTGATAGATATGGATGAAAAGTGTTTGAACATAGGAGAAGCAGCCGGTTATGTTTACAGGATGCTGGAAAGTGGGGAGTCGAACATGGCAAAGCTGAAGGGTCATCTCAAAGAGAATGGCTTTGATCAGCAGACAACGTTCATGGCCATAGGATGGCTTGCAAGAGAGGATAAGATATGTATGGAAAAGAACGGTAATTCCTGGTCTTTAGTATTAAAACCAGATGGAAATTGAACCGTGGTTCCATATTATCTGTAAGTATCTGACTTTTCCATTGAACAAAAAACGATTACTGTCTGTTTAGCTGACAGGCTGTTCATGGTATTTTATGTGTTCCCGTAACACTGCATAGTGTACATGGTGAATTTTGTAGTGTATTGGATAATTCAATATCATATAAATTTAAAAGATCGATCTTGAAAGCAGATCTAAAGCAATATAAAGTATTATCAAGTAAAATAAGTCTATTCAGGGCTTATTTTATGCAGGATAGGGGACCTGCATCAACATGAAGTAAAGTATGCTTATATTCGCTTCTGCTTATCACTAACTGTAATTTGAATAATAGTGCAACATGACCATGAAAAGAACATCACTGAAATATTATAAAAGACAGTGATATATTTTTATATGGTATTACCTCAATAATTATTCAGGTATATACTATACCTTGAAAACAGAACAGAGGGGAAATAATATGAAAAATAGGATCAAGTATTACTTACCGGTAATATCAATGCTTACATTGGTATTGCTTTCAGGAGCTGCCGCTGCTGCTACTAATAACAGCACTGGCAATCGTATATGGGATGCAGATGAGAATCTCTCCCTTGAATATACATGGACTGCAATGACCTACTCCGGTTTCTATTTCGACCTTGATTCGGGCGAAGGATCGGAAACACTCACCATCTATCTGGATAGTGACAGTGACAGGAACATAGGTGACGGAGACCTTGAGTATTCCACCGAACCCATAGATACGGAATTCGAACAGGACGACTGGGGTTCCTATCAGGTTATCGGGTTCATGGCAGAGAGATACTTTGCAGGTTACACCGACGACACAGAATTCGCAGATGACGATGTAAGCCTGATATCCGATGGTATACTCACAAAGGTACTGTTAGATGACGATGAGGAAATATCATTCTACTCCGGCTCATCCCTTGTGCTTGAAGAAGGATATGAGCTTAATCTGGAAGAGGTCGACATCAACGGTAACAGCGTCCTCGTTACACTTGAAAAGGATGGAGACCATCTTGACACGGATATCGTGTCCTCAGATGACGACTATGTCTACGAGATCGAACTAGGGGACGAGGATGTTCCTATCATAGCAGTACATTTCAATGACATATTCCAGGGAACTGAGACAAACGCTGTATTCGTTGAAGGTATATTCCAGATATCAGAGGATTACGTAGAGATAGAATCCGGTGACACCTTCGGAAAGATGGAGGTCAATTCACTTGGTTCGGATAAGATCACAATGGAGAACTCTGATTCGATCAGCCTTGGCAGAGGAGATTCAGTTACAATTATGGGCAAACTGAAATTCATTGTTGCCGATGACAGCACACTTAGATTCGGACCTGTGGTCGATATGTCAGATCCTGGTGTCTATGAGCTCAGAGGTACTGTTGCTGAGAACGAAGAACTGGAATGGACACCACTTAACTTTGAAGGCTTTTACTATAATATTGACGAAGGCGTGGGAACCGAATCCCTTGAGATAGAGGATCTCGGTGGAAGGACCATCGATGACGGTGACCTTGTCTACAGAAGTGTACCACTTGATGTCAGTTTCGAACATGATGACTGGGGAGAGTTCCAGGTAATCGGTTTCCTGGCGGAGAAATACTTCGCAGGATATCCTGACAATGAGTTCACAGATGATGTAAGCCTGCTTTCCGACGGTCAGCTATCAGAAGTACTGATCGATGATGATAGCAAGACATCCCTTTATTCAGGTGCTTCACTGGTACTTGAGGACGGTTATGAGCTTTATATCGTTGAGGTGGACCTTGACGGTAGCAGCGTAATGGTGAACCTTGTAAAGGACGGCGACGATATCGATACAGGGATTGTGTCCTCAGATGATGACTATGTCTATGAGATGGACATCGGCTCCACCGATGACGTACCTGTCATAGTGATACACTTTGATGAGATATTCCAGGGAACAGAGACAAACGCAGTGTTCATTGAAGGTATCTTCCAGATATCAGAGGATGTTGTCGAGATATCCGCCGATGAGAAGTTCGGTGAGATGGAAGTCAAGAGTTTCTCATCAGACGAGATAGTCCTTGAGAACGAGGATTCCATATCACTCTCCAGAGGAAAGATCGTTGAGATCATGGGAGACATAGCATTCAATGTAGCAGACGATGGTGACGTACGCTATTATCCATTCATTGAGGTCTCCACCAAGCCATCACAGTCACTTTCGATCGAGATGGACTCTGTTATAGAAGAAGGTGACAGGGTCGAGATAACTGTGACATCAAGAGGTGCTGCAGTTGAAGATGCACTTGTGATGTTCGGCGATGAGGAAGTAGGAGAGACATCAACGGATGGTACGATCCGTTACAGGACCGATGATGCCGGTACCTTCACAGTCACTGCCGAAAAGGAAGACTATGTTTCTGCAAGCAAGAAGGTCGAAGTTGTCTCATCAGATGACGCAAGTAAGACACTGGTGATCGAAGTATCACCTGAGACCGTTGTAGAGGATGACACTGTCACGGTCACCGTGGTAACAGCTATCGGTGGTGAGACTGTTGAAGGCGTCCAGGTCTACTATGACAATAAGGACATAGGAACCACAGATGCAAATGGTATGATCACATACACGGTAAAGGAAACAGGACTTCACAAACTGACAACATCAGCAGATGGCTACCTTGAAGCAGAGCTCAACCTTGAGGTGCTTGCACTTGAAGCAAAGTTCACATACTCAAACCTCCAGGTCTCACCAATCCTTGTGAAGACAGGGGAAGAGTTGACAGTGACAGTGGATGTTGCAAACACCGGTACAGCCGAAGGTGACAAGGATGTGAAACTGATGATCAACGGAAGCACTGTTGATACACAGAGCATCACACTTGATACAGGAGACGAGACCACACTGACCTTCACTACTTCCATGGAGGAAGCCGGAACCTACGAGGCTCAGGTCGGCGATGCTACTGCAAGTTTCGATGTTGAGAAGAGTTCAATTCCCGGACCGGGTGTCTTCGTAGCGGTCATTGCAATGATGGCTGTTGCTATGCTGATACGCAGAAACGAGAATAACTGAAAAGCATACAGAGAATAATACCGTACCTGCATTGTGCAGGTACATTTTCTTTTTTTGAAGAATATTAATTTTATGGTTGATATTTATATTTAAATTTCTTAAGTTCTTATAATTTAAGAATGCGGTTAACAGTGTGGATATTATTATACAATAATCGAGTATTATTCTTAATGTATATAATTATTTACCAATGTGTGTATATATGATGAAATATGAATTGTATATGGGAATACATATTGGTCTGTGGAGGTTGGCAAGGTATAGCTACCTCTTTTTTTGAATGTAGTGATTCTTGGCATGCTCTACCTTACAGATAGTCACTTCTATAGATTAGGATGTAACAAACATGAATATAGGGAGTGATATGAGTGAAAACTGGGGCTTTAGCAGTATGCATAGGAATGTCTCTAATTTTGACGAGCATATGTGCCGTTTCGGCAAATGAAATCAATCTTACAATGGAAGTAATGCCAGACATGTTTGTTCTGAGTGCAAAAAGTCCCTGGTTAGAGCTGGATGTTTATGATCCTGCTAATGAGCCAGGTTTTGGGGACTACCCATCTTTTGAGAAACTAACTACTAGTGGTGATGCTGATAATCTTGCTTTGGAGATAACAAATATAAAGATATGCAATACTACAGGCGCGGAGATATTCAATGAGGGTGCAGCATTTGACCGTTACGATCTCGTACTAAGTAAGACGACCTTCGAATACGTTTTAGCCATCATGATAGCCAGAGATGAAGTGAATATGAATGCTGACTTTGCTGAAAATTATCCTGATTATTTTACGGATGGAAATCTCCAATTTGAGGTAACAGGCACAATTGATTACTCGGGAATTTCAGGGTATGAAGAATTGGGAGATATAGAATTCACAGCAAGTGATTCGGATGTCAAGGTGAAAGTCAAGAGAAGTAAGCCTGCGGGTGTAGGCAATGGAGGACATTGATTCAATAGATAATTATCCAGAATAGTGGGTGAAAGAAATGAGAACTGAAACTATGATAATATATATTGGCATTGCAATTGTCCTGATGGGGATGTCTGCAGTTCCTTCTGCAGCACAAGAGCCGGTGCAAGAGCCGATAAATGTATGTATACTTGTGTCACCTGACACGATTATGCTGGGTTCAAATTCTCCGATGTTTGGCATAGAGGTTGAGGTCTATGACAATATCACACTTGCAGAAATAGTAGGTTTGGTAGATGTCTATCCTCCTACCATAGATAATATTAAGGAACTTTTTCCAGAACCATATGATGTTACTGACATTTATGATTCTAACGTAGGTACACAAAATATCATTTTGGGAGTCATTGTGAAAGGTAACTATGGTCAACCATTCGAAATTGTTGACGAATTTAACGAGTCTATTGAAGGAAAAGTAGTAATTGACGTTGATAATCGAAAAGACTATGAGATCAGCCCCCATAGCGGTAGGCTTGTAATGCAGTATAAAAGGAATGACGTGTTTAATTTTGTAATTGGCTACAAGGATAATTCCAGTGGTGATGAGGTGACTGTTGGTGACCTTCTCGAGTATACTTGTGTCAATGAGGAGATTGGTCGTGTTGCATTCTTCATAAGAGGTACATTTGATGATGGAGTATATACGGACAGGGAATTCTATGGATATAATTATGCCGATGTGATGCTCGGCGGTGGATCTGGCGGTAACCATGGTGGTGGTAACCACTAAACACAATAAATAGAATCGGAGAATTTACCGGATGAGCATTTTTCATCTGGATACCAACACCATACATGCAATAGTGGCCAGGAGTGATCCATAGATAATTTTTTGGTACCCCTGGTCCTATATCATTCAATACTAATACCAGATTAGGTTGAAGAATGAGAACATGCCGGTGTTCGTATGGGGAGTGGGAGTGTTAGCTCTTAGAAAGTAAGTAATTAGTTTCTTCTTAGATTTTATTTATAACAGGAAACAATCTTTTGGAATTACATAAGGGTGAAAACTATGATTAAGAAAATAGTATCCCTACTTGTAATATTCGCGCTATTGAGCAGCGCTGCATTCGCGGCAGGGACCGATACAACAAACTGATCTCAGAGCAAAAACGGGACTCCTGGGAATGACAAGATGATCGGGTCAGGAAACGGAGAGACGATAACAAAAAGGACCACAGGAAGAATAATTAATTCTTAAGTGGTATACATATTATAATTAATAATTATGAAAATATTGTGAAGTAGGATCTCTATAGAGCCGTATTATAGCACATCACTCTAAAAGTCAGATATTTTGAGCCTCAGCTTTGAGGAACTGATCCCATGAGTCTGTTGACTTCCCTTCTCATCAGGACAACTGCCACAACGAACCCCAGAAAATCAGATATCGGGAACGACACCCATATCCCTGTCAGGCCCATGAACAACGGGAGTATCAATACAAGGGGTGGCAGGAAGAATATCTGTCTTGAGAGTGTGATCATCAATGATCCTTTTGACTTACCGAGAGATTGAAGCAGGGCCATAGCCACTACCTGGGTTCCGATGAATGGCATCATCAGGAAGCTTATCTTTATTGCCGGCACTCCCATCTCTATCAATCCGGTATCACTGCTGAAAACACGGAATATCCATTCAGGGACAAGGAAGACTGCAACTACACTCAGCGTACACATGGCGAACACGATGTAATTCGAGATGGAGACGGTTTCCCTGACCCTTTCGAAATTACTGGCGCCGTAGTTAAAACCTATGATCGGCTGGATGCCGTGCTTTATGCCTATTATAGGCATCAGAGTGAGCATGAAGACCTTGATGATTATTCCGAATACTGCAATCGCCATATCTCCTCCGTATATCAGAAGGCTCTGGTTCAGGAGAATGAATACCAGACTTTCAACTGAATTGAAAACGAACTCAGACATCCCTATGCTTATTGTCTCCCGGGAAAGAGCGAGGTCGGGCATCATATAAGCGAGCTTGAATGGAACAATACAGATACTGCTTGAATAATAGTGCAGCACCATTACACAACCTACAATCTGTGATATGACCGTTGCAACAGCAGCTCCCATTATTCCCATGTTGAACTCGAAGATGAATAACGGATCGAGTATGATGTTAACGATACTGGAGAACAGCATGATGGACATTGCAAACTTTGCGTGTCCTTCGGCTCTTATGGTATTGCTCAATGCTGCGGAGAATGCAAAGAATATGGTTCCCATGAGTATATACTTCGTGTATTCCCTTGCAAATGGAAGTATACTTTCCGATGCTCCGAACAGTTGCAGCACCGGGTCGATGAATATCAGTCCCAGTATGGTAAAGATGATACTTGATATAACTACAAGAGTGACCATATTCCCTAAGGTCCTCTCGGCCGTTTTGTTATCACCCATACCGAGGGCTCTTGATATGATAGATGCCCCTCCTATACCCAGCCCCATGGAAATACCCATCATGAGCATCTGTACAGGGAATGCAACGGATATCCCTGCAATTCCAAGGGCACTGTCAGCTCCAAGTCCCCTTCCAACGAAAATGGTGTCAACAAGATTGTAGAATGCCTGCACAAGTAACCCTACTATCGCAGGGGTTGACATCCTGTAGATGAGCTTCTTTATGTTCTCATTGGCAAGCATGTCAGATCTTTCATTCATCATGCAAAGGACACCCTGATAATAAAGTATTCAGAAAGGACCGGTATGAAAAATAAAAGGTGGGGTCATTGGACAAAATACCATATGAGACCGATCATGGCACCTATAAGCACCCATACCTTGAACGCGCTGATACCACAGGAACAACCACACCCACATGAACTACTCTTTACATCACATTTTTCTTTTGACATTCGAATATCACATCCTTTGGTAATTGAATTGATTTGTTCTACTAAGGATCAATCACTAATAAGTAGCTAATTGAACTAAGGAACTGACTGCTATGATCTTAGTGATCTGAAAAAGAAGAGAAGTACACCAGCCGGGATTCGAACCCGGGTTCGAGCGTTGGCAACGCCCGGTGATAACCGCTACACTACTGGTGTTCTATGCATTAGGTGCCCAGACCCGGACTTGAACCAGGGACATCTGCCTCTTCAGGGCAGCGCTCTCCCAACTGAGCTACCTGGGCGTTGTGATAACCCATGCACCTATTGTTGCTTCTACATTTAAACTTAACTGTTTGTGGTGGGCCCGCGGAGAGTCGAACTCCGGACCTCCGCCATGTCAAGGCGACGTCATAACCAGCTAGACCACGAGCCCATTGAACAGTTAGCGAATATCTGTAAACACCTTGCTGCTTAATGGCACTTGAGTGCTATTATCGCATGCCTTGGCGCTTACCAGCACCCCACATAATGCATAATAGATGATAAACCTTTTGGGTAAACAGGCACAACATGGACATTTGCATATAAATCGCTGTAATAATGGCTCCCAGCAAACATGGTAATCCGGTCATTCCGTGGAAAAATGAGCTGATAAAAACCATATTTTATGGATAGTTTCGGGCTTCACTCACTGTAAAAAGTATCCGGTGTAGCATTCGAGTTCAGGACAGTGCGTATAGAACCATCAGGATAGACAAGGGTAATGAGCCTGACATTGCTTCCCAGTTCATGGGAATCATGAAGATAGAACTCGTCATTCTCACGTGATACGTTCGTCGCAAAGATAACAGCCCTGCCATTACCGATCTCAACTATCTCGACATCACCGAACTCAAAGAAAAAATCATCTATCGCAGTTTCAAGATTATGTGCACCCATAAGGAATACATACATACTGGAGAACATATCCAGACCGTATGACATGGTGATGACCGCGTCCGTGCCCTGGAATCTCATGTTCACCTGGTCAACCACCATATATTCCTCACCTGTTGAAATGACATTATAACTGGCAGAGAACGAGAGAAGAGCGATGATCAATGCAATGACCAGAAAGGCTGTCAGCTTCATTTTATCATTTCCTGGTTGAAAAAATGCATAGTTTCTTATATCCTGATGACCCTTTAATAATATTAACTTTACTCACAAGTTAAATATAATAACCTGAAACTAATTGATCCAACCTACGACCTACTATAATTATAAAAGCCGTCAAGTATATATTTTGTACGTACAACTGTGAACAACCACACAAACCTTGTGAGAAAACTATGGAAAAAGAGATTACTGATCCTAGCGAAGAGATTGAACTATACGAGGACAATTTCGATACCACAGACTCCATAGATGTCCCTGAGTTACTGATCGACCAGATCATCGGGCAGGAACATGCAGTGGAAGTGGTTAAAAAAGCAGCAAGCCAGAGGCGCCATGTCATGATGATAGGTAGCCCGGGTACTGGAAAGTCCCTGCTTGCCAAGGCTATGGCCGAGCTTCTTCCAAAGGAAGAATTACAGGATATCATGGCATATCCTAACCCAGAGGATAATAACAACCCAAAGATACGTTCTGTTCCTGCCGGCAAAGGCAGGGAGATCGTCATGGCCCACAAGATGGAGGCCCAGAAGAAGGCCCAGTCACGTAACATGCTGATGATGATACTGGTATTCGGTATTATCGTCTATTCATTCTACGTAGGCCAGCTCCTGTGGGGTATCATAGCTGCAATTATGATCTTGCTCCTGACAAGACAGTTCATGCCAAAAGACGAGATGATGATACCGAAACTTATCGTTTCCAACTACCAGAAGGAACATGCACCATTCCTGGATGCCACAGGTACCCACGCAGGTGCGCTTCTTGGTGATGTGAGGCATGACCCGTTCCAGTCCGGAGGACTTGAGACTCCTGCACATGACAGGGTAGAGAGCGGTGACATACACAAGTCACACAAAGGTGTTCTCTTCCTGGATGAGATCAACACCTTGAGCCTTGAATCCCAGCAGAGTATGCTGACAGCACTTCAGGAAAAGGAATATCCTATCACCGGTCAATCAGAAAGGAGTTCCGGTGCGCTGGTAAAGACAGAACCTGTGCCCTGTGACTTCATCATGGTTGCTGCAGGTAACCTCGATGCAATGGAGAAGATGCACCCTGCACTCAGGTCCCGTATAAAGGGTTACGGATATGAACTGTTCATGCGGGAATCCATGGAAGACACACCTGAGAATCGTAAGAACCTTGTCAGGTTCGTGGCCCAGGAGGTCATGAGAGACGGACACCTCCCACCATTTGATAAGGATGCTGTAGATGAGGTTATCCGTGAAGCCCAGAGAAGAGCAGGAAGGAAAGGACATCTTACACTGAAACTTCGTGACCTTGGTGGTCTTGTAAGAGTAGCTGGCGACATTGCCCACTCTGAGGATGCAGCAGTCACCTCTGCAAAACATGTGCTTGCGGCAAAGAAGATGGCAAGGTCCATAGAACAGCAACTTGCTGATAACTACCTCGAACGCAAGAACGACTATCAGCTCTTTAAAAAGGCAGGTAGTGCCGTTGGCAGGGTCAATGGACTTGCGGTCATGGGAGGAGATTCCGGTATCGTACTGCCGATAATGGCAGGTGTGGCACCATCACTCTCCAATTCAGAAGGAAAGGTGATCGCAACCGGTATGCTCAAGGATATAGCAAAAGAAGCTGTCCAGAACGTGTCTGCTGTTATCAAGAACGTAACAGGCAAGGACATAACCAACCACGACATCCATATCCAGTTCATCGGAACGTATGAAGGCGTGGAAGGTGACAGTGCATCCATATCCATAGCAACCGCTGTTATCTCAGCTCTTGAGAATATACCTATCGACCAGTCTGTGGCAATGACAGGTTCGCTATCCGTAAGAGGGGACGTACTCCCTATCGGTGGCGCTACCTATAAGATAGAAGCTGCAGCAAGAGCAGGCATCAAGAAGGTCATCATACCAAAGTCCAATGAGGCCGATGTGCTTATCGAGGAAGCCTACAAGGATCAGATAGAGATAGTTCCGGTAACCAACATTATCGAAGTTATCGAACACAGTCTTGTGGGACCCGAGAAGAGCAATATCGTTGAGAAGCTCAAGAATCTGAGCAACCTCAAGATAAATCCTGACATGCCTGATATAGTCCCTGCTTAAAGCAGGTGACTTTTATTTATATATTTATTTAAACTACTTGCTTAAACTATTTATTTAAACTTGTATATCTTTATACAGGGAGGAGTTAGAACTATGCATAGTGTAGACTTTTTTGATACGAGGATCATTGAGGGTACCACCACCGCTATTGTCCTTGATAATGGTAAAATAGAGCAGATATCTGTGAATTTTACAAAAGGCGCTGCTGTAAGGGCGCTCAAAGGTGGTTCATGGGGATTCACATCTGCTGACGGGGATTTCGATGTTGAGAAAGCCATCAGGGCAGCATCCGAACTTGCTGTCAGTATGGACGAGAAATCACCCAAAGAGAAAGTACAGATGAAGGAGATCGCAAAGCCAGTTGTCAGCAATCTTCCTAAGGTAAAGAAGAACCCGCTGGATGTATCACTTGAGGAGAAAGTACAGAACCTCAAGGAATTCGGCAAGCATGCAAAGATGGATGAGATAAGCAGCACAAGTGCCGTATATAGCGAATCATCCTACAAGATCATGTATTCTGACTCCACCGGTGTTGAAGGGGAATATGACATTGTACGTACCGGCTTTGCGATCAGTGCTGTGGCATCGAGGAACGGTCTCTACCAGGCAGGAAGAGAGAGCCGTTATGGTGTGACCGGCTATGAGATATTCGACAAATACAATGCAGCAGAACTTGCAGAGGAAGCTGCAAAGAGTGCGATACAGCTCCTCGATGCAAAACCGGCCAAAGGTGGCAACCTCCCGGTGATACTTGACCCTGAGCTTGCAGGAGTCTTTGCCCACGAGGCCGTAGGACACGCATCTGAAGCAGACCTGGTGCTTGAGGGAAGCTCGGTCCTTGAGAACCGTATCGGTGAGAATATAGCATCACCACTTGTAACGATAATAGATGACCCTACACTGCATGAATATGGCTATTTCCCATTCGATGATGAGGGAGCACAATCTGAGAAGACAACATTAATAGAGAACGGAGAACTCAAGTCATATCTGCATTCAAGAGAAACGGCTGCAAAACTTGGAGGAACACCAGGACACTGCCGTGCACAGGGACATTCCAGACCGATCATCCGTATGAGCAATACCTACATCGACAATGGTAACTCCGGATTTGAGGAGATGCTTGAAGAGATAGGGGACGGAGTATACCTCATTGGTTCCAGAGGTGGACAGGTGAACACCGGAGAAGGTGTATTCCAGTTCAATGCGGAAAAGGGATACATGATAGAGAATGGAGAGCTCACCACACTTCTCAGGGACGTATCACTTTCCGGAAAGATACTCGAGATACTGAACAATGTGGAAATGGTCGGTAACGACCTGAAGATGAATTCCGGCAGATGCGGAAAAGGCGGACAGCTCGTCCCTGTTACAGACGGTTCCCCGCACCTTTACATCTCAAAGGCCATGGTAGGAGGTGCATGATATGTACGAACTTGCTGAGAAGGCCCTTAAGGCAGCAACAAAGTATGGTGCAAAAGAGGCTGAAGTATACATAATGGAAAGTCAGAAGACCTCTGTCAATATACAGAAGGACCTGATAGAAGGCGCAAAGGAGAATATCACAACAGGGATCGGCATCCGTGCTGTTGTGGATGGGGCAGTAGGATTTGCAAGCACCAATATCATGAGCCATATAGAGGAAGCTGCAAAGAACGCAGTGATATCTGCAAGAACCCAGGATCCTGATAAGGAATGGAAAGCACTGCCATCCAACCAGAAGTATCCTTCCGTTTCCGGCATCTTTGATACGGATCTTCAGAACATGGAACTTGATGACTGTATCGCACATACCATGGAAATGATAGAGAGTGCAAAGACCGTACCCGGCATAACAGTCACATCAGGTAGTTTTGGACGCAGCCACGGAAAGCGACTGATAATCAACACCAATGGAGTGGATGTGGAAGAAGAAGGGACTGCCGTATCTGGATTCGTGGATGTCATCACAAATTCAGGAGAGACATCAACAGCCTATGACTTCGCCATCTCCCGCAGTAACGATATTGACTTCGGTCTCATAGGAAAGAATGCAGCAGAGCTTGCAAAAAGATCACAGGACACGATATCTGTGGAACCGCACAGAACAGAGGTCGTACTGCATCCATTCGCATTCTCAGACCTTATCGAAAATGCATTTATGCCTTCTATAGATGCTGATAATGTCCAGAAGGGAAGGTCTAACCTTATTGGAAGGAAGGATGAGATAATAGCCAATGAGAAACTCTCGATCTACGATGACGGACTCCTTGAAGGTGGTATTGAGACAGGCATAGCTGATGATGAAGGCGTAGCGTCACAGAGGACCACAGTGATCGAGAAAGGGACATTCAGATCATATCTCTATGACACCTACACAGCAGGAAAGGATGGTGTGGAAAGTACCGGAAATGGCTCCCGTAACTCATACCTGTCCACACCTTCGGTGGGTCCCAGGAACTTCATCATAGACTTCCCGCAATGTGATGTTGTAGCAGACACCGACTCAGGGGTATATGTGAACACCGTCATAGGTGCCCACACAGCCAACAGTATCTCTGGGGATTTCTCGGTCGAGGCAAGGAATGCCTTCACAATAAAGGACGGAAAACTTGACAGACCTATCAAGTCACTCATGATATCAGGCAACATCTTCGATATGCTGAAGAATGTAAACGGAGCCGGGACCGATGTAAGGAAGGTTGGAGGTACCATCACACCTTCGATAAGGGTCTCTGATATGAGTGTGGTCGGTTAAAATCTCAGCAGAATTATGAGAACAAAATGTTCTCATGCTCTTTTCTTTTTCTAACGATCAACACGCGTTTAATTTTATAAAAATGTGCATCTGCCCGATTAGTGTCTATTATCACCACGTACCAGAGGTTGTGAGCAGGCATATTACTTTGCAAATGTGCACGTTGTTCAGAAACAATTATATATGGATATAAATTATAAGGGAGTTATATAAGGTTAAAAACAGGTACATACATACCATGTACTGTTCAAAGATGAATAGGTAGTACCTTATACAACAGGATATTGGACATAATTGAGACCATACCGGTCAGGATGATGCTTTTTGATCGATGACAGCATTTTTGGAGGGGTTTAGTACCTGCTGGAAGAATCACATAGATTGCGACTCAAGAGACTTCAAAATGATATAAGGGATATCGGGAAGGACGAAGATTTCTCCAGAAGGGTCTTTGATGAAGGCGATGATGAACTTGCCAGTCTTGGGGAATCCATAAACTACATGCTGGAATCACTTGAAAGGGCACAGAACCTTGTTGTCACTAGAGATAACACCATAAAAGCGATCTTACAGCTAATGCCTGATATGATGTTCCAGATCAAAAGAGATGGAAAGATACTCAATTACAAACTCTCTACGGACAAATGCATCTACGAATCCCCCGAAGCAGATTCCAGTATAACCCTTGATGATGTAGTTCCGGCAGATATTGCAAAGCAGGGACTTGACATAATAGACAGGGCACTTGAAACAAACAAAATGCAGACAATGCAGTACACAATACCTGTAAAGGGAGATATGAGAGACTTTGAGCTGAGACTGGTGGTCAATGGTGAGGATGAAGTACTGGCTGTTGTAAAGGACATAACCGAGATCAAGCAGGCAGAGGAAATGCATCGCAAAGACCTGCTGCTTAAGGAGATACACCATCGTGTGAAGAATAATCTCCAGATAATATCAAGTATGTTAAGGCTTCAGTCAAGGAAATTCACTGAAAAAGAAACAGTTGAGGCTTTCCGGAAAAGTCAGGATCGTGCAAGATCGATGGCAATAGCACATGAAAAGATGTACCAGTCAAGTGACCTTGAGAACATAGAGCTCAGGAGCTATGTTGAAACACTTACAGGATATCTGCTCAACAATTATGGCTGTGATCCGGAGAATATCAAAATAGATATAAAGATTAAAAACCTAACACAGGGTATTGATACGGCCATACCGCTAGGCCTTATCATTACCGAGATCGTGTCAAATTCATTTAAGCACGCATTCAGGGACCACTCAGGAAAGATCACGATCGATATACTTCCTGATGAGAATGACGATCATCTGCTGATGATCAGGGATGATGGAATTGGATTCCCTGAAGATATTGATCCCCTGAATACGGATTCACTGGGGATGCAACTTGTAGTCTCACTCGTTGAACAGCTGGAAGGATCGATCGAACTCATTAGAGACAATGGCACGGAATTCAGGATCAAATTCAAAGAACTGTCGTATAAGAGAAGGGACTACTAATGACTAAAGAAAGGATAATGATAGTCGAAGATGAGAAAATAGTAGCTCTGGATATAAAGAATAGTCTGGAACATTTCGGATACTCGGTCCCATGCATGGCTTCCAGTGGTGAAGAAGCTATAAGGTCCATAGAGGAATGTGATCCTGACCTTATACTGATGGACATCATCCTGAAAGGGGATATAGATGGTATAGAAGCGGCAAGGAATATCCATGAGAAACATGACATACCTGTGATCTATCTTACCGCATATTCTGACGAGAAGACTCTACAGAGAGCAAAGCTCACGGAACCCTTCGGACATATCCTGAAACCTTTCGATGAGAGAGAACTGCGTACTAACATTGAGATCGCACTCTATAAAAGAGGGAAGGAGAGAGAACAGCTCTTCGACCATGAGAAAATGATCAATTCACTACTCAACAACTGTGTTGATGCTATAATCTCCACCGATAGCAATGGTAAGATAAAATACATGAACACCCTGGCACAGGGGCTTACCGGATATCAGAAGGAAGAAGCACTGGGACACGATATAGGCAGTATTCTCAAGGTAATCTGTGAGGGCAGTGACAGATGTGCCGAAGATCCTACAAAAAAGGTCCTCAGAGAAGGAGCGTTCTTCGGTCTGGATGAGAACACAACACTTGTTTCCAGGGACAATACCCACATACCTGTCGATGTGATCGGCTCACCGATAACCAACCACAGGAATGAGATCATAGGAACTGTCATTGTATTCTATGATATTACGGAAAGGAAGAAGATCGAGAGGTCATTCCACTGTTTTGACGTCGCTTACACCTGAAACCTTTAACTCATTTTACGCTCAGGTTCCCTTACACCACCCAGCACGAGCAGTAGTGACAACATCAATAGCCCTGCACAGATATAGAAGGGGATCTCAAAGGAGATATAACCCGCAAGAAGTCCACCCATTATGGGACCAAGAGCCATTCCAGCCGCCTGGGATGCAGTGATGGTACTAACCTTAGAACTCACTGAGAACCCTGCAAGATCAACCGCAAGGGCCATGACAGGAGTTTCCACGGCAGCCATGGATATTCCCTGCAACGCACGCAGCATGATCAGCTGTTCCACATTCACCACATGACCAAGACCGATAACTATCGGTATATTTAAGAGCAGACCCAGTGCGATCATCCTCTTCCTTCCCAGACGGTCGGACAGAAGACCCATGGGCGTCTGGAAAAGGACCCTTATGATAACATATGCAGAGACAGCAATACTGAGATATATCTCACCCGTGCCGAGCCTTGTCTCATATTCAGGCAGGAAAGCGAATATTATCATTATACCGACCATCATCATGAACATGGCAGTCGCAAGGACGAAGAACTGGAACCTGTGTTCCTGACCTGAAATCGTTGTTTTACTTGCTGTACCATCCTGGGTCTCGGATACAAAGAACGATATCAGTATGAAACTTGCAAGACCAAGGAAAGAGCATACGTAGAATGCCGTAACGAACCCGTAATAACTGGCAACGATACCACCAAGTATCGAACCGACACCGAACCCGAATCCCCTTACAGTTGAATATATACCTATAGCAACCCCTCTTGTACCGGAAGTTGAAAGGTGTGTCACCATTGCCACAATAGCAGGTACTGTTGCACCCACGGTAAGTCCCTGTACAATACGCAGGATGACCAGATGGTCGAAACTGCTGGTATTCGCATATATGAAGGATATGACGGTAAAACCTGCCATACCTATGACAACAAATGGCTTTCTCCTGTTCAGGGAATCCGACAGCCTGCCCATAAATGGCTGCGAAAGGGCATTGGACAGGCCGAATACCGTGGCGATGATACCAGCTCTCACTACAATGGGGGTCTCTGAGAATACACCACCATCCAGACCAACGATGTAGAGAGGAAGCAGGAATGCGAGCATTCCGGTCCCAAGATCCTTGAACAATTTGGAAAGGGAGAGCACATACAGTGCCGGGTCCAATTTCTGTTCACCATCATCAAGTGCAGTATGTTCTGAGTTCATCATAAGACCTGTGTAAGATGGTTGTTGTTCAAACTATAAAGTATGAGAAGGAAGAAACAGCTAGCGGGACGTATCCTGATATCCATCACTCCCTGCGATTGAGGGACGGAGTCTGTGGACGATCCGGTCATGATACCTGGTCGCAAAATAATAACTGATAACGGCAAGAAGGATACCGCCGAACAGATCGGTTATCCAGTGTATCCCCAGATAGAATATGGTGAACTGGATGGCAACTGTCATGAACACCGCTACTACCTTGAATCTCCTGATATCCGTTTTGAAAATTATTATGAACATCGCCAGGAACGAAAGTGCTGCATGAAGACTGGGAAAACAGTTGTCAAAGAAGGGATCAACGGTCCTTATCCCATTGTATATCACAGGGCTTAGCTCATAGAGCAATGGTATCACATTGGGCAGGGTATAACCCGTGACCTTCACAGGTGTCAATATGTGGAATGGAAAGGACACTATGTAGACAAGTACCACTGCAATTGCATATTCCTGTAGTGCACGTACCTTCCTTGTGAATATCAGGGCTACGAATGTGAATATCAGCAGGAAGGCGAATCCGAATAGGTAGATGAACGAGCTTATGTAGGTAAGCAGAGGATTCGTAAAGCTCTGGAACATGCTCACTGTGCTCCCCTCTATCTGAAGTATGTATTGCGCAAGCGAATGGTAAGGAGTTATCTCGAACACGCTCAGGATCATACCCTGTGACTTTACCAGAAGGTAGATGAAAGTGACCAGCAGCAAATATGGAAATATCTCCTTTGTGAATGAGTATGCTTCTTTGTTCTCAGCTATCATTCTCTTATATTCAATCCTGTATTTCCGTGGTATCAATACGAAATATGCAATGATATTCATCAGAAGGACCACAGGAATGAACAGGATCATCAGTTTCATATCCACCATTTCACCATCTTAACAACATCTCATTTTTGTTATAAAGATATTATTAAGTAAATTTACTTTCAATGATAAATATTATGCCCGATATGTCCAAACCCCTGTTCCTTGATAATTATCTGGCGATAGCCGACAATGAATTACCCTCAAGGTCAGAGATACTGAAGAACATCCCGGTATCTTTTGATGAAGATAGTGATGAGGAGGAACTGTGGGAACTTCACGATGAGCATATGGAGAACTACAGGAAACTTAAACATAGGATATATGCATCAGGTTTCGAAATGCCGGAGAAAAGGGAAGGAAAGAGCCTTCTTGACCTGAAGATAGTCATTGCTGACAGGGTCATCGAGAACTGTCATCTTTGCCAGCACAGGTGTGGGGCCAATCGCAAGAAAGGCGAAAAGGGATTCTGCAAACTGAGCAATACTTCAAGATATGCAGCCGAGTTCATTCATATGGGAGAGGAACCGGAACTGGTACCATCACACACCATATTCTTCACAGGCTGCGTCCTTTCCTGTGTATACTGCCAGAACTGGGACATATCCATGCACCCGGAGACAGGAGGAGAGGTTATTCCCACCAACCTTGCAGAGCTGGCGGACAGAAGAAGAAAGGAAGGAGCAAGGAACCTCAATCTTGTTACACCAACACCACACATGCACAACATATTGAAAGTTATCAGGAAAATATCCGTGAATACACCTGTCATCTGGAACTCCAACATGTACCATTCTCCTGAATCAGGAAAGTTGCTTGAAGGTGTTGTGGACGTGTTCCTTGCAGACCTCAAATACGGAAATGATGAGTGTGCCAGAAAGTACTCAAAAGTGGATAGGTATATGGAAACAATCACCGGGAATCTAGAATATGCGATAAAGGATGCTGAGATATTGATGCGACATCTGGTACTCCCCGGGCATCTAGACTGCTGTACGCGGAATGTTATAGACTGGACATCCAGAGAGATACCAAATATCCGTTTCAACCTCATGTTCCAGTACCATCCGGAATACCTTGCTTACAGGTATCCTGAGATCGACCGGATGCTGACATCTGAAGAAAAAGAAAGAGCAATAAAAATGGTAAAGGATTCAGGACTGAAGGATGTCCTGATATAGATGAACCTTTTTACTCTGGTCACTCTACAACGATCTGTCCACCCTTTGTCCATGGGTGTGTCACAAGTTCATACTTGTAGGTACCTGCGTCATCGAAGGTGTAGACGAAGGTGTCACCTTTCCTGAGCGTTGGGGACTGGAAACTGTCGCCGCCGACAAGATTTCCCTTTATTATGAAAGCTACCGAATCATTGTTAACCCACTGAACGGTATCCCCTGATGAGATGGTAGCAATATAAGGATGGAACTCATATTCCGAAATGTAGATCACAGCATCAACCTCGATCGGCTCCGAAACAACATCTCCAGAATCCACATCCGAATCCTGAGTCCGCTCCACACAACCTGAAAAGGACAAAGTCAGTATGGATACAAGCATCAAAAGAAGAACAAGGTTCTTTGGTCTCATATCTTAGAAGAGATCGTATTTGCTAATAACACTTTTGATGGCGTTTCAGTTCCTTTCACGCTGCACCAGATACATTTCCTCAAGACGTCCTATCGTCTCCACATCCTCGATGGATTTGTCAGACCTTACATTGACAAGTCTCGGGAAACGAAGGGCGTAGCCTGATTCGTAATTGACGCTCTTCTGGATCTCCTCGAAGGCTACCTCGAAGATAACCTCAGGTTTTATCTCGACCTCGGTACCTGATTCAACAACTATGAGATCAGAGAACATCTCAGTCAGTTCAGCAAGCTGTTCATCGGAAAAACCTGTTGCAACACGCCCTACCGGCAGGAATCTACCTGTGTCCGGGTCGTGACATGCGAGTGCATAAGAACCGAGGAAACTGGTACGCCTTCCGTATCCCCATTCCGCACCGATGACAACAAGGTCCAGAGTCTCCATGACCGGCTTCTTCTTGAGCCAGTTCTTTCCCCTCTTTCCGGGAGAGTATGGGGATTCAGGGTTCTTTATCATCACACCTTCATGACCCGCCTTGAGGGCATCATTGTAGATCTCAAGTATCTTCTCCGGATCATCTGTCAGGTACTGCGTATCAACATTGATGTTGTTCCCGTTATTCACACATTCCCTGAGTCTGGCCCTTCTCTCTGTGAGTGGGAGGTCGAGCAGTTCCTCACCATTGAGGTACATTATATCAAAGAGATTGAGCGTCAGTGGGATCTCCCGTGCAGTTGACTGTACATCATATTTCCTGCGGAAACGTTTCAATATATCCTGAAAGGCCCTTGGCCTTCCGTTCTCATCGATAGCTACAGCCTCACCATCAAGTATTGCAGATTCCGCATGGACATTCTCTCTTACTGCTTCCACGATGTCCGGAAGTGAATCGGTTATGTTCTCAAGTCTGCGTGAGAATAAGGTTATATCATCACCCTGTTTATGGATCTGAACTCTGGCACCGTCAAACTTCCACTCGATCGCAGCAGTGCCAAGTTCGGATAGCGCAGTATCAAAAGCCGGAGTGATCTGAGCCAGCATCATGCGTATTGGACGGTTGAGTTCAAGTCCAAGTGACAGTACAGCATCCCTGCCGCCTTCCCTGGCAGTTACAGCGACCAGGCCAAGGTCATTGGTAAGCATGAAAGCACGCTCGACCTCTTCCGATGGAACATCAAATGCCAGTGCTATAGCATCCCTGACTATTCCTTCACCGACACCGATCCGCAGTTCTTCCACTGCAAGTCGGGCGATGTAGCTGACCTCTTCAGGAGATGCGGAATTGAAAAGATATTGAAGATGCTTGATCCTGGATGTCTGGGAGCCTTTTCCTGAGGACTTTGAGATGGCTTTGAACCTGTCAAATACCTCAAGTATAGAGATGTCATTGGACTCCTCAAGGAAAGAAGAGAACGTAGCCTGACCACTTGACACTTTCTTCAGTGCCCTGACGGCAGTCTCGCCTATATCACCTGTCTCTCTTACAAGTTCCTTTATATCAGAAACAGAGATACCTGCAGACTTGGCAAGTGCATTATACAGGATACCTGCACCAACACCTATTTCCTCACTGCTCCAGGCAGGGAAGATCTCACCCATCACGAAATGGGTCACAACCGGAAGTTCCTCTGGAGTTACCTTCTGAAGCAATTCCGCCACAAGGGAGGTCATATCAAGTGAACCTGAAGTGCCTTCGATGACCTTGCATGCCTGAGCGAATTCTCTGAAATCTGTCATAATACCTTTCCTGAGAATAAAAAGAAGAGAAGAGACCTTTTCAGTCCCTGTAAATGGATATCATGTCACTGAGTATCGCACTTGCGGTCTCGATGGAACCTGCTCCACGTCCTGTCACAGTGATAGGTCCGGAGAGATCAGTCTGCACTGATGCGACATTAAGTGAGCCACCTACTGCAAGCGGATGGTCGATAGGTACAAGCTTTGGAGCAACATTGATCCTGCTGTCATTGACCTCGCCTATGAGCTTGATGACGTAGCCATCGTTCTCTGCAAGCAGCAATGCTTCAGGAGTGATCTTCGTTATACCTGTTACAGTGACATCCTCGTGGGTCGCATTCATTCCGAACACACTGTTTGCCAGAATGACCAGCTTACATGCCGTATCGATACCCTCTACATCGTAGGTCGGGTCGGTCTCGGCATATCCGAGTTCCTGTGCCTCTGCAAGCATCTGCTCATAAGGAGCACGTTCTTCCATCATACGGGTAAGTATGTAATTACATGTACCGTTGAATATACCTTCAACATTGGTGATGTTGTTACCTGCAAGTACATCCCTTGCAAGGTTCAGAACAGGCATTGCACCGCCAACTGTAGCCTCGAACAGGAATTTAGAGCCACCTGCTTCGGCCTTTTCCATGAGCTCACCGTACTTCATTGCAAGAGGACCTTTGTTGGATGTTACCAGATCCCTACCCTTCTCGAATGCCATGAGCATGTTCTTAAGACCCACTCCACCCGTGACAATATCGGTAGGTGTTGTCTCAACGACCACCTCATGGTCGATGGTCTCTATAATCTCAAGTCCTGTGAGCTTTTCAGTTCCAACAGTGCCTTCGGTCTTCTTTCTGTTGACCACAGCAGCAAGGTCCACTCCTTCAGGATCAATGACAGCTGTCCTTGAGTCCGCAACAGCAACGACCTTGAAGTCCAGACCTATGTCCTCAAGATAACCTTTCTTGTCAAGGAGAACGTTTGCAACTCCCTGGCCTACAGCACCGAAACCTATTATGGAAACACGTACAGTTCTCATCAGATCGCCCCCAGTTGGCTCTTTATAGGTTCAATGACAAGCAGGTCCTTCTTCTCGGCGATATCCTTCAATATATCGATTGCCTGTGCCAGATGCTCTTTGCTCACTGCATCGATCTTAAGGGATGCTGAGGATGCCATGTTGATCTTTGGCATTGAAAGGTTGAGATCCACTATCTCTGCATAACCTGTATTGTCAATGGAATCGATAGTATCCTGTATGTCCGTGTGGACTATATGTCCTATAAGTATGACAGCGCCGTGCTCGAAGTATCTCTTCTCATCGATGCGCACGATACTGATGTCACTTTCTTCAAGACTTGCAACAATATCATCAAGCTTGTCCGGTTTTGTCTCGAACACTATCTGAACCGGAATTGTACCGCGGGGAGTCCTCTTCTCGTGGTGGTGTACCACTGATATAAGATTGCCTTTGAACTCGGAGACCGGTTTTAAGGCAAGAAGTAACTGCCCGGGGATATCCTTTAACTCAATGTCCATGGAAACTCGCATGTATACCCTCATTAAATATCATAAATGTCGTTAATATCATAAAATACATAATTAGAACTATTTGTCAATGCGTTTCTTCCATACACATTGAATGCAGTTATATATTTTGGTTTGGTTCGTCCGTATCAGCAGTATCTTCAAGAATGATAACATTCCCACGTCCCTTCTTGAATTTTCGGACAATGCCACGGCTTTCAAGGTCCGATATCATAAGGCTGACCTTCGCCTCTGAGTGCTTTACCTTTGTACGCAGGTCCTTCTGGGTGATACGACCATCATTCCTTTCAATGATACCCACGACCTGACGAAGATCCTCAGGCAGATCATCCCATTTATCTCCTGACATCATCATCTCAGTATCAGCATCCTGCACATGATCACCATCATCAGGTGATGATCCTGAATTACGCTGCTTGACAATATAGTACGCACCTGCAATGAGCACAACCACAATAATGAGAATGACCAGCATCGTACCTGTAGATAAAGATGCACTGTCCCCTCCTTCCTCTGAAAAACTGGCGATCTCATCGAGTTCTGCAAACTCGCTCTCATTGAAGGAAGTATCATAATAAACCGGGAGCAGGATAAGATCCATAACGTAATCACCATCGTCTGTGATAGTGACCTCTTCCTCTGCATAAGCTACAAGGTCATTGCCCCGGTAATAGCTGGCCAGTATAGTGTAATTGCCCGGTACAAGATCAAAGGAATAAAGACCATATTTTGCAAGCATGGACTGGGGTGGTGTTGAATCAACATCTACGATAACGTTCTCAAGAGGTTCAAAGGAATCCCATTCATATACTGCGCCATGGATAGTTGCCACTTCTGTGGCATTTGATAGTGGCACACATGCAAGTAGGAATATGCTAATAGAACATAGCAGGATGATCTTATTCTTTAACACAGGATGTATATTTACATAGTACACCCATATAATTGTTACTGGGAACTAAATATGAAAGTTACTCCATCTGAAGTATTATAAAGTCCTATCAAGTAAAATAACCATTTTTAAGCCTTTTTTTAGTACCAGACAATTCCTGAAGTCCATATGAAGTAAAGTATGCTTATATTCAGTTCTGCAAAAGATGGAATTGTAAGCCACTGGCCATGATCGGATGTACTACCTGGTCATCCCATCCAAACCTGCGCTTACACCTATGAGCCAGCAACTGGCATGTAGGGGTGGTAATGGAGACAATCCAAAAAAAAACGAGTTTCATGTCCGGGATAAGAGGGAACAGATATGAAACAGGGATTCGGCAATATCTGCCGAATCCTACTATCACCTACTTATTCAAGCACATAAAAGGAACATTATACTTTTGTTCACACATAACATTGAAAAATTGAATTAATTAAAGAAAGTACATAGAGAACTGGAGAGAACAATATGAAAAACAAGATAATGAAGATATTTCTATGCTTTGCCATTATGATGATGCTGACAAGTATTGTTCCGGCATCAGCGATCGCCGGGTCAGATGGCCTGCAGGAAAGGGTACAGGACAGAGACAGGATAAATGCTACTACCATGGAACAGTTCAGACAGAATATGACTGTCAGGGAGAGATACGGAGAAGCAACAGAGAACTTCCTGCGTATCAAAGCAAACAATTCTGCCCTTAATACAGAAGAGGCGATGGAAGCTGCGAAGGAATATCTGAACAGTACCATTGACATAATGATAGATACCCTTGAAAATGAAGAATATACAGAGGAACTGACCGCTATAAAGGATGATGTAGCTGAAGCAACCACAAGAGCGGAACTTGCTGAAGCAGCCCGGGAAGTCAGGGAGATCTGGAGAGAGGCACGTGAAGAAAAAGCTGCTTCAGCAGCCAATTCTGTCAACAACAAGATGACTGCGGTCATAAGGACATCCCAGGCAATGGCACTTCGCCTTGAGAACGAGATCATGCGTATGGAAGCCAGAGGTGAAGATGTAACCGAACTTGAAGGACTTCTTGAACAATATAATGCCCATATTGCCGAAGCAGAGCAGTATCAGAAACAGGCAGGTTACGGAAACGTACAGGGACAGATGCGATCTGTTCAGAATATGAGGCAGGCTGGCATGAGCATCAGACAGGCAAATGGTGTGCTTGAAGAGATGCTGGTGGAACTCAAGCAATACCGCGAAGGACTTGTAACGCTCACTGGAGAGGGAGCACTGTCGGCTGAAGGTAACGGAGTTGTTGTCCTTTCCGGCGATGTCACAATGAGCTTCACTGCAGACAATGCCACACTTGTCATCAAGGATATGGCAGGAGATGCAGAAGTGGACACAGGGGATGCCACATATGGATATTCGAACATCGATGCAGGTAACAGTGATGTGGACAACAGGGCATATGTATATCACAACCTCACAGGAGATGTAATGATAGAAGGGAGCCGCCTTATCGTCACACTGCGTGGAACAGACATATCCCTTGATGCTGAAGGAAGCGGAAACGTCGTACTCACGGGAGAAGGCACCTATGAAGTGGAAGGTGTAGAGAAGGAATGGGCTGCACCTGAAGCAAATGATACTGAAGATGTTGAAGAATAGGACAGCACACAACAGTGAACATCATCATATAAAATGACAATATAAGTGATAATAGGAGATGAATGTACATGGTAAAGACGAAATACCTTGTAATAATGGCAGTTCTGTTCCTTGGACTTATAGTATCCGGTTGTGCGGACAATGCATCTACGGAAGACCAGAAAGCTTCAGAAGATATTGAAGATGTTGATACATCCCTTGCAGAAGAAACATTAAATGAGGAAATGGTAGGTATCACAGACACCGAGATACAGGATATTGAAGAAGAACTTGCAGAGATAGAGACACTGATCAACGA
Source organism: Methanolobus sp. WCC4 (assembly GCF_038022665.1). Classification (NCBI taxonomy): domain Archaea; kingdom Methanobacteriati; phylum Methanobacteriota; class Methanomicrobia; order Methanosarcinales; family Methanosarcinaceae; genus Methanolobus; species Methanolobus sp. WCC4. Next base: position 1,528,855 of record NZ_CP150629.1, on the reverse strand, counting down.
AACAAATGGAACGGATATTGAAAGTGATATTGTGGTCGAAGAAATATGAATGATCATCATTCATGTTTCCCCTTCTTTTACCTTTTTAGTATCTACTAACTGAGAATTTTACTATTTTACCCTGAAGATCATTATCGATGTTAGACGCCGTCATCCACCCTAGCTGTTACTCCGTAGCTGTTACTCCACATGAATTGCTTCCATACAGCAAATCATGATCATTAAGTGAAAGAACATTGTCTTAGGTCTTTATTGAAGGAAAGGCTCTGTAGAAATCTCTTATAGCTATAGATCCACAGATGCATGCAGATGTACGAAGATATAGATGAACGCTATCTTTATGGCCTGCTGAAATTTCAGCAGGCATCCAACTCGATGTAGATAGATGTATCTGTGTTGATCTGCGGTTGTGATTCAAAACTCATGATCAGCAGGATTTCAACAGAGTCGAATAAACATAACCCAATGTCATGAGATCCCACTCCTGCAGCTTAGTAAAGAACTTATCTTTTCAAAGGTTGGATTGTCAGCACATATTACACTATGGATAATGCACCATATTGAACAAAGCTATATTTTTGTTCAGTACACGAAGGAAAAAACAACTTTCGCCCACAAGTTCAAAGACATATCTGAAGCATGATGAAGGATCATAAAGTAAAATAAACCATTATAAGCCTTCTTTTTACATGGATTCAGACTTAAAGTATCTATGAAGTAAAGTATGCTTATATCTGTCTCGACGAAAGAAGGATTGTAAGTGTAGGTTTGTATCGGATTAACCACCAAGCTATCTCGTTTAAACTTACACTTACACTATTCAAACAGATTAACGCAGAGGGAGAATTAAATGAAAATAAGAGTGTTCACACTAGTAGCTGTAACTATAATGTTGCTTAGTATATTCACCATAACAGCAATGGCTTGTGACCAGGTTAGAGACAGAGAGGAAGATTGTACCGGTGTACCGGATTTCGCACCAAGGGATCAGACAAGGGCAGGCATAAATGCCGATAGCTCCATAACAGAGATCACAGGTAACAGTAATGGAGATTGTGATGGAACAAACTGTAAGGGAGATTGTGATGGAAGTTGTGATGGAACAAACTGTAAGGGAGATGGAGACTGCGACGGAGATGGGCCTCAAAGAGATGGCTCATGTCAGGATTAATACCGGACAGGGAGTATCTAAAAAGATAGATTCGACTGACAGGTCGGATCTTCCTATTTATTTATCTGTGGTCCTGAAAGAAGGACATCATAATCTTTATCAATTTCTTATATAATACTCAATAATAGAAAAAATGAAAATGAGCGAAAAACAGAAAGAGAACGGAGGGTAAAAATGAAAATAAACGGTATGAGGATATTTGCATGCCTTGTGGTACTGTTGATGCTGATGAGCATCTTTCCTACAGGAGCACTTGCAGACTCTGATAACTCAAAGAACTATGGTGAAAAGACCATAAGAGGAAACAATGGAAATGACAATGTAGCTGATAGTGATCAAGATGATGACAGTGATGACGGAGAAGATTCTGACGAGTCTTCAGATGATGAAGATGATTCCACTACAGATCAGGTACGTGACAGAGACAGGATCATGCTTAATGCCACTGAAGATGCAAACCGAAAAAGAAGTGAAAGCAGGAATTCTGAATCAGACTATCAGACAGCAAAGATCAAATTTGCAGATATCAGATCAAAGAACCCGAAACTTGACACTGAAGAAGCTATCAATGCAACCAAGGAATACCTTATAGACACCATCGATTACATGATATCTCTGCTCGATGAAGACAATGAATACATCGATGCTCTTGAAGAGGAAAGGGACAATGTTGAAAAAGCAACTACCAGAGAGGAACTTGCAGACTCTGCAAAGAACATCAGGGACATATGGAACGATGCACGCAAGAATCGTGTAACAGCTTCCAGTAAAGCTATCGATAACAAGATCAATGCTGTCCTCAAGACATCTGAGAAACTTGTGGTACGCCTTGAGAATGAGATAACTACCATGAAAGAGAATGGTGAAGATGTAGAAGACCTCGAAGAGATGCTTGAAGAGTACAAAGATCTCATAGATGATGCAAAAGAGAATCAGGTTAATGCAAGAAACACCTACGGGAATGGGAATAATGGACAGAATATCCGTGAAGCAAACAGATACATCGTTAAAGCGGGTGAGGACATCAAGGACGCTAATGCCATTCTAAGGAAAATGCTTCAGGAGCTCAAGAAAGAAAGAGAGGGCGTAGTGGTACTTACAGGTACTGGAACACTGGCAGCAGAAGGAAACGGAACTGCTGTGATATCAGGTAATGTATCCATAGAGATAGAAGCCAATGAATATGCAAAACTTGTTATCAAGGACCTTGCAGGGGATGCTGACATCAATCTATCGAAGGCGAACTATGAGACATCGAACATCGATTCAGGAAACAGCACGGATAACAACAGAGCATTCGTTTTCATAAATCTCACTGAAGAGGTCTTTATCGAAGGAAGCAGGCTTACCGTGATGGTCAAAGGAAGTGACATCGAACTCACAGTCAATGGAACAGGTACTGCAGTGCTTGCAGGCATTGGCACCTATGAGGTCAATGGTGAGGAAGGCGAATGGGCCAGCCGCTATGTCGATGATGATGATTCCTCTGATGATGAAGAAGAAGAAGAAGAAGAAGTAGATGACAATGACGAATCTGAAGAGGAAGTCGATGATGATGACGATGAAGATTCAGAGAATGAAGAAGATAGTGTAACAGTTGTTGCAAATTTCACTTACACTATTGATGGTCTTAATGTGACGTTTACTGATACCTCTATGAATGCTTCTTCATGGAACTGGGATTTTGATGATGGTAATTACTCAACAGAACAATCTCCAACACATGAATATGCTCTTTATAAAGAATATAACGTCACTCTGACCGCATATGAATCTGACAGCGATGAACTGAACAATGATTCAATAACACAGAGCATTAAGTTGACTGTATGATGAGATACGATATAGGAGTTGAGAAGAAATGACCAAATTTAGGAATATCGCCATCATTGCAGTTCTGCTGTTTGCTCTTGTAATCTCGGGTTGTGCTGATAAAGATACCACAGAAGATACTGCAGGTACCGGAGACACACAGAACATAAGTGTTGCCGATGAAGCACTCAATGAAGAAATGGTGGGTATAACGGACACCGAGATGCAGGATCTGGAAGCTGAGCTTGCGGAACTTGAAGCTCTCATCGATGAGATGGAGCTTGAAGAAGAGATCGTTGTCGAAGAAATATGAATGTACCTCATTCATATTCTTTTTTTACTTTTTGATATCTGATATATCTCTTATTTATTTATATCTGCAAAAACCCTGTTACTCAAATATAAAAGACCACTCTTTTTCAGTTCTTTAAAGTTTATTGAAGTCTACTGATATTTATATTTATTAACAAGGAATAATAAAATAACAGGTAGATTTTTATAGAAGAACATACAACTAAATTGTGCCTTAGAACTATATTCTATCTAAGAGGAATTTCATGGGAAATATGATAAAAACCACTTTATTGCTGGCATCCTTAACCGGTCTTTTGGTCATTGTAGGCCAGATGCTTGGTGGAACGTCAGGAATGATCATCGCTTTTATATTCGCGATAGTCATGAATTTTGGAAGTTACTGGTATAGTGATAAGATAGTCCTGAAAATGTACCGTGCGCAGGAAGTCACATCAGCTGAAGCTCCTGAGCTTTATGGCATAGTACAGAAACTGGCAATGCGTGCGAATCTGCCAATGCCAAAGGTCTATATCGTACACACATCCATGCCGAATGCATTCGCAACAGGCAGGGACCCCCAGCACGCAGCAGTGGCTGCTACAACAGGGATACTTGACCTGTTGAACGCTGATGAACTTGAAGGTGTACTTGCCCACGAGCTGGGCCACGTAAAGAACCGCGATACACTGATAAGTGCTATTGCCGCGACCATCGCAGGTGTTATCACCATGGTAGCCACCTGGGTCAAATGGGCAGCGATATTCGGCGGGCTTGGCGGAAGAGATGATGACGGTGCAAGCGGCATCATAGGTTTTCTGGCACTTGCCATAGTTGCTCCACTGGCAGCAACGATCATCCAGCTTGCGATCTCAAGGTCAAGAGAGTTCGCTGCTGATGAAGAAGGAGCACGTATCTCACAGAAACCATGGGCACTTGCAAGTGCACTGGAGAAACTGGAATATGGCAGCACACATTACCGCCAGAGAAGAGGAGATGTGCAACCTTCCGAACACACAGCACATATGTTCATCGTGAACCCGCTCAGGGGAAGCTCACTCATGAACCTTTTCAGAACACATCCTGCAACCGAAGAGCGTATCAAGCGTCTTCGTGCAATGTAAGATAAGTATTGTATCGACAAATATAATTCAATTCAACTGTGGTCCGATTCGGACATCAGAAGTTGAAGAGGTTTGTCTGCCCTCTTTCCACGAGGTGGATGACCTCTACTCCATTTTCTTCGAGCCTTATAGAAAGATACTGCCTGTGGCATCCTTTCGGACTCTTTTCCGCACACATAAGTACTACCCTGCCACCATCATCATTCACTTTCCTTATATGATCCATGAGCTTTGCAAAACTTGCTTTGAAAGGACCGGTACCCATGTATTCCACATAGGTCGTATCACGCATCCCCCCCACACCATCACAATGCGAGTAAAGGATCCTGTTCTTCGGGAGCAATACTTCCAGTGATTCCCTGTCATAATCCTTGAAAGTAGACTGAGGATACCTCCTTATATCCACAAGGTGTGTGATCTTGTTCTCAATGAGCATTGATATGAAGTCATCGATCCCTCGATTCCCATATCCTATCGTATAACATTTCATTCTTCGCACCAACGGTCATTAATAAGTGATATAATATTTCATTGTTCGGATTCGGATGTCCTGGTGAGCATTCAAGTTCTGAACATAAATAAGATATGCATAAGATATACAGCCTTCATAATAACAATATCTGATGAGCCATCGATAAGAATATCACTGAGTAAGGCTATTCTGACCGTGATATCACACGTTTAAGGAAAAATTAATATTGGTTTTGTTTAAACTAGTTATATGGTCTTTGCCATGATATGGGAATGGCAACAAAAGATATCTGATCATCGATCTTATTAAAACCCGTAACCAAAGAGGATAAAATGAAAGTATCTGTCAGTACTTCTAAAGTCAATGGTGAGGTTTTTGCACCTCCATCTAAAAGTTATACGCACAGGGCCATCACTGTTGCTGCCCTTTCAGATGAATGTACTATTCACCGGCCCCTTATGTCAGCTGATACCCTGGCAACCGTACGTGCATGTGAATCACTCGGAGCAACTATCGAGCGATCAGAGAATGAACTTCACATCAGAGGAGTAAATGGAAAACCATTTGTCCCGAACAATGTTATAGATGTAGCTAATTCCGGCACCACTCTCCGTTTCATGACAGCGGTCTCTGCACTGACCAACGGTGTGACCGTCCTAACCGGGGACGGTTCAATAAGGAGCAGACCTAACCAGCCATTACTGGATGTGCTGAACAAACTGGGTGTAGAGGCATATTCCACCCGTGGTAACGGCTGTGCACCTCTTGTAGTACGCGGAGGACTTAAAGGGGCTATCACAATGATAGACGGCTCAATAAGCTCACAGTTCATATCTGCACTACTTATCGCATGCCCCCTTACAACCCAGAGCACAACCCTTTCTATCAAGGGTGAGATGAAATCCAGACCATATGTGGATGTGACAATGGAGATCATCGAGAAGGCCGGTGGCGAGATACTTGTTGAGGAAGGCAACACGATCAAGTTCATAATCCCTGCAAACCAGAGATACAACCTCAAGGATTATACAGTTCCCGGAGATTTCTCATCAGCTTCCTATCTCTTAGCAGCTGCAGCAGTGACCGGATCCTCCGTCACCGTGAAGAACCTGTTCCCTTCAAAACAGGGAGATGTTGAGATCATCGATGTCCTCGAAAGAATGGGAGCTGAGATATCATGGGATAAAGAGAACGGAGTTGTAAAGGTCACAGGTAATGGTCTTAAAGGAACAACATTCGATGCCGGAGCAACACCTGATCTTGTACCTACCATTGCCGTACTGGCCGCATGTGCAGAAGGCGTAACAGTTATAGAGAATGCTGAGCACGTCCGCTACAAGGAAACTGACAGGCTGCATGCAATGGCACTTGAGCTCACCAAGATGGGAATATCTGTCAAGGAAGAACCGGACCAGCTCATTATCACCGGCGGAAAACTTCGTGGCGCTGAACTCCACGGATGGCATGACCACAGGATAGTAATGGCGCTCACCATTGCAGGAATGGTTGCAGGTGACACTGTAATTGACACCGCTGAATCCGTAGAGATATCATTCCCCAACTTCTTCGAGGAAATGACAGCCCTCGGAGCAGATGTGAACCTTATAGAATAAGAGAGAAGGGAAGTTCCTTCCCTCCCGCATCTTTTTTTATTTTCTTTATTTTCCAGAATATGAATCTTCAGCAGAGCGGAAGCTGACAGCTTTTTTGCGCATGTAGTCAGGGATAACATCCTTTTCCACAACAAGTTTGGACGTGCCTATGCCAACTACAATGACCTTGGTCTCAACTGGTTCTTCGCCTTCTCTTACCATGAGCTCCTTTTTGGTCACCTCTATCTCAACCTCATCCTTCGAATAACCGGCTGCCTTCATGTAATCCATGATGATACCCTTACCGGTATTCCTGGCAAAATCAAAGGCCTGCATGTAATCAGGGAGTATCTCCCTGCCTTCCGGGGTGAAAACGAAGTAGCTGATGACCTCTTTTGCACCTTTAAGCTCCTCGTCGGTAACATCCTCACCTGTGATCGGTGCAAAGTCCTTCTTGATAAGGATCTCAACACGCTTGATACCTTTTCCGACAAGAGCACCTACAGCATTACCTACACTTGCATGCTCAGGAACAATAATATCGGCATCGATGAGATCTTCCATCTCTTCCTTGTAGGCAATCACTGGCCCCCCAAGCAATATTACAGGTGTCTCTACCTTGAAACGTGTGAAATTCTTACCTGAGAGCATCTGGTCAACGACCGTCTGCGGAATACCATCCACCAGGTATGACACCAGGTCGGATGCCATGTTCTTTGCAACCTTCTGCTTCACCATGGTTGCAACCTCTTCCTTACTGACACGCAATTGCTTTGCAAGTCTTTCAGCACCGATGATCGACGCCTCTGTTTCCCATTTATTGAAGTCACCAAGTACATGCAGAGCATCGGTTGGTGTGAATCCGATTGACTGTACCACACGCTTCTGTATCAGGCTATCAAGTGCACGGACGCTTGGTTGTTTCTTAAGGATCTGGAAGATATCAACATAAGAAACTGGAGATCCCTGAATTACATCGTAGATCTCATCCTCGCTTCTTGAGAGTTCCAGTGGTCTCAAGCCTGTTCGCACAAAGAACTTCGTTGGCTGTACATTCTCATCCAGGAGCTTCCTTGATGGCGACTTGGCCCCTTTCAACTTCTCAAGGAACCCTGTGTACAGGGTAGCAGCACGACAGAGAGGGATGACCCTTCTTGGACCAACATAGAACTTCTGGTCCTTGACCCATACATGACTATCACCGCCTGTTGCCGAAGTCTCCATCCTGATAGCCTTTACCATTGTCTTCCAGCCACCTACCACGGCACCCTGGTCGCTAAGTTCGGGAACACCATTTCTGATAAGAGCAACATCCGTACTGGTACCGCCTACATCCACCATGACGCATGTATCGTATTTTGTGAGGAAGGCCGCACCGACAAGACTGGCAGCAGGTCCTGAGAATATCGACTCGATAGGACGCTCCAGAGCTTCTTCCATACCGACCACCGAACCGTCACATTTGAGCATAAGGAGATTTGCATCCATGCCTCTGGACTTTATGTCCTCCATGATGGACTGGATGAACTTATGGGTTATCGGCAGAAGCTGGGCATTGAGATATGCAGTTATCGCCCTGTCATATGCACCTACCTCCTGGGAAAGTTCATGTCCGCAAACAACAGGGAGTCCTGTCAACTCACGGATGATCTGTTTTACGCGAAGTTCGTGTTCTGAATTACGATTGCTGAAGAAAGATGACACTGAGAATGCTGCAACGTGATCCTTCACCTCAAGAGCGAACAACTTCACCCCATCTTCATCAAGTGGAGCAGCCTCTTCTCCGTTACTTGTGTGACCACCGCTTAGCTGGATATGATATTTCGCCGGGAACCCTTCCTTAGGGATGACATAATCCCCGACAAGGATGACAGCTACAGGAAAACCCGTGTCCTCAAGGATAGTATTCGTGGAAAGTGTAGTGGATACGGAAACCAGCTTTACATCTTTTACATATTCTGCATCAAGAGAATCTATTACTTTCTTGATCCCACCAATTGGATCAGGATATGTTGTCAGGACCTTTGTGGCATCCATTATAACTCCATCCGAGTCACGGATGATCACACCATCTGTAAATGTACCACCGGCATCTATGCCCAGACTGTATTGCATATTGGTTCACTCCTTAAAATAAGATATAATAAAGATAGTGTAAAAAACAATGGTTTTGCACTATTTAAGCATTACCATGTTTGTCGAACACTTTGAAGACAAAAGAAAAGACAGAATATGTAATACAGGATAATAACAGATACACTTACCTCCTATGGAGTTGAGTGTATCCGCATTATGATTCGAAACTCCTGACAAGCAGTGTTTCTACAGAACCTGATAAAGGATCCGATACAAAAAGTCATCAATTCCCTGATGATCAGTTTCACTCATATTCACTTGAACATCAGTGCCATTATTCCCGGTTTTGAAGGCTTCATGGGGTTCTGGAAGAAGTCAGCCTCCATACTTGGACCTCCGAACATCTCATTATTGACCCTCTCGGTTATCTCATCCAGTATCATCTTGTATGAGATACAGTGTGGGTCGACTCCCTTTATTTCTCCGCCTGTCGGGGTTATGGCATTGTAAGGACAGCCGCCTCTGCAATATTTTATGTGTTTGCAGTCCTTACAGTTCTCATCCACGTGATCCTTGTAATCGAACATGAGCTTCCATGCAGCGGACTTTGAAAGTTCTTCAATGCCTGGATTGTCACGGACATTGCCCATTACATATTCAGGCATACCTACAAAGCGATAGCATGGATATATGCCTCCGTCAGGTCCTACGGCCAGGACATCTCCCATACAATCCACGAAAGTGCATACTGCACCTCTGCCGCTAAATACGCCTTTGCAAAGGTGGTCGATGTTCATTACCTCGATCTTGTCTATGTTCTCCAGGTATTTATCCAGGAGATAGATCAGGAGCCTACCGTATTCTTCCGGATCAAGAGCCCATTTTTCAGGTTCGTCACCACGTAATGAAGGCAGAGCGGGATGGAACTTAAGGGTCCAGCCGTTCTCCAGATAGAAATTGAAGATATCTTCTCTGAACTTTTCGGAATGGGAAGTAAAAGTAGTAATGAATCTCACGGAAAGTCCGTGTTCCTTTGCGATCTCATAGCCACGCATGGTCTTTTCATAATATCCGTCCCCTCTCTGGAAATCATTAAGCTCTTTAGGACCGTCAAGACTGGAACCGATAGGAATGTTATATTCCGCAAATATCTCAGCGATCTCGTCTGTCATCTTCCAGAGATTGGTCTGTATGGCAAAGGCCACTTTCTTCGGCTTTGCTCCCTCTGCAAGGAGTGGTAAAGCCTCCCTGAAGAAATCTGCACCTGCAAGGAGCGGTTCCCCACCATGGAAGGTGAAAGTTACCGAATCCTCCTTGAAGTTCTTGAGCCATTCAACTACTTCTTTTATGGTCTCGATACTCATTACAGGGGATCTTTCTTCGGAACTCCAGCAGTAATTACATTCTCCCGGGCAACCCAGGGTAGGGATCAGCATCACGTGAAAAGACATTTTTACAGCACCTTGTTTTTAAGTTTCTTCAAGGTTTTAAGTTATTAGTAGTTTTCTAAGAGCCATCCTCCCTAACATATCCATGATCGGATAGTTCTTCGAATGGATGATCTTACAGATCTTAGTAACAGAGTAAAGAAGAGCAGAAGAATAGAACTTATTCAAAAAAGAGTAAGTAGCAGGCATTAAGCCTGCACTTGTTTTAAAATTACTTTGCTGGAATGATGAGTGATCTCTCACCAGCAGGCTCGAACTCTCTGAGAGCTCCTCTTGCGAACTCCTTCCTTGGCTTGGAGAAGTCGAATGGGAGGAGGTCGTCTGCGAAACAGACCTTGACGAGTGGGTTGACTGCGTATGCATCTCCACGTCCTGCGTGAGCAGCGGATGCAATAGCTGTGTAACCACCCTGGTGACCTACGTTCATTGCGTAGTTAGGGTAGTTTGGTCCACGGAGTTCAAGAGCAAGACCTTCGTCGGACTGGTATGAGAGTACGTTTGTAGCACCACACTGGTCCTGCAGGTCGTATCCGAAGAAACCGAGACGGCCGTGTGCTTCCTTGTGGAGGTACATACAGAGGTACCATCCGGAGAGACCAGCGTTTCCGTTTCCTGTTGCGAGGGATACAGCGGAACCTGCTGCTGCGGAAAGGCTTGTTGCTCTCTGGGATCCACCGAAGTGGTCTTCGAGGGTTGTTGGGTACTTCTCGTAGTTCTCGAGACCGTAGATCGTGGACTCTGTTGCGATGTCCTTTACTACTTCGAGGTCTGCCTTGATCTTGTTGTCTGTACCTGTGTTTGCTGCACCATCGTACTTGTCGTTGATGTAGTCTACGTTGTAGTAGAGGTTGTCATCAAGGATGTTGTTACAGTATGCTGCTGTTGCGTACTGGGTGAAACCTACACCACCAGACATGTATGAACCGAGCCAGATCTGGTCGTAAAGCATACATGCTCCACCAACTACCTCAAGGGTTACGTTTGCTGCATCTTCTGGTGTCTTACGGCTGGTCTGGATGATATCAGCCATGTGACCGAATGGAATTCCTCCTGGCTCGTTTGGTGCACGTGCACGTCTTGCTGGAAGCATTTCTCCCATCTGGATGACACCAGCGTGCTTTGCTGCGTATGAAAGGTCAGCTACTGCTGCTTCACCAGCACACATGCTGTATGCTGAAATGAATGCCATACCGACCTGCATAGCCATCCACCTGCTTGTCTGACCACCGTCGGTGGTTCTGCTGACGATTGTTGGGATGTGTGCTGCCTGGAATGAGTTCTTTCCGATTGCTGCCTTAAGCTGCTCTGCCTGCTCTGCAGGGAACTGCTTGTTGATGTCGATAAGGAACTGGCTGTCGATCTCGTCTGCGAGTTCATCGTCACCAGTGAAGATCTTGACGAAACAGTCATCTACAAGAGCTGGGTGTGTCTCGACCATGTGTTCCTGAACGACTGCTCCACCAGGAAGTGCGTGGTTGAGTGTCTCAAGGTAGTGGTTGATCGTTTCTGGTGTGACTTCGATACCGAGCCTCTTCTCGAGGGTCTCGTGTGCCATGTCCAGACCGACAATTACGGTCCTTCTGATGTCATCCCACATCTGCTGCATTGCAGCGTTGTTGACGTAGTGAAGGTCATCGATCTCGACCATGTCATCTGTTCCGGAAAGGAATGATGGGGTGAGTGCTCTCTGACCGAGTGGTATACCACCACAGTGCATCATTGGGTTGTAACCGACAAGTCCTCTCTTTGCTGCGAGGTCCTGACCTGCCTTTTTCATCTCTAATTTACGTGGGTTCTGATCGACACCAAGTCTGTGGTATTCCACAGTCATATCGGTGATCTTTCCACCTTCCATTTTGTTAGTACCGTGCTCTTTTGTGTACTTAATTTCCATGTGTTTTGCAAACATTCTCTGTCTGTCGTCTGCCATTATAATCACCTCAGTTCTCCGGCTTGAAGCCGTATGTGGTCCTCTGGTCGAATACTCTGTGTACCCATTCGATGACCTCTGCGTCATCTCTGAATGCCACATTGTCGACACGGTAAATGGTTGTCCTCTTTGCTGCCTCTTCTGGGGACATTGGCTTTCCGAGGTCTACCTTCTTGTCGATAGGCCTTCCTACCTGGTCCTTGTGCATAATGATTACATCGCCTTCTTTTCTGCACCTGTCGAGCATGTCGAACATTACGCCGTCCTCAGGAAGTCTGAGTGAGTGACCGTGTACTGTTGCACCTCTAAGACTTGCGAGTGCTGGGCAGGTCATCTCGGTTTCCATCTGGAACTTTGCGATCTCTTCCATGTCTCTCTCACGAGCTTCAACGACCTGACGACCGGAAAGTGTTCCTGGGTCGACACCTCTGTTGTTGATAGCTGCTGCATAGGATCTGAAGTATGGTACTGATGGACCGTTGTACATTGAGTCAACGAACTGTACGTACCTTACCCTGTCACCAGCTTTTGCGCCTGGTGTTGGTTCTACGAGTTCTCTTACGGAACATTCTGGCTCGCCCATTTCTGCGAGTGGTGGGTGGGTGCTTGGGTAGTCGCTACCTGGTGCACGGTGTCCGAGAACAAGTGTCAGGTCATCGTCGGAGATCTCTCTGAGCTTCTCGACTTTACCAGACATGTGTTTTCTTCTGTTTTCAGCAACTGATGTTGCTCCTGGATAATATTGTGGTTCATATGCCATAATTATTCACTCCTAATTCTCTAATGATCTCATTGTGGTTTTCACGGCTTTCACGAGTTCGTTCAGTTTTTCCCTCGAACATGATTCGCCTCGTGTAACTCCTGTCACAATTTCCATTACCCTTCCCTTAGTTAGAATATCACTATCTTTTGGTTTAACAAGCCGTGTCTTGACTCCTGCCATTGCGAGATCCTCGAAATCAACAAGGGTCTGACAAACAACTACTGCAGGAATATCGGCTTCTTCAAGAATTGCCTTTACTTTTCTGACCACATGGTCCCTTATGTTCCCTGTGTGGATCACAGCAACTTTGTGTCTGTTGATCTGTGCTATCTCCTCAGGACTTATTCCGAAAGAGCCGGAACCCATATTGGTGTCCGGAACACCTGAACCGGTGTTAAGCACGAGCACACTTACCTGAATCTCCTCACGGCGCATGCCATATGTGAGTTCACATACTGGTTTTGTGATATGTCTTCTTCCCGGGCTCATTGCAACTGCGATGACATCAGGTCTTCCTGTTTCAGAAAGAGTACCGCGCTGGGCAAGTCCTCCTCCACGGCCAAGACCCATTCCGTGTCTGCAATCTACAACCTGTGTTTCCCGGTCGAACATGTTATCACTTATTCCATATCATGTGGTATGTCATCAGGTTTAAGGATACATACTGGCTGGTTCTTCAGTTTTCCTTTCGGGTCGGTCATTCCAATCAGAAGGGGATCTGCATCTGCGCCACGTCTTGCGTAGTCACTTACAGTCTGTCTTCTTGGAATGAAGTTACCTTCTCTGAACTCGAATGGTACTGAAAGAACATTCTCACAAACTTCCCTGACCTGCTCTTTTACATCTGCGTTCATAACTTCCATACGGATGCTACCAACGGATACGGCAAGTTCTATTGCCTGGCCTGCGACCTCAATTACAGTGTTTCCAGGGTGCTGCACAGGCAATCCTGTGGCAGGTCCGTAAGGAACGGTCTGGGGAAGTCTTGGGCCATGAACGAACAGCCTTATGATCCCATCAAGATCAGCGATCTCGTTGAGTAAGTTCTGGGCTGTTTCAGGTTTAAGCAGCCTTGAAGGGAATATTTCAAGCTGCACATTGTTTGCGTCTGAACAAGCTTCGGACATTTTTGTTACCTTTATGATTATCTGTGATATTTAAGGAGGGGAGTTGTGTCTTAGAGAGCTCCTGCCACTGCCTTGATTGGCTCCTTGAATTCTGGAATGGATCCAAATACGTTACCGACAAGTGTGGATGTCTTCTCGATGGTGGTCATCTGTGTGCCTGCGTCAAGTGAGACTGCTGCACATACACAAGGAATTGCGAAACCTCTGGAGTGCCTGGTTACAACGTGGTTACCGTTGAAGATACCTGGTCCACCGCCACCATAGATGGAGTGACTGAAGAATGAGAATCCTACTGCAGTACCCTGTGCCCTACCCATGTCACAGCCTGGAAGACCTGTTTCCTTCTCAAGTATGTCATTGAAGTAGAGGATGGTTGAGGATACGTTCTGAGCTGCTCTGCCTGCACCACAGTTTACAAGGGTTGCTGCGAGCTGACCGACTGCTGCACATGCATTCCACATGGAAACATCGTTTGCCTTGTAGAAGTTGTAGCCGGAAGGTGCTGTCTTGTCGACGGAGATGACACCTGCTTCAAGAGCCTTTTCTACTGTTGACTCGATCACAGTACCGATTGTACCGTCCTTACCGTTCTCTTTTACGATGTCGTAAACGAAGTTGCCTGCGTTAAGACCCTGGTAAGCAAGACCAAGTAACTGGTGTCTCTCGAAAGGACCTACAGCGTTACCCATCTCGTACATACCTACCTGCTCGAAGATGGATGAAAGTGCTGCTGCATTGATTGCCTTCTTACCGGTGATTGCTGCAACGTGGTTTGTTGTGATGTTCCTCAGGGAGTATCCAAGACCTTCGTTGTTCTGTGGAATGCTGAGAATGGATGCAATGTTTGCGCCCTTCATGTCCATTGTCTGTGGGTAGCTTCCCCATACAGCGGACTTTACGATTGGTGCATCGAACATGTCAGTGTTGAACATGTCAATGATTGTCTGTACGACTGCTGCACCGGTTACTGTGCTTGCAGATACGAAGTCAGCACCGATCTGTGTCCTTACGCTTGGGATCTGGACAAGAAGCTGCTTTCCGCCACCAAGTTCCTTTACATTGGTGTCATCATCTTCGCTGACCTTAATGAGTGTCTCTACTGCATCAAGGATAGCACCGGAGTTGCCTACGATGTCGTAGTCAAGTTCTCTACCAAGGATCTGCTTTTTAGCGCCACCCATTGAACCTGTTTTCAGCGCTTTCTCGATACCTGCGAGGTTTACAGCAACTGTCCTCTTTGTATCTTTGATGATATTTTGAATCGCTGCATTCCTTGTTGGCGCAATATCCATAAGATCAACGCCGCTTTCCAACAGTTTACCTCTGTCGTCGTAAATGTCTATTTTATCAGACACGTATATTTTCCTCCTATGTTTCTATTCAGAAATCACCCATCTGGAAATGCACAGACAAATAAAGAAAGTCAATTACTCTGTACCACACAGTAATCTCTGCGCATATATTTTCCACCGGGAATTCTCGGATTTATTAAGCAACAATGACGTTTAAACCTTTTGCATCGTTTCTGACAATACCGTTATCATCGAACGCAGGTAAAATCAATTGATAAAAATAATTCACTATGTGCTCTGCCAGCATCCTGCTTTAAATAAAGTATATATGTGACTGAGACAAAGACAGAATTATTATAGATCATCTTCTGTCAAAACCCTGTGATCCGCAAACCTTTAAGTACATATATAATATGTAATCCGTTCTATGGAGATCACCGCTGACGTAGGAGGCAATCCGGGAATCGATTGCAAAGGCTTCTGCACATACTGTTATTTCAAGAAAGTAAAGGACAATCCGCCTTTTGGATGTAAATACTGTTTTCCTTTTAAAAAAGGCTGTGACTACTGCACCAGAGGCGTAAGGGAAGCCTACTCCAGCTTTAAACCCGGGCAATATGTGTTCCAGGAACTCTACCAGCGTCTGCGTATGGGCGGCGACTTCGACAAGATAACCATCAGCGGTGGAGGAGATGTCAGTTGTTATCCCGACCTCATGGAGCTTGTTGCCAACATTGCACAGTTCGGCATCCCCATACATCTTGGATACACCAGCGGAAAAGGATTTGACAAAGGGGATGAAGCTGAATTCTTCCTCGAACACGGAGTTACAGAAGTATCATTCACAGTGTTCGCAACAGACCCTGAGCTAAGGAGGGAATACATGAGAGATCCCGAGCCTGAAGCATCGTTAAAGGTCCTGCACCAGTTCTGTCAGCATTGCGATGTCTACGCGGCCATCGTCCTTATCCCGGGGATCAATGACGGGGATGTTCTTGAAAAGACCCTTACAGACCTTGAGGAAATGGGAGCAAAAGGAGCGATACTCATGCGCTTTGCCAACAGGACGGAGGAAGGACTCATCCTCAACAACGCTCCCGTGATGGATGGCATAGAGACACATCCCATAGAAGAGTTCGTGCAGATCGTCCGTGATGCTGATTCAAAACACAATATCCGCATCACAGGAACACCACTGGAAGACCCGCTCATCGGCTCACCATATGCCATCAGGAACGAGCAGTATGCACTCGACAGATTGCCGGCTGTCAGGAAAGATGCCACAATACTTTCGAGCAGAGCTTCAAAGGACAGGCTTCAGGAGATATTCACAAAGCTCGGAAGTGCGGTCAATGTCGTTGCAGTTGACAAGGACATAGGGTGCCTTATCACAATAGAGGACCTGGAAAAACTTGACCTCAGTGACCTAAAGGAAACCGTACTTATCCCGGGAAGGGCATTCGTACATGACCCTGAAGCAACAAAGGTCCTCTCAGGAGATGGAGTATCACGCTTTGTCCGCAGGGGCCCGGAGATGCTGACATATGACGGGGAAATGTCCATCGGTCTTTCTAAGGAAGAGATACTTGAATTCGAGATAGAACAGTTCACAGAGCTCATAAACGAGATCAATGCGCTAGGCCTGAAAATAGAAGAATGAAAGAACCTCTACAGAACGAGCAGAAGCACCCTGTTATATTTTATCACATGAATTCCAGGAGTCCGGTCTGTTTTGACCGGTCATTCTGGAACAGCGATTCCATGTCAAGACCTAGAAGATCGATCCTCTGTTTTGTATAGCTTGATACGTTGTACTCGAGTGCAACCTTCTTTGAGACCTCGAGATATTTCTTTACAGCACCCTCATGCACCGTGAGGATAACACGTCCGCCACATTTAGGGCAAATACCCGTAAGCGGAGGTCTCCTGAACTTGGCAGCACACTTCAGGCATCTGGTACCCTGTCTTGAGAACGCCCTGAGATTGCCGAACATGTCCGGAAGGAAGTGCGATATCAATACCCTCTCCGCAACATTGGAAGCATCCACAGCACGGATCTTATCCCCCAGAGCAAGCTGGGCATCCATCTTTTCCACCATACTGCCAAGGGTCTTATAGGCACTGTTAAGCGGACCAGCTGCGATATCAGAAGTATCGTGGGTGAACATGAAGTGCTCATACTGGTCAGGAGTACCGAGTCTGGCACTGATGAGATCGAATGTGGATTCGAGTTCCTTGGGATTTGTATAGCTCTGTGTTGCCTCATAGAATTCCAGAGGATAGTGGTCACACACATCGATATTATGTGCTTCCTTGTCAACCTCGCTCGGATCCAGACGAGTTGTAAGCACAAGCGGAGCATCCATCTTACCTCCCCTCTTCTCAGGCAGGTAGTCCCTTGAGAAATTCATAAGACCATCCAGAAGAAGCATCACACAGTCCTCGTCCCCATCACAGTTCCTTCTCTTGGCTGCATGGAAGAAAGGATGTGCATAACCCACGGATGCCTTGGTAAATCCTACAAGCCTTCCTAGCACACCTGCAGAGGTATGCGGAGCAAGACCCATAAGCATGGTGCCTACAAGATCACTGGCTTCCTTTGCGTTATAATATGGTTCCTCCCCATAGTACTTCACAAGAAGGTCATCGATATATTGAGTGGTTCTCAGCAGGTAGGCGGCACAGTCATAAGATACCACAAGGTCCTGCACTTTGAGACATACGACCTGATCATCCCTTTCCAATGGCTCACCATATATATCCTCAGTGTAACCGATCTGCTGGAGCTTCTCAACACCGATATCAAGTTCATCTGCCCGTATGTGTGTCAACGGGATGTCGGACATATCGTATCTGACGGTCCCGTCCTTGAAAGTATAAAGATCATGCTTAGCCCTCAGGATGCCTTTTTCAAGAGGTTCCGGTGTCATGGTCCCGGACATCATGCGCTTGACACCCTTGACCTCGATATTCTCACGTTCACCGACCTTCGCGAAGGCAGCCTGGTATATCTCCTTGAAATTGATGTTCTGCATCTTCACACAGGTGGTCTTTGAACCGCACTTTGGACACTCCTCCTTCGGTTCGGACCTGCCACATCTCGGACAGAACAGTTTGGGAACGGTGAACTCTCCACAGTCACAGCGGTAGAGGAAACTATCCATTCCGCAGGCCGGACATACACGGTTTCCTATCTCAACCCGTATCTGGCCAACTTTCCCGTTCATAGATGCGATATAGCTGGCAGCCGCCTCCATCTTACGGGTGTTCCCTGCAGAATCCCCGATAGGGAACAGGACATGAGGAGCAGGAGACATCTTTCTCTTGTTGGATTTCTCCGGACGGCCCATTCTTGCACCTATACGGATAGGGGCACGCGCCCTTACGACCATCCCGCTGACCTCGTTGACAACATCCATGATCTCTGTTGAAGTCAGTGAATCCCATTTCTTAGTCAGTTCCCTGTCAAGACCAAGGCACCTGATGAATGGAAGAGGGTCACCTATCATTATCTTTCCGCCACGTACACTGTGCAATACCAGCAGTTTTTCCAGGATCGTTTTAATCCCGGCATCATTTGAAATATCAAGCGGTAGTTCCAGACAGGAACCATCAGAGGAGAGAGTGCCATTCCCGGATATGAACGAAGCAAGTTCAGTATACTCATCGATCGAGATATCATGCCACAGATGAGTGTACGCAGGATGCAGAGGAACATTATATTTTTCGCACAGTTCAAGTGCCAGTTCCTGTGAAGGCAACTCCAGTTCAGCCTTTGAATAAGGAGAGTCCACAACAGCCTTTTCAAATTCCTGTATCCACCATTCAAAACAATAAGATGAAGGGACAAGCGGATGATTGTTCTCAAGGAAATCACCGTAGTTGATCAGTATCTCGCCAATATCGATGATCTCTTCCACTTCAGGATGGATATCTATAGCCATCTGCTCATCATCCACCCTGACCAAATCGCCTGATCTCAGCCTGACAGTAGGACCTTCAATGCTGTCCACAGGTGCCATTCCGGCAGCTTTCCCCGGACGCTCCACTTTGAGCTGGGTACCCGCAACGATAAAACTATCCATTATATACATGCTCGCAGGACTGATCCCTGCGGCTGCAAAAGAAGTATTTCGTGATCTTCCGTATCGTAACCTGAAACCACCGGGTCTCATTGGATGGGAGAATACGGGTCGGCCAGCAATGAGATCACGTAGATATTTGTCCTTGGGTTTGACACCGACAAAACCGCCATCGTCATCATCTGAGCTTTTCGTTCCGGCTATGAGCTTGTTAAGCCAGTCCCAGCCATCCATTTCGAGCTTGTTGACATGCTTCAGGACCTTCGGGGCCTTCAGTGCCAGACCTTCCGCAAGTACAAGACACATACCGCCACGTACCCTGTTGGTCTCTATCCTGTCAAGGTTCCTGTAACCCTCAACTTCCTCAGCCTCTGTGGGCTCACCATCGATGCAGATCGGACAGTTCTCGACTATCAGCCTGATCTCATCCTCAGATGGTGTGTACTGCAAAGTAGCCACACGCCTGTAGAGAAGGATCTCCTCCACATACCTCTCAACCTCATCCTTGCGTGGCTTGAAACGGTCAATACCTACAGCACGGCGTACATAATCACCTACAAGTACGGAGAGCGCCTGGGCTGTTCCTCCTGCACTGCGTATGGGTCCTGAATAGAATATCCTTATGTACTCGCTTCCGTCATCGTTCTTTCCAAGGGTCACTTTGTCTATTCCCTCGATAGGTGCAGCAACCACACCCTCGGTCAGCATTGCAACAGACACACGTATAGCAGCCTCGATAGCTTCTTCCTTAGAATCGAACTCTCCAACTGCACCCTCTGCAACAGCCTTTCCTATTGCAAGGGCACCCTCCTCACGGGACATCGTCTCATCGAAGATACGTATCTGTTCAGCAACGCCCTTCACACCGATCAGGTTCTCCACCCTGTCCGCAAGGTCCTTGGCAAGAGGGATCTCTACCTGAGGTTTTGGGTCCCTGCCTTTTGAACGTGCACGATTGGCAATAGCTATCTCTTCATGTAGTCTGGACTCGAGTCCTTCAAAATATTCCCTCATGGAATCGCTGACCACTATCTCGCCTATTCAGAATCCTCCGTCCCGGTACTCTATGTCACAGGAAGTAAAAAACCATTGTCATGGTTCACATTTTTATTTTGGGAGTATAAATGGTCCAGAGTGGGGAACAGGCACGAACATATAATCAATTGTTCATCAGTTAACCCTTTAATAGTATTAAGTTCAAAATATAAATTATAGATTTTAAGGGAGGAGCGAATATGAAAAAACTAATAATCTTATTGTTGGTCCTGTCCGTTGCGCTTGCATCCGCACAGACCGCAAGTGCTGATATTTTCACTGACATCGAACTGAAGGTGAACGAGTACAATGATGTTTCTGACCAGGTACCTTCTTTCATTAATATGTTGCTTGGAAATGAGGTTGTCCATCTGGTGATCGAACAGAACGACGGCACTGAATTGCATATCAAAGCAGTCACTGAGGATTCTGTGATCACGACATTCGAGGAAATTGATGCAGAAGACGATATCGGTGCAACTGTCGTGGTTGGTACTGATGAAGATACAACTTATGAAGTGCTGAACTCCGAATACCCACTGGGCACATTCGTCGATGCCATGGATGAGGATAGGATAGTGATCGAGCCTGTCGGGTTTACCAACAGTGTCACATTTGCCATAGCTAACGTACTGTTGAAACTATCAGGTGTGCTCGGACTTATATGATATAAATAGAGAATACAAAAAAAAAGATATTGGAAAAGGTTAGTGAATACTAAGTTCACTGGCCATTTCCCTGTATTGTCTTCCTTTATCAGTTGTTACAAATACGTCCCCTTTATGTTCAATAAGCTGCTTTTCTGCAAGTATTGTAATATACTTGTTCGCAATTGAAGAATTAAGGTTCGCTCCGTAAACTATCTGTGTCTTCTTTGCACCTTCAAGAGTTATCTTTAGGATATCCAACGTAATGTCTAACCTACTCCGCCTAATAGTAATGCCCCCAGCATTCTATTTACTGTACCACTAAGCCAACGATTCACTAATGAACAAATACTGTTGACTCACTTACAATATCGTTAGGCATATATTTAATACCGTCGATTAAAATATTACAATGATAATATATTGCATGGAAAATAACCACCGCTTATCAACAAGCAGGTTCAAGATATAAGATCAGATAACGACAGTTAGATTTATAATAAATACAGCTATAGAGGTATCGTTAATCCCGATGCGGGAGTAACCAAGCGGTCAACGGTGGCAGACTCAAGATCTGCTCGCGTAGGCGTTCGGGGGTTCGAATCCCTTCTCCCGCACCATTTAAAATTGAAATATCGTTCTTTCCTGTGCCAAACATTAAAGGTGATCTTTTTTGTCAAATCCTATCAATCATGATACTGTTGTATCAGCCGTTGTAGATATTCTTGAAGAAGCTGAGACCAGACTTCCACAGGATGTTGTTAGCTCACTTGAAAAAGCTGCTTCTAATGAAAATTCCCCCGTAGCAAAAGAACAACTTGAAGCCATCCTGAAGAATATAGAGATCGCTGGCAGCCGGAAAGTGCCCATATGCCAGGACACAGGAATACTCATATTCTTCGTAGAGCTGGGGCGTGAAGCTATCATAGAATGTAACCTTGAGGAAGCGATCCTCGAAGGTGTTAAACTGGCAACTGCATCGATACCACTCCGCCCCAATGCGGTGGATCCGATCAGCCGCAGTAACAGTGGGAATAATACAGGAAACGGAATACCTGATATCAAATACGAACTGGTCGAAGGGAACAGTATAAAGATAACCGTTGCCCCAAAGGGTGCAGGCTCTGAGAACATGAGTGCCATAAGGATGCTCAACCCTACAGAGAAGGACATGATACGTAACTTCGTACTTGAGACCGTGCTGAATGCCGGTGGTAAACCCTGCCCGCCAATTGTCGTGGGTGTTGGTATCGGCGGGTCATTTGACAAAGCAGCAAGGCTTGCAAAGTCGTCACTTCTTGAAAAGATGGATGATATGAACGAAGAGGAACTGGACCTGCTCAATGATATCAATTCCCTTGGGATCGGACCCATGGGACTTGGAGGAAAGACCACGGCACTTGCAGTCCACATAAAGAAGGCACACTGCCATACTGCATCCCTGCCTGTGGCTGTGAACATACAATGCTGGGCAAATAGACACGCTTCAGTCACACTTGGAGGTGACCAGTGATGGAATACAGACTTACAACACCACTGGCTGAAGAGAGTGTAAAGAAGCTCAAAGCAGGTGACATCGTATACCTCACAGGGACAGTTTTCACAGCAAGGGATGAGGCACATGCCAGGATACTTGAAATGGCAGAGGAGAAAGAGGAACTACCCTTTGACCTTGAAGGTGCAGTGATCTACCACTGCGGCCCCCTCATGAGAGAGAACGACGGTAACTGGGAAGTCGTGGCTGCCGGACCTACAACCAGTGCCCGTATGTCAAAAATGACACCGGAACTCCTTAAGGTGCACCCCGTACGTGCCTTTATAGGGAAGGGCGGAATGGACAACGTCAAGGGAGCCATGGAGAACAAAGCAGTCTATCTTGCATTCACAGGAGGATGTGCCGCACTTGCTGCCATGAGCATCGAGAAGGTAAAGAAGGTACACTGGCTGGACCTGGGAATGCCTGAAGCTGTGTGGGAACTCGAAGTAAAGGAATTCGGACCTCTTGTCGTTGGAATAGATTCCCACAACGAAGACCTGTTCCTGAACATCACCAAAAAAGCAAAGGAGGCTTATTCGAAGATCGAATAAGCAACTTTTTATTTTAATTTCTTTTTTCCGGCTCAGATCACAAAGGTGAATACTACCCATGCGATAAGGGTCATGATAATGGAATGTTTCAGTCCAAGGGAAACTGAACCCTCACCCATCTGACCTGCAACAAGACCGCTCATGAATCCCTGGATAACTCCGGTATGCATCATAAGACGGGTATATTTAGCCGGGTCAAAAGCGCCGATGAACTGACTTCCTGCGCCTGCTGCTGAAGCTGCCCTGCCTGCATCTGCCATTGTTGGCACGAAAGTGGAGGTAAGCATTCCAATTACGAAGAGGAAAACGAAGAACGACATGTAACTGATGACAACATAGACCATCATGTTACCGCGCCTCTCACGCTCCAGCAGTTTAACTTCCCTTGCATCCCTGGCAGCAGCCTCCAGAACGGAAGATACGCGACCACCTGCCCTGCTGGCCTGATTGATAAGGGAGACCGTCCTTGTGATTATAGGAGTAGGAGTCCTTTTTGCAAAGGTCTCCAGTGCCTCTTCAAAGGAAACACCCCATGACATGGCGGAATCCATGCTCTGTACCTCACCGGTCAGAGCCCCATACTCACCTTTTGCAACAGTATTGACAGCCCTTGGAAGAGTAAGTCCTGCCCTGCTCATCTCGGATATATCCCTCAGGAAAGTTGGAAGGTATTCCTCTATCTTGCTCGTCTTCTTGTATTTTATCTGGAACGTGATAGAAGGAGGAGTTATAACTAAAAGGACAGTGAAAACGATAACATCATCTATCAGCACAGTACCCCAGGTAGCTGCCATGCCCACAATAAAGAAAACAAAAGCTAAAGGTACGCTCACAAAGAAAGTGTATTCAGGGTATGTATACAGCATCTTTCTGGGATCTTTGAAGAACTCCTTCAGAAGCACATTCTTACCGGCTTCTTTGATCTTGAAGCTTATATGCTGATCCTCGATCTCAGATAGCTCTTCTTCTGTGAGGGAACTGTCAAGATCCGCTTCTTTATTGAAGATGTTGTTGATTATCTCACGCAGGTTCATTTCAGGCCTCCGGGGTCATCATACTGATAAGAACTACATACATGATACTGCCGATCGGTATCAATGCATAGATAATGATGTAAAGGAAGACCATCTGCGCGTTACCCATTATCGACATGATGGATATTACGACCACAAGGAAAAGAGGACCGGCAACAAAGGCGGTCACATAGGTCTCACCAAGAAGACCCAGTGTCTCTAGGAATTCCTTCTGGTTCTGACGGTTCTCCGCTATATATTGCTCTGTCTTGATCTGGAAATATGGCTCAAGCTGTCCCCCCGATGTGACCACAGTGATAGCACCCTGCAGGAACTCCTGTAGTGTAGGGGAAGGGGTCGTTGTCGCAAGGTTCTTCATTGCAGTTACAAGATCCTGGCCCAGGACCTCAAGGTCACGTACCAGATAACGGCATTCAACTGAGACCTCACCATAGATATCATTATTAGCAAGGGACCTGAAGAGATCTACCGGAAGTACACCTGCACCTGACATTGCGGACATATAGTTCACAGCATACGGAAGCATTGTGTCGATACGTCTTTTCCTGTCACCTGACATTATAGAAGGGTAGATCTGGAACACCTTGTACACACAGATGAAAACAAGTGCCGTGAACAGCAGAACAAGAAAAGGGCCTACTATCATCGATTTGTACTGGACCAGCGGCTCGAACCATAAAGGAAGCATTATTCTTGACGCTTTTATCTCAGGGACACCCATTACAACAAGTATCAATGAAATAAAGAATGAAGCACCTACAGCACTCAGTATTGAACTTAAAAGGGCACTGGCCATGTAAACGTCATATGACGTATCCATCCTGTTCCTCAGGAGACTATGACGAAGACCGAAGAATTCGACCCTCCTTCTCTCATAGTATTTGCCAAACAGATTGTAAGCGAACACCTGATAAACATTAGTCATGCAATTCCTGCCTTACAAGTTTCATTACCATTTCCGGTTCACGGTTATAGGCCACAACGATCTTCGTGAAATCATTGAAATGCGTGATGTGCTTATCACGAGCCCATTCAAGGATATCCTGACGTCGTTTCAACTCGTCACGGACCCTTTCTTCGGTCCAGCCACGACTTTCCATGACACTTTCTATCACATATGACCTGCCTGAATACTGGAACATATCCCTGGCAGCATCCCAGGAGAAAACATCATTTGTAAGAAGTTCACCTGTCCTTGGATCAACTCCTACTATCTCGGTGAGTGTCTTACAACGCCTGACACGCTCTTCACCGACCTTGACCTGAACCTGTATAGAAACAAGATCAAGAGCCTGAATCATAATCCTTGGTACATTGATAGGAGGATTCTCCAGCCTGTGTACCACTGACTGAACGGAATCAGCATGCATTGTAGAGAATGTAGTGTGACCTGTTGACATTGCCTGGAACAGTACATAGGCTTCAGCACCACGAACCTCGCCCACAAGGATGTATTCAGGTCTTTGCCTCAATGAAGCCCTCAGGAGTTCATACATCTCAATAGAACCTTTTTCCTCACCTGAGAAAGCCTGCCTGGTCACACCAGGGATCCAGTTAGGGTGAGTAAGGTTGAGTTCCCTTGTATCCTCGATGGAAACGATCTTCATTTCCGGCTGGATGAAAAGTGAAACAGCATTCATTGCTGTTGTCTTACCTGAAGCAGTACCTCCTGCAAAGACAAGACTCTTGCTTGAATCAACAGCAAGCCACAGGTATGCCATCATTGCGGTTGAGAACGTATGGAAATCGATGAGGTTGGTAGGGGTTATCGGATTATCCTTGAACCTTCTTATGGTGAAGGTAGTTCCACGAGTGGTTATCTCCCTTCCCAGCGTCATCTGTATACGGGAACCATCCGGCATTGTAGCATCCAATAATGGATGTGCTACCGATATATGCCTGCCACATATCTGCGCGATCCTGATGGCAGCTGAGTCAAGTATATCATCTGATTCGAAATTGATGTTAGAAGGAATTGAATTGTACTCTTTGTGGTAAATGTACACCGGTGTGTTAGGACCATCACATGAGACATCTTCAATATATGGATCCCTCATGAGTACATCTATAGCACCATAGCCCACAAAATCACGGATGATGTGGTACAGTATTCTCTCACGTTTACGGGGAGAGATATCTATCTGGTACTCTTTAAGGTACTCGATCGCATTGAATTTAAGGTATTCTTCCGCATTCTCACGTGATACCTCTTTAAGATTTATATCAAGGGTCTCGATGAACTTGATCTTGATAGCATCAAGAAGTTCCTGCTCCTTTTCCGAAAGGACAGGTTCAATGGCCTGATACTGGAACTCATGGGCTTCCGGATCATATGCTATTCTTATATAGGCATATAGAGGATTCACCTCATACAGTTCGACCTCCTTGTAAGGACTGTCAACAGGCATTGTGAGATCGACTATAGGACCGTGTTCCACTACGTTATAGGGATCAAGGTTGATCTGCTTCCTTGCAAACAGTTTGCTTACGCGGTCAATGATAGACTCGGTTTCCTCCTCATCTACGATCAATTCCTCTTCTACAGGTTCGATCTCGAATATCTCAGCTATCGCTGCCTCCCAGACAGACTCTATCTCAGGAGGTACAACATCATCATAAGAAGAGACAGGTACCTCATTGACCTTGCTCTTCAGACTTTCGATGCTCACAGGTTCCGCGTCAGGAAGGATAAGGTCTGCAAGTTCATTTATAAGATTATCCTGGTCAACAGCAAGGATGTCATCCAGCATACTGAACTCATCCTCATCGAGCGGTTCATCTGACAGATCGGCCTGTACTTCATTAATGTCTTCAATAAAAGCATCCTCTACAGAAACATCCGCAAGATCGATCACATCTTCTTCTGAAAAGACGGATACTGTTTCTCCTGACCCTTCTTCTGTTCCTTCATCAATTGATACTTCGGACTGTAAAAGGGGTTCATCTTCCATTTCAGAAACGGTTATTTCCTCCTCTGTTGATACCGTTTCATCAGGAAGGCCGTTTTCCTCATCTTTATCTTCAGTTCGGTCACCTGAAATATCATTCAATTATTACCAACCCCGATATTAGTGGTCATTATTATCTTCTTTTAAACACTTAGTTCACAGTTCTTAGTTCACAGTTTTTCATATATCCGCTAAGTCTCAGCTCTTGCTCTTCGATAAGGAGAACTTCCGGCTCTTCTTTTCCTTCTTCTCTTTCTTTTCTGCATCCTCATTAACAGCTGCAGGTACTTTGATACCAGCGATCTCTGCTGCTTCCTTGTTAAAACCGACAGATGCGCTTGAACCCGGATATTTTACCACCACAGGTGCTTTGAAGGCCAGTGAATTCTTCACATTGTTCTCTTCCTGTATCTCCCCCAATATCTTAAGGCCAAGAGCTGTCTCGACCCTTTCCTTACTAAGCTCGTTGGGGGTCACACCAGTCCTGTTAAGGAAGATCCCACGGAACTGTTTACCCATGTTATCCGAGATGGTCTTTATCTTCATTGCACCGGCAAGGGATGCAATATCTGGATTTACCACCTGGATCAGTTCGTCTGCAAGAGAGATAGCGAATAGGGAATTCTTGTTTATCCCTGTAGGAGAATCGATAACAATGAAATCATATTTGTCTTTTAGACCATCAATGATCTCACTGATGGGATCTGTATCAGCATTCAGGAAACTATGAAGGGAAATACTTCCCGGAAGAACATGCATGTTGTTCGGACCATCATATATTGCATCCTTTAAATCGGCAGTACCTGCAAGAACGTCATGCAGAGTTGCCTTTGATGTGTCCAGTCCCAACATTAACCCGATAGTGGGCATTCCGATATCAGCATCGATTATAAGGGTCTTTTTTGCAAACCCCGCAATCGCAGCGCTAAGATTAATAGCAGCTGTAGTTGTACCGACACCACCCTTCCCTGAAACAATAGTAAAGATCGTTGCTGTCATAAAATGCCTCTCTTATTGATGATAGTGATTTCTAGTAATTTCGGTTAGGATCGAAGAACGATCCAATGTCACCTAAAGTATACACTAAAGTAAATATCACTTAAAAATATAAATACATATCTATATTATCTTGTGATTAATTTATCCTGTGCTTCAATTAGCGATATATAGGATCAAGGTCCATCATGACACATGGCACCTGTCGAACAAAAGGATATCAAACTCTTCCTGTATCACGCAAAACAATGTGACCCGAAAAAATGTACTGGCAAGAAAATGGCGCGTTTCGGACTTGTGAACCTTTCAGAGAAAATAGAAAGGATACCTTCAAGATCCATACTTCTGGACCCAATGGCAGAGAAGGCCCTGTCACCTGCAGATAGTGCTAAAAAAGGCATTACTGTCCTTGACTGTTCATGGGAAGAGGTTGAAAGGGTGTTCCCACAACTTCTCAGGATGAGACTTGAACACCGTGCATTGCCCTACCTTGTAGCTGCAAATCCGGTGAACTTCGGAAGACCGTTCAAACTCACATCTGTAGAAGCCTTTGCAGCATCCCTTTACATCCTCGGGAATAAGGAACAGGCAGAGAGGATAATGTCAAAGTTCAACTGGGGACACACATTCCTTGAACTCAACCATGAGCCTCTGGAAGAGTATTCACAGGCTAAAGATAGCAAGGATATCCTTAGGATACAGAGCGAATACATGTAAACCAATATCATCAACTTTCAGGATCACATAATATGATACAGATCGGAGTGATAGGTGCAGGTTCCTGTGATGAGGAACTGCGAAGGAAAGCATATGAGACCGGGGCCGGGATCGCAAGGAGTGGAGCAATATTATTTTGTGGCGGACTTGGAGGAGTGATGGAAGCAGTCGCTGCCGGTGCTAAAAGTGAAAAAGGTACCACCATAGGCATACTTCCCGGAGACAGTCATAAAAGCGCTAACCCTTACATAGACATAGCAGTTGTGACCGAAATGGGACATGCGAGAAATGTCATAATAGCACGCTCATCAGATGCCCTGATAGCCATTGGAGGAGAGTACGGAACGCTCTCAGAGATAGCACACTCCCTGAAAATGGGTAAGACCGTAGTGACACTGGATTCAAAATGGGAAATAGAGGGCACCATCAAAGCGAATAACCCTCAAGAAGCCGTCAAGATCGCAATTGACAGCATCAGCCGATGAAAGAACATCAACTATTCTGATCATCTGTTCCTGCTTCTACCAATATCCCAATTCTAAGATCATATCTCAAGGTCGATGCCCAGAGGACAGTGATCCGAACCCATTACTTCCGGCAGGATGAATGAATCCTTTACATTATCCGTGATATCATCACTTGCAAAGAAGTAGTCGATCCTCCAGCCCACATTCCTTTCCCTTGCCCTTGTCCTCATACTCCACCAGGTATAGTTCTCAGGTTCGGTGTTGAACATCCTGAAAGTATCCACATAACCATTATCAAGGAGCTTGTCGATCCATGCACGCTCCTGGGGAAGGAAACCTGATATCTTCTCATTCTCCTTTGGCCGGGCGAGATCGATCTCTTTATGAGCAGTGTTCACATCCCCGCAGACAATGATCTTCTTGCCTCGGGACCTGAGGGTATTGGCATGTTCAAGAAAAGCGTCATAGAACTCCATCTTGTAGGCAAGTCTTTCAGCTGATGCCTTGCCGTTGGGGAAGTATATATTATAGAGTACGAAATCCCCGAAGTCTGCGATCTGGGTCCTTCCTTCGCTGTCGAACTTGTCGATACCAAAGCCGCATTTGATGTCAACAGGTTCTTTGTTGGTATAAAGTGCAACACCGCTGTAACCTTTTTTCTCCGCAGAGGCAAAATAATTGTAATAGCCATCGATCTCAAGAAGCTCTTCCGGGAGTTGTTCCCTTCTGGCCTTGGTCTCCTGAATACAGAGTATGTCCGGCCTTTCCTCATTGAACCAGTCAAGGAAACCTTTTTTATGGGCTGCCCTGATGCCATTCACATTCCATGAAACAATTTTGATCCTGCTCATTCTTATGCCACCTCAAGTACTGAGCAGTATTTGAGAGCTTATCTGATAAGTATCTTGCCTGACATCTATTTTGTATCCGTTTACCTCTGCCTGATCACGTAATATATGTATATGATGTATAATATTAGAGATTATTATTAAACACAAATATCATTTGAGAACAAAACTTAAATAATAATAATTATTATTTAGAATATGTTCTTACATGAAAACCATTCAAATATAATGGTCGGAAGGTGAGACAAGTATGAAAAGAGCAGACATCAAATATACGAACCAGCGGATAGAGATCCTGGATTTCCTTAAGGAATTTGATGGTCATCCCACTGTAGATGATGTCTTTGAGGGAGTAAGACAAAAACTTACCCGTATCAGTAAAGCTACTGTGTATAACAATCTGAAGTTTTTGTCTGAAAAAGGCCTGATCAAGGAAGTCAATGTTAAAGGTGTTTCGAGGTTCGAATCCAATTTGATACCTCACCACCACACAATGTGCCTTGAATGCGGAGAAATGAAAGACTACGAATCTGAAGAGCTCTATGAATATGCTATGAAAATAGCAAAAGAGATAGACGGATTCAAAATAGAATCAGCAGATACCAATTTTTACGGGATCTGCAAGAAATGTATGGAGAAGGAGTAATATGGAAGAAGAAATTGTAACGATGCCACTTATCGGCGACGATGCACCGTCATTTAAAGCAGAGACAACTGCCGGGGAGATCAATTTTCCTAAAGATTACAAGGGGAAGTGGGTAATTCTTTTCAGCCACCCTGCAGACTTCACACCTGTATGTACAACAGAGTTCATGACATTTGCCAGCATGCAGGAAGAGTTCAGGGAATTGAACACAGAGCTGATCGGTCTTTCCATTGACAGTATCTATGCACATATTGCATGGCTCAGGACGATCAAAGAGAAGATCGAGTACAATGGAATGAAGGACGTTGAGGTGACCTTCCCGGTCATTGCAGACCTTAAGATGGAAGTTGCAAAGAAGTTCGGTATGGTACAGCCAAATGCCTCCACAACACAGGCTGTCAGAGCGGTTTTCATCATGGACCCAAAAGCAAAGATAAGAGCCATCGTCTACTATCCACTTTCCAACGGAAGGAACATGGATGAGATCAAGAGACTTATCCTTGCAATGCAGAAATCCGATGCTGAGAACATCGCAACACCTGCCAACTGGCAACCAGGCGATGATGTCATAATCCCACCTCCAGGATCATGCGGATCTGCAAAGGAAAGGGTCGAGACCGAAGAGGAAGGAAAGTACTGCCTCGACTGGTTCATGTGCCTCAAGAAACAGTCTTAAGTACAAATGCAAAGATATAATCCATAGGTGACCTATTATGGGAACAAAAGGCGTGGAAATATTAGGGTTAGATGTCAACGAACTGATAGACTTATTGAACAAAGCACTTGCAGATGAATGGTTAGCATACTACCAGTACTGGGTCGGTGCAAAGGTTGTCAAAGGTCCTATGAGGGAAGCTGCCGTAGCTGAACTTATAGAGCATGCAAATGATGAGCTTCGTCATGCAGACATGGTAGCTAACAGGATCTTACAGCTTGGCGGAACACCTGTACTCTCTCCCCAGGAATGGTACGATGTCACAAACTGTGGATATGAAGCACCTGATGATCCATTTGTAAAGAAGATCCTTGAGCAGAACATCAAGGGAGAGCAATGTGCCATCCAGGTCTACAACAACATCCTTGAAAAGGTCAAGGATAAAGACCCTGTAACCTACGAGATAGTGTTACAGATCCTCACGGATGAGATCGAGCACGAGGATGACCTTCAGGCAGTCATGGAAGATATCGAACTTATGCAAAGAAAGGACTAACCTTCTTTCATATGGGTGGGATTGGGCATTTCCTGTTCTTTCCTGGTGGTGGGAACAGGAAATGTTTCATCTACTTTTTTGAATTATTACTCTCATTTTTATTCATTAGTTACCAGAGATGCAATTCGTTGCTTGTTTTTGCATAATTGCAGGGCCATCTGATCAATTGTTTCTGCGATAGATATATTTACAAGGATGTTTGTTAGATTTAATCATTAAATAACCCTGTAAAAATAAAGATCTTTTATCAAAAGTATAGCATCAAATGAACATTTTATCATTATATTGCACCATTCAAGACATACGGAGATAACATGCATCTCATCATAGCAGAGAAACATATTGCAGCAAAAAGGATAGCGGCAATCCTGACTCCCAAAAAACCAAAGCAGGTTCGCGTAAGTGGAGTAGACACTTACGAAGACGGATCAGGTGAGGAGAGAAAAGTATTCATCGGCCTTAGCGGACACATAGTAAAGCTCGATTTTCCAAAGGCATATAACAACTGGCAGAAGGTAGAGGCAAACGAACTCATAGGTGCAGAGATCATCACATCCTCGACCCAGGTCAAGATAGTAGCTGCCTTAAAGAAGCTTGGGAAAGAAGCCGCTAAAGTAACCATTGCAACTGACTACGACAGAGAAGGAGAGCTAATAGGCGTTGAAGCCCTTGATATCATCAGGGGAGTGAACCCTGATGTGCCATTCGATCGTGTACATTACAGTGCGATCACACCAAAGGCCATCAATGAAGCATTCTCAAATCCTTCCAATGTCGACTTCGATCTGGCGGATGCAGGACATTCAAGGCAGGTCATAGACCTTGTATGGGGTGCGTCACTTACCCGTTACATCTCCCTCGCCGCAGGACGTCTTGGAAAGATGTTCCTGTCAGTGGGCAGGGTGCAGTCACCGACACTTGCCCTTATAGTAGAGCGTGAGAAGGAGAGAGATGCCTTTATCCCGAGGCCCTACTGGGAACTCTCGGCAATGCTGAAGAGCGGAACAGGAGAGGAGTTCAAGGTCGAGCACCGTACCAAACGTTTCTGGGAAAAGGATGAAGTAGATTCAGCTATGGAAAGGATAGCTGTGGGCGATGAGGCTCTGGTAACGGAACTCAAGACCTCCGAGAAGACCGACAAACCACCAACTCCTTTTAACACCACCGAGTTTATCAGCGCTGCCAGTTCCATTGGCTTTACGGCTGCCAATGCAATGAGGATCGCTGAGACCCTTTATACGAACGGTTTTATCTCATACCCGAGAACCGATAACACAGTCTATCCCGAAAGTATCGACCTGAGGGCACAGATAGAGATCTTCAAGACCGGTGCCTTCAAGCAGTATGCGCTTAAACTGCTGGAGAAAGAGGAACTTGTTCCTACCAGAGGTAAGAAAGAGACCACGGATCACCCTCCTATCTTCCCGGCATCCCTTGCTAAGAAGACCGAGATGAACGAGCAGGAATGGAAACTCTATGAGATGGTTGTAAGACGTTTCTTCGCAACCTTTGCAGACCCTGCAAAATGGGAGACCATCCGGTCCAAGTTCGATATCAAAGGGGAGGAGTTCAAGGCCAGCGGTGCAAGGCTCGTAGAGCCCGGATGGAGATGGTACTACCACTACAATGCACCGGAGGACAGGTTGCTTCCAAAGATGGAGGAAGGCGACAAACATGATGTTACAAAGCTGGAAGTAGAAGCAAAGGAAACACAACCTCCCGGAAGATACGGACAGGGCAGGCTTATCAGGATAATGGAAGAGATGGGACTTGGCACAAAGGCTACCCGTCACGAGATCATCAGTAAGCTCTATTCACGCGCATACGTGCATGGAAACCCACTCCAGCCAACAAAGACCGCGATCGCTGTTGTAGATACACTTGAGAAGTTCGCACCTACCATATCAAAACCTGATATGACCAGCAAACTTGAAGCTGACATGGACAGGATAGCAGAAGGAGGCATTCCTGAAGATGATGTTCTGAACGAATCAAGGGAAATGCTGGAACTCGTCTTCTCCGAACTTGGAAAGAACAAGGATGACATCAGTGAATCATTGCGTGCCGGTCTTCGTGAGGATAAGATCATAGGAACCTGTACAGAATGTGGTTCTAACCTCATGGTCATGAGATCCAAGCGTGGTTCCCGTTTCATTGGATGCGAAGGTTACCCGGATTGTAATTTCTCACTACCCCTGCCACGTTCAGGTCAGGTTGTAGTAACGGATAAGCAATGTGATGATCACGGACTTTATCACATACGCATTGTCAATGCAGGCAAACGCCCATGGAACCTTGGATGTCCTGAATGCAATTTTATTGAATGGCAGAAGACACAGGAAGAGGAAAGGAAGAAGCAGAATGAGGGCAAGGAACGGCCAAAGACCCTGAACGACATATCAGGTATCGGAAAGGTCACTGCTGAGAAACTGGCAGATGCAGGCATATGCAGTGTGGAAGAACTTTGTGAAGCAGATGCTCTGGAACTTGCAAAAGTTACAAGTATACCTGTTAAGAAACTAAAAGCATGGCAGGCGGATATCGTCTGAATGGAGATGGGTAAGATGGAACTGGAATTCAAGGGTGCATGCAGAGAGGTTGGAAGATCGGCAGTACTTGTCGATGAGAAGATAATGATGGATTACGGAGTATCCCCGGGAGAGAACGTAAAGTATCCGGTGAACGGATCACGGCCTGAAGCAATTCTGGTATCCCACGCTCATATCGATCACTCCGGTGCAGTTCCAAACCTTATGGACCTCGAACCTGATGTCTACATGACCCCCCCGACATTCGACATGGCAAACATGCTGGCAAAGGACACTCTGAAGATAGCTGAAAGAGAGGGTGAGATGCCAATATATGATTCCATCGACCTCTCAAAGTTCGCGCACCAGACCAAACAGGTTGATACAGGTGTTGAGTTCCGCGCCTGTGGATATGATGTTGAGTTCTTCAATGCCGGACACATACCAGGTGCTGCAGCGATACATATCAAGGATAAAGAGAACAAGAGCATTTTCTATACAGGAGACATCAATACCTCGGATACACGACTGGTATCAGGTGCGGTTGAGTTTCCCGATTCTGATGTGCTCATCACCGAAAGCACATATTTTGGCGACGAACATCCTCCACGCAGAGAAGTAGAGGAAGCATTCATAGATTCCGTTATGGATACACTTGACATCGGCGGCAGTGTCATCGTTCCCGCCTTCGCGATCGGTAGAACACAGGAACTGCTCATGCTGCTGGATGCGCATGGGATCAGACCATATGTTGATGGCATGGGAGTGCAGGCATACAAGATCATGTCAAAATATCCCGACTATATCCGTAATCCCACACACCTGAAAAAAGCATTTGATAACGCTACAATGGTGAAAGGAAGGAAAAGGGAGAGCCTTCGCCTTGAGTCGTCCGTGATAGTCACAACGGCGGGAATGCTTAACGGTGGACCTGTTCTCCGCTACATAGACAGACTCTGTAAAGACCCCAAATCAAAGATAATACTTACCGGTTACCAGGTTGAGGGAACGAATGGCAGAATGGCCATGGATACAGGCAACATCGAAACCGATGGAGCGATCAGGCACCTCAAACCAAAGATAGAACAATATGATTTCTCTGCCCATTCAGGAGACAAAGAGCTCAAGGAAATGGTAAAGGATTTCTGTGACAGGGGAACGGAACGTGTGTTCACCATGCATGGGGACAACTGTGAAGGATTTGCAGACTGGATAAGAGAAGAGATCGGGGTCGATGCCCACGCTCCTGAACTGGGTGAGCGTTTCACTGTATAGTAATGTGATCTAAAAAGATAATCTACGATACAGGTTATTTCTACTGGTATGAAGTACCTGAATACTTCATATCCTCATTCATTTTTGTTGTTCTGACCATTGCAGCCTTCAGCTTCTCAACCGCATCCAGATGGTCGGGATCGATCTTAAGGACCCTGTTAAAACAGTTAGCTGCATCATCATATCTACCAAGACCAAAATAAGAGATACCTTTCTTGTGCCACACAACAGCGAACTTGTTATCCAGCTCTATCTCCTTGTGAACCTTACTATAACAATCGATAGCTTCGTTGTGCTTACCCATAACTTCAAGGATATCCCCTTTGTTGATCCAGGCATCATCATTATTGGGGTCGATGGTCAGAACCGTGCTATAACATTTAATGGCATCCTCATAGCGACCAGTATTGAACATGACCACACCCATGTTACACCATACATCAATGTCGCTTTTGTAAAGTTCAATGGACCTTCTGAAGCATTCAAGCGCTTCTTCGTCCAGTCCTAAAAAAGAAAGTGCAATGCCCTTATTATTCCATACCAGGGCAATAGCCTCGTTGCTCCATAGTTCCGGGTCAAGATCCTCATGTTCTAAGATAAGAGTGAAATATTCTATCTTCTCTTCCGGATCATCGGCATCAAACGCTAATTTGAACCATTCTTCCGGCGTATCAGGATCCATTCAGCATACCAACTCCAAGATCAAAATATTTTTGCATAATGTCATATCTATGCAGGATATTTCCATCTTTTTCTAACCTAAATGTACATAACATATTTATTAAGTTATCGAAATTATTCGTATGTACAATGGACATATTAGAAATAATATATAAAATTATTTAGAGAACATGAATTATATATCTCAACATTGGATGATATCTCCCGCATCCACATCCCCGTCATTAAGAGCATGCCTGATGTCATCGATATGAACAACTTCGTTTGCATCTATTCCCACAAGACACATCCCCTGTTTGTCCATGGCCCATACACGATACCTGTCATCCCGGTTAACCAGATCAGCAGGGATCTCTTCAGAAGGCAGTTTTTCAGGGTCGATACTGCATGCTTTAAGGCCCGGATACTCATCCGGGTTCAGTTCCATTATCGTGATAGACATTTTCAATAAGGAAAGAAGATCATTTATATCCTCATGGTCCCACTTTTTGATGCGCTCACAAAGAATGGATAAGATATTCTTTGCAACACCCGGGTTTGCAAGTATCTTGTTTGAAAGACACAGGGCAGCATTGTCATACTTGACATTCTCACTGGGTCCCCTGAAGCAGAATATACCCTGCCCCACCAATGTATCAAGGTCGATCGGTCTTTCCGAGAAATTGATAGCATTTTCCACGGCTTCAACATCAAGGTCATACTCATCCGCAATTCTCCAGATCGCCTTCTCTATTACAATACCATGGTCTATCATTGTGACACATCACTATCAGGTCAATTATCCATCATCGGACTGCCAGTTAATTATCCTTTGAACATCTGACGGAGTATTTATGTTAACAAAACTCTTAAGATCTTTGTCTACAGCCATGATAGTTTCAGCATCAAGATACAGTACATTCTCAAGGGATGCTACTGGTGCACGGATACTTCGCTGACCTTCACCGAGAGAAGCCTCTATCGCCTCAAGCATGACATCCCTGCGATATATCGCATGAAGTGGTTCCTCCATACCATATTCACTTATCGGGACCAGTGCATCATGTTCTCCCACCATATTGAACATCATGTCGATGAGTTGCTCGTTCAGGAAAGGCATGTCACATGCCACGGCAAATACATAGTCACCTGAAGCTCGTTCAAAACCAGCAAGCATACCTGCAAGAGGACCCGCGTTCCTTACACGATCCGTGACAACGATACGGTCATCAAGATAATCAGAGAAATCCTGTATCTGTTCATCATCCCTGAGGGACACGATGACCTCATCGGATACATCATCAAGGACCGCAAGTGCACGTTCCAGTAAGGTCGATCCCTGATGTAACATGAGCGCCTTTTCCCTTCCGTTGAGACGGGTACCCAGACCACCGGCAAGCAGGAGTGATGTCCTTTTCATAAGAACGTACCCCGCATATCAATTTCGTACCTGGCATCAGGCCTCATGCAAGACCTCTTCTGCGTTCACTTCTGTATTCATCGAGAATGGACCTGACCTGTTCATGTTCTTTTTCCCTGCGACGCTCTTCAGCTTCTTCCTGCCATTTATCAATGGCCTCTTCAAGTTGATCAGGGTTAACCGATGCCAGATCACCCACACGATGGACCTGTATATCTTTCAACACAGGAACATCACCATCATAGAATGACTCAAGAGCAGCATGTGGAAGGTCCTCCTTTATCAGCACTGCCTTCACCTTTGCTTCGATCAGCAGTGAAGCGGTTATCGGACCACCACCACTTGGATTCTCAAGATATACCACATCATTCTCTTTGAGACCATAGAGTTCCTTCGTGTGTTCAATGGCCTCCCTTGTGAACGAGGATATGACCTTCACAGGCAGACCCTCACCCTTTACTTCCTTCTTGCGTATCTGTTTCAGGCGCTTGTTCTGTTTGCGCTGGTTACGCAGGGACTTCTTTGTCTTTGCAAGTTCCTTTTTCAGCCGTGTGATCTCAGAATCACGTATCTGCATCTCTTTTTCCCTTCTCACCTGTTTATAGGTGGAATTCCTGATCTTGTTGATACGCATCTCAAGATTCTCTATCTTCCTGTCCTTCTGGCCTGATTCATACTTGAGTTCTGACACATACTCTTTGAGCTGTTTTATCTGGGAATTACGCTGGGAGAGTTCCTCACGCAGCTTCTTTACCTGCTCATCCACGTCCGTAACATCTTCCTTTACAGGCTCCGGTTCCGGTTTCATCTTCACCTGTATCTTAGATTCCGACGCAACCTTCTCAATAGCCTCGTCGATCGGGTCCCCGTTTATGACATGGAACTTAACCCTGTCAAGGTCCATATATTTCGGAGCGCGCTTCTCCACCCTGGAGAAGACGTTCCTGTATGCTTTATACGTGGCAAGTGCCGCTGTGAGAGAATCACGTTCATGATCATTGGAATATCCGAACTTGCGTGCAAGGGCTATCTTATCCTCCGCCCTGATCTCCCCCCTCGGATTCCATATAACAGCATTGAAACTGCGGCGGATCTTCTCCACGGCAGACGGAGTAGGATATACATCCGTGGCAACTATGGCAGGCTTGCCGTACTCGGCTATCATCCTGACGACCTCATCATGGGATATTCCACGTATGCTGTCGGAAAGTAGCAGTTCCCCGTCAAGTGAGAGGATGGCTATACCTACAGTAGTACCGGGATCGATGCCCACGATGGTGTACTTGCGTCCCGGTCTTTTAAGAGGGATGTACTGGATCTTGTCCCTTTCCACACTTTTTACCGTTACCTGCACATCAGCATTCGAGGATGGTTTTACCGGTACACGGTCACGTCTGGCCTTCACCGTGTATTCAGCCCTGACGTATCCGCCAAAACCTTCGGTGATACGTTCAGCATAGGTGTAGCCTGTCTCACGGGAGAACTTGCGAAGAGTGCTCTCGACCTCCCTGCTCTTTTCCTTCACCGCACCATGTACCTTCCTGCGGTAGCGGTTCTGGCTCCACCCACCCCTGCCAAGGGACCTGGCACGGCTCACTTTGATCCGGGTTATGTCCTCAAAGAGTGATACCTCAACACCAACACCAAGACTTGCAAGGATGGCACATGCCTCTGCTTCCTGACCGGGGTCGAACTGGTTGAAGGAAAGACCATGTTCCTTTGCAAGACGGACCAGTGATCTCTGGTGAATACCTCCGGTGACCTGTACCAGTTTCGTATTCTCAGGTAGCTTTTCAAGAAAACGGATAAGCTCCTTCTTATTCGCAGCGAGCTCGAGAATATTGTCAACAGCAATGTAGTCAGGACGGTCATTGCTCAGCATCCGGAGTATCCTGTGAAGCCGGACCATGGTGTAATGGTTTATTTCCCCGTCCTTTAGAACGGCAACGGCATATCGGGGTGCCTCCTGTGCCCTTGAAGAGCCTTTAGCTATGTCGATGCCGTATATAACCCCGTTTTGCATACAATATATTCTATGTCACTTCTATGATATATCTATGACCACATACCGCTTTTTATGCCGGATACTACGTCTGCCACATCCATATCGATACGGTATTTGCGCTTGAAGTGTTTGAGCACATTTGAGACATCCCTTTCAAGAAGCTCATCCGCATGAGGGTGAGATGTTTCTACATACTGAGGCCAGTCGATGAACTGCACCCCATCCTCGTTGACAAAGATATTGTACTCACTAAGATCGGAATGGATGTAACCTTTCCCATAGACAAGACCGATCTGCCTGATTATCTCATCAAGGAACCACTGAGGGGCCTCAAGCTTTGTCTTGTACAGAAGGGTCCCCTTTGCCACATCCATGACAAGTGCGTGACGATTGTTGTCAATGAGTTTCGGGACTGAAATATCGGGATATAATTCCTTGATGATCTCAGCCTCCCGCTTTGCAGCCAGTCTTGCTGCATATATCCATGAGAAGTGTTCCCTGTCATTGAGATGTGAACGCGTCCTTTTCACAGACTTGAAACTGGTCCGACCTTCCCTGTGGAATTTGAGAATGACTCCCTGTGGTTCTCCTAACCCAAGTTCCGGCTCTTTTACAGCCTCATGGACCACGGATTCCTTACCCACACCTATCTCATCACCAATGCCACTGATAGTACCCCTCTTCACAAATGCATTGAGAGCCAGGGCATCGTAGCCATCGAAGTAGATCTGATAACCTTCATAGGGATTCTTTACCCCGACAACCATGTTGTTCTTTATGAGCAAACCCAGCTTGTACTCAAGAGTGGAATACGGCAGGCGCGTATACTTCATCAGTTCCTCTATCGGCACCCATTCGAAATCCTTCATGCCTATCTCGATACCTGTGAGTATGCGCAGATCTTTAGTGCCCAGTTTTTTGAATAACTTCACGACGTCGTCTATCATTTGCTACCTGATTGGTGCTATAGTTTAGATTGTTTGTGGTTAGACCTTATACAAAAATAGAGGGAAGCTATGAGAACTTCCCCCAGGCCTCTTCCTCGACCCGGCGGATTATCTCTTTCAGCGGCAATCCTACCTTATCGGCAACCTTGCGGCAATCCTCATACTCTGCGGACATATGCAAGATCTCGCCAGCTTTATCCTGAGCGATCTTCACAGCAACCGTGAACTCCTCGCCCCTGAGATAGATGCTGACCTCATCCATCCTGCGGTCTGCAACAAAACGATGAGCCGTTGGTATCACACGTATTCCAAGGGTGCCGGTCTCCTTCATCATCTCTCTGGCGACATTCTCGCTGTTCTCGGCCTTTGTGATGACCTTGATGATATGGCCTGACCTTCCCTTTTTCATAATTGTGGGAGTTATCGCAACATCCCTTGCTCCTGCTGCCAGCAGTTTGTCGAAAAGATTACCCAGAACCTCACCTGTGACATCGTCCACATTGGTCTCCAGAACCTCGATGCGGTCCTTTGTGAGCACATCGGCTGTTTCCATGATGAGGGTGCGAAGTACATTGGGGTCTTCGGTATCTGCATCACCTGCACCGTAACCGACTGAAAGCACCCTTCCTTTTGGAAGGTTCTCCAGTGGCTTTGCAAAATAGGACAATAATGCAGCACCGGTTGGTGTGAGCAACTCCCTGTCACCCATTCCGTATGAAAGGAGATTGCCTGACCTCAATATCTCAAGGGTTGCAGGTGCGGGTACGGCCATTGAACCGTGCGCAGCTTTTACCCTGCCACCACCTACATTCACAGGAGTACAGAATATGGCATCAGCCCCAATCTCATGGATTGCTGCACATGAACCGATAACATCAGCAAGGGCATCATTCTGACCTACCTCATGGAAATGGATCGTTTCCAGTGATTCACCGTGGACCTTCGACTCCGCCCTCGCCATGATCTCAAAGACATCAAGAGCACTTTTCTCAACCTGTGAAGGTAGACCGGCAGACCTGATGATACCTACAAGCTCAGTATAATGCCGCGAGTGTTCCTCATGTGGTACATGTATGTGAACGTCGGTGGCATCGATACCCTTCTTGTTCTTTCGGTCCACAGAGACAGATACGTCTACTGCAGATTCTATCATCTCACGTATCTTCTGTCCATCTGCACCAAGGTCGATAAGGCTCCCAAGAATCATATCACCGGCTGCACCGGAGAAGGGGTCAAATATCAGGGACTTCATGATATCAGTTCCGTGTTGTATATTTCAAACTATAAACATTAAACAAGCGATTATTCCTGAGACCTGCTACCCCTTGCCTCAGCAACCCTGTTGGCTATCCTTGCTGCGAATGATCCGGCAACGAATCCCGCATCGATGTTCACCACTGAGAGCACGGAACAGGACTGCAACATCGAGAGTAATGCAGCCTCACCCTTTGCACCGGCTCCATAGCCTGTGGATACGGGAAGTCCGATAACGGGTACATCTACAAGACCTGAGACAACAGTTGGCAGAGTTCCTTCCCTTCCTGCTGCCACAACAATTGAATCCGGTTTCTTTTCCCGCAATACCTGCATCTCATTGACAAGCCTGTGGAAACCGGCAACTCCTACATCATAGATCGCTATTGTCTCACATCCCATCTCATGAGCTACCATCCTTGCCTCTTCTGCTGCGTCTATGTCAGCGGTTCCGGCAGTGATTATCGCAACAACTCCACCCGTCTTTGGTGCAGGAGTTCCGTCATGGACCACAACACCTTTTGAATGAAGGTCCCACTCAAGCTTATCGGAATGGAACATGGCCTCGATCATTTCCCTGTGACTTTCACTGAGCCTTGTGATAAGAACTCTCCCGCTTGCAGCAACCTGTGCTTTTGCAATTTCCACAACATCAGCCGGGTCCTTACCCTCTGCAAGGATGGCTTCCATTATGCCCGTTCGATGCTTGCGGAAAGTGTCTATTTTGGCAATGTCTGTGACCGGGACATAGCCCATTGAACGGATATCCGATTCTGCAGTTTCGATGTCCATCTCATTATTTTTAAGCTTGTTTAGTACGCTTTTAAGATCCATTTATTTCACTTCTGCATTGGATACATAATATAATTAACTGAACCTGATGATACTGAAGAGAATCAAATAAAACAGAAATATTGTTTGGTTCTTAGGTTTAATAAGCCAAACAACATACTCTTTTATTATTTTGCAAAAATCAGACAATTATACCTGTTTGAACATCTCCTTTGCCATCGCAATCCTCTGCTCTATGTCCAGACCTTCCATTTCTTCCACAACGGAACCAAGAACAGATGGTATGTCAATGTGCTGAGGACATTTCTCAAGACATTTGCCACACTGGACACACTGGGATGCAAGTGCAGGTTCTCCACACTCTACAACACCCCCAAGTCTTGCGGCATACAGGAACTTCTCACCTTCAGGGTCATCGACCAGGTACATGTTGTTGTACTCCTCGAAGCAGAGAGGGATATTCACACCCACAGGACAGGGCATACAGTACTGGCAGCCAGTACAGCCTACTTTCATCAGTTCACGGTACTTGTCAGCTACCCTGTTTACCAGCTGTATTTCTGCTTCTGTCAGGGAATTCGGATGTGCTTCCCCTGCTATCCTGAGATTCTCTTCGATATGTGCTTCATCATTCATACCGGAAAGGACCACTGTGACCTCCGGGTGGTCCCATATCCAGCGCAGAGCCCATTCTGCAGGGGTTCTCTTTGTCGAAGCCTCATCCCAGATATCATTTACAGCCTGCGGCACGTTCTTTGTAAGGTTTCCTCCACG
The DNA here is from genome assembly GCF_038022665.1 of Methanolobus sp. WCC4. Lineage (NCBI taxonomy): Archaea > Methanobacteriati > Methanobacteriota > Methanomicrobia > Methanosarcinales > Methanosarcinaceae > Methanolobus > Methanolobus sp. WCC4. The sequence continues at coordinate 1,485,383 of NZ_CP150629.1, read as the reverse complement.
GAGAGGTTCCATAATGATAACACCAAGGTCTTTTGAAGCCGCATATTCCAATCCGGCTTTTCCTGCCTGGTTCTTCTCATCAAGGAAGTTGTACTGGATCTGGCAGAAGTCCCAGTCATAAGCATCCACTATACGATTGAAATCCTCACTTGCACCATGGAAGGAAAAACCGGCGTTGATGATGCGACCGTCAGCTTTGGCCTGTTCAAGAAAATCAAGCACTCCAAGTTTTTCAATATCATCCCACAGGTCACCCACAAGGTAGTGGAGAAGATAGTAGTCTATATGGTCAGTGTTCAGTTTCTCCAGCTGGGCATTGAGGAACCTGTCCATATCCTCCCTGGTTTCTACAAGGAAGGAAGGAAGCTTTGTTGCGATCTTCACCTTCTCGCGGTATCCATCAGCAAGAGCACGACCCAGGAAAGGTTCGCTCTCTCCCATATGATAAGGCCATGCAGTATCAACATAGTTCACTCCCTGATCGATAGCATCGCGCACCTGTCTGGTGGCTCTCTCTTCATCTATGCTGCCGTCTTCTTTAGAGGCAAGGCGCATAGCTCCGAAACCGAGTATAGAAAGCTCGTCTCCGTTCTTTGGCATTTTCCTGTATAACATTTTAGTTCTCCTGAATTTGAATTATAGTAAGTTATGTAACATAATAATGACTGAACAGTCAGTCATATACAGGATTGCTAGTATATAGTTGCTTTGATTGACCACTCACTCACAGTTATAAACTAAAATAAATAATGACTCAGAAGAAAATAAAGGGTCAAATTAGTAGTTCAGTGTTCGAGGTAGATGCATATCGATAAGATAAAGAAGGAAAGGAAAAAATTGCGAAGTACTGAAATTCTGGCTCTGTAGAAAAACTCTACTTTGTTATAAACCACAGATGCACGCAGATAACACAGATTTGACTAACCGTTATCTGCGTAACCTGCTGAACGAAAGTTCAGCAGGCATCCAACTCCGAAAGAGATGGATGTATCTGTGTTTATCTGTGGCCCTAGCTGAAAACTCATTGATAACTAGGATTTCTACAGTGCCGAAATTCTGTTATAAACAAAAGTTATAGGATAGTGCCCAATGAAATTATCAGGTTTTTCCAGATGGAAAAATAGTTAACTGCTTTTTGTATATCCATAGCCTCAAAAAACAGCCTTACCATTCTGAAAAACAACCACATGGTCAACCTTCACTCTGATATCTACCATTGAGCCGGTTTCCTGAATGATCGATGAAGGTGCGGTAGAATGGACAATTGTCCCATTTTTCAGGCAAATAGTGTACAGGACCTCATAACCTTTGAATCTCTTTTCTTTAATAATGCACGAACCATTGATATCAGGCACAATCTCAATATCATCAGGTCTGATCATAAGTTCTACACGTTCTCCTTTCTTCAGAGATGTTTTGTTTGTAAACAGCCCTATTTCGGTGAGAATACCTTCATCCTCAATGACACCCTCTATGAAATCCGCCTTACCTACAAATTCAGCTACAAAGCTTGTGGCAGGGTGATGGTAGATCTCCTCAGGAGTACCTATCTGCTCTATATTACCGTTATTCATCACCGCGATCCTGTCAGCCATGGAAAAAGCCTCTTCCTGATCGTGTGTTACAAGGATTGTGGTGGCATTTGAAGTTCTGAGTATCTTCAGCATATCTTCCCTCATCTGGGTCCGCATATCAGTATCAAGGTTGCTGAAAGGCTCATCCAGAACCACCATTAGAGGACATGGGGCCAGTGCTCTTGCAAGTGCCACGCGCTGCTGCTGCCCTCCTGAAAGTTTATGCGGATGACGGCCGCCATATCCGGAAAGACCTACAAATTCAAGCATGTTGTCCACAACACTATCCTTCTCTTCTCCTTCAAGGTCCCTGAGACCAAAAGCTATGTTCTCCCTGACGGATATGTGGGGAAAAAGAGCATAATCCTGGAAAACCATACCCACTTTTCTCTTTTCAGGTGGCACGAATGTATTTACACCTGCAACCATATTTCCGCCCAGAAGTATCTCACCACCATCCGGCCTTTCAAATCCGGCGATGAGGCGAAGGGTTGTTGTCTTACCGCAACCGCTTGGACCCAGCATTGCAAAGATCTCACCTTCTTCTATGCTGAAACCTATTCCGTCAACAGCTGGAGAACCTTCATATGTTTTTACAATATCTTTTATCTCGATCAATGCCATCATCTTTCAACTCCTTTTTAAAAAGCTGCCTTTTCCTGTTTGAGTATTATCGACATGGACAGACCTGATGCAATTATCAGGAATATCGCCATTACCGCAGCCTCAGCATAGAATGCATCATCTGTGGCCGCCCATATACGAGTCGCCAATGTCTGGAAACCTATCGGGGAGAGTATAAGGGTTGCAGGCAGCTCTTTCATGGTGGTCAGGAACACAAGAGCAGCTCCATTGACAAGTCCCGGCCTTACAAGAGGAATTGTCACCTTTTCCAGGGTTTCGAGCGGTCCGCTTCCAAGACTTCTGGCAGCCTCCTCCAGTCTTGGATTTACCTGAAGAAGGGAAGACCTCACAGTTCCCACGGCCTTTGGAAGAAAGAGCACCACATAGGCAAAGATGAGCATTGCTGTTGTCTGATAAAGACCCGTGGCAAAGTTTGCTCCAAAGAACACAAGGGAGAGAGCTACCACTACCCCCGGAAGCCCGGAACCAAGATATGTGGCCCTCTCAAGCATATTGCTTAGCTTCCGCGGATAGCGTACAGCATATATCGATACTGGAAGGGCTGCTATTATGGCAGCCACAGCGGTAAGCCCTGATACATATACGGAGTTCATGCAAAGCTTGAAGAGACCCATAAGGAAGTCAAGATCGAACGAACCTCTGAACAGCCAGTATACGATCACTCCGAGAGGCATTATCAGAGCAAACAGCACAACAATAGATGTGAATATCAGTGCAGGTGTTCGCCAGATTCCAAGCTCTATGATCGGGAGAGGACGTTTTGTAACAGCACTGGCTCCGTGATAGTTGACACGAGCCCTGGACCTGTACTCCAGAACAAGGATCACAAATGCGAGCAAGACCAGCATCATGGCCAGCACAGCAGCTGTGCTCCTGTCAAAGCTTGACTGATACTGGATGAATATTGCCCTTGTGAACGAATCGAACCTCATAAGAGAAGGAGTTCCAAAGTCGCTCAAACTGTACAGTGCAACCAGCAACCCGCCTGCAGCTATGGAGGGCTTTATATGAGGCAGAGTAACACGCACAAAAGTCTCCCATCGGCTGCATCCCATATTGCGGGCAGCCTCCTCCAGGGATGGATCAAGGTTCTGAAGACTTGAACGTACAGTCAGGAGAATATACGGATAAGAGAACAGCGTAAGGGCCAGCACAGCTCCCGGAAGACCATATATTGAAGGCAGACCTTCCACACCAAGTGGTTTGAGCAAATTGTGGATCATACTCCCTTTTGGGCCTATGGCTGAAATGATAACGAAACTTCCCACATAACTTGGGATGACCAGCGGGAGTGCCGTGGCAATACTCCAGAAACGTTTCCATGGAAGGTCAGTCCTGACAGTAAGGAATGCCAGAGGAACTGCTATCAGTGCCGAGAATGTGGTCACCAGGGTTGCCAGGACAATGCTGTTGATAAAGATCGCAATGTTCTTCGGGGCCAGAGCAATGTCAAGTATTTCAGGACCTGTACCATAGGTTCTTATCACCAGATAGAAGAGAGGGATGGATACCAATAGTACAACTGTGGAAGAGAATACTGAAAGGATCCTGTCAAGGCCGGCATTTCTGCCCAATAGGGTTGTGATCTTCATCATAGTTCTTTCATACCGAAAGTGAAATGGTCTTAGAGTACTCCCACTTCATTCAGGAGGTCCAGCGTACCCTTGAGGTCATCAAGGTCGCTCAGGTCTATATCCGGTGTGTTGATATCTGAGAGTGGTTTCTGACCGCCTTCAACATCCACACCGCTTATGAGTGGATATTCAAAGGTCTCACCCGCAAAGTATTGCTGTGACTCCAGGCTCAGCAGTCTCTCGATGAACTGTTCTGAAAGTTCCCGGTCTTCCACAGTATCAAGTATTCCGACACCGGCCACATTGATGATGGAACCCGCATCTCCCTTCGTGTAGTGGTGCTCCACAGGGAAATCTGGGTCATCGGACTTGAACCTCATGAGATAGTAGTTGTTCACGAAACCAACATGGATCTCGCCCCTGCCCAGTGCCTCGACGATAGGGGTGTTCTTTGGATATACCTGGGGGTCATTGGCCTGTATGCCCTCAAGCCATTCCCTTGCCCTGTCATCACCTTCAAGGACCCTCAAAGCTGTGACAAAGGACTGGAAGGAACCATTTGTAGGTGCCCACCCGATCTTACCTCCGCCCCACCTGGGGTCCGTGAAACCCCATATGGAATCAGGGAGTTCGTTGGGGTCGACAAGTTCCACATTATAGTCGACAGTCCGTGCACGTCCAGTTATACCTATCCACTCGTCCTTAGGGGACCTGAAGGTAGGATCAACTTTTTCAAGAAGGCTCGGAGACAGACCAAGAAGTCTTCCTTCCTTGCTAAGAGCTCCCAGACCACCGGCATCCTGAGCAAAGAACAGGTGCGCAGGACTGTTTGCTCCTTCTTCTAATATAGTGGATGCCAGTTCAGCTGTTTTCCCATATCTTACCTGAATATCGATTCCCATATCCAATCCGATCTTCTCGATAAGTGGGGATACAAGGTCTTCTTTTCTGCCTGAATAGATTGTTAAGGTTTGTGTTGCATTCGCCTGGGTACTTGAATATATCTTTCCTGCAATTCCCAGTACTGAAATGCCGAGTGCTGCAGTAGCAGCTTGTTTTATGAAAGTACGTCTTTGCATATTATCGATCTCTGTTTTTTGATATACAAATTAAGCAGTCGTGGATCCTATTAATTCAACGATCTCAAACATCAGGATCAGCCATTCGATCTACAGCTCTTTCTGATTCTTTTTGTGCTTTTTTGAATTCTCCAATTGATGTCCCCATTGAGCGAGCAAGTTCAGGAAGCTTGTTCGCACCGAACAGAAGAACTGCCAATGCAAATATTACAATTAGTTCAGTGGTACCGATTCCGCCTATCATACGTTTTTCCTCTTTTTTAGCTATATTCGATCAATTATCTCATTCTTGATCCATTGGTATTTATGGCCCATATAATATTAGTTGTGCCTACTTTGTGTTGATGATGCGAAATAGTGTTCAATTATATATATAGTTTTGTTTAGAGGATATATTGTCATGAAAACTAATTGGGTTAGTGATCCTCGTACCCATTCCCTGATCCTGTTGAAAAAGAAAAGAAGGATTTGGCTCTTAAGATAGCATTTATTTCTACATAGACATTAAATTCTTTGATGTGTCTTACTAAACCCATCTTGCCAATAAAAGACCCATCTCGAACAATATGACAAAGGCAAAAGCCGATATTGATTGAGCAATAAACGTAGGGTCAGGGGATATGAATACAGAAAGACCCAGTAAGGTCATATAAACAAAGATCCTCTTTTTTCTAAGGAACTCGTACTCAACGATCCCCATTTTTATTGCAGCGATCATGATCAGTGGCAACTGAAATATCAAACCAAATCCCAGAATAAGTGTTGTCACAGATGACATTACGGTTTGAACAGATATCTGTGAGATTGCCACACCATTCGAATAGAATATGACATAATCGAACATGAAAGGCAGAACAAGATAATAGGATATGTAGGCTCCAAAAAAGAAAAGTATGAAAGAGGACGGTACAATTGTCACGAAGAACTTCTTTTCATTGGAATACAAGCCCCTTGAAGCAAATTTGAACATTTCATACAGGAATAAAGGAAACACAAACGCAATAGAAACTACAAGAGAGAGTTTAAGCTTTGCAATTACCCATTCAAGAGGAGAATATACAAACATTCCAACACCCTGAGGTATGAAATTGTCCCACAGCCTCATAAGAACATTTTCACTGAAAGGGTATAAAACGATCATTATGCCAAAAAGAGCGATAAGAACGATCATCATCCTATGACTTAATTCTTTAAAGTGCTCTGAAAGTGGAGTATCGAGGTCTCCGGGAACACCTGCTATTCTGTCATATGTATCGACCATCAGGTTAACTGTATGTAATAAATGAATTAAAACTTATTTGGATGAGAAATATATTGCCTTTTCCAAAAGAATAAAATGCTAGAAAAGATGAAGATTAAGTATGATGTCCCATTTAGAAGACGTTAACTTCATGCTATCTGAAGTCCGCAAGAAATTGGCATATATTGCCATCGTATTTCTGGCAGGGGCATCAATCTCATTCCCATTGACCGGTTTTATGATCGAAAGGATCAGACTTGATCTTTTGCCGGAAGGAGCGACTGTTGTCTATGTAGCACCTCTTGAGGTCATGATGCTGAAGCTTAAGATGACGCTTATATTAGCCCTCATGATATCTTCCCCATTGATCATCTTCTTTGCACTGAAAGCTATCATCAATCGTTTTAATTTGGAAATAAGGATCAAGGCAGGTTCGTTTTGGATAATTGTCTCGTTCATTGCAATTCTATTTATGTTCATTCTCGGAGTGGCATATTCATATTTTATAATGCTCCCTTTTTTCATTAAATACCTGTTTCTAAATGCTGATGCGTCCGGAGTTGTTGCAACATATTCCATATTCAAGTTCATCTCCTTTGTATTTGCAACAACAATAATATTCGGATTGATATTTGACATGCCTTTGTTAATGATATTCCTTATTAGAAAGAATATAATTCCTTACAGAGCATTCATTCAATATAGAAAACATCTGTATGTTTCTTTTTTCGTATTGGCAGCATTACTTACACCACCAGATGTCATTAGCCAGATAATGATCGGACTACCTCTAATAGCATTCTTTGAGATCAGTCTGGTCATTGCAAAGATCCTTGGAGGAAGACAAAAAACAAAAAAGGACGGTATGTAATAAAATTGATATTCCATGTTACTTGCATGGAAATATCTGAACTGAAACAAGGATCATCAGTCCCGAATGAAATTCGTGGACATCCTTTTTTCAAGACTCGACCCCAGTATTCCATGATAGTTCAAGACATCATTCAGAATGATCCCACCCAGCCTTCAACATCCTTTTTTGCAGCACTTACACGTGAACCGTGAAAAGCGAGTCCTTTCAAAAGTGTTGATTCCGGACAAAGCTTTGCAACATCACTTTCACTACGACCCATTCCGCTTCCTTCATGTGTACAGAACGGAACAATGGTCTTTCCTGAAAGGTCATATTCTTCCAGGAATGTGCAGACCGCCATTGGCATGGTTCCCCACCAGTTAGGATAACCCAGGAAGATCACTTCATAGGACTCCATATTCTCTACATGGCTGGTAAGCTCAGGTCTGGCATTTTCATTCAATTCCTTTTTTGCCACGTTGGTAGTTGCTGTATAGTCTTTTGGATAAGGTCTTACAGTATCGATCTGGAAAACATCGCCTCCGGTTATGTCCCGGATCATGTCGCCTACTACTTTTGTGTTACCTACCTGCAAATTCACTATTTTTCCACTGACATAGTTATTCCCTTTACGGGAATAATATGCTATCAGACACTTCTTTTCATTAAAATTCGTCATTTATATCCCACGCTTTATGTTTGTTAATTTGCAGGAACACCTTTTCATTGATCAGACCTGTGATCTCACGTATGTCGCTTGAATGCGAAAAAGTACCTATTCGAATTTTCTTTGCGGTTTCATCGAAACACGTACACTCTTTTGTGGTCACTAAAATTGTCCTCTCTGCTTACTGTATTTATTTCCAGACCAATTCGTGGATCCATTTACACTTTCTCTATGAGTATCGTGCCGGACATATTTTTGATATGCTCTCCACCTGATACGACATTACCTAACTCGTACAGACCGCCTGCAGAACCGAATTTTTCATAGAACATCACAACGTCTCCCCATGGAGCATAATATGCAAGCGTTCCAGCTTTTGCATTTGCCATAGGTGTATTAGTTGTATCGAGTTTTTTTGGTGGATAGAATATCTTTTCATTATTGCTGAAATCTTCAACATCGATCGTTAAGGGTAACTGTTCATAGAGATCTTTTGCAGCATTTCCATCATTGAGCTCAAAGATCGTTGTTTTTCCGTTTGATTGAACACTTATTTGCATTTTAGTTTCCTCCTCTTCACGGATGATTTCGCCCTGTTCCTCTTCTGATTGATTGTCGATGGAGTTTTGATCCATTTTATTTTGTTCAATACATCCGATCGCTAAAAATACCAGTAAAAATACTCCTAAACAAATCACTATCCTTTTTGCACTAGCATTATATTCCGAAGTATTTTTCATTGGGAATTCCTCACTTTGTCACATTTCCTGAACAGGCGCATTCTTATTGTTCAGTATATTTTCATTATAAGTATCTGAATTTTGAATTTTTTCATTATTCATTCCTTCCCGTACCTCGATCACACATGAATCATCTGCCAGCTTATTGTCATCCAGTATTAGTTCTCCAATAGAATCGGCACTGATGTGTCCGCTGCGTGGATTTTTTACACTTGTTACTGAACCTGTAATTGTAGCATGAACGTCACTGTATTCAAATGAAAGATCACAATCGATCATCTCACAATCCTCAAGGACCAGACCTTTTGCATAACAAAGCGGTTGGGTTCCGATTATTTTACACCTGACAAGTTTGAGATCTTCAGAGTACCAGCCAAGGTATTCACCTTTTACGATACTGTCTGAGACGGTGACATTCTTGCTATGCCAGAAAGCATCCTTTGTATCCAGTCGGGAATTCCTTATCTCGACATTCTCCACATATTGAAAGGAGTATTTGCCTTTCAATTCAAAGTTATCAAGCAGGATATCTGTGCTGTAGAAGAATGGGTATTCAGACTCAAGCTCTGAATTCTTCATGGCTAGCCTGTGTGATAACCATCCAAACTCAGGTGATACAATGTTAGAGTTTTCAATAGTGATATCCTCACATTCCCGTACAGCTTTGATGCCTCCCATATGACTATCTTTTATTGTCACCTGGTTACTGTACCATAATGCAGCACGGCATGTATCGGTCATTCGAATATTCTCGATCAGAGCATTCTTTACATGCCAGAAGGGATAACGTAGTCTGAAGTCGCAATCTGAAACGTGTATGTCTGAACTTTCCTTCAAAGCAGACTCGCCATCTGCAGGACCATCAAAGGTACAGCGAGAGATCGTAGCGTTCTGTATGGCATACAGAGCACGCTCTTCATCCAATATCAAGTCCTTAAATGCATTCATTTTTAGACTCATATAGTTGAACCTGTTTTTATGCCAGATTTTCTTTGAAGAATGATCCCAGCTTGTCAAATGGAATATAGTCATTGTCTCCGCCATCGTACAAATCGATGTGTCTTGCACCTGGGACAATTACCAGCTCTTTTGGTTCAGCTGCTCTTTCATATGCTTCTTCTGTATAATATCTGGAGTGAGCATTCTCTCCCATGATGAAAAGAATTGGTCTTGGGGAAATTGTCTCAATGTAGTTCATCAGAGGGAAGTTCATAAAGGACATACCACTTGTTGCAGTAAATGATGCTCCTGCATTTGGATGGAATCCTCTTTCCATAGCATAGTATTCAAAGAACTCACTTGTAATTGGATCCAAACCTTCCGGAATTGCTGCTGCTGGTTCACCAGGGAATCCTTCAGGCACCAATGGGCTGCCATTCTCGAAGTCTACCCATCTCTGCTCAGCCATCTGGGTTAAAGCTGCAGCACGCTGCTCATCGGTCAATGAATATCCGAATCCATCTCTGAACATGCTGCTAATATCATACATACTTGCAGTAGCAACTGCTTTGATACGTGGGTCAACCTGGGCTGCAGTAATTGCAAATCCTCCACTGCCACAAATTCCAATAACTCCGATCTTCTCTCTGTCTACAAAGTCTCTTGTACCGATGAAGTCAACAGCTGCACTGAAATCCTCAACAAACAGGTCAGGGGATGAAATATGTCTTGGTTCTCCACCACTGTCTCCATTATAGGATTCGTCGAATGCCATAGCAACAAAGCCTCTTTGTGCCAGTTCCTGAGCATAGAGTCCTGCTCCCTGTTCCTTTACTCCGCCGTAAGGAGTTCCAACAATAATTGCAGGGTATTTCTGGGATCTGTTTATGTCTTCAGGCACGTATAAGTGTCCTGAAACCTCGGCTCCGAATTTATTCTTGAATCTGACCTCTTCTAAAATGACATTTTCACTTAGTTCGAATGTAAGATCTCCTGGATCATATCTTCCCTGCTCGTTATTTTCTACCATGTTATCTTCCTCTGAATTTTGTTCTGTATTAATGACTAAATTATTGTATTGTTCATCTGTAACGTCTCCAAACCATTCTGCAGCACCTGCATCTGGATTGGTGGTTACTCCGACATGTTCGAATGTACTATCTGCTGTTGCACCATGCCAGTGTATGACACCTGGTGCAATTTCCACAACATCACCGGCTTCCAGTGGTCTTGCAGGTTCACCTTCTTCCTGATAATATCCTTCTCCACTGGTTACGAACAGAAGCTGCCCTCCCGGGTGTGAATGCCAATCGGTCCTTGCTCCTTGTGAAAATATTACGTTATATGATGGGGAGTTGTAGGTATCGTCAGTCACAAGCATTTCGACCCATACGTCTCCTGTAAAACTCTCCCCGAGCGGACTTCCGGCTACATTATTCCCTCTTGGGAATATTGTGTCATCTTCCAGTTCACCATCAGTATCACTAATGCATCCTGCTGCAAAAATGAAGATCAAAGAAAAACACAGCATCAGTAACCTGGTTTTGTTATTTTTAGACATAATTCATTCCAGTTCTTTGTAGTCTTCATCAGCTACCGGTTCCATCCATTCAGCCGGACCTGCGGTGGCATTTGTCTCAACGGAAAGGTGTACGAACCAGCTATCATGTGCTGCTCCATGCCAGTGCTTTACATCCGGAGCTATTGTCACTACATCACCTGCTTTGAGTTCGCATGCAGGCTTTCCTTCTTCCTGGTAGTAGCCACGTCCGCCTGTTACTAACAGAATCTGCCCTCCGGGATGCTTATGCCAGTTATTTATGCATCCGGGTTCGAATGTTACATTGCCGATGGGACAATTGAATTCATTATCCCTATCAACCAGCATGCTAACCCATACTTTACCTGTAAAGTACTTGCTTAAAAATTCAGGAAGTTCTACTCCTTTAGGGAAAATTGCACTTTCACTTAGATCATTTGAATTGGTCATATTTTGAATCACCCTTGACTTTGTAATACAGTTCATTCAGTTGTCAAAAATGAAGAGGACTATCCTCACTTGTAGGAAGCCTCGTAGATGGCAACACAGTCATCAACACTAAGATTGGTTCTGTCACAGGTGAACAGGAAATCCATGGTATCCTTTGCGTTCCTGGCCATTGTCTCGAATTCCTCTGGCTTGATTCCGTAGTCGGACATCTTAAGATCTGCAACACCGCAGTCTTCCTGCAATTTCACGAGCATTTTGATGAAATCCATCGGCTCTTTGGCATCCTCCGTTCCCATGGCCTTTGCCATCTGTACGAACCTGTCATCACAGACGTGCTTGTCAATAAGATGTGTAAAATACGCCTTGCTTATCATGATAAGACCTGCACCGTGCGGAAGTTCCTGATGATAGGCTGACATCGCATGTTCCAGTGAATGCTGACTGGTTACAAGGCCTACACACATCACTGTACCGGAAAGAGTGTTACCAAAAGCAACCTTCTCACGTGCATCCAGGTCATTCCCGTTCTCCACGGTCTTTGCAAGGTTCTTCGCGATATTCTCTATGGCAGTGATCGCATACATGTCACTCATAAGATTGACACCGTTGGAAACGTACCCTTCTACACTGTGGAACAATGCGTCAAATCCCTGATATGCAGTGAACTTCGGTGGTACGGTCAGCATAAGTTCAGGATCGACAATAGCCAGAACAGGGAAAAGTTCCTCATGCATAAATCCGGTCTTCTCATGCTTTTCCTCATGAGTGATCACTGTACCGGGGTCGGTCTCTGACCCAGTTCCGGCTGTGGTTGTGATGGCTATGAGCGGTAGAGGACTATTCTTTACCGGCATTCCTTTTCCGCTGCCGGAAGGAATGTAATCCCAATAATCACCATCATTGGTGGCCATTACAGCGATCGACTTTGCCGCATCCATACAGCTTCCGCCCCCCAGAGCGACTATAAAGTCACAGTCATTCTCTTTTGCAAAAGCACCGCCTGCCATAACTGTTGATCTTAGCGGGTTAGGTTCAACCCTGTCAAAGACCGCAATTTCCACACCTGCCAGTTTCAGCTGCTCTTCTGTCCTTGCAAGATAACCGTTCTCTCTTGTAGACTTACCATTAGAGATAACGATCATAGCCTTCTTGCCAGGCATTTTCTGTTCATGCAAATTGTTTAACTGACCAGCACCGAACAGGGTTCTGGTAGGTACATACATATTATAACTCATATTAGATCCTCAATTTTCCTTTCCTGAAAAGTCTTATATTCTCAGACAACATAGTGAGTGAGCAATCAGTCATTGATATAACCATGCTGTATTCTTAAGTATACACAATGATGAGTGACTAATCAGTCAAGTGTATAATATGTCTGCTACTATATAAGGGTAATCTTATACAGAATATTTGAATGGAATTAATTTGGGCTTATAGAAAAACCATTACTTTGCTATAAACCACAGATACACTCATCTCCAAAGGAGTTGAGTGCCTGCTGAACTTCCGTTCAGCAGGTCACGCAGATAAACGCAGATTTAAATAATCGTTATCTTTGGCCATAGTTAAAACTAATTGATATCTAGGATTTCTACGAAGCCAAATATAAAAAAGGAAAATGCAGGACCCTACAGGTCACTTTATAGATGTAGCCACCTTTAAAGCCTCTTCCTTACTAGTCGTAGCAAAAATATATATCTGGATGTCGTCTACGTCCCATATCAAAGCATGAGTCTGTGAAAATTCTATGTATATAGCTTCATGTCCATTGATATTGACAGTTTCATCATAATCAGTTGCCTGATACTTAAAAGAATCATTATAATAGATCCTTTCACTGATACTTATAAAATCAGTGTCGTTCTTGTACCATATATCAACACTTTCCAAAACACCCTCTAGAGCTGTTCCATCAACGCTTTTATGAATAAACGCATGGGAGAAATTATAATCTTCTGGAATATATGAAGGATAAATTACCTCAAAACCTGCCCTGTCCTGCACTTCTTCCAGTGATAGACGAACAGGAGGTTCATCTTTATTTGAAATATCTGTTTGCACTTCAGCAACAGATAAATTTTCTTCTATCGAAGTAGAATCCTGTAGTTCCTTTTCTTTTTGAATATTTGTTTCTGCAATTTCTCCCTGGTTGGCCTGTTCATCCACACAACCTGCTGTAAAAAATACAGATAACAAAATTAACAAAATAATCAATACTTCCCTACCCATCATAATTATACCCTTCCACTCTTGAGATCTAGACCTCAGTATTTATTTTTAATATAGTAGCAACTACTTTATAATTACTTTATGGCTTAATCTTCAAAATATGCACTATTTTTAATAATAATTTTATTTGTCTTTCAGAATAGTGATTATTTTTGCAGAATTTGGCTCTGTAGAGATCCTCATTTGAATACAGAAATGAATTTAAGTCAATCAATAGGTCAATCAACTATTTTTCATCTGTTTGAACCGTGCCAGCTTCGCCGGATCCTTCGCGATGGTTGTAGTTATTCATGACTTCCAGTTAGCAAAACTATTGTCCATCGCATCCTTGTGTTTATGATAGTTCTGCAAAAGATCATTTGGGAACAAAGAACAGTACGGCCACCCGCCGCAGGCGGCACGTTCCATTTCCACTAATTGAAAACAATTGGTTTTATTCGGAATTGATAGGTGTTGACTTCAAAGCTGGAATTGACAGGATCTCTACAGAGCCCAGATTTTGACAATAGATAGTAATATCTATACGTTTTCTACAGAGCCTGAATTTGCAGATCAGAGATCCCACCATGAAGGTGGAGATGTTTGCAGATCTGAGTCCAACAGGACTGTCTCACCGATCATTGGAGCAATTATGTTCACTTCTCTCTCATTTGCTTCTTCAAGCGCCCTTTCTATTGGTTCATTCCATGCATGGTTAGCCAGCGTGAATGCTCCCCAATGCATCAGCATCATGGTCTCACCATTCACATCCACATGAGCCTGAACAGACTGCTCCGGTGTCATATGGATCTCAGCCCACCTCTGGTCATATTGAGCACCTTCCATCAGTGTAATATCGAAAGGTCCGTATTGGTCCCCGATCTCCTTGAAATGTGGACCATAGCCACCATCACCACTGGTATATATCCGGGTGCCATTTCCAAGAATGACCCAGCCACCCCATAGTGTGGTATCGATACTGAACGGATCCCTTCCGGAATTGTGTCTGGATGGTGTCAAAGCAACGGTCATGCCCTGATACTCCGCTTCTTCCCACCAGTTAAGCTCTGTAATCCTCTCTTCAGGAATGCCCCATCTGACCAGATGAGCACCACATCCAAGAGGGACAAAGAAATGCGATACTTTGCTGTTTAGCTTTACAATGGATTGGTAATCCAGATGATCATAATGGTCATGTGTTATGAGAACTGCATCTATCGGTGGCATTTCATCAATGATGTTCATCATGATATCTTCACTGTACTCATATCTGTTGATCCCAACAAATGAGACAGGTGATGCAACAGGACCCAGCATGGGATCTAGCAAGACCTTTTTGTCATCAATACTAAGCAGATAAGCAGAGTGTCCTAACCACGTAAGACTATCATTTTCACTGTTCACTTTGTCCCAGTCAATAGTAGAAACAGGGATTGGACTTGTAGGATCACGATCTGATACATCTGGATCAAAAGAATAGTTCGCTGATGAAGTATCTGACTGATCAACGAATGTACTTGTAGGGAGCTCATTTACAAAATGTCCATCAACATAATTACTTAATTGCTGATATTCTTCTATTTGTTCTGTGGTCGGGTCCCCACCAAAAGCCGGGCCTATATTCATAAATAATATGAGACCTGCACAAAATAGAAGCAAAAATAAGAATGAATGTAACACGATCTTTCTAAGTTTTAACTTTTTTACTTTTTGGATCACAAGAACACCAATTTTTCTAAATACCTTTCTTGCATAACTTCACTATAATATATTATAGAGAATTATCTATAATAAGTCCTGTTGTAACTGCGAAAACTATTGTATATACTAGAAATATGCTGAACTGCCGGGAACCAAGAACGATCTTCACAGCACCAAGGTTCGTGATCTTCGTTGCAGGTCCGGTAATCATGAAAGCTGCTGCTGCACCCTGACTCATACCATGCCGTAGCCATTCCATCAGCAAAGGAATAGTTCCTCACCCATAAGCCGCATCACTTTTTATTATTGTTTCATTCACCTGATATCCTTGAAGTGGATGCACCATTAAAAGCATATGAGTGACTGCTCACTCATTTAATCGATGAAAAAAATATTATTTTCTGGCAAGCCCCTCCCAGACAACCTTAAATCCATCTTCTATAGCTTTATTCCTGTCCTTTGGTTCAGAATAAAGAATGTAGTCAACTATTGTCCTGCTTGACTGATAGAACATTGAAGTTATCATTTCTGGAGGGTAATCTCCAAGCTCACCATTTGCTAATCCTTCCGCCACAAGATCATGGAAGAAAACATACTCTTCCATAACTACTTCACGGGTATGGCTTGTTATGTAAGGAGAAGAACAGAACTGTCCTACAAAAAGGAATTCTTCCTGGTTATCCAGTCCCCATTCGACCAGATTATACCACATTTTCCTCAATTTTTCCTTAAAGGTATTCTGTGTCTGGACATCTTTTCCCATTTTTCGGCTCAGGTCACCCTTTACCTCAAAATACAGACCATTGATGAGATCCTCTTTAGTAGGGAAATAATTGAATAAAGTGCCTGTGGCTACACCTGCTTCTTTTGATATCTGGGCTGTGGATGTACCATGGAAGCCCCTTTCAGTAAAGAGCTTCAGGGCAGCCTCTAATAGGGCTGCTTTCTTATCTTCAACCTGTTTTTTCATGGGTGGTCTCTTGGATTGACTATTTAGTCATTTTATATTAATAAAAATGGTTTGTTGTATAAATAGTTTGTGTCATTTCCCGATTCTCGGACAAATCTGGTTCACTCATACCTCAGTGCATCTACAGGCTTCATTTTTGATGCATTGTACGCCGGTATCAGGCCTGAGATCACCCCTATGAACATTGCTATGCCAATCCCCAGAAGCATCAGGTCAGGAGCAACTGTCATACCAGTGGATGAACGTGCCATTGGAAGTCCAAGATATGGGAAGAAAGATGTCAGAACCAGACTTAGCAATATGCCGAGCACTCCTCCAACAAAACCAACCAGTGCGGAGTTGAAAAGGAAGATCATGAGAATATCACTGTTTTTGGCCCCGATCGCCTTCATAGTACCTATCTCCTTGGTCCTTTCCAATACTGATGTGAACATTGTATTTGCGATACCTACAGAACCGACAACAAGTGAAACACCTGCTATTGCTCCCAGGAATATTGTGAATGACGACATCATCTCACTGAAAGACTCTGCCATGGACAATGAATCCGAAACACTGAAATCACGGTCATCATCATTCATGACATGCCTTGAGATCATGAGCTTCTCTTCGATGTCCTCTACGACCGTTTCAACGTTTCCGACATCATCTGCTTTTACGATTATACTGTCAAATACATCTTTTTCTGCATCATCTATTATATCCACTGCAGAATCGATGGGCATGATAATAGCACGGTCGCTTTCACCTTCTGCCAGTATGCCTATAACCCGATAGGATCTGCCTTCGATGGCAAGTATGCGGTTAAGGCCTATCTCCTGATCATACATCTCATGAGCTATCCTGTAACCAATAACTACAACATTATTGTCAGCTGGTTCAAGCAATCTGCCGGATTCCACCTCATAGGTCACAGTATACTGCCACACCTGCGGGTCTACTCCTGTCACAGAAAGTCCTGCAGTCTCACCCATAAAGTAGACATCCAGATTACTTCCTGATATCTGGCCATAGATGTGATCGATATTCTCTACAAGTTTTATTGCCATTACATCCTTGTCTGTCAGTTCTGCATCAGAGGACGAGGTATCACCACCAAAACCACCCGGACCTCCTCTAAAGCCTGAAGTTGCCTGTGTATAGCCAGGGGTCACTGTAATAAGGGTAAGATCCAGATCAGCTAACCTTTCTTCCATGTCCGCTTCCATGCTGTCACTTAGTGCCATGATAGTGACCACTGATCCAACACCAATGACAATGCCTATGATAGTGAGCCAGCTTCTGATCTTACTGTGGATCAGGATATTTGTAGCAAGTTTAAGATAGGTCCTTTTCTTCATTGCTTATTCTTCCCAATTTAATTCTATTCTGCCTTTATTACTGATGACCTTGGAATGACTGTTCAGTCATTCAAATGAATTAAAATCGTACATATAAAAACTTATGCTAAAATTATGGGATATCCAGAGAAAAACAATATTATAATATTGATGAACTGGAAATTAATAGAAAACTATAATATGGATCAGGTGTTGTTGAACACTATGGAAGGACCACTTGGAAAAATATACAGTATGCCAGCAGCCGTATTGCTGCTAGTGGGTATGGTATTGAGTGCTTTCCTTTTCTATAGCCTTATGAAAGCGGCAGAGAACGGGAACATATTGATGGTAATACTGCTGGCAGTAGCAATATCGATAGTAGCTTTTGTGATCAGCAGGGCGATCAAGTTCCAGAAGTTCAAAGAACTATAAGGACATTGACCTCATGACAACAGACGGAGTATAACGCTTTCCCGTGCATCTCACAGGAACAACTCCGCCATTGAATTCCTTTTCTTTCTTCTGAGATAACGGTCACACTGCTGTACACGGTCGTATCCCAGCATTATACCAAGTATGAAATCCTCTTCATCCGTGTAATCAGAAAGACTCTTGTCACCGATATTTCTGAGAACATTGATGCATTTTTTGTCTCCGAAGAACACATTTATCTTCTTATCCGAAGCCTTCCTGATGAGATAGCTCACATTCTTTTTCTCGAGAAGATCAATGATATCACCTTCCATAGGGGCAATGGAAGTATGTAGTATAAGGTCCCTCAGACCTTTCTGGTACTCATATATGTGATGTCTCAGAACCTGCATGTTGCCACGGAAGTAAGAACCCAGTATCTCCTCATTCATCTCTTTCAATTGAATAGCGCCTGTATTTTTGTAATAGGTCATTTTATCACCTTGCGTTTTTCGGTCCCAATGGCCATTACTCATCAGGATCTGGAGATGTGATAGTTCCATGCCATACCCTGAAATGTCTGAATCGTTGCTGTGTCCTTCTTGGCAATTTCCATTCCATTCCTAAGACTCCATTTTTCATTTTTTCTTAATATTCCTGTGAACATCGAATGCTACTATGCAACACTTACGGAGAAGAGTGTTTGTCTAAAGGAAGTGACCTTTGTAGCTTCAATAGTTATCATATTTCTTTTAAGGCATTTTGTGTTGCATAGTAACAACCCATATAATGATTAATTACTATATAATTATGTTGGCATGCCTAACAAATATAGTGGTATGAACCTCCATGAGTATGAGAATGAACGAGAAAAGAAGATAATAACTTCGAAATAGAACAGGATATGACAAGATACTACCAAGCATGACCTCAGCGGTCCACATGATCAGGCACGAATACAAAGAAAAAGATAAGACCGGAATTATCACACGGAACAGATAGCAAGAACAGACAAAATAAGATAGTGGCCCGGCCAGGTATTACCGGGTTGCAACAAGTACTTCACTTCATCCTTTTTCGTGACTCTTCCACTTCATCAATAACACCGGGATATTCCCTGAACATAACCAGGATATCAAGTGCTGCAACAAGGTCAACAACGCCTATCGCACCAACAACTTCATCGTTGGTCGTCCTTATAGGAGCCACCACAACTGACTTACCCTTGTAAACACCTTCTTTTGGCACTGTCCTGATACTTATGTTCGTTCTCATGACCTCCTCAAGGACCGGGCCTGTGTAGTCCCTGTCAATGATCATGCCCCTTTCCATACGGATACCCTTACAATTGAGACTGCGAATGGTTGTCGGTATTCCTAGCAGGGTGTGTACGGCAATTGCTATGGGCTCCAGGTCTTCAGCCGTGGAGTCGGAGCAAATCTTCAAACAGAAACTACCATTGAGTTCTTCATCACACTTCATTTTTGACTCACCTTTCTAGTTGAATGAAGGAAATTAAGTATCAGACCTTACAGACAGGATGTACTCATGTGCAGATATTGCAGCAACCGCTCCGTCTGAAACGGCTGTGACAACCTGCCACATGGAAGTCCGCCTGCAATCGCCTGCAGCGAATATACCACTTACCGAACTTTCCATCTTCTCGTCGGTCACAATGAAACCTACATCCGTCTTATCCACATCCACCATGGAAGTATTCGGATTGATACCCACATAAATGAAGATACCTTCGATATTCATCTCAGTTATCTCATCTGTCCTCACGTTCTTCAGGATGACCTTTTCCACAAGCTCGTCGCCTTTGATCTCCTGAACCTCCGTATCCCATATGAAACTGATATTCTCCTTATCGAATGCCCTTTTCTGAAGCAGAGAACATGCCCTCAGTTCATCACGCCTGTGTACAACATAGACCTTGCTGGCGATATCCGCAAGGACCAGAGCATCAGTGACTGCTGATTCGCCACCTCCTACAACGATAACCTCCAGACCAGCATAGAACGGACCGTCGCAGGTGGCACAATAGGAGACACCTTTTGTCAGGAATCTGTCCTCACCGGGCACACCAAGACGTCTGGGGTTGGCGCCGGTGGCAACTATCACCGCAAGGGCCTCGAACTCGCCATCATCGGTGATAACTATCTTTTTGTCACCTTGATCCTTAACGGTCTTTACACCAGTGACCTGTACATTCACTCCCATGCTCTCTGCATGGTCCTTGAACCTCTGCATCAATTCCATGCCGGTGATCGATGAGAAGCCGGGATAGTTCTCCACCCTGTCAGCGGTTGCTATCTGACCGGGAACAACGTTCTTCTCAAGTACAAGGGTGTCAAGACCATAACGTACCGCATAGATGGCTGCGGTCAGACCTGCCGGACCTCCACCTATTATGATAAGATCATGCATATCTATCAACTGGCATCACAAACATTGCTTGCCTGTGTTTTATCAGGAACTCCTACAAAGGCAACCTCATCATCAATTATCGTTGTAGGTATGGAACGGATCTTGAACTTCTTTGCAAGCTCTTTTCCTTCAGGAGTGTCCAGTTCTACTTCCTCGTATTCGAAATCGCATTGCTCACTTAATTCCCGCCACATCTTCTTTGCAGTAGGACAGAAATGACACCATTCAGAATGAACTAAAGTAACCTTTACCATATATATTCCACACTCCTTTTTTATTGGTCAATATTCTATTAGTTAGGAGAGTATATCAAATTAATGACTGTGAAATCTCGATTTTCGCTGTTAACCGATATGATCGCCATCTTTTGAAAAAGTATATCACAAATGAACAATATTTATAATGAATATGGAGGAATAGAAATGTCCAGATATTCAATTAGTGAATTTGTGAGGAATACAGGCCAGAAGGACCTTGGTCAGGGCAAGTTCGAACTTGAGCGTGACAGGATGCTGGAGCTTAACCTGAACGGACGTGCATGGATGAAAAGAGGGGCAATGGTTGCATACCTTGGTGATGTGAAATTCACAAGAGAAGGCATACTTGAGCACGGACTTGGAAAAATGATGAAGAAGGCTGTTACAGGAGAGGGTGTCTCCCTTACTAAAGCAGAAGGGAACGGCAAGGTCTATCTTGCAGACGGCGGGAAGAAGATATCCATACTCAACCTGAACAATGAAGCAATATATGTGAACGGTAACGACCTTCTGGCATTCGAGGAAAGCATCAGCTGGGACATCAAGATGATGAAGAAGGTTGCAGGCATGATGGCAGGAGGACTCTTCAACGTCAAGCTCGAAGGAACAGGAATGGTTGCCATCACTACACACTACGACCCGTTGACACTTATGGTCTCACAGGACAGACCGGTGTTCACCGATCCCAATGCAACCGTAGCATGGTCAGGCAATCTTATGCCGGACATTAAAACAGACATATCACTGAAGACCTTAGTAGGAAGGTCAAGCGGTGAAAGCATACAGATGGCTTTCAGGGGAGACGGCTTTGTTGTGATACAGCCTTATGAGGAGATACCTTACGTCGTTCCACAGGCGTAAAGTCCCTTTTTTGTTTTTCTTTTTTGTGTCAACCTTTAGTTATACACTCATACCTTACATCGGCCTTCTGTATCTCAGGCACGTCGCCCCAGAATCCCATGAACTCACCCTGAATGACAATGGCACCTTTGATACCCTGAACATCCTTCACAACATCGAAGGACCTTTCCACAGCTTCCTTACCTATATCAGTTCCGTTACCAAGAGCTGTAGCTGCGGAATCTGCCAGCGATACATTGTCAGAGAAAACAACTGCCGCATCGGCCATCCCGAAACTGATCGAAGGGCCGACACTGCCGGAAGAGGTACATACACCTGTAATGGAATCACGTGCTTCCATTACAAAACCTATATCCTTCAGTGGAGAATTACCTGCATAGATTCCCATCAGGACCGGGCGGTCATTGATGATGGCAATATCCCCACCGTTGTCCACTATCGCAAAGGTCGCACCAGCCTCAACCATGGCTTCCACCGCAAAAGAGGAGATAGTGCCTGCAACAGCACTCATGGGACCGATACCCATGGCATTTCCGGCTTCGATCATCCTCCTGACGACCTCCGGGAAGTCACCTTCAACATCATAGGGTTCAAGGGTGCTCTGGAAGAACGGGTCTGAGGCTATGTAGGACTCAAGTTCGCTTCGTTTCTCCCTGATAGCTTCCTTAGCTATTTCAATATAGGAGAGGTCATCGGCCTGAATGGTCACGATGGTCTCTTTAAGTCTGAAATGTTCTTTCATGGTAAAATAAAAGTAGAGATGTCACTTGTTATTCTCAAGTGACAGCGCATTGTGAGGACACATATCAACACATGTTGCGCACTGGATGCACTTTGTCTCGTCAACTTCCAGACTGAAATCATCAGCCAGTGCGAAAACCTTTGTAGGGCAGACGGAGATACATGCACTGCATTCAACGCATTCATTCTCATCCCATCTGATAGGAGTATCCAGCTTCGTGACCTTTGCACCCCTGTCCATAAGTGCCTTACACATAAGCTCGAACTTGTCCTTTTCCACATCAGCAACAACCTCACCGTGGGAACGGTCGAAATGTGCCTGGGAGATGTTAAGCAGCACGCCTGTCTCAAGAATAGCCTCTGCCATTATAGGCTTTGTCAGGATATCACTTGAGATGTTGATCTTGATCTTCATATTTATGACCTCCTGGCATATAGTTTACTGATATCATCACTGGTGATCATTCCAATAACACGCCTTCCCTTGTTGATCACAGGCATTGCTGATACGGAATCCTGGTCCATCCTTCTTGCAACTACCGCGACCCTCTCATCAGCACTTGACGTTATTACCTTACGGGTCATTATATCCTCCACAAGATCGAACTTGTTCTGGGAAACTGCCTTTGATATGTCCCATGCGGTGATGATCCCCACAAGGCATTCATTCTCATCGACAACAGGAAGATGATTGAAATCGGTATCCATTATAGTCTTTGCAGCATCATAGATACTGGCTCCCATGCCAATGGTCACCACACTGACCGCCATAATATCAGAAACAAGGGCAATACCTTCTGTTTGTTTCATAGGTCTTGCGGATACGTCCTTTGGGAGTCTTTCAGCAGGCATGGACACGAAGAAGTCACCCCTTGCGATCCATTCCTTGAGCTCTGAGGCAATCATCCTTGACTTCTTGAAACTTGACATAGAGGATGTAGGGACATCACGACCATCTATCTCAACAGAGCCACTGCGCAGTTCCGCGTAAGTCACCTGGCGAACGGCCGGACGGTCCCTGCTTGGAACCCCGTAGTCCAGTATATTGGTTGTGATATCTGCATCTGTGACCGCTGTTGCCTGTGCGATCTGTTCGTTGAGGATGGGTATAGGGACACCCATTCCAAGATAGAGTGAAGTGCCATATCCGGCGAAGTTAGCTGCCCTGACGTAATCGGGACTCATATTCTTGAGGTCACCCTGGACCATCATGGTACCAAATCCTCCACCAGAGGAATGCTGTGTTCCCTGCCCGGTTATGTAACCCTGTGTGCCGCCCAGGAATATCCTCGTACCGGTACCGATGGTCATGTAATCAGGATCATTGGAGAGTGGTGAGAGTACACCTGCACCTGAATAGGTGACATTACCGAAGGAAGGTAAAAGTGATCCCATATAAGTGTGAATAGTACTCTTGGTGCTGTTTGTAGCAGCATTGTACTTCTGATAGGCATTACGGGGATTCATCATGATCGCCTGGTTCATGTCCTCGAGGGTCAGGGTAGTATCGAGCACTTTTCGCGGATAACAGTCAGTGCCATGGGATATCGCATGAAGGTTAACGGACTTGCCACGTATAAGATCCTCAATTACGTGCGCACCACCATAATCCATTCCAAGTGTCTCGGATATCTGTGTGGCACCTATGAAGGCATCTACCGCGGCAACACCCGTGTAAGCCTCCACATCGTTCAGGAATACCTTCTGCATCTTGATAGGAGGTTCCGAATGACCGAAGTTCAACCATACACCGGACGAGCACATTGCACCGAAAGTACCGGTAGTTACCACATCGACTTCCTTTGCAGCGCCCTCTGCACCCAGTTCACCGACTATGTGGACCATTTCCTCGGCAGTGACCACGCTGACACTTCCGTCCCTTATTCTGCTGTTGATCTCATGAATTGTTTTCTTAACCATTCGACTACCTCTACAAGTACAAAAAGTAATTTTTTAGTACCTATATATTACTTGTGGTTATTGCATGCATGACACTGCAATTTAGAGACAATACACACAAAAACAAATGACAGGACCAAGACCTATGAATACGTTTCTTAATTAAGGTTTTCATTGGAAATCATCGAACTCATCCGATACACGTACATTGAACCAGAAAGTACTGCCTTTGCCATCCACATTATCATCGACGTGGAGTTCCTCACCATGACATTTCAACGCCAGCCTGGCTATGGCAAGTCCAAGTCCCTTCCCACTCACATCGGAATTCGATGCTTTGCTGAAACGGTCGAATATCTTTGACTTATCCTCATCCGATATACCGGGACCGTGATCTGAGACACTGACCTTCCACCTGTCACCTGCACTTTCAATACCAACAAGTACCTCATCACCTTCAGGAGAGTATTTTATGGCATTTGACAGCAGGTTGAAGAAAACTTCCTCCATGATAGGATTCATGTATGCAGGACAGGAATCGGGGGCATTAAGTGCAACATCTATATCCCGACTTGTGATCCTTTCAAAGAGACGGTCCACAGAATTACGATAAACATATCGAAGGTCCATTGTCTGAAGTTCCAGTTCTTTAGAACTGTTCATCTTTGCAAATAAAGAAGCTGAATTTATCGTTCTTTTCAGTTTCTCAGTGGAAGCCGTGATAGTTTCAAGGATGCGTACCTTATCATTATCCTCTTCGACACCAGTAAGATAATCCACATATCCTTCTATAAGAGATACTGAACTTATGAGATCATGGCTGGTAACATCAGCGAACATATCCTTGATATTATTTGAGTATTCAAGCTGCTCTGCATGTCCCCTTATTGCCTCTTCCAGCAGTCTCCTTTCACTTACATCACGACCCATTGAAAGAAGGCGTTTCTTATCATTGTATTCTATCAGCTGGATCTTTATCTCCATAGGAAGGGAATCACCATTCTTCTTCAACATATCGATCTCAACTGTAATGGATCCTTTGCTCACGACCTCTGCTATGATCGTCTGTACATCCATCCTGATGTCAGGAGAGAACAGGTCCTCCAAAGATGAGTCCACCAATTCACCATTCTGGTAACCCATGAATTCTGTCATAGTCTTATTTATTTGCAGTATTCTGCCATGCAGGTCGGACAGACATATAAGGTCAGTAGCATTCTCAAAGATAGCACTCAGCTTGGTCCTGGATTCATGAAGGATACGATGAGCCTTTTCCCTTTCAGTGACATCACGGCCTATCAGCACCATGTATATCCTGCCTTCGTTCTCCACGAATGAGAAACTTATGTCCACCGGGAAGGACGTGCCGTTCTTTCTTATAAACTCGGAAGCCACCACAAAAGTACCTTCGTCAGCTGCTTTCCTGATAACATCGAACATATCCATCGTTCTCATGAAGCAACCGGGTTCGAATACATTCTGGGACATCAGTTCGGATTCCGAAAAACCGAGATCCTCAATAACTCTGTCACTTACATGATCGAACTTCTTTGTCACCGTATCAAGGACCATAATATAGTCATTTGAATGCCCTATCATTTTTTTATATAGTTCCAGTGAACCGATCGATTCACGTAATCCAATGGATTCTGCAAGGATGTTCGAAACGGACTTAAGGAAGTTGATATCATGTTCAGAGAATTGTCTTTTCTCATCCGCATAGGCACATAATGTACCAAATGGTGAGTTCATACTGCCGATGATCACACATACCCCACTCAGGATACCATGCTCATAAAGAAAACGAGGGACCTGGAAACGGTTCTCTTTTTCAGTATCACGCATAATGAGAGGTTTTCCCGATACAACGGTCATTCCCGCCTGGGAAGCGGAATCACCACCTACTATAACAGAACCTATACACCAATCACTCACCCCATATCCATATCTTAAAAGAAAACGACCGTCTGACAACCTTTCCATGATCAAACAACATTTAATGTCAAGGGTGGTCGCAACCAGTTCGACTGCATAGTCCATAAGAGCATCCACATTGTTGCAGGAAAGAGCCTTGCTTCCCAGTGTTGAAAGAGCCCTCTCCTGAAGGTTCATACTTTCAAGTTCTTTCTCAGCCAGCTTCCTCTCATGGATGTCAAGGACAGCACCATGGAAATGAGTTATATTGCCATCATCATCACGCACAGCATATGACCTTTCAAGTACCCAGCGTGGTTCTCCATGTTTTGGGAGGATCATATATTCATGCGAGAAATATTCATCAGTGCATGAATCAACAGCATTTCTTATATTTTCAATATGATCACTATGAACTATATCGGCAAATGACAGTTTTCCGGATAGGAGAGCAGCCGGATCGTAGCCGAACTGAACTATGTTATCCGAGACATACTCCACCGACCAGGTATCATCCCCTTTACACAAAAAGGAAACGAAGGGAAGATGGGATGTATCCATTTCATAATTGCTGAACAGACGATCATTCGAGCACACTGTTCTGATGGTCTCGTCCCTTATGAAGAAAATAGTACCATTACAAATGCCATTCTCATCCACACATGGCATCTGTTCGCATGTCAGATACTTCAGATAGCCATCATGTGTAACCAGTTTGAGATAGGTATTTTCAGATCCGTGGTTCTGATCCCCTGCTGACATTAAGTTGCGCAGGAGAGAATTACCACTGTACCTGTATGAACTTAAAAGCTCATGGAGCTCTTTCCCAATGACATCTGCATCCGTGATACCCGTAATATCCTGAATGGTCTTATTGAAATGAATGAACCTGCCGTCTTTATCCAGGCATACCACACCGACATCGAGCCTGGACAACATATCTGAATGAGCCAGATCCATCTTTCCCGGAAATACTCCATATCTGCAATTACCAGCCCCTTTATCCACCGACATTCTTGTACTCCACAACTTACTCTGTAAGATAATATAGATTTTATGTATTACTTATATACATGATGGTCGAACATCAAAAATAAGAATCAGGTAAAAAACAACAAAAATAAAATGAAATTAAATGAGATGAAATATATTATGAAGATTATCCGATATGGACCGAGCGAGCGACCCCAAGCTCTTTCACATCCATTACTACCTCAAGGACACCATTACGATATGTCGCCTTTGCAGTATCCGGGTCAACACTTGAAGGAAGGTCGACCTTCTCAGAATAGAGCACTTCCTCATTCTCTGCTTTAAGCTCAAGTACGGTTTCAGTAACATTCAGGCCTATATCGTCCCTGTCCACATCAGAAAGCTCGATCGTTACATAGACCCGGTCATCCATCTCAAAGACATCTATAAGAGGTTGCCTTTCATTCACCCTGAACTGCTGTATAACTGAATCCAGTTCCTCATCGTCGTCGTCAGGGAAGACATTACCGAACTCCCTTATCTCAGGCTCCTCCCCGGGATGAGCTGTTACAGAGAAACCATAGAAGAATGGCTGCTTTTCAACATCATCGAGGTCGATACCGAACTTTTCCATCATATGCTCTATGATGTCTTCAATATCAGTGAAATTACCTTCGTTAAAGATATCGTCAAAGAAACCTCGTTTTTTTCTTTTATCAGCCATAGATAACACCACTTTGATAGGTAGATAGGATCCGCACTATTTATCTTTTGGGAACTATTTCACTCTTTTGGAGCAGGATATGAACAAAAGGAGATTATCAAATTAGCTCATCTTTTTCTCCATTCTAATTTGACAAGCTTTTTCTCACACATAATTTGCAAATGAATTTGGATTTTTGACCTTGTTTTGCAAATTTGCAATCAGCATCAATTGATAAACAACAAAGTTCATGGTAACATAGAGTTCTCTGCTTCCTTTTCTGATTGATCTAACATCAAATTTGAGAATATGCTTCACATGCTTGTGAAACCTTTCACAATCTTGTCTTGTCCCTTTTTTCTTCTGGAATTCTGCATCCTCCATGTTCTGATTTCTTAGATACATTCCAACTTGCTTTGACCTTCCATGTTTGTAGAGGAACTTCAATTTTCTGTTAAGTGGAAAGTGGGGGTCTCCCCCACTTTTCCACATCTTGTTCATCCAATGATTGATTCTCTCTATTCTTCCTTCCTCACTGACAACAGCATCAGAAGGAAGGGATATTGTAGGATTCACATTAAGATCATTCCAGATATCTGCGTAGTTAGTGAATGAATCATATGCACCATCCAAAGCATATGAATCAACTTCAGGATTCAATCTTTTCAAGAACTCAATATGCTGTTCCAGTTGTGGAGAATCATGTGCCAGTCCCTTTGTATACGTCATGTACAATGGACAAGTTCCGATTAATGTGATATGCGCTTTATCCATTTTACAGTTATAATGCGGATTATAATCACTATGCTTGTCGTACCTAGAAGCTTCAATAGGTGTTGAATCTGTTTTTAGGTCCTTTGAAGATGTTAGATCTAGTATTCTCGAAGCTACTTTTTGCATTATTTCCCGGAATCCATTTTCTCCTAACCTGTATTTCACAAAGTGGTGAAGTGTTGCTCCAGTTGGCATTGAAATATCATCGTTCGTATTAACAAAACGAAGAAGCAGAGCTTCTTCATCTGTTAGCGATGAGATAGTTTTGTCAAATGAGAGTTTTCTGAAACACATGACAATGGTGAGTTTTATCATAGAAGAAACACGATACTTGAAATGCCAGTCTTTATTGGAATAGTAGTTGTTTTCAACATGCTGTGCGATATCATCGATATTAAGAGAATGTAGCAACCGGCAAATTGACACATTATCTTTACCAACGTAGTTTCGAATGGAGTCCTCAAAGAGGACTCCTTTATACACAGTACAAATATCCTCCATGAGACTGGCCAAATTTATACTATATGAATCTATTGACCTAGCTACTGTTTTTTTTGGGGGGGGGGGGCGAGGTCTTAAAGAAAAAAGAGGTAAGCTTTTAAGTCAAAATTCTAATTTGATGGACTCAAAAGGCCGGAATGGGAATAACGATCAATACTTATAGAGATCGGACAATAATATAATTGATAGATATGACCATCAAAGGACAGGATGAGAAGATACAGCCATTCATCGTCGGCCATCTTATGGGAAAAGATGTTTCTGTTTATTGCGGAGGGATCCTCACATTCAGAGGGACCGTGAAGGCCTGTTGTGATGGAGTACTTACGCTTGAGATCACAGATGAGCGTTATTCACACATATCTGTTGACAGGATAATCACGATAACACCTGACGACCTGCCGGATAATAGCTGATCTTATCTTAATATTGCCTGTACCTTTACTGATACTTTACATAACACTTTTTTATCCCATCATAAGTGGATATTGGGCATAGGCGGATCTGGCATAAGACTATAATTTTATGAAGTGCATTCATATGTGACACTTAATGGAGCAAGACCAATGGAAACGGATTATGATGCATTTGTAATAGGTACCGGAGTTGCAGGTTCATCCCTTGCATATAAGCTAAGGAAGGCAGGAATGAAAGTAGCTATTGCCGACAAGGACAGGTTCGGTGGTATCTGTGCATTCCACGGCTGCACCCCTAAGAAGATATTGAGTGGAGCTGCCAATATAGTAGATTCAGGGACCAGGATGAAAGGCAAAGGCCCTGAATGTAGCAGCACACTTGACTGGGCATCGGTCGTCAAATTCAAGGATGAACTTGTCAACTCACTCACCGCTCCAAAGGAAAATGCATTCAAAAAAGCCGGAATAGACACCTATCACGCCGAGGTCAGTTTCCATGACAGGAACACACTTCTTGTAGGGGACAGGCTCATAAGCTCAAAATATATCCTTCTGGCCGTTGGTTCAACATCAAGGGCCATCGACATTCCCGGTTCCGATCATCTCACTACAAGTGATGAATTCCTGGACCTGGAAGAATTACCTGAGAATATCATTTTTGCCGGCGGAGGATACATCTCGCTCGAGTTCGCACATATAGCTGCAAGGACAGGTGCCAGAGTTACTGTAATTCACCGGGGAGAGAACATCCTTAAGACGTTCGACCCGGACCTTGTGAAAATGCTGGTGAAGGCATCAGAGAGAGCAGGCATCAGAATAATTACCGGAGAGGAGCTCAGGGTGATCAGAAAGAAGAACGATGTCCTTGAACTTGTCACTTTTGATAAAAAGAAGGGTGAAGAGCTCACATACGAATGTGATATGGTGGTACACGGACTTGGAAGGGTGCCTGCGATCGACGGACTTGAACCGGAAAAGGGCGAAGTGGATATCGAACACGGAGGGATTGCCGTGAACGAATACCTGCAAAGCAGATCGAACCCATCGGTATATGCAGCAGGGGACTGCATCATTCCCGGACCTGCACTTACTCCCACTGCCAGCCTTCAGGCAAATGTGATCGCATCCAATATACTGAAAGAGAACAAACATACTGCCGATTACTCCGGAATAGCATCAGCAGCGTTCACCATACCTACACTTGCAGGTGTTGGTCTGCTGGAAAAGGATGCGACTGAGGAACACGAGGTACTCTTCAATGACCTCAGCAATAATTATTCTGCAAGGAGGACGGGTCTTGGGACCTTCGCCTCCAAGATCATAATCGAAAAAGATACCGGGAAAATAGTCGGAGCACATGTGATCGGACCTGATGCGGAGGATATCATCAATCTCTTCGCCCTTGCGATCAAAACAGGACTTACATCGGAACAGGTAAGGGAAGCTATGTACGCATATCCGACAAGCAGCTATGATGTCAGGTACATGCTCAGATGAAAGCAGAAAGCTATATTCGCCACATAAGTATAATTGATCATATCATGCATCCTTACCAGACAGATCAAAGGACCTCAGACGCAGGGAAAGCACGAACACGAGATAGATGATAAGTGCAGAGACTATGAAAGCACCCCTTCCAAGCAGCTCATAGATGAATCCTCCACCTATAAGACCAAGGATGCTGGCAATGCTCACAACACTTCCGGATACTCCCTGAACAAGTCCCTGATTATCCTTTCCTGCAAGCTTTGATAGCATGGACTGTATGGATGGCCACATGAAACCATTTCCTGCTGCGAACAGCAAAGCAGCTACATATGTCAGGATGCTGCTTCCAAAAGCCAGAAGTACGAAATTGCTTCCCAGTATCAGGCTGCCGGAGATTATCAGGAAAGGATCGGAATATCTTTTTGAGACATAGGAGAGCACAGGGCCCTCAACTATGACAAGCAGGATGCTAAGGAACGAGAAGAAGAATCCAAGTTCTGCGATGCTCCACTGAAGGTCATTGGCTGCGTGTACCGGGAAGGCGGTGTAGAACGTATTGAAACCCAGGAATATCAGGAAGTAGATAAGGAACATATAAGGAATGTGCTTCAATCCCATGACATCCATGAACTTCTGTTTCTGAACAGGCGTGGCATCTGCGCATCCCCCGGGCATGTCAGATGTCATTGATAATTCACCAGGTATCCTGTCCTCCGGGATGCATCTTCGGGATTCCGGCACATAGAGAGCTATCAGGATAGTACCTGCTAGAGAGATAAGAATAGCTGCAAACACCGGTAGTGCCTCACCATATATCGTCACACTGAGGATCCCTGCAAGTGCCGGACCGACTATAAATCCAAGATTTGTGGAAACCGACATTTTCCCGAAATTCTTACTTCTGTCCTTGTCCTCCGTGATATCGGCAATGTATGCATTGGAGACCGAGACGTTGCCACCGGTCAGGCCATCGAATCCCCTTGCTATGAACAGCAGGACCAGAGGAACTGTTATCGCAAAACTCCCAAGTATCCCTGAGTTCACATCTACAATGGCAAGGACCGGCACAAAAAGGGCTATGAAAAATATGATCCATGAAAGAAGGGTACCTGCCTGACTGAGAAAGAGTACTTTCTTTCGTCCGTATGTGTCAGACCAGCGTCCCAGTAATGGAGAGCCTATAAGCTGGAATACAGGATACATCGAGGACATGATACCATATATCAGTGCATTCCCCCCGAACCTCTCCACAAGGAATATAAGGAAAGGAAGGACCAGGCTGAGTCCCATGGTACCGATAAAGTTCACCAGAAGAAGAGGATATATTGATATCCCTTTTGTTCCCTTGTCAGACATACTCCCAATATTTTCAGGGTGCGGATACTATATGATCTTTTGGTGACCTGTAACAGGGATATGAAAAGAATTAATTCTGATAAGGGTCTTATCGGGACCATGAAAGAACTGTATCTTACTGACTGTTATATGAAAGAGTTCGATGCAACGGTTGAAAGTGTCAGGGACGGGAAGTTCGTAGTGCTTGACAGGACAGCATTCTATCCAAATTCCGGCGGCCAGCCACATGACACCGGTATGCTCGTGAAAGAGGATGGAACAGAGTTCCCGGTGGTCTTCGTGGGAAAGTTCGATGACAACATCAGCCATGAGGTCTCAACTGAAGGACTGAAGGCAGGTGACAGAGTAAAGGGCGTCATTGACTGGGACAGAAGATACCTTTTCATGCAATATCATACAGCATGCCACATATTGAGCGCGATAATCCATGACGAGACCGGAGCAAAGATATCAGGGAACCAGCTTGGTGAAGATAAGACACGTGTTGATTTCAATCTTGAGGATTTCGACAGGGAGCTTATCAAGTCATATGAAGCAAAGGTCAATGAGGTCATAGACCGCAAGATCCCTGTGAGCATAGATATCATGCCAAGAGAGGAGGCGTTTCAGATACCATCCCTTGTTAAGCTCAAGGATGCATTCCCTCCTGAGATAAAGGACATAAGGGTCATCAGCATCCCCGGTGTTGACACACAGGCATGTGGTGGCACACATATCGCAAATACCGGAGATATACCACATATAGAGATCACAAAGGCAGAGAACAAGGGCAAGAACAACAGAAGAGTATATTTCAAATTCAGAGATAACTGAGTTGCCTATCCGGGATGATCATCTTTCCTGGTCATGTATCCCGGAATCATACAGAGGAAGCGAAACATATACATCCGTACCGACACCTTCCTCACTTTCAATTCTGATCATACCAAAATGAAGGTCCACTATATTCTTTGCAAGATACAGGCCAAGTCCGTTACCGCTGTAGATACGGGTTGCTGAACCATCCACCTGATAGAATCTCTCGAATATCTTTTCCATACATTTCTCCGGAATGCCAATACCATGATCACTTATTTTGACATGGATATAACGGTCATCCTCACGTATCGTTATCGATACATCTGAAGATTCCGGAGAGAACTTGATCGCATTGTCAAGGATATAGACAAAGAGAGATGTCAGAAACTCGCTGTTACCATATAGCAGAGGTATTTCAAAAGAATAATCCTTTGTGACACCTACATCCCTTTCCTCCATCTTCAGGGCAAGTTTGTTAACAGCATTGTCGAGGATCTCTTTCAGATGTACGGGAGAGAACACATGATGTCTCTCAAAATTCAGGGAATTGATGTTGAGAAGCGATTCTATCAATCTTTCAAGACGTTCCGAATTCGAAACGACCACCTTCATGCACTCCTTTTGCCTGTCATCAAGGTCACCCAGAAGTCCTTCATAGATGACCTCACTATATCCCTTTATGGAGATAAGAGGCGTTTTCAGTTCATGGGTGATATTGGACACAAACTCGTCTTTCATCCTGTCAAGGGATTTCAGTTCTTCATAAGCATTCCTTGTTTCATCAAGAAGACGTATGTTCTCCACAGTGATACCTATCTGCCGACCCACGTTACCCAGTATCTGCATATCAGCTTTTGATATCACGGTCTCTGTATCAGGGAACAGGAATATAATGCCTGCAAGGTCATCCCTTGAGATTATAGGTATGAAAACGAATTTCCCAACATTCTCATTTGTGAGGGGGTCTTTAAGAAATACTTCCACATGATCCTTCTTCCCCGTTATCCAGGTATCCTTTATATCAGGGATCATCCCGAGTATCGGGTCATCCATGGATATGGAACTGATATGTTCTCTGAATCCATCTGATATGCCCGTCGATGAACAAAGCATGAAGCTTTTTTCCTCCGGAGAGAAAAGATAGATCGAACCGGATCTGCAGCCCACATATGAATTTATTTCCTCAAGGATATCACCAAGGAAGTCATCCATTTCCAGAGAACTGGCAGCTATGAGAGCTGTTGATTGCAGGATGAGAAGATTACGGTTCTTCCTGTGAAGTTCCTCTTCTGCAATGGATATTTTGGTTATATCCTGTGTGGTCCCCTGAAAGAAAAGCTGGTTCCCATCATTATCCCATACTACCTCTCCCAATGTATGCAGAACACATATAGCCCCGTTCTTTTTTATGACCCTTGTCTTTATGTCTACCTTGTATCCAGGGGTTGAAAGTGCCCGGTCAACAGATTCCTTGAAATGGTCCCTGTCATCACTATGGACCATATCAAGATATGTGTTTCTGGTGACCGATACCTCACCGGGGATAAAACCCATTATACGATACATCTCATCGGACCAGATATGCTTCTTTGTCCTGAGGTCGATCTCCCAGCTCCCTATATGGGATATCTCCTGAGCCCTTGCAAGCCTTATCTGGTGATCGAGAACCGAGGCTTCGGCTTTCTTACGTTCTATGCTGTCCACAAAGATATCGCCCACGACCCTGATGAGCTTAATGTAATTAGGAGGCCATACCTTTTTCTGACTGAAAGATTCAAAACCCAAAAAACCTATCAGAATATCATCTGACAAAAGGGGGATAGAAAGGGCTGACATTATGCCTGCAGCCTTGAGAGCTTCTTTTTCTTTTTCCGCTGAAGCAGGAAGTTCCGATATATCCGATATATGGATGATCTCAGGCGACAACATCTGTTCCATCCACCATGGGAAATCACGTCCCGGAAAGTTACCGATGCTGCCAATATCAACATGTTCACCATGCCATTGGTACATACTATCCTTCAGTTCACCATCAGGGGACAGGAGGACCAGATAACCACGGTCCGCATCAGCAAACTCTGCGATCTTCTTCAGGGAAAGATGAATACCTTCATCGATATTCTCCGACCTTTTTCCTATAAAATGAGACGATATATCGGCAACGATATTCTCAAACCTTAATTGGGAGAGTAATTCACCTTCAGCACATTGACATTTTTGAGACATTTTTGAAACGGTCACGCCGAACAGTGCAAAACCGATGAGTATGAAGACCTTTACGTACAGGTCATGGAAGAATTCCTTTTGTGAAGAGGAAAGGGAAAGAACAGGAGCATTGAAAACAAGATGTATCAGATATGCATCTAAGACCCAGAATGCGAGACCAAATGATATTGATATCAACAATATTCTAACGTCTTTTCTCATATAGGACCCTTCGATCAAAAACTCATTCATGGCATCCATTGTTGTTCGAATTGACCAATGACCGGAATCTTCCGGTATTTAAAGATAATACAGAGGATTTTATATATACGTTTCTATTTTTTCCTGAAAGAAAAAACATGAGAGTGATGTAAATAATATCATATTCCACTAAGCAAAAGACAGGGACTTAAGTTTTTAAAGAGACAAGTATATGTAAAATGGTGCATTCTCAAAGTAGGTTAAAATAGCTTGAATGCGACTATGACGCACAGAGCTATGTAGAAAAAGATATAATTGCATTGGTCCTTTAAACCTATAGATCGAATGCGCAATTACCAATGGAACTTGTAATTGCATTTGTAATTACACTTATAATTGCACTTATCTGCGGAGATATATAATATGAAAGTACTAGTTAGTGATCCATTATCAGAACAGGGATTAACAATACTTCAGCAGCATTTCACAGTTGACGTCCTCACAGGACTTTCCGAAGAGGAACTCGTTGAGAAGATACCTGACTATGAAGCACTTGTAATAAGAAGCGGAACACAGGTCACCAGGAATGTCATAGAGGCAGCAGACAAATTGATGATAGTAGGCAGAGCAGGCGTCGGTGTCGATAATGTGGATGTGGAGGCAGCAACAGAAAAGGGCATTATAGTTGTCAATGCCCCTGAAGGAAATATGCTCTCTGCAGCAGAACACACCATTGCCATGATGATGGCACTGGCAAGGAACGTACCCCAGGCAAACGAATCTCTCAAGTCATCAAAGAAATGGGAACGTAAGAAGTTCATGGGTGTAGAGGTCAACGGCAAGACGCTCGGTGTCATCGGACTTGGACGTATCGGTGCTGAGGTCACAAAGAGGGCACAGGGCCTTAACATGGACATCCTTGCATACGACCCGTTCGTCTCTGACGAGAGGGCAAAGGAAATGGGAGTGAAGATGATGTCAGTTCATGATATTGTAAAGGCTGCTGATTTCATCACAGTTCACACACCACTCACCAAGGATACAAGGAACATCATCGATGCTGAAGAGTTCGCCATGATGAAAAGCAACGCAAGGATCATCAACTGTGCACGCGGAGGCATCATCAATGAGGAGGCACTTACAGAAGCACTCAACAGCAAGAAAATAGCAGGTGCTGCCATCGATGTATTCGTCAATGAACCACCTCTTGACAGCCCGCTCCTTGATTGTGAGACACTTATCGCTACACCTCACCTCGGTGCATCCACACAGGAAGCACAGGTCAATGTAGCCGTATCCGTTGCAGAGGAAGTTGTTTCCGTGCTCAATGGCGGAACTGCAAAGAATGCAATTAACATACCTTCTGTCAAGCCAGAGGTAATGACCATGCTGGCACCATACATCCAGCTTGCAGAGACAATGAGCAGCGCATGTGCACAGCTTCTTGGTAAGAACTACGAGAAGATAGAGATAGCCTATAACGGAGAGATCTCCGAGAAGGACACAAGACCCGTAACTGTAGCAGCAGTCAAAGGAATGCTTCAGGTAGCACTTGGTTCCGCGGTCAATTACGTCAATGCAGGTTCACTTGCAAAGTCAAGGAAGGTAGATGTCGTAGAGAGCAAGTCCGAGACAACTGAAGAGTTCAGTTCCACAATCAAGGTAGAGATCACAATGGGCGACGAGAAGACATCCATCACAGGTACCGTCGTCGGTGGCAAAGGAAAGATAATCAATATCAATGGGGAGCATGTCGATCTTATCCCTACAGGATACCTCATAGTTGCAAACCACATCAACAAGCCTAATGTGATAGGACCCTGCTGTATCATCCTCGGAAAGAACAACATCAATATCTCCGGTATGCAGGTAGGAAGAGCTGAAATAGGCGGATCCACCATAATGGCACTTAACGTAGACTCAGAAGTTCCTGAGCCGATCCTTCAGGAGATGAGAGCTGTTGAGGGAATGATCGATGCCAAGCTCATCAAACTTTAAATAGGGTGAACAGGCAATTATTATACAAACATGGGTGGTAGCAGACTAAAATGATGCGAAAACGAATATATCATCGATTTCCTCACAGGACGGTGGAGTTTGAACAGAAGTATCGCTACCATTCTGATCTGCCTTTTTTTGTGAAGGTCATGGCGAACATGGACGGGAAGTTCGGCATGTTCGTTACCGAATCCGTAACGCAAAGAGGACACCGAATACAGGCAAAACGAGAGATAAGCGTTGAGATCGTTACCAATGGTGTCGATTTCTCCCCTCTTAATTATGATACTGTTGACGGTGTGCTTGATACACTGGAACCTGAGGGGATAATGGATTTCAGGATCCACCTGAGATATAGTTACCTTGACGGGAAATACAATCGTGTTCCATTCAGGGGCGACATCTATCTTGTAAGGGCTATTGTCGAAAGTGAGCTTCTGGTACTCCAGATCAACCATATCGATGGTCCGAAGCGAACAGAGTGTGGCAGGGTTGCCGACACTGTGATCGATGAGCTACGCAGAGGTTCATAATGGATGAATTGATGCTTGTAGCTGCAACACCCTTCAAACGAAACAACAAAGATTCGCTTTCTATCAAGGATTTTGAATTCGTACTGTCCTTTGACCTGAAGTGGATGGCTCCTGATGTTGCATCGAAGGTAAGGGACAAAGCAATAGGTTCCCAGCTCCTTAAGTTCGAGGGAGCGGAACTTGCACCCAATTTTGATATAAGTACCATAGAGATACCGCATGGTTTCAAACCCTCTGAGTCTATTTTTAAGGAAAGGTCGGTCATCGAGGATATAATAGCCATGATAGTCGCAAGCTGCGGGACAAGTGCGAGGGAAACCACTGCACTGATAAATAAGAAGCAGGAGCAACTTGAGGATCTTGTGGATATAGAGGTTGCGGGAATTCTGACCGCAAAGGAACTGGGCTGTGATATAGACCTTATATATGACAGAGTATATAGTAAGGTCTTCAGCGAAAAGGAAATATCCACATAATCTTTATGTACTATTAATGTTATTCAGACACCAGTCTGAGTGATCAGACCATTCATGTTCTTACTTTACTGACACCTAACGGATGTTCGAACGCATAACCGTGCGTGAGTGAGACATACTCTTGCGGAGGAACATTAATGAGCAAGAATACAAACGTAAAGATCCAAAGAAAGACAAACCCTCGCACCCCTGTGCTCATCGCAGCACTCAAGGAAGAGGCACGTCAGAACGAAGCTGCTATCTGGAGAGATGTGGCAAAGAGGTTGGAAAAGCCTGGCAAGAACTACGCACAGGTAAACCTCAGTAAGATCAACAGGTATGCAAAGGACGGAGAGACAGTCCTTATTGCAGGCAAGGTCCTCGGTTCAGGACTTCTCAACAAGGCAGTAACAGTTGCTGCATACAACTTCAGCGCAACTGCAATGGAGAAGATCGCAGAGGTCGGCGGCAAGTGCCTGACTATCGAAGAGATGATGAAAGAGAACCCTAAAGGGTCTGGCATCAAGATCTTGCAGTAGGTGAACAAAATGACAATTATCGATGCAGAAGGACTCATTATGGGAAGACTTGCAAGTACCGTGGCAACAAAGCTGCTTGCAGGAGAAGAGATTGACATCATCAATGCTGAAAAGGCAGTCATTTCCGGTTCAAAGTACACAACAATGAGAGAATATGACGCGACTCTGAAAAGAGGAAAGCCGGAGTTCGGACCATATTTCCCA
The DNA here is from genome assembly GCF_038022665.1 of Methanolobus sp. WCC4. Lineage (NCBI taxonomy): Archaea > Methanobacteriati > Methanobacteriota > Methanomicrobia > Methanosarcinales > Methanosarcinaceae > Methanolobus > Methanolobus sp. WCC4. Next base: position 1,446,222 of record NZ_CP150629.1, on the reverse strand, counting down.
AAGAGACCGGACAGGATCCTTAAGAGAACCGTAAGAGGAATGCTCCCATACAAGCGTGCAAGAGGAAGAGACGCAATGTCCCGCCTTAAGGTGCATGTAGGCGTTCCTGCAGAGTTCGAAGGCAAGGAAAGTGTAAAGATCGCAGAGGCAAACATGGACCGCCTTAGTTCTAACAAATACCTCAAACTTGGCGACCTCAGTAAGAAGCTCGGTGCTAAGTTCTAATCAGGAGGAAGATCATCATGTCCACTAAAATCATAACCTCATCAGGTAAAAAGAAGACAGCTATCGCACGTGCAACAGTGAAGAAGGGAAATGGAAAGGTGCGCATCAACAAGATGCCACTGGAGATCTATGGTCCTGAATTCGCAAAGCTCAAGGTACTTGAAGCTGTTTCACTCGCTGGTGCTGCTGCAGAAGGTCTTGACATCGATGTGGTCGTCAGTGGCGGCGGTATCATCGGTCAGGCAAATGCTGCCAGAACTGCAATTGCAAGAGGCATTGTAGACTGGACCAGCGATACAGATCTCAGAGATGCATATATGGCATACGACCGTAATCTTCTGGTCAACGACTCCAGACAGAAGGAAACCAAGAAGTTTGGTGGACCAGGTGCACGTGCCAGATATCAGAAATCATACAGGTAGGCAATAGGATATGTTACCAGTTCGATGTTTCAGCTGTGGAAAAGTAGTTTCAAACTGCTGGGAAGAGTACAAACAGCGTGTAGCTGAAGGAGAAGACCCTGCAACGGTCCTTACTGACCTTGGTGTCACAAGATACTGCTGCAGAAGGATGATCCTTTCACATGTCGAGCTAGTAGATACACTTGCCCCATACCAGTAAGGAATAATTGGGCAGTCTGGACCATATTTCGGTTTCAGTACATACAAGATGTATCTTCTATGCGAAGCACACCGAGACCTGAGTTCAGACCTCAACCCATACCCCTTACAGGTATGACCACTGGAAAGGACAGACTAGCAACCACATTCGGAGGGATTCCGAATAGAATATATCTATCATGGTTATCATTGACCGCATTAATGGCTATTCATACCCATACAGGAACCTTTTTTGGAAGCAATAGGAGTAGCTATCAACAAATGGACTATTGATATTTTCGATAATGATATTGATCAGGTGATCTATTGACTACAGAACACTATACCAGGTATGAAAAGGCGAGAATTGTGGGTGCAAGAGCACTGCAGATTTCTATGGGAGCCCCGGTGCTCATCGATGATCCAAGCATGAACTCATTATTCCTTGCCAAAAGGGAATTTGAACTCGGAGTAATTCCGATCACAGTTAAAAGAGACATATAATTAAGGTGATATTATGGATTCTACAGAAGAAACTACAATTACTGAAACTAACATTGAAGAAACAACAGGAGATGTAAGCGAAGAGCCGAAAACAACATCCCTTGTACCAATAGACGAATACCTTGCAGCAGGTGTACACATCGGTACACAGCAGAAGACAGAGAACATGATGAAGTTCGTCTACCGTGTAAGGACAGACGGTCTCTATGTACTCGACATTCAGGCAACCGATGAGAGGATAAAGCTCGCAGCAAACTTCCTTTCAAAGTATGACCCACAGAGGATCCTTGTGGTCTCTGCAAGACAGTACGGTCAGTTCCCTGCAAAGATGTTCGCAAAAGCGATCGGCGCAAAGTCAATGGTTGGAAGATTCATCCCTGGAACCCTTACAAACCCTGCTATCGAGAGCTTCTACGAGCCTGATGTGGTAATTGTAACAGACCCAACCGGAGATGCACAGGTCATCAAAGAGACCGTTAACGTCGGTATCCCTGTTGTGGCACTCTGTGACACTAACAACATGACATCCAACGTGGACCTCGTTATCCCAACCAACAACAAGGGTAGAAAGGCACTGTCCCTCGTCTACTGGCTGCTTGCAAGGGAAATATCAAAGTCCAACGATTCAATGTTCACTTACGAACTTGAAGACTTTGAAGCAGGAGTCTGAAACTGACAGCTTGTTTAACATACTACATATACCAAAAACCCGTATTATAATATAGGGTGAATAGTAGTATGAGACAGACAGTAGTTGCCGGTCAGTTCTATCCACTAAATCTGAAAGGTCTTAAGAAGGAACTCAGCAGATGCTTTAAGGATGTGGCTATCTCAGAGAAGCCCATCCTTGGTGCTGTTGTACCTCACGCTGGATACATATATTCAGGAGAGGTAGCAGCACATGCATATGCCCAGCTGCCAGAGGCAGATACCTATATCATTTTCGGGCCTAACCATACAGGTTATGGCTCCCCTGTGGCACTTTCACAGGAAACATGGACCACTCCCCTCGGAGTTGTTGAGACTGATAAGGAGATCGGGAAGGCTCTTGCTGGTACCATCATAGACTTCGATGAGCTTGCACACCATTACGAACATTCCATTGAAGTGCAGGTACCTTTTTTGCAGCACAGGTTCGGCAGTGACTTCAGGATACTTCCAATATGCATGGGACTTCAGGATGAAGAGACCGCTATAGAGGTAGGCAGGGAAGTTGCAAGGGCAGCAAAGGATACCGGAAAGAAAGTAGTGTTCATCGCATCCAGCGACTTCACGCACTATGAATCTGCCGATGTTGCCAGAGATAATGACAATTATCTTATCGAACCTATAATGAAGATGGACATTCCCGAGTTCTACAGACGCAGGGAAGAAAGGAACATCTCAGCCTGCGGATTCGGTCCGATCGCAGCAATGCTTTCAGCTACAATGGAGTTTGGTGCCAGTAAAGTATCACTGTTAAAGTATGCTACCAGTGGAGATATCACCGGAGATATGTCAGGTGTTGTGGGATACGCGGCCATTGTCGTGGAGTAAGGGCAATTATAAGGACAAATGTCACGAGGGAATTGAGTGATCACATGTTCTGCACCCGGGAAGGTTTACCTCTTTGGTGAACACGCAGTAGTTTACGGAGAGAGTGCTATCTGTTGTGCTGTGGAACTGCGCACAAAGGTCCATGTTGAGAAGAGTGACGACATAATAATAGAGTCGACCCTCGGGACAACCGGGATCGATCACGCGATCCATCCGTATGTATCCTATGCCATCGAGAAGATGCAGCCGTTAGCTGATATTAAAGGCATAAGGATCGTTATCGAATCGGAACTGCCCGTTGGTTCGGGACTTGGTTCATCCGCAGCTGTGACCGTTGCCACGATCAAGGCACTTGATCTGCTTTTTGAATGTAAGCTATCCCTTGAGGATATTGCAGAGATGGCACACGAAGTTGAAAGGATGGTTCAGGGGAATGCAAGCCCTACTGACACATATGTCAGTACCATGGGCGGTGTTGTGATGATACCGCAAAGGAAAAGACTTCCGCTTATCGAATGTCCCATTGTGATAGGGAACACTAACAGATTCTCCTCTACGAAGGAACTTGTAGGGAATGTTGCAAAACTTCGAAACGAATTCCCCGACATCATCGAACCCATACTCTCCGATATAGGACAGATGTCATTACTTGCCGAGGAACTTGTCCATGAAAAGGACTATGGGACCATAGGCAGGCTGATGAACGTCAATCAGGGACTGCTGGATGCCATTGGTGTGGGTAGTGCAGAACTCTCCGACCTGGTATACGCAGCACGCAACAACGGTGCCATAAGCTCCAAGATCACAGGAGCAGGTGGCGGTGGATGCATGATAGCACTGGCAGAGGATGATACAGCCTCCTCGATCGCAAAGGCCATTGAGGATGCAGGCGGAGAAGCGATAATCACCAGGAACACGAAAGAAGGTGTACGACTGGAGACATTGAATGGACAATAAAGATATCACCATCCTGAAGATAGGCGGTAGTGTCATCACCGATAAGAGTGCAGATGACGGTGCTGCAAGAATGGATGAGATCAGACGTATTGCCGGCGAAATAGTCGGTTTTGAAGGAAAGCTTATCATTGTACACGGAGCAGGATCCTTCGGACATCCACAGGTCAAACGTTTCGGACTTACAGGAAAGTTCGACCACACAGGATCGATAGTAACACACATGTCCGTAAGGGAACTCAACACAATGGTCGTTGAAACCCTGAACGATGCAGGGGTTAACGCATTGCCGGTACACCCCATGGCCTGTGCAGTATCAGAGAACAGCCGCATAAAGAGCATGTTCCTTGAACAGATAGAGGAGATGCTTGAGAACGGCTTTGTACCTGTTTTGCATGGTGACATGGTAATGGATACCGAGCTCGGGACATCCGTCCTGTCCGGGGACCAGATCGTCCCATATCTTGCAATAGAGATGAAAGCCTCAAGGATAGGGATAGGAAGCGCTGAAGAAGGGGTCCTTGACAACCAAGGCAAGGTTATACCAAATATCAGTAATGAGAACTTCAGTGAGATTAAGGAATATCTCGGTGGTTCGGCCAATACCGATGTAACAGGCGGCATGCTGGGAAAAGTACTTGAGCTTTTAAACCTTAGTGAAAGATCAAGCAGTACTTCTTATATATTCAATGCAGGGAATGCAGGGAACGTATCCGGTTTCCTGAACGGGAATAATATAGGCACCGCGATATCAGGTGCAGGGACAAGACAAATTTAAGGTAATTCAAGGTATTATTATGAGCACTTCCAGGAGAAAGATAGAGCACCTAGAGCTATGCGCTGCAAGTCCGGTAGAATCAAGGAAAGTGGGACCAGGTTTCAATGATGTGATGCTGGTGCACAGGGCTCTGCCTGAGATGGATATGGATGACATAGACCTGTCCACGGATTTTCTGGGAAAGGAAATGAACGCCCCATTTATGATCGCATCCATTACTGGTGGACACCCTGAAACAACTGCCGTGAATGCTGCACTAGCAGAAGCAGCAGAAGAGCTCGGTGTAGGCATAGGTGTCGGCAGCCAGAGAGCAGCGATCGAGGACCCCTCACAGGAGGAGTCTTTCCGTGTTGTCAGGGACAGGGCACCCAATGCATTTGTCTATGGTAACATCGGTGCTGCACAGATCAGGGAATATGGTATCGATGGTATTGAAAAGATAATCGATATGATCGATGCAGATGCCCTCGCAGTCCATCTGAACTTCCTTCAGGAGGCCATACAGCCGGAAGGTGACAGGGATGCTTCAGGAGCACTGGAAGTTATCGAAGACATATGCTCACTGGATGTGCCGGTGATCATCAAAGAGACCGGAGCAGGCATCTCACACGAGGATGCATTCATACTGAAACAGGCAGGTGCATCTGCAATCGATGTAGGTGGTGTGGGAGGTACCAGCTGGTCCGGTGTGGAAGTGTATCGTGCAAGGGAAAGAAAGGACATGGGATCCGAATCACTTGGAGAGTTGTTCTGGGACTTCGGGATACCAACCGTCCCAAGCATAGTCGAATGCAGTGTATCATTGCCGGTCATAGCTACCGGCGGACTCAGAACCGGACTGGACATAGCAAAATCAATTGCACTCGGTGCCTCAGTTGGAAGTGCCGCACTTCCATTCGTTGAACCTGCAATGAAAGGTAAGGAAGAGGTCGTAAGCAGTATCCAGCATATGATCAACGAGCTCAAAGTGGCAATGTTCCTTTGTGGCTGCAGGAATGTTAACGACCTGCATCATGCACCTGCTGTTGTAAGTGGGTGGACAAGGGAATATCTGGAACTGCGCGGTTTCAATGTGAAAGACCTTGCCATGCGTTCAACGAATAACGACCTTCTGGCAATTTAACATTCATCATTCAAAAGGGAATATTTAAATAAAGTATTTTTAATAATAAGCGAGTAATACATATGACTGAAATAGGAATCATTGCAGTTGGCGGCTATAATGAAATGGGCCGCAATATGACTGCTATCAGGATCAATGACGATATCATCATCATTGATATGGGCCTCCGTCTGGACAGGGTCCAGATACATGAGGACGTAGAGACCGATAAGATGCATTCACTTGAACTTATCGAGATGGGGGCAATTCCCGATGATACCATCATGAAAGAGGTCAATGGAAATGTACGTGCGATCGTATGTACACACGGACATCTTGACCACATCGGTGCAATACCAAAACTTGCACACAGGTATGCTGCTCCTATCATAGGAACACCTTATACAACAACCCTCATAAAACACCAGATCGAATCCGAGAGGAAATTCGGTGTCAAGAACAACATCGTATCAATGAAGGCCGGCGAGACCATGGAGATCACAAAGGATATCTCCATCGAGTTCGTCAACACACAGCACAGTATAATCGATACGGTCTTTGTTGTCATCCACACCTCAAGCGGTTCAATTGTCTATGCATGTGACTTCAAGCTCGACAGAACCCCAACACTTGGTGAGGCACCTGATTTCGACAGGCTCAAGGAACTTGGAGAAGAAGGGGTTATTGCACTTATCACAGAGAGTACAAACGCAGGACGCAATGGGAAGGCCCCATCTGAGAGGATAGCCCACTCCATGCTCAGGGACGTACTCCTTGAGACTGAGGAATCCGATGTCGGTATGATCGTTACCACCTTCGCGTCACATGTGGCTCGTGTGAACTCCATCGTCCAGTTCGCACAGGAAATGGACAGGATACCAGTCCTTATGGGAAGGTCCATGGAAAGATACATCGCGACAGCCCACCAGATGGGATACATAGAACTTCCTGAGAATGTAGAGATATACGGGAACCGCAGGGAGATCGATAAGGCATTTGCCAGGATAATGGAAGGCGGCAAGGACAAATACCTCCCGGTAGTCACAGGACACCAGGGAGAACCCGGCGCAGTTCTCGGAAGGGTAGCTGCAGGAGAGACACCATTCAAGATCGACAAGGGTGACAGGATCATATTCTCAGCCAATATCATTCCAAATCCAATGACACAGGCTAACCGCTATGCACTTGAGACAAAGTTGAAGATGAAAGGAGCCAGGATATATGACAATGTGCATGTTTCAGGACATGCATACCGTGAGGACCACTGGGAGCTTCTCAGGATGCTCAAGCCGGAACATGTAATACCTGCACACGGAACCATCAAGATGCACAGCGAGTACATACAGATGGCAGAGGATTCAGGCTACATACTTGGAGATACGCTTCACCTTCTGAGGAATGGAGAGGAACTCTATATCGAAGAAGAGTGATCAATACGGGGAATCAGGATATGGATCTTATAGAAGAGATTAAAAAACGTTCAGTGCACGTTGATAAAGGAATAGAGGAATACCTTCCGATCGACAAACCATATGAACTTTACAAGGCAGCACGATACCTGCCTGACGCAGGAGGTAAAAGACTTCGTCCGGCAACGGTCATCCTTGCAGCAGAAGCTGTGGGATCCGACCTTGAGACCGCGCTTCCGGCTGCTGTGGCTGTGGAACTTGTCCACAATTTCACACTCGTCCATGACGATATCATGGACAGGGATGATATCCGCCGCGGAATGCCTGCAGTACATGTCAAATGGGGAGAGGCAGGAGCCATCCTTGCCGGAGATACCCTTTATTCAAAGGCTTTTGAGATACTCACCCACGCACCAGGAGAACCTGAAAGGAATCTGAGATGTATCGACATACTTTCCAAGACCTGCAGGGATATCTGTGAAGGCCAGTGGATGGATGTCGAGTTCGAGGACCGCACGGATGTCACAAAGGAAGAATACCTTGAGATGATCGAGAAGAAGACCGGTGTGCTCTATGCAGCTTCAATGCAGATCGGTGCCATCCTTGGTGGTGCATCCGAAGAGGTCTCCGATGCATTCTACGAGTGTGGAAGACTGATCGGTATCGCTTTCCAGATATATGATGATGTCATTGATATGACCACCCCGGAGGAAGTTCTCGGAAAGGTCAGAGGCAGTGACCTCATGGAAGGAAAGAAGACCCTCATCGCCATACACGCCCTGAACAAAGGTGTTGACCTCAAGATATTCGGCAAGGGAGAGGCAACAACAGAAGAGATCAACGAGGCAGTCAAACAGCTTGAAGATGCAGGCTCCATCGATTATGTAAGAGACCTTGCACTCGGCTACATAGCAAAGGGCAAAGAACTCCTCGATGTTGTTGAGGACTCCGAAGCAAAGACGATCCTTCTGGCAATAGCAGATTATATGATCACAAGATCATACTGATCTGTTACCATCTTTTTTCTTCTTTTTTTAATAATCGTAACTTCTGATCAAGAGCTACTGCACCAGATCTCTTGCAGAGCTTCGCTTATCGAATCAGATATTGTACAGATAACTGAAGATATTCACCTGGGAATAATCGAGATCAAAAAAGAGAAAGAAAAGAAAAATAGGTAATAAAGAATCAGGAGTTATCCTGCTTCTCAATTACTGCCTGTGCTGCTGCCAGCCTTGCAATAGGCACACGGAATGGGGAGCAGCTTACATAGTTAAGTCCGATGTTGTATCCGAACTTTACAGAGCTTGGTTCTCCGCCATGTTCACCACAGATACCTATCTTAAGATCAGGCCTTGTGGAACGTCCTTTCTCGATACCTGTCCTTACAAGCTCACCAACGCCTTCCTGATCAAGGACTGCGAAGGGGTCATTCTCGAGTATCGAGTTCTCGATATAGAATGGTAAGAACTTGCCTGCATCATCACGGCTGAAACCAAAAGTTGTCTGTGTAAGGTCATTGGTTCCGAATGAGAAGAACTCTGCTTCCTTTGCTATCTGATCTGCTGTGAGGGCTGCCCTTGGAAGCTCGATCATGGTACCTACCAGATAATCCAGCTTGCAGTCCTTCTCAGCCATTACGGATTCTGTAACTTCAACAAGATCCTTCTTGGTAGAAGCGAGTTCATTGACATGTGATATCAATGGGATCATTATCTCAGGAACTATGTCCATTCCACTGGTCTTCAGTTCACATGCTGCCTCAATGATAGCACGCACCTGCATCTCATAGATCTCAGGATAGGTGATACCAAGACGGCAACCGCGGTGTCCGAGCATCGGGTTTGTCTCGACCATGGACTCTACGCGTTCCATGACCTGTTTTATGCTCTCCATCTCTTCAGCACTGCCACCTTCTGCCTCAAGTGCCCTGAGCTTATCTGCAAGTTCTTCATGCTTTGGAAGGAACTCATGCAGTGGAGGGTCAAGCAGACGGATAGTTACAGGCAGACCTTCCATGACCTTGAAAAGACCCATGAAGTCTTCCTTCTGCATAGGAAGGAGCTTCTGAAGTGCAGCTTTCCTTACTTCGGTATCTTCTGCGAGGATCATTTCCCTTACTGCAGGGATACGGTCCTCTCCGAAGAACATGTGTTCCGTTCTGCAGAGACCGATACCTTCAGCACCGAACTCCCTTGCTACCTGAGCATCGTGTGGTGTGTCTGCATTGGTCCTGACACCCATTTCCCTTATCTCATCAGCCCATGCAAGAAGTGTGTGAAGTTCACTGCTGACACCAGGAGTTGTTAGTTCGACCTCACCGATGATGAGATCTCCTGTGCTACCATCGATGGTCACAAAGTCCCCTTCATTAACGGTGACGTCAGATACAGAAAAAGTGCATGCATTGATATCGATACTTACTGAACCACAGCCTGCCACACATGGTTTACCCATGCCTCTTGCAACTACGGCTGCATGGGATGTCATTCCACCCCTGACAGTAAGTATTCCCTGTGCCGCATCCATACCGCCGATGTCCTCAGGTGATGTTTCAGTACGGACAAGGATGACCTTTTCGTCGTTCTTTGCCATTTCCTCTGCATGCTCTGCAGTGAAAACAACTTTACCAACAGCGGCTCCCGGGGATGCGGGAAGACCGGTGGCAACGGATTCATATTCAGAAGAAGGATCAATGGTTGGATGCAAAAGACGATCAATTTGTTCAGGAGAGACACGTGTTACAGCTGTTCGTTTATCGATAAGACCTTCTTCGACCATATCGACCGCGATCTTAAGCGCCGCCGCAGCGGTTCGTTTACCGGTCCTTGTCTGCAGCATGTATAATTTGCCATCCTCTATCGTGAACTCGATATCCTGCATGTCCCTGAAGTGGTCCTCCAGTTTCTTGTAGATAGTCTCAAGGGTCGCATAGGACTCAGGCATTGTCTCATGGAGTGTTGAGATCGGTTCAGGTGTCCTTATACCTGCAACGACATCCTCTCCCTGTGCATTGATAAGATACTCACCGAAGAAACGCTTGTCACCTGTTGCAGGATCCCTTGTGAATGCTACACCTGTACCGGATGTCTCACCCATGTTACCATAGACCATGGACTGGACATTCACGGCAGTGCCCCATTCACCTGGAATGTTGTTGAGGCGCCTGTAGGTGATAGCACGCTGGTTGTTCCATGAGTTGAAAACTGCATCGATGGCCATCTGGAGCTGCTGGCGAGGATCCTGTGGGAAATCAGTTCCTATGCTGTCCCTGATGATACCTTTGAACTCCTCGACGAGTTCCTTCAGGACATTAGCATCAAGATCCGTGTCAAGCTCGACACCAAGTTCCTTCTTCTTTGCACTCAGGACAGATTCGAACCTGTGATGTTCTATATCGAGCACAACATCTCCGAACATGGTGAGGAACCTGCGATAACTGTCGTAGGCGAACCTCTCATTACCGGTCTTCTTTGCGAGACCTGCAACGGTGTCATCGTTAAGACCAAGGTTCAGGACGGTATCCATCATTCCAGGCATGGATACCCTTGCACCGGACCTGACAGAAACAAGTAGCGGATTATTATTATCCCCGAACTTCTTACCAGTTACCTTTTCGAGTTGTGATATTGCGTTGTTTATCTGGTCAACGACCTCTGTAGAATAGTCCCCATCTTTAAGATACAGTAAACAAACTTCCGTTGTTATAGTAAATCCTGGCGGAACAGGGATTCCCAGGTTGGCCATTTCTGCAAGGTTGGCCCCTTTGCCACCTAGCAGATCTTTCATACTATTTTTGCCTTCAGTTTCTTCGTTCCCGAAAAAATACACGAATTTATTTTCTGCCACCGAATTTCCTCCATGCATAAGAATATGATGGACAATTACTGTTATTTGGATTAATGTTAAGTCGTGCCTCAATTGTTCTTTTATCTCTTTAAGCTTGTGGTCTGTGAAACAGTGACATGGTCCGAAAATGACGGTGCCTGTGAAGCAGTGACATGATCCGAAAAAGGATAGATATGCTTTTGTACTGAAAAAAACCATATTAAAATGCTTACGATAACTATATATAGAATAAGAGCACCATATAGTACAAAAACCTAAATATAAGTAACCGAATACACATGAAAAGATTAGGTCAGATCCTGCATATTTCGAAGCAGAATGAACTTGTTGTCAGAGGCGACAGGAAAGAGTTCACCGGTTCTATGAAAGACTTACCAAGAATTAACTCTTTTGCTCTGGACAGGTCCATTAAGCCAATTGGAAAGGTTTCCAGCATTTTTGGTCCTGTTGACCAGCCTTATTTTACTTTGAAACCTGAGAAGAGAGTTATAGCTTCCGGACTGGAAAAGCTTGTAAACGAGCGGGTTTACGTTCAATGAGGGATTAGAACGGGCAGTATGCATTATTCCGTGAGCTGTAGATGACTGAAGAGAGACTTGTCAAATATATTTTGTACTAATATTATCAAAGGTGAGATGAATGGTCGAAGTTGAAAGGGTACGATATTCCGATACCTCCGAAAGGGAGAAGATACGTGCAATGATCAAAGCACGTAAAGAGAAAGATAAGACAGCTGAGGTTGAGAAGGCAAAGGTCCAGTGTCCTGAGTGTGGCAGCCGCAACCTTGCACAGGACTACGAGAGAGCTGAACTCGTATGTTCCGACTGTGGACTTGTGGTTGACGCTGAGTTCGTTGACGAAGGACCAGAATGGCGTGCTTTTGATCATGACCAGAGAATGAAGCGTTCCCGTGTGGGTGCACCAATGACCTACACGATACACGACAAAGGTCTGTCCACTATGATCGACTGGAGGAACCGTGACTCATACGGTAAATCCATTTCATCAAAGAACAGGGCACAGCTTTACAGGCTTAGAAAATGGCAACGTAGGATAAGAGTAAGTAACGCTACGGAAAGGAACCTTGCGTTCGCACTGTCCGAACTTGACCGTATGGCATCAGCTCTTGGTCTGCCAAGGACCGTGCGTGAGACTGCCGCAGTAGTATACAGGAAGGCAGTTGACAAGAACCTCATCCGTGGAAGGAGCATTGAAGGTGTTGCAGCAGCAGCATTGTATGCAGCATGCCGTCAGTGCAGTGTTCCAAGAACACTTGACGAGATAGGAGAAGTATCAAGGGTAAGCAGGAAAGAGATAGGAAGGACATACCGTTTCATCTCAAGAGAGCTTTCACTGAAACTTATGCCAACCTCACCAATAGACTATGTACCAAGGTTCTGTTCAGGACTTAACCTCAAAGGAGAAGTTCAGTCCAGAGGTGTCGAGATCCTGAGGCAGGCTTCCGAGAAGGAACTTACCAGTGGACGTGGTCCTACAGGTGTAGCTGCAGCAGCTATCTACATCGCATCAATCCTTTGTGGCGAGCGCCGTACTCAGCGTGAGGTCGCCGATGTTGCAGGTGTAACTGAAGTTACCATCCGTAACAGGTACAAGGAACTTGCAGAAGAGCTTGACATTGAGATCATCCTCTGAGCAAGACCCAAAATACACTAATAAAAACAAAACAAAGGAAGTCTTACCACCGCTTCCTTTGTTTACACCTTTTTTCCAAATCTTTTTTAACGTTTGATCCGATCAGACAGTATAGACCATGTTCGAACTGCTGGAGATGCTGGGAATTGGATTTGTTCTGGGATTGACAGGAGCACTTGTACCCGGACCAATGCTTTTTGTGACAATAGACACTTCCCTGAAAAGAGGATGGAAAGCAGGTCCGGAGGTATTTATCGGTCATGCGATCCTTGAATTCCTGGTCTGCATCCTGATAATCTATGGTATTACGTCAGTGAGTGACAACACCGTAATGGCAATATCAATACTGGGAGGAGCCACCCTTGTGATATTCGGTCTTATCACAATAAAAAATGCAAAAGGTGCAGCAGGCTCAATACATGAGCACAACAAAAGCACTTCCAGACCGGTGCTTTCAGGAGTTATCACATCAGCATCAAACCCATATTTCTGGATATGGTGGCTTGCTGCCGGGAGTGCACTTATACTTCAGGGACTTGAGATCGGTATTTTTGCAGCGGCGATATTCATGGCAGGACACTGGCTTGCAGACCTCGGATATTTCACTGTTGTTTCCACATCTTTCAGCAAAGGGAAAAAACTAATGTCCCCAAAGGTTTATGAAAGGGTACTGCTCTCTTGTGGTCTGTTCCTTGTCCTGTTCGGGTCATGGTTCATAATAGGTATATAACAATGAACATGAGAAGAAGTTGCATCAAGGTCTTGAAGAAAGGCGGTGAACCGATACGCAGGATACTGCTGGAAATGGACCTGCTGGACAATTCCGCACGAATTGCTTCAAAAGAAGAATTCCTCTACCTGCCACTTACCAGAGATCCCGTGGAAGCAGAACTTAAAGTTATCACCGGAGAATTCGAACTGACAGAACAGGAGTTCGAAGAACAGAAAGGGCAACTGAAACTCGAGGACCTGCTGGATGAAGTACCACATTTTGAGATAATAGGCGATATCGCACTCATAGAGGATGATGTCCCGGAACCTGAGAAAACGGCTGAAGCCATCATGAAGGTGAAGAAGAACGTAAAGACCGTTCTTGCTGCCATAAGTCCCGTAGAGGGAGAGTTCAGAACCCGCAGGTTCAGGACAGTTGCTGGAGAGAATAAGACCTCAACTGTCCACAGAGAGTATGGTTCCAGATATCTCATCGACCTTGAGAGAGCATATTTCACTCCCCGTCTTGCAACAGAGAGGTCAAGGATACTGGGCCAGATCAGGGAAGGACAGACAGTTGTGGATATGTTCGCAGGTGTTGGTCCCTACAGCATCATGATAGCAAGGAAAAGTCAGGACATCCGTGTTATTGCAATTGACAAGAACCCGGATGCAGTGGAATTCCTGAGGCACAATGTCGAACTTAATTCGGTAGCTAATGTCGAGGCCATAGAAGGTGATGCCAACGTCGAGGCTGAGAGGTTTGCCGGAGTTGCCGACCATGTGATAATGAACCTGCCACATAATGCAAATGAATTCCTTGATGCAGCCGTGAAGCTTTGCGCCCGGAATGCGGTAATACATTACTATGATATCACACCTGAAGACGACCTCTTTGAGAGCTCATTGAAGTTGATAGAGAAAGCAGCAGACAGAGCCGGAAGGTCTGTCGAGGTTGTTGATACACGTGTTGTCCGTTCGTATGCTCCGCACCAGTTCAACGTCTGTATTGAAGTGAGAGTGCTTTGAGCACCATGATCAGCAGAAAATAGCTGAGACCACTAAATCGTTATATAGAATTATAGTGTCGTTCACATTTGCCTCTGTGGCTTAGCGGCATAGTGGCTGATTCGTGATCATCAGGCGGAGGATTCTAATCTCTCCAGGGGCTTGATATCAGGGAATCAAGGAATTTCCTACTTTTTCTTTTTTGTGTAACCTTTTAATCCACACATCTGACAAACTAATTATAGATATTTACTTTAAAATTCATTCGATGATGTTATTTTTTAAAAATATGTTAAATTTGAAATTTGAAAGTCATCTTAAAAAAAACAGTAGCTGTCACCATGAAAGAATATATATACCATATCAATACAGAGATTATAAAGGATATTGCATTTTACATGAGGAGAACGCTACAAGTGCCCTTAAAACGATAAAATGTAACATTTGAGTAAATTATCCAAAACAATCCACGTTAGAGATTGTTAGAGTTAGTGACTCAAGCAGGCTAAAAATGGTGGGACCATGGATATACACAAAAACAAAAATAAGGGTCAAATCCTGAACAGTGATACTACAGGATACAAAAAATTATTTGACATGAGCTATGACCCCATGCTTCTTATCGATCCTGAGACCCTTGATATAGTAGATGCTAACAGGGCCGCCTGCAATTACTATAAATTACCTCGCAATTCCATTGTCGGAAAGAAGGTATTTGAGATAGATACACTTTCCGAAAAAGAGAACAGATCATACATCAACAAAGCAAAGAATGACATTCAGGATCACTTTTCTTTCAGCTACGTTCATGCCGGAAAAGAACACGATATCGAAATAAACACGATTCCAACTATAATCGAAGGCATACAGTTGATCTGCTCTGTCATTCATGACATTAGCGAGCGTAAAAATATCGAAAAGATCGTCATAGAAAGTGAAAAGAAGTATCGTGAACTCTTTGAGAATAATATAAGTGGTGTAGCGATCACAGAGATAATCAAAGATGAAAGCGGATACCCAACAGATTTTATTTTTTTAGAAGTTAATAGTGCCTTTGAGAAGCATACCGGCATCAAAACCGAAGATGTGATAGGTAAGCGTATGACTCAGGTATTCCCCGCTATTGAAAAAAGGAAAGACACGGATCTTGGTCTGCACAGGAAAGTGGCACTAACCGGAATCCCATCCAGTGCTGAAACGTATTCACACGACTTAGAAAGATACTTCAGCGTCAACGTATACAAAGTTGAAGAAAATATTGTTGTCGGTGTATTTCAGGACATAACTGAGCGCAAGAATACAGAGATAAAAATGCGTGAGAACGAGGAAATGCTGAGACTGTTCATTGAGCATGCACCGGTATCATTGGCGATGTTAGATAGGGATATGCGACATATTGCCACCAGTCGTCACTGGATGAACGCTTTTTCCCTTGGCGAGAGGGACATAACAGGAATGAGCCATTATGAACTAATGCCTCTGGTTGATAACGAATATTATAAAGCGATCCATCAACGTGCCCTAAAGGGAGAGATCATTAGCAAAGACGAAGATTGCATAAAGCTACCGGATGGAACGCTACATTGGAGCCGCTGGGAAGTCAGGCCGTGGAAAGCGGCAGATGGCACCATTGGTGGAATCATAATTTTCACGGAAAATATCACGGAAAGAAAGAATGCTGAAGATGATCTGAAATATTCAGTATCACTCCTAAACGCATCTCTGGAGTCAACTGCTGACGGTATTCTTATTGTGGACAGGGAACAAAAGATCACCCAATGGAATAGTAAATTTGCCGAGATGTGGCAAATTCCGGAAAAAATACTTTCCTTACATTATGATTCCAATGCAGTGAACAGCATTCTATCTCAGCTATCTAATCCTGATGAGTTTGTAGCTAGAGTCAAGCAAATATATGCAAGGCAAGAGGAAGCCAGTTTTGATAATATCGAGTTTGCAGATGGACGTATCTTTGAACGTTACTCTCTACCCCAAATAGTCGGTGAGGAGATAGTAGGTCGCGTATGGTCTTTCCGTGATATCACAGAACGCAAGAATGCTGAGAATAAACTGCGTGAGAGTGAAGCTCTCCTGAATGAAGTTGGTAGAATCGGAAAAATTGGCGGATGGGAGTTTGATATAGCAGCCAATGTGATCACGTGGACACCGGAAGTTGCAAATATCCATGAAACTGAAGAAATCGATACTCTTGAAAAGGCATTGGAGCGTTATCCCCCTGAATCAAGAATGATAATTGAAAAAGCAACAAATGATGCTATAGAAAAAGGTGAATCATTTGACCTTGAACTGGAAACTATTACGGGAAAAGGTAATCACAAATGGGTCAGGGCAAGTGCTCGCCCGAAGGTAGTAGATGGCAAGATAGCTAAAATAACAGGTACATTACAGGATATAACAGAACGCAAAAATGCTGAGAATAAATTACGGGAAAGTGAAGCACTCCTGAATGAAGTTGGAAAGATTGCAAAGGTTGGAGGATGGGAACTTGAGCTGGAAACGGGTAAGGCTTCATGGACACCCGAAGTTGCAAGGCTTCATGAAACAGATGTAGTGGATGACCTTGAAAGCGGACTAAATCGTTTCCCTCCGGGCTCAAGGGAAATCATTGAAAAAGCAGTTAATGATGCTATTGAAAAAAGAGAACCATATGATCTGGAACTTGAATTTATCTCTGAAAAAGGTACCCATAAATGGGTCAGAACGATAGGACATCCACTTATAAAAAATGATAAAGTTGTAAAATTATACGGCACGTTGCAGGATATAACAGAACGCAAAGAAGCCGAAAAAGCACTTATGGAAAGTGAAGAAAGATTCAAAGCACTACATAACGCATCTTTTGGTGGCATCATCATTCACGACAAGGGCGTGATCCTTGATTGCAATCTGGGCCTTTCCGAAATAACCGATTATTCCCAGGAAGAACTGATAGGAATGAACGGAATGCTGCTTATAGCCGAAAGTCACAGAGATATGGTTATGGCAAATATCCTTGCAGGTTACGAGAAACCATATGAAGCAATGGGACGCCGCAAAGATGGTAGCGAGTATCCCATCAGGCTGGAAGCAAGGAATATACCCTACAAAGGAAAGCAAGTCAGAGTAGTGGAGTTCAGGGATATAACCGAGCAGAAAAAGATAGAGGAGGAACTGAAACAGACAACTGACAGACTTATACTGGCAGCCCGGGCAGGCGGTGTAGGCATATGGGACTATGACGTCGTCAACAATACCCTCGTCTGGGATGAACAGATGCTACGCCTCTACGGAATTAGCTCAGATAAGTTCAGTGGTGCTTATGAAGCCTGGCGAGAAGGAGTTCACCCTGAAGATATGAAGCAAAGCGATGACGAGGTTCAGATGGCACTTCGAGGGGAAAAAGAGTTTAATACCGAATTCCGTGTACTCTGGCCGGATGGGAGCATTCACAATATCCGTGCTCTTGCAATTGTCCAGCGCAATGAATCTGGCAGACCCATTCGCATGATCGGTACAAACTGGGATATAACCGAGCAGAAGAATGCAGAAGAGGCACTGCGTGAGAAGACAGAGGAACTTGAGACTTATTTCACATCCAGTCTGGACCTTCTATGTATTGCCAACACCAAAGGAGAGTTCATTCGTCTCAATCCGGAATGGGAAAAAGTACTAGGATATTCTATAGATGAGCTTGAAGGAAGTTCTTTCCTTGATTTTGTGCATCCTGATGATCTGGAAGCCACAATTGAGGCAACCTACAAACTGGCAGCAAAAAAGAAAATCACTAATTTTGAGAATCGCTACCGTTCCAAGGATGGTTCCTACCATTGGCTGGAATGGCACTCTGTGCCTAAAGGCGAGCTGATATATGCTGTGGCCAGAGACTTTACGGAGCGCAAACTTGTAGAAGAGAAGCTTGAGAAAGAAAAGTCCCTGCTAAAAGGTATCTTCGACTCAATACCAGAAATGATATTCTTCAAAGACCTCACTGGAGCATATATGGGAGGAAACCAGGAATTTGCGAGATTTGTAGGCAAAGAAATTGAAGAGATCATCGGTACTACAGCCTATGATTACTTCCCATGGGAATATGCTGATGAATTTGTGACAATCGCTGAAGAGATTATGGAAAAAGGTGTTATCAGACATGATGAAACATGGCTGGATTATCAGGATGGTTCAAGACGCCTGCTTTATTTTATCAGAGCACCTCTTCGAAATTATGCAGGAGATATTGTCGGACTTGTGGGTGTTGGCCGTGACATTACTGAGAACTGGCGGGCTGAGAAAAGACTGAAAGAATATGCTGATGAAATGAAACTCAAGAACATCGAGCTTGACAAAGCCCTTATAAAAGCAGAGGAAGCCACCAGAGCAAAAAGTGAATTCCTTGCCAACATGTCCCATGAGATCCGCACGCCCATGAACGGTGTGATAGGAATGACGAACCTGCTTCTTACCACCTGGCTGAGTGAAGAGCAGAAACAATATGCAGATACTATTAAGAAAAGCGGGGAATCTTTGCTTGGACTCATCAATGACATACTTGATATTTCAAAGATAGAGGCAGGTAAACTGGATATGGAGGAACTGGATATCGATCTGAATGATATCCTGGAAGAACTGGAATCCCTGTTGTCTGTAAAAGCCCGGGACAAAGGACTTAAACTTACATGCGAGATGGAAAGGGACGTACCGGCATATATCAAAACAGACCCCTTCCGGTTAAAACAGATACTGCTGAATCTTGGATCTAATGCCATAAAGTTCACAGACAAAGGTGAAGTGGCAATCCATGTAACCCTCTTATCAAAAACAGATTCAAATGCTTCTTTGCGTTTCTCGGTACGGGACACAGGCATAGGGATCCCGGATGACAAGATCGATATGCTCTTTAACAAGTTCACTCAGGCTGATGCTTCAACAACACGGAATTACGGAGGCACAGGACTTGGGCTTGCAATATCCAGACAACTTGTGAATATGATGGGAGGAGAGATCGGTGTTGAAAGCCAGGAAGGAAAAGGATCGGAGTTCTGGTTCACTATCAGCGTAGAAAGACATTCTGCAAACAAAGACTCAAGCCTGACAGAACAAAAGATATACGACATCACTGATCAGCAAGGTAGTAAAAAATACAATACCGATCTTAGAGTCCTGGTGGTTGAGGACAATATCGTCAATCAAAATGTGGCACAGAGCATCCTGAAAAAACTGGGGATCAGCGCAGAGATTGCAAATAATGGCGTTGAAGCATTAAAGGCTCTTGAGGAGAGGGCATATGACCTTGTTTTGATGGACGTGCAGATGCCCGAAATGGACGGATTTGAAGCTACCCGACACATCCGTGACCAGCAGTCAGCAGTTCTTGATCATCATGTCCCTATTATTGCTATGACGGCTCATGCAATGAAAGGAGACAGAGAACTTTGTTATGAAGCAGGAATGGACGACTACATATCAAAACCAATTGAGTTCCAGCCACTTATCAAAATGCTAAATAAATGGTCAACGGTGATAGAAGAAGCGCACATAGATAATGTACCTTCAGAAGACATTAAGGATCAGCCAGAGATACCAATATTCGATAGCCAGTCCTTTATGGAAAGAATGATGGACGATATGGATATTGCCAGAAAGGTAATTGATATTTTTCTGGAAAGCACACCAAAACTGATAGATGACCTGAAAAACGCTACTGATAAAGGAGATATAAGTAGTGTCAACAGTTATGCGCATTCACTTAAGAGTTCTTGTGCAAACCTCAGTGGAATGGTTTTGAGTAACTTAGCCGGAGATATAGAGGCAGAATCCATGTCGAGAGATATAGAAACTGTCGAGGGAATTCTATCAGATATAGAAAGGGAGTTTGAATTACTGGAAACAGAATTAAAGACATTCAGAAAAGAATACTTATAATGTAACTGTTTGTTTCTTTTGATATGGCCTATCTCAGATCATTGACCTTATGATCAATATCATAAGAAACTTATTCGGAGTAACTGGGAGATAATAAGAGCATTCTTCAGTAAAAAGATAATTCATGGCCTGAGTACATGGATACCTATTTCACAGGATAGTATTATTAAAGAAAAAAATCAGAAAAAATTACAGATAAGCGAAATCATTAAATCATTATATAGAATTATAGTGTCGTTCACACTGCCTCTGTGGCTTAGCGGTATAGCGGCTGATTCGTAATCAGCAGGCCGAGGGTTCGAATCTCTCCAGGGGCTTGAGATCAGGGAATCAAGGTATTCCCTCTTTACTCTTTTTTGTAGATATCATTCACGTGCTTAATATCATAGTTGATATTTGTTATTTTTTTGCACATTTAATTAACAAACCCTGTCTAAAAAATGATATTTAAAATCAAAATACAAACATATTATTTAAGAATATCAATATCCAGAGCCATGAAACAATACATAGATATAATATAGACCCTGATATTATATTGAATATTGTATTTCATGTGGGATGAATACAACCAGACCTTGCAATTGATTGTGAGTAACATTTGAGTAGATACTGTAAAACAAATTCACATCACACAATCAAAGTTATCATCTGAACAACTGAAAAACGGGGGAACAATGGGTACACATAAAGATAAAAAGGAAAATCATATCCTGAAAAATGATACTGTCGGGTATAAGGCATTGTTTGATAAAAGCTACGATGTCATGATCATTATAGATCCTGAAACCCTTGATATATTGGATGCAAACGATTCTGCCTGCAACTATTATGGACTACCCTTGAAAGAGATCGTTCAGAAAAATGTATTTGAACTAAATGCAATGCCTGAAGAAGATATCAGGAAATATATAGAAAATGCAAATACAGATCAGCAAACCTCCTTTTCTTTCAGTCATCCGTTAGTAGACGGACAAATACATGATGTTGAAGTAAGCTCGACCCCCATAATAGTAGAAGATAGGGATCTGCTATGCTTGACCTTTCACGACAGCATCAGGCCCAAAAGAACAGATGAAGAGTTGCAGCTCTATGAAGAAGCTCTCCGGAAAAGCGAAAAGAAGTACCGCGAACTCTTTGAGAACAGCACAAGCGGAGTGGTCATCACTGAGATCATTAGAGATGAACAGGGAACTCCTATAGATCTTGTTTTTCAGGAAGTAAATGATGTTTTTGAAAAATGTACCGGACTTAAAGCCGAAGATGTAATAGGAAAACGTATAACTGAAGTCTATCCCGGGATCGAGAAAAGAAAGAATACAGCCCTTGATCTGCATCTGAATGTCGCAATTAATGGAAAGCCTGTTAGTAATGAAGTATATTCAGAGGAATTGAACAAATACCTCAGCATTAATGCCTACCAGATAGAAGAGGATATTGTTGCTGGTGTTTTCAGGGACATCACCAGAAGCAAGGAGATGGAAAAAAAGCTCAGGGAAAGCGAAGAACGTTTCAGGACACTTGCTGAGCATGCAGACGATATCGTATACCGCTATGAACCTGAAAAAGGATTCACCTACATTAGCCCGGCTGTACATAAAATCTCAGGTTATACACCCGAGGAATTCTACGAGGATCCTAAACTGCTTTCTAAGATAGTACATCCAGATGACCTGTCAAGTCTGAGAGAGATGTTGAAAACACATAGTGAGCGAACAACCAGGACTTTTCGCTGGATAAGGAAGAACGGAGAACTTTACTGGCTTGAACAAAAGGCCATTCATAATTTTGACAAAGATGGGAACCTGATATCAATAGAAGGGATATCCAGAGATGTAACCAGGAATAAGGAAATAGAGCAAGAACTGGCAGAAAGTCAGGAAAGATATCAGATGCTCTCAGACCTGACCTACGAAGGAATTACCATTCATGACAATGGAGTCATCCTTGAGGTAAATGAAGCTGTATGTCGTCTGACAGGATACACAAAAGAAGAACTGATAGGCAAGAATATTCTCGAAATGCTGGCACATCCTGATGATATTGACAATATAAACCAGCAGATGAAGAAGGATACTACAGAACCCTATGAGATCCGCGTCATAAGAAAAGATGGTACGATATATCCTGCAGAAATTGAATCCCATACCATTACATACAAAGGCAAAAAGGTTCGTGTAGCTGCAGCAAGGGATATCACAGAACGTAAAAAAGCGGAAGAAAAGCTACTTGATAATGAAGCTCGTCTGGAAGAAGTTGGAAGAATTGCTAAAATTGGTGGCTGGGAACTGGACCTGATATCAGGGGAAGTCACCCTGACTGATGAGATCAATAAGATCACAGAAGATTATGGAAAGAGCGATCTACAGAAAGGATTAGAGCGTTACACGCCAGAATCAAGGAAAATACTTGAAAAAGCAATTGACAATACGATCAGGAAACATGAACCTTTTGACCATGAACTGGAACTTATATCAGCAAAAGGCAGAAAAAAGTGGGTCAAAGCAATTGGAAATCCAATCATTGAAGATCATAAGGTCACAAAGATAACCGGCACCCTGCAGGATATAACTGATCGTAAAAAGGCTGAAAAGAACCTGAAAGAAAGTGAGAGGAAATTCCGTGGTCTTTTCGAGAATAACATGAGTGGCATACTGGTCACTAAAACTGTCAGGGATGAGAACGGATATCCAATAGATTTTATTTTTCTGGATGTAAACAGTGCTTTTGAAATACACACCGGATTAAGACCAGAGCAGGTAATAGGAAAACGTGCAACTGAAGTGTACCCGGGAATCGAGGAAAGGGAGAACACCTTTATCGACCTGCACAGAGATGTAATACTGAGCGGAAGTCCCCATAATGTAGAACTATATTCTGAAGAACTTAAAAGATACTATAGTATTGCTGCATACTCCATAGAAGAAGATATTGCAGCAGCCGTTTTCCAGGATATTACTGAACGCAGGATAGCTGAGGATAAACTAAAGGAAAGTGAAGCTCTTCTGAATGAGGTCGGAACTATCGCTAAGATAGGTGGATGGGAATATAATGTCGAAACTAAAAACGGTAGATTGACGCCTGAAGTTTACAGGATATATGATATTGAACCCGGCTCTCCCACAGGCATTGAGAATACTCTTGCTTTGTATCTCCCCACTTCAAGAATTATCATAGAAAAAGCGTTCAATGATGCTATCGAAAAGGGTAAACCATACGATCTGGAACTTGAATTTATTTCAGCAAAAGGCAACCATAAATGGGTAAGGACGAGCGGCCGTCCAATAACAGAGAATGGAAAAGTAGTAAAGGTCATCGGGGCATTCCAGGACATTACCCAACACAAAAATGCTGAGAACAAACTTCGTGAAAATGAAGCTCTCCTGAGCGAAGTAAGCAGACTCGGCCAGATCGGAGGATGGACCCTTGATGTTGAGTCCAATAAAGCCACCTGGACAAAAGAAGCTGCAAATATTCTGGGTAAAGAAGCTATATCCAACCCTACAGAAAGCATGAAACTCTTGCTTCCAGAGTCAAGAAAGATACAGGAAAAAGCACTTGAAGATGCTTTACAAAAAGCAGAACCATTTTATCTTGAGCTGGAACTTATCTCAGCAAAAGGGGAACATAAATGGGTTAAAACAATTGGAAAACCTGTAGTTGAAGATCATAAAGTTATAAAATTAACAGGCACACTACAGGATATCACTGAACTCAAGAATGCTGAAGATAAATTGCGGGAAAGTGAGAGTCGTGTCAGACGGAAGTTGAATGCTATTATGGAGCCCGATGGAGATATCGGAGAACTGGAACTTGCCGATATCATTGACACCCAGACTCTGCAATCAATTATGGATGATTTTTACCAATTGTCCCATATCGGGAGTGCTGTAATTGATAACAAGGGCAATATACTGGTTGCTACCGGATGGCAGGATATCTGCACGAATTTCCATCGAGTGCATCCCGAAACATGTAAGCATTGTGTTGAGAGCGATGAACAATTCTCCAAAGATATAGCTCCGGGAACATTCAAGCTTTACAAGTGCAAGAATAACATGTGGGATATCGCAACACCCATTATGGCTTCAGGATCTCAGTTAGGCAACCTGTTCCTTGGCCAGTTCTTCTTTGATGATGAAGATATTCCCTACGATACTTTCAGGCATCAGGCAAAAAAATATGGGTTTGATGAAAAGGAATACATGGAAGCACTTGAGAGAGTACCGCGCTGGAATAGAGAAACAGTCAATACCGTAATGAGATTCTATACCAAATTAACGTCTGTCCTCTCCTCACAGAGCTATAGTAACATCAAACTTGCAAGGACACTGAAAGAACGTGATGAACTACTCACTTCACTGCGTGAGAGCGAGGCACTGCTGAATGAAGTTGGCAGGATAGGTATGATAGGGGGATGGGATCTTGATGTGATAACCAATAAGATCACATTTACACCTGAAGTTGCAAGGATCCATGAAACTGAAGAGATCAATACTTATGAGAAAGCAATAGAACGTTTTGTTCCCGGATCAAGAACCATACTTGAAAAAGCAACGAATGATGCAATAGAAAAAGGTGAACCATTTGACCTTGAACTGGAAATCATCACAGGAAAAGGTAATCATAAATGGGTAAGAGCCAGTGCTCGTCCGAAAATTGTAGATGGCAGGGTCATCAAAATAATAGGTACGCTTCAGGACATTACAAAAAGCAAGGATATGGAACAGGAACTCAAGGAAAGTAATGATAAATACCAGATGCTCTCAGATGCCACTTTTGAAGGTATAATCTTCCATGAGAATGGCATAGTCCTTGATGCAAATGAAGCTGTGTTCCGTGCTACAGGATACGCAAGAGAAGAGATAATTGGTCAGAACATACTGAAAAAAGCCATTCACCCCGATGATCTGCATATTGTTCTAAAACAGATAAAAAAAGACAATTCACAGCCATATGAAGTCCGCTGTATCAGAAAGGATGGATCAGTATTCCCTGTTGAAATTGAATCCTATCGTATAACCCACAAAGGAAGGCAGGTCCGCGTTGCAGCAATAAGGGACATCACGGAGCGTAAGAAAGCTGAAAGTAAACTAAGAGAAAGTGAAGCACTCCTGACTGAAGTTAGCAGAATGAGCAAAATCGGTGGATGGGAATTTGATACGATCACTGGTAAGTCTGTCTGGACATCCGAAGTCATCGATCTGTTTGAAACAACCGGCCCGTATGAAGACCCGAAAGATGCAATAACTCATTTTCCATCAGGATCAAGGGAGATGATTGAAAAAGCATTCTATGCTGCTATTGAAGAAGGAAAGCCGTATGACCTGGAACTGGAATTTATCTCATCAACAGGAAAACGCAAATGGGTCAGAACAATTGGAAAGCCGATTATCGAAAACAATGAGGTCATCAAAGTAACAGGTGTGATGCAGGATATAACTGAGCCCAAAAAAGCTGAAATTGCATTGAGGGAAAGTGAAGAAAGGTTCAAAGCCTTGCACAACGCCTCCTTTGGTGGAATTACCATTCACGATAAAGGCAGGATCATCGATTGTAATCATGGGCTTTCAGAAATATCAGGATATTCATATGAAGAACTGATAGGAATGGACGGATTGCTGCTAATAGCCGAAAGCCACAGAGATCTTGTTATGTCCAACATCCTTGCAGGCTATGAGGAACCTTATGAAGCAATGGGACGTCGCAAAGATGGAACTGAATATCCTCTAAGACTTGAAGCAAAGAATATACCCTACAAAGGAAAAAAGGTCAGAGTTGTTGAGTTCAGGGACATTACCGAACAGAAACTGGCAGAAAAGGCTTTGCACGAGAAGACCGAAGAACTTGAGCGTTATTTCACATCCAGTCTTGATCTTCTCTGTATTGCCAGCTTTGAGGGAAGATTTATTCGCCTGAACCCGGAATGGGAGAACGTCCTTGGGTACCCCATCAGCGAACTGGAAGGTCGTTACTTCATAGATATGGTACATCCGGATGACAAAGAAGCTACTATTGAAAACCTTTCTGATCAGGCCATCCATAAGAGGAAGGTTCAAAGTTTTGTAAATCGCTATCTTGCCATAGACGGTACCTATCGCTGGATAGAGTGGCGCTCTACTCCTATAGGAGAACATATCTACGCAGTAGCAAGGGATATTACCAAGCGAAAAGAAGCAGAAGATAAACTTCGGGAAAGTGAAGCACTTCTTAATGAAATGGGCAAAATCGGAAAGATAGGAGGATGGGAGCTTGATGTCGCATCCAATGAGATCACATTTACACCTGAAGTTGCAGAGATCCATGAAACTGAAGACCTCAAAAGTCTTGAGAAGGCACTTGCCTGCTATCCACCTGATTCAAGAGAGAGACTTGAAGAACTTATCAATAATGCTATTGAAAATGCTGAACCATATGATTCTGAACTGAGGATAATCACAGAAAAAGGTGATTACAAATGGGTAAAAATAAGTGGACGTCCTAAGGTAGTATATGGTAAGGTCGTTAAAATAATAGGTATGATCCAGGACATAAGTCAACGCAAGGAAGCAGAAGATAAACTGTTTGAGAACGAGGGGAAACTCAGACTGTTCATCGAGCATGCTCCGGCAGCTTTGACGATGCTGGACCATGATATGAGACACATAGCCGTAAGCAAGCGGTGGCTTGAGGACTTCTCCATTGATATGGACATTATAGGTCAGCATCATTACGAAGTGATGCCGTATATCAAAGAAGAATGGAAAGATGCACATCGCAGAGCCATGAAAGGAGAAGTTATACGCAACAATGAGGATTTCTACATTGGAGAGGATGGTAGCGTACATTGGCTGCGCTGGGAACTCAGACCATGGAAAGCGGCTGATGGATCTATTGGCGGCATTATAATTTTTGCAGAAGATATCACACAACGTAAAGAATATGAAGAGAAAATGCTTGAAAGAGAATCTCTTCTTAATGAGATGGGAAATATTGCAATGATCGGTGGCTGGGAGCTTGATCTGTTGACCAACGAACCTACATGGACGCCTGAAGTTGCAAAGATACATGAACTAGACAGTGATGAAGCGTTAAATATTGAGAAAGGACTGTCCTATTACCCTTCAAGATCAAGGGAAATACTTGAAAAAGCACTTGATAAACTCATAGAAAGGGGCGATCCCTATGAACTTGAACTTGAATTTACCACAGCTAAAGGTAACCATAAATGGGTAAGGTCAAGTGGTTATCCAAAGATAGTAGCTGGAAAGGTTGTAAAAATAACCGGCACACTACAGGATATTACTGTTCGCAAGAGCGCAGAGGAAAAACTGCTGGAGTATGCTGAAGAACTGGAAGATAAGAACTACGAACTTGATAAAGCCCTCATAAAAGCAGAGGAAGCCACCAGAGCAAAAAGTGAGTTCCTTGCCAATATGTCCCACGAGATACGCACACCTCTAAACGGTGTGATCGGAATGACAGGATTGTTGCTGGATACAGACCTTGATGAACAGCAACATCACTATGTAGAGACTGCGAAAATGAGCGGGGAGGTTTTGCTTGACCTCATAAACGACATACTTGACATCTCCAAGGTAGAGGCAGGCAAGCTGGAACTTGAAGAGCTTGACATCGATCTTAATGAGATCCTGGAAGAGACAGCATCATTGCTGTCTACAAGGATCAATGGTAAAGAACTGGAACTTATATGTATGGCAGAACCAGATGTACCCGTTAATATCAAAGCCGACCCAACAAGACTGAAACAGGTCCTTATAAATCTGGGTTCCAACGCCATCAAATTCAGTCACAAAGGAGAGGTTGCCATTCGGGTGAGCCTTGACCGTGAAACAGATTCAAAAGCTACATTGCTATTCTCTGTAAAAGATACAGGGATCGGGATCCCGGAACATAAAAAAGACCTTCTGTTCAGGAAGTTCAGCCAGGTAGATGCCTCTACGACACGAAAGTACGGAGGAACAGGGCTTGGACTTGCCCTTTCAAAGCAACTTGTAGAACTGATGAACGGGGAGATAGGAATTGAAAGTCAGGAAGGTGTAGGCTCTGAGTTCTGGTTCAGAGTGACGTTTGAAAAACACCAGGGCAGAGAGAAAAAGCAAAAAGATACCACTGAACTGGATGGAATACATGTACTTGTAGTGGACGACAACAGAACGAACCGTGATATCCTTTTCAAATTATTGGGTTCATGGAACATGAATGTAGAAGTAGCTGCAGACGGACCCTCTGCACTAAATGCCCTCTTCAGAGCACACGAAGAAGGAGATCCTTATCAGATCGCCCTTCTTGACATGCAAATGCCAGATATGGACGGAATGTTGCTTGGACGCATAATCAAGTCAGACAATGACCTGAAAGATGTTTCTTTGATACTGTTAAGTTCTGCAGGGCAACAGTCTGAGATATGGGAGAAGAACAAACACAATTTCAATGCTTATATCTCAAAGCCGGTAAAGACATCGGAAGTATTGAGTAAATTATCAGATGTTGTTGCCAGCAAAGAACAAACATATGAAAAGGATGCCGGAGAGGTAGCAACAGAACTTCACACAGGCCTGAACGGGGAAACAAGGATACTGCTTGTCGAGGACAATGTCGTGAACCAGCATGTTGCACAGGGTGTACTGCAAAAACTTGGCCTCACAGCAGACGTTGCTAATAATGGACTGGAAGCAATAGAGGCTCTTGAGGAAGTGGAATATGACCTTGTCCTCATGGATGTGCAGATGCCCGAGATGGATGGACTGGAAGCTACCCGGCATATCCGCAATCCGGAATCATCGGTCCTTGATCATGATGTACCTATAATCGCAATGACAGCACATGCCATGAAAGGCGATAAGGAACGCTGCATTGAAGCAGGGATGAATGATTATCTTTCAAAACCCATCAGAATGGATGCACTTACCGGAATATTTGAAAGATGGGCAGGAATATTCACTGAAAGTAAGATACAGGAAAAATCGCCTGAAGAAGAAATAACCATACCCATGATATTCGACAAACAGGCATTTCTGGACAACATAGTTGGTGACATTGAAATTGCAAAAAAGGTCATAGATATTTTCCAGAAGAATACGCCCAAACAACTCCTTGCCTTGAAAGAGGCGATCGATAAAAAGGAAGCGAATGATATTGCAAACTGTGCACATTCCATAAAAGGGTCTTCCGTAAGTGTCGGTGGAATTGCACTTAGCGACGTAGCTTCAAAAATAGAACAGGAAGCCGCTACAGATGAACTGGATAATGTCCAGGAGGAACTTAAGGAACTTGAAGAACAATATGAGCTCTTAATTAAGGAATTGAAGAAACTGTAGAGCTACAAACTTGAGATGTTCCCGAATTCGCAGTCATTGATGAGCTTTGTTCAGTTAAGTAATAACACATCAATAATTTTATATATCCTTATAGATTAGTATAAATAGGGCAATTATATTAATGTGTATTTTGCTTGCAAAACAGATCCAATATCATATCAAGGGCTTAAAGTATAGTCAGGTATTGATAAACAGTGCCAGGCTGAACAGCCCGCTCAGGCGTGACAGCCATGGACAAAGATAAGGATAAGCACTCTGCAAATGACTTGCATGAGGATAGAACAGGGTACAGGTCATTATTTGATAATAACCACACGATCATGCTTTTGCTGGATCCTGAAACTGCGAGTATAGTCGATGCCAACAGTGCCGCTTGTAACTTCTATGGATGGTCCCATAAGGAGATCACCAGTAAGAGGATATTCGAGATAAATACATTATCCGAAGAAGAGATGATGGCTGAGATGAAAAAGGCCAGTCAAGAGACACAGAACCACTTTTTTTTCAAACATCGCCTTTCAAGTGAGGAGATACGTGATATCGAAGTATACACCGTCCCGGTCCATATAGATGAAAAGGATCTGCTCTGCTCGATAATAACGGATATCACTGAACGCAACGAGATGCAGGAAGAACTTACCTGCAGCCAGATGAAATACCGTTTACTTTCAGACACAACATTCGAAGGTATCGTTATTCATGAGAATGGATTCGTTCAGGAGATAAACGAGGCCATCACCAGAATTACCGGATATGAATGTGATGATCTTATTGGAAAGAATGTCATCGAAATAGCCATACATCCGGATGACAGGGGTCTGGTAATAAGCAAAATGGTCCATGATAATGTAAAACCCTATGAGGTCCGTGCTGTGAAAAAGGATGGTACGGTACTGCCGGTAGAAATAGAAGTACATAGTATCATACATGCAGGAACAAAGGTTCGTGTAGCCGCCGTCCGTGATATTACAGAGCGAAAGGTCGCAGAGGAGATACTTGAGAATGAAAGAACTCTTCTGAAAGGACTTCTCGACTCCATACCGGATATGATATTCTTCAAGGATCTTCAGGGAAAATATCTTGGATGTAACTCTGAATTCTCAAAATTCGCGGGAAAGCAAAAAGACGAGATCATTGGCTTTACATCACACGATATATTCAGTAAAGAAAAAGCTGACATTTTCACAAAGAACGATAAGCTCATGATGAAAGAAGGGAAGATCAGGCATGACGAGGTATGGGCTAACTACCATGATGGTTTAAAGGTCCTTCTTGATATAATCAAAGCACCCCTTCGCGATTCGACAGGCGATATCATCGGACTGGTTGGTGTGGGACGTGACATAACTGAGAACTGGAATGCAGAACAGACGATCAAAGAACTTAACTGTCTGAACCAATCTACACTTGATTCCCTTGATGCCAGTGTATGTGTACTTGATGAGACCGGAATGATCATCAAAGCCAACCGCTCCTGGAAGGATTTTGCCACCGAGAATATAGACATGTTCAATACCTTCAGTGAAGGTACGAATTTGATCAGGTCACTAAAGAACATAAAGACCGACTTCAGGAACATTACCCTGAAATTCATCCTCGGGATAGAAGATGTAATGATGGGACGGAAAGAGCATTTTGAACTTGAGTTCGAATGTCCTTTCACAAAAAAGAAGCATTGGTTCTTAAGCAAAGTACATCCTTTTGAAGGAACTGAATCATTCCCCCGCAAAGTCGTGATCTCACGAATTGATGTGACAGACATCAAGATGGCAGAGAAGAAGATGAGGGAATATACAAATGAACTGAGGCTGAAGAACAAAGAACTTGATAAAGCCCTGATAGCAGCTGAAGAAGCAACCAGGGCAAAAAGTGAGTTCCTGGCGAACATGTCACATGAGATCCGCACACCTATGAACGGGGTCATAGGTATGACAAACCTGCTTTTTGATACAGAGTTGGACGAAGAGCAGCTACATTACGTAAATACAGTTCAAAAGAGCGGGGAAGCTCTGCTTGAACTTATCAACGATATACTGGATATCTCAAAGATAGAGGCCGGCAAATTCGAACTTGAAGAGATAGATATCGACCTGGATGATGTTCTTGAGGAGCTTGCCTCTTTACTGTCTGCTAAAGCTCACGACAAAGGACTTGAACTAATATGTGCAGCAGACCCCGACGTAACAACCAATATCATAGCAGACCCTGCCCGATTGAAGCAGATCCTGACGAACCTTGGTGGAAATGCCATCAAATTCACACATGAAGGAGAGGTTGCCATCAATGTAAGCATCATATCAGATACAAATACTCATGCAACATTGCTTTTCTCTATCAAAGATACAGGGATCGGCATACCTGACAACAAAATAGACATACTCTTCAATAAGTTCAGTCAGGTTGATGCCTCAACAACACGCCACTATGGTGGAACAGGACTCGGACTTGCTATTTCCAAAGAACTTGTAAAGATAATGGGAGGTAACATCGGAGTTAGAAGTGAGGAAGGAAAAGGTTCTGAGTTCTGGTTCCAGATAACATTTGAGAAGCATCCCAATACAGGAAATGAAAAGAAACATTATTCAAGAATAGAGGATGGACGTGTCCTCATAGTAGATGACAATGATACTAACCGCGAGGTACTCGTTAAACTGCTTACATCATGGGGTCTGGAAGTGGAGGAAGCGGAAGATGGACCCACAGCACTGATAGCACTTACCAGAGCACATGAGAATGAAAAACCATTCCATGCAGCTCTTCTTGACATGAACATGCCCGGAATGGATGGGGAATCACTTGCACGGGTCATAAAATCAGATAAGGACCTGAGTGGTATCTCGCTAATCATGCTAAGCTCCCTGGGAAACCATTCACACTCATGGCCAAAATACAGATCCAATTTTGAAGCCTATCTGACAAAGCCCATCAGACCCTCCGAACTTTGTGATAAACTGAACTCATTGTTCGCTACTGATGAAAATAGAAAGGAAACACAGACTGGAAGAGATGAAACAGTCACTCATGAATTCCAGGACAGCAATGTCAGGATCCTGCTTGTAGAGGACAATATCGTGAATCAACACGTTGCACAGAGTATGCTGCAAAAACTTGGACTCAATGCAGATATAGCAAACAATGGAATTGAAGCTGTAAAAGCTTTTGAGAAAGCAGAGTATGACCTTATTCTAATGGATGTGCAAATGCCCGAGATGGATGGACTGGAAGCAACAAAGCACATACGAAGATCACACACTTTATCCAGTGACCGGCATACGCCTATCATTGCAATGACCGCCCACGCAATGAAAGGAGACCGGGAGATGTGCCTTGAAGCTGGTATGGATGACTACATATCAAAACCTATCAAACTGAAGTCACTTGCGAACATACTGGACCAGTGGCTTAATCCACTGCATGAAGAGAGTTATAAGGGTGTCAAAGAACTGGAAAAAGCAAGATTGGACACACTGATATTTGATAGTGACATGCTTATGGAAAACGTGATGGATGATCTGGAAACTGCAAGAAGGATCATATCTATTTTTATGACGAATGCCCCGCGTCAACTTGAAAATCTGAAGAGTGCCATCAATAAGGAAGAAATAGAGAACATCAACAACTCTGCACATATAGTAAAAGGCGCTTCTGCAAGTGTTGGCGGAATAACGTTAAGTCATTTTGCTGCTGAAATAGAGACAGCAGCAAAGTCTGGGAAAATAGATGATCTGCAGGAAAAGATACCAGAGCTTGATAAGCAATATGAATTGCTTGTTGAGAATTTGAAAAAACTGTAATGACCGATATTAAAAAAATGAAGCCCGTGTTCCTTCAGGCTTTACAGATATGATCGTTTATTTTTCAGAATTTAATCGATCCTTTCGAATTTGGATGCAGGTGCACCACAGACAGGACATTTGTCCTCAGGTTTACCTTCATGGGTATGGCCACAGACAGGACATACGTAATAATCGACATCTTCGTTGTCCCCGAGTTCATTCAGTGCCTTTTCAAAGAGGGTGGCATGAACTTTTTCGACCTCATTTGCAACCTCAAAGCTCCAGAGTGCCTTGTTGTCACCTTCTGCTTTTGCCTCTTCGATGAATTTAGGATACATCTGCTCGAATTCGTAGGTCTCACCATTGACTGCTTCTTTCAGGTTCTCCATAGTAGTCCCAACACCGCCCATGCGCTGAAGATGATTATGTGCATGGATGGTTTCAGCTGCTGCAGCAGCCCTGAAGAGTTTAGCTACCTGTGTATATCCTTCAGCATCTGCCTTCTTTGCAAATGCGAGATATGTCCTGTTCGCCATTGATTCGCCGGTAAATGCTGCTTTAAGGTTATCTTTTGAAGTCATGTATATCTCCTAGAAGTGTTTCTTCATGCACATTTACGAGCTCATGGATATATCACGTTAACGCCCAGATTTGAAAGGAATGTACATGATATCAGGACAATACTGCTCTTTATCGAGAAAATAAGAAAAGAAAAAAGAAAAAAGCTGGCTACCTTCATAGTTCTTTCAGGTATGCCAGAATATCATTCAGGTCCTCATCAGACATCTGCCAGCGAGGCATCGCCAGATCGAGTTCCTCACCTGATGGCTCAACACCATCCCTTATTGCGATCATTATATCCTCTTCCGTGAACACCTCATGTTCCTCACCATCTTCCATCTCATGCTCTTCAGATGTAAGGGAATCATAAGTGATGTCCGGCGGTATGACATAGGACATCATTATCGGGACGCCACCCTTTCCGTCAACGCCATGACAGTTGACACAGCTTCCACCATGAACATAGAGCCAGTTAGGCCCATATGTGAAGCTGATCCTTGATCCGCTTTCATTGTAACCGGTATAGTAGATGGCCTCCCCATTGGAATCGAAATCTGTTTTCAGGTCAACCCCGTAAGGATATACATAGTCCCCTCTCATCATACCATCGTCAGTATAATATCCTGAACCCATCATGCCACCCTGTCCATAATAACCGGCACCCATCATGCCCCCGGATTCATATCCCGGCATGTATGTGTAGCTTGTACGCTGGTCATTCACCATGCTTATAACCAATACAAGAAGGAGCACGATCACCAATCCTAATAATGCAAAGAAATAGCGTTCAACTTTCTCCATTTAAGACCCCATAAGAAGTTGGTCACAGGAAGTATATGATCCTTTGGTAAAAGAGACAATAGAAAAGGTCATTTGTGGGGGTGTATTGTTGCTAAGCCCAAGTGTCTCACATCCTATGTGTTCAAGCAGGATGGGCAGGACGGCCTTCGAAGCAACGGCCTTAAAGAGCCGTCCTGCCTCGGTGAGACCACCCCCACTACTGATTCAAGTCTTGGATTGAGCTAAATAGATATAAACTTTTTGATATTTATTTCATATCCATAATATAATAAGTTAACAACAAACCAGCAGCAAAAGCATACACCGTATTATAGATAACAAATAACTAAAATTCATTATATACTTTTAGTACATATAGAGTAATGGAGTTGGAGAATGAACAACAAAGCCATAATAAGCACGAAAAAAGTAGGTATTATCATATTCCTCTATATGATGATGGTCCTTGCAATCGTTTCAATGGCAGGACTTGTCAGCATATAATAGCAGGGATACAGCACATAGTATTCTAAGCCCCGCTACCCCCATATGTATCTGATATTCACTCCTAGCTTTGCTCAGGACATAATTTTCTACTTCATTTGATATTTTAACAAAATATGAGTACATATAAATAGTATCAAGAAAGATTTTTAAAGCGGAAAACGGGGTTATGCCAGTTCTGCTGGCATAAAAGAAAATATCAAAGGGGGAAAATTATGGCAACATCGCCAATCATGGATAGCGTATACGCTATGCTAGACAAAACAATAGCTTTTCTTCCGACACTGATAGCTGTAATATTACTGCTGATAGTCGGAAATATAGCCGGTAAAGCATTAGGAAAGATAGGTTCAAAGATACTTGACAAGATAGGTCTTGATGATCTGATAGACAAAACCTCTATCGGAAAGATGATAGAGAGGACAAACATCACAACCGTGGAATTCTTCGATGCCACTATCAGGTGGTTCGTCTACTTCATCTTTGCAGTTATAATCATAGACCTGCTCAACATACAGATAGTAGCAGATTTCATTACGCAGATAATACTTTACATACCTCTGATACTCTCTGCCGTAGTAGTGCTTATTATAGGTCTTCTTGTGGTTGATTTCCTTGCAAGTCTCATCAAGAACGTACTGATAGCAACAGGTATTGATGAGCACATATCCAGGACAAGTCTTGGCAGTGCAATGGCAGCAAGTGGAACAACAGGTTCAGGACTTGTAGCTCTGATAGTACAGGTATTCGGTTATCTGCTGTTCATCATGGCAGCATTGAACATACTTAATCTCAACATGATAGCCGGAGTAATACAATCTATACTGAACTACCTGCCAAACCTGTTTGCAGGAATACTCATCCTGCTTATAGGATTACTGTCGATCGACATGTTCGGTGACTATATTGAAAGCATGCTCAAGAATATGAATGTCGAAGGTACGAATATATGGATCCCTGCTCTGAGAGGGTTCCTGGCATTCGTAGTGATCCTTCTGGCACTTGATGCACTGCTTATTGATACCAGCATATTCTATATCCTTATTGGACCGCTTGCATGGGGTATTGCAGTTGTTGTGGCTTTCAAATGGGGTATCAAGGAAGCGCTTGTGGAATATGCCAGGGCAAAAAGATAGGATCCCAGAGCAAGTATACAGAGACATAGAACATAATCCATAGATATACAAGCTGGCATAATCTGCCAGTTTCTTTTTTTATCGTAGTTCCTGAACAAAGATCTTTTATCGTTCCAGATCGATCCAGAACTATAATTTTTGCTGACGATGAGTAATATGTTATCTGAAAAAGTTGAAAACATCCCGCCTTTTTACGTAATGGAAGTACTTGAAAGAGCACAACAGCTTGAAGAGCAGGGGAGAAGTATCATCCATCTGGAGATAGGAGAACCTGATCAGCCCACTGCTCCGCATATATGTGATGCAGCAAAGGAAGCAATGTGTGCAGGTAATACCAGATACACACACAGCCAGGGTCTTATAGAACTCAGGCAGGCAATTGCCAGAAGTTATCACGACAGGTTCGATGTGGATATCAGCCCTGACCAGATAATAGTCACATCCGGCACAAGTCCTGCCATGCTTTTGCTTTTCCTTGCAATGATCGACCCAAGGGATGAGATAATCATGTCGAACCCTCACTATGCATGTTATCCCAACTTTGTCAATACTGTGGGAGGCGTACCGGACTTCATCTATACCAATGAGGACAATGGTTTCATGCTGCAGCCGGAAGAGGTTGCCGCACACATCAACCCAAGAACAAAGGCAATACTCATCAATTCCCCA
This sequence comes from Methanolobus sp. WCC4, assembly GCF_038022665.1. NCBI lineage: Archaea > Methanobacteriati > Methanobacteriota > Methanomicrobia > Methanosarcinales > Methanosarcinaceae > Methanolobus > Methanolobus sp. WCC4. The sequence continues at coordinate 1,409,229 of NZ_CP150629.1, read as the reverse complement.
TCAAATCCTACCGGACAGGTATTACCTGACGCAACATTAAGAGGACTTGCAGAGATTGCCGGAGATATTCCCATCATATCCGATGAGATATATCAGGGACTGGTCTACGAGGGCGAAGAACATACTATCCTGGAGTATACGGACAATGCCTTCGTGCTTAACGGTTTCTCGAAGCTCTATGCCATGACCGGGTGGAGACTCGGCTACCTGATAGCACCAGAAAGATACATAAGGACATTGCAAAAGATACAGCAGAACCTGTTCATCTCCACGAATGCCTTTGTCCAGTACGCAGGTATCGCTGCCCTTGAAGGTCCGCAGGAACTTACAGAAGAGATGGTCGATACATATAATAAGAGGCGTCTGTACCTGATCGGAAGACTGAAAGATATTGGTTTCGAGATCAAGGTGGAACCAAAGGGAGCTTATTATGTTCTTGCCGATGCCCGCAAATTCGGCGAGGATTCCCTGAAGATGAGCAGGCAGATACTGGAGGATATCGGAGTTGCCATCACCCCTGGCATCGATTTCGGCCAGGGTGCAGAAGGGCACCTTAGATTTTCATACGCCAACAGTCTTGAGAATATAATGGAAGGAATGGACAGGCTGGAACGATATCTTAAAGAGGGAAAACTCAAAGAGAGCACTCAGAACCAGTAAATCTACTTTTTGTTATAGAACCTATATTTTGTAGTCAAAATAGGCAAAGTTAAAATAGTACCTGTAGTATACAAAATAATGGTTGGTTCAGAATATATAAATGAAAGCGGATCAATCATATCCAAAAAAAGGTAGTTTCTTACATGACAACTGAGAGAACTGAAGATTATCTTAAGGTCATCGAGAAGATAATCGAAAGAAAAGGTTATGCACAGGTTAAAGACGTATCCAGAGAACTTGATATCAGTTCACCCAGCGTCACAGGGATGTTCAAGAAACTTACCAAAATGGGATTCATAAACTATGAGAAATACGGTGGCGTGACCCTTACACCCGAAGGCGAGAAGATCGCAAAGTGTACTATGGAAAAACACGGCATCATCAGGGATTTCTTACTTATTCTGGGTCTTGACGAGAATATTGCAGACCATGATGCATGCAAGATAGAGCATGTGCTAACACCTGATACCTTTGAAGTGCTCACAAAGTTCGTAGAGTTCATGAACATCAGGGAAGAATGGCCATACTGGCTTGACCACTTCAACCATTATTGTGAAACCGGAGAGGTCATTAACTGCATCCCTACGGCGAAGGATGACTGTCCTGTGCATGGAAAAAAGAAGGCACAGGCATAAAATACACCTGATTATCCTGAAGCAGAACAGAATGTTTTCGCTTCATGGGATACACCTGCTACTTATGTCAATTACCAGCACCTGTAACTGGAAGTATGGTCTATACCACATCTTTGCATGGTTAAATAAATTAGGCTGGGAGAAATCGCTATATACAAAAAACGGATTAGTGCTATCATAGAAAAGGACAGGTAATGAACTTGCAGGATATTGAAGAGACAACACTTGATACATTAGAACCTGGAGAGAAGGCCAGGATAACAAAAGTGAGGGTAAAGGGTACTGCAAGGAGGAAACTAATGGATATGGGAATGGTTGCCGGTACTGAGATCGAACTTGTCAGGAATGCACCACTCGGAGACCCAATGGATTACAACATAAAGGGCTACCACCTGTCCATCAGGAAAGAAGAAGCAAGTCAGATATTCATCAACAAACTCTAAGTCGACATTCACGATATTTGCATATCGCCGGACATTACGGCACATACATAATTACTATAACTATTCTCAGAGGAGCATCCCATGGAAAAAAGGGAGATAAAGATAGCACTCATAGGTAATCCGAACGTTGGGAAAACCACTCTTTTCAATGCTCTTACTGGTTCCAGGCAGCATGTTGGTAACTGGCCAGGTGTCACTGTGGAGAAGAAAAGTGGCCGGGTAACATATAAAGAGTACGATATCGAGGTAATAGACCTGCCCGGTACATACAGTCTCACCGCATACTCCATGGACGAGATCGTTGCCAGGGATTACATAATAGAGGAAAAACCGGATGTTGTAATTCAGGTAGTGGATGCATCAAATCTTGAAAGGAACCTCTACCTGACTACCCAGCTCATGGAACTGGGGTCACGGATACTCATTGTTCTCAACATGTATGACATTGCCGAGGAAAGAGGCGACCGGATATATATCGAAAAGATGCAGGAACTCCTCGCAACCCCGGTGATAAAGACCGTTGCTACGCAGGAGAAGGGAATACACGACCTTCTTGACAGGGTGATCGAACAAAAGGAGATCGATCAGCAGCACGGACACGAGATAGGATACGGCAATGAGATAGAGGACAGGGTTCTTGAGATCGAGAAGGTGCTCAGCGAGGACGAGAATCGTGATAAGCGTTACCCCTTGAGATGGCTTGCCATACGTCTGCTCGAAGGTGACAGCAACGTCAGGGAGAAGATCGCTGACAGCCCGGTATATGACAGAGTAATGAAGATCATCGATTCCATCGACCAGGAAGAATATGAGGCGGAAATCGCAGACAAGCGCTATCTTGCCATCAACACAATATTCCCGCAGATGTGTACCCGTGCCAATGACACACTTACAAAATCGGATATGATCGACAGGGTACTAACTAATAAGTATCTGGGTATCCCGATCTTCCTTGCACTCATGTGGGGTGCATTCGAACTTACATTCGCCTTTGCGACACCATTCATGGATATGATAGACATTGCAGCCACGTGGTTTGCAGGTTATGTATCCTCCAGCCTCCATCCCGACTGGCTGGCTTCACTTGTGGGAGACGGAATAATCGGTGGTGTCGGGGCAGTACTTGTATTCGTGCCGAATATATTCATCCTGTTCTTCCTGCTTTCACTGCTGGAAGGAAGTGGCTACCTTGCCAGAGCTGCGTTCATCATGGACAAGCTCATGTATAAGATAGGCATGCATGGCAAGTCATTCATTCCCATGCTCATGGGATTCGGATGTAATGTGCCTGCTATCATGGCTGCAAGAAGCATAGAGGATGACAGGGACAGACTCATCACCATACTTGTAGTTCCTTTCGTATCCTGCGGAGCCAGACTACCTATATACGTACTGTTCGCAGGCACGTTCTTCGGAAGACAGGCAGGGACTGTCATATTCGCAATGTACATACTGGGGATAGTCATAGCGATCATTTCCGCGAAGTTACTCAGAAGCACGGTGGTCAGAGGTAAACCGGCACCTTTCATAATGGAACTTCCACCATACCGCGTTCCCACGCTCAAGTCCAGTATCATCCATATGTGGGACAATGGATTCATGTACATAAAAAAAGCAGGTTCCATCATCCTTGTAGGTGTTGTCATCATATGGATAATGGCATCATTCCCATGGGGTGTTGAATACGGAAGCGAGGCAAGTTATGTCGGCAGTCTCGGGCATGCGGTGGAACCACTGCTTAAACCACTTGGCTTTGACTGGAAGATATCTGTTGCACTCATATTCGGACTGGTTGCCAAAGAGATCGTTGTGGCATCCATGGGTGTCCTCTACGGTTCGGGTGACAATTCAGAAGCACTCAGCGAAAGACTTCTGGCAGACCCTGGCATCACTGCACTTAGTTCACTCAGCCTCATGGCATTCAGTTTACTGTACATGCCCTGTGTGGCAACCATAGGTGTTGTCAAAAAGGAGACAGGGTCATGGAAATGGACCACGTTCGCAATATTCTACGGGGTTGCAGTCGCATGGATCACAGCATTTATCATCTATCAGGGAGGCAGGTTACTTGGTTATTAAAGGAGATATAGTGGACGAAAAACCTGACACAAGGATCCCAATGGTCTTTTCCATTGTCACTGGTACCCTCTATGTCCTTTTAGGACTCCTTCAGTTATCAGCAGGTACGGCTAAGATCATCCTTGGACCTGACACACAAATACCACTTACAGGCATATTGTTCGTGCCTGCGGACATCATCGGAGCATTCGTACTGCTGCTCATAGGAACAGTGTTCATATATGGTGTGATGGAAATGCGGTCAGGAATATACGAAGGTGTATCCTATGCATATGTGGGCATCCTGATAGCACTGATATTTGCAGCGATATATATGCTGGTAAGTACGGGTAACATGCTTGAGGCATATCTGCTAAAGAATGAGGAGTTCGTTGACTGGACACCACTCAGTGACCTTAGACCCGGAATATACCTTGCACTTCTCCCGTTGTTCGCATTCAGTAAATGGAAAGATATGTTCGACCCGATACCCGAGAAGGGGATGTTGAAATGATAAAACAGACATTGAACCTGCTTTTCATTGAGAATTGTACGCTTCAGGAAGCGGCAGCAAAACTTGGGACCGACCAGAGAAGCATCAGGGACAGGCTCCTTATGCTGGAACATATGGGATACATAAGAGAAGTATGCAATAATTCAAAACCAAAGTCATCTGCATGTTGTTCATGCAGTGCGGCATCTTCCTGCTCCGATGAAGGGGGAGACATAAAGGGAAAAGCATACCAATTGACAGAAAAGGGTGAGAGGATATGCCGCAATTGAACTTTTTTCAGGCATAAGACCACGTTATCCAAAAAATGTCATGCATATGCCCGGGATACATATAATATAGTACATCATTTTTTTGAAACTTCAATTGATCCATAAACAAAAGAGATCTGACAGCGGTACTGTCATATTCCAGAGGTTTTGAGATGTACTTCAATCAGTTTAAATAATGACACTCAGAGAGACAAAATTACCGCAACATATATTTTGAAGTTGGAACACAGATACTACGTTATTTAATTTGAAAGGATTAAAAGGGATTCAAATGAAACTTGGAGTTGCAATAGATATTGGTACCAGTGGTATAAGAGCACAGAAGATCGACCTTGATTCCGGCGATATCCAGAAGACAGTCATCACTCTCCGTAACCCGCTCCCGGGAGCAAATGTTATGGATCACCTGGACTTCGCTATCACCTATGGACTTGATCTTGCTCAGGGCCTGCACGTTAACGCGGTAAAGCACGTTATAGAGACATTGGGTGTCAAGCCCGAAGAACTGGAAAGGATGTCAATTTGTGGAAACCCTATACAGCTTTCAATATTCCAGGGAATCCCTATTGATGACCTCGCATATGCAGGCGAGAGAAAGAAAGAAAGGCTGAACATCAAGGAATCTGACAGAAGCGCAAGGATCATTGATTGTTCAGAGATCAAAGGACTTGAAGTATATCCAAACGCACAGCTTGTAGTCCCACCAGCGATCAGACACGAAGTTGGTGCCGATGCACTTGCTCTTATCATTAAGTCAGGATTCCTGGACACAAAAGAAACAGCTATAGCAACTGACTACGGAACCAACGCTGAGATGGCACTCATCCACGAGGGCACCATCTACACAGGTTCCGCAGCAGCAGGTCCTGCACTTGAAGGTCAGCAGATCAAATACGGTAACCTAGCATCACCATTCGTCATCTCAGATGTCGAGTTCGAGGGCAAGAACATACGCAACTATGTCCTTGACGCAGATATGGACACCGTCAAAGCACAGTTGATCAACCCGAACAATGGAGACATAATCGAAGAGGATTCGATCAAGGCAAAAGGAATTACCGGAACAGGTGTAATTGCCATCATCGAGGCAGGAATGAAGGACGGGATCATCACGCTCCCAAAGATTAACACACCTGACCACATCCTGTATTTGCAGGACAAGATCAAGTTCTTCGAGAAGGACGTTGAAGCAGCAGGTCTTGCAATTGGTGCTATCCGCGCAGGTCACCTTGCACTCTGTAATGCAGCCGGTATTGAGGTTGCCGATGTAAAGAAGGCATACATGTCCGGTGCTGCAGGTACTTACATGGATGCTGTCAAGGCGCACCAGGTAGGTATGGTCCCATACAATGTAGATGAAGTAATACAGATCGGTAACACCTCACTTATTGTCGCAAGGGAGATCCTTCTTTCAGAGGACAGGCTCTGGGAACTCCAGGATATTGCAGGAAAGATCGTCAGCAACCACGTGATGTTTGCAACTGACCCTGCCTTCAAGGAAGCCTACATCCAGGAGATATCATACTGGGGAGAAGGCATGCCTTTCAAGATGCTCAAGAAATTCCTTAAGAAGAAAGGACTTCCACAGATCGACCTTCCGGAAGGCGTTGTCAGTGTAAACAAGGTTGTTGAGAAAGATATTCCTGTACTTGGTCCTGAAGGACTTGAAGTCATTGAGCAGGTTGGAACATACCTTACCATGAAGGTTGATTGCCCTGAGTGTGAGAAGTGTATCAAGGTCTGTCCTAACGATGCTATAACAATGGACTCTGAGGGTATTGTAATGATAAGCTCTGACCTCTGTGACGGTGCAAATTGTAAGAGATGCATCAATGCATGTCCGAATGATAAGTTCAAGTGGGAAAACCTGGTAGTATTGGAAGAGGCAGCATAAGCCTCTTTTAAACTTTTTAGAAGGAATAAAAAATGAAAATACTAGTAGTTGGTGGGTTCTTAGGTAGCGGAAAAACATCCACCATCATAAGATTGGGCAAGGAATTCAGCGAGACGGGACAAAGGATCGCTGTCATTGTCAATGAAATTGGTGAAGTAGGTATTGACGGTGATGTGATCTCAAAATACGGACTGGATATGAAGGAGCTGACAAGCGGATGCATCTGTTGCTCCCTTAAGGTCAACATGAAGGCCACATTGAAGATCCTCAAGGAAGAATATGACCCGGATATCGTACTTATAGAACCTACCGGGATCGCATTCCCCCAGCTCATCAAGAACGAGATCGACCTGATGGAGCTCAGGGATACCACAATCCAACCTCTTGTTACACTTATAGATGGTAGCCGGTTCAAGCAGTTAATGAAAGAAGCAAAGAATTTTGCTATGCGCCAGATAATCGATGCGGAGATATTGGGTATCAATAAGATAGACCTGATCGATGAGATACGCATTCCGATCATTGAGGCTTCAGTACAGCAACTGAACCCAAAGGCAAAGGTCATACTGCTTTCTGCATCTAAGGAAGATGAGCACTGGTTCGACTTCGTGAAGCTTGCAATGGGAGATTTCCCTGAATATCAGGAAAAGCATGAGCTCAAAACTACCAGCCCTGATACACAGGTTCTCGATGAGATAACAGGTGAACCTGTGGAAGAAACACTTGATTCCATTGAGGCATCAGGAATATCCAGTTATGCCACAGAGTTCCAGTTAGATAGCAAGATCCCGGCAGATGTCGCACAGACCACTGCAAAGGACATTATGGAAGAGCTCAAGGCAAAGGTAATGGAACTGAGCCCGGAGTTCGTGGGGCACATTAAACTGTTCATAGAGTCAGATACTAACACGATCAAGACGAACCTTACGGCATTTGACCAGGACATTACCATGGAGATCATCAATACAGTTCCAGCGGATGCGCCCCGACTCAAAGTACTCACCGCAGTTTCAAGTATTGACCAGGGTAAGCTGATAGATATCGTGAATAACACCATATCTGAAAAGCTCTCAGGCCGTAACATCAGTTTCAAGCACAGTAAACCACATGGCCACGGTCACCCCAAACCGATAGACCTAATCAACAACAATTGATTATATCGCAGACCTCACCTGAAAAGGTCTGCTGATACTTTTTTTCATAACCTTGACATAATTAACCCTTGAGAGGGTAGTAGAGTTGTCCGGAAAAGTAAGGACAAATTCTCAAAGAATGTGGCAATATTGACCGGCACATTAACTGTTATATAAGTATAACGTATGATCATTAAGATTTCATACTTTCGTATAAATATTAGCATGTTGTATCGTAGACTTCGGCATATGACGTTACTTAAATTGAACGGTTAACAATTAACGGCTAAAGTGACATATTGCATTTCAATACACAAACATTAAAATAAAAAAAATAGATAATCAAAAAAAAATAAGATTACACAATTAAATAAAAACAAAAATATTGAATAAGAGATAACAAGCAAACTTTAGTTAATCTGAGGGAAATCGCAGATTTCACCGGTAGTATTTAAAATTAACTGATACATTCTAAACAAATAACCCCATTTAAGTAAATAAAATCTAACAGTTGATGGCATACTCTGTAAATATAATCAGGAGATACACCCATAGAGCACCCACAAAAAAGAAAACAGCCGGAACTGTCAAAAAATAAATAGCCAAGTAGTATTTTTACTTTATTATAAAATGGAGAAACCGCTAGGTTTATATACCAACTCAGAATAGGTGTTTATGTGGAAAGATGAAGTTAGCAGATGACTAAAGATCGTTAGCAAATGGTTGTGGAGACTTTTGCCCGGTTGATTAAAGTCATAAGCCAATAGATTCCATCTGCTGCTTTGAATTACTTCGCTTGAAGTAATGAATAAAGTTGCAGGAAGTCAATCTAGATCTAAGGAGGTAGAATTAGATGGATGTAGACCCAAGTAAAATATTAGTTAGGTACAACGTTGCTAAAGAAAAAGCACAGACACCTGAAGAGATGGCAGCTGAACTCTATCCAGCAGAAGAGCCAGCAAAGTCAATTTGCGCAGCAATCTTTGATGGAGAAGAAGACGACGTGATCGAGGGCCTCGAGAAGGCAATCGAGGGCGGAGCAGACCCAATCGCACTCATCGACGATGTGCTTATGGTCGGAATGAAGATCACCACAGACTTATATGACCAGGGTGTTATCTTCCTGCCAAACGTTATGATGTCAGCAGATGCAATGCTCGAAGGTATCGAGTTCTGTAAGGAACAGGGCGGTGCAGCACCAGAGCCAAAGGGCAAGATCGTATGCCACGTAGCAGAAGGTGACGTACACGACATCGGTAAGACAATTGTAGCAGCACTCCTCAGAGCAGCTGGTTACGAAGTAGTCGACCTTGGCCGTGATGTACCAGTAGATGAAGTTATCGCAGCTGTAAAGAAGGAAAACCCAATGATGCTTACCGGAACAGCACTGATGACAACAACAATGTATGCATTCAAGGAAGTCAATGACAGACTCCTCGAGTCCGGAATCAAACTTCCATTCCAGTGTGGTGGCGGAGCAGTAAACCAGGACTTCGTTGTCCAGTACGAGCTCGGTGTATATGGTGAAGAAGCAGCAGACGCACCAAAGATGGCAGACGCAATCCTCTCAGGAAAGGGTCTTGCACAGCTTAAGGAGCAGTTCCACAAACACTAAACAGAGGTGACAGAAATGGTTAAAAGATACACATCACTTGCATACAAAGCTGCTGACGACATGATCTTCGGTAAGTCAGTATACCCAGTAAAGGCAGAACTTGGATTAGAAGTAGGTGCAGGATACGTAACTGCAGAAGTTAACTACGCACCAAGACCAGAAGCTGGTGTCTCCAAGGAGAAACTCGTTTCAGAATACCGCAGACTCACAACCGATATCATGGCAAGAGCAGTCCAGATCGGTTTCCCAGGAGTAGCACTTGAGACAGAGCACGTCGAGCAGATGACCAACAACCCAGACCGGGGAGGAGAGGTCGCTCACGTCCAGAAGACCATCATGGAAGAATACCATGAAGAATACGGAATCAAGTCCGCTCTCAGGCACACCCCTGGTGACATCCGTGAGAACCGTGACCTTCTTGCACTTATCGGTGACAAGTACGACAAGCTCATGGAATCCTTTGAGCAGGTCGCAGACAACGGTGCTGACTTCCTGTCCATCGAAACAATGGGCGGTAAGGAAATCCTTGACTACTCTATCCTCAGAAACGATATCCCAGGTCTCGTATACGCAATTGGCTGCCTCGGTTCAATTGACATGACCATGATATGGTCAGACATCAGAAAGATCGCTGACAAGAAGGGAAGAATTGCAGCTGGTGACACAGACTGTGCACAGGCAAACACTGCAATGTTTATTGCAGGTGGTCTCCTCGACAAGAACCTCGCACACACCATTGCAATCATCGCAAGAGCAATCTCCGCACCAAGGACACTCGCAGGATATGAAGCAGGTGCTCAGGGTCCAGGAAAGGACTGTGGATACGAGAACACAATCGTAAAAGCAATCACCGGATGCCCAATCACCCAGGAAGGAAAGACCTCAACATGTGCACACGCAGATGTAATGGGTAACCTTGTCATGCAGTGCTGTGACCTCTGGTCAAACGAGTCTGTAGAATACCACGCAGAATTCGGTGGTACCTCTGTACAGTGCTGGTCCGAGTCCCTTAACTACGATGCAGCAATGCTTAACGTAGCAACCGAGACAGGAAACGCAAAGATGCTTCGTGACATCCTCGTACTCTCTGACAAGTACAGAGACCCACAGGGATATGTCCTTGCATACGACAACGCATACAAGGTTGCAGAGTCAATCGCAAAGGACGGAGACGACCTTTACCTCCGTGCAAAGAACGCAGCAATCTCCTGTGTAGACATCCTCAATGCAGCAGACAGCAGCAAGCTTGTCATGTCCAAGTTCGAGATCAATGCTCTCAACAATGCAAAGGATGCACTCAGCGCAATGACCGACGAAGCCGACACCTTCATGAGCGACAGTCTCGAGAAGTACAAGGCAGAAGTCGCTGTGTTCAGACCAGACGACAACTACAAGTTCTAAATGTAGATGCGAAACAAGTTCTTTCAGAACTTGTTCCTTTTTTCTTTTTTTCAGAAATTAGTTCAAAATACCATACTGGATAGTATGCTCTTTTTTCGGCTCAAAATAATGAACTAAAAAAATAAAAGAACATGATGCAGATTACATCATGAATTTCTTGGGGTAGCCTATTCCTGTAATGTGAATCACAGTTTCAAGAGGATCATGTTTCCAGTCTTCCGGAGAATACGTCTTTTGAGTAATATTGATCTCAGTGTTATCTTTACTGACACCACATTCACCCATATAGTCAATAACAAGTTTTTTGCCGTGATCACTGGCATACTCAATTGCTTCACGATAATTGTCAAAAGTCCTTCGTCCCATTGGTGAAAATGCCAGATAACCTTCTGAAGGGTCTGCAACCGAAACAGGCCTTACAATTAGTTCTACTCTCTTGATACCTTTACCAAAAAGAGCACCAGCAGCATTTCCAACTTCGGCATGATCAGGGATGATTATTTCAGCATCAATTACATTCTCCATATATTCTTCATAGGCAATAACCGGCCCTCCAAGAAGAACAACGGGAATATCAACTTTAAATCTGGACTTAAATTCCCCTTCCACTATCTTTTTAATCCCATCTCTATCTATTCCCGGAAGCAGATAGGACATCAGGTTAAAAGCCATATTTTTGGCCACAATTTCTTTTACTTTCACACAAAAATCAAAGCTGGTCATTTTGCTAAGTCTTCCAAGCTTTTCAGCACCTACTTTTGAGGCCTCCACATCCCATGAAGTATATTCTCCCAGAACGTGCAGAGCATCCGTGGGAGTAAAACCAACTGCCTGAATAAGTCTTTTCTGAATAAGGGAATCAATGATTACAGTGGATGGATATCTTTTTGATACCAGTGATATCTCATCCAGACTCATGGGCTCATCACCAATTGCATTGAGAACTTCTGCTTCTGATTCATCCAGGCCCACTGGTTTGAATCCGGATCTCATGAAGAACTTTGTAGGCTGCACATTTCTGTCAAGTACGCTTCTCAGGGGAACAGGACTTTTCTTAAGCTTATTCAAAAATGAAGGATACTTTGAAGAAGCAAGACAGAGAGGAATTACTCTCCTGGGACCAATGTTAATCTTTTTTGAACGTGTCCAGACATGACTATCTCCACCCATTGCGGATGTTTCCATTCTTGTAGCGCGGACTCTTGTTTTCCACCCACCTACAACCGCACCGGTATCTGATAATTCAGGAATTCCATCGTTAATCGCTGAAACATCCGTACTTGTACCACCAACATCCACAACAGCGCAGGTATCAAGGCCCGAAAGGAAAGATGCTCCTACAAGGCTTGCTGCCGGACCTGAGAATATAGTTTCCACTGGTTTATCCAGTGCATCCTTAAGACCCACAACAGTACCATCGCATTTTAGCATGAGAAGCCGGGCATCGATATTCTTTCTTTCAATTTCATCCATTACTGAACGGACAAACTTGTGGGCAATGGGAATCAGCTGTGCATTCAAAGCTGCAGTGACCGCTCTTTCATAGGCACCAAGGTCCTGGGAAAGCTCATGACCACAAACTACAGGCAGACCTGTCATTTCATGTATTACATCGGTTATTGCAATTTCATGCTCAGGATTTCGAATACTGAAAAAAGAAGAAACAGCAAAAGCAGCAACATCATCTTTTACTTTTTCAGCAAAGTTTCTAACGGCCTCAATATCAAGCTCCTCAATCTCTCCGCCGTTAAAGTCATGACCACCTGGTGTAGAAAGTATATGTTTTGCCGGAAAATCACCTTTTACAGGGTGCTCGCCTACAAGAATAAGGGCTACGGGACATCCTGTACCTTCAAGCACAGTGTTTGTAGCAAGCGTAGTGGAAACAGAAACAAGGTTTACATGTTCAAAAGATTCCGAATCAAGTGACTCAATTGCGTTTCGTATACCAACAACAAGATCGGGATAAGTAGTAAGGGCCTTAGACGAACTTATAATGGAACCATCTGAATCCTTTACAAGAATAGCATCCGTATACGTCCCACCTGCATCAATTCCCAGACTATAGTGCATAATATACCTCCATTTTACAAGTCAGAAAACCAAGGTTACATTCAAAAAGATAAAGTAATGATGCAATTAACCTTTGATCAATTAAAGATGTAGCCAGGTTATATTAAAATATTATGTTAACACCGAAGAGTAAAACGTAAGCAAGAGACCTAAAATAAGTTATGAATGAATAAAAAAAGAGTTTGACATGACCATAGATAGAACTATGGCATGTCCGTTTAGAGAATTTATGCGTAGTATTCGTTCCTTGCTTCGACCATTGCCTTAAGGTTTGCAACTGGTGTGTCAGGTGCAATTCCACAGCCTGGTGCGAGGACATCGACTCCGTCTTCAAGAGCCTTTGTTGCTGCTGCCTTTACAGCTGCTTCATCGCCTGCGAGAAGTACGAATGGGCTTGATACGTTACCACAGATCGTTACCTTGCCAGCTACCTTTGCCTTTGCGCCTACGAGGTCTGTGACCTTCTCTTCGATACTGATTGCTGGGAAGTGGCAGTCTGCCATCATTTCAAGGATTGGGGATACGTCACCACAAACGTGGAGGATCATTGGTCCCTTTACACCATCAGCGAACTTCTGGAGGAATGGCTTGAGCTGCTTGTCGAATGTGTCAGGTGCCATAAGGTCTGGGGATGCTACTGGGTCTGGTACACTGATAACGTCTACTCCTGCATCGAAGAGTGCGTTTGCGTACTCGATACATGCATCACATGCGAAATCAAGGATTGTGTCGAAGTCTTCTGGCTTTTTGATTGACCATTTCATGAACTTCTTTACACTTGCGAGGTCAGATGCGAGGGTTACTGGACCTTCCATACCTGCGATGATAGGTACTTCGTCTCCTACCTTCTCTCTGATGATCTTCATGCATTCCATTACAGCAGGAATCCTTCCCTGTTCGAGGAGATTCTCTGGCATTTTAAGGTCGTCAACACCCTTTGGGTATGGGTGACCTGTGACTGATGGCTGTCTGTTCTTTGTACCCATGTTGATCTCACAGCCCATTGCCTCTGCAAGAACTGTAAGACAGTATGGAGCTCTTACACCCTCAAGACCGCATACTTCATATGATGCGATTGCAAGGTCTGCCATCTTCTGTGCATCGCTGTGTGCCTCTGGCCACTCTGCACCGGTCTGGTCCATAAGCTCAACAATTGCAGACTGTGTTACAGTACAAACAGGTACTTTGTCGACTTCTTCACCATTTAATGCTTTGAGTAATCTTTCTTTCATGTTCATAATGAATCCTTCTCTGTTGAGTAGATTTTAGTCACCTTGATTTGCGTAACATCAGATATAAAACTATTGGATTAAAGCAGAGGGATGCAGAAAATTAGAAAAAATCACAATTAATAACCATGATAAACTGAGAAACTATCCAACTTATAGAGATACGACGAATAAATATTAATAAGAGTTGAGGATCAGGTTGAAGTAAAATGTACAGTAAACTGGCCTTTCACCAGTTACTTCTTTTCATCACTCCATATAGCAATGATCTTGTCAATTGCAATATGTGTATATTTATCGTTATCCTTGATCGTCAGGACCCCGTCAGCACATGCTTCCACGACCCCATAGAACCTGTCAGGTCCGCCACAATAGATATCGATCCTCTTTTGCAGATAGTGTTCAACTATGAATGATTGCATCTTTAGCCTCCCGGTTCAAGGTCAGTGACCTTTTCCCAATAAATATATTGGACTCATAGCAATATTAATATAATCTATACTAACAGCCTTAGACGTAAGAGCTGATCAGCTCCAGAATCTCTTATTCCTGGCATAGTTCCTTTCAGCCACCAGTATGTCACGGTAGAAAGCCTCCTCATCATGGCGCATCTTCTGTATCACACGGGTTGCCATCTCAGGTCCGACACCCCTGCTTGCAAGTGCTATTACTGCCATCTTCCCATGGGTCATCACAATGTTGGCATTCCTGTAGACCCTGCGGATACGTTTCACATCCTCCTTTGCAGTGACCTTATCCTGCTTCTTCACAAGCTTTATCTCCTCTTCTTCCCAGGGCTTCAGAGCAGCAACCAGACCGGAATCACATACAGGACAGATGATATCATCAGGAACATTCTTCACCTGTCTCCTTGAGGTCCACTTCCTGCAATGGACACAGAAAAGGATCACACGATCATTCATTATACGTTCCTTCAAAGCCATTACAATGGACCTGTCTGCCTTTTCCGGAGCCACCAGGTCCCGCTTCATTGAAAAACCGGAACTGCCTATCGGCGTCGATCTGCTGATGACAAGACCGATCTCACCTTCGGCCATTTTTGTAAGGATATCCGTGACCCTCTTTACATCCAGCATATCATGGAAGATCTCCCTGATAACCTCATCATACATGGCAGTATCACGATATATCTCAAGGAGCTTCTTCATGCTTATCCGGCCATAGTCGATATCCTTGCTAAGGGCACCGAACTTCCTGGCAACATGTACCATCTTCCACTTCATAAGCGAGGTGTTCTTCAGGGTCATCTCGATGATAGGTTCAATATGCTCCGGCTGAATATCCTGCAAAAGCGTCTCGATCTCTTTCGCCTTTATCCTCCGTGGAAGTGTCATGCGGATCCTGTACGGATCGATCTCCTGTGCAACACTGCTCCCATACCTTGCAGCGAGCAAAGATGTCAAAACCTTTCCCAGAGTCTCATTTGCATTGTGACCAAGACAGGCATTCATCAGGACCGCATCCCCGGCATCCTCTATAACGAACATATATTTATCCGGCAGCGGAAATCCACCTTCCACATGCTCCCTGATAATGGAAAGCAGGTCTGCCAGACTTTCCGGGTCGATAGGATAGATTGAAGATACCTCTTTTGCGATATGGTCATCCTCTTTTTCCTCATGGACCATACCCGCTATCAGTGACCGGATATCCGCAACTCCCTGAGCAACCTCGAAAGGAACAGGTATCTCCTCGCCGACCCAGCTTGGGATCTCACCCATTCCCCTGACCGGTTCCACTTTTATCCTGTTACGGTCACCGATCATCTCGATCACCCGCCACATATCACCCTTGGTGATGAACACCGCACCAGGAGTTGCAAAATTTATAACGAAAGCCTCATCAAGAACACCCACTGTCCTTCCGGTGACGATATCGAAAATCTCATACTTCTTCTCATCCGGGATCATGGAGAGATTGTCATAATAATATTGCCAGCTCTTCCTCCTGCGGCTGATATTATCGGAACCTTCCTCCTGCCAGACCATCCTGTAGTCCTTTATCTGAGCTATGACCTTCCTGAGAACCTCGATACGAAGATTCCTGAAAGGATAGGCACGCCTGAGGATACTGTATATCTTCTCGATCCCAATGTCCCCGAAATCAAGCACTATCCCAGCAAGCTGGTTGGCAACCACATCAAGTGAATTCATATGAGGAGATATAGACTCGACCTTCCCTTCCATAGCCAGCTTACATATCGCCATGCTCTCTGCCACATCATCGGCATCCATGGCAATGATAGTGCCTCTTGAGACCTCATGTATCCGATGTCCCGCACGTCCAACACGCTGCAATAATCTTGAGACCTGCCTCGGAGAACCGTACTGTACCACATGGTCCACGTTACCTATATCAATACCAAGCTCCATGGATGATGTACATATCAGACCCCTTAGGTCACCATTTTTGAAGGATTCCTCAGCCTCGATACGCGAGTCAACCGAAAGGGAACCATGATGAACTCCAACAGGAAGTTCCAGCATATTGAATCCGGCTGCAAGTGCCTCTGCACTCTGTCTGGTATTAACGAAAACCAGTGTTGAGACATTGTCCATCACAATATCCCTGACGCATCGGACATGTGCTGCAAAGTTGACATCACATGCCAGTTTCTTCGATATCGTTATATCCTCATCCGTTACCTGAGGACACACAACACTGAATTCAAGGAGTTTTAGCAGGGAAACCGACACTATGGAAACATCCCTTTCTGCACCTGCAAGGAACTTTGCCACCACATCAGGATTTCCCACTGTGGCTGAAAGCCCGATCCTCTGGAACTCGCCTGAAAGTTCCACAAGTCTTTCAAGACCAACAGTAAGCTGGGTTCCTCTCTTTGAGGATGACATCTCATGTATCTCATCTACAACGACATGTGTCACATAGCTCAGGTTCTTCCGCAGACGTGAACCTGTGAACATAGCCTGCAATGTCTCAGGTGTCGTTATAAGGAAGTCCGGCGGTTTACGCGATTGCTTCTGTCTCTCGTACTGAGAAGTATCACCGTGTCTCACCTGTACATCGATGCCAAGTTCCTTTCCCCACCACTGGATACGGGAGAGCATATCACGATTGAGCGCCCTGAGAGGTGTGATATAGAGAGCTGAGATCCCTGTCCTCTCTTCTGTTGACTTTGCAAGGATGGCATGGAATATGGGAAGGACTGCGGATTCGGTCTTACCGGAACCTGTGGGCGCAATAAGGAAAGTATGGTCACCTTTCATGATGTATGGGAACACCTTTTCCTGAGGTTCTGTAGGAGCCTTGAAGCCCTGTTTCTCAAGGGCATCCTGAATTCTGGGGTCGAATGAATCGAATAGATTCCCGAATCTAAGATCTCTTTTTATCTCGTCGCTCATTTCTTAGCCCCCTTACGTTTTCTCCTGGGACGGACTTTGCTCTCTTCCAGTTTCCTTATATTCTTTAGCTTTCCAAGCTGGGTCCCGTCCAGAAGGTAAGCCTGTGCATTGTCGATATCGACACCCTTCGATGAGAACAACGGTCCCAGAAGGTCATCATGCATGGATTCATTGAAGGCCACACCGCCACAGAGTTCATTGAATGATGGAACTACGATAAGCTCAGGGTCGTTCCAGTTACCGTTTTCCTTGCTCAGCTCAAGACTGGTGAAATGTCCCTGAAGTACCTGAAGGTCCAGACGTGTCCTGATCCAGCTTTGTTCCACCATGGCAAAACCAAGTGAATCAGTAAGCCGGATGGTGGGATGATTATGTGCAGTGATGATGTATTCAGCATTGAGCAGTTTCGGGTCCGGCCATGTGTGGCCGTGGAAATAGCCCACGTTCTCGATCACAGAACCACGTACCGGATGTACGTTAATGTCTCCGTCATCGGGAAGCAGATACTCTATACCACCATCATGATTTCCGGGGAAGATATCCACTATGGCATGGTCGGAGAGTGTTGAAAGGAAATACGGGATCTCATCACGCTCTTGCCATGATATCTGTGGAACATTGTGTTTCACATCCCCCAGAAGGATGATCCTGTCGGGAGATACCTGCTTGATGTAAGCAAGAACCCTCTCAAGACCATATTTCATACGGCTGGGAATGGAGAATCCACTTCTGTAGAGATCCCACTCTATACCAAGATGCACATCAGCTATCACAAGTGCCTTTGTCTCGTTGCTTACCACAAGTGCAGGTTCATCAATTATGGGATCGATCTTGATAGTCATTGTCACCGGGATCAGCTATTTCCCTGATCCTTATCTATATCCTTATTCATGTCCATACGTTCCATCTTCTCTGATATCTCAAGAACGATCTGTTTCAGTTCAGAGATCTCATTCTCGATCCCAAGGACCTTATTATACATAGGACTCCTGTCATCCTTGATCGACTGTTCCTGCGAGAAACGCTGCTTGCTCGGGAATACGTACACATAGGTGAGCCACATGCCTATGAATGCTGCAAAGAACAAGGCTGCAAGGAACAGCAGGTAATGAGGAAAAAGCGTTCTCATAAAACTATCACCTGAACTGTAATATTGCAATCTGGTTATCATCAGGAAATTGAGCAGGGAGAAAAGGAACATGGTCTCTCCCACGATTATCAGCAGTCCGCCTACCCTTGTGGACATCTTACGCTGTTTTGGGATTATCCTGTCGATGATGGAACTCATATAGGGAGATTGGTTTTATGTCATATTTATATTTGGAGTGTATACGAGACAGGAATATATCACTGCATGAGAAGGACAAGATTACATTTAATTAAAATTTCAAGTAGATTGAAAACATATAATTATATATAGAGCGAATGACCAGTGAAATGGCCTAAAATATTAAAGAAAGAAGACAAGGCATGTATATATTTTTATTATTAGTGGGTGGTTGGAAAAATAATATTAATACATAAATGGATGTGAAAAAATGAAAGCAAAATTATTGGTGGTAATGCTTCTTGTAAGCATAGTAGCGCTTTCGGGCTGTACAGACATAAGTGATTCTTATAAGCCCGGAAGTTTCGGAGCGACCGAAGAAGAGCAGCAGATCGTAGATGCAGTAACTGAGAAGTATGGTGATATGACAGCCAGTGGAGAACCAAGACTGCTCGAAGTTATGATGACATCAACAACACACAACTTCATTCCAGTTGATAAGGTACTGAAATACTCACAGGATTCAGACGAACTGTATGCATGGTTCATCTATGACAACTTCGATTACGACATGATAAGCATCGAGTGGATATATCTCGAAAATGATTATTCGATCTACACCTTCGAATCCGAAACCGGTGAAGACTTCGGACGTGGAACTTTCATTCTAGAAAAACCGGATGATGGCTGGCCACTTGGAGATTATGAGGTAATCATAAGCGGAGCAGGAGTTGAAGAATCCGTTGAGTTCGAGATAATAGACGGTGAGACTGTTTCAATACCACTTGACCTGCTCGACGGTACAACAACAAGCAGCCATCAGGCCGATTTCGGAAGCACAGGAACAGCTGATACAATACCAACTCCACAAAGCGGATTCGTATCTGAAAGCACATCATACAGCTTTGTAGGAGAATGGAGCTCGAACTGGGGAGATATGACATTCTGGCAATCTGGTGATAAGATAGTCGGTGAGTACACTCACGACAGCGGAAGACTTGAAGGTGTCATGAACGGCGACGTATTCATAGGAACCTGGTCCGAAAGCCCTTCATATTCAGCACCTAACGATGCAGGTGATGTAGAACTTAAACTTAGCAGCGACGGTAACTCATTCGAAGGAAACTGGAGATACGGCTCTGACAGTTCATCATGGAGTGGTGGCTGGACAGGAAGCAGAATTGGACAGTCAGCAAGCATAAGCTCATCAGACATAATACCTGGCTGGTACCTCGTTGAAGTCGAAGACTACGGAGACAAAGTAGTAAGTACACACGAATATTACACATACGACGTAGATTACGAAAGAGGAAATGTCTGGACCAGTGATATAGGAGACAAAGGTGAGACTGCACAGGTAAGAACTATCAGTGAAGAACCAGAGGACTTCTACGCTGCTGAAGAAGAGATCTCGATCTATGTTAGAAAAGAGGCCACTTTGATGGAAACTAAAGGTCTCTACCTTGGAGATTCAAGCTACATTGTAATAGACGATGCAGATATTGATATCAGAGGAGGTTCCGGAAGCCACTATTATCTGGAAGATGATACTTATGGAGCTTTCTTCAAGATGGAGCATAATGACCCAACAGGCACCGTCAAGGAAGGTACATTCAAGGCAAACGCACCTTGGGAAAATGCATTTGGAGGGTCATTCAGAATGACATACACCTACCAGAATGCTGCATTCTACAGGACAAACTACATCTATGAATGGAGAGAGTGATTCTCTTCCATTCATCATTTTTCTTTTGATGCTCATATATCAAAGTGAGTATATCGATTTTCTGACACTTTTCTACTGTGATGATCGATCCTATTCCCGGAGCAATCCACACAGCTAGAAGAGTATCACATAAACCAGCTCCTGGTCTCAAGCCCCTGCATTCGGCATATTCCCTGAACTCTTCACATCATTTCCTGTGTCCTTGCAAGGGGTTGCAAACCTTGCTCGTGAACTACAGCTCAGAGTACTATTCCTGAAACCACACATCATACATTGTAACATTTGTGACTTCTACTGCTAACATATGACATGAATCTAAAATCTACCATTAAAGCCGATTTTAGGAATAAAAGAGATAATACTAGATTAATAGAGAATCAAAGTAGTAATAGAGCATTATTTTTTTATAAAATAGTTTATAGTAGATATTTTATGAGCAAAACCATTATATCCATAGTTTTAGTTATAAGCACTGTTTTAGAGCAATTTAATAAATTAAAAACAGGTGAAAAACAAGCCTATGGAAATTAGCACTGCTGTAAAGAATGCAATTCATTATAGAGCGGTTCAGAATATCCTGAAACACTATCAATGCCCTGATACCTGTGGAGCACATTGCTGCAGTCAGGGGCAGATACACATATTCGAGGATGAGGTAAAGGTCCTGAGTATCCTGAACGAGAAAAAAGCCGGGATGATCACAAATGAAGGTTTATCTGCAGGCCTTTACTTGATGAATGCACCCTGCTCTTTCCTCGGTTCAACCGGCAGATGCGAAGTGTATGATAAAAGACCTACCGTTTGTGGTATGTATCCCTTCAAGGTAAACACATCCGGCAACTCTGTTGGACTGCAGCCATGTCCAATTGGTTTTTTGATCATCCGGGATTTTGCTGAATGGATAGTTGACTCTTTTTCAAGATCAAATAGCTCAGATGAAGAGAAGGCCAGGATAAAAGAGGAATGGAAAAAAAATGTAGATTCATATGAGGCAGAACTTTTGGAATTCCACCTCAAACCCATCCTGAAAGAGATGCAGATACCCTTTGATGAGCTTGAAATGCTTTCAATGTTCCTGTCTTCGAAATTGAAGAAGATACAGACATCAATAGGACCTGGCCAATAGGGGCTAATAAACATGTTTTTTCCGATACAACAGAACTATTTTTGAATTATTATGATTTCAGTGCTACCATTAAGATAGACTTTAAAAGCCAAAGCCCGGAAATTGTAACAAACAGGATTTTTTAAAGATCCTGTAAATTTTAACCTTTTTCCACCCCCTGGTTTAGTTCCATATTTTTGATATTTCCTCCTACGTTTTTCCCGCACTTATTAGAGAATAAACTCTCTTTTCACATGCCACCCACATAAAGAAGTAAATAAACAAGCACTACAAATTAGATGTGGGTAAGGTCGTATGAATTCCACAAACAATTCCAAACAGACCAAAAAGCAGCCACCTGAACAACTCTACGTAAGTGACCGTGATGAGTGGAGAAAATGGCTTGATGAACATCACGACAAGAAAAGTGAGATCTGGCTGGTATACTATAAGAAACACACCAGTAAGCCCACAATACCATACGACGATGCTGTGGAAGAAGCGATCTGTTTCGGATGGATAGACAGTGTTGTACGAAAGCTGGACGATGAAAAGTACATGCAGAAGTTCACGCCCCGGAAAAGCAAAAGCAACTGGTCCTACCTGAACAAAGAAAGGGCCAGAAAGATGATCAAAGCAGGAAAGATGACAGATGCCGGCTGCGAAAAAATAAGGGAACTGCTGGAAGAGGATAAGAACGGCCTGAAGGTCAGCAAAAAGGAAACGAACAAAGAAGCGAAAAAGAAACTTGTCATTCCTCCTAATGTTAAAAAGGCCCTCTCTGCAAATAAAAGGGCCAGTGAGTACTTCAACAACCTTGCACCCGGATACAAAAGAAACTATATTGAATGGATACTCGATGCTAAAAGAGAGGAAACAAGGCAAAGAAGGCTCAAAGAACTCATTAAGCGACTTGAAGAGAACAAAAAACCGGGGATGAAGTGAAGAGGTTTGGCTTCATAGAAGAAAATACAGGCTCTATATATTTTCCATTCGACTTCATCAGAAAAGTTCAAGCAACAAATTCATTTCCACCTTTCAGGATAGTGCCGGCTTCGCCGTACCCTCCGGGATGGATCTAGTTGCTTATGATTTCCGATCCGTCAATCATATTGTCCCCCTGCAACCTTGTGTTTCTGATAGTTATACAAGAATAATTGGCAAACAAAGGACAATGCGACATCCGCCGCAGGCGGCACTTTCCTCCACTGCCATTCTAAAGAACACAAAATACTGCTGTTGTTGAAGATTGATGAATTCAAAGTATAACTAACAGGATCCCTACAGGTACTTTAAAGCCAATGACATACAATTTAATTAAAAGGAGTTAGCATGAAATGAATTCAACTAAAGGGACAACAGGGATCTTAGAAGATGTGAAGATAAATGTGAAGTTAAAACTTTCAGCACTATGGGCAACTTTGATGTTCTTATATCTATATGTAGATCTTTTCTATTTGCATGCACCAGGGGAAATCGAACATATAATGTCAGGGAATCTGGGACCTTTTCCGGTTACTCAGGCATCTTTGTTAGCAGCCATGGTACTAATGACCATTCCCGCTCTTATGGTTTTCCTGTCAGTGGCGTTGCCGGCAAAAGCTAATCGCTGGACGAATATCATCGTGGGTATACTCTATATTGTTGTTGTGATAGGGAATACAATTGGAGAGTCCTGGTTCTTTTATATATTCGGTTCCGTTGTGGAATTCGTGCTTCTTTTACTGATCGTCGGATATGCATGGAAGTGGCCGAAGCTGGAAGCATGAAAACTTCCTGTATCATCGGCAGCCCATCTGTTATTGTGGACACCTTACGTTTCCACGGGACAGGTGCTCATATCAAGATCATTATCGGAAAAATTAGTTACATCAGCCCGATCTGTTTCATCACACTCATGAGATCATAAAAAAGCTTCTCTTCAACGATCTGTCCGTCCTTCCAGTGAGCAACTGTACAAAAGTCCACTTTGAAACTCTTATTTGTGGGTGGGATCTCCCCTCCATCAGGAGTTTTCATTGGACCTTTCATAGTACCGGTAAATACGGCCACTGAACATGTCCAGTCTCCCTGGCCGAACAATGTTTTGTAGGGCCTGTTCTCCACATGATTGTCCGGGAAGGTCTTGTAGAACTCTATAGCTTCTTCCCTATGTGCTTTTATTCCTCTTGTCGGTTCATCCTGTCCTGGCCAGTAGACAGCTGTATCGTCAGCATGACGCTTATCGAATGTATCCCAGTCCTGTGCATTCCAGGCATCGTCCAGTGTTATCATTAATTCCATATTCTCTTCAGCGGTCACTTTACTCCCCCTTGGTCCATTCTTACGGCTTGGAAGCTCTGCTAGAACAAAACTCCAGTATCGATCAGAAATCGATTCTGGCTCCCCATTTTAATTTTGATTTTTTACTATATACCCATTTTGCTTTGTAGAGATATTATTCACATTTTCCAATTATTTTTATAACATTGTCCTCATACCTTTATTGGGGCTATTAAGATCTCATATTTGAACCTGTGGGAGTAATAACTATGAGCAATATACACCATGAAGAACAGTTTCCAGCTCTTCCCATTGAAGAATGGGAAGATACAATGAACACATTCCATCTATTCTCGCAAATAATCGGAAAGATCCGCCTTGGGCTATTCCCTAAAAGGAACCACTGGTGGCATGCGACATTGTACATGTCTACAAGAGGGATCACTACAGGACCTATTCCTTATGAGGATATGGCCTTTGAGATGGAATTCGATCTCATTGACCATGTACTGGTTATCACGACAAGCAGGGATTCTGAGAAGGTCATCCCCTTGAAAGGACTTTCTGTATCCCGATTCTATAAGGATGTATTCTCATCCCTTTCAGAACTTGGTATAAAGGCAAAAATATGGGCTGTTCCCTATGACACACCCTTTAGTACGGAACCGTTCGAAACGGACGAAGAACATGCAGCATATGACGAGAAGTATGTGAACATGTACTGGCGTATCCTTGTGCAGATGAACTCGGTCTTCCAGACATACAGAGGAAGATTTGCAGGAAAATGTTCCCCGGTCCAATATTTCTGGCATCATAAGGACCTTTCATTGATCTTCTTCTCTGGAAAAGCTGCAACTCTGTGGGAAGGCGCCAGCATGGTGGACAGCGAGGCCTATTCGCATGAGATGATAGCCTATGGTTTCTGGGCAGGGGATGAGAACGTCAGAGAACCTGCATTCTATGCTGCCGTATATCCTGAACCCGAAGGACTTACCGATGAGCCTTTGAGTCCTGAGAAAGCATTCTGGTCACCCGATGGAGGAGGTATGGCCCTTCTGATGTATAATGACATCAGAGAATCCCCTGACCCCAAAAAGGAGATAATGGATTTCATGGAAAGTGTATACCAGGCCGGTACCAAAAAAGGAAACTGGGATCTGGGGCCTCTGGAATATCAGGTGTGAACCTTAGAGTATTGCTTATAATCCTTTCATTGATCCGGGATATTGAAAGCGGAGTAGCCTAGAAGTCCTGAAACAAGTTTAAATGGGCTATTCCTTAGAATATGATAGTTGGCATATCCAAAAATATTAAATAGATATCGATCTCACTCTGTTAAGTGAAAGTGGTATCAGATGGATGAGAACAGAAAAAAAGCAATGCTTGCAGGGGCATTAATTTTATTTGCCTATGCTGTTTTAGCCAGCAGCGTTACAGGATCAAAGATAATAGTAATGTTCTCTGAAGCACTTAGTGGTGTTGCAGTTATTGCTATTGCAGCTATAATGTTTCCGCTCTTTAAACCATACAACGAGAAATTATCTCTTTGGTACATCATTTTTAGAGGTATTGAAGGCGGACTTATGATAATTGCCGGAGTTTTATTTTTATCTTCCAACACTGTGTTAATGGAAGTATATGATGGGATTTACGTGGTTCATGCATATATTTTTGGTGTAGCTGCTTTGTTTTTTTACTATCTACTATATCTATCAGGACTTATTCCCCGATGGTTATCAGTATGGGGCTTCATTGCAGCAATATTACTGATACTGGTGAACTTATTGGAAGTAACCGGCCTTATTCCGATTTCGATGCTATTTTACCTTCCGATCATCTCAAATGAGGTCGTTCTGGCAATATGGCTGATAATTAAAGGATTCGATCCATCTGCAATTACTACTACAACTTGAAATTGGCTTT
This sequence comes from Methanolobus sp. WCC4, assembly GCF_038022665.1. Taxonomy (NCBI): domain Archaea; kingdom Methanobacteriati; phylum Methanobacteriota; class Methanomicrobia; order Methanosarcinales; family Methanosarcinaceae; genus Methanolobus; species Methanolobus sp. WCC4. The sequence continues at coordinate 1,383,639 of NZ_CP150629.1, read as the reverse complement.
AAGAAGGGTTTTTATGGAGATGAACGATAGAAGCAAAGGATTCAATGGACTGGTAGACTGGAAGATAGACCGGAAAGTTTTGCTCTCAACGCTATGGATATTTGCATTATTGAATTACCTTTATTGTGACATCTTAACATTGATGGATGCCAGTGTGCTCAATCAGTTCTTAACAGGAACTGTCGAAGGTATGCAGATAACACAGGATCTCTTATTAGCTGGATCCGTATTGATGGAGATCCCAATTGCCATGGTTCTTTTGTCCAGAGTATTGAAATACAGGGTAAATAGGTGGGCTAATATGATCTCAGGTTTTATCATGACCGTTGTACAGGCAGCTACGCTTATTTCTCCATCCACATCCTATTATACATTTTTCAGCATCATAGAAATTGCTACTACTCTAGTCATTTTTGCGGTCGCATTAAAATGGACAGAACCCGGAGAAATGTCTTCATTATGATGTAAATGGAATACTCTAAGTATACATTCCATAACATGAAAAGAATGCTGAAGCAGATAATCCGTTTACTATAAGTGCTCACGTTATAGAAAAGTAGAATTGTGGAGTGTTATTAAAATTTTAGTGTATACTCAGTCAATATTTTATTATACCATAAAATTCTTATTCAATCATCAGTAGCATATTATGCAATAATTCATATGAAATGACATGAGATTCTTTTTTCTGGTTAAACCAGAATTATTTATGAGAGGCACAGGATAAATGAAGAAAGAGTTGAACGATGTGTTGTTTGCATCTGAAAAACGAAAGAATGTGCTGTTATCGTTGCAGAATGGACCACAAGAAATGGATCACCTTCTTAAATCACTGGAAACAACCAGACAGGCATTACTCCCCCAGATCAAGATCTTAGAAGAGCATCATCTTGTTGATCACAAAAACGATATTTACAAATTAACAACAATTGGGAAGTTAATTGTTGAAAAGATGGTTACATTAGTAAACACTGTTGAAACCTTTGACACTGATATCGATTACTGGGGAACCCATTATCTGGATTTTATTCCACAGCACTTATTATCAAGGATCAGTGAGATAGGAAAAACTACTGTGATATCTATTCCTCCTGTAGAGCAATACGATACCAAAAAACTATATCATGAAAAATCTAAAGAATCCAGTTTTAACTGTTCAGTTACTACACTACTCTATCCCAATTATCATGATATATTCACTTATCTGATCGAAAATGATATAAAAACAAATGTAATTGTCTCTGAAAGTCTACTTGAAAAAATATGTAGCGATTACCGTGTAAACTTTGAAAGTTACATAAAAACTGACGTAGTCAATATCTATGTTTATAAGAAAAAAATGGGTTTCCTGTTCTTTACGTATGATGATTTTTTCGTCACTTTATACCTATTAAGAAAGAATGAAGAGTTGGATTCCAAATTTATTCGATCAGGTAACGAAAATGCACTAAAATGGGCAGAAGAGCTTTTTGACTACTACCTGGAGAACTCTGTGCCAGTAACAGAACTTTGATCACAATACATTTTTTTCTTGATCAATAGACAACACATAATTAATTAACAGCATAAGTTCGGTTTTTTAGCTTACATATACACATACATATTCCGAGACAGATCTAACCTGGACTCCTCTCCCATAATAACCTTAAAGAACAACCTTAGCATAAACCCTGCTATAATACAGAGGCTTTCAAATGGAACATTGTCATTCACATGGAGAGAAACTCCAGAATCCTATCAAACAGGCGAAGATCACAGAGAATATGAGCGTTGACGAACTCGTGTGTGCCATCGATGGTTGTGCATTTGGTGCAGGTAAACTGGCAGATGCAGTTGACATCTACACCGAGATGCTTGCAAACGACTCCACCAGCTTTTTTGGGCTTGCAGGTGCAATGGTACCGGCAGGAATGCGACAGATAGTCACCGACCTTATCTATGACGGTCACATCGATGTGCTTGTCACAACAGGTGCCAACATGGTACATGAGATAGTGGAATCAATGGGGCTGCATCACTACAAGGGATGTGCAGATTGTGATGACATCGAACTGAAACACGATGAGATAAACAGGATATACGATGTCTATCTTCCTGAACCTTATTTCGTTGACTTCGAGGAGAAGCTCAAGAGCATACTCTCAGATGTAGGTACAGAGACCATATCCATCAGGGAATTCATGACACACCTGGGGAACAACATCGATGATAAGGATTCTATCCTCAGGGCTGCAGCGGACATGAACGTGCCGGTCTACTGTCCTGCAATACAGGACTCCATGATAGGACTTCAGGCATGGCTCTACAAGCAGACCAACAAACTGAACGTCGATGCATTCTCAGATATGAAAGAGATAATCGATATCTGCTACGAGGCAAAGGACCCCGGAGCAGTGCTTATAGGCGGCGGCGTCCCCAAGAACTACATATTCCAGTCCATGCTTATCACACACCAGGAATTCGAATATGCTATCCAGCTCACAATGGACACCCCGGAAACAGGTGGCTTAAGCGGTGCAACACTTGACGAAGCACGTTCATGGGGCAAGGTCAGCGAAACAGCACGTTCTGTTACCGTTCACTCAGATGCAACCATCACACTTCCGATAATGGTCGCAGCAGCAAGGAGCAGACTTGCCAACAAGTAAAAGGGTTTTGAGATCCCAAACATAAACAAGGAGAATTCACATGGAAAGGAAGACAGGACTCATACTTGCACTTGATGTTACAGACAGAGAAAAAGCTGTGAAAATATCCGAAAAGGTTGCAGGATACGTGGATGCCATCAAGATAGGCTATCCATTAGTACTTTCAACAGGAATGGATATGATAAGTAAGCTCGCGGAATATGCACCTATCATTGCAGATTTCAAGGTAGCTGACATCCCTAATACAAATCGCCTTATCTGTGAACAGGTCTTCAAGGCAGGTGCAGATGCTGTGATAGTTCAGGGTTTCACCGGACATGACAGTCTTGAAGCTGCCGTGAAACTTGCAAAGGAACAGGACAAGGACATCTACGTGGTCACTGAGATGAGCCACCCCGGTGCTCTTGATTTCATGCAGGAAGTAGGCGAAGGTATCGCAAAGATGGCAGCCGATGCAAAAGCATCCGGTGTGGTTGCACCTGCAACACGTCCTGAAAGGGTCACTGAGATCAGGAAGATCATCGGTAACGAGCTCTCTATCATATCACCTGGCGTTGGTGCACAGGGTGGCACTGCCTCGGATGTTATCAAAGCCGGAGCTGATTGGGTAATTGTCGGCAGGAGTATCTACCAGTCTGACGAACCTGACATGGCTGCAAAAAAGTTGGTTGACGAGATTAAAGAAGTTATCTGAGATTACAGTTAGATATTTATCTGAACTTGACTTATGATCTAGTAAAAAGATGACATGTGTGCCAATGATGATAGAACACATCTGATCCGTGATGAACCCTATGAGTTCTGAGGCACACCAGTCTTTAACTTTTTTACCAAACTATCTCGTTTAATGTATCAATTCAATATTTGTCTTGAGTATCTGAGAGAATACCTCATTCTTTTTGGCATCTGACATTGCTCCCTCAAGATCCCTCTTAAGTTCTGCGATCGATGATTCAAGACTGTGGATATAGATGGATTGCTGCTCAAGTTTAGTATTGAGCTTCTTGATGTCAAGGTTCTGACGATGGATAGTGACCTGAGTACCTATTTCCCTGGCAGTCTTCTCTACCATCTCATCAAGCTCCTTTCTCTTTGCTTCCATCTCAGCAAGGACCTTTTCCATCTCAGACTCGAACTTTGAATTATCCTCACGCTTCTGGTCAAGTCTCTTATTCTCAGCTTCAAGCTCGGTATTCCTTGCTTCAAGGGATCTCATGTCCTGCTGGAAGACATTTTCCTTCTCCTCATACTCTTTGATGTGCTTTTCATGCTCCAGTTCAAGCCTCTCACGCTCAGCTTTCATCTCAGCCTTCTTCGCCTCAAAGGTCTCCTCGAAGGTCCTGATGCTCTCCTCGTGTTCCAGCTTGAGTTTTTCACGTTCAGCCTTGAACTCAGCCTTCCTCTCTTCAAAGGTCTTCTCGCAGGCTTTGAGGTTCTCCTCGTGTTCAAGCCTGATCTTTTCACGCTCAGCCTTGAACTCGGATCTCTTCTCCTCAAAAGCCTTTACCTTGTCCTGGAAAGAAAGTTCCTTTTCCTCATGGACCTTAAGGTTCTCTTCGTATGTAGCTACGGAATTCTCAAGTTCCTTTGCCCTGTTACCGATCTCGGTCAATTCGACCTGAAGATGACCTTTCGTCCTTTCAACAGCAGAGCGTTTTTCAGCAAGAAGTGATTCAGCATCCTCTAATTGTGTTTTGACGATCTCGATGTCTGACCTTTTCCTATTGAGCTCCTTCAGTTCAGCGTAATAGCCTTCCCTGAGTGCATCGATGGCTGCCGGACAGATATCCTCTGCAAGATCGATCGATAGTTCATCTTCAGATGCAAATTTCTCTTCCAGTGACCTGCACTGCTTATCAAGTTCGGCCTTCTTCTGGGTATACTCTTCCAGTTCAGCCTCATATGCGGACTTGAGGGATGAGAGTTCCTTCCTTCCGGAATCATATTCAGCATATTCCTTCTCATGATCCTGAAGGGACTTCTCGAACTCCGAGCGCTTTTGCTCGAACTCAGCTATCTCTTTATCAAGACCCTCTTTCTGTTCCTTTGATATGGACTTCTCCGTTCTTTCCATTGCAGACTTCAGGATAGCACATTTCTTGTTGAGGGCCTTTTCCTGTTCTGAGAATTCGCTCCTGAGCTTATCAAGCTCTTTTTGCTTCTCCTCATATTGACCGATCTCCAGCTCATAACGCTGCCTGATCTTAAGGAGTTCTGCCTCTTTTCGGACAAAACCATCAATGTCAAAGGCCGGAATGTTGTTTGAATTGATATTAGGATCATTGTCGGATCTGCCGGAACTATCTGCGGCTGGCCAGTTACCCTGCTCCTGATCTTTTCTGGGAACATAGCTCTGTGGAGTGACAGAAGAAGCCACACTTGCTGCTTCATTCTCTTCTTTCACAATTGGTTTTCGATAAATGTTAGGGGTGAAAACCTTCGGTGACCTGTCAGCCTTTTTATTTCCATCCGATAGGGTTCGTGAACTCATACGATCATCTCCTCATTCTGTTTTCCGGTATCCAGTTGCTCCCAGAATTCTACCGGCATATTCTTTGAAAGTTCAAGTGCCCCTTCGGAGATACCATAGACCGGGTCAAGGTCACGATACACTTTACCTCCTCCCAGCTCTTTCAGTTCATTCTCAATAAAAGTATCAATATTGCCAAGATCGCTGGTGCCTCCAAAGATGTGGATGTTATTCCTTAGTGACCCACGAAGTTCAGGGGCAATCTCCGAAAGGATCCGTGTTATCCCGGAAACAATATCAGTGACCACGAATTCACATGCGATCTGCAATTCATCAGCAATGGATTCTTCGACCTCACCGTCTTCAAGAGGAATGTTGACAACACAATTGTCCGGATCCGAGCAAAGATAACCATGCTCCTCCTTCCATTCCCTGGTAACATCCTCTGTCACCTGTGAGTCCGGCCATCTCTCCTTTATGAGCTTGACGATCTCATGGTCAATATCCTTACCCGCACATGGAATACTCAGGTATTCAGTATCCTGCGGTACCTCACCGTTCATGATACAGATCTCCGTCCTGTTCAGACCTATGTCCACAATGATCGACCCGTCAAGAAGACCCTTCTTGTAAGCTGCACAGAAAACCTCATCCACAAGCATTGCACCTGAGAATAGATCCCTGCAAAGTTCCAGAAGCTTCTTTTTGTATTCCTTATCAGCATCAGAAGGAACACCGACTATGGCATATATATTCCCGTCAGTATCAATGCCATTCTCAGTAACAAGAGCCTTCAGATACTTTTTGAAAGCAATGACATCATCTTCTTTTTTAAGTCCGTCAGCTAAAGGCTCCTTTATGTCTGCATCCTCCATTTCAAGAGCCTCTCTGCCTAGGATAGCCATTGCTTCAGAGCTATCATCTTCTGCCTTTGAAAAAGCTACAACACTTCGCTCAGAGAATCTTTTCCCATCACTTGTACAAACCGATGTTTTGAACATACCTGCATCTATTCCAATATACAGATATCCGTTATTATTGTCCAGGTAATCCACGTTATCAACTGCCGTGTTTATTAAGACCCACATGGAATTACAACAAACATACATGGGATCCGTTTTTTCTTGATTATGGAATGTTCTATTAAATCAGTATTTATATATTATGAACATAGGATTCTGCCCTATGGCGATAAATAAGTATAAATAAATTATAATAAGGCGTAAAAAAGGCATCTATAGACATGGTTATGCCCCATATACCCATGGACAAAAAATGGAATATTATAGACACTTATACATAATTATCCTTATGTTTCTTGTACAGAACGTGTATTATACCATCTGCAAGGCCCAGTTGAGGAACATGCATTGCGTTGATGTCACCCCATTCCATAACAGAGGCATATATCTTAGAGGCGGGCACGATCACATCAGCCCTGTCAGGACGCAGGCCCAGTTTGGTAATACGTTGTTCCAGCGTGAATCCTTTCAGATACCTGTTGAGATATTTAATATCACCACGCTTGATAAGAGTGCCATCCTTCCTGCCTGACATACGAAAGATCTTGTTGATATTTCCTCCGCTGCCAATGGCATGGTCAGGGTTATGTTCAGCAGTAACGTCCTTGACCCACTTCTTCATCTCATTCCAGTCCTTCTTTGTCACGATACCTTCAAGGATCCTGATCGTACCTATATTGAAGGACCTGTAAGCAAAAACTTCCTTGCCTTTGAAAAGGATCAGTTCAGTACTTCCTCCACCCACATCAATGTGGAGATATGTGGAATTACCATGTCCTATCACCTTCTCGATCCGGTTGGAATAGATGATCTTAGCCTCTTTCCTTCCACTTATAACATTAAGGTCAATGCCACTCTTCTCTTTGATCAGTGAAATTATCTCATCACTGTTATCAGCCTCTCTCATAGCTGAGGTCGCACATGCCATGTAATCGATAGGTTCATAAGCATCCATCAAATGCCTGAAAGCCATCATCGTACTGACAAGACGGGATATCTTGTCCTGAGAAATGTTGTTATGAACAAAAGCATCCTCTCCGAGACGGATCGGCATTCTTATGACTGAAACCTTTTCATAGATAGGTTCGATCCCTTCGGTATCAACTCTCGACAGAAGCAATCTGACTGCATTGGAACCAACATCTATCGCTGCAAATTTCATTGTATCTTATCCTTATTCTCAAGTTTTTCTTTAAGGAAGGTGTAAGTGTCTTCCTGTGCACGGCATGACCTGTCACCACCCTTCTTGTACTTGTTATCCTGTTGTTCATTGATGATCCTGGCCTTTGTGTTGTCCATGAACTGAAGGTCCATGTACATCCGCAGCTCTTCCTGAAGAGCCTTATCATATATGGGGGTGGCAACTTCCACACGCCTGTCAAGGTTCCTTACCATCCAGTCAGCAGATGAGATGTAGTACTTTTCCTCACCATCGTTACAGAAGATGAATATACGTGAGTGTTCAAGGTATTTGTCAACGATGCTGATGACCTCTATGTTCTCACTGAGACCTTTGACCCCCGGCACAAGAGAACATATACCTCTGACGACCATCTTTATACTGACACCTGCTTTACCAGCCTCATAGAGCTTATTGATCATCTTGCTGTCAACGAGACTGTTGACCTTCACATGTATATATGCAGGCTTTCCTGCCTTTGCATTCTCGATCTCATTGTCGATGCATTTCTCAAATGCCTTACGCATCTGAAGGGGAGCTACTATGAGATGCTTATAGTCATAGACCTTGTAGTTATGAGCGAAGAATTCAAAGACCTTCTCTACTTCATCAGTCAGCTCTTTGTTAGCGGTCATGAGCATATGGTCACAATAGAGCTTTGCAGTGGATTCGTTGAAGTTACCAGTACCAATACATGAGTAGTGAACCTTTTTGTCGCCTTCTGTCCTGGTGATATGGCAGAGTTTGGAGTGCACCTTAAGACCCGGCACACCATCGATGATCCTTGCTCCTGCTTCTTCAAGTTTCTGGGTCCAGTATATATTGGACCTCTCATCGAACCTTGCCTGAAGTTCAATGACTACAGTGACATCCTTACCGTTCTTTATAGCATTGATAAGCGCATTGATGACATTTGAGTTCTTAGCAACTCTGTAAAGAGTGACCTTTATACTGGATACAGCCGGGTCGATAGCTGCCTCTCTCAACAGATCTATGAATGAATCGAAGGACTGATATGGGTAATGGAGCAGAATGTCACGTTCCCTTATGGCATTGAAGATGCTTTTGTGGGTGACAAGGTCCTTATGAGCTAAAGGATGCTTCTTTTCATAATAGAAAGAATCAGGACCCACATGTGGGAAGCCCATGAAATCCTTAGCATTGTGATATTTACCACCCGGTACAAGGTTCTCGAACTTCTGTATACCAAGCCTGTTCAAAGCAAAGTCAAGAAGATAATAAGGCATCTCCCTGTCATACACGAAACGCACGGGCTGACCCTTCTTCCTTTCCTCAAGACTATCTGATACCTTCTCGAAGAAACTCTTGGTGACATCATCATCGATATCAAGCTCAGCATCCCTTGTCAGTTTTATCGTATATGCACCTATGGAATCATAATCAAAGGTAGAGAATATATCATCAAGACCAAAACGGATCACATCATCCAGCATGATGACACATTTCCTGTCATCGGACCCCGGAAGCATGATAAAACGCGGAAGGACATCTGCAGGAACCTCGATAAGAGCGAACTTGGATGCCTGAGGATTCCATTTCTTCCGTACATCGATAAGCAGATAGATAACCTGGTTCTTAAGGTAGGGGAAATCAGGGATGTCCTTGAGCATGACCGGAATAAGACGTGGACGCACCTTTTCCTGGAAGTAGGTCTTCAGGAATGACTTCTGCTGCTCATCAAGATGTGTCTCATCAACAATGAATATGTTATGTTTTTCAAGCTCCTGTGTGATCTCTCTGAAAGTGCTGTCAAAATCATCACGTAACGACAGTACTTTGCTGTGCACATCTTTCATGACCTTTTTTGGTGAGGCACCGACCATTGCTTTGGACCTGACCCCGGCATCGATCATACGTTGCAGGGTACCAACCCTCACACTAAAGAACTCATCGAGGTTTGAAGAGAAGATACCAAGGAATTTCAGACGTTCAAGTAATGGTACCTGCGGATCCTTCGCTTCCTGAAGGACCCTCTCATTGAATGAGAGCCAGCTTATCTCCCTGTTAACGTATTCATCCACTTCACTTGATATAAAACTCATTTTACTCAACTTTAAGAACGATAGAAAACCGTCATATTTTGGAAAAACTACAGCCATTCTATTAGTTAACACTTCATACAGATTCATATATAGTCCTATATATCACAATATAGCATCGTATAGTTAATTCAGGTCCCTGAATAGATAGTATTCAGGAATTATAGATACCTGCTATTGCCTGTGATAGCCTTACACTGAGATCAGGCTCGATAACCCTCGCCCAGACTTCAGGGAATCCATCCACGAGGTTCTGGAGTTCCTGCTTCCTGTACTCGATATAGGCATCTACACCCGGGTAATCACGAAGTCCGTTGGAAGCAGCTATCTGCTTCTTATCTGCTGCACCCCATCTGCCATATTTCTCGAAATTCTCAAGAAGCTCAAGTGCAACCACCGTATCATGCATGTCCCCCAGATTATCCTGAAGGGCTTTCAGATCCTTTATCACATCCTTAGACTCATCACCAAGGACCTCTTTGAAGAACTCCAGTGTATAGCGCAATATCTTAACATCGATCCTCAATTGATGATATTTCTCAAGATATGGATCCATTGTCTCTTTTTCAAGAAGGTCGGCATATGATCTTACAGTTGCGAGCTGTGTATATATGAGTACAGGAAGAACGTCCACGACCCTGCATGGAACAGGCTCATCGTTCTTCTTTGAAGTCTTCATCTTCCAGAACTTCCTTTGAAGCAGGTAGCCGGCAAACTCTTCCTTGAACTTATTGTACTTCACATCGTCCAGATAGATAAGCATATTACCACGCTGTTTTGCCCTCTCGATAAGGATCGAATCAGTTAGCGGGTCCATTCCCTCCCTTGCCTCGGGTGGCTTGTCCTCAAGATAATGATCGATAACCTCAAGGAAGACGTCCAGGTCACGTACTGAACCAAGCACCTTTCTTGTCCTCTTGATATTCCTGTAATGAGGATACATCTTCTTCATGTCAAGATAGTCCTCAAGGACCTCGATGATAGAACGCATACGCATTGCTGCAACCCTCATATCATGAAGTTCCTCGATGTCCTTCCCTACCCTGGTACCTCTTTCATGCTCGATCATCACTCCGAAATGGAACATCAGTATCTTACGTGCAGCCTCACGCATCGTGTCTGCTGCCTTGATGTCGGTCCTTTTCATGGACCGAAATTCAGAGAATGGTACCAGGATAGTGCTCACCGGAGAATCTTCCTTCACCTCTGAGGAAGGAACTGGTGCAGTAGCAGGAACATTTACCTCATTTGATGACATTCTACCTCTTCTTTGTGATAGCCTTAGGGTCGGTTATCAGAGCTTGAGATGTTTCAGTGCCTTCATCTTTCCACGAAGGACCTTCTGTTGCAACCTTATCTGCCGGAGCTGACTTTTCACCAGTCTCTTCTTAGCTTTCTTGCTCTTGTACTTTGAAAGTGAATCCTTTACATCATCAAGATCGGCACTTATCTGATACTTTACAATATCCCTGTCCCTGAGTATAGCTTTTACCGGACATATCTTAATGCACTTTCCACAGTTGATACATTTATCTTCAACGATAAGTGCTTTCCCTTTTACCATATCGATGGCATCTACCGGACACTTCCTGACACACTTCTTGCAGGATACACATTTCGTTTTAATTACCAATGGCACGATCGTTCCCCCATCATCAGTTACATATATAAATTTATATAGTGTATAGATTTTATATAACAACTGCGACTGCTTATTATATGAATGGTTGCTGACCTTAGAACTACCTGTTCAAGGAGATATTACTATTATACCTGAAATACAATGGGGTATTGACCCTTTGCACTTCATACTTCTGGAAAAGATATTGCTTTCTCTGATGATAGGCATACTTGTAGGACTTGAGAGAGAACACTGGCGTGCTGATAAGAAGATATTCGCTGGTGTGAGGACCTTTTCTATAACATGTATGACAGGAACCATTGCCACCATACTTACAGAACATACAGGCATGTGGATGCTTATTCTTACCACTCTGCTTGTGGCATTTGCCTCAGCAGCTATCATATATTCACTCAACGTCCTCAAAGGCAAATCAGGACTGACGACTGCCATCGCACTCTTCTGTACATATCTGTTAGGTATCATCGTTGCCTATGAGCTATACCTGATAGCCATAGTCTCAGCACTGATACTGACCTTCCTCCTAATAGAGAAGAAACCTCTACATTCATTCGCAGAACATCTATCTGAGGAAGATATCAACAGTGCCCTGAAGTTCCTGGCAGTTGCATTTGTGCTCTATCCCATCATGCCGGAAGAACCACTCTTTGGCATTCTCAGGCTAAAGTCAGCGATCCTCATTGTAGTTCTCGTCTCATTCATCAGCTTTGTGAGCTACCTATCCCTGAAAAGGATGGGACCGGAAGCAGGCATCCCATATTCGGGACTTTTTGGTGGGTTCATAAGCAGTGAAGCGACAGTAGCTGCACTTTCCGGATTGTCAAAGAAAAGACCGATACTCACGGATTCCATCCATGTAGGAGCCATGCTCTCTGTTGTGTCAATGATCATAAGTAATACCCTGATAGCACTCATAGCAGACCCCGGCGCAGATACTGCCCTGATGATGGCTCCACCATTCATTGTAATGGGATTTATTGCCATGGTTGTTGTTGCACTGAAATGGAAGAAGAACGTGACGACAGAAGAGAGTATTGAGATAGGTTCACCCTTCGCACTTGGTCCTGCATTCAAATTTGGGGCTGTGTTCACAATACTTCTGGTAGTAGCTAATTTTGCTAATGAATACGGGGGAGCTGGAGGAGCATATGTTACAGCCCTTGGAGGCATCGTCAGTAGTTCTGCCGTTACGGCATCAGTTGCTGCGCTGGCATTCTCGGGAAACCTCTCTACACAGACGGCTGCAGAAACGGCCATCCTTGCCGGACTCATCAGCACCCTCAGCAAAATATTCTATATAAGGATCACAGGCTCACCTGAACTTTCCAGGAGATCACTGTTGTCTTTCCTCGCAATTGTGATAGCCGGTTCAATTACACTGGTAGTATGGAGCTTTTACATACGCTCATACATTCTTCAATGATTTTATGCATCGACACATATACAAATTTTAGATAGATATTACTAGTGATGAAAAATGCTTGAAAATGTGGATCTCTCAAAGAAACTCAGCAAAAAAGATTACGATAATGTGATCGATGAACTACAGATACACATTGGAGAGCTGCAGAGAAAAGCATGGAAGATGGACATACCTGTCATCATAGTCTTTGAAGGATGGCATGCATCCGGTATGACAGAGATAATCAACCGGTTCCTTCTGGCACTCAACCCAATGGGATTCGACCTCTATACCACCGGTAAGCCCTGCCACCAGGAAGAACAAAAACCACTTCTATGGCGTTTCTGGATAAAGATACCAAAGAAAGGGAGTATCGCTATCTTTGACAGGAGCTGGTACCGCAGGGCAATAATAGAACACGACGGCAAAGGAAAAGCAGACAGTCGTATGCCAAAATGCCTTGACGGTATAACTTATTTCGAAAGACAGCTCACTGACGAAGGATACCTTCTTATCAAATTCTTCCTTCATGTCAGCAAAGAGGAACAGGAAAGAAGATACCAGGAACTGAAAAGGGATGGAGTTCCACTTTTTATTGTAGAGGAAGAAGAGCTGGAGTATCTCAATGAGTATGACAGACATCTTCCGATGATAGAAGGGATCCTTGAAAGGACTGACAGAGCACATGCACCCTGGACCATCATTGAAGCAGAGGACAGGAACTTCGCCACTGTAAAGGTGCTGGCAAAGACCATCGAATCGATAGAAAGTAAGATCGTCGAGGTTGAGAACACTGTAAAAGCAACTCAAGGTCACCATCCTGAGAACTGCATCATCCCCAACATAGATTCATCGATACTTGAAAAGGTTGACATGGACAAGAGCCTTACTTTCAAGGAATACAAAAAGCAAAAAAAGGCCTGCCAGAAAAAGATAGCGAAGCTGCAATATGAACTGTTCAGGAATCAGATACCACTTATCGTAGTGTTCGAAGGCTGGGATGCTTCCGGGAAGGGAGGTGGTATTAAACGGTTTGCACAGAAACTGAACCCACGCTTATACCGTGTGACACCTGTGGGAGTGCCTTCAGAATACGACCTGGCACATCATTACCTTTGGAGGTTCTACAACGAGATACCTGAAGCAGGCCATATTGGCATATATGACAGGAGCTGGTATGGCAGGGTGCTTGTGGAAAGGGTTGAGAAACTGTGCAATACCCATGAATGGAAGCGTGCTTACAGGGAGATCAACGAGTTCGAGGAAACCCTTACGAACTACGGTGCCATAATCATCAAGTTCTGGACCCATATCGACAAGGGAGAACAGCTTAACAGGTTCAAGCAACGTGAGAACACAGCCCATAAACAGTGGAAGATCACACCTGACGACTGGCGTAACCGCGAGAAATGGGACCTCTATCTCAATGCTGCAGACGAGATGCTACAGAAGACAAGCACTACCCGGGCACCCTGGACAATCGTAGAAGCCAATGACAAGTACTATGCGAGGATCAAGATACTTGAGACGATCATCGAACGCATAGAAAGCGAACTGGAGCAACGTGGGCTTCAGTAGTCTTCCCTGAAATAGATATCCTTTTCAAAAAGCAGTCGCCAGAGGTCTGCTTTGGTATCAGCCCTGTCGGCATCCACTCCGGCAGCTCTTCCATGTAACCTGACCACGATGTCCTCTTTATCAAGGTCGATTTCAACTATCCTGGTGTTCATCCTGCTGATATCCATACCGTCTGCCATCCGCAATATGGATGCCATTTTAAGGATGTCATCCTGCATCTTTAAAGGCAGGCTGGCAAACTTGTTCTTCTGAGCCAGTTTCAACAATTTGTTCCTGTCGATCCTTTTCTTATGAAGGAATGTTGTCCATGGGAGGAACAGACAGAGAGGACATGGAAGTTCCTCCGGGCATGAGCTCAGGAGGATGTCCCTTCCCACCTTATGATGGGTCTTCGCATCTGTCATGACACCGATATCATGCACCAGTGCTGCAAATCTCATTGTCTGACGAAGTCCGTCATCCAGACCATGGATCGGCTTCAAGGCATCAAAAAGGATGAGAGAATTCTCAGTAACCTTGCGTGCATGGTCCTGTTCTACATTATACTCATCGAACATCTCTCTCAAAGGAAGGAAAGTGATATCCTTTGTTTCGGGGATTTCACCACAGTCATATCTTTCTGCATCCCTGCGGATATTTTCCATATAGAGTTCAAAACCATTGTCGAACTTGGAACTGCTTCCCACAGTAAGGCCGATCTCATCCCTGAAGAATTCAGCTATTCTGTGAAGGACCTCCTCTTTGCCTTCACCCATAAGCTCAACTTCAAGTTCAAGATAGCTCTTCTCATTATCGTCACAGGCGATGGTCACATCATCGAAGCTCAACTCAGCGATCTGCCCGGTGGGACCCATTACTTTGAGATCGGTCCTTTTGTGTTCCACTGTAAAAAGTGGATACAGTTCACCTGAACCTATCATCTCCAGCACCCTTTTCCTGAGTACACAGTTGTCCCACTGCCTGACAGGAAGCTTCTCTGGCATACTGAACTCCACCTCTTCCCTCATGTGGATAAGGGAACCGGAACTTTTCAGGGACTTGATAGTGTAGACGACCTTACCCGGCTTCTCCCTGCAACGGAACGAAAAACCGGAACCATATATGGCCATGTCCACAGTATCAAGATAGGTATCCCTGAATTCTTTGACAACTGCATCCTGAACATCGAACCCCTCTATCTGGTCGATGTTCATAAGGCTGTCAAAAAGGTCACGTTCCGATACAATGAACTTGGCTTCAATTTCCATAAAGAGAGATACTTTGTTCTGAGTTAAAAATCTTCTATTCAGGAACTGCCTTTATCGCTGAATACAAAAGAACCATCGCCATTATTTGAAAAGCCCATCTTCTCCCAGAACCCTACTGCAGTCGGACGTACCCTGTCCGCAACGATGGTAGAGTACCGCCCTTTGAAGAGATCAATGGTCTTTCTGCCATAGCTCCTGCCTTCGAATTCAGGAAAGATGGTTATTGAATAGATGAAAAGAATATCGTTCTCTACCTTACCCCTTACCTTTCCAACCCTTACATCGTGCCGGTCGATGTTCAGCCACCTGTACTCCGAACCCTGTACAGGAGGAAGAAGATTGAATGATAGTTCGTCCGGCATCTGAAACACCTGTTATGTTATGTTATATTATGTTAACTTTGGCTCTGTAGAAATCCTCTATATTAATACAAACCACAGATGAACACAGATAAACGCAGATTCAAATTATCGATATCTGTGTAACCTGCTGAACTATTGTTCAGCAGGCACTCAACTCCGCAGGAGGTGAGTGTATCTGTGTTTATCTGCGGTTATTAGTGTAGCTCATCAACAATTAGGATTTCTACAGAGCCTTAACTTTGCATGGTCCTTGTAATCTCATGCAACCTTGCGATAGAGTTGTGCATTCGCTACAACCGGTTCAAAATAACCTTCCAGTTCCGGCGGGAGCTTCTGCGTCTGTTCAGTAGCAAGGTATCCACCATCAAGAGCATCATGGAACATCTTAAGGACATCTACCCTTTCCTGTTCCTTGAAGTGAAGAAGGACATTCTTACAAAGGACGAGATTAAGCCCTGTCCTTACAGGTTTCAGGTCAAGGAGGTTCTGTCTTGTGAACTCGACGCACTTCCTTATCTCCTCAGCAATGACATAGTGGTCAGGTTCATCTGCCGGTGAGAAATACTTCTCGAATATGGGTTTTGGTATCCTCTGGACCATTTCCCTTGGATACACTCCCTTTTTGATGATATCGCCAAAAAGGTCACTGTTATCTATATCAGTTGCATGGATACGTACATTCCTGAAGGTCATACCCATGTTCTCCCTGAGAACCATTGCCAGTGTGTAAGGTTCAGGACCCATGGCACAACCAGCATCCCATATATGTATATACCTGCGACTTCTAAGCTCCGGTATCACATAGTCCCTTATCATCTCAAGTGTTTGCAGATCTCTGAAAAAGTAAGTGAAAGCTATATTATCCTCTCCTGTGACCGGGTCGGTCGGCCAAACATATATTGTTTTAATTATATTTAAATAAATCTATAAAGATTATAGGATGCACAGAACTTGGGATTCAAATAGAATAGAACTAAAATTAAAAAAGAAAGAGAGAAAGAAAAGAGGAAGAAAATATCGGTCACCTGAATATCAGGCGAGTTTTGCGATATCTTCAACTTCCTTTTTGTCAAGGATCCTGGCAAGGTCAAGGAAGATCAAAAGGCGATTATCCATTTTGCCTACGCCTGTGATGTACTCCTTGCTGACACTGGACATAACAAGTTCAGGTGCCGGATCAACACTTGAAGCAGGTATCCTTAATACCTCATTGACAGAATCAACGATCATACCCACCACATTGTCACCGATCTCAACGACAATGATACGTGAATGTTCATCAACTTCCTTTGAGGAAAGGTTGAATCTCTTATCGAGGTTGATCACAACAATGATCCTGCCACGCAAATTGATGACACCTTCTACAAAATCAGGAGATTGGGGGATCTGAGTGATCTCAGGCATCCTTATGATCTCCTGTACCTTCATGATCTCTACGCCGAATTCCTCGTCTCCAAGCTGGAAGACGACCATCTGCAGTAATTCATCCGAAGGACCTGTTCCTGATTCCGAAACGTCGTTCATATCATATCATCTCATCAGACAAGAGCATGTTCCATCTTTTCAAAATCTTTTGCTTCAATTTCATCGGTGCCGCCAGATGATGCGTTAGAATCCAGGATGAATTTGTCAACAACCAGCTTCATATCACCTGCAAGGCTGGAAAGGTCCTCAGCGGATCTTGAAAGTTCCTGCATTGTAGCACTCTGTTCCTGTACTGCTGCGGAGGCTTGTTCAGTTCCTGCTGCAGATTCCTCGGAAATGGCACTGACCTCTTCAATGGAGGATGTAACTTCTTCAATTGAAGCAGACTGTTCCTGTGCAGCAGCTGCAATGTCCTGAACCATATTTGCTATAGTGTTTCCTGATTCTACTACGCTCTCAATGATAGAAACAGCTTCCTGAAGTGCAGTTGCTCCTGCCTCTACCTCTTCTGAACCCTGCTGCATGGAGGTAACCGCATTATGTGTTCCTTCCTGGATCTCACCAATGAGACCGGATATCTCCTTAGCTGCATTACCTGAGTCCTCAGCAAGTTTTCTTACTTCATCCGCAACCACTGCAAATCCACGACCATGCTCACCTGCACGTGCTGCCTCAATTGCTGCATTGAGTGCAAGCAGGTTGGTCTGGTCTGCAATATTAGTGATCAGATTGACTATCTCACCGATCTGCTTGGATTTACCATCAAGTTCCATAATGACATTTGATGATGCACCGGTAGCTTCTTTGATCGAATCCATCTTCAGAAGAAGATCATTAGCATTTGCACCGAGACTGTTGATCAGTTCATTGGACTCCTTTGCATTCTCCGCTGCCTTCTGTGAATTTGTGGCAACTTCCTGCACGGTCATGGTCATATCGACCATTGCACGTGAGACCTCTTCGGACTTTGCTGCCTGACTCTGTGCACCTCTTGATATCTCAGATACAGTGTCTGCAACCTGATATGATGAGGATGTCATCTCCTCAACAGAAGCCGACATCTCTTCAGCCGTTGACGCGACATTCCTTGAGCTGTCATGGACCATTGATACGACATTGTTCAATGATCTTCTGGTATCCTCGATACCATCTGTAAGCACCTTGAAGTCACCTACACCGTGAACAGAAACTGCCTGACTGAGATCATTGTTGGATATAGCTTCCAGTACAGTGGATGAATCAGCTATGATCTCCTGCAGGTTTGCACCGAAATCATCGAGGGTACCGGAGAATACCTTGAAGTCACCCTTTGTTTCAAAGCCGAACCTTGCATTGAGGTCACCTTCAGAATACTTATTGACAATTCTCATTGCCTCATTAAGTGGATTAACAAGTGCATCTATGGCTACATTGACAGTATTGATCGCATCATTGAAACTTCCTTGATAGATAGAACCATCTGCCCTGTAGTCAAGGTTTCCAGCTTCTGCTGCATTACCGAGCTTTATGAACTCATCAACGATACCTTCGATGTTGCTCATCATTGAGATATAACATGGAATCAGCTCGTCGTTCTCTGAACGCTTTCCGACCTTCTTAAGTCCCTCAAGGTCGCTCAGGTCACCAACTGCGATCTTCTTGTTGACACTCATAACAGTAAGAAGTCTCTGACGGATACCGTTGGTAGCAGATGCAACCTCTGCATAGATTCCCTGGTAATCCCCTTCCACTGATCTCGTGTGGTCGTTCTCGGACATTAGCTGCAGGATCTCATTGGACTCTACAAGACCACCAAGACCATCGATACAGTGATTGATATTGTTCTTGAGATGGTTGAAGTCTCCATTGTATTCATCGGTGATCTTCTCAGGAACCTCTCCACGAGAGATCATCTCTACATAATCTGCTGCTACATTGAGTGGATCGATAAGAGCATCAAAGGCATCATTTACAGTACTGACAGCCTCCTGGAAAAGACCGGCAAATTGTGAAGAATCAACCCTGTATGACAGATCGCCTGCTTCTGCGGCATGACCCAGTCCTATGAACTCGTCAGACATGCCCTTGACAGTTTCCATAAGTCTGATAGTGTAAGGAAGAAGTTTGTCATTCTCAGAGCGCTTGCCTGCCTGCTTATATCTTTCAAGGTCATTGAAGTCACCCTTGGCCATGAACTCGAAGGTACGCTGGATGTTAAGAAGCCTGTTACGTACTTCATTTGTAGCATGAGCCACCTCAGCATAGATTCCCTCGAAATCCCCGTCAACGCTTACAGTAAAGTCATTAACTGCCATCTTTTGCAGTACATTGTTGGCCTCGACCATACCACCAAGACCATCGATACATGCAT
This sequence comes from Methanolobus sp. WCC4, assembly GCF_038022665.1. Lineage (NCBI taxonomy): Archaea > Methanobacteriati > Methanobacteriota > Methanomicrobia > Methanosarcinales > Methanosarcinaceae > Methanolobus > Methanolobus sp. WCC4. Next base: position 1,364,253 of record NZ_CP150629.1, on the reverse strand, counting down.
TGATGTTGTTCTTGATAGTATTGAAGTCACCCTTATATTCATCAGTGATCTTTTCAGGGATCATACCTTTTGATATCTGGTCAACATGTTCAGCAGCTACATTAAGTGGATCGACAACAGCATCGAATGCGTCATTTACAGCACTGACAGCTTCCTGGAAAAGACCGGAGAACTTTGAAGGGTCGACCCTGTGTTCAAGGTTACCGTCTTCTGTAGCATGACCAAGTTCAATGAACTCATCGGACATGCCCTTGACAGTTTCCATAAGTCCGATAGTGTATGGCAAGAGCTTATCATTCTCAGAGCGCTTACCTGCCTGTTTATATCTTTCAAGGTCACTGAAGTCACCCCTGGCCATGAACTCGAAAGTACGCTGGATGTTAAGAAGCCTGTTACGTACTTCATTCACAGCAGTGGCGGTTTCATTGAAAACCCCGTTATATTCACCTTCAACAGCAGTCTCAAAGTCATTCACTGCCAGTTTGAGAAGTACATCATTGCTCTCATTGAGAGGTTTTGCAATGGAGTCAAGAGTGTTATTAAGGTTCTCTATGATCGTCCTGAACTCGCCACCATGGCGTGTTGCGTCGGCACGTTCATCAACCCTGCCTTCAGCACCTGCCATTGCAAGGCTCTCTGAATCCTCGATGAGTGCGTTGATCGCATCTACACAGATGTTCAGGTTATTCTTGAAATCGTCATATTCGCCCTTGAATTCCTTTGTGATCTTTGGAGGGATATCTCCCTTAGAAAGACGGTCAACGTATTTGGATGCTGCATTGAATGGTCTGACAATGGAGTCAAGCATCTCATTTATCCCCTGGACAAGTTCTTTGAACTCACCACTGAACAGTTCAGGATCAGCGCGAACATCGAGCTTACCTTCGATAGTAGAAGCTACAAGCTGGTTGATCTGCTCTGAAAGTCTACTCTGCTCATCGACCTGTTCCTTCCATCCGGCAGCCTTATCCAGAAAAGCATTCATTGATTCTGCCATCTTTCTTTCAGTTCCGGAAGCCTGTGAGTTCATCCTTGTATCAGAACTACCGCTGGCAATGGCATCCAAGACAGCGGTCACATCATTGCATAGCCTGTCAGTCTTAAGAGAAGCTTGTTCTACAGACCTTTTCTGCTCATCGACCTCATTCTTCCATCCGGTGGCCTTATCCAGAAAAGCATTCAATGCATCTGCCATCTCTTTTTCTATCCCGCTGGCTTGCATATCCAGCCTTGTGCCAGAATTGCCGTTCTCAATAGAATCCAGAACTTCAATTATTCCCTGATACAATTTATTATTTTTATTGTTTTTGCCTAACATGTTTTCACCCTATAACATCAAAACGGAAATCTGCATATATGTACAACATTTGAACTTTTGCGCTAAAAAATTACACCCGATACACTATTCAGTATAATTATAATTAGGCAGATTTAATGTTATACCCAATTATATAAAAATATATCCTTAAAAAATAACTCGCTCTTGTTATCAAAATTTTTTAAAGACTAATAAAAGTAATATCAAGTGAGATGATTATGCGCAGATTACTGGCAAGGTCATTCAGTTATAGAAAATATCAAACCCTGCCAGAAAATCCCCAATCATCCATCAGATGAATGCAGAATTTGTATCATCCATCCTTGCAGAAAGACGTACATCGCCATCTGAGTCTGCTTTTGTGTTACCCGACTGATTTCCCGAATTTGATTCGATCTTGAACTTATCAACAAGCGATTTCATCTCTTTTGCGATATTCGCCAGATCATCGGCAGAGTTTGCAAGCTCGTGTAACGAAGATGTCTGTTCCTGAACTGCCGCAGATGTCTCTTCTGTACCTGCAGCGGTCTCTTCGGATATTGCTGCCACTTCTTCCACAGAAGAAGATATCTCTTCCATGGCAGCGGATTGTTCTTCTGAAGCTGCTGCAACATCGACAACCATCTTAGTGACACTATCAACTGAAACGATAATATCTTGTATCTCACTGACAGCCTTGTTCAGGGACTCAGCACCCAGAGATACTTCCTCAGTACCCATTTCCATAGCTGTTACAGCCTCACCTGTACCGGACTGGATCTCCTGGATCAGACCTGCGATCTGCTTGGCAGCATTACCTGAATCCTCGGCAAGTTTTCGGACCTCATCTGCAACAACAGCAAATCCACGACCATGCTCACCTGCCCTTGCAGCCTCGATAGCGGCATTCAATGCAAGCAGGTTCGTCTGGTCAGCGATATTGGTGATAAGGTTGACGATCTCATCGATCCTTCTGGATTTATCTTCAAGGTTATTGATAACATCCGCCGACCTGGAAACCGCCTGGCTTATTCCATTCATCTTGTTGAGCAGGTCACTCGTCAGGTCACCAAGATCAGCCATTTTCTTGTTAGACTCACTGGAATATTTTGCAGCATTCTGTGAGTTTGCTGCTACATTCTGTATACTCTGGGTCATATGCTGCATGGTACGTGACACTTCTTCGGTCTTCATAGACTGATCCTGAGAACCTCTTGATATCTCATCCACAGTACCGGCGACCTCTGATGCAGACATTGTTAAATGCGCACTGGAAGCAGACATATCTTTAGCGGTGTCAACGACCATATCTGCTACATCCTTCACATGGCACACTATATCATTAAGGGATAACCTGGCACTTTCAATACCATCAGTAAGTTCTCTGAACTCACCGACACCCTGCACGGATACTGAACGTGTTAGATTGTCATTTGCCATCTCCCCGAGAACCTCACTGCCATCCCTGATAAGGGCCTGCAGATCATCTCCGAAAGAATTCAACTTATTTGCAACATTAATGAAGTCGCCGTGCATCTCCGAGGTTATCCTGGAATTAAGGTCACCTTCCGAATAGGCGTCTATTACAGTACAGGCCATTTCAAATGGATCGACAATTGCATCCAGTGTCCTGTTCACACCATCGACTATCCTATAGAAATCGCCACCGTGCTTTGAAGCATCAGCCCTCACTGATAACTGTCCATTGACACCTGCCTCTGCAAGCATCTGTGAGTCATCCACCAGGGCATTGATAGCATCTATACATACATTGATGTTGTTCTTGATCTCGTTGAAATCACCATAGTAAGTATCAGTGATATGAGCAGGAATATCTCCCTTTGATATCCTGTCAATGTACTCAGCAGCTACATTCAGGGGAGATATGACAGAATCGAAGGCTGCATTCACATCCATGATAGCTTCTTTGTACTTTCCTTCGAATCCTGAAGGATCGGCTCTCTGATCGAGCTTACCCTCCTCTACCGCTGCACCAAGCAAAACGAACTGGTCCACAAGACCCTGGATACTTCCCATCATCTTGATATACGCAGGCAGGAACTCATCGTTCTCGCTCCTTTTCCCAATGCCCCTGTAAACATCGAGCATCTGGAGATCACCTGCAGCGATCTGTTTGGTAGTATTGAAAATGCGGACTATGTGATCAAAAGCATCATTGGTCCCATCTGCGAGTTCTCCGAATATTCCCTGGTATTCACCCTCTACTTTTACAGTGAGATCATTGATTGCCGTGTTATGAAGCACATTGTTACATTCAACAAGCGCACCCAGACCGTCAATACACTGATTGAGGTTGTTCTTGATCTCATTGAAGTCACCTCTGTATTCATCCGTGATCTTCTCAGGTATCTCACCCTTGGAGATGCGGTCAACATATTCTGCGGCAACATTCAGAGGACCAATGAAAGCATCAAGTGTTGCATTGACAGCTGCGACTACATCCCGTGGATTACCTTCGAACTTGCTTACATCGGCACGAGCATCAAGTTTACCGTTAACGGCTGCGTCAGAGAGCTGAAGTACCTCTTTGGTCACATTGACCTCTGATGTCATGTCCATTACATATTCAAGACCGCCAATTATCTCACCCTGGCTGTTCCTCAAAGGTGTTGCAGTATAACGGATAGGCAACTCTCCGGAAGGAAGATGGGCAACAGTGTCAGCAGAGTAGACAGTGCCATTGCTCATAGCCCTGGCAACCCTACATTCATCCGTGTTACAATGTGGGGTATTGAACAGATCGTAACATTTCATACCCTGACACTCGGCAGTGGACTTCCCAACCGCATTCGCACCGGCAGGATTGATGAAAGATACATTGAACTCTTTATCCACAGCCACAACCGGGGCAGGGATCCTGTTAAGAAGCTCGACCTTCGACCCGGATTCCTCAAGGGCATTCTTGACCTCGGTCTGGTCCATGAAGATCTCAAGGGAACCTATGATCTTGCCTTCCCTGTCCTTCAACGGAACACCACTACATTTAATAGATACATCCTGTCCGAGATCTGCAACTGCTTCCCCGTGTTCAACATTCTGTGTGATCATTGACCTTGTACACACACAACCATCGGTCTTACAGACATTTGTCTTGTAATGGTCATAACATTTGGTCCCCACCATGAAATTAGGTGAGAGTTTTGCAGCCTCTGCTGCCTTGCTGTTAACATAATTGACATTGTATTCCCTGTCAATTACCATGAAAGGAACAGGAATATTATCAATATGCCCTACAAGTGTAGCAACCACATCGTTCATTCCTTCAACAAGATTGGCATATTCACCGCTGAACTTAGAAGGATCGGCCCTTGTAGTGAGCTTGCCTTCAATCGCAGCATCAGTAAGGAACTCAGCCTCCTCCAGTAATGAGTTAATGGAATCGATACAGAGGTTTAGATTGTTCTTGATCTCATTGAAGTCACCACTGTATGAATCTGTGATCTTTTGTGGGATATCACCCTTGGAGATACGGTCGATATATTCCGCAGCAACATTCAACGGACCTATGAAAGCATCAAGGCAACCGTTCACTCCTTCAACTACCTTACGGAAATCACCATTGTGCCTGCCGGGATCTGCACGCGTGTCAAGGCGTCCCTCAACACCTGCCTGTGCGAGCATCACGGCATCATCGACCAGTGTATTGATGGCATCGATACACATGTTCAGATTGTTCTTGATCTCATTGAAATCACCTTTATAATCATCCGTGATCTTCTCAGGAATATCACCTTTGGAGATACGATCGATATATTCGGCAGAAATGTTCAAGGGACCCATCACAGCATCCAGAAGCTGGTTTATACCACTGAGGACCCTGTTACAGTGACCGGTGTACCCGGACACATCCCCGCGGATGTCAAGTTTACCCTCGACCACCGCATCTATAAGTTTCAACACCTCATTTGCAAGTTGCTGGTTCTGAGCTTCCTCATCTGCTTTCTGAACGAGTATCGCATCTTTCTGAGCTACTTCTTCCTTTAGTGACATGTAATCATCAAGTAAGCTGTTCAAACTGTCAGCTACTTTTCCATCTAAAGTACCATCCTTTGCTGATAGCCTGACATCCAGGTCACCATTTCCTATAGCATCGATGACATTGATAATTTCTGATCTTAGCTTGGCGTTTGTTCCTAGCACATTTTCACCCTCTTGAATAAAATACAAAGCTAACTGATCTCATGCCAATATTGAGATATTGTTGAGCAGATCTCCTTATTGAATGGCGGCTTTGCATTGCAAAAGGATATTATAATGTTTAAATATATAAATTTATCTACAATATAAAAATAATAATCGTTTCGCCCAGATCTGTGAGGTGATGCCAATACTAGTATTGAAACTTACAGGAAATACTGCATACCACTAGCATCACAGTCCGTCAAGTATATATGTGCATCAAACACACAGTTGTATAAATGCAACAGTATCGCGAAGAGACAGGCAAGATAAAAGAACTCCTAAAAGCCAATCCCAGAGGACTTAGTGTTACTGACATATCCAAAAATATCGGAATTAACAGGAATACTGTAGCAAAATACCTTGAGATCCTCAGGATAAGCGGACACGTTGAGATGGATTCCATTGGGACAGCAAAGGTATATTTCCTTTCTCAGAGGATACCTGTTTCCACATTACTTGATTTTTCTTCAGACTATATTATAGTACTGGATAACAAATGCAGAGTGGTGCAGACGAATGATAAGTTCGCTGACATTGCCGGCATCCCAAAAAAAGAGATCATTGGCGCATCCATCGATGAGATCCTTCCCCCAATGATATCTAACAGGACACTACTGGAAAAGATAAATCTTGCCATGAAGGGAGATGAACTGGTAGAGATGCTTGACATCATAATTAACAATGAACTCTGCTTCCTGAAAACAAAGATAATTCCTTCTACCTTTGAGGATGGAGATTCTGGTGTGACACTTATAATGGAGAATATCACCGAAGACATCAATCACCGTAATTCCCTGAAAGAAGAACAAGAGAAGCTCGAAAAACTCGTTTCTGAAAGAACATATGAACTTGAAAGATCTAATGAGATGCTCAAAAATGAGATCATTGAACGAAAAATAGCTGAAGAGAAACTTCAGGAAGAGTATTCAAAGACACAGAACTACCTGAATGTTGCTGGTGTACTTATTATAGTAATTGACAATAATGCACGGATAACCCTGATCAACAAAAAAGGACTTGAAATTCTTGAATGCAAAAAAGAAGATGTGATCGGAAAGAACTTCATTGACACCTTCATTATCGAACCGGAAAGAGAAGAGGCATATGAAATATGCAGGAAACTGATGAAAGGTAGTGAAGAGATCTACTGTGAACATAATATAGTTACACCTTCGGGAAAGGTAAAACTGACAAAATGGACAAATGTATCCCTGAAGGATAAAAATGAGAGCATCATAGGTGCGATCGGGTCTGCTCAGGACATCACTGAGCAGAGGACAATTGAAGAGAAACTAAGGGAAAGTGAGAAGAAATACCGACTTCTTGCAGAGAATACCCTTGATAGTATATGGGAGATGGATGAGAACCTTGTGTTCACCTATGCAAACCATGCTACCATAGATATAATAGACTTTGGACCGGAAGGAATAGTTGGAACGCGGTTACAGGACCATTTCCCCGAACCAGAAGTGAACAGGATGATTAAAATAATGACCGGGCACATGAAAAGTAGTTCTGGCAACGAATTCAAAAGAATGGAAACGGTCATGTATGACAGGGAAAGGAATCTGGTACCTATAGAGATATATGCCAGGATGGTTGTGGACGAGACCGGAACATTCCGGGGACTACAGGGAACAACAAGACGATCTGCTGATAAGACAAATGATTGAACATGTCATATCCAACTTCAATTATCCGTTTATGAGATAATACCTTTGAATTATATTTTGCCGCTTAATTGCTTTTTTTGATCAGGCTACTGTTTACGTAGAGTGCATATATAAGTGATCACCAGAAACTACATAAAAGAACATGATATATAGAGTACAATTCTATCTGACACGGAGTTAGATGATTCTCTATTATAATAATCACTCATAATTCTATAGATTCCCGGAGGATTTCCATGAAAGTAAAAATAACTGAAACTATTCTTCGAGATGCGCATCAATCCCTCATTGCCACAAGGATGCGCACACGCAACATGCTCCCAATTGTTGACAAGCTTGATGAAGTTGGATACTATTCTTTAGAGATGTGGGGCGGCGCAACATTTGACAGTTCCATCAGATACCTCAACGAGGATCCATGGGAAAGGCTGAGAGAGCTCAAGAAACACATGAAGGAAACCCCTGCACAGATGCTTCTCAGGGGACAGAACCTGGTAGGATACAGGCACTATTCCGATGATGTGGTCGAGAAGTTCGTGAAGAAGGCCCATGAGAACGGTATCGATATCTTCAGGGTTTTCGATGCTGTGAACGATGTACGTAACATGGAAAAGGCCATCACCGTTGCTAAGAAGGAAGGAGCACATGTACAGGGTACCATTGCATATACCATCAGCCCTGTTCACACCATCGACAAATATGTCGAGCTCGCAACAAGTCTTGCTGAACTTGAATGTGATTCACTCTGTATCAAGGATATGGCAGGCCTCATTTCCCCTCAACAGGCATATGATCTTGTAAAGGCACTCAAGGCAGAGGTCAATCTTCCTGTGGACCTGCATGCACACTGTACTTCAGGTATGGCACCAATGAGCTACACAGCAGCATGCAGAGCAGGTGTTGACATACTCGACACTGCACTCTCTCCATTCGCATGGGGAACATCACAGCCACCAACAGAATCGATCGTAGCTGCACTTGCAGAGACAAAGCGTGCTACAGGACTTGACCTTGAACTGATATCTGAGATCTCACAGTACTTCAAGGACATAAAGGAACAGTACCGCTGTATACTTGACCCGATCTCAGAGCAGATCGATACCAATGTATTACTTTACCAGATCCCGGGAGGCATGCTCTCAAACCTTGTATCACAACTCAAGGAACAGGATGCACTGGACAAGTTCGATGACGTGCTCAGGGAAATGCCACAGGTACGTAAAGAACTTGGATATCCGCCACTTGTCACACCTACCAGCCAGATAGTAGGTACCCAGGCAGTCCTCAATGTGCTGATGGGTGAGAGATACAAGGTTATCCCAAAGGAAGTCAAGGACTACGTACGCGGACTTTACGGCAGACCACCACAGAAGATCAGTGCCGAGATAATCGCAAAGATAATCGGAGACGAAGAACCTATCACATGCAGACCTGCAGACCTCATCCAGCCGGAATACGAGAAGGCAAAGAAGGAAGCAGAGGAAATGGGCCTTGTGAAGAAGGAAGAGGACATCCTTACATATGCACTCTATCCTGCAGTAGCACCTGCATTCCTCAAGGGAGAACTGGAGGAAGAGAAACTTACACCTATCATGGAGAACAAGAACCCATGTGCTGCAGCAGACATATCAGGCATACCAACTGACTATGAAGTTGAGATCGACGGAGAGGTCTTCGCTGTAAAGGTCAATCCTGTAGGCGGTTCAGTACAGGTGGTATCAGCCGATGGGAAACAAACTGCAGAGTCAGTTCCCGGAGCTGTTACAAGTCACATGCAGGGAATGGTACTCTCGATCAAGGCTAAGATCGGTGATACCATAGAGGAAGGAGACACCGTCTGTGTTATCGAAGCCATGAAGATGGAGAATGCGATCCATGCACCTCATGGCGGAACCGTTAAGGCCATACTTGTCGCAGAAGGCGATGCGGTAAAGTCCGGCGATGTAATGATGAGTATAGAGTAGGTGATCCTGCATGTTCAAGAAAGTACTTGTAGCCAACAGGGGTGAGATAGCCATACGCGCAATGCGTGCATGCCGTGAACTTGGCGTCCAGACTGTGGCAGTGTACTCAGAGGCAGATAAGAATGCCCTTTTTGCAAAATATGCAGATGAAGCATACCACATCGGTCCTGCCCCTTCAAGCCAGAGTTACCTGAATATCGACAGGATAATAGAAGTAGCACTTGAATCAGGTGCAGAAGGTATCCATCCAGGATACGGATTCCTGTCAGAGAACAGCAAATTTGCCCGCAGATGTGAAGAAGAAGGCATCACATTCATAGGTCCTTCAAGCAATGCCATCGACCAGATGGGAAGCAAGATCGCTGCAAGGAACACAATGATAGAGGCAGGCGTTCCGGTCGTTCCGGGAATAAATGAAGCAATATCCGACCCTGATGAAGCAGCAGACATTGCCGATGAGATCGGCTATCCAGTCATAATCAAAGCTTCTGCCGGCGGCGGCGGAATAGGAATGAAGATCGTTCATTCCAGAGCTGATTTCAAGACCTCACTGAGTTCGATCCAGTCTGTGGCAGAATCTGCTTTTGGTGATCCTACCGTATTCATAGAGAGATACGTTGAAGAACCAAGACACATCGAGTTCCAGATACTTGCTGATAAGTACGGTGATGCGGTCTATGTCATGGAAAGGGAATGTTCCATACAGCGCAGACACCAGAAGCTCATAGAAGAGGCACCATCCCCGGTCATGACACCTGAACTTCGTAAGAAGATGGGCGAGACCGCTGTCAAGGCTGCAAAGGCAATAGGATATGAGAATGCTGGAACCGTCGAGTTCCTTTACTCAAAAGGAGATTTCTATTTCCTTGAAGTGAACACCAGGCTTCAGGTAGAGCACACCATCAGTGAGATGATCACAGGTATCGACCTGGCAAAACAGCAGCTTCACATCGCATGTGGAGAAAGGTTGCCATTCAAGCAGGAAGATATCAGTATCAGAGGATGGGCAATTGAATGCCGTATCAATGCTGAGGACCCACTCAATGACTTTGCACCATCACCTGGCAAGATCAGAAGGTACCGCTCTGCCGGAGGACCTGGGATCAGGGTTGACAGTGGAGTTCACATGGGATACACGATATCACCATATTACGACTCCATGATCTCAAAGCTCTGTGCATGGGGAAGTGACAGGGACGAGGCTATCGACAGGATGCAGCGTGCACTTTACGAGTATGTTGTCACAGGTGTCACAACCAATATCCCATTCCATAAGGCAGTCCTCAGACACCCTGCATTCAGGGAAGGAAAGCTCACAACACACTTCATCGATGACTACAACATCATTGAAGAGGTTAAGAAGGTCGTAGAGGAGGATTCAGAAAAGGGAGCTACACTGGCAAGCGTACTTGATAACAAGGATCGCAAGATAGCTGCTGCCACTGCTGCGGTCACATCCTTCGTGAATGCAGCCAAAAAAGAGACAGAGTAATAACCTTTGGCAACAATATATTACATAGGTATGTACGAGACCTTTGTGGGGTGAAATGCCTGTGAATGACAACAAGAAAGAGATCATAAGGTTACTCAGGGAGTCTGAAGGAAAACCTGTATCCGGGCAGGAAATAGGAGAGAAGCTGGGAATAACAAGGGCGATGGTCTGGAAATACATCCGAACCCTTAGAAAAGAAGGATATGATATCCGTTCCTCTCCTAAAACAGGATACATACTTGATGCTGCCCCAGACAGGATCGATCCCGAAGAGTTGAAAACGATCCTAAGCACCGATCTCATCGGAAAGGTGATCAGCTACTATTCCATACTGGATTCTACCAACAACGCTGCCAGAGATATCGCCCTAAAATCTGCAGAAGGCACTGTTGTGATCGCTGAGAAACAAAGTAAAGGTCGTGGACGCATGGGAAAAGAATGGCAATCATCTCCCGGAGGAGTGTGGCTGTCAGTTATTCTAAAACCATCCATAGCACTTGAAAATGTTTCGAAGATAACACTTATTGCCGGCATTGCCGTAACAAATGTCTTGCGCGATATTGGTGTCGATGCACATATCAAATGGCCCAATGACGTACTCGTCAAAGGAAAGAAGATATGCGGGATACTCACAGAAGTAAGTGCAGAAGTAGATAAAGTGGACTATGTCATACCTGGTATTGGCATCAATGCAAATGTCAGTCTCTCCGACCTCAGCGATGAGATCAGAAAGGATTCCACCAGCATATCCCGGGAGATGGGAAAGAACATTGACAGGACAGCTTTTGTTGCATCATTGCTCTACGAACTGGAACAGCAATACATAAAGTTCAAAACCAAACAATTCACCGATATTGTGGAAGAATGGATCAGCCTCTCAGACACTATCGGAAAAGAGGTGAAGATCACAACACCTAACCGGATCATCGAGGGCAAAGCTGTAGGTATCACTGAAAAGGGAGCACTGGTGATCCTTGACAGGAATAACAAACGACAGGAGATATTTGCAGGCAACTGTCGTTACAGCAACTGAGTGGTGAAGTGATCAACGAATGCCAGAACCAGAGGGTATATGCAAGATCATAATTGCATCCCTAATTCTATTTTCAATTATAACTCCTGCACTTGCCGAACCTTCGATAATTGGAACTTACAATGAGCACCTTGTCGTAAGAGAGGAAAAGACAGTACTTATCAACGGAACGGGGATATTTCTTACAACAGGGGATTCATGGGACCTTTACCAGGGATATATCCTGAGCATCAAAAGTGTGAACCTTGAGAATAAACAGGCATGGTTGGAGCTCTTGTTAAATGATGAGTTACTAAAGGAAGGATTCCTCTCAGAAGGAGACACTTTCGTATATTCTAAAGGGGAAGATGAGATCATTAACATCACCCTTGATACCATATACATTAGTCCTGAAGGAGAGCTTGTCACATTCAAACCAGCCTACCAGTATCAGGACAGGGACCTTCCTGAGCCTGTCATCGAGGAAGAGGAAGAGAGCAACATTCAGGAAAACAGCAGCACATCAACAGAAAACGATACCATCAGACAGAGCAGCGGTTTTACAATACTGCATACATTTGCCGGCATGTCTATATTATTACTGTACAGACGTGTCTTTGCAAAATAAGAAAAAAGAAGGGATAAAGAGAGATCAGAACTTCAGATCCCCTTTCTCCATCAGGACCTTAAGGTCCTCAAGACTCAGACGGCCGCTCTTCTCCAGTTTCTCCTTGGCAACGACAAGATGCTCTTCCTGCTTCTTGTCATCCTTCTTAACCTGGATATCGTTAAGCTTCTCAAGATATACACCAAGCTCATCCCTGAGCAGAGCGATCTTCTTCTTGAGAGGATCTATCTTTTCCCTGATAGGTGCGGTTACAGCGTACTTCTCGGATATCTGGGCGTGTGCGGCATCTGCTGCTTTTCTCAGTTCATCCGCCTGATTATAGAGATCGATCATTTCAAGATGATGTTTCTGGGACTCCTCTGCGAGTTTGCGAATATCGTCACCAACATCTTCCCTTGAATCAAAAACCTCTTTTGAGGCCTCATAGGTCTCCATCAACTGCTTATGGATAGAATTTGCATCGAAAGCAGCACCAAGACGGGTTTTCAGTTCCAGCAACCTGCCGAAAAGGTCGATCTCATGTTTCAGGGGAATATCAGCATTCAAGAACATATCAAGGTCTGCAGCATAAGCTTTGGAGAGTGTCTCAACGCTGCCCTTTGACATCTTGTTCAGATCATCCCTCTTTGACTTGAGGTCGCTGATATCATCTGAGAACTTACGGGTCTTCTCATTGACAGCATTCCTTGTGGACTTCAAAGAAGCGATCTTTGAATTGATAGAATCCCTTTTGGACTTTGCATCCCTTGCCCTGGCAACAATTTCCTTTACCTGGGCATTGAAGGAATTCCTTTTCTCCTTAAGCTCATCGGAATTGCTACGGTGGAGCTTCAGTTCACGGAACAGACCCTTAAGCTCACGCTCATGGTGACCTATCTCGGTCCTCAGGTCATTCACCTTGTTCTTAAGGTCCTTCTCGGTCATGGAAGAAACGTCAATATCGGTCATGCTTTAACCTCTTCCGCATCCTCGACCAGTGGCTGGCCTTCCCAGTACTTCAATGCATCCTGGTGGCTCTGTATCCTGTTCTCCAGCCATTTGTGCCTTGGAGCTATCTCTCCCATTTCCTTATCGAGTGATGCAAGGGTATTATTGTAGTTCTCCTCTGAACTATCAATTGAACTCAATTCTATTTTTGAGGCTAAAGCCTCATTAACCCTTTCCTTCACAGCATCAAGGTCGCTAACTGTGCCTGCTTCCTTTGAAGCAAGGGAATCCAGGGCCTGCTGGATAGATATGACCTGCTGCTTTTCCTCATCAACGGTAAGTGAACCCTTTACCTTCAGGATCCTCTCCTTTACAAGGGATATCTGCCTGGACAGTTCCAGGTTACTGGAAAACTTGCCTTCGAGATCATCAAGCAGTTTCTCTGCCTGATGATAGAACAACTGTCTTTTCTCAGTCAGTATCTCTTCCTTTTCCAGGATATCCTCTCTATTCCTCTTAGAAGAATCCATGCTATCCTGAAGTTCCTTCATCTTGTTTCCAAGTTCACCGAACTCACTGTTGTATTCGTCCAGAAGTTTTTTATGCTTCTTCACGACACCTTCAATAAGCTCTTTCCTTCCAAAGGTATCCGGAGCTGTTGTCTCTGCTCCTGTAACCGCTGTTTCCTCATTCATGACTAAACCTCGTAGCATTATATCCTGAACACCTGGGCATGTGCTACTTCATTGATCAATTTAACATTATCCTTATTGACAGCTCCGCACTTTATGGCGCACGAGACTGCCTTTTCGCCAAATATGTTGACATTCGATGCCTTTGATATGATATCAATGGCATCTTCCTCAGAGACGATCTCCCCTTTATAGAAATCCTCTGATATTGTAACCGTGATATTACCTTCTTTGAGGGTCCGGCCTATCAGCTCCCTGTCACACAGGGCAATGATGACATTGTCGCCGGACTTATGGATCTTCAGATACATGTGAACACTCCTTTAAACTACCTTTACATGTTCTTTATCAGGCTTAATAAGATCACCGGACCTTCTCATCCTTGATATCAGGTCCTCTGCATGCTGACGGTCTATATCCTGCTTTATGGCTTCCTCATAGACCTCTTCCAGCGGAGCCTTTCCTCCGGGATGTTTCTCGCCGACCATCTTGATGATCTCTTTTATTGTCTTTATCCTGTCCCTCTGGCTCTTACTCGTACCGGAAGCTATGACATCCACATCGAAGGCACCGGTATTGGGATCCACACCGACCTGCTTGAGGCAGGAATAGACGATACGTGTTGTCCTTTTTGCATCATCCATGTTTGCAACGTTGCTGAGTCTCAGACGTGCACTTGCTTCTGCAAGTCTTACAAGGGCTTCGAGCTGACGTGCAGTTACCGGCACAGGAGCATCCTTACCCTCACCCATCTTTCGCAGGTCCATATAGAACTTGACCAGATGATCACGTGCATCATCTTCCATCACAGGGAATATGTTCCTTCTTGAATAAGCAACATATTTCCGGAGGAAATCTGGATCAATAACAGGTTTTATGACTTCCATATGACCGTCCACCTGTTCCTGGGTGATCGTACTTGAAGGAAGGTTCTTACGCTGTTCGGAAAGTTCACCTGCATAATGGGACTTCAGAATGTGCTTCGCGATCTTAGAGTCCATATCCTCATTAGGAGTATCCAGGAGAACAAAGATCATATCGAATCTGGATATCAATGCAGGAGGCATATTGATCTGTTGTGCTATACCCTCATACCTGTCAAAACGTCCATACTTCGGGTTAGCTGCACCAAGAAGGGCACATCGTGATTTCAGGGTAGCAAGGATACCTGCCTTTGCAACACTGATGGTCTGCTGTTCCATGGCTTCGTGGAGTGCACTCTTATCCTCAGTGCTCATCTTATCCATCTCGTCAACTGCAGCGATACCCATATCCGCCATTACAAGTGCACCGGCTTCCAGTGTCCAGCGACCATCACCAAGATCATCACGGACCGCAGCAGCGGTAAGACCACTTGATGATGCACTCTTACCCGATGCGAATACACCACGTGGTGAGAGTTTTACCATATACCTGAGCAACTGACTCTTTGCAACACCCGGATCTCCCATAAAGAGCATATGAATGTCACCACGTACCCTGGAACCGTCAGGCAGGTGCTTGGCAACACCTGAGAACAATTGAAGTGAAAGTGCCTCTTTCACCTCATCATAACCATAAATAGAAGGAGCTATGGAACCAATGACCTTATTGTACACCTCAGGGTCACGGCTCAGGGCAAGGATCTGCTCCTCCTCCTCGGGAGTGATCTCAAGTTCATCGAACTCAAGGTCCGTATACTCGATAGAATTTGCATGAAGGACAAGATCATAGAACGGGGATTTTCCTTCTCTTGTGGTCCTCTGATGCGAGCGCAGAACCCCATTGATGATCACACGGTCACCAGGTTTTACGAGACCTGCAAGATCATCCTCGATATCCACATCAAGACTCTGTGGTTGTGAACCGCCTTTGAGGTTCTCCGGGGATTCCTGTATCTGGAGCTTCTGAGCATCAACGAAAACAGACTGGTTGACAACTATCTTGAAAGGACCTTTCCTGCCACAGGTCTCATTCTCACATTCCACCGGCTCAACGAACTTGATCTCGTTCTGAGGGATCATCGTCACATGCTCACAACGCATACACTGGAATGCGGCATTGATGACCTTGGGACGGACCTCTGTTGCCTTACGGATCATACCTTCGATGCCAATGAACTGAAGAAGATGCTTACTTCGAAGGTCCCTGTTAGGAATCTTGTTAGGGATCTTTATGAAACGTACCTTTGCATCGATAAGGGTCTTCTCAACAGGAAGGTCGATCTGCTGGAGTGCATTGTCCGCACTGGGCAGTACCTCATCAGGATTGAAAAGCAATTCATTGGCGATCTCCCTGTCGAATACCTCAAGGTCATAGAAATCGACTTCCAGACTGCGCTGGTCAGGATAATTATTAGCAAGCTGCAGGATACTATCCCAGTAATATTTTTTAAGGAACACTACGAACTTTTCGTCCCACTTACCTTCAGTCATATTCACACAATAATTAGTTTAGAATTTAGTTTAGAATTATTAAGTAACGTTAAGGGAATGCAACATGGATTTCAAATGATATGAACATTTCGAAACGCACCTATTAACTATCATCGGCCTGCTCATCTTCGTTTTTATTGATCCTTTGCACCTTACGGATGATACCGCGAAGCGTCTGGACCTCACGGGGAAGAAGGCATGCCCTTCCGAATATCCTCCTGAGCATGAGATCGGTCTTTTCCCTTTTGTGCTCAGGATAATCGATATCAACAAGAAGTTCAGACAGATGCTCGTACAACAACCTCATGTCGAACGGATCTGCCAGCGGAGTATCACCACTCTGGATATCGCTCAGTTCATACAGGACAACAGCGACCGCATGGGACAGGTTCATGACCGGATATACCTCTGATGTTGGTATCGTCATGATCATATCACATCTCTTGAGCTCTTCCTTTGTGAAACCATTATCCTCCCTTCCGAAGAGGATAGCAACCCTGCCATCCATTCCCTGCAGGCGTTCCTTCATCTCAGAAGGAGAATAACCCGGAACCCTCAGGTGAAGATCGAACCTTGATCCTGCTATTCCGGTAGTACCTATGATAATACTGCAATCATCTATGGCTTCCTCAAGGGATGAGACCTTCCTGGCACTTTCCAGCAGGTCCCTTGCATGAGAGGACATGGCCCTTGCCTCGCCCTCAAGCTTACAGGGATTCACAAGTACAAGGTCCTGAAAACCGAAATTCTTCATAGCTCTTGTAACAGAGCCTACATTCCCCTGATAAAGAGGTTCAACGAGTACTATTCTGATGTCCATTTGATGATACTACCGATCGCTCATTTTGTTTTTTGTCTCCTAAAGTATGTGACGGAATATAAGTTTAATCAGACCTCATGATGGTATCAGTGGGATTTTGGCATAACAATAAGCCTCCTGATATAGATTTTATTAATGAAAATGTTTAAATAATATCGAGACCACAATCATGCAAACCAAACCGGTTACTTATAAGTAAAATAATTTAAGCCCTTGTAATATTTATATATTCATATTAACATCAGGAGAAAAGTAAATGGCTATGGAGTATTTTGCAGGTGTGTCTGACGCCTTAAGACTTACATTTGTGCAGGTTATGATAATGGCTAACCTGTCAATTGGTATTTTCATTATAGGAATGTATATAAACTTAAAGAAGTGGGGTATGGGCTCCACTGGGTATGGAGATGCACCTTCAAAAAGCATCCTTGCCTTCCCTAAAATGCTTATGTACCAGATGAGCGAACATGCCCATGTTCACAACCAATCAGTTCTGGAAACCTTCGTTATGGACATAGTGCTCCAGAGAAGGATCCTTAGAAGGAGCCCGGTCAGATGGTTCATGCACTTCACTATTTTCGTTGGCTGGTCATCCCTTTGTATAATGTCGATCGCAATGTTCGCAGTAGAGATGATACACATGACAGGAGAAGCTATGGGCATTCACGAGTTCCCGGCCTTCTTGACACCTGTTATATTCAGAGAGATGCTCTCACTACCAAACGACATATTCAGTTACGTCCTTCTTGTTGGTATCATCATTGCAATATACAGGAGATTGTTCGTTGTCAAAGCAAGAGAAGCAACCATTGCTTATGACTCAATACTTCTCATCGGACTTACCATTATCACCATCTCAGGATTCGTTGCAGACGGTATCAGGAACGGTAACTTCTGGGGACTTGGAATGCATTACGAATATGCACCACCAGCAGCACTTTTCCACGTTGTGATCTCACTGCTGTTCTGTATCGCATACATCCCATTCAGTAAATATATCCACATGATCGCAATACCACTCGCACTCCTTGCAAACAAGGGAGGAGAATAAAATGGCAAAACGTGAACCTTCTATTAATACAGAGAACTTTACAGCAGTTCAGCTTATGGAGCTTGACTCATGCAGTCGCTGTGGCGAATGTGTGGAATGGTGCCCAACCTATGATGCATCCGGCCGTGACCCGGGACTTGCACCAAGGGATAAGATCCTCAGATGGAGAGAATACATGAACAAGTCCTACGGACTTCGTGCAAAGCTCTTCGGTCCAAAGGAGATCCCAGAAGAAGAGATCGAGCAGTTCAAGGATGACGTATACGGATGTACCACCTGTGGTATGTGTGCAACAGTCTGTGAATCAGCTATCAACACCGTCGAACTCTGGGAATCCATGCGTGCAAACCTTGTAAAGCGTGGAAACGGTCCTTTCGGTAAGCAGGGTGCTTTCCTCAAGCTCATCGGCGAGTACAAGAACCCATACATGGAAGACAATGCTAACAGGGTCAACTGGTTCCCTGAGGACATCAAGGTCGAGGACAAGGCAGAGATCCTTTACTTCGGAGGATGTACCGCAGAACTCAAGCAGAGGAAACTCGCACTTGCTACCACACGTGTACTTAACAAGCTCGGCATCAAGTTCACAATGCTCGGCGAAGATGAGATATGCTGTGGATCAGCACTTATCAGGACAGGTCAGTATTTCATCAACGACACTGCAAAGATCAACGCTCAGGCAAACATCGATAACATCAAGGCAAAGGGTGCAAAGCTGGTACTTTACGCTTGTGCAGGATGTTTCAGAGCATCACTTGTTGACTGGCCAAGACTCACAGGAAAGGAACTTCCATTCAAGGTAATGCACATCACAGAGTTCCTTCAGGGTCTCATCGAGAAAGACGAGATCAAATGGGAGAAATCCATTGACAAGAAGGTCACATACCACGACCCATGCCACCTTGGACGTCACGTAGGTTACTTTGAGCCACCAAGAGCCGTTCTTGAAGCAATTCCAGGAATCGAGTTCGTTGAGATGGAAAGGATCGAAGAGAACCAGCGTTGCTGTGGAGCTGGCGGTGGTGTGAAGGCAGGTATCCCTGACCTTGCTCTCGGTGTTGCTTCAACCCGTGTTGAAGATGCACTTGCAACCAACGCAGAACTCCTTTCAAGTGCCTGCCCATTCTGTAAGAGGAACCTCAGTGACGGAAGGGACGCCATTGGCGCAAAGGAACTTGAAGTTGAGGACGTCGTTGTCCTTACCGCTGAAGCAATGGGAATTGACCTCAGCGACGCACCAGAGTGATCCATATCACTCTTCTTTTTTCCTTTTTTAGAGCAATTTAATATACTAATTGATACAATCTACTTCTCCCATGCAAATTCCTTACGAATTATTTGGCAAGGTCTTCATAGTGCTTGCACTGGCTGCACTGATAGTACTTGGAGCAGCATTGTTACTTGGTGCATACAGTTTCAGAAAGCACAGGATATTGTTCCCTAATTTCGTCCTTTTCATACTCTATCTGTTCTACGGCCCCGCTAAATGGATATGCAGGGTGTTTGGCATCAAGGACACACTTGTTGATGAGATACTTGTAGAGGTGCGTAATGCGGTGATGCTTGAGGGATTCAAGAAGATAAAGAACGGAAGAGTGATATTTCTCCCACAGTGTCTCAGGCATCCAAATTGCAAAGCACGCTGTGACCCGGTCATTGGGTACGAATGCAAACTCTGCGGACTCTGTGACATCGGAAAGATATGTGAAGCTGCCAGCAAAAGGGATTTCCAGGTATATGTAATACCCGGAGGAAGTTTCGTCAAGAAGATAATCAAAGCTCACCGCCCGGAGAGCTGTATAGGAGTGGCATGTTACCCGGAGCTAGCAGAATCCATGCAGGGCGCATCACCTTTCATGATAGTACAGGGAGTATCCCTTTTGCAGGATGGATGTTACAATACAAGGGTAGATGTCGACGAGGTCATAAGGAAGATGGAGGAATGTGATGTATAGGACCATTGGAATTATCGTTACTTTAGTGATCCTTTTCTCCATACTTCTGGCACTCATTGCACTCACTGTCAGTCGCATCAGCCTTAGCAGGCATGTATGGCTTGCAGGGTTCTTTGCAGCCATTCTTGACTTTTTCTACATGCCCCTGAAGTACTTCTTCTATAAGTTCTCAGACCCACGCATTCTCGATAAATGGATGGTGTCCCTGAAGAACATCTCCAATAGGAACGACTTCAGAAAGACCACAAAACGCATGATAATAGCTCCTCATTGTATGCGTTCCATGGATTGTCCGGCATCTTCCAAAAAGACAGGGATACAGTGTGTAGCCTGTGGAAAATGCATCTTCACCGAACTTAAAAGGGATGCACCAAAATACGGATACGACCTTTACATTGTGACAGGATCCTCATTCGTAAAACATGTCATAAAGGAAAAGGACTATGATGCAGCTCTTTTGATCGCCTGTGACTATGAACTGAACAAGGTCATGATGGGACTAAAGGGTAAGAACCTGATCACATATGGGATTCCAATGCTCAATGACGGATGTTTCAATACAGAAGTCGAGTATGAGAAGGTAATTGAAACACTGGACATGCTTTCCAGTAAGTAAAAAATAAGAGTGTGTTGAGTGAGGAGAGTAAGCTCCCTTCTGTTGATGCAATACATTCATCCCGCCTGGCAGGATGATGCGCTCCGAAGAGCTGCATTGACGGCATTCGGCTACGCGTACATAAACTTCAGGAATGGTCTAAACAACCATCGACCCCTACTACTGACTTGCACCCACGAGGATTCGCCGTTCCATCCGCGATCCATGCGACCTCAGCCTTTCAGCATCATTGCATTAACATGGTACGGTATCGTTTCTGTGCCAGCATGCAGCGAACTGCATGAGTTGCAAAGCAACTGCCCGGGCTCTCGCCCGATACCCTTCACAGGTATTCGTGTGTTTAGAAGGTGGGGAGACTTTCCTCAGGTCAAAGACCCGGCGGCCGTCCTTCCTCTCTCAACCACTGACAGGATATTCAACTGATATATATCTTGTGATGATCGAACAGCAAGACAGTTGAATTTACATAACCCTTAAAGAGAAGATATCAGTTAGAAATACTTGGATGCACATAATAACATTTATCAATGATAGAATAAAAGCATTATAATGGCAGGTATGAAATATAATCGATACCTTATCACTGGTATCTCTTTACTTACAATATTGCTTTTGTTCCTGTTCGCCGGAGTAGTATCTGAAACCGAAAGTGAGATGCTCAGGGCTAACGGCATAGATGCATCAGAACGTGGATACGGCGCGATATTGTTGGGTATTGGTTTGCCCCTCATACTGACAATGATATACATCTTTGCCAGGAACAGGAAAGGCGAACCAATGAAGAATGAAAAATAAGATCGTTGGCCTAAAGTTTAAGTACTCCACAGCCGCAGCCACGGTTGAGAAGGTAGTCTACTTTTGAGATGATCTCATCCTGATGGAACTCGGATAGTTCATCGAACTCATCCTTGTGTTCGGTCTTCACATGTTCTATCATTCTTTCTTTTGCTTTTTTAGGATCAGCATCAATGACAATGAAGTCATCGTTAAATCCAAGATCCCTGCATCTTAGTATATGTACTATGATAAAACCTCCCTGATTAAAGTAGAAACTACTGATTTATTAATATTTGTTTTAACTGCTGAAAATAAGGGTATTATAGCGGTACCTCAAATGAAGAACGAAGCACCGATAACGATGAACAGTATACCTGCAGCAGTTGAGATGGTCCTTTTGTTCATCCTTTCCATGAGAGCCTTTCCAACATATACAGCCATGGAGGAGAGAAGGAACAATGCCAATATCACACCTATGAATACGAATATCGGTTCATACTGCGTGGCAAAGAGCGCTGATGCAAGCTGGGTCTTGTCACCCATCTCAGACACAAGAATAAGGCCAAAACCTGAAATGAACGGACTTTTAAGTTCATATGAACCGTCATCGTCATCCTCTTCCCTGTTCAGCAGAGTTGTCAGACCGAAAATAATGAACAATATGCCTGCTCCAATGCGGACATAGTCCATAGGGATCCTGTTGGCTATAAGATTGCCCAGAAGTATCGCAAGACCATCGGTAATTATGAATGCCAGCATCACACCGGCAAGAAGTGCTGAATATTTTCTTGTCTTCGTGGAAAGGACGAGTACCGCAAGCTGGGTCTTATCACCCAGCTCGGCCAGTCCTACAAGCAGGAAAGGAATAAGGATGTCAGATATCATTGGACATAGATCACCTGCTTTCTATTTAAACTATATTGCGCCGATCTTGCCTGTATAATAGAACTAAAGTAGAGAAATGATCTTCGTATTGTGATGAAAGGCCTGCAGAAAAGCATACCTATGGAAGGATTCAGGATGACCATCCCGGTTATGTTCGGATACATACCGATAGGTATAGCCTTTGGACTGTTTGCCGGTCAGTATGGTTTTCACTGGGCCTATTCCTTTATGATGGGACTGCTCATATACTCCGCTGCTACGCAGTTCATTACGATCGCGCTGGTAGTTGCAGGATCAGGTGTGACCGAGATCGTGCTTACACTGTTATTCCTGAACCTGAGACACTCATTTTTCGGACTGTCGCTTCTCAACAGGTTTGCAAATGCAGGAAAGATAAGATCATACCTGATATTTGCCCTTACGGATGAAACATACGCACTTATAACCGGGGCAAAGGTCCCCACTGGTACATCTGCATCGAGATTCTATGCCTGCATAGCAGGTCTTAACCATGCATACTGGCTCATAGGTTCAGTGATCGGCGCTTTGCTTGGCCAGTTCATTGAGATGAACCTGACCGGGCTGGAGTTTGCACTTACTGCCCTTTTTGTCGTACTGAGCATTGAGCAGTATCGCAATTCAGGGACCAGGTTCCCATTTATTGCGGCCCTGACCGCCGGCCTGCTCTCCATGGTATTTGCAGGAAGCCAGAACATGCTGCTGATCTCGATAATTACAGGAACCTTCCTTTTATTGATATATGATGAGGTGCAGAAGAATGACATCTGAGAATCTACTTCCGGTTATCCTGATCGCTGCAACCATCACTGCCTTTACAAGAGCATTGCCTTTTCTGTTCTTCAGGGAAAGAAAGCAACCTCAATTCCTGAAAGTGATAGAAAGGGATTTCCCACCTATGATAATGGTGTTGCTTGTGATATATTGCCTGAAAGATATTACATGGGAGATAGCACCTTACGGGCTGCCTGAGATCCTTTGTATCCTGATAGTCGCAATACTACATATCTGGAAAGGGAACGCCCTGCTAAGCATTTTCACCGGGACGATCACCTACATGTATCTTATACAATCTGGTATCCTTGCAGGTATTTTCCCATAGTATCATGTAGAACATTAATAGAGAACAGTATTGGGATAATACAAAAAACAAATTTAAGAGGACTTTGGTCAGTCCTCAACATCCAGTGCCTGGATTATGTCATGAACGGTAAGCTCACCTCTGGCAACCCTGAGTACCATAGGATAAATGAAAGAACAATCATCCATTGAATTCCAGCGTTTCTCCCCGACGGTCCTGATGACCTCATCCATTACTTTTCCGCACTCATTACAATACTTCGTTTCACTTTCAATACCACAAACAAGACAGTTCATGAATTTACCTCCACATTTGTTTTCCACAGGGTTGAATCTATGGTTATTTAAACTGTTTGTGTTGATAGTATATAGTCTTTGAGTTTTGAAAGACACAGGCATGTATCACAAAAGCCTGCCAATAGAAGACATCTTTACGATATCTTTTAGTACATTAGCATGAGAACATCAAATAGGTAATCCAAAGGGGTAATGATGGTGATAACGAACAATATCGAGAGAATTCATTTTGACAGCATGAATACATGCAACCTGTGCATGATGGAATTGGAGAATGTCTACGAGACACTTGTCCTTTCACAGGAAGAGATCGATCTGCTCGACATGCCGAAGCGTTCATTCACAGTTCATTTCCCGGTTCGTATGGATTCGGGAGAAACAAAGATGTTCATTGGTCACCGGGTCCAGTACAATGATGCCCGTGGACCTACAAAAGGAGGGATCAGATATCATCCCAGAATTGAACTGGAAGGTCTTAAGAACCTGGCTTTTCTGATGGCTATCAAATGTGCCCTTGTGAACATACCCTTTGGAGGAGCAAAGGGCGGTATCATCGTTGATACGAAAAAGATAAGCAGGGGAGAACTTGAACGCATAACAAGAGCCTATATCCGTGAGATATCGGACATCATGGGACCTTTTAAGGATATACCTGCGCCGGATGCCTACACCGATGAGAATGTCATGGTCTGGATACTGGATGAGTTCGAAAGGATAAAAGGCAGGCATGTTCCCGCAATAGTCACCGGTAAACCGATCGAACTGGGTGGCAGTCAGGTAAGGAACATCTCCACGGCACTTGGGGGGGTCTATGTGCTTGAAGAAGCCCTGCAGACCATTGAACATGATATAGATTCACCCTGTGTGGCCATTCAGGGATTCGGAAATGTTGGAAAGAATGCTGCAAAGATCCTTCATGAAAAAGGATACCGCATATGCGCCATCAGTGATTCCAGTGGCGGTATCAGTAATGTGAACGGCATTGACATTCCAAAGCTCATCGAGCACAAAAGACGTACCGGTTCTGTACTTGACTTCCCCGATACGACGCAAATAACCAACGAGGAACTCCTGGTCTCTGATTGTGACATCCTTATACCTGCCGCACTCTCAAAACAGATAGATAAAGATAATTCAGCAGATATTAAGGCAAAGATAGTATTGGAACTTGCAAACGCACCTACCACCCTTGAGGCAAGCAGATTCCTGACAGATATGGATGTCCTGGTCATACCTGACATCCTGGCAAATGCAGGTGGAGTTGTGGTGAGTTATTTCGAATGGATCCAGAACCTTAACCAGGATTACTGGAAAGAGGAAAAGGTGCTGGAAAGGCTCAAATATACAATGACCACTGCCTTTGCAAATACCCATAGGATCTGTACGGATGAGAAATGCAGCATGAGAAAGGCTGCTCTGCAATTCGCCATCAGGAGCATACTACATGCTGAGAGGTTGAGAGGGAATCTGTAAGTTATAGAATGTCGATTAAGATCTATACACGGAACTTTGCTTTTAGTTCTGATGAACTATAAGGTCCCCCGAAATGTGCAATATAGACCCTTTCAGGTCTATAGCTCACAACTTTCTGGATGCTCTTCTTTAGCGCACTTCGGTCATCGGCCCAGAATGGGAAATTCGGTTTATTCGAAAGTAACGACGGAACTATCAGATCACCTACGATAGCATCACCATTCTCGAGAATGACGGAAACCGAACCGGGTGTATGGCCAGGTGTGTGGATAACTTCCCCTTTTATTCCATAATCACTAAGATCAAAAGTACTGCCAATGATGATATCGGGTTCAACTGGGGGGAATTTATTCATTTTCTCTCGTTCAAAGAACGGTTTCATTATTCTTCCAACAAACCTTATCGAATTCAATTCTCCCTGTGTTCCATTACGTAGTTTATCTGCATCAAGACGGTGTATCAGAACCTTTGCACCTGTTCTTTCACGCAAGGCAGAAGCACTTCCTGCATGGTCGGGATGAGCATGTGTCAGAACAATGAGACTAACTTCTTCAGGCGCAATGTCCAACTCATCAAGTTTTCCAATAATTGTATCCTCGCTTTCCGGAAAACCTGAATCTACCAAAATGATCCCTTCCCCTTTCACGAGGAAAGCAGTAGTCATTTTCAGCGGTACTGGAATGACAGATGTTGATCCGACCATGAAAAACCTCCCAATTACAATATAGCATAGGATCTATTATATTTTTGGTGGAGTCCTATATTTATTGATATGGAGCTAATTAGATAACATAGTACCTGAACAACGTTCAAGACGAAATGTTAATAATACAATCAACCATTATTCGCGGCATACATGATAGTTAACACAATTCACATTTACCAGAGGTAAAAACGTGTCAGATGATCTTTTTAATATCAAGGTAGGAGATGTCTCTTTCAGGAATCCCATTGCACTTGCTCCAATGGGCGGAGTGACCGATAGTAGCTTTGCTAACGAGAAAGCAAAGGATGCAGGACTTGTGATACTCGGAGGATATAACCTCGACGAAGCAACACAGAAAGCCGCATCTGAGATAGTTGCAAGGGGCAGGGAAGAGTTCGAGTCCGATGAACCATTGAAACTTATCGAAAGCGAGATAAAGGCTGTCAACGACGGACCTGTCGTAGCTGTCAATGTCAGGAGCACAACGGTGGAACCGCTCATCGAAGCTGCAAAGGTCGTCAGGGAAGCAGGTGCTATCCTTGAGATAGATGCACATTGCAGACAGAAGGAAATGACAGATATCGGTACAGGACAGGCATTGCTAACCGACCTTACAAAGCTCTGTGACTGGATAAAACAGATAAAGGAAACAGGAGTCACGCTCTCTGTGAAAGTACGTGCCAATGTCGTCGATGATATCGAGATGGTGCAGCAAATTGAAAGTGCTGGTGCGGACATACTTCACCTTGACGCCATGAAGGAAGGTGCAGGTGCAGACCTTAAGCTCATAAAGGATGTTCGTGACTCCACAAGGATGTTCCTCATCTGCAACAACTCCGTGACTGACTTTGAGACTGCAAAGGACATGTTCTCAAGGGGTGCTGAAATGGTCTCCGTTGCAAGAGGAGTTCTTGAAAATGAAGGACTTATCACCAGTCTTGTGAATATGATATCAACACAGCAAAGGGATGTTGGATGGTATAATGCTCCAAAGCATGTGTGCAGAGGAGAAGGTGACCTCAGGGGACTTGCTTTCTGCTGCCTGCCTGTAAAACCATGTCCTGTACATAATGTGATCGATAAGCTTGGATACAGCGCTCAGGAATTTGCTGACATCAAGATGGAATTTGTAAAGGGAACCATGCTTGAATACGGCGATAGCACATGTTTCGGAAGCCTTGCATGGTGCTGCAAGATATCAAAGCCATGTTATCTCAGGGACGGGGTACTGGAGACACTCGGAGTATCAGATGCCGAGTATATGAACCTCAAGAAGGAACTTGCAGACTACATTCTGGACCATGCTAAAAAGCCGGTCAACGCTAAAAAATAGCCGGTAACTGACCACAAATAAGACTGACAAAGATGAAGGATGCACTTTATACAATAGAAAGAGGGCACTATCCTCTTTCATCCTATGTAGCACGCTGTGCCCAGCTTGCCATGTGCCTGGAAGTATCGGCCTATCCCAAACCGGGGAATATCGACAGGCATGATGACTACGAGGACACACGTTACGAGCATTTTCTCAGCTCGGCCACCGCAGTCTATCCGGTTATAGAGGAAGCATCATCCAGCACAAAAGGTGTTGGCAGGCTCATCAGGAATGCTGTCACTGAAAGTGTGAGCTGGCAAAGGGGTGGGAATACACATTTCGGTGCATTCATCCTGCTAGTCCCGCTTGCAATGGCCTGCGGAGAGATATTCGAGGAAGATGAGAGCTTCACCATCCAGCAGTTGATAGAGGCTGCACACAGGATGGTCAGGGATACTGACACAAAGGATTCAGTGAACTTTTACAGTTGCTTCGATGCAGCGGGTGTGAAGGTCAATCCCGTTGACGAGTTCGACCTTCAGGACAATGAAGCGATCAATGAGCTCAACGAGAAGAATATGACCCTTTACAGACTCATGGATATCGCCAGAGGATACGACATCATAGCCAACGAGTGGGTCACCGGTTTCAAGAGATGTGCAGAATGCGCGGAGATCATAATCGATGGTATGAACGGGGTGCTTGCCCCGAAGGTAGAAGCAGATATCAATAAAGTCACGGTCTATGCTTTCCTCAAGATACTTTCAGAGAATGAGGATACGTTCATCAGCACAAAGACCGATAACGATACCGCATTGTATGTATCCGGGAAGGCAAAGGCAATAGTAGAAAAGATATATAGTAGCAATGATAACTTTAATACTATATTACCTATGATAGATGAACTGGACAAAGAGCTTCTTGAGAAGAGGATCAATCCGGGATCCACGGCTGATATAGTCATCGCCGGCCTGTTCATCTCATTGCTTGCAGGAGTACGATTCTAATGCTCAATAAAATCGACCTTGATGATCTTGGTATCTATGAAGGCATCTCTGAGACCATCGTGACAACCACCCATGGATGGACAGCTAATGCCGCTCCCATGGGAATCATCAGGAAAAAGGACAAGCTCTTCCTGCGCCTGTTCAAGGATTCCACCACTTATAACAACGTACTATCCGAGAAGAGAGTGGTTGCAAATATCACATGGGACCCCATTATATTTGTCGATTCTACTTTTGGGGACCTTGATGACTCCGACTTCGAGACTGTCCATTGTAACGGAATGAGTTTTGCCGCACTCAAAGAAGCACAATGCTGGGTGGCTTTTGAATGCACCAACACGAAACTCACCTCAGAGGCACTGATAGCAGAACTGGTACCTGTAATGAGCCGTGTGAACGGATGCATACTCAGGGCTCCCAACCGTGGTCTTTTCGGGGTCATCGAAGCATGCATACATGCCACCAGATACAAACTCACAGGCGATGAGAAGTACCTCAGGCTGATAAAGGCATATGGGGATATCGTGGAGAAGTGTGGCGGAGATGAAGAGAAAGAAGCTATGGAACTGCTTTACAACTATCTCTGATACCCTGATGAAAAGGATATTAATAAGAAAAGAACTATTCTCTCCCTATGACAAAAACGATAGCATGGGGAATTACCGGAGCAGGACATTTCCTTACTTCCAGTTTTGGAATATTCAAACAGATAAAAGATGAATATGATGTCAGAGTGAACACTTTCCTCTCCAGTGCAGCCGAAGAGGTTGTCAGGATGTACGGTCTGGAGGATGAACTGGAAAAGATATCATGTGGTGAATATCTGGAAGAGGTCTTCCTTGAGACACAACAGGGAAAGAGCTGGCCAAAGACAGGGCGTTTCCTGCTTGACAAATATGACGCACTTATCGTGACCCCTGCCACTTCCAACACCGTATCGAAGATCGCACATGGTACTGCGGATTCACTTGTCAGCAATGCAGTTGCACAGGCAGTGAAAGGAGGAGTACCGGTCTATGTCGTACCTGTTGACATAGCAGGTGTCGTTATATCTGAACTTCCATTTGGTATCGCAAGGGAACTCTGTCAGAAATGTGACCCGTGTCCTCCGAGGGACAATTGCCCCAACGATGCGATCACAGACCAGATCGATCTGCTCAAATGTAACGGATGCGGGATATGCAAGGAACTTTGCGATTTCAATGCCATCAAGGGCGGACCTGTGGAACTGAAAGTAAGGGATATCGATGCAAGGAATGTTGATATCATCAAGGAGCTTGAAGGAATAACAGTACTTGAAAAGCCTGAGGATATATCGGATATCCTGAAGGACATCCTGTAACTTCACAATCCTATTCTTTTATCTTATCTTTTTATCTCATTCCAAGACGTCTGCCAAGTTTGTTCAGGTGTCCTATGAACATCTGTTTGACAACAAATGAGACAGGGGTCTTTCCTCCCCCTGGAGCTGTCTTTCCTTTTCTGATAGCATCAAGGACTGCTTCAACCGTCCTTTCATCGGCATCTATCTCCGTATATGAACGGCCCACCATTTCTGCCTCATGGGAATCGCTGCCACCGACCATGGGAAAACCAAGTTCTCCGGCTGCCTCTCTGGCCCTGTTGTTAGGACCATTGGTCACGCAGCGGGAGTTGAGAACCTCTATTGCATCGGCATCCAGACCTTCTATGTAGCCTATCCCATGTGATGTGATCTTGAAAGGATGGGGGATGATCACCAAAGCACCCTGCTGGCGTGCTCTTTTGATAGTCTCCTCTGGGCTCAGGCCCGGTTCTATTGCGTCACGTACACCAAGGACCAGGATATGACCTTTTGACGAACTTACCTCTACACCGGGAATGACGATAAGATCTGAATTCAACTCCTTAGCCCTTTCAGAGCAGGCGAAACCGCCTTCTATCCTGTCGTGATCGCATATGGCAAAGCCGTCCAGGCCGTTCCTTGCAGCATGTTCGAGGATGTCATCAAGACTGGCATTGCTATCCTTTGAATAACAGGAGTGGACGTGAAGATCGAACTTCATGCAAATACCATAGTCCTGAGAGTTAATAAAGATATTTTAGAACAGCTTTAATAGGTGGTATGCGAACGGGCAATAGAATTTTGGTGGTTGGGTGGTTGGATAGGATTGGTGGTACATTAGAGAAGTTAGTCCCGTTCGCAAACATACTAACGACTTTATAGCATATATATATATCGGGCGATATAAAATTATTTAGCCACTCCGGAAAAGTAGGCTCAGAATAATGTTTTCACAGCTGACCGGGCTTTGTTTATAATCTCATCCCTGGCTTCAAAGTCTATTGATATGCCTTCTTCATAATTGACACTGTGGACGATACCTTCATCAAATATCCACGCCACGAGGGACATACCCTCTTCTGACATAGGGAATGAGAGGGTGATGCGTTCCCACTCAGGAAGCAGGTCATGAATACCGGCCTTTAGTTCATCGAAACCCAGATGTGACCTCGCTGATACGGCTACAGGGTTCGGTGCCAGATAACCAAGACCTGACATACGTTCCTGAAGTTCCTCTTCGGATATCATATCCTTTTTATTGAAAACGGTCACAATACCGACATCCTGCAACTGGTCCCACATTGTCTCATGACATACGAGAAGTTTCTTGCGTATCAGATCAAGTGGCTCTGATGAATCCACAACAAGGAGGACTACATCTGCGAGGAAGATCTCATCAAGGGTAGACCTGAAAGCATCCACCATCCAGTGAGGAAGGTCCTCTATGAAACCTACGGTATCCGTGAGGAGGACATC
Organism: Methanolobus sp. WCC4; assembly: GCF_038022665.1. Classification (NCBI taxonomy): domain Archaea; kingdom Methanobacteriati; phylum Methanobacteriota; class Methanomicrobia; order Methanosarcinales; family Methanosarcinaceae; genus Methanolobus; species Methanolobus sp. WCC4. The sequence continues at coordinate 1,333,151 of NZ_CP150629.1, read as the reverse complement.
ACGTCCCTGTACATTCAGTGAACGGGTGGTCGGGAGCAATGTCGTGAAAAGCATATCCTTTGATTCCACGGTCTCTTCCACAAGTGAATTGAAAAGGGTACTTTTTCCCGCATTTGTATATCCTGCAAGTGCAACAAGGGAGAAACCCCGGGAATGCCTGTGAGCCCTTAGGGACTCATTGTCCTTCTGTATAGTCTCAAGTTCTTTCCTGATACGGATCATCCGGTTCTTGACATCCTGCGCATAGGAGTCCTCATATCCACCAAGTCCCATAAAACCCGGTCTTTCGTCCTTCTTTAGCAGGGATATGACAGCCCTTGCACGTGGAAGCTCATACTCGAGCCTTGCAAGTTCCACCTGCAGTTTTGAACGGTGTGTGGTTGCCCTTGTGGCGAATATCTCAAGGATCAACTGGAACTTGTCTATGGTCTCGCAACGGCAGATCTCCGAGATGTTATAGATCTGCATGGTTGTGAGAGGATTATGGAATATGACCTTATCCGGTCTGAGTTCTGCCACCATCTGTGCCAGTTCCTCAACCTTACCCCTGCCAAGATGGTATTTCCTGTCAGGATGTCTGGTCTGTGTCAGCTCGGCGATGATCCCATAACCTGCAGCTCCGGCAAGTTCTCTGAGCTCTTTCATCTGAAGTTCGTTCTTAGCGTCCTCAGACCTCGGGTCATTCCTCTTTACCAGAATCGCACGCATTATAGATATCCCCTGATCATTATGTGGTTTTACTTTTATCCCTGATCTCACTGGATACCCAGCTCTTTGAGAAGTAGCTTCCTTGAGCTAAGCGACACATGATGAGCTATCTCGATACATCTTCTCTCACTCAGTGATTCCTGATATTTGAGTTCATGGGAGAACATACTATCAATTAACCATTGGGGCTTATTGTAGAAATCACCTGCCTCCGTGACAATGGTACCATCGAACTTCAGCTCGGAAACAGTATCCTCCACCATCCTGACAACATCCTGGACATCCGGAGCCGATCTGCTTTTGAATGACCTTATAGCTATCTGGTTGACCTTCTCCACATGGTCCGCAGTGACAGAAGCAGCCACAGCAGCGCATACCATCAGGTATTCATCATTTACCCTGTGCCGGCCAGAAATATCAACTGCTATGATATCGAACATCTGCTAAAGCAAAGACATGGATATTATATAAGTTTGAGCAGTTCGTTCCCTGATGACATAGCAACTACATCTTTATCCTGCCAATATCGACATACTCGACGCCGCTGGAATATCCCACTGCATAGAGCATCTGTTTCCTGACGCTGTTGGCAAGCCTCACGGCCCTTGACATCACAGGAAGGAAGAACTCATGATCCTGTGGTATTGCATGGATAAGATATGCAGAGTGGGGAAGTTTTTTGATGGAGCGGACCTCATCGTATACCCTGAAATGAGTACCGAACTTGAAACCGGTCTTTGGAACGAAGCCCCTGCTGCGAAGGTCCACATATGCACTGTACTTGAGCATGAAATCCGGTTCGATGGATGAAGCCATCTCAGAGAACTGTGCCAGGTCGACAATTGCGTTCTCTGAACCTTCCTTTATCTCTATAACCCCCTGCTCCAGCAGGTAGGCTGATTCCACAAGGGACAACTGCAGTCTTTCATTATCAAGAGGTTTACCGTAGAAACCATTCTCATGGAGCAGATGTGATGTTTTCTCGTCCCAGATAAGCACACGGTCCTCAAGCATGGTGGCAGGAATTGTACCACCATCGGGAAGAGATGTATCCATCTTACCCTTTATATCAGCCTTTTTGACCTCATAATATGTGAGGTCGCTTTCCTCGTCAACGATTGCCAGCACCATCTGCTTGCGAACGTTCAGCGCAGCATTGTACTGTGATATAAGGTCCTTAAGGAGCATGGGTACACGCTCGGACCTCACGTAAACGAACATCTTTGCCTGACTCTTACCAGGATGACCTCCCCTCGGATACACCCGGAAATCCGTCACACTAGGCTGGACGTAGTAACCTCTTTCACGAAGGTCCTTGTAAACGATATATTTCAGCTCGAAGAACTGCTGTCTTCTGGATGCTTCTGTGAAGAACTCCTCAAAACCCAGGGTCCTGTCATCCAGCGTGATCTCAAGCCTGTTCTTGTAAAGCAGATATGCAGCCTCAACAAGCGTGAGTTCAAGAACATCGCCTTTTGGACGACCATAGTAGCCGGTATTGTACAGCTCATTGATAGCCTGTTTACCCGACTTAACCCTATCTTTGACAAGTTTTCCGATCAAAAAATTCACCTGAATTGAATAAGAATGTAATACAAATGTGTATGGATTCAAATATGGGACTACCTATTTAACCATGATGGAGTGAAAGATAGGGAACAGTAAAGGAAAAAGACAACAGAATAAATGTTCCAGTTAGAAAATAAAAGGAAGATGAGTATCAACTCTTCTTCCTGTGGACCATACAGTAGCCTGCAAGCAGGAATGCAAGCATCGAGACAACACCTTCGAATGCAGGAGTGCTCTTTGAAGCTGTCTCCTCTTGATAATCATCTGACACTGCCTCTTCATTGACAGAACCTGTTGATACCGAGTCATCGCCCGAATCCAGAGCTTTCCTCTTAGAATCCCCCACTATTGCAAACGGAGAGAATCCCGGCGTCCTTGCTTCAAAGTGAAGATATCCATCATCCTCATCTACCAGTTCCGTGTCAAGCTCTTCCCATTCTCCATCAGAATAATGCAGAAGCCTTACGCTACCTTCATCAATCTCATTCTCTGCAAGCCATTCCTTACTGACCTTGAAACCTATGACACAATCCTCTATGTTCTCAGAGAAACCTGATTTTCCGACCCATATGTTGAGATTGCGATATACGGTTCCCTCTGGTTCCTTATCCACAAGAGCAGAGGTATCATGCAGACACTCCACAGTTGTAGAGATCTTACCCCAGTTTCGGGAAGCTGTGAACCGGATGTATTCCAATTCGTTGTCCTCATCCGTAAAGTCATAGGATGTGACAGAGTCTTTTGTAACGAACTCGGACCTTACGTCCTTGAATGCGATGTTCTCGTAGAGTTCGCCTGTGGCACCTCCACCACCGCCTCCTCCGCCACCACCAGAGCTTGTGGATGTTGAAGTAGTAGGTGAAACGGGATTTACCAGGATATTTTCTGAGTTCTCATCGGACCAGTCACCATTGTCATCCTTGACCTTGAAGTAAATTGTGTGATTGCCTACTGAAAGATCAGAAGATGTGAAACTTAACTCTGTGCTTAACTGGCCATCGATATTCGAGCGCCAGTTGTAGGCAACTATGGAGCCATCTTGATCGGTTCCGTTTCCATAGAAGCTTACTTCTGAGCCAAACATTGTTTTGTTTGTTGAAAGAAGCAATGAAGAGACAGATGGTACATAATTGCTTAGGGTTCCAGTTGGCTGGTATTCTCTATAAGGGTAGAAGCGCAATGAATCACTGTCAGCAATTCTTAGTTTGATACCTTCAGCAAGTTCTATCTCGTACCCTTTTCCTATAGAAATACTTCTAAAATTAAACATATGGATATTATCTTCTGCGATAAAATCGACTACAAATTCTCCAAATCGGTCTCCTGTATTTATTGCAAGATAACTTTCAGAATCTACCATCCAGAGTCCATTCAGGATTATATAGCTGTCCGTTTTTTCGGAAATTATTTCTTTAATATTTGTGCGGAAAACAATGATATTTTTCTGAGAAACTATATCTTCCTGATATTCAAGAGTAAACTCTCCAGCAAAAGCATCTATCTTTTCACTATACTGTAGTTCTCCGTTCTTGAATATGCTAATAACCGCAGTATCATTGCCTTCAATATCATTTACGATTAATTCAAAGCCTTCTGGAAGTTCAAGCGGTGAGCCTATTTTCAAAGTATATTGTGAATCAGAATCGATTATCAGTTTTGCTAATTCATCCGGTCTACTGTCTGTAAGGGACACATATTCTTCCCCGAAAATGCCTATCATAGGATATGTTTCATTATAATGGATGTTGTTTTCAGGAGTGAAATTTGCAGTATATCCTTTTTGAACAAGTGTGGAGTAATAAGTGATTCCTTCTTCTTCGATAGAGCTATTTGAAATATAGTTTATATTGAGTTGCTCTGTTCCGACGTTTTCTTCAAAGTCATATACAAAGCCGGCAAAGTCCTTGAAATTCCAAGACAATTCATCATTCCATATAATTGGTCCGGTAGCCACCGTACCCCTAAGTTCATATTCCTCAGTAGGGTAAATATCCTTTTTAAGATAGAAATTGTAATCACTTGAATTTGAAAGTTTTATTGATAAATCCAGTGCTATGGTTGTGTCTTCTCCTTTTTTCAGAATGATGTCATCATGGTTATTGGACATAGTTATTATATTATTGTCCAAGAGATCGACATCCAGTTCGCTGAACCGGTCTCCCTGATCAATTTCAAGCAGGTTATCTTCATTACTGTCAATCAACCACATTCCTTGTGTAACTGCAAGAGCATCGACTTGTCCCTGGAATACGTCACTTACAAGTAGTCTGTAGATAAGTACATGAGACTCGTTTCCAAGGTCAGAATAATATTCCCATATTGCTAATCCATCACTTACATCTATTACTTCATCTTCAACGAACTCTCCGTTTCGGGATAGTTCCAACCAGACCTTATCTTCTTCAACTTTAATTTGCTTTGCTGTAAGCGCATAGCCATTTGCAAGTTCAAGAGATGAATTTGTTCTTAATGTATATTTATTATCAGTGTCAACCAGTAATTTTGCAAACTTGCATGTTTTACTATTTTCTATTTCAGTAATTGGGACATAAGGATCACCCAGGATTCCTATTACTTGATATGTGTCATTTAATCCATATTTGCTATTTCCATAATCTGCTTTGTACATGACCTGTTGGACAGAAGTGGAATACTTTAGTCCATATTTTCCAATCTTTAAGTCTCCGTTTTCTGCAGATGTCATATTCTCTATAAAAATCATTTCAGTTGACAGGTTTCTGTCCATATCACAATAAAAACCTGCAAAGTTGGAAGCATTGATTTCTATGAAAGTATTGTTGTCATTAAGTGCTACTATATCATTTTTGTCATATACAGGGCTTCTAATTTCGATATTTCCTGTATGGGTAATATCAACTGAAGTTGTTGGTTTTATAATTCCCCAGTCCCAGTTTATAACATCTGTTCCATTTTCATTTGATACAAAAGCAGTAATGTCATAATCACCTGATGCATAAGCATTCGGATAATAGGATGCATCTGTTACTGAGTAATTGATCTGTTGATAATCCCCATCTAAATACCATACCACATCAGAAGGATAATCCAGGCTTATATTAATTGTAGGATTCTCATTTTGGTAACTTCTTATTCTGGTTTCATAAGAATCAATATTTGCTGCTGTATTTTCGAGTATTGTCTTTTCAACTATTGGATAGTAATGAAGTGTACTATTATCTGCAACTTCCAATTTCAAACTATTGTAAATATCAAATCTCTTTCCTGATAATAGATTGATAGAATTCCAATTTGAGAAAGTGATAGAATTGTCAGAAATATCAGTTACTTCCATCATATCATCTTCATCTGAAATCTCAAAATCCAATATATCATCAAAGTCTAAAATCCAGATCCCATCAATTATAAATTGTTTCGAAAACGGCCCCTCTCTCTTTTTAATATGCAATTCCATAACTCTGACATCGTCTACACCAGCAATGTCATCTTCCCATTTCCATATAGCATCCTGGGATACCGGGTCAAAAGTAACAGTGTTATTAATGGAGGTTCTGCCATATATGCAGTTGCCTTTTATAAAATAAACATAAAAATCATCTTTTTCTTCATCGTAGGAATAATGAACACCATAACCATCCTTAAAATCAATATCACCACTTCCAGTCACAACATATTCTTTATTTGTGTCAAGAAGCAGTTTTCCAAGTTTTGCCGGATTTCCCTGTTCTAAAGGTATGTATTTTTCTCCTAGTATACCTACAACTTCATATTGCTCTCCGTCAGAATTTAATTCATCACATGAGAAATTACTTTTCTGAATAGTTGTTGTATATGTGAGGTTTCCTGGGTGGATTATTCGCTCAGTACTCGTCAAAGGTTGTGTTACTTCAAGTGTTTCAGAAGATATGGCATTGTCAATATCATAGAATAGACCAGCAAAATCCAAATAATCCCATGATTCTGGGCCTGTTGCAACGGCACCTGGGATGTCATGTTGAGTTGATTGGTCGTATGTTTTAATCAGACAGAAACGCAGTGCATCTGAATCAGCAACTTTAAAGTTAAGGTCATTGGCAACATTTATAGTACTATCTTTTTCAAGAATTATGTTATTCAAATTGTTCATTCTGATTGAATTATTATCAACCAGTTGAACTTCCATTTCATTGAAAGTAGATCCAGCTTCTACATCTATGGGATTTTCAAAATCAATTAACCATATTCCTTCTACAACAACAAATTCGTCGACCTGTTCCACGAATAGATCCGTAACAAGTAATCTAAAAACAATGACATCCCCTTCATCCCCAATGTCCAGATCATACTCCCATGTTACAGGATCGCCGGAAAGATCAATAACTTCATCTTCTATGAACTCTCCATTTTGGGATAGTTCCATCCATACTTTATCTCCTTCAACATCAATTTGTTTTGCTGTAAGCTCGTAGCCTTCATGGAGTTCTAAGGAAGAACTTTTTCTAATCAGATGTTTATCATCGCTATCCAAAAGTAATTTTACAATTTCATCTGGATTTTCATCTGAGAGAGAAACATATCTGTCACCAAAGAATCCTATTGATGGATATGTGGTAGGATGTGTTGATCCATACGCCTCTTCATTACCAAAGTCTGCTTCGTAATTTACCTGAAGAATTTCAGTTTTGTAGTTGATAATTCCTTCTTCAATTGTCCTGCCATCTGCTGAATGGCTGAAATTAGTTGAATTACATATCCTAAATGATTCACTGCCTGTATTTGTATCCAGATCGTAATTAAAGGCTTTAAAATTGGATGAGTTTATTTCAATTGCATAATGTCCGCTTCCAATATGTATGGCATTCTCGTTAAAAATAGAGTTGAGATCACTGCCATTATAAACCTGACTTCTGATATATGCCTCATCATCATTTTCAACCGTCAAGTGACTTATGACTTCTGCTGACCACTCATCTTCATTGTCTTTTACTTTGTAATAGATAGTGTGATTTCCCGGTGACAATGTATTTGTGCTGAAGTAAGCATCATCGCTCAGTTCTCCATCTATACTGGATCTCCAGCCATATTCCTGAATGTATCCATCATAATCGATACCAATTCCTGCAAAGTGAACTAACTCACCAGTCTTTACATAACCCGGTGAAATTGAGAATATTGAAGCTTCTGGAAGCAGATTTTGATACGAATAAAGAGGTAATTCATCTACATTGTATTGATCGATAGAATACGATTCATCACATATCCCGTCATCATTTAGATCCACATGTGTCTGACTGAAATCCGTACCTGAAGGATTGGTCCAGCAATTTCCACCAAGATATGGGCCACCTGCAATATTTTCACCCGGTGTTAGTGTTATATTCCAGATGTTGGTATTGTTGTAGTACTGGTAGAAATTATCTGTGTTATTGAAGTAATTGTCATAAATAGTGTTTCCTGATGAACTATATCCAAAGTGCATTCCACGAATGTAACTGTTTTCAACAACATTGCTTACTATTATGTTTCCTGTGTTATCCCTATTAAGAAATAGACCAAGCCCACCATATACACCAGGAGCAGTGCTTGTTGATGACTGATCATACTCAGAAATTGAGAATTCATTCAGCATTTTTTGGCTGCTATCTGCAAAAAGATATACATCGAATTCTTTGTTCTCATTTGATGAGATAGGTTCCATACTTGCTGAAATTAAAGTACTTGATCCAAGAGGTTCAAAATAATAAGTATTGCTAATATTATTGTTCATTATGGAATTGTCATGTGAATACTGATGGAAGTATATCCCATATGCCCCATCACTTTCGAGTGTATTATCCGAGAGAACATTATTACATGAACTTACCAGATCAAAACCAATGAAATTGCCTGATGAATAAGTCGAACGAACAGAATTGTCATCACTTTCAAAAAGACAGAGACCTATAAAGTTGTTTGAAAGCAGGGTATTGTTAACAACCTCATTATTATCAGAGTTGTTCAGGTATATTCCATATTTGTTTGAGCTAACTATATTGTTCTCTATCAAACATCCAGAGGACTCATAGAGGAATATAGCCTTTGACGCATTGGCACCAGTTACAGTAAAGCCATTAACTACTACATTATCTGAATTTATGGTTATCAGTTTCTCAGTGAGATCAAAAGGCTGAATCACCGTATCTGCAGGATTCCCTGACTCCGAAAAGATAGAAACCGACCTATCCACCAGCAGATTCTCAGTATAGTTTCCCGGCATGACAACAATTGAATCTCCAGATGACGCATTGTCGATTGCAGCCTGAATAGACATATGATCACCAGTACCGTTCCAGTCAACTTTCATGGTTTCAGCCATTGCATTTCCTGCAAAGAGTACTAACAAGAAAGTCACTAACATTAAAAATATCGTTTTTTGACAATAAGATTTCAAGAAAGTCCACCCACTCGAAGTATGTTTTTTTGATATTTAAACATAATTAATTTATACTGATGTATAATAATCAGATCTATCACTTTAAGAACAGACTTAAAATAGAAAAAAAAAGAAGGAACAAAGCTCACAGGTAAGCTTCGGTCACATAGTGACGCATCATCCTGTGGCTGTTGAAATAATAAGCGATCATCTCGATGGAATTGTTCATCAGGCTGACCCATTCGTCTCTCCTGCAATAGTACTTAGGGATCATTATGTATTCGAGTTTATTGTACAGGTCATCAAGCTCCATCTTCTCAATCTGTTCCAGGGTCTTATCAACCTCTGGTTTAGGGCCTATTGCAAAGCCGGTCATACCTTCCACGCATCCCTCGATCCACCAGCCATCGAGCACACTGAAGTTCACAACACCATTATGAGCTGCCTTCATACCACTTGTCCCTGATGCTTCCAGCGGTTTTCGGGGATTGTTCAGCCAGATATCCACACCTGAAACCATCTTCATGGCAAGGTCGATGTCATAGTTCTCAAGATAAGCTATCTTTATCTCACCTTTGAGCTCTTCCATATACTGGAATATCTTTTCAATGAATGCCTTTCCCATAGTATCGCGTGGATGCGCTTTTCCTGCGAATATCAACTGGATCTTCCCGGCCTCGTTGACCTTTCTCAATCTATCCAGTTCTGAGAAAATGAAGGTAGGTCTCTTGTACTCGGTGAAGCGTCTTGCAAAACCTATCGTCAGAGTATCATAGTCCAGACCTGCATTGGACCTGCTGTTCACATGGTCGATAAGCTCCTTCTTTGCAAGCATATGAGCATCCCATACCTCATTATCAGGTATGCTCTGAACCCTGACCAGAAGTTCCGGCTCATTAGCCCACCCCGGAATATACCTGTCATACAATTTCCTGAAATATGGACAGACCCAGGTATATGAATGTACACCGTTTGTTATAGATGATATCTCGTATCCCGGGAACATCTTCCTGGAAACATCCCTGTGTCTTTTTGCCACACCGTTGATGTAGTTGGAGAGATTCAAAGCAAGCAGGGTCATATTAAGTTCATATTCTCCCCCATACTGCTTTAGAGCATCCAGATCCACATCCTCATCCATTACATCAAGTACGAGGTCATGTGAGAATCTGTCATGGCCGCTCTCTATAGGAGTATGGGTAGTGAAGACACATTCCTCCCTTACCCTTTCAGGCTGCATGTTGTTCTGACGCAGCAGTTCAATGGCAAGGAGACTTGAATGACCTTCGTTCATATGATATTTGGTAATGGAACATCCAAGGCTGTTGAGCATCCTCACACCACCTATACCGAGCACCATTTCCTGTTTCAGACGATAAGACCTGTCCCCTCCGTAAAGACTATCCGTGATCATCCTGTCCTCTAAGGAATTGCCTTCAACATCAGTATCAAGGAAGATCACAGGTATCTTCGAACCTGTAAGGCTCTGGTGTTCATAGAGCCATGCCCTTATCCTGACATCCCTTTTCTGCATCCTTACCGTAATTTCGTAAGGCAGGAGATCCATATAATCCGAAGGGGACCACTCCTGATGATGTTCTGTCTGCCGGCCGGCCTCATCGACCTTCTGTAGAAAATATCCCTTTCTGTTAAGCAGGGTCACACCGATAAGGGGAAGACCAAGGTCTGCACTTGCCCTGATCGTGTCCCCGGCAAGGATACCAAGGCCACCACTATAAGTTGGCATCTCGTTCTTTAACCCGATCTCCATAGAGAAATAAGCGATCTTCCATCCCTTGTGACCAATTACCTTATGCATATTTTCCATGTTTGCCTGCACCTGTGCCCATGAATATCATTTGATATATAGAGAATTCTTTTGAAAATAAAAAGACCTTTTGATATTGATCAAACGGTATTTCCGGTCATTCCAGAAGTTCCAGATCCTTTATGGCTCCGTACCTTAACTATTCCTGTAGACCTCTGCAAGAAGAAACACTTCAAGACCCCAATCTTATGAGGAACATTCCGGTTCTTAATTATCGGCATGCAGAATACGAGTGAAAGCAACTGATTATCTCATTCTTCTTTTCTGATCGTGCCGGCTTCGCCGTACCCTCCGGGATGGTTTAAGAAATTCATGACTTCCGATCAGTCAAAATAATAGTTCACTGCAGCCTTGTATTTCTAATTGATCTGTAAATATCAGTGACAGACAATGATCAATGTTACCACCCGAAGCAGGCGACATATTCCTTCACCACAATCCTGAAGACCATTGAACTAATGCAGTTGTTTAAAGTTGCTGAGTTCAAAGTTGCAATTAACAGGATCTCTACAAAGCCGAAAAACCTGGAAATTATATTAGATGGGAAAAATGAATAAAAACAACAATAAAATCATCTGTTCTTCATCACAAAGTCCACAAAGCTTCCCGCAAACTCCCTGTAGGAACTCGCAACCAGATGAGCATAGCACCCCAGCGTATTATCAACCGTTAGCCCGTCCCAGCCATCGATTATTCCGGTTCCTCTGGAAAGTTTGATAGCGAACTTCGCATCCTTTGGTATGTTGGTTACCTCTGAGTGGTGGAACTCATGGCCCCGGAAGGAATTGCCTGTTTTGCCAATAACGGAATCCATTGCTAATGAACCGATATTGTAGCTGACCACACGTTTGTGACCCATGAGGGTATGTCCGGGTAGCGCGCCGACCATATCGTGGGTTGATTCAGGCATCTCTGCCATGTGGTGAGCTCCCTGTCCTTTCACTCCTGTGCTCAGTTTCTCGGTCAGGTACATCAGACCGCCGCACTCTGCATAGATGGGCATACCTGAACGCGAGGCATCAAGTACATCCTCACGCATGGAGACATTGTTCTCAAGTTCTGCGGCGAAAAGCTCGGGATAGCCGCCGCCAAGGTAGAGTCCGTCCACATCGGGTAGTTTGCTGTCGTGTATCGGACTGAAGTATTTTATCTCGGCTCCTGCCATCTCCAGCAGTTCGAGATTGTCATGATAATAGAAATTGAAGGCCTCATCAAGTGCAACACCAATGACCGGAGGCTCACCTTCAAGCTCACGTGGGGTAAAAACGGTCTTTGAAGGTCGTTCAAGTCCCGGAGCCGCATTTGCCATCTCAAGAAGGCGGTCGACCTGTATCCCTTCCTTGACAGTGTTCTTGATGAACTCGATACGTTCATCATAATTATCGGCACGGCGGCGTTCCTCTATTGCAGGAACAAGACCGAGATGCCTCATGGATATCTTCATTGAATTGTTGCGGCGGATAACACCAATAACAGGGATACCTGTATAGTGTTCGATAGCCTCGGTTGCCTTCTTTGTGTGTCTTGGACCACCAATGTTGTTGAGGATCACACCGACTATATTCACATCCTTGTCGAAGTCCTTGAAACCATTGACAAGAGCAGCAGCTGAACGGGTGATGCTCCTTGCATTCACGATAAGGATAACAGAGCATTTCAGGATCTTGGCTATCTGTGCGGTGCTGCCGGTATCCGTGAAGCTGTCAAAGCCCTCGTACAGGCCACGGACACCCTCGATGACAGCGATATCAGCATCCTCACCGACCTCTGCACCGTGGATGAAAACATCCCTGACACCCTCCTCATCCATAAGGAAACCATCTATATTACGAGCCCTGCGACCGGTTATCTCAGTGTAGTAACTGGGATCGATATAATCCAGACCCACCTTGTATGGCTGGACCTTGTAACCTGCTTCAGTAAGAGCCGCAAGCAGACCTATGGTGATCGTGGTCTTACCGGAGGATGAACTTCCAGCTGACAGGAGGATCCTTGGTATTTCCTTAGTGCCCATAGTTTCCATAGTTTCCTTAATCTCCTTCTTTTCCGGAACCGAGGAGTTTTCAGACATGATATCAGACCTTAACGTGTGAGTTCACGCAGTCTCTCATCTTCAAGTGATGATGGCAGTACGGAACTGTCGTTGGACATAATAGAGTGTGCAAGCTCGCGATAGACACCGGCAACTGAGGAATCTGGAGCCTTCTCAAGCACGGAGAAGCCATCCCTCTCACAATCCTGGACGATCTGTTCCTTTGGTATGAAAGCCATAAGCTTGCTGCCGATCTCCTCGGAGAACTTCCTCACGATCTCCTCTTCCCTTGTAACACTTCTTGAGTTACAGATAATGCCGGAGAGAGGTGTATCGATCTTGGCAAGTCCCTTGCAGATATTGTTAGCAGCATAGAGAGGCATGTACTCGCCGGATGTAAGGATGTAAGCCTCATTCACAAGTCCCTTGCGTATAGGTGCCACAAAACCACCACATACGATATCCCCCGGAACATCGTAGATGATCAGGTCCATATCATCAATGGACTTGCATACCTTCTTCAACTTCTGGATAGCAACGATGATACCGCGCCCTGCACAGCCGATACCTGGCTCAGGACCGCCTACCTCTACGCATTTCACGCCCTTGTAGCCTTCATGGACGATATCCTCTTCCTTTACCTCGATTTTCTGCCTGAGCAGGTCAAGGATGGTGGGTATCCTCTTGCCACCAAGTAGTGTGATGGATGAATCGCTCTTCGGATCACATCCGATGATCATAACCTTGTAACCTTCGTCGGCACAGGCTGCTGCAACATTGGAAGCTGTACTGGATTTTCCGATGCCGCCTTTACCATAGATGGCTATCCTTTTCTGTTCCATCAGGCTGCCTCCTCATTCAGCATGTCCTTTGCCACTTCACGCATTGTTGCACCGAACTCTGACTCGACTATATTGCTCACACCGAGTGTCTTTGGATGCAGATCGATCTCAACAATGACATTGGAATGTCCCATATCCTTGAGAGGGAAGACCTGTCTCGGACCGTTGGTCACTGAAATCACATCCATGTCCTTGAGATTGTCCATTGGTATCGCATGTGGTACTCCTGTGATAACAGCAAAGTCGAAGTCACTGTATTTCTCAGCGATGAGTTCACTTACCCTGTCACCTGCGATCGGGTACTCGTCCATACCACCAATCACCTCATGGATCGGTACTCCCTTCTCATTGAAGTCGTTCATGATACTGGTTGCATGGTGACGTACACGGGGAAGACCAAGTGTATCATCCACATTTGCCATGTTGATGACATTGTCTGCAACACCAAGTTGTGCAGCCACTTCATTGATAGCAACGGTGATGTCGGCGAACATGTAGCCGGTCTCCTTCTTGGCGTTCATGATGGTGAGGCATTTCTTGCCTTCTTTCAGGTAATTGATAACTTTCTCAGCGACCTTGTACTTCAGGTCACCACGTGAAGGAACAAGATATTCCTTGCTTGCTGCACCGTGACGTTTCTCGACATTTGTCGCTTCCTCAAGCAGGACCTTCTGTCTTTCGAGTTCCTCCTCATCGATGACACCTGCCTCACATGCAGATTCAAGTGCAATCAGCACACCTTTTGTGTTGTTAGGATATCCTGCGTGCACTTCCACCTCTATGACAGGAACATCAAGGTTAGCATCCTGAATAGGCTCACGGAGCTCCTCACCGATGATCATACTGGCACAGGTTCCAACGACACCGATAAGTTTCGGGTTGAACATCTCATTGGCCTTCTCCAGCAGGGAAGAAAGTTCATCACGCCCTCCGAAGACGAAACCATTCTCATCAAGGGCTGTTGTCACAACGTGTATCCCATCTTCCTCAAGCAGCCTTGCGTGTTTGAATGAGCAACCAGGCGGACCGTGGAGTATCGCAACATCAACATTCAGGTCACGCAATGTATATAACGCAGCCACGATGGAACTTGGCCGCGGGTGTATTATAGAAATATCGTTTTCTGCCATATGTATCCCGATATACTTCTTTGATTGTAGATTAGTTAGATTATTATAATTGTTTAATTTCGTAATAAATAGTATACTTAAAGTAAGTCCATTTTTCTGCACTATCTATTCCTTTATCATATAAAAGGACTGATCATAATAAAAGAATAAAGATAAAATAAGCATCATCATCTGAAACATTTCACGCATGAAAGGATAGTATCATCCTCAGATGAAAGCTTAAATGCCATTTCCAGTCCCTCTTCAAGTCCTGATGCATAAATGACATTTTCCTCAGATATTCCCTGCATCCTCTCACCCACAAGTATGATCATTTCCAGATCAGTACCACGTCTGCCAATGAACCCAGAAACATCCTCTGGTGGCAGACCCTCACATACCTGTGCAGCCTCCTCTCCAATTACCATGAACATCCTGCCAGAATTGACATTATCAGCACTTTTACTCAAAGCATAATCCAGTGCCTTTTCAACAGAGCGTATGTCCATGCCGGAATTGGAATTGTCGATAAGTACCCTGCCGGAAAGTTGCTTTTCCTGCATCCTTCCCTGCAAGCCTTCAAAGGAACTGACAACCGCAGATACATCATCTTTAGATACTCCCATCCTCAATGCCACTGAAGCTGAAACGGCGAAGGCTGTTGCGTATGAACCATAATTGTAATTTGGTGAAAGTACCGAACTGAAAAGCCCATCCTTATCCTTGAAAACAACCATATTATCCTCAAAATAAGCCTGAAGGTCAGCACTTATCTCCCCGGAATCACTGAATGTGAGATAATCCCTGTTATTCCCATCTGCCTTATCCAGTGCCTTCTCATCCCTGGCATTCAGGAAAAATACCTCTTTCGGCTTACCATAGGAGAGCACACTCATCTTTGAATCACTCGCATTGGAGGTCGATGCCGCTATCAGATAGTCCGGCTCCAGTGTAGTGATCACGCCAACATCTGCAAAGCCTGTCAAGCCTATCGATATCTCGAAGATGTAACAGGCTGCAACTACACCAAGTTCCTCCAGTTTGTCAATTCCAAGCAGTACACTTCCCGGTGCTATGCTAAAACCAAGATGCAGGACCCTTGAACTTCCATTCTCCCACAATTCCAGGCCTCTGGATGTGTGAAGTACGACCCTCTCCTTCATGGAGAGCATACCGGC
Source organism: Methanolobus sp. WCC4 (assembly GCF_038022665.1). NCBI lineage: Archaea > Methanobacteriati > Methanobacteriota > Methanomicrobia > Methanosarcinales > Methanosarcinaceae > Methanolobus > Methanolobus sp. WCC4. Next base: position 1,317,515 of record NZ_CP150629.1, on the reverse strand, counting down.
AAGGAGGGATGCTGAACTTGTCTTTGCCTTGGAACCCGTGATCTCAATGACCTTAGCACCCCTGAGAGAGTCGGTCATTGCTAATATGTGACCCACCGCCATATGATGAGTGATTATCTCGATGCCTTTTTCCCTTGCATCTGCAAGCATGGGATATTCAGGACCCAGATGGGCAGGACTTACTATAAGGTCAAAGTCATCAACGCCTATTGCTTCCTTTGAAGTCCGTATGTCATTCTCTGAACAAAGTCGAGATAGAACATCCTCGTCCACCGTCCTGTAGACATCGACCGCAGTTACGTTAAAACCAAGACCTGAGAACTTCTCAGCGATAATGATACCTGCATGTGTAAGGTCAAGGACTGCAATATTGCTATGATCGAACATGTTATCCATATGAATTAGAACAAAAAGAGAAAAAGCAGGTTAAAGGCTAAAAGAAAGAATGAAGAGAATAGGGAACGATTTCCCTGATCTACTTACTTTCCATCGTCTTCTTCATCATCCTTGTAACTGTCAGAGCCCTGCATTGCAGCGTAGATGGATTCGATACCATCAAGCCATTCTGCAACAAGGCCATAAGGAACCTCTTCCATGACCTTCTCTGAGAGTTCCTTTCCACTGAGGACAAGAGCACCGATCTCAGCGATCGTGCCAAGTGCGATCTCAATGTCTTCTGAGGATTCTGCTTCAAGGGCAACCTTTACGAGATCACCGATCTCATCTTTCTCGTCATAATCCCCGGATATGTATGCTTCACATGCTGCAAAGCTTCCCATAAGCGATGTCTGAAGAGAGACTATCATAAGGTCCGCATCCTCAGAGATGCTGTCGATCTCAGCAAGTGCGATATCCCTTATATCTCCGATGTATTCCAGAGCGGATTCCTGTGGGATCTGTTCCCTCTCGTACTTGGCGATGATCTTCAGGCATGCAAGGATTATGTCATCTTCCATGTTTACGAAGATAGCACCTTCCTTTCCCTGTGGTTCATCGGATTCCTCTAACTTGAAATCACTTTCTGTTATCTGTTTGATCCAGTTGTTCCAGCGTTCTGCTGTATAAAAATCATAATGAAATGATTCACCTGCCTTCCCTGCCATTCAATTACCTCTATTGATATATGATCATAAGTTTGATATCTATGCGATAGTTTTCTTATCTTTACGAATTGCTTTTTTATATAAAAGTTGTTCGCAAGGGAACTATAGTTTAAGTTCAACCTTCTTCAATGAACATCCGTGAACCAGTTCCTCATCCATTGGACCGATCACCTTTACAACTGTGCACTTGTCCCCTTCTTTAAGGCCTTCAGGGTACAGGATGTCATAGACACTGTCATCGAACTCCTCACATTCCGGAAGTTGATAGCTTATCTTTGAACCTTCTACAGCCTTGCGTGATTCGATCGCTGCAAGGATAGGTGAACTCTCGACCTCTACGGTCAATACCCCGCCCTCATGGATGAAACAATTGTGGACCGTATCTCCCCTGATCTTCGCAACACGGTACCTGCGGCCCGGGTCAAGGTTCAGGCATGTCCGCTTCAGCTTGCATTTGCCACATTCGCGGGCTTCTCCCATGAATATGAAATCTTCGCCTTCCTTTGCAAGTCTTGAGCCGATAAGTGTAATTGTAGTGTTGGTTTCTGTCATATGGATCACCTTGATATTTGAAATTACAGATATGATATTATGATAAGTAAGGGAATGGTCATGAAATAACTTTTGTCAGTCGTGCGACCTTCTCTGCTGCTTCCGGGGTCAGGCCCGCCCCGAGTACCGTATATCTCTCCGGACGTATCTCATGTGCAACAAGAAGCGCCTCTAATATATACTTATCTTCGATCCCCAGTTCTTCAGCTGTGGTGGGTGCACCGATGATCTCCAGGCACTCCTTTATCTTCTTCCAGTCGCCACCATGCAGGTACATCATCATGATAGTCCCCACGCCACACTGCTCACCATGCAGGGCCGAGCCGGGAGAAAGCATATCAAGAGCATGACTGAACATGTGTTCGGAACCTGATGCAGGTCTTGAGGAACCTGCGATGCTCATGGCAACACCACTGGAAACAAGGGCCTTGACAACTATCCTCACCGAACTTTCAAGTTCGGGTTTGATGTCTTCCGGGGAGTCCATCAGTATCTGTGCCGTCATTCTGGAAAGAGCTGCGGCGTATTCACTGAAAGGCTCGTTCCTTAACCTGTGGGCCAGTTCCCAGTCCAGTACCGCAGTATAATTGGATATAATATCACCGCATCCGGCAGCAAGCAGGCGATAAGGTGCACTGGAAATGATCTGTGTATCTGCTATCACTGCCATTGGGGCATTCACCTCTACAGAGGATTTCCTGCCTTTATCATGTATCGATGCCCTTGAGGAAACTATACCATCATGTGAAGCAGCCGTTGGCATACTTATGAATGGAAGACTGAGCTGTGTGGCTGCAAGTTTTGCCACGTCTATGGATTTTCCACTCCCGACACCCAGGAGGTATTCGGAGTTTGCAGCCCTGGCCTCAGCGACCACTCTACGGACATCCTCCATGGATGCCTCGTTAGATACTATGATACCCGGTTCACAACCACTATCTTCAAGGAGGTCGAACACAACATCTCCTGCTATCCTTCGGGTGTTCTGACCGGTGACTATGAAAGCACCCTCTTTGAGTTTCAGGTCATCGCAGACATCCTTCACGTCATAGATGACATCAGGACCCACAACAACATCTCTTGGTAACTGCATCCATTTCTTTTTGCCTTTTGCCGGGATCACTTATATACCTGCCAAAAACTGAATATTAATTGATATTGAATGATAGGGGATGATCATACCAGACCATATCAAATGATGAAAAGGCCATGGTCCATACCCTATCGAACACCATGCTGATGACGAGCCTTTTTGAAGAGAAGGCTGCTGATAGGAGTATACTGATTCGGAACTCTCTCGTCGAGTTCCGCTTTTCCAATAAACCTATTAAGTGTTAGTTGTATTAGGATATTCCTATATTATATTACTGCTGTGATCATGATGCCATTGATAGATAAACTCACCGAATTCATAAACAATTATTACATAGACCCCATACTTCACGATAGTGGCTACAATATCGTAAATACCGTAACATGGGCCATATTGCTCGGAATCTGTATATTCGGCGTTGTCAAGCTACTGAGAAAACTGGACATCAATATCGATGACAGGCTTACTGCAGCAATAGTTCCCTTTGTCCTTGCAGGTTCATCCCTGAGGGTCATAGAGGATACGGGAATAATAACTGCTCCGGCAAGTTACATTTTCATTACCCCAAACATCTATTTTTTCGTGTTCGCAATAACGATGTTCTTCCTGGTGCTATCAAAATGGATAGTGAGGTTAAAGGGAAGCGGAGATTACCTTAAGACCTTTGCATATTTCGGACTTGCATGGTTCGTCGTGAACCTCATGGTATTGTTCTACCTTGAGGATCTGGTCCTTCCATGGTTGCCGGTCTTTGTAATTGGTGCAGCAAGCGTTATACTTCTGCTTATGAAGTACCTCTTTGACCACATCGGTCTGGACCTGCTAAAAAGTAAGATCAACATGGCAATCCTCTGGGTGCACCTGATGGACGCATCATCGACCATCGCAGGGATCGATCTCCTTGGATATTATGAGAAACATGTGGTTCCGGCATATCTTATCGAACTCACAGGTACTGCACTTGTCATGTATCCGTTAAAACTATCTATATTCATTCCGGTATTATATATAATGGATAATCATTTTGACGAGGACGGGGAATCAGAGACACTGAAGACCTTCCTGAAACTGGTAATCATAGTCCTTGGATTATCACCTGCATGCAGGAACACGATCAGGATGGCACTCGGAGTATGAGCCATGCACGATGAGAACACAAAAGAGAGATTCCGGACCTATATCAATGAGTTGAAACCCTTTGTTCTGGTCAGCTTCATACTATTTTTAATATCAAGTATTGCAGGTTACGTCTATTATGCTATGGACCCTTCGCTTTCACTGGAATCACTCGGAGGGCTGGAAGAACTTGCAGAGATGCTTGAAGGACTTTCAGCCATAGAGATAATGCTGTTCATCTTTGCGAACAATGCCATCAAGATGTTCTTCTCAATACTACTGGGCTTCATCCTTGGCATAGTCCCATTCGGATTCCTTATCCTGAACGGGTTTGTCCTTGGTATCTTTGCACATTACATGACCGTCGAGAACGGGGCATTGTTCGTAATAGCAGGTCTGACACCCCATGGAATTATTGAGATCCCAATGCTTATCATATCATCTGCTGTGGGAATGAAGATAGGATACACTGCCTTGCAGGCACTCCGTTCGGAACCTGTTGACCTTAAGGAAGAGATAATAAAAGGGATCAAGTTCTACCTGCACTGGCTTTTCCCACTAATATTACTTGCAGCAATAATAGAGACTTTCATAACACCGCTAATAATCTATCTGGTAACAGGTATTTAGATCACCGCTTACTTTCAGCGTAAACAGGTTTATAAACAGTAAATACAATGTCTGGGCAAAATCGAGGGCAAATAATGATAGACAGAAAAGAGATCGCAGAGATCATTGAAGATTATGACATGGATAAGGTCAAGATAGGCGCTGTGGCATCACATTCAGCACTTGATGTCTTTGACGGCGCGATCGAAGAGGACTTCAGGACATTTGCTGTATGTCAGCAGGGACGCGAGAAGACCTATACGGATTATTTCAAAGCACAGAGAGACAGCAATGGCAAGATCGTCCGTGGTATCGTGGACGAGCACATAATGCTGGACAAGTTCAGTCAGACAACCTCACAGGAAGTCCAGAAGAAGCTGGTCGAAGAGAATGTACTTTTCATCCCTAACCGTTCTTTCACATCATACTGTGGTATCGATGAAGTGGAGAACGATTTCAAGGTGCCTCTTGTAGGAAGCAGGAACATGCTCCGTAGCGAGGAGAGAGGTATAGACCAGGATTACTACTGGCTCCTTGAGAAGGCAGGACTGCCATTCCCTGAAAGGATCGCTGACCCACAGGACATCGAGGAACTTGTGATGGTAAAGCTCCCTCACGCAGTAAAGAAACTGGAAAGGGGTTTCTTCACAGCAGGAACCTATGAGGAGTACCAGCAGAAGGCCCAGTCCCTGCTTAAACAGGGTGTTATCACACAGGATGCACTTGATAACGCAAGGATAGAGCGCTATGTGATCGGTCCGGTGTTCAACTTCGACATGTTCTACTCACCTGTCGAGACAGAGATGAACAAGCTTGAGATACTTGGTATCGACTGGCGCTTTGAGACAAGTCTGGACGGACATGTACGTCTGCCTGCACCACAGCAGATGACACTTGCAGAACACCAGCTCACACCTGAATACACCGTATGTGGTCATAACTCCGCAACACTCAGGGAATCACTCCTTGAGAAGGTATTCGAGCTTTCCGAGAAATACATCAAGGCTGCAGAGAAACACTATGACCCTGGTGTCATCGGTCCGTTCTGCCTCCAGACATGTGTCGACAAGGACCTGAACTTCTACATATATGATGTAGCACCACGTGTCGGTGGAGGAACAAATGTCCACATGTCAGTTGGTCACCCATACGGAAACACCATATGGAGAAAGCCAATGAGCACGGGTCGCCGTGTTGCTTTCGAGATAAGAAGGGCAATCGAGACAGACCAGCTCGACAAGATCATTACATAAAGAAAACTATTTTACCATAATGTTCGGGTCAGACCCGAACATTCCTCTTTATTCACAACCGCAAATTAATAACAGCACTCGAATAATAGTCTTTTTATATAATGTAGTGAATAATACATACTACATGCATATAGGCAGGACATCTACCGGTATAAAAGAGCTGGATGACATACTGCAGGGCGGTTATCCTTCTCAGCAGGGCATCCTCATCACAGGACCGCCAGGTTCAGGTAAGTCCTTGCTTGCAACTCATTTTCTCTACCAGTCTTGCAAAGACGGGAAAAAGTGCATGCTCATGTTAACACATGTCAATGTGGAAAGTTTTCTCGAACAGTCACTTAGTATCGGCATCGATTTTCAGGCCTGCATAGACAAAGGAACACTACTTATCACAAAGTCCTTTGAGACCAGAACTAACAGGATACACAATGCTGCAAGGCATGGAAGCGGAATCGGATTTATGGAAAAGGATTGTGTAGAGAACGTACAGGAAATACCGGATGATGTAGATATCGTGGTACTGGACAATCTTGACATGCTCTCACTTTACCACTCTACAGAAGAATTCGCTGATAAGTTCTTTACAATAAACGACATCCTCTATGCTAAGAAATGCACCACACTTTTTATAATGGGACATGAAGACGCAGATGCAAAGAACAGCATCGCAGAGCATACTGCATTTGGGACCATAGAACTTGACATGGAACGTGACCCCATATCCAAGAGAGGCATCCGTCAGATGTACATCCCTAAAATGAGATGTACTTCCCTAACACTGGAACCTCTTAACTTCAAGATAACAAAAAGCGGCATCATAATCGAGAAGCTATTCCTGCGGGATGACATTATCAACGATGCACTTGATGCTATATTGTGATCCTGCAAGTACACACGATCACTAGTGTTATTGCCCATCATAGTAAGCTATATACATTATTAAAGGAATTAGGCATGGTTTGCCATACCAACAGGTATTTGCATTTTCTGGTCGTTCGAAATCATTTAAATATGATTAATCGAATGATAGACCAAAACCTAAACAGATAATATATTAGAACTTATACTGAACTTATTACACTTCTAAAACATTGCCCAACCGGGAGGGAAATCAAAAATTGAGTCAACCTAGTGTTAATATCGGCATGGTAGGTCATGTCGACCACGGAAAAACCACACTTGTCAGCGCACTGTCAGGAGTATGGACAGATACACATAGCGAAGAGATGAAGCGTGGTATATCTATCAGGCTGGGATACGCCGACACCACTTTCAGGAAATGCCCTGACTGCCCAGAACCCCAGTGCTACACCGTTTCAGATAAATGCGAAGGATGTGGCAAACCATCTGAAGAACTAAGGACCGTATCCTTTGTAGATGCGCCTGGCCACGAGACCTTGATGGCAACCATGCTGTCCGGTGCAGCTATTATGGACGGCGCCGTCCTTGTGATCGCAGCGAACGAGACATGCCCGCAGCCACAGACAAAGGAACACCTGATGGCATTGAATATTATCGGCATTAAGAACCTCGTTATCGTCCAGAACAAGATCGACCTTGTTTCCAGGGAGCAGGTCATCGAGCACTACCATCAGATCAAGGAATTCGTGAAGGGAACTGTTGCTGAGGATGCACCTATCGTACCGATCTCAGCTCAGCAGAACATCAACATCGATGCTCTGATCATGACAATAGAAGAGATGATCAAGTCACCTGCACACAAGATCGACAAACCACCGCACATGCTTATTGCAAGGTCCTTCGATATCAACAAACCAGGAACACCTATCGAGAAGATAACCGGTGGTGTCATTGGAGGAACACTCACAGAAGGCGTTCTGCACCCTGGTGATGAACTTGAGGTCAGACCCGGAAGAAAGGTAGAGAGCGACGGAGCCACCAGATGGGTTCCAATAAAGACAAGGGTCTCACTGATCGTTGCCGGTAAGGACCAGGTTGAGGAAGCAACACCAGGAGGATTGCTTGCCGTTGGTACCACCCTTGATCCTACACTTACAAAGAGTGATACACTTACAGGACAGGTTGCAGGTATCCCTGATACTTTACCACCTACACGCGATGACCTCAAACTGGAGCTTCACCTGCTCAAGAGGGTTGTCGGTGTCTCTGACGAAGAAGAGATCGACCCTATAAAGACCAGTGAACCACTGATGCTGAACGTAGGTACAGCGACAACTGTTGGTGTAGTGACCAGTGCACGTAAGGATATAGCAGAGGTCAAGTTGAAGAGACCTGTATGTGCAGAGAGCGGATCTACGGTCGCTATAAGCAGACGCGTAGGCTCACGCTGGAGACTTATTGGTGTAGGAGTTATCGAGGATTGAAGGTAATTATTGATACCAACGCACTGATGATACCTGTTCAGTTCAATGTCGATATCTTCGAGGAATTGAAAAGGCTGGGCTATGATGAACATCTTGTCCCTACAGCCGTGATAAATGAACTGGACAGACTGATAAGAACTCTCAAAGGAGCTGACAGGACAGCTGCAAAGGTTGCACGGGCAATGGCAGAAAGATGTGAGGTCATCGAAGCACAGGGACATGCCGATGATGTGATCCTTGACCTTGCAACGAACCTTGCAGCATCTGTGCTCACAAATGATACAGGACTTCGCAGGAGACTTGAGGAAAAGGAAGTTCCGGTCATATGTCTGAGGCAGAAGAACAGGCTCGAGATAGTATCATAGATCAGTTTAAAACCATATAAGTTGTAAAACTAATTAAATAACTATAATATAATTTCAAAGGATCATTGGAGTCATTCATATGTATAAGAAGATGAAGCTTGCCGATACAATCAGAGTTGCACCTGATCTTTTAGGTGAGGATGTTAACCAGAATGTCAAGAATGCCCTGAAAAGGAAACTTGAAGGCAGGATCGACAAGGAGATCGGGGCTATCGTTGCTATCACACAGATAGATGAGATCGGAGAGGGCCATATTCTGGTCGGTGATGGTGCTGTATATTACGATGCGAAATTCCAGGCTATCGTATTTGTGCCAACCATTCAGGAAGTAATTGAAGGTGAGGTTGTGGAGACTGTGGATTTCGGTGCTTTCGTAAGCATTGGAGCTATGGACGGACTTCTTCACGTGAGCCAGGTAACTGATGATTTCATGTCATATGACGGAAAGAACGGAAGACTTGTGAGCAAAGGTGGTGGCAGGTCACTTTCCGAAGGCGACAAGGTCAGAGCCCGTATCGTTGCGGTAAGTATCAATGAGAGGGAACCAAGGGAAAGTAAGATCGGACTTACAATGCGTCAGCATTCCCTGGGCAAGATCGAATGGCTCGATGAAGCCAGAAGGCCAACTGCAGAAAAAGATGCAGAATAAAGATAATATCGGAGAGATCAGATGAGTGAACAGGTTTGCCGGGAATGCCACAGAATAATCAATGGACAGACATGCCCGATCTGTGGTTCAAGCAATCTCAGTGCTGACTGGAGCGGCATGGTAATAATCATAGACCCTGAGCGTTCAGAGATAGCAAAGAAGATGGACGTAAAGGTTGCAGATAAATATGCATTGAAGGTGCGCTAATTGGGCCTTCACTTAACATTACCAGATACACTGCGCCCACGTTTTCGTGAGATATTCGGACGTCTTTACAAAGGTAAGGGCGACGATACCATAGTAAAACTTTCAGAAGACCTGGGTACCCCCACAAAACTTATATCCGTGGGTGATGTTACTACCTTCCACTTGCTCAATCTTGGAATAATACCGGACATCCTTATAGTGGATGACCGTACTAAACGCGGACCGGCATCAGACCGGGTCGTAGTGGGCACCAGATATGAAGGATTCACCGAAATATCCGTTGACAATCCAGCAGGGGTCATAACCGAGGATCTGATAGACGCAGTAGGAAATGCGTTAAAAGCAGATGAAAATGTCAGGATATTTGTGCGCGGCGAGGAGGACCTTGCAGCTGTGCCTGCGATACTTATGGCACCGGAAGGGTCAGCTGTTCTCTATGGACAGCCGGACGAAGGTGTTGTACTTGTTAAGATAACATTAGATAAAAAGGAACAAATGAAGGACCTGTTGACTGAGATACTCAATGGACAGGACCATGCTACAGAACAAATAGAAGCTATTCGGAGGAAACTGGATGGATATCATAATCACTAAAGATAAGAATAATGCGCTCCTCAACAGGCGCGAATTGAACCTCACCGTCAACTTTGAGGGTGCTACACCATCAAGGAATGATGTGAAAGACAAACTTGCAGCTATGCTCACAGTACCACTGGGACTTGTGATCGTTCAGAACATGGAGAACGAGTTCGGTAAGCAGGAACTCAAGGTCTACGTCAAGATCTATGAGGACGAAGCACGCATGAAACAGGTTGAAGAAGCATACGTCCTTGAAAGGAACAAGCTCCCTGAGCCAGAGGTCGTCGAGGAAGAAGAGGCACCTGCAGAGGAAGCAGCTGAAGAGACAACAGAGGAATGATCATGGCAGCTAAAGATTACTACAAGGTAAGCGGCGATTCCATCGAGCGCACACACCAGTCCTGCCCACGCTGTGGAGAGGGCGTTTTCCTCGCAGAGCACAAGGACAGGCGTGCATGCGGCAAGTGCGGCTACACAGAGTTCAAGAAATAATCATTTTTCTACAACCCGTATGGGTTGTCTTCTTTTCTATTTTTACTGATTTTATGTTCGTTGTTACTGAGTAGTGACATCCTTATTCAGTTCACATGTAACTTCATAGCTGAAGAAGTATCCTTCAACGAAAAGGTAGTAATTTCTCATAAAATATAATATTTTTATTATACAGATTACTCCGGCACATTGAAAATATTTGCATCTACTGATACTTATTTTGGGCCAAAATAATCCGAAAGGTTTATTAGTGGAGACTTTGTTTGCATATATTAGCTAATTTACAAACATTAATGATTGTATTTGATAATTAGCATTAATTAAAAGCAAATAAACTAATTATAATTCAATACACAAATTAGCAATTAAACAACAAATCGAATCAGTAAAAGGGTGGTCAAATGAGTTACGTTTATGCAGCCGTCATAGGCATACTGACAGGTATCTTCATATTTGGGTTAAAGACCGGAGTAGGATGTGGATTCTCTACAGTCAGGAAAAAAGATGTTCTGATACTTGCAAGCGGTTATTTCCTCATATCCATAATACTTGGAAGTCTGGTGGAAATGGTGGACCAGTCATATCTGGAAGGCATAGCGAACCTTGGAATGACACTGCACGTATTCATAGCACTTGTTCTGATTGGAGCAGGGATATACACCCAAAAGAAATGGAACTGTGGACATGATGTCTCAAAAAGGACCTTCCTTGTGATATCGGTCCCCTGTCCCGTATGTCTTACAGCTCTTTTTGTGTCCTGTATGATACTGGCCTCAACACTTGAAGTAAGTGGCTGGAAGGTAGGTATTCTGGTAGGACTTGTTTTCTTCATATCAGTGATATCATCCACATGGGTCTTCAGAAAAATGAAAAGAACACCTGAGGACCTTGGAACAGCGATGATGTTCCTGGGGATATTCTACCTTCTCGGAGCAATGATAGTCCCTGCATACATCAAAGCAAAGAAGCTCAACCTTGCACTGAACAGCGGAGGAGAGCTCGAGCTGATCCCACTGTTGATATTCACTGCATTTATAATCGGGGGATACGCCCTCAATAACATAAGAGGTCAATAAAAATGGATGCAACATCTTCGTTGTTTGGTATATTGTATACATTCTCTTCATCACTACTGTATCCGGTAGTGATATGTCTGATATTGATAGTGGTATTCTCTCTGATGCTTATCGGAGAGTTCCTTTCTGAATATGCAAAAAGACATCGTGATGTCAGGAACCTTGAACTCTGTTGCAGCGAGGTCAGAGAATATACAGGTTCACAGGAATACGGAAGGGCTGCAGGCTCACTGCGTAACATAAAGCAGAACTTCATGGTAACAAATTTTGCAACAGCAGCTGCAGACCATCTTGAGAAGAATATGATCCCTGCCATTGAATGGCTGTCACAGGAATACGAGATAAGGATGGCCAAGAGACTTGAGCAGACCAGGATCGTAGCTACCATCTCACCTATGCTCGGACTTATGGGAACTCTTATCCCACTCGGACCTGCACTTATCGGCCTTTCACAGGGTAATATCGAGCAACTTGCAAATAACCTGATGATAGCCTTTGCTACAACGGTCATCGGACTGTTCGCAGGAAGTATCGGTTACGTGCTTACACAGATAAGGAAAAGATGGTACTGGCAGGATATGGCCGATATAGACTATATCCTCGACACCCTGGAGGTAGGGGAGTGAAAAGGAGAAGGTTCAGACGAACAGGACTCATCAATAATGAGGACGAGCAGAACCCCCTGACCGGGGTTGCCAACCTTTTTGACATTGCAATGGTCTTCTCCGTGGCACTCCTTGTAGCTCTGGTGATGTCGTACCAGATGCCGGAACTTCTCAGTCCTACAGAGGATATAACCCTGGTCAAGAACCCGGGGCAGAAGGATATGCAGATAATCATCAAGGAACAGGGTAAACCCATTGAGGTCCTGAACATGACAGACCAGATCGGTGGTGGGTCTGGAGAGGCACTTGGTACTGCTTACAAACTTGCTGACGGAAGGGTGGTTTACGTTCCTGAAGAAGAAGATGGAGGTAATACAACTTCCGGTTAATTTTTTTGCGTTTTCGATTCAAGTTTGCTTGTGTTAAAACAACTTGACTTAACATTGTGGTTGGTGGATAGGAAATCTGATAAAATAAGATGGTGGAGCATTTCGGTACAGCCTGCAAGCAAAGTAACCGAAATGCTGCACGTTATCGAGGGATAACATGCAAAATAAGAGAATAATGACATTGTTCATAAGTGTATTGTTGTTACTGTCACTAACAACAGTAGCAACGGCAGAAGAAAATGATTATTATCTGGTAGCAAATACGACCAGTGATGCAGACGGGAATTTTGTATTTGAGGATATTCCGAATGGAGAATACCTACTGTACTCTGTCAACCAATCATACTCAAAAAAGTATGATGAGTGGAGATGGTACAATGGAATGATCGAGATAAATGTGGACAGTGCAGATATCAATGATATTGAACTCCAAGTGTTCAGCAGCTCTGATATTGACCAGAACAAAGTACTGGCATACCTTGACCAATCATCAATTTCAGGAACAACTTACCTCTATGCAATGAGCACATATTACTACAAAGTAAGTGATCTGGTACTGGTAGACAAACAAACAGATGAACTTGTAGCTAACACTACATCCGATATTAATGGTAATTTTACTTTTGAAGAAATTCCGAATGGAGAGTATCTACTGTACTCTGTCAATCAGTCATACTCGAAAAAGTATGATGAATGGAGATGGTACAATGGAATGATCGAGATAAATGTGGACAGTGCAGATATCAATGATATTGAAATCCAGGTGTCCAGCAGCTCTGATATCGACCAGAACGAAGTACTGGCATACCTTGACCAATCATCAATTTCAGGAACAACTTATCTCTATGCAATGAGCACATATTACTACAAAATAAGTGATCTGGTACTAGTAGATAAACAAACAGATGAACTTGTAGCTAACACTACATCCGATATTAATGGTAATTTTACTTTTGAAGATATTCCGAATGGAGAGTATCTACTGTACTCTGTCAATCAGTCATACTCGAAAAAGTATGATGAATGGAGATGGTACAATGGAATGATCGAGATAACTGTGGACAGTGCAGATATCAATGATATTGAACTCCAGGTGTCCAGCAGCTCTGATATCGACCAGAACGAAGTACTGGCATACCTTGACCAATCATCAATTTCAGGAACAACTTATCTCTATGCAATGAGCACATATTACTACAAAGTAAGTGATCTGGTCTTATTGAAACAAAAAGGAACTGTAGAGGTAAGTAATGCTCCACATCTGAACGTTTCTATCATAACAGGATATTCATCCTACAAGGAAGAACTCGCTAATTTTACACAGAGAATTAACTCAAACCCGGATTATAACATTACAGTCAGTTATTATATTACAGATAATATACCGGAAGATCTTGACCTCAACAACACAGATATTATATATTCCATAATGGTCGCCTCAGAATCTGCATCAAAATTTGAAGAACAGGTTCAGAATGCTATCGATAATGGAGCATTGGTTATTGGGGATAATACGGAACTGCCTGAAAGTAATTATACAATTCCATCAGATTGTGATGATAAAGAAGATTTCAAAGCTGATCTTTATGAGTACTGGTCGGGAACTGCCATAGATGATACAAACCTTGACAATCTCATCTTCTATCTGGCAAAAGAATACTACGGACGTGATGACCTTACAGTTGAAAGTGCTGTATATGTACCTGCTGCTATATACCACCCTGCAATAACAGATAGAGTTCCTGAGTACATGATGCTTGATGCTGGAGAGTACTTTGAGTGGTATGCTAACAGGACAGATGGACATGCATTTGATGAAAATGCTCCAACTGTAGCCATTACATTCTATCGTTCATACTATCTGGACGATATTGATTCAATTGATAAACTCATAGATAGCTTTGAAGATAAAGGAACCAATGTAATTGCCTGCTATGGGGATAAAAATACTGATATTGATAGTTTCTTGAACTACAGTGAAGAGACAAAGGTAGATGTTGTAGTTTCTTTCAACTTCCTTGGTAATTATTTTGACATGGAAGAACTTGATGTACCTGTAATGAGTGCTGTTCTGAATACGGCCATGAATATTTCGGAATGGGAGAGCTCAAATGTCCCGCTACCAGCTGCCAACATGAACAGACTCTACCGACCTGAAGGTGAAGCTGTCATTGATCTTATCATGATCGGAGCCTTAGAAACCATTCAGGTTGCCAATACTACTACAGAAGCATATATTGCCGTGGATGAACAGGTTGACTGGCTTACAGATCGTGCAATTGCACAGGCGAATCTTGGTCTGGAAAATGAATCTGACAAGAAGGTTGTCATCATCTACTACAACCATGGTGGTGGAAAGGACAACATCGGTGCATCATATCTTGAGGCCATGCCCAGTATCGTGAACCTTCTTGAAGGGATGGAAACTGAAGGATATGACATCAACAGCAACCTCATTCCAAACAAAACAGAACTTGTAGACCTTATCGTCCATCAGGGGAGAAATATAGGAACGTGGGCTCCCGGAGAACTTGAGACAATGGTGGAAACGGGAGAGGTGGAACTCATTCCTGAAAGTATCTACCTTTCATGGTTCTACGAGCTCCCTGAGGAGAGAAGGGACGAGGTCACAGAGATGTGGGGCGAGGCACCTGGCGAGATCATGGTCTATACGGATGAGAATGAAGACAGGTTCATCGTCATCCCGAAGATAAGCATCAGTGACAATGTGATCCTTGCACCACAGCCAACAAGAGGATGGTTGCAGGATAAGGAGGTGCTTTATCACGACACAGAACTTCCACCACACCACCAGTACATTGCATTCTACCTCTGGTTACAGCATGAATTCGATGCTGATGTCATGGTGAACATGGGAAGACACGGAACTGTAGAATGGCTTCCTGGAAAGGAATTCGGCCTTCTGGCAGAGGAGTGGCCTGCAATTATGACAGGGGACATACCTGTGATCTATCCTTACGTAATGGATGGATTGGGAGAAGGACTACAGGCAAAACGCAGAGGTAACGCAGTAATGATCGACCACCTGATACCTCCGGTCGTATCTGCTGGCCTATATGGTGATTATGCGACACTTAGCAGCGAGATCACCTCATACAGGACATCAGTTGCAGAAGATGAGTACAAGCAGGTACATTTCTATGAGATCGTCAACCTTACGATTGAACTTGGACTTGATGACAAGGTGAACATGAGCCTGGCAGAGAGTAACGAGACAATTGATAGTTTCCTTGAGGAAGTGGATGACGTACTTACAGATCTTAAGAGTCTTTCCATGCCATACGGGCTGCACGTACTTGGAGAAGCTCCAGAAGGAGAAGAGCTTGTAGGAATGGTCAACTCCATGATGGGAGATGACTTCTCAGAACTTATTGAAACGTACAATGCATCCGATAATGCGTCAAACGACCTGTTAACTCTTGTATTGCTTGAGAACATGTCCACCACAGAAGCCCAGATACAGATACTTGGAACTTCAACTGCAGAAATTGGCGAAGAACTTAACACGTCCATAAGCTACGCAGAATTACTTGGAGAGGCTGACAATGAAGTACAACAGGTCCTCAATGCAATGGACGGTGAATACATCGAAGGTAACCTTGGCGGTGACCCTGTACAGAAGCCGGAAACATTACCTTCAGGAAGGAACTTCTACTCCTTTGATGAAGACCTGATACCCTCAAAAGCAGCATGGGACAATGCCGTTGAACTCATTGATGTGTGGCTTGCAGAATACTATGCTGAGAACGGAGAATATCCAACAAAGGTGGGATACATTCTCTGGGCTGGTGAAACAACACGCCACGAAGGTGTCATGGAATCACAGATACTCTACCTGATGGGCATAAAGCCAGTATGGGATGATGGAGAAGTTGCAGGACTGGTTGCATTGAATTCCTCCGAGCTTGGAAGACCACGTGTTGATGTGCTCATACAGATATCAGGTCTTTACAGGGATACTTTCCCCGGAAAGATCAAACTTCTCGATCAAGCTGTAAGACTTGCCTACGAACAGGAAGAGACCGCAGATTGTCCTAACTATGTCAAACAGAATACTGATGACCTTAAATCCATTTACGATGGATCAATAGAAAATGAGACTCTGTCGCTTGATGTTGCACAGTTCAGCATATTCGGGCCAGCACCTGGTGCCTATGGAACCGGAATGGCAAATGCAGCTTCAACCAACGAGAATAGCACCGAACTTGCGGAACTTTACATAAACAGGATGTGTTACATCTACGGAGAGAATATCTGGGGACAGACCATCGGGGAATACATCAGGCTCCAGACAGGAGAGGATATCGAGATAGAGAATACTGTCATCTTTGAGAATGCATTGAATGGAACAGATGTGATCGTCCACAGCAGAAGTTCCAGTACATATGGTGCTACAAATACCGATGACTTCTACCAATACGTATCGGGATTGGCCAATGCCATAAAAGAGCTAACTGGAGAGATGCCCGAGATCCTCATTGCGAACCTTGAGAATCCGGATGACCTTACGATGGAGGACCTCAAGACATATCTTGAAAATGAACTGTACACAGTATTCAGTGATGTGAACATCGAAGGCTGGATGGAACATGGGTATGAAGGCTCCAGGATGATGATGGAATTCGTTGAGAATCTCTGGGGAATAGAGGTTTTAACACCTGATCTTGTTACAGATGACATGTGGGACAAGGTCTATGACAAATTTGTAGCGGATAGCGAAGTATCCGAATGGATGAAAGAGGTCAATCCTCATGCATATGGATCAATAACCGGAAGACTAATCGATGTCGTCCGTACAGGTCACTGGACCCCATCAGATGAAGTTCTTGAGATCCTTGTGAACGAATACCTGGATACTGTGATAGAACACGGTGTTACCTGCTGCCATCACACATGTGGTAATCCTCTTCTTGATGAGTTCATTCAGAGTCTTATTGACTCTGAAAGGATAGATGTCTCAAAGGATAAAATGGACGATTATAATGTGATCATGGCTGAAGTAAGAGGTACCGGATCCACTGATGATGATACCTCCACACAGGATGTGAAAACTACAAGCGTCAGTAGCAGTTCCAGTAAAACCGGAACCGAACTGAACGTTGTCGAGAACAATGGAGGCAACCAGACCACCTATAGCAACACAGGAGCCGGAGATATGCTGGAAGAAGAAGCATCAATGCGTTCATCTGTTGAAGATAGTTATGTTGAAGGATATGAGATGACAAAGGAAACTGTTTCTGCCACTACGGAAAGCAACAGTCCTTCTATATCAGGTTCTGATATCCTCGCATCCGTATTTGTACTGGCTTTACTGGGGGCAATATACGTAGGATTCTGGAAGAGAAGACAATTCTGAAAAGACAAATTTGGGCGCTTTTCTTTTTGCGCCTTTTCAAATTATGAGATAAGAAGAAGAGGATAGGACAAGAGATTGTTCGGACACTCCCCTAACGCCGCCAAGCAAGCAGAGGAGTGTCACAACACGTTATCGGGGGATAACATGCAATTGAAAATAAGATCAGTATTAGTATTAAGTATATTGTTGTTGGTATCACTAACTGGTGTTGCAGCAGCGGATGAACAGAAGATAAATATCACGTACATTTCATTTGCATCACATGCGTCTCTGGAAGAGGCCAGTACTAACGGTTCTATTGCAGATGATATATCATTCACATTCATACAGGGCTACGGTCCATCAGGTCCAAGTGACGAATTGATGGAAGCAGCAGAGAACGGTTTCCTTGAAACACAGGATATCATATTCTGTTATATGCTATATTCAGGGGTCTATGATCCCATATCAGAATATCTTTACAGTGCACATAACAATAACGTATCTTTAATAGACCTTACATCTGCAGGAGTTCCTGAATTCTTTGATTATTCATCCAATGGAAAACAGGATGATCCGATCTGTTATTACTACAGTAATATGGGAGTTGATACGGATATCAGCAAAAGATATGGTGAGAACCTGCTGATGTATCTTTCAAGACAATACAGCGACCGTCCTGAGATCACAGACCAGTGGCCTGTTATCAAAATAACATATACAGGCTGGGGAATATATTCCACCACCCTTGAAAGGGCAAGCTGGACAAACCCATACAGCCAGAACATGGAATTCGCTTTTATCCCGGCATACAATTACAGCACTTATTCCGCATACTGTGATGAGATCATAGATGCAGGAGAGAACGGTACTCTTAGACAACAGGATGCCATCTTCTGTGAAATGATGAACGGGGATATTTACAACGATACAGACCAATGGCTCCTTGAAGCCCACAATAATAACACAACACTGATCGACATATATTCCAAAGAGTCAGTGGTTCCGGAATATTTTGACCATAAATTCAGTGGTTCTGAGAATATAACCCTGATTAATTCATATAAGAACATAGAATCAGAGTTCGCCACAGACCCAAGGAATGCAGAGAATTTCCTTATATGTATTGCAAAGGAATACACTAACAGGTCAGAGGCAACTGATAACTGGAACTATGTAGATATCACTCAGACATTACCGGATGTGGGACTTTACCATCCGGACTATGAGGACGGTTATTTCGAATCTACGGAGCAATATCTCAACTGGTATCAACAATATAACTATGGAGAACATCGTGTCTACAACCCTTCCCGCCCTACTATCGGTATGTGGTTCCATAGAGAGGATATCCAGTCCGGTCAGACCCAGGTAATAGATGCATTGATAAAGGACCTTGAATCCAAGGACTGCAATGTGATTGCCGGATTCGATACGTTCGATGACATCATGAAGTATTATTCTGATGAAGAAGGACAGCCACTTGTCCAATGTGTCATCTCACTTAAAAGCTTCAGACTCAACTACTGGGATAATGAAAAAGGCCTGGAAGAGCTCGAAGCTCTGGATGTACCAGTACTTAGAGGAATAGTCGTAGAAGAGACTGGCACCGTTGACCCGGCCGATGCAAACCGTGGCATTCCAAATTCACAGGTTGTCCGTAAGACAATTGGTCCTAATGTCGATGGTATCTTCGAATTCATTGTGATTGGAAAGAGTGTCACTGATCCAGAAACAGATGCTACGGTATACCAGGCAATGGACACACAGGTGGACTGGATAGCTAACAGGTCCATAAACTGGGCTGAGCTGAAACTCAACGAGAACAAGGACAAGAAAGTTGCTATCATCTACTACAACTATCCGTCAGGCAAGGATAATATCGGAGCCAGCTATCTCAATGTGATCGAGAGCACAAGGCTTCTGCTTGAGAAGATGAACAACAGCGACTTCAATGTCACCGGTGTTCCTGAGAATGATAGCCTTCTTCTGGAAATGATACAGGAACAGGGTATCAATGCAGGTTCATGGGCCCCTGGTGTCATGAACGAAATGGTAGAGAACAGGACCGAATGGGGACTCCAGCTCATACCAATGGAGACATACCATGAATGGTTCGAGACAGAGATACCTGAAAACCTCAAAGAACAGGTCATCACAGAATGGGGAGAGCCATGGGCAGAGGAACTTCCACAGAACAAGAGCCTCATGATATGGGAGAACGATACCGGGGAAAAATTCATTGTCATTCCTACAGTGCAGTTCGGGGATGTATGGATAATGCCACAGCCTGCAAGGGGATTCCTGCAGAACGATGACGCTCTTTATCATAGCAGCCTTGTACCACCACCACACCAGTACATAGCCTTCTATCTATGGCTCAACGATGAATGGGATGCAGATGCCATCATCCACCTTGGTACACATGGCACCCATGAATGGCTACCAGGACAGGCTTACGGACTTAACCGTTCAGAAGAATGGGCACCGGTACTTCTACAGGACCTGCCTAACATCTATCCTTACATCGTAGCTAATGTAGGAGAAGGACTAACCGCTGAATATCGTGGAAATGCACTGATCATCGACCATCTGACACCAACACTGGGCAAAGGTGGCATCTACGGTGAACTTGGAAATGTGTCAAGGTACATACAGCAGTATTACGGACCGGAACTTGATGAAAGGACAAAGAAAGCATACCAGGACCAGATCATAAGATCAATGACAGAAGCCCATCTTGATAGCGACCTTGATGTCGATACAGAAACCCTCTATGCCATGGATGAGACGAACTTCAGCCTGTTCGTAAAGAACGTGTTGCACGAGTACATAGAGGATATCTCCAGTGAGAACATACCATTCGGCCTGCACACCCTGGGTGAGGTACCTTCAACCAACATGACCGACCCTGACAGTGATGAACTGTCAATGATGGTCCGGTCCATGATGGGAAGTTACTTCGATGATAATGTCACTGGTGCATACTATCCTGAAGATGAGTATCCACTGGGTATACCTCTGAACGATACAAAGGTTCAACTTCTGGTCTGGGAAGTCATCACCAATGGAACCTCGATAGCAGATGCCCAGATGGCGGTCTATAATGAGACGAATGCATCCGTAGCACTCGATCTTGAGTTTGGCCTGTCATGCAGGCAGAACCTTCTTGATTCATCCATTGAGATGGACCGTATCATCTATGCATTGAGTGCAGGTTTCATTCCTGCCGGACCGGGAACCGATCCGATAATGAACCCCAATGCAGTGCCTACTGGAAGGAACTTCTATGGTGTCAATCCTGAACTGTATCCATCTGCAGCAACCTGGGAAATAGGCAAGACACTGGCACAGGACATGATAGACCAGTACTACATCAAATATGGTGAATATCCAAGCAAGGTTGCATTCTCAAGGTTCGGTGTCGAGTTCATAAGGGACCACGGTACTCTTGAAGCCGAGGCATTGTACCTGCTTGGTGTACAGCCTGTCTGGGACAGGAACGGTAAGGTCACAGGTGTTGAACTGATACCCGAGGACGAACTCCTTCCAAACTATAATTCGGATATGCCAGGAAGACCACGTATCGATATCGTGTATGCTACTGCAGGTATGCGTGACGCTTTCCCGAACAAGCTCAAGATGCTTGATGAAGCCGTAAGACTTGCTAACACTGCAGAACAGGGAGAGTATCCAAACTATGTCAATGAGAGCACTCAGGCTATCTATCAGGCACTATACGAGAATTTACTTGAGAGCATGAATGAGACTGAAGCCCATGAACTTGCCACAACATTATCCACTATGCGCTGCTTTGCAGTAATGGATGGAACCTATGAGATCGCTGTAGGTAATGCAGTAAGTGCCAGTGGTACATGGGAAAACGAATCCGAGATCGCTGAACTCTACATTGACAAGATGGGATATGCATACGGCACGGACCTCTGGGGATATGACGCCTCAGAACTGCTCAGAGAGAACCTGAGAGATGTCGATGCGGCTATTCACTCTGATAATTCCAACCTCTATGACACACTGGATAACGATGATTTCTACCAGTACTTCGGAGGACTCAGCCTTGCCATAGAGCATATCAGTGGAAAAGCTCCTGAACTCTTCGTATCTTCCGGAAAGGACCCGACCAACTTTGAAGTGGTACCTTTCAAGGAATACTTCATGGAGAATATACGTTCACGTTACCTGAATCCTACCTGGATCGATGGAATGATGAGAGAAGGATACGCCGGAGCTGGAATGTTCAGCAGTGCATTTGAATACCTATGGGGTTGGGATGTTACTACAGACGTGGTTAGTGACAATCTCTGGGAAGAGTTCTACCAGACATATGTGAATAATCCGAAAATGAAAGATTATTGGAATCAGTATCCAGATGCGTATCAATCAGTACTGGGCAGGATGATAGAAGCCATTAGAATGGAATATTGGGATGCACCTGATGCAATCCTAGAAAATCTTGTAAATGAACTATTAGATAGTGTTATCGAAAATGGACCATCGTGCTGTCACCATGTATGTGGCAATCCACTAATGGATGAGTTTATCCAGAGTGCGATTGATTCCGGAAGAATTGATGTCTCACAAGAAAAGATGGATGCTTACAAGAAAATCATGGATGACCTCAGAAATCCATCTCCCTTGTCTTCAAAGTCTACATCCACACAGAGCACAGCAAGTCCAACCAAAAGCCAGAGTTCAAGCAGTACCGGTACTGAACTAAATGTTGTGGAAAACAGTGGAGGGAACCAAACATACACTGATGCTGGTGCCGGAGAGAACATGGAAATGGAAGCTTCCATGAGATCACCTACTGAAAGCAATTATGTCGAAGGCTATGAGATGACAAAGGATTCAATACCTGAAGAATCTAAAAGCAGCAGTTACTCAGTAACAGGTTCTGACATACTAGCTTCTGTGTTGGTGCTTGGTTTACTTGGAATCATTGCCGCAGGATTCAGAAAAAGGATGTTCTGAACTATAATGGCACTTCTGAAAGTGCCATTTCTTTTTTATTTAAGTAACTGTGACTGCCTTTTATATTTCAGACTGATTTATATTATTTTTTAGATAGTCGTTTGTTTTTATATACCAGTTTGAATGAATATATTTAGCGCACAGGTATTTCTATTCAAAAAGTGGTACGAAAAAGGTTGGGACATGAATCTAAAAACAATTGTAGTCATATCGATCATTACTATATTGCTTTCTCCTATGGCATCTTCTGCAAGTGATAATAATGTGATATTCCTGAAAGCAGGTAACATTGATACAGATGATATCATCGAACAAAGTGCATCTGAGCAGAATACGATGCAAACATCCTCAACATCTGAAATTCAGGATAGTTCGAAGAAATATTACATCGTGCAATTCAATGGACCGGTTACACAGGAATGGATATCTGCAGTTGAAGATGCCGGAGCAGATACCTTTGACTATGTCCCTGATAATGCTTTTGTGCTCAGGATGAACGGAACTGAGAAGACACTGGTAGAAACACTCGAGTTCGTGCGCTGGACAGGTGAGTTCCTTCCTGAATATAAGTACACTGATGACGTGGTAACAACCTCAGCTCTGGAGATCTCATCCGAATCCGAAGACATCTCGGACATTATCGTACTGATATTCGATGAAAAAGAATCTGAGAATATTGCTTCAGAGATCATTGACATTGGCGGAACAATAAGTGTAAGGTCCGGCAGGATGCTCAGAGCACAGACCCCAACCACAACAATTGATCCAATTACTGCGATCAACGGTGTCTGCTGGATAGAACACTACAAACAACCAACCATCTCCAATGATGTTGCATCGGAGATTGTCAATGTCAACACAGTGCACAATACGTTGGGACTGAATGGTAGCGGGCAGATCATTGCTGTTTGTGATACTGGACTGGATACGGGGAATAAGGATACATTACATCTGGATATAAGAGGGCGGGTCAATAGCCTTATTGATCTTGTAGAAGATGGATCAGAGGACCAGAATGGGCATGGAACACATGTCACAGGGTCGGTACTTGGAAATGGTGTAATGTCAGGTGGGCAGTATTCTGGAATAGCACCCGAAGCATCATTAGTGTTTCAGGCTGCAGGAAATGATAGTGGCTCGCTTGTAGGGATACCTGGTGACATATCCTTACTTTTCCAGCAAGCGTACGAAGAAGATGCCAGGATACATACAAACAGTTGGGGATGGGAATACGATGATGAATATTACGAATACTATGGTACGTATGATGCCTATACATATTCCTTAGATTGGTTCACATGGAATCACCCTGATATGTTGATCCTGTTTGCAGCTGGCAATGAAGGAAGAGATCTTGATAAGGACGGAGTTGTCGATGAAGACTCAATTACCTCACCAGCAACAGCAAAGAACTGTATAGCAGTTGGTTCTTCTGAGAATTATAGACCGGAATTCACAGCAGTAACTTATGGAGGACTGTACTTCCAGGAACTTCCACTCAAAGGCGACTATAAAGCAGATAATACAAGCGGGATTGCCGCTACCAGCAGTCGAGGGCCTACAGAGGACGGTAGGATCAAACCGGATATTGTTGCACCTGGCACCTATATATACTCTACACAATCCAGTTTAACAGGATACGAAGACTATACCTACATGAGCGGTACGAGTATGGCAACGCCCATTGTTGCTGGTTCCGCAGCCATAGTCAGAGAATACTACACCGATATTGAAAATGTTGCAAACCCGAGTGCTGCATTACTTAAAGCAACTCTTCTGAATGGCGCTTTTGATATGACACCTGGCCAGTTCGGAACTGGCAGTACACAGGAGATTGTGGGCAGACCTGATTATTCACAGGGTTGGGGGCGTCTTGATGTTGAGAACTCCATCCTTGCTACGTATCCAGAAGTAATAGCCTACTATGATGATATCTCCCTGGACACAGATGATTCCTGGAATTATACATACGATTATGTTGAAAGTGGAAATCCAGCAAGGGCCACTCTCGTGTGGACTGATTATCCGGGTCCGACTTTTTCAAGTAAATCACTTGTCAACGACCTTGATCTGACACTTGAAGATGAATCGGGTATATATTATGGAAACGATGGTCCTGATCATATAAACAATGTTGAAGGGATAGACCTTGACGCGACAGTAGAAGGTAACTATACCATTACTGTAGATGGATATAACGTACCTAACGAAAAACAGCCTTTTGCACTTGTATTCTCATTCACCTGTGACAACAATGAGTTCCCTGCAAATGGTTCATATGCATCTAACAGCACAACTGGAATATCAACCGATGTTGTCCATCCCGGAGGAGTTGATCAAAGTTCTATAGAAATGACAATCGATGGAAATCCTGTTACATTTACCTCTGCTGTCATAACTGATGGATACAGAATCAAGCACGATACATCTGTTGCATATCAGGCAGAAGAACATACCGTGTCAATCACTGCTACAACGAACAGTGGACAGCAGTTCTCTTATGAATGGGAATTCAATGTTGGTCCTGAGATCACAAGCTTTGGACTAACTAGCCCTGTGACAAATGGTATAATAGATAATTCTGCAGGAACAATAGAACTGACTGTGCCATATGGAACTGGTGTCTCATACCTTGAGCCAACTATTACCCACAATGCACAATCAATATCACCAGCAAGCGGAGTTGCAAAGGACTTCACAAACCCTGTAACCTATACTGTGACAGCAGAGGATGGATCAAGTAAGCAATACACTGTAACGGTGAATGAAGCTCCAAACACAGAAAAGGATATAACAAGCTTCAAGTTCACAAGTCCTGATGCAACGGGAATGATTGATCAGACAGCAAGGACCATAACAATAACAGTACCACATGGAACTGATAGGACAGCACTTACTCCAACAATAGTTCATACGGGACAATCAATAACACCATCCAACGGAGTGGAAAAGGATTTCACGGACCCTGTAGAATATGAAGTGACAGCAGAGGATGGGTCAACAAAGAAGTACACAGTAACAGTGACAGAAGCTCCGAACACGGAAAAGGAGATTACAAGCTTCAAGTTCACAAGTCCTGATGCTACTGGAACAATTGATCAGACAGCAAGGACCATTGAGCTGACAGTACCACATGGAACTGATAGGACAGCACTTACTCCAACAATAGTTCATACGGGACAATCAATAACACCATCCAACGGAGTGGAAAAGGATTTCACGGACCCTGTAGAATATGAAGTGACAGCAGAGGATGGGTCAACAAAGAAGTACACAGTAACAGTGACAGAAGCTCCGAACACGGAAAAGGAGATTACAAGCTTCAAGTTCACAAGTCCTGATGCTACTGGAACAATTGACCAGACAGCAAGGACCATTGAGCTGACAGTACCACATGGAACTGATAGGACAGCACTTACTCCAACAATTGTTCATACGGGACAATCAATAACACCATCTGGCGGAGTGGAAAAGAATTTCACGAACCCTGTAGAATATGAAGTGACAGCAGAAGATGGAACTACAAAACAGTACACTGTGACGGTCAATATTGCTCCGAACACGGAAAAAGAGATTACAAGCTTCAAGTTCACAAGTCCTGATGCAACGGGAACGATAGATCAGACAGCAAGGACCATTGAGCTGACAGTACCATATGGAACGGATAGGACAGCACTTACTCCAACAATAGTTCATACGGGACAATCAATAACACCATCCAGCGGAGTGGAAAAGGATTTCACGGACCCTGTAGGATATGAAGTGACAGCAGAGGATGGGTCAACAAAGAAGTACACAGTAACAGTGATAGAAGCTCCGAACACGGAAAAGGAGATTACAAGCTTCAAGTTCACAAGTCCTGATGCTATTGGAACAATTGATCAGACAGCAAGGACCATTGAGCTGACAGTACCATATGGAACGGATAGGACAGCTCTTACTCCAACAATAGTCCATACAGGACAATCAATATCACCTGAAAGTGGAACTGAAAAGGACTTCACAAACCCTGTTGAATATGAAGTGACAGCAGAGGATGGATCGAAAAAGCAATACACAGTAACGGTGAATGAAGCTCCGAACACGGAAAAGGAGATTACAAGCTTCAAGTTCACAAACCCTGTTGCTACCGGACAGATAAACGAATCCGAGAAGAACATTGAAATTACGGTACCAAATGGAACGGTCGTTACGGCACTTATTCCAACGATAGTCCATACAGGACAATCAATATCACCAGAAAATGAAACAGTGGAGGACTTTACGAGTCCGGTCATATATACGGTAACTGCCGAGGATGGGACGGCACAACCATACACAGTAACAGTTTACATTGCATCGAGTACTGCTAAGGAAATAACAAGCTTCAAGTTTGAGGAACCTGCCGTTGAAGGAACTATCAACAAAACAGCAAGGACAATTGAGCTGACAGTACCATATGGAACTAATGTTACAGCATTGGTGCCAATAATTGAATGTACAGGACATAAACTGTCCCCTGATACAGGAATAGTGCAGAATTTCACAGAACCTGTGGTATATAATGTAACTGCAGGAGACGGGTCAAATCAGGAATATGTAGTAACAGTTAACATTGCTGAAGACACCAGCACACCAGCCACTACATCCCCCTCTTCCGGCGGAGGTGGCGGTGGAGGAGGAGGTGGCGGTGGCACCTCAGGTGAAGAGTTCGAGAACATCGAAGTAAAGGATGTCAGCTCGGTCTTTGTAGGAACAGGTAATGTGAAGTTCGAGTTCTACAGGAATGGCAATGATATCCAGTATGTAAGTTACGAATCACTTAAGAATTCAGGAACTATCTCCGTAACCATTGAAGTATTGAAAGATAGGTCAGCATTCGTCAACTCACTGCCTGTGGGAGATATCTACAAGAACATAAATATCTGGGTCGGAAAGGTTGGATATGCAACTGAAGACAATATCGATGACCCTGTCATTGGATTCAGAGTCTCTCGAAGCTGGATCGAGGACAATGATATTGAGGAAGATAGCATTGTGCTTTACAGATATGATGGCGGATGGGGACGACTTCCGACCACACAGACAGGTTCGGATGATGAGTACCTGTACTTCGAATCAAGCACACCGGGATTCTCACCTTTTGTAATCACCGGTGAAGCCAATGTGAGACTTGCCTCGGTTCCGGATGAAGAAGAATCTGATGATACACCTGATCTTAACATCAGTAGTTCAACTGAAGCTGAGAATCAGGAAGAAAAGAGCATAGGAGCACTCTCTGCCCTGATAAGCGGTTTGATAATATCTTTTGTCTGCTTCCTCATGAGGAAGCATTAGATTCTTTTTTACCAGAAGATACAATACGGGTGCAATAGAGACATCCATATTTTTATGCCACAGAAGATATAAATATATTTGTGATAATATAGTGTCATTTGCAATATAACCTACGGATGACAGTCCATGCGTAATAAAAACATACCTCTGATCTTGTTCGTACTCATCATTGCAATCGCCACAGCGAGTGCAAGCACCGAAAATACAAATACCGGTAGCTTTCTAGTTCTAAAAACAGGACATATAAACACTGATAACGCTATTTCTGAAATTGCTGTGCTTATTGAAAAGGAGGATTAGAAATGAAAACTAAAAAACTGATATTCAATTTTGGAATCATTTCTTTAATACTACTCTCAGTTGGGGTAAGCTATGCAATAAGTACAGATATCCCTAATAATTCAAATGATACATATTTGACTACAAATTCTACAGCTGCTTTTGAAAGCATATCTCAAATAGAATACTCCAAATCCAATATGACGGATGCAAAACAAAAGTTGAGCACCGACCTCCTTAAACTAATTGACGAGAACGAGCTTGATGAAGAATCAGAAATTGCCGAAATTCAGATGGATGCTCCTACTCAATTAAGCACTACAAACTTCATTTCCAAAAATGTTGATACCCAAATTCCAGATGATCTGGTCTACACATACATCTATCTCACTCCATCATCAAACATTGAAAACATCGAACCATATGTGTGGGACATAACAGATAGAGATGAAAAGAACAAGATCGCTGTTGCGTGGGTAGAGGTCGGAAACCTGGAAAAGCTGGCAGGAATTGAAAGTGTGAGGAATATTAGAACAGTAATGCCACCAGAAGTAAGGATTGGTTCGGTTATCACAGAGGGGGATACAATTCATAGAACCGATCTAGTACGTACAAATTATTCATACAATGGGACTGGAATGAAAATAGGAGTGATATCCGATGGAGTGGATAGCTGGGAAAGTGCCAGAGCCTCTGGTGATCTGCCAAACATAACAGTACTTAGTAACACACAAGGAGGTGATGAGGGTACTGCAATGCTTGAGATCATACATGATATGGTACCTGGGGCTGAGCTTTATTTCTATGATATGGGTAATAATCAAGTTGCCTTTAACTCTGGTATTGATGCACTTGTAGATGCAGGCTGTGATGTAATAGTCGATGATATTGGCTGGTTATTGGAGCCTTTTTTTGAAGATGGTGTTGTTGCATCACATATTGCTGATGTGATTGCTAACAACGATGTTATTTATGTATCCTCTGCAGGGAATTCGGGTTCCAGACATTATCAGGGAGATTATTCTAACGACGGGGATGATTTTCACAACAGATCCTTTGATCTGACACTCCCCTCCAGTGGCACAGCAACGGTTGTATTACAATGGGATGACAATTTTGGTTCATCCGGGAATGATTATGATCTCTATTTATTCAATAAGGATAATGGAGATATTTTAGCAACTAGCAGCAGCTCTCAGAATGGAGATGATGATTCAATAGAAGCCTTTGGGCTCTCAAATCCATATAGTTCAACATTCAATACTACAATAAAGATAAAGAACTACAATAATTCAGCTCCAAAAACGCTTGAACTCTACATATATCCGGGAAATGGAGCCTCAATTTCAACTAATAATCTCACTACTGCCGATTCCATATTTGGACACCCTGCAGTTCCAGATGTTATCGCTGTGGGAGCCGTGAGAGCATCAACCCCTGAAGATATAGAATACTTCTCATCCCAGGGTCCGGTGACAATTTCATATCCATCACAGGTCTTGCGGCCAAAACCTGATATCGTCGGGATAGATGGCGTGAGTATAACAGGTGCAGGAGGTTTTTCAGATCCTTTCTACGGAACCAGTGCATCAGCACCCCATGTGGCAGCCATTGCAGCCCAGATCTGGTCTGTCACGCCTGAAATGTCGGCAGATGAGATTCGAGATATTCTGCTCTCCTCTGCAATTGATCTAGGGGCTGCAGGTTTTGATTATGAGTTTGGTTACGGTCGAGCCGATGCATTAAATGCGTACAATATAACAATAAATGCCTCTTTGTTCTCAGATGAGTTTCCGGTCAATGGCTCTTACACAAGCAACAATATCACCAATGTAGCTGTCAATATTACCGATGGAGGAAATGGCCTTAATCTAACTAGCTTCAATATGACCATCAACGGTTCACCTGTGGTCTTTACAAATACAACGATCGATGACGGATACAGAATAGAGAATATAACCTCCCAGGCATATCCCGACGGTACAATAAATGTATCAGTAACTGTGGAAAACAATTTAAGTGTCAGTACCACCCACTTATGGTCCTTTATTGTGGATACAACAAAGCCAACATCAACAAAACCGGCAAACATCGAGTTTTCAGCAAACAGCACTGCAAACTTCACATACTGGAAACTGTTCGATCTTCATCCGGCATATTACTGGGTTCTGCTCAATGGAACTGAGATAATTTCACCACAACAGTGGACAAATGACACAAACCTTAGCATTCCGGTAAATACAAGCATTGGATTGGGTAATTTCAATTATACCATACAATACAATGATACTGCAGGCAACTCTGGAGAGCCTGACACAGTCATGATCAATATAAATGACACCTCATCACCTTATTCATTTGGAGAAATGCCTGCAAATGGTTCGTATATCAATGATACACTGCCCCTTATCTACATAAATATCGCAGACAACGCATCCGGTGTGAACAAGAGCAGCATTTCAATGATCATTAATGGAAGTCAGGTTGATTTTACAAACACATCGATATCGATGGGCTATAACATATCAAATGTTACAGACATGGAGTTTGTCCACAATCAGACTATAGATGTCATGGTCAATGCCACCGATAATAACAGCAACTTCATGAGTCACAGTTGGTCATTTATTATAGACAATTCAACACCAACTATCGCTATTACCTCACCCTCAGATGGAAGTTCAACAGCGTCAGGATCAGTTAGCATTTCAGGCATAGCTAATGGAACTGGCTCCCCGGCATCTGTTACGGTAAACGGAATTGAAACATCTGTTGAAGAAATAAATGGAACCTTCGTAGAAACAGTGGACCTTTCTGTAGGTACTAACATAATCTATGCGAACGTCACTGATTCAGCAGGGAATACAAACACAACTTCCATTAATATCACAAGAACCAATGTAGCAACAACATCCACAACCAGCTCTTCCGGTGGCGGAGGAGGAGGCGGTGGTGGCGGAGGCACATCAGGTGAAGAGTATGAGAACATCGGCTTTAAGGATGTACTTACTGTTTATGCCGGCAAGGATGACATAGTGGACTTCGATTTCGATGATGAGAAGAACGATATCGACTACATTCGCTACACATCCCTCAAGAACGCAGGAAAGATAAGCACCACTATTGAGATATTGAAGGATACTTCCGCACTTGCAGATGAACCTGCTCCCGGACTTGTCTACAGGAATCTGAACATCTGGGTCGGTAAGACAGGCTATGCCATAGAAGGCAACATCCAGAACCCTGTCATTGGTTTCAAGGTCAGCAAAGATTGGGTACAGGATAATGATATAGACACTGATACCATCACCCTGAACAGGTACAGTGAGGATGTATGGGAAAAACTCTCTACCGAACAGAGTGGTTCTGACGAGGAATACCTCTACTTTGAAGCAAGTACACCAGGGTTCTCTCCTTTTGCCATTACAGCAGAAGAGCCGCTGGTCGTTCAAGCCGAAAAAGCTGGTATGGGGGCGGAAAGGGCCGATGTATCCATAACAGCCATGGATAACAATGCTGAGACCACGGATGAGGAAGATAAAGAAGATAATGCAAAACTTCCGGCAATATCCGTAGTTCTGACTATGGCCATACTAGCGATCAGTTGTGCACTCATCAGGAAACAGCAAAATTAATATTCAACTGCACCCCTTTTAGCGTCGGAGATATCAAGTTGAAAGGAACAGTACTTGGCATTGAGGGGACCGCATGGAACCTCAGTGCTGCTATCGTTAATGAGAATGACGTGATCGCTGAGGTATCTGATATGTACCGGCCTCCCACAGGCGGGATACATCCAAGGGAAGCAGCCCAGCATCACGCAAAATATGCTTCCTATGTTGTAAAAGGTGTCCTTGAGGAAGCTAAGAAGAAAGGTGTTGATGCCTCTCAGATAGATGCGATCTCCTTCTCACAGGGACCCGGACTTGGGGCATGCCTTCGTACTGTGGCAACCGCTGCCAGGATGCTTGCCATTAGTCTTGATGTTCCTCTTGTAGGTGTGAACCACTGTCTTGCGCATGTCGAGGTAGGACGCTGGAAAACCCCTGCAACTGACCCTGTGACCCTCTACGTCAGCGGTGCGAATTCACAGGTACTGGCCTATCGCATGGGAAGATACAGAGTGTTCGGAGAGACACTGGATATCGGACTTGGTAATGCATTTGATAAGTTCGCAAGGAGTGCCGGTCTCGGACATCCCGGTGGACCACAGATAGAGCAATTTGCCAGGAATGCATCGAAATATATCCCACTCCCTTATGTTGTCAAAGGAATGGACCTCTCCTTTTCAGGACTATCCACAGCTGCCACCGAGGCTTTAAAGAAGCATTCAATGGAAGATGTCTGCTATTCTTTCCAGGAGACTGCCTTTGCAATGGTGGTAGAGGTCACAGAACGCGCCCTTGCCCACACAGGAAAGAATGAGGTCCTTCTTGCAGGTGGTGTCGGAGCTAATATGAGACTCAGGGAAATGCTTGATATAATGTGTACTGAACGTGGCGCCTCATTCTACGTACCTGAGAAGAGATTCATGGGAGATAACGGTGCCATGATAGCATACCTGGGACTTCTCATGTATGACTCAGGTAATGTGATCGATGTAGAGAACTCACACGTTAACCCTAATTTCAGACCTGATGAGGTCGATGTAACATGGCTCCCTGATGACTTTGATGGAGGTAGGCAAGGATGTATCTGACAAGTGGTGCCGAAGCAACCGTGAGAGTGGAAGAGGGAGTGCTCATCAAGGAAAGAGTACCGAAGAACTACCGCCTCAGGGAACTTGATGAAAGGATACGGAAAGAAAGGACAAAGGCAGAGGCAAGATTATTGTCAGAAGCAAGGAGAGCCGGAGTTCCTACACCTGTCATCTATGACATCGAGAATTCCACGATAAAGATGCAGTACATAGATGGAACTGCACTGAAACATGTTATCGATGAGAAGCTCAGTGAACGTATCGGGGTACTTGTTGCTGAACTACATGAAGCAGGAATCGTTCACGGCGACCTGACGACATCCAACCTCTTACTTTATCAGGACAGGATATACATGATAGATTTCGGACTCTCATTCTTTGACAGCAGTACCGAAGCCAGGGGTGTGGATGTACATGTCCTGTTCCAGACATTTGAAAGTACACACAGGAACCATGAGAAGCTAATAGAGGCATTCTGCAGAGGATACAGACAGGATTTCGAACAGGCAGATGAAGTGCTCGAAAGAGTGAAAGAGATAGAAAAACGAGGAAGATATGCGTAAAATAGTATTCGTTACAGGAAACAAGGGTAAGTTCAGGGAAGTAAAGGACATACTTGCAGCCAGAGGATATGAGGTCATACAGAATAAAGATGGTTACCCGGAACTTCAGGAAGATGAGCTTGAACCCATTGCCGCATATGGTGCAAAGCTTTCAGCAGAGAGACTTGGAATGCCTGTCATGGTCGATGATTCAGGACTGTTCATCGATGTGCTCAATGGATTTCCCGGACCTTATTCCGCTTTTGTTGAAAAGAACCTCGGTAACAAGAGGGTCCTGAAGATAATGGAAGGTGAGACCGACAGGAGAGCTGTGTTCAAGTCCGTTATCGGATACTGCGAGCCCGGAAGTGAGCCTCTTACATTCACCGGAACCGTGGAAGGCAAGATCACTTTTGAGGAATTGGGGACCGGTGGTTTTGGTTATGACCCTATATTCGATTACAACGGAAAGACGTTCGGAGAACTCGGGGATGAGTTCAAGAACACGGTCTCGCATCGAAGAAGGGCGCTCGACAAATTCCTTGAATGGCTGGACTGAGTCGATAATAGAACAAAAAGGTGGTATTGGTGGGGGCTAAAGGAAATTCTTTCGTCAGAGATACACGTGGTGCTGATACAATTCCACTGAAGATGGTATTCTACCTCTTAATAACCGGAGCCATCATCTTCCTTATGGCCTTCTCATGGAACAGCCTGTCACCTGTCCATTCAGGAGCTAAGGACAGCAAGCAGATAGATGATGTAAGAGTAGAGCTTATGTCAATACAGAACGGATATGCAAGGGATATCTCTGACCTTACCGGACCGGACGGGTCGACCTGCACGGTCGAACTTTCCCTGCCACAAGTCAGTTATCTTGCCTTTGGTGTGGACCCTGATCCTGATATGAACGGAAACTTAACTGATTCATATTGGATCCAGGAGAACAATACGATCATATGCCAGTATGGGAACGGTGCTAAGGATAGATACCATATTGATGGCGATACCATTTTTTTTAGAAAAGGAACTTTCGATAATAACACTGGTAAATGGATACCTGATAGTGATCAGGATAACAATAGGAACATAGGACTGGTACTCGAAGGACCAGTGAAAGGAAACTTTGATTTTGAACTTATAATGGAAGATAAAAAATATACATTATCTAATTTTTAAGTAAGATAGTACATTCAGTATCTTCAATACCTGAGCAGTATATACTTCTCATCGAAGTAAGCACCTGGTGTTGTAAAGTCAAATACTACAAGAGCTCCGGCTTCCGGCCTCACCTGGAAGGACACCTCGGTCCTTGGTGGTAATCCTTCGTACTCGTCGTCATCTGCCTGAAAAACCCTTCGTATATCGACCACAACTTCCATAATGTCACCTGTTCTTAAAACAGGCTGGGTAGCTTTGAAGACAGTTTGATCACGAGTTCGTATAGGGCTTACAGAAAAATACTCTTCAGTGGGTAGATGAATCTCATCATCAGGATCTGCAGTATTGTATCTTACATTGGCAACGTGCGAGCCATCGGAAAGATAGATGATCAGTTGTGAAAGATCAACATCCTCACTACCAGGACCTAAAGATACGGAAATATGTAACTTGGCAATCTCACCATAGTCAACCGCATCACTTGTAATAACTGAGCCAGTAGTAGTGCCGGAAGTACCGGTAACGGTGAAATTATGAGAACCAGAACTTGAAAAACGATGCTCATAATAGGAATATTCATCAACTTCTACCGTATCGCCACCATCTACAGAAATATTGAATGCACCCGATTCGGAGATCCATTCGATCATTCCGCCTTTGGATGTAGTCAAATTAGTTCCAGAAGGAGTACCATCGGTTACCGTAACCGTACTATAGGTAGCACGAGCACCCTCTACACGGTCGATACGCATATTTGAAGCAACCTCACGTGTCGTCTCCTGACCGGTCTGTGACGCTTTCTGCTGTAGCACACCTGATGTCTTGATCAATAAAGCAGAGGCTACTGCTGCCACAAGTACCATGGATATGAATATGATCAGGGTACCTATACCTACCTGTGCACGGTTGTCACTGTGCATTGAATGCTTCTGATTTGCTTTCGTGCGATTCCCTCATGAAACGTTTTAGCAATCGTGTAACAGGATTATATTGCCAGTTATACTATATTAATCCTTTTATTAATATGCTATTGGATAGTTTGTATTACCATTATAATATCTATAATGAATTATACAATGAAATATAGCACATCTGATATTTAAATTGACCTGTCCAGATCAAACAAAGAACATGGCGGTAACTATCCAAAACAGGGATCATCTATAAGAATTGCACGTGCGGGTGCACCATCACAGCCCATTGCCTTTAACGGAAGACATATGAAATAATATACACCTTCAATTACCTCACATAAGTGCAAATACTCAACAATGCCCACTTCATTGGATAAAAGAAGATGATGGTTGGGCAATGATGATCCTGCATCGATCGTAAGATTGTCAACACCTATTGCAGAAAATCCATGCTCTAATATCCACTCACCTGCAGTTGCCGCAAGAAGTCGTTCAGAATTCAATGGGTTTTTTGAAGATGGACCTGCTTCAGTCCTGATCAGAAGAACCGATACATCATCCTCACCCACAAATGGAAGATAATGTCTTTCAAGTTCATCTGCTGTTATATGGCCCTTACCGGAAGAAAGGTCGAGTAAAACAGCTTTCCCCATAAGTTTTCCGGGGTAGATGGCATCAACCGATATCCCATCTTTGAAAATATGAGATGGTGCATCGACATGGGTCCCCGTATGTGTTCCAATACTTATCCTTGAAACTACGAAACCATCTTCTTCAATAGAAGAGACCTTTTCTACCTCAGGAACAGGGTCACCATCGTATACTGGCGTATCAATAGATATCCCAGTGGTTATATCTATTATCTTCCCTTTCATCTCAAAACAGAAAGTAAAATAGAATATTCACTCCAGGAAACGGAGTGAGTTGTTCAGAACGTCCTCTGCCTGCTTTTCAGTAAGCCCTGCACCCATAGCCACTTTCAGAGCGAAATCCCTTGTGATAAGATTCCCGGGACTGTGGGTATCGGTGTCCACCACAAGAGTTGCACCTGTTTCCATACCGATCTTCGCAACATGACCATTGGTACGGTTATGGCCGTTCCTTGCAGTGATCTCAAGACAGACATCATTCTCCTTAGCGATCTCTGCTTCCTCGACCGTGATGAAACCGGGGTGGGCAAGTATATCAACATCTGCAAGTTCTACTGATGCAGCATTTGTGCCTGGCATTACAGGCTCGTTTATCGTTTCCCCATGGACTACGACGATCTCCGCACCCAGGTCCTTTGCCAGCTTCGCAAGAGGAGCGATCTTCCTTGGCGGGACATGGGTTATCTCCACACCCACCTTCACCTGGATATCAAGTTCATCTTCAAGGTACTTTGCCTTGCTTACATTTTTAATGATGTGTTCCACATTTGAGAAATCAGCATGGTCTGTGATACCTATTGCCCTGTATCCGTGAACCACCGCTCTTCTGACGAGTTCACTGGGAATAAGTTCACCATCACTGAAAATAGTATGAGTATGCATATCTATCATAAGAATACCTCATAGGTACTGAGAATATGTCCCCTTATGTCCTGAAGTTAGATAAATGCATTCCACAGGAAAACAAAAATAATATAATGTTCTATGTTCATAGGCTTGAACTCAGAATATGACCTCTGAAAGGGAAGGATGAGATATTGACAGGAATTAGGAGATTGGTTCTGGATGTGCTTAAACCCCATCATCCATCTATTGTTGAATTGTCCAAGACACTCAGCGTACTC
The DNA here is from genome assembly GCF_038022665.1 of Methanolobus sp. WCC4. Taxonomy (NCBI): domain Archaea; kingdom Methanobacteriati; phylum Methanobacteriota; class Methanomicrobia; order Methanosarcinales; family Methanosarcinaceae; genus Methanolobus; species Methanolobus sp. WCC4. The sequence goes on along the minus strand of NZ_CP150629.1, from coordinate 1,280,049 downwards.
CCGGGAGTACATGGTGTGAACCTAAGTCTTTATGAGGTAGACCAGCAGACAGAAACGGTCAAGATCACTGTTGAAGGCGAGGAACTTGACTACGAGGAAATAAAAATGGCCATCGAGGAACTCGGAGCTGTTATACACAGTATCGATGAGATCGCTGCCGGAAAGCGTCTTGTTGAAGAGGTCCAGACACTACAGGAAAGATAAAGGACAAATGATCGGCCTTATCTAACACTTTTTACCCTTTTTCACATATTTTTCAATTACAGACTTTTGTAAGCCTTTGCAATGTTGTAGATAACACCATCATGTTCCTCAGGGAACAGGCTTATTGTGAATACCTTCAATGCCTCATGGTAGGCAGTTACAGCCAATTCAACATTACCTTCTTTGTCCTCTATCTCTGAAAGCGCGAAGTAGGCATTTCCAAGATTGTTCTGGACGGTAGCGTACTCCACCGGCCGGGTTTCGATGGTATATACCTCAAGTGCATTGTTGAAGGCGACTATGGCATTGCCGATGTTGTCCTTTTCATTGCCAAATACCGATATCTCGATATAGAGATTACCAAGGTTGTTCTGGACACCTGCATACTCAAGAGGATACACATCTGCCCTGAAGACCCTCAAAGACTCAGTGTATGCATCAAGGGCATTCTCAAGGGCAATTATATCACCTTCTGAATTGCCTTTCTTACGCCAGGCATTCCCAAGTTTGTTATGAATAGATGCAAAGTATATAGGATCAGCAGCTATGGAATAGTATTCCAATGACACATTATAATATTCAATGGAGGTGCTCAGTGTTTCACTATCACCCTGGTAAGCATATAATTTCAGGTATGCATCCCCCAGACCATGCTGTATCCTTGCATACTCAGCCGGAGACTCTTCTTTGGAGATGAACTTCAGAGCCTGACCGTAAGCATAGATGCTGCTCTGCAGGTTATCTGATCCATTTACAGGGTCCGCTGAAGCCATTCCTTCATAGGTCCTTCCCCTGTAATAGTGGTTCATACCATATTGAAGTGGATATTCATTCGATGATATTACCCCAAATACGGAATTATAGACCTCTAATGCCCCATCATAACTACCGGTCTCGCGCAAATCCGATGCCTCATCCCAGAGAGAATCAACCTCATACAATGTCCTCTGCTCTTCTATATAGTCTCCAAGAAGACCGTAGACTGCAATAAGGAGCACAATAGCAGCAACAATAAGGCGCATTTGCTTTGAGTTCCTATCTGGAGCAGGGGCTTCATCGTTCATGGGATCACATTTCTATCTTTGCAGAGGAACTTCAAAGAGAACTCAGACATGAGGTACTCTAAAGAAAGTAACAAAGGTAGAACTGTATATCTTATATAAAAAATATATTACTTAAGTGCATAAGTATATAGAACAAGTTCTTTTTAAGAATGTAGGGGTTTGCTACCTGTGCACGGTAGCTATTCCAGTTTACTTATAACATCGGCAAAAGCAAAATTGGGCTTTACATCCTGTATCTTTATCCTCACATGATCGCCAATTTCGACACCTTTGACAAAGACCACGAAATCCTCGATAAGAACTGCACCATCACCGCTAGATCCGAGTTTTTCTATCGTTACATCGAACTCATCATTGCGCCTGAGAGGAGCGGTCAGGAACTTCTTGCCAATTACATAGATCTCGGCACTCTGGGACCTTGAGGCTTTGGGGGAATAGGAACGTACAAATGTGAAATTATCCTTGACCTCTTCAAGGAAATCATTGAACATATCTCCCTGGAATACCTTCACAACAAAATGTCCACTTGGTTTCAGGATCTTCTTCGCACATCCAAGAGCAGAGCGGGTAAGGTCAATGGACCTCGCATGGTCGTAGCTCCAGTTACCACTCAGGTTCGGTGCAGCGTCACATATGACAACATCTGCCCCACCTGCCCCAACAAGTCCGAATATCTTCTTGATGGTCCTGTCGGAAGTGATGTCACCAACTATGGTCTCAACACCTTCGATAGGAGAGATCCTTCTGAGATCGACACCGACCACGCGACCACCTGATAGTTCCTTCGCTACCTCCAGCCAGCCACCGGGAGCAGCACCCAGATCTACTACCGTATCACCTTCTTTTATCACGTGGTGTTTGTTATTGATCTGGAAAAGCTTGTACGATGCACGGGAGCGATAGCCCTCGTCCTTGGCTTTCCAGTAGTACTTGTCGCGTCTGTCTCTTGCCATATTGATTCCTGATAATACCTAAAGGTCAAATACCTTGTGCCGCCCTGAGAGCCTCGATCCTGCTACTGAGTTCCCCTATCTCTGCCTCAACCTCCGACATATCATCAGGAAGCCAGAAACTATGGTCGTAATACTGGTTCAGTATGTCACTATAGCGGTGCTCCAGGTTTTCCAGATCATGCGAAAGGACCTTGCCTTTGCTGACCGAACATATCTTGCTCTCGAGGTTCTTTATCCTCTTGTGAAGATTCCGGTTTATTCGTGTGGATACCTTGCTCATATCGACCTCCCTCTTTGAAAGTTCCAAGATGTCAATTACCTCGCTCAGTTCGAAGGGCACCTCAGGAAAAGCATTCGGTCCGGAGATATAGTAAGAGTAATCACTTTCATCCATGCCTTTAACCTCTTCCCAGGAAACAGCAACTATGAGATTTTCATGTTCAGCCTCTTCACAGATACTTCTTATAGAAGGTAAGGCCATGGGAACATCGCCCCTGATAAGTGACATCTCCTTTACCACCTGATCGATCTCATCCAGGGTCAAAGCACCTATGGCATCTATAATACCGTATATCTCCTCTTTTGTCACCATACTAATGACCTCTTCAGAACCTGTACCTGCGGCACACCAGCAGTTGTTTCATGATCTCAGATATATTGTGTTTCTCTATACGGATATCCGATGACGAGAATATCTGTTCGATGTCCAGTGGAACAACGGTTGTCATCTCCTTTGCAAGCTGCGGGTCACCTGCTATGAAGAGACGGTCGACACTTCCCTCCAGCTCATCGAACATGTCCTTGAGAGCCAGTTTCACCTTGTCGATATGATGTGCAATATCCTCATCCCTCAAACGTTCGAATCTCCTCTGGCTGAAACCACCCTTTCCATGTTTGGCCTTAACACTGCTCTTGATCACCTGGAATGAATCGAATTCCTCTGAATCAAGGGAATATCCCACAAAGGATTCACCGGCATGTGCTACAAGTACGCATAAGCTCATTTCCTCTTTCAACAGTCCAGTTAGAGTTCCAGTGTCAAATGTATCACCAGTATTCCAATTAGAGCCCTTCACCGGCAAAGGAGGGACTATCAGTTCGTTAACAAGATGGTCAGGAGAGTAGAACAATACATATCCTGTTGTTGAGACAACTTTCTCTGCCATTGCAAGGGTCTCCCCATCGATCAGCTCCATAAGGGCTTCACTGTCCTTTATGCCATCCAGTTGCTCCCCGGCAGCTACATGGACAGTGATAAGTGAACCTGACGTATGTTTGAAAGATGACAGTGAACGGAGGAACTCGGTTGTCCGCTCCCTGCTGAACTGGTCAACACGATTGAACGATAATTCGGATGGTGAATCAGTTCGCTGTTTCTCAAGCTCGTGTTCAAGGGTCAGGAGCCTGACCTCTGCAGCCTTCAGTTTTTCTTCGGCTTCCTGTCTGGCTGCAACTGCCTTTTTTTCAGACTCGGAACTCTTCTCATATCTTATGTTGGCAGTCCGTACATCCAGTTCAAGCTCGACGATATGTGAGCGCAGTTTATTGATCTCATGTTCCATCTCTTCCTTACCGGTATACCTGTTGAAGACAGAACTGATATTGCCAACGATCTTTTCCTTCTCTATCATTTAATAACAGAGATAGAGACTTACTGAATAAATAATCTGCCTATTTGTTCCTGCACAAGACGGGATAAAAAAATAGAACCAGAAAAAAGAATAAAAAAGGGAGATCAGGCATCCATCACAAGACGGAAGCCTGTCATAGAGTTGCCATCGCGTGGGTCCTGCTTTTTCCTGTATGCAGTGTAAAGTGCATTTTCCTTGCTTGAGTAACTTCCACCTCTGGCAACCCTCAGGGAGCCTTCACCTTTGTCAACTGCACTGCCATCCTCATGTGCACTGCTGTAGCTGTCGACCCAGCTGTCCTGTACAAGTTCCCATACATTGCCGTGAACATCATAGAGTCCCCATTGGTTCGGAAGTTTCTCGCCTACTTTATGGGTCCTCTCATATGAGTTCTCCTGATACCAGGCATGGTCTTTCAGGAACGGACCTTCATCCTCATCGATCTCGCCGAATGAATAGAGTGTATTTGTTCCGGCCGCTGCTGCATATTCCCACTCGGCCTCGGTTGGAAGCCTGTACTTTGTGATTCCTTCCATCTCATTGAGATTGTCGATGAATTCCTGAACGTCGTTCCATGAAACACTGTCAACAGGATAGTTGTCACCCTTGAACTCAGAAGGATTGCTGCCCATGACCTCTTCCCACTGTGCCTGTGTTACCTCATAGGTGCCGATGTAGAATGCATCAGCGATCCTTACCTCATGTACAGGCTGGGAGTATGCATACTGGGAGGTCCCCATATCAAAACTGCCAGCCTCTATGCGCTGGAACTCCATACCTATGGAGTTCGTATACTCATCACCATTTGCGGCAGAACTGCTGCCCCCATTATCACTACCATTATCATCAGAAGTACATCCTGTCGCTGATATAGCGAGCAAGAGCACCGCCAGAATCACTACTGCTTTTTTTATACCTATCCACATGAAAAGTCCTCTCTGCGAGATTTTTCAGGCATTATATTATTAATAGATATCCATTTGTGACTGAACGCACAGGACCATAAGATGATCCTGACGAAAAACACATTGATCAAATCTACGGTCAGTTCTCTTCAAAATACTCGAAAGCATCGATAATGTCCAGATAGACACCATCGAATCCCGCATCAATTATCATATCCAGGTACGCATCCTCATTCCCGTAGATGACAGCCTGCCACTCCTCGTCCCAATAACGTACCTTGTAGTTCCCTTCCCAGTCAGGATTCTCAGCCTCAAGCCACTCAGGCGACCCCATATGCCATGAGTCATCCCAGTAGAAACGATAGCTTTCAGACTCACCGATGCTCATGTAAGCGATCACCAACCGCGAAGCTCCATTGGATCTGATCTTCAATGAATCAATATCATCAGATGTCAGAGGCAGATCGTAAAAGAACAGATCGATAAGGATCACATCGTAATCAGTTTCCTGAAGGCTTTCCAGAAACTCTTCCTTACTGTCAAATACCTCAGGGTTGATGATGTACAGGAAATTATTAGCATCATCGAGAGAATCGACATCATCATCGTTGACATTGAATGGCTCTGCCGGATAGTCAGGAATAGTATCAAGGTCCCTGCTGTCAGCAGCAAATGAGATGTAACCCCGGTCTGTATTCTTTTGATATGAAGCATCTACGTAAAATCTGGTCCAGCAGTAATCCGTTACCAGCACTACTACACCGTTGTCCTTTGCAATATCCAGCAATGATACTATATATTCTGTATCTTCTTCATCTGTAGCCACGTTGTCGTCATCATATCCAAAGAAGAGGTCTTCCCTTCCAACCCCATCGATGGCTTCAATGTAATCCTGTTCCAATGGGTCATCAGGCTCGCCACCTGTGGTCAGTAGTTCCTGTCCGTTCTGCGGAATGATTATGAAGTCAGGGTCTTTTTGTTTTGAGTAGGTGCTGATGTCGATGACAAAATCACGCATTTGCTGGCGGTAGTCTGTTTCAGGAACAGATTTATCACTATTATCAGAGACATCGAAATCAGTGATTTCGGAAACATTATCGTTTTCAATATTATCAGGAGTATCCGCTTCGTTGTCCAGACAGCCAGGTGTCATGAGTATGAGTGTAATCAGGAGTGTGTGGAGAAAAGGACGAAAATTCATATTTAGTAGTTGTGTTGAAAGTTTGATAAAGTTTGTTAAAGCAATAATACAAAAGATAAAAGCCCCTATAACAAACCAAATGAATTGGAAAAGAACACTCCTAATTATTCTTAGTATCATTCTGACAATACATGGACTAAAGAATGAACCAATGAACCTGATATTTCCGATGTGGATATTCACATATCTGTTCAAAGAGAGATTAAGTGCCCTTCTCGAAAAATATCCATTGAAGATATCTTTTATCGGAGCAGGAGTTCTGTTCGGGCTTTTGACCGAAATTTTTGCAATTATAGATAACCTTCCAAAACCTGCTGAACAGAGGATACTTCTAAGCCCAGATCCGCTCAACGATATTATCTTTGGTTTTGTGTACTATCTTTTTGTGATCTCTGCATGGTACCTGGTCCTGAGGAGAATGAGATACACAAGCAAGGAAATTTTCCTGATAACAGGCATTTACGGCATATTCGTAGAAGAGACAGGACAGGTATTCCTGAGAATATTCACTGAACCTGTATTTGGATTCCTGTATGCGGTCATTGTCATGTTCGTTTACGGAATCTTCCCCATGCTGGCGCATATGCTCAATGAGGACAGGTTCTCCGGCGTGAGTTCAAATGTGATCAGGCGATATCCACTTGCCTTTGCCGCGCTGTTCGGCCAGTATCTGATCTATGGTCTGTTCATGCTTCCAATCCTGAAATTGTTATTCGGGCAGTGACCACTCTTCAGGGTCTTATTCAGAAAAGTGTTCGTAAAAAATAGAGAATAAGGTCATGAACCTTATTCATTCAAAATAGGACTGCGCAAGGCCTCAGTTTATCTCTACTGTATTCCTGTGAGCTGTCACAACATCATCCATATCCATGACGATGTTACCATCCGATATCGTGTATGGGATATTTTCCTTTGGATAGGCCACACATGCCCCCATGACCCCGTCACCTGTGGTTGCATCAAAGACCGTGGAACATGCATCACATACCAGAATATCATCCTCAAGTGTGAATCCTATAGAACCACATGGAGGACATACATTGGATCTGACGATTATCTCATCATCCAGCATATAAGCCATAATAGCGACCTCACCAACTTCCGTGTTCACTTTTGAATGGATATTGGTGTATAGCTCGACCGAGCTGACAGGTATGGACACCGTATCCCCGCTCACCTTCGATTTTATCCATGTTCCTTCCACAGGTTCAGAAGGACCTGCGGATGCAGGATCATCAGAGCCGATACATCCCAGTGCTGAAAGGGAAACTAGAATTGCCAATAAAGACACAAAGACCATTTTTCGATTCATATTATTACTCCCGATATTGCTTTTAAATTGATTTCTTTACGTAGCCGTCCTGTAATTCGATAATTCTATCAGAATGATCAGCAAGTTCCCTGTTATGGGTCACCATGATAACTGTCATCTCACCGGCCAGCGATCTCAGCAGGGACATGATCTTAGTACCAGTGACCGCATCCAGGGCACCTGTGGGTTCATCCGCGAGCAGGATCTGCGGCTGCATGACAACTGCCCTTGCAATAGCCACACGCTGCTGTTCCCCACCACTCAGTTCTGAGGGCCTGTGATGCATCCTGTGATGAAGACCCACCTTCTCCATTGCTTTTGCCACCGCACCATCATCCTTCTCACCGGCAAATACCAATGGCAGAGCAACATTCTCATAAGCCGTCAATGAAGGGATGAGGTGGAACTGCTGGAAAATGAAGCCTGCAGTCTTTCGTCTCATCTGGACAAGCTCTTTCTGAGAACGACCTGTGACCTCAGTGCCGTTTATACTGATACTTCCGCCTGTAGGACTGTCCAGCATTCCGATAAGGTTCATCAGAGTGGTCTTTCCTGAACCGGATTGGCCCATAATGGAGACGAATTCGCCTTTTTTGACTGACATGTTGATACCGTGTAAAACCTCTACCGCACCGGAACCTATACTATAGTTCTTCGTCACATCCGTTATCCGGATCATATCCTGATCATGAACCTGACCAAGGCCATTATTCTCTTCAGACACTTCTCAATACCTCCGCAGGATCGATACCCAGAGCCCGTTTTGCCGGGACAAGGGAAGCAAGCATTCCTGTAAGGATACAGATGCCTACAACAGGAAGCAAAATATTCCACATTGGGGACGGTGTTTGCGAGACCAGCATAGGGGCTGTAATGAATGAAGCCAGCGTACCAACAAAGAAACCAATGAAACCTCCGACAGCTCCGATAAGTGCACCTTCAAAGAAGAGCATGGAAAGTATCTGGATGTCACTGGCGCCGATAGCACGCATGATACCTATCTCTTTCATTTTCTCGTTAATAGAGGCAAGCATTGTGGAAGCAACGGTAAGGGTGCTTACAAGCAGGGTGATGATCGAGACTGCCATGGCCGAGGATTTAGTGTGATCCACTATCGCCATCTCGTTCTGGACTATCTGGCTCATGGCCCTTGCCTCGATACCCGGAAGAACGCCTTCTATCTGCCGACTCATCTCTTCCACCGGGCAGGCGTTACATAATGCCCTCACTTCCAGACTGCTGACCTTTCCTTCCTGTGAGAGAAGATACTGGGAAGTGGCAAGAGGAAGTATCACGTATCCGTCCTCGTTGTCGCCGGTGCTTTCTATCACACCTGCGACCCGGACATCAATTGAGATATTATCCCTGGAAAGTGTGATCATTGAACCTTCCGTCAGGCCCAGAGGTAAAGCAATATCCGAACCCAGCAATGCCTCAGGTTCTTCAGTATCCTCGTCTGGGAGCCAGTGTCCCCTGACCATCCACCAGGGCTTCAGATTTCGCTCCTGCTGTGGATCAATGCCCATTACAACGACAGAAGAGCCTTCAAGTTCTGCAATGCCGTAAAGCCGTGGTGCTACAACTGAAAGACTGGCATTGTCCCTGATCGTGTAGATCTTATGAATATCAGATTCCTCTATGTAGTTGTTCCCGGCATAGAGTGAGCCCATGGTGGAATATCCATCCACGAGTGGAATTGACTCGATAGCAGGTCTGACCACTACATTGGCACCGAACTTGTTGGTTGCCTCATGGAAACTTTCCTCTGCCACTGAGAATGTGGTAATGACAGCAACAATTGCAGCCGCAGCAACCACTACACCCAACACTGCCACCATTAATTTTGTTTTTCTTCTGAATAGATCCTTCAATACAAAAGAGTGTAAATGCATCTTATTTCCCCTGTCATGATTCGCTTTTTCTTCTCCGAATAGCCTGATCGCAACTATTATACAGTAAGTGTAAAGTCAATACTTTACAACAAGTGTAAACGTAGATTAACTTTACGGCTGATGTAAAGCACTTAAGGAAAATAGATCAGGAAAAGGACCAACAAGATATATATGGCTTTACAACAGTTGTAAAGCCATGGTGAAACTGGACAGAATAAACCTCTCAAATGAAGGATTGACCAAATTCTTCAGTCCCATTGAATCGCAGATAATGCAGGTTCTATGGGAAAATGAAGAGCTGACAACTTCCATGATCACAGAAAAGACCGATATCCCTTTATCCAGCGTTGCCGGAACCCTTGACAGGCTTGTGAAAGCAGGCTATGCGAACAGGGAACTGGACAGGAGCGAATCAAAGGTGAGATATATCTATTCTGCTTCCGATTCCATGGACAACACGGCAAACCATATCACACAAAAGGTGCTGGACAGTCTTGTGGATACCTTTGGCAAAGTGGCGATCGAGAATTTTCACACATACAATAAAAAGAAGTGACCTTTTAGGGCAGGTAGAATATGTTCAGCATCAGGGATGAGTTACAATGTTATGTCACCTGTATCAGTGATTCCGGCCTTCTGGCATTTATAGGAGTGACACTTCTGGCGGCCGTGATCATGTTCAGCCTGTACCTGAAAAGCACAGATACTAAAAAGAGACTCATCTCACTTGTTCTGGGACAACTGGCAGTCATCTCTGCCATTGCACTGGTCTTCCGTGCCATGCGGTGCAGCCAGATGCTAAGCCTTGAGGTATATACGGCTTATGTGATATTATCCACCGCGATCATCCTCATCCTGCCAGGAGTATATTATAAGGTACTTATCAAAAGATACAAAGCCAGGCCGATAACAGAGATCATGGACTGGCCGCAGGAATTTGTCGATGAGCTTGGCATAAGGGCAACAGTATATTACTATGATTCTGCAGTACCCGGAGCTTTCGCATCTGGAAAAGCCATATTCCTGTCCATAGGAATGCTGGAACTTACAGATACCCAGGAACTGAAAGCTATCCTTGCACATGAGGTATGGCATCTTCGCCACAATAACAGGACCCCGATACTAAGGCAACTGGCAGTCATGAGTTTCACAAGGAACCACTCCCAGGATGAACTGGAGATACTTGCTGACAGGTTTGCAGAAAAGACTGTTGGCAGAAGTGCTCTGGAGTCGGCAAGGGCGAAGTTGGTTTAGGTGAAGGGATCATCCTGCCTGAATTTGCTTAACATTGAATGAAATGCCCTGCAAGAAATTTAATAAGAATGATAGCTAATAATAATGCGAAATAAGATGTAACCACAGTTCTTAAACAGGAAATGAAGATAAAAAAGATAATACTCCACCTAAAAGAGAAGAACACATGGAAATCAACGACATATTCGATCTTGTAGAATCCCTTGGCCTTGACAGGAGCGTAGGGGAAGATGTAATGGAACTTTGCAGGAAGAATGACATAGTTTCTCTGGGGCTTTTTGGTTCTTTTTCAAGAGGAGAACAAACCGGGAACAGTGATATTGATCTTCTGGTAACATTCTCTAAAGGAAAGAGTCTTATCGATCACATTAGGATCGAGAACGAATTCGAGGATCTGCTGGGTACAAAAATTGACATGGTTACTGAAAAAGCATTGAGCCCATACATTTCACCCATGGTCAAAAATGAACTGAGGAGCATCTATTGTGAAGGATGATTCTGTTTTTCTTAATCACATCCTGGATGCTACTGAGCAAATAGAAGAATACACTTCTGGCATGAGCTTTGAAGATTTCCTGGATAAAAGGCTTGTTCAGGATGCTGTTGTCAGGCAACTGGAGATAATTGGTGAAGCCACAAAGAATCTATCTTCAAATACAACAGATAAATATCCCAGGATCCCGTGGAAAGAGATCGCGGGAATGAGAGATAAGCTGATACATGCCTATTTTGGTGTCGACCTGGAAGAAGTCTGGAATACTGCCAAAAAAGATATTCCTGAGCTTAATAGATTCGTAAATACAATTCTGTCAGAGTAACAGAATTCACCATCCTCTTTTAAATAATAAAGATCAACTAATCCACATAAGATCGAATAAGGACATAAATATGCCTCAAACTCCAAATGAACACCCGACACTCTGGATCAAGTCCACAAGATCAGACTCATTGAAAGGCAAGACCATCGTGCTTGCGGTCACAGGTAGTATCGCTGCTGTAAGAACAGTGGAGCTTGCCCGTGAGTTCATCCGCAGGGGAGCTGATGTATATGCAGTGATGAGCGAGAGTGCCGGATGGATCATCAACCCGATGGCCCTGCAATATGCAACCGGAAATGAAGTGATCACAGCGATAACCGGAAATGTAGAGCATGTGGAATTCTTTGGCAACCTCGGCAGGGCGGACCTTTTACTGATAGCACCTGCAACGGCCAACACCATCGGGAAGATCGCAGCAGGAATAGACGATACACCTGTGACGACCTTTGCGACCACAGCGATCGGGGCAGGCAAACCCGTGATGATAGTACCTGCGATGCATGAGGACATGTATGACCATCCAGCGGTCGGAGAGAACATAGAGAAGATGAAGAGTTGGGGCATCCGGTTCATCGGACCAAAGATAGAAGAAGGAATAGCCAAGATAGCCGGAAATGATGAGATAGTTCTCGAGGTTGAGCGGGAGATAGGGAAAAGGACACTTTGCGGAAAGAAGATACTCATTACAAGCGGATCCACAGCAGAGTCCATAGACCCCATACGCATCCTTACCAACAGGGCATCCGGAAAGACCGGAAATGAACTGGCACTTGAAGCCTACCGCAGAGGTGCTGATGTGACCATAGTCCACAGGAACAGACTTGGAGTTACAGGCATCAATGAGATATATGCTGAAACAGCTGATCAGATGACCGATGCAGTGCTCTATGAGCTCGGAGAGGGACATGATGTCCTTATAAGTGCTGCTGCAATTGCAGATTATACACTTGACGCCAGTGAACAGAAGATCAAGTCCGATGAAGGGCTTGAGCTTAAATTCAGACCCACACGCAAGCTCATAAAAGAAGCAAAAGAAGCACATCCCCGGACAAAGATAGTCGGATTCAAGGCAGAGGCCGGAGTTGATACTGAAGAACTGCTCAAACGAGCAAGGAAGACACTTGAGACTTCCGGACTTGATATGATAGTTGCCAATGAGGTCAGCAAAGGCGGAATTGGAACAGATAACAATAATGTTACTATATTATACTCCGGCAAGAAAGAGGACCTTAACATCGAAGGTCCCAAAAGTCTTATTGCAAGTGTCCTTATGGATGAGATCACATCACTGCTGACCGCGAAGGACGATGAATAGATGTCAGAGAAGGGTATACTGACAGCCAGGGCTTTTGCACCGGCTCATATTACAGGCTTTTTTCAGATACACGACCATGTGGAACCCATGAAGAAAGGCTCGACCGGTTGTGGAGTGGTACTGGACAGAGGGGTCCACACCACTGTAACGGTCTCAGATGACATCGAAAGGACAGAGATATACCTTAACGGGGAGCAGGTCCCGGGAGACACCAGCCGGGCAGTTGTTGGATCAATGACAGATCTTCCGGTAAAGGTCGAAAGCATATCGGACATCCCAATTGGATGTGGTTTCGGAGCCTCCGGAGCCGGAGCCCTTGGTACAGCCTATGCGCTGAACCATGCATTATCACTTAATTATACTGCAAACCAGCTCAATGACATTGCGCATGTGGCAGAGGTTAGCAATGGCAGCGGACTTGGAGACGTCACCGGACAGGTGCATGGAGGGATCACTGTCAGAAAGACACCCGGAGCACCATCCATAGCTTCAGTGGATCAGGTCCCTTCAAAAGATAATGACGTGTACTGTGTGGTCCTTGGAGAACTGTCTACAAGATCAGTGCTCAATGATCCTGAAATGGTAAGATCCATCAATAATGCCGGAAAGGAAGCAATGAGAAAGCTCATGGAAAAGCCTTCTGTTAATAACTTCATGTTTTACTCAAGAGAGTTCACCATACGTAGCATGCTTGCCAGCGAAAAGGTAATGGAAGCTATAGAAACTTCCAGGAATATCGGTGTCATAGCATCACAGGCAATGCTCGGGAATGCGGTGTTCTCCATACCACCTGTTGACAGGAGAACTGAACTTAATGATATATTCTCAGAATTTGGAACTGTCCTCCATTTCAAAATAAGGAACGAAAGCACCAGGATCGGGTGAGTGAAAACATATTTAACAGTTCCATTTATAATGGAATGGAAGATCATAATCGATTAAGGAGAGGTTAAAAGATGGTCGTTGAAGGAGAATGGGAACCAGAACCCCAGAAGAAGATACCTGAGATTCCAATAGGTATCCCGCCAATACTTGGCAAAATTGCTCGCATAATACCAATTATTTTTGTTATCCTGATAGTATTCTCAGTAATGTTCGGCTCGATATTCGTCTCTGTCGGGGCTGGAGAGGTTGGTGTGAAATTCAACCAGTTCGGCGGTGTCGAAGAGGATGAACTTGGAGAAGGATTACACATCGTTCCTCCATGGGTCAGCGTTACAAAATACTCTGTCAGAAGTGAAACATACACCATGAGCGGAATAACAGGTGAAGGTCAGGTAGTAGGGGATGACCAGATCAAAGCCCTTACTGTAGAAGGACTCACACTGGGACTTGACATCACTGTCAGATACAGACTGATACCCGATGAGGTCAGCACTGTACATCAGAATCTGGGAACCAACTATGCAGAAAAGATAATACGCCCTACGATAAGATCATCCATACGTGAGGTCGTATCCACTAAAACCGCATTGCAGGTATATGGTGAAGAGAGGCAGCTGGTAGCAGGAGAGATGCTTACAAACATTGACCAGGCACTTGGAAGCGATGGCATCATTGTAGAGGAAGTACTGGTAAGGAACGTTGTATTGCCAACAAGAGTTGCTGAAGCCATCGAAGCAAAGCTCCAGGCTGACCAGGAAGCACAGAGGATGATCTTCGTAAAAGAGAAAGAGCAACTTGAGGCCGAAAGAAAGATCATAGAAGCCAACGGTGTTGCAAATGCTACCATCGCAGAAGCTTACGGTGAGGCTGAAGCACTCAGGATAATAAACGAACAACTGGCAAAGAACCCTGACCTGATAAACTACAAGTACATACAGATGCTGCAGGGACAGGATATCCAGACAATGCTGGTACCTACCGACCAGGGAATAATACTTGATGCCAGCAAATGACCTGAATTGACAAAAAACAAGAAGAGACACGATCCGAATGACAGATATCCCGAAGGACCATCCCAGATACGAATCCCTCATCACAAGGGAAAAGATAGTAGAAGGAGTGAACATAGGCATCACCAGCAAGCAGGGACTTGTTGCCCAGGGGCGTGGTGAGGCCTTTGATTACCTGATAGGGGAAAGGACCACCGAATCAGCAGCCATTGCTGAAAGGGCAGCGGTTGCTCATATACTCCTTGCAAGGAACCCCATAATATCCGTGAACGGGAACACTGCGGCACTTGTGCCTGACCTTATGGTATCTCTTGCCGACGTCACTGGTGCAAGGCTGGAGGTGAACCTGTTCCACAGAAGTGATGCAAGGATCCATAAGATAACAGAACATCTAAGGTCACAGGGTGCAGGTGTCGTCCTTGGAGGAAAGGGAGAGAAGAGACTTGACCTTTCACACGACAGGGCCATTGTTGATGAAGATGGCATCTTCAGTGCGGATGTTGTCCTGGTACCTCTTGAGGATGGCGACCGATGCCAGAAGCTTGTGGAAATGGGAAAGACGGTCATTACGATAGACCTTAACCCGCTTTCCAGGACATCACTCAGTGCTACAGTATCTATAATAGACAATGTGACAAGGGCACTTAGCAATATGGTGCAGTTCACAAAGGATATGAAAGGGAAGAGCAAGGACTCACTTCTTGATGTCATAGATGCTTATGACAATGACAGGGTCATATCAGATTCCCTGTACTCCATGCAGGAGAATCTTAAGAACAAAGCTGAAGAGCGAGGTATCAAATGGATCTGATAGAGAGCACACGGCAGTTCGTTGCAGGGATACTTGAAGGCGAACCGAGCACCCATGACATGTCACATATCAACCGCGTTGAGAACACCTGTATGAAAATACAGGAAACCGAAGGTGGTGACCTAAAAGTACTTCGTCTTGCAGCATTATTGCACGATGTCGGGATCGTTCGGGAACATGAGGAAGGCGGCAACCACGCAGAATACAGTGCTGAGATCGCACGTGAGTTCCTGGGCAAAAGTGGGGCAGAGGCTGAGCTTATAGACCATGTTGCATCATGTATACTCACACATCGTTTCAGTCGTGGAATGAAGGCGGAGACCATCGAGGCCCGGATACTTCAGGACGCGGACAGGATAGATGCACTCGGAGCTGTCGGTATTTTCCGCTCACTTGTCTCAATGGGAGCCTTAAGGGCACTGAAGCAGACCATCGGAACTGTGAAGGAGACATCCATGAATGCTTACACAGAGGACCCCTTCGACGGTTTCTATGACTATATGGAGAGGAAACCTTTCAGAATACCTGAAAGACTGAATACGGAGACCGCAAGGGTGATCGCAGAGCAGAGACTCGAGATAATGCGTATGTATCTGGAAGAACTGAAGCAGGAAACTGTCTGATCACTACATTACTATTACTGAACATAATCATTATAGGACAATTGGAGAGAGATAATGGCTGATATCATAATAAAGAATGCCTATATCCTCACAATGGACCCGGAAGCAGGTGACATAGAGAACGGGGTCGTTGTAATAGAGGATGGAAAAATAAAGGAAATAGGAACCTCCACAGAACACACCGCTGAGAAGATCATCGATGCTAAAGGTTCCGTCCTTATGCCAGGACTTGTCAATACCCACTGCCATGCCGGAATGACCATATTCAGGGGCTATGCGGATGATATGCAGTTGCAGGACTGGCTGGAGAACCACATATGGCCGGCAGAGGCAAAGCTCACGGACGAGGACATCTATGCAGGTACAAGGCTTGCATGCCTTGAGATGATACGCTCGGGAACCATTGCATTTGCAGACATGTACATCCATGAGGACAGGGTGGCCCAGGCTGTTGACGAGGCAGGCATACGTGCTGCGCTTTCCTACGGAATGATAGACTTCGGAGATAAGGATAAGGCAGACAGGGAACTTGAAGTGGGCACTGCATTTGTCAAAGAATGGAACGGGAAGGCAGATGGCAGGATCATTACCATGTACGGTCCCCATGCACCTAACACATGTTCCAGGGAATTCCTGATAAGAGTGAAGGAACAGGCTGTCAAGGATGATGTTAAACTGCACATCCATGTACTGGAGACCGAAGCAGAACTCAATTATATGAAAGAGAACTTCGGCATGTGTTCCATACATTTCCTCAAAGGCATCGATTTCTGGGGAACGGACGTACTTGCAGCACACTGTGTCTGGTTGTCCGACGGTGACATAAAGATACTGGCCGAGTACGGTGTAAACATATCCCACAATCCGATAAGCAACATGAAACTGGCATCCGGCATATGCCCTGTAGCCAAGCTCATTGATGCAGGAGCGAACGTATGCCTCGGAACCGACGGATGCGCCTCCAACAACAACCTGGACATGTTCGAGGAAATGAGAACTGCAGCACTTCTGCAGAAGGTCAGTGTCATGGACCCTACCGTACTCCCTGCACGCAAGGTGCTTGAGATGGCAACCACAAACGGTGCAAAGGCACTTGGCATCAACAGCGGAATGCTGAAGGAAGGATACAATGCCGACATGATCATAGTCGATATGAACAGGGCACATCTCACACCAGTATATGACGTTGCATCACATCTGGTATACGCTGCAAGCGGAAAGGATGTGACCACTACCATTGTGAACGGAAAGGTTCTCATGGAAGATGGAAAGGTCCTCTCAATGGATGAGCAGGAAGTAATAGATGCAGCGATCAGGATATCAAAAGACCTTATATCCAAGGTAGACAATTGAGACACTGATCACTAGATTACACTATAATCACTATATTGAATTCAATTTTAGCACAACTGGAGATCTCAAATGAGCGATGAAATGATAGAATCCGGAAACATGAAGATCGACTGGGTTCTTAACCATATGCCTGTTCTCAATATCATAAGGGAACAGTTCGAGAAAGAAAAACCACTTGCAGGCCACAAAGTAGGAATGGCACTGCATGTCGAGGCAAAGACCGCAGCACTTGTGGAGACACTCGCTATTGGCGGAGCAGAGGTAGCTATTGCAGGATGTAATCCGTTAAGTACACAGGATGATGTATCCCTTGCACTTCACCAGAAGGATAACATCCAGTGTTTTGCAAAATATGACTGCTGTACCGAGGAGTACTATGAGGCAATAGACAAAGTTCTTGACACAAAACCTGACATCACCATCGATGACGGTGCGGACCTTATCTTCAAGCTTCATACAGAACGTACGGATATGCTGCCCGAGATCCTTGGCGGCTGCGAGGAAACCACAACAGGTATCCACAGGCTCAAGGCAATGGAACGTGATGGTGCCCTGAAGATGCCGGTCATCGCAGTAAATGATGCAATGACAAAGTTCCTTTTCGACAACCGCTACGGCACAGGTCAGTCAGCATGGGATGGAATTATGAGAACCACCAACCTCCTTGTAGCAGGTAAGAACGTTGTTATCGGCGGATACGGCTGGTGCGGTAAAGGAGCTGCAATGCGTGCAAGTGGACTTGGTGCAAACGTAATTGTCACAGAGATAGACCCTATAAGGGCACTTGAAGCACGTATGGACGGTAACACTGTCATGCCTATGAAAGAAGCTGCAAAGATAGGAGACATATTCCTCACCACCACAGGTAACAGGGATATCCTGAAGAGAGAGGACTTCGAGGTAATAAAGGACGGAGCCATACTCGCAAATGCAGGCCATTTCAACGTTGAGATCAACCTCGAGGACCTCGTTACAATGGCAAGCTCTGTGAAGACCGTCAGGAACAACATCAAGGAATACACGCTCAAGGACAAACGTGTCTATGTACTTGCAGACGGAAGGCTCGTGAACCTTGCAGCAGGTGACGGACACCCTGCAGAGGTAATGGATATGAGCTTTGCTAACCAGGCACTATGTGTCAAATACATAGCAGAGAACAAGCTGCCTGATGGAGTACATGGCGTGCCTCATGAACTTGATGTAGGCGTTGCAGAGATGAAGCTCAGGTCAATGGGCATCAGCATTGATAAGCTCTCAGAGGAACAGACAGCCTACATGAGTGGCTGGGAATGCGGGACATAAGTCCCCATCTTTTTTTTAGCGACGTGTCCGGTTGCTACACCATTGCTACACTACTGAAATATCGCTTATAGGACATGTTCGGACATCTGCAGAGGGGAGTATCTGCATCTACTTTGTAAAAAGCGAAAATAATATGATATAAACATTCTGCTTTTGGTATGCTAAAAGAAGATATTATAAAAAACCTATAAGTAGAAGTAGTTCATTGTAAATTATAAGAGACCTTACATATCGGGGAAGTACGCAAAGTTTATATCCCATAAGTGCTTTTATCCCCCGCTACACCGAAGTCGATGAACGTGAAGCAGCCTCAGCAAACCCACCCAACAAATTGGGCTCGTAGCTCAGTCAGGCAGAGCGTCTGGCTTTTAACCAGACGGCCTAGGGTTCAAATCCCTACGAGCCCGCCACACTTTGCACAGGAGTGTTCACGTTCACATTTTTGAGGGAGGAGTAATAATAGTGAGAAAATATAGCCTGCTCGACCATCAGTCAATCCCGAAACATGAGATCATGCCGGAAGACGAACTTAGATCTGTTTTAAAGCAATATGCAATTGAGAAGGAACAACTACCAAAGATAAAGGTTGTTGACCCTGTTATTCAGGAAATTGGGGCACAGGTCGGGGAAGTTGTTAAGATCACCCGCATCAGTCAGACTGCTGGCGAATCATTTTATTATCGACTCGTGATCGCATAAGATCACCGATCATTAGTACAGAGACCATTTGCCATGTCTTTTTTTGCAATGTACCGCAACACACCATTTTACAATTACAAGTTACCATAATACAAATCACACAAAGAAGGTGCTATCATAGCGTTAACTAAAGGACAGATCCCACGTTCGTTCTTCACGAAAGATAAGATCGTACAGCATCACATCGATTCCTATAACAAGTTTCTGGAGATAGGTCTGCAGAAGATCATCGATGAACAGAAGATCATCGAGACCGACCTCGAGGACACCTACATCAAACTGGGTGCTATCCGTGTAGAGAACCCGGTGGTAAAAGAAGCGGATGGAGCTATTGAGAATCTTTATCCGAACGAAGCAAGGCTCAGGAACCTCTCATACTCAGCACCACTCTACCTTCAGATGAGCGTCGTTGAGAATGATGAGGAAAAGGAGCCACAGGAAGCAAAGATCGGACAGCTTCCGGTGATGATCAAATCCGATATATGTAACCTCACCGATATAGTTGAGGAAGAGATGATCACATTCGGAGAAGACCCTCTTGACCCGGGAGGATACTTCATCATCAACGGAACCGAGCGTGTGGTCATGACACTGGAAGACCTCGCTCCTAACAAGATACTCACTGAATTTGGCGAGAGATACGGAGACACCATCGAAGTGTCAAAGGTGTTCTCACAGAGGAGAGGATACAGGGCACTCGTGGTCGTAGAGAGAGGAAGGAAATCACTTCTGGAAGTATCATTCCCATCCATATCAGGACGTATCAATTTCATCACACTTATGAGAGCACTCGGTGTGGAGACTGATGAAGAGCTCGTAAAGGCTGTATCCACAGACCCTGAGATCATGAAGTTCATGTTCGAGAACCTTGAAGAAGCAGAGGTCGACAACATAGAGGATGCAATGGAGAAGATCGGTTCAAGGGTCGCTTCCGGACAGGCAAGGGACTACCAGATCAAACGTGCCAATTACGTCATTGACAGATACCTTTTACCACACCTTGGAAATGAACCGACCGACAGGCCGGCAAAGGCAAGTTTCCTTGGAAGAATGGCGGAATCATGTTTCGAACTTGCACTTGGAAGGCGTAACCCGGATGATAAGGACCATTACTCCAACAAGAGACTCAAGCTCACAGGTGACCTTATGGAAGACCTGTTCAGGGTCGCATTCAACAGACTCTCAAGAGATATCAAATACCAGCTCGAGAGAGCGAACATGAGGAACCGTGAGCTCAATGTGGTCACACTTGTAAGGGCAGACGTACTCACAGACAGATTGCAGCACCCACTTGCAACAGGTAACTGGGTAGGCGGCAGAACCGGTGTATCACAATTGCTTGACAGGACAGACTACATATCAACACTTTCACACCTCTGGCGTGTAATTTCCCCACTTTCAAGGGCACAGCCACACTTCGAAGCTCGTGACCTTCACCCAACACAATGGGGAAGACTTTGTCCATCAGAGACCCCTGAAGGTCCGAATTGTGGTCTTGTGAAGAACTTTGCGCAGATGGTGGAGCTTTCAACCGGTACGGACGATGATAAGAAACTCAAGAACGTCCTCTATGACCTTGGTGTCGAGAAGACCGTCCTTACTTCATCATTGAAAGCACTTCCTGAATATGACGAAGAACTTGATGACTACCTTGAAGAGCTGGAAGCTAAGCCAGAAGTAGCAGAAGAAGCAAAGCCGGAACCGATCGGGTATACGAACTATTCAGAATCATTAGATGATATGGGAGGACTTCTCGATGAATGAAGCTAAGGTTTTCCTTAACGGAGAACTCATAGGAACCCACACTGACCCTGTTGAACTTGTAGAGAACATCAGGGAACAGCGCAGATCAGGAATGATCTCCGAACAGATCAACGTCACATATTATGAGGACATTCACGAAGTACTCATCAACACTGACATGGGTCGTGCAAGAAGACCACTCATTATCGTAAAGAATGGCGTTGCGCTCATGACAGAGGAAGAGGAAGCCCTGCTTGCAGAAGGGAAGATGTCCTACGATGAGCTGACAAAGGCCGGAAAGGTCGAATACCTTGACTCCGAGGAAGAGGAAAATGCATTTATCGCTCTTTACGGAGAGGACATCACAGACAAGCACACCCACATGGAGATCAACCCGGGACTTATGCTTGGTATCTGTACAGGAATGGTACCTTACCCGGAACACAATGCATCCCCACGTAACACAATGGGTGCGGCCATGGTCAAGCAGTGTATCGGTGTATCTACATCCAACACCAAGCTAAGACCTGACACCCGTGCACACCTTTTACACTACCCACAGAAGGCAATGGTCAGGACACAGACCTGTGAATCAATCCATTTCGATGACAGGCCTGCCGGACAGAACTTCGTTGTAGCTGTCATGTCCTACGAAGGACACAATATTGAAGATGCACTGGTCTTCAACAAAGGTTCCATCGAAAGAGGACTTGGAAGAAGCCACTTCATCAGGACATTCGAGGGTGAGGAAAGACGTTACCCCGGTGGACAGGAAGACAAGTTCGAGATCCCTGACTCCGAGTTCAGAGGAGCACGTAGCCCGGAGGCATACGCAAACCTCGACATCGACGGTCTTGTGAACCCTGAGACAAGGGTCGGTCCGAATGACGTACTTATCGGAAAGACAAGTCCGCCACGTTTCCTTGAGGAACAGTCCGACTTCGGTATCACCGTTGAGCAGCGCAGAGAGAGTGCTATCACAATGCGTTCCAACGAGAAAGGAGTCGTCGACACGGTCATCCTTACAGAATCAATTAACGGAACACGTCTTGCAAAGGTAAAGATAAGAGACCAGAGAATTCCTGAGATCGGTGATAAGTTCGCATCAAGACACGGTCAGAAGGGAGTTATCGGACTTATCGTTCCTTTCGCAGACATGCCATTCACCGAGAAGGGAATGGTACCTGATCTTGTGATCAACCCACACGCTATCCCTTCACGTATGACTGTCGGTCACGTGCTTGAGATGATCGGTGGTAAGGTAGGTTCCATGGAAGGAAGAAGGATCAATGCTACCGCGTTCTCAGGAGAGAAAGAGGACGACCTCCGTGCAGCTCTCAGGACACACGGATTCGCACACACAGGAAAAGAGGTATTCTTCGATGGTGTTACAGGAAAGAAGATCCAGGCAGATGTGTTCGTAGGAGTTATTCTTTACCAGAAACTGCACCACATGGTAGCATCAAAGATGCACGCAAGGTCCCGCGGACCTGTACAGGTGCTTACAAGACAGCCTACAGAAGGTCGTGCACGTGAAGGAGGTCTGCGTTTCGGAGAAATGGAGCGTGATGTGCTTATCGGCCACGGTGCCGCAATGACGTTGAAGGAAAGACTACTCGATGAATCTGACAAGGTAGTAGAACTTGTCTGCGGACACTGTGGAATGGTAGCGACCTTCGACAGGAAGAGGAATGTCAGGTACTGCTCCAACTGTGGTGCTGAGACAGATATCCATCCTGTAGAGATGAGTTACGCATTCAAACTGCTGCTCGACGAGATCAAATCCCTTGGTGTAGCTCCAAGGATGCAACTTGAGGATGCAGTATAAGGAGTGATCAAGGATGCACAATGATATTCCATCAATTCCAAAAAGGGTCGGAGCGATCAAATTCGGTCTTATCTCACCACGTGAAGTGAGGAAGATGAGCGTGACAGCGATCATTACCGCTGACACCTATGACGACGACGGCTATCCTATCGACATGGGTCTCATGGACCTGCGTCTCGGAGTGATCGACCCCGGTCTTAAGTGTAAGACCTGTGGCAGCCGTGCAGGAGAATGTCCGGGACACTTCGGACACATAGACCTTGTGGCTCCGGTCATACACGTCGGATTCAACAAGACAATACGCAAGACACTGCGTTCTGTATGCCGCAACTGTAGCAGGCTTCTCCTCGATGCAAGTAAGAAAGATGAATTCCTTGACCAGTTGAACACATCAAAGGAAATGGGACACCTTCCTGACAATATCATCAATGAGGTATTCAAGGAAGCCCGCAAGTCCAAATCATGCCCATACTGTTCTACCGAACAGCTTGAGATCAAGTTCGAAAAACCAAGCGACTATGTGGAGGACGGACACAAGCTCACACCAACAGAGATACGTGACCGCTTCGAGAACATCCCTGATGAGGATGTAAAGGTTCTTGGTATGGACCCTGAAAGCGCAAGGCCTGAATGGATGATCCTTACAGTACTTCCGGTACCGCCGGTAACTGTCAGACCTTCGATCACACTCGAATCCGGACAGCGCAGTGAGGACGACCTTACACACAAGCTTGTAGATATTATCAGGATCAACCAGAGATTCCAGGAGAACAGGGATGCTGGTGCTCCACAGCTTATCATCGAAGACCTGTGGGAACTACTCCAGTACCACGTCACGACATTCTTCGACAACGAAGTATCAGGTGTACCACCTGCAAGGCACAGATCAGGAAGACCTCTGAAGACACTTACCCAGCGTCTGAAGGGTAAAGAAGGACGTTTCAGAGGAAGTCTGTCAGGTAAGCGTGTCAATTTCTCAGCACGTACCGTAGTATCCCCTGATCCAAACCTCAGTATCAATGAGGTGGGCGTACCTATGGCCATCGCCATGCACATGACGATCCCTGAGAAAGTTACCAGCAGGAACATAGAACTTCTCCGCATGTACGTACAGCGCGGTAATCAGGTCCACCCTGGTGCCAACTACGCGATACGGGATGATGGAAGACGTATCAGGGTATCAGAGACAAACAAGGAAGAACTTGCCGAGAAGATAGAGGTCGGATGGACTGTCGAGAGACAGCTCATGGACGGCGACATCGTACTCTTTAACAGGCAGCCTTCCCTTCACAAGATGAGTATCATGGCCCACAGGGTCAAGGTACTTCCAAACAAGACATTCAGACTCAACCCTGCAGTATGTGCACCGTACAACGCGGACTTTGACGGTGACGAAATGAACATGCACGTTCTTCAGACCGAAGAGTCAAGGGCCGAGGCCAGCATTCTCATGCAGGTTCAGGAGAACATTCTCTCACCACGTTTCGGCGGACCGATCATCGGTGGTATACACGACCACATCTCAGGTCTTTTCCTTCTTACAAGGAACGAGAACGCGATCACAAAGAACGCAGCTCTTGAACTGCTCAGGAAATCCGACATAAGGGACCTTCCTGAACCGGCAAGTTACTCCGAGAACGGAGAACCACTCTGGAACGGTAAGCAGATCTTCAGCCAGATCCTTCCAAAAGGACTCTATCTGGAGTTCCCTGCACAGGCCTGCTTCAAGTGTGAGACCTGTAAGAAGAAGGATTGTGAATACAATGCCTATGTCGTCATAGAAGATGGAGAGATGCTCCAGGGTACTATTGACGAACAGTCCATTGGTGCATTCAAGGGCAAGATCCTCGATAAAGTGGTCAAGGAATACAGCTCAGAAGCCGGTGCCAAGTTCGTAGATGACTTCACCAGACTTGCTATCCGTGGTGTGATGAAGACAGGTCTTAGTTTCGGTATAAGTGATGAGGATATTCCACCTACTGCGAAGATACAGATAGGAAATCTCCTGAATGAAGCTGAAGAGAGGGTTTCAAAACTCATTGAAGCCTATGAGGCAAAGGAACTCGAACCATTGCCAGGACGTACACTTCAGGAAACCATTGAAATGAAGATCATGCAGGAACTCGGTAAGGCTCGTGACCAGACCGGTAACATTGCAGGTCAGCAGCTAGGTCTTGAGAACTCTGCTGTGTTGATGGCAAAGTCCGGTGCAAGAGGTTCAATGCTTAACCTTACCCAGATGGCTGCCTGTGTAGGACAGCAGGCGGTTCGTGGTGAAAGGATAAGAAGAGGTTATGCAGGAAGGACACTCCCACACTTCGACAAGGGTGACCTTGGTGCAGATGCTCACGGTTTCGTGAAAGCGAGCTACAAGAGCGGACTGAACCCGACCGAATACTTCTTCCACGCAATTGGTG
Source organism: Methanolobus sp. WCC4 (assembly GCF_038022665.1). Classification (NCBI taxonomy): domain Archaea; kingdom Methanobacteriati; phylum Methanobacteriota; class Methanomicrobia; order Methanosarcinales; family Methanosarcinaceae; genus Methanolobus; species Methanolobus sp. WCC4. Next base: position 1,254,829 of record NZ_CP150629.1, on the reverse strand, counting down.
GTCGTGAAGGTCTTGTAGATACTGCGGTCCGTACTTCCCAGTCAGGTTACCTGCAGAGAAGACTTGTTAACGCACTTCAGGATCTTGAGGTCCAGTATGACGGTTCTGTACGTGAGACACGTGGAGTCATTGTCCAGTTCAAGTATGGAGAGGACGGGATCGATTCCACCAAGAGTGACTATAGTAAACCTGAGGCTATTCACCGTATCGTCAGGAGAGTCACCGGGAAGGAGGTGAACTAAAATGACAATCAGTGAAGCTACTATTGATGCAATGATCGCTGGGCTCGACCTGCCGAAGAACATCATGAAAACCTTGAAGGAAGATGTGATGAAGGTAGGGGTCTCAAAGAAAGAGCTTGAGGATATCATCGAGCAGGTGATGGCCAGTTACGAATATGCATGTGTGGAACCCTGTGAGGCAGTGGGTGTCGTTTCGGCACAATCCATTGGTGAACCGGGTACCCAGATGACCATGCGTACCTTCCACTACGCTGGTGTCGCTGAAATTAACGTTACACTCGGTCTGCCACGTCTCATCGAGATCGTGGATGCAAGGAAGACCCCAAGCACACCAATGATGACCATCGCACTGGAAGAAGAATACGCGAATGACAGGGATAAGGCACGTCACCTTGCATGGGAGATAGAGGCAACTCACATCGAGCACCTTGCGGACATCACGACCGATCTTGCTAACATGCAACTGATCATCGACCTTCACGAGAAGACACTGAACCACAGGTCACTTACACCTGATGAGATCGCAGACAAGCTCCGCGAGGAACTTGATGTGATGGTCAATGTATCGGAAAGTGTTGCGAACCAGGTCATTATGACCCCTAACGCTCCATCTTACCGTGAACTTCTCCAGCTTGCAAAGAACATACACTCCATTACGCTGAAAGGTATCGAAGGTATCAAGAGGGTAGTTATCAGGAAAGATGGTGACGAATACACCCTTTATACTGAAGGTTCCCAGCTCAAGGAAGTACTTCAGATAGAAGGCGTGGATGCCAGAAGGACCACCACCAACAACATTGGTGAGATCTACGAGGTCTTTGGTATCGAAGCTGCAAGGAACTCCATTATCACAGAAGCTACAAACACACTTTCAGAGCAGGGTCTTACTGTGGATATCAGACACATCATGCTGGTATCTGATATCATGTGCTGTGATGGTGAAGTAAAGCAGATCGGAAGGCATGGTATCTCTGGTGAGAAGGCCAGTGTTTTCGCACGTGCAGCTTTCGAGGTTACTGTGAATCACCTGCTTGATGCAGGTATGCGCGGGGACCGCGATGAACTGAACGGTGTAACAGAGAACATTATCGTGGGCCAGCCTATCAAGCTTGGAACAGGAGACGTGCATCTAATTACGAAATAATCGGTTCATTATATAGAAGTATATAAAGAACAACCAGAAAGTAAATATACGGAATCACTTATTAATACAAATCTCAAACTGACGTTATAAATGAGTTGATATAAATGGACATTAACATTGACAAAGCCCTGATCAAAGTGATCAGGACCGGAAAGGTGATCATTGGATCTAACAGGACCATCGATGCTGCCATGAACGACGACGCAAAAATGGTAGTACTCGCTGCAAACTGTCCTGCAGATGTAAGAGCAAAGATCGAAAGCACAAACGTACCGATACTCAACTACCCGGGCACAGGAACAGAACTCGGACCTGCATGCGGAAAACCATACATCATCGCTGCAATGGCTATCATTGACAGTGGAGAATCCGACATTCTGGCCGCCGCTTAAAGGAGTTGCGATATTTGGGCGAGATCAAGCTATCCACTGAAGGTATCCGATTTATCGCATTATTTGAAAAACTTACAGGGGCAACTGTCAAAGACTGTATTGTCGACGATGACAGGTTAATATATGTGATCAAGGCAGGCGATATGGGTGCTGCCATTGGGAAGAAAGGAGACCACATCAACCGGATGAAGAAAACGGTGGATAAGCAGATAGATCTTGTCGAATACTCGGACGAACCTGTTGCATTCATAAAGAACGCATTCGGTCCGGTATCTGTCAGGTCGGTGAACATTACAAGCAGGAACAATAAGCGATTGGCTTATGTAGAAGTATCCAATAAGGACAAAGGTCTTGCCATAGGACGTAATGGAAAAAACATTGAAAAGGTCAAACTTGTTGCAAAGAGGCATCACGATATAGATGATGTCATCCTGCAATGATTCATCGAATAATATCATACTCATCATAGACATAATTGGAGGACATAAATATGCCAAATGGAAAATATGCAGCTCACACTATTCAGCGCATGCGAAAGGACGCAAGATGGAAGGACTCTCGCTATAACAGGCGTGCACTTGGTCTTGACGTAAAGGCGGATCCACTCAGTGGTGCACCTCAGGGAAGAGGCATTGTGCTTGAGAAGGTGGGCGTAGAGGCTAAACAGCCAAACTCAGCAATCAGGAAATGTGTAAGAATACAGTTGATCAAGAACGGTCGTCAGGTATCAGCATTCTGTCCAGGTGACGGTGCTATCAACTTCATCGATGAACACGATGAAGTTACCGTAGAAAGGATCGGTGGCCGTATGGGTGGTGCAATGGGTGATATCCCAGGTGTACGTTTCAAGGTCACTGCTGTGAACAATGTATCCTTAAGAGAGATGGTCATTGGCCGTAAAGAGAAACCAAGGAGATAATCAAATGTCAAAATTATTCGGAAAATGGGATCTCGCTGAAGTAGAGGTCGCTGACCAGGGTATCAGAAGGTACGTTAACCTTGACCCTGTGATCATCCCACACACAAACGGAAAGCATGCAAGACAGCAGTTCAACAAGTCAGACATCAACATCGTTGAGCGTCTTGTCAACAACGTCATGCGTAACCAACAGAACACCGGAAAGAAGCAGAGAGCAATGATGATCGTCTCTGAAGCTTTTGACATCATCAACAACAGGACACAGAAGAACCCTGTACAGGTACTTGTCGAGGCAATCTCCAACGCAGGTCCAAGGGAAGAAGTTGTCAGACTCAAGTACGGCGGAATATCCGTACCAAAGGCAGTAGACACCGCTCCACAGAGACGTGTCGATTCCGCACTCAGATACATCACAAAGGGTGCAAACCAGGCTGCTTTCAAATCCAAGAGAAGTGCAGCAGACTGTCTTGCAGCAGAGCTCATTGCAGCATCTAACCGCGATGCAAAGTGCTTCTCCATCAACAGGAAGGACTCAAAGGAAAGAGTCGCAAAGGCAGCACGTTAATCGAATACGTGCAGAGTCAGTAAATTAAGGATCAGGTAGTAAATATGGCTAAAGATAAAATGGTCGACCGTGTAGCAGCGCTCATGAGCGAACCAAAGATGATACGTAACATTGGTATCGTTGCTCACATCGACCACGGTAAGACAACATTATCAGACAACCTTCTTGCAGGCGCAGGCATGCTCTCTAAAGAACTTGCAGGTAACGCATGCTGGACAGACTCTGATGAAGAGGAACAGGAGAGAGGTATTACAATTGATTCCGCAAACGTTTCAATGGTCCACGAGTACGATGGCAAGGAATATCTCATCAACCTTATCGATACACCAGGTCACGTAGACTTTGGTGGTGACGTTACACGTGCAATGCGTGCAGTAGATGGTGCAGTAGTGGTAATTGATGCTGTAGAAGGTACAATGCCACAGACCGAGACCGTACTCAGGCAGGCACTCAAGGAACACGTCAAGCCGGTCCTGTTCATCAACAAGGTTGACCGTCTCATCAATGAGCTTCAGGTCGACGGACAGGAGATGCAGATCAGACTCGGTAAGCTCATCGACCACGTGAACAAGCTCATCAAAGGTATGAACGAAGAGCGCTACAAGGCAGGATGGAGAGTCGACGCAGCAGAAGGTACTGTTGCTTTCGGTTCAGCACTGTACAACTGGGCTATCAGCGTACCAATGATGCAGAAGACCGGTGTAAGTTTCCAGCAGATCTATGATTTCAACAAGGACGAAAGCGGAGAGGGTATTAAGCAACTCGCAGAAAAGTGCCCACTCCACGAAGTACTGAACGACATGGTTATCAGGTTCCTTCCATCACCTCTTGAAGCACAGGAAGGAAGGGTTGGCGTAATCTGGCACGGTGACAAGGGATCAGCTATTGGTAAATCAATGTTCAATGCAGACCCTGATGGTGACCTTGCGTTCATGGTAACAGACATTACAATGGACCCACATGCAGGTGAAGTCGCGACCGGAAGGTTGTTCAGCGGATCACTTACACGTGGTCTGGAAGTATATGTATCCGGTACATCAAGGACAAACAGAATCCAGCAGGTAGGTGTTTTCATGGGTCCGAAGAGACTTGAAGTGGAAAAGATCCCTGCCGGAAACATTGCAGCTGTAACTGGACTCAGAGATGCTATCGTTGGTTCAACAGTGACAACCCTTGAAGGCATGGAGCCTTTCGAGAGTATCACCCACGCAAGTGAACCAGTAGTTACCGTCGCAGTAGAAGCTAAGCACATGAAGGACCTTCCAAAGCTTGTTGAAGTATTGAGACAGGTTGCAAAGGAAGACCCAACACTTAAGATCACACTTGACGAAGAGACCGGTGAGCACTTAATGGCCGGTATGGGTGAACTTCACCTTGAGGTCATTGCACACAGGATCGAGCGTGACAAGGGTGTCGAGATCACAACCACACCACCTATCGTAGTTTACCGTGAGACCATCCGCAACCATGCAGGACCGGTTGAAGGTAAGTCCCCGAACAGGCACAACAGGTTCTATGTTGAGGTCGAGCCACTCGAGGAAGGGGTCAGGGACCTCATCAAGGCTGGCGAGATATCCATGCGCATGCCTGAGGTAGAGCGCAGAGAAAAGCTCATTGAAGCAGGCATGGACAAGGACGAAGCAAAGGGTATTGTTGACATATTTGAAAGCAATGTATACCTGGATGTAACAAAGGGTATCCAGCACCTCAATGAAACCATGGAACTCATCCTTGAAGGATTCCAGGAAGTCATGAAGGCAGGACCTCTTTCAAAGGAACCATGTATGGGTGTAAAGGTCAAGCTCGTTGACGCAAAGTTACACGAAGATGCTGTCCACAGAGGACCAGCACAGGTAATACCTGCATCAAGACAGGGTATCCAGGCAGCAATGCTCATGGCAGATGACACACTTCTCGAACCATACCAGAAGGTATTCATCCAGGTCCCACAGGACAACATGGGTGGAGCTACCAAGGAAATTCAGGGACGTCGTGGAATCATCATCAACATGACCGCTGAAGGTGACATGACCATCATCGAATCCAGGGCACCAGTATCCGAACTGTTCGGATTTGCAGGAGATATCAGATCAGCAACCGAAGGCCGTGCAATGTGGAGCACAGAGTTTGCAGGATTTGACACACTTCCGGCAAGTCTGACATCAGAGATAGTTAGTGGTATCAGAGAAAGGAAAGGACTTAAGAAGGAACTTCCACAGGCATCTGACTACCTTAGTATGTAAATGCGGGAATTTTTGCAGTATTTTGCTGCAAAAACCCTATTTCGTCAGAAAGGTTTAAACGTAAAAAGACCTATTATGGCAAATCAAACTGATATATTGATAATTAAACTATAGGAGATATGAAAATGGCAGCTGAGAAACCACACATGAACTTAGCAGTTATCGGTCACGTAGACCACGGCAAGTCAACCTTTGTCGGAAGATTGATGTTCGAAACAGGAGCAGTACCTGCTCACCTTATCGAGAAATACAGAGAAGAAGCAAAAGAGAAAGGAAAAGAATCCTTCGCTTTCGCATGGGTAATGGACTCACTCAAGGAAGAGCGTGAGAGAGGAGTAACCATCGATATCTCCCACAAGAGATTCGACACAGACAAGTTCTACTTTACAGTAGTAGACTGCCCAGGTCACCGTGACTTCGTAAAGAACATGATCACAGGTGCATCCCAGGCTGATGCAGCTGTTCTTGTCGTAGCAGCACCTGATGGTGTAATGGCTCAGACAAAGGAGCACGTGTTCCTTTCAAGGACCCTTGGTATCAACCAGCTTATCATTGCTGTCAACAAGATGGATGCAGCAGAATACAGCGAGGACAGGTACAACGAGGTCAAGAAAGAAGTAAGCCAGCTTCTCGGCATGGTCGGATTCAAGGCAGACGAGATCCCATTCGTCCCAACATCCGCATTCGAGGGTGACAACATCACAACATCAAGCGCAAACACACCATGGTACAAAGGCCCATCCCTTCTTGAATGCCTTAACGATCTCAAGGAGCCAGAAAAGCCAGACACACTTCCACTCCGTATCCCAGTACAGGATGCATACACGATCTCCGGTATCGGAACCGTACCAGTAGGTAGGGTCGAGACCGGTATCATGAAGAAGGGACAGAATGTCACTTTCATGCCAAGTGGAGCTGGTGGAGAGGTCAAGTCCATTGAAATGCACCATGAGGAGCACGACCAGGCAGGACCTGGAGACAACATTGGATGGAACGTACGTGGCGTAGGTAAGAACGATGTCCGCAGAGGAGACGTATGTGGTCCTTCCGAGAAGCCACCTTCAGTAGCAGATGAGTTCACAGCACAGATCGTTGTACTTCAGCACCCATCCGCTATCACAGCAGGATACACACCTGTATTCCACTGCCACACAACCCAGACAGCATGTACTCTCATGTCCATTGACAAGAAGCTTGATCCAAAGACAGGTCAGGTCAAGGAAGAGAATGCAGCTTTCATCAAGGCAGGCGATGCAGCAATCGTAACCGTCAAGCCAACCAGACCAATGGTAATCGAGCCAGTAAAGGAAATCCCACAGCTCGGAAGATTCGCTATCCGTGATATGGGTATGACCATTGCAGCTGGCATGTGCATGAGTGTCACACAGAAGTAAGACACTCAAACTTTCCTTTTTTAGGAGAAGAGTAACATGTCACAGAAAGCAAGAATAAGATTATCAGGAATCAGTCCTGTAAACCTTGATGGTGTTTGCAATCAGGTGAAAGCTATTGCAGACAGAACAGGTGTAAGTATCTCAGGACCAGTTCCACTACCAACCAAAAAGATGGTAGTACCTGTCCGTAAGAGTCCAAGTGGCGACGGAACCGCTACATGGGATCACTGGGAAATGCGTGTACACAAGAGACTCATTGACATCGCAGCAGATGAGCGTGCACTCAGACAGCTCATGCGTATCCAGGTTCCTAAGGACATCAACATCGAGATAGTACTCCAGAACTAAAAACTATAGTTATTGTGATCAATAACTATATCCTTTAAGTTACAGATCACATCTGTAACCTTCTACTTCTCATCTTCCATAAAGTCAGCCAGTGCTGGCTATGGAAGATCTTACACAGAACTGCTGAGATGCATCTTTATTTAAATGTACTTCCATTTGCTTAAATACTACTGAGTGAAAATATCAGTACCGAAATTTTTATCTGAACTAATAACTCATCAAAATATGGGGTTAAAATATGAAAGAAAAGGTATTGATATTGGGAGCTGGCTATGCCGGTTCTGTGGTAGCCAACAAGCTTGCAAGGGAGTTCAGGAAGAAGATAGCCAGAGATGAACTGGAGATCACCATTCTTGACAGGGATGACACCAGTGTGAATCAGGGGGGATTTACTTTTCTCCCATTCGGACTCTACACACCTGAAGATATAATCAGGAAAAGAAAGAAACTCATCAGTCCCCGTGTGAACACCGCCTTTGGAGATGATGGCGAGGTCACATCAGTAAACCTCAACGGTAAAGAAGTAGGTGTCAAAAGTGGGAAGAAATATAATTACGACTACCTTGTGATAGCTATGGGAGCACGGGCCGATGCAGACGCCATACCCGGACTTGCAGATGAACTTAATACATTCTATACCTCGATCGAAGGTGCCACACAGGTTGGCGAAAAGATAAGGAAAATGGACAAAGGCAATATAGTAGTATCAGTTGCTGCAATGCCAATACCATGCCCGGGAGCACCTGTAAAATTCACATTCCTGCTTGATAGTTACCTCAGAAATGTAATGAAGAACAGAGACCAGTTCAATCTCACATTGCTATGGCCAATGGAACCTATCGGACCACCTGAGTTCAATAAACTTGTGAGTGGCCTTCTCAAAGAGAAGAACATCGAGGTAAAGAGAAGTTTCCCTCTTGGAGAGGTAAATGCCTCTAAAAAAGAACTCACTTCAAAAGAAGGAGAGAAGGTAGAGTATGACCTTTTGATCGCAGTGCCACCACACAAACCCCAGGCCGTTCTTGTGGATTCAGGCATCACTGATGAGAAAGGCTGGATCCCCTGTGACAGGACGACATTACAATATCGGAGCCCTTCAGGAAACCACGACAACGTTTACATACTTGGTGACAACGGACCTGCAGACATACTAAAGACCGGAATAGGAGCCCATTACCAGGCACTTGTGGTCAGCCAGAACCTCACAAATGACATTTACGGCAACAGGACAAAGGTACCATATGAAGGAGAAACAGGTTGCCCTATAATCACAGAGATGGAAACACCATCATCAGCAGGGCAGGCATACATTGCCACCTGGAACTATGGTGTTATGCCCGCACCATTCAAACCCACGAAGATGGGATGGTACATATACCGTATGTATTACTACCTGCACTGGGATATGAGTGTAAAGGGGTTGTTCTAAGGAGGGATGAATATGGAAAATGATGACATACCAACAAGTATTCCGATCGCACCTGAGGATATGGAGGCTTTCCTTGATCTTGTAAGGACTGCAAGGATAATGCAGGATTACATGAACGACCAGACGGCCCGGGGAATTGCCGAGATCATGGCTACCGTGTTCAGGCTGACCAATTCAGTAATAAGCACAGATCTTATCGACGTGCTGGAAAGAGGAATGCAGGACCCTGAACTTGACAAAGCCTTGCTTGACCCTCCAAAGGTCGGTCTTGGAGGACTTCTCAAACAGATGGGTAACGAGGACTTCCAGAAAGGTATGGGAGTAATGCTGACACTTGTCAAGGCCATTGGAAGAGCTACAGAGGATTAGAAGCAGGATTCCCAATTTTCTTTTTAACATCGTAATATCTTCGTTCCTTTTACTTCGATCACTGCAAGGAGAGATCAATTAACAATATGCACATCCGTTTCTGCAGCTGCAAGCTCTATGACGAACTTAGCACCTGATGGCATATTGTCCTCTACACGTATCGAACCATTGTAGCGTTCGATAGTCTGCTTAGCTATAAAGAGTCCAAAGCCAGTGTGTCCGGTACTTCCATATTTGAAGCCCTCATCGAATACCTTCTGTTTGATATTATCAGGAACACCTGTGCCATTATCTGCAACGGTGACCTCACATGTGCCACCACTTTCCTTTATATCGATGTCCACCTTACTTGCACTTCCATGTACAAAGGCATTGCTTACCAGGTTATCAAGGACCGATACCATAGCTTTATCCACCATTACCAGGCAATTTCCTTTTACACTAAGATCGGCATTATATTTGCTTATGACACTGTCAATGATATGCCGGACATCCTGAATGACCAGTTGCTCCCGATCAGATGAAGACAGGTCCAGCTCCTTCACATCCTTTATCAGTGATACACTCTTATTTGCGGCTTTCCTTATCATTGAAAAGAATGTAGGGTCGTTGTTCTCTTCAAGCAGGTCCAGTGCCCCAAGTATGATCTGAAGGTCATTGACAATATCGTGACTTAGAATACGATTCGTACTGCGAAGCAGCTCACTGAGTTTGACCTGTTCCTCACGGGACCTGAATACCTCATGATAACGTCTTATATTGGATATTGCAAGACCTGAAGCTTTTGCAAGATCATAACCAACACTAAGATACTCATCAAGATATTCAGGGAAAGCTACCCCGTGTATCTCGATGATACCCAGAAGATCATCTGTGGTCATGATCTTCAATGCAAAACCATCTTCCGTATCGAAAACAAGATAGTTCGCATCAGAATCCTTCAATTGCATTATCGCATCTTTTTCAGATTCGGGGGATCTGCAATATCTAAGATCCATTTCTTCCTCGTGGAACGAATAGTAGACCACATTCTTCGGGGCGAACATCGTGCTGAACAATTTGCAAATAGAATCAATTGCCATAGACTCATCGGTCAGATCTGCTATCGTCTTTATGAAATCTATAGACATGGCATATGAGGCTGCCTTACGATTGCAGAGTTTTAATTGTTCCTGTTTCTTCTCGATACCCCATTGGAGTATCAGGTTGTCAAAGGCCAGTTTGAAATGCTCCAGGCCAACATCAAGAATGTTAAAAGGAACATCGACATATGCAGAGAATTCCTCTGCCTTTTCGATAAGATCAGGATGAAGTCCGGTATCCAGAATAAGAACAGATGAATATCTATCTGAAAATGGTCTGTCAGGTTCACCATCGAACTGGTCGATGAACTGCAGATTCTCTTCCCATTTAGCAGCCCAACCCGGCACTATGACAAAAGTACCCTCATTCTCATGTTCCTTTAGGATCATATTGTCAACAAAAAGATCATAGATGTGCCCTATATTGTTGACCTTGAGTGACCCACAGTATCCCTCTGGGATCGATACCTCAGGACATGCCCTCTCACAAAGAAGCAAAATGTCATTATCACATTTTAAATTCCTGATTATATCAATGATAGCTTTACCATCGATCACAGATTTTGATGGCATAAAATATGCAGTTTTTATTCCCTTGAGATGTACATCATAAGCTATAAGGTGCTCGATCTCTTCCCTGATACATTCAGGAACAAGGACATAATGATCGTAGAACATATTTCTAAACCGGATATTTACCCCATTTGTTTACGGACTTTGAGATGTCCGTGATGACTCGTGAAGGCACTGTATATGGTATCTCTCCATGATTGTCCGAAAGGATATAACCACCACCTTCTGCCGCCTTACTTATTGCTTCCTTTACCTTGTATTCGGTTTCCTGCGGGGACCAGTGCCTCATTTCTATACCATTAAGGTTACCCAGTACAGATAGTTTACCTTTAGATACCTCCTTGATCTCAGAAAGGTCCTCAAGAACACTGGTACAGATCACCGCAGTTCCCGTTTCTGCTATATCATCGATAATGGGAAGACATCTGCCAGAAGCCATGTGGGTTGCAGTAAGACCTTTTATTCTGGAGATGGTTCTTTTTGCTACCTTGAAACCGGTCTTCCTGTAAAGTTCCGGCGGAATAATGGTTGATGAGGATACAGGATCAAAGTAGCATATTGCCGTTGCACCTGCCTCAAGTTGTGTATTTGCCCACTGAACACAGAACTCTTCGTTCACTTTCATCAGTTCTTCGAATTTTTCTGGCTCATCATAGATAAGGTCGAAATAATGATCAAGGCCCATTTGCATAGGAGGTAATGCAAAAGGTGACATAACAACACCTATGATAGGGATATCCTCCCCTGAATGTTCTTTCAGGATAGCGGTCGTTTTCAGGACATTCTGAAGTCGGGGGGACTCAAAAACATCAGGAGCTTCCAGAGATGTGATATCCTCAATATCCCTGATAATCGGTCTCCCACAATTCGGAGATGCGTCCGGGTAGAATATAGATCTGCCGCCCCATGCCTCGATCTCAATGGAAGCGTAATAGAATGAATAATAACAGTCATGACCATACTTTTTTTGCATCCTTATCTGGGCATCTGCCACCATCTCAGGCTTTGAGAAATACTCTTCAATGGAAACATTGAAAACATCGGCACCCTGAGTTGTCAGTAGCAGGAAGAATGGGACCCTATCCGGTTCTTCATGCCCGAGGGTTGTCAGTACCCTCTCCATGGAGGTCATTTCCCCACTGCTCATTGTGACACCCCAAGAACCTCATTGATCTTCTCTACAGACCCCATTGCATCAATTGCCATACCGTCTGCACCAACCTCTTTCCACAGGTCACGGTCGAACAGGAACGGCGCACCCCCCACTATAATCTTTGTATTGATATTCTCATTATCAAAACCATTTCTGAGCTCTTTTACCCCATAGGCGAGGTTGAGCATGAGGGTCGATACCATCAGGACCTCAATGCCATCATCCTTCACTTTCCGTAATACCGGTCCAGGTCCCATATCACCATAATCAAAGAGATTGAATCCATTTGCCTTAAGGAAAGAAGAGACAATACGCTTCCCGAGCATATGCTCATCCCCAAGGGTCGTAATACCGATCACAGGCATATTCTTCCTTGTAGGTCCGTCAACAGGCAATATTATCTCCACGAGCTCCTCACATATCCTGCCTGCCATATATTCCTGTGACAGAGCGATCCTACCGTCTGCCCACATCTCCCCAATACTTTCAAGTGCCGGGGAGATCATCTCATTTATGATCTCAAAGGCATTATCGCCGGTGAACTCTCCGAGCACCATGTTCTTTGCAGCTACCCTGTTCAGGGATAGAAGGGCATCTTCGAATTCCAGTATATTAGAATTTACCTTAACTATGCATCCACCACCAATACACATGTCCAGTTGTGAGATGTACTTATATAAAGTCCCTACTAAAAAATGTACCGGATCACAAAAAATATGATAGCATAATAATATACCCATAATAATATTTTAAGTGCTACTGCAAGGGAATCGGGTCACCTCAGAAATAGTGGTAAAAAGTATATAGGAACGGAAGCAAATAACAATTGTGAACGACCGATGTCAAATTATAACTTAATATAGACCATATAACAAATAAGGTACCACTTATGACCTATATTGATAAAACAACACTTGATGCAAAAGCACTCAAAAATAAGATACTTAAACTCAAAGAAGAGCACAACGCAGTGATACTTGCCCACAACTACCAGATAGGAGAGGTACAGGACATAGCTGACTTCACAGGTGATTCCCTCGAGCTTGCCAGAAAGGCAGCGAATCTGGATGCCGACGTGATAGTATTCTGTGGTGTCGACTTCATGGCAGAGACAGCGGCCATACTCTCACCTGAGAAGAAGGTACTGCTGCCGGCAGCAGATGCGAACTGTCCTATGGCCGAGATGATAACTGCAGGCGAGCTTCGTGTTCTCAAGGAGAGGTTCCCTGATGCTGCAGTTGTATGTTACGTGAACACCTCAGCCGAAGTTAAAGCAGAGAGTGACATATGCTGTACTTCCTCAAATGCTGTGAAAGTTGTCGAGTCCCTTGAAGAGGAACAGGTTATCTTCGTACCTGACAGGAACCTCGGAAGCTATGTTGCCCGCTTCACCGACAAGGAAGTAATGCCCTGGGAAGGATTCTGTTTTGTCCATGACAGGATAACACCGGATGATGTAATGAATGCACGTAAGCTCCATCCTGAAGCAGATGTACTTGTCCACCCTGAATGCCGTTCAGAGGTAGTAGACCTTGCAGACTACGTATATTCTACATCAGGTATGATAGAACACGTATGCAGGAGCGAGAAGAAGGAATTCATCATCGGTACAGAAGTAGGCATTATTCACAGAATGAAGAATGACTGTCCTGATAAGTCATACTACCCGCTATCTGAGAATGCGATATGTATCACAATGAAAAGAACAGACCTTCAGAAAGTGTACAACTCCCTTGAAACTCTCACCCCGAGGGTAACCGTACCGGAAGATGTGGCAGACAGGGCAAGACTTGCCATCCAGAGAATGCTTGATATCAAGTGATCGAAAGATAATTAGAAAATGAAAAGGGATCAGGAATTATGAGCTTCCCCCGGGATCCAGCGCTCTCCTGATTCACCGACCTCTTTTTTCCATATAGGGACACTTTCCTTTATGCGTTCGAGGATGTACTCGCATGCATCGAATGCCTGTTTACGGTGCCCTGCACCCACTACAATAAGAAGTATATTCTCGCCTACCGGAAGGTCACCAATGCGGTGAATGACATCCACGCTCTCTATCCCGAACTTTTCGAATGCCTCGTCACGGATAGCTTCAAGTTCTGTGATAGCCAGTTCCTCATATACCTCGAACTGAAGGCTATCCATACCATCATCCCTGACAGTTCCGAGGAATGTAACCATTGCGCCCATTTTATCTGTTCTGGCATCTGATATCATTTTATTTATGTCGAAATCATCATGTGTTATCTTTATCATAAGCATCACTCCTGTTTGTCTTTTGGATCTGGCTCAGTTCCACATATCTTGCAGTCGCATCTCTTTGACACTCTCATGTATTCCATTTCAGAACACAGACCGTTCCATATCATCAGCCGGTCTGTAAGGAGGTCACCCTTCCTGAGAAGACATTTGATAGCCTCATTTACCTGTACCATTGCTATAATACCGGGAGTCACACCTACCACAGGAAATACTTCCACAGGCGGGGGCGATGGGAATACACAGTTAAAACAGGCGCTTTTCCCCGGAACTATGGTCATAGCCTGGCCGTCAAAACCACGGATAGCACCATGGATAAGTGGAAGACCTTTCTCGTAGGCGACCTTGTTCAGAAGATAACGTACAGGATAGTTGTCCATTGCATCAACTATGATGTCAGCATCACCTACCAGTTCCATTACATTGGAATCATCTATGGTGATATGGAATGTATCGATATTGATGTGGGGATTTATATCACGAAGTTTCTCTTCAACTGAAAGTACTTTCTCCCTGCCAATGTCCGTTTCCCAGTGAAGCACCTGCCTGTTTAGGTTGGTCCGCTCCACGGTATCGCGGTCCGCGATCCTCAGGTTCCCTACCCCGGCAGCTGCAAGATAGAGCGCTACCGGACAACCCAGCCCCCCTGCACCTGCAATGAAGACCGTTGCGTCCTTTAACCTCTTCTGGCCATCCTCACCAAAGAGCATGATCTGCCTGCTGTAACGTTCAAGTTCATCGTCGCTAAACATGAGATGTGTCCTTAAAGCCTGTAAATATTAGATATATGACTGGATAAGTAAATAATATGAGGTCAAAGCTTATCTCTTTTGACCCTGACCGGATATCTGTACGAGACAGAATATAACCGGTCATCCCGATATTAACAATTGTGAATATATAATACTATTGTACGGGGCAAAGACAGTTAAGACACTCCCAAAATGAAAAATGGATTGGAAAAGGAAAAAGAACAGAAAAGACTTTTAAGATCGAAAACCTATTCACAATTGTGAGTCATATCCATAGCAGGAAATACATATTAATGATGCACAGGAACTAAGGACCATGAAATTACCCTGTCAAAGAATAGTCTGGGATGTGTTGCCGGCCATCAGGGCAGCTATCGCAGAAGAACTTGTCAATTGCGGCCTTTCACAACAGGAAGTGGCCAGAGAACTTGACATGGCACCTTCAGCCGTTTCACAGTACCTTTCAAAGAAAAGAGGCTATCGTATTGTTTTTGATGATGATATCAAAAGCGCCATACATACCCTCGCAGAAGATATGCAGAAAGGTACTGTTGATGACCTTTCGGGAAGGATCTGCGAGATCTGCCGGCAATTGCGTCAGGACGAAGGGCAATGCGGAACTGGCACCGAAGAGTGAGAAGTAAAAAATACCATTCTTCATTACAGACCCTGATACATCGGGTGGAACAGAATGCTTAACGTAGATAGTATACGAAATGATTTCCCCATTCTTGCAGACATAACCTATATGGACAGTGCCGCAACCAGTCTTTCACCTGAACAGGTAGTGAACGCAACGAACGAGTTCGAAAGGATATACCGTGCCAATGTTGGAAGAGGGGTACACAGGCTAACGAACATATCCTCACAGAAATACTGGCATGCCCATGAAAAGGTATCCGGCTTCATCGGAGGAGAGGATGGCACCACTGTCCTGACAAAGAATACCACCGAAGCCATCAATATGGTCGCCTGTGGGATGAAATGGAACAAAGGTGACAACGTAGTGACCACGGTCCTTGAACATCATTCTAATTTTCTCCCCTGGATGCGCCTGCGAAACAGAGGAGTGGATGTTTCAGTGGTGAACACAGAGCCTGATGGTTCTATCGACATAGAGGAGATCAGGAATACGATCAATGAAAGGACAAGGATAGTTGCGGTCACACAGGCATCAAACGTCCTTGGTAACCTGCTCCCTGTAAAGGAAATAGCTGAGATATGCCATGAGAAAGGTGTAAAACTGCTTGTTGATGGTGCGCAAGCTGTCCCGCACATGCCTACAGATGTGAAAGAACTCGGGTGTGACTATCTCTGTTTTTCGGGACATAAGATGCTTGGACCTACCGGAACAGGCATATTGTGGATGAAAGAGGAAGATATCAACCCACTGCTACTTGGTGGCGGAATGATAGATAAGGTATCAGTAAGCGGATACACCACTGTCGATGGCTATGAGAGATATGAGGCCGGAACCCCGAACATCTCCGGGATGATAGGACTTGCCAGAGCAGTGGATTACCTTGAAGATATCGGCATGTCAAAGATAAAAGAGCATGAGGAAATACTCACAAAAAGACTGCTTGAAGGACTGAGGGACACAGATAAAGTGACAGTCTACGGCCCTGGAGATGACAACAGGATAGGAGTTGTCTCATTCAATGTTGACGGACTGCATCCGCATGAAGTCGCACATATCCTTGATGAAGGGGCAGCCATCATGGTAAGATCAGGAGAACATTGTTGCCAGCCACTTATGAACCATCTGGGACTCGAAGGTGGAACGGTACGTGCAAGCCTTTACCTTTATAATACAAAAGAAGAGGTTGACAGACTGATAGAGACCATGAAAGAGATGGTAAGGAGATTATGAATGTACAGAGAAGTTGATTGCATCAAAGGAGACGCAGATTCCTTTGAACTGGAAGAGCACCAGGTCATAGAGGAAATGCCCCTTGCCGTGAAAGTTAACGGAAGACATGCCCTGACAGCCATGATCAGTCCTGATATGCTCAGGGAATTCGTGCTTGGTTTCCTCTATACGGAAGGGATCATCAAGGATGTGGATGAGATCGAATCTATCAAGATAGAGGGTACTGATGCAGGTGTCCTGACAAAGAGCCCTTTCAAGATCCTTGTTTCAAAGAAGACCGTCCTGAGTGGTTGTGGCGGCTCGATGTCCTATCTTGACATAGCCAAGCTTCCGCAGATCAGCTCAGACCTGACACTTGATGCAGGAGTCATACGTGGATCGGTCAAAGAGGCTCTTGATTCAGAACTTCATGTCCTGACCGGCGGCATACATGTGGTAGGACTTTACAACGCCGAAGGAAAGGTCTGTGTTGTTGAGGATATTGGCAGGCACAATGCACTGGACAAGATCATAGGTTATGCGCTTGAGAGAGGCATCGACCTTTCAAGGACATATATCATCTGCTCCGGCAGGATATCATCGGAGATGGTAAGGAAATGCCTGACAGCCAACATTCCCATAGTTGTCTCAAGGGGCGCAACGACCACCCTTGCAATAGATATCGCAAGGTCCCGTGGACTTACCATAGTCGGTTTTGTCAGAAGCAAGAAGATGAACGTTTACTCATTGGGAAAGAGGATCACAGGCATACCAGAGCCAGTATGTGAGGCTCTTGACAGCTCTAAACCTGTTGAGGGAACGAATGAAGAAAAAGTTGTATGATAGTCAGGCTGTGCGGTCTAGCCTCCGAACACAACCTGCATTATGCGTACATTATCATCGGAATTGAGAACGGCATCCTCAGGGATGATCTGGCCATCGCGTGATACCAGTACCTCACCCTGACTGATATTCAGCTTGCTCAATAATTCTTCAACAGTAAGTGGACCGAGGTCCATATCTTCTATCTTGCCCGAGGGGAGTCTTATTTTCATATTGTAGCCTGTTGTCGTGATAATAAATAAAACAAGGGGTTTAAACTTTCAGGAGAGTACGTTTTTGGATGGGGCATTGAATGCCCCAACACATCTGAAGGATTCATGTGGATCAGACCACAAAGCCAAGGCATGGTACAACGGTAAAGAGTAGCTATGCCGCCAATAGTATAGCCACCCTGTAACCTTGGTATACGTTTTTCATCACGATCGTGAATACTACTAATACACAATTGTGATATTTAAGGGTTTTTGTTCGTATGTATGCTAAATGAATCAGAATGATACTACATTGAATACATATGTACAAAACCGACCATACTCAACAAGCCAGAATAGAACCAACATTGACCAACATTATATTTATGTTCAATGAGAAACATCCAGAATGGACCTACATCAACATAGTGGACCTGTAGTGTAGTGGATATCACTTTAGCCTCCGGAGCTTAGAACCCGGGTTCGATTCCCGGCAGGTTCGTACAAACATCGAGTGATCCTATGAGCAAGCATCACATCAACAAAGGAAAAAGAAAGGCACCGGAACAGAAGATAAATGTCAAATTGCTGCCACTTGCAATAGGCATTCTGCTCATGGCAGCTGGTGTCATTGGAGTGAGCCTTAGCTCTGACGAGGAGGAGTGGTCAGTTTCAGATGATGGGATCCTTTCCTATTCACATATCGATGAAACTGAATATAGCGTCAGCCGTCTTGAGATCAATGATGACAATACAACTGTAAAGACATCGACCTTCAAAAGCAGGGACTCTGATATAGAAGCACTGATACGATTACCGGATCAGGATACAACCGTACCCGGTGTCGTCGTACTTCCGGGAGCAGGTGTTTCCAAGGAGCAGCAGACCGCTATTCCTGAATTGCTCGCAGAGATCGGGTACGCATCCATAACCATAGACCAGAGGAATCTTGGAGGAATTGACCCACAGGGCGACCTTGAGCTGTTCATGAGTGGTGAGGAGCCGGTGGAATATATGATGGTCCATGACGCAATGGTTGCTGCAGACGTCCTCGGTGAACAGTCAGGAGTTGACAGCCAGAACATCGCAATGCTGGGACTGAGCAACGGAGGCAGGTTCGCCATCATTGCCACAGCTATCGACCCGGATATAAAAGGTGTTGTTGCCATCAGCACAAGCGGATATGACATGGATAACATAGTTGTCGATGAGAGCATTGACCTTGAAGCATATCGTTTCTACAGGTCCATAGACCCTGATAACTACCTTGCAGATATTGCACCCCGAAGAATTGTGATGTTCCATTCGGTCAATGACAGTATCATTCCTTTTGAAACGGCACAGAAGACCTTCGATAAAGCGAATGAACCAAAGGCGTTCTATCATGTGAATGGCAGCACACACGGGTATTCCGCATTGATGGCAGATGACCTGCAAAACGAACTGGCGATAATATTCCAATAAAATGAAGATAAAAAAGGAGGAAAGGTTGAAATTTGCCTTTCCATATCTATTTTACAACGATAGTCCCTGCCATTGCAGGATTTCCCTGAACACTGAACTTGTAAGTTCCTGAATTCTCGAACGTATAGGAGAAGATCTTACCATAATAGATGGTCTGGTCGTCCCAGAGTCCATCATCACTCACAAGTACCAGAGGGAACTTTGGACGCTGGAGATTTCTCCATGTAACCGTCTCGCCTGCTTCGATCTCCATCGATTCAGGGGTTGCCACACGGACGAGAAGGAACTCATAGTTATATTGCCTCGTTTGCTCCATCTCGCGTACCCTGACCTGTTCCATGGTTCCGACCTCCTCGCCTTCCTTCATCATTACAGGCCCGGGTGCTACCATCATCCCATCCATATCCTCATCTTCCACAGATGTCATCCTTTCCTCTGAGACCACAATGGTTCCTGCCATCTCAGGATGGTCCTGAATACTGAAACTATAGGTTCCGGGCTCATCAAAGGTATAGGAGAAGATCTTACCATAATAGATGGTCTCATCATCCCACAGACCCTCATCGCTTATGAGCACCACAGGCATCTTGGGACGCTGAAGGTTACGCCAGGTGACGGTCTCACCTGCATAGACCTCCATTGAAGTGGGTGTCAGGGTGCGGACGATAAGGAACTCATTACGATCATCGATCATCTGTTGCTGCATACGGCTCTGAACCTGTTCGACAGACTGTGTCATCATAGTCACAGGTTCCGGTACCATCATGCCCTCATCCTCAGATGTATCGGCTGCCGAGCGCATCGTTTTCTCAGATACGACTATAGTTCCTGCCATAGCAGGATTGTCCTCAACCGTGAATGCATAGGTTCCGGGCTCTTCAAATGTATATGAGAAGATCTTACCGTAGTAGATAACCTGGTCATCCCATAGACCATCAATGCTCACAAGAACTATCGGCATCTTGGGGCGCTGAAGATTACGCCAGGTAACTGTATCACCAACCGTGACCTCCAGTGAGCCCGGAGTGACGACCCTTACCATCAGGAATTCATAATTTCCGTTATCAGAGTCCGTTGATGTCTCTGACATGCCTGCGCCTGTTGCTGCCAATGATGCCGATGTGAATAGTAATGTCACTGTTATGAATAGAACTGAAACTAGTACTGATGTCCTGATATTTCCCATTAGACGATTCCTCCCGAGGTCCCTTCCTCATAATATATTTTCAGTTGAAGGGATATAGCCAAAACCATCATGGTATGGCAACAGTAGTGCGAATTTATCGGCAGCCCTGGAAAAGGATAACGTCATTGGAAAAAGAATGTATCATTTGTATGTTCCTCATCAATAGCAATATTCCAATTACTATATATGCCTTTAAAAGCAAATGTAAAAGGGGTTTATATGCGATCATCTTTGATCGATACGCTATTCCTTTCGGAGAAGAGGAAGGGGTTACTATTGTTCCTGAAGGACGGAGCAAAGAGTTCGGATGAGATCAAGACAGCTTTTGACTTTCCATGGAAGTCGATGATACCACAGATAAAGAAGCTTGTCGAATGGGATCTGATAACATACTATAAGGGAACCTGTACCCTCACGACCATGGGAAAAGTGATAGTGAGGAATATGGAAGATCTCCTGATGACCCTTGAAGCCCATGAGAAGTACAGGAACTATTGGCTTAAACATGATCTGAAACCCATACCGGAAGAACTTCTCTACAGGATAGGGGAACTTGTCAACTGCGATATATGTGAGCCACAGATGCCCGATATATTCGAACAACAGGAAGACATGCTACAGAGAATAAATGGTTCTGAAAAGATAATGGCATTCGTCCCGGTGCATCATCCGGCACAACTCATCATATATTCCGGTCTTATGGAAAAAGGAAGTGTGATCGACCTGATAATGACGGAAGATGTCTACAGGATCATCCGGGGAGAGGTCCCACAGAATCTCAATATACTGCTGACAGACAATCCGATCTTCGAATCACTGAGAGAGGAATACGAAAAAGAGATAGAGAACCTTTTCAGCGATGAACGTTCGAACATCTTTGTCTACAAAGGGCAGGTCAGACCCCTGAACCTCATTGTAAGTGACAGGTTCTTCTCAATGGCACTACCCGGTAATTTTGGAAAATACGATGGTACTACCATATCAAGTTCCGAAGGATCAGCGATCTCATGGGGGAAGGAACTCTTCGCCCACTACAAGGAAAGATCTGAAAGGATCATGTGAAGAATGAAAAAAGCAAAAATGGAAAGTAGGGACTATTGCCCGACGTCTGAATATAGGAAGAAAGTCCTACCCTAATTTCTGTCGATCCGGATATATGCCTGACCACAGGATGAATAGAATCCTTCATCTTCTTTTCTCACGCAGGGGTCATCAGCAATTGCTGACCGGACAGGTGTAGCATTATCCTTCTGCTCTAACTGTATTTGTGTAACCATTGTTTTCCCTCGTTTGCAGAACCACCTTATTGATAGTTCCACCTGTTTATATAGCTCTGAATAATATATAAACCTTGTTTGGGACCCATTACCACAGACGAATATATGATATATGAATGCTGCATATTTTCCGGCATACAGAAATACCAGAAGTATCAGAATTCGAAAACAGGACGAAGTTATGGACAGCATCAGAGATAGTGGCCGTACAAAAGGTATCATATTTGATATGGATAACACCCTCTTTGACTTCATTGAAGCAAAGATGAACGCCTGCAATGCTATTGTGGAATACATAGGAACAGGGAACCCACATGAGCTGTTATCCTACTTCCGCAGGAAGAGATATGGATTTGAGGATGTAGAGAATATCAGTGATTATCTGGTGGAATACGGTAAGTACTCGGAACAGGTGTTCAACGAATGCTGTACAATATATGAAAGGGAGAAGATACGCAACATCAAACCCTATCCCGGTGTTAAAGATACAATGCTGGAGCTGAAAGAAATGGAACTGAACATAGGGATACTGACTGATGCTGACCGGAGAAATGCCGGGAGACGTCTCAAAAGAACGGGACTTTGCGGGTGTTTCGATTCACTTTTCACCTTTGACATGACCGGACACAAAAAACCATCCCATGAGCCTTTCACCTATGCTCTGGATTCCATGGGTCTAAAAGCCCACGAGACGCTTTATGTTGGCGACAGTCTCAGAAGGGATATCATTCCATCCAAACAGATAGGAATGGTGACTGTACATGCAAAATACGGAGATTATGGCGATCACAGCCACCCCGGGGATAGTGTGCAGGCAGAGGAAAGACCTGACCATACGATAAATACGTTCAGGGAATTACTTAAAATAATTATAGACCGAAACTGGAATGGGAACAGAAGTTGATATGAAAGGATATGATGTTATCGTTGTTGGAGCCGGACCCATCGGCTCCACAGCAGCAAGATATGCCGCCATGCACGGTGCAAGGACATTGATGGTAGAGGACCATGCGTTCATAGGAAGCCCTGTAGGATGTACGGGACTGCTGAGCACCCGGGCGGTCAGTGAGTGTGATATAGAACCATCTGATGACTTTGTGTTCAATTCGGTAAGAGGTGCATTCGTCCACCCAATGAACGGTGACCCCCTGCCCATAGATGGAAGAGAGACTAAGGCATATGTTGTTTCAAGGAAGATGTTCGACCGCCGGCTTGCAGCCATGGCGCTTGAAGAGGATGTCGATCTGTGGCTGAACACAAGGGCTACGGGAATCGATACATCCGGGAAGATGCAGAAGTTATCTGTTGTGAGGAAAGGAAGAGCTGAAACGATCGAAGCAAATGTCATAATAGCTGCTGATGGTGTTCGAAGCAGGATAGCTAAGATGGCAGGTCTGGGCAATGTGACAAAGGTGCTTCCGGGGATACAGGCAGAAGTGCCTTACAGCTCAGAGAATACTGATTTTGTGGAACTTTTCGTCGGTTCACAGGTCCCGGGATTCTTCGGATGGACCGTGCCCGTGAACGAGAGCATTTCCAGGGTCGGAATGGCAGTTGACCCTAACTGCGTAACCGGGATGAATGCTCATCAGGTACTTGAGGAACTGCTGACAAAGAACCCGCATGTAGCTTCAAGATATGGAGGAGGGAAACTCGACCTTGTAATGGGAGGGATACCACTTGGACCGCTTGAGAGAACATATTCTGACGGTGTACTTGTTGTGGGAGATGCTGCCGGTCAGGTCAAGCCAACATCCGGAGGCGGAATATATACCGGTGCAGTCTGTGCGAAGATAGCTGGAGAGGTTGCTGCCAAGGCTGCTGCTGATGAAGATAGTTCTGCGAACTTCCTTTCTGAATATGACAGAAGATGGCGGGGAGAGATCGGTAAGGAACTTGCAATGGGAATGAGGATACATAATTTCATTGGCGGACTCGGGGACAAAGAGCTCGATGAGTTGATAGGGTCAATGAATAATCCCGCAATTCTTGATACTATCACACGCTATGGGGATATGGACCATCCCTCCATACTGATAAAGAAGATGCTACATCCTTCCAGGTCGGTGCATATGTTGAAAGTGTTCCGTGCATTTGCAAAGGCTGTTCTTTAAAAACTGAAGAGAGAGAGAGAGAAAAAGGAAAGTGCTTCAGTAGATACTCACGCCTTTTACAGAATCCAGCTTTAACAGTTCTTCTACAATGCTTCCCGGAACCTTGGTATCCGTGATAATGGTGAGTTTTGGCTCGGTGGTGAAATACGGGTCATCAGATACTGCCTGTCTGATACTGATATTATGCCGGGCTATTACTGTGGAAACCTCGGATATTATGCCCTTGTGAGATGCATCATCCGGAGTGATAATGACGACACCCTGACCCAATAGAGGGGCTACATCACGAAGGAAAGGTATCGACCTTATATTCTGGAAGACCTTCCTCAACTGCTCGTCAGCCAGAATAACCTCGGTTGTGGAATCCACCACACGCCGGTCAACGCCTGCTTCCCTTGCAAGTTGTGTGTGTGCTATCTCTATTGCACCTGATGCAACTTTGCCTTCATCATTTACCTGGAAACCCCTTTCAAAAATAACTTTCAGGACCTTTTGCTGGGCCGGATATTTTTCAAATTTCCCGAGTAATGTGCTCCACATATGGATACTGTACTCATTTAAATTATAAAGATTTAAAGGTTCATTTCAACAACATACTAAGAAAATTAATTGGTTTTTGATAACAAAAGGATGTTTTAAGTAGAAAGCCACCTATAGTAAATGAAGTTCAACTTTCAACAAAGATAATCATCCGGAGCACTATCGCTTTCAGTTCGATGCTCATATCCGATACTGACCCGTTTTTACAATAGGTATGCTTTCCGGAATTTCAGAATTACATTATGGAGGAATGGAATGAAGATATACAAGGATTATGATGATCTTCCTAAAATAAAATTACCACTCGGGCAGGAAGTATCTATAAGTGACAGCACTATCAGGGATGGGGCACAGATGCCTGGTATTGTCATGAAGAGTCAGCAGAAGTTTCAGATATATAACTACCTGAACAGGATAGGAATTGAGAAACTTGAGACTTTTGTATATAACGAAAGGGACAGAAAAGCTATCAAGCTCATGATGGACCAGGGATACGAATTCCCTGAGATCACTGGTTGGGCACGTGCAAATCCTGCTGATATCGACATGGTCCTCAACATTGACGGCATTGAGGAAACAGGTGTCCTGATGTCCGTATCTGATCCCCATATAGTTGACAAGATGGGACTGACCCGTGAAACAGCCGAGGAGAAATATCTCAACGCACTCCAGTATGCAGTTGATCACGGTCTTCGCACCTGGGCTCACATAGAGGATATGACCCGTGCAGATAATTATGGTTTCACTTTCCCGCTTATCAAGAAAATAATGGACATTGACCCGGATTGTACTATTCGTGTATGTGACACCATTGGATTCGGCATACCATTTGAAGGTGTTGACGAACCATTTGGAATACCAATGATCACAAAGTACCTGAAGGACGAGCTCAATGTCAAGAACATCGAAACACACTGTCACGATGACTTCGGTCTTGCAGTTGCCAACTCCATTGCAGGATACTGGCATGGTGCAAACTGGTCCAATGTAACATTCCTTGGTATCGGTGAGAGAGCAGGTAATGCAGAGATGGAGAAACTCCTGCTGTTCCTTGCAAGACGTATCGAGGGATTCGACAAATACAACCTTGACGCTATCATTGAATTCTCAAAGTTCATGGAAAATGAGATCGGAATCCGTATCCCAAGGAACAAATCCGTTGTAGGTAACAACGTCTTCGCCCATGAGTCAGGCATTCACTCTGCCGGTGTTATCAAGAACCCGTTCACATACGAACCATATCCACCTGAGATCGTCGGTGGTAAGAGGATATTCCTCATTGGTGACTCATCCGGTATAGAGGTACTCAGGTATAAGGTGCAGGAAACACTGAACGAGCTTATGGACGTTAATATCGAGGTAGATAAGAACGATAAGCGCCTCAGGGCGATCCAGGCTGAGATCCAGAAACTCTACAACGATGAGAAGAGGGTTTCCTGTATATCCGATGAAGAGATCATGGCATACGTGAAGAAATACTTCATGTTCAACCAGATGGTCAGTAAGGAAATGCATCGCAGGGATCATGATGAGAATGGCGATGAAAGCGAGTCAAGTGGTCTAAATGAGATCAAGCCTCGCATGCATGATACTATAGACTAATTCTTTTTTTGGCTGCTGTCCGAGGATAGCAGCTATGCGTTTTCTTTTTTTGGCGAGGGAATTCGCCAATTTATCATAACTGGTTAATAATCCTTTTTTGATGCCATCGAAGAATAAACTTTGGAGAGACAAATCTTTAAATACATAGTTAGATAAAATTTTCAAATGAATTTGAAATGCATCCTCATGTATAATCGAACTGTGTTAATATGAAAAAAATACTGGTCATTCTGTTTGTTCTGACGTTACTTTCATCAGGCTGCGTTGAGAACAATGATGAAAGCACTTCACTGGTTATTGACAGCACATTGAGATCAGATCCTCATATAGAAGTTATTCACTTCCATGGAATGAACCAATGTCACAGTTGTCAGACAGTCGGATCTTATGCAGAGGAAACAGTGAATACATACTTTGCAGATGAACTAAGATCAGGAAAACTTGTATTCAGGCATGTGAACAGTGAGCTTCCTGAGAACAAGGAACTAGTTCAAAGATATGGAGTTGCCTATTCTTCTCTGTGGATAGGCACATATACAGAAAATGGTTTTTCTGCTGAGCAGAACATGGACGTCTGGTATAAGATCGATGATAAGGCAGAATATATGTCCTATTTAAGTAAAGTCATCGACGAAAAAATGGATGGAATCTAAATGACCGATCTTATGGCCTTTATGCAATCCATGGGGACCAGTGACGTTCCTTTGATCGCTGCCTTCTTTATTGGCCTGATGACTGCTGTTAGCCCATGTCCTCTGGCAACCAACATAACATCAATAGCTTATATGTCGAAGGAAATCGACAATGGCAGACATGTACTTACTGTTGGTATGATCTACACACTTGGAAGAATGACAGCATATATGCTTGTAGCATCCTCTATCATCTGGATAGGCATAAGCAGCCAGAATATTGCTTTAGTCTTACAAAAGAACGGGGAACTGCTTTTAGGTCCATTTCTTCTAATCCTTGGAATCCTTATGATCACAGCTGACCGATTTCCTTCTTTCAAAGGAGGCAGTGTAACCAGTGCACTGGGAGATAAACTAAAGAACAAAGGATATGTGGGCGGTTTTCTGCTTGGTTTTATTTTTGCTCTTTCGTTTTGTCCTTTTAGTGCTGTACTCTTCTTTGGTATGCTCATTCCTATAGCTTTGGCCGCACAGGACCCGATAATCATACCTTCGATATTTGCGATCGCAACAGCTTTACCTGTATTGTTTTTCTCTATACTACTAGTGTATTCAGCATCCAGAGTAGGGAAATTCGTCAATAGGATCCATATTATAGAGAAAGGTATGAGAATGCTGGCAGCACTTATTTTCATAATTGTAGGCTTGTACTATTCAAGACTTTTTGTATTTACGTAATAGGTGACGTGGTTGTAAAATATCACCTATCATAATAGCATATCTTGAGCACTATGAGCAGAGTGTTTCAAATCTTTTTGAAACCGCCATCTTTAAATATAGACAAATTAATTGTACATTAGTGGTTGTGTGACTAATACACAAAATCGTACAAACCAGCTATGGAGAAATTAAAATGATCAATGTAAATGACTATCTTGAAACAGGATTTACCTTTCACGGCCACAGGTGTCCTGCTATGCCGCTTGGAATGAGGGCCGGAGCTGCTGCTATGAATGCACTTGGCGTTGACAGATCAAAGGATAAAGAGCTTTTCATGATCGCAGAGACAGGAAATGATCATGCAGCCGGATGCTTTGTTGATGGTCTTATGACTATTTCTGGTTGTACTTATGGGAAAAGTAATATTGAAAAGACATACCATGGAAAAATGGCTTTTACACTCATCGATACTATAGATCAAAAGGCAGTCAGAGCATACATAAAACCTGAATTCTTTGGCAATATGCTACAATCACCATTTGTTGAACAGAGGAAATCAGGCGTACTCCCACAGGACATTTCTTCTGAGATCGCAGAACCCCTGGTTAACAAAATACTAAGCATACCTGAAGAAAACTTCCTCGTGATCAGTCCGGTTTTCGATTATGCTTTTGAAAAGAAAAAAGGAGTTTTTGATACAGGATTGTGTGAGGAATGTGGTGAACGTACATTTGCTCACAAATTGCAGGAGATTAATGGCAAAATACTTTGCAAACCCTGTGCAGACAAATGAGTGACAGTAAACTAGAACATTGGGCAATAGGTGCAATTGCACCAACCATTTTTACATAATATACTGCTACAAGATCTGGAATTGGTCATATGGATGTTATTCTAATTGCTGTTATCATCTTTTTTCTAGCCGTTATATTTTCAATGCTTGGCCTGGGTGGCTCCCTGGTATATGTGCCTTTATTTTACTGGCTCGGCATTGATATGCTCATTGCAATACCTACAGCATTGCTTCTCAATGGTATAACTGCCAGCTCAGCAGCGATCACCTATTACAGAAAAAAAATGATAGACTTGCAAGTAGCAGCACCTTTTGTAGTGACTTCCATCATTGGAGCTCCACTCGGTGCTTACTTTACCAGGTTCGTTTCAACTGAGATACTGCTATGGATACTTAGCATTGTGCTGATCTTTGCCGGAGCAAGAATGCTATTTTTTGGAAAAGGTGGAGCAAAGAATGCATCAACTAATGCCACGGATAAGAAGAACAGATCCCTCATTGGTATCGTTCTTGGATTTGGGATCGGTTTTTTCGCCGGGCTTCTCGGACTTGGCGGCGGTGTGTTCATTGTACCGGTTTTGATCGCACTTGGGTTTGAGACAAAACGTGCTTCAGCCACATCAGCTTTCATTGTGTTGTTCTCCTCATTCTCAGGGTTCTTTGGTCACCTGACAACAGGACACCTGGACATGAATCTCATGATCTATACAGCTCTGGCTGCATTTATAGGAGGACAGGTAGGTTCACATCTAATGCATAGCAAAATGAAGTCAGAAACGATCAAACAGATGTTTGGTGTGGTTTTGTGGATAATGGCCATCAAGATCGTGTATGGATTGATATGATCTTGTGTAGATAGCACAAATTAAAAACTAAAAAAGCCCCGGCCGAAATCGGGGCTTCCCTTTTGTTTCCACAATAGAATTAAATGGAATCGATGATCCCATTCAAGGTCGCACTGGGTCTCATGGCCCGGGATCTCAACTCTTCATCCGGAGCATAGTATCCTTTGAGATCCACAGCTTTGCCCTGAGCTTCTAACAACTCACTGGCGATCTTCTCTTCATTTTCCATCAGAGCTTTAGATACAGGTTCAAAGATCGCTTTTAATTCGCTATCTTTCTCCTGATCAGCCAGAGCCTGAGCCCAATACATTGCCAGATAAAAATGAGATCCTCTGTTATCGATCTCATTCACTTTTCGGGAAGGAGATCTTCCATTTTCCAGAACCAGCTCTGTCGCTTTATCCAGTGCTTCTGCCAGAACCAGAGCTTTAGGATTATCATAACTGTTGCCCAGATGCTCCAGAGAAGCAGCTAAGGCCAGAAATTCTCCCAGAGAATCCCAGCGCAGGTGACCTTCCGATTCAAATTGCTGTACGTGTTTGGGTGCAGAACCGCCGGCACCGGTCTCGAAAAGTCCACCGCCATTCATCAGGGGAACGATGGATAGCATTTTCGCACTGGTTCCCACTTCCAGAATAGGGAAGAGGTCTGTCAGATAATCCCTCAGAACATTTCCAGTCACAGATATCGTATCTTTGCCCTCTTGAATTCTCTCCAATGAGAAACGGGTCGCTTCAACAGGAGATTTGATAAATATTTCCAAACCGGCGGTATCATGATCTTTCAGGTATTTGTTCACTTTTTTAATGAGCTGTAAGTCGTGAGCTCTGTTCTCATCAAGCCAGAAGACTGCAGGAGTGCCTGTGGCTTTGGCCCGGTTAACGGCCAGCTTGACCCAGTCCTGAACAGGTGCGTCCTTCACCTGGCACATGCGGAAGATATCTCCTTCCTCTACCGGCTGTTCAATGAGTACATTATCGTTGTCATCGATGACCTGAACTTTTCCTGTACCAGTCATCTCAAAGGTCTTGTCATGTGAGCCATATTCTTCAGCTTTTTGCGCCATAAGCCCCACATTGGAAACGCTTCCCATTTTTGATGGATCAAAGGCACCGTGTTTCTGACAGAACTCAATGGTTTCCTGATACACTCCAGAATAACAGCGATCTGGAATTATGGCTTTCATATCTTTCAGTTTCCCATCCGGTCCCCACATGCCACCTGATGAGCGGATCGCTGCAGGCATGGAAGCATCGATGATAACATCGCTGGGAACATGGAGATTGGTAATTCCCTTATCAGAGTTGACCATAGCCAATGCCGGTCTTTTTGTATACACAGCTTCTATATCTGCTTTGATCTCAGCCTGTTTGTCTTCAGGCAGATACTGGATCTTTGTATAGAGATCCCCCAGTCCATTGTTGGGATTGACACCCAATTCTGAAAGCAGATCGCCATATTTATCAAATATATCTTTAAAGAAGACCTTAACCACATGACCGAAGATAATAGGGTCGGAAACTTTCATCATTGTCGCTTTCAAATGAACGGAGAATAAGACATCTTGAGCTTTAGCATCTTCTATCTGTTCAGCCAGAAATGCCTGAAGCGCTTTTTTGTTCATAACAGATGCATCAATGATCTCTCCGGTCAGAAGAGGGGCTTTGTCTTTCAATAGTGTTCTATTACCAGCGTCATCTGTAAAGATAATTCTGAAATTGGTAGCCTCTTCAATTTCAACTGATCTCTCACTACCGTAGAAATCTCCGTCGGTCATGCTGGATACATGGGACCGGGAATCGGACTTCCATTCTCCCATGGAATGGGGATGCTTTTTCGCATAATTCTTTACAGCTTTAGGGGCTCTGCGGTCAGAATTCCCTTCTCTCAGTACAGGGTTAACAGCACTGCCCTTGGCAATATCGAATTTCGCTTTGATCGCCTTTTCTTCATCGTTAGAAGGATCTTCGGGATAATCGGGCAGATCATACCCTTTAGCCTGGAGTTCTGCCACTGTCGCTTTGATCTGGGGAACTGAAGCGCTGATATTGGGTAGTTTGATAATGTTGGCTTCCGGAGTTAAGACCATCTCTCCCAATTCGGAAAGGGCATCAGAGATCTTCTGGTCCTCTGTCAGTCTTTCGGGAAACTGGGCAATGATCCTTCCCGCCAGGGAGATATCCCTCGTTTCCATAGTGATTCCGGCGTTCTTCACATAAGCCTGTACAATAGGCAGGAGTGAGCTGGTTGCCAAAGCCGGAGCTTCATCGGTTTTCGTATAAATGATTGTAGATCTCTGTGACATGTTAATCCTTTTCCCTGTAAATTGATATTGATCAAGATCAATAAGCTTTTCAACAAATTGTAATTTGACAGTCCGGATCTACTCCATCGCCCTTGACCACTGCTGCTGATCTTGTCAAATTCCAACCTTCTGATAATTTAATATTATAAAATGCAAGCTAAGTACAAATTGCTTTATTGACGACAGCATCATATATATGTAATACCCAGAAAGGAAACATGGGTACTAAAAAAATTGAAACTTCATTCCTTACCATAAAGACCCGTGACCTTTGCAAGCCTTAAAAGTCTCAGAATGGTAACTGCAATAACAAAAGCAAATCCAATTATCACAATTACCAGAATAGCAGCCCTCTCCATGGAAACATCCGTATTCAGCAGCATGAAAGAAGCAATGGATACGATCATCAACTGACCAAGCAACGAAAGCAGACTGAGCCATACTTCTCTCCTTGTTAAAAAGGGCTTCATGTTCATAGGCCTGTATTGATGTTACGTTCATTTATAGCTATTCACGACCTGCAATTGAGTACACGGAGCTCAGGGCAGTAGCATTTTAGGTAAGTAATAACATACAGAAAAGCATGACACAGAGTTTCCCCATAACGGACGAGCACATGCACATAGACCCACGGGCAAAGGGTCTCAAAGCCGTAAAGGAGTTCCAGAATACAGGCGGAACGCACATATTCCTTGTTATGAAACCAAGCTGGACCCTTGGTATAAAGGTAACGAAGCCTGAGGACCAGATAGCCGTCTTTGATGAAACCGTTGAGATATCACGTCAGATAAACGAGACCGGTGTCACATCCTTCCCGGTTCTGGGAGTGCATCCGGCAGAGATCACAAAGCTCACCGAATACATGGAACTTGAAAGGGCGGTGGAGACCATGAAAGGAGGACTTGACATCGCTGCCGGATATGTGGAAAAGGGACTTGCTGTGGGTCTGAAGAGTGGAAGGCCTCACTATCCCGTTAGTCCTGAAGTTTGGGATGCCTCCAACGAGGTCATGGAATACGGATTCACACTGGCAGCTGATCTGGACTGTGCGATCCAGCTCCATACAGAAACCGTGGAAGAGCCGGAACTTATAGATATAACAGAACGTGCCAAAAAGACCGGAATCAAACTCCACAGGGTTGTCAAGCACTATGCTCCACCACTGGTAGATGTTTGCGAACGTCTTGGTATATTCCCCGGGGTCCTGGCAGGAAAAGGTGCCATTGAGGAAGCACTTGAACAGGGAACCCGGTTCATGATGGAGACCGACTACATCGATGACCCGGACAGACCCGGAGCAGTTCTCGGACCAAAGACCATACCCAGAAGGACATTAAAACTGGCAGAAGAGTTCGGGGAAGAACCATTCTGGAAGATCCACAAGGAAAATCCCGAATATGTCTACGATGTGGATATCGAACTCTGAAGCATCAGTTGGTAGTATATATACCTAGAACCTGTCAACCAGGATCATGTAGATATCCATTACATTTGTGCCGGTGGGACCTGTCACTATCAGGTCGCCTGTCTCCCTGAGATAATAATGCGAATTATTGATATACAGCTCACGCCTTGCATCCATTTTCATATCCTTTCCACGCCGGATCGTTTCACCATCTGCAAATGCACCTGCACTGTCAGTGGTACCATCATTACCATCGGTACCTACAGCAAGCAAAAGCACTCCTTTTAGGCCGGCTACCTCCATTCCAAATGATAGCGCCATCTCCTGACACCTTCCACCCAGGCCATTTCCTTTCATGGTCACTGTGGTCTCACCGCCTGCGAGGATACAGGCAGGAAGAGGGAGGGGGTCTTCCCTTAACCTTTCTTCACGTGCGATTGCTGCTAGCACTTTTGCAACTTCCTTAGACTCACCAACGATGGAGGAGCTGAGCAGCATCGTGTTGTATCCAAGTTCAGATGCCTTACTTCTGGCCTCATTGAGAGCAAGCGCATTACTTCCTATGAGATGTGGGGATGTCTTTTCAAAGACCACATCACCTGCTTTTGGAGTCTCTTCGATCATACCTTCCAGACCATCCTCTATCAATCCGGCAACAGCCGGTGATAAAGCAATACTGTATCTGTCGACTATCTCCCTGAAATCGGAAAATGTAGATCTGTCAGGGACCGTGGGACCTGAAGCTACCACATCAAGAGGGTCACCCACGACATCAGAGAGAATAAGGCTCACCGAGTCGGAAGGATATGCCATTCTTGCAAGGCCACCGCCCTTGATGGAGCAGAGGTGTTTCCTCACGGTGTTAAGCTCATCTATCGTAGCACCTGCACGAATAAGAGTATCGGTGAGTTTCACAATATCAGTGAGCGACACGCCTTTTCGTGGATGTGTGACCTGAGCAGAACCACCACCGGATATCAGGAAGAAGATAAGGTCTCCTGGACCTGTGGTCTCAAGAAGGTCATAGATTGTCTGTCCGGCAGCGACACTGTTCGCATCAGGTATCGGATGCCCCGATTCATATATCTCCATCTTATGTAGTGGACTGCCAAAACCGTACTTTGTGACAGCGATGCCCCTGGTAAGTGAATCACCCAGGATATCCTCAATGGCCCTTGACATGGCTGTTGCAGCCTTTCCAAAAGCTATGCAATATATGTTCTCATATTTCGAAAGCTCATACAAAGTGTCATTTATGAGGATATTCCCGTCTTCCATTCTCACAGTCCGATAGACACAGGAAGAAGGATCTACTGCAGAGATAGCCTCTGACATTATTGCATACGCATCATTTCTCATATCGTTTGTCATATGATAGCATCCATATTTGGGTGATAGAACATATACCGCCGGAACTTATGAGCGCCTGTAAAGACCTACCAGTTCACCGTAAGCCACAACATGTCCATCCATTGCATCTTCTACAGTACTTAGTTCTGAACCGCCCTCAAGGTCAAGTTCCGTATCCAGAGCATAGAATTTAAAGAAATATCTGTGGGTACCTGATGGGGGACATGGACCCACATAGGATGAAGTGCCTGCATCGTTCACGCCTTCAACACCTGGAATACTATCTTCTTTTATCACCTCATCCGGACGGATGTTCCAGACAACCCAGTGAGTGAAAGTGCCTGATGGTGCATCCGGGTCATCCATTATCAACAATAATGAAGGAACACCATCAGGAATGCCCCATACATCCAGAGAAGGATTGATATTGTCGCTGTCACAGGTGTATATCTCCGGTATCATGGCCCCATTATCAAAAGCAGGACTGGTCACAGTTAATTCCTTCATGGGATCGTCATCGATAGTATACTCTATTAAGGAAGGTTCATCAGGAGTGATGTTCACATCTGTAGGATCAGGGATCACATCCGGTTCTTCCATACCGGGTTCAACGCATCCTGAAAAGGAAAGAACTATCAATATAAGGATGATAGTAACAGATGTTCCAGCAAACTTACCAGTGAATGCACCGCCAGTTGAAATAGATGTATCTGAACTGTCTAGTCCGTACATATTTCCCACAAGTGATACACTACTTACAGGCTATTTATTTTTTGTGGATCATATGACCCATGCAAGATAGAGAAGAAAGAATGAAAGAGAAAATATTATTCTCCTTAAAGGTTTGAGTCCTATTCTTCCGGGATCACTATCCATGCTACAATATAGACAAGGATTCCTGTGCCCATACTGAAGAGTGTGGCCAGTGCCCAGACAAGCCTGACAACTACCGGATCGATACCAAGGTAGTTGCCAAGACCGCTGCAAACTCCTGCGACCATTTTGTCACTCACTGAACGTCTTAATTGTTTATCCATAATTACCTCTACTAATTATTTCTTATATAGCATATACTATCTATGATATAAAAGTATGGAAGTGCTCATATATGGTGTTTGCGAGACCCGGGGCATCTCGAGGATCAGAGTTCGCAGGTCTTACAGTTGGTTCCGCCACAATCAGGGTTCTCGAACTGCCATTTAAGGCCCCATTGCTTGATGTTCTGAAGAACGTGAAGGAACTCCTCCCCACTCTGTGTAAGAGTGTATTCCGATCTTATCGGGAATACCGAATCATCGACATTCTTGTCAACAAGACCATGCTCTTCCAGTTCTTTCAGTCTTGTAGAAAGGGTCTTGGGAGTTACATCCTGCAGTTTACTCTTCAGTTCATTGAACCTTTTCTGCTTGTTCTCACCTTTATATAATTCATGTAAGATGCATAAAGACCATTTTTTGCCGATAATGTCGACTGTTTTGTAAATAGTGCAATCTTTCATAGTATCCTATAGGAAACCACCCAATATATAAGTAAGTATCATCAATATACTAGTATCCAGAACAGAATTTTGGAAAAGGAGTGACAAAATTGGCAAAAGACTTACTTGAAAAGGGAGCGATCCTGCAGAGAGACCAGGAGACATATGCAATTGCACCACATCTTCCTGGTGGAGTGGTTTCAGCAGAACAGCTTCGTAAGATCGCCGACGTTGCCGAGAAGTACGAGGCAGCAACATTGAAAGTAACCTCATCCCAGAGAGTTGCTATCGTTGGATTAAAAGAGGGTGATATTGACAATGCCTGGGAAGACCTCGGTATCAAACCAGGTGCAGCTATCGGACTTTGTGTCAGGAGCGTAAAGATCTGTCCGGGTACTACATTCTGTAAGCGTGGACAGCAGGACTCCGTTGGTCTCGGACTCAAGCTCGACGAGAAATACCACGGAATGGAACTTCCATGCAAGTTCAAGATGGCTGTTTCCGGCTGTGCGAACTCATGCTCAGAACCTGCTATCAAGGACATAGGTATCATGGGAACACCAAAGGGATACACTGTCATGGTCGGTGGTAATGCAGCTATCAGACCAAGAATTGCAGATGTCATTGCAGATGAACTCGACGAAGATGAAGTTCTTGCACTTGTAGAGAAGATCATCGCATTCACCAAGGCACACGGTTCAAAACACCGCCTTGGAAGAGTAATTGAAGACATCGGGCTTGACAAGTTCAAGGAAGAAGTAGGACTTTAAATTCAGAAACATATCTTTTCAGGGGAAGACTCCCCTGCTATTCTTATTTTTAGATTTTCTTAAAAACGGAGCTGATCCTATCGAAGATGTTAAACCTGTAACAAAGATCGCAATCATAAGATGCGATATCGTTTCGGAAGCATGTCCCGGAGTCGGATGTTTCATGGCTTTCAACAAAAGGAGCATGCATTTCAGTGAATATGATGAGAACACCGAGATGGTTGCATTTTTCACCTGCGGAGGATGCTCAGGTCGCAGGGTCTATCGCCTGTTAAAGTCATTGAAGAAAAGAGGTGTGGATGTGATCCATTTGAGTTCATGCATGCAAATGGAGAACTACCCCAAATGTCCTCATATCGATGAGATAAAAAGAACAGTTGAGAACGCAGGAATAAAACTTGTAGAAGGAACACATCATTAGATACAGGAGGAAGTAACATGGGTAAGAGACTGATAGTTAAGATAGATGAAGAAAAGTGTACAGGCTGTGGGAAATGTGTTTCACCCTGTGCCGAAGGTGCTATACAGATAATCAATGGAAAGGCAAAGGTCGTAGCTGAGGAACTCTGTGACGGAATGGGATTCTGCATAGGCGTCTGCCCTGAAGATGCTATCACCATTGAGGAAAGGGAAGCTGTCCCCTTCGACCTCAGGAAGGCCGAGGCACAGAAAAAGAAGACAGACATCTCGATCAAATGCTTCAGCTGTGGCTGCGGGGAACAGGGCAATTATCTCATACCTGTAAGACATGACATGGAAAGTCTCTGGGTGTGCACAAGATGCCTGCCACGGCTTATCCACGGATGAGATAATGACCATAGAGATCGAGCTGGTCAAAGAGGTGGATCACCTCTGCGACTACACTTTTAATTTCCACTGGCATAACGAGAACCTTGATCCTGATTCGGTCATACCATACCAGAAAGGCACGGAACTAACATACAGGGACCTTGTAAATGAGCTGAAAAGCAGTGGCGAGGTTCACATAATAGGAAATGCAGGTAAGAACTTCGCCTACAGTATGGGTGCTGACCTGAAACACTTCGGAGGAAGTGGAGAGGCTGAAAAGGCAGGCAGGATATTCATAACAGGGAATGTCGGACCGGAGACCGGTATGGGAATGGTATCCGGAACCCTCTATGTCAAAGGAAATATTGAATATCCTCTGGGTAACATCGTGGAACTTGTGTCAGATGCAGAGGATTTCAGGAAATTCCGCTCGATCACGGATATCCTCTGCAACGGACTTGGAGAGGATGAACTCATAGGGAATGAGTTCAGCGAAGAACAGAAAACACTTGTCCTCAAAGATGGTATTGCCAGGGGAACTGTCGCTGCAAGATGTAATTGTGATGCAAAGGTTGTCATTGAAGGAGATTCCTGGAACGGAACCGGCCTGCTTGCAGAGAAAGCCACGGTCATAGTGAATGGTAATGCGGGAATGAACACCGGTTCACATCTCAATGGAGGTACCGTTGTTGTTCACGGTGATGTGGGAGAGTTCGCCGGAGCTTACATGAAAGACGGAAAACTCATCTTCCTGAATGCTAAAGGTTTCATTGGTGCCGGAATGGAAGGTGGCTCGATCTACTCCAAAAGTAAGGCAAAGACAAGTCCTCCTGCTGCAAAGTCCAGAATGAAAGGAGAGGAGAGTAAACTTATCAGGGAACTCATGGATGCAGGAAGGGTTGAATCCATGCTCTACAACAAGTATGAACCTGATAAGGAAAAAGAGAAATACGTAGAAGTACACATGCGTGACGGGTCCATTGTCATGCGTAAGATAGACTGAAGCTATGCTTTTTTGAGCATGACCCAGAACATGGAACCTTCACCATCAGGATTGTCCTCAATACCAAGAGAACCTTTGTGAATATCCACTATCCTCTTTGCGATGGCAAGGCCAAGACCGGTTCCCTTTATACCTTTTTTATCAGCCCGCTTGAACCTCTCGAAAACATATTCCTTGTCCTCATCAGGGATACCATCACCCTCATCTGTGACCGTCACCTTCCACGAGTCACCTGAATCGAGAATATCGATGCTGACCTTACTCCCCTCTGGACTGTACTTCAAGGCATTGGATACAAGGTTGGAAAAGACATCCTCGATAATATCATTCATACGGGAAAGATATTCACCATCGAAACTCAGGTCCAGACCAATCCCTTTTCCAGAGAACTCCAAAGAGAATCTATTTGCCACTGTCCGGAGTATAGTACCAATATCCTGCACTTTGAATTCCATTTCCTTCTGGGATTCAAGCTTTGCAAGTTTTGCTGCCGACCCTACCATAAAGGCAAGATGATCGGCCTGGTCACGTATCAGACCAAGTGTTTCTTTTTTCCCGGGGTCGGTCTCATCCATGTAAAGAATATCACTGAATCCCTTGATCACATTTACAGGATTCATCAGGTCATGCCTCATAATATCTGCAAAAAGGTCCTTAAGCCTGTTAGATTCCTCAAGTTGTTCCTTTTTAGTTTTTTCCAGCATCAGACGTGAGTGTATTCCCATGAGAACTATCAACATCAATAGAAGAACCAGAAGATACCAGTACTGAACAAGAAACTGTGCAGGAGTTACCTTTCCATGATCGACATACAAACTGACCCTGAGTTCTTTCATGAGATTATCTACAGGACTGTAACTTGCCGGGACTGACCAGCCAGCCGAACCAAGTGCAATGGCAGCATCACTATCCGCAGGCATGCTTAGAAGGGCTATAGATACCTTATTACCAATATCTTCAGGCGTTGAAGCGACTTTTCCGAACATCCAGTCT
Source organism: Methanolobus sp. WCC4 (assembly GCF_038022665.1). NCBI lineage: Archaea > Methanobacteriati > Methanobacteriota > Methanomicrobia > Methanosarcinales > Methanosarcinaceae > Methanolobus > Methanolobus sp. WCC4. The sequence continues at coordinate 1,215,811 of NZ_CP150629.1, read as the reverse complement.
GCATAAAGATCCGTGCTGACAAGGAAAGGATGACCCATATATTCTTTCTGGCCAATGACCTTTATTTCCTCGATATCTATAATGCCCTCCAGAGCCATTCTTTCCAGAGTGCCGGTACTGACAGCTCCTGCATCTACATCCCCGTTGAGAACTGCAAGAACCACTTTGTCATGTTTCTGACCAAATGTAAGTTCACCAAGGTCTTTCTTGTAGTCTACGCCATTCTGTTTCAATTCCTCCACTGGTGCCAGGAATCCACCGAATGACCTTTCATTGACCGCCATGAAAGACCTGCCCTTCAAATGCCAAAGTAGATCGATATCATCCCTGTCCGCCCTTGTGATGATAACACCACCAAAACCAGCGCAAGAAGAATTGTTCCACGTTGGCTGGAAAGTTGCGATCCTGCCTGCCCCATGTAGTCTCGCCAGTTCAACGTAGACCATAGGATTCACATAATAGAAATCGATCGATCCATTGGTTGCTGCAGGAACGAATTCATCATAATTAAGAGGGATCACTTCAAATGTGGTATTTGGGATACTGGTTTCCAGATATTCCGCAGTTGGGGTCCATTGTTCTGTAGTTTCACTCTTTTCCCCATATACAGAAAGCACACCTATCCTGTAAACATCCGAACTGCAACTGGCCATTGGAACAAAGATCGAACTAACGATCATAAAGAGCAATAGTGACCTTATAGGTAGACCCGAAACTCTCAATTACATTAACCCCCATTATATGCAAATGTGACATGTATGCAAATAATGCACATATACAGTGAATGTGCATTATATAAAAGAGTTTCTAAATGATCCTGGCTACTTCACTTCAATGAACTTCAAAAGATTGGTGCCACCTGGTCTGCCATGACCTGATGCCTGACCCTGGGTCAGTATAACCATGTCACCTGAGCCTACAAGATCGGCCTTTTCCAGGACATCCATGGCAGTGACCTCCCAGTCTGATACTTTCTGCTTTACAAGTACCGGATATACTGCATATTGCATGGCAAGCTGCTCACATGTAAGGGTATAGCGACTGAAAGCAAGTATCCACACGTCAGGCCTGAACCTTGAGATGTGGCGTGGGGTCTTCCCGGATACGGTGGGGGTCATAACATAATTGATCGGCAGACTGCGAAGAGCATCATTGACCTGTATTGAGATCATATCCTCCACGGTGGGATTCATGCGCTGAATGGCCTTTTTCATCATCTCGAGGCCTATAGTTGTATGGTCTCGCCATTTTTCCGTGGAGTGAGCTATCATTGCCATCATTCTGACCGTCTCAACAGGATATTTTCCCACAGCAGTCTCTGCTGACAACATTACTGCATCTGTCCCGTCGATGATCGCATTTGCAACATCTGTTGCCTCTGCACGTGTTGGCCTGATGTGTTCTGTCATTGACTCGAGCATCTGGGTTGCTGTGATAACAGGAGTGCTCATAAGGTTGGCCTTGTGTATGATGTCCTTTTGAACTATCGGAACCTTCTGGATAGGGATCTCAACACCGAGGTCACCACGGGCTATCATGATAGCATCGCTCTCCTTGATAATTGAATCTATGTTCTTTACAGCCTCTTCTCTCTCTATCTTTGAAACAAGGAATACCTCTTTGCCCTGGCTTGCAGCATAGTTCCTTACCTGAATAACATCCTCCCTGGATTCTATGAACGACAGGCAGAATATGGTGATACCTTCCCGAAGACCGAAATCTATAATTTCCAGGTCCCTTCCTGTTATCGGGCTTACCAGTATCCGTGAACCGGGGAGATTGAGACCTTTTCTGGAAAATAGCGGGCCGCCTACAACCACATCACAATGGATATCCCCATCAACGATATCCTTGCAATCAAGCTGGATGAAACCATCGTTCAGATAGATAGGACTGCCTGGTGTGACACTCTCTGCTATCTGTTTATATTGGACAGGGATGATCGAATCCTTACCCTTTACATCCCTTGGAGTAAGTACGACATGTAAACCCGATGTCAGCATCATAGGCTCATTTTCAATTGAACCCACCCTTATCTTAGGACCGGGGAGGTCGGCCATGATAGCTACCACCCTGTTGAGCTCATCAGCGATCTTCCTTATCCTTCTGATAATAACGCGATGATCATCAAGGTCACCATGCGAGAAATTCAGCCTGGCAACGTCCATTCCCTCATGAATAAGGCCTCGCAACGCATCCTCTGAAGATGACGCAGGTCCGATAGTGCATACGATCTTTGTTTTATGATCAGGTAAATGCATGTTTCCTTCTCCCGGTAGTAATTGTAACTTTTTCCAGATATAATTATGGAATGTTCCGGAATAATTCAGGAGGATAATGAAAGCCATACAGAACTGCCATAATTCAACCGTATTCTGCAGTATATAATTCAGTATATATAGTCCGCATATAGTCACTATATTAAGTGAAAATCATTAACATCTACTAAAAACAAATAGAACTTGTGGAGTTAGTATAAAATGGGAAATACAATTCATGAACTTTCGGACCAGCAAAAGGAAGAGCTTGCGGATATTTTTGGAAAAGGAGTTAACTTCAAAGATAAGGAAAGACACTTTTACACACATGATGTGGGAGCATTACCATCACTCATCAAAACGATGGTCGGAAACTCAAAACCTGCTGCCATTGTAAAAGTAAGGAATGAAGAAAAGGCTGTTGAACTCATCAATTTTGCACGTAAATATAAGATCCCTGTGGTCCCAAGGGCAGGAGCATCCTCAGGATATGGAGGTATCATCCCGACAAAAGGTGGTATCGTTGCCGATGTAACTCCAATGAGAGAAATCATCGATCTTGATAAGGACAATCTCAAAGTCACAGTTGGTGCAGGTGCCGTATGGCATGACCTTGAAGAAAAGCTGAACGAGGAAGAACTTGCATTGCAGGCAGTCCCTTCAAGTGCCATGGCAGCAACCGTCGGAGGATGGCTTGCCCAGAACGGCGTGGGTTACGGAAGTTATGAATACGGCTGGTCACAGGACACCATGGAATCAGCAAGGGTAGTGTTACCGACCGGCGAGGTAAAGGATTTCTCAGGTGCTGAGCTTGGAAAGATCATAGGTACCATGGGTACTACCGGAATTATCACACAGGTCACACTTAACTTAAGAAAATACGAGAAGACCGCAGCCATCTCAGCAAAGTTCCCTGATGCTGCCAGCATGAAGGAAGCTATCAAAAAGGTTGGTGAGAGGAATATCCCGATATGGGCGATCTCCTTCCTGAATCCACAGTGGGCCGAGATGAAGAACAAGTCTCCTTATAAAACACATTACGGCGAGACGGTTGAGGAACACAGACCGGAGCTGCCACTTTCCTACATATGCAACTTCGCCTATCCTGAGTCAAGGGATGTAAGTGACCTTGAAAGCGTGATCAAAGAAGCAGGAGGAGAGAAGCTTCCTGATGAGATCGCTGAACATGAGACTCAGGAATGGTTCAGGTCCATGAAGGTCAAGAGACTCGGTCCTTCGTTCATCCCGGCAGAGGTTGTTGTACCGGTTGACAAGATCGACACGATGTTCACCGAGATAGAGAAGAAGATCGGCCTTCCGGTCCTTGTTGAAGGTATGGTGACAAAGGGTGACGAGGCGATCATGCTCTGTTTCATGCCACACTCTGAAAGGTCATTCAAGTACAACCTCGCATTCCCTCTCGCACTGAGCATTGTGAAGATCGCAGAGGAGAATGGTGGAAGAATATACGCTTCCGGTCTTTACTTTGCAAGTCAGGCAGAGAAAGTGTACAAGGACCGCTTTAAAACAATTCAGGACTTCAAGAAGCAGATCGACCCTGATGATATCATGAACCCTGAGACCATGACAGGCAAGTCCATGATCAATACGGGACTTTCCCTTGCAAAGACATTCGAACCAATGGCACGTGCGGTTGGAAATATGTCAGGTGTGGGTGATCAGGAATTCAAAGATGAGAAAGGACTGCCCGGAGACATCATATCCCATGCTTACACCTGTGCACAGTGCGGATACTGTGTCAATGAGTGTGACCAGTACTACGGCCGTGGCTGGGAATCACAGTCACCACGTGGCAAATGGTTCTTCATCAAGGAACACCTTGCCGGGAAGATGCCCCTTGACCAGGAACAGGTGGATACTTTCCTTGCCTGTACCACGTGTGAGATGTGTGACCATAACTGTCAACTGGACCTTCCGATCGAGCGCTCATGGATGACGCTCAGGGAGAACTTCGTCCAGAAGAGAGGCATGATGACCATTCCTCCATTCGAGATCATGGCACAGAGTCTGGATAACCAGAGGAATATCTGGGCCAGCTATCGTGAGGACAGGGCCAAATGGCTGCCTGATGATCTCAAAGCAAAGATAAAGGACAAGGCTGAGATCGCCTATTTCGCCGGTTGTACCGCATCCTTCGTTGAAAAGGACGTTGCTATCGGAACCGCACGCCTGCTGGATGATGCGGGAATTGAGTTCACATACCTTGGTGACAAGGAAGCATGCTGTGGAATACCAATGCTTGTTGCAGGAAAATGGGACGTTTTCGAGAGGATCCTGAAAATGAACATCGCCAACATGCAGAAGGCAGGTGCCAAGACCGTTGTCACTTCATGTCCTGCATGTCTGCTTATGTGGAGAACGATATATCCGCAGTGGGCTGAGAAACTGGGAATGAGCTTTGACATTGAGGCAAAGCACTATTCTGAAGTGCTCATGGATAAACTGGATGTGCTTAAGCCTAAGTTCAAGGTACCTTTGAACAAGACCATTGCATGGCATGACTCATGTCACCTCGGCAGAGCCGGTGCAGGTGTCTACGAGCCTCCAAGGGAACTGCTGAAAGCAATCCCAGGGGTCAAGTTCAAAGAAATGGAACATAATCGTGAAAATGCCCTTTGCTGTGGTTCTGTTGTGACACTTATCGATGAGCCGAAAGTGGCCAGTAAGATCGGAAATGTACGTCTGCAGGAAGCTGTGGACCAGGATGCTGACATTATGGCTGCACTATGTCCATGTTGTATGGTACAGTTCAGGATAGCTGCCAAGGAGAACAATGTCAACATGGAGATACAGGACCTTGGAGCCCTTGCAGCCCGCAGTCTCGGATATGACATCCCCGATTCCACGAATGAAGCACTTGTTGCCTGGTCAACCTTCGACAAGATGATCGAACTCATGGAACCGGAGAACATGACCGAGATGATGGTGGAACTGCTGCCTGATATGATCGCAGCCATGCCTGCACCCATGCAGGCCATGATGAAGACGGTGAAGTACGTACCGGGCATGGATGCACTCATGAAGCCAATGATGCCGAAGATGATGCCTCTGCTCATGCCATCCCTGATGCCAAAGGTCATGCCGAAGATGCTCAAGGCCGTGGAGAAGAGAGTCCCGATGCCAGATCACATGAAGGAACAGATGCCTGACCTCATGCCTGCTGCAATGGGTAACCTGCTGCCTAATATGCTTCCGCAGATAGCACCATTGCTGACGCCGAAGATGATAGAGTATATTAAGGCGAACTGAACATAACATGCAAGGAATAAGAAGCACTTTCAGTCTTCTTATTCTTGGTACTTTTTTAGTAATTTCAATTTTGAGTTTGGCGGATCAGGCATTATACCTTAATGTTCAATTTTTTCATTCCTAATAATTTCCGATTAGTTGGCATAATAGGAATAAATCTCCTTCGCCTCTGCTGGCTTGCAATAAAACCAGGATTGTTTTAAAGGACAAAGGGATTTGTATAAAGCTATTGGAAGATTTTCCTTTATTAGGGCATAATGGAACAAACAAAAACATCTTTACCCACCTTTCTACAGTTATATCTAGTTCAATTTAAAATGATAACAGTTAAATATACTTTGTATGCAATATACTTCATAAGAAAATAGGACGCACGTGTAATTTATTAAATAGGTGTATCTAGCTTGTGTTATTGGTGGCGTAAATGAAGAAATTAATGATTTTACTAGTATTACTAACTGCTCTTGCAGTTGCAGGATGCGTTGAAGAAGAAATAGATGATCCTTGGGGTATTCAATTAACTGCAACTAAAGTTACTCCTACTGGAATGACGTTGCTATGTAAACAGTCAGGTGGAGAACCAACTGGAGAATTATTTACTGGTAGCTATCTTGTATTAGAAGAATCAATAAATGAACAATGGTTACCTGTAGAAATGACACCATCAGAATATGAAAGAGCTTGGACAGATGAGGCTTGGCTTATTCCAATGAATGACACTGTACAATGGGCATTTTCTTGGGAATGGATATATGGTGAGCTACCTGAAGGTAATTACAGAATAGGTAAAGAGATTTATGATTTCAGAAGTGCAGGAAATTATGATAAAAAGATTTACTATGCTAATTTTGAAGTAACAAATTAATGGCTCTTTCTTGTAAATAATTTCGGCAAAGAATTAATCGAATATAGTACCCATCCGCTCATATTCATTTTTCCTTTATTTGGCGAAATTGGAAGTAAAATCAATCAAACATCTCGCACTCCTAATTAACCATTAAAAAAGTTCGAGAGAAAAATATCAGAAAATCAAATAAAAATATACATAGTACAATAAATTAAACTATAATAAAGTAAATATGTAAAGTTATGGAGTGGGTTGATATAAAAAAATTATTGATACATTTTATGTTAATAGTCTGTATACTCTTTTCAGGCTGTGTTAATGATGAAGATGGAAGTACATCAGAAACATCATATTCTTCGGAAACAGGAGTAGGATCAATTCAAATCCCTGATATAATAGTTGATCAGGAAGATATACCAGGACGTACTTTAAACAGTTATTTCTTCTATGCAGTCCCTGAAAATGATCATTACACCAGGAGACTATACAATGCTAGTAAATATACAGACGCTTTGCCATTGGGTACTCGCAATGTTGGGGAGAAATCCTATTGGATGGATGAATCGGGGCAGCGTGCGGTAGCTGTTGAGATTGAAAGATATGATTCAGATGAAGGACTGGAAGCAATGTTTGAACGAAGTTATGAATGGATCGAAATGTTTAGAAATGCAACAGAACAGCAGAGTATAGAAACACAGGGAGCAGAATACGATACTGACACTTGCAACATTGGCACTAATGGTATCTATTCATCCAGTTCTCCTGCCGATGATCCAGATACTTCACGGACCGAGCTAATATTCATGACCTCTAATAATGAATTGGTAACTATAAATGTAAGAGATGAGCCGGGTAAAGACCTGGATGAAGCTATGAGAATTGCCAAAATAGTCGAAGAAAGGCTTTGAAGCAGATCATATCAGCTCAAAAACCAGGAAAACAGAGAATGAGATGGATCATAAAGACCCATCATGATTCATTTTAACTAAAAACTTATTTTTTAATTGGCTTGTCAGGCGTGACACCATAGTATTCTGTTCTTGCCTTGCCCCATGGGCAGCCATTCTTGCCGAATATCTTAAGTTCAAGGTTCTGGATGGCCTTGAAAAAGCCATTTCCGGCACGTGCGCCTCTGCATACGAGACAGTAGTTCTCACAGAATACTGGAGCCTTCTTCTGGTCTGTCATTTATTATCCCCTCCGCTTGTTTCTCAGTTGTTCGAACATTTTTCTGTTTTTCCAGATAAAGATAAGTCAGACAGATAATTATAATTTTGCCTGTACTTCCTTTGCGAATTCCTTTGCCTTCTGGACACGGGATTCATCAGGCTGTCCCTTTGTGGATGGACCCATTTCACCGAATGCTTTCATCTGTGGGTCATCCATCTTCAGAAGCATATCGATGACCGGCTGTGCAAGCTCTCCCTGACAATCGAATGAACCGAGTACATTAGCATCTGCAGCAGCATCAGTTGCTGAACCTGTCCATGAGTGGATGACCTCAGTGCCTTCCGGGACTGCATGGGTCATGAAGATGGCAATGTTCTTACCTGCTGTCTTCTCGGAGATGAATGTCTTTACGTTTGCAGGCACATCGAACTGCAGTACAGGGAAACCTATGAAAGCAAGGTCATATCCTTCAAGGTCTGCAACTTCACCTATAGGTTTGATATCTTTCTCGCCCTCGAGTTCGCCAAAGATGGCTTCTGCGATCTTCTGTGTGTTCCCTGTCTGGGTCATGTATGTTACAAGTGTTTTCATTTTAGATACCTCTATATTTGGATAAATAGTGTATCTGCTATAGATTTATATAGATAAGCGTCAGGAAAATGTAGCAACTTTCCTGCGATACAAAAAAATGACCCGGGCTCTCCTAAAACACTTTCACCCCGCTTACGTATTCCATATATACACTATTTTTCAATTATCCATACATGACAGAATTCGAGAGAAGGGTTAAGATGATCACCACGATCAGAAGCATACAGAAAAAGAATGCCGTTGCCAGAAAGAAGGAGAATGGTCAGGCGTTTAACTGAGATGTATTGAATATTTGTTCGTTATACCACAAACTATAATTATTAATCAGGCATCAGAGTAGACAATGTCTTTGAGCAGCATCAGGATAAAAGGTGCTAAGGAGCACAACCTCAAGAATATAGACCTGACCCTGCCCCGTGACAAACTTATAGTTATCACCGGGCTCAGCGGATCTGGCAAATCATCACTTGCTTTTGACACCATCTACGCCGAAGGACAGCGCAGGTATGTGGAATCACTCTCTGCGTATGCAAGACAGTTCCTCGGCCTTATGGAAAAACCGGATGTGGAGTACATCGAAGGTTTGTCCCCTGCCATATCCATAGAGCAGAAGACCACTAGCAAGAACCCCCGTTCCACCGTAGGAACCGTCACCGAGATCTACGACTACCTGAGACTGCTCTTCGCCCGCATCGGCATCAGGCACTGTCCAGACTGTGGCAGGATAATCGAGACACAGAGCGTCGACCAGATAGTTGACAGTATCATGAACCTGCGGGAGGGGACAAAGATACACGTACTTGCCCCTCTGGTGAGGGAAAGAAAAGGCGAGTACAAGAAACTCCTCCTTGACCTGCGTGCTGAAGGTTTTACACGTGTACGTGTGGACGGAGAGATACACTCACTGGATGATGCTGAAGATATAGAGCTCGGACGTTACTTCAAACATAATATTGACATCGTGGTTGACAGACTCGTCATCAAGGAAGGTATCAGGGAAAGACTGTCAGACTCCGTGGAAACCGCACTTGAAAAAAGCGGAGGGACGATAGCAGTTCAGATTCTTGACGGAGAGGAGCTTACGTTCAGCGAGAAGCTGGCATGTACTGAATGTGGAATAGGTTTTGAGGAAATGGAACCAGCAGCGTTCTCTTTCAACAGCCCGCAGGGTGCATGTGCCGAATGTCACGGACTCGGGACAACGATGGAGTTCGACCCTGAACTCATAGTCCCTGACAGAACACTCTCACTGAATGAAGGAGCAGTAGAACCCTGGTACAGCAAGAAGAAGGACGGTTACTACATGCAGTCCCTCCAGTCACTTGCGAACCACAAAGGATTCTCAATGGACACTCCCTTTGAGGAACTGGACCCTGAGATACAGAATATCATATTCTACGGCAGCGAGGAACTCATTCCTTTCGTCCATGTCGGAAAGAATGGTGGAATGTGGAAACATAAAGGACGCTTCAAGGGAGTTGTCGCCAATCTCTCAAGGATATATGAGGGATCCGAGTCCGAGAACAGTAAGGAAAGGATGAGCAGGTACATCAGCACAAAACCATGCCTTACATGCCATGGGAAGAGGCTCAAACCTGTAACACTTGCAGTTACCATCGATGGGAAGAACATCATCGATACTACGGAGATGTCAGTAGAGGAAGCTCTGGAGTTCTTCAAAGAACTTGAACCAAAGCTCAATGAAAGGGAATACACCATTGCCCGCCTCATACTCAAAGAGATAAAGGCAAGGCTTGGTTTCCTTGTGGATGTTGGACTGGACTACCTGACACTGAGCAGGTCCGCTGCCACACTTTCAGGTGGAGAGGCACAGCGTATCAGGCTGGCAACACAGATCGGATCAAGTCTTATGGGTGTGCTCTACATCCTTGACGAGCCAAGCATCGGCCTTCACCAGAGGGACAATCTCAGACTGATCACCACCCTGAAACACCTCAGGGATATCGGTAATACCGTGCTTGTAGTGGAACATGACGAGGAGACTATCTCCGATGCAGACTACGTTGTCGACATGGGACCTGGTGCAGGAATCCACGGCGGGGAGATAGTTGCCGAAGGAACCCCGAAGGAGATCATGAAGAACAAGAACTCCACAACCGGGAAGTACCTCAGTGGAAAGCTCAAGATAGAAGTACCGGAAGTAAGAAGGGAACCTACAGGCACCATGACATTGTACGGTGCAAGCCAGAATAACCTGAAATCAGTTGATGTGGAATTCCCATTGGGAGTGCTTGTATGTGTCACCGGTGTTTCCGGATCAGGTAAAAGCACACTGATCAACGAGACACTCAACAAAGTACTGGCAAAAGAGTTGAACCGGGCAAGGGAAAGGCCGGGCAAGTTCAGTTCCATTGAAGGTCTGGAGAACGTTGATAAGGTCATAACCATTGACCAGTCACCTATCGGACGTACACCAAGGTCAAATCCGGCCACTTACACTAACCTTTTCACACCTATCAGGGAACTCTTCGCACAGACAAAGATGGCACGTGCGAGAGGATACAAGCCCGGACGTTTCAGTTTCAATGTTCGCGGCGGCAGGTGCGAGGCATGTTCAGGTGACGGAACGATCACCATTGAGATGCATTTCCTGCCTGATGTTTATGTTCCATGTGAAGTGTGCCACGGCAAGCGCTATAACAGGGAGACACTGGAAGTCAACTACAAGGACAGGAACATTGCTGAGGTCCTTGATATGACAGTAGAGGAAGCACTGGATTTCTTCGAGAACGTACCGAAGATCAGCCGCAAGCTACAGACCCTCAACGATGTAGGACTGGGGTACATTAAACTTGGACAATCCTCAACTACACTCTCTGGAGGAGAAGCCCAGAGGGTAAAACTTGCAACGGAGCTGAGCAAGCGCTCAACCGGCAAGACCGTTTACATACTTGACGAACCTACAACAGGTCTTCACTTCGATGATGTGAAAAAGCTGCTAGAGGTGCTTCAAAGACTTGTTGATGCAGGAAACACCGTGATAGTCATTGAGCACAACCTCGATGTGATCAAGACCGGAGACTGGTTGATCGATCTGGGACCCGAAGGGGGAGACAGAGGCGGAGAGATTATCGCACAGGGAACTCCTGAAGAAGTAGCTAAAAGTGATATATCCTATACTGGTAAGTTTTTGAAGAAGATGCTTGAATGATCAGGTCACCCGACCGATCACCATACAGGCATTTTAAGTCATTATTTTTAAAAAAATTACTATTCCCATCGAAAGATCAAGACAACTGTTATATATTTAGAATATCATACATCCGTACTTGTAGAGATATGGCTTTTATTTGAGTTCATATCCTGTGATAGGAAGAGCAAGGACCTTTCAGAAATAATGGTTTCTGGAAAACGGAGTATGGACGAGTACAGCAGTATGAAAGAAGCAGATATTTTTGCCAGAAAGTCATAATATTGACTCTTCATTGAACGAATATATCATTGGCTATAATTCGAAGGGATTGGACAGCATCCTGCTATAGAACTTGCTGAATACAGGAAAAACTGAACATGTACCTCAATTATTATGCAATCCCGTTGTTAGTTCTGACGTTAATACTTGGATCACTGTTATTCAGTATTCGAAGACACAAAGATGCAGTTGGTACTACATGTTTTACATTTCTGCTCATCTCCACTATCATATATGTATTCTTCTACGCAATGGAGATATCTTCAACAACATTTGAGAATGCTTTGACATTCTATAAACTGGAGTATATTGGAATTCCATTCATACCTGCTTTTTTCCTTACTTTTGCGATCAAATACACAGGTAAGAAACACTGGTTGCAAACCCCGACCATCGTTGCATTGTTCTCCATTCCCCTGGTAACCATGATACTTGTGTTTACTACTGAGCAGCATACACTTTACCACAGATCGATCATTATGAGTTCTGCGACCATCTTTCCCTCATTGGTGTTCGAACCCGGGATATGGTACGCAGTACAGGATTTCTACAATGTGCTCTGTCTTCTTTTCAGCATGGTCCTTCTTATCAACATGTGGATGGAAATAACTCCTGCGTTCCGCAGGCAGGTAAGTATTGTAACCGCGGGTGCACTGTTCCCTTTCATGGTACTGCTCCTGTATATAGCTGGTATGTTCCCACTGGGACTCGACCCGATACCTTATTCACTGCCATTTACCGGCCTGATGATCTATGTCGGGCTTACACATTACAGATTACTTGATGTTGCACCAATTGCAAGAAGCACCCTTTTTGAGAAGCTACCGGATGGTGTTATTGTCCTTGACGGAACAAAAAGGATTGTTGATTGCAACAGATCTGCAGCAAACTACATTGGACTTAGACCACATGATATTGGAAAGAACGTAGCGGAATTTACGGATCACTGGCCGGAACTGACAACCTGCGGAAGAGAAACAGTGCAGAACAATAGCATTGAAGTAAAAAAAGACATCAATGGAACTAATTTCTGGTTGAAGATAACTTCCCTTCCACTCTCCAATGAGAATGGGGAACTGATGGGACAAATGATCATTCTCATGAATATCACTGAGAGTAAAGAATCTGAAGAAAAACTACTGGAAACTAACAGGGAACTTGAAGATGCGACCGCCCGTGCAGAGATGGCGAATCGTGCCAAAAGTGAGTTCCTTGCGAATATGAGCCACGAGATCCGCACCCCACTTAACGGTATTATCGGTTTCTCAGATATCCTGATGGATACAAAGCTGACAGATTCCCAGGCCCATTACATGAAAACAGTATACACATCAGCAAACACATTACTTGACCTTGTCAATGAAATACTCGATTTTTCAAAGATAGAGGCTGGAAGACTTGAACTGGCCCCTGAAAGGACAGATCTCAGACACCTGCTGGAACTTATAATGGATATCATCAAGTTCAAAGCCCATGAGAAGGGACTGGAACTCAAATTCACCATCAATGACAGGGTTCCTGCATTTATTCTCGTGGATCAGTTAAGATTGAGGCAGGTATTGATCAATCTGTTGAGCAATGCTATAAAATTCACTGAAGAAGGTAAGGTCGAACTAAAGGTCGAAACCCCGGCAATCCAGGATAATGAAAATGAGATAGAGGTCGCGTTCTCTGTTATCGATACAGGCATAGGTATCGAGGAGAATAATAAGAAAAGGATATTCGAGTCATTCTCACAGGCAGATGGGTCGATCAACCGAAAATACGGAGGAACTGGCCTTGGATTAACAATATCCAACAAACTCCTGAAACTTATGGGTTCAAAACTTGAGCTTGATAGTGAGACAAACAAAGGTAGTACGTTCTATTTCACAGTAAGAACACCTATTGAAAACAATGAAACAGTCATCATAAGAACTCAAGAGGACAACTGCCAGGATATTGAGAAAGATGAGAATGTAAACAGGTTTTCGATACCCATTGCAGAGAACAAATAAGATCAGTATGGATATCTCCCTGAGAATTATTTCCAAATCCCTCACAGATGCCGGGATGGTCATGACAAACAATGGAAATGAAGCATCCATCTTTTTTAATGTGCAAATTCCGAGATAATTTTCATGGATATTTGATACTAGAGATTTATAGTCATACCCTTTAATTCCATAAATCCCAAGCCGGATGAAATTATGGGATTTCGTTCAGGAAATAACAAAAAATGTATTTTGCCTGCGTGAAAGAATAGAGGAAGAAATAGAACTAATAAAACAGGAACTTCAGAAAGATTAAATTAAAAATGAAGGGAACCTCAGTTCCTCTTCAACTTAGCAACTACCATCTCGACCTGCTCGACTGCTGTGCCGATGTATTTGTCAGGGTCAACAAGGTTGATGATATCCTCTTCACTCAGGTAGTTCGCAACTTCCTTGTTTTCCAGCAGGACATCCTTGAAATGTGCTCCGGTCTCGTGGGCTTCCATTGCACTGGAACGCACGATCTCATGAGCTTCCTGGCGACCGACACCACGCATTGCAAGCTCGATCATCACAGCCTCTCCCATGTTCAGACCCTTGAGAAGGTCAAGGTTGCGGCGGATGTTCTCAGGATAGAACCTGAGGTTCTCGATGACACCTATTCCCAGTTTGATGATATGATCGGTGAGCACACATGCCTCTGGGAAAACGATCCTTTCACACGAGGAATTGGTAAGATCCCTTTCATCCCAGAGTGTGTTGTTCTGGAGTTCAGGTTCGATCATTGCACGCACGATCCTTGCAAGACCGCATATCTGCTCGGACTTGATAGGGTTACGCTTGTGAGGCATTGTGGAAGAACCTACCTGCTTCTTCCTGAAGCTCTCCTCGACCTCAGCGATCTCACTCCTCTGCAAAGAGCGGAACTCAACAGCGATCTTGTCAAGGGTTGTTACTGTGTTTGCCATCCACATGACGAACTCTGCATGACGGTCCCTCTGGATGATCTGGTTGGAAACATCCACAGAACCGATCTCCAGATATTCCATTACACGCTTCTGGATCTCAATACCATCCTTGCCGAATGCGGCCTGGGTACCAACCGCACCTGTCATCTGACCTACGATAAGACGTGGTTTGAGCTGCTCAAGACGCTCGATGTGTCTTGCGACCTCTGATGCCCAGATAGCGAACCTGAGACCGTATGTTGTAGGGACACCGATCTGGCCGTGTGTCCTTCCGGCACATACGAGATTCTTGTGGGTGTCTGCCTGAAGAAGAAGTACATCAAGTAACTTGTGGATCTTCGCCTCAAGGATCTGCACGGCTTCCTTTAACTGAAGGCCTGTTGCTGTATCAAGCATGTCGTTGGATGTTGCACCGAAGTGGACCCATTTGTCAGCATTCTCCTCGCACTTCTCAGAGATAGCGAGCACCACTGCCATCATATCGTGGTGGATCTCATCTTCTATCGCCTTTACCCTTTCAAGCTCAACAGAACCGATACTGTTCTCTATTATATCTGCAGCTTCTTTAGGGATAAGTCCTATATCTGCCTCAGCCCTGGCAAGTGCAGCCTCGGCTTTCATTATCTTTTCAAGGCGGTTTGCTTCGCTCCAGACGAATTTCATCTCGTCCGTTCCATAACGGTATTCTATAGGATGGATTGCCATTTATTGAATCTCCATGATCATGATCTCAATAGATAGTAGATATATCAACATATAGAGATCATTCAAATTAACAGTATGCCTCTGCTATAGTTGATCTACCAATAAATAGGCTTTGTATAGGTCAATAAGAAAAAGATAGACAGTTAAGCCCGGATGGATCAGTTCTTATCGTCCTTGAAGCCGACCTCAATATGGGAACCATCGCAGAACGGCTTGTTCTTTGAAGAGCCACACCTGCAAAGTGCTACAACAGCTTGTGTCTCAAGAGACTCTCCCTTTGAATTCACAAGGGTATTGAGATTCTTTACCAGATAAGGGCCGTCTTTACTGACCTCAATAGATGTTTCATTATCACTCATACTCAAACTCCAGATGTACTATGGGTGTTACAAATATAAAAGATCCTTTGTGTCGTTTTTGAAAATGTTTATCATTAAAGATTAAGCAAAAGTTTTAAATATATAGGCATAGGAAGGAAGAAGGACACTGCAGACATCCGATTAATGATATATAAAATAGGTGGAACTATGGAGAATATTATCAGATCAAAAAGAACAGAGATGGTGGTCTAAATGCCTCTTGACACAGGAGACACAGCATTTATCATCATCTGTACCGCCCTTGTAATGTTGATGACACCCGGAGTCGGGCTCTTTTACGGCGGAATGGTACGTAGCAAGAATGTAATTTCCATGATCGCAATGGCTTTCATCTCATTTGCCGTTGTAAGTATTCAGTGGGTAACGATCGGTTACACACTCTCCTTTGGATCGGACATATCCGGATTCATCGGAGGACTTGACTATCTCTTCCTGAAAGGCGTAGGCCTAGACGGTGAAGGAATCCCTGATATGCTGTTCATGGTATTCCAGCTTGTTTTCGCAGGAATAACACTGGCAATCCTCACATCAGGTGTTGCCGGACGTATAAAATTAAGCTCATTTATAGTACTTGGAGTCCTCTGGACAACCATTGTGTATGACCCTCTTGCCCACTGGGCATGGGGAGGCGGCTGGGCCGGCGAACTGGGAGCACTTGACTTTGCAGGTGGAACTGTTGTTCACATCAGCTCCGGATTCGGTGCACTTGCACTGGCACTTGTTATAGGCAACCGTTCAGGTTTCGGCAAATACAGCATGGAAGCTGAGAACATCACCATGACACTGGTAGGTGGAGCACTTCTCTGGTTCGGATGGTTCGGTTTCAATGCAGGAAGCGCACTTGCAGCAGACGGACTTGCTGTCAACGCCCTTGTAGTTACCAACATCTCAGCAGCAGCAGGAGCTATTACCTGGATGGCAGCATCATGGATCAAGGGCAAACCAAGTTCCCTTGGTCTTATCAGTGGAGCTGTAGCCGGTCTTGTAGCTATCACGCCAGCATCAGGATTTGTAGGACCTATGTCCGCAATTGTGATCGGTGGATCTGCAGGTATACTTTGTTACAGCGCACTTCTCTTCCGTGTACGCAAGGGACTTGATGAGAGTCTTGATGCCTGGGCAGTACATGGAGTAGGTGGATTCTGGGGCGCGATCGCAACAGGAATATTCGCAACCGCAGCTATCGGCGGAGTGGATGGACTCCTCTACGGAAACACACATCAGTTCCTTGTACAATTGCTTGACGCAACCGTTGCAATGTTATATGCATTCGTTATGACATACATACTTGCAGTAGTTATAGACAAGACAATAGGACTGCGCGTGACCGACGAAGAAGAATATGTTGGACTTGACATATCCCAGCATGGAGAATCTACAATAGCCTGAGGTGATATGAATGAAGACAGTAAAAGCAGTAATTCGCCCGGAAAAACTGGAAGATGTAAAGGCAGCACTGGAAGAGAAGGGTTATTTTGCCATGACCGTGAGTCAGGTCAAAGGTCGTGGTGCACAGAAAGGTATCTGTCTCCAGTATAGAGGTACCCAGATCAAGGTAGATATGATCCCTAAGACACAGGTCGAAATGGTAGTCGGTGATGAGGATGTCAGACCTATCATCGAGATCATCAGGAAGAGCGCCAGAACGGGAAAGTTCGGCGATGGTAAGATCTTTGTCTCTCCTATCGAGATCGTAGCCGCCATCAGGAATGATGAAGAGATAGTATCTAAGTGATGTTGGGAGTTATCCCACATCCACTTCTTTTTTCTTAGTGCGGTCGGTCATCCGACCGGCTTCCCACAATTCCTACTGCATGTTTACAGAGAACAATACATTACTTCCACTGAACAAAGCGGAAAGAACATTGCCAGCCTTGAGATCTCAATACTTATCCAATATATGAGCCCAGATATATGACCAGCATAAGACTAAGGCAACTCTGAAGCACCCTCATTAGATATACCATTCCAGAGGGACGACAATCTCATCACCTTTTTTGCATTTTCCGAAAAGTGGGATCTCAACCCCTGCATCCTCGAGGAGGATAACAGAGAGACCACATCCTCCACCTCTGGGAATACATTGCCGGACCTTTGCCTTAAAAGATGCATCAACATCTTCTTTTCCCCATGTGGGAACTTTTATTGTGATCACATCACCAATGTTATCCGGCAGCTTATCCTCAAAAGGAGCGATCTTCCTGTAATCAAGTTCATAACCTGTCCCTTTCAGGTTGTTCTCAACATCCCTGAGACCCAGTTCAAGAGCCTCTGCAATGCCTTCAAGTGAATATCCATTTTCATGGAGGAACTTCGTGGAGCCCTTTTTGAGATGATCAAGGTCCGAGTACTTCAAAGGACGAGTCCTGCACAATTCCCTCATCAAGCCAAGTCTTACTTCCCCGTCATCTCTGCAATCCATAATTAAGAACTCCTTTTTATTCCTGAGTGCTTGCCTTTATGCCATCCTCGAACCAGTCCAGTATCGCAGACATAAGTGCAGAAGATGAAGCTAACAGGTCATCCCTTCCAGTGATCTCCTTTTCAGACTGGATGTACTTCCCTTCCACAAGATCAGAACTGCACTCTGAAATAAGACTGTCAATACAGCTTTCATCGGCCTCCGGATGGAACTGTACTGCCAGAACATTATCGCCATATATGAATCCCTGCTCAGGGCAGGCCTCACTTTCAAAGAGCCTCCTGGCCCCATCCGGGAGAGTGAAAGTATCACCATGCCACTGAAGTACGGTCAACTCTGAAGGAATGCTGAATAACACTTCGTCCTCATTGAAAGTATCGAGTGACCTTATACTGTGCCAGCCGATCTCACGGAACTCATTTCTGGAAACCTTTCCTCCCAGCAGCTCCGAGAGCATCTGGGCACCAAAACATATTCCATAGACAGCTTTTCCGGAATCGATGATTCCCTTTACGAACTCCTTTTCCTGTATGAGCCACGGATGTTCATCCTCCTGATAGACGCTCATAAGACCACCCATGATGATCAGGAGATCGAATTCATCAGGCTGTGGATAGATAGAGTTCACGTATGGCATGGTCACAGATATGGAATAACCATTATTGCATGCCCACTCCCTGATGTTACCGAGTGTTTCGAATTCCAGATGTACCAGACAGTGTATATTCATAGTATTCAGGTTCGAAAGGGGGTTTTGAACATATACCTTTTTGGGTATACTGACTGGAAATACTTCCACCAGGAATCAGAGGATACATGAAAAATGAAAATGAAAAATGAAAATAAAAAATAATCAAGCAGCCATTTAAGCTCTGATTCACATCATCACTCAGTCAAGAGTACACTTGAACTCCTTTTCAGATGAGGTCACAAGATAGTATGTTGCTGCAAGTGCAACTATCAGTACACCCATACCCATCAGAAAGATTGGATCGGTACTTTTGATATCGATGATCATTACTTTCCTTACAACTGCAGTGATACCTACAAGGATGATCACATCAACATTCATGGATGATTCCATGATTATCATCTTGACCGTCTCGAGCAGCTCAATACCGATGATAACAAGGAAGAAAAGCCCGAATACATCCAGTATCTGTTCCACACCAATCACAAAGTAAGGCGGAGTGACCATATCAAGAACTACGATCCATCCGATCTCCAGTGTAGCACTCAGAATAACTAATGCCATCATTACGATAATTGCTTTGATGACCACGGTCTGAAACATGTTTATGTATTTAATTATCATTTATTTACCACCACCGAGGATCTAACAGTTGGATCACCAGACTCATGTATCTTTAGAAGAACTGGGTAAAGTAGTTTTTCTTTTTCATTGAGCTAATTGTTACTTTATGTGTAAAAAAAATGCATATCTAGTACGAAAGATATAAATGCATTCTCGGGAATTCAAAAGATATCCCAATACAAGAGGCAACATCCTTGAAAATAAACAGAATGCATGTATTTGCAGGCATCATCATATTCATGTTCCTTGTTCTGGTGGCAAGGATGCCAATGGAACTATCCGGAGCTGATATGCCAGATAATTCCACAAATACGACAAAAGAGGACGAAAATGAAGGAACATCTTTGATGTCATCACCTGATAATCCATCCACCGAGGAAAAGAAAGGATGGTGGAAGCATACAGGCCATAGTTCGGTATCCCATTCGAACGATGATCAGGGAAGTGGCAGCTCCGGTGAAGGAGCCACCAACAATGATAAGAACGAAGTTGAGGAGATACCAGAATTCCCCTTCATCGCGATTCCTGTGTTCATTGTTATTTGTATTGCTATGATCATCAGCAGAAAATGAAGTGATAGAACCGTCTATTCATTATAAAAAATAGAAAAAGAAATTGACAATAACCCCTTATTGCAATTTTAAGGATCCGTTCGACAATAACCCATCGTCATCCTGACAATCTGGATGACGCCCCGGATCTGCTCATACTCCATTTGTCCTTTCGGACGATCTCACCCCGTTCCTTAGCCGCTCATACTCCTTTCCTTTTTATCCCGGTTATTGGAAATGTGAGCATTTCGTTTTTATGATGCAGAGGGGAGAGACATCGTGCTCGCATTTCCGTGCAATCCAATTCCGTTCTTTACGTTTTTTTACCGGGTAATTCTGGGAGGAAAAACCATATCGTAACACCTTATGGTTTATTTCTTTGCGGGCAGTCACTGAGGGAAGTTCCTGCCACAATTAAGAATATCTTTTTCTACTATATTAATATATCTATATTATAATATATAATGATTATCATAATGATGAGGCGAATATTCAGATAAATAATGTGTCAATAGACCACATAGAGATCACTCCGAACAGAAGTAATCTCCTTCAAGACCGAATTTTCTGCGTATTATACACCCTGAACAGAGGCATCCCTTTTTACTCACATCCGGACGAGGGCCTTTCGAACAGAACATAAAGACTCCTTTTTCAGAATAGGAAGGACACTGTGGACAATTGCAACCCTTGGAATGATGGTAGGATGTACAGATACCAAAGTATTTGCCACGTCCTTCGGAGAAACAGTTTCTATCATCGGTCATGTTCAGTCACTATGATAAAGGAATGGTAAAATGGAAAAGAAAGAAAGAAAAGAAAAGAAAAAGAAGGAAAGCTCAACCGAGCTTTTCCTGAAGATATTTCTTGAAACCTGCGTAGTCCGTACCGAGATAATCCATGAACTCTTCCTTTGCCTCGATCTTTTTGAGGCTTTCAGGAAGTTCAGGCTCAACACCAGTCTCAGCCTTTACATGCTCAGGGAACTTGGCAGGGTCTGCTGTTTCCAGAGTGACAGCAAGAGTGTTGTCGCCGGTACTGGCCCTGAAGTCAAGAAGTCCCTTTATTCCAACTGCACCGTGTGGTTCTATAAGGATGCCGTATTTCTCGTAGATCTCTTTGATGGTTGCCTTTGTCTCATCATCTGTTACGGAGCCGGAGTAGATGTCATTCCTGAGCTTTGCCATATCAGGTTCTTTACTGATATGACCGGTCTCGTCCATGACACCATCATAGACAGCGATGAGCCTTGCAAGGTTGCTTGGGTGTCCCACATTCATAGCATTGGAGAGACAGTTCCTTGAAGGTTCGATCTTGCTGTACTCGCCTGTGTTCAGGAAGGCTGGCACCTCGTCATTCTCATTGACGGATGCTATTATCTTTTTCACAGGGATTCCCATGGTCCTTGCCAGGACACAGCCCATCATGTTACCGAAGTTACCTGAGGGAATAGAGAATATGATATCCTCAGGATAGTTCCTGAGCTTTGCGTAAGAGTAGACGTAATAGATAGATTGTGGCACAAGGCGACCAATGTTGATGGAGTTTGCCGAGGAGAGGTTGAAACCTTTAAGGTCCTCATCTGCGAATGCCTGCTTCACCATTGCCTGACAGTCATCGAACTTGCCATCCACAGAGATGGCGGTGATGTTCTTGCCAAGGGTTGTCATCTGCTTGCGCTGGCGGTCGGATACCTCGTCTGTCGGGAAGAGTACGATGACCTTGATGTTGTCAAGACCGTAGAAGGCATCTGCAACCGCGCTGCCGGTATCACCGGATGTGGCTGTGAGTATAGTGAGGCTCCTGTTCTCCTTGCTGAGATAGTACTGCATGAGCCTTGCCATCATGCGGGCTGCAAAATCCTTGAATGATGCAGTTGGCCCCCTGTCAAGCCTCATGATGTAGGTATTCTCGTCAACCTCCTCAAGAGGGACGTCATAGTTGTAAGCATCATATACGAGGGATCTCAGTGACTCGTCATCTACCTCGCCTTCGAGTACTTTGCTCAGTACCCTGTAAGCTATCTCAGGATACGGTGCATCTTTAAAGGAATCGATCTCCTCCTTTGAGAATTTCGGAAGGCTGCGAGGCATGTAAAGCCCCCTGTCAGGTGCAAGTCCTGTGATAAGGGCTTCCTCAAAGCTGACTTCCGGCGCGTTAAGATTTGTGCTGTAGAGTTTCATTTTGATCAGGAATTAAAGTTGATATGGATTAGTGTAATTGATAGATAATGACCTTTAAAGGATAAATAAGTATGAATACCTTGCTATTCGCATAAAGCAACTGCCCCTACGGACAGATGAATGACAGATTTAAATAATATGCAACAGTATGACATTCTAAAGAACTTATAGGTTGAGAGACAGTGAAGAAACTAGTCAGGATATTAAAGATAATCTCACTATTAATTGCTGCACTGGTAATCATTTCCATTGCAGGGATAGTGTTGTATGTAGAGACTGGCAGCCATAGGGAAGAGTCGTACATGAGCAGTTACAACTATGATATTTCTATCGAAGCTAACAAGCCCCTGCACAATGTAACACTGTACGTTCCACTGCCCATCTTTAATAATACATCTGTTGTTGGAGAGGATATGCTCTCCAGAGGTTTCTATAATAACGCTCCTGACTGGAACTTCAGTATTGTGGAAACCGAGCACGGAACTATGTTATCGATAACAAACGACAGGATAATCCCCAGGTATCAGTCATTGCCGATTGCCATTGAAGAAGATGAAGATACAGAGAACGAAGTTTCTGTAGCTACAGAATCGAATGAATACTCAGAGGAAACACCCGTGTTGTGGCCTGTTGAGTTCTCAGTAATGACAAGGGTGAACCAGAGCATCGACACAAAAGATCCTCTTGATAATGCATCGATCCTGCTCCCTAAATACGATATTATCAGCTCAGGATCACCATACGACATACCGACCCCGGAATACATCGAACCTGAATACTATGAGTATGAAAGCAGGATATTTGCACAATACAACTCCTCGAACCAGACAGATGTCTATATCCGCGTTGAGGTGAACGGCGCAAATGAATGGAGGACCGGTGGATGGAGACATAACTCTTTCCAGGACAGGGTTGCCGTCCGGATGAACGGACCACAGGACGGCTGGATCACAGCAGAGGGATCTATGGTCGCTGGCGATGGAATCTATTGATGACTAAGGCAATGCCACCTGGCCTGCCTTAGGCATATAATCTATATTTCAGCTCTGTAGAGACCATGTTAATTGAGCTTTGAAGTCAACAGCTATCAATTATCGAATAAAGTCAATTTTTTCAATTAGTAGCAATGGAACGTGCCGCCTGCGGCGGGTGGTCGTACTGTTCTTTATTTCCAAATAACCTTTTGCAGAACTACCAGAAACACAACGATACATTATACAACAAGTTTTGCAAACCGAAGTCATGGATAACTTCAACCATCCCGAAGGGACCCGGCGAAGCCGGCACAATCCGAAAAAGTGAAGAATAATTTGCTGCTTGAACTTTTTTCTGCATAACGGCAACTAAAAATCATTATTTTTCCATATCTTAATAGGCATGAACTATCCAAAGAAGGATCCATACAGAGCCAAAAACGGAACTTCACATATGTAGAAAAGTAAAAAACGTAAGCTGGAAGCTTACACTTATTCCGCATTTATCTTCTTCAGCAACCATGCCATATTAGAGGCAAGGTTAGCCATGGTCTGCATACCCTCAGCATCCTCATTGACATCCCCGGGGTTAAGGCCAACACCAAGGTTCCAGTAGGATGAACCCACGGTAACCATATTGGTTATCCCGAAGAGATGATTGATGGAGTCATAAGCATGAACAGCACCTGCCCTTCGAACCGCAATAACAGCAGCACCGACCTTCCTTGAAAAGAGCCCACCATTAGCAATAGCCACGAAACCCGCACGGTCAATTAGTGCCTTGGTCTCTGTGTTCACATCAGCGAAATAGGTCGGCGAACCAATGACAATACCATCGGCATCCTTCATCTTAGCAATGCACTCATTGATGACATCATCATCAAAGACACACTTGCTGTCCTTATTCTCAAAGCATTTCATGCATGCAGTGCAGCCACGAACTTTCTTCCCGCCAATGTTGATGGTCTCGGTCTCGATACCTTCTGCCTCGAGCTTGTTGGTTAGTTCTTTCAGGAGGTGTGCGGTGTTTCCTTCTTTACGTGGGCTTCCGTTTATTGCGATGACTTTCATGGTGGTTTCCTCTTGTTGATATGAATTCGTAATTCCAGATGTGATATATGAAAATGAAGAGTGATAAATGAGTTGGAATGATTGAAAAACAAACTATTATTTTAAATCTCTCGGATTTGCGATGATATTTCGAAAGATTTTTAGCAGCATACAATTTCAAATGTTTTTAATAGAATGAATATTTCCTATCAAACAGAGTGAAATAACATGAAATTCGGGAAATACATAATATATATGGTATTGGCAATTGTGCTGCTTTTCTTACTACTATTAGCATATTGGGAAATCGAGACTGACTTTTTACAGGAAGAAGCCAATATGATGGCTGAAGCTTATGCACAGGACATCATAGATCGCACATGTTTCTGGGACTGGAAATACGAATTCTCAGAGCAGGTAGGCAATTATACAGCACCTGAAGGTTACAATTTTGTAGTGTGTACGATCCATCTACAGAATAATGAATTTGGACCTATTTTTACAGAGCCGGGTAACTGGAAACTTACCGCTGGAGGAGTAAGCCATAACCATGATATAGCAACATACTCGGATGAAATATCCTATCATTCGATGCATGATTGGCCAGGACAAGTGCTCGATACTTGGTATGAAGAAGAAATCGATGGTTGGACTGGAGAAGAGGTCGATGATTGGACTCAAGAAAAGCTTGATGAATACATTGATAATTGGTCTGAAGGAGGAGAGGATTATTGGGATGGAGAAGAGATGGAAACTCAAATTGTCTATCTGGTACAGACAAATCGTAGTATCCAGGAACTGAACTGCGCCGTAGATTACCCCTACTACCTGTCACGTGATTGGCATTATCATAGCTATCTGGACCCTTCAGCATTCACACTTAATTTTGACTGGAAATACGAACTCACTGATCGAGTGGGTAATGATCTCGCACCATATGGGTACGATTTCGTAGTGTGTGACCTCTATTTCCAGAACAACGATAATGAGGCGATCTCAACTGACCCGGATAACTGGGAACTGGTCGCTGGCGGAGTGAGCCATGAACACGATATGGCAACGTACTCGAATGAAATATCCTGTAATATTATCGATGTTGAGAATGGAATGGAGGCTGAAACCCAGATAGTATACCTGATACAGGAAGATATTACTATAGAAGGAATAAGTTGCACCGCAGATAATATACCACCAATACATAGCACCTGGTACTATAGTGAAGGCAACAGCCGCTCCACATGGTGGGACTGGATGCCCGCACTCTCAAAGCAAATAGGTAATAATACTGCACCGGATGGGTACAATTTTGTGGTGTGTAATATCTTTCTCAACAATCGTGAAGTAAGATCCATCTCAACAGACCCGAATAACTGGAAACTGATCGCCAGCGGAGTAAGCTACGATCATGATATGGTGACATACTCAGACGAAATATCCTCTAATTCTATCGATGTTGAGCCCGGAATGCAGACTGAAACCCAGATTGTCTACCTGATACCTGAAAACAATACCATAGAATCATTGGTCTATGATGCATACAACCCACCTATTATGACTAATTCCTGGTATTACAGGCCTATAGATTATTGAATTCAATACAACTATCGACCCGTGTCGTAGATGTTCGGGCAATAGTGATCATGCAGATCTATTCGCATGATTGCTTTTTTCTTTTTTTAAGTGGGCTTCTGTTTATTGTGGCTGTTTTTGTGGTGGTTTTTTCTTTAACATAAATGAAACTAGAAAAAATATGAAATTATCTATAAGTTGTTTTGACTTCCAGTCATATAGAAGAAAACTGAGGGTATTAACCCAACTAAAAAAAGGATGTGGAGAATTAAACACATCCACAATTTACTACCTACTTTTCGTTGTGGATTTTGATTGACCCGCCCTGAATTGCAGTCGTTGGATCTGCGGTCTCATCAGCACCCAGCATATTGTCGTAAATTATCTCACCATCATCAATATCCCATATCTTCATCCTGAAGAGATCAATGTCGATGCTTGGTGTGAGTTCAGCGTCAACAGCCGATATCATGAAGCCATAATTTCCTTCATCATTGATAGTTCCAGTACCTTTGTACATGGCTTTTGAACTTGCAATTACGAGCCAATCATAGGTTGTTGACTTGAAGTTCAGATCAGCAACATGGAACTGGAACTCAGTTGAACCGGTTGGTACAGTTGCTCCTTTTTTAAATTTGGATACAAATCCAAAGGTTGTCTTACCGGTCAGGGTTGGGTCTGTTACATACGCACCTTCTGGTGAGCTAATCCATCCACCACCAGTTACAAATCCACCATCTGAATCGTAGACAACAACATACTGTTCAGAAATCCTCGTGCCAGAACCACCATCGTCATCTTCCACTTCCAGTGTTATGGTGTAGACACCTGGTTGACCATAAGTATAGGTTCCTGAGACTTCACCTGACCTGTCCTTAAATGCCCCATCTGATGAATAATTGCCGTCCCCCCAGTTCCAAACTGGCATGTGTGTATCCTCTTTCCCATCATCCTCAAATGAAGCTGAAACTGCGATATCAGTGCCTAACAATACCGGATAAATTGGTGAATCGATAAGGCCAACAACTGGTGCAACATTGCCTACGGTAACAGTAATTGTATCTGTGCTGGTTAAAATCCCATCACTAACTTCCAGTTTTACATCACCACTATAGTCATCATCCCAGGTGTGTGTTGCAGTGTAATTACTCGACCACTTGCTATCCCATGTTCCATCATTATTAAAGTCCCATCTATATTGAAGTTCATCATCATCAGGGTCATATGATTCGGAAGCATTAAAAGTTACAGGTGAACCTTCAGATGCAGTATCCGGTTCAAATGATGAGATTACAGCTGTGGGTGCATTAACAATATTACCATTTATTGCAACAGAGTCCAGTTCTTTGATAATATCAATTTCACCATTGTTGTCCATGTCGATATGCATCGAGAAATCATTGGTTTCTGAATTCACCGATATGGTAGCAGTTGTGTCCTTATCAAGATCAACATTTAGATATTCAACTTCAATCAAACCTTCTGGATTGCTTTGCTTTAATTTAAGGTCAAATGTTCCTTCATCATAAGAATCAACAACATACACAATAGTATCGGACTGACCTAGAATGATTATCTTTTCAGGATCATATTCTGGGCCGTTATAGAAAGAATTGGGTATATCTCTAAAAATATCTGATCCCACTGATCCAGTGTATCTTATTTCTATTCCATCAAAATCATAAGCATATAGATGAGCTGGACAGTTTAATTCCCCTGATACAAATCCTTCATCGGAATCGTACACAACAACATACTGGTACTCCTCTGTATCATATCCAGTATCATCATCCTCTATGATGAGGTTAACTGTATAAACACCGGACATAGAATATACGTGAGAACTGCTCACTGGGTTGGTAATTGAAAGTAGTTCTGTTGCTGTTCCATCACCCCAGTCAATGATACAGTCGTGAGTATCACCTAAACCCGGATCTGTAAAAGTACAACTAAGACCAATTTCAGTACCTATCTCTACAGGGTCGGTTTGTTGTACTCCAAAGGATGTTATGGTTGGTGCAATATTGCCCACAGTAACAGCAATCGTGTCAGTGCTGGTTAAAATACCATCACTAACTTCCAGTTTGACATCACCAGTATAATCATCATCCCAGGTGTGTGTTGCATAAGGAGATTCTGATTCAAAATCACATTTTCCATCATTATCAAAGTCCCATTTGTATGTGAGCAGATTATCATCAGGGTCATATGATTCGGAAGCATTAAAGGTTATAGGCGAACCTTCGGAGGCGTAATCTATTGGAGATATTGCAGCAATTGGTGGATTGTTTGGTACTAATGATATATCAGTCTGAAGGGCAATTATGCCTGTACCGGCTACATAGACATTATTACCAGCTACATAGACATCATTACCAGAAACGGCAACATTGTATGCACGACAAGCATCGTACCCACCTGCAAAAGTCGGTGATTCAGGATTACTGATATCAACAATTACAAGACCATTCATTTCATCTGCTATGTAGGCATAATCACCGGAAATAACAACATCCCAGGCCCAATCATCAGTATCACAAGTACCTACTAATGAAGGAGATGTGGGGTCAGTAATATCAACAATTACAAGACCATTAGGACCATCAGCTACATAAGCATAATTTCCAGAGACTTTGACATCCCATGCAGAACCAGCAGTATCATAAGTGCCTACAATTGTAGGGGAAGTAGGAGTAGTAACATTAATAATTACCAGACCATTGGTTTCATCAGCTAGGTAGGCATAGTTTCCTTTTACATCGACACCTTTTTTCCAATCTCCATTGTCACCAGTTTCATAAGTGCCTATGAGTGTTGGAGACGATATATCACTGATATCTATTATCAAAAGGCCTATGTTGTCCTCAGCCACGTAAGCGTAATTGTCTGATATAACTACTTCACTTGCAGAAAGACGACCACTACAAGGGATACCATATCTAGAAACAAGTTGCGGTGATAATGGATCACTTATGTCCATAATCTCAATGCCATTTTCATAATCCGCTACATAGGCGTAGTTGTCAGATAGTGTAACATCGAATATCATTGACATACCACATATTCGATTTAATGTTCCGACCACGAATATGTTCTCAGGGTCAGTTATATCGATTACATAAAAAGCCCCACTTCCCGCTGCATATGCATAATTTTCAGATATTGCAAGAGCCTGTACATAAATCCCAATTCCAGATTGAAAATTTATATTTACTTCATCTGCACTTGCTGTACCATTCATGCTTAATATTATTACTATAAGAGTAATACCAATACAAAGTATCTTTCTGAAATTATTTACCATATCACCACATATCCCTTTTGTACCACTGAACAAAAAGAGATCGTTCTGCTAGTATTGAATATTCTGTATAAGTTTAATGATCTCTTTTTGTACCCAGCACTACGACACTTAGAGTGCTAAATAGTACAGTTTTGCTTGATTAAAGAAGAAAAATAAACACTACTAATTATCCAAAGGATAATGTCAAATTCCTTCTATTAATAAATATAAATTTATTAATATAAAAAACTTATGAAATGTATTAGAAATATTGTGAAAATTGAGATTTAATTATTTGTGAAGAAATATACATAAACCATATTTAAAATGAAATATGGATTTTTGTATTATTGGTGAGAATTTATATAACAATGAATTATAATTATAGATAACAAAATACCGAAAAGTTGTATCTATCTTATACTTTATGAAAAGTATAATTTGAACTGAAGCAAAATAGGTTTTAAGGTTCATATCACATGTATAGCAGGATAAGTTAAAACTATTCAATTTATCTCAACTGTGGAGTTCTGTGAGGTTTGTTAAGGGCACATTATACTTGATTAATCATTCAATCAAGTTCTTCAAGTTGAGTTAATCCCGATATAGTGATGAAGAACATCATTCTTAGAAATACATGTTCTTTGGGGAACACCTGGCAACGGTTCATAAAGTCAATAAATCTATGAGTAATTAAAAAATTTAAAAATTGATGGAGAAAACTAATCTCAATTTTTGTCAATAAAAATTTAAGGATTAACTATACAGTCTACATATTATTTATCAAAAAGTCTCCAAAAGTGCCAATCGTAAGTCAAATGGTACTTTTAAACTCGCTTATACATTATTATAATAGTTTTTAATTATTTATTAATGGAAATTAGAGATAATAAGCGTTGTCTAATTTATAGCAATATTGTGATTTGTGTGAATGAAACTGACAATCCATTTATGCTATTTAATCATACAAGGGAAAAATAAAGAGGAAGATTAATTCCTCCCATTCACTCTCCGTTATGTATCTTGATCGATCCCCCCCCAATCTCTGGTTTTTCAATTAGTGATGTTAGATCTACATTTTCTTCATATGCAACCATATTGTCATAAACTATAGTACCATCATCATCAATATCCCATATCTTCATCCTGAAAAGATCAATACCGGTGCTTGATGTGAGTTCAGCGTCAACAGCAGATATCATGAAACCATAATTTCCTTCATCATTGATGGTTCCAGTACCTTTGTACATGGCTTTTGAACTTGCAATTACAAGCCAATCATAAGTTGTTGACTTGAAGTTCAGATCAGCAACGCGGAACTGGAACTCAGTTGAGCCGGTTGGTATAGTTGCTCCTTTTTTAAATTTGGATACAAATCCAAAGGTTGCCTTGCCGGTCAGGGTTGGGTCTGTTACATAGGCACCTTCTGGTGAGCTAAGCCATCCACCACCAGTTACGAATCCACCATCTGGATCGTACACAACAACATATTGTTCAGAAATCCTCGTGCCAGAACCACCATCGTCATCTTCCACTTCCAGTGTTATGGTGTAGACACCTGGTTGATCATAAGTATAGGTATCTGAGACTTCACCTGACCTGTCTTTGAATACCTCATCTGATGAATAATTGCCGTCCCCCCAGTTCCAAACTGGCATGTGTGTATCCTCTGTCCCATCATCCTCAAATGAAGCTGAAACTGTGACATCAGTGCCTAACACAACCGGATTAATTGGTACATCGATAAAACCAACGACTGGTGCAACATTGCCTACGGTAACAGTAATTGTATCTGTGCTGGTTAAAATACCATCACTAACTTCCAGCTTGACATCACCAGTATAGTCATCATCCCAGGTGTGTGTTGCATAAGGAGATTCAGATTCAAAATCCCATGTTCCATTATTATTAAAGTCCCATTTGTATGTGAGTGGATCATCATCAGGGTCATATGATTCGGAAGCATTAAAGGTCACAGGCGAACCTTCATATGCAGTATCAGGTTCAAATGATGAGATTACAGCTGTAGGTGCATTAACAATATTACCATTTATTGCAACAGAGTCCAGTTCTTTGATAATATCAATTTCACCATTGTTGTCCATATCGATCAGCATCGAGAAATCATTGGTTTCTGAGTTCACAGATATTGTAGCAGTTGTGTCTTCATCAAGCTCAACATTTAGATATTCAACTTCAATCAAACCTTCTGGATTGCTTTGCTTTAATTTAAGGTCAAATGTTCCTTCATCATAAGAATCAACAACATACACAATAGTATCTGACTGACCTAGAATGATTATCTTTTCAGGATCATATTCTGGACCGTTATAGAATGAATTGGGTATTTCTTCCAAAATTACTGAACCATAAAATCCGGTATATCTTTCTTCTAAATCATAAGCATATAGATGAGCTGGACAGTTTAATTCCCCTGATACAAATCCTTCTTCGGGGTCGTAGACAACAACATACTGGTACTTCTCTGTATCATATCCAGTATCATCATCCTCTATGGTGAGGTTAACTGTATAAACACCGGATGTAGAATATACGTGGGAACTGCTCACGGGGCTGGTAACTGAGAGTAGTTCTGTTGCTGTTCCATCGCCCCAGTCAATGATACAGTCGTGAGTATCACCTAAACCCATATCTGTGAAAGTGCAACTAAGATCGATTTCTGTACCTATCTCTACAGGCTCGGTTTGTTGTACTTCAAAGGATGTAATGTTTGGTGCAACATTACCCACGGTAACAGTAATCGTATCAGTGCTGGTTAAAATACCATCACTAACTTCCAACTTGACATCACCACTATAGTCATCATCCCAGGTGTGTGTTGCATAAGGAGATTCTGATTCAAAATCACATGTTCCATCATTATCAAAGTCCCATTTGTATGTGAGTGGATTATCATCAGGGTCATATGATTCGGAAGCATTAAAGGTTACAGGCGAACCTTCATAATCAAGGTCTATTGGAGAGATTATAGCTGATGGTGAGTTATTTGGTACTAATGGTGGATTAATTCTAAGAATAATAAGTCCATCATATTCACAGGTCATATATGCATAATTTCCATAAATACAAACACTCTGTCCAGAATCATATTCTAAACTGGTAGGATAGCTATAACTGCCGGCAAAAGTCGGTGCTATTGGATCATCAATATTTAAGACTATGAGATTTGCTTCTTTAGTTACTAAATATATGTAATTATCTTTTACTACTATATCGTTCCCGCTAGCATTATAAAGCCCTTCCATTATTGGTGCTGTTGGGTCACTTACATTGACAACAATTAATTTATTATTAACCCAATCAACAAGGTAGACATAATCACCGGATTTAGCAAGTTCTATTGCACCAAAAGACCATACACCAGGATTTACCAAGTAAAGACCTGTATATGGAAATGAAGGAGGATTACTTATATCTATAATTTTGAAACTTTCTAAGCATGTCAAACCATCAGCTAAAAAAGCATAATTCCCAGATATTACAACATCTCCTGCCAGTCCTTCAGTTTCACAATAATCTATTAACAAAGGATTTTCAGGATTACTTATATCAACAATCACAAGGCCATAGACATTGCATATGTAAGCAGAATTGTCAACTATAGCAATATCACTTGCATAACCATCAGTATAACAAGTACCTACAATTGTTGGTGTAGTGGGATCATTTACATTGATGATAAACAGACCCTCATAAAGGTCGGTTACGTAGGCATAATTTCCGATGACTTCAACATCCGTTGTTTCTCCACCAGTTATACAAGTACCAACTATTGTTGGTTCCGTTTGATCATTTACGTTGACTATTACAAGTCCATTGTTCGCAGCTAGGTAAGCATAATTGTCGACTACAGTAACACCATTTGCAGTTTCAAGATCTAAATTACTTGTAAATTCAAAGTAAATCTCATCTTCATTTGCTACAGGTGCTTGGTTTGTCTGCAAAATGAGTGGGAAGTGATCAATGTTTTTTTCATTAATGACATATGGATTATCGCATATGCCATCTCCATTAGCATCTGTTGTATGTGTTTGGCTGAATCCTGTTCCGTCAAGTTTTGCCCAGTAATTTCCTGCAATATAAGGGCCACCTATGATGTTGGGTCCATCTATTATTTCAGTGTCCCATAAATTGGTATCTAAATAATCTACATTTGCCAAGTTGTCTGAATTATTAAAAAAATTGTTGTAGATTTTGTTGTTGTAGACGTACTCGTAGAAATAAATACCGCATACATTATTCACTATTGTGTTGTCGGTTAACTTGTTGTTGCCAGAATTATATAATTCGAAGCCTGCATAAGTACAGTCCATTATAGTATTACTGATAATGATACTATCATTAGATGTGTATAGGCGGATACCGGTGGAATAGGGATCCTCCCACCCCATACGAAGACCACTGGCCGTTATTGTGTTACCTACTAACTCGTTGTTGCTTGAAGATTCCAAATTAATACCATAGCCGCCAGCGTAGTAGTAGTTTGAAATTATTATTTCGTTGTTTTCTATGGTACTGTAGCTAGAACCGTTCAGGAAAATACATGATTTTTGAAGCCCTACCATGCTTACAGTGAAGCCACTGATTGTTACCTGGTCTGCAGTAATGTCAATAACATGATCATCGTAGGGTAAAATACCATCATAGTAGATGGGACCGGAAATATTAGTAACTGAAGCGCCATCAGTTGATGTTATAGTTAACTGTTTATTGACATCTACATTTTCGATGTAATTCCCTGGATATACGAGAATTGTATCACCGGGGCTTGAAGCGTTGATAGCTGCCTGGATAGAGGTATATTCTGCACTGCCAATATCGTCATCAACTGTGATAGTTTCTGCTGTTGCAGTTCCCATACTCAGAATGATCAAAATCATCCCCAACCAAATCATAATCCCGCAATTAACATTCATTTTAAAAAACCACCATCTAAAAGTGCATCCTTAGTTTTCAATTAGAGAAGAAAACAAAGCATGACTAAATAATCAAAGTGAACACATTCAAATTTATGTCTTTTGTAAAAAGATACTGATTCAGGAATAAATATTTTTTCAAATTTGCATTTAATTATTTATATTAAATAGAAGATATTAACTATATGAAGAAGACAAAATAAAAAACTACACAAAATAGCCGTAGAAATATTATATCATTAATTAACACATAGATATCCTGAAATTCAGAAGATCCATTTTTCAGAAGAGATAGAAAACATAAAAACATGGTGCGGGAGATGCGATTCGAACGCATGAACTCCTACGAGACTAGGCTCTGAACCTAGCGCCTTTGGCCAGGCTGGGCAACTCCCGCATTGTGAATGTTGGTTAGTAGCGGCTTTTTCTAATTAAACCTTGTGTTTGAAAAGTTAAAAAATGTTTGTTGAAACCGGTGGCATCATGCCAGCAGTTTCAGTAAGAGTGCTTTCTGGGCGTGCAGGCGGTTTTCGGCCTGGTCGAAGACCACCGAGTGAGGACCGTCCATTACCTCGGCACTGATCTCCTCGCCGCGGTGTGCAGGGAGGCAGTGCATCACGATAACATCAGGTTTGGCCTGCTCTACCAGTTCTGAGTTGATCTGGTATGGTGCGAGGTCCTTCAGGCGTTTCTCGCGTTCATCCTCATCGCCCATGGATACCCATACGTCGGCATAGAGGATGTCAGCATCCTTTACAGCCTCTGAAGGGTCGTTGGTGATAGTGACAACTCCGCCAAGCTCCCTTGCAAGCTCAACGATATCCTCATCAGGCTCGTATCCCGGAGGACATGCAACAGCGACCTCCATGCCCATGAGGGCACCGCCGATGATAGCTGAATTACACACATTGTTACCATCGCCCACCCATGTGTATTTCAGACCTGCCAGTTTGGTCTTGTACTCACGGATCGTGAGCAGGTCGGCAAGTATCTGGCATGGGTGTTCCTTATCGGAAAGCGCATTGATCACAGGGATAGAGGAATGCTCAGCAAGCTGTTTCACCGTTTCATGGCTGTAGACCCTGGCAATGATACCATAGAGGTATCTTGAGAGCACCTCGGAAGTGTCCCCGACCGTCTCGCCTCTGCCAAGCTGCATATCCCTGGGGTTCAGGTAGAGTCCATGTCCCCCAAGGTCGCACATGGCAACCTCGAAAGACACCCTGGTACGAGTGGACGATTTCTCGAATATCATACCAAGACTCTTGTTCTTCAGCAGGTCCGTGACCTTGCCCCTCAGGCGTTTCTCCTTAAGGTCCTCCGCCATATCGAGTATCTCAACTATCTCATCGTGGGTCAGGTCAGCCATTGATATCAGGTGTTTCATACTATCAGCCTTCGCAATTACCTAGATTCAAATTATTATCAGTTCCCTCGTATCTCATTCATATGGTCGATACGCCTCTGAATGAGGAAGTCCTTACCAATGTCGTTCCTGTAGTGCAGGTCGCCGGAAAGGTTCTCCAGTGCATTCTGGGCTATCTTCTCCGCCTCTTCAATGGAATCCGCAATTCCTACTACCGCAACAGCCCTTGAGCCGGTTGTACAGACCTTTCCGTCCTTCTCATAGACACTTGAATAGAAGAGTACCGCATCGCCGATGTCACCAACAACGACCTCCCTGTCCTTTGTAGGATGGTCAGGATAACCGGCAGGTACAGCATACTTACATACAGTTGCCTTGCCACTGAACTTAACATCGACCTTATCAAGTGTACCGCTTGCCATTGCAGCCAGGATATCCACATAATCGCTCTCAAGTAAAGGCAGTACATTCATTGCCTCGGGATCTCCGAAACGTGCATTGAACTCGATGACCTTTGGACCGTCCTTTGTTATCATGAACTGACCGTACAGCGTACCCTTGTACTCCTGACCGGTCTCCTTGTAAAGTGCAGTAACGGTATCCTTCATGATCTGCTTTGAGCTTTCAACATCCTCTTCCGTCAGGAAAGGAAGGATCTCGCCAGCCGCATTGTAGGAACCCATTCCACCGGTGTTAGGTCCGAGGTCGTTCTCGAAAGCCCTCTTGTGGTCCTGGACCGTTGGCATGAAAGCAAGATGCTTACCATCAACGAAAGCCTGAAGGGTGAACTCCTCACCAACGAGGTTCTCCTCAACCACAACACTGCCCTGGTCCAGAAGACCTGCTGCATATTTCTTTGCTGCTTCAAGGTCAGGAAGCTGGTCGCCCATTACCTTGACACCCTTACCACCTGTAAGACCGGATGGCTTGATAGCGACATTTCCAAGCTCATCGATGAAAGCATCCATTGCATCCTTATCTGTGAAGACATCGAACACAGGACAACCTGCAATGTTGTTGTTCCTCATGAAATTGCGTGCCCATGCCTTATCGAACTCAAGCTGTGCAACCTTCTTCTTAGGACTTGCAACACTGATGCCCTTCTCCTCAAGGGAATCTGCAAGACCCACTGCAAGAGGTGCCTCGGGACCTACTACAACGAGTTCGATGTTCTTTGATACCGCGAACTCGACAACCTTTTCCACATCTGTCTCTTTCTCAAGGAGGAAATCCTCACATAATGCTGCAATGCCAGGATTCTTCTTTGACATCACTGCATAGATGGACGGATCCTTCCTGCTGCGTGCTATTGCTGCTGTGATAGCATGCTCTCTTCCGCCGCCACCAACTACTAGAATATTCATATATCAAACCTCGTTATCATAAAAATGCGATATGCGGATAGGTCCTGTCCTGTACTATCCAATATCATATCATTTCTTGTTATTTTATCAGGTATCAGAATACTAAAACTCTAATTCCTGCAATAAATAACTTGCCTTAGCTTCCCTTAACTGCCTTGATCCACCGGGATACGACCATGTCGGCCTAGATGAGGTCGCTTGCCCTGACAAGAGGGACGAGTTTCACGCCCATATCAGCCAGACCCTTCTCAGCCCCGGACTCACGGTCCACTACTGTTATGACACGGTCAACAACGGCACCTGCTTCACGTATGGCCTTTATGGCATCCATGACAGAACCGCCACTTGTGGTAACATCTTCAATGAGCACTATTCTGGAACCTTCCCTGAAGTCGCCTACAAAGCGTCCGCCGGTACCATAATCCTTCTCAGATTTACGTATCAGTATAAGCGGAAGGTCGGTCTCAAGAGATAAGGCCGTTGCAAGGGGAACACCACCGAGCGCGACACCACCCACAGCATCCAGTTCAAGGCCGCTTACAACCTTTCCTGTTTCCCTTGCTATAACCCTGAGCGTAGCAGGATCAGTGCTTGCCTTCTTGATATCAATATAGTACGTACTTTTCTTCCCGGAAGCAAGTGTGAAGTCACCGAACTTTACAGCACCACATGCTTTAAGGGCATCTATCAATGCAAGTTTTCCATTCCCTTCAGACATAATATCACCTGATTAGTATAAGTGTTCGAGATTTGCGATCAATGACAATATTTAGGTCGCAATATCAAATATAGTAATTCATAGAATTCACCAGGGTTCGTTCTTTACCCCGATGTAGTATCCAATAACGTTGGTCACAAAATGCAACAGAGGCGTGAAGAGCAGTACAGCAAGGGCGATACTGAAAGTGAAGTTGCCCAAAAACCATGCAGGTGATGTGATAAGCGTCAGCAGCCATGCACCCATGACAAAATCAAGCTGATCGACACCGGGCAGGGCAGCACCTCTCTTGTATCCTATCCTGCGTTTGACAAAACTCATGGACATATCACCCAGAAGTGAGCCGAAAGCAAGGGTGAATATCACAAGCAGGGCACCAGAACCTTCACCAAAGGAGGGCAGTTCAACACCAAATATGCTGCTGCTCCTGCTAAGATAATACATTTGTGAAAGACCCAGCAACATTCCGCAAATGGTCCCTGCAACAAGTCCGCGCCAGGTTTTACCGTCACCCAGTATACGCCGTCCGTCAGACATCGTCCTGCCGCCATCTATAGCAGGGCCGCCACCGAAAACGGCAGCCATTGAGTTAGGCAAATAAGCTGGAAGCATAAGCCATACAGCAGTTATCAGTATCTCTATCGTAAGTATCGATCCCCTTAGTAACTCTTTTAGCAACTCATTCCTGCAATAACAGCAATACTATATTCTCATCGGTTGCTCTGTTCTGATATACAACATCATTATTTAATATATCGAAATACAGTGGATAAAATAAAAATGCATGGTATGAATATACTTTGCCTTCAGGTCTAACTATAAATACAGTGTATACATAGAATTCAGTCCATAATGAAAAACAAGATACCACAACTGACAACAAGCAATACGATGCTTGCAACTGTTGTCACTTTTCTTCTGCTGGCAACTATCATTACAATGGGAATGCTGACCCCTCTTATCGCAAAACTCACCACCGGGGTCGAGCTCAGCCTCGAAGCCTCATACTTCAATAACAGAACCGCCATTCCCGTAGCTGTCCTAATGCTGCTTCTGAGTACATGTATGCTGGTGGGCTATGCAGAAAGAAGATACATACTCCCCATAGTCGGAGCATCTTCATTGGTATCTGTTATCTTTGCAGTTGTCTCACCTTTTGGTAACACTCCAATAGACATATCATTACCAATACTTACCGTGACGCTTCTTGCAACCCTTTACAGGATATTCGGCATCTATATGAAAAGCAGGAGCATGGATACCCGCACAAAGATAAGGAAGCTCAGCGCACATGTTATCCACATAGGGATCATACTCATCCTTCTCGGGATCGTCCTCAGTTCCAACATGAAAGTGGAAAGTTCCGCTGTGCTCGGGACAAATGAGATGACAGCCTTCGAAGGCCAGCATTACCAGCTTATCGTCAACAGTATGAACTCATACTACAGTGGAGAGGCTTTCAGAACGTATCCTGGCTCATCCTATACCACTGAGGTCATTTTCGACATATACAAAGATGGGAACTATTTCAAGAGTGGAAAAGTCGAATATATAACCGATTTCAAGTGGGGACAGACCTACACCACCACCTTCATCAACCGCGGACTTACCGAGGAACTTTTCATCGCACCAAGAGCGATCAGCGAATCAGATGGTGAGATAGACCTGTACATGCGAACAGTACCCTTCATCAACTGCCTCTGGGGAGGCATGTACCTCATGGTGATAGGCATCATAGCCCTGTTGTTCACAGACCGCAGATCAGAACAGATAACCGGATCAGGGTCAGGGCCAAAGAATGCAGGGCCTTCCGGCAACAACAATGCTGTCAGCTCCGGCGTAGATGAAAGATATGACCGGATGCTCGAACAGGAAATAAAGAAACGCAGGGATAAGAGGACAAAGGACAGGAGATGATGACTTGAACTTAGGCATGATACTCATATGGCTGGCCTTTATCTTCGGATGGGCAGCAACATTCTATTCAATTCGCTATTATACGGCATCCGACCACATGGCAAGGATACGCTCTAAGAAACTGGAGATATTGTGTACCGCCAGCATCACACTCTCGGCACTCATACTCATGTTGCACCTGTTGATCGTGAACGCTTCCTACGAATACGTTTACAATCACTCCAGTACGGATCTCTCGTGGTTCTACCGCCTCTCAGCCTTCTGGGCAGGACAGGAAGGATCGCTCCTGCTCTGGACCTGGGCAACACTTGTCATGCTGATGCTTGTACGCTACACAGGATACACGAAGGAACTCTCCGAGACAAGGATGATGGACATCACTACCATGGTTACCATGGCAATTGTATCCGTGTTCATGATACTGCTTGTGATCGACAGTCCTTTCTCTGCATTCCGCGTACTCTCGTCGGGTACCATCGAGGCCACCAACTGGAACCCTTTTGCTGCACTTTATGACGTACCATATGGACAGGGAATGAACCCGCTCCTGCGTAATCCATGGATGGCGGTCCATCCGCCCATACTTTTCCTCGGATACGCCGCATTCACCATACCCTTTGCAGCAGCAATTGCCAACCTGATCACAAAGGACGGACGCTGGACACTTGTAGCAAGGGACTGGATGAGACTGGCATGGCTTTTCCTGACACTTGGAATAGGCCTGGGAGGATTCTGGGCATATGAGGTTCTGGGTTGGGGTGC
Source organism: Methanolobus sp. WCC4 (assembly GCF_038022665.1). Classification (NCBI taxonomy): domain Archaea; kingdom Methanobacteriati; phylum Methanobacteriota; class Methanomicrobia; order Methanosarcinales; family Methanosarcinaceae; genus Methanolobus; species Methanolobus sp. WCC4. The sequence goes on along the minus strand of NZ_CP150629.1, from coordinate 1,175,805 downwards.
TTGGTACTGGACCTGGGACCCTGTGGAAACATCATCACTTATACCATGGATAACTTCCACCGCTTACCTGCATGCACAGACACGCACAAGACATGGAGAATATGGATTCCTGGCACCACTGCTTGCAGTCGCCTCGTTCGTACTTGTGATATTCGCAACCTTCGTCACAAGGAGCGGGATATGGGCCTCTGTGCACTCATGGCAGGATTTCACAACAGAAGGAGCTGTCATTGCCACATTCCTTGTGATACTCACAGGAAGCAGCATCTTCCTGCTTGGTAAAAGATACCTGGAAGATGAGAAAGAAGAGAATTGACAGAAGGCAGGGTTTGTATATGCCCTGTCCTGCCTTTTATTTTTATTTTTTTACTGCGTAAACGTTCATCCTTCTGAAATACTCGAAATATGTCCCGTCCGGCTGAGCAGCTCTTTTTTTAGTATCTTCAACTACAGTATCCCTGAAAAGCTTAGTTCTCTCTTCCTCAAGGTAAGGCATAAAAGGAACCAGACCGGGTTGCTCTATCCATCCTACAAAGGACGCCTCATCCGGGAAATTGCGGTCGGCATCTTCCATCCAGACCTTTCGTTGTTCAAAGCCTGCTGATAAGAGTTGTTCTTCATATTCCGAAGTTCCCGGCATGTACCAGGGCCATTCCAGTGAACTGAACTCCTTTTCAAATTCAGAAGAGGATATAGTCTTCATGAGCACATCATATAGATTCCTGCAATTTCCCTCCCCTGCAAACTGTACCCTCATGAACCCACCTGTTCTAAGATTCTCGTATATAGTCTTCAGGAGATGGGAATGATCTTTGACCCAATGAAGAGCTGCATTAGAGAAAACCACATCGAACTTTTCCTCAAGGACCATGGTTTCCATATCCATCAGCATGAACTCCATGTTTTCAGCCCTGTGTTCTTCTGCCTGCTTCAGCATGGAAGCAGAGCTGTCAACACCTACAACCCTGCCATCAGGGACTCTCTCAGCCAGCTTCGCCGTGAGGAGACCATTGCCACAGCCCAGATCAAGGATATGTTCATCTCCACGAAGTTCAAGTTCCTCCATTACTTTACTGCCCCAGTCCCTCTGCGGCTGGGAGAACTTCTCATATTTCTTACCATCAAAATCCTTTTCCATTCATATCTACCTTCACCACAGAAGGTATTTACTCATCTATAAATTTTTCAGTTTTCAACTTCCCATTCTCTTCAATTAGGATCTCTATCTTCCTTTCAGCCTTTGACAGTTTCTGGTTGCACACACGTGCGAGCTTCATCCCGCGCTCAAAGAGTCCGAGACTCTCATCAAGGGTAAGCTGACCCCTTTCAAGCTTCTCTACAAGTGATTCCAGTTCCTCAAGGGAACCCTCGAAGCTGATATCGTCCGGTACTTCAATCTCTTCTGACCCGTTCTTCTCTTCATCCCTAACTTCCATAAGTTCAACTCCTTTTCTCCCCACTATCCACAATGTTCCCATCCTCTGTTCTGACACCGGTGACCCTGCACTCCACAGTACCATCCATGATCCTGATGTCAAGGGATTCATCCGTATCAACATCATCTATACTCCTGACAACACTGTGGTCAATGCTCCTTAAAGTGATACTATATCCCCTTTCCAGTGTGTTCAGGGGGCTCACGGCATTCAGGCGACCTGCAAGTCCCGAGAGGGATGATGCCTTTGAATCTATCACCTTTCTGAGACCGAACTCCATTCTGGAACTCAGTTCGTCCACTCTTTGCATGTCGCGCCGGATGATCTCAGCGAACCTTTCAGGCTCGATCCTCGAAGAAAGATGCTCAAGTTGCCTCCTGTTATCAGATAATATATGTATTGCAGCCTGCTCCATACGGGCTGAAAGCGAAAGCACATGTTTTTTCAGGTCTGACCTCTCGGGGACAGCGATCTCCGCAGCAGCTGATGGTGTCGGAGCCCTCACATCAGCCACAAAATCTGCAATGGTGTAGTCAGTCTCGTGCCCTACGGCAGATATCACTGGCACCTTTGAATCGAATATCGCCCTGGCAACGACCTCCTCATTGAAGGACCAGAGATCCTCAAGAGAGCCACCTCCCCTGCCAACAATCATCACATCCACATCCATCTCGTTAAGCTGCTCTATGGCCCTTACGATGCTCTCAGCAGAGTTCTCACCCTGTACCAGAGCAGGGCTCAGAAGTACATCCACAGGGAACCTGCGCTTAAGCACATGAAGGATGTCGTGTATCGCCGCACCTGTAGGAGATGTGACAACACCCACCTTTGAAGGATAACGTGGGATCCTTTTCTTATGGACCACCTCGAACAGACCTTCTTCCTGCAACCTGTTCCTGAGCTGTTCGTATGCCTTGTATAGTTCACCGATGCCATCAGGCCGCATATCGAGTACCCTTAGCTGGTACTGACCACGGACTGTGTAGACATCCACAGTTCCGAACACAAGCACCTTCATGGAAACCTCTGGTTCGAACTTGAGCGTCCGGTTCGTCATCCTGAAGCTCACACAACTTATCTGGGCGCCCTTATCTTTCAGAGTGAAATAATAATGGCCGGAGCTATGTTTGGTCAGGTTCGATATCTCACCACGCACCCACACCTGTCCAAGCTGCGGGTCGTTTGTCAGAACCTGTTTGATGTACTCATTCAATTGTGAAACGGTGTATATGCCCATGCAGGACCTCCGGCCTTTGAAGTGAATTACGCTTTGAGAGTATAAAGTCCAGAGGAAAGTTATGTGAAAGTATTATATTAACGATTGTTGCCGGTCTTAGCAAGCAGAATGCCATTATCAAAAATATTACATCATAAAAAAAGAAATTATTCTAAATTAATTTGGAAAACTTTTAATAGAGATCCGTGTTCTGTTCAAATAAATTGGTTGGTTGGACAAAAACGTGAAATCAAAAAGAACCGCAGAGCATGAGATAAGCGATCATGGACAGATAGCTGACAATGAGAATGTCAGTATCACGCATTATCAGGAAATGCAACTGATCCTTTTAGAACAGAACCCTGTAAGAGGAACATCAACTGACAGAAAAGCAGATGCCAGCAGATTAATGGAAAAGCTCATATCGTGCATATCCTCACTCACCGGAAAGAAAGAAGATAAGGACGACATCTGCTCCTACAGGTCAAAGGTCTCAAAGAACAGCAGGACCATAACGATCGATTGCAGGGAATGTGACCTTGCTTCCAGTTTTGATGAGGAGGATTGCAGGAGGAACATATTCAACATCCTCCTGAAAGAACCAGTGGCTGAGCGACTAACCCTTTCAAAGCTCTACGAGAGGGATTACGAAGGAAGGTCACTTGAAACGATATACCTGATGGCAGGCCTGAGGGACAGACTCACACCATACAGGAACACAAAGCTTGTAGAGAGTTCATGTAAAATTTCCCCGGATTGCAGTAAAGAGCATGCAGGGATAATGGAAGCATTACTGGACATGTCAGGGACCGACCCACTGAAGACCTGTAACATGATAGTTGAACTGTTAGAATACAACAGGATCGAAGACCTGAAAACAGGAATTCGGCCAGAATGCACCGGGTGCAGGAACAGGTTCGTGGAGATCCTTCATGAAATGAACTCCATATCAAAGAAGCTTTCAGATAGGATCAACCCCAACGGACATGCAGGACAAACTACCGAATTCAGCTCAGAATACGAAGAGCATCTCCGTTCCTATGTCAGGCCACCATTCTCAACCTCAAGGATATACACAGAACCCCCTGACAATACCATATTCCTTGAATGTTATGACATCAGCTATCAGGATGAGAGAAAGCTTCCTGTGAACATCTACCAGTTGACCGACCGCCCTGAGAAGATGTACATCATCAACCCCGTCGAGTACGCCCTTGGGGAAAGAGAACTCAAGCTGGTGGAAAGGGTCAGGAAGAAGATGATAATGCACCGGCCTGCAGACCTGCATTTCTCAGACCCTGTGAACTCAAGGGAATACTTCCGCAGGCTCAGCAAGCAGCTTCTGCTGGAAGAGGAGAATGTGGAGGACATCACATCTGACCCGGAGAAGGTGAAGCTATACTGTGACCTGCTAACCAAATATACCACCGGACTGGGCATACTGGAAGACCTCATGTCCGACGAGCGTGTAACCGATGTCTACGTGAATGCCCCTGCAGACCAGAATCCTGTACATGTGGTGCTTGACGGTGAGGAATGCATCACCAACATATACCTGTCCCAGGAGGATATGGAATCCATGGTCTCACGGCTGCGCTCCATAAGTGGCCGACCATTCGGCGAGGCAACACCCGTACTTGAGATGTTCCTGAGAGAGTATGGGGTTCGTGTCTCGGTGATCGGTGACCCGTTGAGTGCCAAAGGTATTGCCTATGCGTTCAGGAAACATGCAAAGGACCCCTGGACCCTGCCAAAGCTCATCAACAACGGATCCATCTCACCGCTCACCGCAGGCCTTCTCAGTTTCATAATGGATGGGCAGGCATCCGTGCTTGTTGCGGGTGGAGTAGGGGCTGGTAAGACATCCCTACTGTGCGCCCTGCTTCTGGAAATACCTCAGAAGTACCGCATGATAACCATAGAGGACACATCCGAGATACCTGTTGAGGAATTGCAGGAGATGGGATGGAAGGTGCAGGGACTCAACTCACAATCTGCTATCATGAAGTACGGGGTCGAGATCGAGCCATCCGTGGCGCTGCGTGCATCCCTGAGACTTGGAAGCTCTTCCCTGATAATGGGAGAGGTCAGGGGTCCTGAGGTAGCAGTGCTGTATGAGGCCATGCAGGTGGGAGCAGCAGGTAACTCTGTCATCGGTACGATACATGGTTCTTCCACGGATGCGGTATATGAGAGGGTGGTGAACACATTAGGAGTACCGCCTGCATCCTTCAAGGCTACGGATGCAGTCATTATCTGTGCCAATACAAGGCTCTCAGGAAGCATGACAATGAAACGACGTGTCATGCAGGTTGCCGAGGTCAACGACAAATGGGATGAGGACTCAGGGAAGGTTTTCTCGGACATACTCAGCTATGATGCTTACGAGGACTGCCTGAAGCCATCTGACATCATGGACAGGGGACGATCGGCCCTGATAGGAAAAATAGCTGATAAGTGGGGGATCTCAATGGATGAGGCATCCCGTAACATACGCATGAGGGCCATGATCAAGGAAAAGATAGCAGAGTATGGTAAAGAGGATGAGCATCTGCTGGAGGCCAGAAGCGTAGCTATTGCAAACAATATGTTCTGGTTGCTGATGGATAGGGAGATATCAGAACCTGACGGGACAAATTATCAGAGGATCTGTGACAGGTGGCTTGAATGGTTCGATGGGTTTGCAGGTAGAAGTTACACAGACCAACTCATGATAGGTGAAGGACAGCCGCCCTTCGGACAGGAGGAGCAATGCACCCGTGCAGGTGGTCAGACTGTACAATGAGAACTGGTACTACAATGGCTGCAAGTTCACCTCTGCCAATTTCAGATGGCTTGTAAAGGACTTCGATTCGTTCCGTAAGAGAGCTGATAATGCCATCAGCGAGAACTATCGTAATGCAATGGTCTACACAGGCTTCACACTGGAACCTCATGAGACAGTTCTCTTTTCATATGTCGCCGCAGCCCTTGCACTTATAGGCATACTCATCTTCGACTTCTTCCTTTTCAGGATGACAGCCTTTGAAGGATCGACCGTCACAGCAGTGATACTGTTGAGCCTGTTGTTCCCTCTTGCTGTGCTGCTATACCTGAGCGAGTATATCAAGATACACGCTAAATGGATGAAGGTAAGTTCCCTGGGTGACATCCCTGAGATAATCAGCTACATAGTTATGTCAATGAAACTTGTCCCTAACATGGAGGTTGCCATCCGTTTTGCTGCCGGCAATTCCAGCAGGCCCCTTGCAAAGGACCTGAAGAAGATGATATGGAACCTGCATGTAAGGGAATACAAAGGCATAGATGACGCGATACTTGAGTTCTCGAATATCTGGGGGAAGGACAGCGAGTACTTCAAAAGGGCGCTGCACCTTATCAAAAGCTCCACAAGTGAGCCTGATGAGGCACAGAGGATCATCACATTGAACAGGTCACTGGACCTTGTACTTGAAAGTACACGTAACCTGATGGATACCTTCGCGTCAAAACTGAAGACACCTACCTACGTACTCTACTCTGTATTCATACTGATACCTCTCGCACTGGTTGCGCTCATGCCTGCAATAACAGTTGTAGGGATACGCTTTGGCATTGGTACACTGGTCATTATCTATGACGTAATGCTTCCACTGCTGACCTTCACCTATGCTGAATATATACTGATGCAAAGACCTGCGGCATTCATCCCACAGGACATACCCGAAAGCCACCCGGAACTTGAAGGGATCAAAAAGAGAAAGCAGTTGTCTTTGCTCCTCTCTTCAGCCATCGGAGTTGTCATATCATCCCTGGGATACATCCTGATATACAAAGGAAATCCATGGAACATAGTCTCGACGAGAACACTTGACGGGATAATACCTCCGACACTGTTCATCATCTGGGGAATCGTCTTCGCTGTTGCGATCTACCTGAATATCAGCTATGCGCCTTACAAGAGGATAAGGGATGAGATACGCAGGATGGAGAACGAGTTCTCGGATGCACTGTTCGTCCTCGGCAGGAGGATATCCGAGGGCAGGTCCGCTGAAGAGGCTTTCATCCACACTGCAAGGGCCATGGAAGGCTCTGATATATCGAATGCATTCGAGAGGATATCCCTCAACCTCATGAATATGAGAACGGATATCCGTTCAGCCATATTCGACGAGGATTTCGGAGCATTCAGGGACATCTACTCCGAAAGGATAAGGACAACGATGCTGCTCCTTGTGGAAAGTGTAAGCAAGAGCCATCTGGTAGCCGGTGTTGCAATCGTCAAACTTGCGGACCATCTCAAAGAGCTACAGGATGTCGAGATCAAGATAAAACAGTCGCTCTACGACATGACATCCACCATGCGTTCTACGGCCGCGGTCTTTGCACCTCTCATCGCAGGAGTCACCATTGCGCTGTCCGAGGTGATCGCAAAGATACTGCAGAATATATCGAAAAGCATCGACCGTCTTCCCGATAATGCATTCCCGGGACCTGCGCAGATCTCGCCTGAGAATCTGAATCAATCGATTCCCTCTGACCTTTTCATGTTCGCCATTGGGATCTACATTATCCTGATAACGGTGATACTCATACGTTTCTCCGGAACGATAGAATATGGCGGGGACAGAGCACAGCTGCGTTATGAGATCGGTCAGACCCTTCCGGTCACTATTATCGTATTCACTGTCTCGACGATCCTCTCAAGGATAATTTTCAGGGGAATGATATAATCCCATGACCGAATGATGTAACCTATGCCGCAAGATTAAAGCTCCCTCAATTCCTTTTTTTGTAAAGGTGCTTTTATGAAAAGATCGATCGGTGCAAAGACTCTGGCCTACCCGACACCCGCATGGCTTGTCGGGACCTATGACATGTTCGGAAAAGCGAATGCTATGACTGCCGCATGGGGAGGCATCTGCTGCTCGGACCCGCCATGTATCAGCGTATCCCTGAGAAAGGCAACCTATAGTTACGCCAACATCATGGAAAAGGAAGCCTTTACCATCAGCATTCCCTCAGAGGACTATGTGAAGGAGACAGATTATTTTGGGATCGCAAGCGGGAAGGATACGGACAAGTTCGAGAAAATGGGACTCACGCCTGTGAAAAGTGACCTTGTGTACGCGCCATATGTAGATGAATTCCCTGTGGTCCTTGAATGCAAGCTTATACACAGCTTCGAGCTGGGACTTCATACACAGTTCATAGGAGAGATTATCGATGTCAAGGCAGAGGGATCGGTCCTTGATGAGAATGGAAACCCAGACATAGAGAAGATAAAACCGATAATCTACTCACCACAAAGGGAATATTATGGAGTAGGTAAACCACTTGGAAAGGCATTCTCAATTGGAATCGATAAGTAAAAGGGCAGGTCCAGGGAGAAATAGAAGGATCATTGAAAATGATCTGTTGATACAGGGCTCTGATCATTCCATATACAGCAGGGCCTTGTTAGGACATACCTTCACACATTTCATGCACAGGTCACATTTCTCGTGATCGACGTTCACAAAACCGTTTATCCTGTAAAGTGCACCATTTGGACAGATATTCTCACATCTGCCGCATTTCCTGCATCCCATCGCTACAATGAAGCCGTCCTGTTCGTCCACGGAAGTGAGTATTGTACGAATGTTACATAAGCCTTAGGACCTTTCCGCTTAAAATATCCTTATATACCTGCAGGTTATAGGTTGCCACAATGAGCGATATCGTCCAGGGAGAAGCAGGTTCTTTCCATTCTTTTCTTTCAGAAGGCTGCAAACTCTGTAAACAGGGAGCAAAGATGGTCCTTTTCATAACAGGCCTATGCCCCAGGGATTGTTTCTACTGTCCTGTGTCAGAGGAGAGGCGCACTGACGATACTTATGCCAATGAGAGAAAGGTTCTTTCTGATGATGACGTTCTTGAAGAAGCAAGGCAAATGGATGCCCTTGGAACCGGAATAACCGGCGGTGAGCCACTTCTGAGAAAGGAGAAGGTGCTTCACTATATCAGATTGCTTAAGAAGGAATTTGGACCAGAGCATCACATCCATATGTATACATCCATGGCACCTGACAGGGAATCGATGGCCGAACTCGCAGATGCAGGACTCGATGAGATAAGATTCCATCCGCCTGTAAAACTCTGGAACGAGCTGGACGATACCGGCTATGCAGCCTCGATCAGGTATGCGAAGGAACTGGGAATTGAAACCGGGATAGAGATACCTTCTATCGAAGGAGCTGACAGGGTAGCTCTTTTTGCAGAGAGGAACGGCTGTTTCATCAATCTCAATGAACTGGAATTCTCAGATACGAATGCAGAGGCCATGAAAGAACTTGGTTACCAGTTAATTGACGATGTGTCGAATGCAGTATCAGGTTCAGAAGAATACGCCACCGGAATATATGATCATTGTAAGAGGATGCATTTCTGTTCATCCAGCTACAAGGATGCCGTACAGCTCAGGAAAAGGCTTATTCGCATTGCTGAGAATATTTCCAGACCCTTTGACGAGATCAGTGAGGATGGAACCATTTTCTACGGGCATATGGAATTCGATGATGAAAGTGATATCGATACTGCCCTCAGGGAACTCTCAGATATGGAAGTGCCACAGGAAATGCTGGAAACCGTTGAAAACGGGATAGATATCGCATGGTGGATCCTTGAGGATATCGCAGGATCCATTGGAAATGATAAAAGAAAATTGTATATTATCGAAAGATATCCTTTTAAAGAGGGACTAATTGTTGAAAAGATACCCCTTTAAATGCTAAAATATATATGTTAGGATGATATAGATGGTACAATTTTCATATCCAATAAGGGTTTTAGAACTATTGCAAATAAATAGTTTTATAAGATAAAATAACATATTGAAGAGAGAGGTGTTTGTACTGGAAACGATTGAAGAGCGAGTAAGAGAGAGACTGATAAAATATCTTAGTCGCGATGATACTGGCATACGCAAAGTGGTACTGAAATTGTTCCTGAACGGTGATAAATTCACTACTGGTGACGTGTACGAGCATCTGCATAATACAGATTTTGATGTGAGCTACAGAGGAGTTTCAGCTATGGTAGGCCTGATGAATACAAGACTTGGCATCCTGAGCATCGACGTAACTGGAGATCACAACATATACCTTTTGAAGGAAGACTACAGGGAAATTGTAAGGTCTGTCCTTGACAACTACTGATTCCCCTATCCTTTATTTTCAAATCTCAAAGATAGATATTCCATTACTTAGACCACGGGAGTGTCATTCATATCAGGAAGTATATCCCGAATAGTATACAAAGGATATGAACGCCTGCTGACACAGGAAGTTCAAAGTGAGAAGGTACCACGGCATGTTGCCATAATTATGGATGGGAACCGCAGGTTTGCACGCAAACTGGGGCAGATGACATCCTACGGACACAGGCGCGGAGCAGAGGTCACTGAGAACGTTATGGAATGGGCCTGTGAGATTGGTGTGGAATATCTCACCATATATGCTTTTTCCACTGAGAATTTCAACCGGGGCGATGAAGAGAAGGATAAGCTCTTTGACCTCATCAAGCTCAAGTTCGACGAGATAGTGGTTGATGAAAGGACGCATGAAAGAAAGATGAGAGTCCATGCAATCGGCGATATAGAAAAGTTGCCGGAACCCCTTCGTGAATCTATCGATAATGTAGAACTTATGACAGCAGCCTATGACAGGTTCAACCTCAATGTTGCAATAGCATATGGTGGGAGACAGGAGATCATCAAGGCTGTACAAGAGATAGCCACAAAGGTGGAAGCCGGGGAACTTGAACCTGAAGACATCGAAGAGGACACTATATCCAACCACCTTTACCCTTCAGGAAGTGCAGCACTCCCTGATGTGGACCTCATCATACGCACCGGAGGAGATGAAAGAGTATCTAACTTCCTCCCATGGCAGGCCAATGGAAGCGAATGTGCAGCGTATTTCTGTGCACCTTTCTGGCCGGAGTTCAGGAAGATCGATTTCCTTCGCTCTATACGCGTCTATCAGTCCCGTATGAGGGAAAAACATCATAGTGTGACCATCCGTGCAGCACATTTCCTCAAAGCCCTTGGAAAGGCCGAAATAGAGGAAGTAAGGCAACACTCAAAGAGCAAAAAATAAACCTCATTTGAATGATAATACTCATCTTATCCATTGGATAACTCCTATTTTCAATGGTTAAGTGAATACTCTGCTTTTCACAAGACCCTGCCAAGAATAAGAACAATAGTTCAAACTAAGTGATCATAACCCTTTTAAAAAAGATATATGGTGCGGGAGGTGTGATTCGAACACACGAACTCCTACGAGACTAGGCCCTCAACCTAGCGCCTTTGGCCTGGCTGGGCAACCCCCGCACGTGAATAGCGAGTTAAATGTAAGTTAAGTATTGAACCGTAAAGGTTCGAAGTGAGCAATAGATAAGGTATATGGTGCGGGAGGTGTGATTCGAACACACGAACTCCTACGAGACTAGGCCCTCAACCTAGCGCCTTTGGCCTGGCTGGGCAACCCCCGCATCATGTTGGTCTTTCTATTACTAAATATAAATTTTAGGAGAGTAAATCCCCTAAACAACATCAGAGGGACTCTAATATTTGTCCCATCTGGCTGGCTTTCTCCTTAATAGTTGTTCCTGCATTTATAATTAACTGTTGGATCGTGTAGGAACCATCGGATTCCATAGTGAAAATGAAAGAATTCTCATCTTCAGATACAGTGATCGCATCAATGTCACAGGACAATACACACAATTTACAAAGTATGCATTTAAGGATATCATCGCCGGATATCTCTGCACCGTTCGGACCGATCTGGATTATGTTCTGAGGACATTCCTTCACACATGCACCACACTGGTCACAGTTCTCGAACTTGACAACTGGCATATTCTTGTAGCCACAGGCAATACCTGCCTGCCATTTAGCATGTTTGTGGCCATACCCCATATGGGCAATGGCCTCAAGCACTACCTTCTGACCTTCTTTCAGGTCAATGATAGGGATGTTCTGGTCGGCTGGGCGAACTTTCTCATCAGATGAGACAAAGTCGCCTGAATATACCATTCTCGGACCTTCAGCACTAAGCGTCAGAGATACCTTGCATGCAGGGCATTCTGAGCCACATGTGCACTCGTCTTCAGGTACGAACTCTTCAATGTCTGTTGCCAGTGGGATAAGGCCAAGCCTTAAAGCTAACTGCTCATCAAAGAGGACTGAGGTATTGTTGTAGATGTTCACATCATCTATAGCAAGAGTTGGTACGTCAGAGAGACATGCCCTCCTTATACCATTTGCAAAAGCTGCACTTGCATCGGATAATATGAACTTTGCAGACCTCTCTGACAGTTCAAGTATATCTACTTCCATTGTCATGAGTTCATATCCATTTATTATTTATACTCTTCTACCGCCCTTTGGACGTGTACCATCGTGTGGAACAGGAGTTACATCCTGGATCCTTCCGATCTTGATACCTGCCCTTGCAAAAGCCCTGATAGCAGCCTGTGCTCCAGGTCCCGGGCTTCTCTGCTTGTTCCCACCAGGTGCACGCACCTTTATGTGAACGCCTTCAATGCCCTTGTCCTTAAGGGTATCTGCAAGCTGGGATGCCATCTGCATAGCAGTGTATGGAGAACTTTCATCACGTGCTGCCTTTACAACCATTCCACCAGATGACTTGGCGATGGTCTCTGCACCTGTGATATCAGTTACTGTAATGATGGTGTTGTTGAATGAGCATTTAATGTGAGCTACTGCCCATATTCCATTGGTTATTGCCATTGCTTTACTCCTCCGTTCCTGCTACTGCTGAAGCGATCTGTGCTGGCCTTTCAGCATGTGATTCGCTGGTAAGTGGTGAGTTGCCATAGTAATCGATGTTCATCTCATCTTCTTTTGAGATAAGTACGCTTGGAACTGTCACTTTCTGACCATTTATAGCAATGTGACCGTGTGTGATGAACTGTCTTGCCTGCTTTGGTGTCCTTGCAAGACCAAGTCTGAATACCTGTGTCTGTAACCTGCGTTCAAGGATCACTTCTGTCTGCAATGCAAGGATGTCATCGATGTTTGCATCGGATGGAAGAATTGAATATCTTCTAAGCCTTTCAAGAATCTGGTCGGACTCGGTCTTGAGGTGGCCTGCAAGTTCGGTCTCTGCAGATTCTGCCAAGATTCTACGTGCGTCTGCCCTGTACCTTCTCAGGATACTGACCGCCTTCCAGAGTTCCTTCTTGTTACGGAGACCGTACTTTTTAAGAAGCTCTACCTCAGTGGCCATCCTGGCTGCCTGCCAAGGGTGCTTTGGAGTATCATAACTCTTTTTCTTTTTACCTGGATATCCCATAAGATCACCTTAATTACTTCTTCTTGCTTACGCCAATGGTTGAGCCACGCCTTCCTGTGGACTTTGTTCTCTGACCTCTTACCTTGAGACCTCTCTCGTGCCTGAGACCGCGGTATGCTCTTACCTTCTTGAGGTTGTTGATATCCTCTCTGAAGGTCATGATTATATCCTGTCCCAGAAGGTGTTTGTCCCCACCTGAAATTGGGTCCTGGCACCTGTTGAGCATCCATATAGGAAGGTTCTTCTCAAAGTTCACAATAGCTTCATCGAGCTTTGCAACATCTTCATCAGAAAGGTAACCTATGGTCTCTTTCGGGTCGATACCCGTGCTGTCAACAATGATCCTTGATGTTCTGAGTCCTATACCGCGAATACCTGTCAGCGCATACATAACAGGCTGACTACCCTGAAGGTCAGTATTCATGATACGGACTAAGTGTCTTATTTCTTCGTCTGCCATTATTTTTCCTCCTTAGGGACGCCAAGCGTCCTGTAGCCTCGGAACTAAGGTCCCGACACACCCCGTTATTGATACTACGAGGCAGGCAACTCTAAAGATTTTAGAATAACTCGCCTATATATACTATCTTTCGTATTTAACACTATTGTGTAGAAGTGGATAGTAATACAAGTGGACACTCACTATAGGTTAATTAGATAAATACTTTCCTGTGCTCAGAGGTAGCCATTTTCAGGATCAGAAATAAGAGGATTCAGTTTAGCCATTGCTGTACGCATTTTCTTAAACCCGCATCGACTGTAAAAACCCTCCCTTCCGGGAACGGAATACAGGATAATATTCTCTACAGGCAGTTTATCGCACAGCCGGTCAAGCATTTCTTTTCCAATCCCTTTACCCTGATACTCGGGCAACAGGACCATGTCATAGATTGCTGCCTGATATTGGCCGTCGCAAAGAGAGCGACACATACCCACAAGCTTACCTGAATCAGAGACAGTCACTACTGCATAACTTGCCTCAAAGGCTTTGCGAATCTGTTCAGGGTCACGTTTGTTCCTGCCAAGAGGAGCCCGCTCAAAGACTACAGAGGCTTCTTCCCAGTCAACTTCATTCAGATCATCACTAAATACGAGACCGGGACAATAGGATGAATTGCTTTCCGCCATAAAGTACCATCAGCGTTCAGACAATGCTTTACCCAGGTCAAGTTCAAGACCCTTTAACAATTCCTTTGCTACATGGTCAGCTATCTTCTTGTTCAAGCTTTCGGAAGGATGTACCTGATCCAGAGTACAGTTGCATGCAGGACATGCTATAGCCTCAATAAGTGCCATGCTGTCGTCAGCAACATTGGAAAATGCCACAGTTATCTCATTCTCACATTCCGGACATGTTACATCTGTGCTGCCATCATCATTGACATCCATGTTCTCTTTTATGTGGAATACATTTACTTCGCTCATCGTTCATCCTCATTATTCGAATATCACGGAACACAGAATGTTCGGTGTTTTTGCCAACTATGACAATGTAAAAGTTGATTAAAAAAAGTTGTGGCGCCGAGAGGGGGATTCGAACTCCCGAGGGGCGGATGCCCCACAAGCTTTCCAGGCTTGCGCCCTACCGCTAGACTATCTCGGCACACGTATTTTGATGTGATTATTCTGGCTTGCTGTGCCAGCCTTGCGCATAAGTGCCAGCATCCATTATTACTCTTTCGGTTGTTGACACAATACCATGGGTGTTTTCAAGCATTTCCCCGGTATCCATTATAGCTTTACACAGAGCAACAGCTTCCCCTTTTAAAGTAAAGAGACAAATCTCATCATCCTTTTTGATATTCTTATCAAGACTGAGTATCCCGGGGACTGCCAGTGCCGCACCACGACACACGGCATCCACCGCACTATCACGAATGATGATCTTAGGAAGATGCGCAAGACCTTCCTCCATTGGCCTGACAACCTCCCGCAGGAAGCATTCATCCCCATCCTCTTTCCAGAACTCATAGGCATCCTTCAGGTCATGGAGAGTGACAAGGGTGTCCTCCCTGAACGGACCGGTCTTTGTCCTGCGAAGCTCCTGCATATGGGCACCACAGCCCAGTGCAACACCAATGTCATGACATAGCTTTCGCATATAAGTGCCTGCTTCGCAGCCAACCCGCATAAGGACCGACTTTTCCTTTACATCAAGCACCTCAAGATAATAGATCTTACGTACACGAACTGCGCGTTTAACAGCAGAGATGATAGGTGGCATCTGGAAAAGCGGACCTGTGAAATCCCTGCAGACCCTGCGTACCTTCTTCTCAGGAACAGGTTCATGCAGTGTCATCAGGCAGATGTACTCCTTTCCTGACAAACGAAGAGCTGCAACGGTCTTTGTAGCCTTCCCAAGCATTATGGGAAGTACACCTGTCACAACAGGATCCAGTGAACCGGAATGTCCTGCCCTGTTCAGCTCAAGTATATCCTTGACCCATGCAGTGACCTCGTGACTTGTTGGTCCTGCAGGTTTGTCAAGGTTAACGACACCCATCTCAATATATTGCCTGATGGGGCGTTCGTATGGAGAACATCCATGAAGGGGACTTGTAATGGCCTCTGCTTTGTGCACAAGCTCACGTTTTTGTTCAGAAGGTAAAATACCGGGTTTGCTTTTGGAGTTCATAGGGACCGCCAGGAAATATAAGGAAATATCCGTGATCAGAAGTAAGAACTATTATCTATCGCACAGGAAATAATGTTTGTTATCTGGAACTGGTCCCATTCCTCCGAGTCGATCACAAGATCATAGACTGAGAGGTCATTGATATCAATTCCATGTATTGTCCTGTATCGGAGAGCCTCGGACGCTTCACGTTCGACGGTCTCATTGAGCTTATCATCAAAAGAGCCGCTTTCCCTGCTGACTATCCGCTCCACGCGGACATCAACAGAAGCTTTTATCCAGACCTTAAGGGCCTTTTCAGCCATATGCCCTGCAAGCCTTCCTTCAAGAATGATATTGTCACGGGTGTTAGCGATCTCCTTCTGACGTTCATCGATCTTAATGTCGATACTATCGTCAGATTCAGCCAGTTCACCGAACTCCGCCAGGGTCATACCATATTCCTTTGCAAGGGAACGGAAGACCTCCCCGGCAGAGATCATCTCAAGACCATACTTTTCAGAAAGCAAACGGGAAACAGTGGTAGTACCACTGCCCGGAAGACCGCTGATAGTCAGTAACACCTTATACGCCACCGACGTCCAGAGCCTTTCTTATCAACTGACTTACAGCCAGTGAAGCGATGAAATACCAGAAGAGCCAGTACTGGAAAGGACCGATCAGAGGGTCGGTTAGTATATGTTCTCCCCAGAACGGGAACACCAGAGAAGCACCTTCATGGCTTTTGATATAGAAGTAAGCCCACATGAACAATGGAAGGGATATTATACTGATGTATGCCATCGGCTTGAACTGCTGCTTTGACATCTCCATCTGATCATCCATCATCGCCTTGCGTTCTTCATCCATCTTCTTCATAAGGGCTGTGTTATTAGAAAGTTGGGCTTCCCGATATTCCTTCTGGAATCCCTTCATTCTTTCCTGGGTATTACGCATGAGTTCCCAGTCAATGGTGTATTTCTGGATAAGTGAAGCGTAAAGAGCAGTAATAGATGCCATTATGAAAAGCACAACATGGAAATTACTTGCCCCCAGAAGGGTCACCAGTGGATCCATAATGATACTCATGGAACTTCCAAGAGAGTCTCTGAAATCCTGACCAAGTATCATGATACCGATCATAAGGGAAATACCAAAAGCCAGCAGGAACTGGTCCAGCTTTTTCTTGAATTGTTCTGTAACCAAGGGATAGCCTCTTTGTTTGGAATTTACTTGTACTGATCCATTATCTTACAGACATCAGCAAAGACAGCATCGACAGCGCCTGCGCCATCAACATTTACAAGAAGCCCTGCATTGTCGTAGTAATCGATCAATGGTTTGGTCTTATCGTTATAGACGGCAAGTCTCTGGCGTATGACATCTTCCTTGTCGTCATCCCTCTGATAGAGCTCAGCACCACATGCATTGCACTCCCCTTCTTTCTCAGGAGGGTTGAACATCACATGATAGCTTTCACCACATGCGCAGCTACGACGTCCGCCAAGTCTCTTGACGAGCTCCTCATCATTCACCTCTATATTGATGACAGCATTGAGGGGCTTGCTGATCTCAGCAAGGATATCCTTAAGGGCATCAGCCTGTGGAATGGTCCTTGGATATCCATCCAGAAGATAACCCTTCTCACAATCCGGCTCTGTAAGCCTGTTCCTGATAAGACCTATAAGGACCTCATCAGGGACAAGTTCACCTTTGTCCATGTACTGTTTTGCTTCCAATCCAAGCTCAGTCCCATCACGGACATTTGCTCGGAGGATATCACCTGTAGATATGTGAGGGATATCATAATTCTTTGATAATTCCTTTGCCTGGGTGCCTTTACCAGCACCCGGTGGGCCAAATAATGCAATATTCATGATAAACACCTTATTCCTGTCCGAAGAAGGATCTCATCATTGGATGCATTTCCATCATCTGCTCGGATGCAATATCCTCATAGAGACGGTATACGATACTTACCGTAAGCAAAAGTCCAGTACCACCGGCACCTCCAAGGGTACCAAGCAGACTTGCGACAAGTGTCAGTGCACCAATGAAAGCACCACCGATAATTGTTACCTTTGGTATGTACCTTAACATGACCTTCTCAATACTTCCAATGTTCCTTCTGAAACCCGGTATCTGCATACCGGAGTTAAATATCTTCTTGGCTGTTGGTTTTGCACCCATTCCTGTTGTTTCGATCCAGAACAGTGCAAATACAATACCTCCTACTATCAGGAACACAG
Organism: Methanolobus sp. WCC4; assembly: GCF_038022665.1. Taxonomy (NCBI): domain Archaea; kingdom Methanobacteriati; phylum Methanobacteriota; class Methanomicrobia; order Methanosarcinales; family Methanosarcinaceae; genus Methanolobus; species Methanolobus sp. WCC4. The sequence continues at coordinate 1,157,947 of NZ_CP150629.1, read as the reverse complement.
CATCGGTCAATACGTGCAGCCCGATCTGCCAGACGGCTGGCACAGGAGCGCCATAACTTGTGAATGATTCCCTCACAAGGGAAGGTATCCAGTCATATGGGCTGTGAATAGGAGCCAGATAATACATAAGCCCATTGATAGGCGTCGAACCACTGAACTCACCAAGGAATGTGATTCCCCTGCCGCTGAGCAGAAGACCTACCATCTGGATGTTTGCCTGCAATGCCCTCACAAGGATCATTGGCAGGACTGAAGCATAGATAAGCTTTACAGGGAACTTACCCCTTGCACCCCTTACTGCACTGTGTGCCAGAGGTATCTCGATACGGGTACTTTCCACATAGACGACAAGCAGGAATATTACCACTGTACTTACCAGTGCGAGAATTCCACCGCTTATCAGCATGAACATGATACCATCACCGGAGAACAGGAAATCTGCTTCCACATTCTGCAGGATGTAGATCCACTTAGGGAAGAAACCGGTTGGAAGACCGGATGAATCAGAGGTCCAGTTGAAAAGACCGGTCACGATCTGCTGAGAAACACCGGCTACGATGAAAAGACCGACACCTGAACCGATACCCCATTTTGAAACTACCTCATCCATGAAGAGTACCAGTATGCCACCTATGCATATCTGTATAAAGATGATGAATGTGATCACTCCGAGACCCACACCCAATGTTGATGCAAGGGCTGCATCAGGCTGGATATAACCACCGGCTATCTGTGGCAGAGCCTCAAGTACTATCATTACAAAGACCATGAACTTCTGAGCGCCCTGGAAGAACGCCTGGTCTGACGGATTGGACATGTCGAGCTTAATAACATCAGCACCGACCAATAGCTGAAGGACAATGGATGCGGTAACAATAGGACCGATACCCAGAAGCATCAGGGAACCCGAAGCTCCGGCAAAAAATGCTCTATAGGATTCGAACAGGTCGATCGAATCCGCTGACAATCCAAACAGCGGTACATTAGCAAGTGCGAAATAGAGCACAAGAATCCCGAGTGTCCACATTAACTTGTTTTTAAAATGGACGTGCCCCTCCGGACTTGCAACCGCAGGCAATTTATTAAAAATTGGTTCCAAACTATCCTTAAGACTCATTAATTCCACCCTTTGAATGGAAATATCCATGCAATTGTTAGGTAAAGTACACCTAAATAGATCTACACATTAATAAATATGTATGCCTTACTTCGCATAGAAATAAAAATAAAACAGGTAATGCCAGATGGCATTACTCTTCTATCTCAGTACAGGATCCACCTGCACCTTCGATCTTATCCTTTGCACTGGCAGAGAATTCAGCTGCTGTGATAGAAAGCTTCTTGGAGACCTTACCGGACCCAAGTACCTTGTCTATATCAAGAACAGCAAGGTCGATGACATAAGTGCCATCCTGAAGTTCTGCAAAACCGTCATCAACAAGCTGATCTGCAAGTTCATCGAGTTCCCCGACGTTCACGATGGAAGCATCGTTAAGGACCTTCAATGGACGTGTAAATCCTCTCTGGTGTCCACGGTGGTATCCGAGCTGGAGAGCACGGGTTGCATGGTGTTTGTTCTCACCACATCTACCCCTTCCACCACGGTTACCTGCACCACGTCTGTTCTTGGTTGTACCGCCACCACATGTGCGTGAACCTCTGAACTTCTTTGTGTTGGTTTTCTTTGATGTCATTGGGATCACCTCATCTTCTTCAACAGTTTGTTGATGTCCTCACCGTGGTTGCCCAGTACACCGCCCTGCTGGACTGTTCTCTTCATACCGGAGTGACCCTTCCTTGGAGGATGGAGCCTGAATACCGGCTTGAGCTTTGGAACATCTTTCAGGGTTGCGTTACCCTCACAGACAGCTTCTGCAAGAGCCTTGATGGAATCGTAGTCTGTATTCTCAGCCACGTATTCCTCGGTAAGCCTTACATCGCCTTCAAGTCTGCCACGGTTTGTGAGCATCTCTGCAAGTGAGTCAGCATCAATGACTCCGTATGCCACGTAGTCCTTTACCTTCTGGATCATTCCTGCATTATGAGGATTGTCAGCAAGGATGACACAGTGGTTAACTTTGTGCAGACGAAGCATCTTAAGGGTATCCTTTATGGTACCCCTGACATTCACGTCTCCACGTACTCTTACCAAAGCGTACATCTTAAGCCTCCTTGTTCTCCAGGTTTGCAGGCATTCTTACAACACCTGTGTTCTCAAGTGCCTGGAATGTAGCTTTTGCGAAGTTAAGGGTTGTCCTTGTGGTACCTTCTGTCCTTGTCCAGACATCCTTGATACCTGCCTTCTCGAGTACTTTCCTTGCGGTGTCCCCGGCAGCAAGGCCGAGTCCACGTGGTGCAGGTTTCAGTTCTACAAGAACACTGCCAGCCTTTCCACGTACCTGTGAAGGTACTGTGTGCTCAAGACCGCATGCACATTCCCATGAACCGCATCCACGTTTTACCTTGATGATGCTTATCTTTGCATTGCTGATGGCTTTCCTGATAGCAGGGCCGACCTGAACGTCCTTTGCCTGTCCAAGACCGACAAAACCGTTTCCGTTACCAACAATTACAGTTGCTCTGAACTTAACACGACGTCCGGAGTCAGTCATCCTCTGGACCATGTTGATATCAAGAACCTCATCCTCAAGATCAGGTAACAGGATATCGATTATTTTGGATTCTCTGATAGGAAGACCTGACTCTATAACTTCGTCCATTGAAGTGATCTGCCCTTCTTGAACGAGTTTTCCAAGCCTTGTCTGTGGAACCCATTCCTCTTCATATTCGTATGCCATGTAATCACCTAGTTGAACTCTGCAGAGATCTTTTCCTTAACTGCATCGAACAGTTCAGGCAGATTTGAGTCTTCCATATACTCTGCTATGTGTTCTCCTCTTACTCTCTCATCTGAAGGAAGGACAGATGAGTCATGAGGAATCTCGAAACCAGCATCTATGATGCCTTTTAAGGTTGCATACACACGTGATCCGGGTGATGATGCCTGGAGTCCTATATCAAGAACGCCGTAATCCAATCCCTTGCTCAGTGCTCTGTAACCGAATAACAGACCGGTGAGATACGCTGCTGTTGTGTTTCCTGTTGGTGCATCGTATCCATACTTCTTGAGTTCTGTTGAAATTGCAGCTGAAAGGGTAACATCCCCTTCAGGTTTTGGAGCTACAAGCTGGACCTGCATGTGCCTTGAGCTCTTGCGTACTACCACACGATCCTCTTTTGAGAGGATCAATCTAAGTCTCTGGTGGTAATCAGTACGCCCTTCTCTTCGTCGTCTGAATGCGACTTTATATCTGGGTCCTGTTGCCATGATCATTCCTCGTGCTTAATGAGCTTTGCTGACTCAAGGTGTGCCTTAAGGTGAGCTACACTACGGTATTCTCCACCCTTTGCCTTGCGGTAAACCTTACAATAGGTTGCCCTGTCCAATGAGCCATCTTCACGCATCTGTTTAAGTTCCTTTCTCAGAGCACGGATCTTCTTCATCCACTGCTCTTTACGGGGATTACGTGCGCCCTTCTTTCCTTTTCTCTTTCCATGTCCCTTGCGGTGACCGTACTTGCGCTTGGCATCTCTTTCTCTTGCGCGTCCACGGCTTACTCCCTTTACAGGGATCGCCTTGATACTGCCAGCTTCTATGAGCTCACGTATGTCAGCTCTGGTAATAGCCACTGCAATGTCCTCTGCTGCTTCAGGGTCGAGCCATACTCTGTTGACCCCACAGTCCATAACTGCTGCAGCGATCCTCTTCTGGTTTGTCAGATCGGTCATCTTATTCACCTCTTGTAGGGTTGAGGACCTTTATGGAAAGCTCTGCAGCCTTTGCCTCTATGATAGCCTTCTTTCGTCCGCCGACCTTTGCAGCTATCCTGACAGCCTCTACATCTGCATTGACATCGTCAAGCTGTGCGACCGTGTATACAAGGACCTCTGCATATCCGGATGGGTGCAAACCTTTTACAGCGGTTGGACTTCCATAGCCTACCTGTGCGACAGCACCCTTGGCCTTGATGCCCTTGCGCTGTTTACCCTGAAGACCTCTTGGACGTCTCCAGTTAGAATCCAGACGCTTGTACTTGTGGCTTTCTGTTCTCTTGAAAGCAGGTTTTTTGCCTTTCTGGACTTTCCTTACCTTAAAAAGGCGTTTAGTCTTTTCATCCATTCAAATCACCTACACTATCTTCTCCACAGTGTATATTCCGTCCTGGAATACACGCGGGTCGAATCTCTTGATCCTTGTTGCCTGCTCGATGTTAGCTGCTGTCTGTCCGACATCCTCTTTGTTGATACCGGTTACAACAACCTCGTCACCTGAAGCCTTCACCTTGGATTCACCGAGGATGTTAGCTGACCTTGGCTTTTTCTCTCCAAGGAAATTACCGATCATCAACTTGTCCCCTTCAACCTTAAGCTGCATAGGGAAGTGAGAGTAAACGACCTTCATACGATATTCGAATCCCTCGGTGACACCTTTGATCATGTTTCTTATGTGTGATGCAAAGGTTCCGACCATTGCTTTCTGGGTCTTCTTCATAACCGTGGAGTCCACGGTCACTTCTGAATCCATGACCTCTATCATGATACCTGGATACCAGAAACTCCTCTCGCTCTTGCCTTTCGGGCCTGAGACCGTAAGGAGCCGGCCCTGGAATGTGACGGTCACACCTTCAGGGATAGGGATTGTTTTCTTTATTTCTTTTGCCATGTGACATCACTTCCATCAGTACACATATGCAAGTAACTGTCCACCGACATTATTCTCACGAGCTTCGTACTGTGATACTACACCTTTTGATGTTGTAAGTATCAATGTTCCAAAGTTCTTTGCTGGAAGGAACTGCTTTTCCCATCTTTCGAAGTCAGCAGCACCCACTGAATAACGTGGCTTGATAGCACCACATTTGTTGATCCTACCAATAAGTTCTACCTTGTAAATACCTGCCTTACCATCCTCAACAAACTCGAATTCACCGACATATCCACGGTCCTGCATGACCTTCAATACGGTACCTATGAGTTTTGATGCGGGTTTGATAGTACAGGAGTCTTTACCAATTGCCTCTGCGTTCTTTATTGTAGACAGAGCATCAGCAAGCGGATCTAATAATACCATTTCTTACACCTCACGCATACTTTTCGAATCCCATGTCGTGGGCAACCTCACGGAAGCAGTGCCTGCAAAGGTAAATGCCATATTTCCTTACAAGACCCTGTTTTCTTCCACATCTCTTGCATTCGCTTGCTCCTCTTCCAAAGCTCTTTGTGGTTTGTACCATTTATATTACCTCCACTGCGTATGTGTCTTTGAAGAAAGCAATCGTATCCTCTTTTGTTATCTTGTGAGATGTTGGGATCTTTCTCTTGACTATCCTTCTTTTGTTGATCCTGTAACCTGCACGGTTCACGACAACATTGATATCCATTCCAAAGATACCGATGTTAGGATCATACTTCATTCCAGGGAAGTCAGTGTGCTCTTCGATACCAAAGGCAACGTTCCCATACTTGTCGAACTGGGATGATCTGAGCTTGCTCTCTACAATAGTAAGTGATGTCCTGAGGAACTCTTCTGCACGGTCGGACCTGAGTGTGACCTTACAGCCTATTGGTTCGTTCTTCTTGATACCAAATGCCGGAAGGGTCCTCTTTGAATATGTCCTTACTACGGACTGTCCAGTGATCTCGCTGAGAATGTTTTCAGCATCCACAAGGTGCTGACCACTTTCTCCGACACCCATGTGAACAACTACCTTTTCTACTACAGGTGTCCTCATTGGATTACTCAACTACCTCACCACCTAGATTGATCTCTGGCTCTTTCTCACCGATGACAACAACAAAATCCTCGATGGTCTCGAAGTCATATTCACCGGAAATGAAGACTGTGTTGTGCTTGGAGCTTCTCACAGTGTTGATCTCCTTAATGGTACCGATCTCACCTGTGTGCTTTCCACCAACGATCATAGCAAGGTTACCTACCTTATACTTGATGTGCTTGACAACATCCTTGCCAGGCAGTGAAAGGATAAGTGAATCCTTTGTCTTGTAATCGTCGGAAGCAATGAGATTCGTACCGTCGTTGAGGTTAAGCTGTACAACTCCACCCTTTAATACGGTCTTTCCATTGATCCTGCAAAGCTTGTTAGCATCTACGCCTTCAAGCTTATGAACTTCAAGCCTTCCCTTACGGTCCAGTAGCACGCGATATGCCACATTCTCGAGAGGGATGGTAATTACATCCAGAAGACCTACAGGGAATCTGAGGTCCTTTCTGACAATACCGTCTACAAGGACATTGCCTTCTGAAAGAACACGTTTTGCCTCTGCACGGGTGTCTACGATACCAAGCATATCCCTGAGGACTACACCAAGAGGAATACTCTGCTGCTTGTTATGTGGACCAGGTCTTGTTGCTGTGATCCATTTATTGGATTTCTTTGATATCTGCCAGCTGTTTGGGACAGATATTCTTTTCTGATGTTTGCCCACAAAATCACCTGTTACTGATAACTTCTTCTCTGTGTTTATCCTTCATTTCAAGGGATGTGATCATCACATTTGAAGGGTATACAGGTCTTGCAACCTCTGTACCGTCTGCCTTTGAGACAGTTACGCCTTCTACAACGATCGTTCCGTGTTTGAGGGAAACCGCTTCTACCATTCCGGAAGTCCCTGCGTGGTCACCGCGCATTAATTTCACAGTGTCGCCAACGACAACGCTGGCACTGCGGCAACCATATTTCTCACGGAGGTCCTTTGAGAGTGGAGCACCCATGTACTTCTGTTTGATGTGAAGAGGAGCCGTATATCTTGCTTTCCTCTGTTTCCTTGGTTGATTTGATACCATTGTTCACACCTCATACTACCATAGATGCAGTTGTACCGATCTTTGGGTACCTTTCTGCTGCTTCCCTTGCAACCGGACCCTTAAAGTCGGTTCCCTTTGGGATACCATCCTTGTCGACAATGACAACAGCATTGTCCTCGAAGGATACCCTCAGGCCATCTGGACGGCGGAATTCCTGCTTCTGGCGAACTATCACTGCAAGAAGGATCTGCTTACGCATCTCCGGAGTTCCTTTCTTCACGGAGACCACGCACATGTTACCGATACCAGCCCTTGGGTGTCTGTTCTTTACACCTCTGTAGCCCTTTACGGAGATGATCTCAACTACACGTGCACCTGTATTGTCCACGCAGTCGATCTTAGCACCGGCATTGAGTGCACGTGGAACGGTGGATCTTATTCCCCTCATTCCTGTGCCTCCGCCTTAATGACTACATAGGATTTTGTCTTGCTAAGAGGTCTGCATTCAGCCACTGTCACAACATCCCCTACCTTTGCATCAATGCAGGGTGGATTGTGTGCGTGGACCTTTGACTGCCTCTTCTCATATCTCTGATATTTCTTGATAAGCATCTCATGCCTGCGCTGGATGACCACTGTCTTGTCCATCTTGTCGCTTACAACAGTCCCTACAAGGACCTGTCCGCGAACCGGAAGTGTTCCGTGGAAAGGACAATTGACATCGTCACACTCCTTTTCAGGGGCGGGGACATCCAATCCAATATCTCTAACCATGATTATTACCTCATGTGTATTTTTCTTATGTTCTTTGTTCTGCTTTCGGGTTGTGAGAGCAGAAGGTTCCCATTTACTTTAACATACCTCTCAGCATGCTTTTTGGATAAGTGGGCAGGTATCTGAAACACAAAGGATGAACCTTTTTTCGGGACCATTTTCCTTGTCCCTTCCTTTGTCTGAACAACTATCATGTTCTTTGTCTCGTCAACCACTTTGCCGCGTATATCGTTATATGTCGGATTAGTAGCATCGGTTATTGTTACTTCCAATCCTATCAGTTCATGGAATACCAGTTTAGAAGGAGTGATCTCCAAATCAGATCTCCTTCATTTCCCTCTGGATGGTCTTTATCCTGGCGACGGTTTTCCTGAGTTCTCCTATCCTGCCTGGATTATCCGGAGCACCACCAGCTGATGAAAGCGCACGTTCACGGATGAGTTCGTCCCTCATCTTATCGAGCTCGTCCATCCTTTCTTCAGGGGACATATCCCTGATCTCGTTCAAACGAAGAATTGCCATTACTTATCCTCCTTGTGGACGCGTGCGACCGGATGCCAGTAGTCATAGCCATCATGCTTATGCTGCCATACACCGTCAACCAGCCTTTTCTGCTCATCTCCGTTGTCCTCGATCTGAACTGAATCATCAGTTTCAGTTGCTTCTTCACTGGTCTCTTCTTCAACTTCCTCAGCTGGAGCTTCCTCAGCGACCTCTGCTTCCACAGATTCTTCAACAACTTCTACTGCTTCCTCTTCGTCTGCAACCTCGCCTTCTGATTCCTTCTCAACAAGTTCTGCGATGTCAGCCTTTGCAGCTTCTGGAGCTGCAGCCTCGACCTCTTCGGTCTCGACGACATCCCTTATGTCGAAAACATCAGGCAATACTGCATCCGGAGGGATGATCCTAACTTTGCATCCAAGGGTTCCCAGCTTCTTGACAGCTGTTGCAAAACCCTCATCAACTATATCTTCAGCAGGCTTACCGGCGTGTTTGATGTAACCGTCAACGAGCTTCTCAACCCTTGACCTTGCACCTGTAAGTTTACCTGAGATAACTATCTCACAGCCCAGAGCGCCTGAGTTCATAATAGCCCTGAGGGTATTATGACCGGCCTTTCTGAAATACCAGCCTCTTTCAATAGAAGAAGCAAGGCGGCTTGCCATCATCTGGGCATTGAGCTCTGGCTTTTTAACTTCCTGAGCATCGATCTGGGGGTTGTCCACATCGTACATCCTGTCGATGTCACGTGTGAGTTTGCGGATAACCTTACCAGCCTTACCAATGACCATGCCTGGCTTTTCAGCATATACAGTGATCTGGGTACCCATTGGGGTACGGTTGATCTCCATTCCACCGTAACCTGCTCTGCTAAGCTGTTTTGCGAAATATTCGTCCATTGAGGCCTTTACATATCCTTCCTGGACGAATTTCTTCTCTATTGCCATTAGCGCACCTCATTCAAAATAATCTCAACATTGACAGTCTCTGTGTTCTTAGGACTGCCACGTCCGCGAGCCCTTGGTCTCATACCGTGGATCACACGTCCGCGCTTTGCAGCAACATGTGCAATGTACATGTGCTCAGGGTCAAGTCCCTTGTATTCGGCATTGCTCTTTGCATTCTCAAGGATCTTGAGGAAAGCTTCAGCAACCTTCACAGGATATCTACCGTTTGCCATTGGACCCTTTCTGTGTCCTGAACCATCGGTGTGCCTCTTGAAAGGAACTGCCTGTTTCATGATCACGACATCTTCAAGGTATCTCTGGGCTGTACCGGCACGCATACCTTTGATCGCCCTGCCAAGTTCACGTGACTTTTTCGGGGAGATGTGAAGCTCAGCACCCATAGCCTTTGAACTTGACTTTGGGTCCATTTCAATTGAATATCCGATTCTTGCCATCTATCTCACCTTACTTAAGTGGCACGAACTTGCTTGAACGGGTTGCTCCTACACCAGCGCTTCCGTGGGAAACCTTAGGTCTGGTTGGGGAGAATTCTCCGAACCTGTGTCCGATCATTTCCGGCTGGATCTCGAATGCCACAAATGACTTGCCATTGTATACTTCTACGTTCTTGCCGACCATCTCAGGGAAGATTATGATATCCCTGTAGTGGGTCCTCAAGTTGTCTTTACCATCTTTTAGCTGCTGGACGACATTCTTCCTGCCTTCTGTGTAGCCCCTCTTAAGAGTACGGCGTTCACGTGCAGGTAACAATGCGATGAACTCGTCAACATCCAGAGCCTGGAGTTCTGCTACCGTTTTACCACGGTAGGTATATTCACCTTTTCGTTTTGGTAATCTTGATGATGATTTCTTTGCCATGTATTAGCCTCCGGTTAACGCTTTCCGGTCCTGCGTGCTGCGATCTGACCTACCTTACGTCCAGGAGGTGCGTTCCTTCCAACGGTTGTTGGCTTACCAGGGTGCTTACGGTTACCTCCACCGAATGGGTGATCGATAGCGTTCATAGCAATACCTGATACACGAGGATACTTTGCAGCTCTTGTCTTCATCTTGTGGTATTTCTTACCTGCCTTAAGGAAAGGCCTGTCAACCCTGCCACCACCAGCAACGATACCGATCGTTGCACGGCATTTAGGATTCAACCACTTCATCTCACCTGATGGCATCTGCACAACTGTCTTCCCACGGTCGTGGGAAATGACTGTTCCATAGGCACCTGAAGCGCGTGCGAACTGTCCGCCATCGTTTGGCTTGGACTCTACATTACAGACAGGGATACCTTCCGGGATCTCTGCCAGAGGCAGGATGTTACCGGGTTTGATCTCAGCTGAGATTCCGCAAGCGATCTGGTCACCTACTGCTATACCTTCAGGTGCAAGGATCAGGCGCTCCTCACCATTATCAAATGAAACTTTGACAATTGGTGCTGAACGAGCCGGATCGTGTGTAATTTCGATAACTGTACCATAAACCGTGCCTTCATCATCGACACGTGGGTGTTTAAGTGCAGCCTTGAACTTGTGTGATGGAGCCCTGTATGTAGGGGTTCCACGACCTCTGTTCTGTGATATGATTCTCTTTGTCATCTAGTCCACCTCACATCAGACCGATCCTTGTAGCTATCTCGTGAGCTGCCTCTGTGCCCTCGAAAGTAACGATAGCCTTCTTCAGACCTTTCATTGTGCTCATTGTACAGACAGATTCCACAGGGAAACCGTACATCTTCATTACATCGGCCTTGATCTGCATCTTGTTCGCGCGGGAATCAACAATGAATTGGAGTTTGTTGTCTTCCAGCAGCATCATTGCTTTTTCAGTGATAAACGGATATTTAATGACGGTCATTCGAACATCCCTCCAAGTGCGGATATTGCAGACTCTGTCCATACGGTCAATCTGCCTGCGTGGGTACCTGGTGCAAGAAGCTCAGCATTGAGTGTGTCAACGGATACGACATCTACACCGGAAAGGTTCCTTGCGGCCTTCATTACCGGGCTGTCACATGTTGCAACGATAAGGATACTCTTTCTGTTCTTGAATCTCCTTCCACGTATCTTACCCTTTCCTGCACGGATGTTCCTTCCGTCCTTTGCACGAAGTACGTCGTCATAGACACCTGCGTTCTGCAGGAAGCTTACGACATCCTTTGTCTTCTCGACATCCTCAAATTCGCTTGCAGCAACCAGTGGAAGTTCTGCTTCGAACCTGTGACCACGTGCCTTTACGATCTCTGCATCAGATGTTGCAGCGATCGCAGAGCGGATAGCCATACGTCTTTCCTTCTTGTTGACCTTCTCAGTCCTGTCAGCTTCCGGCTTTGGTGGATGTGCTCTCCTACCGCCTACTGCCTGAGGAACTCTTGCTGCACGGCTTCCGTTAGCGATCCTTGGGATCTGGGCAGCGCCTCTGCCTGAGCCCCATGAATGAGCTGATGTGTCCATACCGGAGTACATCCTTGGACCATATGGCTGGTACCTGTTGGACTGAGCTGCAAGAACTGCTCTTTTGATAAGGTCAGGTCTGTATACTTCATCAAACACCTCTGGAAGATCGACATCCCCCTTGGCATTTCCTGATAGATCTATAATTTTTGCTGTAACCATTCAGTTCACCCCTGCTTGGACTGTGTGCTTACGTGAACGATCTCCGGTTCACCCATAGCAGGTACTTTTGACCTCATTGGATCTCTAAGCCTTACAAGCCTCTTTGAAGGTCCTGGGATACTACCCTTTATGAGTACGTAATCTCCGCGTACAAGACCGTAGTTGATGAAACCGCCCTCTGGAGTGATCTCTTCGCCGTCTGTACCGACCTTGAGGATACGCTTGTTGTATTCTGTCCTCTGGTGGTAACCCATCTGGCCCATCTGTGGTACTGTCCACCTGACAACTGCAGGATGCCATGGACCGAGTGTACCGATCTGCCTGAGACTGCCCTGACGGGAGTGCTTGTTCTTCTGCAGATTGATGCCCCATCTCTTAACAGGTCCCTGAGTACCCTTACCAGTAGTGATAGCTGCAATATCGACAAATGTGCCTTCGTTGAAGACATCTGTTATCTTGATCTCTGCGCCGAGTACGGACTTTGCATACTCGAGCTTTGCCTTTACGTCAGAGCCACTTACTGCTGTTTCCATGATATCGGCATTCTTCTTTGGAACACCAGTGAGCTTCTTTGGTAAAGTGTATGTGATTACCTTGATATCTGAAACCTTGCCTTCATCCACAAGAGCCTCGAGCTTTGCAAGAGCCTCTTCAGTGTTAGATTCCTTAGGAAGGTTAGTGGTCTTCCCAAGAGCCTCATCAAGATCTGATGCCCATGCTTCAGAAAGTGCCTTCTCACCGTGTGTTGAGTTACCATATGCACGAACTGCAGCAACACGTACGGCAGGAGTCTCTACAACAGTTACAGGAACTGATATCTCCATACCTTCTGTGAGGCTGTTCTTGACATCATCTATCATTACCACATGGGTCATAGCTACCTTATAACCTGCAAAGTCCTGGAGCTTTGGTTCTCCAGCAGCCTGCGGCCATGAGTTAAACCTTGGTATGTGGCTTTTTGCTCTTACGCGTGGACTGAAAGCGAGTGATCCTCGTCTTGGTCTGTGTCCTTTTGCCATTATTATTCTCCTAATTTACACATATTTTTCTGGCAGGTCCATGCAATTTGCATAGGCCAGTTTACGCAAGAAAGTCAGGCAGGAACCGCTATTGAAATGAAGTGGACATGATAAGGCGGACTCCACGTACCCTCATGATACGCATTCAACGCCAAACCTGTACATTCCTCCAGTCATCAACGGACCCTAGCATGCCCAAGGGCATTACTGAGTGGTCATCTCGAAAAGATCCAAACATCCCAGTATTTTAACACAATTCTGTGTAAGCGGGCATTCTTGAAGAGGCCCAATTATACTTAATGTTAAATCCGACTTTTTCGCACTGTAATCTTAATACAAGCAGATCACTATATCACTATAGAATCTACGCTTCGCCATAAAAGGAATAGATCATATATAAAGTCTTTGCAAGGAATAGAAATGGGAATGAACTCTTGCACGATACAAACCTGATCAACAAGAATAACATAGAACTGATACTATTAATATAGTGCAGTTGATGAAAAATACGTTAAAGCGATCATTGATTTTGCCCTGGACAATGAGGACATGAGAGAGCAAATAAAGGAACATATCACAGGCATCAACCTGTGATCGTCTTTTTCCTGAACATCACATAAACAACAAAAAACGATTCTCAGGATGATCAGTGATCATTCCTGAGCAATATTCCTGCCCATCTCGAAGGCCTTTGCATTGATGTCGATGGTCTTAGGAGGAACGAGTTCCTTCACACATTCAAGCATAGTATCAACAGATATTGGCAGGTAATTCGAGACCGCACCCACCATGACAACATTCATGGACTGTGGATGTCCTGCTTCTTTTGCAAGTTCGGTTGCATTGAAGGCTTTTACTTTATGCGTTTCTTCCAGTTTTGAGATAATAGCATCGACATCCGGATAAGTACAGAGCCCTGATGTTACAGTTACCGGAAGTATCGGGTCTGTGTTCACTATAATAGTACCATCGTCGGAAAGGAATTCAAGATACCTGAGAGCCTCACTTGGTTCGAGCGCCAGCAATACATCTGCACCTTTCATTGGTATCATGGAACCCAGTTCACAGCCAAGCCTGATGTGATTGACCACAGAGCCTCCACGCTGCGCCATACCGTGAGTCTCTGCTGCACGTACGGACATATTCCCCTTTACGGCAGCCTTCCCAATGATATCCGATGCAAGGATGGTACCCTGTCCACCCACACCGGCGATGACAAGATCGAATTTAGAGATTCCTTCAGAACTCATTTCTTCACCTCCGTAATGGCATCGAACTTGCACAAAGCTGCACATACTCCGCAGCCGGTGCACATCGCATTGATGGATGCCTTTCTTGTATTTGTATCGAATTCAATTGCAGGACAGCCAAGGTTCACACACAGCCTGCAACCAGTACATTTCTCTGCATCGATTGTGAATGGTGTTCTGCGAATTCCGGAACGTTTTGCATCGATAACACAGAGTTGTTCTGTGATGACAACTGATGTTCCTTTGTATTCTTTTGCCCTTTTGAAGACCTCTTCTGTCTGCTTGAGGTCATATGGGTCAGCAGTTTCAACGAAACCTGCACCGAGTCCCTTACATAATGCTTCCAGATCCACCTCTGAGGTTTCCTCACCGGTTACAAGCTTACCCATTCCGGGATTTGGCTGATGACCGGTCATTGCGGTTATGCGGTTGTCCACTATAGTTACTGTGATGTCCGCTTTATTATAGATAGCATTGAGCAGACCGTTCATCCCCGTATGGAAGAATGTGGAGTCACCAATGGAACAGCAGATCGGTTTCTTTTCTCCTGCCTGATACATCCCACTTGCTACGGTTATACTTCCACCCATACAGAGTGTCGTGTCAACTGTACCGCTCTGGATACCCAGTGTGTAGCAGCCGATATCACTCGGGAAGATAGCATCCTTACCGTAGACCTTTTTCATGACATGGAAAGTCGACCTGTGAGAACATCCAGGACACATGACAGGCGGACGCATGGGCAGGTCGATCCTGCACCTGTCGTAATCGAAGTCCTCTGCAACCTCTGCCGGAACATCCGGCCTTTCAAGTTCAAGGACGTCTGCAAGAACGTCTGAACAGATGTCAGTGTTCAGTTCGTATATTCTCGGAACAGGACCCTGAAGCTTGCCGATCACCTCAACGTTCGAGCCAGTCTCCTGTGCTATGATCCTGACCTGTTCCTCAACAACAGGCTCCATCTCCTCGAAGATGATGATACGTTCTGAGTTCTCCATGAGAGTACGGATCTTGTTCTCAGGAACAGGATAGGTACCTATCTTGAGGAATGATGCATTGATACCCTGTTTGATGATGGCTTCCTTTGCATAGACAGAAGCAATGCCAGATGCAATAACTCCAACCTTGGCACCATCACTTAGTTCCAGGGAGTTCCAGGGTGAGTTCTCAAGCTCGTTGAGAATATCCTTTTGCAGTTCCAGAAGATGAGGATGCTGTACCCTTGCATTCTTCGGGACCATGACCCATCTTTCAAGTTCCTTGACGAATTCTGCTGCGGGCCTTGTCTCATTCACGGGTCCGAGCTCCACATCGGATTTCCCGTGTGAGATACGTGTTGTAGGCCTGAAGATAACAGGCATCTGGACCTTATTAGAGAATTCAAAGGCGTATGGGATCATGTCCTTTGCCTCCTGGGGAGTGCAGGGGTCAAGACATGGTATAAGTGAGAATTGTGAGTATCTGCGGGTGTCCTGCTCGTTCTGTGATGAATGACATGACGGGTCGTCCGCAACGATGATGATCATGCTGCCCTTGACACCTGTGTAGGCAAGGGTGAGTAACGGATCTGCTGCTACATTGAGGCCAACGTGCTTCATTGTGACCACTGACCGGACACCGGTCATTGCAGCACCTGCAGCCACCTCAAGTGCAACCTTCTCATTGACCGACCATTCTACGTAAAAATCCCTTTCTTTCATTCCTGCCAGTGTACCGATGATCTCTGATGACGGTGTTCCCGGATAACCGGATATGACCTGCCCGCCTCCTTCAACGATACCGCGTGCAATTGCAACGTTTCCCAGCATATACTCGCGTGTGCTCATGTTGATCTCCTGCCAAGTCATACAAAATGATCATTGATAAAGATATCCAGATGGCTGTTACATGCTAACATGTGTCAGAGAATGGTGATTAGCGAAAGATCAACATGAGAAAATAACCACTTGAACTTCAATTTTATTTGAAATGAAAGTGTTTATATGTCTGCTAACCATATTGGAGCATGCAACTATTTTTCAAATAGTACCACCCCCAAACCCCCACAAGAACGCTGGCAGTTTTAGCCAGCGTTCATTCTGTTTATCAGACATTGTACTTTTTTGAGATGGAAAAACACAGTATTCTCTTTTTTTATGTTGAATGTAAATCTGATTTATTTAGAATTCGCTTTGACATTCTAAGTAGAGGAACCTTTACTTAGCATTAAAGATAGCATTTAAATGCAGAATCATTTCATTAAAATGAAAACGTATACCAGACATCCGTATCAGTAAGCAAATTGCATATTACCTCATCCAGGAAGCCCTCTGATCATTCATCACTTTTGATAGAAAATAGTCTGAGCATACCTTTTTCTTGCAATGGATTATTTGAACGTTTTACACATCCAACCTGTGCCGTTACGCATGCACTGGTTCGGAATGAGATGCAGAGTTCCCATACAAATACTTCATTAAAGTTGTAAAGAGGTAAGTCGAAAGTGACTACATTTCCCTGAGGAGACGGAAACCGATGCTGCCGTACCTGTTGTTCGAATCACTGTTGTAGCGAGTCGCTGACCGGCAGTTCCTGGCGTGGTTGATCCAGCCGCCGCCACGTCTGACCCGGGGCAAACTAAGATCATCTTTTTCCCGATTCTTACCAAAGAACCTGGAAATCAATTTATTCTTTTTTTCGTGTTTCAGACTATCCTCATAGGAACCAAGCCAATTATCCTGCACCCATTCCCAAACATTCCCATGCAAATCATAAAGGTTACAAGGATTGGGTTTCTTTTGACCAACTGGGTGGGTTTTGTGTCCTGAATTATCCTCATACCATGCATAATCCCCAATATGTGATTCACTATCTCCGAAGGAATAATTTGTATTTGTACCCGCCCTGCAGGCATACTCCCACTCGGCCTCTGATGGCAGACGGTACTTATTCGTAACTTCCTTTGTGTTCAATCTTTTGACAAACTCCTGTGCATCATTCCATGAAATATTCTCCACTGGCCTGTTATCACCTTTAAATTGAGAAGGATTGCTGCCCATCACAGCAAACCATTCTTTCTGAGTTACAGGATATTTACCAAGCAGGAATGGCTTTGGAATTGTTACTTTGTGAACAGGTTTCTCTTCATCATATTCATTCGAACCCATCATGAATTCACCTGCAGGAATTGCTATGAATTGTATGCCAATGGAGTTGATGAAATCTGCTTTTTTCATTCTACCCTGTTCTTCACGTTCCCTTGATAGGACCTTTTCTTTACTTTTGTTCTCAGCGATCCTGGCTTTGAGTTCCTGCTCTTTCCTTCTTTGCTGTTCTTCCTGTTCTTTGTGTAAACGCTCTTGCTCCTCACGTTCTATCCTTGACCAAACCTCATCCATTCTCTTACTCTCAGCTTCCTCAGCAGATCTCAGACGAATGGTTCCAAGGGCTTTGCGTTCATCCTCTTCTTCCTTCTTTCCACTATCCATTATTATAGTGGTGCGCTGCACAACACTATCCTGAATATTGACCTTTGCCGAGGAAGAGGTAATTTCACTTCTCTGCACGGTGCTTTCCTGCACATGCGCAGAACCTGAACTTCCATCCACTGAAAAATTGCTGCGCTGAACAACTGAATCTATAATATTGATAACCTTCTCATGTTTGATGACACCGATCTCCCTCGAGGACTTTACCGTGTTTACAAGATGTCTGAGTTCGGAAACGGTCTCATTTAAAAAACCCTGTAATCCATGGGCCTTATTGGATACCGCCCGCAGCATCACCAGAGTTTGTCCCTGATTCCCCTTTATCAGAACGGTCAGCAAGTAATATGCATCCTCACCAATGGATTCACTTGAAAGATAGAGTATCTTCCCGCCGTCCACGAAGCGTTCTTCCACTTTGTATAAGCGGTTGGTGCAGATCTGCATCAGGAACGATAATACCTGCTCCGAACTAACACCTTCGAAGTTCAGGCCTGCTTCCGTTGAATGTCCTGCTGAGGAAAGTTGCAGAAACTGGACCTTACTCATGGACTTTGCCCGCAGGAAAGGACAGACACAGTGAATCTCCTTACGGCGCATGTTAAGCAGATTCTTCTCATATGTATGGTCGTTATACTGAACAGTTGCTCCAATATATTCCTGATGGACACAGCCCAGAGGCTTGAGCACGAATTTAGCAGTACGTTCCTTTGCAGGAGGAATGTTTCCAAGTTTCTGGATCCTTCCATCATGCAACTTAAAAAGAGATTCAGGATAACCGAGAATTATCTCAACATCTAAAATAGCGGCAGGGCTATTGTTGATCACCCTAATTCCGAACCTTACACTATTGTCAGGCAGGACCTCATATCCCCTTTTGACACCAATATCTGCCATTTATCCACCATAATAAATATTCAAATCAGTCCTAAGTTTTCATGATTAATATAATTATATTAATATTTAGTGCTTCTTCCAGATATTTGCTTGAATCATTTGAGAATGAGAATATAAGTTAACAAGCCAGAGGTAATTCTAAGTAAAGGAACCTTTGCTTAGAATATAAACTGTAACTCTAAGTAAAGAATCCTTAACTTAGAATTGAAGATAGCATATTAAATAAAGAAAACAGCTCTGTGGAAATCCTACACCTCAACGAGTTTTGAACCAGAACTGCAGATAAACACAGATGATACAGATATTGGTTTTACTTGTACCTGCGTTTATCTGTGTGCATCTGTGGTTCATATTATCTAGGGGATTTCTACATAGCCTGAATTTACCCTAATTATTAAATACTCATATCGAATAATAAAAAAAACCTGTTTAGCGAAATAACCGCTTTAAGGATATCTAAAAAAGAAGGCCATGAGCTTTTCATTCTCAAAAGTTCATGACACTATTATGTGATAGATTTATTCAAGTTGTTATCATCACTTTCTGCGCTGGAAAGCGAACATCATACCGATTGTTGCCACAAGTGGGATAACAATTGATGGGAATTCCGGGATTGCTTCAGGGACATCATTATCGTGGTCGCAATCACAGCCACCGTCATCATGATCTCCATCACAGCCACCTTCACCACCGGAACCACCGTTACCACCGGAGCCACCTTCGTCATGACCACCGCCGTCGGAACCTTCACCCCCGCTTATCCTGACATCAACTGAAAATGCATTCCCTTTGAAAACATTATTATTATAGAAGTTACCTTGTATCTTGAACTTGACCGCACCAATGTTTGTATCAACATCACAGGCATCTTCCAGATAAGCCTTTACATTAGTCTCTGTTGATTCTCCATTGCATACATATGAGAACTCTTTCTCGTAAAATTCAGTCCTGTTATACATCAATACGAGCTTATCATCTTCTACGTTGTCACTTTGTCCTTCATTGATCTCAGGAGATTTGACAAGACCAAGTTCCCCTAATCCAATAAATTGACACCTTCCACCTATATTACATTCAGATGGCAGACAGATCATAAGTTCAACTGACTGCGGATTCAGATCACTGACACTATAATTGTGCGGATCTGTGTTGAATATCTCTACAGAAATGTATTTACCCTTCCCACTTAACGTTAATGTATCAGGAGATATCGAATAATTAACCTGTACATCACCACTGTTCGCTGCTGCAGGTCCTGCAAATGCAACAACGAAGATCAGCAAAGCTCCAATTAAAGTTACTAAACCCCTTTTATTCATATAGTACCACCACTTTTTTTTGTTGAATTAAATATTCCAACTAACCTATACAAAATTAATTATGAAGATTGCAACATATAAACCTTTCTAAATGTATATATACAATTATAGAAAATACAATATACTATTCGGAAATAAATTACTTAACAATATTACTGATTACTTTTATTCGCACAAACTGATAAATAGGGAAAAATCAATTGCTAGCTTTCGGTTCATGTATAGACACATCACAATGATCAAAGAAATCATTGGAATCTAATCATGATACCAAAGTCTATGGTCGGCAAATATAGAACAAAATAATAAGGTGCAACATCCCATAATTTATAATCAGGAATCACCTCATAAGATACAAAAAATGGTTCATTTCATGGTTCTGGAAATTGAAGAAAAGGTCCTGAACCGAAAAACGAAGATCCCTACAACTTTCCTGGCAAGCTCCTGTCATGCAGAGTTCTCTCAAAAAGGCTTCCCTTTCATATACCAGGAATCCCTTATGCATATTTTCAATCAGCGAAGAAGATCCCTCATTTTATTCCATCGCCATCTATGATCATCCTTATTGCAGGTTTGTGAATGAAGGTGAAATAGTATTCCATCAATTCAATAATATAATAAAATATATACACACTATCTCTATATAAAATTAATAATTGTTGATACATTACACAGGCAAGGTGTCTGAAACATTTTCGAAGACCACCTTCCAAAATTCACCTAATCCTTTGTTCCAAGATACATTTTCATTATCATGAGATGCCATTAATAGGTGTGTCCCAATTTAGGACCTGGCAGGGACACATTACAGGATGGATGACATGATCATCTGGAATTAGATACATAACCGGATAAAGGTTCAACAGATACATATGATGACATTCACAGAATAATCGACAAATATAAAACCAAAGAACTATGTGCAATACCTCTATACTATATAATTGATCCAACATCACTCTTTTAAGAAACCCAGGTGATTCATTTCATGGTTACTGAAATTGAAGAAAAGGTCATTGAGGCCAAGAAGGCATCCATTATCCTTGCAAGTGTCAGCACGGACACTAAGAACAAGGCTCTTGAGGCAATGGCACAGGCACTTGACAATAATCGCGATAAGATACTCGAAGCAAACCAGAAGGACGTTGAGACCGCAGAGAAACTGAAGAGGAAAGGCGAACTCTCACAGGCACTTGTGGACAGGCTCAAGGTCAGTGACAGCAAGATAAGCGGAATGATAGACGGTATCCGTGATGTCATCGATCTCGAAGACCCTGTAGGTAAGACCATAGATGCCCTTGAACTTGATAAGGGACTCGAGCTCTATCAGGTAAGCTGTCCGATCGGACTTATCGGTGTCATATTTGAAGCACGTCCTGATGTGGTGCCACAGGTAATGTCCCTCTGTCTTAAAAGCGGCAATTCAACCGTATTCAAGGGAGGAAGCGAAGCACTCAATTCCAACCGTATGATCTTCGACCTCCTGAACGAGGCTGCAGAATCCGTAAACGGAATGCCGAAAGGTGCATTCCAGTTAATGGAAACAAGGGAAGAGGTCAACGACATCCTCAGTATGGATGCATACATCGACCTGCTCATCCCAAGAGGATCCAATGCATTCGTCAAATACATGCAGGACAACACAAAGATTCCTGTTCTCGGACACGCAGACGGTATCTGCCACGTATATGTGGAC
Source organism: Methanolobus sp. WCC4 (assembly GCF_038022665.1). Classification (NCBI taxonomy): domain Archaea; kingdom Methanobacteriati; phylum Methanobacteriota; class Methanomicrobia; order Methanosarcinales; family Methanosarcinaceae; genus Methanolobus; species Methanolobus sp. WCC4. The sequence goes on along the minus strand of NZ_CP150629.1, from coordinate 1,136,630 downwards.
GATGAGGCGGACCTCTCAAAAGCATACGAGGTCTGTTTTGACTCAAAGGTACAGTACCCTGCCGTATGTAATGCAATGGAGACACTTCTGATTAACAGGAGTATCGCCAATAAATTCCTGCCAAAGATGGCAAGGATGTACGACGAAGCTGGTGTGGAGATGCGCTGTGACGAAGGGTCCTTTAAGATACTTGAAGAGATCGACTTCCTCAAGAGTATCCTGAGAGCAACAGAGGACGACTGGAAGACCGAGTACAATGACCTGACACTCTCCATAAAGATAGTAGAGTCAATGGAAGAAGCTATCGAGCACATCAACCACTACGGTTCCCATCACACAGATGGTATCATTACTGAGAACGAGCTCAAAAAGAAAAAGTTCACCGACCTCATAGACTCATCCAGCGTCATGCTCAATGCATCCACAAGATTCGCAGATGGGTTCCGCTATGGAAAAGGTGCGGAAGTGGGCATCAGTACCAATAAGATCCATGCACGTGGTCCTGTGGGAATGGAAGGACTTCTCATCTACAAGTACATCTTAGTAGGTAATGGTGATAAAGTCGCAGACTATGCCGGACCTGACGCTAAGAAATTCACACACAGAAAGCTCAACAAGGAAGCCTCGGACATAGTTTCCGGCAAATGATAGTAAGAAATGCCGGAGAGGAAAGAGGACTGGTAAAAGCAGCAGGATTAACAGGAGCATCACTTTGACGGACAGGAAAGAGCTCTTCAGCGATGTGAATAAGATAGTCGTAAAGATAGGCACATCTTCTATCAATACCGAGGATGGTAACCTCAATCGCCAGTTCATGGAGAACATGGCTGCGCAGGTCGCAGGACTTCATGAAATGGGAAAGAAGGTGATCCTTGTAAGCTCGGGAGCCGTCGGCATCGGTATCGATATACTGGACTTTGACACACGACCAAAAGAGATACCTGTCAGACAGGCATGTGCCGCCGTCGGCCAGAGTGTCCTTATGCAAGAATGGAGCAACGCCTTCGCAAAACACAACCTTAAAGTCGCTCAGATACTCCTTACATACGAATCATTCTCCAACCGGCTGACCTATCTAAACCTCAGGAACAGTATTTCCACACTTCTGAGCTACGGTGTAATACCAATTGTCAACGAGAACGACAGCACATCCGCAAATGAGATCGAAGCCACCTTCGGCGACAATGACAAGCTTTCCGCAATGGTTGCCAGCAAAATGGAAGCGGACCTCCTGATAATACTTTCTGACATAGATGGCCTTTATGACAAGAACCCTAAACGTAATCATGATGCCACACTCCTGAACCTTGTGGAGGAGATCACTCCTGAGATAGAGAGCTACGGAGGAAGCCCCACAAGCATGAAAGGTGTCGGCGGGATGAGAACCAAGATAGAGGCAGCCAGAATATGCCACATGTCAGGCAGCTACATGATAATAACGAACAGTGCCATTGATAATGTGATCACGAAAGTGCTCGCCGGTGAAGAGATAGGGACATTGTTCCTTGCCAATCAGGATGTGCACAAGAACAGGATACGCTGGATACTTCTCTCAAAGTCATGCGGCTCCATCGAGGTGGATGCCGGTGCAAGGGATGCCATTCTCAGCAGCATGAGCCTGCTTCCTTCCGGCGTGACGGGTGTTCAAGGAAACTTCGACAGAGGAGAGATAGTTGAGATCACTTGCGAAGGCAGTATCTTTGCAAAAGGGATCACAGACTACAGCTCCGATGAACTGGACAGGGTCAAAGGCCAGCATACTGATATGATAGCTGATATACTTGGTTACAAGAACTATAACCACGTCATAAAGAAAGAGAACATCGGCATCTGCTGACCACCGTATTCGTTTCACTGTACAAAGGGATCCGACTCTTTTACGTTCAATACTTTTTTATAACCTGCAAATAATATCCTGATTTGGACCCATGACAGAAATAACACTGGAAGAACAGATACTTGACAGGATCAAACCCGGTCCTGATGAAAAGAAGAAGCTTGAGGAAGTAGCTACAGAACTACTTGAAAAAGTCAGCATATCAGCAAGGATCCTTGGAATCAGCGATATCACACCAAAACTGGTAGGATCAGCTGCAAGGGACACCTGGATATCCGGCACCCATGACCTTGACATCTTTATCTCATTCCCTGAAGATACCAGCCGTGAGGATCTGGAGAACAACGGCCTCCTTATTGCAAGAAAGGTGGCAAAGGAAGGAGAGAACATAGAGGAACGCTATGCAGAACACCCATATTTGAATATGCAGTACGGAGGATTTGATGTGGACCTGGTCCCCTGTTATTCAGTGGAATCGGCATCTGAGATAATATCTGCCGTAGACAGGACACCCTTTCACAATGAGTTCATAAAAATGGTCATTCCGGGTCGTGAGGATGATGTGCTCATCATGAAACAGTTCATGAAAGGCACCGGAACCTACGGTTCAGAGCTTCGTACACAGGGATTCTCAGGATATCTCACCGAACTACTGGTAGTCCATTACGGCTCTTTCCGTAACACCCTCAGGAACGCCTGCGACTGGAAACCGGGACTCAGCATCGATATGCTGGAACATGGGACCATCAAGCATAATGACCCACTTGTTGTCATCGACCCAACAGACCCTAAAAGGAATGTGGCTGCTGCACTTTCCCTGAACCAGTTCGCAAGGTTCATAGATGCTGCCAGAGCCTATTCAGAAAAGCCGACAGAAGATTTCTTCTTCCCAAAACAAAAAGAAGCAATGACAGATAATGAGATCATCGACATGATCACATCAAGGAGAAGTTCTTTCGTTGCAATCTCTTTCAGACCTCCTGACCTTGTTGACGATATACTCTATCCGCAACTTGACAAAATGGAACACTCGATCCGTGCACTTTTCGAGGAATACGAGTTCTATGTGCTCAATTCAGGATACTGGGTGAATGAAGAGGCGATCATACTGATAGAACTTGCCACATCCCAGCTCCCGCTTGTTAAAAAGCACAGAGGACCCCCGGTATGGGCACACACCCATGCAAAGGGCTTCAAGGACAAATACCTCGGCTCTGATGAACTTTTCTCCCTGTATATCGAGGACGGGTTCTACGTTGCAGATATAAAACGTAAGTTCACCACAGCAAAGGAGCTACTTGAGGGAAGGATACAGCATTGTTCCCTTGGAAAGCATCTGGGAAAAACTATCGGTCTGGGATTCTCAATTGTCGAGAACACGGATATAGCCAGGGTCAACGACCCCGGATTCAGGAAATTCCTCAGGAAATGGGAACAGGGAAAGTAAAAGTACTGCCTATTCCCTATTATTCCGGCCTGGACTTTCCCAGCAGGATTCAAAGACCTTCAAGTCTTTTCTGATAGAAGAAATACTGCTGTGCATAGCCGCAGTAGTGCCCGAAATACATGCGCCCCCAATTACCGATCTTGCTCTTTGTGGCATTACCGTTGAAGAACTCATGGTCACCGTAGACAGTCTTCACGACCTTTTCCACATGAGTGTCCACAGGGAAAGCCTCCATCTTATCGAAGGCAAAGAGAAGTATGCAGTCAGCGACCTTTTCACCGATGCCTTCAAGGAACATCAGCCTCTGTTTTGCCTCGTTATAGTCAACCTCAAAGAGGTCATCCAGAACAAGATTCCCTTCTTCTACATGCCTCGCAGCTTTTATCACACGACCTCCCCTGAAACCGAGTTTGCAGGCCCGCAGGTCGTCATCGCATGCATGGACAAGTGAGTGTGGCTCGGGAAAACTGTAATAGCCATCCTCTATCTCCTCACCATAGTTGCTGCACATCATGGAGATAGCCCTTTTGATATTCGGGATGCTCCAAGCTGTTGCAAGCATATAGGATATCAGGCATTCCCATGGGTCCTGTCTGATAAGACGAAGTCCCATGTACTTGTTAATGGCCTCGTCCATGAACCCATCCTTATTTACCTCCCGAAGGATGGAATCAAGGTCATCATCAAAACGGAAATAGTTCTCAAAGAAACCCTTCGGTAGTTTTGAATCCACAGCGACCTCACCGCTTTCCGGATCCTGTTGCAACCTTGCGACATCACCATTCACTACCCCTGTCCACCAGCCATCGATGAAGTCCCAGCGGAACACCTGACCACAGTCAAGGGTGTAGTTCAGGTTGAAATTCTCCGAGAAAAGAGTGTACATATCAGGAGTTGAGTTCAAGCTCCCTTAAAAAAATAGCGGCTGATATAGTATCTCCGAGTCCTACGGTGGAAACAGGCTCAGCACATATCCGGGTCGGGATGATGCTTAACTGATATGACCGGAATAGGCCACATATACCACTGCAATCCCGCTTTTCCACCAGATACTTTCCCAGTCTTGATGAAGCATCCCTTCCGAATTCACTTTCCTTTATCCCTGATGCTATATCCAGCAGGGTTTCCCTGTCAGCAAGTTTGCCGGAAAATGCAAAGGCAGCTGCACACTTCACCCCGAAGTCCATTGCCTCAACTATGAGTTCCGGGTCATCATCCTTCATGCATGAGACAGAAAGCACGAATTCCCTTGTGTGTACCAGCATCCTGCAAAGCCCGAAGTCGTTACAGAGGCTTATCGCAGACTCTGCTATTTCCACAGGGTCCATTGCAAGTATTGGTTTGGAGTCCATACCGTTCATCCGGGCAAGAGTGGCAAGTTCGTCCTCATTCATACCTATACGGTCCACCACCGGGGAGAGAATTGAGAATGCATAGGATGCTACGTTCTCCGATGAGAAATCTCCGAACTCTGCATGGATATGGAAATTATCGTTCTCCTTTTTCCAGCTTATCAACTGTTCAAGAGAAGAATCAAGTCTTTCTCTGTAGTCACAGTCCCCCATATCCTCCTGAAGCATGTGATAACCGGAAATGATGGCACCATCCATCTCTTTTGCATGTTCCAGAGCATAGTCACGGAAATGTTCATCGATATGGAGCCGGAAGTTCAAAGGGTCGTACGTTGCTATGAAACGATTCTCCCTTGGGACAACTATCCTTTCACCTGCAAGTGTTAAAGTATCTCCTTTTTTGAAGTCGAAGACGAAATGAATGAGTTCATGGGATGAAGCATCTCCCTGAAGTATCGATCCCAGTTCACTGCTTTTGTACAGCTTTCCATTATGAGGGTAAAGGATGGATTTTTGAGAAAAGAACGAAGCCTGAAGTTCTGTCAGGCTGCCGACATTAGGTATCACCTTCGAAGCCCCGAGTTCAGAGAGAACGTTGGACATGATGCCCATATTACCTCCCATCCTCATTAGGGAACGTTCAAGGAACGTCTGCTTCAGCCAGTCGAATACCTCACTATCATGGACCAGCCACTCTGCACCTGTGCCATCACGCATACATATCACGATACCGGCAAGGACATCGGACACCAATGATATGGAACCTGGTGGCTTACTTACCTTTTCCTGAACATCCGGATGATCGGCAAGCAGCCGTGAAAGTTCCTCTCCATCGATGTGATAGATGGAATCTATGTTAGCATTGTAGGCACATAGAATGTTCATAGGTTGCTCCATCATTCCATTGCTTTGCAAACATTCACCTTTGGCATCTTTGCCAGCAGGGCAATGAAGGCACCGGCGGATATTGTATCTCCTATCCCCACCGTTGCAACGGGATCCTTTACAACCTTGGAGGGAACTATGATCAGGTTATGACCGGGTGCGCCGATGCATCCGTCTTCGAAATCCTCGGCAGAACAGACACCCCTCCTGACAAGATACTTCTCAAGCTCTATCAGGTCCTCGAATCCCTGGTCATAGACCGGGACACCAAGACCTGTTGAGATGTCATCGATATTACTGATGGAACCAAGGGTTGCCTGGGTTGCTGCAAGGGCTGAGGCAAAGAGCAGGGCTTCCCTTTGTTCTTTTACATCCAGTGGATGGTCCTTTGACACCACACAGATATAATATCCAAGTGAATGGATGTGGACCCTCTGCAGATCGAGTTCCTTAAGAAGCCTGACGGCTCCCTCATAAAGTGAAACGATACTGTCCTCACCTTTGTTTATCACAGAATACGCCAGTTCCTCATATCCAAGCACGTTGAGGGCATTGGCGACCTCCACGGTATCAAGACCAAGGGATGTGACATGTTTTTTCACAATTTCTGTGAGAATGGCTTTACGGATAACCTTGTTCTGTATGGATGTAAATTCCACATGTATGCGCATCTGAGGGTTGCATCCCTTCAGTCGCTCTATTACATCCACGGCCTTCTTCACATAATCAGCATAGGTGCTGCCATCCTCGTATTCCTCTTTTATCATCTGGTAACCGGCAAGTATGGCACCATCGATATCCTCCCTTATCTCGGATAACTGCTCATACATCTCTTCGCTCATGTCAATACGTATCCAGTTGGGTCTTGAGGAGACAATTAGACGATTATCCCTTGGAACCTCGAATTCCTCGCCTGCACACCGGAACCTCATACCTCTGGAGAATTCGATAATCCAGTTTATCTTGGGTTTCTGTTCGGGGTTGAAGGCTTCCTTAGGATGCTTAAGGACAAGTTTCCCATCCTCCATGGCGGGGTGCCAGAGGTCAGGAGAATCCGCAAAATATTCTGCCTGCTCCCTTGAGAGCCAGGGTACATAGGTTATGACGTTCTTCACGCCAAGGGTTACAAGAAGATTGGATATGATACCTGCCTGACCGCCCATCCGTGCAGAATCGAAAACAAGGTTATCCATGAGCCATTCATGGATATCGGTAGTATAGGTTGGTACCTCTGCCGCCTTTCCATCCCTCATGGCTATGAAAAGACGTGCCATGAAATCAACAGGGTCCTTTATCTCCCGGGGATACTCGATCATCCTCTCCCGAAGTTTAGCAGGACCAATGATACCAATGAGCTTCTTTATCTCTTCTTCCCTGATATGTTTCATGGCATCCACATTGCTATTGTACGCCACGAACACTCCCTGCACGTTCCCAAGCTGCCCCCTGACAGTTGAGACTGCCTCATCATACAGTTTCTCCCAATCTGAGATCTCCATTATCTCACCCAATGGATATAATTATGTTTATACAGTATTTATACGCGATGGATGAAGAAAAAAGAAAACAAATAAAATAAAAATGAATCATTCCCGGTCTCACAAAAGACCGGTCGTCTCATCCATGCCAAGCATGATATTCATGTTCTGTATTGCTGCACCTGATGCGCCTTTACCGAGATTGTCCAGACGGGATATGACCTGTATCTGTTCCTCGTTGCCGTATATGTACAAATCCAGATAGTTGGTATCGTTACTTCCCTGAACATCGAAGGCATTATCCACCAGATCATCTGCCTCATCAACCTCATGAACACGGATGAATATGGAATCCCCATAATATCTCTGGTAAACCTCATACAGGCTGTCCTTTGTCACAGCTTTTTCCAAATCCTTCACGGACAATGGCAATGTGACAGCCAGTCCCCTTGGGAAATTGGAAACCACTGGCATAAGCATTGGTTTCACGTTAAGACCGGAGTGGACCATTACCTCAGGCACATGCTTGTGGGTCAGTCCCAGAGCATACTGCCTTGGAGCCTTATAGGCACGCTCTTCCGTGGTCTCATAGGTCGCTATCATCTGCTTCCCGCCACCGGTATATCCGGTTATGGAAAACAGTGGCACTGCTGTATCCTTTGATATGATACCTTCCTCAACAAGAGGAAAAAGTGCAACTATGGAAGCCGTGGCATGACAACCCGGATTTGATACCTTGCTGGCCCCGGTTATCTTCTCCCTGTGTGCGGCAGAGAGTTCAGGCAATCCATAAGCCCATGCCTCATTTATACGGTTGGCTGTAGATGCATCGATAATCTTTGTATTCGGGTTGGTGATCAGACCCACGGTATCCTCGACCGCCTCATCCGGCAGACACAGGAACACAAGGTCCGCCTCGTTGAGCAGCTTAGTCCTCAATTCCCTGTTATGACGCTCCTCATACGGGATCTCAAGTATCTCAACCTGCGGGTGCTTTGCCAGACGCTCATTAACCAGTAAGCCGGTCGTTCCGTGTTGACCGTCCACGTATATCTTGTACATTATCTTCCTCAGATACCCTAACTATTGTATTGTTATTCTATATTTCGGCTCTGAACATCCAACAACACTGCTCAAATTGTCTCCCATGAATTACTATAACCATCCCGGAGGGTCCCGGCAAAGCCGGCACAATCCGAAAAAATGAAATTATCTGTTCCTTAAACTTTACTTCTGCATTCAATGAGGAATTCTACTGAGCTAAAAAGAAAACTACCCCTCATCATAGCTTTCCACTATCTCTGTAAAATTATAGGCAAAAATTCTACCACTATAAGCCCTTGAATTCATTGAATATATGGAATCTTCAGAAACTTCAAGTCCGATTAGGATCTGTTGACCATCACCAGAGAATTTTGCTGTATAGAAGTTATTAGCATAATCTAAGTCTTTAACTTTAGTCCTCAAAATCTGCTTTTTTGACGATATATCCCAAATCATCAATGCGTAGTCATCTATTGCCATAAAATATTTACCGTCAGAAGATAAAGATATATCATTTGGTGAGGAGATATCAGTAAATCTAGCTATCTTACTATAAGGGTCTGTATTCCAGACTAAAAGCCCTTTGCCATCTGCATTTTCTTCAGCTAATATATTGCCGTCATCCGAAAGCTGCAATTTGAAAGCGGAAATTTCATTTAAAGTCCTGTAAACATCTCCTGTATCGATGCTATAGAGCACTGTACTACCTGAAGAATAGCCAGAACCATCATAACTTACAACTAAATACTTACTATCCTGCGTAAAAGTAAGGGATAGTGCTCGATAGTTTTCACTAGTAATAGATTGTACTATCTCTCCTGAATTTACACTCCACACATTTACAGTACATTTTCCAGAATCATCTCCTTTTCTATAAGAAGATGCATAATATCTTTCATCTGGAGAAAAATCGATATCCGATATATAGTTATTTTTCATTTCATGCGTTCTGACTATGGATTTGTTTGTAACATTGTATAATGTCACATATGTACTGCCATAATCCTTTTTTTGTGGATCATATTTGTTTGAACCTATTAACAAATAATTGCTGCCGGATGAGAATTTTAGTTCTGACATACCGGATGTTTCATCGTTTACTAAATACTCATTTCCTTCTTTTTCTTGCAAAACTATGGACTCGTCAGGAAAAGATAAAACAGCAACATATCTACCATCAGAAGACAAATCCACCTCACGTATCCATTTATAGTCACCGCGTAGCTCTTCAGGAGTAAAATCTTCTAATGACTTGGCACTGGAAGTAATGTCAAGGAATGCATCTTTTGCGCCTGGAAAAAGCACTATCAAGATTATTATTGTGCTGATTAACCTAAAAATATTCACTTTTTGTTCCATCGTTGCCAGTCCTGGTCGATATTGTTGTGCTCAGATCCATGTTCAATAATGAATCATCGATGCAATATTTTATACAGAGTATATACACAGTACTTAGATTTATTCATAGGGAGTAAATTTCAGACCAAGTTTCAAATCCAACAAAGAATAGAAAAAAGAGAACTAAACCAAAAAAAAAACCACAGAGGGATTGCTCCCCCCACTAAAAAACAAAAATCAAGTCGTATACTCAGCATTGATCCTGACATAATCGTACGTCAGGTCACAGCCCCATGCAGTGGCACTCTCATGACCCATGCCGAGGTCGGTTATGATGAATATCTCATCCTGATTCATGATGGACTTCAGACTTTTGAGGGCATCTTCGTCGTTCTTAACGACCTCGCCGTCCTTTACCAGTTCGACGACCTCGGTCCCTGCTGAGAATGAGAGAGAGATCTTCGTCTGGTCCATATCGGCACCGGAGTATCCTGCTGCAACCACGACACGTCCCCAGTTGGGGTCCTGGCCGAAGATGGCGGATTTCACCAGAGGGGAACGGACTATCGCTTTGGCCACTAGACAGGCATCCTCTTCTGTGGCTGCACCTGTGACCTTGGATTCGATCAGTTTTGTGGCGCCTTCTCCATCTATGGCTATCATCTTTGCAAGCTCGGTGAGCACAAGGTCAAGACCTGCCTGAAGGTCGGCGATCTCAGGAGTTATGCCGGACTGCCCTGTGGCTGTCAAAAGTACCATGTCGTTGGTGCTTGTATCACCATCCACAACTATCATGTTGAAGCTCTTGTCAACGGCAACTGTGAGACATGACTGTAATACATCCGGGTCCACTTCTGCATCGGTGTACACGAAACCAAGCATGGTACCCATGTTAGGCTCGATCATACCCGAACCCTTGGCAATACCTGCAATGCGGATGCCGGAATCCATCTCGATGGCTATCTCCTTGGGGACGGTGTCGGTTGTCATGATTGAGCGTGCTGCACTCATACTTGCATCGGCATCCTCACCCATTAAGTCCAATACCTCGTTCAGATGGGTGGTTATCCAGCTTGTGTCGAGTTTACGCCCAACGACACCTGTGGAAGCCACGCCTATAAGTTCCTCCTCAACACCAAGTTTCGATGCGAGGGATGACGCCATGATCCGTGCATCTGCAAGACCCTGCACGCCTGTGAAAGCATTGGCATTGCCACTGTTCACGATAACACCGGAGAGCTTTCCGGTCTTTGAGATATGGTCCCTTGTTACAACCAGTGGAGCTGCGATTACCTTGTTCCTGGTGTAGACTCCGGCAGCGTTCCCTTCTGCCTGTATGACTGCCAGTCCCATCTTACCGGGTTTAATGCCACCGGCACGCACGCCTTCTACGGCACAGATACCGCCTTCAATGAATTTCATGATATTCCTTCTTACAATTGTCCAAGACCGCTAATTATGTCACCACGTGTGACGATGCCTACAAGATTGTAATCCTCATCCACAACTGGAAGACGGTTTATCTTGTGTTTCGTAAGGACAGCGGAAGCGTCCTCAATGGAAGCATCAGGACCTATTGCATAAACCTCTTTGGTCATTATCTCCGTGATCGGCTTTGAACCAAAATCCTCAAGCATTTGCTTGGTCTCTTCCCAGTTGAGAAGCTCGCGGATAGGCACCTCGATGACCTCGAAAGGACTTGGAAGCCAGAGTCCGCCATGTTCAGGGACCTCAAGCAACTTGAGGACATCTCCCTCGGAGACTATTCCAAGCACCTTTCCCTCATCAACAACAGGGATCCCACTGATATTATTTTGCTTCAGGAGTTGTGCTACCTCCCTGATAGGGGTCTCGGATGAGCAGGTGATGACTTCAGTGTTCATTACATCTTTAACGTCCATGATTATACCTTACTTTTCTATGATATTTCAGGATTTGCACCTTACCATAAGGTTGCAGTGTTCCACATAATTCATTTTTGTCGAATATGTGAGAGAGAAGTGGTTGCAGGGGTATAATGGTTGCGCTTTATCAGTGGAGAAAAATAAAAGGATGGAAGAACAAGCCATCATCTATCCTTAATTATACCCTCACAGGACGCACAAAGTCATACACCCTTATGGCATCAGCCTCGAAGCATCATTACCATGGACATCTATCCATTCTCCGTTCATGGAGCCTGTCGGCATTCCAAATAAGATATACAGAGCCTGTTAAAAAACATAACCTACTGATAGATCCGGCACAATTTATTCCAGTGATATTTTTAATATTACGTAAATTTTTTATTTTATGTTCGTGATTTACTATCAAACATTTACAGGGATAGATTATGAAATTGAGAAGTAGCATCAAAAAAATAGTGATTTTAGCCTTAATTATCATCACTTTAGCATCCACAATTGGCAATGCTGTTGAAAACAATAGCGGAGATGCGTTAAGAACGAATTCATGTTTTGAAGGATATGAGAATGACATATTTGCATGCCGTGGAAAGCTTCCTGATGTAATGGACAAAGAATGGAATAATTCCATTAGGAATTGCTGGTTAAATCTCACCAGGATGGGAACATCTGAATTTGACAGTTCCTTTAGAGGAATAGGTTCAAGGGACAGAATGCTAAATGTATATTTGAGTTCTGACTATCAGGATGAGATCGATGAGGAACGACTTGATAAGATCTACCAGAAAATAGAAAGCTACTGTGAAGAACAGGAAGGTATCATCGAAGTTCCTGTCGTTTTTATGTGGCAGGAGGACGAACTACATTTTCCTGAATATGGACCTGAAACTTTTAAGAGAATACAGAATGAACCATGGCTGGTAACTACCAGAGGAATAGTTCCTGTCATTGAAGGAACAAGCGAAAAAATTGTGTGGACTGATAAACTCACCAAAGTCACCCATAATGCAAAAGAAGTAGATAAATATTTTAGCGAGTCCGGTGGACCCATTTTTGGTTTTGGCACAAGTATCAACGGATACATAACAGTTGATTTCAACGTATATGAACCGGAAAAGATCAACAATTCATTAATTGATGAGATTTACCTGATAATAGACGAAAAGGCAGAAGAAGAAGGAATAAGTGATGTACCTGTTGTTTTTGCATGGTCAGAGGGATGTATTGAAGAATCACCAGGTTTCTCTTCAATTCTGCTGGTTTTGAGCCTTTTGTTTATTGTTAGAATCAGAAAAAAATATTAAAATCTCTGATTTAAGACTTTTTAGTTAGAGATTAAAAGTTCATAGATGGATGGTTGAAGGACCATCCTCTAAAGAAAAGTTAATGAGACTCATCAAAATCCGAACAGTGAAGTGACTTCCATTACCACAGTGGCAACAGTGTACTTCACCGTACTTGTAACACCCACAGGTTCCACAACTATCTCACCATTGTCCTTTGCTGCAATGAACTCTGACAATGGACTTGATGACCTGAGAACTGTTCTGACCGTGAATTCATTAGCACCGACAACCATGGTGGCACCGAAGTCCTCGTCCTCGTCAACCTCTTCAAATGTCATGATGTATGCATCTTCGGTAATTGCTTTCACGTAGACCTCATCCCCGTCATCGTCGACTATTACAAGCTTAATGGTCTCATCACCCAGAAGAGTTACAAGATAAGATGGAACGGAATCCACGTTCGCATTATATGCATCTACATCATTCTCAAGGTCGCTGACTATATCAGCACTTGCAACCGGCATGAGCAGCATCAGGAATAACGCTGCAATAATAACTATATTTTTCATCTACATTCTCCATTTCATATATCCTGACAATACTCCCTGCTATATTGATAGAGAGTATGTGAAATATCCAGCACCCCTTACTACCAGTATGCCATCATCCCAGTTATACTTTTTTGAATTTAACAGAAATATATAACAAATGTAGGACTATCCATAGCCTCTATTCAATAAATAGATGACTACAGTAACAAATAACCCGAATCCGAAAAGAAAAAAGAAAAATGGAAAGGATGGTTAATTGAACCATCCTTCTGTCCGCAGACAGAACCTGACCAGCATGAGCATAACAGGTACTTCGATAAGTACACCCACAACCGTTGCAAGGGCTGCCCCGGAGGACAGACCAAAGAGTATAGTAGAGGTTGCAATCGCGACCTCAAAGTGATTGGAAGCACCGATCATAGCTGATGGGGCTGCATTCTCATAGCTCAGTTTCAGGAACTTTGCAAGCACATATCCCAGCAGGAATATGAACACCGTCTGTATGAACAGTGGAACAGCGATCCACAGTATCGTAAGCGGCTGTGCAAGTATAGTCTCACCCTTGAAACTGAAGAGCAGTATCAGGGTGACAAGGAGTGCTGTTATCGTAACAGGGGTCAGCAGGTGAACAAAACTGGTATTGAACCACTCCTCACCTTTCGTCCGTATGATAAGCTTCCTTGATATGTATCCCGCCGCAAGCGGAAGTGCCACATACACACCTATGGACAATGCCAGTGCCTCCCAGGGAACCGGAAGTTTGCCAACTCCAAGAAGGAAACCTCCAAGGGGACCATAGAGGAAGAGCATGGTCAGGGAGTTTATCGCAACCATCACAAGTGTGTGGCAGTCATTTCCACGTGCAAGGAATCCCCACACAAGAACCATTGCAGTACAGGGGGCGATTCCCAGAAGGATGCATCCTGCAAGGTAACTTCTCCAGAGAGGGATCTCAAGCATCTTGACACCATCCTGCAATACGACCGTACCCTCGCCATAGCTTGCACCAACGGGAAGGTCAAGTCCGAATGGCATCTTAACAAGGTCCGTTGCTTCAGGACCGATGAACCCGAGGAACAGTGTTCCAAGGAAGAAGATAGAGATCGCGTACATGGTAAAAGGCTTGATAGCCCAGTTGATGAATAGTGTAAGACCGACAGGTTTCAGGTTCTGACCTGCCTTGAGTACCTCACCGAAGTCGATCTTCACCATGATAGGATACATCATGAAGAACAGACAGATAGCTATAGGAATAGAGACCACAGGTGCACCGTCGACATATATCGACAGGCTGTCAAGATAAAGAGCTACTCCGGGAGCGAATTTTCCGAGCACGATACCTGCAACGATACACAGGATCACCCAAACGGTCAGATATCTCTCAAAGAAGGCAAGTCCTTGAGGTTCTTTAGTTATACATGCTTTTGCCATAGATCAACCCCACTGAATTTCTATTATAAACTGTTGAATATTCTATTTTGATTAGGATATGAACATTTCGTTTCACAAGATGTTTCAAATATAATTGAAATACCGTGATTAGAATATATAAGGATGAGTATAGCGGCAAAATGAAGCCTGCAAATGAAAATATAGGCTACTTTGAAATGCACAGTACCAACATCCCGGACTTTCGGCACTGTCAAGCCTTGAACATGACAGTGATACCGACCTGCACAGATCGATCTACATGGAACCCGACAACCATCTAACAGGATGTAAAACAGACACGTTCAATTGTCTACACAATTGACTTCACTGATGAAAAATTTGAATGTGGAACCTTCTCCCGGTTCACTTTCTACATGGATCCTGCCACCGTGCAGTTCTACGAAATTCTTAACCAGAGCAAGGCCAAGCCCGGTTCCCTCGAATTCCCTGGATGTTGCAGAATCTATCTGCCTGAAGGGATGGAATATCAATTCCAGATTTGATTCCGATATTCCAATACCGTTGTCTTCCACCATGATATGCAGTTCACTGTCGATGTAATTTGCAGATACATTGATATAGCCGCCAGACGGTGTGAATTTGACAGCATTGTTCAGGAGGTTGTACATTATCTGCTTGAACTTCGTTTTGTCTGCATATATCAAAAGGCTTTCAGAAGGTGCATTTATAGAGATATTGATGTCCTTCTTTGAGGAGAACGGATAGATGAGGTTCTCGATGTCTTCAAAGACTTCAGTTACATCGAATTCCTCGCAGATCAGTTCCATTTTGCCTGCCTCGACTTTGGATATATCAAGAATATTGTTAATAAGGTTCAGCAGATGTTTGCCACTGGTAGCTATGTTAGATACGTACCTCTCCTGCTTTCCGTTCAGTTCACCGAATCTCCTTTCTCCAAGCATCTGTGAAAAACCAATTATGGAATTCAGAGGGGTACGCAACTCATGACTCATGGTTGTAAGAAAATCAGATTTGGCCCGGTTTGCTTCCTCTGCTACTATCTTAGAGTTTAACAACTCTTCCTGTATCGTTTTTAATTCAGAGATGTCCTGGAAATTCTCAAGAATATAGATCTCATCATCAGAAACTGTTCTCTTTGCATTCTTCAGGATGGGATTCTTTCTTCCATCTTTGCACTTAACAGCCGTATCCATACCCATGAAGCCTTCTTTTCCCTCTTCCCAGATGGGACACTTTTTGGAAGCAGAGCCCTTTGGACATATAATATCACACAACTGACCTACAAGTTCTTCCCTTTTGTATCCGGTTATCTCGCAGGTACGATTGTTCACATCCTTGATGATGTAATCCCTTCCTATGATAAGGGTTCCACCAGGCATGTTCTCGTACAGGACCTGGAACATCTTATCATTTTCCTGTAGCTTTTCCTTTGCCTTTTTATAATCAGTGATGTCTGTTTGTGAACCCAGGTAACCATATATATCCCCATCTTCGGCATAGAGGGGAGATACCATGAACTTGCAGATAAAAGCAGTTCCATCCTTACGGTAATTGACCCTCTCACCGGAAAATGTTTTTCCCGAACTTATCGTGGAATAGACCTCATGCTGCTTATCTACTGATATCAGGTCCCCACCTATCAGTTTATCAGGCATCATCCCTATAACTTCTTCAAGTTTCCATCCGTACAGTTCCTCACATGCCCTGTTAATATATCGGATCTTGAAATCCTTATCCGCAAATATAATACCATCAGCAGACTGTTCTATCATGTCACGGAAACTGTGGGATTCCCGTTCAATTATCTTCTTTTCCGTGATATCAATGTGATATACAAGAACAGGGGTAGGAAAGGTGTTCTTCAAAGGCACTACTCTGACCATGCACCATCTTTCATCACTTGAACGGCAACAGGGATGTTCTGCCTCAAATATCTTTGACTTGCCATTGATCACATCTGCTATTCCCTGAACCATATCAGGAGTAGGTACGGGGCTTTTGCTCCTTCTTCCTCCACATACTTTCAGATAATTAGTGCCTTCGCTGCAGGACCGGAGATTATTTTCATCTCCTTTTGCAGTAAAGTCTTTCCATTTATGATTTGTAGCAATGATCGTTCCATCTACGTCAAGAACTGCAATACTGTCAGACAGGGACATGAATACTTCAGCTAGCAGTTTATCGTCTTTTTTTTCATATCCTTGTGTCATACCCATTAATCATCCAACCCTGACCGTTAGTACAAACAATAAATAATAAATTTATATGTGAGTATATTGCACAAGTATATTAGTTTTTTGATATTAAAAATATTCAAAAATCCTATTTTAATAAAATATTATGTTGAAAGCGACATGATACACCTACTATTTAGATCAACTATCGCCATTCTGTTCATTAGCGATCAAATGATCACTTTACTTTGTAGATGATCTGTCGACCACTCACTTAATAGTGGTCTAACGGTCACTCACTTCATAAGTGACCTGCCAATCGTTTACTTCGTAACCGGTCTATCGACCACTCACTTAGTGAGTGGTCTATCAAAGAAGATATTCTTCCCCTTGACGCTCAATGGAACCGCCATTGCAACATCCGCATCTATCATATCAAAATAACAGGCAGCAGCTCCTGCTGAATACAGCACCCTGTTATCCATACACAGGTCCTTTGCCTTCGAAACTGCAGAACCCACAGCAATCCCAAGGTCCACATACTTTATCATACAATGCGGTCCGGTAAATTCCACTTTAACCTTCTTTTGCTCAAGCATGTCCTTGCATGTCTCAAAACCACATGCACCACAGTTAAGCGAGGTTGCACCTGAGGACTTCAGGCCAATAAGAACAAGACAGTCAGCATCCCTTACATTGTTCGCATCGCGCTTCAGGAAATTCATCTTCTTGATACCACCAAGCTCATCCATCTTGTCCGCAAGTTGAATCCTTTCATCATCATGAAGAAGATATGTCACTATATCGTCAACGCCCTTACCCTTTGGTGCGGTCCTTGCAGCTACAAGGATGGTCTTTGCTAGCGATGTGATCACCTCAAGTTCAGCATTCTGTATCATGGAAAATGAAAGGCTTCAATGATATTTAGCCATTGAGATAAAAAAAATGTCAAAAAAAGGATGCGGACAGGAATAGAGAGCATTTCCCGTCATGAAATGGAGCCTATTACAGGTCAAGGTTTATTATGTTCGGTTCATCGCAGACCTCTGAACTTACCTTCTCAAAGGTGAGACCTTCTTTCTCCAGAGTTCCACGGATACTGCCATCCACGATATCCACGAGTTCTTCCTTGGGGACCTTTGTCACAGCACTCAGGAACTTAAGGTGTTCTTCGCCATCGCCCATCTCATCAAGTATCTCAACCACAGGCTCACCATCAGAAGATGTCAGACTGCCTTTGATAAGACCCTCACTGAACTTGAAGCTGAACTTGATATGACCCACAAAGTCAGGATTTATCTCCCTGACCTTTCCCCTGATATCCATTAGCAGATGGACAAGCATGGTTGTAACCTTATCAGGATGGATCCCATTTGAGGTGATCGAATACTCACCGGCATATGTACCAACACCTGATACCTCCATTGAATTAAGGTCCTCACGCTGCTGGTGAATCTCACTCTCACCTGTCAGCAGGTCCATGAACCTCTCGAACTTCTCATCAGCATTCTTTGCGGAGAACTCCACGACGATCGCATCAGGGTTTATCCCCAGCACCATCTGAGTTGACGCTGCTATTGCCTCACTGTCCACAAGGTCTATCTTATTGATGCAGACGATCTCAGACTCCTTTATCTGGTTCTCGATGAACTTAGGGATCTGCTCCCATTCAGCACCAAACCGACTTGCATCCACAATGGAGACCACAGGTGCGAACGATATTTCACCCAGGTCCATCAGTTCGATATGTTCCTTTATCTGAAGCGGGAATGCTATTCCCGTAGGTTCGATGATAACCATATCAGGTTCGTAGTCCTCTATTATGGTCTGCAGGGTGAACTCCATACTGACCTTCAGTGAACAGCAGATACAACCACTGGTAAGTTCCTTTGTGACAAGACCACTGCTTGAGATGGTCTCACCATCGACTCCGACCTCGCCGACCTCATTGACTATTATAGCTATCTTATGTCCTTTATCGATCAGATGTTTGCCAAGATTCCTTAAAGTAGTTGTTTTACCGCTACCAAGAAAACCGCCTATGATTATAACTTTCATAATTTCACCATTTATCTGCAGATATAAGAATAACAGGATAATATAACGATCGTCTTGTCCGGGACAGGATGGCAGGTCTCAGACATATATACCTCAAAGGAATTACAAACAAATAATCATTACCGTTCAATCAGTGACCGGCTGCTGCAATGGAAGGCGAATATGCATAGTCGTTCCTTTTCCTTCCTCACTTGTGACATGGATATCCCCCTTATGGTCTTCAACTATCTTCTTACAGATATACAGACCAAGTCCCGTACCTCCGTACCTTCTCTTCTCAGAGGAATCCACCTGATAGAAGCGTTCGAAAAGCTTCGGGATCTTATCCTCCGGGATACCAATACCCGTATCCTCCACCTTTATGTATATGGAATCCTCGGAAGCGTGAGCTGAAACGGTAACCCTGCCACCATCCTTTGTGAACTTCACAGCATTGTCTATCAGATTGACAAAGACATCCATCATCTTATCACGATCAGCATACAACAACGGAAGCTCACCTGAAACATCCTGCACAAGCTCGATGTTCTTGCTCTCTGCCTGAAGTATTAGATCCTGGATGGAATTATCAATGACATCTTTAATGTCGATATTATCAAATGAATAGTTCAACTTGCCTGACTGTGCCCTGCTGAGATATAGAAGTGAATCCACAAGCCTGCGAAGCCTCTCCGAATTACGGATGACAGTATCAACAGCCTTCTTCTGCTGCTCGTTCACAGAGCCCAGTGTCTCATCTGATATCAACTGGCTGTATCCCTGTATCGAGGTCAGTGGCGTTTTGAACTCATGACTGACATTGGAAAGGAAATCATCCTTCATCTTATCAAGGGACTTCAGTTCCTCGTTAGCTGCCGATAGTTCGGCATTTGCCCTTGAAAGCTCATCGGCATATTCACGCAGCTTGTCCTGCGCCCTCTTACGCTGGATCATCCTCCACATACCTTCCATGAACAAGGTCAGTTGTCTGACATCGGCACCATTGTATTCTTCTTCCTTGTTCGCAACCCCGGCATCACCTACAATTCTCTTGCCATCGAATATGGGTATGCCCATGTAGCGTTTGATCGTTATATGACCTTCTGGATAACCATGTTTCAGCGGGTTGGGAGCCTGGAAATCATTGACAATGATAGCTTTCTTCTGCCTGACGGCTTCTCCCCAGACACCTGTAGCGTCAAGGGAGTACTCCAGTTTCTTACCCTTTACCCTGCACTCCTTCATAATGTTCTTCGACCATGAGTACACAGTAAGGGTCTTGCCATCCTCATTCAGGAATGCAACATAACCTATCTTGCTCTGGGTCAGCCTGACAGCCTCCTCCTGCACGAAATCAGCGATCTCCTTCAATGAGATATCCGACATCTGGTTAATCTTCCAGAGAGCCTCCAGACGTGATTCATCCAGGCGCAGGCCTTCTTCAGCCTTCTTGCGTACAGAGATGTCACCAAATATACCAATACCACCGAGGAAAGTTCCGTCATCAGCTATGTTGGGACTGTAATCAGCCTTGAGATAGACATCCTTACCACTTAGAACAGTATGATATTTGCCTTCATAATGCCCTACCTTTTGGGAAAAAACATCATCTATGGCTTTCTTCATCAGTTTGTCCTTTATCCCCGTGACCATATTGAAGCCAATTACATCCTCTTTCTTCTGCAGGCCTATGATCAGCAGGAACTTGTCATTACAATGGGTAACTACACCCTCTTCATTGAAATGGAAAATACCAAGGGGAGAGTTCTCAAAGATGAGGCGATACTTCTTCTCAGCTTCAAGAACGGCTTCTTCAGCCATTTTACGATCGGTGATATCCTGCAATGCCCCGGTGACATTCACAACCTTGCCATCCTCCATTATCGGATGTCCGATCGTTCTTACCCATTTGTGCGTGCCTTTAGCTGTGATCATTTCCAGTTCAAGGTCATAGGATTCACCTTTTTGCACGGCATCATTGACAGCCTTTTCAATAATTACCCTTGATTCGGGTGAGTAGAAACTCAATCCCAGTTCAACATCAGTAGGAGTTGAAGGATCTAATTCATGGATCTTTGCGATCTCGGGTGTCCATGTTCCCTTGCCTGTCAACGCATCAAATTCCCAGCCACCTATTTTGGCGATCCTGCTGACCTCAGCAAGAAGAGCTTCACTCTTTTGCAGTTTTTCTTCAGCCTTCATACGCTCGGATATATCCTCAAAGACACCGATACCTCCTAGAAATGTCCCGTCTTCCGCTATATTCGGGCTATAATCAGCCTTGATGTTGATCGTGATATCGGTCGTGACTGTGTGGTATGCCCCCTCAAAGTGACCGACCTTCCTTGAGAAAACATCAGAGACGGCTTTTCTCATCCTCTCATCTACGATGGAGGCAATTATGTTGAAGCCTATCACATCCTCTTTTCTCTTAAGCTGCATTATCTCTAGGAACTTTTCATTGCAGTGAGTAATAATCCCTTTCTCATCGAAATGGAATACACCGAACGGAGAATTCTCAAAGATCATGCGATATTTCTTCTCAGCATCCAGAGCCGTCTCTTCAGCCTTTTTCCTGTCAGTTATATCGATGATTATGCCCTGATAATACGCAGGACCACCACTCTGATCCCTTATCAGATAGGACCGCTCCGTTACCCAGCGCACTTCCTCCGATCTGGTGACGATACGGTATTCCTTTGAGAAGAACATCTTGCCTTCAACCTCTAGCTGGGAAACATTCTCCCTTACATATCCCAGGTCATCGGGATGGATCATATCTATGTAGTTCATTCCTCCGGATGTGAGGTCTTCAGGATCATATCCGAACTGCTTTATGTTCTCCGATACAAATATCACAGGCCATCCATTCTCAGCACCCCACAGGAAAGCGACAACAGGACTGTTCCTGTAGATGTCCTCCAGTTTCTCAATGGACCTGAACCTGTCTTTCAGGATCCTGTGATCTATACTCTGTTCCACGAGTTTTCCAACGGTTCCCAGCATTCCTGCATAGCTGCCATTGTCATCTGTAAGTGGCAGCAGGAATCCGCTGTGATATATGAACTGACCGTCAGGTTTGATGAACGGGAAGATATCATAGTTCCTTGAAGTCAGACTTTCTTTAGTTGCCTGGAAGATATCGACAAAGACCTGTTCGCCTTTCTCTGAATGCGGAGGCAGGAAACTGACCAGTTTCTTCCCGAGAACATCGCTCTTTTTGAGACCCGAAATGGATTCCATGCCTTTGTTGAAGTAGATGATATTATCATGTTTATCCACAACCCAGACACCTGTCCATACATTCTCAAGCATGTCATCAGTCAACTGTGTCTCTTTCCTGACGGTCTTACATGATGAGGAACTCTGGAGCAGTGTCCACCTGTCATTCTTCTTTATTATAGTACCATCATGCATCCCGATGATCTCGATGATCTCCTGCCTTGTACGTGCTTCCATTAAAAAGGCAAATATCGCGACCAGACCTTTCATCCGGATAAGGTCCATTGCTTTCTTTTCGTACTCCACGAACCTTTCCCAGGCATCTTCACCTACGATGGTGAACTTATCAACTATCCTCAAACCGTCGAAGCCATCAGCTATTGCAATATTGTAAAGCTCCTCCCATTTATCCAGGTCCATCTCAGAGACAGCACCCTCTCCTGCGATGTAGCATTCATTGCAGCTCGTCAGCATAAGCTGACCGTTCTCCAGATACTTCTCTACATCGATCCCTGCACCTTTCAGGAGATCTTTTGCATTTTCAGGATCAAGCTGACCGGAAACACCCCATAGACAACACTCATTGTTCCTGAACCCGGCCTCGAAGAATGCAGCCACTATATCCACGAACTCTTCAGTGTTCTCGTACAGCAGGGAAAAATACTTCCCCGGCGTCATGTCCTCAATGAGGTCGATGTCCGAATTGATGGTACTTATGCTGATAATGTAACCCCTGTAGCATATATTGACTGTAGGATATAAATATCGATCCAATTAAGATATTCGACTCTCATATTTAATTAATTACCTGTAGTTCCCATCAATGATCCGCTACATCTGTTCTACAAAGGGATCTTTGGCCATACAACAACTATAAATAAGTTAATGTTTCTTATTTTCAGTAAATACTGAAAGTACAAAATATAAGTATAGTGACAGAAGGTGAACCAATGAAAAGCGAGTATTCCCAAAAGAAGGAAGAATGGCTCCAAAGAGTGGAAAAAGAAGGAAGAAAGAAAGCAAATCCGACTGAAGACCATAAGATAGGACTGCAGACAATGCAGAACCCCACACGTCGTCAGATCCTTAAGATACTATTTGATAGTTCGGTTAGTATTGAAGATATAGGGGAAAAGCTAGATCTCAATAGTTCTATGGCAAAGTTCCATGTTGAAATGCTGGAAAATGCGCTTTATGTGGACAAAGTTGAGGACAGTGATCCACTGATGTATCAGATATCACCAAGAGGTGAAGCTTTTCTTGAGAACGTAGCGGGGAAGGAATAATGAATAAACAGGAAAGGATCGATGAGATCGACAGGAGAATAGGTTTCAATTCCATGAAAAAAGCCATCATGGAAGATGGAGCAATTGACAGCAGAACCAAGAAACTCCTTACAATTGCAAGTGCTGTTGCCGTTGGTTGTGATGCATGTTTTTCAACCAATAGAAAACGTGCAAAGGATGCCGGCATTTCAGATGAGGAGATCGAGGAAGCAATACTTGTTGCCTCTCTTATCAGACTGGGGTCAGGACTGAACTATACATGGAAAATGATAGATGAGTAACAAAGATACAGATCCCTTAATTCTATAGAAAACATTATAGCCCTTTAGTTCCTCACTAGATCTAGAGCTTATCCGTGTATTTTACAGTAACCGGTGATGCATGAGGCATTTCCATGGGAAAAAAGGGAAAAAAGGTAGCCAGGGTGACACCTGTTCACCCTGGTGATGAAAGGGTTTGCAAGAAGGGGCATCGATGCTCTCTTCTCTCACCAGGAAGAGAACCTGAGAACATATCTGTCATAACCGGAGATTCAGGTCATGCAAAAGACGATTTCATCGAACTTATAGCCCAGAACCTGAAGGCACAGGATTTCGATGAGATATCGTCACGAATTATCGGAACCCTGTTCATTGAAACCGAAGAAATGTCACTTGAGGAGATAGCTATCGAAACAGGCTACAGTCTGTCGGCTGTGAGCACGGCTATGAAAAACCTTTCACAATTCCATGTTGTCAGACGTTTCAACAAACCTGGATCGAAAAAGGCATTCTTTTTCCTTGATAAGAACCTTGTTTCAATAGGGACACAATCCCTGAGGACTAAATTCGATAATGTGATCATCCCCTCTAAAAAGATATTACCTGAGATCATTGAGAAATATGAAGCGGAAGGATTGGAAAGTTCAGCTTCCGAGCTTGCCATCGTTGAACATTACTACAGGCAGATATTGAAACTTGAAAACATTGTTGATGATCTTTTGACGGAAATGGACAATATCGATAAGGATTCAGAGTAACTACAGAGACCACGTGTCCCCGGACAATGCATCGTGGTCTGCCACATATCCTTATCCTGTGTAATATATCCTGTATATCTTCCCTGCATTGTCATCACTGACGAACAGTGAGCCGTCATCTGCAACTATGACATCCACAGGTCTGCCACTGATCGTTGCAGCACCGAGCCATCCTGTTGCGAAGTCACTGACCTCACGGGTGTCCATGTCTATACTAACCACTTTGTAACCGGTGGGTTCCTGACGATTCCATGAACCATGGAAACAGACGAAGAGGTCACCATGATACTCTTCCGGGAAACTGTCACCATCATAGAAAGTAAGGCCAAGAGGTGCCGAATGTGCCTGAAGGTCCACAAAGCTCGGGATCATCCCCGTATCATTACACGGATTACCAGCATACTCACCTGTATTGAACTCGGTATCATAGATGTTCTTACCATAACAGTCAGGCCACCCATAATCCCCATCTTCCGTTATCAGGTTTATCTCATCCGGCGGCAGGTCATCACCGAGCCAGTCCCTGCCGTTCTCCGTAGCATATAGTTCCCCGGTGACCGGATGGAATGCCAGACCCACCGAATTACGAAGACCCTCTGCAAAAACTGTGAGGTTGCTGCCGTCAAGGTGGCTTTTAGAGATAGCTGCCCTCAACTCATTCGATTCATAGCAGACATTACACGATGAACCAAGACTCAGGTAAAGTTCACCATCATGGACCTTCACGGTCCTTGTATAGTGTCCGCCTGTTGGAAGGTTGTCTATGATCACTTCCAGACTGCCTTCATCTGCAACAAGGTCATTATCATCGTCCCTTACCCTGATGACCCTGCTTTCCTCTGCTATGTAGAACCAGCCATCATAATGGTCGATACCGTGCGGATAGTCCAGGTCCGAGATGAATACCTGCACTTCATCAGCCACGTCATCCCCGTTCCGGTCAGGAAGCACGGCTACAAGACCTTTGTTGGGGATGGAGACGAAGAGCAGGCCATCCTTTATCATCATCATACGGGGTCCCGGAGAAGGACCACCAAAAGAAAGTAAGGTACTGCCAAGATCATCTGCATAGACATCAATAACAAAACCAGGAGGCAGGTCTATTCCTTCCACATCCGGACCTGCAACTGTTGGCCTCAGGCCGAGATAGTTCGCCGAGAACACGACAAGAAGGACAATGACTATGAAAACAACAGCTATCCACCATATCCTCAGACCTATCAATAATCGTGACATTTGCAACCCTGTTAATTGTTATGAGTTGTAGCATAAAAAGGTTTCAGGAAATTATGAAGAAACTAATTGTCGATCACTCCGAAATACATGGAACAATACATTAAAGATCAATGATATAATTAAAAATACTTTTATAAAATAAAGATCAATATCGTATTCCAGCACAAATTTTGGGATTTTACCATGGTAAAAAGTAAGGAAAAACTGGAAAGTGTTTTTCGGGCAGCACCTATTGGAATAGGCGTTGTGAAAAACCGTATACTTACAGAAGTGAATTCCCGACTATGCGAAATAACAGGATACAGCTACGATGAACTTGTGGGATCCAGTTCCCGCATATTGTACCCTAATTCTAAAGAATATGAGTATGTGGGAAAAGAAAAGTATCAACAGATAGCTGAAAAAGGCACGGGAACCGTTGAAACGAAATGGGAGAGAAAAGACGGAAGCATTATAGATATCCTGCTATCTTCGACCCCTATAGACCAGGCTGATCATTCATATGGTGTTACATTCACAGCCCTTGATATTACAGAGCGCAAGAGTACCGAGGAAACACTGAGAATAATTGCTGAAACGGCCGTTTCTCCGGAAGAGGATATATTCAGCATCCTTGTTCGTCAGATAGCAGTTTCTCAGAATATACGTACCGTAGTGCTTGCATCTATGGACCCCGATGAACTCAGAACAGCACACACTGTTGCAGTGTGGGATGATAGCGATCATACCGACAATTTCACTTATGATATAATTGGAACTCCATGTGAGGATCTTACATCTGGTGAACCCTGTTTCTATCCGTCGGGGATCCAGACACTTTTCCCGGGGGATACGATACTCAAAAAGGTGAATGCTGAAAGCTATTGGGGTACTCCTCTGAAAGATAGTGAAGGAAGAATGATAGGTCTGCTTGTTATCCTTGATGAAAAGCCTATGGAGCATTCAACGAGTACCCATTCCATCCTTAACAGTTTTGCTGCAAGGGCAGCAGCCGAAATGGAGAGAAGGAAAGCTGAGGAAGCATTAAGGGAAAGCGAAAGAAAGTTCCGCAGCTATGTCGATAACTCACCAAGTGGCCTTATCGTAACTGACAAAGAAGGATATTACATTGATGTGAATCGAGCTTTCTGTAATATCACCAGTTACTCCAGAAACGAATTATTATCCATGAATGTCCTTGATGTCTTACCGGCCGAAGAAAAGGACCATATTTTAAAATTATCTGATGAGCTTAAAGAGAAAGGGAGTCTTACAGCAGAGTTACCTTTTGTCAGAAAGAATGGTTGTAAGGGATACTGGGCAGTGGATGCTGTTAAACTTTCCGACGATGGGTTTCTGGCCATACACACCGACATCACCGACAGGATCAACGCAGAAGAGATGCTGCGTTCTGTGACCCAGAGATTGACCCTTGCTACAAGAGCAGCAAAGATAGGCATATGGGAGTGGGATATGCTTACAAGTACCCTGATATGGGACAGGCAGCTACATGAGATATATGGAACGGAACCATCTGAATTCACCGGAGATTTTGGATCCTGGAAAGAAATGATCCATCCCGAAGACCTGAATGAGGTCTTAAATGCGATAGATAATGCTGTTATAGGAAAGGAAGAGTTCAACTCGGAATTCCGTATTATCTGTGCTGATGGAAATGTTCGGTTCATAGAAGCCCATGGAATAGTGAAACATGATAAAAAGGGCGTACCTGTGAAAATGATAGGTACTAACGGGGATATCACTGAAAGGAAGATGTTCGAAAAGAACCTGAAAGATAGTGAGGAAAGGCTGGGACTTGCAGTGGAGACCTCTGGATTGGGTCTATGGGAACTGGACCTCAATAAAAGTATAATGTATCAGAGTCCGCAAATGATCGCTACACTTGGTATGGATGATGAAACTTATTCAACTGATCTGGACTTCTATTTCGACCGCATCCATCCGGAGGACAGGAAGATAGTCATGTCTGAATTTGATAAAGCGATCGAACTGGCAGATGAGTTCCATCTTGACTGCAGGATAAAGCATGCTTCAGGGGAATGGATATGGGTATCACTGAAAGGAAAGCCATTTGAGACAGGTAGAAGTAGGGTTCCTCAGCGTTTCGTTGGTACGCAGATGGATATCACACCAAGGGTGAAAGCAGAGGAAGCTTTGCTTTATTCCAAGATCATATCAGATGATGCAAATCGCATCAAGAGCGAGTTCATGAAGAACATGTCACATGAGCTCAGGACACCTTTAACAGCAGTTATCGGATTCTCAGACGTATTGCTCTACCAGTCTTCGGAAGGTTTGAGTGAATCACAAAAGAACTACGTAAGGTACATAAACAACAGTGGTAAGAACCTATTGGATCTGATCAACCGACTACTGGACCTCTCTAAGTACGAGATTGACGACCTGGAAAATATATCCTTCAAGTGCCTCTCAACCGGGGATTTTGTCAGCGAGACTATGATGTTGATGTCAAAGAGGGCTTCCAGCAGGGATATCAAATTGTCCTTTAAGAGAAAAGATTCCATTGATGTATTCTATGCTGATGAGTATAAACTGACCCAGATAATGCATAATCTTCTTGACAATGCCCTCAAATTCACGGATCATGGAGGGTCCGTTGTCATTGAAACAAAGAATGTTGGAGATAAACTACAGGTATCCGTCATTGATACAGGGATCGGTATCGAAAAAGATAAGATCGAAAGCATTTTCAAACCCTTCGTGCAGATAGATGGGTCCTTTGCACGCAAATATAGCGGTACCGGGATCGGACTTGCTCTTACAAAGAAATTCATAGAGCTTCATGGTGGAAACATAACAGTGAAGAGTGAACCTGGAAAGGGTAGCAATTTTACCTTTGAGATACCGATCAATCCCAGATAAGGTTCCTGACATATTGTTTCTCAAAACTTTTTTTGAATTATTTTCACCCCGCTTACAACACTATTATTAACCAGACTGACAATATACATCTCTCTTAATTCAAGGGATGGAATAATAATGGACGGAAAAAAACAGATCTACTTGGCAGGCCCTCTTTTTTCACAGGCAGAAAGGGACTTTAACGTAATGCTCAGGGACAGGTTGGTGGAAATGGGCTTTTCGGTATTCCTGCCACAGGAGGATGGTGCCGACACTGAGTCCAGTCGACTGGAGGACAGGCAGAGAAACATCTTTGAGAACGATGTTCGTGGTGTTGACGGGTCCGACATAGTACTGGCGGTACTGGATGGTGGCAGTGACGTGGATTCAGGAACCGCATGGGAGATGGGATATGCTTATGCAAAGGGAATTCCGGTCCTCGGACTGAAGACCGATTTCAGGACATTCGGTGACGAGGGTATCATCAATCTCATGATGGAAATGTCAATTGAAGCACTTGAAAGGGATATAGAGAGTATCCTCAAAGTGCTTGAGAACTACCTCTGACAATATCATGACCGATGAGAAATAAATAAACAAAAAAGGAATTGAGTGCTTCACTCACCTGAACATTCCCTGTCGTTGAAATCCTTTTCAACGACCTCACCATTCGGCTCTTTCTCGGAGAATATCTGTCCTTCAAAGGCATAGACCTCTGCACCCTGAGCCCATGCATCACAGGGCAACCCTGCCTTCATACATGTATGGTTCAGGAACTCGATCTCATCAAAGTCATTCTCCGGTGCAACCTGTGGCAGAAGCAGACCCTGCCTGTAACCGCTCTTGACTATCAGGCCATGTCTTCCTATCTTGATGGACGTAGGTAGCTTCTTTGGAGGAACATCCATAAGTTCCGGTCTGGTCAGTATGGTGACCTCTACTGTTATATCATTGATCTCTTTGATGTCCACCGGTGGGAACCTCGGATCCCTCAAAGCTGCGGAAAGAGCAGAATCAGCTATTGCGTTCCTCAGATGGGAATCGGCATATGGATGGCCGATGCAACCCCTGAGGTCTCCATCCTTTGTCAGTGTCACGAAGACCCCGCGGACCTCATTGAATATGGGAGGCAACTGGATCTCTGACCCATCCAGCATCTCACCGGTTCTCAGATACGTCTCAATGGCATCCCTTGCAAGCTGAACAGCAGCCTGACCTTCGGTATGTGAAAGTAGTTTTACCCCTTCGCTCATAGACTAAACTCCTGTTATTCCTTACAGGAAGTTAGTCTCTTATCCGTTAAGTCTGTATCGTGTTGCTGCGGTCTTCAGGGCCTCTATACCGGGAAGCTTCACACCTGCAAGATAATCGATACAGGCACCGCCACCGGTACTCAAATGAGAGAACTTGTCCTCATAACCAAGGTTCCTTACCTCAGCAGATATGTGTCCACCGCCAGCTATCGAATACTCTGAATCCACGGCTGCCTTGATGATCTCATGCGTACCAAGTGCAAAAGCATCGACCTCAGAAAGTCCTGCAGGACCATTAAGGACAACGGTCTTTGCATTCTTGATCTCTTCAGAAAAAGCTACAATGGTCTCAAGTCCGATGTCATTTATAGGAAGGTTATCACCGGGGAGTTCACTGACCTTTCCATCAACCCTTTTACCACCGTCATTGAAAGCAACATCGATAGGAAGACCGATCTTACCGTTGAACTTCTCAAGAACCTGTTTTCCTCTCTCGATCTGGTCCGTATAACCCTGTGACTCTATGAAATCGAGATTCGCCTTTCCGATGTCGACACCAGATGCCGCAAGCATGACATTCGCAACAACACCGGTAACCAGCACCCTGTCAGCACCACCGTTTATCAGAACGTTCTCTGCGACCTTGAGGGAGTCATCCACCTTTGCACCACCAAGAACGAAGATGCATGGTCTTTCACCACCCTTTATACCCCTGTCAAGAGAGGTTATCTCTTTCTGCATTACCCTGCCTGCTCCGGTAGGGAGTGTCTCGGTGAAGCCCATGATGGAAAGATGGCTTCTGTGAGAGACCGCAAATGCATCATTCAGAAAGATGTCTATCAGCGGAGACAGCTTACGGACCATGTGAGTACCTGCATGATCGGAAGCAGGTCTTTTTATACTTTCCTCGGAGTAGAACCTGACATTCTCAAGCAGGATAACGTCCCCTTTCTCCATGGAAGCAATTGAATTACGTGCATATGTACCGAATATATCATCAATGTACTTCACGTCCTTACCAAGATACTGGGACATACGTTGTGAATGGGGCTTCATTGTGGTAAAATCGTTCTTTCCTGCCCTGCTCTGGTGTGCTAGAAGTACGACCTTTGCATCATCAAGGTCCTTGATAGTAGGTATGTGACTCTTTATTCTCATGTCGTCGAGAATGTTTCCGTCCGGGTCCATTGGAGTGTTAAGGTCCACTCGCACAAGTATGGTTTTTCCGTCAATATCAAAATCATCAATAGTAAGATAGTCCCTGGTAGTCAAAATTCCATCACCGCTTCTTTAACCTGAATGACCATTGATCAATATATAAATGCTATATAAATATAGATGATATAGGTAGTTTAATTTTTTGTCATAATGAACTAATCTTATTATACCTTTTCCATAAGGCAGCCGAAGCCAAAAACTAATATCCCTTGCTTACAATTCCAGACTGGTGATCATATGAAGATACTCGGAATATCAGGAAGTCCTAAACCCGGACAGAACAATGATACATTGATAAAGGAACTGCTGGACATAGCAGAAAAAAGAGGTTTTGAGACCGATGCTGTGTTCCTCTCATCATCAAAGATAGCACCATGTACTGCCTGCGGGGTTTGTGCAAAAGGTGAACCATGTGTTATCGACGACGACATGCAGCCAGTATATGACAAACTCGTAGAGGCTGATGCGATCGTAGTATCCTCACCAGTGTACTTCGGAACAATGACAGCACAGCTTAAAGCCCTTTGCGACAGGAGTGTCGTTCACAGAAGACAGGGATTCAAGCTCAGCAACAAGCTCGGTGCAGCAATGGCCATCGGAGGTTCAAGGAACGGCGGCCAGGAGAAGACCATCCAGACCATACACGAATGGATGCATATCCACGGCATGATAATCGTAGGAGATGGCGGACACTTCGGCGGTATTCTCAAGAAGCCTGCTGCAGAGGATGAGGAAGGCATGAAGACCGCAGTTGACACCATCAACAAGGTCTGTGATGTCCTTGAAATGATGAAAAAATAAGTAATCCATTTTTACCGATGATCAGGGTATAGATATAGTATCCCTGATACTTTCTTTTTTATTCTCCTCTTAATTACCGGTTAACTGTCTCCTCTGTCGCAGCCGGGATGCATAACAAACGATATAAACAAATTGATACAATTCTATAACAGTGACCTTTTCGTTCATGCGGGTGCTACTATGGGAGAAAGAACAGGAGCTCGAAAAGATATTGATGGATTCGAACCATCGGAAAAGTTCTCAGAAAATGCTGTCGCCAATGACCCTGATATCTACAGGAAAGCTGAAGAAGACCCTGAAGGATTCTGGGAGCAGAATGCGAACAATATTCACTGGTACAAACAATGGGACAAAGTACTGGAATGGGAACCTCCTCACTCGAAATGGTTCCTCGGTGGTAAGCTCAATGCATGTTACAACTGTCTTGACGTAAACCTTGAGAAGCGTGCAGACAAGATAGCCCTGCTGTGGGAAGGGGAGAATGGAGAGATTCGCAAATATACCTATCAGGAACTGCTGGATGAGGTCTGTAAACTTGCGAATGTCCTGAAGGATTCCGGGGTCAGAAAAGGGGAGATCGTTACCATATATCTTCCAATGATACCTGAGGTCATCATAGCAATGCTTGCATGTGCCCGCATAGGAGCACCACATAGTGTAGTGTTTGCAGCATTCTCCGGTGATTCCCTTGCCACACGCATCGATAACGCCAACAGTCGACTCCTTATAACCTGTGACGGTTACTCACGCAGGGGAAAGGTCGTTGAGCAGAAGAACAAGGTAGATGAGGGGATCAGCTCCATTGATCTTCTGGAAAGGGTCATCGTTGTTAAGAACAGTGGTAGTGATATTTCCATGAAAGAGGGGAGAGATGTCTGGTGGCACGATGTCATGAAAGACGCTGCTACCTCTTGTGAACCGGAGATAATGGACTCAGAGGATATGCTGTTCCTGATGTATACCAGCGGCACTACAGGTACACCAAAGGGTATAGTCCACACAACCGGCGGTTATATGGTGGCCACTCATACCACGTCAAAGTTCGTATTCGACCTTAAGGAAGATGACATCTACTGGTGTACAGCGGATGCCGGGTGGATAACCGGACACTCATACATCGTCTACGGACCACTTTCCAATGGTGCCACACTTCTCACCTACGAAGGTGCTCCTGATTATCCTGACAAGGACAGGTACTGGGACATTATCGAAAGACACAAGGTCACGATACTTTACACCGCACCTACAGCCATCAGGACATTCATGAAATGGGGAACATCGTGGACTCAGATGCATGATATCTCATCACTCAGGCTCCTCGGTTCGGTAGGTGAACCAATCAATCCGGAAGCATGGAAATGGTATCATAAGAACATCGGAATGGGAAGATGCCCCATAGTCGATACATGGTGGCAGACCGAAACCGGTATGATAATGATATCACCGCTTCCGGGAGTCACAACCACAAAACCAGGAAGTGCGACAATGGCATTTCCCGGAATAACAGCAGCCGTTCTGGATGATAACGGGAACGAGACTGCACCGGGGGAAGATGGGGTCCTGGCCATACTGGAACCCTGGCCAAGCATGGTCCGTACAGTATTTGGAAACGAGGAACGTTTCATCGAAACATACTGGAGCAAATGGGATAAAAAGACATATTTCGCAGGCGATGGTGCAAAAAGGGATGATGATGGTTATTTCTGGATCATAGGTCGTGTTGACGATGTCATCAAAGTTGCAGGACATCGTATCGGAAGTGCAGAGTTCGAGAGCATCATGGTATCACATCCATCTGTTGCCGAAGCCGGCGTAGTAGGAAAGAAGGATGAACTCAAGGGAGAGGTCATCTACTGCTATGTCACACTAAAGCTGGGTGAAGAGGAAAATGAGGAACTCAAAAAAGAACTCAACCAATATGCTGTGAAGAACATTGGACCCTTTGCACGTCCAAAACAAATAATATTCTCTGATGATCTCCCAAAGACCAGAAGTGGCAAGATCATGAGAAGGGTTCTCAAAGCTATTGCCAACAATAAGGATCCCGGGGATGTGACCACACTGCAGGACCCTGCTGTGGTCGACATGTTAAAAGAGAGGACCAGAGAACTGGAATCACAGCCATAAGTCCGGATAAATGATCAGAAGGAAGGAGAGGATAACTCCTCCTATTATTTTTTTATTCTATACCCGAATCATACCTTCAATTCTATACCAATGCTCTCTGCGATCGCAGGTATATCGAGATGGTTCCGCAGAAGCTCCACCACCCTGTCAAGCTTGACCTGTTGTTTTATGTGAGCATGGCCGATCAGGTTCTCCATCCTTTCAATGGTGTTCATGGTATCTCCGCGAACGAGTATAACAGGGATCCCTGCCTCCTCTGCACTTGCAAGGACAGCTCCGCTTGGACGCATATTACCAGTGAGAATAAGGCATTTCACACGTGATTCGATAGCAGCCATCTGGAGATCTGCCCTGTCACCACCAGTGATAACTGCACTGTTAGGCTGGCGTCTGAAGTATTTTATCGCAGAGCCTACCTCCATGGCACCGACAAGATAATGCTCTACAAGCTGGTCCAGTTTGTCAGGTGCCACAAGGACCTCTGCATGAAGATCATCAACGATCTCCGAGATAAATACCGAACGCAGAGTGTCATCCTCATGTATTATGCCGAATACCTTTATTCCCTTCTTCTCAAGGAAAGGAACAACTATATCGTTCACCCTGTCAGCCATGCTCAACGGAACCTCATTGAGTATCAGGCCTGTGAGCATGTCATCGTTGCCAATGATACGGATATCACACAGTATCCTGTCAACTGCAGAAATTGAATCGAAACGTGTAACAAGGAGCATCTTAGTGTCAAGCTTTGCAGCGATCTCGGGGTCAGAAAGACCATACATCGAACCGCCACCGATTCCTCCGGTGCCTTCTATGAGGAGGACATCCTTATCCTCAGACACCACTGAATATGCCTCTGTGAGCCTCTTATCAAGGTCCTTTTCCACACCCTTGAGGGCATCGTCTATGAGACTGTCAGTGAGATGGATCGGTGTTATATACTTTGCCGGATCTCCTATACCAAGTAATTTCCTGATACCTTCAGAATCCTCATCCGTAAGTGAACCATGTACATCTATGAGGAGATTTCCCACCGGTTTCATGTAGCCCACTTTCAGACCACTTTCCTGGAATATCTTCCCCAGACCCATACAAATAGAACTCTTACCAGAGTACTCTTCTGATGAACTGATCAATATTGAAGCCATACTATCCTCTCCTTATCCTCATTTAACTATCCAGCGTGAACCTGATATCCATTGCAACACAACCCTGACCCTCAGGCATGACCATTAAGGGATTGATCTCGAATTCCAGTATCTCCGGGAAATCCGTGACAAGTTGTGATACCTTCAGCAATGTCTGTATTATAGAATCAATATCCGATGCCGCCTCTCCTCTTACACCTGCGATAAGTGGATAGGTCTTGATCGATGAGACCATATGTCTTGCCTCTGAAGCACTGATGGGAGCTACAGCAAATGATACGTCCTTCAGGAACTCAACATACGTTCCTCCAAGACCGAACATGAGCAACGGACCGAACTGCGGGTCCCTGTCCATTCCGATGATGACCTCCTTTCCTCCGCTTACCATCTTCTGGAGCTGTACACCTGTGACCGCAGCATCGGGCATGTAGTGTCTCACATCGGACATCATGGAATTATAGGCACGTTCAACATCATCCGCATGTTTAAGGTTCAGACGGATACCACCCACATCTGTCTTGTGGGATATATCAGGTGACAGGATCTTCATGACAACAGGATATCCCATATCCTCTGCTGCCTTTATCGCTTCAGGAAGTGTCTTTGCGATCCTTGAATCCACCACCGGGATATCATATGCTTTGAGTATATCAAGTGACTCAAGGCCATGCGTCCTCCTTTTTCCAGCAGAGGCGGAATCTATGAAGGAACGGGCAGCTTCCTTATTGCATTTCAGTTTTTCAGGATCTTCCTGTTTGCGGTTCTTTATCGTGAAATAGTTACAAAGGGCATTCATACTTGCAACTGCCCTTTCGGATGAGGAGTAATTGGGTATGCCATAGCTGTTGAGTACTCCCTCGCCTGCAGCTATCCTGCTGCCACCTGCAAAGTTACAGAGTATGGGTTTCTTCGACTGCTGTATCTTCTTTGCCACAGTTTCAGCGATTCCAGGAACGTCTGTCATGGACTGGGGCGAGACAAGGACAATGATACCATTGACATTGATATCCTCAAGGACAACATCAAGGGCATGCTCGTACAGGTCCGCACCGGCATCCCCGAGAACGTCCACCGGGTCATAGAAATTTGCTGCCGGAGGTAATTTCTCCCTCAAACGCTCAACTGTGGATTCTTCAAATGAGGCTATGGAGAGTCCGGCATTGGAACACGCATCTGCTGTCAGGATACCAAGACCACCTGCATTTGTTACGATAGCGATATTCCTGCCCTCAGGCAAAGGACAGACAGAGAAAGCACGGCTGTAGTCGAGCATTTCCTCAAGGGAATCAGCTCTGATGACACCTCCCTGCTTAAAACCTGCGTTGTAGGCAGCATCCGAACCTGCAAGTGTACCGGTATGAGATGATACCGCCCTGGAACCAACGGAAGTACGCCCCGATTTTACGATTATGATAGGTTTTGACCGGGAAACACGTTGTGCTATCTTTATGAACTCAGGCCCGTCCTTGACCCCTTCAAGATAGGCTGCTATGACAGCAGTTGTATCATCCTCTTCGAACATTCTCAGGAAATCGTTCTCCGCAAGGACGGCTTTGTTACCCAGACTTATGAACTTCGAGAAACCCACACCGATCCTCTCTGCCCAGTCAAGTGTTACCGTGCATATTGCACCGGACTGTGACATCATTGCTATATTGCCCTCGTAGGCCATGTTGGCTGCAAATGATGCATTGATACCTGATGCGGTGTCAATGATACCAAGACAGTTAGGACCGATCATATCGATGCCGTACTGTTCACAAAGGGAGATACATTCACGTTCAAGACGTGCACCCTCCACGCCAGCCTCTTTGAAGCCGGCGGAGATCACTATCACATTGCTCACACCTGCCTGCCCGCATTCATCTATAGCCTGAGGTACGAACTTTGCCGGAACCACGATAACTGCCATTTCAGGCTTTTTATCATCCGGAACATCCATTATGTTGTGATAGCAAGGCAGACCCAGTATCTCATCTGCACCCGGATTTATTGGTATAATGATGAGCTCACTGTTCTGCATGAGATTCTCAAGTACGGCCCTTCCTACTTTACCCTCTTTTCTGGAAGCACCGATAACCGCTACTGAATTAGGACTGAACATTCTTTCCAGCATGTATTTCTCCCTGTAAATTTTCCCTTATTATCAATACAGTTCGATGATAGATAAAAGTAAGGGATGTTGAGCCCAAATATGAAAATTATCCTATCGTAAAAAAGATATCACGTATAAACTATAGCATGTTACCTTTTAATGCGTCTGTAACGCTTACCGTCCGGATTGGCGATCTGCTTGTATAGCTCATCATAGTAGAATCTGTATCTATATCCCAGAAATACGAATGAGCCGATGATAGCTATCACAAAGAGCAGTAAAATGGACCTTTTACTATCCTGTGAAGCAGGCTGAACGCTTTCACCCTCAGGCATCTCATCATCCAGAGACATCATTGTCCCGTCGATAGTTGAATCCTCTTCTGCCATCGATATCTCCTTGATCTCGGGAGGAACGAGGATAGCAAATGATGAGAATCCTGATGTTTCTGCTTCATAATAGAAGTATTCATCATCCTCGCCTGTAAGAGAGGTTTCCAATGGGTTCCATGAACCATCATGATACCTGTACAACTCTATCAGTTCCGGGTCGTGGTCATCAGGATCGAACCAGGAGCTTTCGATCTTGAATTTGATGATAATGTCAGAAAGAGTGTCGGAAGAGAACTTCGAGTCCCCAACCCATATGTTAAGGTTCCTGTAAACCGTCCCTGGTGCCTCACCATCAACCAGAGATGAGGTTCCTTTTAACATCTCTACCATTGCTTTTATCTGACCTGCATTGCGCATGGATGTGAAACTTATCGAAGTTATACTATTCTCATCCTTATTGAATGAGAACACTGTTTCAGTATCCCTGATGACCGGTCTCAATACATAGTCCTTGAAGGCAACGTTCTTGTAAGGTTCACCAGTAGTCATGGAACCACCGCCCCCTCCACCACCACTGCTTGAGCTGGAAGTCGTGCTGGATGAGGAAGATGAAGTCTCAGTGACAGTTATTGAAACGGTCTCATAGTCCTCATGAGAACTGTCGCTTACATAGAAACTAACTGAATAATCACCGATGTCATCACTGGAGGGAGTCCATTCAAATGAACCTGATGACTCGTCAAATGATGCATTCGAAGGCAGGTCCAGTGCCTTATAAGAGAATGTATCACTTACATCCTCATCGGATACTGAAAGAGAGAAATCCAGTGTATTGTTTATTGCAACCTCCATAGGACTTATGGAATTGATCTTTGGAGGCATATTCGAATCAGTAACTGTGATAGTTGCTGTGGCACTATTTTTCAGACTTCCATCTGATACAGTGTACAGCACATCGTACACACCTTCATCATTGTAATCCGGTGTACATATGAAAGTGTTACCGCGTACAATGCCAAGGCTGCTATCTGTTGAATAAGTGAGTGTGTCACCATCAAGATCAGTTGCACTCAGATCAACATAAAGAATATCATTTTCAGCAACGATGTAATCTGCCACAGTATTGATTACAGGAGCACGGTTCACATCATTAACTATGATGTCAACTACCTGATATGTAGCAAATCTGTATTTTGTGTTGGTTTCTGAAACCTTGAATTCTACTTTATAGCTGCCAGCCTGCTCATAACCAGGAATCCATACAAATGAAACTGAAGAACCACTACCTATTAAATATGAACCTGAAGGTGGAGATACAAGTGAAATATCAATCTTGTCATTATCATCATCTAATGCTGTAATATCAAATGATACTTCTGAACCCTCATTGATTGATTTAGAATCTATAGAATTCAGGTTTGGAGGATGTTCAGAAGTAGCACCAACTACGATTTGTGGATATTTTGTATCTGAAGCATAACTATCTGTAACGCGAAAAGTCAAATCATAAGTTCCAGAAGTTGGATTTGACCATTGGAACAAACCAGTATCCGAATCAAATGTTGATCCAGAAGGTAAACTACTTGAAGAATAGCCAAGCTCGTCTCCATCAGCATCAAAACCATTCAACTGAATTGTAACAGGTGTATTTTCAGGAACTGAAACATCACTTATGGAATACAGTATCGTACCCCTGTTCACATTGGAAACATTGATCAAAGCACTCTGGGTCACTGTAGATGAACCGTCAGTCACACTGAAAACAATCTCATGCTCTCCCTGATCATCATAATCAGGTGTCCATGTGAAAACATTGCCATCAAGGGTTCCAAATGAAACATCCTTTGAAAAGGCGAGAATGTCCGAATCCTCGTCAGTTGTATCAAGTGTTAATTGAATCTCTTCATTCTCATTTGTTGATGAATCTGGAATGACTGAAAAAACAGGTGCACGATTTGTGTTTTTCACTGTAATCGTTATGTATTCAGAATCAATGTTAGAACCATCGGAAACCACGAACTGAACAAGATATTCATCAGCCTGTTCATAAGTGGGAGTCCATTCAAAAAGACCGGAAGAAGGATCGAGTGTTGCACCCGCAATTGAATCAATATCAGGACAGGTGAATGTAAGAGTATCATTCTCAGAATCATCTGCAGATAATGTGAAGCTGAGTAAACTATTCTCATCGACAAAGCGGTCACCTATCACATCCAGAACTGGATAATCAGCTACTGCCGCGAATGCCGTTGATTGCAAGAATATGAAAAGAATGAGAATAAGCAGAACTCTTAGTGAGAAATGCCCAATTTTTGATGTACCATCTACTTTCCCGTTGCCATTTGAATGGGAAGACGTATTTCGTATGCTATCAAAGATAGAATCTCCTCCATAGTCGATTCTAATTTAGCCTTGATCAAGATAAAGCTATTTGAATATACTAATAAACATATAGAACATTGATAATAAATAATGGTGATGTGCAAATTGATCTGGCAGCAGACATTTCCCAGGTCCGCTGCCATCAATAAATAGCTATTATTTCTTCATACGCCTGTAGCGCTTACCATCCGGATTTCCAATCTGGAGCTTCACCTTTTCGTAGTAATCCCTATTCCTGTAACCAACTACTCCAATCGCCATTACACCGATAAGTCCAATGACCATCATGTATGGGAATGATGAACTCTCCTTCTGTGGAAGATTTGCTCCTGATTCCAGTGGTACATCTTCTTCTGTGGATTTCAATGGTTCTATATCCACAGGTGTAGCTACTATTTCCTCGGCAGTGACCTCTTTGGTAACTGTAGATGGGACCACACTTGATATTGCAAATGAAGAGAATCCGGGGGTCACAGCAGTGAAGTAATAGTACTTCTCATCTTCTCCCGTTGCTTCCGTTGAAAGTGTATCCCATTTACCACTGTTGTATCTGCAAAGTGTGATGAAAGATACATCGATATTGTTCTCTTCTATCCATATCTTGTCCACCTTGAAATTGATCACACGGTCACCTATAACATCATCTCCGAGGTTCGAATCGATGTAGATATTCATGTTCTGGTAAACATCACCGGGTGCATCAGACTTTACCTGAGAGGAGGTATCCTTCAGGACTTCGATAACTGCTTTGACCTGTCCACCATTGAGGTCTGAGGTAAAGCTCAGGGAAACTATACTGTTATTCTCCCTGTAGAAGGAGAATGTCGTTTCAACATCTCTCGCAACAGACTTCAAAGTATAATCCTTGAAATCTATGTTATCGAATTCTTCACCGGAGGTCAGAGCTCCACCTCCACCTCCTCCGCCACCACCGGAACTGGAGGAGGTAGTACTGGTGGTGGATGATGTCTCAGTTACGGTGATAACTACTTTTTCAGAGACTGTATCTTCACCATCACTTACATAGAATGTCACATCATATTCTCCTGCTTCACCTGTTACAGGAGTCCAGCTGAATACACGGCTTTCGTTGCTAAAAGTCGCATTACCAGGAAGTGGGGTCGAGGTAGAGTAAATCAAATTATCATTGTCATCCTCATCTTCATCAGTCGCACTAATTGTGAAAGAGAGTGTATCTCCTTCTTCAACTTCCTTTGAGCCGATTTCTACCAATTCTGGAGGAGCATTTATATCGTTTACAATTACTGTAGTTGTATTCGATGTATTGACAGTACCATCTGAAACTACAAATTCTATACTGTAAGTACCGTTGTCATGATAATCAGTTTCCCATGTATATACATCTCCAATGAGATTTCCAGATGCATTACCTGTATTGTTCACCCAGAATATGATTGAATCCTCTTTGTCCAAATCATTTGCACCAAGAGCTATCTCTAGTTTGTCACTTTCATTTATTGTGTAGCTTGATTGCAATGAATCAAAAGTTGGAGCACGATTGACATTAGTGACAACGATAGGTACTACCATAACGTCTGAATATTTTAGTTCGTCCTCCACTATGAAAGTTACATTGTAAGTACCAGCATCATCGTAATCAGGATCCCAAGTAAATGTGAGTCCTGTAGAACTATATGTAATATAAGAGGTCGAAGGATCACCTGAAACAATGTAGCTCAATGCATCATTATCAATGTCAGTTGCTGTTACTTCAAATGAAATACTACCACCTTCACTTACATTCTGTTGTCCTACATTGTCAAATTCAGGGGCAACATTGGTATTATTTACACCAATAACTGCCATCTTTGTATCATTAAGATCACCATCATCTACGGTAAAATAGAGATGATGGATACCCTGATGACTATAATTAGGAGTCCAGGTAAATACATTATCTGAGAGATTACCTAGGCTTGAATTAGTGGAATAGTATAGCGGATAGTTTCCATCGGGGTCATCCGGATCAGTTGCACTGAGAACGATAGTAAACGGTTCTGTTTCATTCACGGATACACTGGGTATATAATCAAGAACTGGTTTTCTGTTAGTGTTGTAAACTGTAATACCAACTTCCTGATACACTGTTGTATCGGCATCAGATGCACTGAAATTAGCAGTGTAACTACCACTCATGTCATATTCAGGAGTCCAGGAGAAAATACCTGTGGAAGTATTAAAAAGTGCTTCGGAAGGCAAGGAGACGAAATCGTACACAACAGGATTACCATCAGCATCTGTTGCATTGACGGTGAAGGAAAGAGTATCGCCTTCACTTATAATCTGATCATCAAGTGCTCTAAATACAGGAACCTGATTGGTGTTTATTACAGTTATTGTGATTGTCTCATTGTCCTCAAGACCATTGGAAGTAGCTATGAAATTGACATTGTAACTAGTTTCTGAATCGAAATCAGGAGTCCACTCAAAGTAACCTGTTGTTTCATCAAGAGAAGCTCCAGAAGGAAGAGACTCTGCGGAATAGGTCACAGTAGTTCCATCAGGATCATTGCCAAAGATGCTGAAGTTAAGAGACTGACCTTCGATTGCGCTCTTGTCACCTATTGCACTAAGGACAGGAGCCTGATCTACATCTGTTACAGTTATTGTGATTGTCTCATTGTCCTCAAGACCATTGGAAGTAGCTATGAAATTGACATTGTAACTTGTTTCTGAATCGAAATCAGGAGTCCACTCAAAGTAACCTGTTGTTTCATCAAGAGAAGCTCCAGAAGGAAGAGACTCTGCGGAATAGGTCACAGTAGTTCCATCAGGATCATTGCCAAAGATGCTGAAGTTAAGAGACTGACCTTCGATTGCGCTCTTGTCACCTATTGCACTAAGGACAGGAGCCTGATCTACATCTGTTACAGTTATTGTGATTGTCTCATTGTCCTCAAGACCATTGGAAGTAGCTATGAAATTGACATTGTAACTTGTTTCTGAATCGAAATCAGGAGTCCACTCAAAGTAACCTGTTGTTTCATCAAGAGAAGCTCCAGAAGGAAGAGACTCTGCGGAATAGGTCACAGTAGTTCCATCAGGATCATTGCCAAAGATGCTGAAGTTAAGAGACTGACCTTCGATTGCGCTCTTGTCACCTATTGCACTAAGGACAGGAGCCTGATCTACATCTGTTACAGTTATTGTGATTGTCTCATTGTCCTCAAGACCATTGGAAGTAGCTATGAAATTGACATTGTAACTTGTTTCTGAATCGAAATCAGGAGTCCACTCAAAGTAACCTGTTGTTTCATCAAGAGAAGCTCCAGAAGGAAGAGACTCTGCGGAATAGGTCACAGTAGTTCCATCAGGATCATTGCCAAAGATGCTGAAGTTAAGAGACTGACCTTCGATTGCGCTCTTGTCACCTATTGCACTAAGGACAGGAGCCTGATCTACATCTGTTACAGTTATTGTGATTGTCTCATTGTCCTCAAGACCATTGGAAGTAGCTATGAAATTGACATTGTAACTAGTTTCTGAATCGAAATCAGGAGTCCACTCAAAGTAACCTGTTGTTTCATCAAGAGAAGCTCCAGAAGGAAGAGACTCTGCGGAATAGGTCACAGTAGTTCCATCAGGATCATTGCCAAAGATGCTGAAGTTAAGAGACTGACCTTCGATTGCGCTCTTGTCACCTATTGCACTAAGGACAGGAGCCTGATCTACATCTGTTACAGTTATTGTGATTGTCTCATTGTCCTCAAGACCATTGGAAGTAGCTATGAAATTGACATTGTAACTAGTTTCTGAATCGAAATCAGGAGTCCACTCAAAGTAACCTGTTGTTTCATCAAGAGAAGCTCCAGAAGGAAGAGACTCTGCGGAATAGGTCACAGTAGTTCCATCAGGATCATTGCCAAAGATGCTGAAGTTAAGAGACTGACCTTCGATTGCGCTCTTGTCACCTATTGCACTAAGGACAGGAGCCTGATCTACATCTGTTACAGTTATTGTGATTGTCTCATTGTCCTCAAGACCATTGGAAGTAGCTATGAAATTGACATTGTAACTAGTTTCTGAATCGAAATCAGGAGTCCACTCAAAGTAACCTGTTGTTTCATCAAGAGAAGCTCCAGAAGGAAGAGACTCTGCGGAATAGGTCACAGTAGTTCCATCAGGATCATTGCCAAAGATGCTGAAGTTAAGAGACTGACCTTCGATTGCGCTCTTGTCACCTATTGCACTAAGGACAGGAGCCTGATCTACATCTGTTACAGTTATTGTGATTGTCTCATTGTCCTCAAGACCATTGGAAGTAGCTATGAAATTGACATTGTAACTTGTTTCTGAATCGAAATCAGGAGTCCACTCAAAGTAACCTGTTGTTTCATCAAGAGAAGCTCCAGAAGGAAGAGACTCTGCGGAATAGGTCACAGTAGTTCCATCAGGATCATTGCCAAAGATGCTGAAGTTAAGAGACTGACCTTCGATTGCGCTCTTGTCACCTATTGCACTAAGGACAGGAGCCTGATCTACATCTGTTACAGTTATTGTGATTGTCTCATTGTCCTCAAGACCATTGGAAGTAGCTATGAAATTGACATTGTAACTTGTTTCTGAATCGAAATCAGGAGTCCACTCAAAGTAACCTGTTGTTTCATCAAGAGAAGCTCCAGAAGGAAGAGACTCTGCGGAATAGGTCACAGTAGTTCCATCAGGATCATTGCCAAAGATGCTGAAGTTAAGAGACTGACCTTCGATTGCGCTCTTGTCACCTATTGCACTAAGGACAGGAGCCTGATCTACATCTGTTACAGTTATTGTGATTGTCTCATTGTCCTCAAGACCATTGGAAGTAGCTATGAAATTGACATTGTAACTAGTTTCTGAATCGAAATCAGGAGTCCACTCAAAGTAACCTGTTGTTTCATCAAGAGAAGCTCCAGAAGGAAGAGACTCTGCGGAATAGGTCACAGTAGTTCCATCAGGATCA
Organism: Methanolobus sp. WCC4; assembly: GCF_038022665.1. NCBI lineage: Archaea > Methanobacteriati > Methanobacteriota > Methanomicrobia > Methanosarcinales > Methanosarcinaceae > Methanolobus > Methanolobus sp. WCC4. Next base: position 1,091,944 of record NZ_CP150629.1, on the reverse strand, counting down.
TTGCCAAAGATGCTGAAGTTAAGAGACTGACCTTCGATTGCGCTCTTGTCACCTATTGCACTAAGGACAGGAGCCTGATCTACATCTGTTACAGTTATTGTGATTGTCTCATTGTCCTCAAGACCATTGGAAGTAGCTATGAAATTGACATTGTAACTTGTTTCTGAATCGAAATCAGGAGTCCACTCAAAGTAACCTGTTGTTTCATCAAGAGAAGCTCCAGAAGGAAGAGACTCTGCGGAATAGGTCACAGTAGTTCCATCAGGATCATTGCCAAAGATGCTGAAGTTAAGAGACTGACCTTCGATTGCGCTCTTGTCACCTATTGCACTAAGGACAGGAGCCTGATCTACATCTGTTACAGTTATTGTGATTGTCTCATTGTCCTCAAGACCATTGGAAGTAGCTATGAAATTGACATTGTAACTTGTTTCTGAATCGAAATCAGGAGTCCACTCAAAGTAACCTGTTGTTTCATCAAGAGAAGCTCCAGAAGGAAGAGACTCTGCGGAATAGGTCACAGTAGTTCCATCAGGATCATTGCCAAAGATGCTGAAGTTAAGAGACTGACCTTCGATTGCGCTCTTGTCACCTATTGCACTAAGGACAGGAGCCTGATCTACATCTGTTACAGTTATTGTGATTGTCTCATTGTCCTCAAGACCATTGGAAGTAGCTATGAAATTGACATTGTAACTAGTTTCTGAATCGAAATCAGGAGTCCACTCAAAGTAACCTGTTGTTTCATCAAGAGAAGCTCCAGAAGGAAGAGACTCTGCGGAATAGGTCACAGTAGTTCCATCAGGATCATTGCCAAAGATGCTGAAGTTAAGAGACTGACCTTCGATTGCGCTCTTGTCACCTATTGCACTAAGGACAGGAGCCTGATCTACATCTGTTACAGTTATTGTGATTGTCTCATTGTCCTCAAGACCATTGGAAGTAGCTATGAAATTGACATTGTAACTTGTTTCTGAATCGAAATCAGGAGTCCACTCAAAGTAACCTGTTGTTTCATCAAGAGAAGCTCCAGAAGGAAGAGACTCTGCGGAATAGGTCACAGTAGTTCCATCAGGATCATTGCCAAAGATGCTGAAGTTAAGAGACTGACCTTCGATTGCGCTCTTGTCACCTATTGCACTAAGGACAGGAGCCTGATCTACATCTGTTACAGTTATTGTGATTGTCTCATTGTCCTCAAGACCATTGGAAGTAGCTATGAAATTGACATTGTAACTTGTTTCTGAATCGAAATCAGGAGTCCACTCAAAGTAACCTGTTGTTTCATCAAGAGAAGCTCCAGAAGGAAGAGACTCTGCGGAATAGGTCACAGTAGTTCCATCAGGATCATTGCCAAAGATGCTGAAGTTAAGAGACTGACCTTCGATTGCGCTCTTGTCACCTATTGCACTAAGGACAGGAGCCTGATCTACATCTGTTACAGTTATTGTGATTGTCTCATTGTCCTCAAGACCATTGGAAGTAGCTATGAAATTGACATTGTAACTTGTTTCTGAATCGAAATCAGGAGTCCACTCAAAGTAACCTGTTGTTTCATCAAGAGAAGCTCCAGAAGGAAGAGACTCTGCGGAATAGGTCACAGTAGTTCCATCAGGATCATTGCCAAAGATGCTGAAGTTAAGAGACTGACCTTCGATTGCGCTCTTGTCACCTATTGCACTAAGGACAGGAGCCTGATCTACATCTGTTACAGTTATTGTGATTGTCTCATTGTCCTCAAGACCATTGGAAGTAGCTATGAAATTGACATTGTAACTAGTTTCTGAATCGAAATCAGGAGTCCACTCAAAGTAACCTGTTGTTTCATCAAGAGAAGCTCCAGAAGGAAGAGACTCTGCGGAATAGGTCACAGTAGTTCCATCAGGATCATTGCCAAAGATGCTGAAGTTAAGAGACTGACCTTCGATTGCGCTCTTGTCACCTATTGCACTAAGGACAGGAGCCTGATCTACATCTGTTACAGTTATTGTGATTGTCTCATTGTCCTCAAGACCATTGGAAGTAGCTATGAAATTGACATTGTAACTTGTTTCTGAATCGAAATCAGGAGTCCACTCAAAGTAACCTGTTGTTTCATCAAGAGAAGCTCCAGAAGGAAGAGACTCTGCGGAATAGGTCACAGTAGTTCCATCAGGATCATTGCCAAAGATGCTGAAGTTAAGAGACTGACCTTCGATTGCGCTCTTGTCACCTATTGCACTAAGGACAGGTGCTCTGTTGACATCGGTGACAACAACCTCCATTGTAGTGGAATTAGGAAGACCATAACCGTCAGTTACGTTGAACTCGACATAGTAAGTACCAGCAGTAGCGGGAATCCAGGAGCCAGTACCATTGGTATGGTTGAAATCAGTGAAGAGATCAGTACGGTTGCAATCAAATGTAGCAACATCAGTATAGTCTGCATCGGTGAAGTTAGCATCAACAGGAACGATGTCACCCACAGTGACAGAGACTGAAGAGTTGATATCGGTGATGTTCATTGGATTGTTAGGGATCTGAACATTACTGTCAACTCCCTGTGAAAGGGTGGAACTAGTGGCATTGTAAGCATAGATTGTGATATTGGACCAGTTATGTGGACCCAGGCCGATACTGTGATTGAATTTCGACTCACTTGGTTCAGTTATATTAGCCCATGTGCCATTATAACTGATATTGTAACCATCTGTTATGTTACCAGTATTAGCAGGTTCCCAATCATGAAGAACCCAGAAGTTCCCTGTAGTATTAACTACCTCTATAGGTTCATTAGGTGCCGCACTTGCTATGATCAATGGATTGAATGTCGAAAGAACAATTGATATCGACAGAAGTATCCGTATATAATTCAATATTCCGTTTTGTTCGCTGTTTTTAACTAAGGGATGCATAACTCTCCACCCTTGCACTATTGTGTGCTCCTATTCCGTTCACTATCGGTACACACACAAGCCGAATACTTACTGTACACAGCTACTGCTAACTATTGCGGACATTCAGTGCATTCACTGATGCCCCCACATTACTCCACGTTCAATTATACATCATAATGGATTATAAAAGTATTCAATTACACAGTTATTATAAATTTGAGCCTATTAATATATTGCTTACAAATATAATATATAGATTCAGTGTAATTCAAACATATTGATCCAGATGACATTATAGAGCCATAATAGAAGTTCAAAAAATATATCTATTATGCTTATGTTAAACCTGCCATCTATTTATTGAGATGAAAAAACTTGGGCAAAGAACAAGCGAATGAAACTCCGGGTAATAAATTTTCACAGTTTTTACAGACAGAGTCACTCATATCAAATTCCCTGGCACTTATTGTAGGTGTTCTTACTGGTTTTGCTATTGTGTTCTATGACTGGCTACTTGAGATCAGCCATGGTTCATTTTTCGGTTCACTGCCTGACTCGCCTGGCATCCTTGTAATATTCCTTCCTGCCTTTGGAGGACTTATTGTAGGTATCATAGCCCATACAATGATACATACAAGACGCTATGATATTGAAGAGGTCATCGAAGCTACAGCACTTCGAGGTGGTAATATCTCACCACGGAATGCATTCCTTGAAGTGCTGGCATCCGTGGTATCCATTGGTTCCGGCGGTTCGGTAGGCAAAGAAGCACCAGTGGTCCTGGCAGGTTCCGGAATAGGTTCACTGCTCTCCAGAACGTTGAAGATACACGGAAATCGTGTTAAAGTGCTCATAGGATGCGGGGCTTCAGGAGGTATCGCTGCAGCCTACAATGCACCTCTTGCAGGTGTGGTGTTCGCTGTGGAAGTGATACTTGGCGAACTCGAGGCAAGTTCATTCATTCCGATAGTCATTTCTGCTGTTTTTGCAACAATGGTATCAAGCATGTTATTTGGTGTGCAGACCATCGAAGTTGCATCATACCATTTCGTCAATCCCTTTTACGAATCATTCCTGTATATTTTCCTTGGCATCCTCTCAGGTGTTGCATCCGCTGCACTATTGCGATCACTTTTCGGAGCACACAGGATATTCGACTCCATGACGATACACCCTGCAGTCAAACCTGCTATCGGTGGCCTGTTCGTTGGTTTCATCGGTTATTTCTACCCACAGGTGTTCGGAGTAGGATACGATGTTATCACAGATGCCCTCAATAGCGGACTTGCGTTAAAGCTGATGCTGACACTTATCTTCCTGAAGATAGTTGCGTTCTCATTTACAATGGGTTCCGGTGGTTCTGGAGGATCGATCGTACCCTCACTCTTTGTCGGCGCAATGCTTGGAGGAACATACGGCTCTATAGTCCATGGGATCTTCCCCGCGGTCACAGCAGAGTCCGGTGCATATGCACTGGTAGGCATGGGGGCAGTCTTTGCAGGAACTAGCAGGGCTCCCCTTGCATCCATACTGATCCTCTTCGAGCTTACAAGGGACTACAATATGATACTTCCAATAATGCTGGCATGTGTGATCAGCAATGTTGTGTCAAGTTCCCTGAACAGCGAATCCATTTTCACCGAAGGACTCCACCGCCGCGGCTTCACCATCAGGAAAGGAAGAGAGGTAGACATAATGGAATCACTCCTTGTAAGAGACGCCATGAAACACAACGTTCAGACAGTTTCCGAGAACAAGAACGTTGGAGCGCTTGTTGCTCTGATGCAATCCAGCAGACATGCGGGATTCCCCGTACTTGACCCGAACGGCAGGCTCTGCGGAATAGTAACCCTAAAGGATGTCAGGGACAAGGTCGGACATGATGAACTTGAGAAGAATATCAATGAGATCGCCAGCAAGGATGTAGAGGTCGCCTACCCCGACGAAAATCTCAACACAGTTCTGAAACGTCTTGCTGCAAAGGATATAGGAAGACTACCGGTAGTAGCCAGAAGTGACAGCACTAAACTGCTGGGCATAATAACCCGCAGTGATATAGTCAAACTATATGACAAGAAGATACTGGATAAGGTCCAGAGACTTCAGAGAGAACAGACAAAAGAACAGAACGAACTGCTCTGAAAGCAATCGTTCACTAACAAAAAATTGCAGTTCACGGTTCCACTATCTTTCCTAGGAAATAGCCCGGAGTCGCATCATATATGTGAACCCTGCATGTGATACCTGGCTCAAGGTCACATTCCGGTATCACCACAGGCTTGTAGGAATCAGTACGTGCCATCATACCTTTCTGTTTTGCAGGCTTTGACAGGAAAACATCAACCTCCCTGCCGACCATACTCTCCCTTGATCCCAGCTTGACAGATTCACATACCTCATGCAATTCATTGGACCTGTTCACTATTATGCGTGAATCGATCTTGCGCATATCCCATGCCTTTGTATGAGGCCTTGGAGTGAAGCGGGAGATATTCACCTTCTCAGGCCTGTACTCCTTTACCCACTCAATGGTCTTTTTCGCATCCTCATCCGTTTCACCGGGATAACCAACTATCAGGTCCGTAAAAAGAGTCATGTCAGGGAACCTTTCCCTGAACCTCTCAACGATAGTATTGGCCTCGGATATCGAATGGTACCTGTTCATGTTCTCCAGAACATTATCGGAAGCAGTCTGTATTGGAAGATGCAGGAACCTGTATATCTTCCCATCCTCAAAGGCGTCGAGCAGGTCATCCAGTATCGGCATCACTGAGAACGGATTCATCATTCCCACCCTTATCTTGAACTGACCCGGGATCTGACATATCATCCTGAGTAATTCCGACAGAAGAACATCTTTATCTGTCCCATACTGCCCATTGTCCTGTGAAGTGAGCCAGATCTCACGACATCCATCCTCAACAGCCCTCCTGACATCCTCAACTATCTCACCCGGCTCGAAAGAGAGCAGGCTTCCGCGTGCAACAGTAACTATACAATATGCGCAGGCATAATTGCAGCCCTGTGACAACTGGCAGATATGGATATTGGAATTGTAACGGATCCTTGGGACCATCTGGAAGCCTTCCGGTTCCGGCAGGAACACTTTAACACTCCCTTCTGCCGATGACAGGGAATCAAGCATCTCTCCAAGTCTTGATATCGAATTCACACCAAGTATGTGAGCATTGGGGTTCTGGTGCATTATGTCCTCAAGCTGCACCTCAGGCATGCAACCAGAGACAATTACCTGAATGCCCTTCTCGCCAAGAGATCTTATCTTATGAAGGATCTTCTGCTCGGTTGTATACTTCACAGTACAGGTATTGATCACAACTACATCGGCATCTTTCTCAGGGACAAGCTCATGCCCGCTGTCCCTGACACTTGCCTTCATTATCTCGGCTGATGCCTGACTTGCAGAGCAGCCGTAAGTTGATATATGTACTTTCATTTCAAATGATAAGGATCACACAGGGATCAGACGAATCTCAGGGGAGTATTTTCCTTGTCGTTGATATAGATGGTATCTGTGAACTTGACAACACCTGAACTTCCCATGGTAAGACTGTTAGCCCTGGCATCACCTTCACCGAAAAGATTCACACCCTTCAAAAGGAAACCAGTGGTAACACCTGTTGCGGAGAAGATGATGTCCTTTCCGGGAGCCAGTCTTTCAGTGTCAAGTATATCATTGATGTTATCCTCAGTGATACCCATCTTCTCAAGTCTTGGCATCTTCTCTGCCTTCTCCTCAGCGATCTCCTCAGGAGTACCGCCATTTGCAACAGTAGGCAGAACGAGTCTCGCAAGGATCTTACCTCCAAGTATCTTGATAGCTGCTGCAGTAAGCACTGCCTCACCTGATCCACCTGCACCAAGTACCATGTGGATACCGGAACCACGTATAGCTGTTGCAACTCCCGGCATAAGGTCACCATCACTGATCACATTGACCCTGGCACCGGTTGACCTTATCTCCTTTATCTTTTCCTCGTGTCTTTTCCTTTCAAGGATGACAACCACCAGCTCATCAACGGACCTGTTGAGAGCTTTTGCAACTATCTCAAGATTCTGAATGACTGGGGCATCAAGGTCTATCTTCTCACCTGGATGTTCCTTTTCATACTTCACTACCTCAGGACCCACAACGATCTTGTCCATGTATATGTCGGGACCATGGAACAAACCGTCCCTTTCTGCCATGGCCATCACGGAAATGGCACCTGGTGTTCCGTTGGCTGCCAGATTGGTACCTTCAAGCGGGTCCACAGCGATATCGACCTCAAGATCGCCTTTTCCTGTACCTACTTCCTCACCTATGAAAAGCATTGGAGCTTCATCACGCTCTCCCTCACCGATCTTTATGATACCTTTCATATCAAGATCGTTCAGTGTCCTGCGCATGGCCTCCACAGAAACCTGGTCAGAATAGTTCTTGTCACCACGACCCATCTGATGGGAAGCGGCAATGGCTGCTGCTTCTGTAACCTGTAATAATCTTGGCAGAAGGGCACATTCGATAGGTCCGGCACATTTGATCATATCTTCAGCTGTTTTAGGATGAGGCATAATTATCATTTCCGAGATCTGTTATTTGGATATAAAGGATTTAGTTGCACATGTATTAACGGTTTCTATATTAGAGTTACGAGGGATGTACGAATATGCATCTATTTCAGGACATCGACTAAAGCAACCCTTTCCAGAACAAGTGAAGGGATCATGTCTTCACCAGCAGCACTTATTTCCTGCTCGGTTATGGAGAATTGCCCGAGAATGATATCCCTTTTAGAAGCAGAGTATTCGATCACAGGTGCTTCATGTATGATATCCGTCAAAGCCTGAACAGAAGCATGAACTTCATCCTCTCCACCAAGCACAACGAGTACCACATTCATCTCACCTTCATGGATCCCCATTGAGAATGCTTCCCCGATCTGCCTCTTTCCTGAAGCATACCTCATTACCTCAACACCAATATCATGTGCCATGTTAGAGTTGTTCTCTATTGCACGTAATGCCTTATGAATAGCAAACATGACATGTTCCTCACCGGCTATCCTATTGGCATCCATTGCCTGTATGGTAGTATTATGAGTTGAAGAGATAGTCCTCAGCCTGCTCAGGAGGTCAGGTACATTCTCAACATATAGAGAGCCACCTATGATCATAGATTCCATGTAGCAAGGATTACAGGATGATCGAGAATAAGTATAACGGTCCATATTAAATTAAATATATTATTGTGCAATTGGTTAACTTTATTTCGTGTTACGGTCAATGTTAAACAGGAGATAGAAGAAATGGCCGTATTAACTGAAAATCCTAAAGGAAAAAGCTACAAATGCCATAACTGTGGCTACTTCAGGGAAGTGGTGATCCCATGCAATAGCTGTGGCGACCAGAATATCTGTTGCCCTTTCTGTGGAGAGCAGATGACCAGGCTGTGGGAATCATACAACGAATGAACTGACACACGACCTGTGCATAAGCATCCTTGCCAGCGGACACGTATTGGTTTTCCGTGTGTTTTATGTAGGTTGTTACTTATTACCACTTGAAACACTACTGAATAAACAATCGATGTATCGCCTGAGAGTTCTTACCAGTTATCCTGAATGATCCGGACTTGCGGATATGGGATAATTGCTGTCGGGATGAATACAGAAACTTAATATTATACATGAATGAGTTTATGTAATGAACTCTTGAGGTTATTTAGGTCCGGTGTGAGGTGCTAACAATGGAACAGGATTACGATGCACAGACAATAGAGAACAAATGGCAAAGCCGTTGGAATGAGAGCAGGATATTCGAGCCTGAGCCTGATGAAAGGGAAAAATACTTCATAACCATCCCATACCCATACCTGAACGGCAATTTACATGCCGGGCACACCAGGACCTTTACAATAGGGGATGTCATTGCCAGGCACAAGAGAATGCTTGGATACAACGTACTCTACCCTATGGGTTTCCATGTTACAGGAACACCTATCGTAGGACTTGCAGAGCTTATTGCAAACCAGGACCCCCAGACAATGGATGTATACTCCCGTCTGCATGGGATACCTGATGATATCCTTGTTACACTCGATGAACCTGAGAAGATAGTTGACTACTTCAGTGTGGAAGCCGAGAAAGCCATGCGCTCCATAGGATATTCCATTGATTGGAGGCGCAAGTTCACAACGACCGATGACACATATAAGAAGTTCATCGAATGGCAGTTCAACCTTCTCCATGACAAAGGGCTCATCGTGAAAGGCGCACACCCCGTCAAATGGTGCCCAAACGACAACAATCCTGTGGAAGACCACGATATCCTCCACGGAGAGGAAGCAACCATTGTTGATTTCACTTTAATCAAGTTCCAGTATGATGGAATGATACTTCCATGTGCCACTCTCAGACCTGAGACCATCTTCGGTGTCACCAACCTCTGGGTCAACCCTGAGATCGAACACGCAAAGATAAAGGTCAGCAAGGACGGACGTGAGGAAATTTGGCTGGTAAGCCAGGAAGCATACTACAAACTCACTTTCACTGACAGGACCGTTGAGTTCATTGAGAATGTCCCCGGAAAGGACCTTGTGGGTATCAAGGTAAAGAACCCGCTCTCAGGGAACGAGGTTATCACACTGCCTGCGTCCTTTGTAAAACCAGGGAACGGCAGTGGTATCGTCATGAGTGTACCGGCCCATGCACCTTATGACTATCTGGCACTCAAGGACCTCTATGATAGTGACCTGTCAGAATACGGCATCACTGAGAACCTCAGGGATATCGAGCTTATCTCACTCATAAAGGCTAAGGAATTCGGAGAATATCCGGCAGTAGAAGCTGTGGAACAGCTTGGAGTGAAGGACCAGAAAGACCCTAAGGCCGAAGAGGCCACAAAGATGGTATATCGCCGTGAGTTCCATGGTGGTGTCCTGAAGGAGAACACAGGAAAGTATGCAGGTGTCGCGGTCTCAAAGATCAAGGATATTCTCACCCGTGACCTCCTTGAAGAAGGCATCGGAGAGGTATTCTATGAGTTCAGTGAACCTGTTGTATGTCGCTGCGGAACCAAATGTGTAGTTAACATGGTCAAAGGACAGTGGTTCCTCAACTATTCAAACCCTGAATGGAAGGACAAGGTCTACAGATGCATAGAGAATATGGAGATCATCCCTGAAGAGATCAGGGTCGAGTTCAACAACAAGGTAGACTGGCTGAAAGATAAGGCATGTGCAAGGAAAAAAGGACTTGGTACACTGCTGCCTTTCGACACCAACTGGCTTATCGAATCACTTGGTGATTCCACCATCTACATGTCATATTATATCACTAACAAGTTCTTTGCCCATGAGGATATCAGTGTAGACCAGCTGAAACCCTCACTATTCGATTATGTGCTCCTTGGAAAAGGTTCCGTTCAGCAGACAGCTATCGATACAGGGATCCCGGAGACACTTATCGCGGACATCAAGTCTGATTTCGACTACTGGTACCCTGTTGACCTGAGGTCATCAGGAAAGGATCTTGTGCCGAATCACCTGTTGTTCTTCCTGTTCCACCACGTTGCCATATTCGAAGAGGACAAATGGCCACGTGCCCTTGCAGTGAATGGATTCGTTTCACTTGAAGGACAGAAGATGAGCAAGTCCAAGGGACCCATACTCACTCTAAAGGAAGCAGTGGACACATATGGTGCCGATGTTTCACGTATGTACATCCTTTCCAGTGCAGAACAGACGCAGGATGCAGACTGGAAGAACATTGGTGTTGAAAGTGCAAGAAAACAGGTGGAAAGATTCTACAAGCTTGCAAAGGAGATTATCGATTCCGGCGCTACATCAGGTATTGACGGGAATCTTAACCTTATTGACCGCTGGATGCTCAGCAGACTCCAGCAGTGCATCAGGGAAACGAACAACGATATGACATCCATCAGGACAAGGAGTGCACTCCAGAACGCGTTCTTCCTGCTCTACAATGATGTGAAATGGTACCAGAGAAGAGGCGGAAGTGCGGTCCTCTACGACGTGCTTGACACATGGGTACGCCTGATGGCACCGTTCACCCCGCACATCTGTGAAGAGATTTGGACCGAGATGGGACATGGAGACGGAGACTTCGTATCCAATGCAGCATATCCGATATTCTGCCCAGGCCACATCGATAATGATGCAGAACTGGCAGAAGAGTTGATGTGCAGCACACTCTCTGACATAGAGGAGATCATCAAGGTCACAAAGATAACTCCGAAGATGGTAGCTCTTTACACAGCACCGCAGTGGAAGATCAATGCTTTTAAGATGGCACTTGAGATGAAAAACAACGATGAGCTCAATCCCGGCAAGCTGATCAAGACACTGATGTCAGACCCTGAGAACCGTAAATTCGGCAAGGAGATACCAAAGTATGTCCAGAAGCTTGTGCCTGATATCTCAAGCATGAAGACAGAAAGGTTCGAGATGATGCTTGGAATGACCCTTGATGAGATGAACATTCTCAAGGAGAACATAGGATGCCTTACTAATGAGTTAGGCTGTCCGATACAGGTATACAGTGCAGATGAACCGGAATACGACCCTGAGAAGAAATCAAGGTTCGCTGCTCCACTCAGGCCTGCCATATATCTCGAATAATATCACAACATATTTTGCTGGCCATGATGCCAGCTTTCTTTTCTTTTCATTTTTACCTATTTTGTTCTTAGCTTCATTTTGAATCCACCATATCCTGGCAACCTATAATTTTCTGCGGTAAATATATATTTGTAGCGAATAAAATAGGAGTGGATAAATACACATTGAAAATAACGGATGAATTGTAATTCGGGAACAAAGCAGGATAAAAAAGGCAAAAAGTGCAGGTAAAGTCCTTATTGCTGCCATTTTGCTAATAACAATAAGCTCTCTGCTCATCTCAAGTGCATATGGAGATAGCCATTCACAGGTGATCAAGGTAGGAGTTTACCAGAACGAGCCGCTCATTTCATTGAATGAGGACGGAACAGCCGAAGGCCTGTACATAGAGATACTGCAGAACATCGCTTCCAGAGAAGGATGGGAACTGGAATTCGTACCCGGAACAATGGACCAGTCACTTAAAAGACTTGAGAACGGCAGTATAGATATCCTGCCTGCAGTACCATTTGTGCCGGAGATGGATGAGAAATTCATCCTCACAACAGAAGCTGCATTCACAGATTGGGGTGTCGTCTACACATACAAGGGTTCAGGCATAAGTTCAATGAGCGACCTTGGTGGAAAAAGGATAGCTTACCACGATGACATCTTTTTTGAGAATTTCGATTCAAGTCCCGGAAGTTCTAACATCAACTATACCTTCCTTGAGGCCAGGGACTATCAGGAAGTCTTTGAACTGGTACAGAACAGGGAAGCCGATGCAGGTATAATTGCAAGGTCCTATGGAGAGATGCATGAAGACCAGTATGATGTTAAAAGGATATCCTTTGTGATATCCCCTACTGACATGGTATTCGCACTGCCTGAGAACGCAGATACCGATCTGTCCTTGCTCATTGATGAGAATATCCGTAATATGTCGTCGGAGCCGGAAGAACCGGAACTTACCACATGGGAAAGTCCGGGCTGGCTGAAATTCTCAGTAGGTATTGGCGGTGGTCTTTTGCTACTGTTCGTCATACTGAGTCTGACCCTCCGTAACAAGGTCGATGAAAAGACCTACGAGCTCAACTCAAAGAACAGGGAGCTGGAAGTTGAGATCAGGGAAAGGAAGATCGCAGAGGAGAAACTGAAACAGTATTCACTTGATCTGAAACATTCCAACGAACTCAAGGACCTCTTCACAGACATACTTCGCCACGACCTTATCAATCCTGCAACCGTCATCAAGGGATATGTAGAGTATCTTATGGAAGTGGAGGGAGAGGGACAAAAGAAGGAAGCCCTCAAGGCAATTGAAAGGAATAATACCAAACTCATCAGCCTTATAGAGAATGCAGCAAACCTTGCCAGATTCGAGAACATGGATGAACTTGAATTTGAGACAATGGACCTTACATCGATACTGGAAGAAGTTATCGACAACCTGGAACAAAAACTGGATGAGAAACAGATCAGGGTGGAATTCCATCCTGAAGAACAATATCCTGCTGATGTGAATGCAACTATAGAGGATGTCTTTTTAAATCTCATTGGCAACTCAATAAAATACAGCCCTGCCGGAACAACTATCATAATAGACGTCGACGACCTTGAGGATGCATGGGAAGTATCCATCACTGACCAGGGAGAGGGAATCCCTGATAAGGATAAACCATTCATCTTTGACAGGTTCAAGAGAGTGCATAAGGTAAATGTAAAAGGGTCGGGACTCGGACTTGCCATTGTAAAGCGTATTATGGAGCTTCATGAAGGAAATGTTGAAGTAAGGGACGGACCTGACGGGAAAGGAACAAGCTTCAAGGTCACCCTTCAAAAGGCAAAGGTAATTGAATGAAAGATGATCGATATGGCTTCTCTAGTAGAGATCAGGCCGTCTGTCATCCAGCACAGGGATCGCACCCCTTACCTTCCGGGTATCTTCAAGACAGATCCTGCCTGAAACCACAGTTTCCTCATCACTTGCTTCTGCTTTTATCTCACCCAGTGCATCAACGACCAGCGAACCTCCAAAGAAAGAGGAATCCGGACCTTCACCCACACGATTGCATGCAACATGCGGGGTCTGATTCTCAATCGCGCGGGCAACTGCAAGGGACCTCCATATATTTCCGCGAGGCGAGGGGAATTCAGCTATCGTAACAAGGATATCCGAGCCTTCAAGGACAAGTTTACGGGCAACCTCTGGAAAACGTATCTCATAGCAGATCTGAAGACCAATTGTCAGATCCCTCTTTTTCAGCCTGATCGGATGGATGCCATTTCCAGGTGTGAAATACTGTTGCTCTCGCTTGAAAGGATGGGTTTTACGATATGTACCCACCACTTCCCCATCCTCGATACAGACACCAAGATTGAAATACTCCACACCATTTTCAGACCGCTCTTTTTCAATTATGGAAAAGATGAGCACGCATTCATGTTCCTTTGAGAAGGCACACATCTGCTTTACAGTTTCGCCATCATCATACTCGCTGGAACCTTCCATATCCCTATAACAGAAACCTGTTGAGAAAACCTCAGGAAATACAATGATCTCGACACCTGTCTTCACGGCTTCCCGAGCCATATCAATGGCCTTTAAGATGTTTTTCTGCTTGTTGCAATCAGTAATATCCATCTGGATACATGCTACATCTATAGAACTCATAAGAATACACCTGTTATGTCAGATCAGTCCAGTTGCGGCTTTATATCAAGCACCGGAGTATTATTGACGGCATCAAGACCTGTAACATAAATTACATTACCTTCCACCTTTACAAGATCCACAATGGTGACTCCAATACCATTGGGCCTGTCAGGACTCCTTGATGCGAACACACCGACATTCTCACCATCGTAGCGGCGCGTCTGTATCATATCGAATCCCTTTGAGAGATGGAAGTGGAACAACACCTGTATCCTTTCGAGTCCATCCAGACGATATAGTCCTTCTGCATATTCTTCTTTCAGGACGATACGGGATTCCCTGTCCTTCATATTCCTTGCAGAAGCACGCTCAACTACATCGTTCTGCACATAGCCGATCGGATACATAGTGATATTGTCACTATTATTAGAGTTTTTAGACTTTTCAGACATATCAGCCCTCAGGAAAGGAAAAGTACCTAGAAATCTTCAAGGGAAGTTGGTTTTGTTTTTGGTACAAGACCGACCAGATCCACAGAACTTCTTACGATCCTCAGGAGAAGGCAATTGGAATGCTTAAGGATATCAGCGTTCACATCATTGAGCTCATATGCAGGCTCTCCGGCAGCAACCTTGATCTTCGTGATGCCTGTGGTGTATTCCTTTGGATTCTTATCCGTAAGGCGAAGAGTACAATCAGTTGATGAAAGATGATCGGTAAGGCTTTTGGCACTGAGGCCCACCTTTGTGAACTCCTCTTTGAACACAGGTCTGTCAAGGGTTCTTGACAACACATAAGCTGCAACTGGTATCATCAGGTCCGGGTCTATGGACCTCAGATGTTCAGATATCAAAGAGTACAGGTCATCAGTCTCCGTCTGCTCAGCCTCTACAATGCTATACACCTTGGAAGGAGGAATCTCCACCTCATTCAGTTTCCTCAGGTCTTTCAAAGCCCGAAGATAGCCGGTCATCACAAGGCGATGCTCATCGATCCCTTTGTCTTTAAGCTCACGCGTGACGCCGCTGATGGAAAGTTGTCTGCCTTTGAGGATATCATTGATGAGTAGATAGATATTGTCAGACATGTTATCTGCACCACAATTGGTAACAAACATGATATACCTAGCGGTACTCTTTAAAGAAAATCAAGGATATCTGATCTACGGTAGATTTAAAAGCAATAATGACGTTATAAGAGTCCCTCATATACCGGTTAAAACTGCATAAGCAGTGATATCTTACAATATTGACAAGGTAAATAAAAATTTGTCCCCTGTAACCATGAAAGGAATGATTCCCATTCCAATAATTCAGGTCGTTGAACCCATCATGACCAACATACCCTGTATCAGGAACATCTGAAAACCATTAATATTACGAATATCATATAGTATATGGGAATACTACAAAGACAATGAATGTGAGCTACAGAAAACAGCACCTTGCGACCCCTTCTATCGATTATTAAGAAGGAGGTAACGGTAGCCATTTCAAAGCAGCATGAGATCACAACACATTTATTAAGATTAACCTCCATATGATAGGTACTAAAATAGGCAACATACAGGCAATTATTGCCTCTTGGACAAAATGAGAAGTTCAAATGTGGCTATTTGTACCAGGTCCGTTGACACAGATGAGGTAATTAGATGAGTAAACGAACAAGAATTATCAATGACCCCTCCGAACTCGTACCTCTGTTACAGGTTTTTGGATCAAACAGGCACAAAAAAGTATTCGATTCACTTCTGAACCTATGGATGACAAAGGAAGACCTTGAGGATCTTTTAGGTACTGATGTCACCAAAAGCATAAACATACTCAAGAAGAGCGGTTTGATCGAGAGCCAGTGGCATATGCCGGAACCTGGCAAGACACCTGAAAAAGAATACCGTACATCCTATTCTAAAGTCCAGACGAATTTCCAGTGCTCTTTTGAGGATATGAGTGACATTATCATGCTTACTTTCATGCCTTACGAAGAAGTGAAGGATGCCATAGAGGAACTTGAAAGACTGGTCGAGCAGGGTAATGATTCAATGAGCAGTCTGACAAGAGCATTGAACAAGAGCGCATTATACATTCGTGCAGTTGCCCGCAGGTCCGATAAACTTTCGGTCATGGGACAGAGACTTAAAGTACTCAAGGAAGGCGAAACAGAATGATAGAGCTCCTCCACAGCAAAAGTGGCATCACCAAGTTCCAGATCCTTATAGAAGTAGCTGCACACCAGCCTAATGTAAGGCAGAAGGAAATTGCAGAGAAGATCGGTGTTACACCACAAGCTGTTTCTGAATACATAAAGGAGCTTGTCTCAGAAGGACATATATATTCAGAAGGAAGGGTTCGCTACAGAATTACAAAACAAGGTGTTGAATGGGTACTTGAGAATGCAGCAGATATGAAGAGATATGCACGCTATGTGATGAGCGATATCATCAGCCATGTCTCTACCTGGACTGCAATTGCAAGAGAAGATCTTGAGGAAGGTAAAGAGGTCTACCTGAAAATGGATAATGGCCTTCTTTACGTCAGCACCACAGACGTTACGAACGCCACCGGAACGACAATATCAAGTGCAAAGGAAGGCGAAGATGTAGGTGTTACTGATCTCATGGGACTTATAGACCTTGAGAACGCAAGTATAACTATCTGCAAGATACCAAGGGTCGAACGCGGTGGTTCACACAATATTGACGTTGAGCGTTTGAGAGCCCTTGCAAGTTCAAAGAACTATGTTGCAATAGTAGGTGTTGAATCCCTCATTGCCCTGAGAAGGATAGGACGTGAACCGGACGTGATGTTCGGTGCAAAGGAATCAGTGATCGAGGCAGCATATCACGGAGTTTCCTCACTGGTGCTCGCCATTGATGAGGAAGTCCCCACGATCCTGAGCAGGCTTGAGGCTGAAGACCTCGAATATGAACTTGTGGACCTGAGTATACAATAAATATTAATAAGTAATATGATCCTGAAGATGATACTATGAAACTCATACTGGTGTCTGATACACATCTGCAAACTGACAGTATTCCAGCTTTTCTTTCTGATGTATTTGACCAGTATGACATGATAGTACATGCAGGCGATTTTGATTCACTTTCATTCTATAAGGCACTTGAAGCCACAGGGAAACTGAAGGCAGTACATGGAAACTCAGACGACCCAGCTGTCAGGGAGTTGCTTCCTGAGAAACTGGTCTTTGAGGTAGAAGGTGTGAAGATAGGAGTTGTCCACGAAGCCTCACTTTCCATTGTAGATAGTACCGCAACAAGATATATGGCACTTGAAATGGGAGTGGATATTCTCGTGTATGGTCACCTTCACAGACCGATAATCGAAAAGAGCGATGTACTCCTGATCTGTCCCGGCTCCCCCACAAAGGCAAGAATGTCAGACCCGTGCGCTGTGGAGCTTGTAATAGATAATGGCTCCGTTACGACAGATATCATCCCCATAACCGGCCAATCCTGCGGATACATCGATTATTCCCGCAAACTTGGAAAAAGTGACAGTGAGTAACTAGTTCTGGCCATCCACGGTTTCTGTTTTGAACATCACATCTGTCCCTTTTAGCGTCATCTGGATCTTATCGGAAAAACGAAGTATCTCATCCAGATCCACGTTGTCATTCCATTCATAGACATAATCATAGTTTCCCTGTACCGGCTGGAATCCGAGGGAAAGCAGACTTCTGCCCACTTCAGAAGGCGTTGCACCTTCACTACTGAACCAGAGAACAAGATAAGTTTTCATAAAACCCACAATATAAATAACGATGGCGTTATTTATTCAACTTTTGGTTTACATTGAGGATGAAAAACAAAAAAGAATGGAAGGGCAATATGCCCTGAAATATGGACCCTTATGAGTCAATATGTCTCTTTTAATGACTTCAATGCCTGTGCCACCATTGAAGAATAATGATGGACATCAGGATCATAATATTCCTTTGCCTTTAGAGCATTCTCAGATGGTCCGTCCAGGCTCTTTAGTCTTTCAAGAGTACATTTTGCAGTTTCAAGAACCCACATATCCCTTGTCTCGCCATCGACAACATAGAGGGATTCAGGACGTACCGATGTCAGGACATCACCCTCACCAGTTGTGTACGTACTGGGTTTGCCCACCACAGCAACAAATGCAGGGGTCTCACATTCTGCAAGCACCTGAGCTGCTTCCGGCTGATACTGACCTGCATATATCAGGAAAGAACCTGTTGGATCGGTCACACGACCACGCCAGTACTCTGAATCAGTACCAATATCCTCTTTCTCGATCAGTGTTCCTACAATAAAGACACGGTTGATCTTTGCACCTGTCGGTGTAAGGAGATACTGAGGAGCATACTGGTCATCGCCATCCTTGAAACTCAGGTTCGATTCCCTGAACTCCTGGGCAAATACCCTTCTTGAGACTTCCCTTGTGTATCCGGCCATTTCAGACCACCTCTGCTTCAACTATAAGCCTGTCCAGTTCGGCTGGATCATATGCGAATACAGGACTTATGGACTCAACTATCAGATACCTGTCCACCCTGGGACCACTTAATCTGTAATATTTCCCCACTAGTGAACTTTTCATCTTTTCAAGGACAACTCCCTGATCAAGGGCATCAGCAGCCATTGCTACTGCATTCTCAAGAGTGATACCGGTTATCTCTTCGACCTGGTCCCTTTTCAGGATCGCATCCTGTACGGATATGCCATCGTCCATAACAGCCTTGATACGAAGATCATAGACACCATCCACCTTGCCGTGTTCCATGCAGGCACCCTTTGTAAGTGCCCTGTTACATTCAGGACAGCGCTTTATCAGACCTGAGCCGGACTGGATGTCCACCATTGCACCTGTGAACTCCACCGTTGCGGTCCCTACCTCTATATCATCCTCGATGGATTCGATCGTGCTGCTCTTGTTGACGTTCAACTGGAACTTCCCGTTCCATTCATTGACGACGACATTCTTGAAAAGGTAACTTCCGCTCTCCTCTACCAGCGGTGCTCCGGCACTTTCCCACATCGTGAACTTGATGGTTCCGGTCTCATCTCCGATAAGACCCACCTGTGATATCGACTCATGGGTATTATCCCATAACTGAACGATCTTCCCCCTGACATTGACCCACTTCCCATCTTCTGTGATGTCAGATATATTGATCATGGGCGACTCGGACTGGCCACCAACATAATACTCGTTCCTTTTGATATTGTGTGATTTTAAAAAGTAGTTTACAACACTTCTTCGTGCTTCATCTTTGGGTACCTTGAACTTGTTTATCATCTTATCAAGGCGCTCTTCGATCTCCCCTATAGGGATCTCCACTCCAAGTTCACTGAACCTGGCACTGATCTCCTGTGCTAATTCTTTCATATTCAAATCCTCAAGCCTCTTGTTTGTATCTTCTGGAGAGGCAATTATTCTGTATGTTCCTGCACTATATAACTACGATGGAAGCATGGTGAAAGTAATGTTTAAAGAAATATCCAATTACCCATACCGAAAATCGAACTATTTCCTGCCGGAACGGACCACATAGGAACTTATCATTCTGATTCTTTTCATGATAAAATACCTGATACCACCTGAAGAAAGAGGCCTGTGTTTCTTAATGATCAAAACCGGACCTTCGTGCCCTTTAGCCAGGACAGATGGCAGATCACCTATCAGGGAGAAACTGAACCGTCTACCGGAATCACCTATTACCAGTACATCATCTTTTTCAAGATAATCCATTATCGCATTTTCAGTAGAGCTGTTTTCGATCAGATGAGTTGATATATCAACAATAGATCTGTCCTCTGAAATTTTCTCAAGTCCGTCCCGGACAGACCTGTATGAAGTCTCATCATGGTCCGGATGAATAACCCTTAATACATGTAATTCCGAACCGGTACTCTTTGCCAGTCGTTTAGCAAGATACAATCCATGATCAGAGTTATCTTTTCCATTATAAGCGACAACTATGCGCCTTATCTTATCCGGAAGATGACCATTCAATGCAACAAGGTTCTTGCTTGCAGATGATAATACCCTGTGCGAGATATTTCTGACAGAAGGATGGAAATGATCAACCTCGTGCCATCCTATAACGATAAAATCAACATCTTCCAACTCAGCCTGTTCAACTATAGAATTAGTAACATCATGATCAAAAGCCACTATATACTTCCGTTCATGCCCCAGAATTGCAGGAAACTCATCGAACTTCTCCCTTAATGCACCATCCACAGCGATCCTGTTTGCATGGAATGCATCTCTTGCTTCTGCCAGTCCGATCTGCTGAGGAACTTTGATCACATTAAGACCTATGATCTCATCGCCAAGATGGTCTGCAAGATGTAACAGATCATTTTCATGGTTCGGATTTGCTATTGGAACCAATATCCTTATAGCAGAACTGTCCTCCAGGGGAGTTGGATAGATGTTGTCTTCAAGGACATCAAAGATATCATACCTTGGAAAAGCCTTGCCTTTACCATAGTGCTCATACCAGAGTAAACCAAAGACAATAACAACCAATGCAAATACCATAGGAAGTAATCCCATTGCAGGCAGCAGTAAAAGACTGAAAGTAATACCTATGATCTGAGTATAAGGATAGAATGGATCCCTGAACTTTGGCTTATATTCCTCAAGAGACCTTTTTCTAAGTATCAGAACTGACAGGTTGATCAGTACAAAAATAAAGATATTGAACGTGCTGCCAAGCTTTGCTAATTGCTCAACATTGAAAAGCAGCAACAATATTATCATCACAACACCCGTGATCAGAATGGCATTATGAGGAGTGTCGTGCTTTCTATGTATACTGACAAACCAGGCAGGTATCAGTTCGTCCCTGCCCATGGCAAAAGGAAATCTGGAAGAAGACATAATTGCAGCATTGGCAGTGGACAACGTTGCCAGCAGACCACCAATGATTATCAGGATCTTACCAATATCCCCTGCCATCATCTCAGAAACGTCAACTAGTGGTGTCAAAGTGTTCAATGATTGGTCATGCGTCAGACTGCCGCTAACGACCACCATCACTCCAACATAGATAAGAGTGACAACACCCACAGATGCAATAAGAGCACGTGGCAGGTTCTTTGACGGATCCTTCACTTCCTCAGATATAGCTGCAAGCTGTGTAATTCCCAGATATGATATGAAGATAAGACCGGTTGTCGCAAACACAGAACCATATCCATAAGGCATGAAAGGATAGAATTTGTCAGTATCGAACATCATTGTGCCCTTTATGATGAACAACGCAAGGATCAGGAGAAGGAAAATGACAATGATGTTCTGTAATGACCCACTACTCTTTGCTCCACGATAATTTATAAAGAGGAGTAATAAGCCTACACCACTGGCAGTGATAATAACAGGTATGGGTATCAGAACGAAAAGATAATCAGCCAGGCCTATAAGGGCAAAGGAACCTTTGAACACAAGTGCAAGCCACGCTCCAAGCCCGATAACAGCACCAAATGCTGCACCCATTGCCCGGCTTATGAAATAATAACTACCTCCCGCCTTGGGCATACCAGTGGCCAGCTCAGCCATACTGAGAGCTGTTGCCATGGATATGACACCCCCCAGTAAAAAAGAGAGAATAGCTGCCGAACCTGCTGAAGATATCGCTATTCCCGGAAGGATGAAAATACCTGCACCGATCATTGTGCCGGTGCCAATAGCAAATGTCTGGAAGAAGCCCAGACTTCGTCCAAGGCTCTCCTTGGTCCTGATCACGCCCATATTCAGCCTTTATGTAATGAAGTTGCTGTAAATTCTATTGCTGTCAGTTCTATTATATTTATCTGTAAAGAAGATCCACAACTTCCCTTGCAGCATCATCCTCACCAATGACCGTTACGAGATCATCATATTCAAGGACAAGATTACCATTGGCAATGAAAGAATGTTCACCCCTTCTGACCATCAGGAGCAGGCTGTTCTCAGGAAGTTTCAGTTCCTTTATAGCTTTACCTGCGACCTTCGGATTCGTGACCCTTGCCTCAAGGATCTCACCTTCCTCACCGACCTCGCACATAGAGAACATGGATGGTTTCCCTACCATATTATCAAGCACAAGAGCAGTTGTCATCTGAGGACTCATTGACCGGATGGACAGATCCCAGAAAGCATGCAGGTTCTCCACATTGTTCACCCTTGCAACTATCTGCTCCTCATTCATGTTGAATTTGCTCTTTGCGATCTGAGATACCAGCAGGTTGGTGTTGTCCTGATCAGTTGTTGCGACCACATATTTGGCTTTTTCGATGCCTGCAGCCTTAAGGACATTGATATCCTCTGCGTCACCGTGTACCGCACGTATGCCCTGTTTCAACAGGCGCTGGCATCTCTCCTCGGAATTGTCGACTACTACGACATTCTCTCCTCGTTTCTCAAATCTCTCAGCCAGGATCTTTCCGACCTCTCCGCCTCCGATAATAAGTATCTCCATGGGTATAACTCCTAAAAGATTAGCTACTCTCCTTGCTAAAGTACCGGTGGTGATCACCGTTATTATGACTGTCAGAAACACAAGTCCTACAAGCATCTGGCCGCCATAGATATTGAAAGCATCAAGCTTGATTGCAAAGTAGGTCGCAATGGATGCCGGTACGACGCCCCTCGGACCTATGAACGATATGAACAGTTTTTCTTTGGTCCTCAGATGGGAACGTGTAGTGGAACCGAATACGGCCAGAGGGCGTACCAGAACAATGATCAGAAGGACCACTATGATACCGTTCAGGCCGATACCTATGATATCCTCGAACTTCAGCAAGGCTGCAAGAAGTATGAAGATAAGGGATAACATCAACAATACAAGATCGGACTTGAATTCCTTCAATGCCTGCTTATGAGGGACATTTGAAGTCCCGGTAACTATACCGAACACGGCTACAGCAAGTATACCTGATTCATTGCCAAGTAATTCAGATGCAACATATGTTGCCACCACCAGTGTCAGAGTGAAGAGCCTGGCTGTCTGGTCAGTTACAAGTGAACCACTTGAAAGGAACCTTTTCAACAGGCTACCGCTAAGCATTCCAATGGCGATACCTATCACAAGCCTCTGCAATATGAAAGCGACCGCACTGAAACCATTCAGCTGGGAAATGATCCATTCGAACATAAAAGCAGCAAGTATCACACTGGCAGCATCATTGAAGACACCCTCGATCTCAAGGATCTTGCTCACCTTGTGGTTTACGTGTATATTCCTGACAAGAGGAGTTATGACAGTAGGTCCGGTTGCAGCCACCAGAGCTCCGAAGAGAGCTGCAAGTTTCAGTGGCACATCCAATAGAGTATAAGTTATCAGTGTGGCACCTGCAAATGTGATAAGAACACCGATTGTCGTCAGTTTCAAAGCAGTCTTCTGTATCGGCCTGATACTCTTGACATCGATATGAAGAGCACCATCAAATACTATGATGGCAACAGACAGGGATACAATGGCTGTAAGTCCGTCACCGAAAAGTCCCGGATCAATTAGATTCAGGACCTCAGGCCCCACAATTATCCCTTCCAGAAGAAGGAACATGATGATAGGTACTTTGAAATGCTTACTGAGGGTCTGGGCCAGCATGCTCAGAAAGAGCACAGAGACAACCAGTTCCAGAAAATATATCGAATCCACAAACAATCTCCATGTATGCAAAATGATGAAATACGACCTTAATATATGCAGTATGTCTTTTTAGTTATCTGATAGAGCTGTAAATATAAAACTGTAATGCAAAAAATGCAGTCGAACCCTATTCAAAAAGAAAATGCAGATCAGAGATAAAAGCTGCTTCACCGCCAGAAATAACACCTGGCAGATATTGCATACATGCCCTTCACACAATAGTTAAAATAGAAAAACATGATTAAGGGTAGGTAGGAAACAAAACGTTCATCGAACGGATCACAGAGTGATAAAGATGGTCTCAATAAAAGAAGAAGACATTAAAGTTCCATTAGATATTCCGCAGGAAGCGCGTGAAACATACATTAAGAATTACATGGAGATCACCCAGAACACAGGCAGGTTGATGCTCTATGCCGGTGACCAGAAGGTCGAACATCTGAATGATGATTTCTTTGGAGAAGGCATACCTTCTGATGACAACGACCCTGAACACCTTTTCAGGATAGCTGCAAACTCAAAGATAGGCGTCTTTGCAACACAGCTCGGACTCATTGCAAGATACGGAATGGATTACCCCGATGTTCCTTACCTTGTGAAGGTCAATTCCAAATCACATCTTGTAAAGACAAAGGATGATGACCCATTCAGTAACCAGTGGTATGATATCCAGCAGGTTGCACAGTTACGTGACAACAGTGGCCTTAAGATACTTGGTATCGGCTATACGATATACCTTGGAAGCAAATATGAAGCCGAGATGCTCTATCAGGCTGCACAGCTCATCTATGAAGCCCACCAGTATGGTCTGCTCACAGTGCTCTGGATCTACCCAAGAGGAGGAGCCGTAGAGAATGAGAAGGACCCACACCTCATTGCAGGTGCTACTGGAGTCGGAGCATGCCTGAACGCAGACTTTGTGAAGGTCAACTATCCAAAAGGTGACGGTATCCCTGATGAAGAGGCATTCAAGGAAGCTGTGCTTGCAGCCGGAAGGACGAAGGTCGTATGTGCCGGAGGTTCAAGTGATAATCCTGAAGCATTCCTCAGGAAGCTATACGCACAGATCCATGTGAGCGGCGCAGAGGGTAATGCAACCGGAAGGAACATCCACCAGAAAACACTTGACGAAGCGGTCAGGATGTGCAATGCCATCAATGCCATAACTGTTGAAGATGCATCCGTTGAAGATGCTCTGAAGATATACAACAACGAATGATCACATCAGGTACATGTCTGACCATGTACCCTTTTTTCTTTTAATTTCACTTTTTTTATCATGATATGTGAGCATACCTGAAAGGCTGCTGGCACACGGAGATAATTGAAATTTGTATAATATACAAAATATAAAATACTGCAGATAAACAAAAAAAGTATAAATAGATAGAGCGGAATAGAGTTTCCTGCTAAATATAAAGTGTGAACATGGACCTGAAACAGCTTAATTCCAGAAAAGAGACCATCAATAAAAGAATAACCTTTGATGCAGTGTTGATACTTACAGGAATGGCCTTTGTTTCGTTTTTGTTATTCCTCGGAGGAAACACAGGCATCCTGGATAGCATCAGGATCCCATTCAAAGAATGGATACTTTCCGGACTATCGATCATCATCATACTTCTGATGATATCATCATGGATATTCTCATTCAGAAGGTACAGGGATACAATATATGCACTGGAAGAATTCAGCTCCATTGATGCTATGAAAGAGGATTTCATATCAAATCTCAGACATGAACTCAAAACCCCACTTGTACCCATCAAAGGATATTCCGAACTCATCTGTGACGGCACCCTTGGGGATACGACCCAAAAGCAGAAAGATGCATTAAAGAAGATCAATGCCTCATCGGAGAAACTGGAAAGGATCATTGATTCTCTTATTTTCATCAGTGCTGCAAAGTATGGAGAGACCGACTACACATTCACGAGCCTCAGGATAGAGGATCTGATAATGGGTGCCAGTTCCGAAATATCAGGACAACTTGAACAGAAAGGACAGAGGCTGGACACCGATATCCGACATGGATTGCCCTTTATAGAAGGTGACAGGAAATATCTCAAAGAAGTGATTTTGCAGGTACTGGAGAATGCCAGCAAGTTCAGCCCTCCGGATACAACGATCCTGATAGTTGCACATGAAGGTTATAAGAACCTCCATATAAAGATAATAGATAACGGTATAGGCATACCCGAAGATGAGATAGACAATATATTCCAGAGATTCTATCAGGTAGACGGATCAAAGACAAGGCGATATGGTGGCAACGGACTTGGCCTTCATATTGCAAAGACGATCGTTGAAGCGCATAAAGGGAACATCTGGATAGAAAGCACTCTGGAAAAAGGGACAAACGTCCATATAAGATTGCCAGTTCCTGAATACGGAAAGAAAAAATAACTGATCAGGTACTCGCAAAAGCGAATACCAGATAAGGTTTACTCACAGCCACATTCAAAATCGAATCCAAGAAGGAATGTGCCCGTCCCATGAAGATTCTCAAGTCCCATCTTCTCCTTGAGATACTCATCACTTGGAGGGGAAGGAGATGCAAGTATGACATTGCAGACCTTATCAACTTCCTCAACATCCTTGCATGGCTTAGGAGGAAGAACTACGATAAGAGGATTGTTCTTGACATCCATCTTCTTGAGAACACTTGTATCGTATATCACAATATTACCGATCACAAGTTTGTCCTTGCATGCTTTTACCTCTTCCAGTTTTGCCTCGTCATCAAGATCCTGGCCAACAACACAATCATCATGCATGAGGATCACATTGGGACCTTCAGGCCAGCAGAAATCCATGTCTGTGGTAAAGGCAAAGATCACATCGTTCTTCAGTACCGCCTTCACACCTTTATTATCGCCTCTGCCAAGGCCCATAAGAGTCATCTCATCAGCTTTTTTCTCAAGCTCCCTGATGATCTCCCTGTCCTCTTCATTAAGCAAGAGTGTATTTCCTACACCCTTCATTTCCATAATGGCGTTTTTTACATTCTCTATGATCGCATCATTATCCATGAGTAGCCCTTCTTTAATTGATGATTTGCTCTAGTTGAATACTCTTGAGGAGTAATATCCATCCATATTTAAGTATGTCGCATGCAAAAAGTTATTACCTATATAACTAATATACTTAGTGTATCACTTTGAAAAAACCTGCTCTTGGCTCATATATATCCCCTTTTGAAAGCAGGTACTTCAGTGCATTCTCAGCCACCTTTTCAGGTATGTTCCGGGAACCTGTGGCCTTAATGAAATCATGATACTCAAAACCACTGCCATCATCAATACCCTCAAGGACCGACTTGATCACAGAATCAGTATCATCCTCTTCTTCAGGAGCATCGGATACTTCCCTGATAGAACAAAGAGCCTTCTTCACATCGGACATCAATGAATTATAGTACCCTTTATCCTTGTGATAATGATCCAGTGAGAGACATATTCCGCTTGCCAGCGATTCCGGGATATCACAGGACAATAACCATTCCATGGGGCTATCTGCCTCGTTACGCGATGAGAAGAAACGTTCGAACAGTTCCAGGCGATCAAGGGTCATCTCCGCAGTATCGACTATCCAGCGGTCACGTATCAACTCATCGACATAGTTGATCTCTTCCGGTCGCAGCGATACATAGACAGAACCATCCCCTGGCTCATATGAACGAACCTTGCCGAGGACCATCACATAAGAGGGCACCTGCACGTTTGAAAGGAAGACGGATGCATCAGGCTGATAGCTTCCCGAATATACTGTAAAGGCTCCGGTGGGATCGGAGATACGTGCCCTCCATAGTTCCTTTTCACTTCCTGCCTGGTCAGAGAGACGTTCAACCTCGGTGACCACACCTACCACAAGGACCCTGTTGGCCTTAAGGCCTGTAGGCGTTATGAGAAAATTAGGAGAATATATTTCCTGGTCGTCTGATGAAGACGTATTTGAATGGAGATTGAACCTGGAGTCATTGAACTCACTTGCGAACAGCCTGTATGCTACTTCCCTTTCCACCATCAATTATCACATCCTTCACCCATTCTCTCAAGAAGAATATCTATACGCTCCTGGATATCATCCTCCGGGGTCCACACTGACCTTGCCACCAGTGACACGCCGAATTCGTTCTTAGAGGAGTTACCACGAGCTCCAAGGTACTTGCCGGTAAGGACCTTCTTCATATCCTCCAGTACTACATCACCGGATATTGAACCCTGTGTCATCTTCTCGGCATCATCCATGCTTTTCCCATACACAGCCTCGGATAGTTCACGATTCAGCATGAGATGGACCGCACCGGTACCGTCATCAAGTATTGCCTTTATCCGCATATCCATCAGGCAGTCCACTTCACCATGTGACCGGCAGGATGACTTTTGAGTTACACGATTGCATACCGGGCATCTTTGTATGAGACCTGACCCGGACCTGACAGAGATGATATTACCCTTTACAGTGACATCGAACATACCTTCCTTCTCGAGTACCTTTTCTATAGCTACTGGGGAAACTGAACGCCTAACGGATTCCATTGTGAAAGGAAGGTTATCAGTGGATGCCACTTCTTTTAACGATGTCGCATCATTGAAATTGATAGATGGAAGACCACGGAATATCCGTACAGCAGCACCCTCGAAACGAACATAGTTGCCAATGTCGAACTTTCCAAGTGGTACCCATGATGTGAATGGGAGTTTTGCGGTCTCGTCCGCGATCACACCTTCAACAACAGTGACCTCCTCGCCTTTCAGCATGATCTCCCTATGATACATCTCAACTATAAGTACAACAGAACTTGCAAGGACATCTGCAGGAACGATGTCACCCAGTTTCTTAAGAGTTGAATGTGACATCTCCTCTATCCCGGGAAGTTCCTCGTCCTTCAGATAAGTAAGAGTGGAGCGTTTTCCAAAATAGAGTTCCGGACGATTGTTCCAGAGACGTGTATATGCATTCTTTATCCTGATAGCATCCCCCGGCTTAAGGGACATATCATCCCAGCATGTAAAGGAACATATCCCGGTCCCGTCACCAAGTGTTCCTGAAAAGATGGTCTTCTGCTCTCCCTGTATAGACACGGTCTTTTCAATGATATCAATGATACGACCTGATATCTCAATACCGTTCAGTCCGGGAGAAAGCTCCTTGACCTTCACACTGTTCGAAGATGCTGAAGAGTACTTTGACCTCAGGATCCTTTTTGCTTCGTCAAGGGGAACACGGTATCTAAGGAGTTTTTCCAGTTCCTCTCTGATCTCTTCCTTGCTGATGTTTCCAAGCGCCATGGTTAGTTCATCGATATGTGGCGCGATCCTCTCGTCCATATAGGTTCTCCATTATTTGAAGTGCTAATATTGTAGCTCCTGATCGGCAATAAAGATAACCTTGTCCTGATACATACTTCCACCACCAATAGCTGGAAATGTTTATGAACAGGCAGTATGCATATTCTTAACAGATCACTAGAGTGGGAATGGAATTTAGAACCAGCTGACGGTATAGTGGTTCAATGAAAGTTAAAAGATGCCAGTCCGAACTCAAAGTTCAAAACAGGGGAGATAGAATATGCCAAAACTTGCAATAGTATATCTAAGCACACAGGGAAGTACAAAAATGATGGCAGAGGCCATAGCACAGGGTGCACGTGAAAAACATATAGATGTTGACATCGACAACTTCTATGAGTGGGATCCTGCAGATGTTGCTAAATATGATGCGATCTGTATCGGCTCATCTACATTCTACTACACCATGCTCGAGCCAATATCCAAATTCCTGGACAAGCTCATAGATATAGGCATAGAAGGAAAGATAGGGGCTGCCTTTGGATCATATGGATGGAGCGGAGAGGCACCTGTGCAGATAGCTGAGAAGCTCAGAGGGGCAGGAGTTGAGGTCATAGACCCTGTGCTCAGGATACAATACATCCCTAACGAGAAGGATCTTGCGGAGTGCATAAGACTTGGAAAGGACATCGCAGTTAAAATGAAGAAGCATTGATAGTTATAACGTACAATCCTGAAATATAAGTCAGAACATCCCTGATACTACAAAATGTACTCATTCGATGTTAAAAAGTGATTACAAAACTATTTATTGTATTATTTAACTAATCAATGGTTGAGATTCAATTCAATTAAAATTACAGGATATATAAGAGGATATTTATGACGATCATACCATTTGCACCCATAGAGAGAGTAATAAGGAATGCAGGAGCACAGAGAGTTAGTGAGACCGCTGGTGTGGCCCTTACGGAGATACTGGAAGAATACGGACTCGAGATATCAAGGGAAGCCATCAAGCTTGCAGAACATGCAGGAAGAAAGACTGTGAAGGCCGAGGATATCGACCTTGCAAAAGAGATGCTGAACAAGTGATCTCTTAACATCTCATTTTTTAATTTGGTTTTCCTTCGTTCTCTTTCAATTCCCTTTTAGTACCACTCATTGATCACATAGTAGCCAACAGACCCATGCCGGTAAGAGTGACAACGCTGACAACCATTCCGGCTATGAGCACACCTGCAAATATGGCAGGCAACGAATGACGGAACTTTATCCCAAATACAAAAGCTGCTGCACATCCGGTCCAGGCACCTGTGACAGGCAACGGAACAGCTACGAACAGAGTTAAAGCAAGGGTACCGTATCGTTCAAATCTTTCCGAATGATTACGATGGGTCCTGCCAAAGAGCCAGGAGAAGAACCTGTCAAATATAGTATATCTTCGGAGATATTCCGACACCGGACCGAGGAACAGAAGTAACGGAACAACAGGCAACATATTACCCAGTACGGCAAAGGTGAATGCAGATGCAGGAGACATCTCATACACACCCAGTGCAATGGGAATAGCACCCCTTAGCTCGAATATCGGCATTGCCCCTATGATCATAGTGGCAAGCCAGTGAGGAAAAGAGGAAAGTAATTCAATTACCTGTACTTCAAGGCTCAATCAGATCCCTTGCCTGATAAAGCAAAGTGTGCCAGGAGACATTCAAGCTGTATCCTTTCATTGGCACCTTCGGTAAGTCTGAAATCGATCTCACCAATAACATCGATCAACTCCACCATTTTCCTTTCAGGGATATCAACATCGAACATTGCCCTGTATATCTGTCCGACAACGTCCTCACCTGAAAGACCCTGCTCAAGCAGAAGACTATCAAGATGCTTTCTGGATGCACTGAAATTGCCTGAAAGAGCTGTTTCAATGAGTTCCTTCACCTGCTCCGGACGGGCCGTTGCGGTTATCTTGTATATTGCATCCTTGTGAATGGTGTCTGCAATGAGTGCTGCAGCCTGAAGGGCATTTATGGCCTTTCTCATATCACCCTGTGCAACATACTTGATGGCATCCACACCATCATCTGCAATGTCAAGACCTTCGTTCTCTGCCACAAAACGGACACGTTCGGCTACTGCATCATCTGAAAGAGGGCGGAACCTGTAAACAGCACATCTGGACTGTATAGGCTCGATGATCTTGGATGAATAATTACATGAAAGTATGAAACGACAATTATTGGTGTAACGTTCCATGGTACGCCTGAGGGCAGACTGGGCATCTGAGGTCAGAGCATCCGCCTCATCAAGGAAGATTATCTTAAAATCCGCACCACCGATAGGAGTGGTCTTAGCGAAGTTCTTGATCTTGGTCCTTACAACATCAATACCACGTTCATCGGAAGCATTGAGCTCCGTGAAGTTCTCACGCCATGAATCCTCGAAAAGTTCACGTGCGATCGAAACGGAAGTGGCCGTCTTTCCCACCCCTGGAGGACCTGAGAACAGAAGATGTGGAAGGTTCCTTGTCTTTATGTACGACTTCAGCCTTTCTACAGCCTCTTTCTGGCCCACCACGTCATCGAGTTTAAAGGGCCTATACTTTTCGATCCATATCTCTTCTTTAATTTCAAACCCTCCGCATAGAAGTATGCATACCTGCATTAATAGGAAGATGTAGTTTTTTAAGTTTTCGTAGATAAAAAAAAGTCAGCAGGAATTTAATGCCCTGAGGCTTTCCTGCATATTCTGTGTTTTCACTGGTAGGTCATCTTGTAAGCATAAGAGCCAACAACAGGGATCTTGAGAAGTATACCCCTGTATGCTATAATGACAAGTACCAGTATGAAGAACAATGCACCGAATCCAAGGAAATCAGCTATTATCCAGCCAACATAAGGAACCCATCCCACTATGAAGATAAGTAATGAGAGTGGGAGGAATATCAGCAGTGACTGCATTGCATGGAACCTGACAAACTTGTTGTCCGGTTCTATGAGCAGGAAGATTATCCCTGTTATCCAGAAGCCTAAGTAGCTGAGTGCTGCTACGATGTTCTCGTTCAGGCCTATCTTTGTCTTATATGTCATATGATCACCTGATAGCAATTGTATTCTGTGGACATTTCTCCACACATATTCCACATGCTGTACATTTATCCTGATCGATCTTAGCAAGGAACTTCGTGACGGTTATGGCTTCCTCAGGACAGTTCTTCTCGCATATCTTACAGCCGATACAACCTACTGTACAGGACTCCTTTACAGCCTTACCTTTATCGTGTGAAGTACAAAGCACATGTACCTGTTCAGATTCCTTTGCAAAGACCAGTATGTCGTTCGGACATGATGAGATACAGAGACCACAGCTTGTACAGAGGTTCTTGTTCACATGAGGCAAACGGTCCTCGCCTATGGTAAGCGCATCGAACGGACATGCACGGACACAGGTTCCCCTGCCCATACAGCCATAGTTACAGCCTTTCTCACCATCGGAGAGAAGCATTACAGCCTTACAGTCCTCAAAGCCTACATAATCAAAGCGGTCAACGCAATTAAGACCACCGTTACATATGACGAAAGGATACTGCTCCTCGCCTTCTGAGACTTCCTGTCCCAGAATGCCACCGATCTCCTTGGCAACATCAAAACCACCGACAGGACAACCATTGATAGGTGCACCTTCGTTGACCACACGCTCTGCGAAGTCGGCACAGCCTGCGTAACCACAGGCACCACAGTTCGCTCCGGGGAGTATCTCAACGATCTCATCCACGAGAGGATTTGTCTCTACCTTGAACTTCTTGGATGCCACAATGAGCATAACACCAACAGCCAGTCCAAGACCTCCAAGGATTGCTGCTGCCTGTACCAGGAAAGTTACCAGTTCGGTCATATTGGAATCACCCAGAAGTAATTAACAAAGGCCATTGACAGCATGGTCGCGATGAAGAATGCCTGTGGCAGTCCCCTGACGGAAGACGGGATGTTCACAAAGGTCGAACGCTCCCTGATACCTGCCATCATCAACATTACTATGGTATATCCAAGACCTGCTGCAATACCGAAGACAACGCTCTGGATGAAGTTGTACTCGGAACTTACGTTGAGCAATACCACACCAAGTACAGCACAATTGGTCGTGATAAGTGGCAGGTAGATACCCAGTGAACGATAAAGTGAAGGGATGTTCTTCCTGACAACGAACTCTACAAGCTGCACAAGTGCTGCAATGACCACGATGAAACTTATCAGGTCAAGGAATTCCATCTTTGTAGGCACCAGAACGTAGGTGTAGATCAGATACGATACACTGGCTGCCATTGCCATAACGAAGACAACAGCTCCTGACATTCCTGCCGCACTTTTGACATCCTTGGTAACTCCCACAAAGGAGCACAGTCCAAGGAACTGGATAAGCAGGAAGTTCTTAATGAATATACCATCCATCAGGATGGCGAATAATGCCTTTTCTACCATTTTAACCACCCTTTGCTCTCTTCTTTGCTCTCTGATAGTTAACAATTCCCATCAGTGCCCCTATTGTAAGGAAAGCGCCTGGTGGCAATATCATTGTGGTCACGGAAGGATTGATCGGAAGGGTAATGAGAGTGTAGTCGAATGTCACTATCTGTCCCGTTCCAAGGATCTCCCTGATACCACCGATGAGCATCAGTACCAGCAGGAAACCTGTGGATATACCAAGACCATCTATGAAAGAATAGAACACATTGTTCTTGTTAGCATATGCCTCTGCACGGCCGATGATGATACAGTTCACCACAATAAGCGGGATGAACACACCTAACGCCGCATACATGGGCGGGAAATAAGCCTGCATTATCATCTTCACGATCGACACGAAGGTCGCTATGATGATGATGAATATAGGCAATCTTACAGCCGCAGGGATCTGCTTCCTTAAGGCTGAAACGAAAATGTTCGAACATACAAGTACGAATGCCGTACCTGCGGACATACCGATGGCGTTCTCGACTGATGTAGTCACTGCCAGTGTTGGACAGAGGCCCAGAACGAGTCCGAAGATCGGGTTATCTCTTGTAATACCACGAATATATTCACTTAATGGGTCCATAATATCACTCCTCTGCCTCTTTAATTTCACTTATTTTCACATTAAGGGCATCAATTACAGCCTGTGAAGAGATCGTCGCGCCTGTAATAGAGTCTATTGATCCACCTGAACTGGAAAGAGCCAGTGAGGATGTTGGAATATCTACAAATTGACTTCTGAATGGATCATCAACGATCTTTGCACCCAGTCCCGGAGTCTCTTCATGGCTCAGGACATCCATTCCACGAACTGTTGAGAACGTTGAATCCACACCTCCTGCAACAACAAGAGGAGCCTGGGCACCTGCATGTTGCTGGAAGAACGCATAACCTATAATGTTACCTGAGGAGTCCATTGCACGATAATAGAGAACTATCTGATTGCCATCATCATCGACGACATCACTATAGACCTCTTCAAAATTGCCACCTGCTTCAGGGATCAATTCACCTAATATCTCTTTTTTAGAGTTTGCTTCATTTATCTTGAGCTGTTCACTTGTAGGAACATAAGTAATACCTAACATAAGAGCTGCTACAACAGATATGAGGACAAGTTTTCCTATAACTACGGCTGTATCCTTATTGGATTCACTCATTGTTCATCACCTCGAACTTCAGGGAGGAAGGAACCCTGTCCATCACTTTCCTGTAGATCCTTTCCGGAAGGGATTCTGTTCCGAATGATGCCGGCATTGTATTGAGCTCTATGTAAGAACCGACACAGTTCGCAAGGAAGATACCGTACAATACCCCGTCCACATAGTTGGCAAAGTAGCCGTAGATGAAGACAAGTACACCACATACGATACCATAGACAATACGACCATTTTTAGTCACAGGCGAGGTCGGTGCATCGGTCGCAAGGAAAAGGATACCGAAGAAAACAGCGCCTATCATCGCATATGGCAGTTCAGGACTCATGTCAAGGAAAACGAAAAGCTGTGACATGTACATTAGTGGGTTCAGTACACCTTCATGAATAAGGGCCATTACACTGGAAATGAACAACATTATCTGAGGTAATGCCACCAAAGTCACAAAGAATGAAAGAGGAACTCTCCAGTCCACATATCTCTTGTATATAAGATACACGCCTCCGATAAGCAGTATGGGAGAAACACCTGCCATAAGGCCGGCACCATGCTCAAGGAAAAGGTCGGAGAACTGGCCTACATGTGGTATGGATAAAGCTGTCATGTATTGTGGCCATGCACTTTTTATAAAGATCCATGAGACCAGCACCGGATTGAAAATATAGGACCCAATGCCTCCAAACACATGTATTCCAACGGTGATCGCAAAGAAACCGCCAACAACAGGTATCCATATAGGAGCTTCAGGTGGTATCAGCAATGCAAGGAGCAGACCCACCAGAGCTGCATTCCCATCTGATATCGTTACTTTCTGCTTGAGTGATGTCTGTATCACAAATTCAGTTGCAACAGCAGATAATACGGATGCGATAATGATACCTAGGGCTGGAACACCGAAGAAGTATATCGACGCCAGACATAAAGGAAGCAGAGCAATTATCTTGCTTATATTCAATGTCTTGAAATCTAATCTTGTTTTCTTATGAGGGGGAGCTGAAATAGTATACGTCATATCACTCACCTCCACAGCATCCGACCTTCAGATTGGATGACTGCTTTTCAGGCATGTCATTGTATGCCATATCAATAGCATCCTTTGCATACCTGATAAGTTGCAATATATGTATCTTTGAAGGACAGACTGCTGCACAGTCACCACATTCTATACAGTTCTGAATATGGATCTGTCTGCATTCATCAAAACGACCCTGATCTGCCATTACAGCAAGACGACTTGGGATAAGGGAAACGGGACAGACATCCACACAGCGTGCACAATGGATACATGCAATAGATTCATCCCTGATAATCTCTTCAGGTTTCTGCAGGGATATCCTTGTAGTTCCTTTTGTGACAGGGACCTGGTCAGTGTACTGTGCCACACCGGTCCTTACACCATTAGCTATGATCTTACCGATCTCACCTGTGTATCCGAATGAATCGATCACGTCCTTGAAAGGAGTACCGATCTTCACGAGGACATATTCCATCTTACCTGAAACGCCTTCCACAGAAACAACAGTATCGTAGAATGGCTTTCCTTCGTGAACAGCATCGTAAAGGGCTTTTGCGGATTTAACGCCACAGACAGCAACCCCTACATCCGTAGGATCACGGTCGATCTTGACCTTCCTTCCTGTTACACTATAGGTGAAGAAGTTAAGGATCTTCTTACCAAAGATCCGTTCCTGTGAAAGGACGACTATGTCCGAGTTCTGCTCCTTGAAATAATAACCGATCCTGCGGCCACCTACAAGAGGAGCAACCTTCAGTTTCTTGTTACCTACCTCGATACCTTCAAAGGCATCGATAGACGCTTTATCATCGGTCCTGAGCACAATAGCTCCTTTACTGGCACCTGCTGCTTTCATAAGCAGTTTAAGGGCATCCATGACCTGGGATGCATATTCCTTTGGCGTCTTGAAGTTCCCACCTATCCACTCGGAAGATGTCGCATTGATGAGTACGGTGTCTATCTTCTTACCCTTTGGTCTGAGAACAGCATGAGTAGGCATTCCATAGTGTTCCACTATCCCGGACTCCTTTATGAGAGCTGCAAGCTTTTCAGGTGAAAGGTCCTTGCATGGTGAGAACGCGACCGCCTCATTGCTCTCTTCCGGCTGGATGATAACGCTCTTTACCTTGTTACCATCAGGATGAGCTGATTCTTCAATTCCAATTACCTCACCGCAGACACTTGAGTGAACCGAAGATGAGTTGTAGTCCTCGCACTCACCTATCTTCTGCCCCACAAGGACCCTGTCACCCTTTTTCACAAGGGGTTCACAGACAGCACCCCTGTGCTGCCTGAGTGGAATGATGATCTTTTCAGGTAATTTATCCAATGTTCTTATTTCCACAATTAACAACTCCTTAGAACGCAGGTTCCCTTTCTACTTCATCAGGCTTTGCGCCAGGTATGGTCACATCTATCGTCATTGCGGAGAAATCCGTTGGTGGATCGGTCTCTGCCGGATCGGCATCATAGCCCAGTAAGTTCCAGTTGATCACAGGTATAACATCATGACATACGGCACAATCCTGAGTTTCAGTTCCAAAGTGGATATTCTGGAGGGTCTCTGAAGCTGATGCTCCATGACAGTCAGCACATTCAAGAGGATCTGCAATACCTGTCTCTGAACCTGCGATGTTGTGGCTCACCTGATAGTACATTTCCACATGCCTGAGAACAGCATTCGGATAATCCGGAGTACCGTCAGCATTGCCATCATATGAACGCATCTCGTCTTCAGTAACAATACCATCACCGTCTGCATCTGCATCGAGTACCTCATCAGGAGCGATCGGGTTACCGATCACAGCACTTGTGTTAGGATCTGCAAGTACTTCCGCATTGACGCCTTCATCCCACCAGATACCGGTAATTATATTGAATGGTTTGAGAACTGATCCCTCGCTACGTTCCTGGGCTACTGGCAGAAGGTCATAGTAGACACCTGATGACCATCCAAGTGTTGGTGTGAATTCAGACTCATATACCGTATCCTCACGGACACCGTTCTCCCAGCTGAATTCCTTTATTACAGGCGTACCGGTCACATCAGTGCCAGGCAGTGCCGGGATGTGACATGATTCACAACTGATGAACTCAAGGTGAGCATCAACCATTCCGCCATGTGATATACCTTCATGGCATCCGGAGGAATCACAGTCCTTTACACCGGCTTCTATCTCCATATGAACCGATTCGGAAGCAAAGAGATATTCACGGGTACCTATATCGTGCTCTTCTGTCTCATGGCATTCCTGACAGTCCACATCATCGTGAACGTCATATGAAGCTGAATCTTCGAGTGTCCATGAAACAGCTGTTGTTGCAATGTCACCTGTATGACAGTTGCTTCCACAGAGAGCCTTATCCGGTGCACCGTTGACCTCATCGTGAATTTCGGTCACAAGTGGGAGTGGAGCCAGGACATCAAGCACATAGCTTACCACATACAATGGTTCTTTCTGCAATTCTTCCCTTGATTCCTCGATCGCAGCTTCGTTGGCATTCTCGAAATCACCTGTTGCTATGCTTTCCGCACGTGCTTCAAAGTCATATCCTCCAACCTGCTCATGACATATCATACAGTCGATATCCACACCGTAGTCTGCCATGTAGCCACCACCTGGGTGGACCTGCCCATAGGTTACTGCCATGGCATCTGTATCGATGCTGTCAACATCAACACCGTAATCCATGATAGATGACCACTGCTTCAGGTCCTGTTCCACATGAGACGAAACGGAGACTTCATCATAAACACCTGCATGACATCCGCTGCATGAACTGTCGGACCATTTCTGTTCGGTCATGTAATGGGTTGACATAGCTGCATTGCCACTGTAACCAAGATAGGCATATACACCTGCTGCTGCGAACATTACTATGAGGATGCCGATGAGAAGAGTATTATTGATCTTAGCCATGCTATCTCCTCACTTCTCCACGACTTCTTCAAGCTGTCTGACAACAACGATGATATTGTTCCTCAGGTCCTGCTCATTTGTTATCTTCATATCCTTCGAAACATATTTGTCGATCTCGAAAGACTTGCGCACTACACGTACATTAAAATCAAAGACCTTATCAAGGAGCCCCTTTTGCGGAGTGATCCCGAAAAAGTCAACATCCATATGATTGCCAAGTACATTCGCTTTAAGCTCGATCTTGTCAAGAGATGAACCCGGTTTTACGTAAATGATATGATGTTTCACAAAACCAAAGTGTTTCTCTATACCTCTCCAACCGTACTCTTCCATTAGTTGATGAAGGGCGACTACAAGGTACTTATCCTTGCTTGAACTTGTTCCCGTACCTGAACCTGTGCTGGGATTGCTCATTCTACTACTTCCTTCAGATAAATACAAATAATAACGAAAACAGAAGGAAATTACCTTCCGTCTCATCCATGGTACATAACTTTAATATTTAGTTATATCTTTTCATACAACATGAGGTATAAAACTGTTGCCATTGTACTGATAGCGTTTTTCACAGTATTATTCATGATAGATCATGTTTCAGACCCTGTCGCTGACAGCCCCATAGAAGGCGAAAGTTACTCACAAACCAGAAGCCTGATGGACACAACTGTCACTGTATCAGTGACCAGTCCCAATGAAACCTATGCCTCAGAGGTTATTGATCGTGCCTTTGAAAAAATACATTATGTTGACCAGGTCATGAACAATTATGACAATGAAAGTGAGATAGCCCTACTCAATGAACGGAGTACCATCCACGATGCCGACCCGGAACTTGTCTATGTGGTGAGCCGCTCCAAATATTACTCAGAGGTCAGCGATGGCGCCTTTGACATATCCATACAGCCGATACTTGATCTCTGGGCAAGCAAGTACAGCCCCGGCGGGACATACCAGGATCCTACCCCGGAAGAGATCAATGAAACACTCGAACTGGTGAACCACTCTGCCATCGTTGTAGAAGGCAATAGTATAAGCCTTGGCGAGGGCATGAGGATCACACTGGGCGGTGTTGCCAAAGGATTTGCAGTTGACCTTGCGATCGGATCGATCATGGATGATGGCATAAGCTCCGGGTTTGTGAATGCCGGAGGAGATGGAAGATACATAGGTACCAAACCTGATGGCAGCCTGTGGAGAGTAGGACTACAGAACCCGGATAAAAATGAAGATGCCATATCCATCATGGATATCGGGGACATGGCTGTTGCCACAAGCGGAAACTATGAGAGATACTTCAGTGATGCTGCAAAGGTCTCGCACATTGCTGACCCAAGGAACGGATACTCCTCGCAGAACCTCATCAGCGCAACCGTGATAGCAGATACTGCAATGGATGCAGATGCCCTTGCGACCGCTGTATTCGTTCTTGGAGAGGACGAGGGCATGGAGATGATAGAAGAGCTTGATGGAGTAGAGTGTCTGCTGATAACCACAGACAAAAGGATCCTGCGTTCAAGCGGATATTCGAATTATGAGAATCATGCTCAATAGGGACCAATGAAACAGGCCGGTCATGGCCTATTTCAAACTGACCTCGTGAAGGGTCTCATATAGAGGACCCTGTGGGGTCAGAACACTTTTTTTAAGTTTAACAGCATCTACCTGCATCACCCCTATATCGACATCCTTCAATTCATCAAGAATCTCAAGGAACTCTGTTTTTTTCTTCCGGGGGAGATATTTTACCCTTGCAAGGGTTGCATGCGCGCTGAACCTGTGAAGGTTCGGCTCGAACTCAAAAGAAGACAGGGAATCTGTCACAGACTCATAAAGTTTATCGAAATTCCCTTCACATCCCAGCCATATGACCTTTGTGAATTTAGGTTTTGGAAAAACACCGACTCCTTTGACATGAGCCTCGAAAGGTTCACACTTCACAGAATCAAGGGCTCTGGATATATCAGGTATCTTATCATCCGGGACATCTCCCAGGAATCTCACAGTAATATGAACTATACCGGGATCTACGAATTTGAATTTGAAATCATTGAACTTTGACTGTACATCGGCAACCTTATCATTGAACTCCTGAGGGAGATCCACCGCAATAAAAGCTCTCACCAAACCTATCACCAATTATCATTTATATTAGAGGCATAAATTAATATCGCTACCGAGCAAGTTTATTTATAAAATACACGTATATAATAAGTATGATCAGGTAGTTTGATCGCTGCGATGGAAATGAGGGGATAATCTGGACAGTTCAAAAGTAGTTGTCAGCGCTGCTATAAGGATTGCAGAAGAACTGCGATCGAAAGCTATAATAATCTCAGGGGATGTTGATCAGGACCAGCTAGATACATCTATCCCTGTCTATTTTGCGGGCCGTAAACAAAAGAATCTTATCGACCATCTGGTAGCAAGCAGCAAAACAAAAGAAGAAAGATCAAAAGAAGCCCTTGACAAGCTCAACCAGCAGGCTGCCGGAAAGATAGAACATGTTGAGAACGCCTCAGCCATCGAGTTCATGATGAACGAAGTCGAAGAAGGCACTATTGTCGGGATAATAGAGAGCAAGGACTCATACGCCATTGTGATCCATGACCTTGCTGAGAATCACATGGTAAGAATGCTGAAGGAATGTGAAGAAAGGATATCTGTTGAGCTATTAAGAGCTGTCATGAAGGTAGCTTTTGACATATCCAGCACAGGGCGTGAAGGAAAACAGATCGGAACTGCGTTCATAGTTGGTGACGTTGAAGAGGTCATGATGCGCTCACACCAGATGATACTCAATCCCTATAAAGGTCAGCAGGATGATGACAGGAACATACTTGACAGGAAGAACTGGGAATCCATCAAAGAATTCGCACAACTCGACGGAGTCTTCGTCATCTCTGAAGAAGGAATGGTAGAGGCTGCCGGCAGATATCTTGATGTGGATGCAAGGGACATTGAAGTGGACAAGGGACTTGGCGGACGTCATGTGTCAGCAGCAGCGATCACCAGAGATACAGTATCTATTGCAATAACAGTCTCAGAATCCGGCGGAGTGATGCACATCTACATGGATGGAAAAGAACTGCTGTATATCGGATCTGCGGAAAGGGCAGTTCGTATTAACTAATTTCAAAAGAGTGTATCATTCAGGGCTACTTCATGATCGATCCACAAAACCCTTTTGATTCCAGACAGCATTTGATCATATCAATACTTTTCATATCAGTAAAACAGAAATCAACTGATATTTGAGAGAGATCAAAAATAAAAAATAGAGGTGAGATCGGTAGAGACTACCGACCATTTTGTATTTATTATGTGTGTTTTTAGCTACCTGA
Organism: Methanolobus sp. WCC4; assembly: GCF_038022665.1. Taxonomy (NCBI): domain Archaea; kingdom Methanobacteriati; phylum Methanobacteriota; class Methanomicrobia; order Methanosarcinales; family Methanosarcinaceae; genus Methanolobus; species Methanolobus sp. WCC4. The sequence continues at coordinate 1,049,920 of NZ_CP150629.1, read as the reverse complement.
ACTCAGAGTGGCAATTTAAGGCCAACTGAATCGTAGACCAGTGCAGTTGCAATGTACAGTGCTACAAGACCTGTGATCAGGGTTATTGCTCCTGCAATTGCAAGTGGGAACATTCCGAAGAATACCAGTGCGAGACTGAAGAATGTGAGGTCGAGCACTACGAAGACGACTGTAAGCATCTTCAGACCGATCTTGAGTGTAGCAATTGTAAGTGTTGTTGCGATGAGACCCCATACAAGTGTGAAGAATCCCATTGATGTTGCGCTTGCTGCCTCCATTGGTGCACTGAAGATTCCTGCTGGAGCAAGGTTGATGTATGCGAATGCTATCCACCAGAGACCAAATATTGTGAATGCGCTTGCACCGAATGTGTCACCTTTGGACCAGAGCTGCAAACCTGCAATTATTTCTGCAATTCCACCAAGTGTTATTGCCATTGCGATTACCATAAGGGCATCTGAGAACATGCCCATGTTTAAAAGTCCTGCAAATGTAGCTGCAAAACCAAGACCATAGAAACCTACTGCTGCTGGGCTTGCTGCTGACATGTCTTTAAGTACGAGTTCTCCTTCCATAGTTTATCACTTCCCTAAGATAAATCATAGTATAATTATTAAACAATTTACATAGTCATAATTGTTTATATCTGACTTAAAAAAAACGTCAGTAAATATTTTCCATCAATTCTTGTAAATATGTAACTGCTTGTATACCTCCAAGAGTTACCTATTTCACCTCCAGATAAGGACTTTAAAGTAGAAGTATATATCATTTTTGTTTATGATAAAATAGAATAAGGGAAAAATTAGATAATATGTGGAAATACTCCTTTTTTAGAGGTTTAAAGCCAATATAAAGTAATCTAAAGTATTATTTTCTGTTAAAACACTAAAAAGAACCTATTAGATGTTAATTAATCATGACTGTAAAAATATATATAGCAGAATCGAAGGTGTTTTGTACTAGTGCCACAAATCACACACAACCGCACCATAATGTTTTTATATGAGGTAGAGGATTAATTAAGGTTTTATTAATAGATATAATGCATATGGAACAGAAGCAAAATAAAGAAGGATCATATCTTGAAGCGTAGAAGTGCAGCAATGCCACCCAGCGCAAGAAGTTTCTGTCCCGGCTCGAATATCGTACTGAACACAACTATCTTTCCCTGATTGTTCTCAACATTTCGTAAAAATGAGTCGATGCTGCCCTTTTCTCGTTCTACCCTCAGCAACTCGTCCGCCACAAGGAGAGTGTCTATCGAGCCATAATCCAGAGCGATCTTTACCTCTTCCAGCCCATAAGCCACCTTTCCATCCGTAGATATCTCTTTGAGCAGGTCGTCCATCAAACGGGATTCACGGGCTATGCGTGACTCTTCCATGATGCGGTCGACTGCCCCGCGTCTGAGAACTTCCTGAAAACCGGACATGCCAACAGAGGATGTGTCCTCAGTGATCATCCTTGAGGCAAGGTCAGGCTCTTTTGATCGGAGATACTTAACAAAGTCATCCTTTGTGAATCCCGGACCTGCAATAACAATTGATTCTGATTCGGATGCTGCATGAATGAGCTGTCCCAGTATCTCCTCGAAGAATGTCTCCCTGAGTGTGCCCTCACCTTTTCCTGAGGACTGGTTGATATGGGAATATGTCTCAATACCATAATGACGCACAAGACCTATATCCGCATCCCCTTCTTCTATGGCAACTATAACTACCTTCGGACGCTTAGAACTTTTCTCAGCCTCGTCGATACGCTCAAGCTGGTCCTTCTTCCAGGTCTTGATTATAGAGATGTCAAGTCCTTCCTCTACGTTGAAGGTATGATAATGACCGACATCCATTCCCTGTTCTATGAGCCCATGCAATCTCAGACGATTGGAGAATTTATGGAATTCCATCTCCTCTATCCTGACACCGAGCCTCACGGTCTTCTTCTCGGCCTTCTCAGGACGGAGCTTATCTGACGCAGAATCCGCCTTTCTTTTTGTCAGGGCGAATACAAGGTCACCCTTCTCTATGATATATTTCAGGTGCCACAGGTCATCAAGTGTTTCCGGCACTAATGTGATCTCACCTTCTCTGCCTCTCAGATTCCTTTTTGTGACCCTCATTGTAACACCATATAACGCTATAATAGTAGATACTGCAATACATTCCTGCCAGTTCACTGAACCTTTATATCGGATTCACCCGGTGGAAGCATCATAGCGATCTTATCAGGAGAAGCTATCTGCTTTACGAAATTTGGCTCCCCTAACTTATCGACGTATATTTTGTATATCTTTTTCGCTATGTCGTTCTGGTTGAACTTACCCGGAACAACCTCTACAACATGTTGCCCGGATTTGCTTACCGCCGACAGCGGACCACCTATGACACGAGTATTGCCTTCAAGCTCAAGAGCCACTGCCGCACCGACCTCTACATCCCTGAAATAAGTACGTTCGCCACGGATAACAAAGGAACCTTTTTTGAGGAACTCACCGGATTCAGGGGTCTTTGATACCTGTTCCGGCTTTATCCAGTAACAGTCACCGCTGAACTGCCCGGATTTCCAGACACTTGAATACGAGACCACGAACTGCGCTGTTTCCTGTAATGTCTGCTCCGGCACTTCCTTACCCATGGTCTTGATAACCGTGATAGGAGCTCCGGGAACCTGGGTATGGAACACTATATCGCGCTTTTCCATGTATTTCTTAACGATCTCCTCGTTGGTATCCGCATCCCTTCCTGCCACCACAAGGAAACCATCCGAGGATGTGAACCATCTGAAACGCTCATACCAGTACTTCTTGGTACTGACCTTTCTCCTGCCAGATGCCTTCTTCTCCTTCTTCTGCATGGCAAGTTTCGTGTCCTCGATAGCCTTGAGTGCTCCGTCCTTCTTCTTTGTGAGCTTCTTGGCCTTATCATAATATATCTGGGCATTCTGCGGAACGGTGAGTTTGATATCAACCGTGGCCTTCGTTCCATCAAGGTCAAGAACGATATTACCTGCTGCTGAATCTATACTGACTATCCACTTTGCAGCGGGGACCGATTCCTTCGCCTTTTTGATAATGGAACGGATCTCATCCCATGAATAGCCTTTATCACGAGCCTGAAGCAGGACACCTACTATCTGCTCTATCTCAACATAGTTCGCATAGATACTTTCAGCAACAAGGGTATGCTTCTCAGCATCCTTTGTGAACTTCTTTATCGCATCTTCCTGTTTCTGAAGACGACGTTCAAATACGTTCACTTTTTCTTTCTTGACAGCTGTCACCTGTTCCTGAACAGACTCTGCTGCCTTCTTTCCGAAGAACTCGTCCAGAGCGGCATTGAATGTTGGGAATGGGCTTTTCTCATTGTCCTTATAGATAGCAAGCTCAAAGGGTTGCACATCGAACGGTTGCATCTCACCTTTGACATCCTTTTTGACAACACAGGGTTTCAGGTCACCTGAAAGAAGAGGTGTGAATACATCCTTCAAAGATGTAATTATAGATCCAATGGCTTCCGGACCAACATCCTTTGTAGGTTCCGCTTTATTTACACCGGACCTTGCGCATACCTCTTCTGCAAGCACACCACCGAGATTGAACCTTGTAGCGATGGTCCTGACAACGTCAGCATCTGAGCCGGAGAACACTTCCTGAAGGTCCTCAACACCTGCATCCACAGGACTTATCTGTGCCTCAGGATACTGGTATACCTCACCACTGCGTACCCTTCTGCCCTTGAAGGTGACTGGTTTCATAGGGAGTATTATTTTCCTCTCGGAATCCAGGAGAACTATATTGCCAGGCGAGAACAGTTCGATCACAAGGACCGTATCCACACCACCACGGACAATACCGATCTCAAGGATCCTGTCAAAATCATACTGTTTGACAAATGTGATGCGTCCTGCCATTATGTGCTTCCTCAGCATCATAGGGAACGACTGAGGGAGTTTAGGACTTGGACGCAGGTGCTGGCTCATGTGGGCTCGCTTCCCTGCCTCGATGACCAGATTATCCCTTCCTTTGTTGTAAACGAAGAGGTTTATCCTGATCTCGTCATCTGCAGGCTGGTATATCTTTGCGATCTTGGCATCTATTATAGATGTATCGCCGGAGCTGAGCTCAAATGCAAGGGCAGCTACATCAGCACTTGTCATTTCTTTCTTCATGCGGGGATTATAATGCAGATGGTGACTATAAGGTTTATGACGGATCAGGCCGATCTAGTAGCAGATATCTTGATCCATACAGGAGATACAGGCAGCAGATGAACGAGAGTACGCGACGATACGTGGTATCGGCATTCCAGAAATACTATGCCACAGCAGACATAAGGCTCCCACCGGAATTCACATCAAGGGAATGGGGATTCATCGAGTTTACCAGCGGTCAGGATACTTTCATGAAAAGACACCGTGCCTTCGGTTCCGAAGGTGAGCTCCATGATTACCTGAGCGGCATAGGTCCGGCACATGCATATTATTCTGTGGCATATTACGAGTATCCCGGTGCTCCCAAGATGAAAGAGAAGAACTGGCAGAAAGCTGACCTCATATTCGACATTGACTCCGACCACCTGCCGGGAGATATCAACTCCTATGCAGACATGCTTGAGAAAGGTAAGAGAGAGACATTGAAACTCCTTGAGTTCCTGATAGATGATTTCGGATTCAATGAAAGTCAGGTCCATGCGGTATTCTCAGGCGGAAGAGGATACCACTTCCATATCAGTGAGGAATCCGTGCTCTCACTTGGAAGTGCTGAGAGAAGGGAGATCGTTGACTACGTAAGCTCCAAGGGTCTGAATCTGGAAAAGCTATTCTCCAAAAGGGAGATATCAGGAGATGCCGGAGCAGAGAATGCAAAGATGGCAGTGTTCCCGTCCGAGGATGACGGTGGATGGGGAGGCAGGATAAACCGCTATCTTATATCATACCTGACAAAACTCGCCACAGATGATGATGCTGTGAAGATACTGACAGGATTCAAAGGAATAGGCAAGACCACTGCTGAGAAACTTGTAGAGACATTCAAAGATGAATCCAGGGTCAACAGCCTTAAAAAAGGCAGGATGGATGCACTTGGCGGCATAAAGAAGGACATACTGGAGACCATCGTCAAACAGGGCGTGGAACAGATGGCTGCATGTGTCGATGAACCCGTAACTGCCGATATCAAGCGTCTCATACGTCTGCCGGGTTCCCTCCATGGTAAATCCGGGATGAAGGTCACAGCCCTGTCAATAGATGAACTTGAGAACTTCGAACCGCTTAACGATGCGGTGGTCTTTGGTGACAAGTCGGTAAAAATAAAAGTGATAAAACCGTTTGCAGTTCAAATGAAAGGAAAGGACCTCTTTGTGGAGGAAGGCATACAGGAAGTACCGGAGTATGCCGCAATATATCTAATGTGCAGAGGTGTGGCAGAATATGGATCGCACTGAACTGAAGAATGCACTCCGTGAAGAGAGCAGCTCAACATTGAAGTCACTGCATCCTGACTTTTACCATGAGGTAGAAGGATATGTCAAGGAGCTTGAGGATGAGATCCAGAGTATAAACAGTCCGCGTTCAGTGGAATCAAAGATGCTGGAGGACGAGCTTCAGAGCGCTATCACGGATATCGAGGTAATATTCCTGCGCAGGATCAAGAAGATAATAAGCTATGCAACAAACAACGCTTTTTCCAGCATGCCGCCTTCCCAGGATATGAGCAAACTGCTGCCTGAGGAAAAGGAAGTATACGATGCAGTACTTTCAGCTATTAATTCAGCCCGTGGGGAACTGCTGGTACCCATACTGGACCCGCAGGCAACAACAAAGAAAACAGGCAAGGGACCTGAGAGAAGAGAGAGCAAAGAAATACCTGCTGAGGAACAGGAGAGAGGAGCAGGATATGAGCAGCCGGATGGACAGCAGGAAAAGGTTTCAGAAAGTGATGATGACAGCACCAACGGAGCTGAAATAGCCAAAAGTAATATAAATAAAGAATTCGTTGTTGTGCGAATACTGGAGGACCTGCCTACTTTCAAGGCTATGGATAATCGCAATTACACATTATATGCCGAAGACGTTGCTGTTTTACCGACCCTGAATGCAAAGGGACTGATCAAACGTAACGTGGCACAAATGATACTATAAAGATAACTCAAATTATCAAGGTGAAGATAATGAAGATTCCAAAGAGATTCAGAACACACTGCCCTTCATGCAAAAAACACACAGAGCATGTTGTTGAGAGAGTGAAGAAGGGTAAGGCATCGTCACTCACACACATCGAGAGACAGAAGAAACGCCAGACCGGTATCGGAAACAGCGGAAAGTTCTCAAAGGTGCCAGGTGGAGACAAGCCAACAAAGAGAATATGGCTCAGATACAGGTGCTCAGAATGTAACAAGGCACACCAGAGACCATGCTTCAGAGCAAAGAAATTCGACTTCGCGGAGTGATGTAAATGAACAAACCAAAGAGCAGATTCTTACGTGTAAAATGCAATGATTGTGAGAACGAGCAGGTAATTTTCGGCAGTGCAAGCCGCAAGGTAACATGCCTTGTATGCGGAAGGACACTCGCAGAACCTACCGGCGGAAAATCCTCAATTACAACACACATACTCGAAGTACTCGAGTAAATGAAAGTGATCCAAAATGGATGAGAACATTTGGCCCGAAAGCGGGGATTTCGTCGTCTGTACCGTGAAGAACGTTACAGACTTCGGTGCTTACGTGACACTTGAGGAATTCGATGGAAAGGAAGGTTTTATCCACATATCGGAGATCAAGGCCGGATGGGTCAAGTATGTCAGAGACCATATACGTGAAGGCCAGAAGGTAGTCTGCAAGGTACTCAATGTAGACACCTCACGCCGCCACATAGACCTGTCCCTTAAGGATGTCAACGAGCACCAGAAACGTGCAAAGATACAGGACTGGAAGAACGAACAGAAAGCTGCAAAGTGGCTCCAGTTCGTTGCTGAGGAGACCGGAACCAGCGAAGAAGAGATGAGCAAACTGAAGCTCAAATTATTCGAGAATTTCGGCAGTCTCTATTCTGCGTTCGAAGAAGCAGTCATAAATGCTGAAGCTGCCTTCGGCGATCTTAAGATGAAGAAGAAGCTGGCATCAAGCATTGTCACGGTCGCTCAGAGCAACATCAAACTGCCTTACGTGGACATCGCAGGTTATGTAGACCTCAACTGTTATCTTCCTGATGGTATTGACATCATCAAGCTGGCCCTTGAAGCTGGAAATAATGTTGATAAGGAAGAAGGCGTCAGAGTGGACATCAGTTACACCGGTGCCCCAAGATATCGTATCAAAGTGATAGCTCCTGACTATAAGCTAGCAGAAGCTGTTTTGAAGAGATCTGCAAAAGCGGCTATCGATACCATTGAACATCTTGGTGGAAAGGGCGAGTTCCACAGACATAATGATACCGTAAAGGTGTGAGATCCTATTGGGACAGAAGATCTACAAGTGCAGGAAATGCGACAGATATACTCTGGAAACTGTCTGCAAACAATGTGGTTCGGATACATTTAGGCCACAGCCTGCAAGATTTTCCCCAAAGGACCCTTATGGGAAATATAGAAGAGCAGCAAGAAGGGAAGGTATTCTATGCAAGAGATAGAAGTAATTCGTGTAAAAGAAGATGTTCAGCTTAATGACCCCATACTGATAGTAGGACTTCCAGGCGTCGGACACGTTGGGAAGCTTGTCGCTGAGCACCTCGTCGAAGAGCTTGATGCAGAAAAGATACTTGAGATATATTCCCACTTTTTCCCACCTCAGGTTCTTGTAGACGAGAACAGTGAGATTCAGCTGGTCAATAATGAGATGTTCGTCTGCCACACAGAGGAACATGATATAATTGCCCTTATCGGAGACCACCAGAGCTCTTCCACAGAGGGACACTACAAACTATGCACGGTCTATCTGGACCTTGCCATTGAATTCGGAGTCAAGAGAATATATACTCTTGGAGGATTCCCCACAGGACAACTTACACATTCCGACGAGGTACTCGGAGCTGTCAATAACACGGAACTTATTGAGGAGCTTAAGGAGTACGGGGTCGATTTCAAGGAGAACGAACCCGGAGGAGGTATTGTAGGTGCATCAGGACTTCTGCTTGGACTCAGCAAGTTCAGGAACATAGATTCTGCATGCCTTATGGGACTTACCTCAGGATACCTCGTAGATCCAAAGAGTGCACAATCATTGCTCAAGGTCATTTGCAAGATATTCAATATCGATATTGACGTCGGACCTCTTGAAGAGCGTGCAAAGGAAATGGAGAAGATCGTTGCAAGGCTCAAGGAAGTTGAGCAGCAACAGCAGGGCATGCCGGACATGGCTGCTACAAAGGACGAAGACCTGAGATATATTGGCTAAGATAAAATGCTGATCAATGCCGACCTACACCTGCATTCCAGATATTCGATGGCCTGTTCGAATAAGATGGAACTGCCAGTAATGGCAGAGGAAGCGGCAAAAAAAGGTATAGACCTGGTTGCTACCGGAGACTGTACCCATCCCGAATGGCTCAAAGCTATCAAAGCAGCAGCGGTCGATGATGAGACCATCGCCATCGGGAAAACTGATTTTTTAATTACGACTGAAGTAGAGGATAGCAGCCGCGTACATCACCTGCTGCTCTTACCATCCATATCCAAAGCTGAAGAGCTTGCGGAAAGACTGTCGAAGTTCGGGGATCTCAAAGTTGATGGCAGGCCTACTGTCAGACTGAACGGATGTGAGATCGCGGAGATAGCAAAGGATGTGGAAGCCCTTATCGGACCATGTCATGCCTTCACCCCCTGGACAGCACTCTATGCATACCACGATTCACTTGAGAGTTGCTATGGAGATATGACGGACTATATTTCATTTCTTGAACTGGGGCTTAGTGCAGACAGCAACTATGCAGATAGGATAGAGGAACTTCACAGGCTTACATTCCTCTCAAACTCCGACGCACACTCACCATGGGCAAACAAACTGGCAAGGGAGTTCAATCAGATCAATGTCCCTGAAGTGACCTTTGAAGGACTCAAAAAAGCCATCCTCAGGGAGAGCGGATACGGAGTGAAATACAATGCAGGATTCTATCCGCAGGAAGGAAAATACAACGAGTCCGCATGTATCAAATGTTTTACACACTACACTCTTGAACAATGCCTTTCAAAGAACTGGAAATGCAGCAACTGTGGAGGGGTCATCAAGAAGGGAGTAAAGGACAGGGTGAACGAGCTTGCCGACTTCGATGAACCGAAACACCCGGACCACAGACCTCCTTACATTCACCTGATGCCACTCTCTGAGATCATCATGACGGCCATAGGCCATGCCAGTATAAACACCAAAGGTGTGCAGACCCCATGGAATGACCTTATGAAAAGATACGGAAATGAACTGAACGTACTGCTCAATGCTGAGACCGACGACATGAAGCATCTTGACAGCCGCATTGTTAATGCGATAATCGCCTTCAGGGAAGAGAAACTCATCATTCGCCCCGGTGGTGGAGGCCAGTACGGAAGCATCGAGATCCCGGAAAATGAGAAGGGAGAACAGGATGTTAAAACCAGGCCCCAGGAAAACAACCAGAGTTCACTTTTCGACTTCTAAAGATTCCCTCGATACCTTTTTAAGATAGCAAGTCCTTCAAATCCAATGTGCCGAGGTGGCAGAGCGGACTAATCCGGCGGCTGCTTAAGCCCCGGAGTCCAAACGCGACCGGCTCGAGACCGGTTTCTCCGGGAGGAGTGCTTGGGTTCGAATCCCAACCTCGGCGTTTATTTACTGTTCCAGTGGTTTCAATTACGGAAAAGAAGAGAAGGCGCCTTTTTCGTACACCAACTCATTTTTAAAAAGAGTGGCTGAAGGTATTTGCGGGAAGTGTTACCCCGCGCACAATTGTACGACCCTAATTTAGTTGTAAGCGATAGGATCTATATAGGCTTCAGAGTCGTTCATTTATTTCCTTCTACTATATATCCTGCGTAACCTGTATGATCAGTCCGCAAGATACGAATAAATACTATTGGAAGTTTGCACATATAGCCCTTAGAACACAAATACATTAATATAACATTATATAGAAAGTAAATATGATATCTGGCAATAGTGTGATCTGTGAAATACCACATGGATCACAAATAGAATTGTCTAAAGGATAATTACCGTTAGTTGGGACAGCAGAATACAGGATCTGGAAATATGCACAGCATTTACCGTGCAGATGCTGGTGCAAAATAACCTATTCAGGTTCATAAGACACAGCAGGACAGAATACCTGATCCAGCCGTAAAGCTATTATAACAAACTAGCTACCGATTACCGGAAAATGACAATGGACAAGCATAAAGGCACAAAATGCACAGATAATGCTGATATACATCTTACTGAAAAAGAACTTCTGGACCGGATAAGGGAACTGGAAGTTCAATTAGATGCATCGAGGACAAAACTACAGGAAACAGAGGAGTTCTACTCAGGCAGGCTCAACAACCTCAATGATGTCCTCTTTACCGTAGATGAGAATGGATATTTCACATACCTCAATTCTGCTATCAGGAATATAACCGGGTATGAGATCGAAGAGGTTCTTGGCACACATTTTACAAAACATGTTCATCCTGATGATATACCCGGACTTCTTCAGGACATTGAAAAGACCGTAGCAGGTGAACATAAACCATACATGTTCAGGATAGTCAAGAAAAAGGGAGATATCAGTTATGTTCATACCACATCCCGACCCATCATTGAAGATGGGGAATATAAGGGTATCAACGGACTTATGGTGGACATCGCCAGACTGAAACATGTCGAGTTCAAGCTAATGGAAGAAAGGGACAGGGCCCAGAAGTATCTTGACATAGTAGGCGTGATAATCCTTGTTCTGGATAGGGAAGGAAACATCAAACTTATCAACAAAAAAGGAGCCCAGATATTCAATTGCAAGGAATCTGACATCATCTCAAAGAACTGGTTCGAACTTGCAATGCCTGATGATCTTAAAGAGGTGGCAAAGAAAGGTTATGCAAAACTCATCAGAAAAGAGATCGAACCAATGCCATATTTTGAAGCCCCCATCAGAGTACAGGAAGAGACAAGGATATTCGCATGGCATAATATTATGATGAGAGATGAAGAAGGGAACATAACAGAGGTAATCTCATCAGGAGAGGACATAACCGACAAGAAAAAAGCTGAAGAAGCACTTGTTTTTGCCAAACTTCTATCTGAGAATGTCAACCGTACTAAAAAACAGTTCCTTTCCAACGTAAGTCATGAACTGAGGACACCACTTAATCTAATAATGGGCTATTCCGATCTCTTATATGAGGATTACCTGGGACAGACCAATGATGAACAGAAAAAATATCTTGATGTCATCAAGAAAAGTGGGAATCGTTTGCTTCTTCTTATCAACTCGATGATCGAACTATCAGCTGCAGAGGAAGGAAAACTGGAACTCAACATTAAAGAGGTCTCTGCACCAGCTATCGTCAAGGACATAAAGAACTCCACTCTTCCAATGGCAAAGAAGAAACATATAAAACTTGATTTTGAGCTTGAAAATGACATCACTGTCATACACATCGATAAGAACAAGCTGAAGACCATCCTTTACAACCTGATAAACAATGCCATCAAGTTCACACCCGAGATGGGAGAGATAAAGGTGACTATTTCCAGGGAGAAGGATATGTTGAAGTTCTCGGTAAAGGATACGGGAATCGGAATAGATGAAAAGGACCTTGATAAATTATTCCAGCCTTTCCTGCAGATAGACCCGGCACTCACACGCAGATATGAAGGCGTAGGTCTGGGACTTATGATCGTGAAGAGATTCGTTGAGATGCATGGCGGGAACATTCAGGTGAGCAGTGAACCTGACAAAGGCAGTGATTTTACCTTCACCATACCTGAGAACTATGAGATATGAAACACTTGGTGGTTATTTTTTTAATGTAAATGTGAAAGTACTGCCTTTTCCTTCTTCGCTGCTGGCAGTTATGGTCCCACCCTGACCTTCAATGATACCTTTGACAATTGAAAGTCCAAGACCGCTTCCTCCAACCTTGCGGGTAGAGGTACTGTCTATCTGGTAGAACTTATCGAATATCCTCTCTATTTCTTCAGTCCCCATGCCAATACCATCATCAACTACACTTACCCTTAGATAGTCATCCTCATCCACCACATTGATATCGATCCTTCCACCCTTCTTACTGAACTTGACAGCATTGTTGAGAAGATTCACGAAAACCTGAACCAGTTTGTCCCTGTCCGTATTGACCACCGGAAGGTTATCAGGCAGGTTCACCAGTACCGCCATATCCTTTTCCTTTATGAAGCTGTCAAGGATCTCAAGGGACATCCTGATGGTTTCCCCTATGTCCACAGGCTCCTGATGGAACTTCATGCGCTCGGATTCGATCCTGGATATATCAAGAAGGTCATCGACCATCCTTGACTGCCGGTCTATGTTCCTGATGACGATATCAAGCATCTGATTCTTCAGAGGAATATCACAACTATCATTCTCCCGGAGGAACTCACTTGAGGTTTTCATGGCAGTCAGCGGTGTTTTCAGCTCATGGGAGACCACCGAAAGGAATTCGGTCTTCAGCCTGTCAAGTTCCTTGAGCTTACTATTTGCTGCCTTCAATGATTCATTGGATTCCTTGAGTTCCTGGGTCTTCTCATCAACCTCCTTTTCAAGGCTCTTGCTCCAGTTGAAGAGGATTATGACCAGGAACGAACTAACGAATACTATGAAGAGTACCGAAACCACGGCTACAATGAAAAGTTTCAGGTAAACAGATACGATAAGCCTGTCAACCTCAGAAGAAGGACTTGTTATTGCCAGTGACCATTTCTGATTGTACCACTCAATAGGCGAATATGAGACAAGTCTTTCCTCGACCAGAGATCCATTTTCAAGGATCAGGTACTTACCGTTCCCTTCCGTACCATTCACCTGTTCTGCAATGATATTGCTAAGTCCCGAAGAAGTAGAAGCCATGATCTCTGCATAGCTTGTACGTCTTGGATAGTCACCCTGATCGGAATAAAGCACTCTTCCTCTGTTGTCAAGGAGATATGCGTAACTGGACGAATTAGATTCCACCACATACCTGCTTTTAAGGTCTGATTCCTGGACTATCGCAATGAAAGCACCCCTGAACTCACCACCCTCATAAACAGGCACCCATATAAAAGAACCATAGTTACCCTCTATCAGCTTCAAAGGATCCGTAACATATACCTCTCCGGACTCCTTTACCATTTCAAAGGCGCCATACTGATTCGAATCATAGAGATTCAGACCGATAGGAACGTTCTCTTCAGGATAGCCCGAAACTATCGTACCGTCCTCTGAGACATATTCAACCACATAGAATATCCCTGCAACATCATAGACACTTTTAAGGTCGGACAGGTAATTATCAGGAGGAACACCTGTATCCTTTTTGGCGATAACCTCGAGCAACAGTACCCTTTCATTGAGTGTCTTCTCGATATTGTCAGCTATCTGGCGTGTCAGTGACAACTGTTGATTCTGGTATTGTTCCTCAACTACCGACCTGACCTCAAGGTTGGTCCTCATCCAGAGAAAGAATATGGAACTTATCAAAAGCAGAACTACTACGGCAAGGAGAATTAGATTCCATCTGCTTTTCCGGTTCCACATATATCAAAAAACTATATCAATCCTGATTCCTTCTCAGGACCATCTTTATACGTGCTTTCAGTTCTTTCAGGTTGAACGGCTTTGTGACATAATCATCAGCACCCAGTTCGATACCTTCAACCTTATCATCGATCTCACCACGGGCAGTGAGCATTATCACAGGAATATGACTGTAGGTCGGGTCGGATCGCAGTTGTCTGCAAACCTCAAAGCCATCGATGCCAGGGATCATAAGATCGAGCAATATCACATCCGGTATCTCGGAATGAACCTTCTCTATAGCCTCATGACCATCCTTTGCCTCTACAACGTTGTACCCTTCTGTTTCCAGAGCTACTTTCAAAGCTATCAGAGCATCCATCTCGTCATCGACAATAAGAACCTTCTGCCTTATATCGGACATACTTTCCAGTGTCTCCTTGACATAAGATTCGGAAACTGATAATTTCTCAGAGATCTCCTTAGTGCTTATACCCGGGTCATTCTCCAGAAGTGAAAGGATCTTTACGCTAATGTTTTCTCCATCCATGATAATTCTACCTGAAACAAGCTTATGAAATATAGAAGTACGATATTATTAAAACCTTTCCAAATATGAAAAAGTCCATGTTTTTGTCAACAGGCTATCCGATAAAAGAAGATCTTATAAGCCATAACATAATATCTTACTAAGATATAAAATGGATGCGCTGGAAGAGATATTTGGAAAAACGGCCCAGATGACAGTTCTGAAAAACCTCATCGCACACAAGGATGAATCGACCTATCTATCTGGAATTGCAGATGAGACAGGATTATCACACTCCAGTGTTGCAAGGGTCATCACACCACTTATTAAAAGTAATATCGTCATCGAGAAACCTCTTGGAAAGCAGATCAGGACTTTCAGGCTCAACCTTGAGAGTGAAAAGACAAAGCTGATACTCGATTTCTACGATAGTATCAACAGTCTGAGTGACTGAAAGACCGGTTTCCTTTCATTTTCCTTTTAAAGCGACTCAGTATACTTTTCTGAATATCCCAGCATCTTTTTTGCAAATGTTCCTTCAATATGGGCCAGCAGGTTCAACAAATGGAGAGATGCAAGTCCTACAAATATACCCAATACAGAGAAAAGTACCGATCCTACAAAACTATCCCCCGGTCCACTACCGAAGAAATAGGTCACCGGACTTGTGAGCATTCCTATGGTCAGTGCCACAAGGACCACCATAGTTACAAGTGAGAGGATACCAAGAGGGAATTTCACCAGAAGGAATAGAAGTGCTTTCCATGTTACAGGACTCTTTATCCTGAATATTGCCTTTCCAAGGATGCTCTGGTCAGGAGCAGGCTTCAGGGACATGGGAGCTATCTCAATACCAAGCAGCCATATCGCCATCTGACGTTCAAAGGATGCTATCTCCCACCATGCCAGGAAAACAAGTATCAGAATAGGAATACCTACCCATGCCAGCAAAAGGCCGGAACCTAATGACAGGCCCGTTACCAGGAACACAAAATAAGCTGTGCCGAGCGGGAAAGAGAAAATGAGATAGAGAATGTTCAGATAGGTCTGCTTCATGAAAGCAACCTTTATGAAATTCCACATAGTATTCCTCATCTCAGCCATATATTATCCTCGTTTTTATGATCGTTTTTTATCGTGACAGGTATCTGCCACCTCTGAAGTCCTGATATCACTACTATATCTGATGGTTACTTTCTACTGCCATTCATTGGAACTACCGCTTATCTGCCATACATCTCAATACGCTTTGGCCTTCTTACAAGGAAGTAGATAAGAGCTCCCAGCAGATGAGTGAATATTATCACGATGATCCATATCAGTTTGTCATTCCCTTCAGAAGGTTCCCTGGTCGCACAGTCAATGAGCATCCATATCCAGAACAGGGTACCAAGTATCCCTGCTCCGAAAAAGAACAGGAACATAAGTATCGGGATCCCTATCAATATCTCTTCTAACATTTTAATTTGTCCTTTGATGATCTTTTAATTTATTGACTGGCCTGCTACCTATTGATGCATATCCATATTATACCTATTCGTGCCTTAGAGCATCCACCGGATTCATCCTTGCAGCCTTATTGGCCGGGTAAAGACCGGCAAGAAGACCAACTATGAGTGATACCAGCATACCAGTGAGGATCATGTCCACAGGGAATACGTAAGGAAGACCCATTGCATTATCTGCAAGATAGGCACCTATTACACCCAGGATGATCCCAAGTACACCTCCGAAAAGTCCCACTACAATAGATTCCACCATGAACAGGGACAGAACCTCATAGTTCTTATACCCGAGGGATTTCATGATACCTATCTCACCGGTCCTTTCAGTGACCGTTACCAGCATGATGTTCATAATGCCGATGGAACCCACAATAAGTGAGATCAGAGCAACGGAAGTGAGCAATGATCCAAGTGCAGCAGATAACTGGTCCACCTCTTCAAGGATCTCACCCTGGTCCGTAAGTGCGTAGGGTTTTGCATCCTCATTGTCCAGATCCCTGAAAGGAACACCAAGGTCCCTTGCAAGTCTCTTGTCAAGTTCATCCGTGACATCACCTATAGATTCAAGACTGTCAGCTGCTGCAAAATATCCCCAGTAATAGTCCTCATCCATGATCTCGTTCATGGTTGCGATTGGAATGAAGATCCTTTCGTCAGGTTCGATGCCACTCTGGACGAATGTCGTCTCCGGACTGTCAACGATACCCTTCACCTTGAACTGTTTTGTAACGGTCTCACCGTCAGCTCTTGTAAAGGTCAGTTCGATTGTATTTTTGTCGGAGATCTTGCGGTCGAACTTATCATAGGCTACATCATGACCGATGACTGCCATGTATTTGTCCTTGTCATCGATGAAGGTCCCGCTTTCCATCTGGATATTCCCTACTTCCTCGTAGTCCTCCGAGACACCCTGAACAGTGATCTGCCGCGTGGCGGATATGTATTTGACCTGTGCAACCTCCTGACTCAAAGGAGATACACCCACAATTCCCGGTGTGTTCTTTATGATCTCCATCTCATCATCATGGAAGAGGTTGGATGTCTTTCCTTCGATAATGATGAAATTGTTACCCACAGAACCAATCTCTTCAGTGAAATACTGGTTGAAACTGGCTCCAAGGGAGACGTTGGCTATCACCGCAGCAACACCGATGACAATACCAAGTGTCGTCAGTGCGGACCTGAGCTTTGAGCTGCCGATACTGCCGACAGCCATCCTGAAGGAATGTTTCAGACTCAGCATGATCTGCACCTGCTTTAGTTCTGCTTCCTGCGCTTCATGTAGACCACTGCAGGGATACCGAGGAATGCGATCAGTACAACAGCCATGACTGCAAGGTTCCCGGCATTGCCTTCATCCTCGGTGATGAGGGAAAGGTCACGGACAGCGACCTCTGTGCTGTGCTCATTGATACCGTTCCTGTAATCAACGGTGATAGTAACGGGCACAGACTCAGCATCTATATCGGTTCTGGCATCGATCTCTATGGTGAAGAGCTCATCTGAGTCCATTGAGCCAACGAAGTATTCCTCAGGAGAGAGATCGACACCATCTGCACTGAGCTTTACACTTACAGAGCTGAGGGTGTTAGGGTGCATATTGGCAACATCGAACTCAAGGGTTCCCTCACCATTGACAAGAGTCATTGGTTTGGAAGGTATGACCTTGACAGTTGCAGAATCGACCTTTACAGGGATCCTCCAGTTGTTATTATATGAATATGAATTTCCCACCATTGAAAGGTCAAGATAGTAAGTTCCATCCTGTGCATCGTCAGCAATGTCAACATTGTAGCTCACACTTATCGAATCACCCGGACCTATCACACCGGAGCCAACATAGCTCTCACTTGTGACATCTATCCCATCAACACCACCAAGGGTTGCTGACTGGACACGGGCATTGGTATCGAATTCCTCACCGTCGATGGTGACCGAGCTTTCTGTTGCTGTATTTGTAAGGGTGAAACTCACGGTTCCCGTATCCCCTGGCATGAATACCTCAGGCTCAGAGGTTATCTCCGTGAGTTCGATGGTTCCTTTGCTGTCAAATGAACTGGAACCAACTTTAAGGTCAAAGGAGGACTTGAACCATGAACCGCCTTCATGGACCTGATAGTAGATATCCACTGTACCGGTCCCTACCTTCGCATTCTCATCAACGTAGAGGCGGAATTCATGAACGGCTGCGTCATCAGGAGAAAGTATGCCAATGAATTCCACCGCGTTGTTCTGTGAATCAAGAGAGAACGGGTATTCAGGATCCATCTTCAGGGAGACCGCATCTGCACGACCATAACCTATGTTCTCTATCTTGACCCTAACATCGACATACTCGCCGATCTGGGCCGGGAAGGGATCATAGTCTATAACATCCACCGTCATCGTGGCGGCAGAATCTGCAGAAGCAGGTACCATGAAAGAAGTGCTCAACATCGCTACACAGAGCAGTACATAGAATGCTCTTTTGACCTCATAGATAATCTTCATTACAAACCACCCGTTTCAATTATTACCAATATAGCCGTCCCTTATGTGAACCACCCTGTCTGCATACTGTTCCATTTCAGGATCATGGGTGATCATCACAATTGTACGACCTTTTTTGTGCAGGTCTGAGAAGATCCCCATGATCTCCTCACTTGTCTTTGAATCCAGATTCCCTGTTGGTTCATCTGCAAGTATCAGAGAGGGATCATTTATCAGTGACCTTGCTATTGCTACCCTCTGCCTCTGACCACCTGAGAGTTCCGGTGGCCTGTGACCCATACGGTCATCGAGACCCACCAGTTTCAGCAGATCCCGTGCCCGAGTAGAGGTGTCCATTCCCTTCTTTGTGTTGGAATAAGTTGGAAGCATCACATTCTCGTAGGCACTCAAACGTGGAATGAGGTTGAAGTTCTGGAAAACGAAACCGATCTCAAAACCACGTAGTTCTGCAAGCTCATTATCTGAGATAATGTTCGTGTCCTTCCCCATGAGCATTACCTTTCCATCCGTAGGCCTGTCAAGACAGCCTATCATGTTCATCAGGGTACTCTTCCCCGACCCGGATGGACCCATGATGGCAACGAATTCCCCTTTTTTAATGCACAGGTCTATACCGTGGAGGATAGGCACTTCCATCTCGCCAAGGAAGTAGCTCTTTTTCAGACCCGCGATATCGATAACATTGCCATCATCAGGAACATAAGCAGCGTTGTCAGCCATTTCAACCATTTGTACACCTCAACTTGTCCAACTCGACTATTTATCGTCAAGTTAGTCAATGCACGGCAAATACTTAAACCTTTCCATAAATCGACTGGTTTGAATATTATGCCCATGGATAATTGAGATTGATAAACAAAGAAAAAGCAGGCATCCTAGAATCATCATTCATGTCGCAGAGCTTCCACCGGGTCAAGGTTCGCAGCCTTATTAGCAGGATAGACACCGGCTACCAGACCAACAAATACAGAGATGAAGAAGCCAAGGAAAACAAGATAGAACGGGAACACAGGAGGGATGTTCAGGTAGACTTCCACCACATAGGACCCCACCAGACCCAGTAGTGTGCCGAGTATACCACCAATGACACCCACGGTAATGGATTCCAGAATAAAGAGAGTAAGAATCCCATTCCTCGTATATCCAAGGGATTTCAAAAGACCGATCTCACGGGTCCTTTCGGTGACTGTGACAAGCATGATGTTCATGATACCTATAGAACCGACAATGAGTGCAACTACTGCGATCAGTGTGATGAGGACCGTCAGGGAATCTGCAAGGGCATCGAGTTGCTCTATGATCTCTGCCTGGTCGAAGATGCGATAGGGTTTCGCATCATCATTATCAAGATCCCTTGTAGGAACCCCCAGAGACCTTGCCAGTCTCTTATCCACCTCATCTGCGACCTCCCCCACAGACTCTGCATCCTCTGTCCTTGCAGAGAATCCCACATAATCAGTCACATTGAGCATCTCGTTCAGGGTCGCTATTGGGACATAGATCGTCACATCACGGTCAGGACCACCTGTTACAAAGGTGTTATCCTCACTGGCAAGTATGCCCTTCACACGGAACTTACGGGTCACAGTGGTACCGTCATCACGTTTGATAGTTATATCCATATAGTTCTTGATGGAGACATCCTTGTCGAACTTCTCCTCCGCAACCTCTTTTCCTATGACTGCCACGTACTTGTCCTTATCCGACAGGAAATTACCTTCTTCCACAAGCAGATTCGATATGTACCGGGCATCCTCACCCACCCCCTGCACATCGATCTGTCGGGTTGAGGAGATGTATGTGACAGCAGCTGTCTGTTGATTGAAGGCCGAAGCGCTATCGATACCCGGTGTGTTCCTTATGAGCTCCAGCTCAGCGTCATAGAAGATATTGACATCCTGACTGTATATGATTATGAAATTAGAACCAAGTGAACCCAGCTCATCCGTGAAGTACTGGTTGAAACTTGCACCAAGGGAGACATTCGCAACAACAGCAGCCACACCTATAATTATACCAAGGGCGGTGAGGGCGGACCTCATCTTCGCACTGCTTATGCTTCCAAGAGCGATAATGAATGAATGTCTCAGGTCTATCATGTTCACTCCTTCCTCAGAGCTTCAACAGGGTTCATGCGTGCAGCCTTCCTTGCAGGATAAACACCGGCCACCAGACCCACCAGCAGCGATACGAAGAATCCGAGGAATATCAGGCTTACAGGGAACACGTCCGGCACATCAAGGATATCATTCGCCACCAGAGCACCTGCTATTCCGAGTAATGTACCTAAGACCCCTCCAATCACACCTACTATCATAGACTCAATTATGAAAAGTGCAAGGATATCCTTCTCACTGTAACCAAGAGACTTCAAAAGACCGATCTCACGGGTCCTTTCAGCAACTGTCACAAGCATGATGTTCATAATACCGATGGAGCCCACAAGCAGCGAGATGAATGCAACTGATGTCAGAAGCGATGTAAGCGCTGCTGAGAGCTGGTTGGTCTGCTCCAGTATCTCGATCTGGTCGAACACGATATATGGTTTTGCATCATCGTTGTCAAGGTCCCTGCTTGGAACACCCAGTGCCCTTGCAAGACGTTCGTCCAGTTCATCCCCGGTCTCCCTGACAACCTCGAGGCTCTGTGCCTTGATGAAGAATCCACCATAATCATCCTTGCCCAGTATCTCATTCATTGTCTCGATAGGAATGAAGACACGGATCTCAGGTTCCACACCAGTCTGCGCAAAAGTGGTTTCAGGGTCCGTAACTATACCTTTCACAATGAAAGTCTGGGTGACCACCCCACCATCCTCCCTCCTGAAGGTGATATCGATCGGGTTCTTGACAGATATCTTCTTGTCGAACTTCTCGTAGGCGACCTCGGCACCTATGACAGCAACGTAACGGTCCTTGTCCGTGAGAAATGTCCCTGAATCCAGATCGAAGTTCGCTACTTCATCATAGTCCTCGGTGACCCCCTGAATATCGATCTGTCGCGAGGTCGACATGTAAGTGACCTTCGCCATCTGTTGATTTATTGGAGATACACCCTCAACTCCGGGAGTGTTCTCTATTATCTCCAGTTCCCTGTCAAAGAAAACATCTATGCTCTGGCTATATACAACAATGAAGTTGGAACCCACAGCACCGATCTCATCATTGAAGTACTGGTTGAAACTGGCTCCGAGGGAGACGTTGGCTATGACCGCTGCAACGCCGATGATGATCCCAAGGGTCGTAAGGGCAGACCTCATCTTGGAGCTGCCGATACTACCCAGTGATATCCGTATAGCCTGAGCCGGACTTAACATCAGAGGTCACTCTTGCTCTTTTTTCATCCTGCGTTTGTAAAGTATGTAAGCACCGGCACCGATGACTACCAGAAGAACAAATGCAATGTGGGCACCGGTACCACTCTCATCAGCAACAACATGATGCTGGAGCTGGCGTACATCCACCTGCTCTGTGTGCTCGTTCAACCCGTTCCTGTAATTGGCATTGACCACAAGGTCCACAGGGAAGGAGATGTCCTCCGAGACGGCCTTTGCACTGATCTCTATGGTGAAAAGTTCATCGGCATCCATGGAACCAATGAAATACTCTGAAGGCGAGAACTCGATACCTTCCGCTTCAAGCTCGACACTGACAGAGGAAAGTGTGTTCGGATGGATATTCGCAACATCGAATTCCAGTACAACCTCACCATTCTCAAGGGCCAGAGGTTTTGAAGGTATCACCCTGACAGACGAACTGTCTACCTTAACAGGGATCCTCCAGTTGTTGTTGTATGAATGCGAACTGCCGACTATGGAGAAGTCAAGATAGTAAGTTCCATCAGGGGTATCCTCATCGATCTCGATGTTGTAGGTCAGGTCCACTGATTCACCGGGACCGATAAGACCGTTACCATAGTATGATCCGGTGGTCACTTTCACACCTTCCACGCCATTAAGGGAAGCCGACTGTATCCTGGCATTGGTATCATACTGCTCATCATCGATGGTTATCGTGTATTCCGTGGCGCTGTTCCGGAGCGTGAAGGATATTGTGCCCGTATCACCCGGCATCAATACCTCGGGTTCTTTCAAAGGAGTCCCGGAAAGCTGAAGGGTACCTTTGCTGTCAAAGGTATCCGAGCCTACCCTTATATCGAACTCCTTTTTGAACCATGTCCCACCGGAATCTTCCTGATAGAATACCTCAATGGTCCCAACACCCTGATTTGCGGCTGCATCCGTATACAACCTGAACTCCTCAACTGCTGCGTTATCAGGTGAAAGGATACCGATATTGACAAGCTCATTATCGCTGCTGTCTATAGAGAACGGATACTCCGGAACGATCCTTACGGACAGGTCATCTGCCTTCGCGTAACCCAGGTTCTCAACTTTGACCCAGACAGTGACATACTCCCCTATCTCCGCAGGGATGGGTTCATATTTCAAAACACTCACCTTGAGGTCCGCGCCATCTGCAGCAGATGCATTTGCTGGCATGAAAAGTGATAATATCAAAACGACGAACAGGAAAAGAAGAGCCCTGTCCATCCTGTCCCTGTATTTCCCCAACATTCTCTTTCCTCTTTTTTCTTTAGTTACCGACTATAATACCATCCCTTATATTTACGATCCTGTCCGCATATTCAGCAAGTTCAGGATCGTGTGTGATCATGACTATTGTCCTTCCCTTTCGATGGAGATCAGCGAATATCTCCATGATATCATTCCCGGTTACCGAATCCAGATTACCGGTGGGTTCATCCGCAAGGATAAGGGAGGGTTCGTTTATCAGTGCCCTTGCGATGGCGACCCTCTGCTGCTGCCCACCTGACATCTCAGAAGGCTTGTAGTTCATACGTTCCCCAAGTCCTACCATCTCCACGAGTTCCTTAGCCTTTTTTCTGGCATCGATGCCCGCTTTTTTATTGGCATAGGTTGGAAGCTCGATATTCTGGAGGGTCGTCAGGCGTGGAACAAGGTTGAAGTTCTGAAAAACAAAGCCGATCTCAAGTCCTCTGAGTTTTGCAAGTTCAGGGTCTGAGAGTGTATTGACATCCTTACCCATAACAAGGACCTGACCACAGTTCGGCCTGTCAAGGCATCCTATCATATTCATCAATGTACTCTTACCGGAACCAGAAGGACCCATAATGGCAACGAACTCACCCTGAGCTACCCTCAGGTCAACGCTCTTGAGTATGGGAACATCCATATCCCCAACATGATAGCTCTTGCAAATGTTGACAAGCTCAATTACAGGAGTATCATTGTCTGTATCCGGACCAATATCTTTGTTCTCTGCCACGACTGCACCCTGAAAAACTATCCAACATCCGATAAGGTAGCTAATGGAACACCATTATCTCTGTTTTAAGTAAGTCTGGTCTGAACTTATAAAAATGTTCTTCGCAGACGTCAGGAATGTTCAGTCACATAGGACCAGTTGTGTAGAATTTTGCATTCATATCCAAGTAATAAACTATAAATAACCCAAGGACATTGAAGAGTTTGACTATATATCGACAGATTTGATTATGTAAACTTTTGGATGGTTATTGGCAATTGAAAGGATGTGGAACTTATGTTAGAAGTATTAACAAACCCCAATGGCTTTTTTAGAGAAAAAGCAAATGAACCGATCGAGTGGAAGAACCCACTTATAATTATGGCAGTGTTGATGGTGGTCTCTGCCATAAGTGCGTATACTGTCACTATGAAAGTAATGTCATCGCTACCAGAAGAAGCAGCGGCATTTGCCGGTTTCGGTGCGATAGCAGGTGTTATAGGTGGACTGATCGGTGTTCTTATCGGATGGGTACTCTACAGCACTGTCTTTTACATAATATCACTGCTACTTAATGGGGAAGGGGATTTCAAAAAGCTCATGGCATTCACTTCTTATGGATTCATACCAAGCATTATTGGTTCAATAGTCAGTTTTTATTATACCAATGAAGTGTTCTCAAACATTGACTTCAGTTCTGTCGACCCACAGATGGTACAGGAAATAATATTATCGGATCCTTCAATGAGAATTGCAGGAATTCTCGGCATTATCTTCACGCTATGGAGTGCTAATATCTGGATATTCGGAGTGATGCACTCAAGGAACCTGACCTTAAAGAATGCAGCGATAACAGTCGGAATACCCATCTTGCTACAGGTCCTCTATTCATTGTTCAATCTGGGATTGTTGGGATTATAAGGAACACTAAAATGAAACGAATTATATTGGCCATGATACTTCTGGTCACTTTCTCTTTACCCGGGGCTGCAATAACTGAAATAAGACCTACATTTACTGTTGATTATAGTATCGAACCAGAGTATTTCATGCCCGGTGACGTGGGAACAATAACCGTCACGCTGGCTAACATGGCAACAGGTGAAAAATATGTCTCAGAAGATGAGGAAACACTGGACATGAATGCATATGTAGCCAGTGCCAGTCTTGACGGGAACAGCAACCTTGAGATACTTGACAAGAGCTACACGGATGTCGGACTTCTTGGCCCGGGTGACACCCTGAAGCTAACATTCACTGTAAAAGCCATGGAAAATGCTGCAACAGGAGTTCATTTCACTGACCTGACAATAGTGGGTGGTAGTGATATGAATGACTTCAATTACCGTATTCCCGTGAAAGTGGATGACAGGAATGTAAAAGTCATCGTATCGAACCTTCCGACAACCCTGATGAACGAGGTCTCCACTGTCAGTGTGGATGTCGTCAACAGAAGACCGAACGATGTAACAAGCGTCATTGTCACCCCATATGCAGAAGACATGACGTTCAGTCCTTCCGACTATTTCCTAGGTAGTGTTCCTGAAGGTAACAAGTCCACAGCTACATTCACACTCAATACAATGTCCTGCGAGGAAGGGTACAGCAATGTATCGTTCACAGCCACATACTTCAACGGCGACAATCTCCACAGCACAGAGACTGAGACAAAGGATGTAAGGATCATAAAGCAGTCACCCCTCATCTTTACAGGGATAGAGATCGAGAATTCAGGAGGCAGGTACACTATATCAGGGGACCTGAACAACTTCGGGACCACAGATGCAAAGAATGTAATGGTCTCTATAGATGATATGGAAGGTGTGGAACCTGTACAGCCTTATGCCAATTATTTCATCGGCACACTGGAAGCAGATGATTTCAGCAGCTTCGACCTCAGTGCCAGAGTGACATCGAAAGAGGTCACTGCAATACCTGTACTCATCGAGTTCAGGGATCCTGATAATGCATACACTACCATAACCCAGGAAATTGACCTTGGATCAGGTAATACCTACTCCGGCAATGATGAAGAAGGAAGTTCATTGGGAACATGGCTCATTGCAGGAATTATCGCAATTGGAGTTCTGGCCCTGATAGGATACTCATGGAAAAAGCGCAGGGATGAAGAAGGAAATGAAGGGAATGAAGAAATTGAAAATGGGGAATCTGTCCCTGAAGATGAAGAGTTCATAGAATAAGCGGTGTCCTTATGCAAGACCTGCAACATCCGATAGTAGAACTGCAAGATGTGAAACGCATATACACACTCGGTACTAACAGGATATATGCCCTGAACGGTGTCAGCATTTCCATCGAAAAAGGGGACTTTGTAACCATTATGGGCTCTTCAGGCTCAGGAAAGAGCACTCTTCTGAACATGATAGGTTGTCTTGACCTACCTAGCTCTGGAAAGGTGAAGGTCAACAACGTGGACCTCTCCAGTCTTGATGATGACGGCCTTACAGCCATCCGCAGGAACAATATCGGATTCATCTTCCAGCAGTTCAATCTCATACCGACGCTCACTGCCATTGAGAACGTGGAGATACCCATGATATTCAACGGTGCCTCTCCTGCAAAACGAAGGAAAAAAGCTCTTGAGATGTTGAAGAAAGCAGACCTGCCACTGGAATTTGCAGAACATAAACCCAATGAGATGTCAGGCGGACAGCAACAGAGGGTCGCCATTGCAAGGGCGCTGGCTAACGAACCTCCCATCCTGCTTGCTGACGAACCTACAGGAAATCTGGATACGAGGACCGGACAGAACATAATGAAATTACTGAAGGAACTCAATGCAGCCGGAACCACTGTGATAGTTGTCACACACGACCCTAAGCTGGAAGAATACTCACATACGACCATCAGGATACAGGATGGGGAGGTCATAGGGTGAAGCTTACAGAAAAGATCCCTTCCTTTCTCAGGAACAACATGTATGCTGAACTGGCTAAGAGAAATCTGAAACGCCAGTCTGTCCGTACAATACTTGCAGCCATCGGCATCATAATCGGTGTTATCGCAATCTCCTCAATGGGAATCCTGGGTAACAGC
Organism: Methanolobus sp. WCC4; assembly: GCF_038022665.1. Classification (NCBI taxonomy): domain Archaea; kingdom Methanobacteriati; phylum Methanobacteriota; class Methanomicrobia; order Methanosarcinales; family Methanosarcinaceae; genus Methanolobus; species Methanolobus sp. WCC4. Next base: position 1,023,368 of record NZ_CP150629.1, on the reverse strand, counting down.
CTGAAACTTTCCGTTACCGATTCTTTTGCAGACATAGGAGACAAGCTCATAGTCTCCCCTGCCCCCGGAGAGGACTATATCACAGACAGGCAGGTGGACCAGATATATAAGGTAGGGAACATCGAAAGCGTGATACCGGTGATAGCCGACGGAGAGATGATCGAGCACCGGAAGGATGGGATAGATATCCTGTTATATGTTTCAGTCTATGACATCGAAAAAGACGATCTTGAGAAACTTGTGGAACTTGAAGAGGGAAGATATTTCAAACCGGGTTCCACAGACTGTGTAGTGGGTTCAAGTGTAGCTGAGAATCTGGAGATCACTCCCGGGCAAAAAATAGAGATAGATGACACTAAACTCAGGGTGGTAGGGATCCTGAAAGAGAGAGGAATGGGATTCGACATCAGCACTGATACCGGCGTATTCACCTCATCAGAGATGTACGAAAAACTATACCCTGACGAAGATGAAGGTTATGATCAGGTCATAGTTGTCGTCGAGAACATAGACGAGATAGATAACGTTGCAGATGAGATAGAGGAACGAATCAACAAAAAGGATGAACTTGTCACAGTCTTTGCAACTAACCTAATCACTGAAAGCCTTGACGATGTTTTCAGCTCCATTTCACTTTTCCTGATGGGAATAGGATCTATATCGTTGCTGGTTGCAGGTGTCAGCATACTGAATGTAATGCTTATGTCCACAATGGAACGCACAAAGGAGATCGGCATCATGAAAGCTGTGGGTGCATCCAGAAAGGATATACTGAAGATGTTCCTGCTGGAAGCATTGTTTCTCGGGGTCATCGCCAGTACGGCAGGTGCAATACTCACCATTGGAGGAAGCTATCTTGTTATGGTGCTTGTTGTAAAGAACACCTCGTACCTGCTCACACTGTCCAGCATGTTCTATGTGATAGAAGGATTCTTCTTCGGCATTGCAACAAGTCTTGTGGGAGGAATGTATCCCGCATGGAAAGCATCAAGGATGAAGCCGCTTGACGCATTGAGATACGAATAAGGGAAGCATTTTTCGTCCCCCGGCATCACAGATCGCTATAAATACTATCAAAAATAACTTTATCTAGATACAGGAGCCACTACATGAGAACTGCCTTTTTGTCCCTGACAGCTATCCTGCTGATCACTTCATTTGCAGGACTTTCCTTTGCAGCAGATTGCGGATCAGATAGCTATGATGTCAGTGTTACGAACATCTATGCTGACCTGGAGACATGCGATATCACACTACACAGTTCAGAACCTGTCAGTGACCTTGAACTCGAAATGGTGATGGAACATGAAGGCAGTATACTTGACAGAAGGACTTTTTCCATCGAAACGATCACACCAGATTCTGACGTAACAAAGGCATTTGAATGGAACACCGACGATAAGGGAGACGGGAAATATACTGTCAGTACAGGTATCTCAAAGAATGGCTGTACTGTATATGAGAATGCATATAGTTTTGTTAACGGGAGGCAGACCATAGCAAGGGTCACTGTTGACGATCTCGTCCCTAACTCACAGGGCTTCAGTGTCATGATAACTCCGCTGGAAGCCGTAGTGGTAGATGTGGAATACATGCTCATCGATGGTTCCGACGTGATATATTCCGGCACCGGGAAGAAGATATCAGTCCACACCCAGCCAATGGAAGTGACAGAGGACTGGAACGTACTGCTGGAGAACAACAAAGAATACACCGGCAGGATAAAGGTCAAACTATACTCACCTGAGGAGAACTACATAGCCCTTTCCCAGGATTTTGTGGCACAGGATGATGTATTCATCAGTGACACATACGAGGATGATATCGGTGCCAGTGCAACCGTTGACGGTCTGTCACAGGTACCTTTTGAAGGCTCTGTAAGGTTCACGGTCTCAAAGCAGGATGGAAATGGAGAAACTATCATCGAGTCCGTTACTCAGAAGTCACCGGTACTTCTCAATGGAGATGATGAGACTGTAGAGACCATATGGGAAGAAAGGCTGACCACCGGAGTATACTCACTTGTGACCGAGGTCATTGGAAATGACGGTGACATCCTCGATGTTGAGGAAAGTATCATCGAGTCGGATTACGAAGCATCTGAGGAGACAGATGCAACAGACACTGAAGAAGCTGAGGAATCCCCTGGATTCATGCTCCCCACTTCACTTATTCTTATTGTAATTGCTGCCCTGATGATATCCAGACAGAGATGAATCTGGAAATGAAAGGCCTAAAAGGTGTGACCAATGAGATATGAACTGTTCATTGCACTTCGCCATATAAGAGCAAGGAAAAGACAGACCATTCTCTCAGTCGCAGCCATCGGAATAGCCGTTATGATACTCATGGTATCACAGTCATTCATGGCAGGGTTCACACAGGAACTTTACAGCAAGACCGTTGATAACCTGCCTCATGTTGTTGTATCACCACAGGACGGAGATGACTATATCCATCTTTACAGGAACATAGTCGAGAAGATCAATGACATCGATGGCGTTGTTGCTTCCTCCCCATATCTGATAGGAGAAGCTTCTTTCAAATACAAGGACAATACGAAGAATGCTGCACTCAAAGGGATATTACCGGCACAGGAAGATGCTGTTGCACACACAAAAGATGACATTGTAGCAGGGAACTACGATGAACTCACATACTCTGACAGGAGCATCATCATCGGGGACACCTTCGCAGAGGATATGGAACTCGATATTGGAGATAGTGTGGAAGTATCCTTTCCAAACGCTAACCCGGTCTCTTTGAAGGTTGTAGCTATATATGACACAGGAACCGCACTTGATGAAAGTCTCACATATACATCCCTGAATACGGCACAGGATTTCTATGACAGCGAGGATGTCATTAATGGCATATCACTGAGACTGAAGGATTTCAACAGGGACAGGGAGATAGCGCAGATCATAGAGGATAACGGGTACAAAGCCGACGGCTGGACGGTGAACAACCCGGAGATATTGAGGACCATCGCGATAGAGACCGTATCCAATAATGTTACGCTTGGGTTCATTCTCCTGATAGCATCTTTCGGTGTGGTGAGCACGCTGAACATGGTTGTCATGGGAAAGGTGAGGGAGATAGGGATACTGCTGGCAATGGGCGCCACAAAGTCCAATATCCGATTCATCTTCCTTGTTGAGAGCGGAATACTCGGGCTGGCAGGAGCGGTTCTCGGAACGGCAGCAGGTATTGCCCTTGCATTATCCATTGGAAGTTATCCGCTTCCTGAAGGAGTGTACGGACTTGAGGTCATACCCGTGGTTGTCAGGATAGGTGATGTGCTGACAATCATCACAATAGTTTTCCTGCTGAACCTTATTGCAGGTATCTATCCTGCGCAGAGAGCAGCCAGTCTTGACCCTGTGGAAGCCATCTCCACGAGATGAGAAGAGACAGGGACCTCATTTTCAGGTTTCTTCCTTGCTCTACCCTTCTTTATACCAGACTATCCCTCCGAACCTGCAACGTGATATCTTCCTTTTAACAAGAAGGTAATAAGCTATCTTGAAAGCTGCGTAAAGGTGGAAATAAAAATAGAAGAGCGGTTTTGAATAGAGACCACCGGAAAGGATGATCTCTTTGTCGTCCTCAACAGAATCATCTATGAATTTTATCACACCATCTGTCCCGGATACCTCGAACACGGTACCCTGTTCCATTCGCGGACCTATGACCACAACATCCTTTTCCATGCCATCAGCAGCAAGGCTCCCCTCAATAAAACCATAGTTGAAAATAGTGGGAATAGGTGACATGAACTCTTTGATAAAGACCGGACCTTCCCTGTGGTATTTAGAAAAGCTATATTTTGGTGTCTCGATCAAGATCCTCATGTAACCTAATTGGTGTGAACGATGATAAAAACATAGGCAAAAAAATAAAAACATAGTAAAAACATAGGAGGCGAACGGGTAAGGGGGGTTGAATGCACAGGTATGGTGACATTAGAGTGTATTGGAGAGGTACTAAAATCTAACCCGTTCGCAAACATACAAACGACATATTAGAATATAAACCTTTCGTACAAATACGAACTAACTTCCCCCTTTAAATAAGGAAGAGGTCTGCATCACTCACTTTCGATAGCCTCTACCGGGTCAAGAGCCGCTGCCCTTCTTGCAGGATAGACCCCGGCAACGATATTGATCAAGAAGGAGAAGATAACTGCATATGCATAGTTCATGATATCGGTCTTGAGAGGAAGGGTCGTCAAACCGAAGTACATCTCACTGGGAAGATCTATCTGGTAGGATGCCAGTGCCGATGAGATGAAATAACCCATCACACATCCAAGCATCACACCCATTGTTCCGAGGATAAGGGATTCTATCAGGAAGATCATGGTTATGTTCTTCTTCGAGGCACCCATTGCCTTCAACATACCGATCTCCCTTTTCTTATCCATGACAACTGTAAAGAGGGTATTGGCAATACCAAATCCGGCTATCATATAGATCAGACCATAGTATATCCACACGATAAGCCCCTGCGTGTTGAGAAGGTCGAGTATCTCCTTGTTAGCCTCGATCCAGCTCTGAGCATCGAGGTCCGTATCTTTTTCAATAGAATTCGCTATCACATCAGCCTGGAAAGGGTCCGTGACCCTTATGTTGATGCTGCTGGCAACACCGTTCTCATCAAAGAAGTCAAGGGCAGGGTCGAACCTGACATATGCAACTGCCTCATCACTGGACGAGCCGGTATCGAATATGCCTATGACCTTGAAAGATGATTCACCAAATCCCGGCATGATGACATCGACATTGTCACCCATGACAACTTCCAGGTCCTCTGCAAGATTATCACCGATCACTATACCATTGTTGCTCCTGCCCAATGCGAACAGGTCACCTGATACCATGTCATCGGAGATGCGCATAACAGCATCCTGTGCAACAGGGTCGATACCATTGAGATTCACACCTTCGGCATTGTCCTTGTGACTGATGGCTGCCTGACCCACAAATACAGGAGATACAGCCTCAACACCATCCATTGCAGCTATCTGTTCCGAATAATAACTGTAGAAATGCACATAATCCTCATCCGGATCGGACGAGGTTACAACGATATGCGGGGAATTCTCCACCGTGGAATCGACCAGTTCCTCTGTGAACCCCGTCATCATGGACATCAGCACCACGATAACAGCTATGGCAAGAGCTACTGCGAACACTGCAAAGAATGTAAGGCGTTTCCGCGCACTTATATGCCTAAGGGCTATCTTCAGTTCGAACATGGAATGCTTCCAGCAGTATGTAGCTGACTGTTGTAATTACTGCAAGTATCAGTATAATATTACTATTCCATGAAAATACAAAAGAATAACCCGGATTGCTATCGCATGGTCACTGATGCGATAACGCAAGCTCGATACCAATGACAGAATAGATGCCAGCTTTCGCCCAGTTGATCCTCTTACCCAGACCGGGTCTTTCCATTATACGGGTCCCAATCATACCGGCGAAGAACGATACTATGAAGAAGACCATAATTGCCTGTAAAAAGAACACGGCATCAAGGAATATCATTTGCATGGGGATGTTACCGGAATCAACACTTACGAACTGAGGCAGGAAGGCAAGGAAGAACAGTGATACCTTGGGATTGAGGATGTTCATGAAGATACCTCTCCTGTAGAGCAGAGGAAGTTCTGTTTCCCTTAATGATCCCAGGGATGTAAGGGCACCCTCTTCACGAATTGCATTGTAGGCAAGATAGAGAAGATAGATAGCTCCTGCATATTTCAGGATGGAGAACGCCACTGCAGAGCTGTACAATATCGCAGATACACCCAATGCTGCCGCAGTTGTGTGGAACAGCAGGCCGGTACACAGGCCGGATGCTATCGCCATGCCTGCCTTCTTTCCCTGTGATATGCTCTGGGTGAGGACAAAGAGAATATCCGGACCAGGGAGGAGGGTGAGAGCTACCGAGGCTGCGATGAAGTACAGGAGTTGTGTGGGTTCTATCAATGACTCACCTTTCTGGATATCTGGTCGTACAACAGATATCTTATTACCGCATATATGAGAAGAGAATTCTATAAATAAAGCTTCCTATCTATGGACTACCCAGTTACTATCATATCATCCCGGAGGAATTTCTATCAAAATACCGATCCCTTATGGAAAAGAATTCGTAGACCTTGATGTACAGATACCCCATGAGGTCATTGCACCAAATCAGGTAGAGGTTGGAGACCTATCACAGATAATCACGGACTCATTGAACAACCCGGTTGGTACGGGATCACTTAATGAGTTCATAAAGAACAGCGATAAGATACTGATACTCGTGAACGATGCCACCAGACCAACACCAACATCAAAGGTACTTGCGGAGATGGCGGACATTCTGAGAGAACATGAGGATGTCAGGTTCATGGTTGCAACAGGTGCTCACAGAGGACCAAACGAAGAAGAATATAGATATATCTTCGGTGAGACATACGACGAGTTCAAAGACAGGATATTCGTCCACGATGCACGTAAGGACGAGGACATGGAATATCTCGGAGTGTCCAGCAATGGCACTGAGATGTACCTCAATAAGATGGTGAACGAATGTAAGAACATCATCGTCATCGGAAGTGTTGAACCTCACTATTTCGCAGGCTATACCGGTGGCAGAAAGGCATTCCTGCCGGGTGTCGCTTCATATAAGACAATCGAGATGAACCATAAACACGCACTCTCAGATGCTGCACAGCCTCTTGCCATCAGAGGAAATCCTGTTGCAGAGGACATGGAAGATGCTATGAAAGTGTTGAAGGACCTCAACGTGTTCTCCATACAAACGGTACTCACAGCAGACCACGGACTTTACGCAATGGTTTCAGGTGACCTTTTCGAGTCCTTCGATATTGCAGTAGAGAGAGCGAACGAGGTGTTCTGCTCAAAATGCAGCCGCAAGGGCAATATCGTGCTCACAGCAGCACCGTACCCAATGGATATCGACCTTTACCAGTCCCAGAAGGCACTCGAGAACGGGAAGCTCGCGCTTGAGGATGACGGGATCATCATCCTTGTATCAAAATGCAGGGACGGTGTGGGAGATGACACATTCCTGAACCTGCTCTGCTGTGCGAACACATGTGAAGATGTCATGTGTAAGATAGATGAAGGGTACAAGCTCGGATATCACAAGGCAGCCAAGATGGCACAGATAGGTGTCTATGCAGAGATGTGGGCCATATCCGAACTTGAAGATGAGACGATCAGAAGTGCAAAACTGACACCCTGCAAGGATATTCAGGAAACCTTTGACAGGGCAGTTGAAAGGATAAGGGAACAGGGCAAGGAACCCTATGCTGTGATACTTCCACAGGGCAGCCTGACCGTTCCGCTACTCGAGTGAAAAGTATAGAAAGAACAGTTATGTAGAGATCCTGCTAATTGCAACACAGGCCAGGAACAACAATCTTTGCAATAGAAGCCATGAATAACTAGAACCATCCCGGAGGGTCCGGCGAAGCCGGCACGGTCCGAAAAAGTGGAATATCTGTTAACTTCAACTTTTTCTGGACGCCGGTAATTAAAAAACGTGATGTTGCCTATAAAATTGATAGTATGCAATCATGAAAGGTATTTCAGGATCGCATGGGGATTCCTACAAAGCTGCGGATATCAATATCCTTCAGGATGGTAATGAAGGAACGTGCCGCCTGCGGCGGATGGTCGTGTCGGTGTTTTATTTCAATATTTATTCCTGAACTATCGGAAACACGGATCAAGAACAACTATTTTTCCTAACCGCAAGTTATGAATAACTAAAACCAACCTGGAAAATCCAGCAAATACGGTACTATTCGAAAATATAGATACTATATCTGCAAAGAAAAAAGAGTAAAGCAAGTTTGAACTGGTATTCAGTTCAAATTTGCATGTAACGTGCTGCTTCACCAAGTTCCTCTTCGATCCTGAGGAGCTGGTTGTATTTTGCAGTACGGTCACTTCTTGCAGGTGCTCCGGTCTTGATGAGGTCTGCACCAATTGCAACAGAGATATCTGAGATGGTAGTGTCCTCGGTCTCAGCGGAACGGTGGCTCACAACAACACTGTATCCGTTGCGGTTTGCCATGTTAGCTGCATCGAATGCCTCTGAGAGGGAACCAATCTGGTTGACCTTCAACAGAAGTGCGTTTGCAGCACCCATCTCAACACCCTTTACAAGGCGGTCAACATTGGTAACGAAAAGGTCGTCACCCACAATGATAGTATCCCATGCATCGTTTGTGAGGGTCACGAAGTCATCAAATGCCTCTTCCTGGAATGGGTCCTCGATAAGGATGATAGGATAGGTCTCGATAAGTTCAAGGTAATAATCGATAAGTTCAGCAGGTTTCAACAGTTTACCGTCAATGGAATAGTTGTTACCGTCAAAGAACTCGGATGCTGCTGCATCAAGACCGATGCTTATTTCGTTCTCAGAGTAACCTGCTTCCTCAATTGCGCTTACAAGTGCATCAAGTGCATCAGCGGTCATCTCAAGGGCTGGTGCATATCCACCCTCATAACCTACATTGGTTGCTGCGCCGCCATATTTGGATTCGAGTATCTTTCCAAGGGCATGATAGGTCTCAGCACCCATACGTACTGCCTCTGTGTATGACTCGGCACCCTTTGGCTGGATCATGAACTCCTGTATGGAAAGGTCATTACCTGCATGCTTTCCACCATTGAGGACATTCATTGTAGGAACAGGAAGAGTGTATGCATTGATACCACCAAGGTAGCGGTACAATGGGATATTCAAAGAATCTGCTGCAGCCCTTGCAACAGCCATGGAAACACCAAGGATAGCATTTGCACCAAGCTCCATCTTGTTCTCGGTACCGTCCAGTGCGATCATAAGACCATCGATCTCACGCTGCTTCCTGACATCCATACCAAGGAGTTCAGCCTCTATAGCTGTGTTCACATTGTCCACTGCATCAAGGACACCTTTTCCTCCGTAGCGGTCCTCTTTGTCGCGCAACTCAATTGCTTCATGGGTTCCTGTGGATGCACCGGAAGGTACACTTGCCCTGCCAAATCCTGTTGAAGTATAGACATCTACCTCGACAGTAGGGTTTCCTCTTGAGTCAAGTATCTCACGTGCATGGATCTTTTTGATCTTATAGTTAATATCATCATCAATATATGGCATCCTATTCCACCTATGGCTTACTTAACACCTACTTTGCAATTACTGTATATATTGTTACCGTTCATCCGGATTAACCATGCCCCATATCATACCGATACACAAAATATAATATCATAAATTATATAAACTTAAAAGTATTATAGTGGATAAATGAAAAGTGAAGATTTTGACCTTTTAGAAGAAAAGGGATATGAGATTATCGAACTTTTACAGGGACTGGACGTACCCAGAACCGAAGCCATATCCATTGCCTGCCTGGTATGCGGTGATGAACTCACCTCCCAGAACATTGAGCAGGCATCGGGTCTCAGACAGCCGGAAGTAAGCATCGCCATGCGTCCTCTCAGGGAAAGAGGATGGATAGAGGAGCGAAGCGAGAAGAAGAACACGGACAAAGGCAGACCTGTCAAATACTACAAACTTATTGTACCCTTCGAAGAGATCGTCAGGACCTTCGAATCAAAGGCACTCAAAAAGAATATGGAAATGGTTGAAGCGCTCGAGCAGCTCAAAGAGCTTAGCAACCATTAAGGCCAGTTCACCTGAAGGTTACCGGTGCAAATCCTTTTGAAGGATTGAATATCCTTTCACCGGGCATACCTGTGATCTCCATTATAAATACCTCTACTACCATGAAAACCTCGCTTTCACCACGTAGACAACCTGTTCTAGTAGAGTCACCTCTTCCTGCTGCAGAATGAAGGTGTATCTTCGGCTTTCCTTCTTCCCGGAAGATGTTACCGATACCTATGAGCTCATGTGCATCACTGAACTTCGCCCACTGTGGGTCAGGTGGCACATCATTGGTCTTGGGACCAACAACAAGACTTGCTTCTTTGACAGCTCCAAGCATCATGAACATTGCAGACCTTATATCCTCTGAAACTGCAAGACCCTCCAGTTCAGAAAGAATGTCGTCACCCTGATCAAGACGAACTGTAAATACCCTTCCGATACTACCTGTTGAATATTCCATGATATCACCTTTTACCGGACCCCGGAAGAATCACCCGAGATACGACCATCGACTATCCGTATTATACGGTCGGTCTTTCCGGCCATTTCCTCATCATGGGTGACAAGGATAAAGGTCTGTCCCCTGTCACGATTGAGCTTGCGCAGCAGGTCGTATATCATGTCACTTGCCTTTGTGTCAAGATTACCAGTAGGTTCGTCACCTATGACTATTCCCGGGTCGTTGGCAAGCGCCCTGGCAATGGCAACCCTCTGTGCCTGACCACCTGAAAGCTGGCTCGGCCGATGGTCCATCCGGTCACCAAGTCCTACCTCCTCAAGCAGTGCAGCAGCCTTTTTCTTTGCATCCCTGTTCTTCATGCCAGATATGAGGAGAGGCATCATAACATTCTCAAGGGCACTGAAATCAGGCATCAGGTGATGATACTGGAAAATAAAACCCAGAACCTCGTTGCGAACCTTTGACCTGTCCTTATCCGACATCTCGGTCACCACCCTGTTGTCAATTTTGATGGTGCCGGATGTCGGAGTATCAAGGATACCGATCATATGAAGAAGAGTACTTTTTCCGGAACCAGAAGGACCGATGATAGAAAGGAACTCACCTCTTTTGATATCGAGGTCCACATTGTCAAGAGCACGAACCTCTACACCATCACCATATATCTTGGAAAGTCCCCTGACCTGTATGATGTCATACCCTTTTCCATCAGTCAAAATAAAACCTCTGATACTTATTTAGGCTTAGACTATTTCAATGTATTCGGTCATCTACAGAAAAGACAGGAAGAGAGTACAAAAGTGGAAGAGACATGAAAGAGCTAAGAATATAAATGAAAGAGAATGGAATGAAAACAAAAAAAGATGAAAAACTAAAAAGAATGGAGAACGGACCTCAATAGGAAGGGTCCATTCCGTCTATCTGTGAGAATGCCTTGTCAACATCCTTTACATTGGCCACACGTTCCTTCTTGTCACGCTCATATTTGATAGCATCAACAGCTATGGAATAGAGATTCTCAAGTTCGGATGCTGATTCAAGCGTCAGGACCGCCAGTACCTGAGGGAGTTCCCCGTCCCTGACGATTATACCCTTGAAAACATGACCTACAGAACTTGATAACTTCTCCACCTCTGTGGAGATCTCGTCAATGCTCAGACGGTCCCTGTCACCCCTTATGATGACCATTGCCCTGCTGGCCTCATCGTACACATTGGTCGAGAATAAGAGACCTGCTGGTGAAAGAGCCTTCTGGATGGCAGTTCTGACAGGCATATCCTCTTTTGCCTCGTAGAAGCCGATGGTCGCAAGTCCTGCACCACCACTCATAACGGTCTTGAAATCACCAAGGTCGGTGACCATCATCATCTCGCTGTCCAGTGCATCGAGCAGGAAGAGTATACGCTTGGCAATCATATCGTTGATACCATTGTATGCTGATTCAACGTTCCCACCCATCTGTTTAAGATACTGGTTGTCGGCAAGGATGATACCATCTGCACCGCTCTCGCGGATGTCCCTTAGACAGAAAGCTGCATTCTGGAGATAGAGTGTGCCTTCTTCCCTGAAAGGAAGAACCACGATCGAATAAACAGGATAGTCATGCTTTTCCTTGAGCTCTTTTATGAGCATTGGCGTAAAGGAAGAACCGGTTCCACCGGAAGCAGACGTGATCACAAAACATACATCGAAATTACCTCTTTCCTCGATCTGTCTCATGATATGGGTCTTGTTGTCCTCAAAAACGTGTTTACCCACATTTCGATTGGCTCCAACTCCATGAAGGTGAGGGATATGGATCCTGTCCTTTGCTTTGGTGAAACTCATTTCCTTAAGGTCGTTCACCGCTGTATTGATAGCAATGGTTTGCACATTACTTTTGTATTTTTGCTGGGATAGGTACTTGCCAAAACGGCTCTTTTTACCAAATGCCTCTCTGTTAATAGCATCCAGTATACGGTTTCCGCATTGTCCGTTCCCAACGATGAGTATGTTGAGCAATTAATTCCTCCGAGAGATAATAATATTATAATAATAATAATGGTTATGATTAATTAACTTTGAGTCTAACTCTCATATCAGAACTTATATTGTTTATGCCTGTAATAGATCCAGCCAGCTATAGCTCCTATTATCACTATAGGTAGTATATACACATATATGGGCTGCTCCAGAAGATGGTCATACTTTCCTTTGGTGACATATATGCTGTTGGTCACAGAGTCTAATCCTACCTTTTGTAACTGGGCGTCAACCCCATTATCATAAAGGTAACTTTCCTCTGTGCTTATCGTATATGTACCGACCTCTGAACCCTTTAAAGTAAAGGAATATTCCTTTTCCTGCTGGACACCGAATGATTCAAGGTATATTGTCGGAACACCGGATATTGTCTCGATACCGGAACCACCTTCGAACTCAAGTCCTTCAGGAACTATGAAATTCACAGTTACACCACTTGCTGAGGTATCACCTGTATTCTTGATGGAGATGGTGCCCTGAATGTCCTCATTCCTGCTCACTGTATATTTATCGAGGGTCGTTTTGAACTCGATATTCGCATTGACAAGATCCTCACCAGCTTCCACTGTTATTACCGGGGAATTGGATGAGGCCCGGGAGAAATCAGCACCTGCCGCATTTGAGAATGTAGCAGTTGTAGGCGAAAGTGTATAAGTACCCTCTTCAGTGGCCTTTAGCTGGTACACGAATAGTGTCTTGGACTCGCCGACATCCACCGTAGTCTCGCCTGTCTGGGTCACAAATGATTCGTACAGGAGGAACTTGGCCTGTTGAGGTTCCTGAAATATTACATCCGTAGCTTTATCGTCACCAACATTCTCCACGGTGACGGTCACACGAACAAGGTCACCTACACTGATATCGGACTTATCGACAGTCTTTGTGATCTCAAGTTCGGGAGTGCCTGAATAGACAGCATATTTATGGCCACCGTCAACGACATCATATTCAAAAACATCATTGATCGAATAACCAGTAAGCACTATGGATACCCTTGCCACCGGAAGCGTACCACTGCTCACGGATACAAGAGTTACTTCAATTGTCGCATCATCCTCGAAATCGAACTCATATGAATCGCCTTCATTGATAAGGAAATCATCTACCTCATTGCCATTGTTATACACATAGAATGAAGCGGACTCAGCACTTGGAAAAGCGTCTGTAAGATCGATGACAAAATTGTTTATTTGATATCCATCACCTGTGGTGATGGTACCATTATACAGTTCAACTGCAGCAGAGGCATTTCCAGCCGTTGCAATGCAGAAAAGTATCACGCATAAAGTAAACGTTAACAGTCGAGTGGTACGGACCATATTATCCTCAAATGATCAGAATTTGATCTTGTTTTCCAGTAAAATACACAGTTTTTCATATAAATGTTATGATAATGATCACTATTAAGGCCTTTCATCAACATAGAAGTCTCTACTAAACGAATTTATCATAACATCATTCCATAATTTCAAGACTGACATCTATCCATGTGGAGCCATGGATAAGAGAACCCATAGATATCACATCGGCGCCGGTCTTTGAATACTCTTCCAGATCATCTATGCCTATCCCACCGGACACCTCGATGATCACATGTTCAGGGATCGACTGGTCCTTCAATTGACCAATGGTATCCATTACCTCAGAAGGTTCCATATTATCCAGCATGATGATGTCCGCACCGGACCTTGCAGCATTGAGGGCATCTACCGCAGATTCTACCTCGATCTCGATCTTCTGGGCAAAGCTGGCCTTCTCCTTTGCAGAACGGAGGGCATCGTCAACACCCATGAGCTTTACATGATTGTCCTTTATCATTATAGTATCAGTGAGATTGAACCTGTGGGGGTCGCCTCCTCCGGCAATGACCGCCATCTTCTCATATTTACGGAGTCCGGGAGTGGTCTTCCGGGTGCATGCGATCTTTACATCCGAATGTTTTCTGGCCAGATCCACACACTTCCTCGTAGTTGTTGCTATTCCGCAAAGATGTCCCAGGAAATTAAGGACTGGTCTTTCTGCCCTCAGGATCGAAAGTGAACTTCCACTCAATGAGAATATGACACCACCCTGAGAGAGCATATCCCCATTCTCATGTTCAGTGTTGTAGCCAATCCCGAAATATTCAAAGAAAGATACCGCCACGTCCAGACCTGCAAGCGTACAATCCTCCTTTGCAAAGATAATAGCCTCTACATGCATGTCAGGTACAAGTTTGCAGGAGATATCATTATAGCCAAGGTCCTCTTCAAGAAAACTCTCTATCTCATGTGTGAACATCATGTTATCTACTGGATATTCACAGTAAAGGCATTTATATGCTTTCAGCATAAATAAGCAAAACCTACTTAACCGATCGACATAAGCAGTAATCAACTGATCGATAAGATCGGTATACAGGGATTAACAATGATCAGGATAGGACTTATCGGCTGTGGGACAATAGGTACCACCATATGCCAGGCCATCGACAAAGGCGATATTGAGGCTGAACTTTTTGCCATTTACGACAGGCACCGGGATGGTGTGGACAGATTGCTCTCTACACTTGAGAACTCGAAGCCTCAGTTCATGGATATTGCCACGATGATAAAAGAGATAGACCTGCTTGTAGAGTGTGCTTCACAGAAAGCAGTCTATGAAGCTGTGCCAGCAGCACTGCATGCACACTGTGATGTTATGATTATGAGTGTCGGGGCATTTGCCGATGAGAAACTCTATGAGACGATACGCAAACTTGCAAAGGAGAACAACTGCAAGGTATATCTGCCATCAGGAGCCATTGTCGGGCTCGACGGACTGAAGTCAGCAGCTTCGGAGAAGATATATTCAGTGACGCTCACAACACAGAAACCTCCCAGCGGACTTGCAGGTGCTCCTTACATTATAAAGAACGGCATAGACCTTGATAATATCAGGGAGAGAGCAGTCATCTTCGAAGGATCTGCCAGTGAAGCTGTAAAGGAATTCCCTGCAAATGTCAATGTCGCTGCAACCATTAGTCTTGCAGGCATTGGTTTTGAAAGGACAAAGGTCAGGATCGTGGCAAATCCGGTGCTCACACGCAATATCCATGAGATAACTGTAGAAGGCGAGTTCGGTGAGTTCACCACCAGAGTGGAGAACGTACCTTCCCCATCCAACCCAAGGAGCAGCTATCTTGCACCCCTTTCTGCAATAGCTACCCTGAAAAGGATATCCGATCCTTTCCAGACAGGTACATAAGTTGTATAAACCATTACCAATCCGAACCCGGTTCTAACTGGAACAGGGTCGTATAAAACATTCCTGAAGGTAAGATCACATGCAGAATAACCAGGACATCATTCACAGGATACTGGAGTTGAAGAAAGAACGTAATGCTGTCATCCTTGCTCATAATTATGAACGCGGAGAGATACAGGACATTGCAGACTTCACGGGAGACTCACTTGGCCTGAGCAGACAGGCAATGGACCAGGAAGCCGAAGTGATAGTATTCTGTGGGGTGCATTTCATGGCAGAGAGTGCGGCCATCCTGAGTCCTGAGAAGACCGTTCTTTTGCCAGAGCTGTATGCAGGCTGTCCAATGGCATCCATGGTCACTGCAGATGCATTACGTGAAGAGAAGAAGAAATATCCGGATGCTGCTGTTGTATGTTATGTGAATTCCACGGCAGATGTGAAAGCCGAATGCGATATATGCTGCACATCAGCCAACGCTGTGGAGGTCGTTAACTCACTTGAAGAGGATGAGGTCCTGTTCGTTCCTGATAAGAATCTTGCAGATTATGTATCCAGATTCAGCACAAAAAGGATCATCCCATGGGAAGGATACTGTCCCACACACAACCAGATACTTGCCAGTGATGTGCTAAAGGCAAAGCAGGAACATCCTGATGCCGAGGTACTGGCACATCCTGAATGTCGCAGGGAAGTTATCGACCTTGCAGACAGGGTCTTCAGTACCACCGGCATGGTGGAACATGCGAAGACCGCAGGGGACGAGTTCATCATTGTAACTGAAAGAGGCATCATCCACAAACTTCAGAAGGATAATCCGGAAAAGAGATTCTACAACGTTTCCGAGTTCACAGTCTGTCCTGAGATGAAGGCCATCGATCTTGAGTCACTGTTACTCTCACTTGAGAATATGCAACATGTGATCACAGTTCCTGAAGATATTGCAAATAAAGCAAGGGTTGCTCTGGACAGGATGCTGGAAGTTAAACGAAGCAGGTAGAACTATCATGCAGACATATCTGAAACTGATGCGTTCAGGCAACTGCCTCATGGCAGGTATCGCCGCAGTTGTAGGGGTTTTCATAGCTTACAACATAGTTGCCGGCAATCCCGTACTCAGTTCAGAAGATATCGCATTCCCCATGCTGGAATCACTGAAAGTGTTCCTCGTGGTCTTCTTCGTGACCGGGGCAGGCAATGCGATAAATGACTATTTTGACGTTGATATCGACCGGGTCAACAAACCCGAAAGACCAATACCTTCAGGGGAGATAGGTCTCAGGACAGCACTTTATTTCTCACTGGCACTCTTTGCAGTCGGCACGATCCTTGCAGCATCGATCAACATGATATGTGGTGCCATCGCCCTTGTGAACTCAGTGCTCCTGATATATTATGCAAGCACCCTTAAACGCACAGCACTTCTGGGAAACGTTGCTGTCGGATATCTCACAGGTTCTACATTCCTGTTCGGTGGCGCGGTGTTCTTTGAGAATGGAGGCATCAACGGGGTCTTCGTACTTTTCCTGCTGGCAACACTGGCAACGATCGCCCGTGAGATCGTCAAGGATATAGAGGACATTGAAGGAGACAGGGAGGATGGAGCACGGACGCTTCCAATAATGATCGGGGCTAAGAAAGCGGCATACCTGGCTTCGGCCATTGGCCTTGTGGCTGTGCTGGCAAGTCCCCTTCCATACCTGCAATCACTCATGAGCATACGATATCTCGTAATCGTTGCTATAGCGGACATACTCTTTGCAGTAGCTGTCTACGAGATACTCGGGAAAGAGAATCCTGCCAGATCATCAAAGATGTTCAAGATGGCCATGGCCTTCGCACTGATATCCTTCATAGCAGGAGCCTGAATCAACACACAGGTATCTGGCCCCTTGCAAGCTGCATGCAGAATTCCTGTATGTGTTCAAGCTCAATATCAATGACCTCTTCGACCTCTTTTGCTACGGACTCCACAGAGCCATTTTTCATGATCACCTGGGCTTCTGCGACCTTCGGGTCGTCGATAGGGACACCGATATCACTCAGAAGCCATACGTAAGCCTCTTTCACATCAGGTACCTTTTCCACTATCCTGTCAGCTATATGATGTGACAGAACGTTGTATATCTTCCCGACATGACTGACAGGATTCTTCCCTGCGGCCGCCTCACTGCTGACCGGACGGTTCAGTGGGATGATACCATTCACACGATTGCCTCTGCCCACCTGTCCACAGTCTGCATCTTCGGCAGATGTACCTGTGACACTGGTATAGATGCCTTCCATACCACGTCCCTGAATGTCAAGATTGTTGAATGAGACAGAGGCATTCATCTGAACACCTTTTTCCTCCATATAATCCGCAAGGAACGCATTCATTGATGTGAAGATGTCCTGCTTCATGTTGAAATAATGTTGTTCGTTGTCCACAAATGAATCGATCAGCGGCATGGCAACTGTGACATCGAACTTGCTCCCCCTCCTTATACCCATGACCTTGACATCCTCACCCGATTCAGGGAATTCATCCTTGAACCCTGAAGAATTCAGGTGATGCTCCATATCAAGCACTGCCTGCTCGGTGAATGAAAGAGGAGCATATCCCACGGCAGCCGAAGTATCATTGGAACCCAGTATGCCTTTCTGCCTCCTGAAGATATCTGTGAGTTCAGCAGAACCGGGCTTCAGTTCCACCTGATATTCCACGAACTCGGGCTTCATAAAACGCAGTTTCTCATCGAACCATTGTCTTGCAGTATCGACTGCTATGTTGGCAACGTCTATATCGATGTCATCGACCTTGAAGGTTGCACGGTCACCGATGACCAGACGCATAGGGTCCACCACCACACCACCACCGAAGATCCCGACGGTCTCACCTGCCACCAGGAGGCATTTATCGATATTGTGATGAAGGACTGTATCGAACTTCTCGATGTACTCGGTACAGAGGTTCACGGATATCCTGTCCATTATAGCATCGCATATGCTGTCAGGATGACCCAGTCCTTTTCTTTCGACTATCTCAAGATGCTGCTGCGGTGCGCTCACCGACCTGAATTTCTCTACTGTGATATTTCTCAGTTAGACCCCTCCCATATACCCACTGTTGGAAGTTATGAAATGTATTGGAATTGTATTTGTGTTTAAACTACATGTATAGACAAATGGCAGATCACAATTTTTCGTTCTCAGTTACCATGTTGGGTGATGATTCCGCATGCTTCAGGTATTCCTGCAATATCATGGGGAATGTATGTGCAGGCACGAACCTGACACCAAGTTCCTCTGCCCATTTCTGTATGCCAAAGTCGCTTGCAACCACGGCTGCATCCAGTTCCTTTGCAAGTATGAGGACATCAATATCCGGTGCGCTGTCAAGGATACCATAGCGTAGTGCAGAACGATATTTGTTCCTGAACTTTCCGATATGACCACCAATTACCCTTTTTTCTATATCGAAGCCTATATCCTTCTTCGTCTCGGCCTTTGTCTCGGTGAGCAGGCACTCGGTTGAGGCGTCCCATATGGTCTCCTCAGCGATCACCATGCCCTTGTTGATCCGCTCCCTCATGTGAGATACATACTCATGGAATACCTTGGAAGGTATCTGTACGTTGTACCTGTCAGGAGCCTTCTTCACAAGCCACGTATCGACCTTTGCGATCACATCACTGTCACAGCCATTATTCTGGGCAAAGTCGTGTAACTCCTTGTAGACCGAAGGGAACGGAACGTAACAGCTGATTCCAAGATTCAACCTGGAACTTGCTATCAGGTCCAATACCTCTCTCATACCCTCGCACACACCGTCCATACCAAGCTTCTCCCTCGCCTGCAGGTCGGTCAGTGCAGTGGTATCCAGAACAAAACGCTGTCTTAGCATGTGATCACTTTTATCCGGGCATATTAAGTCTACCCATATATAAGAGGGACAAATTGGCTTAAAGTATTTTTGGTAGTTATTAGCACAGATATGAAATAACTGAGCCTGTTTCATTAAGTATATATAATTTAAACATTCATTAATAAAAATCAAAATATACTATACTGAAAAACAACATACTTTATACTGGAGAAAAAAGGATGAGGATCAGGAATAAAACTCTTGCTATTTTTGGAATCACATTCGTATTGCTAATTATCCTTTTGACACTCAGTGCCGGACAAATAATAGGTAACAGCTTTCAGCAACTTGAAGAAGAAGAAATTGTCAAGAATGTTGACAGAGCAACAGAAGCTATTAATGTTCAGATAGATCGTCTGGAGCTCACTGCAGCTGATTGGGGAGAGTGGGAAGACACCTATCATTTTGTAAGAGGTGAACAAGAGGAATATATAGATATCAATATGGGTACAGTTTCCCTTGTAAACCTTGAGATCAACCTGATGCTTTTCTACGATAATAGTAAACAGCTTTACTACATTGAAAGTGCAGATCTACTTACCGATGAAGAAGCAGAAGTTGCTGACGACATCATTGAAAAGATCGAATCCAATGAAAACCTGTTCTCCAGTCTTTCAGATCCAGCCCATGAAAGTGGGATCATCAGTACATCAGAAGGGGCACTGCTGATAGCAAGTAATCCTATTATGGATGCGGAAGAGAATATTGGTGGTACCATCATAATTGCAAAGTACCTTGATGATGCATTGATCAAAGATATAGAAGAAACTACAAAATTAAATGTCAACATACTTCCGGTCTCAGCTGATGATCTGCCGGGTAACAATGAGATCAGTTCCCTGGAAGACAGAACGACAAAGATAGAATACGTTGATCAGGACTCTGCCACAGGAACAACTTTGCTGAATGGCATCAATGGAGATCCAGTATATGAACTTGAAATTGAAATGTCCAGAGAGATATACCAGCAAGGAAAAAGTGCTGAAAAATACATATTATACTCAATTCTGATACTGGGCATTGTTTACAGCGGCGTAATGATAGTCTCACTTGAAAAATATGTATTGTCACGTCTGTCTGTGCTGAGCAGCAACCTGAAAGGCATTACCAGAGAAGGAACACTGTCTTCACGTGTTACAATGAGTGGGGATGATGAACTGGCAGACCTTGCAGGAAATATCAATTTTATGCTTCAGAGTTTGGAAGATAAAGAAAACGAGATTCAGCAAGCTGAAGCTTTAAGCCGAAAAAGACTGGAATCAATAATCAACAATGTGATCAGCGGTGTTCTTGTCATCGATGAAAAAACACATACTATCTTTGACGTGAATCCATCAGCTGCAGAGATAATCGGACGTCCTAAGGAAGAGATCTTGGGCAAGTTGTGTCATGAATTTGTCTGTCCGGCAGAAAAAGGAAACTGTCCTATCAGTGATCGTGGAGAAACTGTTCACTGCTCAGAACGTGTGCTTATCAATTCAGAAGGGGAAAGAATACCAATCCTCAAATCCGTAGTATCCATATCCATTGGTGATGACTCATATCTTATAGAAAGTTTTGTAGACCTGAGAAGGATCAAGGAAACTGAGAAAGAGCTTATCCAGGCAAAGATCGAAGCGGAATCTGCAAACCGTTCAAAGAGCGATTTCCTTGCCACCATGAGCCATGAACTCAGGACACCACTCAATTCCATAATAGGATTCTCAGACCTTATTCTTGGAGGGAACGCAGGAGAGATGACAAAACAGCAGGAAAGATATCTTGCTAATATATCCACAAGTGGAAAACATTTACTTTCACTTATAAACAACGTTCTCGATATTTCCAAGATAGAAGCAGGCAAACTCGACCTCCATTTTGAGACATTCTATGCCAATGAGGTATTCACAGAAGCAAGACAACTGGTAGCACCTCTTGCCAACAAGAAAGGAGTGTCTATGTCCTATAACATCGATGAGAGCATTACCAACATCCATGCTGATAAGATAAGGTTCAAGCAGATACTTTACAATCTGGTCAGTAATGCTATTAAGTTCACCCCTAAAGGCGGGAATATCGATGTTACTATTAAAAAGGAAGGGGATATGGCCAGAGTATCAGTAAAGGATACGGGCATAGGTATTTCAAAAGAGAATATTGAGAAGTTGTTCACCCCGTTCATGCAACTGGAATCAGCAGCTAACCGTCAGTATGAAGGAACCGGACTCGGACTTTCCCTTGTAAAGAGATTCGTTGAACTGCATAAGGGAAGGATATGGGTTGAAAGCGAAGAAGATAAAGGAACAACCTTCACCTTTGAATTGCCATTAAAAGAAGGTGCTGAAGCTTCCATAAGAGAAGGAAGGTCTGCTAACATAGAGAACATTCCTCCTTTGTCCGACATAGCAACTGAACTGCTTGAAAAGCAGAATTTTACAGGTGATGAAAAAGTCATTCTCATCATTGAAGACGATGATAATTCAAGAGAACTACTTGAGACCACCCTGATACTTGAAGGTTACAGGGTCCTATCTGTCGATAATGGGAAGGATGCACTGGAAATTGCTAAAGAAGTAAGACCATTCATGATAACATTGGATGTGATGATGCCGGGCATGGATGGATGGGAAGTGCTTAGCCGGCTTAAAGCTGATGAAGTGACAAAGGATATACCGGTCATCATGATCACCATGGTAGATGAAGGACAGACCGGTGTTGTATGGGGTGCTGTTGAACATTTCATTAAACCCATTCAGAAAGAAAAGCTCATGGCAGCCATAGAAAGGATAAAGGCGGAATATGAAAAAGAGCTATTGAAAGTCCTTATAGTTGATGATGAAGAAGCTGCAGTAGAACTTCTTTCAGGTATCGTATCCGACATGGGACTAAAGATACTGACAGCCTACGGTGGCCAGGAAGCTATCGATATCGCATTGAAGGAGCATCCTGATCTGATCGTATTGGACATGATGATGCCTGAGGTAAATGGACTGGATGTGGTCAGGACTCTCAAGAGCCAAACTATAACATCTGACATTTCTATTTTAATATGTACAGCGAAGTATCTGGACAAAGATGATCAAATGGCCCTTGAAGGTAATGTCTTGGGAGTCATGCAGAAAGGAGAGTTCAACAAAGAGATTTTGGTCAGATACATCAAAGAACTCCGCAAAGATATTGAAATGAAGAATGAAGCAAAGGCAGACCTGAACATACCGGTTAAAACCCTTGTGGACCAATAAAGGGTTTCTGTTCTTTTTTTGTTTTTTGTCAGCATACCTATGACAATGAGCGAGTGTTTGTTGAGATGCATCATGGAGGGATCTGGTTCGAAAGTGAAGTGGGAAAAGGAACTACATTCACTTTCGAGATGTCTGAGATGTGTTGCAAAGAGATTTAAGAGGAAATTGAAAAGAGAACAAGGACCAGAAAAGCAAGTCTCCAATGATAAAAGAAGCACTGGTCTGACAGACAGGGACTTTAGAAGTATATACTATTTTGATAATTAATTTTGATATAATGCCCCATATATCCCGCCACAGACAAGATCATGATCAACAGGTCCACATCACACTATTCTTTGACCGGACCATCATAACCGATACATACTAATACTACTTCTTTTGCCTGAGCCTCAAATAGAGAGACATAAATATTATATATATTTTTTGGAGCTTGACAAAGCAGAAATCGGAGAAAAAAAAGCAACAATGGACATTACATGATAAATAACATCAATAATATAGTGAATTTTAAATACAATAATTAAGTATATATATTTTCGTGTGACGGTGTTGCACTTATTCTGAAATAGATAATAAAAATGGACGAGAAATATGAATTTCAAAAAAATGAATATCAACACCAGATTGATCCTATATATTGTCATAAGCGTCACGATACTTATGACCATTAGCACTTACGTGATCGTTGACAAAGTCACCGAGCAGGAAATAGAAATGGCATACTCAGAAGCAGAGAGCGTATCCAGAAGCTATGCCTACCAGTACGACAGTGACATGCAGTCTAACCAGTTACTTGCCCGGACACTGGCGAACACAATGGAAAATTACGACACAGGCAACAGGGATGAGGTCAATGCTATCCTGAAGGACCTTCTGAAAGAAGACCAGGGACTGCTTGGAACATATGTCGCCTATGAAGCCGATGCATTCGACGGGAAAGATGCAGAGTTTGCAAATACAGAGGGACATGACACCACAGGAAGGTTCATCCCTTACTGGAGCAGGATCGGTGGTTCTGTCTCACTTGATCCTCTTGCAGGATATGAAACTGATGATTACTACCAGTTACCAAAATCACTGGAAGATAGTGTGATCCTTGAACCTTTCATGTATGACGGAGTGATGATGATCAGCTACGTCTCACCTATCATGAAGGATGGGGACTTCGCAGGAATTGCCGGCGTGGATGTCTCACTTGACTACATCGATGATGAGACATCACAGGTCAAAGTATATGATACAGGATATGCGTTCATGGTCAGCAATACCGGGATGTTCATGTCACATCCTGTTGAAAAGGACTGGATAGGAACGAAATACCTTACTGACCTGAACGACCCCGATATCGATAAGATGGCAGCGGACATCGAGAAGGGAATAGGAGGACACATAGAGGTTACCGACCCTACCACCGGGAAGGAAGTTACCATGGTCTACCATCCGATGGAGACCACGGATTTCTCATTTGTCCTGACTATCCCACAGGAAGAGATCCTTGAAGGTGCCATTGAACTCAGGAACCAGCTTATCCTTATATCCATCATTGCGATCATTGCCATGGCAGGAATAGCCTACATGATCGCACGTTCGATCACCAGACCGATCGAGGACATCGTCGATGATTTTAAACAGATATCAAGCGATGTACTGGAAGGAAAGCTTGACAGAAAGGCTGAGACAGACATAGGCATTGATTTCCAGGCAATACCACGGGGCCTCAATGAGATCATGCAGACCATGAACGGCATTATAACAAATATCAGCAGGAACTCGAATATGATAGCAAGCACCTCTGAGCAGATGTCTGCAGCTATTGAGGAGGTCACAGCTACATCCGAAGAGGTCTCAAGGACAATAGGAGGCATTGCGAAGGGTTCCCATGAACAGTCCTCAAAGGCAGAGGACATCTCCCGTGCAATGAACGATATGTCATCCAACGTGCAGGACATAGCAATGAATGCCCAGAGGTCTGCTGAGATAGCAATGGATTCCAGTGAAAAGACAAGGTCTGTCGGTGACAGATCAGAGGAACTGATGAAGCAGATGGAAGATATCGAGAAGGCATCTATAGAATCTGTCAATGCGATAAAGGAACTTGAATCCAAATCCAAGCAGATCGGAGAGATAGTAAGTCTCATTACAAATATTGCAGACCAGACCAACCTGCTCGCACTCAATGCAGCTATTGAGGCAGCACGTGCAGGAGAACATGGAAAGGGATTCGCTGTTGTTGCGGATGAAGTGAGAAAACTTGCAGAGGAGTCGGGCGGAGCTGCCAAAGAGATATCAGACCTCATCGCCGAGATCCAGACAGGGACAAGTGTCGTTGTAGAGACTGTAGAGAAGGGAAATACAACTGTGTCCAGCGGAGTTCAGGCCCTTGACGAGACTGTGAAGGCTATGAGAGATATAGTTGAAGGTTCCATGAAGGTTGCTGAAATGGTGCAGGATATCGCTGCTGCTGCAGAGGAACAATCCGCTTCTATCGAGGAGATAACATCCTCTGTGGAAGAGGTCACTTCCATATCCCAGGAAGCAGCTGCAGGAACTGAAGAGACATCAGCATCCGTTGAACAGCAGGAAGCATCCATGCATGAACTGGCACAGAGCTCACAGGAACTCGCAGGTATGGCGGTGGCAATGCAGGAAATGGTAAGCAAGTTCGTGCTTGACAATGAGGAAATTGTGATGCATGAGAAAGCACCGAAATTAGAGAACAATGGAAAGGGACTTTGATCGTCCCTTTTTTCCTATTTTATTACCTTAAAACAGATGAATGAATAGTTGGCATATCACTGATACGCCCGTTCATCATCCTCATCAACTTCCTTTTCTTCCTCATTTGCTGCATATCTTGCAAACGATTCAGCAGATTGTTCATAGAAGCTCATGGCACTTCTGGAAGTGGTCGGTCTTACACGCTTTTTAGCTTTCATGAAATGTTCGGCTGTGACCTTGATGCCAGCAGCTTTTTCCATAGCCTCTTCCGGATCCAGGCCGGGAGTTATCACTTCACGCAGGGCCAGCATTGATGCTTCACGGCAGATGGACTCGATATCAGCACCCACATAGCCTTCTGTGATCTCGGCAAGTTCTTTGATGCTCACATCATCGGCAAGTGGTTTGTCCTCAAGATGGATCCCGAATATCTTCTCACGGCTCTCCCTGTCAGGTGGACGGACATAGATGAGACGGTCGAACCTGCCCGGACGCAGTAGGGCAGGGTCTACGATATCAGGCCGGTTGGTGGCAGCGATTATCACTACATCCTTGAGTTCCTCAACACCGTCGATCTCAGTGAGGATCTGGCTCACCACACGTTCGGTGGTGTGTGCATCCACACTGGAACCTCTTTCTGATGCCATGGAATCGATCTCATCAAAGAATACTATGGTCGGTGCTGCCTGCTTTGCTTTCCTGAATGTCTCACGGACGGCACGTTCTGATTCTCCAACGTAGCGACTGAGAAGTTCAGGACCCTTGATGCTGATGAAATTGGCCTCACTTTCCGTAGCAACCGCCTTTGCAAGCATGGTCTTACCTGTTCCTGGAGGGCCAAAGAGCATGATACCTCTTGGCGGCTTTGTCTTGACCGCATCGAAAAGACCCGGATATTTCAGAGGCCATTCCACAGCTTCGGCAAGCTCCTGTTTTGCACCTTCCAGACCACCGATGTCATCCCAACTCACGTAGGGCACTTCCACGAATACCTCCCTCATGGCAGAGGGCTCGATGTTCTTCAGTGCCTCGTCGAAGTCCTTCCTTGTGACCTCCAGCTTTTCCATGAACTCCGCAGGGATCTCATCCTCCACGTCATCGATCTTCAGTTCAGGGAGCATGCGCCTGAGGGCATGCATGGCGGCCTCCTTACATAGTGATGACAGGTCGGCTCCCACAAAACCATGTGTCACGGCGGCTATTTCCCTGAGCTCAAGGTCTTTCTCAAGAGGCATGCCCCTTGTGTGTACGTAAAGGACCTGCAATCTGCCGTCAGAATCAGGGATACCTACCTCGATCTCCCTGTCGAACCTTCCACCACGACGAAGCGCCTCGTCAATGGAGTTAGGACGGTTGGTGGCGGCTATGACTATGACCTTGCCCCTTGATGCCAGCCCGTCCATGAGGGAAAGCAACTGGGCGACGACCCTGCGTTCCATCTCACCCACGACCTCATCACGCTTTGGAGCGATGGAATCGATCTCATCCATGAAGATGATGGTTGGAGCGTTACGCTGCGCCTCCTCGAAGATCTCACGGAGCTTCTGCTCGCTCTCACCATAGTATTTGGAAACTATCTCAGGTCCGCTGACCGAGATGAAGTTGGCATCGGTCTCGCTTGCAACCGCCCTTGCGATAAGTGTCTTACCCGTGCCCGGCGGACCGAACAAGAGTACACCCTTGGGAGGGTCGATACCAAGCTTATTGAATAGTTCGGGATGCTTGAGCGGAAGCTCGATCATCTCACGTACAAGTCCAAGTTCCCTCTGAAGACCTCCTATGTCCTCATAGGTGACCTGTCCGGCAGTGGTCTCAGCAATGGCTGCCTTCTCCCTGAGCTGGATCCTTGTGTTCCTGCTCACAACTACAGGACCGGAAGGTTTGCTGGAAAGCACCACGAAAGAAATAGGATTGTTCACTGTCTCCACACGGATGTTCTGTCCCTTGACAACAGGACGACCCTCCAGAATTCTAAGAATAAATCGTGCTCCACCCACAAGATGAGTCTCCTTTGTAGGTGCAAGGGAAATGGATTCCGCCTCCGTGACCTGTACCTTTTTCAGGGTCACCTTCTCATCGATACCGACCTTGGCATTGTTCCTGAGGTTACCATCGATCCTCACAAGTTCCTTGCCCGAATCCTCCACATACCCCGGCCAGACTATGGCGTAGCACTTCTCCTTGCCCTTTATCTCGATGATATCGCCACTTATGGCACCTATCTGCTGCATGAGGGTCTTATCCAGCCTGGCAATTCCCCTGCCTGCATCACGGGGATACGCCTGACCAACGCTGACTGTGATCTCATCTGTCAAGCTGCATCACCACTGGATCATTATTAAATACGGAATCGATGGTCATCATTAATAATATATTCAGCAGAAGTGGGATTTAACGTTTCTGGGGTTTTGGGAGGAGAAGGAGGAAGAATATATACAGAAAAAGAGGAAAAGGCAACAAATTGTTTTTTATTTTTTCGAATTCTGCCGGCTTTGCCGGACCCTCCGGGACGGTTTCAGAGATTCATAGTTTCCAGTTAACAAAACTTATTGTTCCCTGCAACCTTATGTTTCTGATAGTTCTGCAAAAAATCACTGGCAACAAAGAACAATGCAACCATACGCCGCAGGCGGCATGTTCCTTCGCCATCGATCAGAAGACTATTGAAACAATGAAGTTATTCAACTTGCTGAAATAAAACTTGCAATTAGCAGGATTTCTGCAGAACCTATGTTCCTACATATGAACCATAATAAAGGAAATCATAGCCATCTTTATGTACCTGCGAGTAAATTAAAAATTGTTGTAAAAAATTTAAAGGTGCTAATATGGGTTATATGGGGGATTATTCTTCAGCTGCTGATTTAATTGGCAAGTTATTTTCAGATGATCCAACAATACAATTGCTCATTGGTTTGTTATTGTTCCCTATAGCTCTTGGAATAGGATTATTTATCGGGATATCTCTGCGTCTACTTATTTACATTAAGAAGTGTATATTGGATAAAAATACAAACTCCTAAATAAGGCTAAGAAACTGCCAAATAAAGGAGAACTTCCAACAACATTTTTGAAAAAGCCGTTTAGTATATATTCAAATTTCTCCCGAATCAGTTCCAGCATACATAGAAGCAATCGCTGATGGGTTGAAACCCTTCACTATAAGCCATATCGAGAGCATGATCTCAGCCACAGCTATAGGAAGAGCAAAAACGAGTTCCAATCCTATTTCTGAGGTTTCAGCGAACATGCCCATACTGGAAAGTACAGAACCGGTCAGCAAAGCTATAGCAGCAAAAAAACCCCAGGCAGATATGGGTCGTGGAACGAGTTTCGATCGGTACAATGTATAATAGAGGATCATGGACCCTATAACAAAAGCGACATGGTAGATAGTTCCCTGTGTGCCGGCCCAGTGATCGAATGACTGTAGCAAGCCTCCTATGTACTGGAAATACGAAGTATCCACACTACCTTTACTCAAATAATTCTGGCTTAAATTGATCATTGACAGCTTACTGATATAAGCAACACTTAAGAGCGCAGCTTCGAACAACCTGAAAACAACATACCCCAAAGCCAGAGCTTCATTGTATCTTCTTAAGATCGGAAACAGTAACACCGATAAGAAGACCACTGCAGGAACACCTGTGAACTCTAACAATATTCCAGTTACCACAACCACTTTGTTCGGATAAGCATTATCCAGATAGTCCGGGGAATCCAGGATCGGTCTGTAAAGAGATTCCCCTAAAAAAAGCATCACGATCGCAAATATGAACAAAATTCCCACAATTATAGCGGTCATTCTGTTAGACTCTATTTTTTCTTTCATCTAATACCACTTCCACTTTATCAAATGAGATCGACATTTATTTAATATTTTTGAAACTGCCGCCTATCACGCAACAAAAGCAAAGCTAGAGCAAAAAGAGACTGTCAAAAACAGAGATTAAAAATAGAGTAAAATATGAGAAGTGAAATAAATTCACATCTCGTTCTTCAGCTTGTCAACAAGTTCTGCCTTGATGCAGGATGTCCTGTCGCCGCCGCAGACCATGCCGCGCACGCCGATGATATCTGGCTGGATGCGCTTGAGCACTGGAAGGTCCTCGAACTTGAGGGTTCCGGCAAGTGCGGACTCAAGACCTACAGCACGGATAGCTGAAGTGAACTTTGTGAGCTCTTCCTCGTCCATGAACTCGAATGTGGAGCGGCCGTCCTTGATACCTGTGTCAACCATCACGACATCCACGCCTGCCTTTGCACCAATCTCAGGGAGAAGGTGAGGGTTGATGGAGTTGATGCGCTCGTAGTCGGAGTAACCTGATGCGACAACCTTCTTTGTAGGGTCGTAGTCCTTGACAGCCCTTGTGATGTTGGTGAGCATCTCAAGCGCCTGTTCCTCAGTCTGGACATCATAAAGACCGACCTTGATATACTGGGCACCTGCCACTGCGGCACCAAGAGCTGCAAGGGAAGCTGTTCCAGGCTTGAAATTGAAATCACCTATCGTGGCACTGATCGGCTTTCCGGAATTAATGGATTCCTTAACGGACTTGATTATCCATGGGAAATTAGCACCAAGTGAGCCTTCCTTTGGGTTTTTCACATCAACAATGTCAGCACCGCCTTCATATGCTGCAATTGCCTCTTCGGGGTTGATAGGACTGATGAGTAACTTCATGATATTAACCTCTTTTTTATAGCATGACAGATGTATCAATTATATATGTTTCGTATCATCTTCGTACTTGATCTATTCAACCGGACAGTAGTCCATGCGCAAGGCGGTACTCGCAGTGAATACAAGCCCATACACTTCTCGAGTCACATATGTAATAGCTCCGATGCCGTAAAGATAGTGGACACCGTAAGACCCGCAGAGGTCTACATTGCAGACCTCAACCTGCTCGAGAGGATCGGCAAGAGGGAAAAGAACTTCGACATCATAAAAGCAGTATCCGAAAAGGCAACTGTCATGCTCGACCCCGGAATAACATCCGTCTCCGAGACCGAGGACGTCATGGAGATAGTCCAGTCCGTGATACTCGGGACAGAGACCGCATTCCTTGACGTGATAGAACAGGCAAGTTCCATGTATCCGGGCAGGATCACAGTCAGCATAGACAAGAAGAACGGGAAGATCCTCACCAACGACCCCGCAATGCCCGATGACCCCTTCAAGATCGTTGAACTCCTCAACAACTACGACCTCAACGACATCATAATCCTCGACCTCGACAGGGTAGGAACATCAAGTGGTGTGGATTCACAATTCTTAAGTAAGATCGTCTCTATCTCGGAGCATAACGTGCTTCTTGGTGGCGGAGTCAGCAACGAGGAAGACATTGAGGCACTGGAGAAGATAGGAGTGAAGGGTGCACTTGTTGCAACAGCATTGCACAAAGGCTCGATCCCGCTCCAGATGGTTCAGCAGTGAACCGACAGATCTTACAATAATACAACTAACAGTCACTAACATTCATTTGGTGTAATCATGGCAGACAAGGAAGAAAATGTGGAAATAGGCGAGAACTACGGTGAGATCAAGATGGGAGCAGGCTGGTTCCTCACCATCACACTTGCAACAAGTGAGAGATACGAGAACGAATACATCGAGATCGCAAAGGAAAGAGGGGGACAGAAGAAGTCACGTTTCAACCTCAATCCTAAATACACCCGTACACTGGGTGAGGCCCTCATCAAATTCGCAGATGAGAACGGCCTGGAGTGACCGGTAACGGTTACTTCACCACTCTTTTGCACTCATTTACATTTACCTTATTGAAGGTAACCCAGAAAACACTGCCTTTTCCTTCGGGATTGTCATAAACCCCGTAGTCACCACCATGTAGTTCCATTATCCTCTTGACAATGGCAAGTCCCAGACCCGTGCCCTTGATACCTTTCTTATCAGCACGCCTGAACCGGTCGAAGAGATATGGCTTATCCTCATCATCGATCCCGCTGCCACGGTCAGTGACCGCAACCTTCCAGAAACCTCCTTCATCGGTGACATCGATACTGACAACACCTTTCTCAGGTCCGTACTTTATAGCATTGGACAGGAGATTGACAAATACCTCACTGACAAAGGGATTAACATCAGCGTAACATGGACCATCACAAGAGAACTCCACAGTGACACCCTTACTTTCCATCTGCCGGGAAAGGCCGGATAGCGCATTTCTGAAAAGTAAAACAATATCCATTCTCTCAAAATCCACCTCCTCAAGGGAATTGAGCTTCTCATATCTGGAAGCACTTTCAAGAAGGGATACCAGACTATCATTGCTCTCGGATATCCTGCTCAGGTAGTGAAGCTTCTCCTCATCCGTTTCCTGTTCCTCGAGAAGCTGCGCATAGGCACCAATGGCATTGGCAGGATTGAGCAGGTCATGTCGTATGATATCGGAGAAAAGGTCCTTAAGGCTGTTCAACTGCTCGAGTTCCTCTGTACGCTTTTGCAGTTCCCGTTCTGTATCCTTCAAATGGGTTATGTCGAGAACTACAAAAGTAACACCCTCTGAAAGGGACTCGGAATTGATCGGGGTCGAACTCAGAATAACATCGATAACCTCACCATTCTTACAGACCATTCTTGTCTCTACGACACCGATCCCTGTCTCACTCATCAGAGAATACTTCTCCGCACCCACATATTCATACGACCTGTCATCAGGATATATCATCCTGGAACTCTGACCGAGGAGCTCCTCCCGGGAATAACCAAGCATCTCGCAGAGCTTGTCATTGACCTCTACAAATATCCTGTCAGACGCAACACCTATACCTGCAGGTGTTGCCCTGAATATGCTCTCGATATGCGCCTTACTTCTTTCAATCTCCCTTTCCTTCATCTTCCTGTCAGTGATATCAAGGACTATACCGTCATAACGGAAAGGTGTCTCACCCCCATCCTCAGTAAGCAGGGATATCTCGTTCACCCAGATGACATCTCCGTCCTTACTTACCAGACGATAGTCATCGGAAAAATATATCTGGTCCGTACTCTCGAAAGCATCCACGTCCGACACCAGCATTTCAGCATCATCGGGATGAACGATGTCAATATATCTCAGCCCTCCCGACAGGAAATCCTCTTTAGTATAGCCAAGCTGGGAAATATTATCGGAAACATACTGAACAGGCCATCCTTCCTGGCCTGACCATCTGAAAGCAATAAAGGGTATGTTCCTGTAGATCGACTCAAGGTTCCTGAACTTGTAAATCTCGTCGATGAGGAGCCTTTCCTTATAGTAATTCTCACTCACTTCCTCAACATAGGCAATGATCCCTTCATGGTCCCCACCTTCTCCGAAAAAAGGTACCATGTGTACGGAAATGAAAATATGTTTACCAGCCGGTGTGGTTATAGACATACGCTGCTTAAAGGAAGCTTTCAGGGATCTTTTAGTATCAAGATATAATTGCCCCAGACCCGGGTCACCTTCTAGCGTACGTGCAGGAATATCACGAAAGAGATTCTTCCCCACCACTTCCTCTTCAGCCACCCCCAGAATGGCTTCCATCGAACTGTTGAACAGAATAAGGTCATCGTTCCTGTCAAGAACACATATCCCGATCGGTGCATTCTGAACAACGACCTGATCGAGTACTGCCTGACAGGGCAGTGTTGTCACAGAATGCTGTGAAAATTGATCCTACATATTGATATGTATGTCATATATCTATATAAAAATAGAGAGAACATACCCATTTACTGGGAACGGTATGTAAAGATACAGATCATGCACGCAAACATAGTATGAAGATATGGTCAGATATTATCTGATCAGTATCTACCTCAAAAATGATAGAATTATGTCCAGAACATCAGATTCGATATCATCGATATCCTTATCGGTATATATAACCGCAAATCTTTCCGGGTCCTGCTTTGCAAGACGCAGGTAGTTCTCCCTCACACTCTCAAGGAATCCTATCTTCTCGAATTTTGTCTTATCCCCGCGATTACCACATCTCTCCACAGCGATTCTGGGGTCTATATCAAAAAGGATGGTCAGATCAGGAACCACTGTCCAGCCCCTATGGATGTCCTGTATCCATGCCATAGGATCGGGGAACCTGTCCTTCAGTGTCACTGCCTGATATGCGAAACGACTCCCGGAGTAACGGTCGGATATCACGTTCTTCCCGCTCTCAAGCGCAGGAAGTATCAGTTTAGATATGTGCTCCGCATGGTCTGCGGTGAAAAGCAAAAGCTCTGCAAGTTCATCAGTATCGGAATGGATCGCACGGTTAACTGCCTCACCTATCCATCCGGTGGTGGGTTCCCTGGTGAAGACAAAATCGGAGAATTCCGGGTTAGAGTTCAGCCGGGCTGTGATAGTCGACTTGCCGGAACCGTCTATACCTTCCAGAGTAATGAGCTTACCTTTCATTGACATCAGGAAAGAAAGTAAAGGGATAGTATTTAGATTATTTGTTCCGTAAGCAGAACAGGTCCCATATCAGGTCCTTGAGACGTTCTCGCTGCTACACTGCGGACAGAACAAAGGGAAACGTGCCGGATCTTCCATGAAAAGGAAATCACAGACATTGCATCTGAAATATACTTTATTGGGGTCGTAGTCGTCCATATTCATACCTCAAAATGAATAGACCCATCATAATTAATATACTAATCGGTTGATAAATATTGCAATATGGATCCAAAACGTTCCGGACCGTCCGGCAAAGCATATATGCAAAGGAAAATAACCCTGTAGAAGATAGAAAATGACAACAATAGGTGTTATCACCCGGGGAAAGTATGGGAACCGCCTGATAGAGACAATTCTTTCAAAGACCGGTATGAAAGTGATCAGAAGCTCAGTACCCGAATACCTTCCGGACTTCCTCGACGAGCCGGAGGAATACCTTGAAGGGACCGATATCGACAACTCTGTTTTTGATTCGGATATCGTCATAACATACTCCCTGCACCCTGACCTTACGGTCGCAATAGCCCACAGGGCAGGAAAGGCCGGGGTCAAAGCACTTATCATACCAGGCGGACCTTCAAAGGCACCTGTGGTCGAACTGGAAGGTATCTCAAAAGAATACGGCATGCTCATCGAAGTAGAGGACATCTGCTGCACCCTTGAGGCAAAACCAGAGACAAAGGAACTATGCTCCTACCTCTCAACACCGGTTCTCGATATAGCAACGGACAAAGGGATCATCGAGTCTGTTGAGGTCGTCTGTGGAGCACCATGTGGAAGTACATGGCATATGGCAAGGGAGCTTGTGGGAACAAAGATAGAGGATGCTCCTTCAAGGGCAGGCCTTCTCATCCAGCAATACCCTTGCAGGGCCGTCAGGGGAAATGCAGGTGGTATCCACGAGTCAGGGGAGATACACAAAAAGGCGGTTGAAGAAGCCCTGAAAAAGGGAAAGGGCAACTGAATTCGATAGAATGGGGAGAACATGAGGAAAATGGGGAAACATGGACAACATTCAGATAGCTGAAAGATTCAACAGGATGGCAAAACTTCTGGAATTCAGGGGAGAGAACCAGTTCAAGACAAGAGCCTATACGAATGCTGCAAGAAGTATCAAAGGACTTGACGAGGAACTGAAGGTACTGTACAGAGAAGGGGATATCGACAACATACCCGGAATCGGTGAAGCACTGAAGGGCAAAATCATCGAGATGCTGGAAACCGGTACCTTCGAAGCCTATGAAAGGACCGTCGAGGAAGTACCACAGGGCATCATAGATATCATGGATATCCCCGGGATAGGCCCTAAGACGGCAAGACAGTTCTACAGGAAACTGGGAGTGACATCAGTAGACGAACTCAGCAGGGCTGCCAGAGAACACAGGATACGGCGCCTGCCCCGAATGGGTGAGAAACAGGAGGATAAGATCCTGAGGGCCATAACAAGGCTTCAGGATGATAAGGACCACGGCAGGCATCCCATGGCACTTGTCATTGGGATCGCAGAGGAGATAAAGGATGGACTCTCCTCTCTGGACCACATAGAAAAGGTTACAATCGCAGGCAGTCTTCGCCGAAAGAAGGACACTGTAAAGGACATAGACCTCATTGCCATCTCCGGCGAGCCTGAAAGGACCATCGACAGTTTTGTCAATATGGATAAGGTCAAAGAGATACTGGGATCCGGCACAAGGAAAGCTTCTGTAGTATATACAGGAGACCTGCATGTAGACCTAAGGGTTGTGGAAAAAGAACATTACGGCTCCATGCTGCAACATTTCACAGGCTCGAAGGAACACAACATCCACCTCAGGAAACTCGCCCTCTCGAAAGGTTACAGCCTGAACGAATACGGCCTCACCAAGGAAAAGAATGGTAAGCTCACACCGTGCAGCAAAGAGGAGGACATCTACAGGTTCCTGGGAATGGAATACCTGCCACCAGAGATAAGAGAGGACAGAGGGGAGATCGAGGCTGCACTTACTGGTAAACTTCCACGACTGATAGAAAGGGAGGATATCAAAGGTGACCTTCACGTCCATTCCAACTGGAGTGACGGTGCCAACACCATGGAAGAACTTGCAGAGGATGCCATCCGCAGAGGATACGAATATATCGCAATCACTGACCACTCGCATTCCACCGGCATAGCCAATGGCCTTTCTGATAAAAGGTTGCAGGAACATGTCGATGAGATCGATCGTCTCAATGAGAGATACGATGGGATAAGGATACTCTCAGGCACAGAGTGCGACATAAAGGCGGATGGAAAGCTGGACTACAGTAATGATATGCTTGATCAACTTGATATTGTCGTGGTGGCCGTCCATGCAGGACTTGAGCAGGATGGGAAAAAGATGACTAAAAGGATTGTCTCTGCCCTTGAGAACGAACACGTTGACATACTCGCCCATCCTACCGGAAGGAAATTCGGCAAACGCCCTGCCTATGACATAGACATGGAGAAGGTCATCATGGCTGCAAAGGACAATGATAAGGTCCTTGAGATCAATTCCTCGCCGTGGAGACTGGACCTTAACGACATCAATGCGAGAAAAGCAAAGGAACGTGGCGTGATGCTCGCCATCAATACCGACACCCATAACCTTGACCATTTCGACAACATAGCCTATGGGATAGATGTTGCAAGGAGAGCATGGGTCGAACCTGAAGATGTGCTCAATACCATGAACCTGAAACAGTTGTGCTCAAGGCTGGGAATTCCAGACGATTGAATGACAATATTGAGACAATATTACATCAAATTGATGATATTTTTCCTGATATTTCATTCACACAATAATTATCGTATTGTTGATAGCCAATTTCTGAAAAAAGCAAAAGATATAAATTTCGGTTATTTTAAACAGGGATTTATCGACGTTAACAGAGGTTGGATAGTTCAGGAATCGAGTTACAATAGATAACACTATACTTTCGTGGCTTTATGCTTCGCCGGTAGTTGAACGCATCACTCATGACAAATTATGAGGTGCAATTTTGAAAGGTACAAAAACCAACAGGCATGAAAGATCTGTGAAAAAACATGAGATCGAATTCCAGAAGGAAATGAGAAGACAGCAGAAAAGAAGAGCTTGAACATAACTTTTCCGCATATCATCGTTCAAATTATCAAGTGGCAGGGGCTAACCTGCCGAACCATACCTTTTTTTATTGGTATTTGTTATACCTGTTGTTACTTGTTCTGTAACTTGATACGCTGTCCAAGTATACAGTTCCCTCCCCTATGACCTCCAAGCGGATTGAAGGTGGTTCCAAGGGAATTCATACATCTTGCCATTACAGCGGCACCACGTGCAAGACCGTCATCTACGAACACAACCTGCTCTTCTATCTTGTTATTGATGCCGAGTTCATGAAGGTATTTCAGGATGAGCTTTGGCTTGTTGCCGGTAATACCAGCCCTTCCGGTAACACCGATAGCTGTGTCATCAAAGACAAGACCTTCGTCCTGTGCAACCTTTATCAGGCGTTGTACAACACGTGCCATGACCTCATCGATCACAGCAAAAAGGACCTTCACATTGTGCTTCTCATAGATCTCAGCACCAAGTTGTGCAAGCTTGTCCATATCCGAGCCATTGTTACCGATATCACAGCCGATCAACACTACATTGATCTCATCTGCCGCCTCGGAATTGACAGGTACGCTACCATACCTTGTGCGTCCTTCAGGCACTCTTTCAATGATAATGTAGTTCAATATCTTCTCAGCATATTCCTTTATGACCTTGCTTTTGAGCTTCAGCGCAATACCATCAAGGGACTTCCCATCGAAGATATCAAGCGCGGTACCCTTGCTGGAATCGACCGTGCCTGTTCCCTTGATGATGGTATCAGGTATGGCGCCGGCATAACCACAGAAGTTACCAATGGTCTTTGCATAAGGAAGATCGGGACTGATTATCCTGCCGTCAAGGGTAGTACCAAAGTCCATTGAGATGCACGGGTTACGGAAATCCACATCCACCCATTTTGCACCCTCTTTGATACCTGCAGTTGCAAGTTCTCCTTCCATCTCATTGGCAACGATCTCAACACCTGTCGCACCCACCGGAGGGGTCACACTTGCCACTGCACCATCGAATATGACCTTCTCGAGTTTGGAATATTTCTGGAACCTGTTGGGTATGTTGGAGATAGACATTGGTGGGGTCATCCTGTTAGGCGGTACACCTGCCATGAGGCAACCGTCTGCCAGCGCCTTGATGAACTCACCTACCTCCTCAGGAGAATCAAAACCTGCAACAACACCGGTTGAGCGGACCACGAAGTGAATATCGGTCTTGATGTCAAGGTTTGCGTCCTTTACAACTCCCAGGAGGGTATCCCTTACAAGTTCGCCAACAGACTCCCTTGTCAGTTCCACACCGTTCAATGTCTTTCCAAACACCTCTTCTCCGGGTTTTGGAGGTCGGACATCCCTTGTCATGCTCACTGACTTCTTAACGAGTCTCGTCTTTCCATCCTCAAGGTTGGTTGCAGTAAGAATGCATTTGGTAGTGGTATTACCTACTTCAACAGAAGCTACGATAAAATATGATTTTGATTTGTCCTTAAGGTCAAGTAAACGAACTGAAGGACTTTCTGATATTCTTGGTTTGTGTCCCATAGATCTCCCTCATGTCATTATAAGTAAGGCTGAAGTTTCTGGATGATATTCTGTTTCGGCACAGCACCAATGAGCTTGTCAACGAATTCCCCATCCTTGAAGATGAGCATTGCAGGTATGCTGGTTATACCGAATTTGATAGCTGTCATTTTTTCGTCGTCTACGTTCAGCTTGCCAAAGACGACCTTTCCCTGCATCTCTGTTGCCAGTTCATCGAGGACCGGAGAGAGCATACGACAGGGACCACACCAGGGAGCCCAGCAGTCAACAAGCACAAGAGGGTATTTTGATATGAACTCATCGAACGATGCATCGTTAATTGTCACTGTACTTGCTGGATACTGTTTTTGCTCAAGGGAATGCTGGATTTCCTGCATCCTTTTTTGCCTGATCTCTTCTAATTCATCCATTGATTCACCCTTTCGATGTTAGATCTATATTATGTTTATGTTTAAAGATATTTAACTGTGAACATTATCTGATATGGACACCTGATGTTTTCTTGATTATTCTACCGCAATGCATTTAACTGTTTGCATGGTTGTGTACTAACTGGGCACTACCATGTCCACTCAGGAAAAAAGGATAAACTGCCAGATCAATAGATAAACGGGATAAGAATGGCGAAATGGACACTTGAGGAACTGTTGCTGACCGACCCGCAGGATTTTGAGACACTCCTCTCCGGACTTTTCCGTAACATGGGTTACAGAGCAGAGCCCACACAATACTCGAGGGACAGAGGAGTTGATATAGTCATCAGCATCGAGAACTTCGGTCTCTCACACACCTGGCTGGTCCAGGCAAAGAGATACTCCAATCCCGTCGGCGTAAAAGAGGTAAGGGAATACAGCAGCCTTCGTTACAGGGACCGTGTGGACGGTGTCATCATTGTCACAACCTCCACATTCACAAGGGAGGCCATGCAGGAAGCGGCAGAACACAATGTCAGACTAATAGACGGGAATCTCCTCGTGGGAATGCTCAACCACTATATTCCGGATGGAAGTACACAAACCACTGATGACCGGACGAACAGGATATCCGAAGAGATAGGGAACGGAGCGATCCTGAAAAGCGGGGAAGAGGTCATTGCCAGCGAAGTGGTGATGATAGGTAATGAGAAGTTCACCCTCAAGATAACTAACAGGAACCTATTCCTGAAAAAGGAAAGTTCAGGCCTTTTCTCGAAGAACTCCAGCATCGAGGAAAGGATAGAGATAAAAGAGATAATTGGCATGCATACCGAATCCGGCAGAGTGATACTTATCACAGGGAGCAAGAAGCCAAAACTATACCCACTGACTTCCAGAAAACTCCCGGGAATTATCAGGATATTCGAAAGTCTGCAGTCCGAATACCTCAAAGGTGAACACCTTCTACTTTCATCAAGGAACGGGACACAACTTACCATACTCACTAACAAGCGTCTTGCAGTCACGGATATCTCCGAAGGGACAATGACAGAGATCCGTAACAAAAGCATAGTTGGTGTTGAAGTGAAAGGTGGTTTCCTGAAAAAGGAACAATTGCATGTGCTGGAAGATTCGGATGTCGTGACAAAACACAATTTTGATGTTGATCAACCTGCAAGATGGAAGGAAATGATAGGGCAATGTGTCCGCACATTATGATTTTGCATTAACTGTTCACAAGCGTGAAGTCTATATACATTAGTGTATCTTATGAAATATAGGAGTTCCAAAAACATGACTACAGAAACAATAAAAATAGAAGGTATGATGTGCGGACACTGCAAGGCAAATGTGGAAAAGTCCATTGCTGCAATTGCAGGGGTCAGTGAAGTAAAGGTTGACCTCGAGGCAAAGCAGGCAACTGTCACATTCGACCCTTCTGTTGCGGACCTTGAGACAATCAAGGCAGCAGTAGCGGATGCAGGTTATACTGTCGTAGCCTGAAGTATCGCAAACTGAAGACCCCTTTTTCTTTTTTCAGGCAATATGAAAGCAGATATCAAAGTCTATGGCATGACATGCATGCATTGTCATAAACGTGTCACTGATGCCATATCGGCCCTTGAAGGTATTGACTCCGTAGAGGTAAGCCTCGAGGATGAGAAAGCATCGGTAGAATTCGATACCGGTATCGTGAGCATAGCTGACATTAAGAAAGCGGTCACAGATGCAGGCTATGAGGTCGGAGAGGACTCCTGCCCCGCACCAGAGGAAGGAGAAGGTGCCTGTCCCATCGTGATCGAGGATACAGCACAGGAAGTAACAGAGCTTAAACCGGGTTCCGTGGCTGAGATTGCTTTTAAGGTATCGGGCATGCATTGTTCTGCATGTTCACAGAACGTTGAAAGGACATTGAAGAAGCAGGAAGGTGTTATCTCCGCTTCCGT
Organism: Methanolobus sp. WCC4; assembly: GCF_038022665.1. NCBI lineage: Archaea > Methanobacteriati > Methanobacteriota > Methanomicrobia > Methanosarcinales > Methanosarcinaceae > Methanolobus > Methanolobus sp. WCC4. The sequence continues at coordinate 982,683 of NZ_CP150629.1, read as the reverse complement.
GAACCTGCCAACGGAAAGGGCAGCCGTTAGTTATGACCCTGCCCTGATAAGCCCCGAGGATATGGAAAAGGCCATAGATGGTATCGGTTATCATGTTGTGAAGGACAGGATAGTGCTGGAAGTAGGAGGAATGACATGTGCTGCCTGCTCACAGAACGTTGAGAAGGTGCTCAAAAGGCTCAATGGGGTCAGTTCCGCTAACGTTAATATCACGACCCGTAAGGCACAGGTGGAGTACAATTCCTCACTTGTCTCAGTAGATGAGATGAGAAAGGCCATCGAAGGCATAGGATATTCTGCATCACTCCCTGCTGACAGACATGAAACAGAGGACAGGGAACGAAAGGAAAGGGAACAGGAGATTCGCCATCAGAGGAATAACCTGATCATCTCCGTGGCCCTGCTTGTTCCGATAATGCTCGGGAACATGAAAGGAATGTTCCCCGGATCATTCGGGTTCGTCCCGGAACTCTTCTCGGACAGGAACCTGCTTTTCCTGCTTACCACAATTGTCATGCTCTTCCCCGGAAGGCAGTTCTTCGTTGGAACATACCGTGGACTGAAACACGGTGTCACAGACATGAACCTGCTCATCGCCACCGGAACAGGTGCAGCATATGTTATCAGTATCGCTGCAAGCTACTTTGACCTCGGACCGGGCTACGAGCATGTGTACTATGACACTGCGGTGATGCTTATCACTTTCATCGTCCTTGGAAGATACCTTGAAGCAAGGGCAAAGGGAAGGACATCTGAATCCATCAAGAAGCTCATCGGACTTCAGGCTAAGACAGCACGTATCATCGTTGGCGGTGAAGAGAAGGAAGTTCCTGTTGAGGATGTACAGGTAGATGACATAGTCTTTGTCAGACCAGGGGAAAAGGCTCCTGTTGACGGGATCGTCATCGAGGGTTCATCCGCAATGGACGAGTCCATGATAACAGGCGAGAGCATACCTGTGGAAAAGAACGTTGGAGATATGGTCATCGGTTCCACGCTCAACCGGTCAGGTGCATTGAAGTTCAGAGCAACCAATGTAGGAGCAGACACTGCCCTTGCAAGGATAATCGAACTGGTTGAGAATGCCCAGAACTCAAAGGCACCCATTCAGAGGATAGCTGATGTCGTTGCAGGCCACTTCATCCTTATAGTGCATGTACTGGCACTGGTTGCTTTCTTCTTCTGGTACTTCATCGGATACGAAAGATTTGACGTTGCGATCAATTCAGGAATAGCAAGTCCGTTCCTGTTCTCGCTGCTCATTTCCATCACAGTACTTGTTATATCATGCCCGTGTGCCGTGGGACTTGCAACACCTGCCGCCATCATGGTGGGTACAGGCAAAGGTGCTGAGAACGGCATACTCATCAAAGGCGGTGAGGCCCTTGAAAGGACACTGATGATCGATACCATCGTGTTCGACAAGACCGGGACCCTCACAAAAGGAAAGCCTGAACTTACAGATATCATAATAACCGCCGGACACAGCGAGGATGAAGTTCTGGCCATTGCTGCCAGTGCGGAAAAAGGATCAGAGCACCCTCTTGGTGAATCTATTGTGAAAGCTGCCGAAGACAGGAAACTGGAAATCGGTAATGTAGAGCATTTCAAATCCATAGCCGGTCACGGTGTGGAAGCAACACTTGATGGCAGCAGCATACTCCTTGGAACCCGTAAGCTCATGGAGGACAATGATGTTCAGATAGCCTCCGTCAATGATGACATGGAAAGGCTCGAGTCCGAAGGCAAGACCGCCATGATAGTTGCAATGGACGGACATGTTATCGGCATTGTAGCAGTTGCAGATACACTCAAGGAGAACTCAAAGGAAGCTTTGGAGAAGCTCCAGAACATGGATATCGAAGTTGTGATGATAACCGGGGACAACCGCAGAACTGCAGATGCTATTGCCTCACAGCTTGGCATCAAGAGAGTGTTGTCAGAAGTGCTTCCCGGAGAAAAAGCATCCGAGATCGAGAAGCTTCAGGGAGAAGGCAGGATCGTTGCAATGGTAGGCGACGGCATCAACGATGCCCCTGCACTCACACAGGCAGATATTGGTATCGCAATGGGAGCAGGGACCGATGTTGCAATGGAATCCGCGCAGATCGTACTGATCAAGAACGACCTCAGGGATGTGCTCGCATCCATAAGACTGAGCCGCATGACAATGAACAAGATCAAACAGAACCTGTTCTGGGCATTCGGCTACAACAGTCTTGGAATACCACTGGCGGCAGGGATACTTTACCCCTTCATCACAAAGATCGTCATCAGTCCGGAGCTGGCTGCCGCATTCATGGCAATGAGCTCGATATCTGTCACAACGAACTCACTCCTCATGAAGAGAAGCAGGATAAATTGAAGGAGATATTGATATGGATATCACATCAACGAACAAAGGAAGATATGCATTCATCGCAAGCGTGATCTCCTCGCTTGTGCTTGTGGTGATCTTTGCAGTACTCTCCTTTACGGTTAACAGCTCAAGGACAGTACCACTGTACAGTCAGGTTGATATCATTGCCGGTATGGTCTTCGTTTTCATCCTGAGCATGATAGTAGCCGCTTCAGTGTGGCCAGGGATCATTGAGAGAAGAGCAAAGAAAGATTAGAGAAGAAATGAGTTAAAGAAAGCAAATTATTTTCATCTTTTCGAATCGTGCCGGCTTCGCCGGATCCTCCGGGATGGTTTTAGTTATTCACGACTTTCGGTTAGTCTAATTTATTGTTCCCTGACCCTGTGTTTCTGATCGATCTTAAAGATAAGTGACAAACTAAGAAAAACATGACCACCCGCCGCAGGCGGCGCGGTCCTTCGCCACCATCCTGAAGACTATTGAAATAGTGCAGTCATTGAAAATTGCTGAGTTCAAAGTTGCAATTAACAGGGTTCCTACAGAGGTGTTCCTATGACTACTTTTATAAGATAGTATCATTGATAAGAATAATATGCACATAGTCACTGATGGCCTCATTTTGAGAAACTGGGAAGAAGATGATGCAGAAAGACTGGCAGCTATTGCAAACAACAGGAAGATCGCAGATAATCTGAATGATGGTTTTCCCCACCCCTATTCTATTGAAGACGCCAAACAGTTCATCTCACGCTCCAGAAGAGAGGATTCCAGCTATCTGCATCTGGCTGTTGAGATAAATGGAATTGTTGCAGGTAGTATTGGCGCATATTTCAAAGAGAACGGACATCGCAAGAACGCTGAACTCGGATATTATCTTGCAGAAGAATATTGGGGTAAAGGAATAATGGTCAAAGCGATTAGGTGCATGATACAGCATATCTTTGAGAATTATGATGTCATCAGAATCTATGCACTGCCCTTTGCAAGGAACACAGCTTCACGGAGAGTGCTTGAAAAGGCAGGTTTCAGGTGCGAGGCCATCCTGAAAAGCAGCATCATTAAGAATAACGTTGTACAGGACGACTGCATCTACGCTATTCTTAAAGAAGAGTTTGAAACTTAAACCTGATCAGGAGATTATTCCTCAAAGTCCACATGCGGATTGATGTCACAGCCGGTACATGGCAGACACATCGTATCGAACGTATCGGCACGCAGACCATACTCATCCAGCTTTTCCTTCAGGAAAAGATTCAGGTGCAGTAATCTTTCTGCAGTTGGTCTTTCCACTGTTACATCATCCTTGCGCAACGGATGCTGTGCAGCAGCCCTGAGGATCGGTACGACACCAATGGACACCAGCTCCTCGATCCCTTTCTCTGCAGACTCATCGGTCTCGCCAAGGCCGACTATGAAGTTGGAACATACCCTGTTCTTTCCGAATACCTTCACGCCTTCCCTGAGTGCATCGAGAAGGAACTCAAGATCCTGGTCTGGACACAGTTCAGCATGGAGTTTGCGGTCCATGGTCTCCACATTGTATTTAAGCTCGGTTGCACCAGCGGCTTTGAGCCTGCGGGTGGAATCCTCAGTTGGATATACCGAAACACCGATAGGCACATCATACTTTTCCCTTAGCCTGCGGATAAGCTCCTCAGCCCTGTCAACCTCTTTCTCTGCAGATGATTCAACGCCTGAAGTGATAGATATCGCTTTCATCTTTCCGGTATCGTTGGAATCCGCGATCATCTTGAGCATCTGGTCCATGCTCTTGACCTTACCCCCAAGTTTGGGGACCGGACAGAACTTACAGTCGAAGACACATTTCTCGCACATTGTGATGAAAGCCTGGTCAGGACAGTGGATGAGTTCCTCTTCGATGCTGCCTCTTGCTATCTCAATACCATCCTTCCTGATGACAAGTTCCCCGTCCTCCATCTTAGCTTCCAGTGGAGAGGTCTCTTTGACCGCAAGACGCACACGATGACCTTCACTATTGAAGAAGAATGCAACATTACCGGCACCGGGACCGGCTGTAGGAATAGTTAACCAATGGATGAGAGAGGGGTCCATTTTAACTGACCCCACTGAAATGAGTTGTGCTTTGGTTTCTGCTTTCATGGATACTCCAATACCAGATGAATTTTCGTTTTTAGTAATGTATCTATACAGGTTATTTTTGCCTGGAATACTTTACTGTTACCCTTAAATGTCCCATACCACAACGATCCATGAAAACATCCAGACGCTCAAACTCAAAGACATCCTCATGATAATAGTTTATGGTTGCTTCAAGATATCGAACAACACTCAGTGCTGAGGTTATGGTCACTTTCTGTTCCAATCGGACCTGCCGGATAATAGGCGGTCATAAAAAGAACAGCTTGATCTGATATTATGGATAATGTAAAAACTTTGTGGAAATGAATGTTCTCATAAGGCTTCATATAAAGTAATAACCGAGGTGTTGAACCTTCATGATTATTTGATCCAAATTTTGTTTTATACCATAAGAACAATATATCGTGCGTTAAAAGGACATCCGTGATCCTGGGAGACAGAGATGCCTATTGATCCTATATGTAAAAAGATAGTTCCCGAGACCACTCCGTTCGATACGGAATACGGCGGGAAGACGTATCATTTTTGTTCAGACTGGTGCCAGGTCAAGTTCGAGCACCTTGAAAAAAGCGTTATCCGTATGAAGCGATCCATCCCTGACAAAGAGCGAATAGCCTTTGGAAAACTCAGGAAGGATATAATCAAACCCGGAATATGCACACTTTGCGGTGCATGCGCTTCCACATGCGAATCCATCGCAATAAAGAATGACCAGCCTACAATTGTAGACAAATGTACCGCATGTGGTGTATGTTACAACCAGTGCCCAAGGACGATCACCACAGAAGAGGGACTGGTCGGTAAGATGAGGAATGCTTACAGGGCACGCTCTACACTTCCTGAGATAAATGGTCAGGATGGCGGGGTTGTGACCTCTATGCTGGCATATGCACTTGATGAAGGACTCATCGACTGTGCTATCGTCACGAAAAGATCAGAGGAGGAGCCATGGAAACCCGTACCGATCGTTGCACGTACCTGTGAGGAACTACTTGATTCCTCCGGCAGTATGTACAGTCACAGCATGACCATGAATGCTTTGATGAGCGCCATCAAGCAGGGTTGGAGGAGCATTGCCTTTGTGGGACCAAGTTGTAACATCGATGCGGTCACCAAGATGCAGAAGAGCCCGTATGGTTTCCTGAACCTCTTCATGAGGGCGAACATACTGAAACTGGGCCTGTTCTGCATGGACACTTTTTCCTATGAAGGTATCAGGGAATTCGTTCAAAGCAAGAACATTCGCCTGGAGGATGTCGAATCCATGAAGATCCGCAAAGGTCAGTTCGAGTTCCACACGACTGATGAACTGAAAGTATATCCGCTCCATGAGCTGGATATGTACAGGAGCAGTTCATGCAAGTTCTGTACAGACATGGCCTCTGAGAATGCTGATATTTCCTTTGGCGGTGTTGGTACACCGCAGGGATGGACTACAGTGATCGCCCGTTCAGGCCTTGGATATGAGTTGTATAACGAGGCTGTGGACAATGGATACATCGATTCGCATCTGCTTGAGGAAAAGGAGATGAAAGGTGCTCTTAATCTTGCAAAGATGAAGAAGATCCAGATGTATTCACTCAACCGCAGGCAAAAGGTCTGAATTTCAGGCCTATTATATTCTTTTTTTAGAGACTGTATTATAGAACCCATTCCATTTATATATTAGTTTCACGTTAAACTAATTGGTTTCATCTGAAACCATATTGTATGTCCGGGGTAATAATATGAAGCAATCAGAGAGGATCGGGGCAAAGATCGGTTTTATTTTCTCGCATAACCACTTTTACATTGAGAATGCCCTTGAGTCATACAACCTCAAAGGTCCGATGTTCGCCTTCCTGCTAACACTTGCCCATAAGGATGGTTGCTCTCAGGAAAGCCTTGCAAGATATCTCAACCTGAGCAAAGCTACTGCTACAAGGGCTATTGCTGCACTTGAAAAAGAAGGATATGTGTTCCGCGAAAGAGATGACGATGACAGAAGGATATACCGTGTTTTCATCTCGGATAAAGGCAGGGAGATCATCCCCCTGATCAATAGCACACTTCATGAATGGAACGGGATTCTCCTCTCTGAATTCTCAGAAGAGGAGGAAGCCATCTTCAGGAAACTTCTGGATAAAGCCAAAGAAACCCTTATAGAATTCGATAAAGGGCAAAATAAGGGAAAATGAATTATAGTTTCAGGATAGCGTCATGAACAACAAAAGTGAATTCCTGGGTACTGAAAGTATCAACAAGCTAATATGGAAACTGTCCACACCTGCCATAATCGGACTTCTTGTACACGCATTCTACAATCTGGTGGACACCTTCTTCGTTGGAAGGGCACTTGGTGAACAGAGCGTTCTCGGAATTGCAGGAGTAGCTGTTGCTTTTCCTTTGCAGATGCTTATGATGGCCATATCGATCGGCATAGGCGTTGGTGGTTCATCGGTCATCTCACGAATGCTCGGGACCGGAGATGTGGACAAGGCAGAAAGAACACTCGGGAATGTCTTTACCTACACACTGATACTGAGTGTTATCTTCCAGATACTGTTCTTCTTCAACATGGACACAGTACTGAACCTGTTCGGTGCGACTGTAGATAACCTGGTCTACGCAAAGGAATACGCCGTTGTGATACTACAGGGAACACTTGCATTCACTTTTGGTTTCGTACTCAATAATCTCGTAAGGGCCGAAGGCAATTCCAGGGTTGCCATGAATAACATGGTCTTTTCAGGTATCCTGAACATCTTCCTTGACGCGATACTTATGTTCGGATTTGGCATGGGTGTGAAAGGTGCGGCCCTTGCAACCGTACTTGCACAACTGGCAGGCACGATATACCTGTTATATTACTACCTTAAAGGCAAAAGCCCCCTCAGACTGGAGCTGGCAAATCTCACTCCGAAATTCGCCCTGATAAAAGAGATAACTGTGATCGGATTCGGTTCATTTGTGATGGGGGCATCCAACAGTTTCATGATGCTTGTGCTGAACAACGTACTTAACATCTACGGAGGGGACCTTTCAATTGCTGTGTTCGGCGTTGCGATCAAATTGATAATGCTTATCCTCATGCCTATCATAGGCATATCCCATGGACTTCAGCCCATAGTCGGATATAACTATGGAGCACAGAAATATGCAAGGGTGAACGAGTCGGTCAGAACCTCATTGATCATCACCACCATTTTCGGACTGACAGGCCTGATCCTGCTATCCTTATTCCCGGGAACATTCTTCAGCATGTTCAGCACCGATGCCGACCTTATCAGCAGTGGAGCATCCGCCCTGAGAATAATGGTACTGGCAAGTCCGCTGATCGGTCTGAACGTAATAGGAACTACATTGTTCCAGTCAGTGGGCAAAGCCAGACCTTCCTTCTTCCTCTCAATGTGCCGTCAGATATTTTTCCTGATTCCGCTGGTGATCCTTCTTCCCCATTACTTCGACCTTACGGGAGTATGGATGGCTTTCCCGATATCTGACATGCTGGCAGCTCTTTTGAGCTTGTTCCTTGTCTGGCGGGAATACCAGTATTTCCAGCACAGAAGCAGCAATGAATGAGCTTGCTCCTATTTTCATTTCACGACAGGTATTTATATTTTTGGAACAGTGCTTATATACGGGAGGTACGAATGTCGGAGAAGTCATGGTACTTTGCGTTGAAGGATAGTGACCTGAAAGAAGGGGGCATTGGGTTTGCCAGAGTGAAAGGGAAACCTGTACTTCTGGTAAGGAAGAACGGGGAGATCTACACTCTTTTTGGTAAATGCAAACATATGGGTTGTCGCCTTTCAAAAGGAACATTCAGTGGTGAGTTCATACTGAAATGCCCGTGTCACGGATGGGAATACGATATCCGGTCCGGGGAATACCAGGGTGATGAGGACGAGGTCCTTGACATGTATGATAACAAGGTGGAAGACGGCGATATACTCGTTCTTTTGTGAGATTATTGTGAGAAGAGATGACCTATGACCTCGTGGAACATCGCTGCGGATGACAATGAAGTCAAAGAAGGGAAAATGAAACCTGTTGAGATAGGGGATAAGAGGTTACTCCTTATTCGTATCGATGACGAGGTATTTGCCCTTGAGAATCGCTGCCCTCATATGAACTGCCCGCTTCAGGGTGGCCTCATTCAGGATCATTCTATCAAATGTCCATGCCATAGCTGGACCTTTGATATCAGAACAGGAGCATATATAGCATCCGACAGGATCCGGGTGAACGTATATGAAACACAGGTAAAGGACGGGAAGATATCCGTTCTTACATGATACAACAGGAATGTGTTTATGGATCTAGAAAACAAATGGATCATGGCCATTAAGGAAGATGAACTTCCTGAAGGAGAGAAAAGAGCATTGCTACTTGAAGGTAACAAGGTCCTTCTTCTCAAAAAGGAAGGCGTCTTTTTTGCCATGTCCAACAAATGTCCTCATATGGAATGTCCGTTGTCGAAAGGTACTCTGGACCAGTACGTGATAACATGTCCGTGCCATGACTGGAGATTCGATGTCCGTACCGGAGAGTTCCTTGATGCAAAGGAGATCATGGTACCCACCTATGAGACAAAGGTCACGGACGGAAGTGTTTTTGTGAATATGATAACTGAAGTGGAAGGTGCCGGCGAATGAAGAAAGTAGTTATGTATACCCTCAGTACCTGCCCATGGTGCATGAGGGCGAAGAAATTCTTCAGGGAACATGATATTCCCTTTGAGTATACCGATTATGATAAGGCGGATGAAGCTACGAAAAATGCCATACGTGAGGATTGTAAGGCACATGGTTCGGAGATGTCGTTCCCGTTCGTGCTGATCGATGAGGATGTAGTGGTGGGCTATAACCCGAATAAGTATGCAGACCTGCTAGGGTTGTGATAGAAGATGGACACCGAAAAAAGGAAAGAGAAACTCAGGGAAATGTTCGCAAAGGTAGTGGACCCTCTGGGCTACAAGTTCAGTCCTGATACGGAACTTGTGGATTTCCTGCTTGAACAGGAGGTCAACATCGAGAAAGAGAAAGGTCATCCTTTCTGCCCATGCCAGGGCCTCACAGACGAAAGGGAACATGACATGAAACTTGTCTGTCCATGCATACCGTTCCACAGGGAACACTATGATGCCATGAAGCGTTGCTGGTGTGGTATGTATGTTCATAAGGACGTTGATGATCCTGACAGTCTGATGCAGATATCTCTGCAGGATTTCCTAAGATCAAAGAAATAAGGGAGTGATTCCATGGGAGTGGAAGAAAATAGTGTAATTGAAAATATAAAGACACGAAGAAGTGTCATGGAATATACTGACAGGGAAGTAAGTGATGAAGACATCAAGACAATAATTGATGCCGGGATTCATGCACCTTCCGGTTTTAACAGTCAGCCATGGTTCTTTGTTGTGGTGAAGAATCGTGAAATGATGAAAAGGATGTCAGACCACTGCAAACCACGTTTACTTGCCATGCTGGAAGAGGCCACCAATGATGCTGCTGTGGAGTTCAAAAAGAAACTTGAAAAAGAGGAGTTCCATATATTCTACGATGCACCTGTCCTCATAATAGTTCTGGGTAACAATGCAGATGTGGCTGTAGACTATGACTGTGCACTGTGCGCCGAGAACATGATGCTTGCAGCCCACTCCATGGGAATCGGGAGCTGCTGGGTAGGAACAGGTTGTTTCATCCAGGATAATCCGGAGATACTGGAAGAGCTGGGCATCACGCCTGATTACAGGGTCATTGCACCTATTGTGTTTGGATATCCAGTAAAAGAACCTGAAGAACCGCCTAAAAAGGAACCTGAGATCGTGTGGGTATATTGAGAATCATAATCATAATGACTTATTCAGAAACACTATCAGAATATTAAATTACTTATAGTAGTACTTCACAATAAATTATTGGTGGTACTATTTATAAAAACATTTCTTTTAAGCTATTTGTTGTGCTCACATTATTGTGTGCCCAATTCTATCCGGCTACAGCGGCAGCTAACGAAGACCTGTACGGTAATGAAGAAGGATCTTATGTTCCGCAGGATTCGGTCATTGCTTTGTCCATGGTGTCGCAGCTAACAACACAAACTCCGTCTGGCAGTGGTCTGGATGTTCTGGAACTTATCAACCTGACAACCGATCCAACTGATGCTGACGGCGATGGGTTGCCCGATTCCGTAGAACTTGTCCTCGGAACTGATATTAATAATACTGATTCTGATTTTGACCAACTTGACGATTATAATGAATCTGTTCTCTATCTTTCAGACCCATTGAAAGTTGATTCCAACTATGATGGTCTGCCTGATAATTTCGAAGTTACTGATGTATTGTCACTTGATATTGACTCTGATGGTGTTTCAAATATATGGGATTTTGACAATGATGATGACGGTGTAGAGGACAGGGTAGATCCTTCTCCTTTTGCATGTTCAGTGAATTATGACACTTTCAGCTTTGATGTAAGCACAAATGGTAATCCTGTTTACATGGATTTCCAGCTTCTTCCCGAAGTACCTGAACATATAAGGCTTGCCTATACGGAATGGGACTGGCCATACGACAATAAGAGCACCATGCAGGATCTGGATAACTCCCATGATGATCTGCTTCTTGTACCACTACTGGAACTCACAATGGATGCTGTTCCTGACCAGGAAGATGTTGAGGATTATGGAATAGGTATTTCCGGTGACAAAGCGTATGTCCCACTTTTCCAGGTCAATGGTCTTGGAGGGGAAACTGCCTTTGCAGGAAAGATGTTCTACCCTCAGTCAGAAACTACTGATATTCATGTAAATGCAAGTCTTCTGTGGCTTGTACAGGCAAATACCGACAGCCTGGATGAAGACAATGTAACAATACTTACAGATACCACCACCATTGTATCATACAGGGAAAATTTCACACTCACTGGTTTCAGTGTTGAGGAAAGCTATGGAAGCGACATTGGGGTTTTCTACACTGATGATCTCAACCAGACTATTGCAAGCAATTTTGTGCTGGCATATTCATTCCTGAGAAACAACTCGTCCACCGTTCAGGATATGCCACAGGAGCTTGCCAGTCATAATGTTACAATTTCATCTGATATAGGGGATTTTGCACATCGTGATCTGGGTACAAAAGGTCTTACCACCAAACTGACACCGAATGCACTTGATTCCTTTCCGGAAGATCGTGTTCTTCCGGTTATTGCAGCATTACAGAATGATTTCTCTAAAAAGGATCTGTCGGATCTTGGCTCCGGCTCATACATGGTCGGTAATGATATTTCAATAGATATGCGCAGTGAGCCTGTCATTTCCTTAAAGACCCTCAAGACAAACTGGTTCAATACATCAGATAATTCTGTGGCAGAAAGCGAAACCGTGTCAAACGAAATTGCTGGCTGGTGTGATGCAATTAATGCAGATGAGGATACACGTTCTGCTTTAACTACTCTCTCGATTGTCTGGAACGTGGGTGAATCAAAGGTAACTGCCATCGGTGATACGCTGATAGACTTCAGTGATCAGAAAACAATAGAGATTCTTGATGGTATTCAATCCTGGGTAAGTGGCAGTTTCTTTGTAATTTCATCTCTTGCAGATGTAGTTGCAAATACAGTGGAAATCACATACAGAGTGTACATGCTTGTGAATATTGTTGGCAAAGGCTGGGGTGAAGCCATGAAGATAGCTAATACATTTACAAAATGTGTTAGCGGGATTGGTAAGGTTTTCAGTGTAATTGGTGCAGTTACACTGGTTATAGGGCTTGCACTTGATCTGGGATTTGCTATATGGGGTTTCTTTGAGATCGCGATGAGCGAGGGCTGGTCAAATACAGGTACGCTGCAGGGTGCTGTATATGCCTCAATTATGGCCGGATATGCGATTGTGATGTTTGCAATTGGTGCTATTCTTTTAGCATGTAGTTTCATACCTTATGTTGGATGGATAATTGCACTTGTCGGCGGTATCATTCTTGGTCTTGTAGCTCTGGCGGACTTTATCCTTGGATTCTTTGGACTGGGTGTATCTGACCTGGTAGCATCGCTTGTGAGCAAATTCCACGAGACCTATCCGAATACGGAGTGTTCGCTTGGTGTAATCAATACTTCACTTGATACGAATGATCATGACAATAACGGTTTGAGCGCAGGTGACAGAGTTACCTTCAAGAGTTACATTAATGGAACGATAACGAAGACATCTTCAGGTACCTGGCAGGATGTGGAGAATAGTTACATCGTTCCTCATTACAAAATAAGGAGATGGATGCAAGGTGCCACACCAGTTTCGTACTGGAGCTCTGATTATGGTGATTTCAGCAATGTTGTATCAACATTTGAATCAAATCCTGATTATAAGAACACAACCTACGAAGTAGGTGCATGGATAGAGCCTGAATCGGGAACCGGAAACTTCCCAATCCCAATTGTGTTCGAGGCAGATTATAATGTAGTGTACACCGATCGCAGAATTGAATGGGATTTCTGGAACGGTTACAAGTACACATTGGTTAACGAAGCCGGAACTATGAGCGATGAGGTAGATATGCTTTACTTTGATGTATTCCCGGCAAACATAGGTGACTTTGCAGACTGGTATCAAATATCAACACAGGACAGGGATTTTGATGGTCTTAACAACAGTGTCGATCCTTTCCCGTGGTCATGGGATACTGACGGTGATGGCCTGAGTGATGCATTTGAGCTCAATGAGAGTTTAACGGATCCTGCATATGCCGACAGAGATGGCGATGGTTTGAGCGACAGGATGGAACTTATCTACGGAACAGACCTGAATGACTATGATTCTGACAATGATAACATGTCAGATTACAAAGAGATCAATGGCTGGGAGATCAGTTTCAATTATAGCGGACAGGCTTTCAATATGACAGTACACTCCGACCCTCTTGACGCTGATAGTGATGATGACGGTATTGATGACCAGATGGAATACTGGAGTTTCCTGAATCCAATGTCATCAGATACTGACGGTGATGGAGTTTCTGACGTTGCTGATCCTCAATATATGACATATGTGAATTTTGAGACAAAGTGGGGTACTGCCGGCACAGGTGATGGTGAATTTGATACAACAGGCGGAGTTGTAGTTGATTCTGAAGGTTATGTCTACGTTGCAGATTCAGGTAACCATCGCATTCAGAAATTCGATTCCAATGGAAATTTCATTGATAAATGGAATGTTTCTATGGATGATAGTTCCTGGTTGTCTGATATTGACATAGATCAGGACAATAATCTCTATGTGCTTGTAAATTATCCACTTCAAATCCAGAAATTCGATTCAGATGGTAATTTCATTTGTTCATGGGATAATTCATTAACTTACGGTGATTATCGCAGTATCACAGTTGACAATAATGGATACATCTTTGGCGGACCGTTTGATATTTTCAATTCAAGCGGAAAGCAGATAGGAAATATGGTATATACTGGGGGAGACACTGTTTTTGAAAGTTTAGCCGCCATGGCAATTTCTCCGGATGGATATTTCTACATGACAGATGGATACGACTGGTCAAATAATGGAATATTCAAGTTCGATCCCAATGGAACATTTATCACAAGATGGGGAAGCGAAGGTTCCCTTGTGAATAATTTCTCATGGCCTGAGGCACTTGAAGTTGATCCGTATGGATATGTCTACATTGCAGACACAGGTAATAGTCATATTGAGAAATTCAGCTCAGATGGTTTCTTCATAACCAGATGGGGGCAATATGGAGTAAATGATAGTGAATTCATTCATCCAACAGGCATTGCAATTGATGTAGATGAGAATGTCTATGTAAGTGAGGGTTCTTCTTATTACCCAGGTGGTGGAAACCGCATACAGAAGTTCTCCCAGATCACAGATGTTCCACCACGTAACGTATCTGATACCATAGATACTGATGGTGATGGTCTGTTCGATAACAACGAAACAGCCGGATGGGATGTTACTTTTACCAATGATTCCGGTACATATACTGTCCATGTGAAAAGTGAGCCTCTTGTGAAGGATACTGACTTTGAGGGTCTGACCGATCTTCAGGAGTATAACTGTTCTTCCAACCCATGTGTTGTTGATACAGATGGTGATGGTCTGAGCGACTATGTGGAATTCACAATAGGAACTAATGTCACTCACTATGATACCGATGGTGATGGTCTGGATGACTACACCGAGATCATCTTTGGAAGCGATCCGAAGGTAGTTGATACTGATGGTGATGGTCTTACTGATAAGGAAGAATTCGACTTTGGTTCTGATCCGACAAAGAAGGATACTGATGGCGATGATCTGAGCGATAAGGAAGAATTCGACTTTGGTTCCAATCCAAGAAATCCGGACACAGATGGTGACTGTATGTTCGATAATGCAGAGAAGAAGGAAAAATGTTCTGCCAACAATTCAGACACTGATGGTGACGGACTGATGGATGGTCTTGAACTCCTGTACAATACCAGTGCAAAGAACAACGACAGCGATGGCGATGGCCTGCCTGACGGTAAGGAGATCAATAACAGGATGGATCCAAACAACAACGATACTGATGGTGATGGTCTCTCCGACATGTTCGAGTTCAATAACGGAACTGATCCTACTAACGCTGACACTGATGGAAATGGTCTGAATGATTCCGAAGATCCATATTCATTTGCAGCAAATGTTGAGAATATCTGGGTCAGCTATGATGAGGATGAAGATACTCTTGAGCTGATAGAGGATCTTGAACGATACACAAATGTGACTATTTTCCAGCCAGCAGAAATTGGCAACTATTCCGATATGGAAAACATCCTGTTTGTAGGAAGACCCGGAACCGACAATACAACAGCAGGTAACATTACCATGAATATACTTGCTTCTGTATCACCGGCTGTTCTTACTGAAATGCAGGGATCTGATTATGACAGGTTCGCGGTCGAGTATGATGTCTGGACTGAGAACCAGACCGTTGTAATGCTCTCACACCCATATCCAAATGACCATTACAAAGTGCTTGAACTCTTCAAGACAGATTCCGGAGAAATGGAATACCAGAAAGAGGTTAATGAGTTCAGGGCAGATGCCATTGATAAGATGGGACTTTACGTAATGGTAGAGCTTAAAGAGCCTGAAAAGCCTTCCATAGAACTGACCCTGTATAGCGAGGATGAACTTCCTCATAACATGAGTTATGGATTATCATCAGGAGAACTTGGTGTCAAGTTCCTGGATATCGATGTAAGTGATAATGTCATGAACGGAACTGTCAACAATATTCAGCGTGCAATGATAGTCATCTACTACACAGCCCGTGACCTTGACAGGACCGGTGACCTTGATGGTAACGATGCCGGAGATATCGATGAATCCACCCTTTCAATGGTCTGGTACAATGAGACCAGTGGTAACTGGGAAGAACTGAGCACTGATATGGACTGGGTACACAACATCGGAATAAACACCGATAATGACATCATCGATGGCAAGGAATACGAGGGATACATGTGGGCCAATATCTCCCATTTCAGTACTTACGGACTCTCCGGTGGAGCAAGGGCTGCTACTGTTGAGCAGACTGACAACAATGATGATGACGGTCCGCTGGATTCTGACCGTGATGGACTTTATGATTTCATAGAAAGAAGGATGGGAACTGATCCTTTCGACCCTGACACTGATGGAGACGGGATCATCGATTCGGAAGATGATGAACCTCTTGTCTCTTACATGTCCCCCGGTGAAGAGGAAAGTGAGGAGCTTGCATCGGACATACAGGATACAATGCAGGAAATTCCTACAGATGACGGAAATATACCTGTTAAGAGCACACCTGCTCCGCTTTTAATAGCATTTGTCATCATTGTTGCCCTGATACTTGGTTTCGTGGTACTTAGAAGAAAGGGATGAAGATGGTAGTTAGTTACGCAAAGGTGAGATAATTGGCATCGTCAGAAGATGGGAGCAGCAACATAAGGACGTACGCAGGTCTTGTCCTTATTTCAATTCTGATAGTATCATCTGTCTATTATTACGCAGAGTACAGGGAGATCAACGATCCGTACGATCTTGCAGGAAGAATAATGTATGTATCAGAGGACATCAGCTCTTACCAGTTCAACATGACAAGCAATATCACTATTCTGGGGGAAACACTTTCCATTTTGACCGGAAATGGTTATGTTGGTTACACTGAGGAAGATATGAACATCACTTTTCTTTCATCAGAGGGATCCATTGACATGATAGTGGTTGATGAGACCGCATACATGAGAGAGAATGATGGGATGTGGGATTCCAGGGATCTTGATAAACAAACATGGGAGAATAATGACCAGTTATCCCAGAATGACTTCCTTCTTGAAGGATCCACAAATCTCAGTATGGAAAGGACAGACCGGGGCATAGTGCTCACAGCAATTCCTGACCAGACAGCACTGATGCAGGAAGCTGACAGGGTAGGCCTGGATCTTCAGGGAAGTGAGCAATTGCGTGACTATTACGTAAGATATCTCATTGACCCGGATACTTATCGTGTACTCTCTATTGAGACTTACATCGACATACAGATGAAAGTCCAGGGAATGAACTCTCCTGTTATCATACACAACACTATCAACATTTACGACTACAATAAGGAGCTTGATGTTGAAGCGCCACTTTAGTTAAGATGATTTATTAAGAACAGGGCAGAGATCAGGAAAAGAAATAGAAAAGAGAGATCAAAGCAGGATATGGTTCTCGTTTTTCTATCCTGCTTCAATAACTTAGATATCCTTATTTTCATCCTCAGGCTTCTGCGGAGTGAAAGTTATTCTCGCCGAGCGGAACATAGCTTTCCGGTTCAGACCATTTCGCAGCCAGATGAGTTTCCTCAACTTCCAGGATAGTATTGGTTATCCTGTCAAGCATGCGCATTGCTCCCTTGTAACCAATTGTCAGAAGTCTCTGGGCACCTACACGATCGTGTATCGGGAACCCGAATCTGATCAATGGTATATTCATTTCCTTTGCGATGTACTTCCCATTGGAGTTTCCAATGAGCATCTGAGGCTTTGCCTTCTGGACAGCATCGTTGAATGTGTCGAAGTCAACATCCTCAAGGATAGTGACATCACAATCCGGCTTGACCTGCTGTACTCTTGCCATGGCATGCTCTGCAAATCTGGGGGACTTGCTGGAAGCCACCACAAGTATTGGGTGCATGCCGTTCTCAAGTACAAGGGACAGCATACCGAGTACGTTGTTAGGATCGCCATAGATAGCTACCTTTGTTCCGTACACATACTTATGAGAGTCCACCATGGCATCGATCAGCCTGCCTCTTTCCTTCTGGAATTCATCAGGGATCTCTGCACCGGATATGTTGGATAAGGCGGCCAGAACCATGTCAGTATATTCAAGTCCGATCGGGAGGGGCAGGTTCTGTGAAGGGATGTCAAATGTCTGCTCAAGGTAATTGACCGCTTTGTTGTCATTGGTAATACCGAATCCGATAGATGCAGCACTGTTCTTCATGTCTGCAATATCGGCGTGTGTTGTTCCTCCAGGTGGTATCTTGTGGAGATCACCGGTCATAGGCGCATCAAAGGTCTCGGATATATCTGGTAGAAGTATGGAGGAATTGTTTCCTACGATACTGTTGAATATATGCTTCATTTCCCTTGTGTCCTCAGGTGAGATATTCTCTGAAAGAATGACATTCAGCTTGTTGTTGAATATCTCCTTCTTTGAATCATCCAGCGTAAAGGTCTTGACAATTGCCTCAACTGCCTTGATGTATCCACTGTTGTGGCTTTCCTCGTAGCTAGGGGTCGGCACAGGAATGATTATCCTCTCATCACCAACACCTTCCTCTTCCCTGAACTCTGCGATGATACGGGTGATATCATCTCCGATGGTCTCGGCAAGACAGGTGGTTGAAACACCGATGACCTTCGGGTTGTAGCGTAATATCAGATTCTTGAGTCCCTTCTTCAGGTTCTCGCTTCCACCGTATACAGCTCCCTTCTCACTGAGCGAGCTTGATCCGATGTCCACAGGCTCCCTGAAGTGGTGTGCAAGGTGCAGTCTCATATATGTACTGCAACCCTGTGAGCCATGTAAAAGGACCATTGAATCCTCTATTCCCTTGAAAGCCATTACACTGCCAATTGGCTGGCACATGATACATGGATTGACCGTAGTATAGTTGCGTTCGCTCATGCTACGGACTCCTCCTGTTGTAATGTAATGGGATCGATCTTTTGCATATTTCTCTCCCCTGTTATCTTATTGGACATCTTTGGACCATTTCCAGTTCCGCAGCTCTGTTCTGCCCCGCTGCTTCCTGAATATGAATCCTCTATCTTACTACCGACGTACCTCCACACAGGACTGTTGACTGTTGTGTCAAGTTCCCTTGCAAAGTTAAGGAATCCGTCGTAGCCTTCAAACTCAATTACCCTGTCATGGTTGAAGTCACAGAAAGAAACTCCAAGCTTAAAAGCCAGGAATCTTTCCTTGACACCGGCCACCATGAGGTCTGCCTTCTGCCTCCTGAGGAGATCTGCAAGTTCCAGAGCATTTGCGTCATCGACGATGACGGTCCCGTCCTTTACCTGGTAGCTGATCTCCTTATAGTCATCACGCTTTCCGGTTTGCGTACCTATTATAACAACTTCCATACCGAGTTCTCGGAAGCCCTTTATCAATGTAAGTGCCTTGGCTGCCCCGCCCATGTAAATTGCTGCAGTCTTCCCTTCAAGCCTGCTTCTGATCGCCTGGATCTCAGGCATTATCCTGTTTGTTTCCTGCTCGATTATCTCTTCTGCAATGTTCATCATTTCTTCTGAACCGAAGAATTCAGCAGTTGTTCTTAGTGCAATTGCAAGATCCTCTATTCCAAAGTAGCTTACCTTTCTGAAAGGAATCCCGAATTCCTTCATCATCCACTTTGCGAGGTATGTCATGGAACCTGAACATTGCACAAGGTTCAATTGTGCTCCATGAGCCTTTGAGATGCTGTCTACGGTTGCATCCCCTGTCATAGAAGTAATCACCTGTATTCCCATCTTCTCGAAGAGGGGCTTTACCAGCCAGACGTCTCCTGCCACATTGTAATCACCGAGTATATTGATCCTGTATTCGGATGTTATTTCAGGTTCCTTTGATCCAATGAGTGGCATAAGTGCATGACATGCTGCCTTATATCCATCGGACTTTGTACCCTTGAATCCTTCCGACTGAACAGGTAGTACTGGTATTCCAACTCTTTCGGTTGCTTCCTTACAAATGGCTTCGAGATCATCGCCGATTATACCGACAATACAGGTTGAATAGACAAAGATGACAGGTGGGTTGTAAAGCTCGACAATTTCATCGATGCTGTTTGAGAGTTTTTTCTCGCCACCGAATATTACATCGAGCTCCTTCATATCAGTTGAGAAACTGGTTCTGAATGTCTCCTTGTCACTTGACAGGCTTCCTCTGATGTCCCAGGTGTAGCTTGCACACCCAATAGGACCGTGTACGAGGTGGACTGCATCGGTTACGGGATTTAGTGCCACACGTGCTCCTGAATATACACAGGCCCTCTGGCTCATTGCACCTGCAATAGACGTATTGTCACATGCAAGTTCTCCTGCCTTGTTTGCCTGCTTTAGTTCTATGTATGGCTTTCTTTCATCCAGCGTGTCTACCACGCTTGTAATGTCTGGCATGTTCTCACTCCAAAATAAATGTATAGAGGTCGTTAAGGACGACCTCTTGTTTTTCGTCAAATATGAAGAGGTCGTTACTGAACGACCTCAATTTCTTCTTCAGGAACTGTCTTGTCCTTAATGTCCAAGAAAGTGTTTCCTATCCACTCGATCATGCGAGCTGCTCCTGCGTATCCCATGACCGGGAAGTGGTGCAGGTTTGCCCTGTCCATGATTGGGAACCCTACCCTGATCAGTGGGATATCCTCAGCAAGAGCAATGTGCTTACCATAGGTGTTACCGATCAGCATGTCTACAGGCTCATTCTTTATGATCTGGTGGAGTGTGAAAAGGTCAGCTTCGTCAAGGATCTGTGCATCAGGATACAATGGGTGTACCATTGCAGAGACTCTTTCTACGAAATTCTTGCTAATTGACCCTGAAAGGACTACAACAGGCTCCATTCCCATTTCAAGCACAAGGCTTGTGAGACCTTCTATTATGTCACAGTCTCCAAATATGGCGACCTTCTTACCATAGAAGTGTTGGTGAGCATCTGTCATCATGTCAACGACCCTTGCCCTTTCCTGTTCAAGTTCAGGTGGGATTGCGACGTTTGCAAGCTCAGCTGCCTTCATAACGAACCTGTCTGTAAAGCGTACGCCTATTGGTGCAGGTCCTATCTGGACTGGCATCTTGAACTTGTTCTGGAATACCTTTGCTGCTGCGCCTCCTGCCATTGAACAGAGTGCCATGGTACCCATGGAGTTTGCACTGTCCTCTACGTCTCCGATCGGGGTTCCGCCATTTGCGAACAGTTCTCTTTCCATTCCTATTCCGGTGTCCAGTACATCTGTCTGGTCAGGGAAGACGATCATAGGGATATTCATGATGGAGAGTATTCTCTTCATCTCACGAATGTCTCCTGGGTCTACAAAACCAGGGATCAAGTTCAGCTTTCCATTTGGCTTTGTCTTCTGTGCGAAGGTTGTGACAAATGACTTTACCATGTTGTCGTAACCTGTTACGTGGGAACCGACATAACTTGGGGTTGATGCTGAGCAGAGCTTGATGGATGGGTCGATGAGTTCTTCTTCCTTTACATCTTCGATCATTGATCCTACATCATCACCAATTGTCTCAGAGAGGCAAGTTGTGTGTATTGCAACGACTTCTGGTGTGTACACAGCTTCAATGTTCTCAAGTGACTTCTTAAGGTTTGATGCACCACCGAATACAGCGGTACCTTCATAGAAACTGCTGGTTGTACCGATGGTTGGTTCTCTGAAGTGTCTTGTAAGGGCCATTCTCAAGTATGAGAGACATCCCTGTGAACCGTGGCTGTGAGGCATACAGTTACGTATACCCAGTGCAGCGTAGGTTGCGCCAATTGGCTGGCAGATCTTTGCAGGGTTAACAACCAGTGCCTTTCTGTCCACGTGTTCCTTTGGTGTATAATCTAACATTTTTCAGTCCTCCTTTATTCTCCCTTCCATGGGGTCTTCTGGAGTTTCCAGCTTGGGTTGTTCACTGTCATGTCTACATCTCTTGCGAAGTTCAGTACACCAGTGAATCCGGTGTAACGACCACTGTAGTCATATGAGTGGATCTGTCTGGATGGGACACCCATCTTCTGTGCCCAGTACTTGTCCTTGATACCTGAACAGAACAGGTCTGGCTTGAGTTCATTGATGAGGAATTCGGTCTCGTAGTGGTTAAGGTCGTCCACCATGATAGCACCATCCTTCATTTCAGGAAGCATTCCTTCATACTGCATAAGGCCAAGCTTTTCCTTGAGTTCTTCCATACGTTCCGGACTGATAGCTGGAGTAAAGTTCTCATCTCTCTCATAGTGGAGGTCTTCAAGAATTCCACTGGATGCCTTTTCCTTCAGACCGTCGAGGATCTGTCTTCCTTCGTAATCATCACGGTGAGCGAACTGGTATCCTGCAACAAGTACCTTCATTCCAAGATCCTCAAAGAGGTTCTGGTAGTGGTGTGACCTGGATCCACCAGCATAGATAAATGATGTCTTGCCCTGGAGCTTGTTCTTGTACTTCTCAAGTTCTGGCTGGATCTTTTCCATTTCTTCTTTGATCACTTCTTCAGTCCTCTTTGTGAGTTCTTCATCATCAAAGTATTCAGCCATCTTCCTGAGTGTCTTTATTGTTCCTTCGACACCTACGTAATTGACCTTTAACCATGGAACTCCATACTTCTCTTCCATCATACGGTTAGTGTAGTTGACTGACCTGTGACAGAGGAGAATACTGAGCTTTGCATTGTGTGCCTTTGAGATATTATGGTATGAACCGTCTCCTGTGAAGGTTGATACTATACGGTATCCGATCTTCTCAAAGAGCTCTCTGATCTCCCAGAGGTCACCACCAATGTTGTATTCACCAAAGATATTGATGTCAAATGGTGTTGGGTTCTCAAGTTCTTCAGTACCGATGAGCTGTTCCATGATCACGTTACTTGCAACGTGGTGTCCTGCAGACTGGCTTACACCTCTGTAGCCTTCACAGCGAAGAGCCAGTACCTTTAGACCAGGATAATCCTTTTCTGCATTACGTGCTACATCCTCAATGTCGTCACCGATAAGTCCTACCGGACATGTTGCATTGATGGAGATAGCTCCAGGCTTGAAGATCGCCATTGCATCATCAATTGCATCCCTGAGCTTCTTTTCACCACCGAATACAATGTCTGTTTCTTTCATGTCTGTTGAGAAACAGTACTGCAGGTAGTTGTCGCCGCCATCTTCTGCCTTTGCCATGTTTCTCCTGGTTCCCCAGGTGTAGTATCCACAACCGATCGGTCCGTGTGTGATGTGAACCATATCCTTGATAGGTCCCATTACCACACCCTTTCCACCGGCATATGCACAACCACGGTTTGTCATTATACCTGGTACGGTCTTGGCGTTGGCTTCAATGTGCTGCTCTGTTTCGCAGGAGTCCTTTACTGTAAAGTGCTTCCTTCTATCCTTTTCAGTCTTCTTAGGGTAGACCTTCATCATCTCATCGATGACTTTCTGTGAATTCTCTACTTCAGAACTCATTCCACATTCCTCCCTACAGTCTCTTCTCCAGTTTCTCCGGTCCTTACTCTGATAACTTCAGGTATGTCTGTGACGAAGATCTTTCCATCTCCTGCATGGCCTGTCTGGTTGATCTCTATTATCTTCTGTATTACCTTCTCAGCTGCATTGTCACTCACAACGATAGTGAACATACGCTTTGGGACGAAAGGTATGTGAGTCATCTCTGGCTCTGGCTGTTCTGGAAGTGGAGGATTGAATTCAAAGCACAATCCCTTTTGCTTACCACGGCCCATCACCTTTTCTACGGTGAATGAGGGGTAACCGCATCCATCAAGAGCATCAAGTGTCTTATGCATCTTATTCATGCGGATGATTGCCGTTATTTCCTTCATTTAAGATCCCTCCGCGGGTTTAAAGTCCGCTTGCGCCTGTACGGATTGTGTATGCGTTTTCTACTGGGTTAACGAAGACCTTACCGTCTCCGTACTTTCCTGTGTGAGCTGAGGCCTTGATGATCTCAAGAACCTTGTCCTTGTCAGCATCTTCAACTACTAGCATAAGCATTGTTTTTGGAAGTTCGTTGAACTGTACATCTGCTGTGTGGATACCTCTCTGCTTTCCTCTTCCGAATACATCGGACTTGGTAAGGGATACAAAGTCTTCCTTTTCAAGTGCATCTACAACATCAACTACCTTCTCAGGTCTGATTATCGCACGAATCATCTGCATAGTTTTTCACCTCAGATATTATACTTAGAGTTCAATTATTCCGAATTCTACCATCATTGCTTCGAGATCATCCATCTCGAGTGGGGTTGGAACTACAAACATCTCGTTGTTGTCAATGTTTCTTGCAAGTGTTCTGTATTCCTCTGCCTGCTGGCTCTCTGGGTCGAATTCGATGACAACCTTTCTGTTGATCTCAGCACGCTGTACAATGTTGTCTCTTGGTACGAAGTGAATGAGCTGACTTCCGAGTCTCTGTGCAAAAGCTTCGAGAAGTTCACGTTCTCCATCTACATTCCTACTGTTACAGATGATTCCGCCAAGACGTGCCCCGCCCTTTGCGTACTTCTGGATACCCTTGCAGATGTTGTTTGCTGCATAGATAGCCATAAGTTCTCCACTAGCTACAATGTAGATCTCCTGTGCCTTTCCTTCCCTGATAGGCATTGCGAAACCTCCACATACTACGTCACCGAGTACGTCATAGAATACGTAGTCGAGTTCATCTTCATATGCACCAAGGTTCTCGAGGAGACCGATGGAAGTGATAATTCCTCTACCTGCACAACCGACACCTGGTTCTGGTCCACCTGATTCGACACACTTGATATCGCCAAAACCTGGCTGGATAAGCTTGTCGAGTTCGATTGATTCGTCGCCTTCTGATCTGAGGGTGTCGAGTACTGTCTTCTGGTTAAGACCTCCGAGAAGCATTCTTGTAGAGTCTGCCTTTGGGTCACATCCTACTAACAGTATCTTTTTGCCCATGGTGGCGAGTGCTCCGGTCAAATTCTGAGTTGTTGTTGACTTTCCGATTCCGCCCTTTCCGTATATTGCTACTTGTCGCATGGTCTTTTCCTTCTATACTTATTTGATGTGTTTTGTTGTGTTTTGTTGTACGATCGTGTGTTTATTGGAGCTGCTTAATTTGTATCGTACAACGGAATCCTATGTACTATGTTACCCTATATAAAACTATTTGTCAGAAATTATTGAGATTTACAAGCATGTGGCCAAAAAACAGAAGCAAGAAATACATGCTATGAAACATACACGAATATATTAAAATTTATATTATGTTAATACGTCCTTTCATATAGGGATATTTTTTGTCCAAATTTGGCATATATTTATATAGCAGAATATTCTGAAATTGAAGTAGCCATCCGACATCCCCGGTCAAGGCAATATTCATGATTATTATAATTAGATTATCTAAGAAAATGAGATGCTGCCCAGGTTAAGCAGAAAACACTCCTTTTTGCTGAAACCCAGGTCTTCTTTTATATATTTAGATTGGAACCTTACATTGCTCCTGAAAAAGTAAAATGTGACAGCCTGTGTTTGTGTGTTTCGTATTCCTGATAGCTTAATGCTCGGTCAGGTACAGGCTATCGGAATCCATGGTTATATTTACTAATATTTAAATATTTCTGTTAAATGTTAATTGAAATGAGGAAGTAAAATAAAAACAGCAGCTATAGAGTTTATTTTTTTTACTGATAGTATGATACCGGTTCTTTGTGAACTTAAACAAAGTCTCCATCGTCTGCTCCCTTTAGTCGTGTTTGATTACGAGTTGAAGCAAAATATTAAAATAGAACTATGCCGGAAGAGGGCAATGTGTTTCGTATAGCTTATTGATAGAATTTAAAGCTTAGGTAGTTATTATGTTCGATACAGGTACAACAGGATTTATGCTGGTGGCCACGAGCCTTGTAATGCTCATGACACCAGGACTGGCCTTTTTTTACGGAGGATTGGCATGTAAACGCAATATCCTGGGAATAATGATGCAGAGTTTCGTTTCCCTGGGAATCACAACCATACTATGGTTCGTTGTTGGTTATTCTCTCTGTTTCAGTGGTGGCGAAGGAGCGATCATAGGGAACCTTGACAAGATGTTCCTGAACGGAGTTACTATAACTTCCGCATTCGCAGCCAATGAGGCGATCCCCGAGATAGTCTTTATCTCATACCAGATGATGTTCGCTATCATCACACCTGCACTTATCACAGGTGCATTCGTTAACCGTGTTACCTTCAAAGCATATCTTATATTCCTTGTACTGTGGCAGGTGCTCGTATACTACCCATTCGTCCACATGGTATGGGGAGGCGGACTTCTTGCAGAGATGGGAGTACTTGACTACGCAGGCGGTATAGTGGTCCATGCAACAGCAGGTTTTGCAGCCCTTGCAGCAGTGTCCTATGTAGGTTCAAGGAAGAACCGCGAATCCAACCCTAACAGTCTTCCTCTTGTAGCAATAGGAACTGCTCTGCTCTGGTTCGGATGGTATGGGTTCAATGCAGGAAGCGAGTTGAACGTCGACAGCATCACACCCCTTGCATTCCTTAACACTGATATCTCAGCATCCTTTGCAGCCATAACATGGCTTGTGGTCGCATGGATCAAACAGGGAAAACCGAGGTTCGTAGAACTATTGACAGGTTCAGTTGCAGGTCTTGCAACCATCACCCCTGCAGCAGGTTATGTTTCCATGCCGGTTGCAGCCCTCTTCGGCATCGCCGCAGGTCTTGTATGTTATTATTGCGTCCACTTCAAGAACAAGCTCGGATGGGATGATGCACTGGATGTATGGGGAGTACATGGAATGGGAGGAGTACTCGGTACCATCCTTCTGGGAGTTTTCGCATCATCAGCGATCAATCCGAATGGTGTTGACGGACTGCTGTACGGAGGAAGCGGATTCTTCATGCTACAGATCGTCGTCGTGATAGCAGCTTCTGTGTATGCTTTTGTATTCACGTACATCATGCTGGTAGCTATCAACTACATCACACCTGTTAAAGTATCAGATGATGAGGAACACCTGGGACTTGATATTTCGATCCATGGTGAGACCGCATACGATATCGACCTTATGTGATACACATAATCAAAAAAGAGGATAGGATAAAAGATGCACATTCAGTGCATCTTCTTTTTTATAACAGTTGACTATAGCAGGAGTGCGGTTGTTCACATGGCCTTTTTAACCGTGAACCAGAAAACACTACCCTTACCTTCCGGGTTATCCAGCACACCAATGCTCTCACCATGCAGATCAATGACCCTTTTTACAATGGCAAGACCTATACCATTGCCCTTGATGTTTTCCTTGTGAAGCCTGTTAAAACGTTCAAATACAGCTCCTTTGTCCCTGTCAGGTATACCATCGCCCCGGTCTTTGACCTTTACCTTCCACCTATCACCAAGGTCATCTATTGACATGGAAATAACGGTCTTCTCAGGACTATACTTTATAGCATTGGATATCAGGTTAGAGAAAACAGCTTCGATCATAGGATTGGCAAGTGCAGGACAACTTGTTCCCATATGCATTTCCGCTTTTATGCCCTTACTCTGCATGAAAGGAGCAAAGTTTTCAAGCTGGTCCCTTGAAATAGTAGCCAGATCAGTCCTTATTATTGCCATCTCTTCCATTGATTCGAGCTTTGCAAGTTGTGCAGCATCCTCAATGAGCTCGATAAGCTTGGAGTTCGACCTTTTGATGTTCTCAATTATATGCTGTTGCCTGTCCGATGTATCTGTTTCTTCCAGGAGTTCAGTAAATGACCTGATAAGACCTGCAGGGTTTAACAGGTCATGTCGCAGGACATCAGTGAACAGGTCCTTGAGCTCATTGGAATGTTTCATCTGCTCAGCATATTCAATTAACTTTATCTCATCTTTTCTTTTCTCGGTGATGTCCTCACCTGATATAAGGATACATTTCTCACTACTATCATCACATTTGAGGACGGAATCATACCACCTGAAAAGCCTTTCCTTCCTTGTGATCGTCATAACAGGATATTCATGGTATTCCGAACTTCCTGTGCCATCCTTCAATAGTCGCTCGTACCTGTCCCTTACATGGCCGGTATAGCTTTCCGCAACGAAAAGGTCCATCCAGTCCCTGTTGATGATATTCCTTCTGTTGTATCCAAGCATGTCGGACCCTTTCTTATTGATGTGGACAAGCCTGTAATCCTCATCAAGGACAGCTACAAGGCTGCCGATATAATCAAGGTACTCGTATGCCTTATTACGTTCAAGCAAAAGGGAGTCATGCTGCTCTTTGATCCTCAGAAGAGCTGTGATCTTTTTCTCCAGCTCGAACCTGTCAGCAGGTTTTTTAAGAAAATCATCCGCACCAACCTCGATACCTTTCTGATGGTCATCTTTGGAAGTAAGTGCTGTGAGCATTATTATTGGTATGAAGTCAAGTTTGTAGTCATGCTTGATGATACGGCATACGTCAAAACCGTCCATTCCGGGCATGATGACATCCAGGAGAATAAGGTCCGGCACTTCTTCTTTTACCATCTCGAGTGCGCTTTCCCCATTTGATGCCGTGATAACATCATAATCTTCTGACAGGTAGGAACTAATAACTGCAACATTGATCCGCTCATCATCTACGATGAGGATCTTTTGTCTATCATTTCCTGTCATAACCACATGTAATAAACCAATAGTATATTATTATTTCTATTTATTTGCGTATTTACAAAGTTAATACTACCAATAACACAGTTCCGTAAATGTGATATGGTCAGTTCATCCCCTCACAAAAGAATAGAGAACAATAAGGAGAATAAATGCTGATATGCAGAAAACTGTGATAAAAAGGATTTGTTAGGGAAGAGCCCCGGAAAACTATGGAAGTGCTATATTGTGACAACTGGACTGCAGAATCCTGTTATAGGTATTTGAATTCCCGGGGCTCACGATGATCGATCTATTATTGAAAATAAAAGAGAGAGAGCACTTAAAGTGCTTCTCCGTCTGTTTCACCTGTACGGATCCTGATGATCTTGCTTACAGGATATATGAAGATCTTACCGTCACCAATTGAGCCGGTTGCTGAGGTCTTCATGATGATGTCAACAACTGTATCGACATCTTCTTCCTTTACTACGATCTCCATTTTGATCTTTGGAAGGAGGTCAACGCAATACTTGCGTCCTCTCCACTGCTGCATTACGCCCTTCTGCTTACCACGGCCTTTTACATCGGTCACGGTGATACTCTCGTATCCTGCCTCTTCCAGTGCGTCCTTGACCTCATGGATCTTTGTAGGTCTTATGATTGCTTCTATCTTCATCATTTCTTATCACTCCTTTGCAAGAAGGAATTCTGGGTATGCACTGATACCATGTTCAACTACATCAAGTCCAGCGATCTCATGCTCTTCAGAGACACGGAGTCCGATAACTACATCGAGTATCTTGAAGATGATGAATGAGATTCCGAATGCCCATACTATACTGAGTACCACTGCAACTAACTGGATCATAAGGAGTCCTACTCCGCCACCGTAGAAGAGACCTGCTGTCTCTGCAGTGTATGCTGCACCTTCGAGGATTGAACCTTCACCTGTTCCCAGAGCGAAGAGACCTACAGCGATAAGTCCCCAGCTACCTGAGTATCCGTGTACTGCGATCGCACCTACAGGGTCATCGACCTTGAGTACGTTCTCATTGAACATTACACCTACGTATACTATAATACCACCGATAAGACCGATGATAAATGCACCAGAGTTACTGACTGAACCACAAGGTGCGGTGATTGCTACAAGACCTGCAAGAAGTCCGTTTGCTGTAAGGGATGGGTCTGGCTTTCCTGTCTTCATCCAGGTAATGATCATTACTATAATTGCTCCTGCGCCAGCTGCAATGAATGTGTTAGCGATTACGAGGTTTGCGAATGGGTCGTTTGCATCAAGGGTACTACCACCGTTGAATCCTACCCAACCGAATGCAAGTATAAGGGTACCGAGGAATGCAAGTGGAAGACTGTGACCTGGAATTGCCATTGGCTTTCCGTTCTTGAACTTGCCGATCCTTGCACCTACAAGCAGTACACCTGCAAGAGCTGAATATCCACCAATTGAGTGTACTACACCGGAACCTGCAAAGTCATGGTGTGCGACACCAATTGCGTCTACTATGAAACCTGTTGTAAGTATTCCTGAACCACTCCATACCCAGTGTCCATAGACAGGGTAGATGAGTGCTACCATAAGTATTGTATAAATGAGATATGCCTTGAAATCAGTCCTCTCAGCCATTGCACCTGAAACGATTGTTGCACCGGTTGCTGCGAAGACCATCTGGAACCACCATCCGTTCCATACCGCATTGTCAGCTCCCATAAGGAAGAACTGGTCAATACCGATAAGGCCTGCATAGTCGGCACCGTACATGATTCCCCATCCTACTGCCCAGTATACGATGATACCAAGGGAGATGGTCATGAAGTTCTTCATGAGAATGTTAGCAGTGTTCTTTGTTCTGGTAAGACCGATCTCTACCAGAGAGAAACCTGCGTGCATAAGGAACACAATTGCACCGGCTATCAAGAGCCACATGAATGTGAGTGCTGTCTGAAGATCTGCAATTGCTGCAGCGTTCTCTTCCATTGTTTCAGCTGACGCTGGACCTATAAATACCATAAATATGACGCTCATTAGCAGTAAAACCTGCCAGATCATCTTTGAATTGAGTTTCTGTGATATTCCATACATGAGTAACACCTTTGTTTTATCTTCATTAGGAAGACGGATGCTATGTGTAGACTTCATACTATTTAAATATGCTGGTTTGTGTACACCACTCCTGATATTTTCATAGTACTGAAGTAATATTTTACATACAGTAATGGGTATTTAGAGCCCAAACTGAGGTAAAATATCACAGATCCCACACATTAGATATTTTTCTAGTCCAGTAATATAAAAAGAGTTCTGCGATTTTCACATACTTACGCCATGTTCGCAGATATTGCATGGATAAGAGTTTAATAGAACGAAAAAGGAATTGAATTTTTTGATATTACGAAATCATTTATATACCAGGTAAATCCTATATAAAGCAAGAATTTTAATTATCTTTTTTGCTTCACCATAAATGAAAAGGGAACCGCCAAGGCTCCCATATAGTAAGATATTAGGTCATTTCATCGACTCTGCAATCTTTATCAGTTCATCCCTATCGCCATGGTACGTTGAGATTATCACCCTGTTACCGTTCACTTCCCAGTCCAGCCTATAGTCGCCATTGCCGAATGTAAGCAATTTCCCCTCTTCACCATTTATTGTAACTACCTCGAATTCTTCATCTGCCTCAATAGAAGGGACAACAACAGCATTTCCCCCTTCATTGAACTCTTCAGAGATGTAAATTGAGGATTCTTCCTCTTTCGAGTAGATAATTCCAATGAAGGTCCCTTCTTCTCCAGCCGCTTTGTAAGCCTCTGTATCAACGAACACTTTTACGAACTCATACCCCTCTGGCAGATAGGAAGGGATCAGTATCTTGTTAGCTGAGATGTTTTTGGCTTCCTCAAGTGTTAGCTCCGGTTGAATGGGGAGAGATCCTGACATGATCACTTCAGTATCCTCCGGAATCTCAAAATCTTCATCCTCAATGCCCGTATTTACCTTGAAATCCTGATATTCTACCACGCCAGTCAACTCTGATCCGCCACCCTCGGTAAAGGTAGTCTCTAATCTAAGAGGCACCCAGGTTTCCTTGTCCACCCATATCTTTGATTCAAAATCAACAGGACCCCCGTCATCATTTCGGTCCTTTTTTGGTTCTGATAGAAGAACATAGGTTTCACGACCTTCATAGATTTCCATGCCCATAATGCCGATATCAGCTTCATTCAGATAATATTCGATCATTTCGGAATATTTCCCATTATAGTCATCAGGGAGCAGTAATCCATCATAAAGAACGAAAGCTTCATCCTCGGGATCATATCTCCACATTTGATCACCGTTCTCGACCCTGATGATTCCGGCTTCTTCTTGAGGAAGTAACATGGTTATTTTTGATCGGTCAGGACCCTTTTCCACCAGCTCGTACTTCACGATCTGCGAATTTTCCCCACTTGTAGATGTCATCAGGACAGTAGCAGAATAATCATCCAGAGCAAACTGTTCTTGCTGCACTTTCTCAGCTATTTCCTCTGCCGTCATCTCTCCCTCTGTACAGCCAGAGCTTAACAGAACAGCAGCCATCAATAACAATATCACCAACATCTTCGTTCCCATTTTATCTACCCCATCTTTTTACTCTACGGATTCCGCAATTCTGATCAGTTCACTCTTTTCAAGGACAGTGGATGAAACAGAGACCCTGATACCATCAATATCCCAGATAAGCTCCATTAGCGTCCCCTGGATGATCCTGAGTTCACCCTCATGTCCGCCTATTGTGATGATCTCAACTTCCACATCATCATCGGGTTCTGGATCTTCGAATGTGAGTTCCATTTTCTCAGAGAAATCCTCATCTACAAAAAGAGTATTTTCTCCATTGGAGCATTCCAGTGAAACATAGCCGGTGAATTTTATCTCATTCCTTTTATCTACCAGATACACACGTTCCAGTTCATATCCATCCGGCAGGTAGGAAGGAATTAACAAATTATTGTTCGTAGCTTCTTGTGCCTGCTCCAGTTCCACTTTCTCACTTGTATAGACCTTCATTGAATCTTCATTTACCCCTACTCCTTTGGAATTAATGGAATCAGATGTAACTTTATACCCCGTACAACCGGAGCTTAACAAAACAGCTCCCATCAATAACAATATCACCAATAACTTTGTTCTCATTTTATCCACACCATAATTTCATTTTACGGATTCTGCAATTCTGATCAGTTCATTCTTTTCCAGGAAATGAGATGAAACTGAGACACTGATGCCATCGATATACCAGTTAATTCTCATTACCTCGTCACGTATTGTCCTCAATTCTCCTTCATGCCCGCCTATTGTAATCTTTTCAACTTCCACATCATCATCTGATGCTGGTGCTTCGAATGTGAATTCCTTTGTCCCGGAGAAATCCTCTGTTACAGAAAAAGAACTGTTTTCGTTTGTATAGATCAGCTGGGAATAGCCGGTAAAATCAGGATGATCAGATGTTCCATTTACCAGACATGCACTTTGCATTTTGTACCCATCAGGCAGGTACGAAGGAACCAGAATACTATTATTTGTAATCTCTTGTGCCTGTTCAAATGTAATTCTGCAATCTTTAGGAGGGAATATACCACCCTTCACTTCTTTACCGACATACAGAGATTGCATCAGAAATATTCCGATCAATAACAATAATAGAAGTACATATCCTGCTTTCATCTAACCCCTTTCATAGTTATCCAGTGTAGGGAACAATGACCACACACTTATTGAAAAATAAGTTTTAAATTATTAATTATTTGAGGAAATATCACACAATTATATATCTGTATTGTGGTCCGCCAGATACACTGAACACGGATGTTTCAGAAAGCATCCGGCAAACAGATTCAAAAACAAAGCTCACAGCTTCGACCGGCTATTGGTAAAAGTAAATTAATATTAAGAAAAAGTAAATTTAAAAAACGAAAAGCGCTTCAAAGCTTTTTCATCTTACTGTATTCCATCACAGCTGAGACAGGGTTCGTCTCAACAGGGATACCTGCTTCTTCAACAGCAGCAACGGAATTTATACCCACCATTACAGGAATGCCTATCTTTCCTCTTTCTATTGGTGCAAAAAGCACATCTTCATCAGGTTCTCCGATAGCCAGGTGACCACTTATGTCATGTTTGCCTGCTATATCCAGTATTTCCTCAGCCCGCTTTGCAGCAGAGGCAGGGATCTGGCGAACATTGGCAAGCATCTTACCATTGCCGGTCTCGATAGCCTCAAGTATCGAGGTCGCTTTACGCCGGAGGAAGATCTTTATCGGGTCAATGGATGTTCCATTATACGATATCAGGTCAAGGAAACCAGCAGGAGAATGGTCCGCGATCTCCATAAGTCCACCATAGACAGGAACAACAGGAATACCACTGTTCAGAAGAAGACCATCGAAGGTTATACTGCATACTGTTGCAACGGCAACTTTACCTTCAGGCACGTATATGTCAAGATCGGTGTCTTCCTCGATGATGCCAACCCTGGGACTGATGGTTGCGCCGTGATCCATTGCATACCTTATGACCTCAGTGGCATTATCATAATCGTCCTTATCGATATTTGTAATATTGACAATGACATTGCCTTTGCCCGTGTCCACATTGTAGTCGGCCTTATAGATCAGCTCCTCGATCCTCGTGATAACGAATCCAAAACGGTCACTTATCAGAGCGTCATTCAGTTCCTTCTTACCACGCTCGGTGATGGTACGCCCTATGTAGCCATGCTTTTTAGTGAAACCGCGCTCATCAAGTATCCGCAAATGATACCTTACAGCCCGCTCTCCGATGGCATAACCACGATTATGGAGCTCATCAGCTATGAGGCGAGCACCCAGAGGCTTATCGCTCTCACTGATGATCCGCATGATCTCAACAAGCTTTCTCTCAATGTTTGGATCTGTCATATTTTCACCCGAAGATGTTTGTCCGTGGACATCTAAACGGCGTACTACTTACATTCTAGGTCTATTTAAGATATACTGTTCGTATCAGATCCTTCCGGTACGGAGTATATAGATCACAAGCCACATTCCAAGGAAGCCTGCCATCAAAAAACCCATCACACCAAGCAATGGCACTCCCCACACATGTGGCTCCATTCCGGTCTGGATGATCAGTGAAGAACCCACGATGATCGCTGAGATGATAAGACTGAACGAAAGGCGGTTGCTTGCAGCATCTATCTCTGCAACTACCCTGTCAAAACCATGAGGTTCGAAGCGCAGTTTCAGGTAACCTCTTTCAGCGATCTCAAGGATATGGGAGATCTGCATGGGCGCCTTGTGAAGGATACGGGTCCAGTTACTATAATCCCTGTACGCACTGTTTGCGATATTCGTCAGACGCATACGGTCCTTTATCGCCTTCCTGGCAAAAGGTTCCGCGATAAGACTGAGATTGACACCAGGGTCCATTACACTGCTGAAGCCTTCTGCGGTCATCGCACCCTTTGAGAGCAGGGCCACGTTAGCAGGAACCCTTACCTGATATTTCCTCAGCAGACCTATCATCTCCTCGAGGATAAGAGCAGTGTTCAACTGCCTGATAGGCCTTCCATAGTACTTGTACAGAAGATGATCGATATCTATCTTCAAAGATGCCAGATCCACATCATCACCGATAGAACCGAAGTCCCTCAGAAGTTCAATGTAGAGTATAGTGTCACCTTTCGTTATTGCTATAAGATCATCAATAAGAAGATCACGCATATCCCTGGAAAGGAAACCGGCCATTCCGAAATCAAGGAGAGCTATCATACCATCCTTCATTATGAAAACATTTCCCGGATGCAGGTCCGCATGGAAGAAACCATCTTCATACACCTGCTTCATGAAGGCCTTCAGAACCTCAGTGGCAACCTCCGTCCGGTCAACTCCCATCCTCTCCAGTTCCCCGAAGGAATTACATTTTACACCATCGATGTATTCCAGTGTCAGCACCTTTTCGCTGGAATGGTCCCAGTACACCTTCGGGATATATATCCGGGGATGTTCACGGAAATTGCGGGCAAAGTGGTCAGCGTTCCTCCCTTCCTGTGTATAGTCCATCTCGGCTTTGATGGACCGTTCGAACTCCTCGACTATCTCAACAGGCCGATATAGTTTCGCCTCCGGCAGATGTTCCTCTGCAAAGGCCGCTATACTGTAAATTATATCCAGGTCGGCCTTGATGATCTTCATGATACCGGGTCGCTGGACCTTGACAACCACATCCTCCCCGGTCATCAGTTTCGCACGATGCACCTGACCTATAGAAGCAGCAGCTATCGGTTCTTCTTCAAAGCACAGGAAAATATCGGCTATATCCGAACCCAGCTCGTCTTTGATAAGCCTTTCAACCTCTTCCATTCCAAAAGGCTGGACATCATCCTGAAGTTTCGAGAACTCATTGGCATAATCAGGAGGGATCAGATCCTGACGCATACTCAGTATCTGGCCAAGCTTTATGTAAGTGGGCCCAAGTTCTTCAAGCATCAGTCGTGCTTTCTTCGGACCCGAATCTGTGTCCTTATGGACCTTTTCCTGCTTTTTCAGCCTTGATCTCAAAGACCTTATATCCCCGATACCCATCCGGTCAGCTATATGACCGAACTCGTACTTGACAAGAGCATCAACGATCTTTCCATACCTTTTGATCATTGAATACCTATGGATCTTCCGGGGTTTCATGATGGTCCTTTGTACTTTAATCTTTTTTTAGATGTATTAATTTAGGACCGTCTTTATTATTAAATTATCGTCGATATTCAATTCTGGGAATAAATACGAGAATAGAGTAACAGTTATATAAGTTCATTATCCAAAATATTAGTGTCCAGGATCCACCTGGAAGAAATCTGGAGAATAACAGGAAAAGGAGTGAGAAAATATGTTATTTTTTGATATTAGTTCGTGGGAGCCAAGGGATAGTGAAAAGGTAATAGAGCATTTCAAGAAATTGAAACCACCTGCAGGTATAAACGTCATAAACCAATGGGTCGACCTCAACGGAGGAAGATATTTCATCCTTTATGAAGCAGACAGTGCAGAAGCATATGCTGAATTCAATCTGCCATGGTCGGACATATGCATAATAGACAGTGTACCGGTAATGGAATCCACAGATTTTATTAAACTAATGGTTTCAAAGGGAATGTGATTCCCTTTAATCCTTTCTTTTTCTAATTCCCGGAATTCGAAGGCAATAGCTGGATCACTTTTTCAACATCACCTATCTTCACAGTGAAACTTCCTTCCGGAAGGGAACTGGTATCATATTCATGATGAAAGTTACCCTCTCCATCTGCACGAATGGTCTGACCTGCAACAAAGTCAAGTCTGACCGATTCTTCCCCTTCCCTGGCAGTTCCCTCAATGGCAATCTCATAATTACCCGCTGGTACATTCTTTTCAAAGAATTCGGCCACTCCATCTGAAGCATCAAAGCTTCGCCTGAAATCGACGAACATTCGAACTACAAAATGAAGGTCATCCACCATTTGTGACCTGACCTGAAAACTGTTACTTCCACCTGGTATATTGATATCCTCGAAAACATAACTGTACTCATTATCTATAACAGGGACATTCACAGTGAATGAAACACTCATCCCTATTTTCTCCCGGGGATTCGTCTGTCCTTTTATATCCAGTACATCCCCTACCCTGGGTTGTTCAGGAAGAATGGTCCATTCGTCAAGCTTAGTATCAGGATCTGCTTCTTCCTGTTCAAAAAAAATGGAGTAGATTATTTTGGAAAAACTCAGAAAGAGGTTAGTATTTTTGCTAAAGATAAAACCTCCGGACTGGTTCTCTAAAAGTGTTTATCACTCATTATCTTCTTCTGAACCTGTGAGCTTATCGATCTTAGCTTCGAGGCTCTTGATGATATCCTTGAGCTCACTGACCTCATCCTTTGTTGCGACATCCGCCTTGCTGATGGTTTCCTGGACCTTGGAGGATATCTTCTTCTCCATATCTTCCTTCTGTTTCTTCTGCTCCTCGACCACGTCACGAACGAATTGCTTACCCTCTTCCTTCTTCATCTCCCCGTTCTCGATAAGGTCATCTGCAATGTCCTGGATCTTCTCTTCTGTAAGTGCCCACAGACCGATTCCAAAAAGACCTACCTTTTTCATGATCTCTGCGATATCATTAGCATCTTTCATATTAAACCTCCAATGATAAGTTAGCAGGTGTTATGATAAATATCTTATTATGGACCGATCAGTCGATGCCGCAAGCTAAGGGTTATCAAAGAACGAAAATGGGTATTTAAAAGCTAACAATAACAGGTTATCCAAAAAAGGAATGATACTCAGTTCTCAACGAGTTCACTGATATCATGTTCCAGATATACTGCATGGGACATCTCGATGAGCCTGTCACAAACCTCATCCGGTTCCCCGTCCATAACGATCTTCGCAGAATCCAGAAGGATAGCCCTGTGTGCAGCCTCTTTCACAAAATCAGTGTGATGGCTCACGAACACTATGGTAGTTCCGAACTTCCTGTTTATGTTCTTCAGGGAATTTGTCACATCCCTGAGTGTTACAGGATCAAGATCCCCGAAAGGCTCGTCGAGCATCAGGATCTCAGGACGTGATACAAGCGCAAGTGCAATGTATGCCCTCACATGCTCGCCACCACTTATCTGATAAGGAGTCTTATCCAGCACGGACATTGGAAGGTCAAGGGCTTCGAATACCTCTGCTGCATGTTCATCCACAGTGTCCTTTGTTATAACCGGGAAGAGCTTTGAATAGATATCGATCGTGAGACCCATTTCCCTGAGGGACTTGTCCTTCTCCTCTTCGGCAACTTCAGTCAGCTTGAAAAGCGTGTCAAGGCTCTCATCCGAGATACCCATCTCGGCAGCTTTCTCCCTTGCATATTCCAGTGAACCTTCACCCTTCAGGCGGAGCTTGAAAGCAAGCTGCTCCCTGACAGTTGAATGCGGAGAAAGGGTGAACTCCTGATGCATGATGCTCATCTTCCTGCGAAGGTTCAGGCGCTGTAGAGTGAACTCGATTATGTTCAGCCACTCACCATTGTGAAGGTAAGTGATATCTCCTTCCTTTGGATATCTCAGGCCCTCTATCATCTTTAGGAGTGTGGTCTTGCCGGAGCCTGATGGTCCGATGAGTGCAGTGATCTCTCCCTTATTGATATCAAGTGAAAGGTCCTCGAACTTCAGCACCTCCCCGACCCTCAGAAGTGCAAAACGATTGGAAAGACCTCTTACTTTGATAACAGGTTCCTTCTCTTTGACTTCGGACAGACCGGTTTTTTCCTTTATGTCCTTCAGGAAGTGTTTCAGTACCTTTTCAGCCTCACCTGTCTCTACGATAGCGCCATCTTCAAGATAGAGCACCCTGTCTGCAAGATACATGTGGATCTCTGGGAGATGTGATACTACAATGATAGGAATGTTGAGCTCTTTTTTGATGTTCTTGATGACATCGAGCATCTCCTGCTTTGTACCGGGGTCTGTCATTGTTACCGGTTCATCAAGGAGTAGAAGTCGTGGTTTTGCTGCAAGCTGACGGGCAAGTACGAGCCTCTGTTTCTCGCCTCCGCTTAACAGATTGGATGAATGCTGTGCCTTTTCCTCAAGTTTTACAAGGCGCATATAATACATGGCCTCTTCGTGCAGATTATCATAATTGAAGGCTTCAGGTTCAGGCAATCCTTCATGACCCTCGGTCAGGTAATTGAGCCTGCGGATAATATTCTCAACAGCAGGACCGTTCCAGAGTCCGAAATTACGCTGGAGGTGTATTGCACTATTGTTCACAAGGAACTTGAGTTTTTCCCGGTCCGCGCCGGGTTCTACCCTTTCGCCATCTACTTCGAAGTAGCCTGAATCAAAGTCCTCGATCCCTCTGAGGATCTTAAGTATAGTGGTCTTTCCACTGCCACTCTTACCGGTGATACCAAGTATCTCTCCATCTGCAACAGTGAAGCTTACATCATCCAGAACTCTCTTTCTTTCGTTATTGAGTTCGTACTCTTTTACGATATTGCATACTTCAAGCATCATCAAACCTCCGTGGGTGGTTCAGGTCTGAAAAGAATAAAGGGAAAAAGGTGTTCCTTCAATTACTTCTTTATCGCTGATACGAGTTCTTCTATCTTTGCAGTGACGTTAGAACTCTCCTCAAGGACGGTTCCTGTGACGATCATATCTGCCCCTGCCATGGCACAGAGCTTTGCGGTTTCCCCGTCACGTATTCCGCCACCAACGATAAGTTTGTTGTCTCCAAGGACATGTTTTACCGCACCTATCATCTCAGGGGTCACAGGCGCATCTGCACCGGAACCTGCCTCAAGATAGGTGTAGTGCATACCAAGGTACTTTCCTGCAAGTGCAAATGCCACTGCAAGTTCAGGTTTGTGTTTTGGTATGAGCTTTGCGTCACCCACCCATCCAACGGTTCCTCCTGGCTCTACTATTATGTAGCCCATGGAGATGGGTTCTATTCCGCTCTTGTAAACGATCGGAGCACCCATTGCCTGATTGGTGGTGACGAAATTTATATCACGGGAATTGAGCAGGCTCATGAAGAAAATAGCGTCTGCATATCTGCTGACACCTGCCGCATTACCCGGGAACAATATTGTAGGCTTATCTGTCTTCTCTTTTATCTTAAGGAGTGTCTGGTCAAGGACCACTCCTCCGGCTCCAGTGGAACCTCCGACCATGATAGCATCCGTCCCACCTTCTGCTGCAGCGCGAGCAATCTCTGCTGCCTCATCCGGTGTCTGTGATGCCGGGTCGATAAGTGTCAAGTGAACTGTACCCTCTTTTTCAACAATGTTGTTAAGGTACTCTTCCACTTGCATAAGAAGATCAGCCTCTTGTTTCCTTGGATTTCATACGCAGGTCTTTGCTACCGCATTTCCTGCATCTTGTTGCACGTACTGCATTGCGTGCATTGCAATCCATACAGATCTTCTTGATCAGTATCCTGTGTTCAGCTTCCGGGAATCTTGCCATTATTTTTCACCTTAATGATTGTAATATGTATATGAATTAGAATGATAGGCTGCTTACATGATGCTCAAAACATATAATTGTTTTGGCAAATTCATGCCAGTTTTCCTGCCCCATCAGATAGTCCTGACACGACCTTTCAGGGTATAAATATTGCTGCCGGAATATCCATTCTCAGGAATAACTATTTATGAAATATCATCATTAATAATGAATGATTGGTATGACAAATGATGATAAGGAACAAAGAAGACAGGAATGGTACGAGAGAGTTAAAAAAGAGGGCAAGCTCAAGAGGGATCCTAAAGAGGAGCATGACGCAAAACTGAAGACCCTGCAGAATCCTGTCAGAAGGAATATCATCAAAAGCCTGAATGAAAAGAAGATGACATTCGACGAACTGAAGGCCGAGTTCAACCTTGACAACATGCCACTGAAGCTTCATCTTGGAATGCTCGAGGATACACTGTACGTTGAAAAAGAGGATGAGAATACCTACGTCATCACACCACGCGGCGAAGACTACCTGGACAGTATTGAAACCAAACCTGAATCAAAGGACGAATCTATGGACGACCTGAAGAAAAGAAGGGATGAATGGTACGAGAAGATGAAGAAAGAGGGTAGGCTCAAGAGAAATCCAACTGAGGACCACAGGGCAGGTCTGAAAGCCATGCAAAACCCGGTCCGCAGGCACATGCTTGAAGCTATGGGCGAAGGGAAGATGACCTATGATGAGGTCAAGGAAAAGTTCGACCTTAATGATGTACAGGCCAAGCTGAATCTCGATATGCTTGAGGATACGCTATACATCGAGAAAGAAGATGATACGACTTATGTTATCACAGTACGTGGCGAGGCATTCCTTGCGAATGTAGATGAACATCACCTTTAGATAGATAGTATCAGGTGCTTACCAATAATGAGCCACTTATAAGTGGGTTTTAGTCAAAAAAAAGAAAAAAGGTTGTAAATGGGGTAATAACCCCATTCTTTTTTAGTTTCAAATTCACTCGTTCAATTTCGCAAGCACTTTTTCCCTTGCCTCTCTTGCATCAGCACGGCCCTTTGTCTTCTGCATGACCTTACCTACAAGGAAGTTCAGGGATTTTTCCTTTCCACCAAGGTAGTCTGCTACAGCCTCAGGGTTCTCGGCAATCGCCTCATCCACTGCTGTTGCAACGATATCGTCCTCTACCTTGAGAAGACCTTTCGCTTCGACGATCTCCTGTGGCTTGCCGCCGTCATCAAGGACTGTGCGTATGATCTCAACAGCACTCTTTTCAGTGATCTTGTTAGCTGTCACGAGTTCGACAACAGCGACGATGTCCTCTACTGTGAACGCATCGATGCTGAGTTCACGGTAGTTGAGCTCACCCTTGAGGATATCAGATACCCAGACAGCCGCATCCTTCGGGTCGACCTTTGCTGCTACCTCTTCGAAGAAGTTGGCCACCTTTATCTCAGTGGTGAGTGCCCTTGCATGGGTCTCGCCAAGACCGTACTGCTCCATGAAGCGCTCCCTCTTTGCATCAGGAAGTTCAGGAAGTGTCTCACGCACCTTTGGTACACGGTCGGCAACTCTCAGTGGTACGAGGTCAGGCTCAGGGAAGTAGCGGTAATCGTGTTCTTCTTCCTTGGTACGCATGGAAATTGTCACACCTCTTGCCTCATCGAAGTGCCTTGTTTCCAGTACGATCTCGCCACCACGTCTGATGTGGTTCTTCTGCCTCATTATCTCGTAGAGAAGAGCCCTCTCAGCACCCTTGAAGGATGAGATGTTCTTGACCTCGACACGTTCTCCCCAGTGTACGGAAACGTTGGCATCCACCCTCATTGCACCCTCAAGGTCACCGTCGAATACGTCAAGGTAGTCGAGGATGCTCCTGAGTTTGTCAAGGTAGCGTCTTGCCTCCTTCGGGCTTCTCATGTCCGGCTCACTGACGATCTCGATAAGTGTCATACCTGAACGGTTGTAGTTAATCAGTGTACCCTTGGACCTGTCAATGCTTCCCATGTGCTGGAGCCTTCCGGGGTCCTCTTCCATGTGGGCACGGGTGATACCTACCACATGTTCCCCGTCCTCACCTTCGATGATGATCCTTCCTTCACCTGCGATAGGGAAGTCGTACTGGGTCGTCTGGAATCCCTTTGGAAGGTCAGGGTAGTAGTAGTTCTTTCTGTGGAACTGGGTCTGCTCCACGATACTGCAGTTTAGTGCAAGACCTATCTTTATGGCATATTCCACTGCCTTCTCGTTGATAACC
This sequence comes from Methanolobus sp. WCC4, assembly GCF_038022665.1. Classification (NCBI taxonomy): domain Archaea; kingdom Methanobacteriati; phylum Methanobacteriota; class Methanomicrobia; order Methanosarcinales; family Methanosarcinaceae; genus Methanolobus; species Methanolobus sp. WCC4. The sequence goes on along the minus strand of NZ_CP150629.1, from coordinate 940,032 downwards.
GGCAGTGATCCAGGAAGTCCGAGACATACCGGACATACGTGGGTGTTAGGTTCGGAATCGTGGTATTCTGTGGAACAGCCACAGAACAGCTTTGTGTTGAGCTTGTTGAGCTGGACGTGGACCTCAAGTCCGATCCTTACTCCGTCAGGGTTCTCGTATACCATTATTCCACCTCCGGAGGTCTGGCCTTGTTGTGATCGGTATTCTGTTCGAAGCTGTAAGCAGCCCTGATGATGGCATTCTCATCGAAGTGCTTACCTATTATCTGGAGTCCCACAGGCATTCCGTCTGCAAGTCCGCATGGAACCGAGATGGATGGCACACCTGCAAGGTTGATAGGTACTGTGTTGACATCCGCAAGGTACAGTGAAAGCGGGTCATCTATCTTCTCACCGATCTTGAATGCCGGTGCAGGCATTGTTGGTGCCATAAGCACGTCAACATTAGACAGAGCCTTATCGAAGTCCTGCTTCACAAGTGTCCTTACCTTGAGTGCTTTAAGATAGTACTTGTCGTGGTAACCTGCCGAGAGTGCGTAGGTTCCGAGCAATATCCTGCGCTTGACCTCATCGCCGAAGCCTTCTGCACGGGTCTTTGATGCCATGACGTGCCAGTTGTCACCTTCCACGCGGTATCCGTATCTTGTACCGTCAAAACGTGCAAGGTTGGATGATGCCTCGCTCATGGCTATAATGTAATATGATGCAAGGGCATATTTTGTGTGTGGCATGGATACCTTCTCGTAGGTTGCTCCCATGTCCTCGAACTTTGCGATGGAATCCCACACTGCCTTCTCGACGTTCTCATCGATGCCCTCTCCGAAGTACTCTTCAGGTACACCAATCTTCAGTCCGTTCACATCATCTTTCAGGGCATCGCTGTAAGTGTTCTCCCTGTTGATGGATGTGCTGTCCCTGTTGTCGTAGCCTGCTACAACATCCATGATGGTCGCGATGTCTGCAACGCTGGTTGAAAGAGGACCTATCTGCTCCAGTGAGTTAGCGTAGGAGATGAGTCCGTACCTTGAGATACATCCGTAGGTTGGCTTGAGTCCCACCACACCACAGTATGCTGCCGGACACCTGACCGATCCACCGGTATCAGAACCAAGTGATACAGGTACCTCACCTGCTGCAACCACTGCTGCACTGCCACCGGAAGAGCCTCCGGGAACCCTGTCCATATCCCATGGATTGAATGTTGGTCCGTAGTAGCTTGATTCGGTGGAAGTTCCCATGGCAAACTCGTCCATGTTGGTCTTTCCTATGATGACTGCGCCTGCTTCCTTCAACTTCTCGATGACGTGTGCATCGTATGGTGGCACATATCCCTGAAGTATCTTTGATGAGCAGGTTGTGGAGAGTCCCTTTGTGGAAATGTTCTCCTTGATCGCGATAGGTACACCTGCAAGTGGTCCTTCGTGACCGTTCGCATCTATCTCACGAGCTGCGTTGATAGCCTCTTCTGAGACTGTGGTGAATCCGTTTATCTTACTCTTGCCGATGGTCTCAATATAAGATGCTGTGACCTCTTCTGCTGAAGAGTCTGCAATTCTCTGCCTGATGCCTGAAATGTCTGTCCATGCTGCCATTCTGCACACCTCACATGATCTTCGGAGCCTTGAAGTTTCCTTCCTGCTTGTGTTCGGTGTTCGCGAGCACTTCTTCCTGTGGCATCGATGCTGTGACTTCGTCCTTCCTGAACACGTTCACAATGTCCGCTACGTGGTATGTTGGCTCTACGCCTTCGGTGTCGACCTCATCGAGCTGCCCGAAATAGTCCAGTACGGAGTTTAGCTTCTCTGCATACGCATCGGATTCTTTTGCATCGATCTCGATACGTGCGAGCCAGCCTACGTGTTCTACCTCTTCTTTAGTGATCATCGTAAGTTCCTCGATTTTGAAATTGGATAATATGTAATATATTTAAGTCTTAGAAAAGCAGGCGATTATATTAAAAATGTTGGTTAAGCAGTTTGTTCATGTCTGGCAGAATCGAGATATTATCTATCGTGGGTCATGAATATACGGAATGAGCCCGAAGGGTCCGGCAAAGCCGGCGTTTTCCCACAAGAAGAAATAAGTGATTTGAATAATACCTTGTACTTTTGTCTCCAGAATTATATAAAGCCAATTTCTAGTTCCGATCGATATATTAATTCTGAAAACTAATATTAGTTAATTAATTTCTGTAAAACAACCGGGAGCCAGATTAAGTGGGCATAATAACGTTCATCCTGAAAGCAATATTGAAGGAACGGTTCTACAAGCTGCAATTGCACACAAAGACGCTATCCATTGCCAGCAAACGCTCTGATCTGCCGATCCATACAAGGTTACTCGCAGCTTTTGTTACTATCTATATACTAAGCCCCATTGACCTTATTCCGAGTTTTGTCCCTGTCATTGGTGTAATGGATGATATCCTCCTCATTCCAATCGCATTGATACTTGCTATTAAGATGATACCTGATACTATTATGAAAGAATGCAGATGTGAGGCCGAGCAGATACTGGGTGCTAAGAAGCAGCCAAACCACACTTCTGCACAGTGATATTTTCAGGTGGATGCTCTACCTTGGAGTATAGAACATAATGAATACGCCTACAAGTGCTATCAAAGCACCGATCACCTCATACCTGTCCGGCTCTGTCCTGTCAACGAACTTACCCCAGATGAGCGAGGAGACTATGAAGATCCCTCCATATGCAGCGTACACCCTTCCAAAGTGAGCTGGCTGGAAAGTGGGTATTATTCCGTATATCGCAAGGACGACCCCACCCATGAGTCCCAGCATCATGCCTCTCTTCTCCCTCAGCCACAACCAGACAAGATAGCCACCACCGATCTCAAACAGGGCGGCAAGGAAGAACAACCCAAGAGAGATGGCTGCAAAGGAGATCATGTCTTCGCTAATCATTCCTCACCCTCCCTTGGCCAGTAGAATATGATCGCAACACCAATGAGGATCACAACACAACCGATGATGTCATAGATATCCGGTGGTATCCTGTCGAACACCCATCCCCAGAGCAGAGACATCACCACGAATATGCCTCCGTAAGTGGCGTATATCCTGTGGAAGTGCGATGGCTGGAGGGTAGGCACGATCCCGTAAAGGAACAGTACGACAGCCCCGAGAATTGCGAAACTGAGATCCCTGTTCTCCCGTACCCAGAGCCAGATGAGATATCCCCCACCTATCTCAAAAATGCCTGCAAGGATGAACAGGAGGATCGTATAGATGAGACATCTCGTTTTTGAGATGCATCTGGTTTCTATCTGCACCATGGAAAGAGTTGTCTTCGTTAACATAGTAAAACGTTTGCTTAGAGGAAATTTGTCGCTTGAGCACCGAGTATTCAAATAGTCCACAGGTCAATTAGAAACGGAAAACTGTCCGGGAGCAACTCCAATGAAAAATGAATCATCCTCATGGTCACTGATCAAGGGAAAAGACATTCCCACGACAATAGAACTAGACCAGGTCTTCTATGAGTACACATTTCCCAACTGCAAGATCCTTGATATCGGCTGCGGAACCGGAAAAGTGAGCATCCCCCTGGCATCTCAGGGCTTCTGTGTCACAGGAGTAGACATCAATCCTGAAGCTCTTCAAATGGCATCTTCATCTTCAGTATCATATGAGTGCACGCAAAGTCCGTTATTCGCCCGGACCGATGCCACACATCTACCATCTCCTGACGCAAGCTTCGATGTAGCGATAATGCAGGCCTTCCTGACAACTATAGTGTCAAAAGAGGAACGTGCACGCATCATCAGGGAAGCGCACAGGGTGCTAAAACCCGGAGCTTACCTTTATCTTGCTGATTTCGGGCAGACCTGGCATTCGCAGATCTACCGCGAACGCTACATCAGAGACCTGCCGATGACAAAGGAAGAGGGTTCATTCTTTGCTTATGATGAGAAGACCGGAGAGGTTGCTTACGTTGCTCATCATTTTACTGAGAAGGAGCTTGTTTTTTTGCTGATTGAGAATGGTTTTGAGGTGGAGTTTTTCAAGAGGGATACGTTTGTGACGAGGACTGGAAATCTGATCAATGGGTTTGTTGTGGTTGCAAAAAAGAGTTGATCATTTTCTTCATATGTTTTGATATGAATTTAAGAGAAAGAGATAAAATATCAATAATAACTGGAAGGAATAGAATACCAATTATCAGGTGCATTTCCTGTACCTGAACTTACATCAAGGCTGTATTCATTGTTATAATAATACCAGAGATAGACCACAGAGTAGTTTTCCTCCCGGAAGTGATCGAAGTCAATATCTTCGTAATTATCAGGATAGACCACTTCCCCAAGGTCATCGTCATAGCGAGGACCTACTGTGGCATCCACAGGGAACCATTCCCCATCCTCGTAGACTTCGACCCATGCATGACCACCATTAATGTTACTGCTGGTCACCTGACCCATAACAACCCTTAAGGTATCTTCATCATATTCACCGGAGCCGATCAGTAACGATGCAAGAGTATTAGCCTGTTCAGTACAATCACTTACGATCTCACCTGACACAGGGTTTGAATCGAAGTCCGGAGTATCTTGCAGGAACTCCGAAGGAGTGAGCCATCCATCCGGCTGGTCGTTCAGGGTAGCATCAGACACCCAGATCCATGAAACTGCAGTCTCATATATCTCATCTGCATCATCAAGACCTTCATCCCTAAGATAGTCCTGCACAGCATCAGCGTATGGTGTTACATATTCCTGAACCCGTAAAACCCCTGTCGTTTCAGGAGGATCAGCCGGGATAAAATCTCTGATGTCTTTTTTGTCAGCCATTTCCTGCTGCACCTGTGGAACCTTATCCACAAGGATATTTTCAGAAAGAGCGTTTGAAGGAACAGCATTTATTGTATCTTCTGACCTCATAATGTCTGAAACATTATCTTTAAGAGAAACAGAAGAAAAAGATGTAGCTGGACCATCATCCCCATCAGATACAGCATAGACCGAAAACATCAGTATTGCTACCAGGAAAATAAGAAGTATCGATCTTTTCATAGTCTTTAGCCCATTTGACCACATGAATTCTGTTTGGTATGTTACCTATAGTACTCTTCATTTTATATAATTTTAGTTGTTGCCATAATAAATTAATAGATTGTGACTGAAATTAGTCATGTGAGCTTTTTGCAGCTTCACATTCTACATTAGATATCCTCGGCTTGCCAGAACAGCCGCAGCGTCGCTTCCTTTTCAGATAAGGAGCTTGTTTTTTGCTGATCAAGAATGGATTTAGTGTGAATCTCTTCAAAAGGGATGAGTTTGTGACGAGGGCGGGGAATCGGGTGAATGGGTTTGTTGCGGTGGGGAAGAGGAGTTGATTGTTCTCTTCATCTGTTCTGGTATGAATTTGGATTTGTAGAGACCCTGCAAATTTCAACTTTGGACTAAGCGATTTTAATAACTGCATTATTTCAATAGTCATCAGGATGGTGGTGAAGGAACGCGCCGCCTGCGGCGGATGGTAGTATTGTTCTTTGTTTTCAATGATCTTTTGCAGAACTATCAGATACACAAGGGCACAGGGAACAATAAGTAAGACTGGTCTAAGTCATGAATAACTTAAGCCATCCCGAAGGGTCCGGCGAAGCCGGCACAATCCGAAAAGATGGATGGGGTTATCTTTTTACTTTAGCCTTTTTCTGCATACTGACAATAAAATACCGTAGTCAACCCCATAAAATTGATATTCTGCGATTATGACAAGCAAGTGAGATCAATAGGCCTCACTTTCTCCCCACTCCCTTGAAGAACATATAATTGAAAGTCCCGTACTCCGTCGCTGTCCTGTGCAGATCCTCAATACCCCTGTCAAAAGTCTCCGCATCGATTATTCCCATCTCGATGGCACTTTCCCTGACACCTTCGACCATTGGAATTATCGTCCTTCTCACAAATCCCTCTTCCATGTGTGGCAGGCTGGAATCGCTGTAGACCATGCGGGGTGACACTACAACATCCTTGAAGCCTGCCTGTTTGATAAGCGGGTAGACCTGCCTGCCGATGAGTGAATCACCGCCAAGCCTTGCCTGCACTTCTATCAGGCAGTTCCATGCTTTCACTCCTGCATCGGTTTCCGGATGGAAGAAACAAGAACCATGGTCACCTTCGATGACTGTTAGGGTGCCACCCTTTTTGAGCACTCTGCGCAGGCTTGCCAGTGCTTCGACCGGTTCCTTGAGGTGTTCGAGCACGAAGCAGACGAAGATGTGGTCGAAGCGCTCATCCTCAAAGGGCAGGTCGAAGATATTCTCCACACGGAACTCCACATTTGTGACTCCCTCACCGGCGGCACGTTCTTTTGCAAGGTTCAGTGAGTCCTCTGAGATGTCAATAGATGTAATATGTGCCTGTGGACTGTTCTTTGAGAGGATGACGGTCTGGGCACCAATGCCACATCCGGCTTCAAGCACTTTACTTCCTGCCGGATATTTCGTATCGCTGTGCAGGAGTTCTTCAAGTGTGTTTGCCTGGTCGCTGAGGCGGACGGATTCCCTTTCAGAGTACCCGTGGACATATTCATGGGAGGTCATGATAGGATATTACAGATATGCCCTTAAAAATGCATATGTTTTGTCACCACGGTCATTTCATACACTGTCTTTCAGTAACCATGCCAGAGCTACAATTACAAAGATAATGAAAGTAATTGCCATCGCCATTATAGCCCTCTTCTCATCCTCAGGACTTAATTCGCGGGGTTTCGTATTGGACATAAGTAATACCCAGACAGGGATGGTCAATGATATGGTCCAGTGAAGATACCTTACTTCCCCATAGCCTACAATACCTAAAACCGTGGCAGCGATCAGTGCAGTAAATATCCATCCTTCAACAAGAAAACCAGCTATAACCACCTTTCTGCTGATAGCAGGGACCCATGATAAACTAAATTCTGACACGTTTTAATGTATTAACACCAACACATAATAAATTATTGATAGATTACTAAGAATAAATTTGAACCCGAGTGTGCCAAATAATCCAGCATCATGAGAAAGTGCCCACCATACTTGCATTCAAAAAAGAAAAAGAGAGGAGAAGAAAAAGGAAAAACAGGTGATCAGTAACTGGAAGGCATAGAATCCCAGTTATCCGGGGCATCATTTGTTCCTGAATTCACATCGATGAAGTACTCGTTGTTGTAATAGTACCACAATTCAATCACCGAATAATCCTCATCCTGGAAATATTCGAAGTCTATATCCTCATAGTCATCGGGATAGATCACTTCATCCGAATCCTCGTCATAATATGGACCAACTGTAGCATCCACAGGGAACCATTCACCGTCCTCATAGACCTCCACCCATGCATGCCCTCCGGTACTGCCATCGAAGTTCACAAGACCTATGGCAACCCTGACATCGCTCTCATCATACTCACCGGAACCGATCAGCAATGATGCAAGGGTGTTGGCCTGGTCCTCACAGTCACTCACAATCTCACCGGAGACAGGGTTCGAGTCATAGTCAGGTGTTTCCTCAAGGAACTCCGTAGGTGTCAGCCACAATTCCTGCTGCCCGTGCAGAACACTGTCAGACACCCATATCCATTCAACTGCAGCCTCGTATATCTCATCCTCATCATCGAGATCCTCATCATCAAGATAATCCTGAACTGCATCTGCATAAGGGGTCACATATTCCTGGAACTCAGATATATCTGTTACAGAGAATGTGTTATCCTGCAGGAAATCCCTTAGCTCCTCCCTGTCCAACATTTCCTGTTGCATCCTTGGAACAGGTTCCATAGGAACATTCTGAACAGGCATATTTGAAGGAGCAGTATCCATTCCTCCCTGATGACCCTGTTGTCTCATATTCTGCATATTGTTCTGTTGTAGGACTTGCGGTGTCTGCATGTTCTGAGCATTTTGCATTTGACCCTGACCAAAACCTAATCTCTGGGCCATATTGGAACTCAGGAATTGCTGGCTGGCTGTAAAGGCCATCTGCTGGGCTTTAGCTCTCATATTACCTGAAACACCATCCTCGATAAGAGAGGAAGAAAAAGATATATTCGCATTATCATTCCCATCGGCCACTGTATATGCCGAGAACATCAGTATCAATGCCATTATAGTAGACAGTACCAATTTTGTCATCGCATTTCACCTTATTTATTCTATACGATCCTCTATTCTATTGATCATCTCAGCCATTGATCCACCCACTAGATCCTGAATATAAAGAGGGATCATATGAAGCAACCCCACAGCTTCATATGAGACCCGTAAATTCCCCTCGGGAGAGGGATCTTAAGTTCTGTGTTTGTTCATTCGTATCTCAGTGCATCCACCGGCCTCATCTTTGAAGCGTTGTATGCCGGGATGATACCTGACAGCACTCCAATGAATATTGCAATGGATACACCCAGCACCATCAGATATGGAGCAACCGTCATACCCATGGATGAACGCATCATGGAAATTCCAAGGTACGGCATCAGCGATGTCAGCACAAGACTTAGCACTATGCCCAGCACGCCTCCTACAAAGCCCACCAGTGCCGAGTTGAACAGGAATATCATAAGAATATCACCGTTCTTGGCACCGATGGCTTTCATTGTGCCTATTTCCTTGGTCTTCTCCATTACTGATGTGAACATCGTGTTCGCAATACCCACAGAACCCACGAGAAGTGAAACTCCTGCTATGGCTCCCAGGAATATTGTCATGGACTCCATCATCTCACTGGCAGATTCTGCCCTTGATAGTGAATCTGAAACAGAGAAATCCCTGTCATCCTCATCCATGATGCCCCTTGACAACATCAGACGTTCTTCGATATCGTCAACAGCCGTTTCAACGTAATCTACATCCGATGCCTTGACCACGATGGTATCGTAAACACCATTCTCTGCATCTTCTATTATCTCGACTGCTGCATCTATCGGCATGAAGATCGAATTATCATCTTCATCTTCTGCCAGTATGCCTACGACCCTGTAAGATTTACCTTCGATCGTTAGCACACGGTTCAGGCCTACTTCATCGTCAAACATGTCATGAGCTATACCATACCCTATGACCACAACGTTAGCGTCAGAGGCATCCAGCAATCTGCCGGATTCCAGCTCATAGGTTACAGTGTACTGCCATACCTGACTGTCAACTCCTGTCACTGAAAGATCCGCAGTTTCACCCATGAAATATACTTCCAGGTCACTGCCGGATATCTCTCCATAGATGTAATCCAAGTTGTCAACCGCTTTCAGGGCCTGTATATCCTTTTTGGTCAACTCCGGGTCATCATCATCGGAGGAAGTACTTGACGAACTACCTCCCATACCAGGCGGACCTCCTCCTCCTGGGCCTCCAGAGGAGGCATGGGAATAACCAGGAGTGATCTGGATCAATGTAAGGTCCATATCCGCGAATTGTTCTTCCATATCTGCAGCCATACTATCACTCAGCGCCATGATGGTGACAACTGATCCAACACCAATGACGATACCTATTATAGTGAGCCAGCTTCTGATCTTACTGTGGACCAGGATGTTGGTAGCAAGCTTGATATAGGTACTACGTCTCATTGTTTTTCCTTCTTCAGTATCTTGGCCTTGAGATTCCTTAGCTCTACGTTGAGTGGGACATAGTTGCCTTCTTTCATCATCTTCTTCTTTCTGTAATTGAATCCTACAACTACGACTACCAGGATCACAGCACCATACAACAGGTTACTGTTAGATGATGAGCTCTGACCTCCTGGTCCGCCGGACATTCCAGCTGCCATTGTGCCACCAGTCAATTCCTCGATCTGAACTGCTTTTTCCACAGTGTGCCTCTGTCCTGCAGAATCTGTATACTCTATGTTGACAAGAAGCTCGGTCTTTGCTTCCATCTCTTCCTGCATTGCTTCCATGTCTTCAGCAGTCATCTCTGTGGGTTCAGCCTGTGCTGTACCTGTCGAATCCTCATCTCCCATGGATGGCATTGAACTGGTCTGGGTTATTGAGAATGATGTGATGGTATAGTCACCTTTCTCAAGGTTACCGACAATTGTGGATGTACTTCCTGTTGCCTGGAAATTGTCCTGCTCAGGGATTGAGACCTTCACAGAGTAAGCTTCATTGTTACCTACGTTCGCAAGGGACAGTGAAACCTCACCTTCGTCACTTTCGGAATAACTCAGGTCAAAGTCAGTGGTTCCTCCTACGAACAGACCGGCCTTGGTTTCTATCACAGTCGTGTCTGATTCATAGTCCTCGAACTCAAGTGTGATATCAAGCTGATACAGTCCGGGATCAGCATCTACATCTGCCATCACAGAGTATACCACTGTAGCAGATTCATCGACATCCAGGGAACTTATGTACTTGGTATTAGAGGAATATACAGGCAAGATCGTACCGGTTGATTCTTCCCATGAAACAGCCATATTCTGTAGTGGTGATGAACCTGTATTGGTAATGACAAACTCAAGAGGTTCTACTGTTGCAACATCAATGCTCGAGTCACTAATGGTAACGATCTGAGCGTATTCCTTACCCTGAACCTCTACCTCAAGAGTTGTTACTGAGCTGGAATCAGATTCACTGTCTTTCACTACCACATCTATATCATAGGTCCCGTCTGAAACATCAGAATCAACCTTAAGCTTGAATTTTAGATAAGTTGCATCATCCTCATCCTGACGAGCTTCCATGTAGGATACGGTCTTGGACAATGATTCACCGGATACCTGACTGAACGGATACTCAGCATCTAAAGATACGACGACATCAGAAAGGTCATTGCTTCCCTCATTTTGTAAACTGAGTGTTATCTCTACGGTCTCACCTGGCCTGGCAGGATAGGGACTCTGGCTCAAAAGATCCACGTTCACCCCTGATGCACCTGCAGTCAGGCTAGCTGCTGCTGCATTGGTTATTGGCAACAACAGCACTAACATAAGTAATAATATTTTTTTCATCTTTATCACATTGCTTCACGCTTTATTATCTCTATATTATCCACCATTCCGTCTTTGATATGAACAACACGATCCGCATACTTTGTCAATTCTGGATCGTGAGTTATCATTATGATAGTCTTGCCTTCATTTCTGTGAAGGTCACTGAGGAATTCAAGAATGTAATTTCCTGTTTCACTATCGAGATTACCAGTTGGTTCGTCCGCAAGGATCACTTTAGGGTCTACTGCAAGGGATCTTGCTATGGCAACCCTTTGCCTCTGGCCTCCTGATAGTTGTGAAGGGAGGTTGTACTTTTTATTTCCAAGACTTACTACATCAAGAAGCTCTTCTGCTCTTTTCCATGATTCATCAGAATCTGCTTCCTGGAATTCTAAAGGCAGCATGACATTCTCTATAGTGTTCAGAGTAGGGAGCAGGTTGAACGTCTGGAAAATAAAACCAATAAGTTGCCCCCTTATCTGGGCAAGTTCTGATTCTTTCATTTTAGCAATGTCCTTGTTGTTGAGTTCAACAACTCCTTTGCTTGGAAGATCAAGGCAGCCCAGCAGGTTCATCATTGTACTCTTACCGCTGCCACTGGGACCGAGGATGACTACAAATTCACCATGCATGATCTCCAGATCGATGCCTTTTAAGGCTGCAAACTCGACCTCTCCCATCCTGTATATCTTCCACACATCAGTAAGACGCATGAGAGTTTCAGGTGCATCTCCCGAAGTTATCTGTATGTCATTATGATTCTCGTCCATATGATCCTCAATTCAATTCCCTTTTAAATTTACTTTCAGATAATAGTGATATATACAATTTCACCCCATACGGGATATATTTGACAGACGACACATCTGATCAGGACTCAATTTAGCTTCCAGAGACGAAACAATGGATATCGAACCTGACCTGGTTACGGACATAGTTTGATCACGGCGTACCAGTGTTCCTATGTACTTTTTCTTTGCATCGTTCATATCTGTCATATTATCCTCCTGTTGTTTCGATAAGAGACACCTGATGGATAGGTAACAGGTGTCCCTTATGCGAAGGGGTTGGTTGTTGGTACATTGGTGGCACCGGGCTGGATGTGGTTGGGGGTTTGGTGCCACCAGGTTTGGGTGGTGCCTGCCATAGCAGTAATGCTGACAGGCAATTACCAGATTCGTAGTTTTAAATAAAAGGATACTTATTTGAAAAAGGACACAAAAGTGTCATGATTGTAAAATAAAGCTTTATAGAGAATAAAATAGATATTTAAAGCTCCATAGATATTTAAAAAGCATATTAGAATAGAGAATGGACCTTATATCTAAAAATAGAATTAAATAACAAATATAGATAATAGACTGGACGACAAATAATCATCCAGTTGAACAACAGGAAAATGGTAAGGACAGCAAAGGGATCATTCGTCCTGATCCACAAGGAACAGGACATTTCCACGCCCTTTCTTGAACTTCTGTATCTTGCCCCTCTTCTCAAGATCAAGGAGCATGAGACTTACCTTGCCCTCTGAATACTTAAGCCTCTTACGCATATCCTTCTGGGTCATCCTTCCACCCTGGGACTTGAGAATATCAAGGATCTCCTGAAGGTCTGCCGGAACCGGCTCATCCGAAGGCACAGGAACAGGAACAGATTCCTTTTGCTCATCAGGTACAGGAACAGAGATCGGCTCTTCAGGTAGCTCATCAGCAGGCTCCTCTGGAGTGTCTGCTGTCGGGACAGGAGATTGTTCTTCCCTGACCTCCTCTACGACCTTTACAGGAGCTTCCGGAGCAACAGGATGGGAGACTTCCACCTTCTTCATCTGAGAGACAGAGGTCTGTGGCCTCTTTTTCATCTGGGAGACCAGAAGGGTAAGAAGGATAATAACGACGATCACAGCACCGGCCATAAGGGAACTGCTGTTCACAGTTGCTTCCCCGGAACCCGTTTCAGTTGTTGCATCACCTGAACTGGAATATGAAGGTAAAAGTAGAAGGTCAAGGACATAACTGCCTTCATCCGAGACCGTGACAACGTCCTCCGCATAATAGGCCAGTTGGTCTTCCTCGTAGTAACTTGCAGTGATCTGATAGGTACCATTGGGTAGCTCAAAGGAATAGACACCGTATTTTGCCACCATGGATTGTTCAGGTGTTGAATTGACACCTACGATCGTATTGTCCAGTGGCTCGAACGTGCTCCATTCATAGGCTACACCGTGTACAGTTGCAGTATCTGCTGAAGCAACTCCCGGCAGTAGCAGAAGCAAGGCGATCATAGCAATGAATAATATCCTCCTCATGTCAAACACCCTGATCCCTTATGTCAATCATTCCCGAATATCGGTTTTACCCAGACATTCTCTTTTCCGCTGGAAGTACCATTATAGATGTGGTAGGTTCCATTGCCGACCAGTTCAGCCTCACCTGTACCTGTGGCGATCATGTCGATCCCATCGGCCATAACTGCAACAGAGTATGCGGAGCCGGACAATGAGACATTGCCTGTGACATCCCTATATGAACTGACCTTATGTGACCTGGCCAGACCTCCATCCGGACCCATGTCAGGAATGCTTTCCTGATCATAATCATATTCTGTCTCTATCTGGAGATCCCCTGAAAAGTCAACTACTGAGAACTTGCCATCCTGGATTGAAATATCCGCATCAAGGTCACCGGACAGTATAGCAATACCGCTTCCTTCTGCCAGCAGACTGCTGCCATCGGTTATGACCACAGGTCCCGGAAGATAGGTCTTCATCGTCTCGAAGATAGGTTTTAGCTCATGGTTCGCAAGAATGATACTTTCCCTTGAAAGTTCAAGATACTCCTGCCTCTCCTCTTCTGTAGAGGAACTCTCAGCCATTGTCATATATTCCCTGGCCTCGCTTACGAGCACAGAGTAATCCGCAACCCTCTGTTCAAGTTCAGAAACGTCATTATCCTCTGCTTTAAGACGTATTACAGCATCATCAAGACGCTTGACCATCGCCTCGGATCCCTCTATGTTGTTCTCAAGGAATTGGTCCGCATCCACAGATGGAACCGGGGTTATCGGGATTACAAGTATCCTACTTTCATGCCCGTCCCTCTGATCAAAAGGAGGGGACAGGAGATCATTGCGTCCCTCCCTGTCATCAGGATACTGACGCATATCATCTGGATCCACAATGCCTGAAATAACAACAAGCAACATGAGGAATATCAAAACTATAAGAGGCATCCTTTTCATTGGAGATCACTTCTGCAAAGATACATATTCAAATATCCGAATATAGCAAGTCTGTGGAAGATTAACAGATATTAATGTATCATAAACGTTTTCTTTGATTTAATGATATTAAATAATATATAAGTTGATGCCTCTAACAAGGATCAAAAGGTCACAACATAATTCGTATAGCATCAGGTAAAGACCAGAAATAGGTTAGATGACCGGATCGATCACCATTTAAAATCCTTTTCCGGGCAGGACGGAGCATTCCCGGATACAGGGCCAGGGTGGTCATTCATCTGATCAGGATCCAGTTTCTTTACAGCACCCACAGCTACATAGAACCTTTCCGGACATAATACCTGAGCACGGGTTGCTTCCTGAAGTCTTGAATCGATGAATTGTTTCAAAGAATCTTTAATGTTTTCCATATTCTCACCTGTATCGATCAGGAGATGCCCGGGATATGTCGGGCATCTCCCAAACGAGAGGGGGTTGTTGGTACAATGGTGGCACCTTAGGCTGGATGTGGTTGGGGTGTCAGGTGCCACCTGAGTTGGTGGTACCCGCCAGAGCAGTATTAACCAACGGGCAATCCACTAATTCGTTATTTCAAATATAAGGATACTTACATGAGAAAGTCTGGCGAATAGGATTAAAATGATAATGAAGCTTTATAGAATACTAAAAACACTAAATTGATGATAAATAATAAGATAAAACTTATTGAACCAATAAGAAGCCTTAATTTCAACATACAGGATATTAAAGATGAAATAGAATGAGACATTTAGCACGTTCCCCTGCTACGTCCCTATTAGTACCCTTCTCTCAGGAACAGGATGTGATGCAACCCGCATGCTATGCGCTCCTCATGCCACATTACATCCCATGCCTTATTTTGTTTCAAATACTGGAGGGATCCAGATACCTTCAATGATCCCTGACCCATTTTCAATGGAATAGGTCCCTTTTCCGAATAGTTCAACCTCTCCGGTGCCTTCTACAGTAAGGAACAGATCCTTGCCATTGATCGCTACGTTCAGGATCGAACCCGACATGAGAACTGTGCCATTTGCCTTATTGTATGAGACCATGCTGTGAGAGTTACCCAGAGGATCCGATAATATTCTCTCGGATATTATTCCGGTACTGGAAAGCTCTTCAGCATCAATTATCATATCACCTGCAAGATCAACCGCAGAGAACTCTCCTTCAGCGAGACTCAGGTCGATACCAAGGTCACCTGACAGAACAACGATACCTGATCCTTCAAGAATAAGGGTATCATTTCCAGACAATTTTACCGGTCCTGGAAGGTATGAGTGGAGCATATTGAAGATATCCTTCAGCTTCATATCCGCCTGGACGATCCTGTCCTTTGACAATGCAAGATACTCGAGTTCATCAGAACTTGAAGAGCTGGTCTCTGTCTTTGAGAAGTAAGCTTTTGACTCAGCTACAAGTGAGGCATATTCACTCACCATCTGTTCCAGTTCCTGAACATCGTTTCCTTCCTTTTCAAGAGAATCTACTGTACTTTCAAGGCGTTCTATCATCTCGCTCGACTTAGCAATATTACCAGCCAGGAATACTTTCTCATCTCTGGATACATCATGGTCGTCTGGTGTTGAAGGAGCCTGTGGGTCGGATATTTCCGTTTTGACATAGGCCGAGTAATCCGACATGATACCATGCTGTTCTTCATGACCTGCGGGATGCCTGTTCACATCAGCAAGGCCGGATACCAGCACCATTCCTACAAGGAACCCTATAAGGACAAGTGGTAATTTCTTCATTGAGATATCACCTCACTCCGGAATCCATGTATTTTGTATTGCAAATGAACATATTACAATTCACCTTCACGTTTTTATTGAAGTTTTTAGTACAATACTCACAGAAGGGAGATTTAAATATAAACATACTTTAAGGAGAGGACATTTATGGCCAAAAATAAAAGCTGTTTTTGGAGACTTTACACTTAATGAAGCTTTTTTAGTGGTAAAAAGAAAGAATAAACGTCCATAAGCATATAAAAATTCCGAAAAGAGCAATACAGTTGTTTTTTAGATGATTGAATCCATTATAAGTGATATTATACACCCGGATCTTCAGTAACTGATTCAACAGAGACCAGGTTCATGTCAATGACGATAACTCCAATATGTCTCTGAGATAAGACAGGACAGGTATTGAATCATCCTGATCATACTCTGGCGAACTATCCATCTGTTTAAGAACCCCAAAGGTTGCAGAAACAAATAAACCTTTATTGAAGTTTTATTTTTCAATTTAAAGCAATAATATAGTTTCTTTTTGCTAAGTATCCTTATATTAAAGCCTGCTAATCAGGGATTTGTCAGAAGATCACTGGCATCTGACAGTTGTCGATGTTCATTGTGTTCTGAACAAAAATAATGATGGAGGAAACAAATGAAACACAGATTCCTGAAAGTTGTGGCATGTATTTCGTTAATAGCAATGGTACTTAGTGCTGTGATGCCTGGTGCACTTGCTGATGATACAGGGACCACTGATTCAAAAGAATTTGGAGAAAAGCCAATGAAACAAGGTCTGAGGGGAAACCCGGGGATGAGTGATGAAGGTCCTATTGAAGCCATGGAGTTCGAGTCAGATGAAGAAGAGATGGAGTTCATTGTTGAGATGCATACAGAACGCATAAACAACAGAATTGAAAGACTCACAGAAAGACTTACGGATCTCGAAGAGGACACCGACGAATATGAAGCTATCAGTGAAGATATAGAAGAGCTTGAAGCACTTCTTGAAGACATTGAAGAGGCAACAACACTCGATGAACTCAAAGAGATCCTGAATGAAGCAAGAGAATCCATGATGCCGGAAATGCGAGGCGAGAAACCTGAAAGGGAAGAAATGGAATTTGATTCAGATGAAGAAGAGATGGAGTTCGTTGTTGAAAGACAGACCGAACGCATCAACCATAGGATCGAGATGCTGAATGGGATGCTTGAGAATATCGATGAGATAGAAGATGAGAACATAACAGAGGATTCTATTGAAGAACAGATAACCGAGCTTGAAGCACTTCTTGAGGACATTGAAGGTGCAACAACACTCGATGAACTTCGGGAAATACTGGAAGAATACAGAGAGAACAACCCACAACCATCAAGACATGGAGGAGAACACGGTCAGGGTCCTATGGAGAATGGATCCGACGAGGAATGACCAGAGGATAAGTCAGAAAGAGTTACTGTGAACTATCCATAATACCACCAACTTCGAGATAGGACCCTGATCCTATCTCACAAAACCCTGTTTACCTGTTTTTAAGGAGTTATTCTATGAGAAGAGATATTACAATATCATTTGCATTATTAATGATCCTATTCAGCACTGCAATACCAGGAGTTTATGCTCTGGAAGAAGAGGGCGATATGGAAATGCCCGGGATGGATGCAGAGCAGATGAAAGAGATGACACTCGGGATGATCACGAACAGCATAGACACACTGACCACTCTACAGTCAGAACTTGAAGACGAAGACCTTCTGGATTCAGTTGACAGTCTGCTCGGGCAGATGGAAGAAATGAGCACCGAACTTGAGGCTACGGATGATGAAGATGAGATCACCGGAATCATAGAAGAGTTCAGAAGTTCAATGGATGAAGCACCCGATGAGATCCGTGTGGCTTTGATGCAGAACGGACCTGGAAGAGAAGGGCAGGAGCCAATGGACGGAAACAGAACCATGATGGAAGGCGATGAGAACATGCAACCTCCAGAAGGAGAATTCCCCGGAAATGGAACCATGGACGGAGAAGGACCAATGACCGGTGAAGCACCAGCAGACAGGCCTGATGATGACGCAACCTCAAGTGATGGAAGCAGTTCCGACAGTACATCAGAAGGATCAGAAGAAAGCACAGGATTTCTCAGCAGCCTGATCAATGCCATCAGGTCATTGTTCTAAGTTAACCCTGTGATCCACCGGTTTACCTGTTCATCTGACATTATCCTGATATCATTTTTCAGGTAAACCTTTTTACTCTCTTTTATGCCGGAATATGACTGGCAGGTAATGATGCCGGTCAATATGAAAGGTCAGGAGTTATTATATATACCATGACACTGATTAACACAGTCAGTATTACAGTCAGCATAGACGGAATAATACCAAAAATGTTAACATATAATAGATTATCATACCATCCTCATAAAGCAGGAGAAATGTCATGAAGATAGCAATACTCGGAGGCACAGGCAACATCGGCAAGGGCTTTGCACTTCGATGGGGTCGGAAACATGAGATCACCATCGGTTCCAGGGATGCGGAGAAGGCTGAAGCTGTAGCTGCAGAATACAATGAAGTACTTGAAAGATACGGATATGAACCTGTCATAAAAGGTACTGATAATAAAACTGCTGCTGAAGAAGCCGATGTGATCGTCGTTGCCATCAGGTATAATCAGCTGGCTCCTGTCATGGAACTCATTCGTCCTGTAATAGAGAACAAGATAGTCATAAGTGTCGTCGTTCCTATGGAAAGGAACATGTGCTATATCAGCCCCGGAAGCAATTACCCAAGGACTCCGATAGAAAGTGAGGAATTCAACACCCAGTATTTCTGTTTCTCAATACCTGAGGCAGGAAGTGCAGCCCAGGAGATATTCACCATGATACCTGAAAGCACAGAACTTGTAGCTGCATTCCACTCGGTCCCCGCAAAGAAACTGGCGGATCTTGACATAGAACTTGACTATGATATAGGCGTCTGCGGAAATTCCATGCACGCCAAGAATATCGTCTTTGACCTTGTAAAGGACATTTCCAATATGAGGCCACTTGACATCGGACCTCTGGAAACTGCAGGAATGGTCGAATCACTCACACCTTTACTTATTAACGTTGCAGCAAGGAACAAAATGAAGGACGTAAGCCTGAAATTTGTTTGAGCGACCATCATATTTTTCATTTTTACATTTATTCTTTGTTGATCTTTTTCTCATATAGCATAGCAATCTATAATTGTATGAACCTAGATATTCAAAATCAATTTTGCAATACTTTTGCAGAATAATAGAGGAAGAATAGCAGGCGATTTAATGATTGTATGCAATAAGGAAGATGTTATCAAAGCTATTGAAACGAATAACGTAAAATTCATACGTTTGCAGTTCACGGATATACAGGGTGTTGTCAAGGATGTTGAGATCCCTGTAACGCAGATCGAAAAAGCACTGACCACAGGAATATCCTTTGATGGTTCGTCCATTGAAGGATTTGTCAGGATCGACGAGTCGGATATGGTATTAAGACCGGATATCAAAACCTTTGCAATACTCCCCTGGAGCAAGGACAAAGGTGTAGTTGCAAGAATTATATGCGACATACAGATGCCGGATGGAAGCCAGTTCGAAGCGGACCCCCGTTATGTACTTAAAAAAGTGATGAAAGAAGCCGAAGAGATGGGCTATTCACTTAATGTTGGTCCTGAACTGGAATTCTTCCTTTTCGAAAAAGTAGATGGCAGGGCAACAACAAAGCCCCACGATTATGGCAGATACTTTGAATTTGCACCAACAGACCTTGCCGAGGACATCCGAAGGGATATCGTTCTCACCCTTACTGACCTTAACTTCGATATAGAGGCATCACACCACGAAGTTGCTTTTGGTCAGCATGAGATCGATTTTAAGTATGGGGATGCACTGAGCACCGCAGATAATGTGATGACATTCAAATATGTCACAAGGACGATCGCAAAGTTATACGGTCTGCATGCAACCTTCATGCCAAAGCCTATTGCTGTGGAGAACGGTTCGGGAATGCACGTGAACCTGTCCCTTTCAAAGGGTGAAGAGAACGCATTCTATGACCCGGATGGAGAGATGGAGATCAGCGAGACCACAAAGCATTTCATAGCAGGTGTTCTGAAGCACATCAAAGCCATATCATGTATCTCAAACCCGCTTGTGAATTCATACAAGAGGCTCATTCCCGGATACGAGGCACCGGTATATATCACATGGTCGGGTGCAAACCGCAGTTCCCTGATACGCATTCCATCTGCAAGGGGAAAAAGTACCAGGGTCGAGCTCAGGAGTCCTGACCCTTCATGCAATCCATACCTTACCTTTGCAGCCATTCTGGCAGCCGGACTGGATGGAATAAAGAACAAGACTGATCCCGGCGATATAATGGACTACAATATCTTTGACCTGACAAAGCAGGAGCGAATCGAAAAAGGTATCGACACATTACCGTCAACGATCAGTGAAAGTGCAGACCATCTTGAGAACGATGAACTGCTGAGGCATACACTTGGCGAGCATGTACACGATAATATATTGAGACTGGCCAGGGCCGAGTGGGATGCATACCGTACCCAGGTACATGATTGGGAGATAAAGCGTTACCTGAACACAATATGAAATGAAAAAGACTATCATCATAAGGATGGCAAACAAGGCCGACCATAATGATGTCAGAAAATTCATTGAACTTGTAGATGAGGACTTCTATCCACCCCTGAGCAAAAGGGGTGGAGGAATACCCGAAAGAATAGAAGCATCACTTGATACATCTGAATCCAATTATCTTGTTGCTGAATTGGATACTCCTGATGATAATGAACAGGCACACAGGATAATCGGGATGATAGGTTGCACATGGAACTGGAAAGGTGAGGACACTGCTTACATCAATTTTCTGGCAACTCACCCGGACCACAGGAGATCAGGCATCAGTAAAGAACTGTACATCAGACTTGAGGAGATACTTGCAGAACAGGGACTAAGAACGATATACCTGTGCACATGGTCCGGCAATCCGGGAGCAAAGAAGTTCTACGAAGGACTCGGGTACAAAGCCTACTCAATTGTCCTTAACGATAGAGGAAACGGAGTGGACACCATATATTATAAAAGGTACATCCCACAGTATGCAAAACAATAATATAAGATCAAGGTAACGATATGAAGGCGTTTCCTGAAATATCCTTATCATCGCGGAAACAAAGGATATCCTTGATATCTGACCGCTTTGATCGAAAAAAGACAGGACACAGTGCCTATTACATGGTTAGGAAGAATAGAGGAAGTGGATAGGCACCGTGTCCATAAATGCGATTGTCTGTTTTTCGTTTACTCCTCTGGCATTCGTGCAAGCTTCTTTTTGGAGAGCTTTTCCACCAATTCCAGATTCACATCATCTTTAAGTGACAGTTTTCCATTGCTTACCGCGCTGTTGACGAACTGCTTGCCAACCGGGTCGCGTATTATCAGGGTCGTGTAGCCCTTTTCACTACCAATGGAACCTGCTGATATATCTGCATCCAGAGCTGTGAGATCCGTACATATATGACATCCGGGACGGACACAATCGTCAACATCCTTCAGTGAGATGACGGTCATGCTACCATCCTTGAGTGTGATCTCAAGCTTACCCTTCACATCGAAGTGTATGATGTCAAGAGGGTCTATCTGGCGTTCTGTGATGAGCTTATCCTGCACGAGTTTCTCATAGTCGAATGTCTCGGTACAGAAAAGTCCTACGACCAGACGAACATTCTTCCTGAATGGACGCAGAAGATCAAGGTCGCTTTCACGCATCTGTTTCATAGCCTGGGTGACACATGGGACACCTACAACTGCTATGTTGGTGAATTTGCGTGTCATGACAGCTTCTTTGAGTGAGGCCACAAGTGGAACCCACCAGTTGTAACGGCTTCCGGCCTGATGGACGAGCACATCTGAGGAAGTTATCACCGCAGATGATGGCTTCAGGGTCCATGGATCTTCCACAACAGTTACCACTGCATCGATCATACCCTCATCAAGGGCATTGGTCAGTATTGCTGTCACTGCACCACCACTCTGCTTTCTTGGAACATCCACCTCTGCCTTTGCAGACATGATGTCGATGTATTCTCCAAGAACATCAGATGATGGCTTTTCGTTTCTCGGGCATACCTCATAGCATGCACCACAGGGAACCCCATCATTCACTTCCTTACAGTAACCACTGTTAAGAGGGTGTGTGGAGTCACTGCCTTCTTCAAAGTAAATGGCATCTGCCGGGCATACAGCTACGCATGCACCACATGCTGCGCATTTACCTGTGTCCCAGATCTCTGCCTTAAGATCAAGATAATTCTTACCTGCCATAATGATCACTCCCATGTGTATTTACCTGCAAATGGCCTGGCGCTTGCAGGGACTATTCTTGAATAGTTCGTGTTCAGGAAAGGGGTCGGGTCTATGTCGAACCTTCCACAGAACTCTTCTATCACAGGAGTAAGCCTTTTCAGGTCATCTTCAGTGAAATCGACCTTCTTGGCTCCGACACCAAGCAGCTCATCACTTACTTCGCCCCTTATGACGATCTCTCCACCGTGTATACCACTACCGATACCACGGTCCTCTACTGCCGGTTCATGACCGATACCAAGAACAAGGATAAGTCCGCCAGCCATGTATTCCCCGAGGAACGCATGGGTTGTTCCGCCTACAGCAAGAATAGGACGCTTGTCCTCATACTCCTTCATGTGAATGCCACCACGGTAGCCGATGTTGCCTTCTACGAAGACCTTTCCGCCACGCATGCTGTGAGCAACCGCATCTCCGGCATTCCCATGGATGACCAATGAACCCCTGTCCATTGTGTTACCAGGAGCATGCTCTGCATTACCGAATACCTCACATTCCGGACCGCTCATGAACATTCCGAGGTCTCCGCCCGGAACACCATTGATGATGATCTTTGAATCGCCCCTTACACCGTTTCCGATGAAACGCTGTCCAAGGACATTATTGAGCACTATCTCCTTTACACCGGAAGCCACTGCTTCACGGATCATTCTGTTCAATGGGGTGTAGTGCATTCCCTTTACATCTATTACTAAAGGTTCTGCCATCTTCAGGCCCCCACAGACTCTACTTTGAGAACGTCAAGTAATCCCTGGTCAAGCATGTATCCTCTGAGACGCTCGCGGTTACCACGAAGACTCTCGATACTGTTCAGACCTGCTGCACCCATGAGTTCGCTCAGCTCAAGTGTCCAGCCGTGGATAAGGTTAGCAACATTCTGTGCACCGACCTCAGGGTCGATACGCTCGACAAGTTCAGGCTTCTGGGTTGCGATACCCCATGGACAGAGTCCACGATAGCAGTTACCACAAACACGGCATCCAAGTGCAATCAGTGCTGCAGTTCCGATGTAGATCGCATCTGCACCAAGTGCTATGGACTTTGCAAGGTCGCCACTGTTGCGTATACCACCACTGGCTATGATGGATACTTCGTTCCTGATACCCTGGTCGTTGAGCTTCTGGTCAACTGCTGCGATGGCAGCTTCGATCGGGATACCTACGTTGTCCCTGAACACCTTTGGTGCCGCACCTGTACCGCCCTTGAAACCGTCGATAACAACTGCATCCGCATCGGATCTTGCAATACCTGCTGCAATTGCAGCAACATTGTGTACTGCTGCTATCTTAACGAAGACCGGCTTTTCCCAGTCTGTTGCCTCTTTGAGACTGCGCACAAGCTGGGCAAGGTCTTCAATACTGTAAATATCATGGTGAGGTGCAGGACTGATGGCATCTGAACCCAGTGGGATCATACGTGTGCAGGATACGTCCGCACATACCTTCTCTCCGGGAAGGTGACCGCCGATACCGGGCTTTGCTCCCTGTCCTACCTTGATCTCAATGGCTGCACCACGCTCCAGATAGTCGATATCGACACCGAAACGTCCTGATGCGATCTGGACTATTGAATGGTCCTGATATGGATAGATCGCCTCGTGCATTCCACCTTCACCGGTTCCCATGAAGGTTCCGGTCTTTGCTACTGCCTTTGCAATACTGAGCTGTGCAGGAAGACTGATAGCACCATAGCTCATGTGACCGACCATGATCGGGGTGTCGAGCTTAAGGTTAGGGGTGAGTTTTGTGGTGAGTTCGATGTCACCATTGTTCTTTGTAAATTCGAGCTTTGAAGGCTTCTTACCAATGTATGTCCTCAGTTCCATAGGTTCCCTGAGAGGATCGATACTTGGATTGGTGACCTGACATGCGTCAAGTACCAGCCTGTCAAATATAATTGGATAATCAACTGCATTGCCCATTCCCGCCAGGATGATCTTTCCTGTGCGCGCCTGGTTGATGACATCCTCACGTGCCTCTACTGTCCAGAGTGGGTGACTGCGGTAGTCCACAGGCCTTTCCTTCAGCATTATGGCATCCCTTGGACACATAGAGATACAGCGGTGACATGCAGTACATTTGCGTGAATCGATGATGATCCTGTCATCCTCTATACGATAGACACCATAGGAACAGTTATCGACACAGCGCATACACTTCATACACTGGTCACGGTCGATGCTGATCTTGTACTTGAGTGGAACACTTCCGAGGCTCATTCTGTAACCCTCCCGATGACAGGTTCGCCTGCCCTTGGCATGTATATCTTCTCTACTTCAGGGTCCATTGTACGAATGGCTGCCTCTTCACTTGATAGGTAAAGTTTGGAACCGTTCTCTCCTACGATGAGAGGACGCAGCTTTATCCTGTCTGTGAAACCTACAATTCCATCCTTTGTTGCAACAACGATCGCGAAAGGACCGTTCATCAGAGCAGGACCGTATGTCAGACGCATTGTACGCATGAACTCCTCTTCCTTTGGAGGCATCTTATCGATCTCATCCCAGAAAGGTGGAGCCAGTGCTTCGACAACCATTTCTGATGGGAGACCGTGCCTTCTGCCGAGAAGGTCAAAGAGATAAGCTACTACTTCAGTATCAGTTAACATTGTACACTGGTAGCCGTGACCTTCCACATAGCGACGGTTGGTTCCGTATGATGTGATCTCACCGTTGTGCACAACTGACCAGTCAAGAAGATTGAACGGGTGAGCTCCGCCCCACCATCCTGATGTGTTGGTTGGGTAACGGTTGTGTGCAAGCCAGATGTAACCCTTGTAATCCTCGATCCTGAAGTAATTGGCTACATCCTCAGGCCAGCCTGCTGCCTTGAATACACCAAGGTTCTTGCCGGATGAGAAAATGAGTGCGCCTTCGATATTCGCATTGACATGCATAACAAGATGCTTGACATTATCATCATCTGGGTCTGTGGTACCGATCATAAGGTCGGTATATGGTTTGAAGAAATATCTCCAGGAGATGTGCTCCTTCTTAAGACCGGGCTGTTCATATGTAGGGATCTCTTCCTGATGGACTATCCTTCCCCACTGTTTCAGTATTTCGTCCACCCTGGTCTTCGGTTCTAACAGATTATCAAAAAATACGTGGATGGCATAGCAGTCTGCGTAGTCAGGATATATACCATAGGCTACATATCCTGCGCCTTCTCCACTTCCTCTTTCATCCATCAGACTCAGGGCTTCCTTAATACTGGAGCCGTCCATTCTGGACATGGTCCGATCGATTACGCCTATAATTCCGCACATGTTGATCACTATAAGTATTTAGTCTTGGGGCTATGAGATAGTATTTACCTGATATGAATTTAACCATGCAAAGATCCATTCAGGAAAAGCCCGGATATTCGTGAACAACTTCTATTCACGTTTTAGCGGCCTGAAATTACCGCCTGTTGAAATAAATTGAAAGTTGTTGAAATATAAAGTAAGGGATGATCCCTTACTTACAGTACGCTAAGGTAGGTGTCAAGTTCCCACTGGTGGACCTGAGCCTTGTAGTCATCCCACTGAGCCTTCTTAGCCTCAATGTAGTTCTCAAAGACGTGGTCTCCAACTACATCCTTGATAAACTCACTTGCTGCCATAAGGTCAATTGCTTCCTTAAGGTTGCCTGGGAGGGACTCGATTCCTCTTGCCATCCTGTCTTCTTCTGTGAGCTTGAAGATGTTCACATCAGTTGATGCTGGTGCTTCCATTCCCTTCTCAATACCGTCAAGACCTGCACTGAGCATTGCTGCGAATGCAAGGTATGGGTTACATGCTGGGTCTGGGCATCTGAGCTCTACCCTTGTACCCTTTCCTCTTGATGCAGGGATCCTGATAAGGGAACTGCGGTTTGATGCAGACCAGGTACAGTAGATTGGTGCCTCATATCCAGGTACGAGCCTCTTGTATGAGTTGACTATTGAGTTTGTGATAGCAGCGAACTCACGGATGTGTGTGAGGAGACCTGCAATGTACTGCTTTGCAGTTACAGAGAGCTGGTCAGGTGTGCTTGGGTCGTAGAATGCATTCTCTCCGTCCTTCATGAGGGACTGGTTGGAGTGCATACCTGAACCATTTACACCAAAGAGTGGTTTTGGCATGAATGTTGCGTAGTAGCCCATGTGTGCTGCAATGGACTTTACAACATATTTGAATGTTACAATGTTGTCACATGTGGTAAGTACATCACCGAATCTGAAGTTGATCTCGTGCTGTGATGGTGCGACCTCGTGGTGGGATGCTTCGATCTTAAAGCCCATTTCCTCAAGAGCGAAGTCGATCGCCCTTCTGACATCCTGTGCCTTGTCAAGAGGTGCAAAGTCGAAGTAACCGCCCATGTCAGTAAGCTCTGTGGTTGGGTGGCCATTCTCGTCCAGTTTGAACAGGAAGAACTCAAGTTCAGGACCGATGTTCATTGTGTATCCTTTTTCAGCTGCCTTTGCGATAGCCTTCTTGAGGACGTATCTTGGGTCACCCTCGAATGGGTTTCCGTTAGGTCTGTATACGTCACCAATGATACGTGCAACAGCGCCTTCCTTTGGTCTCCATGGGAGCAGCCTGAAGGTGGTTGGGTCTGGCATAAGGATCATATCGGACTCTTCGATCCTTGTGAAACCCTCGATTGATGAACCATCGAACATTACACCATTCTCAAATGCACCCTCGAGATCTTCTGCAGGGATTGCCCAGCTCTTGATCATACCCATGGTATCGGTGAACTGGATCCTTATGAATTTAACATCGTTCTCGGCTACAGCCTTTAATACATCTTCCTTTGTTGCTGGATTTACGTTTGCCATATTGAATACTCCTCTATTCACTAAGGGGTGTAAGTAACCCATTACCTATACAATACTATAAATAGATTACTATCCAGTTTTTTCTGCTTTAAAATAATAGGATATTTAGCAATATTCAAAACCCCCATTATAATTAGGCATCTCACCTTCAATAAAACCTTCCACACGAATGACCCTTCAAAAACCCATTCTGAGCTTTTGTAAGTATGAGCAACTGATAAACTGATATGGTGACCCATACATTACAGATCACTTAGCCATGTGGCGGCGCGGACCCATACCATATATAGATATCGTTCTGTGACCCCAAAAAGGATAATTTCCGGCGAAAAAAATGAGTGGTCTTCTTTATGTAGAAATGCAAATCGGGTGATTTCGAGTCAAATACAATACAAAATAGAAATTTATTAATAAAAGCACACGCCAACCTTTAGCCTACTATTGTTATCGCATGGTTAGGACAGTTAGACCATTTATCGGTTTAGCTGCATCGGTAGCAATAGATAAAAAGAGGAAGTGAAGAATAATGGCAAATCTTAGACAGCCAAATGCAAATGACGCTACTAGGACCTTTAACAGGTCAAAGAGTGTAGTACCGATGTCAGGACTCTGTACACGTTGTGTGGACGGATGTCGTGGAAACTGTGAAATCTTTAAATCTACTTTCAGAGGACGTGAAGTTCTTTACCCCGGACCTTTCGGCGAAGTTACAGCCGGTGCAGACAAGAACTATCCAATAGACTACTCCCACCTGAACATTCAGGGATATGCCGTTGGAGCTATTGGCATGCCAGATGACATGGTGCCTAGCCCTGAAACTGCAAGATTCCCAAATGTAAGTACTGAGACAGAATACGGATGGGACAAGAAAGTAAAGATGAAGGTGCCAATATTTACCGGAGCATTAGGTTCCACCGATATTGCAAGGAAGAACTGGGAACACTTCGCTATTGGTGCAGCCATCTCAGGTGTCACCATAGTCTGTGGTGAGAATGTTTGTGGCGTGGACCCTGAACTTAAAAGAGATAACAACGGCCTTGTAACCGAATCTCCGGAGATGGACCGCAGGATCGAGCTGTACAAGAAGTACCATGACGGCTACGGCGAGATGCTCGTCCAGATGAACGTAGAGGACACAAAGCTTGGTGTTGCTGAATATCTTTCCAGCAAGCATGAAATGGACACCATTGAACTCAAATGGGGACAGGGTGCAAAATGCATAGGAGGAGAGATCAAGGTCAAGGAACTTGACCGCGCCATCGAGCTTAAGAAAAGAGGTTACATAGTAACACCTGATCCTGAACTTGCATCTGTACAGGAAGCATACAAGGTTGGAGCTATAAGAGAATTCGAAAGGCACTCCAGGCTTGGTTTTGTAACTGAGGAAGGATTCCACGAAGAATGTGACAGGCTCAGAGAACTTGGATTCGACCGTATCACATTGAAGACCGGTGCATACTCCATGGCAGAAACTGCAATGGCTATAAAATACAGCTCTGATGCAAAGATAGACCTTCTCACATACGACGGTGCTCCTGGTGGTACCGGCATGAGCCCATGGCCAATGATGGAAGAATGGGGAACACCAACAATATACCTGCAATCACTGGTGCAGGAATTCGCAGATAAGCTCACTGCCAAGGGGAAGAGAGTACCTGACCTTGCAATGGCTGGTGGTTTCTCAAGTGAAGATGGCATCTACAAAGTTCTTGCAATGGGTGCTCCATACTTTAAGGCAGTTTGCATGGGCCGTGGCCTTATGATCCCGGGAATGGTTGGTAAGAACATTGGCAAGTGGCTCGATGAAGGAGATCTTCCAAAGACAGTGGCTGAGTTCGGCCACAGGAAAGAAGAGATCTTTGTACACTACGAAGAACTGGAAGAGCGCTATGGCAGCGAAATAGACAATATCCCATTGGGTGCTATTGGTATCTACTCCTATTCTGAAAAGACAAGAGTAGGTCTGCAGCAGCTTATGGCCGGTTCAAGAAGGTTCAACACAACTACACTCTCACGTAAGGACCTTATGGCACTTACAGAAGATGCAGCAAAAGTAACCGGAATCCCCTATGTGATGGATGCCTACAGAGACATCGCAGAAGAGATACTGGACGGATAAGTAAGCAAGGCTTACTTTCCCTTTTCTATTTTTTTGCGTTTGCTCATTCACTGCCCTGAGCTGGAAGTATAATTATATTGAAAAACGCATATGTGACATGTAGAAAGAAGACGTCAAGGCAGGTCTGCAGCATCCCTGCATGAGAGTTGTCTTGTCGGAAACTTTATCTTTCTTGCAAAAATACTGTTTTAAAGCAGAGGGCGAGTGCATGGATGATAAAAACGCAACTGGAAAAGATACTCTTGATAAGCTCACGGAAGTTTCCACTGATGCACTGAAATGCATGCAGTGCGGCATATGCAGCAGCAGTTGTCCCTCAGGAAGACACACCAGCCTGAACATACGAAAACTTGTGAAGATGGCAGGCAAGACCACTGATATACTGGACAGTGCGGAGCTATGGATGTGCACCACCTGCTACAACTGTCAGGAAAGATGCCCCAGAGGAATAGACATAGTAGAGATATTACTTGACATCAGGGCCATATCAGCACACAATGGAAGGATCCTGCCCGAACACAAAGAAGTATGCGCGATGCTTATAGAGCACGGGCATGCAGTTCCCATAAATGAAGAAAACAAAATGAAAAGAACCGGGATAGGACTGGAAGAGCTACCTGAGACCGTTCACAAGTATAAGGATGAGCTGGAGGAAGTAAAAGTACTGCTTTCTTCATGCGGTTTTGAAGAACTTGTCATGCAGGCAGGCATATCCGGGAAGGAGGACAGTGCATGAAAGGATTATCATTATTCCTTGGATGCCTTGTCCCTAACCGATACCCTGGAATAGAGATGGCAACGAAATTGTGTCTTGCGAAACTCGATATCGATTGCGTTGACCTTGAAGGTGCCTCATGCTGCCCCGCTCCAGGGGTTTTCCGCTCTTTTGACAGGACAACATGGCTCACACT
The DNA here is from genome assembly GCF_038022665.1 of Methanolobus sp. WCC4. Classification (NCBI taxonomy): domain Archaea; kingdom Methanobacteriati; phylum Methanobacteriota; class Methanomicrobia; order Methanosarcinales; family Methanosarcinaceae; genus Methanolobus; species Methanolobus sp. WCC4. The sequence goes on along the minus strand of NZ_CP150629.1, from coordinate 909,854 downwards.
GGCAAGCCGTAATATAGTACTGTCCGAGCAGAAGGACAGGGATATGCTCACCATCTGCAACGGATGCTTCAGTACTCTTGAGGATGCAAATCGCAGTATAAAAGAGGATGAAGAGTCGAAGGAAGATGTCAACAGACACCTGGAAAAGATAGGCAGGGAGATCAGGGGTGACATCAACGTCAGGCATATAATAGAATACCTGTACCAGGAATACGGCCCTGAAAAGATAGCATCCTATGTTGAAAGACAACTGAACATAAGGGTTGCCGTCCATTACGGATGCCACCTTATAAAACCCACAAAGGACAGAGGACTGGGCAGCTTCGAAAGACCCGCATTCTTTGATGAACTTGTCACCGCACTGGGTGCAAGCAGTGTGGAATACCCCGATAAGATGGCATGTTGCGGAGCTGGAGGCGGAGTACGCTCTGCCATGAAGGACAGGTCCCTTGGGATGACGGAAGCCAAGCTTGCCCGGATAGAGGAAACCGGAGTGGATTGCATAGTCAACTCATGCCCGTTCTGCCATATGCAACTGGACGCCGGACAGACCGAGATCAAAGAAAAGAATGGAGCGGAGTTCAACATACCTGTACTTCATTACACACAACTGCTCGGACTTGCCCTGGGTTTCCCGGCAGAGATGCTGGGGATCGATACAGGAATTGAAAAGAACAGGAAATTGATGGACCTTCTGGATTCTCAGGTATGAACCTTAAGGTGCTTTCCATTTTTTTAGTATCACTTTTCAGTATAATGGACAGATCTCCACATTTTTGAGGATATATTCCCGAAAATTACCGACAAGAAAGCTTTTTCACCAATAACTTTAAGATATTGAATGTTATTACGTGAGTAGCACAACATGAGCGTGTGGCCTAGTCAGGATATGGCGGCAGCCTCCTAAGCTGCAAGCCGGGGGTTCAAATCCCTTCACGCTCGCTATTTCTCTTTTTAACAATCCCGGTGATGCATAATTGATAATAAGGAAAGCTACGGTCAAAGATGTACCAGATATCAAAGGCATAATTGATACCTATGCAAAGCAGGAGATGATGCTTCAGCGTTCACTGAGCGAGCTTTATGAGTTCACCCGCAGCTTCTACGTTTGTGAGGAGGGCGGTGAGATCATCGGCTGCTGTGCCCTTCAGATAAGCTGGGAGGACATGGCAGAGGTGCTGTCCTTTGCGGTCAAGGCAGAATACAGGGACAAAGGAATTGGTACGAAACTGGTGAATGCCTGCCTTGAAGAGGCAAAGGAACTTGGCGTCAACAATGTGTTCACCCTGACATATGCAGTCCCATTCTTTGAGAAACAGGGTTTTGAGATAATAGACAAACAGATGCTTCCACACAAGGTATGGACCGGATGCATAAAATGTCCTAAATTCCCTAATTGCGACGAGGTCGCGATGATGAAGGTCATCTGAACAAGCACTTCTTAAGACAAAGGTCACAGGACCTTTTCAAAATAAATGGTCCCTTTCTCTTCTTTTGTCACGGTGAATCCTTTTTTAAGATACATCGCTATAGCCGTTTCAAGTGAGAGATCGGTCTTAAGCCTGACAACAGAAAAGTTCTCACCTGCATATTCAAGGGCCCTTTCGAACATATCAGAACCAATACCCTTCCCTCGACATTCCTTTTTTACATAGATCCGTTTTATCTCACATATTCCGGAACCCAGAGGCTTTACAGCAGACGTCCCGATGATCTCACCATCATCAAGGAACAAAAAGAATCCTCCACCTTTTTCCAGATAGACACCTTCGATATCATCAAGGTCAGAGTCCTTCATTGGATCATATTCAAAACCTTCACCCAGGAGTACACCAAGTACAAAGGACTTTGTCGCAGAAGAATACTCCGGAGAGAAAGGAACTGTGCTCATTCGAGATATGCCCCCGGATCCCTGAGAAAATCCACTGCTATGGAATAAAGCAGCTCAACTCCCATAGCCAGTACGTCCTCATCTATATCGAAGCTCGAGGAATGATTTCCTTCAACGATACCTTTTTCCACATTCCGTGTCCCGATGACAGCATACATCCCGGGAACCTCCTGCAGGTAATATGCAAAATCCTCAGCACCGAATATAGCCTCTGCGTGGGAGTCGACAGTAGTGAACTTAGCTTTAAGCAATTTAGACGCCTTTTCCGTGAAAACGGGGTCATTGAACAGGACAGGATAACCGTGCAGAATATCAAGATCGTATGATGGAAGACCGACGATACCCTCCATGGAATAGGACACCATAAGTGAATCAAGGATCGAACGCATTGTCCCCTCAATTATCTCAGTATCGGCATCATCAAAGGTCCTGAAACTACCAACGACCTCAATCTCGTCAGGGGACCTGTTGAACTGCTTCCCGGCATGGATGGTACCGAATCCAAGCACATGGTCCGAAGCAGACACCTTTTTAGAGACACTCTTTTTAAGAGAGGATATGAACTCGGAAGCTATCATTATCGGGTCGATACACATATCAGGTGTCGAGTGATGGCCACCTTTCCCGAATATCTTCACTGTGAACCGATTTGAGTTTGCCATGAAAGGTCCGGCACGTATGTTTATATCACCTAATTCAACATCACCGAAGATGTGCAGACCAATGATGGCGTCCACATCCTCAAGACCACCTTCCTCAATTACCCTGATGGCTCCACCAGGGGGCACTTCTTCAGCAGGCTGGAAGATGAACCTTACAGTACCACAAAGATCATTTCGTTTCTCCCTGATGAGCCTGGCAACGCCCAGGACAATGGCCATGTGCCCATCGTGCCCGCAGGCATGCATCACACCGGGATTACGGGAGATGTAATCCTCATTGAGCTCCGTCAGGGACTCGTGCGCTGAAAGAGCATCTATGTCAGAACGAATGGCAATACAGGGACCCGGACATCTTCCCCGGACCTCCGCGATCACGCCGGTATCAGCGATCTTCCTGCACTCGATACCTAATTCTCCCAGAATGGACATTATCAGTTCCTGTGTCCCATATTCATGAAAGCTCAGTTCAGGGTTCCTGTGGAACTCACGGCGGATATCGCGCACCCATTTCTCAAATAATAGCAAACATTTCACCTTGTAAACCATTGATGAACTATCTCAGGACATATATAAGAAATACAACCGGCCTTCAATGACCGGAAGATGTCAGAACTATTTTTATGTAAAAAGGCAGTTTACCTGTACAAATAACTACCGGCAAACCATTAGAGAGCTGCCGGACGATCTTAAGGAAGGCTATATATGATTAAGACAAGACTCAGGGATTTCCTTGTTACAAAAGACGACTGGATATTCGCAGTTTCCGATTATTTCCATCCGAATGGCATCAGGTCTACAATGAGATACGTACCTGATGAGAACGGAGAACGTGAGCTTGATGGCAAACGCTACAAGAAATATGATTTTGATGTTGCCTTTGACTTCATGCGTGAGAATCGTCCTGAATGGGTGGAGGATGTCCATGTCGTACCAGAGGAACAGATCAAGAAGGTACTCCCACCTAACAGCGCTATTGAAAGGTTGTATGAAACTGACCACAGGGTAAAGGTCGTTGTCGATGTGCTTGAAAAAGCAGGCATTCCAAGAGAGATGATGGGAGTTACAGGCTCACTCCTGCCCGGACTTCAGAACGAAGGCTCGGACATTGATTTTGTGGTCTACGGCAAGCATTGGTTCATTGCAAGGGATGCGATTGCAAAGGCAAAGGCAGAACCAGGCCCAATAGAAGATATCGACATGAAGATGTGGGAGAAGATATACAACAAGCGTATACCTGAGATCTCATTCGAGGAGTTCATTCTCCATGAGAAGAGAAAGGGCAACCGTGGAATGGTAGATGGCACATACTTCGACCTCCTCTTTGTGCGTGACTGGGAGCAGATAAAGGAACCAACCTTAAGAGGAGAGGATATCGGCACCATGAAGATAGAAGCAAAGGTCACCAATGCAGACCTTGCCTTTGACAGTCCTTCTGTCTACAAGGTTGACCACGATGAGATCGACCACGTACTTTCCTATACCCATACCTACGCAGGACAGGCACTCCCGGGAGAGACCATCGAAGCTCAGGGTGTTGTAGAGCAGGTGGGAGACATAAAGAGACTTGTAGTGGGAACTTCCAGGGAACCAAAAGGCGAATGGATCCGTTCACTTACATTACTTGAAAAAGAAGGGTTTATCTGAAAGATGGATCCTTTACTTATTTTTAAAATTATATGAAGGCGATCAGCCGCCGCCTGTCACATTAGTTGCATCGAAACTGGCATCATTTTCAGCCTCATATGTACGTATATAGGTCTCTGCATCCTCAACAGATGTACGAGGCTTCATATCTTCCCTGAGTTCACTTTCATCTGCCATGACAAGTGCCTCAGGCTTGTAGAGAAATCCGGTACTGTCAAGCAGTACCCAGATCCCTTCTTCATCCTGCATGATATCGACAACCCTTCCTACAGTGCCTGTATTTACGTACCTGACCACAGACCCTGTTACAATGGGATCGCCTTCCATGGTAAGAGCTTCGATAGTTTCTGAATCTTCCACAGTATAACTCCCGTAATTCTATCTATGATATGATCACAGACAGATTAATAGTTAAGCTATGAGTTAGATTTCCTGTGCGATCTCTTCACGCAGGTCACCAATGGTTGCGACCCTTTCAGCAAAGGCATTGTGCCTGTGTATGCTTTCTTCGTTGATCTGCTTGATGGTGACAACTGCACTGTCGGGGAGATGCTCGAAATCCCTGACAACGTTCTTTGCCATTGTCCTTACACAGTCCTCCACGAACTTAGGGTTGTTGTGGGCGGTCTGGACCACCATTGCCTCGTCAGCACGCTTGAGAAGCTCGAATACACTGGAACTCATGGACCTCTCGATTATCTCGATTATCTTTTCAAGTGAGACGTTCACATTACCGACCACTTCAATGGAAATGATACCACGTCCGCGCTGGTTGTGTGTTGCCATTGGGACCCTGTGAAGGAACTCAGCGATCTGTTTGTTGTCAACACCGATGTTCTCCAGTTCCTGTCTTGCATTATCCCTCATGATCTCCTGGGCACATGGACATGCGGTCATTCCTACGACCTCTGCACCGATGAGCTTCTTGACCTGCATCTCTTCAACATCCTCACGCATGGCAATTGCTTCTGCGAAGATCTCAACAACCTCCTGGCATTCCATCTTCGTGGAAGGGGACTCCCTCTTAAGGACATATTCGCTTTTCAGGATCACTTCAGCACGGGTCGCATATTCGTGACGCCTGAGGAGACTCTGGGCAACATCGCTGCACAACTGCTCGATCTCATAGACCGGCATGTTGACCGCCTTCTCAAGGACCTCGTCGACTGCCTCGAAATTACGTGACAGGTTGGCACCTTTCAGGTGAGAAGGAAGGTCTACAAAGATATCAAAGGTACAGATAAGAATGACAGGGCGCTTGTCGGGCCTTGTGATCTGGACCAGCTTTTTAACATTGGTAACTCCGACACGTGTCAGGTTAATGGGTATCTGCGGCTTGTTTGCCTGTATATCGGGTAGTTTAACAACAGGGACTTCCATTATAATAACCTCTGGAATTCAAAAGATAATAGCCATTCAATAATGGCGGCTAATAAATATATCATGCTCAAAGGGATTCATTACATGTAAATGTTGTGTTAAGTTCATTAGGAGCCAAAAGAAAGCAAATTAGTAACATATAGACACATGAGGCATAAATACGCCATCAAGCAGCACTTATGCCTGCATTGAGCCCATTTACATCAAGACAAGTTGACTTGATATGTTACCGCATGCTGCTCTTTGGCAAACGGAAACAACAGCCAAATATTATATAATTTCATATTATTTTGCCCATATTCAGGGCGAAATGCCGCTCTAAATCATGCAATATCCGACAAAACAACAACAAAAGACCACATTAAAAGAAAAATATATATACCTTATATACTAAATACGGATACCAGTGGTAATCGCATAATGATTACGAGGTGACATCATGTCTGAAACAAGAAATTTTGTGTTAAGAGACAAGAAAGGAAATGAACATGGGGTATTCACAGGGAAACAGCCAAGGCAGGCTGCTCTCAAAGTGGCAAACAGAGGAAAAGGAACAAAATCAAAGCCAGATGACATAAGGCTCCGTGAGCGCGGAACCAAGAAGGTACACGTGTTCAAAGGCTGGAGAGAAAAGGTCGCAGCACCAAAGAACAAGCCAGACTGGATGCCTGACAAGATCAACAAGCCTTTCGTAAAGAAGGTAGGAATCGAAAAGCTGGAGAAAGTCTGAACTTCATAAAGGACCCGTCAATGGGTCTTTTTGTTTTACATCTTTTTTTGCAGGGCTATTTACAGCGATATATGCTGCGTCCGAAATAACTTTTAAATCAGTTGAACATATAAGCATTAGCTCCGGTCATCTGAAAGAACAGATGCCGTACAACAGATCCACCGCAGGTATACACAATGACACTTAATCGCGAGAATGTGCTTATAGAGGCTTTACCGTATATAAGGGAGTTTCATGACTCAATAATGGTTATCAAGGTAGGAGGCCATGCAATGGTCAATCCCCAAGTAATGAGTGACATCATACAGGATGTCGTCCTCCTGAGATTCGTAGGGATACACCCTATAATAGTCCACGGTGGCGGCCCCGAGATATCCGAGAAGATGAAGCGCATGGGGAAGGAATCCCAGTTCGTGGGTGGTCTGCGAGTAACAGACGATGAGACACTGGAGATCGCGCGCATGGTCCTGGTGGGCAATATCAATACAGAGATAGTTGCCCTGATAGGAAAACACGGTGCAAAAGGAATCGGCCTTTCCGGAAAGGACGGAAAGATGATCATTGCAAAGAAAAAGCCATCCCAGAAGGTCATTATCGAGGATGTTGAACATGAAGTGGACCTCGGCTGGGTAGGCGAGACAGAGATAATAAACACAGACCTCATCAATATACTGATCAGAGAGGACTATATACCAGTGGTATCCCCCATCGCCATGGATGCTAACGGCAAGGGACTCAACATCAACGCAGATACCGTTGCAGGTGACCTTGCAGCAGCTTTGAAAGCAAAGAAACTGATCCTTATGACCGACGTCCCCGGACTCCTGAGAGATATAAACGACAGGAGCTCACGCATCTCAAGAGTAGCGATCGATGAGATAGAAGGCATGGTGGACAGCGGCCTGATCTCGGGAGGAATGATCCCCAAGATGAGAAGTGCTGCCATATCGGTCACAAGCGGTGTCGAGAAAATCCATATCATAGACGGAAGCGTATCCCACTCCGTATTACTTGAACTCTTCACTGATACCGGAATAGGCACAATGGTCTATAAGAAAGAAGAAGATGAGTGAGAACTCATCTTTAGTTTATTTTAACTTTGTTCCAACCTTACGATCAGTCCAGTATCGGACTGCCAAAGGTGTGATCATCGAGTTCGATGACCTGCTCCCACAGGTCTTTGCAGTCACATGAGAGATGCTCCAGGCATGAAAGGTCCTGGGTGAGCGAGAACAGACGGATCGCATCAGCGACATCATGGCTGCATTCCCTGCAGTTGCGCGGACCTCTTTTTGAACCGGCACCTACCGGGTCGGAAGTGATTATCATATCAGGGAACTCTTTCTTTGTCCTCTGAAGGATGTCCACAATGCTCCAGAGCCACGGTGGGCGGTATTGTTTCCTGTCCCACAGATACTCGACATATGTGCCACGCTGGACATTGCACAGGTTGATGGAGAATGTATCAGAATATTCTGCTGCATCCCGCACGGTCTGTACGATATCCTCAAGTGCCTCCTTCTCAGAAAGGAATGGCGGTTTCAGCATCAAATAGGATTTCACTGTTGCCCCATTGTTCTTTGCGGCTGTTGCGGCATCGGTGAAGTGCTTGAATGTGAACCCCTTGTTAATAGAACGCTTACGGATCTCGTCCGAACTCGTCTCAAGACCCATTGCGACCTCAAAAGCGGTGTTCTTCAGGACACTTACACAATCCCTGACATTCTCTTCCGTGACGAACTCAGGCCGGGTCTCTGCCAGTACCTTGACAACCCTTTCATCTGCATCGAGCTTTGAAAGTATCCTGTGCCTCACTTCAAGAGGAATCTCCTTCGTATCAAGGAAACTGCCTGAGGTGAATATCTTGACCATGAACCTCTCGAATCCTGATGCCTTCTTCATCGCCTTTTCAAGCTGTTCCATCAGGTCATCATCGGATGGTTCGGTCTGCGCGCTATCATAGACGTAACCGCACATGGTGCAGCCGCCTGCCTTACCCCACCAGCATCCGGAGGTCTTGAAGATGATGGTTATCGTATCTATCTCTTCAGTATCCAGAAGGTCCTTTCCGGTCCATGCTGCCGCAGGCACATTGGAAGGAGAGGGTTTTACCCTCTGCCGGTTTCGTATATCAAGAACTGCTTTGTTGAGTGACATTTGTCTTACTCTGTTTTCAAATTCAATGAAGGATCACTCGAATTCAATTGTTGCAGGTGGCTTTGGAGTGAGATCATACAGTACCCTTGCAACTTGTGGGATCTCTGCTGTGATCCTTGACTCGATCTTCCTGAGAACCTCCCATGGAAGCTCCATTGCCTCTGCTGTCATGCCGTCCCTTGAGCCTACAGCCCTTACAGCTACTATCCAGCCGTGGACCCTCACATCGCCCTTGACACCTGTGCCTTTACCGACGATCGCGGCGAAGGTCTGCCATGGGTGGAACTGCTCTACAAGCTCTTCCTCTACAATTGCGTTTGCCTCTCTTACGGCATCCACAAGCTCAGGAGTTACCTCGCCGACGATCCTCACTGAAAGACCGGGGCCGGGGAAAGGCATTCTCTCTGATATCTCGTGTGGGAGATCGAGAGCACGGGCAACCTCACGGACCTCATCCTTGTAAAGGTCATCGATAGGCTCCACGATAGCCTTGAAGTCCACAACAGAAGGAAGACCACCTACGTTGTGGTGTGATTTTATACCGCCTTCGGACTCGATCCTGTCAGGGTAGATGGTTCCCTGTATGAGATACTCTGCCTTGAGTAACTTTGCCTCTTCCTCAAATACGCGGATAAAGGTCTCACCAACTGCCTTACGCTTCTCCTCCGGATCATCGAGACCTGCAAGTGCTGAAAGGAACCTGTCCTTTGCATCCACTACTTCAAGGTTCATATCGGAGAAGATCTCCTTGATCCTCTCGGTCTCACCTTTACGCATGAGACCTGTGTCGATGTATATAGGTGTGAGTTTGTCGCCAATGGCACGGTGCGCGAGAACTGCACATACTGAACTGTCCACACCACCGGAAAGTGCGATGATGGCAGGACCATCGATCTCCTGTTTTATCCTGTCTATTGCTTTAGGAATGAATTTGTCTACTTTTACCATGAATAAGAACTCCAAATATAGTAATAGGAAATTTTAAGATCATTCGGGTTTTTACCCTGAAATAGTACTTCGTACATATTAATGCTCGCCCGGACATAAGAGCCTTGCCGGAGATAACTGAGAGACATACATCCTTGAACATTCCGGGACTGAAAGGAAAGAACAATAGCATCCACTGCATTGAATACTTTCACCCCGCATACATGACAACTATATACTCCAATAAGATATATGCATGAAAAACAAGTATGGTCTAAAGATGCACGAAACTCTCAGGAAGTACTTTGGATATTCTGATTTTCGCCCTCTTCAGGAGGACATAATAAATGACGTGCTAAACGACCGGGACACTTTCGTGCTGATGCCCACAGGCGGCGGGAAATCCCTCTGTTACCAGCTTCCTGCCCTTCTCAAGGATGGCATCACAGTGGTCGTCTCACCCCTTATCTCACTCATGAAGGACCAGGTGGACAGCCTGAGAGAGAATGGTGTCGATGCGGCATACCTTAACAGTACCCTGAAACCTGCCGAATCTAAACGGATATACGAGGAACTGAAAAGAGGCGAGATAAAGATCCTGTATGTGGCACCTGAAAGGCTTGTCATGTCAAGCACCATGAGTCTCCTGAAAGGTCTTAATGTATCCCTTTTTGCCATCGATGAGAGCCATTGCATATCCGAATGGGGACATGATTTCAGACCGGAGTACCGCAAGCTCAACATGCTGAAGAAGAAGTTCCCGCAAGTACCCATTATCGCACTTACGGCAACCGCCACGCCAAAGGTCAGGGAGGATACTATCCAGCAGCTCGGCATCAAAGATTGCGGGACGTACGTTGCAAGCTTTAACCGTAAGAACCTCTTCTACCGGATCAGGGCAAAGAAGGACACATATCCAAACCTTCTCCGCTACCTGAGAAAGAAAAAGGGCGAAAGCGGCATAATCTATTGCCAGAGCCGCAGAACGGTCAACAGCCTTGCCACCAAGCTCAAAAAGGACGGATTCAATGCTCTGCCCTACCATGCCGGACTTACCGACCAGCAAAGAGCCAGGAACCAGGAGATGTTCATCAAGGACAGGACAGACATCATTGTGGCGACGATAGCCTTTGGCATGGGGATCGATAAACCGAACGTCCGTTTCGTTGTCCACTATGACCTGCCCAAGAACCTTGAGGGATATTATCAGGAGACGGGACGTGGTGGAAGGGACGGACTTGAATGCGAATGTGTGCTCTTCTTCAGTCGTGGTGACAAGTACAAGATCGAGTATTTCATCAAGCAGAAAGGCAAGAAGGAAGAGAGGGATATCGCCCTCAAACAACTGAACGACATGGTGGATTACTGTGAGAGCAACACCTGTCGCCGCAAGGTGCTGCTTGGATACTTTGGAGAGGAAGTTACCGAGGATAATTGTGGCAAGTGCGATGTCTGCCTGCAGCCACGCATGGAAGTGGATGGCACAACAGAAGCAAAACTGCTTATCAATTGCATAACCGAACTGGACCAGCGATTTGGCATGAACCACGTCATCGACGTGCTTGCCGGCAGCCGGGCGAAGAAAGTGACCGATAAGAAACACCACCTTCTCAAATACTACGGCCAGGGGGATATGCACACTAAAGATTCCTGGCTGGAAATGGCAAGGGAAATGGTCCGCCAGGATGTCATCAAGGTAGAAGGTGCACGCTACCCGTTGCTCAAGCTGAACAGGAAGAGCCAGGAAGTGCTTTCCGGTAAAAGGATGGTGACCTTCACAAGGGTGGTAGATAACGAGTGTCAGGAAGACTATGAACCTGTGACCTCAGCCACTGTGGAAGATGTGCGCTTCGAGCCGGCTTCTGTCATACACAGAAGGGTCAATGATGACCCTGACAGGGACCTCTTCGACAAACTGAAGGAACTGCGCGCAAACCTCGCCCAGATGCAGGATGTGCCACCATACATCGTATTCGCAGACACCAGTCTCCGCCAGATGGCTGCCAGAAAACCACAAAGCAAAGAAGAACTATTGAAGATAACAGGTGTCGGTGAGTATAAACTGAAGAAATACGGTGACAGGTTCATCAAGGAGATTTCAGAACATCTGGAGACACTGGAACCGGAAACTGCCAACAGTGAGAGAGCTGTACCTAAAGCTCCCGCGAAAAAGAGAAGTCAAAAAAAGTCATCAGGGTCAGCTATCCCAAAACCTGCACTTAAAAAAGAAATAGTCCTCAGGGCACTGGATGAACTGGAAGATGACCTCATAAGAAGTATAAAGGATAAACTGGGCGGCAATTATTCCGATGAGGAAATAAAAGAAGTGTACCGGTCACTTATCAAAAAGAAATGATTAACAACCGGGATCAAAGACAATTATTCACAGGTGTCCAGCAGGTGTCTTTTCGGGCGAACCCTCTCATCCCCCGGGTGAACAGGATTTACCTTTGCTTCCTTACCATCGTCTTTTTTCTGTTTCTTATCTTCAGGTGTCTTTTCTGCCATAAACCTATCTCCAATAAATAATTGGAACTAAGGAATATTAAAACCTGATGCAAAAAAGGACAGAAAAAAAAAAAGATCAAAGCAATTCACATCATCATGAATTGCAGTGTAATGTAGAATATCAGGTCTCCGAAGATCACTGCTGTGAGGAAAACGGCAGTTATGGGTATCATGAACGGAAGGCCCGGAGTTATCCATACACCATCCTTAACTTTTCCTTCATTCTGGAAACCTTTCAGTTCCGAAATAACACCGGATGTAAGTTCTGTTCCCGACCTTGAGAAACTGAACTTCACATCTTCCCCTGTATCTTCATACGAATCGATCATACGGAAGTGCCCTTTTTCCAGTTTCGATATCGGAGTTATGTAACCGATGAACATGTACAGGGGTCGTTTCAAAGATTCGGACGGGTTCTTTAACAGGTTGTACAGGAAAAGCCCTGCAGGTACGATCACAGTGAGTATCACGGAATTCCCGAAAACGCTGAACGCAAAGAGATCGATGAAAGGTACTCCGTTAAGCGGGAGTGATGTTGAACCAAGCATTATCCTCGGGAACGTGGGGATGATCAGTGAAATGGTCATCAGTACCTTGGCATCGGCACCACCGAATGCACCAAGCTGGAAGAGTACGTACACGAATGCGAATATGAACAGGAAAGAAAGGACATTGCGTATGAGATACGGAAGACCGTATGCCATAAGGTCGTACATTATGAAGATAAAGCCGACACCGAACATCACCACCCATACTTCATTGGCAACGCGGCGTGTCTTGATATCAGCATAACATGCATAGAGCAGGAATGGCATACATGCCAGCACTTTTAATATTTCGATCATATCAGTGTTTCTCCCATTTCTTAAGTTTCATGACCTCTGACAGGGTAGAACCCCTGCGGATCTCCTCGAAAAGGCGCAGCTCGGTCTTTTCAACCTCCTTCGCACGCCTTGCGATCTCATAGGCACGTTCTTTCGGTATTACCACAACACCGTTGTCATCGCCTACTATATAGTCCCCCGGCCTTACAGTCTGATTCCCGCAGACGATCTCAGAGTTGATCTCACCAAAACCTTTTGGTTCGCCTGCATTGGGAACATTACATGTGGCAAAGACAGGCAGGTCCATGTTACGGATATCATCGATATCCCTGACCGCACCGTCTATGACAACGCCGGCAACGCCTTTGTTCAACGCACTCAATGTTGCAAGGCCGCCCCATGGAGCCACATGCCTGCTGCCGTTATAGATGACAATGACATCTCCTTCCTTCGCCTCATCGATAGCTTCCACAGCCTTGGCCCAGTCACCCTTGAAGGTCTGGACCGTGACCGCCGTACCAACCATCCTCTTTCCGGGAAGCATCGAGTAGATCTCCTGCATGGCACCTTTACGGTGCATGGCATCGGAAATGTTCGATGTCGATATCCCTTCAAGGATCCTGCGGATATCCTCATCCACGGACCGCTTAACCACTGGTGCGCTTGAGGGAGAATCCACACTTTCCCTGATCGCCTTTGCTGAGGCAGTCACATCGGCCGAGCGGACGATGTTCCCACCAACTATCACTATGTCAGCGCCTGCAGATACGGCCTCTGAGCAGGATGCGGCATCAAGACCGCCTGCTACAGCAACAGGGATGGTCACCCTGCTGACGATCTGCTTCATAAGTGAAAGTGAATCCTGACCTGTCATCTGCTGGTCGATCCCTGCGTGAACATTGATGTAATCCACACCAAGCTGCTCCAGCTCCACACTACGGGAGACAGGATCTGCGGCAGATATGAGGTCAGCCATTATCCTTACTCCATATTTCTTTGCAGCACGTACTGATTCCTGTATGGTGGAATCGTCCGCACTGGCGAGTATGACCACGATATCGGCACCGGCCTTTGCTCCCATTTCCACTTCCATGGCACCGGTGTCAGCGATCTTCATGTCCGCGACTATGGTCCTTTCAGGAAAAGCCTCACTGAGCTTCCTTACGGCATCCATGCCCTCACTTTTGATAAGAGGGGTTCCGGCCTCAAGCCAGTCAACTCCCCCTTCTACTGATTCCTTTGCTATCTGTATTGCCCTGTCCGTTTCCAGAAGGTCCAGAGCTACCTGAATGATTGGTCTTATAAGATCACCTTTGGATATACTTACACTACTAAAATACTTGAAAACCTATAAATTTAATCACGGGAAAAATGTAACTATAGACAAAAAGGCTGGGAAAATGGAAGATATAGAAGAGATATCCGAGCAGGAAAGACAGAAGTTGCTTAACAGACTCCATAAGAGCCTGTTCTGGGTAGGAGAGGCCATACCCCGGAAAGTGAGGATCGAAGGAAAGGATGTAGACCTTCATGAGATAGTCTGGGAGATAGTCAACAGACCAAAACTGAACAAGGATGAACTGGATAATATTGACCAGTTTTTGGAAATGCTCTGTGAGAAGGAAAGAGAATACGAAGAGCGTCTTGAAACCGAGCCTTTGAGCTGTGAGCAGGCAAAGGCCCTATTTGACAAGGCAGCCGGTGTCAGGAGAGCCATGATGGACCTCAAAGAACTGACGACCCCCTCTAAGAGAAAGGCTATTTTCAAGAACAGGCACATATGCGAAGATGTAGACACAGAGAAGTGGGACGAGCTTGCAGATAAAATAAAGAAAAGAGGCTGTCAGTTCTGATCAGAGACTGATGTCAGGCAAATATTATATTCCATGCAATTCCTTTTGTAGTCGATGAATTTCAAGGACAACCATATCATTTCGACAAGGGACCTCTCCAGGGAAATGATCGACCACATCCTCGATACCGCTGAAAGGATGGAACCGATCGCACGTGGGGAACAGAGGTCGGACCTGCTTTCCGGCAAGATCCTTGCTATACTTTTCTTTGAACCAAGCACAAGGACAAGGATGTCCTTTGAGACAGCGATGTTAAGACTTGGCGGGGATGTACTTAATCTGGGATCGATAGATGCGAGTTCCATAGCAAAGGGAGAGACACTGGCAGATACGGTCCGGGTTGTCGATGGATATGTCGATGCCATCGTGTTACGCCACCCTAAAGAAGGGGCTGCACTGCTTGCATCGGAGTTCTCCGGAGTACCCGTACTTAATGCAGGAGACGGGGCCGGCCACCATCCTACACAGACACTCCTTGACCTTTATACGATAAGGCGTGAGAGCCAACTTGACGGCCTGAAGATAGCTCTTGCAGGTGACCTGAAATACGGAAGGACCGTTCACTCACTATGTTATGCACTGTCACTCTACGGAGCACAGATCACACTCATCTCACCAAAGGAACTGCGTATGCCGGAAGAGATAGTCAATGACATTGCTGCAAGGGGTGCGGTGATCACAGAAAGCGACTCGATCGAGGAAGCCATTGCTGATGTCGATGTGCTCTACATGACCCGCATACAGAAAGAAAGGTTCCCGGATCCTGCTGAATATCGTAAGGTTGCCAATAAACTGAAGATAACAATGGAAACGCTGAAGAATGCAAGACCGGAACTGAAGATCATGCATCCGCTACCCAGAGTGAACGAGATAGATACAGAGATAGATGATACACCCCATGCATGCTATTTCAAACAGGCATTCTACGGAGTACCGGTGCGAATGGCACTCCTGGGACTAGTACTGGGGGCGATAGAATGAGCGATATGGTAAAGGAGACTGAACTGAGGGTCCGCAGGATCAAGAACGGAACCGTCATTGACCATATAACCGCAGGCAGGGCACTGAATGTCCTGAAGATACTGGGACTTCCAGATTCCTCTGAAGGTGTTGTGAGCGTGCTGATAAATTCCCATGGGAAGTACGGGAAGAAGGATGTCGTCAAGATAGAGAACCGTGAGCTTAAGGTAGAGGAAGTGGACAGGATCGCACTTATCGCACCAAACGCAACGATCAACATCATACGTGACTTCAAAGTCATCCAGAAGAAGAAGGTACACATACCATCCTTTGTCGAGGGTGTTGTCGGGTGCATAAACCCTAATTGTATATCCAACAGTAACGAACCTATCACATCAAAGTTCAAAGTAAGCACCGAAGACACTGACATTAAACTGAGATGTTCCTATTGCGGCCGGGTGATCTCCGAGAATATTGCAGAGCATTTGCTATAGGATCGTCAAAAAATAAAAAGGAAGAAATGTCTGGAGGTTTTTGGAGGTAGTGTTGGAGGCGTAGCAATGGTATTGACAACTCACATACTACAATCCATAATATATTCTGACAAATATATATAATTCATGACCACCGATATTCTTAAATTAACAGAGATTATGCGCACACGTAACTAATAGTACGACACAAATGAACACATGTTGTTCAAAAAAAAAGGGTTTGGACTTTAAAGCCCGAGAATATCCTGCATAGTATAAAGGCCAGGTTCTGCATTACCGATCCATGCAGCTGCCTTCACCGCACCGCCTGCGAATGCCTGTCTTGAATGTGCCTGGTGTTTTATCTCTATCCTCTCACCATCTCCGGCAAAGAGAACTGTATGATCACCGACAATGTCACCGCCACGGACAGCGTGTATGCCTATCTCCTTTCCACGTGGTGCCATGCCTTCACGTCCGTAGACGTATTCCTTGCCACCAAGAGCCTCACTGATAACCTCGGCCGCTCCTTTTGCAGTACCGCTTGGAGCATCTTTCTTCTGATTATGGTGGGCTTCGATTATCTCTATGTCCATCTCACCGAGATACTTTGCAGCTTCCCCGAGTATCTTGAAGAACACGTTCACACCAACGGAATAGTTGGGTGAGATTATACCTGATACTCCATTCTCAAGGATCGCATCCTCTATGGTCTTTTTCTGTTCAGGTGAAAGACCTGTTGTACCGATCACAAGGTCGACACCTGCTGCTGCTGCCCTCGGAGCATTCTCTGCAGTTGCGTTAGCGATCGTAAAATCAATAAGTAATTGAGTGCCGCTATCCTTCAGGACTGATTCCATATCATCCACTGAGGATATCGGTACATTCAAAGTACCGACCTGAGCTACCTCGCCAATATCCTTGCCTATGTTCGCAATATCAAATGCTGATGTCAGACAGGTATCCTCTGACCTGAGAATATTATCTATGAGGAGCCTACCCATCCTTCCTGATGCACCTGTAACACCGACGTTTATCATGCTATGCACCCCAGCTTGCGAAGAGCATTCTCCAGTGTGACACTGTTCTCTTCACTAAGAGGTGCGAGTGGAAGCCTCATTGTACCGGCTGAAAGACCCATAAGCTCTACTGCACGCTTTACAGGGATCGGGTTGGTCTCTGTGAACAATGCACGTATGAGTGGAGCCATCTTGAAATGGAGCTTTCTTGCCGTTGCAAGGTCTCCGGCATTCACAGCATTGTACATCTCCACCATCATTTCAGGAACGATGTTGGCAACCACAGATATAACACCGGAACCACCCATGGCCAGTATCGGGAACGTGAGACCGTCCTCGCCTGAGAGAACCTCGAAGTCCTCATCCATGGTCTGTTCAAGTATCTGTGATACTTTTCCAAGGTCGCCGCTTGCTTCCTTTATAGCAACGATGTTATCTACCTTTGAAAGCTCCATGATCACTTCCAGAGGCATATTCTGTCCCGTACGGGAAGGGACATTGTATAGTATGATAGGTATGTCCGCAGACTCCGCTATCTTTTTAAAATGAGCAATAAGCCCGGCATTGTTGGGCTTGATATAATAGGGGGTGATTATGAGAGCGCCATCAGCTCCCGCGTCCGCAGCGTGTTTAGTGAGTTCTACTGCTTCATCAGTGTTGTTAGAACCTGTACCGGCAACAACAGGAACCTTCGCATGATCTATACAAAGGTTGATCAGTTCTTTGTGCTCCCCGGTTGACAGGGTAGCAGATTCACCGGTCGTACCACAGACAACAACTCCGGAAACGCCACCTTCCTCAACATGGTCGACAACACCTCTGAAACTTTCCTTGTCGATCGAACCATCGTTTGAGAATGGCGTTACAAGAGCAGGTAAAACTCCTTCGAACATGGGAACATCCCCTCTCCAGAAAAACTTACTCTATTGGCCTGTGTGTCATCTTTCTTGTAACGTAACCTGCTACACGGTTCCTGATAACCTTACTCTCGATGGTTGTGTACTTTGTTACAAGGTGCTTGTTGGTGTCGAAGTCTGTTGTGAATACATCACCGTGGTTTTCTGCTAAGCGAATTGCGATTCTCTTGATGTTTGATTGTCTAATATTTCCCATGATAATTCTCCATTATGATATTCATTATAAGATGAAACTCTATAATAGTAGCTGTTCGGGTATAATAAAGACCCTTACATTTATACCTTTTGGACTACTGGAACTGCATCAGAAGTCATTATTATATATCAGTCTTTCCCAGCAGACGGTCCATCATCTTCGCATCTTTGAAAACAGGCTCCCTGCTTCCTTTTTGATTTACGAACAGGGCAATGAGTACCATCAGAAGTCCGAAGTTCGGATTCATGTATGTCAGGACAATACCAATAAGGACGATCGTTGACGCAAGGATACCTTTGATAGCTCCCTTACGATAGGACTGGAACCTTGTTCTTTTATAGATACGTATATCCCTCAAGGTCAGGAAAAGAACAACAACATACGCCAGCATGGCAATATACTCGTACATACCTGCATCTACTCCTTTATCAATAGTCGTTCAAGGTCAGTATCTTATATCAGGGTTCCGCAGATGGACAGCAGGCATAATTAGATAAATCCCCGAATATACATAAGCATCAAATGAAAAACTCTGTCAGGGAAAGGATCACACTGCATCTTGACATGGATAGTTTCTACTCTTCGGTGGAAGTTAGGGACAAAACGGAACTGGAAGGCATGCCCGTGGTAGTTGGCTCCGACCCAAAAGGAGGAAGTGGCAGAGGAGTCGTCAGCACCTGCTCATACCAGGCAAGGGAATTCGGGTTACATTCCGGCATGCCAATATCGAAGGCATACAGACTCTGCCCTGATGCTGCATACCTCAAAGTGAACATGAAGCTCTACAAGCAGGTATCCTCGGAGATCATGAATACCATACGGATATTCGCTGACAAATTCCAGCAGGTCAGTGTGGATGAGGCATATCTCGACATCGGTGACTCGATAGACGATTACGAGTCTGCCACATTGCTTGCAAAGAAGATAAAGAGCGAGGTCAAACGTCTTCACGGGCTCACATGCTCTATTGGCGTTGCCCCCAACAAGGTCATCGCAAAGATAGCCTCGGACTTCGACAAACCGGATGGCCTTACTGTTGTCAGGCCGGAAGATGTGCAGGATTTTCTCTTCCCACTGCACATATCGAAGATTCCCGGGATCGGCAAGAAAACACAACCAATCCTAAAGGACATGGGAATCGAGAACGTTGGACAGCTCGCGACATGTGATGTCCAGCTCCTTATCGCAAAGTTCGGCAAGTTCGGCGTTGTAATGCACCAGCTTGCCAATGGAATCGATATGAGAGAGGTAAAGGAGCGGGAGGAGGTCAAGTCCGTGAGCACGGAGGATACCTTCGATGAGGACATCTCCGACCCCGAGACCATTGGAAAAGCCTTTGCCGAACTCACGGAGAAGGTCCATGCCTCGATGATGAAGAAACGTTTCCGTTTCAGGACAGTGACGATCAAGGTCCGTTTTGAGGATTTCAGGACATACACAAGGGCAAAGACCCTCACCGCAGCCACCACTGACAAGGACACCATCCGAAGAACTGCACTTATCCTGATGGAGGAGTTCATTGGAAAGGGCAGGTTCAGGTTGCTTGGAGTGGGAGTGACGAAACTTGAGAAGATAGACGAGAGACAGACCTTTTTGAGTGATTTTGTTTGACCGTACAGCTCCGTAGAGATCTTGTCAATTCCAGCTTTGAATTCAACACCTATCAATTCCGAATAAAACCAATTGGTTTCAATTAGTGGAAATGGAACGTGCCGCCTGCGGCGGGTGGTTGTACTGTTCATTGTTCCCAAATAATCTTTTGCAGAACTATCATAAACACAAAGATACGATGGACAATAGTTTTGCTAACCGGAAGCCATGAATAACTGCAACCATCCCGAAGGGTCCGGCGAAGCCGGCACAATCCGAAAAGATGAAAAATAATTGATTGACTTGTTGATTGACTTAAATTTATCTCTGTATTCAAATTAGGATTCCTACAGAGCCGATCTTGCAGCTATAATTACAGAACTACACCTCCACTAAAAATGCTTAATACTTCCTGATGACAATATTCTATGGGGAGAATTATGGGGAATATCAGAAAGATACGCAAGATACTGAAGAGTATGCCTACTGTGGAAGGAGCGGGAGTACACCTGAAGAGAGCATTCGGATTCAATCACGTACCGGAACTTGACCCGTTCCTGTTACTGGACGACTTCCACTCGAACGACCCGAAGAAATACATCATGGGTTTCCCCTGGCACCCTCACAAAGGGATCGAGACCATAACATACGTGCTTCAGGGGAATGTGGAACACGGAGACAGCATGGGCAATAAAGGAGCCACAGGTCCCGGAGATGTGCAATGGATGACCGCAGGCAGTGGCATAATCCATCAGGAGATGCCAAAAGGCGATGCTGATAAGAACCTCTGGGGATTCCAGTTATGGGCAAACCTGCCTGCATCCCATAAGATGATGGACCCTCGCTACCAGGAAGTGAAGAGCGACCAGATACCCGAGATTACCAGAGACAACGGAATACGTATCAAGATAATCTGCGGCAGCATAGATGGAGTTCAGGGACCTGTCACGGACATAGTCACAGACCCGGAATACTTCGACATAGAAGTACCTGCAGATACCTCTTTTGAATACCCTACAAAGCCCGGTTACACCGTACTGGCCTATGTGATAGAAGGAGAAGGATGCTTCGACCCCGGAAACGACCAGTATTCATACGAAATTGACGGAGCAAAGTACTTCGACCTCGAGAGCGGTTCTGGACCGGATATCGGAAAAGAGAATCTCATCATGTTCGACGACGGTGACAGCATAGTTGTCAGAGCCGGCAAAGATGGCGTCCGTTTCCTGCTGATGACCGGAAAGCCGATAGGCGAACCAGTTGCCTGGTACGGACCTGTTGTCATGAACACGCAGGAAGAATTGCAACAGGCTTTTGAGGATTACAGGAACGGGACTTTTGTGAAATGAGAGGATGAGACATATTCTTCCTTTTTATTCTGCCCTATTCAAACATCTCGACTATCCCCTCTGGCAGATCGTCCCTGTTATTTTCATCAACAACAATAACCTCGAACTCCTCCCTTATTCTCTGTGCCAGCGGATGTGTGCTTGACCTGTGAAGCACAGCAAGTACAGGCCTGTCAGAATCCAGCACATCCTCAACGGCCCGAATGAAGTCCTCAGACCTGAGTTCCATAGGCCCTACCTCGTCTATGACCACAATATCACAATCAAGGGCATTCCTGATTGCTTTAGTACCTATACCATCAAGGTCCGTAAGGTTCACATGGTACTTCCCATGTTTCGGACCGGTACATCTGACATGACTCAGGATGCCTTTCCTGCCAGAAGAGATATCTTCTATCGAAAAGCCCTGTCGTTTGCCATGAACAAGTATCTCTGCAGTCCTGATACCACAGGCTTTTAGATCAAGTTTTTCCACAGCCCTTGCTACTACAGTCGATTTGCCTACGCCTGGTTTTCCAGTTACAGCTATTCGACGCATCCGGGATCACCTTTGCTGATCAACATCAAGAATTACAAACAGATAACCAGGGAGTCGATCTCAGCCATTATCATTGATCCCGATCAGACCATTACGTCTTCTATTTTGTCCAGGAAGATAATCTCTGGTTTGCTGATCACACCCACTTCTTCCATTTTCTGCTTTAACTCTGCAGATCCAGTGAACTTACGTGCATTCTCAATAGTATCCCACTCTAAAAGGATTGCCAGAGAATTTGGATCATCTGAAGTGCGGAAAAGCATTCCACCTTTGGAACCACTCGTCTTTCGTGTGGAACCGTGCTCGTCAAATCCTGGTTTCCATTTGGAAAAATCTTCGACTACATGCCTGATAAGTACATATACCATTGTTTATAACCCCAATAATCATCTGGCTTACAGGTATATAGTGGTTTACAGTCAAAATAAGATCATCCCTTAACAGAAACCTTTGTTAGAATCCGTTGCCTCTGAACCTGTTCTTAGAATTCTTTAAACACTAATAGCCCCTACAGACACAGAATACGTCCATTCAGATCGAAATAAACAAAAACAATATCCCAACGATCACAGGCTGATGCACCAGATAGATTAGCAATGACCTCTTCCCCAGATAGCCAAGCACCCTCACAACAGCATTCTCCCCGCAATTACACATCCTGAAACTACGCCTATAGTCTGGATAAAGGCTGTTCCCTGCAAAGATACCCAGAAGGACAAGACCGAACCATGGAACCAGAGGGAAGTAATCGAGGGTATAGAATCCATGCGGTTTGATGCCGAGCCAGAGAAGCCAGGGGATATCTGCATAGGCACTATCCATAAAGATATGTGCAGACAGGAAAAACAGACCCAGAACAAGGTTCAATTTCCTGTATCTCAGGAATGGATATGCAAGGATGATAGAGACACCTATCAGATGCAGTATCCCGAAATAGATAGTACCTCGTTCAAGGAAAGTGGCTGTTACAACTGTGATGACAAGACCCCAGCCGAATATACCTGCACCTCTTTTGAGATTATGAATCAAGATCGCTTTTTTATCCTTACCTGACAGGGATGCCTTTGAATAGCTCAGCGTAAGGGAAACACCGACAAGGAAAATAAAAAGGATCGCAGCACTTCTGCCTGTCACCAGAAGAATGCCGGAATGCATATTGAATTCATGGATACCCAGAAAATCAAGATCGAAAAAGAAATGGTAGGTCACCATCAGAAGGATAGCAATACCGCGGAAGGCATCAACTTCAAAGAATCGTTCTCTGGGAATCGTATCCATTGCATGCCCCGGAAAAGATGAAGAGTATTAATTCTTCTATTTCTTCTTTTTCTTGTCCTTCTTCTCCCTGTTCTCCTTGAAAACAGAACCAAGATGGAGAGCATAGGCACCATCCTCTTTGATGGCCATGACGATCTCCTTGCGGTCAAGCAGGGAATCGAGGTTCAGTTCATACGAACCAGGACCAAGTATACGCACGGATTCGACCCTTTCGCCTTCCTCCTCAGTTACACTGGGTTCCTTGTCCTCGACACCGATAATGTCATCGATCTCACGGATGATGGCTTCGGATGACTCATCATCTGCTTTCTCATGCGAGGTCTCATCGATGATGTGCTCTTCTCCTTCAGTGCCCACAGCATCTTCAGGAGCAGGTTTCTCAACTTCCTCATCCTTTACATAGAGGAACTTGTTCCAGCCACAATTAGGGCATCCGCTAAGTATTACTGAAGCACCGTCTACAAAGATAGATTCGCATCGTGTACACTTATGAGGCATTGGTCCACCGAATTAAATAAGCATCATGATATATTAAAACACTTGCGATAAGCCTGTAACTGATAGCAGGCTCATCAGTCCTCAAGATACCTTCCTATCAAAGGATCAAGACGTCTTTTTGTCTCATATGGTATCATTGACTGGTCTGTCGTGATAGCACCCATGAGGGCATCCTTGCACATACAGTTCTGTTCAAGACTGAGCTTGTCCAGTGTTGACACGATGATATCCTTCACAGCAGCCTCGTTCTTCATTGCATTCTCAATGATAGCCTCTATGGTGACATCTTCCTCATACCATACATCGTAATCTGTGACCGTGGCGATCATGGAGTAGCATATCTCGGCCTCACGGGCAAGCTTTGCCTCCGGGATAGCGGTCATTCCGATTATGTCAAAACCCAATGCCTGATATACCCGGGACTCAGCACGTGTGGAGAACTGAGGACCCTCCATACAGACATAGGTACCGCCTTCCTTGACACTGTAACCCTTTGAACTTGCAACGTCCACTATGGTCTTTGATGTCTCCGGACAGAACGGGTCAGCGAATCCCATGTGGACCACGATCCCATCCTCGAAGAATGTTGATGGCCTGGACTTCGTACGGTCATAGATCTGGTCCGGGATGACGATGTCCAGAGGCTTGAACTCCTCCTTGAGACTTCCAACCGCAGATGCTGCGATTATGCGCTTGACACCGAGCTTCTTGAGAGCGAAGATGTTAGCCCTTGAGTTCAGTTCGGATGGAGATATCCTGTGGCCTGCACCATGTCTTGGAAGGAAACATACTGTAACATTACCATGTTCTCCGATTGTGATCGAATCGGATGGCTTTCCGAAAGGGGTATCGATATCCACTTCACGGACATTATCCAGCATATTGGTATCATAGATACCACTCCCACCTATTATTGCGATGTCAGCTTTAGCTTTGATGTTTTCCTGCATTGTTCCACCATTCGTCTAAGCGAGTTTCCAGTACTGTTTTCCATCCTCGTTCACAGAGCACACGACTCCCCTGCGGTGCATCTCTTCCATTATCTCAGGAAGCCTGCCAGGCTGGGCGATCTCGAATGAGAACGAGTCAAGTGAATGATACATGTAAAGACCGTGTCTGATAGCAGCGACATCCCAGAGTTCCTTATCCTCTTTTGTCATGAGTGTTGAGATCAGATCGATCATGTCCTCGATGAAGTTCCATGGGAAGACCACCCATGCCCACTCTTCAAGACGCTCACCGACAAAATCCGGGTCATATTCAGAAGAATCCAGATACTGAAGAGCTGCTGTTCTCACTTCTGCAGGTTCCTGCTCGTTCACATATTCGATGGAATGCATCAGGCTCTTTCCTGTGTCAGCGATATCGTCAACGATAAGGATCTTCTTTCCTGCAACAGCGTTATCAGCAAGAGGATACCTGATCAGTGGTTCATCACCTGCGAGTGCGGTTCCGAGGTAGTGCTCGATCTTCAGGCTTGTAAGATCATCAAGACCCAGGAAATCACAGAGCACACGTCCTGCGAACCATCCACCTCTTGCAAGGGCGACTATCATATCAGGTTCATACCCTGAAGCTTTCACTTCATTTGCAACTTCCCTGCACAGGTCGTAGATGTAGTCCCAGTTCGTAACAACACATTTGAATTTATCAGGTAAGGCCATTCTTTGTCTCTCCAATGCATATATGATCAGTAAACAGATGAGTCAATCGAGTCACTTCATATTTAGACAGATAAGAGATATATTTTTGCTATAATTAATTTTGTGTATAGCGGAGTCCATCAAATTAGAATTTTGACTTAAAAGCTTACCTCTTTTTTCTTTAAGACCTCGCCCCCCCCAAAAAAAAAACAGTAGCTAGGTCAATAGATTCATATAGTATAAATTTGGCCAGTCTCATGGAGGATATTTGTACTGTGTATAAAGGAGTCCTCTTTGAGGACTCCATTCGAAACTACGTTGGTAAAGATAATGTGTCAATTTGCCGGTTGCTACATTCTCTTAATATCGATGATATCGCACAGCATGTTGAAAACAACTACTATTCCAATAAAGACTGGCATTTCAAGTATCGTGTTTCTTCTATGATAAAACTCACCATTGTCATGTGTTTCAGAAAACTCTCATTTGACAAAACTATCTCATCGCTAACAGATGAAGAAGCTCTGCTTCTTCGTTTTGTTAATACGAACGATGATATTTCAATGCCAACTGGAGCAACACTTCACCACTTTGTGAAATACAGGTTAGGAGAAAATGGATTCCGGGAAATAATGCAAAAAGTAGCTTCGAGAATACTAGATCTAACATCTTCAAAGGACCTAAAAACAGATTCAACACCTATTGAAGCTTCTAGGTACGACAAGCATAGTGATTATAATCCGCATTATAACTGTAAAATGGATAAAGCGCATATCACATTAATCGGAACTTGTCCATTGTACATGACGTATACAAAGGGACTGGCACATGATTCTCCACAACTGGAACAGCATATTGAGTTCTTGAAAAGATTGAATCCTGAAGTTGATTCATATGCTTTGGATGGTGCATATGATTCATTCACTAACTACGCAGATATCTGGAATGATCTTAATGTGAATCCTACAATATCCCTTCCTTCTGATGCTGTTGTCAGTGAGGAAGGAAGAATAGAGAGAATCAATCATTGGATGAACAAGATGTGGAAAAGTGGGGGAGACCCCCACTTTCCACTTAACAGAAAATTGAAGTTCCTCTACAAACATGGAAGGTCAAAGCAAGTTGGAATGTATCTAAGAAATCAGAACATGGAGGATGCAGAATTCCAGAAGAAAAAAGGGACAAGACAAGATTGTGAAAGGTTTCACAAGCATGTGAAGCATATTCTCAAATTTGATGTTAGATCAATCAGAAAAGGAAGCAGAGAACTCTATGTTACCATGAACTTTGTTGTTTATCAATTGATGCTGATTGCAAATTTGCAAAACAAGGTCAAAAATCCAAATTCATTTGCAAATTATGTGTGAGAAAAAGCTTGTCAAATTAGAATGGAGAAAAAGATGAGCTAATTTGATAATCTCATAGCGAAAACACACGCATGTACGCAACATTTATCTACAATGGAATCGTTTGAGGGGGAGTACCCTTCCAAAATCAACAGCAATCTCCGAAGCGGGGTGGGGTAGCCAGGAGATCCCGACGGGCTCATAACCCGTAGACCGATAGTTCGAATCTATCCCCCGCTACTTTGCTAACTTTAACATCACGATTTTAATCTACTTATTGATTAGTTTGTTAGAGGCGTATTTTGGAAATATGCATATATAGTATTGCAGACATAGAAAGATTGCACTCTCAACTAACATAAACATCCGAAGCGGGGTGGGGTAGCCAGGAGATCCCGACGGGCTCATAACCCGTAGACCGATAGTTCGAATCTATCCCCCGCTACTTTTCTAATTAAGGTCTGATATCGATCGAACATCTGGCATTCTATTCCAATCTTATATCCAGCCTTGAGCTTTGTTGCTGACCGTCGACACAAATAGCAACGTTATTTAATACTTTCACCTGATAGATCATTAAAACGATCGATGAGTGATTAGATGGAACTATCTGTTATTCTATTCGGGCTTGCAGCCGCACTTTGCTGGGGATCTGCTGATTTTAGTGGAGGAGTTGCAAGTAAACGTAACGGAGCAATGATAGTCGTAGTCATCTCCCAGATCACCGGAATCATTCTTCTTGCTTCGTATGCAACAATTTCAGGAGAGAACATACCTTCCGGAAATGACATCATGTGGAGTGTTCTGGCAGGACTGGCAGGCGGTGCAGGACTTGTAGCCCTGTACCATGCGCTTGCAACTGAGAAAATGGGAATCGTGGGACCTATCACAGCGGTCGGGAGTGCCATGGTCCCGATGATATTCGGGTCGTTGACCGAAGGATTACCATCCGTCAGCCAGATCACAGGATTCGCCTTTGCGTTTGCAGGAGTCTGGCTTATCACAAGAGGCGAGAGCGAACAGAGCATGGAACTGAAAAGACTTAGATTCCCGGTGATAGCAGGCACAGGTTTCGGTCTTTTCATGATACTTATCGACCAGGTACAGGGCACCGAGGTCTTCTGGCCACTGGTGGGATCAAGGTCAGCAGCAGCGATACTCACATTCTGTATGATACTCTACACAGGCAGAAAACTGAGGACATCCGGGATAGAGCTCCTGCCATTCATACTTCTTGCAGGTTTCCTCGACACTGGAGGGAACGTATTCTACGTGCTTGCTGCAAGGTCCGGTAGACTGGATGTTGCAGCCATCCTGACATCGATGTACCCTGCCATAACCGTGCTGCTGGCATGGATACTTTTGAAAGAGAGGCTAAGCAGAAGACAGTGGACAGGAGTATTCGCAGTCATGGTGGCAGTGGTACTGATTGCATGAAGACCATATCATTTGGTAGTTATGTCTTATCATTACTATTATTACTGCATTCACAACAGAATTAAATATGAACTCCCCATTTAATACAACAAAAAGAGAGAACTGAACAGGATGATCCTTAAATGGTAATGGATAAACTCGGCAATTCCCTGCAGGATGCCCTTAAAAAGATAGTCAAATCAGGCCGTATCGACGAACGTACCGTGAATGAGGTCGTCAAAGATATCCAGAGGGCTTTGCTCCAGTCCGACGTGAATGTCAAGCTGGTCATGCAAATGTCAAAACAGATCAAGGAGCGTGCACTGAAAGAAGAAGTGCCCTCCGGTATGAGCCCCAGGGAACATGTAATAAGGATAGTCTACCAGGAACTCATCAATATCATAGGCAAGAGTACCGATATCCCACTCAAGCCACAGACCATCATGATGATAGGTCTTCAGGGAAGCGGTAAGACCACTACAACATCAAAACTTGCACGTTATTTCCAGAGGAAAGGACTCAAACCAGCCGTAGTCTGTGCCGATACGTTCAGACCGGGTGCATACCAGCAGCTAAAGACCCTCTGTACAAGGCTCAATGTCGCATTCTATGGAGAGGAAGGCAACCCTGATGCTGTCGGAATTGTGGAAAGAGGCCTGAAAGAGCTTGAGAAGAACGACATACTTATCGTTGACACAGCCGGTCGCCACTCACTTGAAGGTGACCTGATCAAGGAAATGGAAGATATCCATGCCGTGGCAAAACCTGATTACAAACTGCTCGTCCTGGACGGTGCTATCGGACAACAGGCAAGTGAGCAGGCACGTGCCTTCAATGAATCTGTAGGGATATCAGGCGTGGTCATCTCAAAACTCGATGGTACCGCAAAAGGTGGTGGTGCACTTTCTGCAGTATCCGAGACTAATTCATCTATAGCTTTCATTGGTGTCGGAGAGACACCTGACGACCTTGAAAGGTTCGAACCTGACAGGTTCATATCAAGACTTCTCGGAATGGGAGACATCAAGAGTCTCATCGAGAAGGCAGAGGAAGCCCTTGGAGAAGAGGACTTTGACATGGAAGCAATGCTCCGTGGCAGGTTCACCCTCAAGGACATGTACAAGCAGCTTGAAAGCCTCAACAAGATGGGACCCATGAAACAGATCATGCAGATGCTGCCACTTGGCGGCATGGGTGCCAAGATACCTGAGGATGCCTATCAGGTAACCGGAGACAAGCTCGGACGTTACAGGGTCCTCATGGATTCCATGACAGAAGAAGAGATGCTCAACCCCAGAGTTATCGGAAGTGCCCGCATCAAGAGGATCGCCAGAGGCTCAGGATGCGCACCGGAAGATGTCAGGGAACTCTTAAAATACCACAAGATGATGCAGACCGCAATGAAAGGATTCCGCGGTGGCAAGTTCAATATGCAGAAAATGATGAAGAAAATGGGAATGTGAGAATCAATATTTCTCACATAAAAAATATCAGACTTAATAAGTCCCATATAATAGAATGCAAGAAACAGTCGTTCTCGCATAGAGGAATGAGAGAACTAGTACTTCTCACATACCTCAAAGAAATTCGTCAGAAGCTGTTCTCCTTTTTCGGTGTGTGCAACCTCAGGGTGCCACTGCACACCGAATATTGGCCTTTCTATATGCCTCATGGCCTCGTACTCACAGATATCCGACCTTGCGAGCTGTATGAAATCCTCAGGGAGTTTTACGACCTCATCAGCATGGGATGCCCAGACAGACGTCTTTGGTCCGATACCTTTTAGGATCTCATCCTCATCGACTATCTCGACTTCGATATCTGCATAGCCACCTGCTGCACCTGATGTCACTTCACCACCAAAGGTCTTTGCAATGAGCTGGTGACCAAGGCATATACCAAGGATAGGAATATCGATACTTTCCACATATTCAGCACCTATACCTACCCGGTCCATCGAAGGTCCGCCACTGAGTATTAGCCCGTCCGGCTCTTCATCAAGTATATCTTCAACAGGGGTTGTGTTGGCAACTATCTTCGTATCCATGTCCAGGTCCCTTACTGAACGATGGATAAGATGACAGAACTGCCCATAGTTATTGATAACAAGGATCTTTAATTCTCTCATAGATCTTCCTTTTATAGATTCGTTCGAATATTTGTGCAATATTGTAATTACCCTATAGAGAATTACATCCTTATTAGTATTCTGCGTGAGAGTCCATCCGTAACAGGAACAAATGTGAACTAAAAAAAGATAAAAGAAGGTTGAAGACAGGATAGTTCGTATCCCGGATCACCTTCAGCCTTTCCTACTGAGGATCACAGAACATAGTCCAAAGACAGATAGAAGGAACGGTGTCGTTAAACTATATCCTGCTGACTTTTCAACTGACTCCGTTTCACCTTTCTTTTCATTGCTCATAGAACTTGTATACTCTGCATCATCAGAGATCCCATTAGACCCATCATCACCGGTTGAAGTTACTTCTGGTGTTTTAGAAACACCGCTACTTTCATCCTCTGATCCATCTTCATAGGTATCCCCCTCAGATGCATCAGCTGAATATTCAACGCTGTCGGACATGTTGAAAGATAATCCACTCAAATCCATATTGTCGCCCGCTGAGTAAAAATGACCAACATAAATAGAAGTTTTATATTGCTCATCCGTTACCGTAAAAGAAATTGTCTTACCATCGCTGCTTATGAAAGTATTGCCAATATCACCGGCAATATCCATCCCTTCACGCGGGAAAAGTATTAGTTCCTGACTGCTGGCAGTATCAACGAGAACACCGTTACCGGAATCTGAAATAAACATTACCTTTCCACTGCCATCAAGTTTACCCCATCCATCAAAACTACCCAGTTCCCTGTCATCAGAACCTGTTGAAGAAATAATATGATAAATATCATCATGGAGATAGAGAACCTTATTCCCATCTGCACTGATATCGTGGACCATTTTTAAACTACCATCATTAGTAACTGCGGTAGAGGTCAACTGTTCATATTTCCCATTGATAAATGAAAAAACCTCAGGTTTATCGTATACTGTTTCCTCGAACACATAGCCATCTACCAGGAATGCTATTGTCTGACCATCGGAGGAAACGGCGAAGTCATGTATGGAAGAAGAGACATTGTCATCTATTTCAATATCGTTCCCCTGCACTACAACATCCTGACCCATGCCTTCAGCATTGAATTTCAAGACCCCTTTCCTCCCATTTAAAGTACAGTACACGTGATCACCGGAATCAGTAGTGTCAAGAGCATACGGATAATAGATACCTATATCGATCACTTTTGAGATGACATCGTCTTCGACTTTACAGATAGTAGTTCCACTGATAAAATATGCCCTGGAACCATCACCATTGACGACCAGATCAAAAGCATTATAATCGGAGGCATCATAGGTTACCACATCAGAACCATCGGAATAGACATAACCCAGTACCATATTACCCGTACTCTTTTCTTGTCCAGTGAAATATATCATGTTACCATCGGAACTCATTGCAGTATGGAACACATCTATATCCGCAGCACTCCCATCCAATACCACGTCATAAACTGCGACTGCATAGGGGTCAAATGTGTCAGACGTCCCTGCAGAACTTGTCAAAGGGAGAAAAGTGCACATAAAAAGCACCATACAAAAGAAGATCGTTGTTGAAATATATTTTTTCACCATGTGTAGGCCTCTTTAAAACTCAATTATATGGACGATATGCGTAGTGATTATATATATTCTTTTATAAAATGAATCCAATTACAGCATTGAGCCAGATAAACGACATCATCTGGCGGAACCTTAAAATCGTATCTGACAAACAACATTAAGTAAAATCATGTGCAAAACTATGTAAGGAAAAGAAACTTTTAGAGATCACATATTATTAATCGTCTTCTTTTCGGCGAGGTACAAAATTGGAAAGCAAATCAACAGGAATACCCGGTTTTAATGAGATATCAGGAGGAGGGCTTGCGTCCCCATCCACGATACTTATTGCAGGCAACCCAGGCAGCGGAAGGACCATCCTTGGGATCCAGAGCTTGTGCGATGCAGCCCGAAACGGAGAGAAGGTGCTTTACATCTGCATCACCACCAGATCAGAGAGTGCCATCAGAGAAAGACTGGAGAGCTATGAGTTCTACGAAGAGGCACTGAACATCCATGCATTCAGCATCAGTTCCGTTGAGAGGGATCCCCTGACAATGCTGGTCGAGCTTGGCAACATAGTGACCTCACAGAAACCGGACAGGATACTCATCGACCCTGTAACACCCATAGGATTCGGCTTCCCTGAGGCGGAAAGAAGGAGATTCATCTATTCCCTCAGTTCTGCGATCTCAGAGTGGAATGCCATTGTATACCTGACAGGAACAATGTCAGAGGACGATGTCTGGCGCTCTGTCATCAGTGACGTGGTAGATGGCATAGTCTATATGTCACAGGACATACAGAGAAGAGGAAGCAGGCGTTCGCTAAAGATAATGAAGATGGACAACCCCAGCTACATAGAGGGGGAACACACTTTCGACATATCGAACACAGGCATCAGCGTCTATCCAAGAATAAGTCTTCAGGACGTAGAAGATACAGGAGAGCCTGCAAGGATCGATGCCGGCATTGCGAAGTTCAATGAACTGAGCAGGGGAGGATTGTTCGAGCGCTCATCGACCCTGATAGCAGGGAACACCGGCACCGGAAAAACGTTGTTCGGGCTTCATTTCATAGTGCAGGGAGCAAGGAACGGAGAACCGGGAGTGATAAGTTCCTTTGAGGAGAATCCTGCCGAACTGAGACGTTATGCTTCGAGTCTCGGGCTTGAACTCGAGGAGCTTGAACAGAAGGGACTCATCAGGATAATATACACGCCACCTTCTGAGATCAATGCCTGCCGCCACACGGTGGAGGTAAGAAAGATCGCAGAGGAGATCGGGGCTAAAAGGATACTCCTTGATGACATATCAGGATTCGATTACGTTTTCGGAGATGTTGTTGAGAAAAGGGAACATATTGCCAACCTCCTGCGTGTTTTCAAGAACATGGGACTGACATCGATGCTCATCAGCGGGAACAGGGCGGCAGGCAACAATATACTTGTAGCCGAGATTCCAATGTCATCGCTAGCCGATGCATTGGTCCTTCTCAAACATGTGGAGATCGGCAAGGAGATCAAAAAGACCATGTCCATACTGAAAATGCATGGTAGTGACCACGAGAAACACCTTGTAGCATATGATATCACTTCAGAAGGAATACAGATAGGAGAATTCCTGAAGGATATCTGATACTCACTGATATTTTCTCTTTTTTATCTATCCACACAGATCCTTACAAAAACATTTAAATAGAAAACCGTGCTACTATGTCACATAGTAACACAGATACTATAAATACATCAGTGTATATTATAGTACATTAATACACAATTATAAACTTACAGAAGGAAATGAAAATGACAGAGATCGGAAAGAAGATACGCATCGAAAGGATAATGCACAGAGACAGCAGGAACATGGTAATAATCCCTATGGACCACGGTTTATCAGACGGACCGATAAAAGGCCTGACCAATGTGGCAGATACCATCAACAAGGTCGCAAACGGTGGAGCTGATGCTGTCCTCATGCAGAAAGGAATAGTCAACCATGGACACAGGGGCTACGGACATGATGTGGGACTCATAGTCCACATGAGTGCATCCACGATCATGGGTCCTGACCCAAACAACAAGGTCCAGGTATGTTCTGTTGAAGAGGTAATGAAAATGGGCGCTGATGCAGTCTCGATCCATGTGAACGTTGGCTCTGAGACAGAAGCAGACCAGCTCCAGAAACTCGGAAACGTGGCCGAAGACTGCAACTACTGGGGAATGCCACTCCTTGCGATGATGTACCCACGTGGCAAGAACATAACCAGCCCGCATGACCCTGAACTTATAGGCCATGTTGCCAGGGTCGGTGCAGAACTCGGCGCGGATGTCGTAAAAACACTTTACACCGGCGATGTAGATACATTCAAAGATGTCGTAGAAGGATGCCCTGTACCAATTGTGATCGCAGGCGGACCAAAGACCAACACCGACGAAGAATTCCTGAGAATGATCGAAGGTGCGATCGAAGGCGGAGCAAGGGGTGTAGCCATCGGAAGGAATGTGTTCCAGCATGACGATCCTACAAAAATTACAAAAGCCATAACAGAGATAGTGCACTACAAAAAGTCAGTAGAAGAAGCACTGGAAATCCTGAAATGATATCAGATGGTCCTCTGTGCTTGCGGACGTGCTCATATGAATAATAAGATGATATGGATAAAGGCCGATGAAGGCAACTGGGATGAACGTAAGGCTGTAATTACAACCGGAATGGAATCTGGAGTCGATGCCATACTGGTGGATGGAGCCGATGTCGATAAGGTGAAAGAGCTTGGAAATGTCAAAGTAGCTGCCTTTGCATCTGCCGATGTGGAAGGAGCGGACATCATAGTTGTCGGAAAAGGCGGAGAAGGCGACGGTACAAAACCATTACCACCAGATTACAGCGGTTCCCTTGATGTGATGACAGCACTTCGCCTGAAGGAGCAGGGCCTCAAGGTCGCAGCCTATGTGATCATCCGTAACAAGGACTACGAGAACTTCGCAGCAGAGATGGGAAGCATCTGTGATTACCTTATTACCATAGGAACAGACTGGCAGGTCATTCCTCTGGAGAACCTGATCGCAGGACTTCAGAAGAAGGATGTAAAGCTCTTTTCCGGTGTCCAGACATCAGAGCAGGCAAAGCTTGCATTCGAGACAATGGAACACGGCACAGATGGTGTAATGCTTGACACAAAGGATCTGAGCCAGATCAAGAAGACCGCAGAGGTCGCAGAAAGTGCAGGCGTCGGCAGTCTTGACATAAAGACAGCCGTAGTTACAAATGTCGAATCCATCGGCATGGGCGACAGGGTCTGTGTGGACACATGCAACCTTATGGTAAAAGGCGAAGGAATGCTTGTAGGTTCGCAGGCTAACGGAATGTTCCTTGTGCACTCAGAATCAGAGGAAAGTCCATACGTCGCATCCCGTCCGTTCAGAGTTAACGCAGGTGCAGTACACGCTTACATCAAGGTAGGAGAGAAGACACGCTACCTTTCCGAGCTCAAAGCCGGTGACCAGGTCACAATAGTTGACGGTGACGGTAAGCAGAGAACTGGTGTTGTCGGTCGGGTAAAGATCGAAAGAAGACCTCTCATCCTTGTGGAAGCTGAACTTGACGGCAAGATCATCAAGAACATACTGCAGAACGCAGAGACCATCAAGCTCGTCACAAAGGACAAGGAACCAATAGCAGTGACCGATGTAAAGGTCGGCGACGAGATACTTGTCTACTCAGAGGACATCGGTCGTCACTTCGGAATGAAGATCGAAGAGACCATTATCGAGAAGTAAGCGGAGAGCTGCTTATGGTTAAGATAGGTAACTTCGACCTTGACGTGCGACCTGCGATCGTTTCAGTGATAGACGATGACCCCGCCGAGAATGCCAAAGCTGCAAACTGGCTGGGTGCAAACGTCCTTGAACTGAGACTTGATCTTCTCAATTTTTCAGACCTTGAAGAAGCTAAGAAGACCATTGACAGGATCAAAGCGAACACCAACCTCCCATGTATTGCAACCAATAGATTACAATCTGATGGTGGTAGGTGGGAAGGTTCTGAAGAGGATAGGATCAAACTTCTGATCGATCTCATGCCCTTTGTGGAAGCCGTGGATATAGAGCTCAGTGCAGATGCAGAGCAGCGAAACAAGGTCATCGAAGCTGCAAAGGCGGCAGGAGTGACTGTCATTGTGTCTGCTCATGACTTCAACGAAACGCCTTCTGTTGATGAAATGAAGACGATTCTCAACAATGCACACGAAGCTGGTGGCGATATTGCGAAACTTGCAGTTATGGCAAGCTCAAAACAGGACGTACTGGATGTGTTACAGGCAACCGCTGACATGGAAAAACCAGTATGCACCATTGCAATGGGCGAGGTCGGCAAGCACAGCAGAATTGTTGCACCATGTTACGGTTCACGCCTCACATACGGAGCAATAGCACAGGCTGTTGCACCCGGGCAGATCAAGATACATGAATTGAAATCAGCTCTGGAGATACTCTTTTGAGAACAGTTTTCGGCGTATTCGGCGACCCTATAGCACATTCAAAGTCCCCTGACATGCATAATGCAGCTTTCAGGGAACTTGATATGGAATGCACATACCATGCATTCAGGGTCAGCCCTGAGAACCTGAAGGATGCACTCCTTGGAGCAAAAGCAATGGGTTTTGGCGGTGTGAACCTCACAGTCCCGCTGAAACAGGAAGCACTGAAGATAGTGAATGCTGACCCGCTTGCAGAAGGTATCGGTGCAGTGAATACTGTGGACTTCAAGGATGGAATGGTCGGTTACAATACCGATGGACTTGGTGCTAAACGCAGCCTTGAGGAAAAAGGAGTGAAGATAAAGGACTCCAATGTACTGATAGTAGGTGCAGGTGGAGCTTCAAGAGCTATCGCATTCCAGTTTGCAAAGGATGGAGCGGACATCACCATAGCCAACAGGACCGAAGAGAAAGCTATCGAGCTTGCAGCCGGTGTGTCGGCAGTTGGCAGTGCCAGAGGTTGCGGACTTGACAACATGAAGGAACTGATAGCTGACAGTGACATACTCATCAACTGCACAACCCTCGGAATGCATCCGAAGACCGAGGGAACGATAGCAACAGCAGAGGACATGCACTCTGACCTTACTGTATTCGATATAGTGTACAACCCTCTGGAAACCACCCTCTTAAAAGAAGCAAAGAAAGCCGGTGCTAAAGCGGTCACCGGTGAGATGATGCTTGTCTATCAGGGTGCAGAGGCATTTAAGATATGGACAGGTGTCGAACCACCTATTGAAGTTATGAAACAAGCTGTACTGGAGGGCTTTTGAGTTTGAAGGTCCTCATCATAGGCGGTACCGGCGAAATGGGACAGTGGTTCACTCCTTTTTTTAAGAACCACGATTACGAGGTCGTTGTCTGGGGCAGCAGCGGGAAAGTTGAAGTTGCTGAGCGAATGGGAGTTGAGTTCGCCAGTGACCTTGATGCTGCAATTAGCACCAGCGACATTGTTATCGTAACAGTACCCATCAATATAACCGAGAGGGTCATCAGTGAGACAGCACCTAAGATGAAGAGTGGAAGCCTTCTTATGGATTTCACGTCACTTAAGGTCGGACCCACCGAGGCCATGAAGAAGTACGCTCCCAAAGATGTGGAGATACTCGGTACTCACCCTATGTTCGGACCATCCATACCAAGTCTGCATGGACAGATATTCATTCTAACACCCATCAATGGACGCTGCGATAAGTGGTTCCCGGTCATGCGCTCACTTTTTGAGGACAACGGTGCACACATCGAAGTGATTACCCCCGCAGAGCATGACAGGTTCGTTTCCGTTGTTCAGGGACTGACACACTTCGCATACATCACCATAGGAACCACCTTTGATGCCCTTGATTTCAGCGTGAACGAATCAAGAAGGTTCATGAGCCCGGTCTACGATATCATGCTTGATTTTGTCGGCAGGATAATCGGACAGAACCCATACCTCTACGCCTACATCCAGATGGAGAATCTGGAAGTGCTCAAAGTTCACGATGCTTTCATGCAGCAATGCAGTGAGATGTCTTCCATCGTCAGAAAAAAGGACGTAGAAGCCTTCACCAACAAAATGAGAGAGGCAGCAGTACATTTTGGAGATACTTCATCAGCACTTCGCCGCTCTGACAAGCTCATAAACTCAAAGATCGCTGAGTTTGAAAAATTGCTGGCTTCCATAGGTCAGGAGATCGGTGTCAAACATATCTACTCAGGTGTAGTGCACACAGGAATTGTCGAGAAGGTAAGCCCAAGAGATGTCGTTCTGGATGGTGGAAGCAGGATGATACCTCTCAAGATCGAGAACATCTATCTTTTAGATGAAGAGGAACTGCATGAGTGGAAGCTCGAGAACTTTGAGCATCACCTGAGGGATATATCGGTGCTGATACCTGAAGGAGCTAATGCAGATGTAATCATGGAGCTTGTTTCCTGTAATGATGATATCGTTTCAATTGAGATCATTGACAGGTATGAGGGTGTTGAAGGAACTGAAAGACTGAGTGTTACATTCCGTGTAATGATCATGGGTGATGTTGAGGCTGAGAAAGTGCATCAGGAAGTGGAGAGGCAACTGAAGGGTATTGGGTGTAGTATTCGTGGATAATGAATAAGACAAACGTTTTGCGCAATGTTAGAACATCAATTATCGGATGTTAATGGTGTTTCCATCAGAAGCAACAACTTTTACGTTTACATCCCTGTTGCTATCTTTGCCATTAACAGAATCACATACACCCTTCTTTTTCAACAATTCAATTGTTTCAGAAGCATAGATTCTTGTACTCCGATCTGAATCATCCAAGACTTTTTTCAAAGACTTTAATTCAACGGAATCAGAAGTTGAATCATAAATATCTTTTATTGCAAGATTTCTTAATGAAAAAGCAGCAGCTTTACGGCAAACAACATTTTTATCGGACAATAAAGCAATAAGTTGCGAAATAGTTGATTTATCAACCATTCCCCATTCTGCAAGGTGACCAATAGCAAAAGCAGCATTATATGATACTTTATCAAATCTATCATGTAATTTTTCTGAAAAGAAGTTAGTCGCATCTTCTGCAAAAATACCACATTTAATAAGTGTCTTTAATGCAAATGTTGTACTCCAACGAATATTTGAATCGTGTCCAAATGATAAATCAATTAAAGGTTGTAGAGATTCTTCTTTGTAAGCACCTTTTTCCGCCATATCTCCAATTGCAAATGCAGCCTGAATACATATATTTTTATTAGCATTAGATAAAATTTCATTTATCCTATCAATAACAGTGTTGTCAACAATTCCTTTTTTAGCTAATACTGATATTGCTTTTAGAGATTCTAATTGAGTTTTAGGATTATTTGAACTACGAAGTATGCGTACAATGCTTATGATATCGCCTTTATCTGTTAACTGTTTTATAGTTGGCATAATATATCACGTAAAAAGTGTCACCGTACTCTATGCATTTCAAGGGCAGTAGATTTCTGCATTTTTAACAGAGAATTAACTTGATCCCTAACCTTCGACTGTACATCCAAAATCACATCATTGACATTATTTTTTCCAATATGCTGCGAAAAACAAAGGAAACTATAATTCTTAGACCACTTCCTTGCTTCATCACAAAGGACTACTGAATCCTGACATGGAGTTACACCCAAAAACAATGAATCTTTACAACAACACACTTCACCAAACTTTTCCATATTAAAAAACATGTTAATTGCAATATTGTACCCATAATCTTTGTATTCAAATGATTCAGCATAGAATTGATGCATCCCTGTTGCGGGATACTCATCGATAAGAGAGTCATCTATTTTTTGTAAGAGAACATCATTTAATTCTTCAACTGTGCTTTCTTTTATCTTAATCAATTCATCTTCTAATGCCACTTAACCCACCTTTGGTTACCCATCAATGAAAATATACATTTAGTGTTTCACGAAATTTGCCCGCAATACCGGTTAGTCTGCGAACAACATCCAAACAGTATATGCAGACAATATAAAAAAAAGTTTTTATTTAGATATTATCTTTTGATAATACAAAATAATAAAAAAGAGTGAAATCAGAGAAAAATGCGTGACGTTAAAGTCACACCTTGCTCACAAGGTCTTCAAGTGCAGCCTTTGGATCAGCAGCCTTCACGATACCTGATGCCAGCAGAACGCCAACTGAACCAAGTTCAAGAGCTGCTGCAAGGTCCTCACCTTTTGAGATTCCTGCTCCACAGAGAACCTGTACTGCAGGGTTAATCCTTTTTACTGCATCAACTGAACCTGTGACTACCCCAGGGTCTGCTTTTGAGACTGGGATGCCGGAGCCAATAAGCTCTGGTGGTTCAACTGCAACGTAATCAGGGCCTAGTGCTGCTGCTGCTGCTGAAGTTGCAACGTTGTTGGTGCAGACTATTGTTTTGAGAGCTGCGTCCTTTGCAGTTGTGATGGATGCATCGATATTCGCGAGTGTGAGACGGCATTCGGAGTGGTTGATAAGGGTTCCAACTGCGCCTGCGTCTTTGATGGACTGGACGAATGCATGTCCTGTAAAACTGCCTGCCCCTACCGGGTCAAGACTCTGTGAGTATACAGGCAGGTCAACCTGTGATGCAACGCGGTATATATCACAGAACTGTGGTGCAACACCAATTTCAATTCCGCTGTCATCTGCAACTTCTTTACATGCCTGTGCAACCTTTACGGCGCCTTCGCCTGTGCCCTCAAGGTATGTTTTGAGGTTAAGGACAATTAGTGTAGAACTCAATTAAATCTCTCCAATGATCATATGAATATCAGTATGCGCATCTTGTACGCAGCAATAGAGATGTAACTCCAACTATAAATATAAAAGCATAAGGAAAGCAGAAAGAAGAACAAGAAAAGTCAAAAACTAAATTAGAATTTAAGAAAAAAGAAGATAAGAGTGTGGAAATTCCACACGCTTAGAAGTCGGTCATAACTCTGAACTGGTCGATCTCAGGGTTGTTAAGACCTTCAATGAATTTCTCTGCGACCTGCCTTACATCCTTTGCGTTGGTGATAGCTCTTCCAACTACAAGGACATCTGCGCCTGCCTTAAGTGCAGCTGGCATAGTGTCGATACGTACACCACCAGCGACTGCCACCAGAAGCTTTGGTGAGAGTGCCTTGATGTCGTCGATGTTGCCCCATGCGTGCTCTGTTTCCTCGATGTCGATTCCACGGTGGAGTTCAACTACATCTGGAAGTACCTTGAGCTGCTTGAGAACTGCTACAGGGTCGTCACAGTTGAGTGTGTCCATGATAGCATAGATACCTGTCTTGTGTGCTTCCTCGATAGCCTTGTCAAGGGTTGCGATAGGTGCAAGTGCGGAGACGACGATTGCGTCTGCGGTTGCATCTGCTACCATACGTGCCTCGAGGTTTCCTGTGTCAAGGGTCTTAAGGTCAGCAACTATGAATGCATCAGGGCGGATCTCCCTGAGCTTGGTGACAACGTCGACACCATAACGCTTGATAAGTGGTGTACCAGCTTCAAGGATAACGTGGTCGCTCTTAGGGATCTGGCTGACGATGTTCTGGATGACAGGAAGGTTTGGATTGTCAAGTGCAACCTGAAGGTATGGTGGGTTCCAGAGTCTGGATACCTTGAATCCCATGATAGCGTGACCCATTCTGTCCTTCTCCTTAAGTACTGTGTCAATATCAGGGAAGCCGTCTACTGCGCGCTTAACTGCCAATTTTGTAGCTCCGTAGTTGTATCTGTAGATTCTGTTGTAGTCTGTTGCCTCAGGGTGGATGAAGACACTTGCAACAACAACGATATCATCAACATCGAGGTCACCGAATGCGCCTTCTTCAAGAGCATCTGCAACAGCCTTTGCAACAGCAGCCTGTGCAGGACCGAATATCTGTGATGCCTGGTCCATGTTCTTCACTGTTACCTTTGGCACGATAAGTGTTGCAGGTTTTGCAGGAAGGTTTGGACGGATGACTGACAGCAGAGGTGTGTGACCTGCTGAAAGCTGTGTTAAACCATTTGCGAATGCCTGACCTACAGGACCGTCCTTGTTTCCGATCATAAGGTCAACGTGTGCGAGTTCTGGTGCCTCGCCAATTAATGCTTCTCCGATCAATAACATGATTCTCACTCGTATATATATACTGGATAAATAAATTCTGTAGTTCGTAATTGCCTATAGTGTTTAAATTAAGCAATTATACTATTTATAACTATGAAATTTATCGACTCTCGTGCAAAACCAGCGCTTTATATATTAGAGTTATGGCATGGTTCACGAGATTTCTGCTTTATATAGAATATATCAATAAATAGTTTGTTGAAACTCTCATTTTTAGTTTGATGATAGTCAGATGATCTTAGGACAGATATCATCCATGATACACTCATCACACTTAGGACCAACCGGCCTGCAGACATTCTGACCGAACAGGACCATAAGACCGTTAATGTCCTTCCAGTCCTCTTTTGAGAGCACTTTCTCAAGCTCCTTCTCGGTCTCGTCCGGCTCTGATGTCTCAACAAGGCCCATACGATTTGATATCCTGTGTACATGAGTATCCACCGCGATCACATCCTGCTCAAAGCCATACCCCAGTACACAGTTTGCGGTCTTTCTGCCAACTCCCGGAAGCTTCAGAAGTTCATCCATACTATCCGGAACGACACCATCGTAATCCTGAAGGATAATACGGGAAATATCGATGATACGCTGAGCCTTCACCCTGTAGAAACCAACCTCCCTTATCAGTTCCTGTATCTCATCCACGTCTGCCTCTGCCATCTCCTGAACCGTGCCGAAAACACTGAAAAGCTTCTGTGTCGTTGGTATCGTCACCTCATCACGGGTGCGCTGGGACAGAACAGTCGATATCAAAAGATAGAAAGGGTCCTTATTGATGTGGAAATAACCCCGGGGGTACAGTTCCCGGAGACGGGAGACTACATCTTCGGCATACATGAAGGAAGGATTGGACTCGAGATATAAAGTCCTTTTCAGAAGTTAAATCCCTATACTTATTTTAATTGAATCAAAATTTATTAATAAGAAGTACTTCTTTTCTAAATTATGGTTTTAAAGAAACTAATTTACATAGCTGCGCTTATATTACTTGTCACCGCAGCAGGTACGTTCCTGCAAACCGGAACAGAGACTTCATACGATGATGATATCAACTACATATCACATTCAACGGTCGCAACAAAGGCAAACTCAGTAGCATCGTTCTTTGAAATAGCGTCTGCAGGCGAAATGAGTGAGGATACGGAACTTACCGTATACAACCAGAATATTGCCCTTGTAAAAGATAAGAGGAACATAGACCTTAGAGAAGGAATTAACCTGGTCGAGTTCGTGGATGTCGCTTCAGGCATAGATGCCACATCCGTGACTTTCGAAGAT
The DNA here is from genome assembly GCF_038022665.1 of Methanolobus sp. WCC4. Classification (NCBI taxonomy): domain Archaea; kingdom Methanobacteriati; phylum Methanobacteriota; class Methanomicrobia; order Methanosarcinales; family Methanosarcinaceae; genus Methanolobus; species Methanolobus sp. WCC4. The sequence goes on along the minus strand of NZ_CP150629.1, from coordinate 866,968 downwards.
ACCGAGAACCCGGAGACTTTTGTCATTGAACAGAACTACCAGTATGATCTGGTCAGTAGCAGCAAGCTTCTGGACAAATACCTGGATGAAGAAATAATAGTCACCGATATGGAAGGGATCACATATACCGGAAAACTGCTCAGCCATTCGGAAAGCATTGTCCTTAAGACCGGTGATGGAATTGTCACACTCTCTGAGGTTTCAAAGATCGAATATCCGAATGCTGCCGGACTACTCACAAAACCGACCCTCGTATGGCAGGTATACTCCCCTGTTAGCGGGAAGAGGGATGTACTCACCACCTATCTTACAGATGGCATCAACTGGAAAGCAAACTACATTGTCAGAATAAATGAAGATGATACAGAGGCAGATCTGGATGGATGGGTCACTATTGACAATAAGGCAGGAACGACTTTTGAGAACGCGAAATTGAAACTGGTTGCAGGAGATGTAAATCAGGTCAGTCAGCCATCCTACAATATATATGATGGATATGAATCCATGGAAGTTGCAACTTTTGCAGGTTTCTTTACAGACATCTCAGTAGCTGAGGAGTCACTTTTTGACTATCACCTGTACACACTGGAAAGAACCACGACACTGAATAACAATGAGATCAAACAAATATCCCTGCTGTCATCTGATGAAATTCTGGTGAAAAAGAAGTATGTGTTTGAAAACGATGATAAGATCAAAGTTATGCTTGAGATCAACAATTCAGAAAAGAATGATCTTGGTACACCCCTTCCAAAAGGAGTTGTCAGGGTGTACAAATCAGATTCTCAGGGCCAGCTTCAATTCCTGGGAGAAGATGAGATAGACCACACACCAAAAGATGAAGAAGTGGAGATACTGGTGGGAAATGCATTTGATATCACCGGAGACAGGAGACAGAGCTATTACAAAAGAACAGGAGATACCTCGGAGAAACGAACTTTTGTTATTGAACTGAAGAACCACAAGGAAGAGGATGTAGAGATCAATGTGATAGAAACATTCCGCGGAGAATGGGAGATATTAAGTTCATCAGATAGCTTCACCGAAATCGACTCATCAACTGTTGAATTTAAAGTTGAAGTACCGGCAGACGGTGAGAAAAAGATAACATATTCTGTGGAAACAGAATATTGAAGCGGGTTATGACCTGTATACAGGGAACCTGACATGAACCGTGGTTCCCTTACCTTCATCGCTCTCGACCCAGATATCCCCGTTATGGATCTCAGCTATGGTCTTACTGACATACAGTCCAAGACCGCTGCCACCATATCTTCTTGAGATGGAACCATCTATCTGATAGAAACGCCCGAAGATATGCGGGATCTCCTTTTCAGGAATACCTATTCCAAAGTCCGTTACAGTGATATGGACATTGTCTTCGTCCTTGAATGCGCGTATAATTATCTTTGAACCATCTTCACTGAACTTGATGGCATTATCGATTATCGCCCTGAACAGATATGGCAGATATTCCACATCAGCCTGGACCAGAGGAAGACCATCTTCAACGTCCAGCAGAAGCATGAGAGCCTTATCCTGAGAGCGGACCTTAAAATAATCCATTACCTTGTTCAGACTATCCACTATTCGGGTAGGATCAAGTCTATAGTGTACTTTCCCTGATTTCACGATGCTCATATAGATCAGTGAATCCATAAGGAAGCTCAGGTGATCATATTTATCCAGTACAGTCTTAAGGGCTTTTTTCTGCCTGATGTTAACCGGACCCAGAGCTTCATCGTATAACAGTTCACTGTAACCCTTTATGGATATAAGGGGCGTCTTTATCTCATGGCTCAGGTTGGAAATGAACTCATCCTTCATCCTTTCAAGGGTTTTAAGTTCCTCGTTCTTCCTTGCCAGTTCATTTGCATATTGAGATATCTCCTCTTCTGCATTCTTCCTCTCAGTTATATCCCTTGAAACACCAAGGAAGAACTTGAAGTTACCCTCATCATCATAAACGGGATTCGCAATTGTTTCTGTCCATACCTTATGACCATCTTTGTGGTATTGCTCAATCTCGAATATCTCAGAATAGTGCCCTTCTCCGGCCTCCAGCTTTACATAGAATCTCTGGATGGCTTCATTTATCGTGTTCTTATGTTCCTCCGGGAAGATCTCATCAAATGTCTGCTGAGACACTTCTTCAGGCGTGTAACCACGTAATTTGAGAACAGAGGGGCTGCAATAGTTGAATCTGCCACTCTTATCAAGGGTCCATATCACATCATTCGCATTCTCAGCAAGAAGGCGGAATCTTTGTTCACTTTCCTGCAGAACCCTCTCCGAATGTTTACGTTCACTGATATCCCTCACATTGCACAGAAGTGAGGTCATACCATTATACCCGATGATCCTGACACCCATCTCAACCGGGATCCGGATACCATCCTTTCTCAGGTATACCATCTCGAATCTGCTGCTTTCCCCATCCATTACATCAGTAAGTCTGGCAGCGCAGCTACCACTAGCCTCAGGGGCTATAAGGTCATGTCTGGACATGGTCAACAATTCATCCATATCATAACCAAGCATTTCACTTGCAACTGAATTCGCATCAATGATGTTGCAATCAAGATCAAAGATAAGGATGGCATCTGCAGCATTCTCGAACAATGACCTGAACTTCTCTTCCGAAGCTTGCAGTTTCATTGTCGTTAGACGTTCTTCGGTCACATCGGAACCTGAACTGAGTGTTCCCGTGATATTCCCGTCCACATCCTCCAGATAAGAATTATTCCAGCGAATGATGCGCTTCTCACCATTCTTTGTGAGGACAATGTTCTCGAACTCCCCTACTTCTTCAACATTTCCATTGATCATATTACTGAAAACAGAGGATACAACTTCTCTATCCTCAGGAAGGATTATCATATCGAACCAGTTCTTGCCTGTGAGCTCGGTTTCCTCATAGCCCAGAACCTCGCAACACTTCCTGTTCACAAGCTTCACTGTACCATCATTATTGAGGGCTACCATCATACAGCCCGAAACATCAAAATATGACTGTGCCGTCTCTTTTTCAGAGACCAGCTGGTCATATAGCTCTTTGCTCTTTAACAAAGCACGCACACGTATGAGGACCTCGAGCCTGTCAACGGGTTTTACCAGGAATTCATCAGCACCTGCTTCAAGCCCGATCAAACGATCATCCCTGGTCGAAAGGGCAGTGATCATTATAACCTGAATGAACTGCGTCGACCTGGAAGATTTGATATGGCGGCACACCTCATATCCATCCATGCCAGGCATCATTATGTCAAGCAGCACCAGGTCGATCTTCTCAGAGCCTATTATGTCAAGAGCTTCCTCGCCAGTACCAGCTACATAAGTGATATAATCCCTGGAAAGGAAGGTTTCCAGAAGTTTGGCACTTGGAGGATCGTCATCAACGATCAGTACAGAATGCATAGGTTTTTTTTGCATGCTCCTATTTACCTTGTATATAGTGGATCTGGTTACACATAATATATGAGTGACTTTATCTGTTCTGATACCAAATATCTGTGAATAAGTACTTTTACCAAATATAGACCGTATTAATATAAATATTTCATCAAAGGATAATCCATCAATGATAGGATTCAAAAGCAACTATGAACAACAACATAATAATTATTACTGAAAATGATAGAAATTCTTTCCAGCCTGATAGATGAACATGCCTATGTTGGCCTTTTCATAGCAAGCTTCCTCGCTTCTACAATACTGCCCCTTGGATCAGAGGCTTTTGTAGTTCTACTTATAAGTAAGGGTTTTGACACACTCCCGATCATAATGGTAGCTTCCGTAGGAAACTATCTGGGATCCTGCACGACATATTATGTAGGACTGCGGGGAAGGACCGATATTATCGAAAGATTCTTCTCGATATCCGAAGAACAGCTCAAAAGAACAGATAGCATGTTCTCAAAATACGGCACCTTTTTACTGCTCTTCACATGGATGCCCTTGATAGGAGATGCTATAGCAGCAACGGGCGGTGTTCTTAAACTTGACTTCAGAACTTTCTCCATATATGTATTTCTGGGAAAGTTCGCCAGATATGTTACACTGGCATATATTACAACCAGTACTCTGGCATTATTCTAGTGCTGTTGCCGGGTTCCTTTGTTGATATCACAATTATTCAACAATTAAGCAAGAAGGGAAAAACTATATATACCCAAGCCGAGCATATAAATAAATATATATTACCAAAGATAGTAAAACCTTTTTAATGGGATGAAAATGGCACAACTGGACATCGTCGATGAAAAGACACTGAAGAAAAACTCTTTGCTCATACCTGCCGCAGTTATCTTGGGAACTCTGCTGGCAATCGTTGCATATACATACCTGCCGCCTACAACGGCACTTATCAGTATATTCGCAGGAACCATCATCGTAGCATTGATAACCTACATAGTGCTAAAAAAGAAGTACGGCCAATAACACTTAGAGAAAGCAACTGCAGGCTTACAGACCAGATGCCTGACCTGCATAAAAAGAGGATGCATTTTACCTCTTATGACGTTGTTTTCAACAATACTATGACAGATACATAGTGAATCCCACATTCATCCGGGTGAGCCTGAATTTTTAATGTTGCACACTTACATTGCACCTTCTAATTATCCTTACCATCCCCAACCGGTATCGAGAAAGTGAACTTGCTTCCTTTACCAACCTCACTTTCAACCCAGATCCTACCTTCATGGAGTTCCACGAACTTCTTTACAAGAGAAAGCCCAAGACCTGTTCCTTTATGATCATTGGTGAGATAGGAATCCAGTTGAATGAAGGGATTGAAGAGCTTATCGATATCCTGATCAGATATGCCAATACCAGTATCCTGTACACTGACAATTAGAACACCATCCGGGCATTTCGCATGAATGTTCAAAGAACCCCTTTCTGAAGTGAACTTTATAGCGTTGCTTCCCAGATTGTACAGGATCTGTTTGAACTTGGTCCGGTCTGCATAGACAGTATCGACCTGCTGATCAAGCTCAACACCAATACCTATACGTTTGCTCTTTGCGAGAGGAAAAAGCAATGTTCGAACCTCATCGATCGCAAGCCCTACTGAAAAATCCTCATACAGAAGTTCCATTTTACCGGCTTCCACCTTTGAGAGATCTAGCACATCATTTATAAGCTTCAGCAGGTGCTTTCCTGCATCAGAGATATGACTCACATAGCGGGCCTGTCGCTCATCAAGCTCACCAGAGGTACCGTCCAGAAGCACATCTGAAAAACCGATAACAGAGGTAAGCGGAGTACGTAGCTCATGGCTCATTGCTGCCAGGAACTCATCCTTGCTCTTGTTTGCAGCCTCTGCCATTATCTTTGCATGCAATAGTGCATCATTGGCCTTTTTGCGTTCAGTGATATCCTCAATAGTACCTATGACCATATTCTTTTCAGCATAATATTCTGCAACTGAATGGATGTCACGGATGACACTGTCGTTTTGTCTTTTTATCCTGAACTGGATGTCATAGGTTGTTCCCTCTTTAATAAGACTTTTCAAGGCCTCATCCATCATCGGGCGATACTCCGGCAGAGGGATCATCTGGATCGCCTCGATCGTTAACCTGTCCCCTTCGAAGCCGTATATCCTTCTTGCCTCTTCAGATGAGCTCACTTCCCCGGAATCCATGTCAATTGCCCAGCTACCGATACGCCCGATCTTCTGCGCGGTGCGAAGCTGCATCTCCCGGGCCTTCAGTTCATCCTCTGCCTTTTTCCGCTCAGTGATATCATGTATGATAGAATAAAGAAGAGCACGTGAATTCACTACAACAGGGCTGCTGTACACCTCCACATCACGTATATCTCCACTTGCAAGCTTGTGCTTGAAAAGAAAATAGTTCCTTTTCTCATTCACAGCATTTTGCATTTCAGCTCTTATGTCCTCTGAGGAAAGAGTGTTGATCTCATCGATCCTCATACTTGTGAGCTCTTCCAGGGGCCACCCATAATAATCGCATGCTGAAATGTTAGCATCTACTATGTCGAAAGTAGCAGGGTCGATGACAAGCATAACAGCTTTATTGTGTTTGAAAAGGGACATATAGGGATTTCCTGTATCAAATAAGAAATAGTCTGCCTGTCCCTTATCCGATATTTCTTTTCCCATTGAACGAACCCCTGAGCTCCCATGAAGAGGATATACGAACCGATCCCGATAGCATGAAACACAACTACATATTCAGAGAGAGTAGACCAACCCACTTGCCCTGAAGGAAACTGACCCTTATTAGAAATAATGTAATTAGTATATAAGGTGTGTTGTTTTAAGCAGGGAATAAAAAAAATGGGAATTCAGAACAGGAATAATACCAGATACAGAACAAATACTAAAAAAGAACAAAAGAGGAACTGATATCATTCCTCTACGTCGAAATGCCACTGACAATTGTCGGAAGCAGTGCTGTCCTGGCCCATATATTCCTCTTTATAATGGGGCATATCGGCACTTACGAATTTTGGAAAGACAAGAGAGATCTCTTTCTGGTAAGTGGTCCCATCGGGGCTTAAAGTGACTTTGAACAACATTTCAGGCCTGTTTCCGTACTTTACAATATCCGTGCTACTCACATCATTCACTCCTTCAAATTATCTTTTTATATCATTCTTCACGAATTCCCTAACTCGTTCTTTGACACAATATCAAAGTGAGTGATCGAAAAACGTTCCAAACTCACCATAATACTCATGTACAATAATACATATAAACTGATTGGTTTACAATAATTTGTGTTTACACTAACATAATACCCTGCGACACAACATATACCAAACAAATATATCCGATCAAAAAGACCTACAACCATGACCCTTCTATCAAGAAATGAGCTCAGAGCACTGATCAACTGCGAGACACCACTTGTTGAGAACACGATAGATACAGAGACCCAGCTCCAGCCTAATAGCGTCGAACTGACACTCAAAGGTATAGAGATGTACAACAGTGCAGGTGCAGTTGATTTTGACAACAGTGAAAGAGAGACACCTTCAACTGAACCTGTGGATTTCGATGAGAATGGCTGGGCACATCTTGATCAGGGAGTATACAAGATCACATTCAATGAGATAGTGAACATTCCTCTTGACCTTGCTGCCATTGCAAGACCAAGGTCCACTCTGCTCAGATGCGGAGCGAATATAGGGACAGCGGTCTGGGATTCAGGATATAGAGGAAGAAGCGAGTCAATGCTTGTAGTTCACAACCCCAATGGGTTCAGGTTGAAAAAGAATGCACGTGTCATGCAATTGCTGTTCTTTGACCTTCACAGTGAACTTGAAGAAGGATACTGTGGCAAATACCAGCATGAGAATCTGTGACACAGTAACCCGTTTTACGCAATTTTACGTTAGTATTATCTATAATAGAGGCAATGATGCGAACATGAGTGAAATTGGCAAATCTGTCAGGATGGAAAGGATCTTCGAACGCAATACAGGGAATGCGATAATCATACCCATGGACCACGGGGTTGGAGCAGGACCGATAAAAGGGATCATTGACCTCCCGGCAATGGTAAATAAAGTAGCAGATGGTGGAGCAAATGCGGTACTCGGGCACATGGGACTTCCAAAGCACGGACACCGCGGATATGGCAGGGATATAGGACTTATCATTCACCTCTCAGCTTCAACCTCACTTGGACCTGATCCAAACCACAAGGTTATCGTCACAGATGTCGAAGAAGCAATAAAGATAGGTGCAGATGCAGTGTCCATTCATGTCAATGTTGGCGCGGATGATGAAGCGGAAATGCTTCAGGATATGGGATATATCGCACGCAAATGTGATGAGTGGGGTATGCCACTTCTCGCCATGATGTACCCAAGAGGACCAAAGGTGGGTTCAGAACACGATGTAGACTATGTAAAGCATGCAGCAAGGATTGGTGCAGAACTTGGTGCTGACATTGTGAAGACGAGTTACACCGGTGACATCGATACCTTCAAAGAGGTCGTTGCAGGATGCCCTGTACCAATAGTTATCGCAGGTGGCCCAAGGATGGATACTGAGAAACAGCTTCTTGAGATGATCCATGATTCCCTTGAAGCCGGTGGAAAAGGAGTGGCAATTGGAAGGAATGTCTTCCAGTCAGAAGACCCTACAAAGCTTGTGTCACACATCTCAAAGATAGTCCACCAGGGAATGACAGCAGAAGAAGCACTCAATTCAGAGTGACCTTATTATTATTATATTTGTTCGTTCCAGTGGAAACAAAGGGGTTTTGTCCAAACCCCACACAGTTCTTTTTTAACATATTATGGCGACAACATCAAAACCATCGAAGAGCCATAGCAATGGAAGAACAGCAGATAGATTAGATGTCAATATGATCAAAGAAAAAGATTTTCGATAGGAAGAGCAAGGCCAGTGTTGAAATGACCAATTGAATCATATAAGATGGTGGTACGATATGATATGATTTGATTGAGATTAGACCTTGCTCAACACATAGAAAGTATGAACATACATATAAGAGTAATGAGAGTTTTTTTCCAAAACACATACACGATTACTCACAATATGACCATACGTATTTCAAAGTGCTTTCGTTACTATTAAATGCAATGGGCATATCGATGAATTCATAATTCATTCATATAATCAGAGGATCATCCATGGATAAATATGAACAGGTAATAGAACTGGCCAAGCGCCGGGGATTCTTATGGAACTCTTTCGAACTTTACGGAGGTACCGCCGGATTCTACGATTACGGACCTCTGGGAAGTACATTGAAACGCAGAATTGAGCAGATCTGGCGTGAGACCTATGTCGTCCAGGAAGGCTACATGGAGATAGAGGCACCTACCATTGGTATCGAAGATGTTTTCGTAGCTTCCGGTCATGTAGGTGGTTTCTCAGACCCTCTCTGCGAGTGTAAGAACTGTGGTGAGGCATTCAGGGCAGACCACTTGGTAGAGAAATACGTAGCCATACCGGATACCCTCAGTGACCAGGAACTCGACAGGGTGATCACAGAGAACAGTGTGAAATGCCCCGAGTGTGAAGGTGAACTTGGTGAGACATACGAGTTCAATCTCATGTTCAAGACCAATATCGGTCCGGGAACAGGCAGACAGGGATATATGCGTCCTGAGACCGCGCAGGGAATGTTCGTGGACTTCCTGAGACTGGCACGTTTCTATCGTGAGAAACTCCCATTCGGTGCTACCCAGATCGGGAAGTCATATCGTAATGAGATATCACCAAGACAGGGTGTCATAAGACTGAGAGAATTCACTCAGGCAGAAGCCGAGATATTCATCGACCCGAACGATAAGAAGCACCCTGATTTTGGCAGGTTCGCAGATACTGTGATCAACCTCTACTCGGATGAGGCACAGGACAGGGAAGAGATAGAGCAGATGAGCCTTGGTGAAGCAGTTGAGAAAGGAACCATTGCACATGAGTTCCTTGCATACCAGATAGGACTCACCAACCACTTCCTCCAGCGCGTGGGAATCGCAGCGGACAAACTGAGATTCAGGCAGCATATGAAGGATGAGATGGCACACTATGCCATCGACTGCTGGGATGCTGAGATCGAGACCGACAGGTTCGGCTGGGTAGAGGTCGTCGGTATCGCAGACAGGACGGACTATGACCTGAAGGCACATGCAAATGTCAGCAAGACCGAACTCTCGATATACAGGGAATACAGCGAACCTAAGATGGTCACGCAATTCGTGGTCAAGCCTAATATGGGCAAGCTCGGACCTCTCTTCAAGGGCAAGGCAAAGGCTGTTGCAGATGCACTGAAAGCCCTGAGCCAGGCAGAACTCGAACAGGAGAACATCACCGTCACCGTCGATGGCGAGGAGGTCACTGTACCCGGAGACATTGTGGAGTTCGCAGAAGAGACTGTGAAGATCAGCGGTGAGAACATCATACCTCATGTGATCGAACCTTCATACGGCATAGACAGGATATTCTATTCCACAATGGAACATGCCTTTGAAGAGGAAATGGTCGCCGGAAAGGAAGAAACGGAAGAGGAAGAGGCAAGGATCGTCATGAGGCTCAAAAAGGAAGTAGCACCTGTACAGGTAGCTATCCTTCCGCTCCTCACAAGGGAAGAGCTCATCGGTCCTGCAAGGACAATTGAAACCGGGTTGAAGCAGAAGGGACTGCTTGTATCCTATGATGATTCCGGTACCATCGGAAGACGGTACAGAAGGAATGATGAGATAGGAACACCATATTCCATCACCATCGACTATGAGACCATAGAGGATAACACCGTGACCATCAGGGACAGGGACAGCATGAAACAAGTCCGTGCTCCAGTGGACGGTATCGCAGACCTGATCCATGAGCTGATCTACATGGGCAGGGATTTCGAGAGTGCCGGTAAGGCACTCTGAGTTCTTTTTTTATACATTACTTTCACCCCGCTCTAATTATATTTAAAAACATGAAGAGAGTATATATGGCAAACCAAGAGCCATAACATGCCGGAATTCATCAGACACCCGTTGATAAAAGCAGATGCCGTCGAGCAGAGGCTATATCAACTTGATCTGGCAGGAAAGGCACTTGACACATCCACCCTTGTAGTACTCCCCACGGGCCTCGGTAAAACGATCATATCACTTCTCGTAATGGCATCACGCCTTGAGAAATATGACGGCAAGGTGATGGTGCTCTCGCCAACTAAGCCACTTGTAGAGCAGCACGCTTCTTTTTTCAGGAATGTGTTCAACCTACCCGAAGAAGAGGTCCTCACCTTTACCGGAAGCATCAGCCCGGATAAAAGAGCAGAACTGTGGGAACAGGGAAAGGTCATCGTTTCCACACCACAGGTAATTGAGAACGACATCCTGACGAAAAGGATCAGTCTTGAGGATGTCACACACATTACCTTCGATGAGGCACACCGGGCAGTTGGAAATTACGCTTACACCTACATAGCCGAGAAGTATTTTGAGACCGCAAAGAACCCTCTGTGCCTGGGAATCACTGCAAGTCCCGGAAGTTCCGATGAGAAGATAGCAGAGGTCTGCCAGTCACTTCACATCGAGTCGGTTGCCGTGAAGACCGAATCCGACAAAGATGTTCTTCCTTATATCCACAAGAAAGAGATCGAGTGGAAGCGCATCAACCTTCCGGATGAGATGAGAGAGATAAAGAACCTGCTCAACAAGGTCCTTGAGGACAGGTACAAAAAACTCACAGAACTTGGTTACCCCATCTATAACCAGAGATATGTATCAAAGAAGGACCTGCTCGGACTTCAGGCGAAGCTTCAGGGGCAGCTGAGAGGTGGCATTCCCGACCCTTCCGTTTATAGCGCGATCTCACTGCTTGCAGAGATAATGAAAGTGAACCATGCAGTGGAGATCACAGAGACACAGGGACTTGAGTCACTTCGAATGTACATGGAAAGACTGGACAATGAGGCCTACTCCAAAAGCGGCAGTAAAGCATCGAAACGTCTTGCGGAAGATATCTACATACGGCAGGCAAGCAGACGCCTGAAGGACTGCGATATCGAGCATCCGAAACTGGAGTATGTCAAGAGAATAGTTCTTGAGGAACTGGAAGGTAAGCCGCATTCAAGGGTCATTGTGTTTGCGAACTATCGTGACACTGCGGAGATGATAACCAAAGAGCTCTCAGAAGTAGAGGGCATAAGGCCGGTGCGTTTTGTTGGCCAGGCATCCAAATACAAGGATAAGGGCCTGACACAGAAACAACAGGTGGAGATCATCGAGCAGTTCAAGGCGGGAGATTACAATGTACTTGTGGCAACCTCCGTTGCAGAGGAAGGACTCGATATACCATCAACCGACCTCGTTCTTTTCTACGAACCCATTCCCTCTGAGATAAGGAGTATCCAGAGAAAGGGCAGAACCGGGAGGAAACACGAGGGACGTGTTGTCGTGCTTGTTACAAAAGGCACCCGTGACGAGGCATACTACTGGAGCAGCCTTTCAAGGGAAAGGAAGATGCAGAGTAACATGAAAGAGCTTCAGGCAGCCATGCCTGCTGTGAAGAACAGCTCCATTACAGAGGAGTTTGCATCCGATATCCCCGGAGAGGAACAAAGGACATTGTTCGAGTATGGTGACAATGATAGCAAGATAAAGATAGTCGTTGACCAGAGGGAGATACGTAGTTCTGTTGCGAGGACACTTGACAGGAATGGAATGGAGATCATAGTGAAGACCCTCGAGGTAGGCGATTACATTCTCAGTGACCGCATAGCTGTTGAAAGGAAAGAAACACAGGACTTCGTGAGTTCACTCATCGAACAGAAACTCTTCGAGCAGATAGCAAACCTTTCAAGAGCGTATGAAAAGCCCGTGCTCATCATTGAAGGCGACAGCCTGTTCAATTGCAGAGGTATGAACCCCAATGCCATACACGGTGCAATATCCTCTATATCCCTTGATTTTGGAGTGTCGATATTCTACACCCGTGATGCGGAAGATACGGCATCGCTTCTGATGCAGATAGCAAAAAGGGAACAGGTCGATGAGAAGAGAGAGGTAAATATGCACGGCAGGAAGGCTGCAGCGATGTTACCGGAGCAGCAGGAATATGTTGTCTCTTCGATATCCGACATCGGACCAAAAGCCGCACGTAACCTGTTACAGCATTTTGGCTCTGTAGAGAATGTCATGAAAGCAAGCTATGAGGAACTGCTCGAGGTCAGCAATATAGGCCCCAAGACCGCGGCAAAGATAAGAGAGATAGTTGGCAGTGAATACAGAAAATAGAACTTTACAGCAATAAAGGAATGGATGTTACCATCCAAACCAGATCCATTATTGCATCTTTGCGAGTATGTCCATGCAACGGTCGATAAGGTCCAGATACTCATCGATCCTTCTTGGATCCTTCTCATCCTGCATCTCGCGTGCCATACCGGTCATCTTACTGATGATTAGTGACTCCAGTTCCGAAACTGAGCCCTGGACTAAAGGTTTAGATGGTTCTGTCCTGACAGGCTCCGCTACAGGTGATGGAATTGATTCAGGACGTGCCGCAACTGGCTCTTCCATTGTATCCACTGGAGATACCTCATTTCCTGCAGATGATATGGGAGCTGTATCATTGGCCTGTCCCATAGCCCCGCGTGGATCACGAACATCATCACATACAGGGCATAGTACACGACCCTGATAGCGGAAGAGAGGAGCACCACAATTGTTGCAGTGTTGTGCCAGCATAGTGCCTCCGATCTCAAGCATTTTAGATATCTTCTGTATTTTCACATCATCAGTGTTTGACATATTATCTCCTTTTTCTCAAAACCTATATACCAATGAAAGTCTTTTTATAGAATATAATTATTTAGGGATAACTGAGCAACCCTATTTTAATTTCAAGTTTATCAAGGTGATCCTACATGTCAAATTTTGAACAAGTCATTGAAGAATGCAAACAAAAATTGGAATATATCGCAAACGATAATTCAGTACCAAGAAACATCAGGCGTTCTGCAAATGATATTCTGGAAACATTAAGAAAAGATGATGAACCACTATTCCTGAGAACATCATCAAGCATATCCATTCTTGAGGATATCAGCAACGACCCAAACATCCCTGTACACACAAGAACTCTCATATGGGATGTTGCAAGCCAGCTCGAGACCATTCCGGTCGACGAGTGAATTAAGAACGACACGTTTGTTCGTTCTTTAACCCTTTTTTTTACATACCACCTACATTAAGCTATATATCCGGCTTCCTGCATACCTGCGCATTTCAGCTTTGCTTTTGAAAAACTGTTTATACAAAGCGGCAAATGAACTAAAGGATTGCAATGATCTACGATATATCCAGTAACATCAAGAACAACTTTGAGAAAAAAGATAAGGGAAGAGAAGCAGCCCTGTCGATCTCAAGGGACGTTGTGCGTAATTGCAGGACAGCGATGTACAGGATACACAACAAGGACAAAAAAGGTGCCCTCGTCCTGATAGAAGAGGCAGGAGAAATGCTTCAGAGAATAGATGATCTGCTTAAGGACTATCCGGAAGTCTACTTCTCAGGTTTTCTGGAACATGCCCAGCAGGAATACGTCGAATGCATAGTCGTTTACCATATACTCAATGAGGACGAGGAAGAGACGAAGCTGGCCGGACCGGAGGAGTTGAATGTCAGCGATGTCGCATATCTCAACGGACTTGGTGATGTCAGCGGAGAACTCAGGAGACATATACTGGACCTTATCAGAAAGGACAGCCCCGAAGAAGGGGAGAGATACCTCCAGCTCATGGAAGAGATCCACAGTTGTCTTATGATGTTCGACTATCCTGATGCAATGACACACGGACTCAGGCACAAGACCGATGTCACAAGGTCGATCATAGAGAAGACCCGTGGAGACCTGACCAATGCCATACGCCAGCAGAAACTGGAAAAGGCAATGAGGGAATTTGAAGACCGGATCGGTTAACCCACATATTACGATTCACTTATCACAATATTACGAGGAAAATACATGAAATTCAATCCTGATGACATTAAAAAGGCAGCAAACGAGGATTTTGATGCTGAATGGAACAAAGGGAAGGACTACATCAGTGAGACAAAGCTGAATGACCAGTACCCACACATGACCATCAAGTATGGTAAGCCACACCCTGTGTATGACACCATCTCAAAGCTCCGTGACGCATACATGAGAATGGGATTCGAGGAAATGATGAACCCGCTCATAGTCGATGAAAGAGAGGTTCACAAGCAGTTCGGCCACGAGGCACTGGCAGTCCTTGACAGGTGCTTCTATCTTGCAGGCCTCCCACGTCCAAATGTAGGCATCTCTGACGAACGTATTGCCACCATCAGGGAAATACTCGGTGATATCGACGATGAGGCCATAGAGACCATCAGGAAGATCCTTCACGCATACAAGAAGGGAGATGTGGAAGGAGATGACCTGGTCCCTGAGATCGCTGCAGGTATCGGTGTGTCGGATTCACTTATCGTAGAGATGATCGACCAGGTATTCCCCGAGTTCAAGGAACTCATCCCGCAGGCGATCAAGAAGACCCTGAGAAGCCACATGACATCAGGCTGGTTCATCAGTCTTGCATCGGTCATCGAGCGTGCTGAACCACCTTTCAACTTCTTCTCCATCGACCGCTGTTTCAGAAGAGAACAGGACGAGGATGCAGCCCGTCTTATGACATACTATTCCGCATCCTGTGTGATAATGGATGAGAATGTCACCATCGACCATGGAAAGGCTGTTGCACAGGGATTGTTATCACAGTTCGGTTTCGAGAAGTTCATGTTCAGGGCTGATGACAAGCGCAGCAAGTACTACGTACCTGATACCCAGATAGAGGTATTTGCCTACCATCCTAACCTCGTAGGCTCCAATACAAAATACTCCGACGGCTGGATAGAGATAGCTACCTTCGGTATCTACTCACCCACAGCACTCTCACAGTACGATATACCATATCCCGTGATGAACCTGGGACTTGGCGTCGAGAGGCTTGCAATGATCCTCCACGATGCAACAGATATCCGTTCACTCACCTATCCGCAGATCGCACAGTACTCCGAATGGAAGATGACCGATAATGAGCTTGCAAAGAATGTCCGTGTATCAAACGTTCCGGTGACAGCAGAAGGCATGGAAATCGTCAAGGCCATCACAGCAGTCTGCGAGGAACATTCCGCAACCCCAAGTCCATGCGAGTTCCCTGCATGGGAAGGAACCATCGAGGGCAAGACCGTGAAGGTCTCTGTCATCGAACCGGAGGAGGAGACAAAGCTCTGTGGACCTGCTGTTTTCAATGAGGTCGTTGCATATGAGAATGATATCCTCGGAGTACCTGACAACAAGAAATGGAAGAAGGTACTTGAGAACCATTCCGCAAGGACAGGTCTCAGGTTCCTTGATGCATTCGCATGCCAGGCGGCAAAGGATATTGAAGATGCCGTTACCAACGGTGAGAGCGAGGTTGAGACAAGGGTGAGGATAGTGAAGGTACCTTCTGAGATCAATATCCGCCTCGAACCACTCGCACAGCGCTTCATCACCAGCAACAAGAAGAAGATAGATATCCGTGGACCTGTGTTCACGACTGTGAGGGCAACTATTGAATAAGGACGAACTGGACCACTGGTTCGACCCGGCTTCACGCACACTGGAGGAACTGAGAGTCCTCCAGAACAAGGCTGTTGAAAAGCTCAGTCTTGAGGACGGCTTCGGCAATATCCACCGTATAGCTGGTGTGGACTGCGCCTATTTTGACGAAAACATCGTCTGCGCCATGGTCGTTCTGGACTACAGTTCACTTGAAGTTATCGAAAAGAAGTACATAGTACAAAAGGTGGCTTTCCCGTATATCCCTACATACCTGAATTTCAGGGAAGGGAAAGCCATTGCTTCTGTTCTTTCTGAACTTGAGAATATACCGGATATCCTCATGTTCGATTCCTGCGGCATCAACCATCCGACAAGGGCAGGGATGGCGAGTTATTTTGGAGCTGTGACGGATATACCCACAATAGGAGTATCGAAGAAGATACTCTGCGGAAGCTCTGAAACCCCTGCAGAGGTCGGAGATGCCCAAAAGCTCGTGTATGAAGGAGAACAGGTGGGCTGGCTTGTGAAAAGCAACAAACGCAGCAATCCGATCATTGTAGCGCCCGGACATAAAGTGTCCCTTGACAGTTGCCTGGAAATTGCGAAGCACTGCCTTAAAGGATGGAAACTTCCGGAACCTACAAGACTTGCACACATGTACGCTGCCGAGGCAAAGAAATATACAATAGAACATCAGGAGAATAGATGATGAGTTCAGGATACCCCAATATTGAAGCACTCATGAATGAAGGCGAGCCCGTATGCATAACACTTTGCGACGAGGAAGGCGAGACATCGGAAATGCTGTACTGCGAACTTGTGCACAGAGCAAGACATGGCGAGGAGTTCCTGATAGAGGACCAGAGATGCAGACCTGGAAAGTATATTCTCGGCATCAGTGAGAACGGACCTGCAGACTATTACCTGAAGTCCAACAGGTACATGGATATGGAAACTGCAGAAAGGGCTGTGAACTCACTTCCAAGGATCGAGAAGAACTACAGGTCCATAAGAATCGGGCCTCTGGGGAAGAATAGCGGCGAGTTCGATGTACTTCTGCTCTATCTCAAACCTGAAAGTGCCATGAAGATAATACAGGCATATGCATTCCACCACGGAGAGGGTATCACATCAAGGTCGATCGGCGCAGCATCCATATGCGGCGATTGTACTGCAAGACCGCTTCTTGAGGGCATCGGGATATCCTACGGATGCAAGGGGTCAAGAAAACATAGCGGATATGCCAATGAAGAGGTACCCATAGGTATCAGCTATGAACTACTTGAGAAAATAGAAAGGGGACTGGATACCATCCCCGGAACGTTCGATTGAGAATATGGTTATCTTGCGTTGTAGAGAGGGATCTCTTCAGCATCCACCGTTGTGACCTCACCTATTGTATTGTTCAGTACTTTACGCACCCTTGCAATACATTTCGGATCAAGTTGTAACCTGAGAGTTGTTGTCTCACGTTCTTCATAGTATGCCTCGGTGCTCTGCATCATACGATGGGTTGATACCTGATGCCTGAGTAGTTTCACAATGATACCCATGCTGCCGCCTGTAAGATCCTCAGGACTCGTATGGGTAAGGAACAACATGTCACCCACATTCAAACGCAGGGCTGCAAGGAAATTATGAGGACTTCTTATTTCAATTGTCAGAAGACGGTTCTGCCTTAGGTCTGAGATAACACGCTCGGATATTCCTGTCAAAGCAGCATATTCCATGTTATCACCCGTACATCGGGAACTCTTTCCTTGTGCCCTGTGGCTGTTCAGTGGTCCTGACATCCTCGGCGAGCCTCTGCATCTCCACCTCGATCTTCTCAGCCTGCTCAATGAGACCTTCGGTATTGATACCATAACCGTAGAGAAGGTTCAGCACATCGATCACAACTGCCGCCGCCCTTGGGTCAGGGTTCTGGCTCATGGTGGAACCGAGAAGACTTATTGCAGGCATGTCGCGTACGAGACATTCACCCATTATGCTGCCGGATATACCGGAGATGGTTCCCATCTGGAAAAGCTCCACCTTATCTTTTATCTTTTCCAGCATATCCATATTCGTAGCTGCACCGAAGACCTTGTTCTCCTCGCTCATTGTGGCGATACCGGCAAGTGAGACTACCTCCTTTGCATTGATGGATTTCGCCCATGTGAGAAGAGCCTTGCTTATATCGTATGCCACCACCGGATTGATAGGGATGTCCGATACGATCATCACCATTCCATGCTCAACACTTTCGTAGATGCGTACTGGCATATTTATGAGCCCTTCATAGAGAACCGCAATTGGAGGAAAGTGTCTCGAGTCAATGGAACCGAGATATTCCATCTTCAATTCATCGATTATCTGCTGACTGGCAATGTTACCCACCAGACCGATTCCCGGAAAACCCTCGATCAACACAGGATTCTCGGATTGTATCTCTGTAGTTATGATCTTTACATTGTTATCTTCATAATCTGTTTCAGCCAAACGATCACCTCAGTAAATATGAATTATGACTTGCCAAACTCCCTTATATTAATATAACTGCCGTCTTATTGATAAGAGCATCGTTTACGGTTGGGAATAGGGTGCTTTGGGGTGCGTGGAGGAGAATACTGATAGTGCAAAACCGGTTATTTTGATCGTTTACATAGAGAAAGTTTGGAGATGGGAGAAGACTGCTGAAAACAAATATCTGCGCTCTGTTGAGACTGTTAATTCCAGCTTTGAACTTAGCAATTTTCAATTACTGCAGTATTTCAATTGTCTTCAGAATGGCAGCGAAGGAACGTGCCGCCTGCGGCGGATGGTTGCACTGTTCTTTGATTCCAAATAATCATTTGCAGAATAAGAAACACAAGGTTGCAGAAGAAAGATAAGATTGACCAATTGAAGAGCATAAACAACTAAAACCATCCCGGAGGCTTCCGGCGAAGCCGGCACAATCCGAAAAATTAATGAAAAGACATGTTGCCTACACTTTACTTATGCACTCAAACGAGGAATTCTACAGAGCCGATATTTCATAAAAGTCAAAAGAGACTAACATACAAAAATTTACGGTTATCTATATCCCCATACTTAATGTGCAGGTGCCATAATTCAAACTGTAAACACCCCAAGCCACAATACAAAAATACCATCACCCACATGCCATAATGGAGCAATCATATTTCATCATAGAACTACAGGCGATAACATGGAAAAGACGATCACATACTTTGACGATGTCGGAAAGGCAAACACAGAAGAAGTAATGAAATTATCTGCAAAGAGGGCTGCAGAACTTGGGATAAAACACGTGGTGCTGGCAAGCACAAGCGGTGAGACCGCACTCATAGCTGCAGAGGCTTTCAAGGGTCAGGACGTGAAGATCATTGCAATAACCCACCAGTACGGACTCAAGGAACCTGGAGAGTGGGAAGTTGACGAGGACAAGCTTGAGAAGCTCAACGAGCTTGGAGTTGTAATGACAACCCAGTCCCACATGTTCTCTGGTGTCGAGCGTGCCATCCAGAAGCGCATTGGTGGTGCCAGCAGGGCAGATGTGATATCTGACACACTGCGTGCGGTGTTCGGCAAGGGATTCAAGGTAGCGATCGAGTGCGCAATGATGGCAGCAGACTCAGGTCACATACCAGTTTCCCCGGAAACAGAGATCATAGCGATCGGTGGAACCCGTCAGGGAGCTGATGTGTCAGTTGTCCTCAGACCTGCACATTCCTTTGATTTCTTCAGCCAGCAGGTCAGAGAGATCATAGCAATGCCAAGGGCTAAGGAAGAGCCAAAATAAAACAGAATACCATAATTACATGACCGGGATTCCCGGTTCTTTTTTAATTTGTTTATATCTTACTTCTTTTCTTCCATTTCGGAATACTCAGAAGGATCCACATCTTCCGAGGATGTTTCTTCCCTGTCCTCACTGTCTGCGGAATTCATAACGATGTAACTCTTGAGGAAATAAGCAGTGAAGAGAACGAATAGTACAAAGAGACCGATAGCGATCAGAAATACAGAAAGGGTATCCATAAGAAGAAAAAGAAAAAAGGAAGTACCTTAGAGGTACTTACTGTGGCTTGTCGTAGAGAGCTGTCTTGGTCATCAGGTTGCCCTTCTTTGAGTGTGGCTGCCTGAAGACACTGTCGTTTGCTTTCTCGATCTCTCTTGCGTCAATTGCGAGCTGTGCTGCTGCGCGCATCATTTCGTGGCCAGCTGCTGTTGTGAGTGCTACCTGCTCGAGGTCCTTCATCATGAAACATGCTGGGAAGTTGATCTTTGCGACCATGTCAGCCATGTGGAGGGATGCAAGAGCCTTTGCCTTTGCGTATGGGTTGTTGAAGCCTGCTCTCTCGATGCACTTCTCTGGCTTTGCGAGGATGTGTGGAAGCTCAAGTTCCTTACCTTCGTCTGCCATTGCAGCAACCTTGTCAAGCTCTTCCTGGATAAGTCTTACAACACCACAGGTTGAAAGGACCTTCATTGCGTCTGAGTTGAATGATGCCATCTCTACAGGGTCGAGGAACTCTGTCTTTGCGCCGATGAGTGGGTCAACGGTCATAATGATGTAACCGAATCCTGCTTCCTCGAGTGCTGCACGGTCTTCCTTCTTTGTTGGACCGTCTGAGATAACGATACATGGAACGTCCTTGTATATCTCACGAGCTGCGGTTGGGCCTGGTGCGCTGGAGTTTGGGCTGATCATTACATAGAAGTCAGCATCGAATTTCTTGAGTTCTTCTGTTGCTGCTGCTTCATCTTTGCCCATTTTAGGACCTGTACCGAATGAACGGATGGTAATTCCTTCTCTTGCTGCGATCTCGTCCTGTACGAGGTCGACCACCTGGCTCATGCCTAAGTTACCTAGCTTTATGAATCCAATCTTTGCCATGTAAAATCACAGTAGTGCAATGTGCAGTGTAGCATATATTACTTTTGGAATGATTCGCTAACTGTCAAAAATGAGAGAATACACCAAAAATAAAATAAAAAGGAGAAAATATGAAAATGTGGATTAAGTTGTACGTACCTTGTTGAGCCTCACCCAGAAAGTACTGCCAGCTTCGGGAGAATTGCTATCCACACCTACACTGCCATTGTGGAGGGTAACTACCTTGTGCACGATCGCAAGTCCGAGACCTGTTCCCTTGATACTTCCTTTCTTGACCTTATCAAGTCTTGAGAAACGGGTGAAGATAAATTCCCTGTCACTCTCAGGGATGCCACTTCCCTGGTCCTTCACATTGACATTCCATTGATCCCCTTCATCCAGTATAGTGATATGGACGTGACTGCCACGGGGACTGTACTTGATGGCATTGGAAATAAGATTCATGAAGACCTGCTCGATAACAGAATTGGCCATTGTGAGATAAGAACCCTCAGTATCAAGAGCAACGGTCATCTCGCTTTCCTCGAATCTTGGCATGAAGCTGTCGACTATTTCCCCGAGAATGGAACCAATATCCATTGAAGAGAACTCAATTCCTTCAACTGAATCCAGTTTGGCAAATTCCGCTGCCTTCTCTATGATATCGATAAGATTCTTGTTGCTCTTATTGATATTTGAAAGCAATGACCTTTTCTTTTCATCATCTTCCCATTCAAGCAGGATCGAGACAAAACCATTGACAAGGGAAGCAGGATTCAAAAGATCGTGACGCATTATATCTGCAAAGAGCTCTTTGAGGTCATTGGAATGCTGCAATTCCCGGGCATATTCCTCCACTTCCCTCTTGCTCTTTTCAAGGTCCTCTATCCATTGCCTGAATGCAAGACCGTATGCCATCATGACCTCTACAAGAGGAGTTGAAAGGAAACCCACACATTCCATCATGCTCTTTGCAGGAAGATCTGTTGCCAGCTTCTTTACAGCCATTTCGTGCATTTCGATGATATCTTCAGGAGGAACATTGAACCTTACAAGTTCGTACCCAAGGTCATCTGACCTCATCAGATATTTCTCTTCACGGGTTGATACATAGCCCTTCAGGATATCATAATACCGCTCATTGAAATCAGCTTTGTTAATAGTGGATCACCCCTTTGCATACACAAGTATGGTCGCGTCGTCCGTCATGCGTCCGTAGTCCTCAAGTATCCTCTTTGCCAGTTGTTGTTCATCCTGCAGCAGGTATCTGTCATACGATGATAGCTTGATACTCTCGGGGATGCCATCAGTCCACATGATCACAAGGTCATAGGGAGAGAGGTCACTCCTCTCCACATGCAGATGCCTATATCCTCCACCCACTATACCCCAGCTTGAAGGGAGATGAGATGACTTCTCACCATACATCATTGTACGGGTATTCCCGATACCAGCATATTCAAGGCTGGAATCGTTCTGATCGATACGTGCAATGCTCATTGCTGCACCTCTTGTATGCCTGATAGCCTTATTGCAACCTGAGAACAATCTATCGAGGGAATCGTCCAGGTGACAGGATACGTAATCCAGAGCTTCTTTTGCTGCCTCTTCAGCACGTTCCCCATGCCCCAGACCATCGATCATGCACAGGGTCACTATATCATCCTCTATCCACCAGTCACACTGGTCACCGCAATGTACGTCATTATTGAATGAACGGGATTCCGTTGCTACTCGCATGAATGCCACAACCTTGTTATTATTAGTGTATGTGAATCGTCTGTTACTGTGATTTCGAGTTCGTCCATAGCCCTATTAACTGCGGGAAGTCCTGAACCGAGACCCGGACCGGTGGAATAACCATCCTGCAGGGCAAGTTCCACGTCCTTTATACCGGGGCCTTCATCGCAGGAAACGATCTCTATACCCACAACTCCATCTTTCATAACAGCCCTGATGGTTATGGAACCCCCGTAGCTGGCATGAAATATCAGGTTCGAAGCAAGTTCTGATGCCGATGAAGCTGCTCTGCATACATCGATATGAGAGAAACCAAGCTTCTTTGCCACCCATCTTGCACTCGTCTGGACGTTTGCAACATGAGGACGGTCCTTTACCTCTATCGTTACCTCCTGATCATCTCCGGGGAACGTGTTATCACAGTTATCAGACATTCTTATCAGACATTAGGACGACTCATTTCCAGGTTTATTTTTGTTAATCCGGGACTTGATTCAATGGAGAAATCATTGACCAGCCGCTTTGCACCGGGAAGACCTGCACCAAGGCCACCACCGGTGGTATAGCCATCTTCCATGGCCTTATCGATATCCTCTATACCGGGACCATAATCCTCTATTTGCACTTTGATCACTATCTCAGAAGGTGTAGACTCGGTGGTTAGATGACATACGCCATGTCCTGCGTATTTGATCACATTCCTTGCCAGTTCAGAGATAGCTGTAGCCATACGGGTCTGATCTGCGGAACCAAAGCCGATATCAGCCATCTCCTGCCTTGCAACCTGCCTGGCTATGAGAATATCATCCTCTATCTTAAGCTCTATACTTTTCTCACTTATGATCATCAACTCCTTCAGCGATCATTTCCAGAAGCTTATCAAATCCCTTGTCAAGATTCAGGGCAGTCTCTACCCCTATAAGCTCACGTCCCATTTCCACCAGTGTCAGTGCAACCATTGGCTGCATACCACAGAGAACGACCTTTGCACCCATAAGGCGTGCCATTCTCGCGGTCTCGTTGATCACACGGGCCATGAAGGAATCAACGATATCCATTGCAGTGATATCTATTATCAGGCCTTTTGCATCGCTCTTTTCCAGAAAGGAAACAACATCCGACTGATACCTCAGGGCATCATCATCGGTCATATCGCTTTGAATCGATGTGAGGAGGATGTTCTTCAGTTTAAGTATTGGTATCTGCATGGAACCACCTGTGAATCAAACAAGTTTCTTGCCCAGAATGTCAAATGCCTTTGAGACACCATCACGTAGTGAACCACTGGTCTTTATGTCACCCAGATTGACACCAAGTGTCACAAGGGTCTGTGCGACATTAGGACTGAATCCGGTGATGATAACCTCTGCACCTAGCATTTTCCCTGCGCTCACGGTCTTGAGTATGTGCTGCGCAACACTGGTATCTATCATAGGGACACCGGTCACATCGAGTATTGCCACAGCTGCCTCATTCTCGACTATGGAAGATAACAGGTTCTCTATTATCTGCTGGGCGCGCATGGTGTCAATTACACCAACGAGCGGAAGGATCACTATTCCATCCCACAGTTTGATGACAGGTGTTGAGAGTTCCATTATGGTTCGGCTGTGTGCCCTGACCTCTGCCTCGATCTTCACTCTCTCTGTTATATCGATGACATATT
This sequence comes from Methanolobus sp. WCC4, assembly GCF_038022665.1. Taxonomy (NCBI): domain Archaea; kingdom Methanobacteriati; phylum Methanobacteriota; class Methanomicrobia; order Methanosarcinales; family Methanosarcinaceae; genus Methanolobus; species Methanolobus sp. WCC4. The sequence goes on along the minus strand of NZ_CP150629.1, from coordinate 842,620 downwards.
CGAGTCCGCCTACAATGTTACCGGCCTTGTCCTTCAAAGGAGATGCAGTATATTCTACAGGGAACGTACGTCCTGCCGCTGTCATCTCATTCCTCCAGACAAATACACGGTCATTTTCCATTGCCTGTTTCACACGACAATTATCGGTTCTGCAGTGAGGGGATTGTACAAGGTCATAGCATTTTCTACCTTTAACGTGTTCAAGGTCCTCTTCAAGCCAGTTGCATCCTACTGCATTGAGGTTCAATACGTTATAATCCCGGTCTATCGCCATGACCATGCATGGTAGCTGATCAAGTACATCTTTCGTAATATCAAAGTCTCCGGTGCTGCATGATTGTGTTTCGGTGGTTTCCATAATTGTCACCCATTATTGATTACACGGATATATCGGGAGTATTATATTATAGTAATTATATATAAAATGAGTACACTCTTTGCCTTCTTTTGAAGATATCCGGAAAATAGATTTTCTGTTGATCTGCCTCTATCGAAAACCTTAAAAGCAATGTAACGTATTTCACATCAATCTCGGCACTTAAATACTGTTTCAATACGGGATTCAAATTTCAGGTTTGATGAAGTGAATCGCACCAGCAATAAGCCTAACAGGGTCAAGTTAATAGTTTTTGATATGGACAGCACTCTTATTGATGCTGAGACCATTGACGAACTGGCACACGCCGCAGGAGTGGGAGACGAAGTTGCCGCTATCACCGAAAGAGCAATGCACGGGGAACTTGATTTTTCCGAAGCACTTGTGGAAAGAGTGAGGCTGCTTAAAGGACTTTCACTGGATGATGCGCACGTTGCCCTCGACAAGATGCCACTTATGCCCGGTGCGAAAGAGCTTGTTGATCACCTGAGATCCCGGGGTTATAAGACTGCAATGATCTCCGGAGGATTTACCATAGCTGCAGAGCGCGTTGGTAAGAACCTTGGAATGGATCATGTAGTCGCTAATGAACTTCTCATAGACAATGGACATCTCACAGGAGAGGTCAAAGGTCCTCTTACAGAACAGGGTTCCAAGGAACATGTTCTTGAAAGGATCGCTGAAAGGTATGGGATAAAGCCTGATGAATGCATAGTGGTTGGCGATGGTGCCAATGACATATGTATATTCAAGATGGCAAGGTACGCAATAGCCTTCAATTCCAAACCGATCCTGCGTGAATTTGCGAATATTGTCATTACAGAGAAGAACCTTGAAGCAGTTATTCCGGTAATCCAGTCACTGGAATCGGAGTAATGCCAGGTATCGTGCATTAGAAATGCATGAAATGCCAGCTTTTTTGCTGGACCGGGAGGACAAAAAGGCAATGATCAAAGAACTTAACGACAAGAAGACTGAGCTCAAGACACAGTCAGAAGAGTACAAGACCAAACGTAACGAACTCAATGCAGAGGCAAGCACACTTGCATCAAAGCGCAATGAGCTGAACAAGAAGACCAAGGACCTTATCAACGAGGCACAGGAATACAAGGTGCTCCGTGACGAGAACAACGAGAAGGTTAAGGAGAACAAGGCACTCCGTGATGAGGTCAACAACAAGGCGAACGATGTATTTGCCAAGATAGACCAGATCCGCAACGATAACAACCTTAGTGGTCCATCGATCAAGGATATACGCAAAGAGATCGACAGGTTGGAATTCTCACAGCAGACCGAAGTCCTTACAACCAACAAGGAAAGAGAGCTGGTCAACAAGATCACTGAACTCCAGAAGCAGTATGTTGTCAAGAAGCAGCAGCTCGAGGGCAATGAAGAGCTCAAGAACCTGATGGCAGAAGCACAGGAGATCAGGGACGAAGCTTCACAGTTCCACACTACACTTTCAGAGTACGCACAGAAGGCACAGGAATATCATGACAAGATGATCACCACCTTCAAAGAGGCTGACAAGGTACGTGCAGAATCAGATGCTGCTCATAAAGAATTCGTTCAATTCCAGGAAAAAGCTGATGAACAGCACAAGCTTTTCATTGCAGCACAGAAAGAGATCCGTGATATCGACAAGGAACTCCGCAAGATGAAGAAGGGAGATGTCGATGGAAAGAAGGAAGCTGCAAAGGCAGATGCCCGCAAGGATGCGGAAGACATCATGGACAAGTTCAAGTCCGGAGAAAAGCTGACGATGGAGAACCTGATGGCTATCCAGAGATCAGGCGTCCTGAAATAATCAAAATTCCGAGGGTGTTCTCACCCTCATTCAACTGTTTTTTTATTAATTCTAACTCATTAAAGAGTAGATTTACTTTTCAAGTCCAAGGTGGACCTTTCTGAACTCAGCATCCCTCATAAGACACGGACCTGAGTTGAAAACAGGGTCTTTGTATATCTTCTTCCAGATGTCAGCCAGTCTCTCATCATGGATGTTGCCATATGGCTTCGGCATGCACGCACATGGGAGGACATTACCTTCAGGAGTCACATGTAGCCATTTGCGCCCTGCAAAACATCCCATCTTCCTGATTATCTGAGGTATCGGGAAAACCCTGGGTCCTTCTGCATGGGAAGTACGTTCCACGAAATCATCGAACTTCTTCAGACCTTCAGGTGAGACGACCTCTTTCTCATGACCCTCCCATCTTCCTGTAGGGACGATCTCATAGAAAGACAGCTCATGGACACCCAGCTCCTTTGCAAGCTCGTAGAACTCATCCAGTTCATCGACATTCCGTGGTGAAAGGACAACATAGATACCAACCAGGAGGCCTGCATCAATACCGTATTTTATAGCGTTGGTAGCCTCTTTGAAAACCCCGGGACGACCACGCATATAGTCGTGACCTTCTGCATTTGCACTGTCAAGACTTATGCTGAGCATTGAAAGGCCTGCCCGTTTAAGGCTTTGAGCACGCTCAGGGGTCATACCCACACCGGATGTGAAAAGACCCGGTATCGCCTTTGACTGGTCTACATAGGATATCAGGTCCTCAAGACCATCGTAGAGAAGAGGCTCACCTCCATCGAAGATGATGAGCGTGGTCCCCATGTCCTGTGTCTGGTCGATGACACTTTTCACGGCATCAGGGTCCAGTTTTGCCTTATTCTTCGTGTCCGGCAGTGCACAGTGAAGACACCTGTTGGGACATTCCTCTGTAATGGAGATGGTGATCTGTTCTGGAACGAACTTACCCCTCATGGCACGCATCTGGCTTGACACAAGACGGTCGAAGGCCTTGCTTGGGATCGGGGGCATCCATGTGGAATAGATCAGTTTATCATTTTCCACCTTTGATGGTTTTGTATCCTCGAATATCTCCATCATATCCGAGACTAAAGAACCCATGACCGAAGATGCTATACCCGAGGTCTTCATCTTCACCCTGTCATTCTCGATCTGGGCATATACTTTGAAAAAGGGGTTCTTATAAAAATAATATTTCTTATTCATGGCTCACTTTGATCTGAATACAGCTCTATATGAGAGGATAGAAGAAGGATTGTTCTTCAATATCATCTTCGATACCTGCAATGCCTGATTGAAAGGAGTTCCGCTAAGTACCTTAAGGTCCTCACCCTCGAAGACCTCCATCAGACCGTCGATCTCCTTATCGGTCATCTTCCTCATGGTCTCCATGGCGAACCTTCCAAGGTAGTACTCTGTCCTGTAGGCATCGTTCCAGAGTCTCCTGTACTCTGACAGGGACCTCTTTGATGTATCGCCTTTCTTTATCGCGTCGGCTGCAACGTCACCGCACATCTGTCCTGCATGCATACCATAGCCTATACCGGATTGTGCTGCAGAACCTCCCACTATCATGACACCATCGGCCACGATATCACCGGGAATGGCAACTATAGGGTCGCCACCAACGGACTTGCTGATGATCTTAACCTCATCCAGTCCTTTCAATGACTTGAACCTCTCAAGCCATGCATCGAAGAAGTCGGACACATCCGTGCCATGTCTGCGGACATACATACCAAGGGTTGCCCTGTTACCACCGCATGGTGAATATGTGGATTTCCAGCCGGGTGCATGATTACCTACATAGTACTCAAACAGGTCAGGTTCACCGATACCCTCTGCTTCTATCTCAGCTTCCAGTGACCAGGCAATATCCTGTGGATACTTTATTGGTTTCATGCCCAGAAGTGCACTTATCTTTGAATTGATACCGTCGGAGACTATGACAAGTTTACACTTTGCCTTGCCTTTTGAAGTGCTCACTATGAATCCGGAATCCTTCCTGAGAACATTGAGAACATCCACACCAAAGCGAACATCCACGCCGGCATCCTTTGCCTGTTCGATGTAGAACTCGTCGAACTTCTTGCGGTCAAGGAAGTAGGCATCTCCCTCGAAGATGACGTTCTTGCCGGACGGTGCTATGATGTAGGCACCCTTGAGATTCTTGATGACATAGCTCTGGTCCACTTCCTCACCTGTACGGTCGAACATACCTTTGAAGAATGTGTTGGCAGGGTGGGTTGGCACACCTGCAGCTTCCTTTTTATCGAGGAGTATTACCTTGCATCCTTTTCTTGATGCGTTCCTTGCTGCCATCACCCCTGCAGGTGAAGCACCTATTACAATGATATCTGCGTCCATGTTGAACCTCAAAGTTACCACAGGATACCGGAATATGCCGGTACGAGTATGCAAAGTATTACGTCAAGTATGAGAGAACCGAACATTATGCCCCTGTATCTGGAGCCCTGCAGGAACAGTCTTCCACCGCGCCCCTCTGTCGGGTTCTTTATGAAATCAAATGATTGTGTGAGCATCCAGCCACCTGCGAGCAATGCGCCTGCAAAATAGACAGGACCGATCTTCGCTGTCAGACCTATGGCAATAGAGGCGATAACACCTACTACCCACATGAAGGTCACAAACTTTGCTGTTGCGGGAATACCGAATGTCACAGGGAATGTGGGTGCACCCCTTGCCCTGTCACCTTCAACATCCCTTGCCACACCTGAGAGTGTAAAGCCCCAGTCGGTGAAACACATCATCAGGCCAAGGAAGATCGCAGGAACAGGAAGTATGTCACCATAGGAAGGGACAGTTCCGAAAAGCCCCGGATATCCTATGATCCCGGCTGAGTCGAATGCAAGCCAGATGCCTATTGGAACAAGACCGTAAGCGATACCTACCGGAACAAAGCTCAGGAACGTGGCCCTTTTAGCCACTGCTGAGTAGACACTTATGGTTCCCACAGCTATGAGAAGCACCACAAAGGACTCGACATTCAGGACCAATGCCGCCACACTGGCGATGATGAAAAGGAGAAGAGCATACTTTAGAGCCTGAGAACGTTTGAGTCTGTTTGATACCAGTGGACGGTTGGGAAGATTTATCTCATCGATATCGACATCACAGTAGTCATTATACACATAGGAACTTGTGATAGCCGCATAACCGCCGATCACTGCAATTATGAAAGGAATAAGCATAGGGAAAGAGCCTGTAGCAAGATAGGCTGCCAGCAAAGCACTCGCTGCAGGAAGGGCAAAGTCCATATCCGCTATCTCCGGCCTTAACATTTCCAGATAGGGATTTCGTGTTTTAGAGCCTGAAGTGGAAACCAAGTATATCACCTGTAGATTATAGGTTCTAATCACCAGTATCGTATATTAGTATTAGGGTAAAGCGGAAAAAACCGAATTGATTTTGAAAAGTGAAATAAAAGGAATGTCTGAATGCTTAAACAAGTCCTTAAACCTCACTATTATAGTACCATATAGGCTCGAAATATATATGATTACACTGTACTTTCATTTAGTTTGTTTATCTGAACAGAATAATACCTGACCATAGAAAGACATAGCATGATTGAAAGTTCTGCATCTGCTCTTGTAACAGGGTATCCGCAGTGTGGACCAATATGATGATAACGCCAAATCTTTTGTCTCAAATCTTCTATCTTTTCACTTTTACTACTTTCACCATCTTTATGGAATGAACCATAGTCAACAATATCAGCCATTTCTTTTTTCATTTCAATCTTGTTGCTGGAATTTTTTCCTGTAACAATTGGCATAAGCTCTTCCAAGACTAATCTACACTTTGATACCACTTCATTATTTTTACCTTCATAGAACAGAGTTTGAGCTTCATCTAGGCCTCTAATTATATTATTCAACTCATCTAGTTGAGGAATATCTGGCCAGATCATTTCAAAAATCTTGTATCGAGTATACCCCATTTTCGTTGCTAAATTAATCCAATCAAGTTGGGATAATTTATAAGAATCAAATTGCCTATCAAATACCTGCGGAGTCTGATTGGCTTTATCTATTGATAAATTTAAATAAAGGCAGTTAAGAGAACCACTTATGTGGACATCACCATTTTTTCTAGATTGATCTATGATTTCAAAAATATAAGGAGTTATTTGAATATCCTCATTGAAGTAATGAGAGCCATGATTATCAATTCTTATAGAGCTATAACTAGAAGTACTTCCTACAACAACTCCTGCAAAACGTAGGTTTATTTTATAGCCTAGTAACTCGATGGGGTATAGCTCAGGATTTTTAAGGTGTAACTGTATTTTGAGAACAGGAATTGCACGCTTTTCAGCATCAATGTGTTGTATTTTTACTTCAAACATAAGGCATCTCCTGACAGATTTAACACCTCTATTAAATATTAACTTTTGCAGGTATTGTAAATAACCTAATCATTTATTACTATGAATCTAAAAAGAACAACTACACAGAAATCGTTTGAAACTTGATGATCACACATAGATAAATGTATATTGTCCAAACATCTCAATGTATAGACAATAGTCAATATTACTAGATCCTACACACAGTAAAAATCCAAAAAATCCTAACTAACTCCTTCCTCAGCGATCTCCCGAATCCTCCTGATGATCGACATCAGACCATCAGCCCTCGCTGGAGAAAGATTAGACTTCAAACCTATCTCATCAATGAAATACAGGTCCGTATCAAGGATATCCTGAGGGTAACGGTTGTTCAGCACCCTGAGTACTAAGGCAACGATACCTTTGGTTATCATGGCATCACTGTCATACTCGAAATGCAATCTCTTACCATTGATATAACTCCTTATCCAGACCTTTGACTGGCATCCGCTTATCGTATTCTCCTCTGTCCTGAACTCTTCAGCCATGGTCTCGACCTCCCTGGCCGAGGATATCAGCAGTTCGTACTTGTCGAACCACTCCAGTCCTTCGAACTCCTTTATAATCTCATCCTGAATGGCATCGCTCATGAGTGCAGCATCCTTACCTTCTCTATGCCTTCGACCAGCATGTCGACATCTTCCTTAGTATTATATAGTGCAAAGCTTGCCCTTACCGTACCTTCAACTCCAAGTGTTCTCATCAATGGCTGAGCGCAGTGGTGTCCGGTCCTGACGGCTATTCCCATCTTATCCATGATCAGACCTGCATCATAGTGATGGACACCTTTCAGGTTGAAAGAGATGGCACCGCACATCTCATCAGTGTTACCATAGACTGTCACATCATCCATTTCAAGCAGCCTGTCCCTTGCATAGGAATAGACCTCATGCTCATGCTCTTTTATCTTATCCATGCCTATCTTCTGCATATAATCAATCGCTGCACCGATGCTTATCGCTCCTGCAATATCCGGCGTCCCCGCCTCATATCTCAGGGGAGGGTCCAGATAGGTGGTTTTCTCAAGGGTCACCTTATCCACCATACCGCCTCCTCCCCTTGCCGGCATCATGTCACTGAAACGTTCACTTGTATAAAGAACACCCACACCGGTGGATGCATACATCTTGTGACCGGAGAATGCAAGAAAATCACAGCCAATGTCCTTCACATCAAGAGACATATGCTGTATCGACTGGGCAGCATCCACTAAAACCGGAATATCATGGTCCCTTGCAATACTGACGATATCTTTGATATCATTGACAGAGCCAAGGACATTGGAAGCATGGCTGATAGCTATCAATTTCGTTCTGTCAGTTATCTCCAGAGAATCCGCCAGCAGATTACAATCATCATCTATCGGAATTGCCTTCAAAATAGCTCCTGCCATCTGCCAGGATACGATATTGGAATGGTGTTCCACACCTGTCACGATGACCTCGTTTCCTCTCAAAGATGGTTCCAGTGAGCGTGCAACCTGGTTGATGGAATCTGTCGTACCGGCAGTGAACGTCACTTCAGCAGGGTTTCCGGCACCTATGAACTCACTGACCTTCTCCCTTGCCTTCTCATATCTCTCACTTGAGACCTCGCTCAGGTAGTGAACGCCACGATGGATATTACTGTAATCCGACCTGTAGAACCCGGCAATCGTATCGATCACACATTCCGGTTTCTGGGTCGTTGCTGCACTATCGAGATAGACAAGTCTTCTGCCATAGACCTCTTTTTCAAGTATGGGGAAATCCTTTGCAGCATCTATCATCTTTTCACCATCTCAACAAGAGAGAACCATTTCCTGTCATCGGTAAAGACCTCCTCCACATCAAGTCCCGCTGCGTCTGCCAGTTTTTCGATATCTTTGGCAGTATATTTGTGTGAGTTCTCTGTATGTATCATCTCATCTTTCACAATGATCATCTTTTCATTCAGCCCCGGAACCGTTATTTCCATATCCCTCTTTGCCCTCAGGTGCATCTCGATCCTTGAATATTCCCTGTTGAAAAAGGCCACATGCTCAAAATCGTCCGGGTCGAAGTTGGTTCCAAGGTTATCGTTTGTGACGTTCAGTATGTTCTTGTTGAATTCAGCGGTCACACCCTGACTGTCGTTATAGGCCCTTTCGATGACATCGATGTCCTTCACCATATCCATGCCAAGTATGAGCCTGTCTTCGTCGTTCATGACCTCACCCAGATTGCCCATGAACTCCATCGCCTTTGCCTCACTGAGATTCCCTATTGTACTCCCGAAGAAACAGAAGAACCTTTTTCGGTCACCCGGGATCTTCTCCATATGTTCCAGGAAATCAGCAGTTATGCCATGTATCTCCATCTCAGGGTACTTTACATGGAGATTACACGCCGATTTCTCAATTGCCTCCTTACAGACGTCAACCGGATAGTAGGCCATGGTAGCACGGATATCTTCCGGCACTTCATCAAGGAAAACGGATATCTTCGAGCAGTCACCACTTCCAAGCTCTACAATATCGCAGTCCTTTAATTCATGTCTCAACTTTCTGGCAGTTGAAGCAAGAAGTGGTATCTCGATCTTAGGAGGATAGTATTCCTCCAGTCCCGTGATATGCTCGAACAGTTCCGAACCCCTGTGATCATAGAAGAACATTGATGGGATCATTTTGGGGTATGACCTCAGACCGGCCAGGAGTCTGTCCCTTACTGAACTTTCCCCTGTCGGGGGCATGAAATCCTCAATTATCATTACTCAGGCACCCCGGTCTCAAATGGAAGGTCATTGTTGCTCCATTCGAACCATCCACCATCATAGACGGCTGCCTTATCCCAACCCATGAGCCACGCATTGAAGAAAGCCTCGCTGCCCCTCCAGCCGGTCCCACAGTAGAAAGCATTGCGCTTATCAGAGGTTATACCTATCTTTTCCCAGCTTTCTGCAACCTCGTGATATTCACGCATGGTATGGTCAAGGTTCCTGTAGTTCTCCATGTGGTAGGCATCCGAACCACAATCATCGAACACTGCACCAGGGATCCTACCCTTCTTCTCAATGTAGTTGTAACCACTAACTTCCCCTATGTATTCTCTCCAGCTTCTGACACATACCAGGTTCTTGTCAGGCGATGCAAGGATATCCTTTGCCTCCTCCAGATCAACAGCTATCTCAGGTTTCTGAGGGATATCAACTCCGAAAGATACTCTGTCCTTGCTGACCGGTTCTTTTGTTATAGCATATCCGGAGTCAAGCCATGACTGAAGTCCGCCGTTAAGTATGCGAACATCCTTTACCCCGGCATAGAGCATTATGAATGCAGCCCTTATAGATCCAAGATGACCTGCGCTGCTCCCGGGGAAGGGGTCATCATTGTTAGGGAATGAGAATCTTCCATAAAGGACCACTGTGGTATCAGAACTTATACCTGCATTTTCCAGAGTCTCTTTTATCTCTTCAGGCGAGCGACGATTCCACGTCTCAGTGGATTCAAGAGAATTCGTATCAATTGATATCGCCCCGGGGATATGTCCCTCTTCATAATCAGAAGGATTCCTGTAGTGACCATGGCACACCACGAACCTGTCATTGTCGTATTCAGGAGCATTCCCTGTGCTGATCAACTGGTTAAGCCAGTCTGCCGAAACAAGCTGCCTGTATCTTTCAAGATGTTCCATTGGCAGGTCCTTTTCAACCCATTCGGAAAATGAGTCAAGAACGGCAACATCTGGATAACCGGCCCTTTCAAACTGCCTTGCAACCTCTTCTGCCCTTTCCTGATCATAACCATAGATGACCAGGGAATCATCAGGCACTATACCTTTGTTCCTGACGATCTCTATCCAGTCTATATAATGTAACCATTTGTATGGCAGAGACTTTGCACCTTTGATGTGACCGCCTTTTGCCTCCCCGTTCTCCTTCCAGCCATTATAAGCATCAACCGACCTTATATCGACCAGCTTATATCCATCTATATTGTCCAATAGATCGTCAGTTAAAATAACTCCCATGAAGTTACATTTGTTAGACTCTTATATGTAATTTAGTATTGGGAAAATGAAGGTTTAAAAAAGAAAGAAAATGATCAGTCATTCTTTGGAGGAACGACTGTGAAGTTGTCCATTTCTGCAAGTTTTTCCACAAGAGGGTGTTCGAACCTGTCATTCATCAGGAAAGTATAGGTTGCATCAGGGTTCAATTCCACAAGCTTGATGGTGTTCTGATATGCAGTTTCAAGTGACTCGTGGTCAGGTGTCCTTACAACCTCTGCATTGAAAGGATAGACCTCTGCAAGTTCCTGTGGATAAGAACCGAATGGGGGCTTGAACATCATGACATTATCATACTCTTTGTCTATTTTCGTTGGATATGCCCTGATAAGCACAGACCCTTCGATGCTAAGCCTTTCCAGTTGTTTGTTAAAACGCAGGACCTCTGGCCTCTTTGCGGATTCCGGTCCGCAGTAGAAGAATGTGGACTTGGATGAAGGGTCGCACTCTTCCAGCCATGGGGAATAAGTGTACATCTGCTTCAATGCTTCCAGCATCCTTGGGTGTGAACGGCAGCGCTGTTCTACAAGCTCCAGAAGATTGCCTTCCCATATGGCCTGTTTGACCTCACGCACCTCTTCAAATGTGACATAGAGGTTGTGTCTTGCAAGAAGTTCGGTACAGTTGTGTGCCTTTTTCAACTCCTCTGCAGTATGTGCCATACATACAGGACAGGAACATGGCAGGTATTTGAGCTGGTCCACATGATATGTACCCCTTGAGGTTATGTAGCGTCTGTCCTTTGCATAGAGTGCATAGGCTGCTGAGTCAAACAGGTCGCAACCCAGCGCAACGGCAAGAGCGAACATCATTGGATGACCGGCTCCGAACAGGTGCACAGGTGCTGTAGGGTCAAGACCCTTTTTAGCTGAAGCAATAACATCCACAAGGTCCGCATAGCGGTATGATTCCATGAGTGGCACAACAGCCCCGAAAGGATAGACATCAAAGCCAACGTCTGAAAGCTCACGGGCACACTCTTCACGGAGGTCTTTGTAAGTGGCACCCTGTACAGGACCTGCAAGGAGCATACCATCCTTCACAAGCCCTCTTGCTTCCTTGAGACGCTCTATAGTGATATCCATATCTTCCTTCGCTTTCTCATAGGAGACATCAGGATGTGTGGGGATATCAAGAGGGACACCGATATCCGTACCGATCTTCTGCTGGAAATCGATGATCTGTTCATTTGTGACCTCTACTTCACCGTAGACGGAAAGCTGGAAGGAACCAGAATCGGTCATAAGAGGACCGTCAAAATCAAGCAATGCATGCAGACCGTCCTTGAGTGCCTTTTCCCTTAACTCATCCTTGCGGTAGATGATATATGAATTGGTGATAAGTATCTCAGCACCGAAATCCCTCATCTCTGAAGGTTTTATGGTCTGAATGTTAGGATTGATGACAGGCATCACAGTAGGGGTTTCCACAACCCCGTGAGGAGTTGTCAGTTTACCGATGCGCCCTGCTGCATCCTTATGGATTATATCGAATTGTGACATGATCCTGTAGATGAGGTCAAGATATATTTAAGCTTCCTCTCAGGGAGACTGGATACTAAAAGGCAGGATGAAGACAGCCCATACATGATATATTTTATAAAGTTTCAGGGAGCATTATTACCTATGTACGAACTGCATACCCCTGTTGACATAAAGGCGGTTTCCAGGTACATGGGATATTACCTGATAGCATTTGCGTTCGTACTTATCGTGCCGATGATGGCAGCACTTTTGCTTTCTAACACTGAGGCAGCCATGTATTACGGAGGTACTGCTGTTTCAGTTTTCATTGTTGGGTCCATTATCTACAGAGCCTTACCGGAGTACGAGCTTGAGACAAAGGAAGCACTCATTATAGTGGCACTGGTTTTCCCGCTTTCCGCTTTTCTCAGCGCTATACCCATGTCCCTGTCAACAGGTATGCCATTCTTTGATGCTTATTTTGAAAGTGTTTCTGCTGTGACCACTACCGGACTCAGCGTTGCACCTCCTGACGCAGGACCAGTTTTCCTGTTTGCCCGTTCATGGGGGCAGTGGGTGGGAGGAATTGGGATAATCCTTGTTGTGCTTTCTGTTCTGATAAGGCCGGGAACTACAGCTTTCAGGATATACAAAGCCAACTACGGCGACATGAAGATCAAACCAACTGTGATATCGACAACACGTACACTCGGCAAGGTGTACATTATCATAACTCTGGTATCTATAGTACTGTTATTAATAAGTGGGATGTCACTCTTTGATTCCATATGCCATGCATTCTGTTGTGTATCAACAGGGGGATTCTCAACACAGGGTGATAGCATAGGAGCATATCAGGGCAATCTCATACCTGCTGCTATCAGTATATCATGCCTCCTTGGTGCGGTGAGCTTTGTGCTCTATCCGTATCTTTTGAAGAAACCGGAGAAGTTCTTTGTTAACAGGGAACTGAGATATTTCCTGGGGATGCTGTTATTGGGAGCGATCATATTCGCATTCACATTATCAAGAGAGGAATTTGAATATAATAGTATCAAGGACAACCTTTTCCAGATAATATCTGCATCCACCACAGCAGGCTATTCTACATTCGACCTTTCTATCCTGTCCGAGGCTTCAAAAGCTGTCTTGATATTCATGATGTGGATAGGAGGAAGTATGGGATCCACTGCCGGTGGTATCAAAGTGTTCAGAGTTCTTTTGCTTTTTAAAGTGGTACATAACGTACTGCTGAGATTGTTCCTTCCCAGAGAAACAATAACCCCCATGAAGATAGAGGACCATGTCATAGAGAGTGATGAGATATACAATCTTGTGACATTCATGCTGCTCTATACTCTGATACTGGTCATCTCATCATTCATTTTCATGCTTTATGGGGTTGATACAAGCAATGCAGTCTTCGAATCATCGAGCGCCCTGAGCACTGTGGGACTTTCCTCGGGAGTGACCGGTGCTTCCATGCCCATTCTACTGAAAGCGGTATTGATAATAGATATGCTGTTTGGCAGAATAGAGATAATTCCATTGATACTGCTGCTTATGCCGGGAACATGGATAAAAAGAAAGAGGAACAATAGGAGGATGGTGAAAGTATGAGAGTGATAGTTGTGGGTGCAGGTTCACTGGGTATCCAGCTTACGAAGAATATGATAGCCCAGGGAAGAGAGGTCATACTGATAGAGAAGGATGAGGCAATTGCCAAAGAGCTTGCAGAGACCCTGGATTGCACCGTGATCAATGCAGAGGGTACAAGACCTGACATACTTGAGAAAGCCGATCTTGCCAATGCAAATGCTGTTGTTGCCTGCACAACCAATGATCAGAACAATATCCTGATCGGTCTGATCGCCAGGGATGCAAAGGTAGAAAAGATAGTCCTGAAGATCGATGATAGGCAGTTCATGGATGTTGCCAACAAACTTGGCTTCTCTTATATGATCAATCCCTCAAGCATATCTTCCAGTTATATATCAGATGTTCTCAGGGGAATAAATACAATTGAACTGAGTAATCTGGTGCGTTCAAATGTTCGTTTTATGGGAATTATGGCTACGGAAGATGTCATCAACAAAAAATTGTCGGAAATTTCATTACCTGAAGAAAGTGCTTTCATCGGACTTTACCGCAAGAGTGAGTTTATCCTTGCAGAGAAAGACCCAAAGATACGTGAAAAAGATGAGATCCTCATTGTTACAAAAGCAGATTTCATCAAGGATGTGAATGAAGCTATGGGACGGAAGATAGAGGAGTAGGGGAAATAAGGCAACATTAAGTCAGTTCATATTTGTTCTGCATATGTGCCGCGCTTTGCGCGGTACCATATTCACTTTTTGAGATTTAAACACAAGCACAGGATTAACTAACCATTCGCCTGATTATGGTTACAAAAAGCATAGTCTCCGAGAAAGAATAAAAAAACCAGAACTACAGAGCAGTTGCTCTGAAGTGATAAAAAGCCAGTAAAAAGAGATAAGTTGTATGAGTGAGTTGGCAGCGTTCTATAGTTCCCAAAGACTCTCGTACTTAAGTACAGTATAGGACGCAGGCGGACTTATCTTCTGTGTTCGGGATGGGTACAGGAATTGCCCCGCCGCTATGGCCGCCAAACTCTCTCATGATGAAGGTAAACGTAAAGCCAAGATCCGGATTCGAACCGGAATGGAATCGCTCTGCAGGCGATTGCGTAGCCGCTCCGCCATCTTGGCAATGAGCGATTGATGAACGGATTCATACTATTTATACATTACCTTAGATAACGTGTATATTAACATGCACATATCAGATTTCGCCTGGACAAAGCAAGACGGACAGGCACGGATTTTTAGTAGCCGCGGACTGAACACCTCGTTGCCTTGGTGCGTACATCCCGACCCTATCAAACCGGTCTTATACCGGGATCCTTAAAGTGGTCTCTTTTCAAGTCAGATTTCGAGCTTAGATGCATTCAGCTCTTATTCCTTAGCGCGTAGCTGCTCAGCAGTGCCCTGTCGGACAACTGATACACCAGTGGCGCCGCTACTCTGTTCCTCTCGTACTAAAAGTAGCTTACCCTCAGACCACAGACACCTCTAGTAGATAGTAACCGACCTGTCTCACGACGGTCTAAACCCAGCTCACGATCTCCTTTAATAGGCGAACAACCTCACCCTTGGCCGCTGCTGCACGGCCAGGATGGAAAGAACCGACATCGAAGTAGCAAGCTGCCGGGTCGATATGTGCTCTTGCCGGCAACAACTCAATTATCCCCGGGGTAACTTTTCTGTCATTTTTGGCTCGCACCAAGCGAGCTCAAAAGTTCGCTAGAACCGACTTTCGTCTCGTCATCCACTACTGTGCTGAATAACGTCAGGCTGACTTATGCTCTTACACTCTTCAGTGGGTTTCCGACCCACTTGAGTCAACCTTTGTGCGCCCTTGATATCTTTTCAAGGGCGTCCCGCCCCAGGCAAACTGCCCACCTATCGGGGTCCTCTTCTCAGAGTAAGGGCCGTAATTTCAGAAGGGTAGTGTCCCAATGGCGACTCCATCGATGCTGGCGCACCGACTTCGACGTCTCCTACCTACACTGTACATCCAAAATCACAACCCAACGACAGGCTGCAGTAAAGCTCCACGGGGTCTTCACTTCCCCCTAGAGGTCTCTAGACTGTGCACTAGAAAGTAAGCTTCACCGGACTCTGGCTAGGGACAGTAGAGCTCTCATTGATCCATTCATGCGAGTCGCCAATTAAGCGACAAGGTACTACGCTACCTTAAGAGGGTCATAGTTACCCCCGCTGTTTACAGGCCCTTCGTCCCGTTGAAACGGGGTTTCAGGTACCTGCACTGAGCAGGATTCAGAGATCGTACTAGCCCTTACGGGTTTGCGATCTCCTATGTTGGTATTAGACAGTTAGAGCTCTCTTGTCACTGCGACCTGCTGTCTTCACAGCAGGCACTCCTTCTCCCGAAGTTACGGAGCTAATTTGCCGAATTCCCTTAGCCAAATTGTTCCGACACGCCTTAGCCTTTTCAGCTAGGGGCACCTGTGTCAGTTCTCGGTACGGACCCATGACTCCCTTTTCACGGGTTCCCGGGTGCAGCTGACTTTCGCCATTACATATTCGCCCGCTTCTCGCCATTACGGCTCTCCACGGGATTCGATGCTTAGACGGCGCGACGGCGCCGCTCAGCCTGCCCAAAAACGTCAGTTTATTGTCATGAGGTACAGGAATATTAACCTGTTTCCCTTTCGGCGTACTCGAATTACGGTACGTCTTAGGACCGACTAACCCTCGGCTGACGATCATTGCCGAGGAAACCTAGCCCCTTCGGCGGTTAGGATTCTCACCTAACTATGCTGTTACTATTACCAGGATTTTCGTTTCCGCCCGGTCCACAGGACTTCACAGCCCTGCTTCTGCCCGAACGCAACGCCTTCCTACGAGATCACCTTGCGGTGCTCCGTGGTATCGGTGGTCGACTTGAGCCCCGTCCATTTTCGGGGCCCCAAACCTCGACTGGTGGGCTGTTACGCACTCTTTAAAGGATAGCTGCTTCTAAGCTAACCTTCCAGCTGTCTAGGGCTTAGGACGCCCTTTAGTATTAACACTTAGTCGACACTTAGGGACCTTAACCACGGGCTGGGTTGTCTCCCTTACGGACTACAGGCTTACCCCAGTAGTCCGGACTCCAATTGTCTACGACGACGGTGAGTTTGGAGTTTGACAAGCGGCTGAGGAATTTCTTCCCCGGGACCACCAATCAGTGCTCTACTTCACCGACTATCTCAAATTAGGTCATGCTACGACATGTTTCGGAAGGAACCAGCTGATGCCGGGTTAGATTAGCCTTTCACTCCGAGACGCAGGTCACACGAATGATTTGCAGATCAATACCGCTTGCGGTCCTCCACGTAGCTTTCGCCACGCTTCAACCTGCCCACGCCTAGATCACCCGGCTTCGGGTCGTATCCTAATGACTCCACGCACTTGTATACGTCGCTCCTCACCTTGCGGTTGCGAGCATGTTGCTTTCGCTTCGGCTTCCTATTTGAAAGTTAGCCATCGCCATTTGAATACACTCCCTGGCCCGTTCTTCAAAACGTAAGATATGACATTGGCAATATTACCCGTACTGCGGCCTCGCGACCGTTTCCTTCGTAATAAAGATCCTTTAACGCCATATCGCTCCATCGCCTCCAGGTTTCAGGCACTTTTAACCTCCCTTCTTGGGGTACTTTTCAGTTTTCGGTCACCCTACTAGTTCGCTATCGGTCTCAAGAAGTATTTAGTTTTGGAAGTTGGTGCCTCCCAAATTCACGCGAGAATTCCAACTCACGCTACTCAGGCTGTTTTCCAGATCCTTTGGTTGTTGTTTACGTGACTATCACACTCTATGGTCTAACGTTCCAGAAAAGTTAAACTTCAACCAGGTCGGATCTTTAGAAAAGCCTACAACACCACATCTCCCGCATGTTTCCAGCGGGATTCAGTTTGAACTGTACCGTGTTCATTCGCCATTACTAACGGCATCTCTTCGATTTCTTTTCCTGCCCCTACTAAGATGCTTCAATTCGGGGCGTTCCCGATCATTGCTGATCAACACGCAAAACGTGTTAGGAAGACCCATTAGGAGATCCCAGGTTCATAGGCTCCATGCACCTACCCTGGGCTTATCGCAGCTTGGCACGTCCCTCTTCAGCTCTTGAGCCGAGCCATCCACCTGAAGGCATATTAACCAGAGTCCATCTCACTTTGTCCAGTGAGCGTCTGATATATGCATGCATATACACGATATCATTGCGGCCGTCGTTGCTTCGACCGCTTCATCCTTCCCCGGAGACATTACTCTCCAGGTGCACTATTAATGGACTTGCAGGGATTCGAACCCTGGGCCTTCGCCTTGCAAAGGCGACGATCTTCCAACTGATCTACAAGCCCATAGAAGATTCACTTAGAATCTTACCTTGTTATCTCGGATCTGACAGTTTTTCGATTTCTGACCGGTAAGTGGTGATGGACTTTGTGTCCATCATGCTTAGGAGGTGATCCAGCCGCAGATTCCCCTACGGCTACCTTGTTACGACTTAACCCCCCTTGCGAAATTTAGGTTCGAACACGGCACTAGTCCATGCCCTCACCCATACCTCACTCGGGTGGTTTGACGGGCGGTGTGTGCAAGGAGCAGGGACGTATTCACCGCGCTATATTGAAACGCGATTACTACGGATTCCAGCTTCATGAGGGCGAGTTGCAGCCCTCAATTCGAACTACGGCCGGGTTTATGAGATTACCAACCCCTTTCGGGGTAGGGACCCATTGTCCCGGTCATTGTAGCCCGCGTGTAGCCCTGGAGATTCGGGGCATACTGACCTACCGTAGCCCGCACCTTCCTCTGGTTTAGCACCAGCGGTCCCCACAGAGTACCCATCATCCCGAAGGATATGCTGGCAACAGTGGGCACGGGTCTCGCTCGTTGCCTGACTTAACAGGATGCTTCACAGTACGAACTGACGACGGCCATGCACCTCCTCTCAGCGATTCAGGTAAGACCTTCAGCCTGACCTACATATTGCTGTCGCCCCAGGTGAGTTTTCCGGCGTTGAGTCCAATTAAACCGCAGGCTCCACCCGTTGTAGTGCTCCCCCGCCAATTCCTTTAAGTTTCAGCCTTGCGGCCGTACTTCCCAGGTGGCTCGCTTCACGGCTTCCCTGCGGCACCTGAAACGGTCGCACCATCCCAGACACCTAGCGAGCATCGTTTACGGCTGGGACTACCCGGGTATCTAATCCGGTTCGTGCCCCCAGCTTTCGTCCCTCACCGTCGGACCCGTTCTGGTAAGACGCCTTCGCCACTGGTGGTCCCACAAGGATTACAAGATTTCACTCCTACCCCTGTAGTACCTCTTACCTCTCCCGGTCCCAAGTCCGACAGTATCCCCCGGAGGCCTAACAGTTGAGCTGTCAGATTTCCCGGAAGACTGATCGAACCGGCTACGGACCCTTTAGACCCAATAATAGTGGCCACCACTCGGGCCGCCGGTGTTACCGCGGCGGCTGGCACCGGTCTTGCCCGGCCCTTGCTAACACCTGCTATTTACACAGGTGGACAGCCAACATAATATGCTGGCACTCAGTATTCCCTTATCGCGGTTTCCCGCATTGTAAAGTTTTCGCGCCTGCTGCGCCCCGTAGGGCCTGGATTCATGTCTCAGAATCCATCTCCGGGCTCTTGCTCTCACAACCCGTACCCGTCGTCGGCTAGTAGGTACATTACACCCACTACAACCTGATAGGCCGCAGATTCATCCTAAGGCACCGGAGCTTTTGACCACAGAACATTCCAGTATCTATGGTATATCAGGTATTATCACCAGTTTCCCGGAGTTATGCCTGACCTTAGGGCAGATTATCCACGTGTTACTGAGCAGTACGCCATGTTCACGAAGAACATTTGACTCGCATGGCTTAGTCGAATACTGATAGCAGTGACCTCTGGCAGGATCAACCAGAATTGTTGATCACACACAAAGGATTGTATTATGGAAGTCATTTAAGGAATCATTAGGAAAGAACTCTCACTAGAGATTCTTTACACATGCACATTAGTTGGTTAATTCCTTCATTTAGTAGTTATACACTACCGGTCAGAATTAACCGAACTGCCAAATCCAACGTCGGACAGAAACAGCTTCTGTCCCCACTAATAAGGCGGTGATCGTAAGTGTTCCGCGCGATTCACGCGGACTCCTTCAAAGGTCATCATCGTATATATACCTTCCGAACGCTTGGTTCGAAGGCAAAGGATGAACCTTTGAGGATAACTTATAATGCACCCCACATTTCCACTCGGATTGTTTATTTTGATCCCAATCCTATATGGAATTTTCGGTGCGATTATCATTCAACGATCTTCATAGAGAAGATACATGAAATCCCTCCAAAACACCTCAGAGGGATTTCATACATACCAATAATAGTACATAAACATAACGTATTTAATTAATTTTGGAATTATTAATATACAATGATAGCAAACCACCATCAGGAAAATAGCAAGCTTTAACAATATATGGTACATAGCAGTACTCAAACCTCGAAATAACAAGATATCCATTAAAAAATACGGATACACAAAGGATACCTGAAAGGGTAAAGGATCATGAAAAAAGAAGTTACCAAAAAAGTGAAGCGTATCGACACCGAAGTGGACAGGTCAAGGATGAGACGCAAGGATGCCGACACACTCAAAGTGAAGGAGAACGTCTTTGACGAGCCCACATTGAAAACGTTATACACACTATCCAATAAAGGAATAGTAGAAGCAATAGGAGGGTCGATCAGCACAGGAAAGGAAGCAAACGTATTCCTGGCAGAAGGAGAGGACAGGGACATAGCTGTCAAGATATACAGGATGTCCTCAAGCACCTTCCGGTCGATGGAAGACTACATACTGGGCGATCCGCGCTTCAGGAACATAAGACATTCAAAACGTGACATAATCTTTGCGTGGACAAAGAAAGAACAAAGGAACCTCGTACGCGCAAAGGAAGCAGGTGTTCTCGTACCTGAACCCATAGTCGCCGAGCGTAACATCCTCGTAATGGAATTCATGGGCGAGGATGAAGTATCATACCCACAATTAAAAGATATAAAGCTCGAAACTGAGACTGCCAGAGAAGTATATAATACAATAATCAATTACATAAATCTCCTGTACAACAAAGCGAACCTCGTACATGGGGACCTGAGCGAATACAATATACTCATAGTACCAGACACCAAAGAACCCGTGATCATAGATATGGGCCAGTCGGTCACAAAAGAACATCCCAGATCAAGGGATTTCCTGATAAGGGATATAGAGAACATAGTACGATATTTCAAAAAATATGGAATAAATGAAGAGCCACAGGAATTGTATTCAGCAATAAGGAACAAAGAAGAAAAAACAGAATAATGAATTCATAATTATAAGGTAGATCAAATGACACATATCAAAGTTCCTAAAGACAGAGTTGGCGCCATAATAGGACCAAAAGGTCGCGTCAAGCAGATAATTGAGGAGAGATCAACAGCATCCCTGGACATCGACAGCGAAGATGGAACAGTAGAGATCATACCCGGAGACGATCCGGTAGGCGCCATGAAGGCAGAAGACGTCATCAATGCAATAGCAAGAGGATTCAACCCGGACAAGACCTTTTCCATGTTCGATGATGATATGCTGATGCTCGAGGTAATAGATATCTCCAAACATACAAGTACACAGAAAGATCTGCTCCGCCTTAAAGGAAGGATCATTGGAAAAGGCGGTAAGACCAGAGAGATAACAGAAAGACTGATCGGAGTAAAGATGTCAGTCTACGGGAAGACTGTTAGCGTAATTGGAACACCCGAGCAGAACCAGATCGCAAGGACAGCCATCGAAATGCTCATAGAGGGAGCGAACCACGGAAGTGTTTATAGTTATCTTGAGAAGAAGAGACAGGAACTACTCCAGTCACAGCTTGACTACTATTGAACTACTACCAAGTAAATTAAAAGTAAATGAATAGGTAGCTCAGTTGTATATTCCGCCAAAAATATTAATACCCTGAGTTCCTATTTCACTACGGTGGATAGATGAGAGGATATACCAACAGTTCCGAGATCAGGATGTATGCGGCCTTTGTGCTTATCCTGCTCCCAACAGCAGCTCTTTGTTACAAAGGACAACTTTCCCTTGGAACGATAGGGCCCATATCACTTATCGTCATCCTTTTTGCTATACTTGCAGGATCCCTGGCAGAGATACCTTTCGCAAAGATACGCTCCAGGAAACCGGAACAGCTTTTCAAGTATGCACCGATCCTTGAGGACATATATTCAGTTCCGATAGTAAAAGAGCTGCCAATCGGAAAGCAAAGAGTATTTGACACAACCCTTACGATCAATCTGGGCGGAGCCATCATACCCGCACTTACAATATTATATCTTTTGCTGACACAGCCCAACAATACTGCACTTGAGATAATGCTCATAGTTATCGTGGCAGTCACCCTGTTGTCTGAAATGATGGGAGGGGTCGGGACGATAATTCACGAGTATATAGGGATCATAGCACTCCCCTTCGCACTCATAGTCGAGCCGGAAAATGCCGCATCCATCATGTTCATAGCAGGAGTAGGCGGAATATTAATAGGAAATGCAATATCAGTTGCATTCTTCAATAAGGAAAGAACCGGCAGCGCCTTTATCAGCATAGGCGGTGCAGGAAGTTTTAGGTCTATATACGTGACAACGATCATTGCCACTTTGATATCATATTTCGTCGCCTGACATACTAAGTCTCTCTGCCCTGCGCTTTTCGATCCTGTCCTGCAAGACCTTTGAAGGGAGGTTGAGAGCCCGGTATTTAGCTATACCATTGTTCGTGAAACGGAAAGGCTGAGGCGTATGGTCAACGCGCGTTGCCCTCATCTTCTGAACTGCCAACACTGGCATAGGAGTTGTGTCGATATCATTCGTCTGAATGAAATCAAGGAAGATAACCCCATCACCAAGGAAGTCGAATTCATCATATTCCTTTTTCTCTATACCATGGGATTTCTCGGTCACAAGAATGGCAGTCGTCATATTCTTCTTCAACAACCTGTGAAGACCTCTCCACGACGTAGAAGTGCGGAAATCTGCCGGGGCAGTTAACACATTAAGGGAATCGAAAACTATCCTTTCGGGCTTATGAGAGTCAATTATCTCCATCATCTCTTCCGAGGTCAGCATTGAGATACCGAATATCTCAAGATAACCATCATCGATATATTTACCTACATCCCATCCGAACCTGGCAAAATGCTGCACAAGCTGTTGTGCCCTTTCCTCGAATGAGAAGAAGATACACCTTTCACCATTCTTCACACCCTCCATCAGATACTGCATGGAAAAGGTAGTCTTGCCAGTGCCCGGCGGACCGGTCAAAATAACAGCAAACCCTTTAGGGAAGCCACCTTCCAGAAAATCATCCATCCCGGGTATGCCCGTAGGTACCCTTTTGATGATACGGTCTATGTTCTGGGTGTCAAGCTTAGCTTTGAAACGAGTGGAATCAAGATTAAGAAGAGCCTTTTCAAGCACGACATTCTTCGCACCAAGCTCTTTTTCATATCGTTCAAGGACTTTTATCGCATCTGCGCTTAATGTAGTATGAATAGGGAATTTGGTTTTCATCACACCACCGTGTGTACATAATATGCGATTATATATTTAAAATGTTATGGTGCTATGGACATAAGTAATAAAATATGAACATACCACTACTCTGAATCCTTTGAGATGAGACCTTTACCGGGAAGGAAGTTTCCGCGCCCCCGGGAAGCCACAAGGCCACCATCCCATACCACATCGCCCCTTGCGATAGTGTACTCGGGGAAGATACCATCCATCCCTTCATAAGGCGTCCATCCTGCTTTACTATGCAGGTCATCGCCCTTTATTTCCTGAACATGTGTCGGGTCGACCACTATCAGATCGGCATCATACCCTTCTGCAAAGGAACCTTTTGAAAAGCGGTCCAGCTTGAATATGCGTGCCGGGTTCTTACTTGTAACCTCGATCATGCGCCCAAGCGGGATAAGATTCCTCTTTACGGCAACGAGCATTAAAGGCATCAATGTCTCAACACCCGGCACACCGGATGGTGCACTCTTGATATCGGTGTCCTTTTCTGCCTCGGTGTGTGGCGCATGGTCCGAAGCAACCATATCTATAGTACCGTCATTCAATGAGTTCAGAAGCATTTTGACACTTCGGCGATCCCTGAGAGGAGGATTCATCCTTCCATATGTACCCAGTCTTTCCCAGTCCTTCGTGGAAAGGAAGAGATGATGCGGAGCAGCCTCACTTGTGATCATAGGAGGGACGCCATTCTTGATATCCAGATACCGTTCCTTACGAAGAAGGCCCACTGATTCAAAAGCGCTTATGTGACAGAAATGAGCCCTTGTCCCATTCTTCTTGATAAGTTGTATTGCCTTCTCAACAGCAAATGCCTCACAGTGATTTGGTCTTGCCCTTGAGTGAGAATCAGGAGACATATCATTTTTGAGATAAGCCTCGCATTCAAGCCTGATCTTATCATCTTCAGCATGTATGCATGGAAGGGCATCGAGCTGTTTGAGCACACCCAGAGCCTCATCAAGACACTTTTCATCAATATTCAGGGCACCTGTTGACTCTGCCATGAAGATCTCACCAAAAGCGGTAGCACCAAGCTCCCATAATTCAGGGAGTTTTTCTATATTACCTGTGACACCACCATAAAGTCCGAAATCGACAACCGAATTACGATTGGCTATTTTCATTTTGTCTTTGAAGGATTTCTTATCTATTGTCGGCGGGATAGTATTAGGATGATCGATAACAGTGGTGATACCACCTGCCGCAGCAGAACATGAGCCAGTGTACCAGTCTTCCTTCTCTGTAAGACCCGGGTCCCTGAAATGAACATGAACATCAATACCTGCAGGCAATGTCAACGCACCTTTAGCATTGATGGTCTGATCCAGTCGCTGAACATCTATCATGCGAGAGATCTGTTTGATCTTACCATCGCTTATGAGGACCTCAGCTGGTTGGAGATAATTGTTAAAGAATACTTTTGTGTTCTTGATAAGAATATCAGGCATATGGAGTACTATTCCTGTAAAAGTATATGCCTTTTATGACAAAGTAAACTGCAGCCCGCACACTACATAAGATATATAGAATATAACCACATATATAGAGAATATAGTTCTAATTATATTCCATACTAGTATATATTGTAATGAGGTAAGCCTTATGTATCGATTTTGTTATGGTTCACTGACAATCAAAATCAAAATCATAAAGTAAGTGGTGAATAATAGATGATAGCAGGAAAGTTATTAAAGAACATATCAATTTGTTCTGTTGTTTTGTTGATCATTGCAGCCGCGTTTGTAGGAATAGGTTGCGTGGACCAGGAAGAAACAACTGCAGAAGGTGAATCCATCATAATCAAGGGATCGGACACCGTACTCCCACTCTCACAGGCAGAATCCGAAGAATTCATGCTTGCTAACCCTGAACATAGTATTACCGTAATTGGCGGAGGATCAGGAGTAGGAATTGCAGCACTCATTGACGGCGAAGTAGAGATCGCAATGGCTTCAAGGACCATCAAGGACTCCGAGATCGAGAATGCAGAAGCAAACGGCATCCAGCCGGTGGAACATGTTATAGCATGGGACGGGATCGCTGTAGTAGTCAACCCTGAGAACCCTGTAACAGAGATCACATTCGAAGACCTTAAGGGAATCTATGACGGAAGCATCAGCAACTGGGCAGATGTCGGTGGGGAAGACCTTCCAATTACAGTCATCACCCGTGACAGCAGTTCAGGAACCTACGGATACTTCCAGGAAGAAGTACTCCTCGATGAGGAATACCGCCAGGATGCACTCGTACAGCCAGCAACCGGTGCCATAGTTCTGGAGATCAGTCAAAACACGGGAGCTATCGGATACATCGGATACGCATACCTCAATGATGAAATATCTGCACTCGCACTTGATGCTGATGGAGAAGGTTTCGTAGAAGCAACCCCGGAGAACATCATTGCAGGAACCTACCCACTCGCAAGACCACTACACTACTACACCAACGGTGAACCAACAGGACTTGCAAAGGAATACCTCGACTACGTAATGAGTCCTACAGGCCAAGACATTATATCATCAGTCGGATACTTCCCGGTAAACTGAATAATGACACTATCTGAGGAATAGATGTTGAACAGACAATTCAGGGAAAAGGGTATTGAATCATTGCTCTTTGCATCAGGAGCAGTGGCTGTGCTTGCCCTATTCCTTCTTTGTATCTTTTTATTCCGCGATGGATTACTCTTATTTGAAGATTACCCGATAAGCGAATTTTTGACCAGCACTAAATGGTTCCCCACAGCAGAGCCGGAACACTTCGGGCTTTTACCATTGTTCCTTGGATCATTGATAGTGACAGTTGGAGCAATATTGTTCTCCGTACCACTGGGAATTGCAGCTGCTATATACATATCAGAACTTGCAGACCCAAGGGTTGCAAACTTTTTGAAACCTGTAACAGAGATACTTGCAGGAATACCATCTGTAGTGTATGGTTTCTTCGGGCTTGTAATTCTGGTACCCATGGTTCAGAAAACACTCCAGATACCAACCGGCCAGACAGCACTTACAGGGTCCATAATGCTGGGAATAATGGCACTGCCTACGATCATATCAATTTCAGAGGATGCAATAAGCTCAGTACCAAGGGCCATAAAAGAAGGATCACTCGCACTGGGTTCCACAAAATGGCAGACAATATACAAAGTAACAGTCCCTGCCGCACTCTCCGGGATCTCAGCAGCCGTTATGCTGGGAGTCGGAAGAGCAATTGGAGAGACAATGACAGTCATGATGGTCACTGGTAACTCAGCCGTGATCCCGGGATTCCCATCCGGCCTGTTCGCACCAGTTAGGACCATGACAGCAACCATTGCACTTGAGATGGGAGAGGTCCCACAGGGAAGCGACCACTTCCACGCTTTGTTCGCTATCGGTTCTGTACTCTTCATCACCACTTTCATAATCAACATTATAGCCAGCTACGTTAAAAGGAGGTACAGGTTCAACCTGTGATGACCATGTTCTCCAATGCAAAACTCAATGAGAAAATAGCCTTCGGGTTATTAAAACTCGCAACAGGGACGGTCGTAGCCTTTGTCCTTGTGATCCTGTACTATATAGTATCCAACGGATACAGCGCACTCAGTATTGAATTCATTACCGAGATGCCAAGAATGAGGATGACCCAGGGAGGTATCTATCCGGCCATAATGGGAACGATATATCTCATTGTTGGCTCTATAGCCGTTGCAATGCCACTTGGTATGCTGTCAGCTATATACCTCACCGAATACTCTAAACCGGGAAAGACAACATGGGCTATCGAAATGGCGATCAATAACCTTGCAGGTACCCCATCCGTTGTGTTTGGACTGTTCGGACTTGCAATGTTCGTGAAGTACCTGGACTTTGGACCCTCAATCCTTTCTGCATCTTTAACACTTGCACTGCTCATATTGCCAGTGATCATAAGAGCAAGTCAGGAAGCACTCCTGACAGTACCAAAAGAGTACAGGGAAGCATCCCTCGCCCTTGGTGTTACAAAGTGGGAGACCATAAGGAGAGTAGTGCTTCCATCTGCTATTCCCGGAATGATCACAGGAGCAATATTAAGTATCGGAAGGGTTGCAGGCGAGACTGCACCGATCCTGCTTACAGGAGCAGCATATTTCCTGCCAAGACTCCCGGACTCGATATATTCACAATTCATGGCACTACCATATCACCTTTATGTGCTGGCCACATCGGGTACCAGCATTTCCCAGACAAGACCGATCCAATACGGTACGGCACTGATATTGCTTATAATAGTACTGTGCGTGAACATCGTTGCAGTAACCGTAAGGTCCCACTACAGAAAAAAACTAAGAAGATAATCCTATCACAACCATTTCGACATAAGATCAAGAGGATAAGATATGCCAGAAACTTATGAGAACGGTACTGAAATTGAGGTCAAGGACCTTAATCTCTGGTATGGGGACAACCATGCACTCCATGATATCTCGATAGATATCCCAAAGAACAGTGTGACAGCATTCATAGGACCTTCAGGGTGTGGCAAGTCCACATTCCTCAGGTGCCTTAACAGGATGAACGACCTTATCCCGACCTGCCGGATAGAGGGCCATGTCAACATCGATGGAGAGGACATATACAAAAAGGAAACAGACGTAGTGGACCTCAGAAAAAGAGTAGGTATGGTATTCCAGAAGCCAAACCCATTCCCAATGTCCATATTCGATAATATTGCATATGGACCCCGCATACATGGAATGAGCAAAAAAGAGATGCCAGAGATCGTTGAAAATGCGCTACGATCAGGGGCACTCTGGGAAGAGGTCTCTGACAGGCAGGACGTTTCTGCCCTTGACCTTAGTGGAGGTCAGCAACAGAGATTATGCATAGCAAGGACACTTGCAGTAAAACCTGAAGTGATACTCTTTGATGAGCCTTGCAGTGCCCTGGACCCAATTTCCACAAGCAAGATAGAGGATCTTATCCTGGAGTTAAAAAAGGACTACACAATTGTCATTGTCACACATAATATGCAACAGGCTGCCAGAATATCAGATTACACAGCATTCTTCCTGCTGGGTGACCTTATAGAGTTCGGAAAGACGAACCAGATATTCGAGAATCCTCAGATGAAGGAAACAGAGGATTACATCACTGGCAGGTTCGGGTGAGTAAATGACACGAGATCAATTCCAGCAAGATCTGGAAAAGCTTAAAGGATTCGTTATTGAAATGGGACAATTGTCCCACAATTCAATTGTTGACTCAATACAGGTTCTCAGGTCCCAGGACTCAAAGCTTGCTGAAAAGATATTTCAGGGCGATGAAGCCATTGACGAGTATGAGTTGAAGATCGAGAAATGTGCCACACAACTGATAGCACGTCAGAATCCAACTGCAGGGGATATGAGACTTGTGATCTCCTGCTTTAAGATAGCAATTGATCTTGAAAGAATGAGCGACCTTGCTGTTGACATTGGCAATGTTGCCAAATGTATGCAAAGAAAAGATACAGAACCACTGGGCAATATTCTAAGAATGGCTGAGCTGTGCGAGGAGATGTTACAGCAAGCGGTAAAAGCCTTTGAAACACTTGACAAGGAACTTGCCTATGATACTGCCTTAAAGGATGATGAGATAGACAGGCTCTTTTACGAAACACAAAGCCTGCTTATTGAAATGATGATAGGGGATAAAGAATTCATCACCAATGCATCACACCTTTTACTGGTACTTCGCTACCTTGAGAGATGCGGAGACCATGCATGCAATATCTGTGAAAGTATTGTGTACATAGCAGCAGGCCAGAGAGTCGACCTTAATTGATCGCCAGCAACTTTTATAGCAGAATCTGAGCTGGTATCAGCCTAAAAAGAGATTTTGCTCTCTTTCTTTTTTAAGAATTTACAGTAAAGACATGCAATCTATTTGGAGATTTGTCTTCAGGGGAAAGATACATAAGATACGGAATAAGTAGGAATATATATTGCTATATAGACCTACATATTATATGTATTGAGTTCCATGTTGAGCAAAAAGATTATTCATGTTGCAAATAATTGAAAATAATATCATATAATTTCAGACATACTAAGAGGAGAGGGATGAAAAATGACACGTACAAAATACCATGAAAGCCTGGATACTTTGAAAAGTGATATCACAGACATGGGGAAACTGGCATATGAGGCTATAGATCACTCCATCATAGCTCTCAAAGAGATCGACAGGGAACTTGCAAAGGAAGTCATCGATGGTGATCAGGTAATTGACGACTACGAAATGAAAATAGAGAAATCGATCTCTCAGATCATAGCACGCCAAAGCCCTACTGCAAAAGATATGAGATTGGTCACATCATGCCTTAAGATAGCAATTGATATCGAAAGGATGAGCGATCTTGCAGTGAATATCGCAGAGATTGCAAGAGACATGAAGGGAGACCATGTCAAGCCACTTGTGGATATACCAAAGATGGCAGAAAATGCAAGGAATATGCTTGAACAGGCAATGATCGCTTTTGCAAATGATGACGCAAAACTGGCAAAGGAGACCGCAGAAAAAGATGACGCGATCGATAAGGCTTTCTATGCCATTGAAAAGGAGCTAATTGAGATGATGATAAGTGATGACAGCATAATAACCAATACATCACATCTTCTGTTCGTACTCCGTTATATTGAGAGAATAGGCGATCATGCCTGTAACATTTGTGAAAGCATAGTATACATCGTTGAAGGCCAGAGAGAGGACCTCAATTGAGGGCCTAGCATCAGCTACTACGATCAAACTAAAAATCGAACAGCGAGCTCTGGGACTTCTTATCCACAGGAGTTTGCTGCTGAACTTTTTCATCGACTTCCTTTTTCTTGAACTCAAGAGTTTCATCCTGAGGCTTGTCCGAGAAATCGAACAGTCCCTTTTGCTTTGAGTCATAATCGAGGTTGGCCATATCCACGCCGAAAACACCCAGAATACGCTCTACAGGCGGTAATAACTGTTTCTTGATGTAATAGTCCACATCGATAGGAATATTGTTCTCCTTAACGTATTCCGGATCTTCAGCACGATTTACGAACAGGTCCTTTCCTGCTACGATCACAAATGGGATACGTTCCCCAACAGGAGGAGGAGTACCCGTCCTCTGCTCGATCTTCTCCGCAACGGTCAGGTGTGGTTGCTTGTTCTTGTAGCTGGTAGCTTTCTTGGAGAACATACGAGTCATGGTCAGGTCTTCAATGATATCGGAATCCTTCCTGACATCCAGGTTCCTTACCCCATCGACAACACCACGTACATGCTGCACAGCCGACTCGACATTACCTTCCTTGAGGACCATCTCAAGAACGCTGTTAAGGGTCTTGGAAGTAAGTCCACACCAATCCCTGCGGACGGTTTCCATTCCCTTGACCTTAATACCATCCTTCCATTCATCGCCGGAACGCTCAAAGACCCAGATGGCATAGCGCTTCTTGGCAATGAACAATGCACGCCTGGCAATGGACTCGAACTCAAGTTCCATTGGGTCCGGAAGTGAGCCTGAGACCGTCGCAGCTATCTTGCTGCCCACAAGCCCTGCATCATCAAGGGATACATCGTTTTTAGAACTACATTGGACAAACACACTGTCCGTATCACCATACACCACAGACAGAGACACAATATTATCATCCGGGTCGAGAGAAGACAGCTCTTCAGTAAAGTATGCAGAGCCTTCCCTCAATATCACCTTACTAATAGTACCGTTGATAAGAGCTCGCGTGTTAAGGATATTATTCCTTCCAAAGCTCGTCACAGCATTTGCAAGAGTGAGACTGTATAGCCTTGCCCGTGTATAACCGGAATAACCATAGAAACTGTTAAGCAGGATCTTCAGTGCAAGCTGGGTTGCATCAAGAACACGATATTCTGAGTCACTGGAAGCAGCCTTCATCTTCTTCTTGGTCTCGACCCTTCTCTGCAACAGACTCTCAAGGATCGATGGCATTATACCTTTAACTACATCAGAAGATACGAATTCCCCACCTGATGGCGGCTTTATAGTCTCACCTTCAGGGCGGTCCTTCTCCACTACAGTTGTATAGCAGAGATTATGAGCCATCATAATGGTAGGATAGAGTGATTTGTAGTCAAGGATAACCACATTCTCAAGGAGCCCGCGCTTTGGCTCAAGGACCTCTCCACCTTTGAGGCCTTCACTGCTACGGTTCCTCATGGCAACCAGTTCATCCGCCGGTTTTGGAGGAATTACACGGTCCTGTTTACCATATTCCCTTAGGAGGAGATTGTCCACCATAGAGGTCTGACCGCCGTCCACAACCTCCTGAAGAAGGGATCCACTCACCTGGGCAACAGCAATGTGTTTATCAAGCAACTGGAGTTTCAGGAACAGCTCCATTGCAAGTTCAGAGTCCCTGCGGGCATAATCTATGAACCTGAGAAGCTTCTCACCGGAATCACGCCAGTATTCTTCCATCTCAGAAGGAGCCACATCCAGCTTTTCCTTGTCCAGAAGTTCCTTTGCCACATTCCTTAAGGTATAACGCTTGAGACTATACTGTGCCCTCATGAGAGGAAGAGCATCTACAACGACCCTTCCGGGAATGGAGACCATGGTCCTGTTACCGATCTTACGGTAACTCAATACCCGCCCATCACGCCCCACGGAAGACTTTACGTATTCGCCAGAGTTGGAGAGGATATTTACCCTGTCTGTGATGTACGGTATATCGAAATCATTAATATTGTATCCTGAGATAATATCAGCATCATATTCCTGGAATATCTCAAAAAAGCGATTCAGCATTGAACTTTCAGATTCAAAGCTTTCAACATCCTCACCTGCACCTTCTACATTTTTAGCAACAAGGACAACAGTATCATGACCTTTGTATGCAGGACTGAACGACATACTCACCATGATCACAGGAGAGGTTTCCGGAACCGGCATCGAGCCATCAATAGGAAGACACTCGATATCAAATGCCAGATACTTGAGCGGAGATATAGATAGTTTCTCGATCTCCTTAATTGATTCCGCAGTAAAGACCGAATCACAATATATACGGTCGTCAGAGAACGGTGCCTCCGGAGAAGGTTCAGCATCCACCCATCCCATGCCATGAAGGTCCTTATCGATCAGAAAACGATTCCTGAAAAGTATGTCGGTTTCATATACCTCTTTAGCACCAGGAAGTCCAAGAACATCATCACGTATCTCAGGAACATTACGTGGTTCCATGGTAGTGACCTTCAGCATCGGCTTCTTTGAAAGCTGATAGCCAACTGGCTCGAATTTGGGAACTATCTCCACCTTTTTAATCACATCGAAGCGTTCCCTGAGCATTGTTGACAGTTTATCGAGTTCACCTTCAGCATTGATGTAGAAATAAGGTTCAAATCCCGGTACAAAACAGCAGACGCTCTTGCCATCTTCAGCTCTGCCAAAAAGACGGACAACGGGACCATCCTGAGTCCCTATGTAATCAGCGTCCAGTATCTGAAAGTTCATGATCTATCTTACAGGTTTGCAGCATATATGCTTTGCGTTGAAGATAAAAATAAAGGAAAAGAATGCCCGGAGCGTGACTCGAACACGCGACCTCCAGATATCTCAGGAGATTTTGGACGCACGGAATTTTATTCCCTATGAGTCTGGCGCCCCAACCAACTAGGCTATCCGGGCAGTGCAGCACCTAAAAGGGCAAGGTAATATTAAAGAGTATCGATTGAAAGAGGCACGATTCTTATATAATTTAGAGTAATTATAAAAAAATCCATACCGGGTCAGTACCCGGTTGCCTCAGCCAGTTCACCCAAGACTGTGTAGTCATCTGTTGCGCCACCTACGACAAAGACGAACTTACCATTGTTCCATATGTAATTATATCTTTTTACATCGTTGGTGTCAACTGTAACATACTCAAGAATCCTCACAGCAGAATGCTTATTAAAAGATACATCAGTAAAGCGACCTTCACCTACAGACAGTGACCTGAAGCCTGCCTTGTATTCAGTGATGAATTCCTCTGCAGAAGTTGAATCGCTCATTTCTATGACATCAACGTATACATCAATCGAATCCATATACATATAGAGCCCTTCTGAAGCGCCAATTATCCCGGAAACCGAGACATATTTATCCTCTACATATTCCACGGAAAGTTCGCGGACTCCCAGAAGTTCATAGCTCTCAGGAAGAGATTCCATTGGAACAAGTTCCTGACCTCCATAATCAGCAGGAATAGTATCGATTACAGTATTAGTAGTAACACCTGTAACTTCCGTATTTGCAGGAGTATCTTCAACGACTTCATCCGTGCAACCGGAGATGGATAAGATTAGAATGCTTATTATTAGAACAAAAAGTACTTTTTTAATCATGGTTACACCTCTTTGAAAATAATCAATATTAAAAAAAGATAGTAAGAAGGGATTAACCCTTCTTTATTTTAGATTTTAGTTTCTTCTGACGAGGTATGCTACTGCGAGAAGACCAGCTACAGCGAAGACTGCTTCAAATCCTGGGGATTCTTCTTCAGCAGTTTCTTCTTCTACTTCTTCTTCTGGTTCTTCTTCAGGCATTTCGGTCTCTTCTTCAGGGACTTCTTCGCCTACTTCTTCTTCAACAGGAGCTTCTTCTTCCTCTTCAGGCATTACTTCATCTGATGGACCTGCTTCGGAATCGTCAACTACTACACCATCACCGATTGTTACCTCGACGAATGGATAGTACCTGAGGTTATCGTCGTCATTAGCTACCTTGAACTTCATACCTTCTGCAATGTCTACAGTGTCATCAGGACCGAGTGTCATTGAACCGGTATTGTTCATTGTGATAAAGGTAGAACCAATGTTGTCGACCTCAAGTTCGCCGAACTCGTCAGCTGATTCGATCTCAAGGACATTCTCATAGTCTACAAGCCAGATACCTTCGACTACAGCAAGACTGTCTACCTGACCCTGGAATACATCGGTGATGAATACTTTGAAGACAACTACATCATCTTCATCTGCTACATCGACGTCATAGCTCCAGGTTTCACCATCAACTGAAGTGTTGGAAACATCTACTACTTCATCTTCTATGAATTCGCCATCCTTGGAAAGTTCCATCCAGACCTTGTCACCCTCAACATCAATCTGCTTTGCAGTAAGCTCATAGCCATTTGCAAGTTCGAGTGCGGAGCCAGTTCTGAGTGTGTACTTGTCATCATTGTCGAGGAGCAGCTTTACAAGCTGGTCAGGTGCATCATCTGCAACAGGGACATACTTCTCTGCGAAGAGACCCATTACAGGATACTGTGTATCGTCATCAAAAGCACCCTCATAATCTACCTGCACAATGGATGTGTTGTAAACAAGTTCATCTTCTGCGATTGTACGCTGACCATCAGCAAGGTCGGAAGTAAAGATTTCCAGAGATTCTGTACCCTGATTATCATCAAGGTCATAGAAGAAACCTGCAAAGGATGAATAATCCCATGATGCAGGGCCATCGCCCTCAACTGTTCCTCTTATCTCATAGGTACCTGGCTCAGTGTATTCCTTCATAAGGAAGAACCTGAGGTAGCCATCATCATCGTCAGCAGTCTTGAAGCTCATACCTTCTGCAATTTCCACGGTTTTATCATTTGTGAGTGAAAGTGAACCAGTGTTGTTCATTGTGATAAAGGTAGAACCAATGTTGTCAACCTCAAGTTCACCGAACTCGTCAGCAGATTCGATCTCAAGGACATTCTCATAGTCTACAAGCCAGAGACCTTCGATTACAGCAAGACTGTCTACCTGACCCTGGAATACATCGGTGATGAATACTTTGAAGACAACTACATCATCTTCATCTGCTACATCGACGTCATAGCTCCAGGTTTCACCATCAACTGAAGTGTTGGAAACATCTACTACTTCATCTTCTATGAATTCGCCGTCCTTGGAAAGTTCCATCCAGACCTTGTCACCCTCTACATCAATCTGCTTTGCGGTAAGTTCATAGCCACCAGCGAGTTCGAGTGAGGAACCGGTCCTGAGTGTGTACTTGTCATCATTGTCAAGGAGCAGCTTTACAAGCTGGTCAGGGGAATCATCTGCAAGCGGGACATACTCTTCTGCAAAGAGACCCATTATAGGATACTGTGTATCGTCACCAAAAGCAGCCTCATAATCAGTCTGCTGGATTGAAGCATTGTAAACAAGTCCATCTTCTTGAATGGTTGTGCCATCTACAAGAGCACTGTTGTTCACGATAGTGAGAGTTTCGCTGGAAAGACCATCATCAAGGTCATACCAGAATCCTGCAAAGTTAGTAGCGTTAATCACTACATCGCCGCCAGCAATGATTTCTGAAAATTCAGAACCATTATAGACTTGACTGCGCACTTCAATTGACTCTGCTGCAGTTGCAGGCACTACTAATGCTGCAAGAGCAAGAAGAGCAACTAATGCGATAGTTGTAAATCTTTTCATTAAATTTTCCTCCGAATTTATTCTAAGTAATTAAGAGTGAGAATCAAGGAATAAAGTGAATTAACACTTCATCATCTTCTGACAAGCAGACATGTATTGACCATTCAATGATCAAAGATTCGTCCATTGCCGAAGGAGACTTCATCACCCTCCTAATCCCGTCATATTGGATTACAAGTGTTGTATTAATCAGTTGCCCTTTTAAATCTTTTGTGGTCTAATTCAGAGTAATTATCGCATTGCAATGGCAAACATCGATGCAATTGACGGTAAATGTCGAACTTGGTCCCCCGTTAAAAAGAAAAAACAGGCGAAAACAGAAGTAATGTTTATAGATTGTCGATGCCGTTATAGTGACAGATATATGCTAAGAACTACAAAATAACTGCCATCGTGGCAGGAATACTTCAATATATTTATATATATGATAACATAAAATGGACATGAAATAAAAGTCTAAAAAGATAACTAAATTTTTCGATTCGCATATCAGGGTTACTATAATAATACATGCCACAGGAGTGAAATAATAAGATGTTTGATGGTGCAGTTTCTGAAGAGATATCAATGGACGATGAAGCAAATCGTGTAAAAACGGGCATACCAGGATTCGATGAGCTATGCGGCGGAGGACTTATCCGTGACAGGACATACCTCATTTCAGGTACATCCGGTGCAGGCAAAACCAATTTTTCAATACAGTTCATCTATAACGGAATAACCAAATACGGTGAGAACGGAATAATCGTCGCCACTGAAGAAAGGCCGGA
Organism: Methanolobus sp. WCC4; assembly: GCF_038022665.1. Classification (NCBI taxonomy): domain Archaea; kingdom Methanobacteriati; phylum Methanobacteriota; class Methanomicrobia; order Methanosarcinales; family Methanosarcinaceae; genus Methanolobus; species Methanolobus sp. WCC4. The sequence goes on along the minus strand of NZ_CP150629.1, from coordinate 806,104 downwards.
GCAGATAAGAGAGAACGTGCTCAAATTCGGCTGGGACCTTCAGGCACTTGAGGATGAGAACAAGCTGGTTATAATAGATGCATGTTCCACCAAGATAGGCATCCCCTCGCAGGAAAAGTATGTGGATGTACGTCCATTTGACATAAGGTCAATGATGGACCAGATAATCGCAACCCAGGAAGAGATCAACGCGAAACGTGCACTCATCGATTCAACAACATCTGTCAGCTTCTATCTTCAGGACCCTGCGAAGATAAGGATCGAACTCCTGAAACTCAGCACCACTCTTGAGGTCATCGGCCTGACATCGATGATGACATGTGAACTCATCGACGAAACGAAACCATCCAGATTCGGCGTTGAGAACTTCGTAACTGATGGTACTATAGTACTATACTACAAGAGACACGAGAACGTAAGGATGAGAAGTATGGAAATATACAAGATGAGAGGATCGGACCACAGTAAGAAGATCCACCCATACGACATCACGCCCGGCGGGTTTGTCATCCATCCACACGAAGAAGTATATTCCATGTTCTAATTGGAAATATCAAAGGTCAGGATACATTTCCTCATGGCCGCATTCAACACATTTGTAAACTACAAGTGCACGGCCATATTGATCCTGTCTCTTTATAGCAGGATATCGCCAGCGATTCATTTTACCATCACATATAGGACATCTATAGTTCATCAGATTCACCAACCATTAATTATATAAAAATGTATATTAAATTATCGTATAAACAAGTGTTCTAGCTACCAGAATCAAGTTATAAAAGAAGATAGAATGAACGAACTTAAAAAGATATCATGTGGCATTGAAGGGCTTGATACCATACTTGACGGAGTGATTAGTCCCTCAACTATCCTGATAGCAGGAACTGCAGGTGTGGGGAAAACGATAATGTCACTTCAGATGTTATCCAATGCATCAAAGAATGGGGAAAAGGCACTCTACATCCCGATCACGACAGAGAACCCTGAAAAGCTAATGATGTATAATTCAACCCTTGATTTTTTCGATAACTCTTTTGAGGTTCATGCAATAAACAGGCAACTTGCAGAAAAGGATCCGTTGACAACATTAATCGAGATAGGGAACATAATAGAATCTGTCAAGCCTGACAGACTTGTCATTGACCCTGTTACACCACTTGGTTATGGATTCATCGAGCAGGAAAAGAGAAGATTCTTCTACACACTCGATTCCATGCTCCAGGAAAGGAATATGCTTACATTCCTTGTTGGAGAGATGCTAAAACCAGAAATACATAATTCTGTGATCAGCCACCTATCAGATGGAATAATATACCTTACACGAGAGGACAGGGACTCAAGGGCAGACCATCGTTTAGAGTTCATAAAAATGAGAGGGATCGATCCGGGAAAAAGATCGGCGATCACATCTCACAAGTACCTTTATGACATCAGCTCAACCGGATTTACAGTTTATCCTCACCTGAAACCCGAGGAGATCACTGAACTTAAGGATACAAGAACAGAAACAGGAATTCCGGGTCTTGATAATATGTTCGAGGGAGGACTATACAAATATAATAGCCTCCTGGTGGCAGGAGTGCCGGGAACCGGGAAGAAACTATTCGGGCTGCAATTCATACTCAAAGGCCTGGAGAATGGAGAACCAGGAACAGTTATTAGTTTTGAGGATACACCGCATCAGATGATACTTGATGCTGGCAGAATGGGATGGGACCTGCAAAAATACATAGATGAAGGATTACTTCACTTTATGTGTAATAACCCAAGCGAGATATATCCTGCAGAACATGCAGCCAGCATTAAAACGACAATAGAAGAACATGGTATTGAAAGAGTGTTCTTCGACGGTACCAATCACCTGGAACTATCAATGCCGGATCACCTGGAACTTAGAGGGTATCTGCATTCAATGACAAGTTATCTGAAAAGCAAGAATATAACATCATTGTTCACAACCGATACCGCTGCCTCGGAATGTCCAGGGAATGAAAAGATAGACGCAGCAGCCATTATGGATTCGGTTCTCATATTACACAATTCCAGGGCGAGGGACAGAAGATACATGTGTGTCACCAAGTCAAGAGGAACAAAACATAAACGCTCAGTAAAAGAATATGCGATCACTGAGAATGGAATCAAACTCAGAACTGACACTTTGATATGAGATATAAAAAGGAAAAGTCTGGAAAAGAAGTATTATCAGATGCTCTGAACCTTTCGTTCTAAAGCCTCACCCTGTTCTGTCAGTTTGTAGACATCGCTTTCCTGGATCACTAACTCTTTTTCAATTAGTTCACCCAGGACCTTGTCCACCGAAGGACGGGCTATATGCATGTTCTTTGCCAGCTTAACTGCATCTAGCTGGTGTTTTGAACCCAGAAGAGCAAGTAATTTCTGGCGATTCTTATTACCGGTCACAAATCCTATCAATTCATCCATATTCTGCCTCCATTGGACTATTGTACTACATTCTATATAGTTACTTTTGCACCTATTGCACCTTTAGACATAATAGGAGCAGCGCAGCCATTCAACCATATAATGTTCAAAGGATACTTTTATAACCAGTAATGCGTATGTAAGGGTGACAGGCTAGTCCGGGTAGGCCGGCGTTACCTGTAACCCGAGATCGCCGATATGCGGGGGACGAAGCCTGGGGAAGATGTTTGGATCATTTTCAAACCTGTAATTTCAACTGAGAAGCCCCGTCCTGCTTGGATGACGTTGGCATAAGTGCTTGTTGGAGAACTTGTTCTTATACCTTAACTGTGGGAACCAGCCCAGGCCCGGAAGGGAGCAGGCCTACCATGGACAATCGTCGCTTGGAGGGTTGCGGGGTGGAGACGAGATCGCAGACCACCTGGAAATGTGAAAAATAACAACTCTGGGCGTGCCTGTCACTTAATTCCGGAAAACGTTAAATACCTGAATTGCGTTTAGGAACGAACACTGATCATGACGAGATAGCCAAGCCCGGTATGGCGCAGGATTGCTAATCCTGTGGTGCTATGCGCCTCGGGGGTTCGAATCCCCCTCTCGTCGTACTTTTTTTAAAGAATACTTACCACACCATTAGCAATGCGTTTCCGGCAAAGGAACTATTAACGATAAGAAGAGATATAGCTATGATGTCTGAAAAAATAACGATCCCACTGCTGAACAAAGAGACTCAAAAAAATGAAAGTGCATGCACATCCTGTGGCAGTGGTGGATGCTGTGGCGGTTTTGGGATAAAGGCAGGCTCTGAAAAGGACGTGGTTTTCAGGAATATATTCCTTTATGTCGCAATGGGACTAATTATATTCACTGTTGCCTACATCATAACAAGAATAATGGCATGGGCCACTGCATGATCACTCCACTTCTGATGAACTGAAAGGATATCTTTTGATAGAACCACAGTTCAGACAGGTGACCACAACACAGCCATTTTTAGAACGTGTCCTTGAATTGTATCCCGGGACAAGCAGAGAACCACAGTTCCTGCAAAAACTCCTTTTAAGTTCAGCAGGGATCCGCACACGGTGCCTCATACCGATCTTCCTTGCCAGTGATACATATCTGGCACTCCTTTCGGGGTTGCTGGAAAGCTCTTCCTTTGCAAGGCCAAAGAGATATTCTATTCGCTCCTGAGCGATACTCCTGGCTATTGTCTTATTCTTCTTCCTGTTCTTTGCCATTTTTGCACCTATATTGAACCCAAAATTGCACCCATCAGAACATCAAAGTAGCACTACCCTTGTAGAGGGTGACTTTTCCGTTACCATGGTAACAAAGGTATTGATATCCTCAACTGAGCTTTCATTCTGTTCATAGCCCATAGGAATCACCACATCGGGACCTATCAAAGAAACTGCATCAACTGCAGCTTCTACGTCCATTGCATCATTGATGACAGGCAATAGAACAATATCCACAGATATCGGGCCCAGGTCGGGAACAGTGCACGTGTGACCTGCATGATAGATGTTCAGACCTCCGAATGTCAGGACATACCCCACACCTTCACCCGGAGTAGTAGTAGCAGCCTCACAAGAGTCATAGGTGTCCATTACTTCGATATCTACACCCTTGATGCTAAGTTCTCCTGAAAGGGAATCGCCACCCATGACCCTTCGTGCATCTCCCCTGAACTGAAGACTCATATTTTCAGGGATAAGTGTGGTACAATCTGACTTGCGAACCTTACGGATAGAATCAGGGTCGCAGTGTCCGAATTTCTCATGAGTGATCAGAAGCAGATCTGCCATATCCTCATCAGGGATATTACCCTGTATGCCAGTTGGATCGATGTAGACTACCATGCCATCGGCCTTCATCATAAAACCTGCATTACCAAGCCACTTTATAAAAACACCATCAATTGTTGTGCTGTCCAAGATATCACATCCCTTCGACAGGCCTGCAGGAACGCAGGGCCCATAACTAACTGAAGATAACATAATAGGCATTAAAGTTACTGAAAGGAGACCATATCAGTCTAAGATCATGGAAGACAAGAAAAAGTACCTGATCCAAACAAAAAGGATAAGTTTCCGAAAGATGAGAGATAAAGAGAACATGAAGGAAAAGAAGATCAACATACTTTGCTCGGCTGCAGACATTGCCAGCCAGAACATAAAGGAACATCTGCTCAGAATTGGAAAATGGCAGTTGTCTGACAAGCTCACCAACGGATGGGATGGACTGTTATCGGTCCATGAGAATCCAACCCACAGGATAATAGAGATTGAAGGACATCACATCTATGAGGACAGGATCGACGAGAGAATGAAGGAAGCAGGATATGACACTGACCTTATAATAGTAGCCTCCAGACACAAGAGCAAGGATGGCAGATCAGTGCTTACTGCACATTTCACAGGCAATCCAGATACTGCAGATTTTGGCGGAAGACCGAAGGAACTCTCCGTAGCCGCACCAAAGATGCTGTGCTCGATCCTGAGAAAGATGGAGAAAATGGCAAAGGACACCCATTATGAGACAAACATGGAATCCACACACCATGGACCAACCGACCTCATAACCCCAATGGTCTACGCAGAGATAGGAAGTGGAGAAGAACAGTGGGGAGACCCACTTGCAGGAGAGATCGTTGCAAGGGCGATATTGGAAGCACAACCCGTTGACGTACCTGTTGCTATAGGCTTTGGGGGAGGACATTACGCTGCAAGACAAACCGAGCTGATACTGAACTCAAATATCACGTTCGGACATAATTTTCCAGACTACCAGTTATCCCACGTTGACAGAGACATGGTCATTCAGGCATTCAACAGGTCAAAAGCAGATCTTGTCTATTTTGACAGGAAATCCATGAGCTCAAAAGAGAGACAGAGATTATCCGAGATCATAGAAGAGCTTGGATACATATCACTTCGAGAGAATGAGATCAGAGAGATGGGAGACATACCGTGGGAACTTTTCATCCGCCTGAAAGAAGAATGTGACAGGCTGGTCCCGGAAGGCAGGCTCAGGATAAACGGGATATTCAGGTCCTCCCTGGAAAAGATAAGACACTCCACACCGGACCAGTATCCTGATATCACCACAGGTGAGCTGAACGAGGAACTTATCAAAGAGTCTGCAAGTGCTGACAGGAAAAGAACCACAGAGATATTTGAACAGTACTCACCCATCTATGTAGACAACAAGAACGGAACGATATCAAATCACATACTGGGAATCGGTGAAGATACGAAAACTGCTATGCAGACCATCACAAATGAATGCATTAAAATACTAAAAGAGCATTATGAAATTAAATATATTCCTGATGAGAATATACTTTACATAATAAGTAAAAGATTCGATCCAATTGCAGCAAAGGAATTAGGAATTCCACCTGGACCGATGTTGGGTGAACTGGCAAAAGGCAATCCTGTTGTTGTGGATGGAAAGAGGATCGAACCGGAAATGGTCCATAAAAGAAAGGTCAGGGAAATCTTACTGTCCAATTAGATATATATCATCATACCTTTAATCCAATATACGATTTTCATTTGAGGGATAAAAAGAATGAGATCCATAGTAGAAGAGGCACTTGCAAGGTCTGAACAGGAGGCTAACCTTCGCGGCCAGACCACACAAAACCCGGAGCACAAAGACATAAACGCAGAATTGGAGGAAATGCTGCGCCAGTTACACACCAATATCAAGGTCATAGGCTGTGGCGGCGGCGGGTCCAACAGCACGCAGAGAATGGTCGATGAGGGCATCAAGGGCGCAGAGTTCGTTGCCATCAACACAGATGCTCAGCACCTCCTGAACATCAAGGCAGACCAGAAGATACTCATTGGAAAGAAGAAGACCAGAGGTCTTGGAGCAGGCAGTCTTCCACAGATAGGAGAGGATGCTGCACTTGAAAGCGTAGATGAGATCGCCGATGTTGTGAATGGCAGTGATATGGTATTCATCACATGCGGACTCGGAGGAGGAACCGGTACCGGATCTGCACCAGTTGTCGCAGAAGCTGCAAGGGATGCAGGAGCGCTCACTATCGCTGTGGTCACATTGCCATTCAGTGTGGAAGGACAGGTCAGAAGGACAAATGCAGAAGCAGGTCTTGAAAGACTGAGAGATGTGGCTGATACTGTAATAGTAGTTCCGAATGACAAGCTCCTCGAAGTTGTCCCAAGGCTCCCACTACAGGCAGCATTCAAAGTATCCGATGAGGTGCTTATGAGAGCTGTCAAAGGTATCACAGAACTTATCACAAAGCCAGGACTTGTCAACCTTGACTTCGCTGATGTCAGGACCGTCATGCAGAACGGTGGCGTTGCAATGATAGGACTTGGAGAATCAGATGGCGAGATGAAAGCTGTGGAATCCGTACAGAAAGCACTTCGCAGCCCACTTCTGGATGTAGACATATCAGGAGCAACATCCGCACTTGTCAATGTAATAGGCGGGCCGGACATGACGATCTCCGAAGCAGAGAGTGTCGTTCAGGAAGTATACAACAGGATAGACCCTGAAGCAAGGCTCATCTGGGGAGCACAGGTCAATGATGACCTTGAGCAGACCGTGCGTACCATGATAGTAGTAACAGGCGTCAGGTCACCACAGATATACGGCCATGGCGGAGCCAAGAACGTAACAAGGAAATACGGAATCGATTTCGTTAAATAGAACATATCCCTTTTTTAACATAGAGCCTGTTGATTGGATCGCACATTTTCGAGATCCAATCGAAAGGTATTTTATTAAAGACGTAGTTTTGATGGCTCTACAGATTACAGGATAGTAAATTCTGGCATCATAACTTAGCTTCAAAATAAACGCATGCAATATAAACGATCATAACCGGTTGTGAAATACTTTGGCAGAAGAGTCATTCGATCTAAGTAAAATCAATAGCGCTAGCATAAATCAATCCCTTAAGACATACCTTAGGGTCCTCAAATTAACAAAGAAACCATCCAGAGAGGAATTCCTGACCATAGCAAAGGTTGCAGGTCTGGGAATCCTTGCAATAGGTTTCGTAGGATTCCTGATATATGTGTTATTGGTAGAGATGCCTAAATGGGTGTAATCATGACTGCTGATTCTGCAATATTCGTCGTGAAAACGACAGCTAACCAGGAACGTTCAGTTGCGAACATGATTACACAGTCCGCAAGGAAAGAACATCTGGATATCAGAGCGATCCTCGCACCTGATGAGCTGAAAGGATACGTGCTCATTGAGGCTGTATCTCCCGGAGATGTAGAACAGGCAATACAGACAGTTCCACATGCAAGAGCTCTTGTAAAGGGACAGTCCTCAATTGAGGAGATATCACATTTCCTTACACCAAAGCCAACCGTGACCGGAATATCAGAAGGTGCGATCATCGAGATCACATCAGGTCCATTCAAGGGCGAGAAAGCCCGTGTGAAGAGAGTGGACGAAGGTCACGAGGAAATAACTGTAGAACTGTTCGATGCAGTTGTACCGATACCTATAACTATTCGCGGTGATACTGTAAGAGTCCTCAGGAAAGACGAGGAACAAAATGCCTGAGATCCTGAAATCTCAATGTTATATTTATACAATTCAATGGTGATATTCAAATGGCAAATGTTGTTGAAGCATTGGTCCCAGGAGGAAAAGCAAACCCAGGTCCACCACTCGGTCCTGCCCTTGGTCCTCTTGGAATTAACATAAAAGACGTGATCGACAAGATCAACGAGAAGACAAACGATTACAATGGGATGCAAGTCCCGGTCAAGGTAATAGTAGCAGACGACAAGAGTTTCGAGATAGAAGTAGGAACTCCACCAACATCTGCACTCATATTACAGGAAGCAGGAATCCAGAAGGGATCCGGCGAGCCTAACACAGTGACTGTAGGAAATATAACAATTCCACAGGCAGCAAAGATCGCACGTATGAAGAAAGACGATATTCTCTCATACGACCTTAAGGCTGCTGTGAAAGAAGTACTTGGATCCTGTGTCCCAATGGGCGTAACTGCTGAAGGTATGACCGCAAAGGAATGCCAGAAAGCTATCGACGAGGGACAGTACGACGACGTACTGGCACAGGAAGCATGGTAACCCCATGCTTTAAACCAATAACTTTAAAATAAATACCAATTATTGGTGTTCGCACCATATAATAGACAGAGGGAAGGTCACCTGACCTGAAACTCTAAACGCATCCGTAGTAGACCGTAACGGTCCTGCCTGAACCTTGAGTTCAACACTACGGGAGGTAAAGAATGGCAGACGAAACAACAGTAGAAGCTATTGAGAAGTTATTAGCTGAATCACCTGACAGGAAATTCCCTGAGGGTGTTGAACTTGCTATTAACTTGAAGAATCTGGATATGAGTCAGCCTAAGAACCGTGTTGATGAAGAGATATTACTTCCAAACGGATTAGGTAAAGACCTCAGAATCGCAGTATTTGCGAAAGGTGAGGTTGGTCTCCAGGCTAAAGATGCTGGCGCAGAGAATGTTTTCTCCGAAGAGGATCTTGCAGAGTTGGCAGAGGACAAGTCACGTGCAAGGTCAGTTGCCAATGAATACGACTTCTTCATTGCAGAGGTCCAGTACATGGCACAGATCGGTAAGGCACTTGGTGCTATCCTTGGTCCTAGAGGAAAGATGCCAACCCCGTTGCCACCAGGAAAGAACGTGGGCGATCTTATCAAGAGCGCAAAAGGCTCAATAAGGGTAAGATCAAAGGATAAACTCACATTCCACGTATCCGTTGGCCGCAGGGACATGGATGTCCAGAAACTTGCAGAGAACGTAGAAACAGTCCTTAGCAGAGTGGAAGGCTCCCTTGAAAAAGGTAAGCATAACATAAAATCAATTTATGTTACCACCACCATGGGAAAATCAGTGAGGGTGCTATAATGGAAGAAGACCACCACACAAGCCACATCCCACAGTGGAAGAAGGATGAAGTTGAAGAGATAAAGGATCTCATCAGCAAATACCCGATCATTGGTGTCGTAGGTATTGGTGGAATCCCTGCAAAGCAACTTCAGAAGATGAGAAGGGACCTTAAGGACAAGGCTGTTTTGAAAGTCGCAAGGAACACTCTTATGAAAAGAGCCCTTGATCAGTCCAGTGATGATGTAAAGGAAATGGACAAGTACATTGACGTACAGACCGCCCTTATATTCACAGAACAGAACCCTTTCAAGCTGTTCAAGACACTGGAAAAGAGCAAGAGCCCATCCCCTATCAAAGCAGGTACTATCGCACCTCGCGATATCATCGTCGAAAAGGGAGAAACATCATTCCCACCTGGACCGATACTCGGTGACATGCAGCAAGCAGGAATCCCTGCAGCTATTGACGGTGGAAAGGTCGTGATCAAAGAGACAAAGGCCGTTGCAAATGAAGGCGAAGCAGTTTCACAGAAACTTGCTGCAATGCTCACAAGACTTGAGATCTACCCAATGGAAGTAGGTCTTGACCTTAGAGCAGCTTTCGAGAACGGATCGATCTTCACACCAGATGTACTGGCAATTGACGAGGATAAGTACTTCTCCGATATCGTACTGGCAACACAGCAGGCATTCAACACATCCGTGTTCGCAGCATACCCAACTGCAGAGAACATCAAGACACTCGTTGCAAAGGCAGCAACCGAGTCACGCAACCTTGGTATCAACGCAGTGGTACTGGAGCCAGAGATTATCGACGCACTTCTTGGAAAAGCACATTCAGAGATGCTTTCAGTCGCATCAGCTGCATCTGCTAACAATGAGGAAGCAGTTGACGATGAACTGAAGGAAGCACTGGGTGCTGCAGCAAGTGCAGCAGCAGCAGCCGCCCCGGCAGAGACTGCTGAAGAAGAAGAGAAGGAAGAGGAACAGGAAGAAGAGCCAGCAGAAGAGGACGGCATGGCCGGTCTTGGAGCACTCTTTGGATGATCAGATTTAACAAACTACAGAATTTACATTGATAAAATAAAAGGTGATTTCACATGGAATACATATATGCAGCACTTTTACTCCACAAAGCAGGTAAAGACATTACAGAAGAAACAGTTGCAGCCGTACTTCAGGCAGCAGGCGTAGACGTTGACGACTCACGTGCAAAGGCACTTGTCGCAGCTCTTGATGGCGTAGACATCGAAGAGGCAATGGCAACCGCAGCAGTCGCAGCAGCACCAGCAGCAGCAGCACCAGTAGCAGCAGCTGAGGAAGCTCCAGCAGAAGAAGCAGCTGAAGAAGAAGAGGAAGAAGCAGAAGAGAGCGGCATGGCTGGTCTCGGAGCACTTTTCGGATAAAAAAGCAACTTCATGTCCGCCTTTGTGCGGACAACACATTCTTTTTTTTTAATCAGCTTTCCTATAATTTCCTGTAAAGCTGGCATTTGACATAGGATTTAATATATATCTCATTCTCAAGGACCAGACCATACTCCCTGCAAATATCAGGATAATGGTTATTCCAGCTATCGGCAGTTTCCTTGAACATGAAAAAAGGAAGCATCATAACGGTATCCAGACCCAGGATAGGCTTTGCACAATCGACAATAGCAAAGTACGAGTCACCCTTCAGGACACGTGAGACCTCCTCTATAGCACCCTTACGTACATCGGAATTCGTTTCACAGAAAGCAACCGACGTTACTACAAGATCGAATGAATCATCATGGAAAGGAAGCATATCCATAGTTCCCTTATAGAGATTCAAAGGTACGCTCTTGCGTTCACCCTTTTCAGTAGCATATCCCAGTTGAACACTGGAAAGGTCGAGTCCATGAATATCAACATGCCCTTCAAGACGTTCTGATATGGCAATACCTACTGATTCAGTCCCGCAGCCCAGATCAAGTACGGACATACCACTTTCCAGAGGAAGAGCTGATGCTACACGCCCATAATATGAATGCCCAAAACCAAGGATGGTGGCAAATACATCGTAATGACTACCACCAAAGAACCAGCCGAAATTGTTCCCTTTACCATTGGTCTTATGAGACATTTCCAACACCCAAATAAAATATTGGTGCCGGAGTATTTAGGGTTACCTCCTCAATTAAGTCTATGAGTCTCTTATGAAGAGCAATCCAAAAAGGAATATTGCACTTATGAACCCAACAGCCCCCATAAATGGAAGATAACCATCACCATTGATAGCAAGGTATGCGGAAGACACAAGGATTCCAAGAAGGAAGATATACTTTGCAATTGAATCGATCGTCCTGTATTTCCTTATCTCATCGGCTTTCTTCTCGAACCTTTCTATCTTATAGCCCCTGATAGTCTCAATAACGTCGTTAACACCCTGAGGCAGTTCCTTGATGATCTCCAGATATCTGTCACCTTCCAGTTGCAGGTACTCGAATGCCTCAAATGGGGAATAGCGCTTCATCAAGACCTTCGTGATGACAGGTTTAGCATTTTCCAGAAGGTTGAACTTCGGGTCCAGTTCAAGACAATTGGCCTCGATGAGTATCAGAGCCCTTTCAAGTGTTGAGAACTCAGTTGGCAGGGACAGGTCATACTTCAGACCAAGGGTTGCATAATTATCACTCTGGCGTTCACCGGATGAATAGTTCTGCTTCGATATGATGTCATCAAGATCAAGCTTGAACCTGCGTACATTGATGTCTTCACTGTTCACCCCGGTGATCTTCATAAATGATTCGAATACCACATCAAGCCTTTTCTTGTAAATACCATAGAAAAGATTGAGCATATTACGTCTAAGTTCATCATCGATCGTCCCCACCGCACCAAAGTCGATATAGGCAATACCATCTTCCTGCAGGATTATGTTGGAGCTATGGGGATCTGCATGATAGAAACCATCAATGTAAACCTGCTGAAGGTAACTTCTACTGATGATATCGGCATACCACTTTTTCTTTTCAGGCGACACGTCTGAAAGCTTTCTGATGGTTACACCTTCCATATACTCCATGACAAGAACGTTCTCATTTGAAAGATCATCATAGATGTGTGGAACATGAACCTCATCAAATCCTGCAAAATTCTCGTCAAACCGCCTGATATTCCTTGCCTCATTGCTAAGGTCAAGCTCACGATTGAGAAGCTCACGGAATTCATAAAGGAAACCGTCGATATCGAAATTCTTTCCAAGGCCAATGGCCCTTACAATAAGAGGTTTGATGTCATTGAGGATCGCAAGGTCAAGATTGATCGTCTCAACCAGATTTGGCCTTGTGATCTTTACAGCAACCCTTTTCCCATCGAGCTTTGCTTCATATACCTGGGCTATGGAGGCACAAGCAATAGGTTCTGTATTGAATTCATCGAATATATCAAGAATATCTATACCGGAGTGGTCAATACTTTCGTCATTCTCAACGGTACCTATGCTACAACTAAAACCCTCGAAGGCCACTTTCATCGTGTTGAAATCAAGAGGATTGACATTATCCTGAAGATTCCCGAGTTCCTCGATATAGATAGCAGGGACGATGTCAGGTCTCTTGCTAAGTATCTGACCCAGCTTTATGAATGTGGGTCCAAGTTCCTCAAGTGCCTTCCTGAGCTTTACAGCTTTATCCCGGTTCCTGGAATCCAGTACACAGGGATTCCTCCTGTTGGAAACGTAATACTGGTTGACCTCACTATACAGAAGGCTGAATAGATTGTACTTTGAGAATACCCTGAAAATAGTAATGTACCTGCGGATCTTCCTGAACATCAGCATTATGTTTGCCCTTGTAGTAGATATAGATTGGTATCATTCTAATAATTCTTGTTTCCTGCAAAGCAGAAGCGAATTAAGAAAAGAGTTACTGTTAGATAAAATAAATAAAAAAATATTACTGTTTGTTAACACCAAACAAGTATTTATAACAGGATTCTTATGTAGAATGAAAAACTTCCTGTCAAAAACAGGCTTTTTGGCCGGTTGAGATACCTGTATGTGACCACAATGACCGAAAAACCTATCGTCCAGCTCAAAGGAGTATCCTATTTCTACGCAAGTAGCAAGACAAAAGCTCTTGACAACATCGACCTCGATATACACTCCGGAAAGAAGATAGCCATCCTCGGAGCCAACGGTGCCGGTAAATCCACCCTTTTCAAGCATCTTAACGGCATACTCAAGCCTGCATCCGGCGAGATACTTGTAAAAGGAGAACAGATATCGAAGAAGAATATCAGGAAGGTTCGCCAGACCGTAGGGATAGTGTTCCAGAATCCTGACGACCAGATACTTGCACCTACCATCGAACAGGATGTGGCATTCGGCCCCATTAACATGGGACTGGGCGAGGAAGAGGTAGAAAGAAGAGTAAAGGAGGCACTGGAACTTGTGAACCTTTCAGGTTTCGAGGAACGTTCTCCACACCACCTCAGTGGTGGTCAGAAGAAGCTTGTAGCAATCGCCGGAGTGCTGGCAATGCAGCCTGAAGTCGTAGTACTGGACGAACCCACAGCAGGACTTGATCCATTAAGTGCCGAGAATATCATGAAGATAATTGACGGCATGAACAAAAAATTCGGCATAACTGTAATCCTCTCGACACATGATGTAGACATAGTTCCTCTTTTTGCAGATATCGTCCATATCATGCACCATGGCAGGATCGAAGCCAGCGGAACAGCCAGAGAGATATTCAAGAAACACGAGATCCTTGAGAACGCACACCTGAGAATGCCACGCATTGCAGAAGTGTTCGAACTACTACAGGAATCCGGCATGGATGCCGATATAAAGATAACTCCCCGGGATGCAAGGGATGAGATAATCCGACTGGTCGAGAACAGGAACTAAAAAGGTCTGCCCATGGAGATCACACTTACAGATATTGAAAGGGAAGCATACAAGGATAGCCCTGTCCACAGACTTGACGGAAGAGTGAAAATACTCGCTACCATCGCGATCATTGTCTTCGCGGTCAGTCTCCCACGCATGGATGAAGCTAACTTCATGAAACTTGCGATCCTTGAGATATACCTTATCACACTCATGGCAATTGCACGCCTGAACCCTGTATATACTATTGCAAGGTTCCTGTCGATACTGCCCTTCGGGCTTGCTATCGTGATAATCCAACCCTTTGTCAGGCAGCCATTCATCGGATCATTTACAGTATACCCACTTGACCTTCCACTGGGAATCACCCTGACGTATGAAGGCATATTCTTCGGAATGGTACTACTTGCAAAATATACCGTCTGCATAACAGCCATCGTACTCATGTCCTCCACTATGAAGATGAATGACATGGTCACTTCGGCCAGACGCCTTGGTATGCCGGCAGAGTTCACCCTGATATTGTCAATGATGGTGAGGTACCTTTTCGTATTCTGGATAATACTCAAACGTATAAGGGTCGCCCAGAAGACACGCCTGTTCTACATATGGAACAAGGACGTACCACGCAGATGGATACTTGAACAGGTGGCCTACACCATAAGCTCACTTTTCATCCGCTCCTACGAACAGGGAGAAAGGACATACATAAGCATGCTCTGCAGAGGATATTCCAGTGCTGAGAAAGTATATGTTCACAAGAACAGCATCAAAAACACAGATATTCTTTTTTCAATAATAACGATCGGCATATTATTGCTGGCTTTTGTGTCCTGATCAAATAAATGGCCTTTAGAGATCACAGATGTCAATGAGATTTCAACTATGGTCGCAGGCAATCACAGATACACTTTCCTCATACCGAAGTTTGATGCCTGATAAAGAAACGTTTCGCAGGTAAGATTCCTTTTTGTCACACCTGTATTCATCTGCGTGCAACTGTGATCTATAACAAAGTAGAGGATTATACAGAGTCAAAAAAAAAGAGAAATGAAAAAGAAGGAAAGGAAGTTATTTCTTTGCAAGTTTCCCGAGTCCAAAACTAATGCCCAGCACCAGAAGGGTACCAACCACTATAGCAAGGACCTCACCCATCTTGCCCTGGCCTTCAATGGCATAGTCAGGCATAGGAGACTCTACAAAAGGAGCTGCTTCTTCCATTTCAGCGAATGTAGCTTCATCTATAACACCACCAGCAGCACTTTCCAGTCCATCCGGGTCAGGGGATGCAAGGAAAGGTGCAAGTACAGATATAAGTAAAGCAATTGCAATTCCTGCGTAGAGGAACTTCATATTCATACCTTTACTGACGGTCACACTCATGCTCCTACCCCTTTTGTGCTGGTAACGGATGAATCCAGCAGATCAGGTCTTGCTTTTCCTATGGCAGTGATGACTATAGCAGTGATAAGACCTTCGCCAATGAATCCGATTATAAGGTGGTAAAGACCCATTGCTGCAAGTCCTGCTTCCAGAGGGAAGGTTCCTGCAGCATACATCTCAATAGCACATGCAAGTGCGGACACAAACAATCCAAGCCATGCCCCTACAAAGGAAGCAGTCTTTATTCCAGCCATATCCTTTACTGCTGCAAAGGTATAGTATCCTACAAAACCGGAAATAACACCCATATTAAAGATATTTGCACCCATTGTTGTTATGCCACCATCACCAAAGACAAAGCCCTGTACCAGCAGGACGAGTGTAAGTACGAGAACACCGGCCCAGGGACTACCGAATATGATAGCTACAAGTGCAGCACCGACCATGTGCCCGCTGGTTCCCATGCCTATTGGGATGTTGAGTGCCTGTATGGCAAAAATACCTGCCGCAAGTGCAGCAAGGATAGGTACTTTCATGTCGTCAAGTTCTTTTCTTGCCCATTTAAGGGACATGAATATGAAAGGCAGAGCGATCACCCAGTAGATGATAGCCTGTCCCATTGGTATGAATGAATCAGGTATATGCATTTTAACTCCTCATGATGTTATGACCAGTGATGTGAAAATTATTAATTTTCGTAACACTTGTGGATACGTAATAGGATGTATATATACTTAATGAACTAACATTATCAAAAAACGTATTACTCATTTTTTGTAGAAACTCAGCCGGACAAAACCAAGATATATAAAAGAGAAAGTGATAGAACGGATAGAACACCATGGCAAAATACTCACCCCTCATTGCAGCAAAGGCTGTCTGGCAAATGCGGATAAGAAAAAGACCCTTTGTACTGTCACATGCTATCAATTCCAGATGCAACATGAAATGCTCTTTTTGCGAATACTGGAAAACTGAAGGGGAGGAAATGGAACTTGAAAATATATTCAGGCTCCTTGAAGAAGCAAGAGGCTTTGGAATACTCGTCTACAATGCATGGACAGTAGAGCCTCTTTTGAGGGAGGATCTGCCTGAGATACTGGCCCATGCAAAACAACTGGGAATGATTACCTCGCTCATCACCAATGGCCTGCTGCTGGAAAAGAGGATAGATGAACTGAAGGACCTTGACTATCTCTCAGTTTCTGTGGATGGCACCTCCAGTTATAAGGACATAAGAGGTATCAGCCTTGACAGGATCATGCCGGGCATCGTGAAAGCACGAGAGGTTATCAAGAACCCGCTTCTGCTGAACTGTGTCATCAGCGGGAAGAACCTCGATGATATTGAAGAACTGATCACCATGACAAAGGAACTGGATGTGAAGATCTCATTCGAGCCCATGTACGAATTCCAGGGAATTGAAAGTGACACATGGAACGACATGGGAATAAGGGATATGGAGAAATACCGCAGGACAGTGGACAGGATCATGGAGATGAAAAAGGAGGGTTACCCGATCATCAATTCCTACACATACCTGAGAATGGTCCGTGATCTCAGGACAGAGTTCACATGCCATGCTAACGATATAATACTGGATGTGACAGCAGACGGAAGTATTGAGAACTGCAGGGTGAATCGAACACCAATAGGGCATATAGATGACGGAATAGCCAATGTATGGGAGAACACGAAGAAGCTACGGAAGGATATGGCACACAACTGCAGGAAATGTCTTTTCTTTGGTTACGTAGAGAACAGTCTCATGTATAATTTCAACCTGGAAGTAGCACAGCACTATGAATGGATGTGATGGCCCACATTTATTATGAAGCGATATATTTAATAGGATCAAACCATCAAATAATAATTGAAAGGTGGTTATGATGTCCGGAACCCGAGATATAAGATCATTAATAAACATCGCTTTGTTCACTTTTATTGTAACTTTTGTCGTATTGTCATTTGCATGCACTGCAAGTGCCGAATCTACCATTGAGTTCTCCCCGGTACAGCTGAAAGTCGAGGAAAATGCAGAATTCACACTTGATATTGTAATAACACCTGATGTAAATACATCAGGTGCCGAACTGGAATTATCCTACGACCCCGACCTCATCAGTATCACCTCTATCACTGAGGGAGATATCTTCAAGCAGAGTGGAAAAAGCACCATATTCTCCAGGGGAACCATTGACAATGATGCAGGTATTGTAAACGGTGTCTATTGTGCGATCCTGGGAAACGATATGCCACTTGATCCAGGAACCTTTGCAACCATCACTTTCAGTTCAAAGGAAATATCTGGAGTAACTGAGGTTGAGATGAAGAATGTGATCCTCACCAATTCTGCAGGAGAAAAGCTCCCTGTAAACATCAACAATGCAATGTTAGCCATAGGTGATGCCGAGATCATTGCTGAAGAACAGGAAGAAATAGAAGCTACATCAGATAGTCAGCAGACAGGACAGAACACACTTGTCCCGCTTGTATTTGCCCTGATGTGCATATACTTCATTAAAAGAAGATAAGGGTCATTGAAGGATACGGTAGTCATTGACCGCCAAGTATCCCGATCGTTATCTCATTTCCATTATCAAGATGCAGCAGCTTTGCTGCACTGCCCTGGTTAAGGGCGACCTCCAGAAAACCATGGCTTCCTACAAGTGAAAGTAACTTTCCTCTGGTAACCTCACCATAGGTGCTCAGAAATGGCATCTGACGTCCGGCAATAGAGAGTATTGCGCCCTGCTGTACACTTCTCATCAGTTCATCCCCGGGAACATTGGTGATGATGTTTCCAAAACTATCAATGTACACAACCCTGGTCCTTATGAAATCCTTCTCTATCTCATAACCCGAAATATCGAGGGTCACATATTCATCCACAGGCTTCCCGATCTCCTTAAGTCCCATTCCTTTTGAGATGTGTGCGGCCACCGGAGCAAAGATATCCCTGCCATGGAAAGTAGATGATACTTCATCCGGAAGGATATCTGAACTTATCTCATATACCTCCATATCTCCCAGAAGCTTTGCCGCAGGCATGAGGAGCCCATTGTCAGGTCCTACAAGATATTGCCCACCCGCACGAACCACTATAGCCTTTCTTTCCGTACCAACACCCGGGTCGATGACACCAACATGTATCGTCCCCTGAGGATAATACCTTACAACAGAATGCATTGCAAGAGCACCTGCCTGAATATCAGTAGGGGGTATGGAATGAGTGATATCGACAATAGTGGCATCAGGGTCTATACTTAATATGACACCTTTCATGGATGCAGGATATAGCGATCCGAAATCTGTGGTGAGAGTGATTATAGACATAATAAGGATTTTGTAAATTTTAATATAAATATGTACTCCGGATGGACTGACCCTATCCCACATTATTTGAGCTGAACATTCGATAACCCGAATTCACAGGTTTCACACAAAGGCAGGGTAAAAGTGAAGATACTTCCTTTCCCGGGTTCACTTTCAACCCATATTGCCCCACCATGTAACTCGATAAGCTCCTTTGAAAGTGCCAGGCCAAGCCCGGTACCCTGATATTTTCTTGCTTCCGAAGAATCCAGTTGCACGAATGGAGTAAAGATCTTCCCAAGATCATCCATATCAATGCCGATTCCCGTATCAGTTACAGAGATATGTACAAAACCATCTTTAATATCTGCAGTCACTTTAACTGATCCACCGCTATCAGTGAATTTAATGGCATTGCTGACAAGATTGAAAAGTATCTGTTTTAGCTTTGCCTTATCGGCACATACACACCTATCTTTCTGATCAGTGGACAATTCCAGAAGAAGACCTTTAGCATCTGCAATATTCTTAAATGTAGAATAAATATCCTCATAGACCTCGTCAATATGAATGTCTTCTTTGTGTAATTTCATATTTCCGGACTCGATCCTGGAAATATCCAGTATCTCGTTGATGATGCTCAGTAAATGTTTCCCACTCTGGGAGATATTCCTTATGTAACGGGATTGCTTATCGTTCATCTCTCCTGTGAGCCCTTCAAGAAGCATATCCGAGAATCCAATTATTGAATTCAATGGGGTCCGCAGTTCATGGCTCATATTGGCAAGGAACTCTGTTTTAGTACGGTTTGCATTCTCTGCAGTTATCTTTGCCTTTAAGAGATCCTCCTGGAACCTTTTCTTTTCAGTTACATCCATGCATATTGCAAGGAAACGATCATCAGGAATAGAAACAGCATGGAGTTCCATGTAGAATACCCCATTACCCTTATTTAGAAATGGGAACTCCCCTGATAACTTGCCTTCGTCATGTAGCTGTTTAAATGACCGCAGATAGTTCTCATGTCTTGCCGGAAGTATGAAATCAGAAATATTCATCTGAAGCATCTCTTCTCTGGAATAACCAGTCACCTTACAAGCTGCCGGATTCACATCAATGAAATCACCGCGATGATCCAATACAAGAATAGGATAAGGAGAGACCGTTACATATGTCCTGTACTTTTCTTCACTCTCACGCAACGCACGCATGGTGACATTAAGCTCACGTATCTGTTCCTTTAGCTGGGGATAGTAGCTTTTACGATGGGAAGTATCCCCCAGTCCGATGATCTTCTTTCTAATAATATCCTGCCTGTCATCGTCTTCAGAGTGATTCATGATAGATTCTCTCTATATCCTTTTTTGTTGCAGGACAGGGATTGGTTGCCAGACATGGATCCACATATGCATTCTCACTTAGATACTCAAGGTCATCCTCTTTTACACCCATATGACATAATCCCGGAACTATATCCAGCTCGGAAGTCATATTTCGCAGTTCACGTATCAGACCATCCGGACCGCTGTTCTTTGATGGCACCTTACCGGACATAGCGGCTTCAAGATCCCTATATTTTGCCTCTGCATGAGAATAATTGAAGGCAACCACATGTTCCAGGAGCTGTGCATTACATTCACCATGAGGAGAATCATTGTAACCTCCAAGACTATGTGCCATAGCATGCACCAGACCCAAGCTGGCGTTGGAGAATGCCAGACCTGCATACATACTTCCAAGCATAACCTTATCCCTGAACATTAGGTTGTCAGGTTCACCATATGCTTTTGGAAGATATTCTGCTACCAGTTTAACAGCCTCCAGAGCATACATATCGGTAATTACAGAAGATGCATTTGAAACATATGCCTCAAAAGCATGACTAAGGGCATCTATTCCTGTTGTTGCGGTCAGTTCAGGATCCATAGTGACTGTGGTTTCCGGATCGACGAGTGCCAGGTCCGCGATCATAGTCTTACTGATTATGGCAAACTTACGTTTCTTCTGTTCGTCATTGATAATAGCGAATTGGGACACGTCAGCAGAAGAACCTGCGGTCGTAGGTATACATATGAAAGGAGGAGCAGGCATTACCACCTCATCGATCCCTTCCAGTTCCAGAACATCACACTGATTGGAGACTACAGCACCTATAGCCTTACCACAGTCCATGGAACTACCACCCCCCACAGAAACTATCAGGTCACAACCTGCCTCCTCATAAACCTCCGCACCCCGCATTACTTCCGAGGACTTCGGGTTTGGAGATACGCCATCATAGACCACGACATTGATACCTGAAGATTCCAACTCGCCTATAACCTCTCCGGCCCAACCTGCCTTAAAAATACCGGGGTCACTGACAAGAAATACATTTTTTCCAGACAGACTGAGAACATACTGGCCTACGAGATTCCGGGAGCCATCGCCCATTATTATCTCAGGTGCTGAGAATTTCCGAATAGGAAGAGTTCCATGAATAACATCAATTGCTCTATCAGCGTCTAACGTGGCCATACCACTACCCCTGTCATTTGCATATAACATATATGTAGGTAGAAGATCCTTCATCGATCAACCACCATTGAACCCACATAATAAAGTGGGCTATAAGATTATAAAAATGTTATCTCACTACGGCCCTTTTGAACAATTCAATAGAGAGAGACTTGTTTACCAAAAAAAGAGATAAGAAAAGCAAAGAAAAAAAGAAAGGTAAAAGAAGCAAGATAATGCCAGGGGCATTACTTGCAAAGGTCGTAGTTTGCGTTAACGATCTTAAGAGCGCAGAAGTCACCGCACATGGTACATGCGTCTTCGTCGCCTGGTGATCTGCTGTCCCTGGTTGCTCTTGCAAGTTCTGGGTCGAGTGCGTACTTGTACTGTTCCTCCCAGTCAAGTTTTGCGCGTGCTCTGCCCATTGCGAGGTCAACATCACGAGCTGTGTCCGGGTATTTGACCATGTCACCGACGTGTGCTGCAATCTTTGATGTCTTGACACCTTCAACAACATCTTCAAGGTTTGGAAGTGCAAGGTGTTCTGCTGGTGTTACGTAACAGAGGAAGTCACAGCCTGCTGCTGCGGAAGCTGATGCACCGATCGCTGTTACGATGTGGTCACGGCCTGCACCGATGTCTGATACCAGTGGACCGAGCATGTAGAATGGTTTTCTGTTGCTCATTGCCTTCATGAGCTTGACATTCATCTCTACCTGATCAAGTGGTACGTGACCTGGTCCTTCTACGATTACCTGAAGGTCGTATTTGTCGTGTGCTTTCTCTGCGCACTCGGAGTTGATGATGAGCTCCTGGACCTGTGCCCTGTCGGTTGCGTCGTGGACCGCTCCTGCGCGCATTCCGTTACCTGTTGAAAGGGTGACTTCGTGTTCCTTGAGGATCTCACAGAGGTAGTCAAAGTCTGCGTAAAGTGGGTTTTCCTTCTCGTTGTGCAGCATCCATGTGCTCATGAATGCACCGCCACGGGAACAGAGACCACCGTATCTGCCGTGTGACTTCAACCTGTCAAGGACAATGTTGTTGATACCTGTGTGGATAGCCATGAAGTTTGTACCGAGCTTTGCCTGCTCCTCGGTTGCATACCAGAGGTCGTCCTCTGTCATGTGGACAATGGAACCGTCTCTCTTTGCTGCGGTGATGAATGCCTGATAGAGTGGTACTGAACCTACTGGAAGGGAAATTGAGTCACAGACTGCTTTCCTGATACCAAGGAAGTCTCCACCTGTACCGAGCTCCATAAGTGTGTCTGCACCAGCGGCTTCAGCAGCCTGTGCTTTCTTTACTTCCATGTCAAGGTCAACAATGTCTGATGATGCACCGATGGATGCATTAACCTTTGTGGTTAAGCCTTCACCAATACCACATATCTTGATGTCCCTGTATGGGGTCATTGGGATTACAATTCTTCCTGCTGCGATACCACGTCTGATGAATTCAGGGTCTTTACCTTCGTTCTGGGCAACGATCTTCATCTCTTCTGTGATCTTACCATTTTTTGCATCTGTAACTATTGTCATGTTTATACCTCAAGTTTGGATGTAACTTACAATAACCAGATGGTATATAATGTTTGTCGAAAAATTAACTTTAGATAAAGTCAAGTTAACTTTACAGATAATAATTTTATGTTTAACTGTTCTGACAATATAAAAGTAAATACACTATTAAATCGCGAACCATAGACACTAATAAATAACACAGAGAGTGCCTGTTACAATAATGCCCGCTATGTAGAACAAATTAATTTGTCTTCACAAATAGAATTCTCACTGTGAACAAAGTAAGGATGAAAGCCTGAGAATGAAGAAGGATCATTCCTTCTTACTTTCATCGATCTTCCTTAAAATGCGCATGTTCTCCCTGTGAAGAGCTACCACCAGATCACTCAGCATACCAAAAACGAACATCTGGAAACCTGCAATGATCAGTAGTGCAGTGAGGATCGTCATGGGGATACGTGTGACACCATGGAACCACTCAACAACCACATATGTACCGGTAAACAGACCCGCCAGGATGAAAGCTCCGCCAATGATGCCAAAATAGAACATGGGATTGTGAAGTCTGGCCATCTTGTAAATGGTAGAACCGATCCTCCATCCATCCTTGAGCGGATTCAGCTTGGTGGCACCTTCCGAATGTCTTGCCAGATAGGTTGTCGGGACTTCCTCGATACGCAGGTCCTTCTTCACACTTTCAATTGTGATCTCAGACTCAACCTCGAATCCCATCTTTTTCAGTTCGAACGACTTTATCGCTTTTCTGTTGAAAGCACGATAGCCTGTGAGAATATCATCGAGCCAGACACCATAGGCCATTCCGAACATCTTGTTGATCAGCTTGTTCCCTATCAGGTTGAGCCTGGTAAATGCTCCCTTCTCATAGTCCACCAGCCTGTTCCCCATCACATGGTCGGCCTTTCCTTCCAGTACAGGGCCAAGCACCGCATGGACATCCTTTGCAAGATTGGTGCCGTCGCCGTCTGCCATGACGACATAGTCCTCTTCGATAAGATCAAAGGCCTGCTTTATTGCCTGCCCTTTGCCCTTCCCGGTCTGGACCACTACCCTTGCACCTTCAGCCTCGGCTATCTCGCGTGTCCTGTCCTTGCTGTTGCCGTCTATGACCATTATATTGTCAAAGCCCTCTGAACGGAAGTCCCTGATGACCTGACCTACGGTAGCCTCTTCATTAAGAGTGGGCAACAGAATACAGACATTATCATTAGTCATTGATACAAAATAGAAATGAAAGGTCTTAAAGCAGACCCATGCTGTCGAGCTGTTGTCTTACGACCTCAACACCCTGCTCACAGTTCTCAGGGGATTTTCCGCCGGTGACCACAAGCTTTCCTGAACTGAAGATAAGAACAACGACCTTTGGGTCATCGATACGGTAAACAAGACCAGGGAACTGCTCCGGCTCATATTCGATGTTCTCAAGACCAAGTCCGATAGCAATAGCATTGAGGTTCAGTACTGCCTGAAGATCAGCTGATGCCACGATGTTCTGTACGGTGATCTCAGGGTTCTCGATGGTCTTAATACCGATACCGTTGAGCTTCTTTGCCATGTTACCTATGACAGTGTGAACATCATCCACATTCTTTGCACCGGTACATACTACCTTACCGGATGTGAAGACAAGGAATGCTGCTTTTGGGTCAGAGACACGATATACAAGTCCGGGGAACTTCTGCTTGTTATATTCAGCACCCTCGAATTCAGCTTCTATCTTTGTAAGATCGAACTCCTCTGCAAGCTTGGTAGATGCGACCACATTTTCAATTTTGATGTTGTAATCTGACATAGTATAATCCTCATATTTAAAGCGGGCTTATATTCAACAAATCAGTATATAAACTTATACCCTCTTATTTATATAGGTTTTTAAGGACGTCACGAAATAACAAAGATAATGCAAAAATTTACATCAACTCCACTTTCGTTCAGCTATCCTCAAAATTCCTGAGTCCGTCTATTACAGCATCATATTTGCTGCAGACCCGGTCCAGAAGGTCACCATCAAGGTTCTTGTGAGTTGGGACCAGGATGTCAGCGCCTTCCGAAACCTCTACCCCGTCAGTCGATGTGCCGTAATCAGGAGCTATCACAATACCTGTAGAGGACACACCCAGACGCAGGTCACTGACAATGCGCGCAACCATATCTGTTGCAGGACGAACCTTCTTACTTATTACAAGTGCCTTTGAAGCGTACCTTTCTTTGAGGTCCGCGATCAGTTCGATACTTGATTCCGCCTTCTCAGTGTCGCCCACGTTCTCAAGAAGCCTTATGGAATCTATGATATCATCGAATGTTGTGGAACTCACCTCGATTATCTCACCGTCATAATACTTGCTTACCTTCTCAGCATAACCTTTAGAGATCACAAGCTTGTAAACATCCTCAAGCTCATCAAGTTCTTCCTCAGTAGGATCATAGGCATTGATAACCCTGTATTCCCTTATACCACACAGGTCCATCAGGGACCTGTACATAGGAGTAACACCGATGAACCTCCTGCCAAGCCACTTGTTGAGGCCGCTCTGCCCACTCTGCAGACGTGACAGCTCGACGATCTTCTTCTTCACAAGTTCTGGATCATTTGACTCCAGACCGAAATAATCAGCAAATAGAGAAGTGGTTTGAAGGATCTTGGTCCTTCCATGGGGCAGAGCCTCAACAAAACCCCTTTCCTTCAGTTCCCTTATGTGATCATAGGCTGAGTTGCCCCTCATATCCACAAGATCGGACTGGATAAGAGGCTGATGATATGCTATCATGGAAAGAGTGCGCAACATCGGTGCACTCAATTCCTTTGGAGCGAAAGGTCTGACCATATCGGTGTACTTGGGCTTGACCTGCATCACATATCGTTCACCAAGGTCGATCACCTCGATACCTGTCTCCCTTGAAGCGTACTCTTCAACTATACCAAGGGCTATAGGAATGACCTGTTTCTTCTTCATGCCCGTAAGCTTTGCCAGGGTTGCCGCATCGATCGCACCACCAGCAGCGAAAAGTGCTGCTTCGATAACCTCCCTGTCACTTACATTATTATCGATATTGTCGCTCACACTATCACCCTAAGCTGGAAAACACTCTCATACTGCCCTTATATCATGCTCTGCCGGATAGACATACAGTTCACCGAAAAGCTCCTTCTGCGTGAGCCAGACCTTCTTATCTGTTGCAAGGAAAAGTAATGATACATACGTCATGATATTCTCTGACCTGTCATCGGTCATCAGGTCGGAAAGCATAATACATTCATTCTCTCTGAAGGATTCCGTAAGCATCTCATCCATATCCCTGACACGTCCCAGTATATCCTCCTCGTGAGCGATACCAAGAACCTCATCGGTGGTTACCGCAGACCTTTCTTCCAGCTTACGATGTGTCTTACGGTCCTTTCTCCTGGTCTCGACCTTCTCGGCCTTGCGCAGTTCGACTATGAGTTCCTGAAGGGTGACAGGACGTGTGGCCCTGCGCCTTATAGGGAGTTTTGGGATAGGATATTCATCCACCTCATAGAGGTCCAGTTCATCATCGAACATATCGAAACATTCCTCTTCCTCTTCTTCCTGGACAATTCCGGTGGACTTCATACGCAGAAGGATAGCTGCATAGAGTAGGGTGCGGCCTGAAAGGCGAAGGTCCAGCATCTCCATCACTTCGATGCGTTCGAGGAACATGTCTGTCACATTGACGATATCGATATCCCATGGATTGATAGCACCATCCTTTGCAAGGTTCATAAGGATCTCCACAGGCTCGCTGAGAACATCCTCCTGGAACTCAAGATGATCCTCAGCGACACCGAGTCCTCTCAGTGTCTCAATGAACTGCGGGTCGATGGTGCATGGTAGTGAAACACCTGTAGCCCCGGCAATATCCACTGCCTGGACCACTTCCATGTCTTCTGCTATTTCGTTCAACGTAATTTCACACCCGTAATGCTTGTAATGTTGTTTTCCTGCATAGCAACACCGATCGTGCGCTCTGCAGCCTCTATCATCGGTTTTCTCAGGGAGACGACAATGAACTGTGCATTGGCGACCGCCTTTTTGACACGCTGGGCAACCTTGCCTGCATTGGCACCATCAAGGAACATATCGATCTCATCGAATGCATAGAACGGTGCAGGCCTGTACTGCTGGATAGCGAACACGAATGACAGGGCAGTGAGACTCTTCTCTCCTCCAGACATCGCTTCCAGACGCTGCAGTGTCTTTTCCTTTGGCTGTGCTTTCAGTGTCATACCGCCTGCAAATGGATCATCATAATTATCAAGTACCAGCTCACCTATGCCGTCAGAAAGCTCATTGAATATCTCCTTGAACGGTCCATTGATACCGTCATAGGCCTCCATGAAGGTATCTTTCTTGAGCTGCTCATACTGTTTTATGCGCTCAAGGATCTGCTCCCTCTCCGTGGACAGGGTATCACGCCTGGTAACCAGTTCATCGAGCCTGCCCTCAACCTCATCGTACTCATCGATGGCACGCATATTGACAGGCTCAAGGCGCTCCATTGCCTTCTCGATCGAAGCTATCCTTGTGCGGACCGTCTCATAATTAGGGACTTCCTCGGATTCCTCGATACCACGCCTCTGAATCTCCTCTGCAAGTTCTGTAACCTGCTCATCGAGGGCTTCCTTTGTAGCGTTCAGGGCCATCATCTGACGGTTGCCGTCATCGAACCTGACCCTTATCTTCTCATATTCCTTCTTCACAGCAGCATGCTCGTCATGGAGACGGACACGCTCCTGCTGGAGTTCCTTCAGTTCCTCTGCAAGCTCTTCCTCACGCTGCTGTTTCTCCTTAAGGCTTCCCTCCAGTTCAGATATCTTAGCCTTGAGATCAGCTACACGCTGCTTATGATTGGCCTTGTTCTCATCCATGGTCTTGATGAGTTCCCTGTTGTCCTCGATCTTCGAGGTCGCATTATCATGATTGAGCTGGAGTGCATTCAATGTGGAATCTATATCCCTTACACGACCATCCAGACGTCTCAGTTCCTCATCGAGCTGTTCTGCCTGCCTGTTGAGTTCAGGTACCTCAGAACCTGCAAGCTTCTTCTCGAGGACCTCGATGTCCTTCTCAAGTGAGATAACAAGCTCTTCTTTCTCCTGCTTCTGGGTAACGGTCCTGTCCATCTCTTCCCTGAGTTCCTTGCGGGACTCCTCGATAGCAGTCAGTTCCTGACCCTTTGACTCAATGAGCTGGGTAAGGCGCTCGCCTCTGCCTTCTATCTCATCGAGCTGTACCTGCTTCCTGGATATCTCCTTGTCATGCTCATGGATCTCACGGTTGATCTGTGAGATATGACCTTCCACCTGGTCCAGTTTCTTGATCGCATTGGCACGCTTTGAATCGAGCTCGGTCAACTTCTCAGCGATCTTCACGAGCTTGTCCTTCTCGGAAGCAGCAAATGAAAGACCTGAACTCTGCGGCTGGGATCCACCGACCATTGCACCGCTCTTCTCAATGACCTCCCCTTCAAGGGTGACCATCCTTAAGCCTCCCATAAGACGGCGGGCATTGGTAAGTGTATCAACGACAAGTGTGTCCCTGAAGACATTCCAGAATGCAGCCTCGAACTTCCTGTCAAAATCAACAAGGTCCATCGCATAGCCGATCACACCCTCCCTGTCAGAAAGATCCTTATATGGCCTGCGGGCTTCCATCTTGTTCAGTGGCAGGAATGTAGCTCTCCCTCCCCTTCTCTGTTTAAGGAAGGATATGGCCCTTGAGGCATCCTCGTCAGTCTCGACAACGATTGACTGCATACGCCCACCGGCAGCGATGCCCAGAGCATTGGAATACTTCTGGTCCACACTACCAAGTTCTGCGATGGTTCCGTATATTCCCGGCAGACCGTGGTGCTTCTTCTCGTTCATCACCATGTCAACCGCTTTGGAATACTTGCTGTGGTCCTCTGCGGCACGCACACGCATCTCGATCCTTGCATAATCATTCTGGTGCTTTCGAAGCTCTTCCTCGAATTCCTTTACAATGGTCTTTAACTGGGAACGGTTGTTCTCAAGGTCATCGATATCCTTTGTCAGGACATCTATCTTCTCATTGAGCTTCTCTATATCATATTCAACGGACTTCGTGTCACTGTCAGAGGATTCAGCCTTTGACTTCGCATCAGCGATCTCGCTTTCGATGTCCCTTACCTCTGCGGACTTCCTTCTCAGTGAATCAAGAAGACGGTCCTCCTGACGCATCAGTTCGTTCTTCTCATCCTTAACGGTCTCGAGCTTTGACCTGAGGGTGCTGAGCTCATCCCTTGTCTGGGCGAACTTCGCATCCACATCAGCGATCTTGCTCTGGAGGATCATGCGCTCGGTCTTGCGCTCGGACATCTCGGCAAGGATATTCTCCTTCCTCATTGTCTCTTCGGAGATACTGGAATCGAGTTCCTCGATCTTACCTTTTATCTCATCGATCTCAACGAAGATCTTCCTTCGCCTTGATTCGACATCTTCCATCTCCTTTTCTGAAAGCTCGATGGTATCGACACACCTTGACACCTCACCCCTGATGCCCTCTATTTCCTTCTTTATGCGGATCTGCTCGTCCTCACCCATCCTCTGGATGTTGAGGGTCATCTCCTCGAGTTCCTGCTCAAGCTTCTCCACATCAAGACGTTTGGTCTCAAGGTCAAGTTCCAGCTTACCAAGGACCTCCTCCTTGGCGAGGATATCATCGGCAACGGAAAGAAGTTCGGTCTTTGCATCCTTGAGCTTTGCAAGCAACACAAAACCCTCGAACTTCATCTTCTCTTCTTTAAGGGACTGGTATTTGAGAGCCTGGTCACGTTCGGTCTTCAACTTACCGAGCTGCTGACCGACCTCTTCTATGATTATGTCTACCCTCTCCACCCTCTCACGCACGATATCAAGCTCGCTGAGTGCCCTGTCCCTCTTACTGTCGAACTCGGCCACACCTGCGATCTCATCGATGATCTTACGTCTTTCTGTGGGTGTCATGTTGATGATGCGTGTGACATCTCCCTGCATCACAACGTTATAGCCCTCGGGGGTCACACGGGCCTTCGAAAGATAATTGTGAACTTCGCCAAGGCTCACTGCCTTGCCATTGAAATAGAAATAACTGTAATAGCCGGAATCTGTCTCGCGGATCTTCCTTGTGATGGAGATCTCGTCGGCATCGAATGGCATCTCACGGTCCGTATTGTCGAAACGGATGGTTACCTGTGCAAAGTCAGGTTTTTTGGAGCCTTCACCGTTGTAGATAAGGTCAGTGAGCTTTTCAGCCCTCAGTGTCCTTGAACTGGAAAGACCGAGCACAAAGAGGATACCATCTATGATGTTGGATTTACCACTGCCGTTCGGACCGGAGATGGTTGTGAAACCATCAAAAAAAGGTATCTTTACCTTTTTCCCGAAAGATTTGAAGTTTATGAACTCAAGTTCCTTGATATGCACGCGAATCCTCTGTTTTTATGAGAATATCATCTTCTTCGTGTAGTGACCACGACCGCATCTTCATCTTCACGAGATTCAACGGTCTCGTACTCGGAATCCTCGTCATTGCAGGATGCCGGAGTGTCCTCTTCTGCAACAATATAGTTACAGTTTTTGGTATCTCTGCGGGAATCCCCTGAGAGCCTTAGCTGACGTTCATCATCAGTCTCTGCAATGATATATTCCGACCTGTGTTCAGGTTCAGGCATTTCCGGTGGCTTCACTGAAGGGATCTCCCTCACATTGAAGCGTACATTGGACGATGATGGCACTGGTGTGCGAGCTGCAGGAGCGTCCTCATCGGACCGGATGGTTACCTTTGAATTCATAGGTCCTGCAGAGGGAGCTGATACCTTGGGAGCCGGTCTGGCACTGACAGGAGCAGAGGGGACTGCGGATGGGGAAGGAACTTGTTCTTCTTTAGGAGGTAATGGTGATGTCTCAACAGGTTTTGGCTCCGGCCTGTATAACTTTGGAGCAGGAGCAGGTGTTGGAGCTGATTTTGGAACAGGGGTTGCAGTTGCTTGTGGCGCATCCTTTTCAGGGATCTCCACTGAAGTCTTCTTCTCAACTACTGGTTTTGGAACCGGTGTCTCCTTCAGAGAACGGATCATCGACTTCTGGTCAAGGAGCTCATCCATGACACCATTTATATTATTGTTCATGGCCTGGACCTTACGTTCGAGTTCCACGATCCGGTTATGGAAATCCAGATCGGTCTTAAGGTCGCTTCTTATCTCTCGGAGTATAGACTCACGGAGATTGGTCTTGATATCATCTATCTCTGATTCTTTTTCCTTGAGCTGCCGCTCAAGGCGTTCAATTACAAAGTCCCTGTTCTCTGTATTCATGAAAAGCCTCGCAGATCCATTCAGTCCCTCATCGCCTTCAGGCGAAAACCACGTTAATATATGAATAAAAGTATAAATATACCTTATGGTCAGCACATATTATCTTTTCCAAGCAATAAATAACTATTTGATCCATCTCACCGGGCATATATGCCGGAGGTATTTGTCACCGGATCCTTCTCCACAGCAAATACATTGTCTGCAGAATCGATAAGCGATTCGTCATGGGATACGATAAGTATCTGCGCCACCCCTATATCCCTCATCATATCGATCAGCTTTATCAACTGGTGCACATGTCCCCTGTCAAGGAAAACGGTCGGCTCATCCATAATAAGAGGCGGAAGTCCTGCACCATCGTTCGATGAGGTTCCAAGGGACAACAGACGATAGATCGCACAGCGAAGCACCAGATTGAACAAAGCACGCTCACCGCCACTGAGAAGTTTCGGTTCGAGGGCGGTGCCATCCTTCTCGAACACGGTAAGGTTGTAATCGGGATCCAGCATCACATGGGAATACGCATTGTTAGAGTACATAAAAGAGAAGATCTCATTTATCAGCCTGTCAAGGGTCTGTATATTACTGGAACGAAGTTGTGCACGTATACGTATGTACATACTCTCAAGCTCCTCTGCATCCGAATACACAGCATTGAGATATTCACCTTTGTTCTTCAGGATGTTCAGGTTCTTTTTCAGGTCTGAAAGACGTTTTCGGTCATTCTCCGCCATTCCGGCCTTCTTCATGACATCGTCCTTCTCGACCTTCAACTTGTCGATCTCTGAATTGATCAGCTTGAATGCGGACCCGTAGTCCCGGTTAAGTGATTCGAGTTCCTTCTTATCGAACTCGCCCATCTTCTTATCGAGCTCATCCAGAGACACTTTCTTCTCTCCTATCTGCCCGTCAAAGAGAGAGATCATTTCCTGAATGCTGGTTATCTTCTCATCCATCTGTTTTATCTCAGAATCGATCAGGTCCGAGTCTGCAAGTAGTTTCTGCATCTCACGAGCAAGTCCGAGACTTTCAAGAAGACCGGCGTGCTCTTTCTGAACAGTCCCTTCGGACTCTCCCATCTGCTGAACCTTCTCCCTGGTCTCAACAAGGGTCTTTTCAAGAGCCTCTTTCCCGGACATCAGTTCTTTTATCCTGCCTTCATCTTCCTTTATATGAAGGCTGTACTCATCTATCCGCGTCTCATCCCTTTCGATAGCTTCCTTAGCTGAAACGATATCCCTGTCGATGGACTCTATCTCGGTCCTGCAACCGCGTGCCGCCTTAACCTTCTCTACCCTTGCCCCTGCCTCTTCCTGCTTTACTTTAAGCTCTGAAAGTTCGGCTTCCAGTCTGTCCATCTCCTCATTGTCAGAAACGGTAGATTCCTCCACACATGAACCTTTAAGGTCCTGACCGCACGTAGGGCACTTTCCTGCATCAAGAAGTTGCTTTGACCTCTCAAGCCGTTTTCTTATCTCGGAGATCTTCGCTTTGAGTTCCGCCTCAAGCCCATGGAACCGCTTCTGCTGGTCATTTACAAGGTCCAGGACATCATCGATATTCTCCAGTTTTTCAAGGCTGAGACCCAGAGAATCAACCCTGGCAACAACTTCCACACGCTTGTTCCCAAGTTCCTCTACGCTAAGTAGATGCTTTTCTATCCCGGACCGGATGGCCTTGATCTTAGAATCGATATCCTTCCCTGAATCCTCAAGGGTCTTTAGCTGTTTCTCGATATCCTTCACCGAACGAACGATATTAAGAACATCCTTCTCCAGGACCGCACGTTTACTTTTCATCTCACCTATATCATCGCGTAAAGAACGCTCATCTGTATCAAGCTTTGAGACAACCGCATCGATATTCCCGGGAGAGGTTTCCAGCTTCACACCAAGCTCAGAGATTCTTGTATGTTTTGTCTCAAGGAGTTCCTTACGTGAGCGAATATCCTTTGATATGGAATCTATGGAAATGAAGGACTTCGAACGCCTGTCGGTCAGTTCCTTTATCTGCTGGCCCACAGATTCCTTTTTACCGGCGAGTTCATTCAGTTCGGAGATCTTCTTTGTGACCTCATCCATTCTGGAAAGAGTGCGGTCCCTTTTCTCATTCAAAGAGCCCATTTCAGCATCTATGTCTTTGGACCTCGTTCTCAGGGCAGCCAGCCTGCCATTAGGGTCACTGTCCTCTACTTCCAGTATCTCAGCGGTAACTTCCTTTATACGTCGTTCATTATCACGCTGATGTCGACCAACTCCCACTCTGGCACTTGAAGCCCTCTCACGGTACTCCTCCAGTTTACCAAGCTGGAGAAGATCATCTATCATCTTCTGCCGGTCCTTCGGTTTGGAGTTGATAAGGACATCGATCTCACCCTGACGGATGTAAACACAATTCCTGTAAGCCTCTTCATCCATATTCAGGAGGGAGTGAACTGCCTCATACGTCCTCGTTGCCTGATCGAAGATTATTTCCCCGTCCTTCTTGAAGACGGACTTCGTATTGGAAGCACGTCCCTTCTCAGGGTCGTTCCTGAAGGATTGCTCCACAGAATAATCATGACCTTTCTGCTCGAACTCCAGCAATATGGATGCCTTTGAAGCACCCTTTGTAATGATATCAGAGAGCACGAACTCCTTATCCAGTGTCTTACTACCGAAGAGTCCTGTGAAACATGATTCGAGCAGACTGGACTTACCACTGCCATTGACACCTGAGACAACGGTAACCCCGTTCTTAAAAGCAATATCAAGCTCTTTATAGCTCCGTATATTCTCGACCTTCAGGCGTTTCAGCATCACAGGTAATCACCCAGATTATATTGTCGTGGTTTTACAGAACTATCTTCTTTCTTCCCTTCATCAGAAGTTTCTGCATCCCCTGCGACCTCTTCAGGAGAGATAGCAGAAGGTCCTTCTTGGTCCTCATCGACATCAGATATCCTCCCCGGGTCCTTCTCTTCATTGATCAACTGACCAGACACGGCATCTTTTGAAGTTTCAACGGTATCAACGGTTCCAACAGTTTCAATGGTTTCAGCCGGCTGCTTCTCCGGAACGTCCATCTCCAATGAGACTTCCTTTACTACATCAGGAGCAAACTGATCATCAACTGGTAACTCATGATCGACCTTTTCCCCGGAAATATCGGCCTCTTTCTCCATCACTTCGTCTGCAATCGGAACATGTGAACTGACCGGAACCGGGACAGAGAAATCGATCCTTTCAAGTAATTCTCCCAATTTTGCCTCCGCCTCGTCACCAACCCTTGTCTTGACGAACTGAGGGTCACGTATTATCTCATCAAGCAGCAGACCGCCGGATGTAAGGTTCATTTTCCTTATCTCTTCCTTAACTACATCATCAGGGTCTGAGAAAGAGACTTTCAGGGAAGAGTCTGCCAGCGAGTCAACGCCAGAACGAAGGTCCTTTATTCCCGGGACCAGCGCACCCCTTGACAGAAGGAACTTCTCAACCTCACTGAGGTCCAGCTTTGACATGGTATCGCCTGAAAGTTCTACAAATACTACTTTGTCGGTAATGTCATGCTCCTTTATCGTGGAGAACACATCATCAAGGGCATTGGAACCTTCGGCGAGGGTAACCGGTATGAAAACGAAATCACGGGTCTCGATCGTGCGCCTGCTTATCTCTATACCGCCATCCCCAATAGTCACTATATTATATGACCGGGGTTCACGTTCAGCAGTACTGTTCCTTTCAGTACTGCCTGCATAGGTAACCCAGGCATCATCCACCTTTGTGATCTCGTATTTGTGATTATCTCCCAGAAGCACTGCATGGATGTCGAAAGGAATTGAATCAATGACCTCTTTGATGTCCCATTCACCGAATGCAAAGGGTTTTACAAGCTGGTGCATCACAAGCAGATTATATCGCGCAGCTGTTCCTTTTCCGTCGAACATGGAGTAATCGAACAGCGGGATCTTTGTCTTTGCCACACTGTCGATACCGTACACTGCCACACCCCCCAACACATAAGGCTCAGGCCCAAGACGGGTCACAAGACCGAGGCTGCTGTAAAGGTCAAGCCACTGAGTGCTCTGTTTGCTCTCATGGTTACCGACAATTGCAAGCAGAGGAATACCTGCATCTTTTAGTTTTGAGAAAAGACCCATGGCATCAAGAATATCATCAAGGGTCGGATTCCTGGAATCGAACAGATCACCTGCATGAACTACAGCGTCCACACCCATATCGATAGCATCATCCACCACACTGGAAAAAGCATTGAAGAAATCCTTCCGGCGCACATCACTGTGGTACTGCCGGTATCCAAGATGTGTGTCCCCTGTGTGGACTATCCTTATCTCATCCATCAGGGATTATCATATGTTTTCGTGATTTTTAATTGTTTGGTATGAATGGGAGTGGCACATTGCCACAGCCATATTGTATAGAGAGATTATTACATTTATTTTTTATATAATAAAGACCTAATAATACAGAGGGCATCATGGATAACAAAGGACAGATCACTATAGATTATCTTATCAGCATCACTATTTTCCTGTTTGCAATTGCTTTTGTGTTCAACTATACTGCAGGGATATTCACACCTTTCCAGTCCAACTCAGATGAAGTTACCCTTGTTGCCGACAGGACATCACTCGTCCTTGTAGAAAAGATACTCAGTGAAGGTGATGAGAACGTCCCAAACATGGTGAACAGTACAAAGGTAGATACATTCCTTACGGAACTTGATACCAACTATGAAAATACCATCACTGACCTGGGTATGAAAGGATCCTACATCACATATGACCTCAATGTGACACTTGAGAACGAAACGGGGACCATCAATATGGCAGGGAAGAAAATGCCATCGGGTGTTAATATCGGACAGACAAAAAGAGTGGTCCTGTTGAGATATACCGACACTGGTGCCAGAGAGACAGCCATCATCTCATTCAGGGTGTGGTAACAATGTTCAAAGGTATCTTTTCAAATAAGCTGGACACCTGTGGCCAGATGCATTCACTCGAAGCTGTAATGGCTTCACTTATCATGGTAGGAGTGATAGTATTTGCAGTGGAGGCTACATCCCTCACACCCCTTACATCATCTACAGCTAATGCACACATAGAGGCCCAGTTACAGACCATGGGCCAGGACATGCTTAACGTCCTTTCTTATACAGGGCTCAGTCATGACTCTGACCTGAAGGATGATGTCATGAACTGGGACGGCATCGAATACGTATGGAACGGCACTGCATATGATTCAAGGGATTCAAATAACATAACACTCACCAACAGTTCACTCGCAGAGATGTTCGAATTCATTGCCATCCCCAGAGGAATAGCGCACAATGTACATTTCACATGGGTCAGTGATGACGGAGTGACTATCACACGGCCTTATATCTACAATGGTGATCCGTCAGATAATGCAGTAATAGTCTCAAAAAAAGTAGTCCTTTCAGAGAATGATATCGGTAACGCATCGATATTCATGACGAATACAGGAATACCTGATGCAGATAACAGCAGTGGCTTCTATAATATAGTCAATGTCAAAATGACACTCTGGAGAATGTAGGAACACTGGAGCGTGAAAAAATGAAAAGACCTGATGACAGTGCACAATTATTACTCCTTGCAGGATTTGCAATAGGTGTAGGAATAGTAGTACTCACCATCATGTTGAACAATGTGATATATGCAAGTAACATTGCATCGGAGTCAAGCATTGATACTGCACGCTACGATATCTCCAATGGCCTTGAGATGACAACACAGGCATACGAGAATGCATACCAGTCCGCTACTGAAAGCGGTCCTTTTGATAACAGTACATTCGAACAGGAACTGGAAGCCTATGCTGAAACGGCTTCTAAGAGCTATGCCATCACAGGACATACATTCAATTTCGAGGACTACGCACTTTATGAGGCATACATGACACAGAATGGTCTTGCCAGTGGAGAAGATGACTGGACCATCGTCAGCAATGTCAATATCACCAATACATTCCTGATGGAGATCAGCAATGTATCCAAACTGGGGAACAGCTCTAACAGCCTGATGATCACTGCAACCAATAGTACAGGGCTCCTCTGGTCCATTGAACTCTACAACTCCAGCGGAAGTGTGAACATCACTGTTACAGACGGTCTGTCATCAGTTATCGAGCAAAGAGAGATGAGCCTCACGCAGATAGACATAATAGGCGAACTGATTGACAATAGTACGTCAGTGGGTTTTGATTTTGACGATTATACAGAAGGTAATGATTATTCCATCAACGTGCTCGGAGGAAGTAATGCTGCAGCATACTGTACTTTCTCAGGCAACCTCACAACAGGGGAACCTTTCATGTTCGCTAGGTACTTTGTTGCGAATCCTACAGTCACCATGCATTCCAGTGACATGAGTATCACACGCAGCCTTCCAATATCTTTACCGGGGAGGATATCATGAAGTTACGTAGCCTGAAAGAGGATGACAGCGCAGTATCCATCACAGTGGGATTCATCCTCACATTCTCGATCACCGTTATCATATTGGTAACGATACTCAGTTCATTCTATTCCCTGATGAACACAGCAGAACAAACGGTCATGAGAGACGAGTTCGAGATACATGCCAATGATATAGCAGTACGTATCGCAACCATTGATACAATGGTTGGAACTGCCACCAGCTCCGGGTCAGATATCGGCGAACTGGAATATGAGCTATCTCTTCCTGAAAGGATAGCCGGGAAGCCGTATTCGATTGGGTTCGATAACAGTACGAAAGATATCGTGTTCGTTTCACAGGGCAGGGATGAGACAATGGTAAAAGTACCCTACTATACAGAGAACACAGTGCTGTTTTCAACTACATTACAAAGCCCGAAGGGAGAGTATACCATACAATACGACTCCGGCAACAATGCCATAATAATATCCTGAGGAACTGAAATGAGAAGGACAGGAAACAGGGACATATTCACTTCCGAAGATGCACTCACCGAAGTAGTCGATTTCGTCATCACGCTTGGAATAATGCTTCTGGCTATAAGTGTCATCGGCCTTGCAGGATACCCCCTTATCGAACATATGAAAGAATCAGGGCACATTGAGAATATCAAACAGAGTTTCTCCGTACTTGCTCCTAACATGAACAAGATAGCGTCAGGCAAGGCACCATCACAATCCGTCGAGCTGAAGATGTATGGCGGCGGAGTATACATCACCGGTGATAGCTACATGAACATCACCATGGATAAGTGGAACGATACGACAGCAGCCACTGAAACCGTTTCCTACGAGAAGCAATTACGCATGATACAGAACGAATACAAGGATACCACAATAGCCTATGAGAATACAGGAACATGGGCCAGATACCCACCAGGTAGATCGGTGATGATCACCAAGCCCATCATTACGTACGACAACAGTTCAATGGTCATACCCATGGTCACCATCACAGGGGTGGACGGAGTGTCAGGTTCAGGACTGATAAGAGTGATATCAGAAGGCGGGCAGCTTGCAGTAGAAAGATTTGAGAATGTATCCAGGGTCGAAATGACAATATCCAGCGAGTATTACGAAGCCTGGGAGAGATATCTAAGTGATTCAATTGGCATGCAGCAAACAAACATCAATACAACTACACAGACTGTGAGTATGGAGAAGAACTACAGCCAGAACATAGACGTACTGGTAACAGTTTCCCCGATGAGCATTAGCATTGAGTGAAAAGATAGTCAATTAGAGGCCATATCATGAAAGAGTTCCTTGTATCAGAAAAAGCCGTTTCAGCACTAATGGGAATGATAGTGATACTTGCGCTCACTATCACATCGATAAGTGTGATCTTCCTTTACGGTGTACCGACGATATACGAGATGGAAGATATGGCAAATGCCCAGAAGGTCGAGCAGGCCTTTACAGTGTTCGATTCCAGGACCAGTAAGGTGGCACTCGGGGAATCACCAAGCCAGACAACATCATTCTCTATGATGGATGGGGACATACAGGTCAACGGTGACAATGCATCTTACAATGAAAGCCAGATCGTCATTATTTCTGTCGATATGGATGCCTCATGGTATAGCAGCTTCAAGAACAACAGATACAGATGGAGAAGCTGGAACTCGTATACCAACGAAACAGGCATGAATGAATTCAATTCATCTATGGGAAGCATCGTTTTCACCAATGATGACAGAGTTATAGGTTACGAGGGAGGAGGAGTCTGGTCCAAATATCCAAATGGGAAGTCTGTGATGATATCTCCACCGGAATTCCACTATAATGGGGAAACACTTACACTACCGGTAATGAGAATAGAAGGAGATGCAACATCCAGCGGCATATCTGATGTTGCTGTTACAGTTAGCTCAGACAATATGCCGGTAGTTCTATATCCTGACCCTGCCACAGATTCAAGAAGAACCAACCCCCTTACATCCGACAAAGTGATCATTTACATTAAAAGCGAGTTCTACAATGCATGGGCGGATTATGCAAATTCCCTGGCTTATGCCAGTGCAGTAACCGACGATACGAATGAGACTGCAGTTATTGAGCTAGAAGTGATACCTGCGATGGGCAAGGATACACTCAAATCTGCTTTCAAGATAGGTGCTGTAAATCAGGACAACCCTGCACCCATCTACAACTTCTCAATCGACCTTGAAGCAAGGGCCTCACAGGGACTGAACCCAAGTAACTATGAGATAACTGCCACTTCAGGGACAAAGACATTGACATACACACTTGCGAAGAAAGGTGGTGCTAACCAGCTAGAGATCGGTCTTGTATACGTAG
Organism: Methanolobus sp. WCC4; assembly: GCF_038022665.1. NCBI lineage: Archaea > Methanobacteriati > Methanobacteriota > Methanomicrobia > Methanosarcinales > Methanosarcinaceae > Methanolobus > Methanolobus sp. WCC4. The sequence goes on along the minus strand of NZ_CP150629.1, from coordinate 766,061 downwards.
ACCTTGCTCCGGGAGGAGGGACAGAAACATGGCAGGGGAACAGTGAATTCACAGTTGATGGTACGAAAGAGGACCAGTCTGCCACGGTTGATCTCCTGTCCACAACATTGACACTCAATTATGAAGAGAGCAGTGATTTCTCATGGGCAAACAATACATCAATCAGTATAGCACCGGATGTCGATTACACGGGCGGAGAGGATGTTGCATTGTATGATCTTACACAACACTACCTCAAACTTCTCACAATGGAGGGATCAGTAGTGTTCAATCTCCAGCAGCCTGGAAAATCCGATCCAGTGGATTACGATGAATCAACCCTTACATTATACTATGACGGAATGCCAGGAAGTATCACCTATCTTCATGTGAGCCGAAATGACCTTGTGGCGACATTGAATTAAATGAGAACAGAAACCAAGTAATTTACAATCACTTTTTATATAATAACTTGATTATATTATATGTGGTATTATGCGAGATGACCATGGACAGATGCATATAGATTATCTAATAGGCATCGCTATCTTCCTTACAAGTGTGATATTTGTATTCTCATATACGGCAGGGCTTTTCACCCCTTTCCAGTCCAACTCAGACGAAGTCACGTTGATCGCTGACAGGATATCGACAAATGTGATAGAACAAAGCACGAGTGCGGGGAACCCCCGGACACCAAATCTGCTTAACAGTAAAAAGGTTGACAACTTTTTCACCCAGATGAATGCAAATTATGAAGGCACTATCGACCACTATGGTATGAATAGCTCATTCCTTACCTATGAACTCAATATCACAATGCAGAACATTACAGCAGGAAGTATTGATCATTCCGCAGGTAAACCTTTGCCCTTACAGGGGAATATTGGCCAGACAAAACGGATCGTGCTGGTAGAAAATGAAAGCACAGGAGATAAAGTCCAGGCAACATTATTCGTGAGGGTGTGGTAATAGATGGACGGAAAATCACCACGCAGGATAAAAACCGATACATCAGCCCAGCTACACACCCTGGAATCTTTGATAACCCTCATCCTTATCACAGGAGTTATAGTTTTCACGGTACAGGCGACTTCACTTACTCCACTTACATCTTCTACTGCAAACGCACACATAGAGGCACAGCTTCAGACCCTGGCACAGGATATGCTCTCTGTACTGGACCACAGCACTTCCGGACAGAATTCCAGCCTCAAGGATGACATACTGAACTGGAATGGGGAAGAATACGCATGGAACTCTACCGATTATGTATCTGAAGAGAACAGCATCCTTACAGGTAGCTCGACTGCAAATATTTTGATGGACATCATTACGCCCAAAGGTATTGCACACAATGTCGAATTTGCCATGATCAGTGATACAGGGAGTATCATGACCCTTCCCTACATTTTCAACGGAGAGCCTTCGGATAATGCAGTTGTTGTATCCCGAAGGGTATTACTGTCAAATTCAGACATGTCAAATCCAACCCAATTCCAATACACCACAGGCATACCTGATGCTGATAAGAGTACGGATTTCTATAACCTCATTGACGTGAAACTGACTTTGTGGAGAATGTAACCAGGTGTTAACATGAAAAGAATAGACGAATCAGGGCAGATCATATTGATATCCGGTTTCATCATCGCCATAGGTATCGTAGTCCTGACTGTCATGCTTAACAACATAGTCTATGCGAGTAACACCGCCTCAGAGTCCAGTATCGAGACAAATGTCTTTGATTATTCGAATGTTGTTGACAGCACCATTGAAGCTCATGAGAAAGCCTATGCAGACTCAAATTACGGAGCTAACACTACAGCTTTCAATGCCTACATGGCAAACTACTCCGAAAAAATGATAAAGAGCTATTCACTCTCAGGATTTATATGTACTCTTGATACAGGCACATTACAGAATCCCTACTTCACTGAAAATGGTCTTGTTGATGGAAACGACAACTGGATCGTAGTTGAAAGAATAAATCATACTGATAGATTTAATTTATTTGAATTGAACGCATCAACCCTTGGGAATGAATCAAGTAAGTTAACAATAGAGGCCAATAACCAATCAGGTAGTAGAATATGGCTAGCCAGTATCTTCAACTCGAGTGGTAATGTTAATGTCACCGTCTATGACAACAACAATTTACCACATTATTGGAATAATAGCGATACAATCTACAACCTTAACATCACAGGAAATGAGATTAACGGAAATAACTCCTTTGAGTTCTACTTCAACAACCAGACAGCAAATCAAATATACAGCCTCACGTTCATGAACGGAAGTGATTCCATGGGCACCTTCCGTATGGAAGGAGGCCTTCGCAACGGTGATTCGTACTACGCCGAGAGAATCCATGTTGTTGAAAGCACAATGAAGCTGAACAAGAACGGACACCTTGAGGTCAACGCGACAATACCGATTACTTTACCGAAGGGGCATATATGATCCGGAAATTCAAGGATGACGAGAGAGCAGTATCCATCTCAGTGGGCTTCATATTGACATTATCCATCACGATAATAACCATGATGGTCGTGATAAGTTCTTTCTACGATATGATGGACAGAGCGGAGCATACCATCATGAGAGACGAGTTCGAGATACACGGAAATGACATAGCATTGCAGATGTCAAACATCGATACCGCCGTACAGATAACAACAAGTGCGGGAGGAGAGGTTGGAAGCTTTTTCTTTAAGCTACCGCTTCCTGATGAGATTGCAGGACAACAATATTCAATGGAGATATCGAACCAGACCAATGAGATCATATTCGAATCCCATGGGAAGGATGCTACACGGGTAAAAGTGCCTTATCAGGTACATGAGGTCGATGTAGCATCTGTTAAATTGTACAGCGGGTCAAGCGAGTTTGCTTTGTATTATGATCCTGCCACAAACATGGTAGAAGTACATTGAGATAGAGAAGGGACGCATGAAAGGTAATATATTCACAGACAATGCTGCTGTATCGGAAATGGTGGATTACAGCATTATTTTAAGCATAATTGTTCTCGCAACCGGAATAATCGTGGTGGCTGGAGTACCCATGCTGGAAGATATGCAGGAAGTGCAGCACACTGAGAATATAAGACAGAGCTTTGAGGTCATGGCCATGAACATGAACAAAGTTGTTTTTGGAAATGCTCCTTCTCAATCCGTTGAACTAAAAATGTACGGAGGGGCTCTGTCCGTAGCTGGAGACAACTATATCAGTATTGATCTGCAGGTATGGAATTCTTCCGCAGGTAGCACCGAGATGCAGTCTGCCGTTGGTTACGAAGTTAAGAATATAGAGAATAGCTACCATGATACCATTGTTTCCTATGAGAATACAGGAGTATGGGCAAAATATGAAGAGGGTGAAGCAGTGATGGTATCTGAGCCACGTTTTACCTTTGCAAATGATGTCATGGTAATACCTGTTGCCCTTATCGGAGGTTCTTACTCAATATCAGGCTCCGGGCTTTCCAGGGTGACCGCAGATTCTGGAAGTAAGAAAGTATACAAATATGAAAATGTCTCGATGATGAACGCATCGATCACAAGTGACTACTTTGAAGCATGGGGCAGATACCTGAATGAAAGCCTGCAGATGCAGATAGTTATGGAAGATAGTAATAATAGAACTATAAACTGCAGTAAAAGTTACCCTACCAATATTGATGTATATGTAATTTATTCACCCATGAAAGTTACAATCGACTAATAAGAGAGGAAAAGGTGGAAAACTTGAAAAGTATACGGATAAATGATCTGGCAGTATCATCTGTTATCGGTATCTCAATAATACTTGTAATTAGCCTGTTGTCTATCGGCCTGATGATCCTGTACACCGCACCTCTTATAAGTGACACGCAGGATATGGCAAAGTCCCAGAAGGTCGAGCAGGCATTTACTGTTCTTGACTCCAGAACAAGTAAAGCATCACTTGGCGAATCCCCACTTCAGACAACCACGCTTACCCTCATGGGTGAAAATGTAGAAGTATACGGCGACAGCAATTCCTACAACGACAGCAGGATCAAGATCATATTCCTGTACTCTAATTCATCCTGGTATGATAATTTCTATCAAAATCACACATACTGGAATGCATGGGAAAGTTATGAGAGCACCTATTCGGATTTCGCAGGACTGGAGGCTTCCATGGGATCTGTGAGATACTATCTGGATGACAGGGAGATAGCATATGAAGGAGGTGGAGTCTGGTCAAAATATGAAGATGGAGGAACAATAATGACCTCACCTCCGGAATTCCATTACAATGGTGAGACCATGACCCTGCCGATCGTGAAAGTGAGCGGGAATGATACCATAAGCGGAAGCTCTGATGTTAATATCGAAGTCAGGTCATCAAATACACCTGTAATTCTCTACCCCAATACAAGTCTGAATGCTAATTTCACGAACCCCATTAGCGCCAATAAGATCCTGATATACATCCAAAGCGATTTTTACGACGGATGGGCAGACTATGCAGAAACACTTACATCCACCACTGCAACCCTGGACCATGATAATAAGACTGCTATCATTGAAATGGACGCAGAACCAAAAATGGGAACGGTTAATCCTTTACCAACGTATTTTGAGATTCCAGCCCTGAACCACACTAACCCTGAACCATTTGACAATTTCTCATTCTTCTATTATGTAGAAGGGGATTCTAGCGACCTTATAGCATCTGATACGATCTTAACTGCCACATCAAATACTGGAAAGTCCCTAGTATATAGCTTTAGTAAGAAAGATAGCGATGAAGTAATGCTCGATGCGGCTAATTCCCTGGGTACTTCTCATGCACTTACATATACTGACACCTCAATAGGAGTCACCGAAATATGGGAAACAAGTTCAGGTAGTGGTTTTCTCGTGAACTCAATAGGTAGTGGTAATAGTGCAGTTGCAAATACCACGATCGATCTTGTCAGTGATTCTTACATGATGTATTATGACACCAGTGATAATGAGTATTCGTGGGGTCCCGTCGGATCCAATTCAACAACTCCAGACCTGATCATAACAGATGATGCCAGTAATGCAAATCGCACCCAGTCATTGCATAATATCACCCAGCACTATATGAGGCTCCTGGCACAGGATGGTACGATCGAGTGTACCTGGGAACAAAAAAGTAATGGCAAGATTGAGACCGATCTATCCTCATACACCGCAATTTATGATGCGAATGGCGCCATTCTCACCTACCTGCACATAACTAGTAATGAGCTTGAGATAGCATTGAATTGAGAGATTGGCCGGATTCACAGAAACCCTTAAATCGATCCCACCCATTAACCAGTTCAATCAAAGGTGAAAATCATGAAGAAAGCGATCATCGAAACCGACAAAGGAACAATCACTCTGGAACTGTTCGAGAAGGATGCACCAAAGACCGTGGCTAACTTTGAGAAGCTCATCAAGGAAGGCTTCTATGACGGACTCACATTCCACAGGGTAATACCAAACTTTGTCATTCAGGGCGGATGCCCAAGAGGAGACGGAACAGGTGGACCCGGATACTCCATCAAGTGTGAGACAAAGGGCAACCCACGTAAACACGGCACAGGTGCACTCTCCATGGCACACGCCGGAAAGAACACAGGTGGAAGCCAGTTCTTCATCACACACTCACCACAGCCACACCTTGATGGTGTACACACAGTCTTCGGTCAGGTTATCGAGGGACAGGATGTCGTCAACAAGATCAAGCCAAAAGATGTGATGAAAAAGGTCACCGTTGTCGAAGAATAAAACCTATTTTTAATATTTCCAATTCATTCTGCAGTATCTTTTGATACTGCAATTCACTGTTTTTAAGGATAGTTTTTTAATCTCACGCATTCTTTGTGTAATAACACGTACAGAGACTGAATACCTTTATACCGGTTTCATCAGGAAAGGTACTTATATAAAGAATCATGAAGAGTAGCGTTGTGTACTGGAGAACATAACGACTGACATAAAATCACATCGTTCATTCCAGTTGAAATATCAAAGAAGGTAATATCATGGAAATGAAAAAGATGTCAATTCTTGCTATCACAATTCTACTGGTACTTGCGGTCTTTGTAAGTGGATGCACTGATACCAACAACGTAGAACAGGTAGACACAGACACAAAGACAGATCAGGTTACAACAATAACAGTGTCTGCAGCAGCAAGCCTTACCGAGGCTTTCACAGAACTGGAAACGGCATTCGAGGAAGAGAATCCCGAGATCGATGTCAATTACAACTTCGCAGGATCAGGCACCCTCAGGATGCAGATAGAGGGCGGAGCACCTATCGATGTGTTCGCATCGGCATCACAGAATCACATGAACATATTAAGTGAGCAGGACCTTATCGATGAAGACTCAAGAAAGGACTTTGCAGCCAACACAGTCGTCCTGATAACACCTGTTGACAGTGAACTAGGCATTGCCGGACCGGAAGACCTTACATCAGATGATGTTGAGACGATCACCATCGGAAATCCTGAAACAGCACCTGTAGGAAAATACACCCTTGAAGCACTTGAGGAAGCAGGTCTCTGGGATGAACTTGAAGCAAAGACATTGCTGGCTGATGATGTTAAACAGGTCCTGGTATATGTGGAGAGAGGAGAAGTTGATGCAGGTTTCGTCTACAGTACTGATGCAGCAACCGCAGAGGAAGGTACTATCGAGGTAAAGGCAACCATACCAACGGTCACACCTATAAGCTATCCGATAGCACTGGTCTCATCATCTACACAACAGAACGCTGCACAGGAATTTGTGGATTTCGTAACTTCTGAGGAAGGAACTGCAATACTTGAATCCTACGGATTCACAGCTTGAATGGACAAATAAAATGCTCGACCAGATAGGATTTCCCCTGTTAATAACTTTGAAGATCGCCGGCCTGTCCACATTGATAGTGGCTATCACAGGTATGGTGATATCATACATACTTGCAAGAAGGGAGTTCCGGGGGAAATGGCTGGCCGACATACTTGTGACCTTACCCCTTGTCCTCCCTCCAACAGTAACAGGATATCTCCTGGTGGTTCTGCTCGGGAAGAAGGGAATTCTCGGAAGCATTCTTTACGAGCTCACCGGATGGAGCATAGTGTTCACATGGCAGGCAGCGGTCATTGCTGCTTTTGTTGTATCACTCCCGCTTATGGTCAAGACCACAACTGCTGCCATCGAAGCTGTGGACAGGGAATACGAATACGCAGCTTTCACACTTGGAAGGAAAGAACTGGATACTGCGCTTTTCATTACCCTCCCCCTGGCAAAAAAAGGAATACTTGCAGGAATAGTCCTCAGTTTTGCCAGAGCAGTGGGAGAATTCGGTGCTACGCTGATGTTCGCAGGGAACATTCCCGGAAGAACGAACACGATGTCAATTTCCATATACAGTGCATTCCAGGCAGGGAATAACGACCTTGCCAATATGCTGGTTATAATACTCATAGTCATGTCCTTGCTCTCAATGGCCATAACTGCAAAGATAATTAACAACTGGAAGATATGAGAGGAGGCAGGAAGAAAAATGGGTATTAAAGCAGATTTCAGAAGGCGATACTATCGCAGGAAGAGCGATAAGAAGAAAGGTATAGAGGCTGCTTTTACCCTTGATGCCCAGTTCGAGGTCGGTGATGAACTTGTCGTATTCTTCGGAAGGTCGGGTTCAGGAAAGACGACCGCACTCCAGTGTATCTCCGGGTTACTGGAACCCAATGGTGGCAAGATAATTGTCAACGGAAATGTGTATTTTGACTGCCACAAGAGGATCAACCTGCCGGTACAGCAGCGTAGCCTGGGATACGTTTTCCAGAGCTATGCCCTTTTCCCGCACATGGATGTGAAGAAGAACATAGCCTATGGCCTTAAAGGATGGAGCGAGAGTGACAAAGAGGAAAGGGTCACCGAGATGCTCCAGATGCTTGAGATAGAGGGACTGGAGAACAATTATCCTTCACAGCTCTCAGGCGGGCAGAAACAGAGGGTTGCTCTGGCACGTGCACTTGCACCGAAACCTGACATACTGTTGCTTGATGAGCCATTCTCTGCCCTTGACAGGGTGGTTCGCATGAAGCTCAGGGAGAAGATCAAGGAGATACAGAGAGAACTGAAGATACCTGTGCTCTTTATCACCCATAACCATGTGGAAGCCTTCACCATAGCCGACAAGATAGTGATATTCCATGACGGACGTGTTCAGCAGATAGGAACACCTGAGGATGTCTTCTACCATCCGGAGAACAAGCATGTCGCAGAGCTGGTAGGACTGACGAACATATTCGAGGATTCCATGGTGACAGGCGATGACGAGATGGCAGGGACCATTACAATCGGATGCGAAAACATGGCTATCACCGCAAGCAGACCTGATGGTACCATCAAAGAGAGGATATCATGGGGCATCCGACCTGAGAACATGCGTGTCCTGCCACTGGATGATAAAACTACCATTAATGAGAACGTATTCCCTGCTATTGTGAAGAGCATTGTGAATAAGGGATCAAGCAAGGTCCTGGCACTTAAGGTTAAGGAACACAGTGAACTTCTGATAGCCGAGATAGGGAACCAATCCTTTGAGGGACTGGAACTTAAGACCGAAGATGAGTGTCTGGTAAGTATGGAAAGGGACAGGATAGTTCTTTTCTGAATGCTACTTTTTTCTTTTTAGTAATATGGGACTTCCAGAACATATCCCAATAAACTTTTAAAGTTATCCTGCGTTCTGTGTTTCAAGAGATGAAGTTCATTGAAAGGCTTTTTGGAAAAAAGCAGGAAAAGGAAGAATCTCATCCAGTTGTTTTTGTATTCAGGGAACTTCCCCGTATCGTGAAAGAGAGGTCCGATGAACAGGAAGAGAGTCTCAGACCTGTTGTTAAAGATGGATATGGAACGATAGCACTGGCCTTGAAGGAACTTGAGGTCTTGAAGAAGGAACTGCTTGATGCACAACCCATCGAGGCTGCCAGCAAGAGGGGAGAAAAGCTTGGTGACTCCAACAGGGAGAATGTCGTCAACAACCTGAAACTCATCCAGGATAAACTAAAGATCCCGGGAAACACATCACCTTTAGCTGCTTCGGAATTCTATATAGAAGCGAAATCGACCCTCAAAACAGTTCTCGACAATACCAGCAGGAGCCTGATGTATATCAAAGCGCTCTACCCACAGGAACACCAGATGATCAACCAGGGTCTTGCGGAACTTGAGGATGGACTTGATGGGCTCTACTCCTCCATAGCGCAGGGTAACAAGATGGTTGCTGACCTGCAGATGATATCAGAAAATATCGACGATATCAGAATGATCGAAGAGGAGATGGATAAGAGCACGAAGAAGATCCATGAAACGAACCTGAGATATGAGGCTGCAAAGGATAGACTTTCCAGAGATGAATCCAGACTTAAGGAGATCGGGAACAGCAGGGAGTTTGGAAGGGCGAAGGAACTGGAAAACGATATCAAAGAACTTGATAGCAGGATCTCAAACACTGGATCTGAGGCAAGAAGACTGTTCACACCACTCTCAAAGGCAATCACCAGAATGGAAAAACAGGATGAGAACAAGAGATGTGTCCTCTCATCAGAGAACAGGGAAATACTAAGGTCGATCAAAGAAGACCCTGCCATAGCGATCGAACAGGACCTTGAACCGTTCCTTTCAGAAATCACAAACAGAATAGAGAGCGGAGAGCTTGGACTGAAGGAACAGATGTGCGATAAGGCCCTGAAGCAGATACAGGTTCTTAATGACAAGAGAATGCTCTCATCCCTTGCAGAGCGGAGACATGAGCATCTTGCTGAAAGAGAGGGACTGGCAGATGAGCTCAATGGCCTTAGCATCTACCAGGAGAAAGAGAACATTGAGAAGGAGATAGAGAAGCATCGCAATGATGTGATATCAACTAACAACGACATAGACTCGGAGAGCAAGCACCTGTACAGCCAGAAGGATGATATGGAGAACGCTAAAAACACACTTCTTACGAATGTAAGGAAGGTGTTTGGTGAAGAAAGCGAGATCGAGTACTGAAATGTCCAGTAAGGAGAGGAAAAGTATGGGACATGATGAAGCAGATATCCACAGAATCAGGGAAGTCACTGAGTTCGTGAAGAAGACCAAGAATGAGAAGAAGGTGGCAAAAAGGAAGGATAAACACAATATTCTGGGTCTTAATGACTGAGTGGATTTTTAGTTATTTAGATAAATAGAACTATACTGCCTCTTTTTTGACTTCTTTGCTCAACAAAAACACATTTATACATATATGTCATTGAGTTAATTGTAGAAGTGATCAACCAAATTCACTAATGTACAAAAATAAATGAGTACATGTAAAAAAGGCTTTTATGGACAGGTCATTTCAGAGGACTACTGGTGCACTTGAAATTATGAAGGGAACCATATCTATGGCAAATGAACAATTGCGAGATCCTTCATACAAAAGGAAATATCCTGTATTTAGAAATTGGTCAGCGTTATCTCATAAACTTCCAGAGAATGACAACACCGGCCTTAATAATATCGAAAAAGAGGAACTCCAGAGGGAGAAAAGCTTTTACGCTTCTTTTTTCCAGAATAACAATGAGGTCATGCTATTTATCGATCCAAAGACAGGCAACATTATCGATGCGAACAGAGCAGCATGTGATTACTATGGATGGCCCCATGAAGTGATCACAGGCAAGAACATGATGGATATAAATGTCCTGCCAGCAGAAGAGATCGATGATGAGATAGAAAGGGCGGAAGATGAGAAACGGAAGTATCTTCTGCTTAAACATGCCCTTGCAAACGGACAGGTACGGGATGTAGAAGTATACAGCGGCCTGACAGGATCAGGGGAGAATGAGCTGATCTATAATATAGTACATGACATTGCTGAGCAAGAACTTATACACGACAGATTAAAAAAGAAAAGGTTGAAACTATCTGCGGTACAAAAGCTCAGGAACATAGGCGAATGGGAAATAGACCTTGCCTCAGGTAAAGTTACCGTCTCTGAAGAAACAAAGAGGATATGCGGTATTAAGAGTGGAGTGTGCACAATTAACAGGATCTGTGAGATACCGCTGCCAAAATACCTTCCTGTTCTTGAAAAAGCCCAGAATGATCTTGTAAAGAGAAATATCCCCTTTGATGTGCAATTCAAAATAAGAAGACCTAATGATGGAGAGATCAGGGTCATACATGCTGTTGCCGAATACCATTCAGAAAGGAACACCATCATAGGCGTCCTGCATGACATCACTCCGCTCAAACAGACAAAGGGTGAACTGCGTGAGAGAAAAACCCTCCTGAATGAAGTTGGCAGGATCGCACATGTCGGGGGATGGGAACTTGACCCTGTAACCAATACGATCACATGGACATACGAAGTTGCCAGGATACATGGACTGAGGACCAATCGTATCATAGACCTTGCCTCCCTCCTGAACCATTACTCTTCATCTTCCAGAAAGCTCTTAGAAGATGCCTTAAAGAGAACGCTGAAGAAAGGCCAGAGATTCGATCTTGAACTGGAACTTATCACTGCAAAAGAGAAGCATAGATGGATCCGCATGATCGGTCATCCTAAGATAGATGATGGTAGAATTATAAAGGTCACAGGTTCTATCCAGGATATAACAGAACAGAAGAAAGCCGCGATCAAGATCTCAGAGGAAGCTGCATGGCGACGTGCCCTGATGGAAGGGTCCAGAGACGGTATCGTTGCTGTTGACCAGGAAGGAAATATTATCGAGGCAAACCCACGTTATGCTGAGATGCTGGGCTACTCGCATGAGGAGATCCAGACCATGAACCTTGGAGATATGGATATTCATTGTGATTGTGAAGAGATAAGTAAGACTCTTCAACATTCTAACTCGGAAAGTAGCCTTTACGAAACATGCCAGAAACGCAAGGATGGAAGTTTCGTTGAGATGGAAATAAATGCAAACACGGCTGTTTTTGGAGACAGGAAAATGACCTTTTGTGTTTGCAGGGATATCGGTCAGCGCAAGATGTTCGAAAGGGAACTTATGGCTGCGAAGATCTGTGCCGAGAGTGCTAATAAGACCAAGAGTGATTTCCTTTCCATTATGAGCCATGAACTAAGGACTCCCCTTACTTCGATCATAGGTTTTTCCGATGTGATGCTGGAAGGGATTGCCGGAAGTTTGAACAAAAAACAGACCACCTACATGACCCACGTCCTGGATGCCGGCAACCATCTGCTCGAGCTCATAAATGGCATACTCGATCTTTCAAAGGTCGAATCGGGAGAAAGTGAGCTATTCTATGAAATATTCGATGTTTCACAGACTTTTTCAATCATTATTGAAGGATTATACCCTCTTGCAACAAGAAAGGACATTCACATAGAAATAGAGATGAATGAAGAAATCAAAAATATATCTGCAGACAGGATCAAATTCAAACAGATATTGACAAATCTCCTCAGCAATGCTATCAAGTTCACCCCTGAAAATGGAAATGTGAACATTAAGGTAGAGATCTTAGAGGATCACCTCCAGACCAGTATAAAAGATACGGGTATTGGAATTGCGGAGGAGGATATGGATAAGCTCTTCCAGCCGTTCAAGCAACTCAATCCGCACCTCACCCGCAAGCATGAAGGGACCGGCCTTGGTCTCGCCCTTTCGAAGAAATTCGTTGAAATGCATGGCGGGAAGATATGGGTTGAAAGTAAGATAGATGAAGGCAGCGTTTTCACATTTACGATTCCGGTAAGACCCAGGACAGGCATCTGAATAGACAAATCAATGTGGATCGTAAGGATATCAGCTCAAATGAAGATATGGTGTCCCTTTACTCTTTTTTTACTTTACATCTTTTTAGCTGCAAATAAAAGCAAGCTACAGTTCTTTAATTTGAATGTTGCTGCATGGATAAATTGGCAGGATAATTGAAGAAAATGCTTCAAGAGTATAACTATACTCAGAGTAATGATATGGCTGATTCAGAATAGAACCATCAAAAATAAGAGAAAAGCGATCCCGAAGGGATTTGAACCCCTGACCCTCGGGTTAGAAGCCCGATGCTATATCCTGGCTAAGCCACGGGACCGCTAAGCATTGACTGGGATGGGAAATAGGTTTTCTAGCATAAAAGCCTTTTGTAAGGAATGGAGACTTCTATTGTTTATGTCCAATGTTGTTGTGAATACAAATATATAATAGTTTGACATGAACACTAACCAACTATTACAATGAGTTATTACAATGCTGAGGCTTTATTATGAGTGAACTTCTGATATATTATAATGGTGACTTTGTCCCTAAATCCCAGGCCACAACATCCGTTTATGACCACGGATTCCTGTATGGCGATGGTGTCTTTGAGGGAATAAGGGCTTACAACGGACGTGTCTTCAAGTTACGCGAGCACGTTGACAGGCTCTATGACTCCGCAAAGGCGATCGCTCTTGAGATACCACTGACCAGAGAGGAGATGGAAGAGGCGATCCTGGAAACACTCAGGAGGAACAACCTCACAGATGCCTACATCAGACCTATCGTATCAAGGGGTGTCGGTGACCTTGGTCTGGACCCCAGGAAATGCCCTAAACCGAACATATTCATCATCTCACAGGAATGGGGTGCAATGTATGGCGACCTCTATGAAGTTGGCCTGACAGGTGTCACAGTCTCAGTAAGGAGAAACTCCTGCGATGCACTCTCACCGAACATCAAGTCACTCAACTACCTGAACAACATCCTCGCAAAGATCGAGGCTAACGAGAAGGGCGGAGATGAAGCTATCTTCTTCGACCAGAACGGTTACCTTTCAGAGGGTTCAGGAGACAACATATTCATTATCAAGAACGGAAGGGTTGCCACTCCTCCGACCATCAACAACCTTAAAGGTATCACAAGGGCAACAGCGATCGAGCTGCTTGAAGAGATGGGAATCGAGACACATGTCGAGAACCTCGGGATGTTCGACCTCTACACAGCTGACGAGATATTCGTTACAGGAACAGCAGCAGAAGCAGCACCTCTTGTCAAGGTGGACGGTCGTCCTATCGGTGACGGAAAGCCAGGACCTATCACAAAGAAGATGGTCGAGGCTTTCGAGAAGGTCACAACCACCACAGGTACACCGATCAACCCGTAAATCCCTGAATGAAGGGCTGACCCTTCATACCTTTTCTTTGTTCTTGTTTTTCCCTATATTTATTTTTCAAAACATTAATTAGTGATTACTTCATTTATATATTGAACTTAAATAATATTATCAGGAAATACCAGGTTGATGGTGTTCCATAAATGAGGTATTAGAATGGAAAATGAGGGAGAGAAAGACAAAATAATAATGGAGAACCTGAAGTACCTGAACGATTCGGTTCTTGCCATCCTGCTTCTGATGCCGGTCACCCTTGTGATAACTTTTGAAGCACTTGATGACACAGGAAGCCTCAAGTGGATCTCGATCGCTACATGGATCGTATATCTTATGGGCTTGTGGTATGTAGCTTCAAGGGTTTTCAGACTTAACAAAAGGCTTATAGACTATATTGAGAAACAGTAGATCCGAGCGGAATGGAACGTAAAGAATTCAGAGAGCTGACATCCGTAGAGGATGCAAGGGAACTGGTGGACACCATAAGGGTCCGCCCAGGAACTACTATTCTACCTATAGAGGAAGCTGCAGGACATATACTGGCAGAGGACATACTTTCTGGCGTTGATGTTCCTGCATTCAACCGTTCAGTAAAGGACGGATATGCCATCCGTGCAAAGGACAGCTATCACGCAAGCGAACCACAGCCACAGGAGCTTAAGTGTATCGGGGCCATACCTGCAGGTTGTAAGGACAGTTTTTTTGTTGATGACGGAGAGACCATAGAGATATCCACAGGTGCGCCCATCCCCGGCGGCGCGGATGCGGTCATAATGGTCGAGAGCACAAAGCAAACAGATGATTCCGTGCTTATCTACCAGCCCGTGCATATCGGTGAGAACATCATGAAGGCAGGCTCCGACATTATGAAAGGGGAAAGGATCCTGCGGAAGAACACACGCATGGGTTCCAGAGAGATCGGTGTACTGGCTTCGATCGGCATGGACAAAGTTCCGGTGAAGAGATTGATGGTTGGCATCATATCCACCGGAAGTGAACTTATAAAACCCGGAGAGGAGCTTGACATCAGCAAGATATATGATGCGAATTCCTATGCCATCGCAGCAGCTATAGAGGAATGCGGCGGAACACCGAAGATATACGGCATCGTTCCCGACGAAGAGGAACTGATGGAAGAGACGCTTAACAGGGCCATAGAGGAATGTAACATCGTCCTCACTTCGGGCAGCACTTCAGCAGGTGCCGGCGACATAATGTATATGATCATCGAGAAAAAAGGTGAGACTCTCACACACGGGATTGCCATCAAACCCGGAAAACCTGTTGTGATAGGCATGATAGATGGCACACCGACCATCGGGCTGCCCGGGAATCCTACATCTGCCCTCAGTATATTCAATGAGTTCGTTGCACCTATCATCTATAATTCACTCGGCATGAAGCCATCATTCAAAACGAAGATAACCGCAGTCATGGGAACCGGAATACGTTCCGGCGGCAGGGAGGAGCTCTTCCCTGTTGGCGTCGTGAGAGGGAAGGTCTACCCTGCCGACAAGACATCAGGAGCCATTACCACATTATCCGATGCAGACGGGATGATCGAGATAAGGGCACATACAGAATATATCGAAGCCGGCTCAGAGGTGGAAGTAACCATGTTCGGCAATGTCAGGAGCCCTGACCTCATGCTGGTCGGTGGACAGTGTCCCGGAGTGGATCTGCTCGAGGAGATGACAGGGCTTATGTTCAGGACACTGAACATGGGTTCCAGTGCGGGATTCACAGCAATGTCAGGTGGCACTGCTGATATAGCATGTGTCAATATGATCGATGCAGAGGGCAATTACAATTCATCCATCCTGAAGAGAATGAACCTTGAAGATGTCGTGCTGGTAAAAGGTTACAGACGTGAACAGGGAATCATATTCAAGCCTGAGAACCACGTTTATGGATTTGAGGATATAGTTAACTTGCAGATGATCAACAGGAACCGCGGTTCAGGAACAAGGACACTTCTTGACAGGGAACTTGGTATACTGGCAGAGGCCAGAGGTGTATCTAAAAGCGAGCTCATAAAAGGTCTCAAAGGCTACAATTCAGGTTCAAAGACCCACAGGTCGGTCTGTGATGCTGTGAGGAGCGGAAAGGCGGATATCGGCTTTGGCATCAGAGCTGCGGCAGAGGAGGCAGGACTTGAGTTCATCCCGGTTGCGGAGGACGATTTCGACTTTGTGATAAGGAAGGACCTCCTGGAGATCAAAGAAGTACAGATGTTCCTTGATGCATTGCGTTCCGGAGAGTTCTCTGAGAGACTTCCGGAGGGTATGCACACATACGAACTGACCGGTAGTATAATATCCTCCTTTTAACGTTAAGTCCTAGAAACTAAAGAATCAAGAAGGCTTTTTTATTTTGATATTATGGCAGGTTACAAATGGGATTACATGAGGATATACAGGAAGTTGAAGAGGAGATAAAGAAGACTCCCTACAACAAGGCGACATCACATCACATAGGTAAACTTAAGGCGAAACTCGCACGCCTGCGTGATGAGGTTGTCAAGAAGGCCGCAAGTAAGGGCGGTGGCGAAGGATACTCCGTGAGAAAGTCAGGAGACGCCACTGTAACGCTTGTAGGTTTTCCTTCCGTTGGTAAATCCACCCTGCTCAACCAGCTCACAGGTGCAGAGTCAGAGGTAGGTGCCTATGAGTTCACGACCCTTGATGTCATCCCCGGTGTGCTTGAATATAACAATGCCACCATCCAGATACTTGATGTACCGGGACTTGTAAAAGGCGCAGCCAGCGGCAGAGGTCGTGGAAGAGAGGTCATCTCGGTTGTAAGGAACTGTGACCTTGTGGTGTTCATACTTGATGTGTTCCAGAACTATCACCATGAAGTGCTCACTCAGGAACTGTACGATGCAGGTATCCGCCTGAACCAGAAGGCTCCTGACGTGGTTATCAAAAGACAGGATCGCGGAGGCATCACTGTCAGCAGTACCATGGACCTTGAACTTTCAGAGGACCTTATCAAAGCCGTACTTAATGATTACAAGATACACAACGCCCATGTGCTCATCAGGGACAACATCAATGTGGACCAGCTCATCGATGCGGTCATGGGTAACAGGGTGTTCATACCTGCAGTTACCGTTGTGAACAAGGTGGATATGGCAGACGAGTTCGTGCTGAAGAAGTGCAAGGAAGAATATCCTGATGCAACGTACATCTCCGCTAACGAGGGAATGAACCTTGAAGCTGTGAAAGAACTGATATTCGATGCTCTTGATTTCATCCGCATATACCTGAAACCTCAGGGCGGACCGGCTGACATGGATGAGCCGCTTATCGTTAGAAAAGGTGTTACCGTTGGAGATGTCTGTGACCACCTGCACCGTGATTTCAGAAGGAAGTTCAGGTATTCCCAGGTATGGGGAACTTCCGCAAAACACCCCGGCCAGAGAGCAGGACTCGATCACGTACTGGAAGACCAGGACCTTCTAACACTCATCATAGCCAAATAACTAAAAAGCTTACCTGCATAACAGATAAGTATTATTATGCATTTATTCTGCTGATCAATGTAGTCCCGTAGGGTAGTGGTCAATCCTTCCGGCCTTTGGAGCCGAAGACGCTGGTTCGAATCCGGCCGGGACTACTGTTTTCTTATAGTATTCCTATTATCCTCTTTCTGCAGAGGGAGAGAGAAGCAACATCACATATAGTGTAAACTAATTTATACTTAACAGACACTTTTTAAGCTTATGGTACTATTAGATGATTTTGGTGGCTTCATTCTTATCCTTGCAATAATCGGATTTCTTGTGAAGGATGCTTTTTACTTACCCAGAAGGCTTATGCTTACTGAACCTTATGACATTAACAAGAGTTCTTCTAATATGCTTCCTAATGTGGCCTTAGCCGTTGCATTGGTATCTGCTATCTGGTACCTTATTGCAATGTCCATATCTTCGAATCCAGAGCCAGCAAATAACCTTTTTATTTCAATAGATGAGCTGATTCAAAAAATGCTCACAAGTAATCTGTTAACGCAAAAAGAAGTAGAAGTAATATACAAAAGTGTAATGCAGGGAATGATAATTCTAACTGCCTTGTCTATGATTTATTTGCTTTCCTTCGGAGTTATTTCCCTAATAGGTCTCATTTATGAACTATCAACTCAAAAAGCTATCAACATATCCTTTGATTGTGAAAAAGAGGAGGTATACAGGCGTGTTCTCTTTGAATCAAGTGATTTAATTTATCTTCAGAGAGTTGATAAACCATTAGAGTGGGTAGCACTAAAAAAGGATAATATCTCTAAAGTAGAAAGTACAATGGATAAATCATTAATGGAAGTTACTTTAAACCTGGCAAACTCTCGATTCAATAAAAAAGATAAATCCAACCTGAAAGATTTACCAGAATCCATTGATGACGAGTGAATTATCCGCCATTTTATGAAGAGTGAGAGGATGACAGAGGAGATTTTTGCGGAGAATATCGTGCTTATATTAAGTACGTGTACATTGGAATGTTAGGAATTAATTTTTACACTACCACCCACAGAAGTTTCAAATCTAATGACAAAATGCAGACAAAGGAAAGTGCAACCATAATATTCCTTGTGTCGATTTATGTGCTCTCCAAAATCGGAGAATGGATAGATTCTGCATGGCAAGAGGTTATTGGACCAATGTCTGATATTTCCACTCTGGGAATAATGATTATTGTAAGTCGTCTAGCAGTTAACAATTTGGTACCAAAATGGCGATATGATGACCCTAAATCAATTTATATGTACTCTTTTGGAGCAATTCTTTTTTTGTTTGGATTTTGGGTTTAAACAACTTAATTTTTACCTTTAATCCAATAACTGATTGTTGATTACCACCTTTATCCGATTGACAGATGCAGTTGACAAAGAGGAAATCTTAGACAGTATGTACCTTCGTCTGGAGGAGAAAGACCAGTTTGTTTCTCTCGATTTGATTAAAGGAAATCATTATTGACCAAAAAAGGGGTTATTCATGTACCGGGAAGTGTTTGTGAAAGTGTGGCCAATAATGGTGCAGTCGAATGAAGACAATAGTGATGCTCGTTATCAGTTAGGCAAAATACGGTATGGGTGATCAACAAACAATACATTCAACTGCACTTGCACATCATGTGCATAATAACATAAAAACATTGTTATTTTGCACCTATTTATTAGTAATGTGGATTACATGATTGTTTGTTTTGTGAAGCTAATGCTCTCAATCTACCCTTTCCCAGAGTCCCTTTTCCTTCAGCTTCTCAATTACATCCCTTTTCTTCTCGAACTCCATGGTCCTGAGCTCTTTACGTTTGATCTTACCACTGATGGTCTTTGGTAACTCACTGACAAATTCGATTTCCCGGGGATACTTGTAAGGGGCGGTTATATCTTTGACATGCTGCTGGATATCATGAACGAGTTCCTCTGATGGCTCGTATCCTTCCTTCAGGACGACAAGAACCTTAACAACCTCACCTCTTAACGGTTCGGGACTGGGGATCATCGATGATTCGAGAACCGCCTCATGAGAATTCACCGCACTCTCAACCTCGAAAGGACCGATCCTGTACCCCGAACTAATACAGACATCATCAGCCCTGGAATCGAACCATATGTACCCGTCCTCATCCATCGTTGCAAGGTCTCCTGTCAGATACCAGTTGCCGATAAAACATTCAGCTGTCCTTTCAGGCTGACCATGATATCCTTTGAAAAGCATGGGGTGGTCCTTTTCAACAGCAATCACTCCCACACTGCCGGCAGGCACTTCTTCCCCGGTATCCGGGTCCACGATAGCACCCCTTACTCCGGGTGTGAACCGGCCCATTGAACCAGGTCTTATCTCCATTCCCGGCAGAGTGCAGGCAATTACACAGGTCTCCGTTTGCCCGTAACCTTCCCTTACATCCGATCCGAACTTCTCATCGAAATACCTGATGATCCCGGGTGTGCATGGTTCCCCGGCGGTCAGAATCACTTTCAGTTCTTCCAGATCGTATCTCCTGTCCGCACCATCGATCGCTGCCATGGCCCTGAGTTCCGTTGCGGTCATACACGCCCTGTTCACCCTCCATTTATCAAGCAGCTCGAACCATTTCTCAGGCTCGAACCTGCCAGTGTAATGGAAATTGGTGGCACCACCATTCAGGATCGCTCCAAACGGAGCCCAGTACCATTTTGCCCATCCAGGCTCAGTGGTGGCCCAGCAGAGTTCGTAAGGCCGGGTGTTCCACCAGTAATGCCTGTTAAGCCTTTCAAAACAATACATCTGTGAATGGGTATGCAACACACCTTTTGGTGCACCCGTCGTACCCGATGTATAGTTGATAGCAAGAAGGTCACTGGCAATAAGTTCTTCGCGGTCCAGGCTTCTTGATGCCGAATCCATTTCGCAGCGGTAATCACTCCAACCCGCCATATAACTTGAAAAGAAAAGCCTGACATCTGGAACCTTATCCTTTATAGAATCCATCTCATCAGCCACCATCATATCGTTCGTGACCAGCGCTTTTATCCCGGCGTTCAGGAGCCTGTATTCTATATCATCCCTCCTGAGCATTACCGTTCCCGGAACGACGACAGCCCCTATTGCCCATATACCGATACTCGCAATATACACATCCAATCCCCTGGGGAATAATATCATTACCCTGTCACCTTTATGGATACCTGAATCCCTGAGGATGTTCCCGAACCTCATGGCATCGTCCCATACCTCACGGTATGTGGCCTTTTCAACCTCCTCATCAGGATGTTCAATTATCGCCAGAAGCTTTGTTCGGTCCTTTGCCCATTTTCTGATAACATCAACAAAATTATAGTCAGCCGGAATATCCCAGTTGAAATTAGCCCTCTCCTCTTCATAATCGAATACATTTGTCTCGTTTCCCATTTCACACACCCCTGAATGTGTAGCCCTCAACAGAACCCACATCTTCACCTTTCTTCTAATATGACTCTGGCATCCACTGCCATTACCCCATCCTCATAAGCAAAAAGCGGATTGATCTCAATTTCCCGGATCACTTCTATCTTCGTTATGATATCAGAGAGTTTTACTATCACAGACGCAAGCATTTCCCTATCCACCGGCTTTGAACCCCGGTATCCTGTCAGGAGAGGATAGCCCCTCACATCCTCCATCATTGCCATGGCTTCACCCTTATCCAGAGGTGCAAGCCTGAAACTCACATCCTTCATCAGTTCTACCATGATCCCCCCCGTACCGAACATGACCACAGGACCGAACTGAGGATCCCTCATCCCCCCAATGATCACCTCAACTCCCCGGGGGACGAACTCCTCCAGAAGGAAGCCTTCTATCCTTGCCTGCGGGGCATTCTCCTCAAGGTCCCTTTTCATGCGGATGAGGGCATTCATTACATCATCCCTGTCCCTGAGACCCGTTATCACACCCTTTACTTCTGTTTTATGAAGGATGTCCCTCGATATCACCTTGAGTACGAAAGGCGGGTCGAACCCAGCCATGCTGAACTCTGGAATTTCGGACCCTGTTATAAGAACCGAGCCGGGAACAGGGATATCCCAATGGCTGATCAGAGCCCTGGCCTCTGTTTCAAGCAGAGAATGCCTTCCCTCGTTAAGGGCATTGTCAATTATCCTGTCGACCTCTTCCATGCTCATGGTCCCGTTCCTCTCACTTTTTATCCCGCACAGTCCCGTGACCGGTCAGAACAGCCGCAGCCCTTACCGCAGCTTCGGGGGTTGAGAAAACCGGCATTCCCTTTTCCTCGAACGATCCGTACATATTCCTTGTGAACTCCCCTCCCGGACTGCATATGATCACGGGTTTCCCGTATCTGGTCCTAACCTCATCTATCCTGTCAATGACCCCGGCAGTGAGTGTTGGCGGACCCCAGAGGACCGTTACAATGGCAAGGTCATAACCTTCCATGAAACCCTCTTCAAGGGCAGCGAGATAATCCTCATCCTTGGCACTGGCGGTCAGGTCTATGGGATTATCCGTTGCAGAGAATGCAGGGATCCTTGAACTCAGACGTTCTTTTGAATGCTGTGTGAGTCTTTTTACCTCCAGTCCAAAGTCCTCACAGTCATCTGCCATGCTCACCCCGATCCCACCACCATCTGTTATGATCAGGACCCTGTTGCCATCCACAGGTTCATATGCCTCCAGAACCCTGCAGGCATCCTTCAGTCCCTCATATCCGTCCACCTCTATGATCCCTGCCTTCCTGAAAGCAGCCCTGTATATCTCATATTTCCCGCCCATGGCCCCTGTATGAGACCTGGCGGCATGCATTCCTGCCTCGCCCCTGCCTACCTTTATGGCAATCACCGGTTTCTTTGCCGTACAACGGGAAGCTGCATCCACGAATTCCCTTCCTTTTTCCACCGATTCGATGTACAACAGGACATATCTGGTATCCTTATCCTCTGCCAGATGATCAAGGCAATCTATCTCGTCAACATCGACCTTATTCCCATAGCTCACGATCCTCGCGACACCTATACCTTCCGTCGCCATCTCGTCCATGATAAGGACCGCAAAGGAACCACTCTGGGAAAGTATCGACAAACCACCCTTTTTTGGCCTCTTCACATGCTTCGCAGGGACCATGAAAGTATCTACCCCATGAATGGCATCATATATACCCAGGCAGTTCGGCCCTATTATCCTGATACCTTTTTCCTCAACAACCCTTTTCAGTTCCCCTTCAAGGAACTCCCCATTTTCCACTTCCCTGAAACCTGAACTTACGATGACAGCTCCACGGACATTGTCAATAGGTCCCTTTAGGATATCCAGAACTTTCAATGCAGGAAGCACGAATACAGCCACATCTATCTGCTCCCCTATCTCAGCGATCGAACCGTAGCATTTGATACCATCTATATGTTCATATTTCGGATTCACCAGATAGATGGTGCCATTATAACCAGCCTTTCCAAGGTTCTCCTGGATCACATGGGAAGCTTTTTCCGGGGATGGAGAGGCTCCGATAATAGCAATGGATCGAGGATCAAAGAAGGATCCCAAACCTTTCCCAGTATTCATTCACCATCTCCTGGACCCTTCCTAACTGCTCTTCCTTCCTCACAGGACTGAAGAGATGGGAGAACCTGCCCTGTTCTTTCAGGTATTCCTCAACCGGTTTGAATCTCTCAGGAACATACGTGTGTTCTACCTCACCGAAAACAGATTCCTTCAAAGCCCAGAACCCTGTTTCAACTGCCAGTTTTGCAAGCTTGAAAGTGTGGGAAGGGTCGGTAGACCAACCCGGTGGACAGGGGATCAGGGATATAAAGAGCTTCGGACCTTTATACTGCTCTGCTTTTTTGAACTTGTTAGCCAGATCAACAGGATAGGCCGGGGAAATTGTGGCAAGATAGGGAGGTTTATGACTGTTCCATATCCCGAAGAGGTCCTTTTTTACAGACCCCTTTCCTGCGGGAGAGGTCTTGGTCCGTGATGCAAAAGGAGTGGATGCCGATTCCTGGAATCCTGTATTCCCGTAGGCTTCATTGTCATAGCAGATATAATAGAAATCGAGGTTACGATAGATGGCACCTGATGTGGAAGAAAGTCCCATATCATAGGCAGCTCCGTCACCCGTCAACACTACCACTTTGAGGTTATCCTCCGGGTCTATTTTTCCCTTTTCCAGCAGTATATCCAGTGCATCCCTCACACCCTGGGCTCCTGCGGGAGCACATGCCATTGCAGTGTAGAGCCACGAACTCCTGAACGGGGTGAAAGGATAGATGGAAAGCAGGGTGAAACAGCCTGCAGCATTGACAATAACAACATTCTCACCCAACATCTTCAAACAGTGTCTCAGAGTAAGAAGTCCTCCACAACCAGCACATGCAGCCGTACCGGGAAACAGATTCTCCTCCTGAGGAAGGTCCTTCACAGACCTGATCGGTTCAGTGCTCATTCTTACCCCTTTCCTGCGATATCTTTCAGTTTTTGCATTCCTTCCCATTCCTGCTCTGTATACAGCAGGTGTGGTGTCTCTACTTCAGCCTCTTCTCCCCGGACCAGCTGGTCGAAGATGAAGGTGAATTCCTCCGGGCTTATGTTCTTACCTCCCAGTCCTCCAATAAAAGACAACAGGAATGGCCTGTTTTTCTCGTTATACAGGCAACCGGCAAGCTCAGAATAAAGAATACCCCCCTTTCCCATGCTGATATTCTGGTCTATCACAGCCACACTCCTCTTTCCATTCAGTGCCTTCCTGATATCCTCCTCCGGGAACGGCCTCAGGAGTCTCGGCCTCAGGAGTCCGGCCTTTATTCCCTGCTCTCTGGCCCTGTCAACAGCGGCTTTTCCCATAGTGGAAAATGAATCGATCATGATAAGCACGTATTCCGCATCATCCAGCCTGTATTCCTCGATAGTATCGTATTTACGGCCAAATTCCTTCTCGAATTCCCTGCATGTTTTCTTATAGACATCCAGTGCATTCTTGCTTGCCAGATGCATCTGGTATTTGAAATAGGAATAGTACTCACCTCCAAGAACCGCCACTCCCTGCGCCATGGGATGACCTGCTTTAAAGTAGGCATGTGATGGGTTGTAAGCTGGCAGGAACCTTCGGACCTCTTCAACATCCGGGATCTCTACCGGTTCCCTGGTAAAGGAAAGGTAAAAACCGTCCATATTCACGATCACAGGCAGGAGTACCCTTTCATCCTCGGCCATCCTGTATGCCATAAGGACTGAATCCAGAACCTCCTGACAGTTCTCACAATGTATCTGAAGGAATCCTGTGTCCCTTGTAGCAAGGACATCATTGTGATCCGGACCCAGTGTAATAGGAGAAGACAGACCACGGGAAACATTGATCAGCACCAGCGGTACCCTCCAGCCAGCCACGGTATATATCATTTCAAAACCATACAGCAGACCCTGACTGGATGTGGCAGTAAAGACCCTCACCCCTGTGGCAGAAGCAGCTCCCGCAGCAGTGATCATCGAATGTTCAGAATCCATTGTAACGAACCTTGTATCCATTACCCCGTCTGATATCCAGCCGGAAAGGGTCTCGATGATCTCCGTCTGAGGGGTTATCGGAAAAGCAGGAACGTAATCCACCTCAGCCAGCCGGACTCCCCACGCTGCTGCAGCATTGCCGGTAAGCATCTCTCTCTTCATTCCCCAGTCACCTCCACCTGATCGGGAACCGGACCCCTGACAGCCTTTATAGCCTTTTTAGGACATTCCTCCACACATATCAGGCAGCCTTTGCAATGTTCATTATCCACAGAAGGGAAGCCCTCTTCATTCAATGAGATACAGCCCTCAGGACATCTTGATACACATATCATACACTTGTTGCAGACATCGTAGTCCCAGAAAGGCCTGAATACCTTCCAGTTCCCTGTCTGTTTTAAGATACTGCTGGCAGCTGCATTTATAGCAGGGCTCGATATCCTTGCACGTTCAAAGGGCATGGTTATAACAGTACTTTTACCATGTTCACTTTGAAGTGTTTTCATCTCAACAGGTTCCAGGGACCTGAAACAATAAAGTGCAGCCTCTATATTCTTCTCCAGCAGCTCCCGGTCTGCTATGATGCCGGATAATTCCTTCTCCACAGCATCCTTAAGAGAATCCTCTCCGATCCCAATGATCCTTGAGGCCACGGCTCCTGCAAGAGTACTGAGGATAGAGCTCCCCACCATATCAAGACCTATCTTTGTTAAGTCCAGGGTTATGACCAGAGCATCAATATCATAATCAGCTTTTAACTGTTCAGGACTCTCTGGAGTATTGACGAATACCACACCACCTTTATTTGATCCGGAAAGAGGTGCAGCCTGCGGATCAGACAAAAGTGTATGGTCCATTACTATTATGACATCCGGATCAGGGATAACTCCCCTCTCCATGATCTGTCCTCTGGCTATCCGTGTGAAGGCACTGATAGGTGCACCTCTCCTTTCGGCACCGTACAAAGGAAAATCCTGAACATTACATCCCTCCATAAATGCCGCTGTTCCGACCGTACGGCTGGCAACCTTCGCTCCCTGGCCACCCCTGCCATGGAATCTTAATTTGAGCATTATCTCCCCATATTAATTTATGGATCACTCCAGTATAAATATGCTGCTTCTCATAAGCAACGATCATCATTCAAATGAACCAATTGAGGATACAGACCTCTCTTTTGAATAAATGGTCCCTACAAAAGCAATTTTAATGCATAGAGACATAATAAATATTGGAGTAAGTTTTATTGAAGGGGGTTATCTATGGAAGATATCTTTAGATTTGCAGATGAACTTGGACCAGCTAAAGTAATTCATGTCTACGAGCCTTCAGTTGGTCTAAAGGCTGTCCTGGTGGTTGATAATGTAGCTGTAGGTCCTTCCATAGGCGGCGTGCGTATGGCACCGGATGTGAGTACCGAGGAGTGCTTCAGACTGGCCCGTGCCATGACCCTGAAGAATGCAGTGGCCGGATTGCCCCATGGTGGCGGGAAAGCGGTCATCTACGGCGACCCTAAAATGCCGCAGGAGAACAAAGAGAGACTTATTCGGGCCCTTGCCTCATCCTTGCGTGATGTACAGGAATATATCTTCGGTCCCGATATGGGTACCGATGAACTGTGTATGGCCTGTGTACACGATGAGATAGGAAGAGCGGTAGGGTTGCCACGTGAAATAGGAGGCATTCCCCTTGACGAGATAGGAGCTACTGGCTGGGGAGTGAGCCATGCGGCCGAGGTTGCACTCGAGTACTGTGATTTTTGCATGGAAGGTGCAAGGATGGTGGTCCAGGGTTTTGGTTCAGTAGGAAAACATGCGGCTCGTTTCCTCTCAGAAAAAGGTGCTATACTGATAGGAGTGGCCGATTCCAGGGGAACTGCCTACAAGCCGGAAGGATTTGATATCGATAAATTGATCCATTTGAAGGAGAACGGCATGAGCGTGGTGGATTACCCGGGTGCTGAAGTACGTGATATCGAGGCTGTGATAGATATAGAATGTGAGATATGGATCCCTGCAGCCAGACCTGATATCATTGATGAGGATAATGTGCACCGTCTCAAGACCAAACTGGTGATAGAAGGAGCAAACATTCCCATCACTCATGAAGCCGAAAAATACCTTCACGAAAAAAGAGTCCTGTGCATCCCGGATTTCATTGCCAATGCCGGTGGTGTGATCTGTGCGGCCATGGAATATCAGGGAGCATGTGAAGCAGCCGCATTCCAGACAATAGAAGCG
Source organism: Methanolobus sp. WCC4 (assembly GCF_038022665.1). NCBI lineage: Archaea > Methanobacteriati > Methanobacteriota > Methanomicrobia > Methanosarcinales > Methanosarcinaceae > Methanolobus > Methanolobus sp. WCC4. The sequence continues at coordinate 738,721 of NZ_CP150629.1, read as the reverse complement.
AAACTACGGTGCAATACCAGGGAAATACTTGAAAGGGTGGCTTGCACCGGAATGGTTCCCAGAGATGTTGCAATGGAACTTGCAGTTAAGAGAGTTAAAAAGGCTATGACCTACAGACGATGGTCCCTGTTCTCATCAGCTCCCGGATTTGTATGACCAGGACCCTTCCAGCATACGGATAGTCGTGCTAATTACAGGTCATATTGATATTTTTGTAAAAATACGGCTCGATGGAGATATTCTACAAAGAGAATACAAACCAATACTGTCACTCTCTCTGGTTAAAAAAGTATAGGTATTTAGTAAGTTTGTATGACCAAATGAATAAATAATAGAAGAGCAAAAGTTTAATAGTTAAATAATGGGGGTCTAATATGAAACATAGACTAGTAAGCATTTCATTAATGTTAGTAGTGGTAACTTTAGCAGGTATAACTGTCACGTCAGCAACAACCGATGCCCAGGGTGTCTTCAATCAAACCTACAGTGTAGAAGGCACAGCACTTGATTCTTGTGGCATATGTCATGGAGAAGCAGCTTTGACACCTTATGGTATGGATGCACTGGCAAGTGGATTGGATCTTGCATCAATAGAGGATGACGATTCAGATGAAGATGGGTTTACAAACATAGAAGAGATCAATGCCCTGACATCTCCTGGAGATCCTGATGACTATCCTGAAACAATGATGGAAGAAGAAGAGGCTGAAGCTGAGGACATGGAAGAGGAACCTGTCAGCGAAGAAACATCGGAGAGTCAAGCTCCCGGATTTGAGATAGTCTTTGCAATTGCAGGAATAGTATCAGTCGCATACCTGAAAAGAAAAAGATAAACTAAAAGATGCTATGTAGTTCCAGTATCTTTCTGGAACAACCTTTCTTCTATTTTTACAGTAACTCAAAATGAGTATATCTTCTGGTCATTGGTTATCATCAAAACCCATTCTCTTCTTTGCCTCATCGGACATCTCATCCGGGGTCCACCGGGTATCGAATACGAACTTTACCTCAACATCCTTTACACCCTCAATACCCAGAACCTTCTTCCTGACATCATCACCTATTGCACCGTGCATAGGACATCCGGGTGTTGTCAGGGTGAGTTTGATGCGTACTTTTTCATCTTCTATATCTATACTTCTGACAAAACCCAGATCCACTATGTTGATGGGGATCTCAGGGTCATAGCACTCCCGCAGGACGTCCATTACTTCTTCCTCTGTGACCATAGTTTCCACTCCCTGTTAGATCATTTGCTGATCGAACCCTATTAGAAGGTCTGTCCGGCAACTATAAAGATTTTTGTGGCACTAGATACCCTCCTTGTATTTTAGGGCGAGAAAAATTGACAAGATATATATACAACACAACCCTCCATTTATATGGTACATATGAATGATAACAATAGTTCAAGCACCATGAGGATAATGCTTGTAATTTTACTGTATGTAGCAATGATACTTTTCATGGGGTTGGCTGCAGGATACATGAATCTCAAATGATAATTTTCAGATATCAGGATAGAAGCATACCGGTCACCATTTAGTGGCAGCTTTCTTTGTGAAAACAGGAACCATCTTTCCTGAGGTCTGCAAAAAAGTAAGAGAAAAAGATAAAATGGAAGCCACAGAGGCTCCCAACATTTCAGACAGAATTGTTCTATTCTTTCCTGTTCCTGAAAGCAAGCATAGCAAGTCCGAACATGGAAAGAGCAAGCATCAGACCGAATCCGGGAGATTCCTCTTCTGCATATTCTTCCATCGCTTCTTCCTCAGGCTCCTCTATGGGCATCTCCTCTTCCACAACCATTTCTTCTGCCGGATATACATCCATCGCTGTTTCCTCGGCATACTCCGCAGAATCAGACACATCTTCTTCCGGTTCTTCCGGCTGTGGGATCTCCACGAAGAAAGATGTATATGGAGTGACAAAACCGTATTCAAGTGAGAGAGCGGTCACTTCAGAGACCAGTTCTTCAGTCTCGCCTTCGACCTTCATCATGTCGAGTTTGTCCCTGATGGTGTTGTAGGCCCAGAGACGCGGGATGAAGTCATTTGAATCGGATGTCAGGACAGAGAACACATTCTCTGAATCATAAACCCCGTCCCTTGTGTTACCATCTGCCCTTGCAGTAACAGTTGATGTACCCATCTCATAATTACCAAGGATGATTGCCTCTGATCCCACGAAAAGATGGTCCTTTCCTGTGAGAATCACATTGCGGCCTCCATCATAGGTGAACATGAGGTCCGTTACAAGTGGTGTTGAAATGGTCTCATAGAAGTCACTGATACCAGCCGATGCCTCGGAATTCTCCTCGAAATAGACCGCTATACCTTTGTTCTCCAGACTCAGGGCCTGCAGGAAATTGAAATCGTAACTGTATTCATCACCAAAAGCTATGGAGAATATAGCCGCATCCACATCATTTGCTTCCAGCACGTTCTGCCTTATCACCGCAGTGGAAGTGACGCCTCCTGTCGGTTCACCATCCGTGAGGAACACCACGATTGGAACATTCTCGCTTTCATTATAGAACATACCAAGTGCTTCGATCAACACATAGTTGATGTTTGTACCACCACCTGCCTCTGTGACAAGAACTTCTGCTACTGCCTGAGCCTTATTGTCCTCGTTTGCCATAAGGATCTCCGCACTATATGGCATGGAATCTGAATCAAAGAACACGATATTGAAACGGTCACCTTCAGGCAGTTCGGCTATGATGCTGGAGAATGCTTCCTTTACCTGCTCCATCTTTAAACCATACATGGAACCGGACTTATCGACCACAAAGATGATGTCCTTGTTAAGCGGGGACGTTCCCAGCTCTTCTGCAGTTGGTGAGAATATATGCATGAAATATCCTGTTCCATCTATCTCATAGAACAGCATCTCACCGTCCATGTCAGTGTTCTCTGTTTCGAAGACAACGGTCATATCCGAACCCGGCATGCCTTCTGAAGTGTATTCCACCTTTGCAGTGTCGGTGGATGGATAGGAGATATCTGTCTCAAGTCCCGGTGTCTCAACACTAAGGACATCTGTGGATGAACTGATATCCACGGTAACGCTCAGGTCTTCCACTACATGATTGCTCTGAAGATATTGTAAGTACTCATACTCGTCCATGGTCCTTGAAAGAGCCTGCTCGTAGGTGAGTTTAACAATGATGCTCTGGTTCGCCTCGAAGTTCAGTGAATAGGAGAACAGTTCGGTATCCCTTGTTTCCAGCAGACCGGCCGTCCTTCCGCTTGATACAGCCTCTGCGAATCTCTGCTCAGCCTCTTCAGTCTCGAGGATGTCGGCCTGATACTCCACTCCATCTATAGTGATGGAGAACGCCGACATGAAAGCGCCCTCAGGAATCAGGAACTGGAACTTATCCGTTACAGAAGTATTACCCGTGTTGTCAAGTTTTTCCTCAACGGTGGTTATTGCATAACCATCGTGGATCCTGATATCTATGTCCATATAGTCGGACCCTATATTCGATTGTGCCATGGAAGGCATCATCAACGATACACATGCTAAGAATAAAAGCAATAGAACCATAGCCCTTGCAGAGCTTTTTTTAAAATCCATGATAACCACTTATCCCAACTGGAATTCTCAGTACTTTATGATGTTATACATTGAGTATAAAAAGTGTTGTGGCCGCAACTCAAAATAATATTGTTGACCAATTCACATATTATTAAAAACACTGTGTCCGTTAATTAAATTTAAGTAGTTGATGTTAAATAATTCATCGGTTTTAGAAAATGACAGATGTGCCTACTACCTATGACCTTTTTGAATTGTTCATACTCCCACCTTTACTTGCATTCTTCATAGCTTTCCTCATTCATTATTCCAGATCTAGGAGCATCAAAGAAGGGATGATGACGGGTCTTTTTTCGCTGATAGTACTCGTTTTAGTGATAATATCTTTTATTGGGATGAACTGGATACATTTAGGAATAATATCCGGCATCCTTACAGGAACTATAGGATCGTTCACAGATTCAACTTCTTCAAAAGAAAAGCTTACTATGCAGAGTATCAGCGATATGATCAAAAAAAAGTAGCTTAACCGGGATCATAGACCTAAAACACGGATCATCTTAATCAAAATGAACTTATATTAGCAGGCCAATAATAGTGGTTTGTGAGGTGTGCACCCAACCACCCCCAACCACCATATAAATACCACCTAAATACCACATCCATTTTTAAAACAAAGTGCACACCTCGACCCTCATATCCATTCATGCCCGGAGAATGGACCAATGTCCCCTGCACAGCACATTTAAACTAAAAAAGAATAGATTACTATCATAAGAGGAGTAGCTATGGCAATGAAATGCGCTTTATCCGAGGAACTGCCGGTGGATGAATATCTGATAACAGAAGAGCCTTATTACGTACCGGTAGGCAACGAAGTGGAGATATTCACAGCCGCTTACAGGAACATGCTTCCGGTCAACCTCAAAGGGCCTACAGGATGTGGTAAGACACGTTTCATGGAATACATGGCATGGAAATTACAGCGTCCTCTGATAACCATTGCCTGCCACGAGGACCTTACGGCAACGGACCTTGTGGGACGTTTCCTGATAAAAGGAGATAATGTAGAGTGGAGTGACGGACCTCTCACAAAGGCGGTCAGGGCCGGAGCTATCTGTTACCTCGATGAGGTCGTGGAAGCCAGGAAGGACACCATAGTCGTCATTCATCCTCTCACTGATGACAGGCGTATCATACCCATCGACAAGCTCGGGATAGTCGTTAAGGCACCGGAGGAGTTCATGCTCTCGGTCTCATACAACCCCGGATACCAGAGCATCGTCAAGGACATGAAACAGAGCACCAGACAGAGATTCGTTGCCATTGATTTTGATTATCCTCCTGCCGAACTGGAAAAGCAGATCGTCGCACACGAGAGTCAGGTAGATGAGACTACAGCCACCCGGCTTGTTGAGATAGGCCAGAGCATCAGGAACTTCAAACACCACGGACTCGAGGAGGGAGTCAGCACACGTCTGCTTATCTACGCCGGAAAGCTCATTCAAGAGGGCATCGAGCCAAAGGAAGCCTGCCGGATAGCCATGGCAAAACCGATAACAGACAATCCTGACCTTCAGAAGAGTATAGACGAGATCATCGCGGCCATAATGGAGTGAAACTGCACGTGGCAGCAGAAACAGGGAACAATGAACCTGTCACTAACGGAAAGATAGAAGAACTGATAGCAGAGCATTTTCCGAAACTTGACAGGTCTGAAATTACCGGAGCTTCAGCAGGGTTTGAGAAATTACATAAGGATGAGCTGGAAGCAATCCTCCATGCAGGAAAAGGTGCACTCAAACGCGGGATGAGAGTGCTTATAGCCTATCTGGGTTCTGCTCCCCATGTTTACAAAAAGATTGGCAAGGATGAGTTCGAGAGCTGGCTTGCCCTTGCAAGAGAGATATCCAAACTGAGCGTTTCCTGCTGTGAAGGATTCTTCGACTCCTCACTGGCGATCATCGAAAAAGGTGGACTCGAACTTCTGAGAAGCTGGACCGATACAGGCATAGCCCTGTCCGAACAGAACAAATGGATGGCAATAGCCTACTTCAAACATACAGGACAGGTGATCATATCCACCGGACCGGAAAGGTTCAGTGAACTGGTCAATAACGGGAAGAATATCGGAAAGGTCAACGTCAAGGTCGCAGAAGCCTATTTCGAGCACCTGTATCAGCTTAAGAACCTGCTTACGGCAGAGAACTTCGAATCCTTCTGCCATATAACGAAGAAGGTCATCAATGTCCACTGGCTCACCTCAATAGAACTCATAAACATAGCAGTGAAAGTACTACCCGATGTCCCTCCATCCAGAAGGCAGGAACTGCTCACCGCGATCGACAACATTGTGGAATTCGGTGAAGCACCTGCAATGGCACTGTTAAGGAATGCGGGACAAATTCTGAAAAAGGCTGATGAGAAGGAACTGACAAACCTCATGGAAATTGCAATGGACATTGCAGCCATTGACAATGAAAGTGCGAAGTCGTTCCTTGAGACCATCCCTAAATATCTCAGTATACTGGAAATGAGCGAGGTAGAGGAGTGGAAAGACAGGGGAATAGCTTCATTCCTGAATAACAAACCGGCACTCAGGTCCTTCATCCCATCGGTTCTTTCACTGGGTGATCACTATGATGACACGAACAAAGATGTCCGGTCCATGCTTATAGACCGGGGTATAATATCTGCAGATATACAGCCCGAATGCGTCCGTAGCTATTTTGAGAACGCTTCGCAGGCATACAATATCCTGAGCACTGAAATGTTTGAAGAATGGGCCGGAACGGGAGATGGGATCGCCATACAGGACCCTGAGGTCGGTTCCGACTATTACGGGGATTCCATCGCAGCCCTGGATAAGATAGACCCACAGCAACATGAGGAAATATTCAGGATCGCAAATGTGCTTCTTACGAAAGAAGGAGCCATCTTCGGTGTTTTCTTTAAATACCTCATTCTCTTTATCGACAGGGAAGAACCGGAGAATGCATCAAAGTGGGCCGATATCGGACTGAAGGTATATGCAAAGGACAGGAAACTCGCACTGGACTATTTCTCAAACTCGCCTGCACTACTTGAAAGAATGGACATGGAAGAGCTTGAAGAGTGGACCCTGAAAGGACTTGAGGCTGCAGAGACGAAGGAGCCTGCCGGAAAGGCCTATTTCTCACTTGAATCCAGAGGCTCCAGGGAACTCGTGGAGGAGCTCACGGGTGCGATAGCCCTCAAAAAAGTGGCCAATGTATTGCGATTCTATGCACTTGGACTATCAGGCAGCAATTTCGTGATACGCTCCATGTCATCGCTCCCGCATCAGTTTGAAACAGAGGGGATGAACCCTGTCATAGCAGGTAACACCATCTACCTTGCACCGAAGATGGGGGTCTATCAGGAGCCCGAGGACAATTTCAAGATATACAAGCTAAGTGTGATGCATGAGGTGGGACACGTACGTTTCACCACACCGGATATAGCACAGGAAGAGGTTGACTCACTCGAAGAGAGAATACTCGGAAGATATCCGGTCAAAGATGGAGATAAAGCACATTCATCTGGCCCGAACAAAGAGGACAGTGGACCCATCGATCTGCTCTCACTTTTTCCAAACCAGATACTGGCTGCAACCATATTCGGACTGCTGGAAGATGCACGTATCGAGTACCTGGTAATGGACCAATACAAGGGCGTCCGCATCGATCTTGAGGATGTAAGGCACAGGATGCTGCTCCTGAGACCTGTGCCGGAGGATGAACTTGAGAGCTTCATGGAGGCGCTATTATGGATAACTACAGGACATGAGCCTGAATTCGGAATAAATGAAGCTTTCAGGATCGTCCTTGAAAGAACCCGGGAAGAGATCGATCACAGGATCTTCAGTGTGGATTCGACCACATTCTCATCACTTGAACTGGCCTTTGGGATATACTCCATGCTTGATGATGTGTTGGGACCACTTGAAGAGATCGAGTACAGGATGATCCGAAACATCGGCTATCGCGGTATGGACGTCGGTGCCACCGGGCCCACAGACCCGATGATGTCAAGAACGATAGAGAACGTGATCAAGAACTTCATCCCTGAGACTGAGACCGACCTTACGGCCGATGAGGAAAGACAGAAGGAGCAGGCCACTGACAGACCCACACAGGCCATGGAAAATAACTGGAGGCTTCTTGGCAGGTACAAATACGACGAATGGGACACCACGATCAACGACTACCGATCGGAGTGGAGCACCATAAATGAGATAGAACCCATCGGCGGAACTACAGCCTACTATGACAGGGCAATGGAACGCTACAGTAATGAGATATCACTTCTCAGGCACACGTTCGGACTGATAAGACCCGAGGCCTTCCACCGCATGAAGGAACAGAATGATGGGACCGAGATAGACATCGATGCTTTCACGGAATCCCTCATCGCAAGGAAATGCGGTGTCAACCCGGATGACAGATTGTATATCAGATGGGATAAACACGAAAGGGATGTAGCAACCCTTTTCCTGATGGATGTGAGCGCATCCACACGCAAGATACTCGGTGCCGACGGCAGGAGTATAATGGATGTGGAGAAGGATGCGCTGATCATAATGAGCCAGGCACTGGAGAGCATCGGGGACAAATATGCCATATACGCTTTTTCGGGAAAGAGCAGGGAAGCAGTGGAATATTTCGTGATCAAGGATTTCGATGAGAAGCTCTCCGACGATGTTGCACGCAGGATAAGCATACTACAACCTGCATCCAATACCCGTCTGGGACCGGCCATACGCCATTCTATCAAAAAACTGGAACATGCAGGTGCAAATACGAAGATGATGGTACTGCTCTCTGATGGCGAACCCTATGACAGGTCAAGGGGAGAGGATGCATATCAGGGCGATATCGCACAGGAGGATACAAGGGTTGCCATCAGTGAAGGCAGGAACAAGGGAATGCATTTCTTCTGCATTACTGTGGATAAGAACCCGGGAGAATATCTGGACAACATCTTCTCAGATGTCGGATACACCATCATCGATGATGCACTTATGTTACCTGAGACGTTGCCTCTGGTGTATAAGAGACTGACAACGTAAAAAAGAGAGGAAAAGCTGGATGATGGTCGAATAAAAAAAGGAATTACGAGATATAGCTCGTATCCTCAATAGCTTGCATGTATCTTTGCCATCAGTGTTGTATCCTTGCTCTCACTCCATTTTGCATCAAGGGATATATTGGCCTTAAAACCGGTCTTGTGCTTGAAGCTGATCTTTTCACCTTTTTTCACTCCTTTCTTATTAAGGATAGTACTGTTCCCATCCTTGACTACAATATCCCATGTTCCTTCGGAAGGAGATGTTATTTCGAAATCACCACTTATAGTGATACCAAATGTCGTTTGGGAAGCAGATTGATGGCCCTTTCCATTTTTAATTGGAAGCTTGAAAGTGATATCTTTGGTACCTCCAAGAAGTACTTCCTCACTGGAAAGGTCGATTAGCTTTGCCAGCTGAGAATTATCAATACCAATGTGTCCCATGATATCGTTCTGTACAGAGTTCATCAAGCTGTTCATATCTGTAGTCTCTATTTGTCCACTCATTTTTATCTCTCCTTGCCCAACCAATATCAAACAGCAACGGAAATGTGAGAACATAGTCATCTTCATAAGACGACAATATCAGTAAGTGAAGCTTCCTTCACACTTCCTGAATATATATCGTTAAATATAAAACAGTTTTGCTTATTTTACGACCATACAATAGAAGATCATCCAGATGAGCAGAAACATAAGCAGTATGCTAAAAATGAGAAAAGAAAAGGATAAAGGATCAGAATACAATGGTCCAGCCGGACCTCACATCCTTTGCTGAATATTTTACCTCGTGCATCAGTCTGCCCTGAGCATCATAGAGAGAGATCTGACCACCGCTGTTCGCAAGTATGATACCTTTCCCTGAAAGAACTATGCGGGTACCTGAACCTGCACTTATTTCACCTTTGAGCAATGAACGTCTTCCCGGACCATCCTGAAGGGACCAGCCATCAAGGTTGATATCTTTTGGAGAGGCATTGAAAAGGGTGATAGTCTCCTTTCCTGAATCCACACCTTTGGGGTCTGCGAGTGCCCCGACTATCTTCACTGAACCTTCGGGAACCTCTGTGACAGAAACATCTTCTGTTTCATCACATGCTTTTGAACCCATCCTGTGTCCGTTGGACATACAGTGTCCTGTTGAACCATCAGTGTTGAAACACTGAGACTGGAAAGCAAGGAAGATAGCTATCCACCTGTTCTCCTCGGGCAGATGGATAAGAAGAGCACCATCCTGATCCGGTGCATCATCGCCCTGCCATTTCTTTGAATTACCCTGATTCATGTGAATATCATGAATCCCACTTCCCGGCCTGAAACCAAAGAAACTATCAGGCAGGAATGTTTCCGGTCCCCATCTCTCACCAAAGGCATAGATCGTGCTGCCACTCATTCCGATGGCCTTCTTCACATATTTCTGGATAAGCTCATTAAGGTCATTTGAAGGACCCGGGACATCACATGGCAAAGGTAGCATGTCTGACACATCGAAGAGTCCGCCACGTACATAGTCAAGACATATGTCATGTGAAGTATTATCAAGTCTCTTGTATCCCAACCCAAGGTCTTCGAGCTTCTCAGTTACAGGGTGGGTAAAATTGTCATCTACAAAATAGAGCAGCTCGGAAGGAGGAACCTTTGAACTGATATTGACAGCGATACGGTGTTCATTCTTCCCGTCGTGCACAAGTATCTGGTAATGGGAACTTTTACCCTTCCCACATTTGCAGTCCTTTGGTCTGCCTTTCAGGACCCCGTAATTTTCAAGAGACATGATGAAGTTTACTCTGCCTCTGAATTAAAAGTTTTCTATTTGTAGAGAACGATGCTCATTCAAAACAGATGCCATTGGGCCCTAAACCCGATCTAATGAAGACGTCCTTGATAACATAAAGTGGGCAGCCATCACTATGGAACAGGTGAGAAGGACATTTACAGTCACTTGAACCGAATCCCCGTATGATATCACCTGACAGCGCCTCGTTGAGCTTACCTGAAAGCTTACATTCAATTGGCTCATCCACCACGGCATAGACAACACATACCAGATCGAACCTTGAAGACAACGAAAGGTGATCCACATGCCAGCGTGGTCTTTTATCTTTCATCAGTGAGAGCAGCACATGGCGTTTCAGTCTTTTAAGCCCTCCCGAACCCAGTGCAGAGCCCACATATACATGATATCCATGTCTGAACCTTATCCCTTCAAAACGGCCGGTATCAGGAATATGGTCCTCATTTTTGAATACAAGGCAGTAAACTCCTTTTTCAGATATATCCGGAAAACTGCCCCTGACCTGCCTGTCATACATAGGATATACTCTCCAAAGAAAACATTAAATCATTTACCTGTCAAATCCCTGTTGATAACTATGCCAGAGAATATGAAAGATACGAATGATGCAAAGGATGTGAAAGGTTTCAAGCCAAGGGCCGTTGTCTATGCAAAGAAGCTGGACGAGGGCTTCTCAGAAGCTGTGGCAGAATTCTATAGTTCCGTATGGGAAGAGAAAGAGGGAGGTCTTTCCAAGAAACAGAAGCATTTGATGGTATTCGCTATTGCCTGTGCCAGCCAGAAGACAGACAGTGCTGTTAAGATCCTTCAGAGATTGAAGAAGTACGATGCAACTGCACAGGAGATCAAAGATGTCATGATGCTGGCCGCGTGGACCGGTGGGATACAGAACTTTACTAACTTTACACCTAAGATACTTGAAGAAATGGAAAGGCTGGAGTTCTGAACCCCAGTCCATATCAGGTCATATATATTACAAACAGTGGCATAAGGAACCTGATCAGAATATAGATGTGGATAAGCAGGATCAGAGGCATCCCTATCTGGAATTGCGGATGCCTTGTCTTGTGTCGGAAAAAGTACATACCGATAAGAGAACCGACACTTCCACCCACGATAGCAGACATGAAAAGGGTCTTTTCAGATATCCTGTACTTATTCTTTTTTGCTTTCCTCTTATCTATACCCATAAGAGCAAAAGCCACCAGATTCACAAGCAGCAAATACGCAAAGAATATAAAGGGTTGTGTCATAGCCATTATTTCACCAGATAGCGTATAAATATTTCCCGGAAATACTTATCAGTACCTCTTTCACTCATCCGGGGAGAACTTCTGGGATCATTGATATTCATGAGCGGGTGGTTCAAATGACAAAGAAATGGATGATATTGATAACAATATTGATGCTTGCAGGTGTACTCGTCAGCGGATGTACTGACAATGCGGACACAACTGCAGAAAATGAGATAGAAGAGACAACAACTGAAGACACGGAAGAAGAAGTTGAGACCATAGGTGAGGGAATAGATTATGGCGTAAAAATGGAATGGTTCGGCAAGATGAATCCCGATGAACTTGAATTGAACAGAGGCGACACCATTGCATGGAGAAATGGGAAGCCACAGGGAACTTATACTCTTATCAGTGATGATGGACTATTCGAAAACCAGATAATGGACAATAACGATGCATATGAATACACATTCATGACCAGCGGAACTTACACATTCAGTGTCCAAGATGAATCTAACATGACACTTACCGTTACAGTGAGATAAAATTAAGGCATTAATCTAGTCCAAATTTAACTTTTTTTCCATTTATTATTGACACTAAAGATTAGTTTTCCTTTTCATTCGAAGTGACTTTATAACAAAAGAGTAATTTCTTCCTAAGGTTTGTAGATGGTAATTGAAATACATCGTGGATATGAGGTTCTTCCTGATAATAGCGTCAGATTTGGAATCAGAATAACTAACAGTACAGAGTTTACAATATCTGAAGTAGATGTTATTCTTGACTACAACGAAACTTTGTTCAATTTAGATGGAAATAAAATTCAAAATATTGGGAATATACCACCCAAGACGGCAAAAACTGCGAAATTTATACTTAAACCCATAGCATGTGTTCATAAACAACATATAGAGGCTGATGTTAGATATCGTGATTCTAAATGGATAAAGCATGTAAAACAGATAAAACCTAAAGAGATACACTGTGTGTATCCTTTTTTGAAAGCAAAACCACTTCAAAAAAGAGATTTCCTTGATTTCGCAAAAAGTGGATATACTACAGAAACTGGATTTAATTTCCAGGGCATTAAAGCATTGCAGTTAGGTTCTTTTTTAACGCTACTTTGCACTAATCGGTTTTATAAAGTAGATGAATACTCTATAAATAACAATCGAATTTATTATTTCTCAAGTGAAGCAATCGATGAAAAAGCATACTATTTACTTACAGTAGTTATAGAAGAAAATTCAGAAGGCTTTACCTCAATTATGTTCAGAGCCACTTCAGACAAAAGATATGGAATATATGGGTTTTTAGATGAAATTGTATCTGAATTTAAACAACTGATTAATACAGTAAATACGGCAAAAGAAATAGGATATGTAAAACATGAGCACATAATAAATATTATTGATTCTGTCGTCCAAAGAACCTCATTTTCATCTAATGGAGGAGCAGCAGTTAATATTGAAGGATCAATTGTTCAACGAAGTGCGATTAATTCAGCTGGTCAAAAATCTACCAGTATTATTGAGAAAGCAGAGAATATTTCTGATTTTAAAAATGAAACAAATTCTATCGATGAATTCTACTTGCGACAAACAAATTCAGAAACACTGACAGACAAAGTTAAACTATCTAATACTAAAAGTAAATTCACTAGAATAAAAAGTAGAATAATTATACCTATAGTATTGATATTTTTAGTTGGAGGATACTTTTTAGGATTGCCATATTTAGCAGGCAATTTCGAAACGTCAAATGAGACTCTAAGCATCGAAAACGTAAATTACAATGAAGAAATATATAAATACACAGAAAGTGAAGTAATAAATGCTGATGAACCTAAATCTTCTAATTCAGATACAGCCGTTGCTTATACAACAACGACAGACTATAGTGTAAGAATGGAATATTATGGCAAGATGATACCTTCTGAAATTGAAATAAACAGAGGTGACGCCATAGCCTGGAGAAATTACAAGCCACAAGAGACCTACATCCTTGTCAGTGATGACGGACTTTTTGAAGACCAGGAAATGTACTCCAACGATGCTTTCGACTATACTTTTGACAAAAGTGGGACCTACACATTCAGTGTAAAAGACACCCCTTACATGACACTAAAAGTCACAGTCAACTGAAATGAGGCTTATTGCCTCATCTCATTTAATAGAATGTTTATTCCTCTTTTTTAAAGTCCAGTGATATGGAATTCATACAGAACCTCTTACCAGTAGGTGCAGGTCCGTCATCGAACACGTGACCCAGATGACTTCCGCATCGACTGCAAACAACCTCTGTCCTTACCATAAAATTACTGATATCCTTCTTGAGTGCAACCCTGTCATCGGAGATGGGCTTGAAGAAGCTGGGCCAGCCAGTGCCTGAATCATATTTGGTATCCGAGCTAAAGAGCTCCTGTCCACATGCAGCACAGAGGTAGGTGCCTTTCTCCTTGTTAGCATAGTACTTTCCTGTAAAAGCTGCCTCGGTACCTTTCTGACGTAATACTATGAACTGCTCCTTGCTCAGTATCTCTTTCCACTCGTCATCTGACTTCTTTATTTGTTCTTCCACTTTTAAGCTCCCCATAAAAGGTGGTCCATATTGAGATAAATAGGTGACGTTTTATGAATTATTCCATATCAGCTATCACTAAAAATTAAATATTTTAGTAAATATAAATAAATTGTAGAGTAACTTTATATTGTTGAACTGACAAATAAATGAATGGGATCAGCTCAATTATTTGGGAAGAATTGAGATTTTGGGATATTCGTGATCGATTAGTTCAAAGGGGAATTTGAATGTCGGATTGGATCGCATACTATGAAGACAATAAGCAGAGCGCATTGAAGAGGATAAAGAACATGGGCCTTTCTCCAGGATACAGGAAAGAGCTCAATTGCTGGGTCAACAAATACCTGGACCCTTTTTCAGTTGCAAGGGTCATATCTATCGAAAGAAGGGAGACTTCTGACCCTTACTCGAGAATTCGCATAGAAGCCGAGAAGGACCTTGAGTTCACTCTCCTTAATGCAACCAGAAGTGACAGGATCAGCAGTGATGTCATCTTTTTTGAAAGTAACCTCCTGCTTTTGTTCAACCTTATGCTCAAACACATAAGAACAGCTTGAAAAGGAACGCGTGCAACCTGTGAATGCATGGATTGTGCACTAATTATCATGTCAGAAAAGGATAATAACCTGTCCGGTCAATTAGTTGCATCCCTCCTCAGGGAAGAAGGCACACTAATTGCACGAACGAAGTAAACTCCTGGCTGATGAGAGCATAGGCAAGCTCCTTTTCAAACTATCCGCTCCTGCCACAGTGGGAATGTTAGTCCAGGCTCTGTATAACCTGGTGGATACCGCCTTTGTAGGACAGGCACTGGGAGAGAACAGCATACAGGCCATAGGCGGCATATCTGTTGCTTTCCCGGTCATGATGATAGTTATGGCAACAGCACTTGCCATAGGTATCGGAGGAGCATCCATGATATCCCGCAGTCTTGGCGAAAGGGACATGGACAGGGCTGAGAACGTAATGGGAAACGTACTCTCCATGGTACTGATAACGAGCGTTCTCATCTGCGTGTTGGGAAGCATATTCATAACACCTGTATTGCAGCTTTTCGGTGCTACTGATACTATCATGCCCTATGCTACGGATTATCTCAGCATCATACTATACGGGTCCATATTCTTCATGTTCGCACTGGCAATGAACAATGTCGTGCGTTCGGAAGGGAATGCAAATGTGGCCATGTACACCATGGTCATCTCAGCCATTGTGAACATAATACTTGACCCGTTCTTCATCTTCAGTTCAGGATATGTCGAGTTCACCTTCTTTGCAGACAAATTCGGGATCGTCGTCCAGCCGTTGTACGTGTATGGTCTGGGAATGGGTGTTAAAGGAGCAGCCATAGCAACCGTCCTTGCACAGACCACTGGAGCATTGTTCCTCATATGGTACTTTGCATCAGGCAGTTCCACCCTTCGATTCCACACAAGGAACCTGAGACCCAGATGGGATATCATGAAGGAAAGTATCTCAATAGGAATGGGACCACTTGCAAGAAATGCCTCAAGCAGCCTTGTTGTCATCGTTCTGAACAACATACTCATAGCCTATGGCGGAGGAGATGTTGCCATTGCTGTCTTCGGTGTTGTCAACCGCCTTTTCATGTTCACTTTCATGCCAATGTACGGAATAGTGCAGGGATTGCAACCCATAGTAGGATTCAATTACGGTGCAAGGAACTTTTCCCGTGTGATGGATTCGGTGAAGCTCTCCATGCTCGTTACATCGACCATGTCGGTCGCAGGATTCATGTTGCTTATCATCTTCCCGGAACAGCTGTTCAGCATATTCACAAGCGACCAGCAGCTGATCTCATCCGGGAAATACGCAACACGTATCATGGTACTGGCACTACCACTTGTTGGATTCCAGGTGGTCGGTGCCTCACTATACCAGGCAATAGGCAAAGCACGTCCTTCCTTCCTGCTGGCAATGAGCCGGCAGTTGCTCTTCCTCATACCCCTGGTACTGATACTGCCACATTTCTTCCATCTGACCGGTGTATGGATGGCTTTCCCGTTATCTGATGGTCTTTCTTTCATGCTCACACTTGTGATGGTACTCAGGGAGTTCAGGGCACTTTCAGTAATGGGCGAAAATGCCTCCTGAGACCTATTGAATGCGTAATACAACGCATTTAAAAACCATCAGGACAATTCTGGAACCATGTCATATGAGAACGGACCACTTTTACTGATGATAATTGACGGTTGGGGTCACACCACCGAAGAACAGGGAAACGCGGTAATGGCCGCGAATACACCTGTACTTGACTCTCTTGTAGAGAAATATCCTTCATGCCTGCTACAGGTCTCAGGAGAAGGTGTCGGACTTCCTGAAGGACAGATGGGAAACTCCGAGGTCGGACATCTCAACATAGGTGCAGGCAGGATCATCTACCAGGACCTCACACGCATAAACAAGGACATCAAAGAAGGTGCCTTTTTCGAGAATCAGGTTCTCCTTGAAGCAATGGAGAACGTAAAGAAGAGTGATTCATCACTTCACCTTATGGGACTGTTCTCATACGGTGGCGTTCACAGCCACATGGACCATATGAGAGCAATTGTGGAAATGGCAAAGAAGGAAGGAGTTGAGCGAGTGTACATCCATGCCTTCCTTGATGGAAGGGACGTACCACCTCAGACCGCTCTTGATGACATGAAAGCACACGAAGAGTTCTGCAAAAGAACAGGCATAGCTAAAACTGCAACCATCTCCGGCAGGTATTATGCAATGGACCGTGACAAGCGCTGGGAACGTACAAAGCTGGCTTACGATGCACTGACCCTTGGTGAAGGTATCCTTGCAGATGATGCTGTTTCAGCGGTCAGTCAGGCATATGAAAGAGGAGAGAACGATGAATTCGTCAAACCTACCGTGGTGACAGATGGAGAAGGCAAACCTGTTGCAACGGTGATGGACGGGGATTCGGTCATCTTCTTCAACTTCCGTCCGGACAGGGCAAGACAGATGACATACGCTTTTGTTGAAGATACCTTTGATGGTTTCGAGAGAAAGGTCAGACCCAATGTACATTATGTCTGCATGGCAGAGTATGATGAGAAGCTCGACGTACCTATCGCATTCCCACCGGAGACCATAAAGGATACACTTGGAGAGGTCCTGAGCAAGAACAACATGAAGCAGCTCCGTATAGCGGAGACCGAGAAGTACGCTCACGTGACATTCTTCTTCAACGGTGGCGTTGAAAAGGAGAATGAAGGTGAGGACAGATGTCTTGTACGATCACCTGATGTTGCCACCTATGACCTGAAACCCGAGATGAGCGCCTTTGAGGTCACAGACGAACTTGTGGAGAAGATTCGCTCTGACAACTATGATGTAATCATACTCAATTTTGCCAACATGGACATGGTAGGCCACACCGGCATCATCGATGCAGCGATAAAGGCCGTCGAGACAGTGGATGAATGCACTGGAAGGATAATCGATGCACTGCTTGAGAAAGGCGGGGCAGCCCTTATCACCGCTGATCACGGCAATGCTGAGAAGATGATAGATTACGATACCGGAAAGCCACACACTGCACACACATCCAACCCTGTAAGGTGCGTTCTTGTGAACGGAAGGGATGGAATGGAGTTACAGGACGGAAAACTCTCAGACCTTGCACCTACAATGCTGGAGATCCTGGGAATCGACAAACCTGAGAAGATGACAGGAATGTCACTTATCAGAAAATAGAATTGAACTGAAGATAGAATATAGCCCCTGCAGAAATCACTTACATACTTAAAACCACAGATAGACGCAGATAACTGTTTTTTTATCTGCGTTCATCTGTGGTTAAGATCACAGAAAGGATTCCTAATAATCCAAAATATCAGAACCATTTATCCAGAGTGCTCTGGCCGCTTCCTGAAGATTCTTCGAGGCGTTCCAGGGCCTTTGTGACCCTGTCCTCTGAGAAATCATGTTCTCCGCATAAGAAAGAGATAACTGCCTGTGAGTCGGGTTTGTTCCATTTGAGAGAATAGTCATCAGTAACCGGAGGGGAAGTGAAGAACCCTTTGATATCCTCAAGGTTCGGGATCTCAAGACCTTTCACCTCAAGCACCTTTTCTATGGAACCGTGTTCCTTTATGAGTTTGAGGGCCGTCTTTGGACCCACACCCTCAAGACCATCATTATAATCTGTACCCACACAAAGAGCAATGTCGATAAGTTGTGAATGACTGACACCCAGTTCATCAAGGTTCTCTTTCAGGTTGATAATCTCAGGTTTCACATCCACATAGATGTTCTTCTTCGGAAGCTTTCGCTTACCTGAAACAGTAAGGTTCCTCACGACCACAGGGGAACCGAAAAGAAGGGAATCGTAATCCTGTGATGCTATCTTGTCCGCATCACCTTTTTTAACCATGTAGGATGCCTGTGCCTCTCCCTCAGAAGGGGCATCGACAAAAGGGATACCCATTGCAGTTAGCAACTTTTTAGAATCCTCGACGATAGTTGCATCCACCTTTGCAGATGCCTGGGCATATTTGTATGCCTCTTCAGCAAGCCCTTTTTCCTTTGCCTCGGCCCATTTCACCTTTGCGTTCTCGCGGGTTTCGGTACGTTTCTGTATTGTGCCTGATTTCCACTCAGGTGGCTTACCGTCAAAAACGAAGACAGGTTTCACTCCTGCTTCCACGATATTGGTCATCCTGTAGAGGATGCCTGACAGATGCGATGTGACATTTCCCTGTGAATCCTTAAGGGGAGTGCCATCTCTCTGCCGGATGATACTTAAGAACTGGTAAAGTGTATTGTAGGCGTCTATCGCTACTACATCTAAAGAAAGGTTAGATACCTCGATCGTGCTTCTCTTAAGAAGCTCTCCTATATCAACACCCATTTAAGACCACATAGAAAGTATGTGAAGAAGCTCAGCCTTTCAGGCCTCGCGTGTTATAAGTCCGTTACATTCAAGTCTTACATCAATGACAGAATCGTCATTTGCGTCTATCTTTCCTACCTTGAGGATATTTCCTACCCTGTCGATCAAATGTGTTTTGGTTATCTGCACCTGGTGCAGGTCATCCGATACTTTGTTCTTGTGGACCACCACAAGACTATGCTCGTCACCATTTTGCCCACCTAACTTTGACATCATGTTCTTCACAAGTTGTTCAAAGTCGGAATAGATAAGGATCTCAGAGCATTTTCCGGCTTTTTTTATAATTCCTATCGGTTCTAAATTAATGCGCATGTACGCACCTCTTATAGATAGAGATATTTAATCGATATTACCCAATACCCTACAACACTCTGATTAATATGGTTTGCGGATTAGAATGAAGTGTCAGAATCTCATCATTATTATCTGTATCTTGTCCTGTCCAGTGCCTCAATGACGTCATCCATTCTTAAAAGGACCTCGTGCACACGGGAATCAAGGGTATTCTCTACACTCTGGACATTTATCCTCAATGAACGTTCCTTTGCCTCAAGCATATTATCAAGTTTGCGCAGACGCATGTCGACAGAAAGGATCATCGCAGCAAGGGCTCCCACCATGACCATGGCAGCCAGTATTATCAAGGCATTCGCCGGGCTATATTTGAACCTTCCAAGCCATTCATATGTCAACACAAATGAAGAAACTACCATTACAACTGAGAATATTATGTCCCTGATTTCCATTCTGATCCCTCTCTATTTGATATGGCTGTTTTGCTATTAATATTATATAAGTCTAGTTTTAGATAGAGAATGCTTTACTATTATCCAGTATCAAACCATATAGTTAAAAGCTTACTAATTCCCCGGCTCTGTAGAAAAGTATCTCAGGAGGGACTCATCGTACAGGAACTTTTCTTAGCACGTGGCATTAAAGAAAAAAAGAATGCATGACACCTGTGGATATAGGTACTCCCTGTGAAATAGAGAACGATGCCGCATTATTCCCGCCTGTGAGAACAATGCCGGACATCCTCAACCAGTTATCATTAAAGATATTCCATAAGAACCCGAAGATGCTCGAGATTCACTGAATATTTGTTATCTTGCAACACTGTACATCTGCCCAGTGTTGTTTCCCCGGCTACCAGTCGAATAGCAAATGAGTAGCAGCTTTGTTCACCACATATATGACAATTGGTTTTCGGGAGATACTTATAGATCTCTGCATGATCTACCCTTATCTTTTCCCTTGTAGCAGGTGTAATGCCTTTTTTGATCGCCTCATTTATGGTTTCCTTGAGGTCATCAAGTATCTGCAGTGCCTCTTCCTGATCATCGACCATGGTCAAAGTGACAGCACCGGTGGAATAGAGGGTGATCATCCTAACACCTTTCTGGATGATCAATACCCCGAGTTTCTCCGAATATCTCGACCTCGGGAAAAGTGGTTCCATCAACTTAAGAGCACTTTCCAGTGGTGGCTCCAGACGGGCAATGATCCTGTATTTGCTCGAGTCTGCAATACATGGAAGGAGCTGCCTAATCTCCACAACATCAATTGGTCTGGCCCCGGACAGATCATTCTTTTTCTCTGCCAGCTTGCTGGTCCCGGACGCCATAAAACTCCTGCCCAGATCTGTAATTTCTACCATCTTATCCTTAACGACTATCATTTCTGCCTGTTGCAGATGTTGCAAATGATAGTCCAGCATAGACTGTCCGACTGCCTCGCCGATCTCTTTCTTTGACCTGTTGTCCTCATTGAGCAGACCCATGATCTTTCTTCTGGTAACGTTTGACATGGCATTGCTCACACACTTGATCTTCATAGTGGGATCCATCATCCTGATCACCTCTCATATTATCTTCATATTAGCCTATTGATGCAGAAGTATCCTATTTTGGGTTCCCGCAACACAAGTTGTTCTTTTCACTATCCTTGTCCCTGATATCGGTGAAGATATTGTCATACACCTTTGTCCACCCTAACTGGGAACCACCTGCAACGAACATTGCAACAGCGATCGCTTCTGCAATTTCTTTCTGGTTAGAACCATTGGAGATCGCCCTTTTTGAATGAATTTCAGTACAGTACTCACATCTCATCAGAACGGATGTTGCAACAGCAATAAGCTCCTTTGTTCTTACATCAAGAGAAGTTTCTCCAAATATGGAATCACGCATCTTTGCAAAATATTCAGCCGTTTCAGGCAATTGTTCATTTAAGAATGACATATACAGACCTCGTACATTCCAGAGACACCATAGCACAAATATGCATGATGTGCAAATCAAAAAATGTTGATATTAACAGAAAGATCACTGATGAGTACAGGAATAAACAAGATCAGATCGCCCATGTTAGAATTACAGGCTGGTCCCCTGATCATCAATAAATTACTTATGTTAAACAGAAGTTGTCATAATTATGCGATGTTGTCCGGAAGATCCTGTGATAAGACTTATGTGGGAAGAAGAGATGGAGCAGGAAAAGGTAATGTCCCCTGAAGCAGTTGAAAGTATATGCCAGTACCTGAAAGTACTTGCAAATCCCACACGCCTTCGGATAGCATACCTTTTGTCTGAACGAGACCATTGTGTATGTGAACTTATCTATAAGATCGAGCAAAAACAAAACCTGATATCCCATCACCTGTCAGTTATGAAGAAAAATGGAATAATTGAATCCTATAATCAGTCAAAATGGAAGTACTATCGGCTAAGTATCGACGTCAGCCCGGTGCTCGATCTCTTTGGGGAAGACAGGAAAGATCGAGCATAAAAAAGCTTGCAATTTTCAAAAGAGAATCACTTAAATACTGAACCATACCTTTACTATATTTATATAATATTCGTTAATTTATATAATTGGAGTTGAACCATTGAGTTCGGAGACGGGAATAAAGGACTATATACCAATGCTTGTGATGGCAGGCATAATACTGGTAGTACAGATCACAGCATTGCTTTTAGCCACACCTATGAACGATAGCGGTATGCAGGCGTTCGAAGATCCGGATTCCACTGCGAACAGTATCTACTATATAGGTATCATCCTTGTATTCACGTTCTTCCTGCTGATGGCGATCAAGAAGAACATGGAATGGATAATACAGCTCACCATATTGCTTGCCGTGGGTGCTACCATGTTCTATGTGTTCTTCGCCCTTTTGTCACTTGCAGACATCGCAGAGATGACAAACAACATCATTTCCGCAGTTGTAGCTGCCGTGCTGACCATATTACTCTACAAGTTCCCGGAATGGTATGTTATAGACACAGTGGGACTTATCATAGGAGCAGGGGCAAGTGCGATATTCGGAATATCCCTGTCAATACTTCCGGTACTGGTGCTCCTTGCATTGCTTGCAATATATGATGCGATATCCGTTTACAAGACAAAGCACATGATCGACCTCGCGGAAGGTGTCATGGACCTGCGTTTACCCATCCTCTTTGTGATCCCCAAACATCTGAGGTACTCATTCATTGAGGACTCTTTCAATAAGGAAGAAGGCAAGGAGAAGGAAGCTTTCTTCATGGGACTGGGTGATGCTATCATGCCAACGATCCTCGTGGTCTCGGCAAATGTGTTCCTTGTGCAGAAAGCTGAATCATTGGGCTACATCGGATTCATATCCTACCCTGCCCTTGGTGCAATGATAGGAACTGTCATAGGATTCATAGCACTCAGTGTGCTGGTCATGAAAGGAAAGCCACAGGCAGGATTACCATTCCTGAACAGTGGTGTCATACTGGGATACATAGTGGGTGTACTGGCCTCCGGGGCCGGAACTCCTTTCTACTGATCTTTTTTTAAAATAAAACCAAAAGTAACATTGAAAATAATAACCGGCAATAGCCGGTCCTTACTTTTAATCCTCTTCCGGAAGCTCGGAATTGGAATTGATATTACATATAGAACAGTTGGAGTCGGAAAGACAGTTATCGGGATCATCGAACTCTGTGTCCACGGCACGGGTGCCTTCCGCAAGGACCGCTGCGGTCGATACACTGCTTGCTATGAGAATTGAATCGAATATCTCTTCCCTTGAGACACCAAGTCTCTTTGCAACCCTGACATGGGTCTTCATACAGTGCTCACAGCGCAGTGCCGATGCCACAGCTATGCTGATGAGTTCAACCGTCTTTGGGTCCATGCGCTTGAACTCCCGCATGACGCTGTTCTCGTAGATCATGCGTGATATGAAGATCTCAGGCATATCCTTCATGAAGTTAGTTATGTAAGGGATCTCACCATATCGTTTCTCAACGTCGGCCAGAATATCTTCAACAGCCTCTTCCGGCTCCTTGTCAAGGATCTCTTTTATTTTTTCAAGTTCCATAATAACCTCATGTGGTCTTTAACAGGATATCAGGCGGTAAAGCCTACCTCTGATTCACGTTTGATCTTGACCAATATATAATTTTTCATTTTGGACCTCGTGATCGAAGCCATATCAGAAAGCCTTACACCCTCGTCGAATTCAAGGTTCTCCACCCTTTCATGGAACTCATCGTATGGGAGTTTAACACGCAGGCCGTCAAGCTGGAGAGTGACCGGAGCAGGCGAGTACACATCGAATATCTCAGGTATCTGCTCATGGATCTCTTTCATGACCCTTGGAGGCAGCACGGCCAGAGGGTCCTTTGCAAGGTCCTCACGCATCTTCTCCACAACTTCAACTACCTTTTCAAGCAGTATGTCAAGTGCACTGAGTTCACCGGGTTTTCTCATTCGATGAGCTACCCTTCCAACGCCACCGACATAAAGGTCGGCATTCTCCACATCCTCGGTCTTAATATCAAGAGGACCACCGGTGACGATCTTAGGAATGGTGACACCTTCAAGGAGCTTTGGCTTCTTGTTCTTTATACAATCACTGAAAGTACCGAAGGAAAATACAGCAAGGTCATGTTCATTGATCAGCTTCCTCTCATAATTATCGGAAAGTGAGACCCTTCTGCCCATACCCCTCGCAAGACCGATCATATTGGTATTGGAGCCTCCCCTTCGCATGAACTCCGCCACATCACATGCAGAGTGTGGCAGGTGGTGGGACGCAAGTGTAGGGGAGACCACAGCGATCTCAGTACCTGTGAGTGGTGCACGTTCGAGCTTTCCAAGGAGTTTTTTCCCCAGTTCCTCGATAAGATGGACATCGTCCCTTGGGATGAGCATGACAAGAGTGACCTCTGTAGCTGCAGGCACCTTCTGTATAAGATAGCCTCCAAGGTCCTCCAGAAGTTCGGTGATGAGGGTGTGCTGGTGTATACCACCCTCGTAGATATAGGGCTCCAGTATCGCTGCCATTATTCATCCTCCATTAGCTCTTCGGCAATGTTACGGGCTTCCTGTATCCACTCAGGTTTAAGGATGTCCTCACTGGCTGCGAACACGAACCTGTGACCATCAAGTGAATGATAGCGAACCCTGAAACCTTCCGGAGTGGACCTGATAGCCATCTCTACAAGTCTTGACTGTAGGGTCTTTTGCGGATCAGCGACAACTATGTTCCGCAGTTCTTCCACATCATTGTCCAGGTCCTCCACGGTCATGATGAGGGTCTTCCTTTCCGGCTGACGTACCCCTGCACGTCCGTATTTTGCCCAGAGCTGTTCAAGTAATTCAGGCAGATATTTCTCCTGTTCTATCGAGATAGTGACCTCTTTTGTGATCTGGTTGGTAATATCAACGCTGCCCATATCAGATACTTTCACTTTAGGCTGGCTACCTCTCAGGATCACGGCCATGAGGTAAAGGGAATCTTCAGGCCTTACTCTTACCTTTATCCTGCCGATGGCGCCACCGAGTACCAGTTCTGTGATTATATCAGCGACTATGCTCTTGTACGCATCTGCTTCTGACTGGACAGTGGACTCTACAATGAAAGTCTCAAGGGCATCCATAGAATTACTCCTCCACGTATCCTGATGCCAGTAAAGCACTTCCTACAGCACCGATGAGATGAGAGTTCGGTGGTACAAGAACATTTATCTTGAGCAGCTCACCAAGGGCCTTTGGCACACCTTCGATAAGTGATGAACCTCCCACAAGGATCAATGGTTCCTTCACATCGACCTCCTGAAGCTGCTGTTCGAATATCTGCTCTACGACACTGTGACATGCAGCAGCAGCAACATCCTCAGGTGTCGATCCCTTTGCAAGTGAGTTGACAAGCGACTGGATACCGAAAACAATACAGTAACTGTTCATATCCACATTCTGCTCCATGCCTTTCACAGCAAGGGCACCGAGCTCCGTGATATCAACACCAAGTCTCTTTGCGGTCATATCAAGGAAACGTCCTGATGCACCAGCACAGATACCTCCCATTGTGAACATTCCGGGAATCCCGTCATCAACTGATATGGCCTTGTTGTCCATTCCACCGATATCGATCACAGTGGCATGGCCCTTCTGGGAATCTGCAAGATATACAGCACCCTTTGAGTTGACAGTGATCTCTTCCTGGATGAGTCTGGCATCAAAGTGTTCACCTATCAGGAAACGACCGTAACCTGTTGTACCGATCGCCTGGATATCCTCCTGTTTGACACCGGCCTCCTCAAGGGCCTGGTTGAAAGCTTCCGTGGCACTGTCAATGACCTTGATGGTAGGGACCCATCCTGAACCTATGATCTCGTTGTCCCTCATGACAACTGCCTTTGTGGTGGTTGAACCTGAGTCGATACCGGCAGTAAGCCCGCTCTGCTTCTCCCTTGCAAGCAGGTGTCTGCGTCTTGCGATGGTTGTAAGGGCTTCCATACGGGTCAGCAGTGTTGCTGCAGTTGTACGCTCTGTGAAAGAATAACTGATAACCGGAAGTTCGGAATGTTTGTTAATGTAACGACGTACCTCGTTCCTGACAATGGCAGCCTCTGCACATCTGAAACATGAAGTGATGAATACTCCGTCAACATCCGTGATCCCTTCTACAACGGCCTTTGCCCTTGCCATCATGAGACGAAGGTCAGGACTTGCAGCTTCGATACCGAAGTCCTTACCGATATCATCAAGGAGATCGATCTCTACCTCGGGATAAACCAGTTTTGCGTTAACGCTCGCTGCAACTGATTCAAGCTCACCGTGGACACCTGCGTATTCGGAACCACATGAGACAAGAGCCACCTTTACAACAGCTTCTTCATTCATTCTTCATCCTCCCCGCTACTCTCAGGTAATGACTTCAGGAATTCTGCGATGGTGTAGACGAATTCCTGCCCTTCATCATCAGATTCCGGGAAGTCCAGCTCAAGGAGAGGCATGTCACGGCTTCTTATGAGGTACTTTGTAAGCTCGTTGGTACGTGCACAGCCCATGCAACCGAACGCCATTGGTGATTCACCTACAATGATACCGGCCTCTGCCTGCTCTATCATCGGGCCCACCAGAGCCATCCTGCCCCTCACACCTGCAGGGACCTCCACTGCCGCATACTTAAGCCCGTGCTTTGGCTCCTCTGCAGTGATGTTCATAGGTGGTGAATCAACACCGACAGTAGTGACCTTTTCCTTTATCTTTTCCATCATTGCCAGGGGTGTATGGCCGAACCTCTGCACCAGGTCAGAAAGGATCAGACTGTTTGTAGGGTATATGATAACTTTAGCCATTGTATTGCCTCATAAGCTGGATTCTATCAGATCCTGAAGTTCTTTCACTTCAAGTTTTTTCTTGTGTTCTGTTTCCTTGAGAGGAACATGCTGGTCATATTTGTCCAGGGCTTTGCCGATCATCGGAAGCATCATTGCCTCTTCCTTGAGGAAATAGAAGCCAGGTCTTGACCCTCCTCCACGGGAAGCACGGCATCGCCTCTCATCTCCGGGAGGGAAACCTCGTTCTTTTACGAATATATGGTTCCGGTCCAGATCGACTATCTCTTTAACCACTTTGTTCACAGATTCCCTGGGGCCTGTTACCATGGTCCCGAAACATGTTTCCTTAATAACTATATCAGTACTGGATTCGTATATCTTCATGGCAGCATCGATAGGCAGCACGCTATCCGAACTTGTAACTACAAGTTTTGTTATGACATCCTCATTATCTTCGGCCATCTTCATTCCTCCCTGCTGCGCTCCAGAATATACATTAGATCGTCATCCTTGAAATGTTTGAGTTTCTCTATATCAAGGATCTTTCCTATGATATTGGTATTTCCGAACTTCTCACCCGTAGGTCCGAAAAGGTCATCATCTGTTGTCTTCACACCCACCATACCGGCCCTTTTCGCTGACTGGTTGGTAACACCTATCTCACCGGCCACGGTCATCTTAGGAGAGTTCTCAGGGAAGATCTCCTTGTATGATTCCGCCGGTTTCTCAGCCTTGAAGATATAGGTGTTCTCGTAGGTCATCATTACGGGAAGGATGCCTACAGGATTGTACTGCAGGCCGACCGCATGCCTGAAGAAATCAAGGGTCTTTGGCGCAAGGTCATCATAAAGCTCGATCTCCACAAGCATCTCAGGGTCTACTCCCTGTACCGTGACCTTCTTTTCATGTAGTATCTCTATGGTCGTGGAAGGTGATTGTTTGACAATGAAACCGTCGTCCTCCGTGTATCCTTCCCTGATCATCTCGATACCCTCTGAGCTCATTGCATCTTCGGCTTCGCTGTTGGTCATTCCAAGAAGCATTATCCGGTCAGGAACTGATTCCACCATGATCTTCTGTCCCTTCTCCGCCATCCTTGCAAGTTCTATGCCCTTTAACACATGCCCGATGACAGAATGCATGATAGATGACGTGCGGTCATCCGTTGATATGAACAGCTTACCGGCACCATAACCTACTGTCCTTACAAAGACGGAACCTGTTGAGCGTGATTCGAAGTTCTCGTAAGTGACAAGTTCCCCCTGGAACCTGTGGTCCGATATGAATGATGTCGAGCCGAGATCCACATGGAAAGTGCTATCCCTGGTGACAGAAAAGAAGAATTCAGCGCCTTCAGGTGCAAGAGGGTCGATCTCTATCTCAACGTATGTGAAGATCTTCGAGCCATCCTCAAGCTTAAGGGAAAGGTCTGTGGTCGATATATGGTCGCCTGCCTTTTCCCATTCAATGACAGGTTCCACGGACAATATCCTGTCACCTTTCACAAGTTCGGGAAGGACATGTTTGCTGCTTATGAGCCTTGCAAAGACCCCGTCCTCAGGTGCTCCGTACTCTGAGGTATGTTTTGCCTTACTGATGATGATATGGGTGTTTGCAGCATCACCGCCACCTGCACCGAAAAGTAAAGTGAACCTTTCCATATCAGTACTGCCACGAGCCGGTTCCATATCCGTAGGGAATGGTCCGAAAGCCAGCGCATCCCTGCTTGTCCAGCGAACCGACAGGTCGGAAAGTCCATTAAAAAGAGAGACCCATCTTTTAGAGGATGGGGAGGATTCATCCAGCAGTTCGATCTTGAACTCACCCTTAGAGGTATTAACGACATATTCCACAGAGGCCTGTGACTTAGTATCCTCCCTCTCAATGAGTATTCCGACTGCTGTTCCTTTCTTATAAGGTGCGTTTGACACCTTGATGGCGTCCTCAAGGGTCGAACCTTGTGGTAATTTCAATTCCTGTCCGTTGATCTCTACCGTTATTTCGCCACTCGTGCCAAACTCCTCCGTAACTTATCAAGATATCATGGTTCTGCTGCCGCTTCTATGCGCTCTTCATCGGTAAGTTGTGACAGGACGGCAGCCGGTTCCCCTACACTGACTATCTTACCATTTCTCATAAGAGCTACGCGGTCACATATCTCCTCAAGGAAGTCCATGTCATGTGAAACGATGACGAATGTATCACCCATCTTCTCACGTGCTTCCAGGATGGACTTTGTGACATCCTTCTTGGTGAACGGGTCCATTGTTCCCGTTGGTTCATCCATTACAACGATATTCGGCTCCTTCATAAGTATCTGAGCCAGTGCAACCCTGTGCCTCTCACCTTCGCTAATCTCATCTGACATCTTCGATAATATAGATTTTGCCTTCTCCTCTGTGAATCCTGTTGCCTTCAGGGTGTTTATCGCCTTTCTGACAGCAAGCTCGTATGGAAGGTCCACACCTATTGATTCTGTGAGATTGTCAATGATCGTCCTGTGAGTGTAGAGTCCGTACTCCTGATGAAGGATACCCATGTACTTGACAGCACGACCCCTGCATTCAGGACCAGGCTTCTTCATGTCCACCCATTCTTCTCCGACACGCACCTGGACCTCACCACTTGTAGGCTGCACGATTCCCATAAGTATCTCGGATGTTGTGGTCTTTCCTGCACCACTTGTACCCGCAAGTCCGAATATCTCTCCTTCTTTCACTTCAAAGGAGATATCGTTAACGGCGTAAACAACACCCCTGCTCACGGAGATGTACTTCTTGACAAGATTATCGACCTTGATCAATGGGTCACCTACAACGACATCGCACTTCTTTTCAACAGTGCAGATCATCTCCATGAACTCATTTGCAACCTCGGAAGGATCTCCTTCCTTTACAATTGAGCCATCCTCAAGGATGATAGCCTTGTCAGCAAGGTCCTCTACTACCTCAGACCAGTGTGAGGTGATGACCATTGTCATGTTGTAGTCCTTGACAGCCTTTGCAATTACATCATGGACGATCTCTGCGGTCCTGGGATCAAGTGTACCGGTTGGCTCATCTGCAATAAGAAGCATTGGGTCCCTTACAAGCTGACGTGCAAGTACCACCCTCTGTTTCTCTCCACCACTGAGGTCACGTGCAACATGCATCATGCGGTGTGAGAGCTGAACCTTCTCAAGAAGTTCCACAGCACGGGAAAGAGCAGTCTCGCTGCTGACACCTATCTCAGTAAGTGAGTTCACCACATTGGTAATGACCCTGTCATCACCATAGAGGGCGAATGTACGCTGAAGCATGATAGCGATCCTCTTTGTGATCTCACGCCTGTCATTATCATGTAATGAAAGTTTGATAAAATCAGCTTCAAAGGGCTTAAGGGTATCCTGCTCACATGCAGGGCACTGCTGTCCTGCTTTGCCAGGTGGCTCTATGTGTCCACATTTATCGCATCTTGCGAGGTGGTATATTACTTCGCCACTGATACCTTCATACTCTTCAACACCACGCAGGACGTGCATCAATACTGTCTTACCCGAACCGCTCCTACCAAGGATTCCAAGAACTTCTCCCTCGTTGATCGTCAGGTTTATATCTTTGAGAACTTTGACACCATCAAATTCAAGTGTCAGGTTTTTGACTTCAATGAATAATGCCATTTGATTACCTCCGTCCAGGGGTGCATAGGAGTCCTGTTGCACTAATAATGATATGCATATCTACTCAAATTACTTAACGGTTATGCAGATTGCGTACAAAACTAGTTCTGCCGGAACCCATGCAGACCTGATAACAAGTTTTTAGCGATCTTTTTAAAGATTTACTGTTGGATTATTGAACTCAATACATAAACATAACGCATCTGCTTCGCGGTGTTAACTCCACAAAAGAGCGCTAGATATTGATTTTACAATGTTATGAAATCGTCTATTTTTTTTATTATGTCCACTACATCGATGATATTAGATATATTGATGTCTGCGGCATCCCTGAGTACCTGCGGCCTTTCATCCCCCTGCTGTGAGGTAAGAATTCCCACATCAGCAGCCCTCAGAGCCAGTATATCGTTCATGCCATCCCCCACCATAAGAACCTTATCATAACTCTTTTTGAGATCCCTTACTATGCGCTCCTTATCACGGGTTGTGGCAACCGGGAAAACGTCCTTCATAGAAATATCAAGAGAAGATGCAAGGGTGCTGAGATTTTGGGCATCATCCCCGGAAGCTATGTAGATATCAGCCCCCAGTTCCCTCAGAATCCTGATCGTCTCAGAAGTGTTGGAATACACCTGTCCTCCTGTGCTGAGCACGTAGGGCACCATATCCTCCCGGGAATCCACGATAAGTCCTGCGGCGAGATAGAACACATGAGGACAGCGCCCTCTTACAAGACCTACAACGTCATTGATATCACTCACCTTTGTGCGGTTCTTCCTGATGATATCATAGACATCATCAATGTGGAAAGGACTGCTTGAACAACTGATCCCAAGATCGATACCATATGTGTTGATGAACTCATGGAGCTCCATATCCGGTTCACACCCTCCAAGTTCATCAAGACTTGTGCGAAGAACGACCAGCGCCCGGTATTTCTCCTGTGCCACCAGAAGGGTTGTCTGCACATCCTCGATAATAGAGCCGGTGCTCATTTCCTTTGCAACACGATACATATGCAACAGTGTCCCGGCACTGTCAAAGACAACAGCAACACGTTTTTCCATAGAGGATAGTCGGTATTTATCGGATATATGTCTGATCATGGATCCCATCCTTTGAAAGAGAGCATGCCAAATGACTAATATGCGAACAACTACAAGTCTCTGATAGCAGGCAGGTGCTATGACCAGGATCAACCGAATAATTATTGCCCTGATAATACTTATCGCACTTTCCTTTGCCTTTGAGAATATGAAACGTTCGGACATTGAGGATCCTGTGATCCTATTCGAACCCTGGGACCACAGCCCTATAACCGTCTATATAGATGAAAGGGATGTTCCTGAACACTATAGCCCCAGTTACAGGGAAGATGTGGAGAAGGCACTGGAATACTGGGATAGTGGTGGCAACGGACAACTGACATATGAAGCAGACTTTGAGATAGTCGACGTTGACAATGCGGACATACTGATAATGTGGGTGGACAACCTTGAGAAAGATACAGGTGCACAGGACAGCGTTGCAGGATTCACAAGACCGTACATTGTCAACGGGCGGTTCAAGCGTATCGACATTGTGCTTGAGACCGGGAACTACCAGGGTTACTCATGGAACCAATATGGCGATACTGCAATGGAGGACATAGCCATTCACGAACTGGGACATGCACTGGGACTTGGGCACAGCAGCGACCGGGACGATATCATGTACCCCACATATGACCGCAGAGAGAGTCTCAACCCCCTTCTGCTCCGCTCAACATGGCCCATACTTCTGGTCCTGACCATCGGTGCCATAATCGTGATATCATACCACGGGACAGGCTGGCTCCACTACAGGAAAAAGAGAAGGGAACTCGAAGATGATGTCTTCAACGACACAGGCGGAGAGGATGAGGATGACTGATATGACGATATACCAGGCCATTCTGAGATACTTTGGAGGGGAAATTATAGACTTCTCTGACCATGAGGTGGACCTGTCCGTTCTCACAGATTTTCAGCGAACGGTCCTTGAAGAAGTGAGGAAGATACCTTACGGGGAAACAGTGACATACCAGGAACTTGCCTGTCGCATAGGAAAAGAGGGTGCTGCCAGAGCCGTTGGAACTGCGGTCGCCAGGAACCCGTATCCCATAATAGTACCATGCCACCGGGTAGTCTCCTCCTCGGGGATCGGCGGATTTTGCGGAGAGACCTGTGGTGAGAAGGTGGATCTGAAAAGAAGGATGCTGGAGATGGAAGCCATCAAGATCTCTGAGGAAAAGGATGAATAATACTACGACAGATATCCATGAGGAGAGAAGAAAATGTTCGGATGGACAGGAAGGACAGTGATCGTTGACCTTGGGGAGAGTTCGGTTACAGAGACCAGGACCAGAAAAGCATTTGCAGAACAGTTCATCGGAGGCAGGGGGCTGGGGTGCCGGCTGATGGAGGAGTTTGCAGATCCAACAGTCGACCCGCTGGGATCTGAGAATCCGCTCATCTTCACCACCGGACCGCTTACCGGAACAGCGGCTCCCATGTCAGGACATTTTGCAGTCACATGCAGATCACCACTTACCTCGACCATATTCAGTTCCAATGCAGGAGGACACTTCGGGGCCGAGCTTAAATTCGCAGGCATAGATGCCCTTGTGATCATTGGGAAAGCAGAAAGACCAGTGTACCTCAACATCTACGATGAGGATGTGGAAATACTGGATGCAGGGCACCTCTGGGGAAAGAGCACGTCGGAGACCACCGCAATATTTGCAAAAAAGGATAAAGGGAAAAGTAAGGTCGCATGCATTGGCAAAGCCGGGGAGAGACTTATCAGCATGGCGAACATCGTCAACGACAGCATCTATTCCAGTGGTCGCGGAGGACACGGTGCGGTTGCAGGTTCAAAGAACCTGAAGGCCATTGTCGTCAGGGGTACGAACAGGGTCCAGATAGCTGAACCTGAGGCTTTTGAGGAGGATGTGGAAAAAGTAAATAAACTCCTTGTGGCAAACCCGCCTGCATCAAAAGGACTACAGAAATATGGAAGTTCGGTCATATCAGACCTCCTAAGCCATACAGGAACGCTTCCTGCACGCAATTTCAGTGAAAGGGGAGATAGAAGTGCCGGAAAACTCTCCGCTGAGAAACTTAACACGGATCATAAGATAGAACAAAAACCCTGTTATGCATGCCCCATCGGATGCAGAAGAACTACAGAGGATGGCAGCCCCATACCCGATTTCGATTCGATCTGGGCCTTCGGACCTAACATCGGCAACGATGATATGGAACTTATCATGGAGATGGACAGGCTCTGTTTCGACTACGGACTGGACCCTCTCTCATGCGGTGCAGCCATTGCTGCATACATGGAAGTGAACCCATGGATGGAAATGGATGAAGTGAAGGGAATGCTCATTGAGATAGGAAGCGGAGAACATGATGTTTGCAGGGGTTCACATGCCTACCTCTGCTCTGTTGATAAGGAGGAATACAGCACCTCGGTGAAGGGACTGGAACTTCCGGGTTACGACCCCAGAGAGATGGCAGGGATGGCAATAGCCTATGCAACTTCTAATACCGGAGGGTCGCATCTCAGCGCTTTCATGGTGGCTCCTGAGATAATGGGAAAACCTTTCCTGCTTGACAGGAGGTCCTTCGACGGGAAAGCCGCCCTTGTAAGACATTTCCAGAACCTCAGCGCAGTGATAGACTCAATGGTCATGTGTCCGTTCTCCATGCTTGCTGTAGGAGAAGTGGAACTTGCCTCGATGCTCGCCCATGTGACAGGAAACGATTATTCTGCCGGAGAAATGCTTACGGCAGGTGAAAGGATATTCAACCTTGAGAGGATGTTCAACCTGAGAGCAGGATTCACATGGAAGGATGACACTCTCCCGGAGAGATTCTTTGGCGAGGATGGTATCGACAGGGGAGAGTTCGAGAAGGCGATATCGGATTATTATCATTTCAGGGGATGGGATGATGATGGGGTTCCCACTGAAGGGAAACTGAAGGAACTGGGTATTGCTGTGAAGAGATAGGACTATCCTTTGTTCTGCTGGATGATCTGGATATACTAATACATATATACGGGTACTTTCAATTATAACCCCCCACTACTACGGGAACCAAAGGTAAATTTATTATATAGCATTGGGAATTATACCAATAGACCTTTTAAACTCATAACTTATTGTTACGATTATGGAGGATTTCAAGTGAAAGTACAAGTTGAAGTTAAAGAACTCAAAGAAGGCAAATACGTCGTTGTGGACGATGAGGCCTGCGTTATCAAGAGCATATCCAAATCAAAGCCAGGTAAACACGGTTCAGCAAAGGCAAGAGTAGATGTCATCGGACTTTTCGACAAGCAGAAGAGGTCATTCGTAAGCCCTGTTTCCGATAAGATCTACGTTCCTGTGGTCGAGAGAAAGAACGCACAGGTACTCTCCGTCGCTGGTGATGTCGCACAGCTCATGGACATGGGCGATTTCTCAACATTCGAGATGACCATTCCTGACGAATACAAGGAAAGGATCATTGAGGGTGAAGAGGTTTCCTACCTTACCGCAATGGGCAGGATGAAGTTCGATCTCAGATGATCGAACCCCAAACTTCCTTTTCTTATTTTTCATCCACAGGATCATGTTCTATAAACCTGATATGATGGATGCCCTTGCAGACTATGATGAAGCAAGGTATGTTATATTCGGCGTTCCTTTTGATTCTACATCTTCTTACAGGTCCGGAAGCCGCTGGGCTCCTGATGCAATGAGGAAGGCCTCTGCTAATTTTGAGACATACAACCAGCATTTCGATATCGACTTCCAGGACCTGCTCATCCATGATGCAGGCAACCTTGAACCCTATTCTTCCGTGGACGAGACACTGGAAGACCTCTACTATGCAGTAAGACCCATAGTAAAGGATGGCAAGATCCCAATCATGATGGGAGGGGAGCACTCACTTACGTATCCATGTGTGAAGGCATGTGCCGAAGGATCGGACGAGGATATTGGATTCGTTGTACTTGACGCTCACTTCGACCTCCGTGAGGAATACGGAGGTATCAGGAACAACCACGCATGTGTTTCCAGACACATACGCGATGATATCACAGACACATACGTGACAATAGGTGTTCGCAGCGGACCAAAGGAAGAATGGGTCTATGCAAAAGAAACGGGAGTCAAATACTACACCGCAGATGATGTCCGTGAGGTGGGTATAAAAGACGTCATTACCGAAGTGAAGGAATACCTGGGCGACAGGAAGATCTACCTGTCACTGGACATGGATGCACTTGACCCGGCTTACGCACCCGGTCTTGGCACACCGGAACCATTCGGACTCACAGATATCGATGTACGTGAGGTTATACGTGAACTTGCACCGATATCCGTTGGTTTTGATGTAATGGAGATCGCACCTGAGTACGATAACGGCATAAGTGCACTGCTTGGAACAAAACTCCTCAGGGAGTTCATCGCGGCACACGCTGCAAGTGAGAGATAGACTCACTTGTAATGCTTTTCATTTTCTGATGCTGATCCGAGTTCCCACATATCAATGAAATTATCGAGCAGTTTATCGAAGAAACTGCCTTTATAGCTGATCATTAACCCTGCAACGGTCTCAGGGTCCACTACCTCGAAGTTGCTCTCTCTTCCATGAACAGTCTTGCTGACGACACCCGATGCTACCATCTTGTTAAGATGCCATGAGACCGTGGAAGGAGAAAGACCCACACTGGATGAGATACCCTTGTTGTTCATTCCCGGTTCTTCCATAAGATCCATCAGGATATGCCTGCAGGCTTTTTTCCTTAAAAATGAAAGGATCATCCGGTCATTATCACTCAGCTCTCTGTCCTTCACAAAATAGCGGACGAACTGTTCGTCCCGAAGTATTGAGACAAGGCCCTTCTTCTCCATGTAGTGAAGATGATATTGCAGATTTCCCACTGCTATACCAAGATGTCTTTCAAGTTCACGCAGGTGTATCCCGGGCGAACTGTGGATAGTATCGAATATCCTCTTCCTGGTATCAAGCTCGAGCTCAGGTCCCATTCCGTTCAATCCCTAATCTGCTCTTTTGTCACCATGGCAAAGAAGAACAGCAGCAAAACCACAAAATTGAGGACACTACCCCATACTTCCAGACTATCCCCTATCATCGGAAAGAAAGATTCCGTCGAATCCAGGAACCCCATCAGGAAATAAGAGAAGAAAGCTGCAGTGACCAATAATAGTTTCCTTCTGCGTTCTCTCAGATACGCAGCAAGGGATATGGTGAACAATACCAGTGCCAGTATACTTGAAAGCAGGACTATCACATTGTCGAT
Organism: Methanolobus sp. WCC4; assembly: GCF_038022665.1. NCBI lineage: Archaea > Methanobacteriati > Methanobacteriota > Methanomicrobia > Methanosarcinales > Methanosarcinaceae > Methanolobus > Methanolobus sp. WCC4. The sequence goes on along the minus strand of NZ_CP150629.1, from coordinate 701,961 downwards.
TTCCATTCCCATGTAGGCCCATCACCTCTTAGAATTAAAAATGAAGCAAAAGAAGGATGCTTGTCCTCCTTTCATTCGGTTGTGATATCCACAAGCTCAAGCACCTCATCGCCTCCGACAACAGCCTCCTCCTTAAGGATACCAACGCCGCTGGCATAGTACTTGTTTTCCTCTACCCCCGGTTCAAGCGGTGTCCACTCCTTTGTCTGGAGACAGTTATCGAACGAGCCATATTCCACTGTCACGGATGCATCAAGACTCAGCACCTCAGCCATATCCTCTGCCTCACCCTCATAGTATTCCTGCTGGTAGATATCGCCTACTTGCGGATCCGCTTTCATCAATATACCCGGTTCTGCACCGTCAACACCTGCTTCCCATGATCCCGCAGTGCTCTCTAGCTTGCCGTCGTCATACTCTTTGGAATCCTCACCGAAATACCATACATTGCCTTCATTGTCATTGGCATACCAGTCGAATGTATCTTCCACAAGCTCACCGTCTTCCCATTCTCTTTCCCTGATGACCATGGTCATAACTCCCATGATCTCCTTTGTCTGGTCGGTGACATACATCTCTACCCTGATGTCCTCACCATCGGACTCGCCTTCAAGAATGAAGGTTGTACCAACTTCCAGCGGGAAGTATGGATTGCCAACAGGATCAGTGAAATCTGCAGGGTCTATTACGGAATCCGATACTTCATCTGTTTCCTCTTCCATAGCATCTTCGGGAATGTCTTCAGGCACTTCTGCATCCACATCAGCAGTTTCCTCTTCAACCATATCTTCTTCAGGCGTTTCCTCTGAATACGATGTATCCGTACAACCGGATACCATGATCAGTGCAACCCCTATGAGAAGCACCACAATATTTCTAAGCATTTTATTTTTCATATTAAGCCTCCCTTTTCTCCTCCGGACAGAAAAGTCTCTAATTGAAAATTGGGCTGGCTTATATTAATGATTCTGGTACAGACATCGAATATTGATACAAGCTTCGAACGATCGAAGAATGACAGAAAGGAAAATACATTAATTAGAGAGTAAAAAATATCATTCTTCCTGAGGGATCGTGAACCATATTCTGGTACCTTCACCCACTTTACTCTCCAGACCGATACTGCCACCATGCATCTCGACAAGCTCTTTCACAAGTGAAAGACCAATACCTACACCTGAATACCTGCGGGCATGGGACCAATCTATCTGAACGAAAGGATCGAACAACTGTTCCTGTTTCTCTTCAGGAATACCGATACCCGTATCTGTTACAGACGCACGAAGGTCCGTCCCCGAACGTTCGACAAGGATATTAATCGAACCGCTATCAGGAGTGAATTTTATAGAATTGCCTATCAGGTGATGAAGTATCAGCAGGAATTTTGATCTGTCAGCAACAATATGATCAATATCATCCTTCACCTTGAAGTCGACAGATATGTTCTTTTTAGCAGTGCTGGTCCTTGTGACCTTCCTCATCTCGTCAATGATAGGAAGGATCTCAAATTGGGACAGATGAACATTCCAGTCACCTGCCTCGATCTCAGCTATATATATTAGGGAATTGACTATCTCGAGGAGATTGGAACCTGCATTCTTTACACTATTTGCATACTTCATCTGCTTCTCATTGAGCTTTCCTGACATCTCACTTAACAGGATATCGGAATATCCTATGACTATATTCAGTGGCGTACGCAGTTCATGACTGATATTCGCCACGAACTCGCTCTTTGACATGGATGCATCCTCTGCGAGTAACTTTGCTTCGATCAGCAGTTTCTCGGCCATCTTGTGCTCAGTGGTATCAACACATATCCCCATAAAAGTGTCTTCATCAAGTATGACAGCCTCCACCTGCATGAAAAAAGGAGTTCCATCCTTTTTGATGAATAAGAGCTCCCCTGATGCATATCCCTGACCCTTTACCGCTCTAAAATGCTCCCTCGCTGCTCCCAGATACTCAGGGGCACAAAGGTCTGTAATATTCATCTCCAGCATCTCTTCCATTGTATACCCTGTAATGATACATGCTGCAGGATTGACATCAACGTACTTCCCGCTAGCATCAGCTACAAAAATTGGATAGGGAGAATAATCTACATAAGTACGGTATTTTTCTTCACTCTGTTCAAGCAGTTGCCGGGATTTTTTCATTTCAGAGAGATCAATAACATTGCCAATATAGTATAATGGATTCCCAGCCTCATCGAATATCAGATTGGCATTTAGATATCCCCAAACAGGATGACCATCTTTGTGAGTATACCTTTTTTCCATCTGAATAGAACTTATATCCCCTGCAACCAACTGATTCTGTAGTTCGATGTTCTTTGGGAGGTCCTCAAAATAACTGATATCTTTCAGGAGCTTACCCACCAACTCCTCTTCAGTATAGCCCAGCATTTTGCAAAATGCATCATTTGCCTGTAGTATTCTTTTTTCTTTAACGGACATCCGGGTAATACCGATACCACTTGATTCGTACATTGACCTGAAAATTGCCTCACTTTCATAAAGCAAGGACTCGGTTTTCTTTCGAGCTGAGATATCTGCCACTATTGCAAAGGCATATTTAATATCCCCTGATCCATCCCTGATCACATTCACATACAGCCTTACCCATACGATGTGTCCTTCTTTATGGACGTATCGCTTCTCGATCTCGAAGGAATCGGTCTCCCCTGAAAGAACCTTAATCATCATTTCCTCTTCGATCCCGCTACTATCGGGGTATGTGATATCCATGAAGTTCATGGAGTAGAGTTCATCCCGGCTATAACCTACTATATCACAAAAACGTTCATTGACCTTCTGGAAATTACCTTCTACTGTCAACCGGGCAATACCTACTGCTGACTGCTGGAAAAAGACTTTGAACAGATCCTCGTCTTCAGGTTTCAGACCTACAGACGCACCAGCCTCCTGACCGGAGACTTCTTTTTTAAGTTCATTATGCCTGTCATCCAGACACTTGAAATTCTTCCTTTTGTCAACAAGGGCCTTCAGGTAAGCTATAGTGTCTTCATTATCAAAGGCTTCTTCAAGATAATCGTCAGCACCAGACTCTACAAGTCTCACTTTGTGCTTCCATGGGAGAGAAGGTCCTGTAAAGATCACCGGAATGAAATGGTATTTGTCGGAGAACTTGACATCCTGGCATGCCTCATATGTATCCGGGTCATGGATGGAACCATCGATGACTATGATGTCCGGTATCATGATCTCAAGCTTTTTCATAAGAGAAGCGCATGGGCTCACCTCTACAACATTGAAATCCTTCTCGATGATAGCCTTGAATGGAATTTTTCTATCAGACCCATTCATGACCACAAATACCACTGGTTTTAACAGACGATCATTCCCATACAATTGAATTAACAGAGATAATCAATTTTATGCACCAAACTATATAACAGTGCAAGTGATGCACATCAATATATTCCCACAATACAAAGAAATTATTGCATGCCTGGTAAATTAAGTTTTGCATTGTATTCAGGTGAAGTTGCTTAAGAACAGCACACTCACAGATAATTATTTACCTGCTCCAGACAATGGATATTTGAGAATATGTACGATGAAATAGAAGTAGTATGTCCATCCTGCTCACCAAAGATGAGTGTGATGCATGATGTTCTGAAGTCCGGACAGAATATGGTCGTCCAGTGCCAGGAATGTGGGAACGTCCATCCGGCAGAAGTAGAAAAAACGAAGACATTCAGCATAAAGGTTATTATCAGCAAGGGAGATGAGTCCTTTACAAAGACCACCCTGATGACATCAGAAGAGGAACTGAGGATCGAAGATGAGATAATAGTCGATGACGGTGAATCTGATGAAGTATACCCGATCCTTGTCACTGCAATAGAATCAGGAGACAAGAGGCCTAAGATGGCGAAGGCTTCGGAGATAGACACCATCTGGGGCAGGGCTATCGATGAGGTATCAGTTAAGATCGCAGTCCATCATGGGAGAAGCACGGACGCCCTTCAGAAGAGAGTTCCCGGTGGATATGAGTTCATTATCGGGAAGGAAGAGAAGGTCGACCGGAAGAATGTCAGGATAAAGAAGATCAAGATCAGGGATGGGAGCCTTGAATCACGCACCGGTATCGCTGTGCCGGCAAAATTCATCAAGAGGATATTTGCGGAGGAAGTCTACATGAAAAGCTGGGGAGATGGGAAAACCCAATGGAGTATGAAAGGGAAAGGGCGATATTAGTTAGGTCACTTGCTGAACAGGGAGTCAGCGAAAGAACCCTTAAAGCAATGAAGAAGGTACCGAGACATCTTTTCGTACCTTCCATACACGCATCAAGTGCCTATGTGGACACCCCCTTGTCCATAGGCCATGCACAGACAATATCAGCGCCGCATATGGTAGCTATGATGTGTGACCTTCTTGAACTTGAAGAAGGACTCAGTATACTTGAGATCGGTGCCGGGTCAGGCTATAATGCAGCAGTAATGGCAGAGATCATCGGGAAAAAGGGGAAGATCTATTCTATTGAACGCCTTGACAAACTGGCGGTCTTTGCACATGACAATCTGGAAAGAGCAGGATACTCTAACGTAGAGGTCATACTCGGGGACGGGTCACTCGGATGGCCTGACAATGCACCTTATGACAGGATATGTGTGACCGCATCTGCACCGGATACGCCGCTTCCACTTATTGAACAACTAAAACCCGGTGGTATCATGGTCCTGCCTGAAGGAGAAGGATACCAACGCCTTTACATAATCAGGAAATCCCGGGATGGAGAGGTCACGAAACAGGATTGGGGAGGAGTTATCTTCGTCCCACTGATAGGACATTATGGTTTCAATCCCTACGACAGCCAGAGAGGAAAGAAGTAAAGGCTACTAACTGCGAAACTACTTTTAATATCATGAACATTGAGCGTAGCATATCTTACAATTACCGATACACGGCAGGAAAAATATGTCCTCAATAGATGAGAAATGGCAATTCTGGATAGACAGGGGAGGCACATTCACCGATATCGTTGCCCGTAAACCTGACGGACAATTGCTTGCACACAAGCTCCTGTCGGTTGACCCTGAACATTATGCTGATGCAGCCATGCACGGTATAAGGAAGATACTCGACATCAGGCCGGAGGACGCACTTCCCACTGAGATCATATCGTCCATCAAGATGGGAACAACTGTGGGAACCAATGCCTTACTTGAACGCAAAGGTGAACCCACCGCGCTTGTCATCACCGAAGGTTTCAGGGATGCACTGAGAATAGGTTACCAGAACCGGCCCGATATATTTGCACTGAACATAGAACTGCCGGACCTGCTCTATGAAGAGGTCGTCGAAGTAAAGGAGCGTTACAGCGCATCCGGTGAAGAAGTTATCGAACTTGATACCGGGAATGCACGAAAGGAACTGGAAAAGGTATACTCACAGGGTATCCGTTCTGTGGCTATCGTTCTGATGCATGCCTACCGTTATCCTGAACACGAGCTTCAGCTCCGGGGAATCGCAGAGGACATTGGATTCACCCAGATCTCGCTGTCACACGAGGTAAGTCCCCTTATGAAGCTGATAAGCAGCGGTGAGACGGCCGTTGTGGATGCATATCTCTCCCCGGTGCTGCGAAGGTACATCGATATGGTAGCAGGAACCCTTGAAGCAGGAGGAGGGAACACAAAACTGATGTTCATGCAATCCAACGGAGGACTGGTGGAAGCTGCACAGTTCAGGGGCAAGGACTGTATCCTCTCCGGGCCTGCCGGCGGTATCGTTGGAGCTGTGGAAACCTCCATGCTGGCAGGTTTTGAGAAGGTGGTGACCTTCGATATGGGAGGGACTTCCACCGATGTGGCCCACTTCAGCGGGGAATATGAAAGGAGCTTTGAGACCGAGATCGCGGGAGTTCACCTGCGCTCACCCATGCTCTATATACATACCGTGGCTGCAGGTGGCGGGTCTATTATTCATTTCGAGGCTGGCAGATTCACAGTTGGGCCTGATTCCGCTGGTTCTGACCCGGGACCTGCCTGCTATCGCAAAGGTGGACCGCTCACTATCACCGATTGTAACCTGATGCTGGGGAAGATAGATCCGCAGTATTTCCCTCATGTTTTCGGACACAGCGCAGACATGCCACTTGATGCTGATGTCGTGAAGGAGAGATTCTCTGCACTTGCAGAGGAAGTGAGTGACTTCACAGGAGAACAGCACAGTGCAGAACAGGTTGCTGAGGGATTCCTGAAGATAGCCATCGAGAACATGGCCAACGCTATCAAGAAGATATCCATCCAGCGTGGATACGACACCAAGGACTACGTACTCTGCTGCTTCGGAGGAGCAGGGGCGCAGCATGCCTGTGGTGTTGCAGATGCACTGAGCATCAGGAAGATACTGATACATCCCCTGGCAGGAGTGCTTTCCGCATACGGCATGGGGCTTGCAGACCAGCGTATAATTAAGGAACATGCGGTGGAGAAGAAACTGGAGAGAGAGCTTATCCCTGAACTGAAGGATATTGCTGCAGGATTGGAAAATAGCGGCAGGGAAGAGATGCGAATGCAGGGTGTGCCTGATGAAGAGATCAGTGCGCTGCATAAGGTCCATGTAAAGTATGAGGATGCAGGGACCTCCATGGTTGTCACCCTCAGTGATGAGGAAGGGATCAGGAAGTCATTTGAGAGTGAACACAAAAGCCGTTTTGGCTTTATCATGGAGAACAAGGAACTGGTCATCGAGGCGGTCTCTACTGAGATAATAGGTGCAGGGGAGGAGATGCAGGGGTCCATAATAGCAGATGATGAGAATAAAGTGGTTGATGAACTGCCCGAGACCACCATTTTCACCTGCGGGAATCATCACAGGACACCGGTCCACAGAAGGGAAGCACTTGCCGGAAGGAAGGTGAAAGGACCTGCGGTCATTGTTGAAGCCAACACCACCGTTGTCATCGAGCCGGGATGGCAGGCAGAGCTGACCGATAACCATGAACTTGTTCTTGAAAGGATCGTACCGCTGCCAGAGAGGGAAGCGATCGGTACCGAAGCCGACCCGGTGATGCTTGAGATCTTCAATAACAGGTTCATGTCCATTGCACAACAGATGGGATATACACTTCAGAATACCGCTTATTCTGTCAACATCAAGGAGAGACTTGATTTCTCATGTGCGCTTTTCGACCGTGAAGGGAACCTCATAGCCAATGCACCCCATATACCTGTTCACCTCGGCTCCATGGGAGAGAGTGTGAGAGCTATCATCGGGAAGTTCACTGATATGGAAGAAGGGGAGGTCTTCATGCTCAATTCCCCGTTCGAGGGAGGGACACACCTGCCTGATATCACAGTAATCACTCCTGTTTTCCATGCGGGAGAGGTTGCATTCTACGTCGCCTCAAGAGGACACCATGCTGACATCGGAGGGGTTACACCGGGATCGATACCGCCTGAGAGCAGGCATATCGAGGAGGAAGGCGTGATTACCGGGGGGCAGAGGATAGTCTCTGGGGGAAGATTCCTTGAGGAGGAGGTTCACACATGGCTGAACTCGGGAAAGTATCCTGCACGCAATCCTTTCCAGAATATCGCTGACCTGAAGGCTCAGGTGGCTGCTAATGAAAAGGGAGCCAGGGATCTGGAGAGGCTTGTGGGTCATTTTTCCATGCAGACGGTTAAGGCATATATGAAGCATGTGATGGACAATGCGGAAGAATCGGTAAGAAGGGTTATACAGGTGCTTAAAGGTGGGGAATACTCACTTTCCTTTGATGACGGGACCGTTGTTCACGTAAAAGTGAGCATTGACCGTGAGAGGAGAAAGGCACATATCGACTTCACCGGAACTTCGGGACAACATCCGGGGAACCTGAATGCTCCTGTGGCTGTCTGCAAGGCGGCTGTGCTCTATGTTTTCAGGTCACTTGTTGAGAAGGATATACCACTCAATGAGGGATGCCTGAAGCCGCTTGATATCACCATCCCTGAGAGGAGCATACTCAATCCTGAGTATCCTGCTGCTGTTGTGGCAGGAAATGTGGAGACCTCGCAGTATATCGTTGATGCACTTTTCGGAGCGCTGGGAGTTGTGGCAGGTTCACAGGGCACCATGAACAATTTCACATTCGGGGATGAGGAATTCCAGTATTATGAGACCATATGCGGCGGTTCAGGTGCAGGTGAAGGTTTCGATGGTACAGACGCTGTTCAGACGCACATGACGAATTCCAGGATAACGGACCCCGAGGTACTGGAATGGAGATTCCCGGTGAGACTCGAGGAGTTCTCGGTCAGGAAAGGAAGCGGTGGCATGGGAGCTTATGCCGGAGGAAATGGCGTCGTTAGGAAGATACGGTTCCTCAGACCCATGAGAGCAGCCATCATTTCCAGTCACAGAAAGTTCGCTCCGAAGGGATTGAACGGTGGAGAGGACGGAAAGACCGGACATAATTATATTGTGAGGAACAGCGGGGACGTTGAGGAACTCGGTGGACGGGAACTTGTTGAGATGGATGAAGGAGATCTGTTCGTGGTGGAGACACCGGGAGCAGGAGGGTTTGGTTCACCGTCTGAAGAATCAAAAGAAAAGTGTTAAGTAAGGATACCACTTAAGCATCATTGGACGAGATGAGGTTACAAAAAATGGATGATAGTGCAGACGAGAATATTGAAAAAGGGAACGATATCAAGGCGGTCAGTGTAAAGGGGGTGTTCATGATCAACATCTTCGGAAAGGCTGTACCTGCGGTGATGCTTGAGGATGAGGAAGGGATGATAATGCCTATACACATCGGTCAGGCAGAGGCGCTGTCGATAAATTCGGTGCTTAAAGGAGAGACCATGCCACGACCTATGACACACGACCTCATCGTTGCTATGCTCTCAAGACTTGATGCGGAAGTGGAGAGGGTGCTGATAGATGACAAGGTGGACAATATCTACTATGCTCGGATGACACTGAAAAAGGATGGCGCCACTATGGAGTTCGATGCCAGACCCAGCGATTGCATCGCCATCGCACTGAGGAACGATGCCTCGATAATGATCAGCGAGGAGGTCTTCAACTGTGATGCTATCAGCAAGGATAATTTCACCGGCTCAAAGGCGATAACAGGATTTGAATAGGTATACTGGTCTGTAGAAATCCTCTCTAATTCAAGCCACAGATACACTCATCTCCTACGGAGCTGAGTGCCTGCTAAACATTTGTTCAGCAGGTAACGCAGATGCACACAGATAATTGATTTTTGCATTGAATGAAATACCCGGTGACCCAAAAAAGTATATAGTGTCGGTCAGGACTTTATTCTATGAGGCATCGGATATTCTATAATCCTTTTAATTTCATTTTCACGCTGATACTCACTTTTGTGCTGGCGTTCAGCATATCCCTGCTTTTCTTCGGTGTTGTGAGCACCGCCTTTGCAAGGATAGGTTTCTCATGGGAGGATGCCCTTATCCTGCTCCTTGCCTCGCTTATCGGAAGCCATATCAATATCCCCCTGAGAACGATAGAGTCAAAGGTACCGATCGAGGACCACAAGTATGTGAAGGTCTTCGGGGTCTCATATCGCGTACCCTTCAAAAAGAATCACATCATGAAGACAACGGTGGCCATCAACGTAGGCGGAGCACTTATCCCGACCATCGTTTCCCTCTACCTGCTGAGCCTCTTCCCCGATTCCGCGATACATGCCTTCTACGCCGCCCTCATGGTGGCAATAGTCACAAAGCTGATTGCCAGACCCGTGAAAGGTGTGGGAATCGTCACCCCTGCCCTGCTCCCACCTGTTGCAGCAGCCCTGAGCTCGATCCTCGTAGTCTCAATGGGACACGTACAGCATGAACTCATCTTTGCAGTAGCCTATGTCAGCGGCACCCTGGGAACCCTGATAGGAGCCGACCTGCTGAACATGCGCGCGATCACTAAGCTGGGAGCACCTGTAGTTAGTATTGGCGGTGCGGGGACGTTCGATGGGGTGTTTTTGGCTGGGGTTATTGCGGTGTTGTTGGTATGACTTATCAGATAATTAACAACTATAAGTCCAAACACTCCATTTTTATGGATTCCCAAAATGTTTCCAAATTTATCAAAGTATCATTGCAAAATTGAATTACTTCTTTTGGCTCTTCATGCATTAAAGGAACATACATTTCTACATAACTGTCATCATTAAATTGATCTTGACTGTCAACTCCTGCTTTAAACACCAACTGTGCCTGAAAAAATGTTTGTATTGGTTTATGCTGAATTGTATTTCTTGCTTCCTTTATTTCATCTATCCACTCTGAATTTTGGAGAATTAATTCGTGGATTGAAGACTCTTTGAAGTCCGGCAATTTTCTAATAGCTTTTTTATTCATATATTGACCAAAAGAGAATGAATGCTCTGCATCATAACCATCAACAATCCTGCATTTTAAATCAATCATACCATTAATTGATGCCATAACTGAACTGATGAAAGAATAGAATTCATACAATTCCACAGCAAAGCCCTTTTGATATGAGAATTCTACAGGAATTCTAAATTCAATTCTGCCTTTTCCAGTTTTACTACGAAGCCCCTTTTCATCAACTACAGGTTTGTTTGAATTTGATAATTTTTGTTTGAGAATATCATAGTGATATCTTGAGCTGTCGATGAAAAACTCAATTGTAGCAATTCTTTCTTTAACGTCCATGTTACCACTGTAGAAAGTGTGATCTTGTTAATTCCTGCTCATTGAATTATCAATTTTTATTCTAAAAGATCATTAACTGCAGCTTCCATCAGCCTCTCCCCATCTTCCTGCGCCTGCCTTATGTTAGATTCGAGCTGGTCGCAGAGTTCCATAAGCTGATCGACTTTGGCTACGATGCGTTTTTGTTCTTCGAGAGGAGGAAGTGGAACTAAAAATAACCTCATAGATTTCAGTGAAACATTCTTGATTGTACTGCCAGTAGCATTTTCAAAAGCGTAATCCAAAAAATATCCAGTCTCAATTAATATCTTAATATAAAATTTGTCCAAATTGCCTAGTAAATTAAAGTAACATGCACTCTTTCCCAAGATTACTTTTTCATTATTATAGAAAGCAACATTGCCTAATGTGCCATTTATTGAAACCAATACAGTATTTTCATTCAATGATTTCTTGTGTTTATTGAATTCTTCCAAAGATACTGTTTTTGTATTGCTTTTGACAATAATTTTCCCGTTTTTCAAATTGTTCCCGTTTATGAAGAAATAATCACCATGCTCTGAGTAGTTTGGAGTACCATGTAATCCATCACCTAACAAAGAAACTAAATTTCCTAGTCTTTCCCATTTCCAGTTATGTGGTAACTCAAAAGGATTTTCTTCCTTTTCAATTGATGGTAGTGGTTTGCTATTCCTTATTTCGCCTTCTTTAACCAACTTCTCTTTTTCATCCCTAATCTTTTCCAACAACACTTCAGCAGGCTCATCCCTGTCATCCTGCTCCACAAGCTTACCCATCACCGCAAGCTGCAAAATAGCCTGCCTCAGTTTCTCCACGTTTTCCAGATTATCATAGAGCAGCCCGAAATTATCGCATACGAGCCGCCAGTTTTCTGCAAACTCCTCCGGGCTGCCAGTTTCTAGCATCTTGTTGAGGGCAGCATTGTTGAGATGAATGCGGCTTTCCTGCTTCTGCTGTTGTAGGGATTCGAGCTGGTCGCAGAGTTCCATGAGCTGGTCGACTTTGGCTACGATGCGTTTTTGTTCTTCGAGAGGGGGAAGGGGAAATGGATTTTGCAAAAAATAGTCACGCGGTATTCTTTTTTGATTTGCTGTACCTGTTGTTTTTGTAATTCCTTTTTGAATAAACTGTGGGCTTCTAAAATACAATAATACATAATATGGATAGGTATATTCTGTTATTGACCTAAATACATACAATTCTGTAGTACCTGCACCTACGCCATTTTTCAATCCTTTCATTACAGCAGATTTGCCATTCTGAAAACATGGTGTTATTTTTGCCACAACAACATCATTTTCAGCAAAATGCGTATATCCTTTTTTAATTTCTTTCCATGACCTCGTATCATAAACAACATCATCACCATATTTTTCAGATAACAAAGTCATAGGAATAAATGAAACATCCAAATCATCTGATACATTATTCTTTGGATTTATGATTCCTATTGTTCCAAGCCTTGTCCAATACCAATTATCAGGAATTTCATAAGCTATTTCATCGACCTCAACCGAAGGCAAGTTCGCACTTTTCTTGATGATGCCATCCTTAGCCAACCTCACCATCTCAACCCTAATCATCTCCAACAACACTTCCGCAGGCTCATCATCTGGATTTTGCGGTACAAGCTTTCCCTGCACTGCCATTTGCAGTATCATCTCGCGCAGCTTCTGGATACCGTTTGGGGTTTCTGCAAGCAGGGAAAAGTTCTCGAAAAAGGAATCGGGGTTCATGGGTTCTTTCCCTCAAGGGCTGCCATGAGTTCTGCTTTCAGGGTGTTGCGGGTGTCTTCGATCTCTGAGAGGAGGGTTTTGTAGTCAGCGAGGAGTTCTTCGGGGTCGCCGTGGTCGATGTCTGTGACGTGGGGGTTCTTGATATCGAGGTTGTAGTTGTTGGCCTTGATCTCGTCGATTGTGACCTTCCAGGTAAACTCATTTTCCTCGCGGTTTTCCCACCATGCTTTTTCGGGTTTGAACTCCTGAATTCGCATTGGTTTTGTCTTGGAGTAGGACTTGTAGCCATCAGGATATGGGTGTTCGTAATACCATATCTCCTTGGTTGGCTCGCCTTTAGTGAAAAAGAGCAAGTTTGTTTTGATGCCGGTGTAGGGATTGAAAACACCATTTGGCAGGCGCACGATGGTGTGCAGGTTGCACTCGTTGAGAAGTTTCTCCTTGATGCGGGTCTTCACACCTTCGCCGAAGAGTGTGCCGTCAGGGAGAACTATTGCGCCTCGTCCTTTATCTTTGAGCAGGTGAACGATGAGTACAAGGAAAAGGTCGGCTGTTTCCCTTGTTCGGTAGGATGCCGGGAAACCTGTTTCAATGCCGTCTTCCTCCGTGCCTCCAAATGGCGGATTGGTAATTATCACATCCACCCTGTCAGATGGGTTGTAATCTCTCAGAGGTCTTGCAAGGGAGTTATCCCTCTTGATCTGCGAGGGGGTTCTTGATGCCGTGTAACATCATGTTGGTGACACAGAGCAGGTGAGGAAGTGGCTTTTTCTCAACGCCGTGGATAGATTTTTGCAGGTTATCCTCATCCTCAACGGTTTCTACCTGCTTTTTCAGGTGTTCGATAGAAGAAGTGAGAAAACCTCCAGTTCCACAGGCAGGGTCAAGGATACTCTCACCTATCTTCGGGTCCGTCATCTACACCATGAACTCGGTCACAGCACGGGGTGTGTAGAACTCACCTGCATTTCCGGCACTTTGCAGGTCCTTGAGGATCTTCTCGTACACATCACCGAAAAGGTGCCGGTCCTTGGAACTGTTAAAGTCGATCTCATTGATCTTGTTGACAACCTGACGTATCAGAGTGCCGTTCTTCATGTAGTTGTATGAATCCTCAAAAACGTCGCGCACCACAAAACCGCGTGGGTCGGAATCAGGATTGAACTGAAGGTCTTTCAGAGTTTTGAAAAGGTCATTGTTCACAAGGTCAAGCAACTCTTCCCCGGTGATTCCCTCCGGGTTCTTTGCCCAGTTCCTCCACCTCAGATGCTCAGGGATAGGAGACTCGTAATCCTCCTCAATCAACTCATATTCTTCTTCCCTGTCATCGAATATCTTGAGGAACATCATCCATACGAGCTGGCTGATACGCTGTGCGTCTCCGTCCACACCCGCGTCTTTCCTCATTATGTCCTGTATGCTTTTGATAGTGGTACTAATTGACATCGTTTTACCTTCAACCTGCGGTTCCTGCTACATTAAGCTTCAGCCATGTATAATTGTGTTTCCATTTCCGAAACCGCATCAATGAAATTCTGCTTGCCACCAAACAGCTTGATGATCCCCATAGGCGTTCCAAGGTCGTTAAGCGGCTTCACCCTCAGAACATCCATATCCTCAAGATTCCTTATGCCCTCATCCGCATACTTATCCAGAAGAGCATTCAAAACAGCACGTGCATTTTCCCCGTATTTAGCAAAATAACCATTATTCCTGACATTATTCGCCCTATCCTTACGACTCAGTGGCGGCTGGTCAAACACAACATGACAGATAAGATCGAACGGGTCGTATTCCCTGCCGATCTCCTCTGCAAGGGCATCCAGCATCAAACCCTTATCTTCAAGCTCCTGAATTATTGCCATCTTCTTGCCGCTATCACTCCAGTATTGCAGGAACATATCAAGGGATTCGAATTCATCAAGCAGGGTCTTGCGTGTATAATCCTTGATCGATTCAGTGATAAGCTTCCCGTCAGTTCCATAATACTGAACCCTTTCAGCCACAATGGAAACTCCCACATCAGGAACCTTGTACGGTTTGATCTTATGGCCCGGTAAACTCGGTTTTAGAGGAACATCTGCCTTCCCCTCATAAATGTCAACAGGTTCCCCGTCAAAGTCAGGGTCTGCAAACAATTCCGTAGCCTTCTTGAAATCCATTATCGTAAAAAAGAGCTTCTCATATTCCTCATGGATACGAGTTCCCCTACCGATTATCTGCTTGAACTCGGTCATGGACTGGATTCTCTTATCAAGCACAATGAGTTTACAGGTCTGCACATCAACACCGGTGGTCAGGAGTTTTGATGTCGTGGCAATGACAGGATATTTGCATTCAGGCAGAGTGAAATTATCAAGTTCAGCTTTACCTTCCTTTTCATCACCTGTGATCCTCATCACATATTTAGTTTCATCCACAAGGTCGGGATTCTCATTAACAATAGCCTGTCTCATTCTTTCGGCGTGATCGATGTTCTCACAGAAAACAATGGTCTTATCATAACGATTGGTAGCTTTAAGGAACTCAGTGACCTTTCTGGCAACGATCTCAGTCCTTTTCTCGAGAACAACTTTGCGATCGAAATCCTTCTGGTTGTATATGCGGTCCTCAATTTCCCTGCCGTACTTATCCAGTTGCCCCCTTTCAGGTCTCCAGCCCTGCAGATCCTTGTCAAGGTCAATACGGATGACCTTATAGGGCGCGAGGAAACCATCTTCAATACCCTGTTTCAGTGAGTAGGTGTAAATCGGCTCTCCAAAATATTCAATGTTTGAAACGGTCTTCGTTTCCTTTGGTGTAGCCGTCATCCCTATCTGGGTTGCAGAATCAAAATACTCCAGAATCTCTCTCCATGCCGAATTCTCATCAGCACTGCCCCGGTGACACTCATCTACAACAATAAGGTCGAAGAAATCCTTTGAGAACTGCTTATAGATATTTTTCTCTTCTTCAGAGCCGGTAACAGCCTGATATAGGGACAGGTAGATCTCATAAGATGTGTCTACCTTCCGTTTATCTATTCTTGTCATTGCATTGCCAAAAGGCTTGAAATCCTTGTTTTTTGCCTGACTGGCAAGAACATCCCTGTCAACGAGGAAAAGAATTCTTTTTTTAACTTTGGATTTCCATAACCTCCAGATGATATGAAATGCTGTATACATCTTTCCAGTCCCAGTAGCCATCACAAGTAAAATACGGTTTTGACCTTTGGATATAGCTTCTATGGTCTTGTTTATTGCATTCACCTGATAGTATCGCGGACTTTTACCTGTGAGATCTGAATAGTAATCCTGATCTATCGAAGTATGTTCAATCTCATCGATACCTTTCCATTTACAATAAGACTCCCATAACTCTTCAGGCGAAGGGAAACTATCCAATGGAAGTTCTTTTTCTACAAGGTCAGAGTTTCCTGAATTGTCCCGAAAAAGAAAAGCATCACCGTTGGAACTAAAAGCAAAAGGTAACTCCATCATCTGAGTGTATTCAAGTGCCTGTTGCATCCCTTTTCCGACTTCATATTCATTTTTCTTAGCTTCAACAATAGCTAATGGGATGTTGGGCTTGTAGTAAAGAACATAATCAGCACGTTTTCTTGTTCCACGGGAAACTTTCTGGCCATCGACAATAACCCTTCCATCTGTCAGAAACACTTCTTCACGTACTTGAGTATGCAGATTCCACCCTGCTTTTTTGATTGCAGGAGTGATGTACTTAGTACAGATGTCTCTTTCACTGAGGCTTCTTTTGTCAATATCAGTCATTTTCCGTTCCCAAAAATATCGAGTACTTCATGAAATACTTCATACGTAAAAATGCAATTGGCATATAAAAAATTAATTAGTAGAGATTACCAAAAATAAAGATATATTAGCCTAAAACTCCTTAGACCATAATTCCACATACTGTTCGTAGATTTAAATACTGCCTTATTCACCATCGATAACTTCCCAATGGCCGCCTCTTGCTGGACCTACACGCCTGAGAAGACCTTTTTTCTTTAATTTGGCGACATTCATCTCTATCTTCCTCTGGGAGATGCCGACTGACCCGGATAACAATCTGGCAGAAATGAAAGGGTCTTCCAAAATAAGGTCAATAATCTTTCGTTGATTTGGTGTGAGATTTTCTCCGACCCTATCACCGACCTTTTCTCCGACCCTATCACCGACCTTTTCATGCAATGAATCTCTTGTTTCACTTTCAAGAACCTCAGATGTAGTCCTTTTGAAAGTTACGATGAACTGTGTGCCAACTTCTTCAAAGGTCGTTTCCGGCTCTGCATCCAAAATCTTACGGATGCCAGCACCCCATTTTTCGACCAGTCCGGCTTCATGAAAGATATCTGCAATCAGCTCATTCCTGCGCTCTGAGAACATTCCAGAACGAATCAATTCAACTGACAATCCACCATAGAGGCGCCCTTTATTCCTTATCTCAACCCTGTCTTTGAATATTGCCACATTAACAGAATCATACTCGAAATAATCCCTGTGACAGAAAGCATTGACAATAGCCTCTCTCAGTGCGTACTTTTCAATTTCCGGAACATCGACACGTTTCATACCATCAAGTCCCATGCCCACATGGATATTTGAAAGCACATACTTCTCAGCCTGTTCTATCAGGTAAAACAGATTCCCGGAAAAGTCCTGCATATCAACAATAAGAGACGTATCTTCCCTTGCAAAAACAGCACATCTCAACCTTGCGTTAGGAAAAAGATCCTCAGGAGATTTTCCAAAAAGAATGACTGCCGCATTAGTAGGCTTGCCATCTGAAAGAAGTTTCAGTTTGTTCATAGAACCGTACAGGTCATCATTGTACAGCCTTCCAGCACCTTTCATAAAAGAAATGAACTTCTCATCACTTATGTCATCCAGAGTAGCATCCTTGCAAACTTCAGTATCCCAGCGCAACTTGTTCCGATTCTTTTCCAGTATCATATTCTCAAGTTCATGGATACTAAGACGTCTGTCTTCATCTGCAACTCTTACATAAGCCCTGCCATAAGCAAAATATGGCACATTTGAGCCTGAAAACTCCACAAGTATACACTTCTTGTCTTCAATTTCCACCTGATAGACAAAAGGATGAACTGAAGGCTCAATATTATCAGCTATAGCCCTTGATATGTCCCTTAATGTTTTTCTGCCGAGTTCCTGCCCCAGCACAGTTCCATCATCCTTTACACCAAAATAAATCTCTCCTTCCTGATGCTTGTTCAGCATAGCAACAATGGAGATAATAGCCTCTTTGAGCTCAGAGGTCGATCTTTTCAACTCAAGAATCTCACTTTCCTTTAATGGAAGAGTGTAATCAAGTTCTTTCTCGCGTATTACAAAATCAGAAGCCATAATTGATAACTCACCAACGAACATTAACCCATAGAAAAAATATGAGTTGTAATTCATAGCTCCCCTGCGGTATAAAAATTTACTGATTAAGTCCCATATTTATTAGTTTTACAATAATCTAAAAAATAGAACGCCACGTAAGAAAATGATACATTTGTAATTGCATTCCGCCCACACAACAAGAAGTATTAAATAAAAACTCGATATCTTCTTATCAAACTACCATCTGCCAGCTACCAAGGCAGACACCAATAATCAATTGCAGTGAAAGGGAAAAAGTCACATGCTCACAAAAAGGATCATACCATGTCTTGATGTTACGCTCGATGAGGAAGGCGGAACTGTTGTCAAGGGAATAGAATTCGTAGACCTGAGAAAGGCAGGGGACCCTGTGGAACTCGCCAAGCAGTATAACGAACAGGGTGCAGATGAACTTGTATTCCTTGACATAACCGCATCCCATGAGGGCAGAGGGACAATGGTAAAGGTCATCGAGAGGACCGCAGACGAGGTTTTCATCCCCCTCACTGTTGGCGGCGGTATCAACTCCATCGAGGACATACGCCAGATACTTAGAGCAGGAGCGGACAAGGTTTCCATAAACACTGCTGCTGTTAAGAACCCTGAACTCATCAGGGAATCATCAGAGATATTCGGTGCCCAGTGCATCGTCACAGCCATCGACTGCAAAAGGAACCTTGACGTGGAGAACAATCCTGACAAGACAATCCTTGAACTTGAGGACGGCACACCTGCATGGTACGAGGTCGTTATCTACGGTGGCAGGCAGCCAACAGGCCTGGATGCAGTTCAGTGGGCAAAGAAGGTAGAGGAACTCGGTTCCGGTGAGATACTGCTCACCAGCATGGACAGGGACGGAACCTATGACGGTTTTGACATCCCTATCACAAAGAAGCTCTCCGAGGAGCTTGAGATACCTATCATCGCATCAGGCGGTGTAGGCAATCCCGAACACATGTACGAGGGATTCACCAACGGAAAGGCCGATGCAGCGCTTGCAGCAAGCATATTCCACTTTGGCGAGTACACTGTAAAGGACGTCAAGGAACACCTCAGGAAAAAGGACATTCCTGTAAGGCTATAAGCCACCTGATCTCCATAGGAAGGGAAGGAAAATGGAAATATCCGAATTCCAGAAACGGATGTATGACCTCTACGCTCACAATGACAGGAGAAGAGGTGCAGCAGCCACCACTCTCTGGCTTGTGGAAGAGGTCGGCGAACTTGCAGAGGCCGTCCGCAGGGAGGACATGGATAACCTTAGAGAAGAGCTTGCAGACTGTTTTGCATGGATAGGTGCAATTGCAAACCTCTATGATATAGACCTTGAAGCTGCTTTTCTGGAAAAGTATCCTGACATGTGTCCCACATGTAAGAAGAATCCGTGCATCTGTACGGATTGATATCCTATCCCATTTTTACTTTTTTCACTAAATTTGTGTATATACAAATTAATTAATAATGTATAAATAATATCCTCGCTTCTATTCATCCGGGGATATAATGATACAGAAACGTTCAGTTTATTCTTTCCTCATTTTGCTGATCATCCTGTTCTCAGCAGCATCCAGCGGATGCCTGCGTGAGTTCGAGGAACCGGATGCACAATTGGGGATCAGGGACATCGAGATGGCAGCGGATAGTGTCAAAAGCACCTATGTCTGGCTCAATGTCACAACATATGTAGAGAACTGGGGAGCTGACAGCGATGGCAATGCAACGATCATGCTGAAGGCTTTCAGCGAACAGACCGGATTGCTTGAACTGAAGCAGGAAGCAGATGTCGGACCGATAAAGGAGGATGAAACGAAGGCAATAAGCCAGATGATACGGCTTCCAAAAAGCGGAAGTTATCGTATCAGTACCACCATCGTAAATGAAGGCGAGATGGGATACGACCGCTGGATGACAATTTCCGGACTGGACAGGCTGCCAACGGACCAGCAGGAAACGGGTATCCAGATAGAGGGCATCGACTTCATAGCAAGGAAAGCAAGCTCCAGTGGCGTTGTCATCCAGAATGATATCTATCTCAAGAATGAAGGTGTTGATACCACTGAAGATTATCGCATACTTGTGAAGGCAAGGGAAATGGATGCAAGGCTCATTGCAGACAAGGAATGGACAAGTTCAGGAGAGATAGGACCCGAGGAGACCATCATCAGAGGTGTCAACCTCACCGTCCCTGACAACTACAATTACGTTGTGGAGGTCAGCATATGGGACGGGAACACCGTTGTCCAGACCGGTGAGGACTATGTGCAACTCAACCCTGAGAAAGTAATTGACAGGGACCAGCTGGTCCAGAACAAGAATGTCAATACTGCTGATTTTGTGGTGGAAGATGACTACGACTGGGCATATGAGGAATATGCTGAAGAGACCGCAGAAGAGGAAAGTCCGGGATTCACGGCAACATTCATGGCAATATCACTGCTAGCAGCACTATATATCATAAGGAGGAGATCACAATGAACGATGAGAAGAACATCGGGGAAACGAAAGAAGAAGAAGAAGTAACGGTTCCTCCGGAGACGGACACAAAGCCGGAGAAAGAGAAGAAGGAAAGGACAAGCGAGGATTATTTCAAGAGCGGAATGCTTCTGCTGGTAGGTATTGTCATCGCTCTTTCGACCCTACAGTTATACTTCTCTGTTGATGAGATAATATACACATGGTTCGAATACCAGTACAGGCCCATCTTCAGGTCACTGTACTACCTGTTCGTGATAGGTATCGGAATAATCATCCTCAAGAGGTACCTGCTGACAAAGGAAAAGAAGTGAAGATCTCCTTTTTTCACTTCAATTCTCTTTTTATCCTCACTTTTTAGGCTCTGTCGAAAAAAAGGTTAGGGGACGTATTTTTTATCTTGTGGGATCGTGCCGGCTTCGCCGGGTCCTCCGGAACGGTAAAGTTATCCATGACTTCTGATCAGTCAAACTTAAGATTCCCTGTACCCTTGTGTTCATTATGGTCTGCAAAAAATCATTGATTAACAAAGAACAATGCAACCACCCGCCTCAGGTGGCACGTTCCTTTGCTGCTATCCTGAAGACTATTGAACTAATACAGTTATTGAAAATTACTGAGTTCAAAGTCGCAATTAACAGAATTCTACAAAGAACTTTTTGTGCAACAGCACGCACTTAAAACCTGTCACCAATTACTTATTCAATTGAAAGATACTCCAATTGTTCTAATAAGAAAGAGAGGGGCCTTATGAAAGAACTACCTGAATGGTACTATAATGAACTCGTACAGATAGGAACCGATTACTCAAGTGAAGAAGAGGTTCAGAACTACGACAGGAAGATGAGAACTATCAGGAATATAGCCGAAGAGGCTGAGACCATGATAAAGCTCATTGACATCCAGCCGGAACACAGTATACTGGAGATAGGATGCGGGACCGGCGAATTCTCCATTGAGCTTTCAAAACACTGCGAACATGTCCTTGCATTGGATATTTCCCAGAGAATGCTTGACTTCGCCAGAGAGAAAGCAAAGACAAGAGGCAGGGATAACATTGAATTCGGCAGGGCAGGTTTCCTGACATTCGACCCGAAAGGAAAGAAGTTCGATGCGGTTGTTACCCAGCTTGTATTGCACCATCTTCCGGATTTCTGGAAACTCACCGCTTTGAGGAATATAAATTCCATGCTAAAGGATGGCGGCAGGTTCTACCTGAAGGACGTGGTATTCTCATCAGAAGTACCTGACTTCGATGCCTATTTCTCACAGATATTTGAGAATATGCCGCCTGAAGCCGGTGATGAGATCATCGATGAGATGAAACTTCACATAAAGGAAGAGTTCTCAACATTTGACCGGGGATTCACTCAACACCTGAACTGAAGGAGTAACTTATCACATCTTTAGGGCACGTATCAACACATTCCCCGCAGAGGATACATTCCGAATTCTCCATTTTCCCGTTGCTCACCATGGCATTGACATCAAGGCTCATGGGACAGATCTTGCTGCACTTCCTGCAGTTGATACAATCATCTTTATTCGCTTTGAGCCTCAGGGAAGGATACTTCAGGATGTTCCTTATCTTCCTTCCGATGACCATGAATGGTGCCATCCAGCAAATGTAGTGGCAGCCAGCCCTTTTGCCATATGCCAGTGAAAGAACCAACAGCACAGCTATCACCACATAATAGACAATGAACTTCAGCGGGCGGTCAATTGATACCACGTTCTCTGTGTGATAGAAGAAATTGACAGTATGCAGTCCTCCGGCAGAAGCAGCCAGAAATGCTATAATGAAGATCCAGACCGTCCATATCAGATATTTTATCAGGTCATACCTTCCACCCTTTGCATCTTTTCCGTTGACCTGTATCAATATTGACTGACATGCTCCTGAGGCACAGAACCATCCGCACCACAGCCTGCCAAATACAAGCGATGAAAGGAAAAGTAATGCAAAGACCACCATGCTTCCGGAGACTATTCCCTTTGATGCTGCATCAACGATAATATAGGGAGAGAAATAGAAGATAGTGAGCGGGAACATAAAGAACGAGATTATGAGAAGCAATTTCCTGAATTCCTGCCTGTTCAATTATACTCACCTGCCGTAACGAACTCCATGATATATTTTCAAGATATGTGGCATTGAATTTAAAACTGATAGATTAAAGGGGGCTTTTATATACTCTTACCTCATCTGAGCGATTATCATGCTTAAAACCCCTGAACTCTTAGCCCCTGCCGGGAACATGGAATCGCTCATAGCTGCCGTAGAGAACGGTGCAGATGCAGTATACCTCGGAGTAAAGGATTTCAGCGCAAGGGCATATGCAGGTAATTTCACCATGGAGGAATTCAGGGAAGCTATCGACTTCGCTCATCTGAGAGATGTGAAGGTCTATGTCACCCTGAACACCCTTATCAAGGATAATGAGATGGAGAAGGTACTTGAGCTCATGTACACCCTTGATGAACTGGGGACCGATGCCATCATAGTACAGGACATGGGATTGCTCTCACTTGCAAGGGAAATGGTTCCCACGCTCCCGGTACATGCAAGCACCCAGATGACAATACACAACACAGAGGGCATCAAGCTCCTGAAAGATATGGGTGTGAAGAGAATAGTTCTCGCAAGGGAACTCTCACTTGAAGATATCAGGAAAATTAAAGCCGAAACCGGAGCCGAGATAGAGGCATTCGTCCATGGAGCACTCTGTATTTGTTATTCCGGCCAGTGCCTCATGAGTAGTATGATAGGTGGAAGAAGCGGGAACCGTGGATACTGCGCCCAGCCATGCCGCAAGCAATACAGATTACTGAGAGATGGGAAGGAGATCAAGACAGAAGGAAGCTACCTCCTCAGTCCAAAAGACCTGAACACATCTGAGATACTGCCCAAACTCATAGAAGCAGGTATCGATTCATTCAAGATAGAAGGCCGTATGAAGCGCCCTGAATACGTTGCAGGGGTTGTGAGGATATACCGTCGCCTGATAGACAGGTTCGCAGCAGACCCTGATAACTATTCTGTGACCAGGGAAGAGAGAACCGAGCTTGAACAGCTTTTCAACCGTGAGTTCACAACCGGGTACTTCGAAGGCGACCCTGCCATTGACCTGATGAGCCAGGAAAGACCGCACAATCAGGGAATCATGGTCGGAGAAGTTACAGGATATAATAATAAGTTCAAAAGAATGGAGATCACACTTACCGGAGAACTTGAAGTAGGAGATGGTATTGGTTTTGAAGGCAAAGCTGACTCCGGTACGATAATCAGGGGAATCTACATCGGGAACATGCTGGAGAAAAAGGCAGACAAGGGAGATGTCATCACCATCAATTTCGATCAGCCACCAAAGAATGGCACTGTGGTTTACAGGACACTTGATGATTCCCTCATGAAAGAATTACAGGCTTCTTATAATTCCCCTTCACCCATACGCAGGGTCCCTGTCTCCATCGACCTGAAGGCACGCATCGGAGAGAAGATGGAACTCTCAGTTTCAGATAATGACAACAATACCACAACTGTGACCTCGGATTATGTTGTGGAGAGATCACAGAAGAGACCAACAACCCTTGATAATGTGGAAAAGCAACTTTCCAAGACAGGCAACACGGTCTTTGAACCTGCAGAGATGAACATTGACCTTTCTGATGATGCGTTCATACCAATAAAGGAACTGAACAACGCAAGGACCGAAGCACTGGCGGAACTTGAGACTAAGAGGATAGAAAGCTGGAGAAGACCATCTCACATCAGGGAAGGCGATAAGGATATTATCCCATCTGAAGAAGAAAAGGAACGACCGGTCCCGGAAGAGAGAACAAAGCTCTCTGTAAGTGTCAACAACCCTGATGCCCTCATGTCTGCGATCAAAGGCGGAGCAGATATCGTATACATAGACAGTGACTGGACCGGCCTTCGTAATGGAGGATGGAAACCTGCTCTTGCCATTGCTTCAGAAAAGAACGTTGCCGTTTACCTTCACACACCGGTCATCGTAAAGGATACGGAGATGAACAAAGTAAAGGAAACGATAGCGTTTGCAAAAGAGAACGATCTTGCAGGAATTGTAGTCGCCAATGCGGGTGTTCTCAAGATCCTCACCGACCAAAAAGATACAGAACTGAAGATCGTAACTGACAGTTCCATGAACGTGTTCAACAGACATACCCTTGAATTACTTATCACAAAAGGAGCGGACACAGTTACCCTGTCAACTGAGATGAATCTCGGACAGATCACTGAGATCACAAGGTATGGCAGATGCGAATACATCGTTCACGGCAACATACAGATAATGGAATCCGAACACTGCCTTATCGGAGGAGTCATGGGACAGAGAGATCATTCAGGCTTTAAGTGTGGTTCCCAGTGCAAAAGCGGCAGTTTTGAGATAGCGGATGAGAAAGGATTCGAATTCCCTGTTGAAACCGACCCGGACTGCAGGACACATATCTTCAATTCAAGGGAACTGTGCCTGCTGGATGACGTGCCACAGCTTATCAAAGCAGGTGTTTCAAGACTCAGGATAGATTCAAGGACACTTGAAGATGAGCGTGTCGGGATGGTCACCCGCGCTTACCGTACAGGAATAGATGCCTGTTATACCGGAAACACTAAACACCTCTGGCAGGGCAGCGACATTTGTGAATTCCACACAAGAGGACATTACCACAGGGGTGTACAATGAACGTATTCCTTTCGGCATCCATAAGAGGTGGCAGGCAAATGCTGTCCACCTATATAGAGATGTGTGAGTATATCCAGGAGAGCGGGCATCACGTACCCAGCTGGCATGTGGCCGACCCTGAACTTGAGAGGACGGAATCCCTGCTGAGCGAACAGGAGATATATGCACGTGATATGGAATTCCTTGAGAAGAGCGACTGTGTTATCGCAGAAGTGAGTACACCTTCCATAGGTGTTGGTTATGAGGTCTGCAGCGCACTTCACAGAAAGATGCCGGTACTCTGCCTGCATACTCCTGAAGCGAACGTCTCTGCGATGATACTGGGTGATGCAAGGATCATCTGCAGGGAATATGATTCCGCAGAGGTCATGAAGAAGGAAATTGATGCGTTCCTGAACTCTGCCAACAAACCTTAATTTTTTAGCAAGCATTAAATACTTATCATAACAATATAAAAATGGTGACTATGGTAACTGAAATTATAATCCTCATTGTAGCCATTATAGCTGCAATTGTCCTCTGGAAAGTGCTTAAGACTGTAAAGAATATGGTCATTAACACAATTGTCGGACTTATCGTACTTGTCCTGGCAAACCTTGTGCTGGGTCTGGAAATAGCTTATACATGGGTAGTAATACTGATCTGCGCGATCGCGGGAGTTGTAGGTGCACTGCTCATCATAGTGCTGAACTATCTAGGTATCGCTTTCTAAAGACGGGCTATTGCCCTGATCTGGTGGCGCCTGTGGGGTTTGCCACTGAACATTTTTTCTGAGACTATATCTTTCATCTCCATTATCTCAAATCCTGAAAGCAGGGATGATATCTCTTCCTGCGTGAAATAATGATATATGATACCGCTTTTCCTGCGGAATGTATCCTTTTCTATTGCTTCCCCGCCATATCTCATATCCTCAGTACCGAATACCTCCAGCACAAGGACGGCATTATCTGCCATAACCCTCTTGATCTCGCTTATTGCGGTCTTCCTTTCATCTTCCAGCAGGTGCTGGAGCACACCAAGACACAGGATAACATCAAAGGAATTATCAGAAAAGGGAAGCGAGGTTATACTAGAAACAAGGCACTCTGCCTGCGATTTGTTCTTAAAAAGATATGAACGAGCCCTGTGAACTGCGGTTGCTGACACGTCGGTGCCAATTGACTCGTATTTTTTTGAAAGCGGGAGAAGGAAACGACCGTTCCCGCAACCAAGATCAAGTACCCGGGATGATGGTGACACCAATCCCTCAAGCATTGATATCGACCGGGGACCGCCCCAGGTCACATGTTTGTATTCCTCTTCCCAGGCAAGGAAATGAGACTTTTCAGACCTGGCAGAATTATCGAAATTGCCAGATTTGCTGCCCGGGGAAGAACTATTATCCATGTTCAGGGTCTGTACTCTGCTGCTTCCCTGAAGCGCTGTGCGAGGAAGTCCTTCTCAAGTGATGAAAGGAACCATCCCGCCTTTGGACCTGATGGCTGTCCGAGCACGGACACATAGATCGCCTTGAAGAGTTCTTTTGGATTCACTTCAAGTGACTCAGGAGCTACGTCCATGGCAGCAGCGATCATCGTATTCAGTTCGGTGCCTGCTTCCTTTGATGAGTATACGAGGTTGTGATAGTCCTCACCGGTCAGTTCACCGCTCTTGTCCAGTATGGTTGAGAATGAACTGAGGAATGCTCTCTGGAAGTCATTGAGCTGTGCAGTGCTTACCGGAAGTTCTTCCTGAACACTGAACTTTGCATTGTCAGGAGCGAACATCTCAAGCCACTTGCCCACATTGTCGGCAAGCTCACGTATGCACTTCTCGTTGGAAACGTCATATCCGGCCCTTCCCACTATATTTAGGATCTTATCAAAGTCGCCTGCTGCAACCTGGTATATGGTTGTCATGTGTTTGAACGGGATATCTGTGTGACAGAGTCCTGCTGCATGTGAGAGCTCGATGATCCTCTTATCATATTCTGTTGCCTTGTCGCTTGAGTGAAGGCGCTCGAACTCGTCCACAAGTGTGAGAAGCGGCAGTGCAGGGTCGAACCTTATGTGCTTTTCAGGCTTTGTGCGTATGATAAGATAACGAAGTACCTCAGGAGGTACAACTTTCAACATGTCCGCAATGGAAACAACAACACCAGTAGATGATGACATTGCACCCTTCTGTCCGAGCATGATCCACTCATAGACGATTGGATGGGGAGCTTCGTATCCGAATATCTCTTCGGCGATGGCCACTCCGGTATCATAGGATCCACCCCTTGAAGCATGGTCCTTACCGAACGGTTCAACGGTCACGCCCAGTGCCTTCCACCTTGCAGGCCAGTCCACACGCCAGGTGAGCTTTCCGCCACCCTTCATTGGTACTGTGCCGCTGCTTCCGCATGAACATTCGTAATCAACGGTCTCGGCATCGATGTCAAATCCGGTCACTATGGTCGTATTGACCTTTCCACACTCATTGCATATAGGATTGAAAGGGTTCCATGTCTCTACCTGTGTCTTACCTGACCTCTTCTCAAGAATAGCTGCTATCTCGTCCTTCTTTAAAAGGGCCTGCTTGATAGCCTCTACATAGACACCTTCCTTGTACAGCTCATCCGCCCTGTACACCTTCGGGTGTATCCCGAGATGCTCGAGTGCTGCAAGGAAAGGCTCAAGGAAATGTTCGGAATAGTTCCTGTGCTCTCCGCAGGGACATGGTATCTCAGAAAGGGGTTTTCCTACGTGCTCTTCATAGCTGTCATCCAGAAAAGGATAGACCTTCCTTAAAGGGTCATAGGTATCTGCGATGTAGATGAACTCAGCCTCTGCACCTTTGTCGACAAGGGCCCTGTATGCTGCATCTGCAGTTACGACCTCGCGCATGTTACCAATATGAATGTGACCTGAGGGTGTGATACCTGTTGCAACAAGATGCTTCTTACCCTTTGCAAGCACCTCATCTGCCACGACATCTGCCCAGTGTGTAATCTCTGCCATAATTTCACCGATATATGATATGATAAGTGTAAGATCCGGAAGACTCCGGAGTCAGTAACCTTAGATAATTGTTCCTATTATAACCTTTGCTTATGAGAATATGTCATCGATAATTATCCGGAAATTATCGGGAATTCTGCGAGGAAAACTGTCCTTTCAGGACACAGAATTACCTCATATAATTACAATACGAAAGCTATTAATAAGCAGCCATTCCTCATAGAAATATGACCCGAATTACCAATATCATGCACACTGTTCCATTAAGCACGTCGCAGGACATCTTTAACATGAAGAACCAGCGCGACCCGCAGAGCAATGAGTTACTGCCTTTCCTTGCGATCCATGGTAATCACGCGACCATGAACGATGATGTTGTAGTATATGATGAAGAAGGTGTGAACCAGGTATATACAAAAAAGGTCATGTCCCACAGAAAGAAAGAGTGAGAGCTAAAAGACTACCAGTAGGTCTTGAAGTTCAGAAGTTCCTCTATCAGGTCCCAGTCCCTGTCAAAGAAACTGTAGTCCTTTATGACATGTCCGTTGTAACTGACAGTGTCAATGTAACCGTACCAGTAGACTATCATTCCGGTACCGTATAACTCCTCATATTCCCTGAACTGTTTTTTGATGTAATAGTCGTGCTCTTTCTCATCACCGAAGAGAGCCTTGCTCTCTATCCATGATACTTTAACACCATCAACATCAAGTTCCTCGTTCAGCAGGAAATCCGGGGTCTTTGTGAATCCCTCATCCCGCAGGTCGTTCTCAGACCTGTAAGTAAGTTCCTGTTCACTTATCCACTCAGCAAGGATGTACTCACCCATCTCGCCTTTCTCAGCATGTAACTCGTGTGCCCGGGGAGAGAAGAAAAAGTCTGAATCCATGGCTTCGATAACTTCCCTTTTCAGGCGACCCTCCGGCTGGGAATCAAGATTCCTGATGAATCCTTTCTTGGGAATATCCATCTCCTTAAGGAGCATGGAGACCATAAGGGTTGGAGGAATGTCATTCTTCTTGGCAATGGAAACTATGCTCTTGCCCTTCTTCCACTGCTTCAGATGTCTTGGGCCCTTGTTCTTGACCCTGGAGAAGTTCTTCTTGACCTTTGTAACGACCTTCTGGTTCAGTATCGAATGAATGGTACCGATGGGTTGTGAGAACTGTTCAGCCAGTCTTCTTACGTCATCGACATCATCAAGGCTTGCGTATATCTCATTATAGGTTTCAACATCCATTCTCATTCAGATCCTTAAGAATACATTCATTACATCGGTCCCTGCCACAGTAGGCCTTTGAATATTCAACTATGAGAGCATGGTATTCCTTATAGATACCGACGTCTTCAGGGAGTTGTTCTTCGAACATCCTCTGTAGCTGCATATAATTCCCTTCAATGCCGATACACTTCATCATCCGGGTGGTGTAGGCATCGATCACGAACTTCGGTTTGTCAGCTGCGTAAAGAACGATACTGTCTGCAGTCTCGTTCCCGACACCTTTGAGAGATAACATGGTCCTGCGAAGTTCATCTACAGGCATCGAGAAAACCTGCTCCATGCCCTGCTCCGCAAAAAAACCAGCCATTCCTTTCAGGCGGGAAGCCTTCTGACGATAGAAACCGCAACATCTCACGAGTCCTTCAAGCAGTTCGATGTCAGCACTGGCAAGTGACCCGACCTCCAGCAGATCATGTTCTTTCAGGCCATTTATCGCCTTCTCGACATTGGTCCATTTTGTCTGCTGGGTGAGCATGGCACCCACAATGACCTCAAAAGCTGAATCAGCAGGCCACCAGTATTGTGGTCCGAGTTCATCCAGCAGCAGGTCATATACTCTGCAAAGTATCCCGCATCTCATATATCGTAAATATTAAGGAGGGCATCAGAAGTATATCAGGAATAGCAATGGGACTATTTCCAGAACTTCTCCTCATAGTCCTCAGGAAGGTCCAGGTCCATCACTTCATCAAGTGACTTTCTTTTCCTTGCATCCTTATCCTTTTCTTCATCACTGCTCTTTGCTTCGATCACCGTGGTGTTCTTATCATTGACCACGACCTCTTCCTGGGTCACAGGAGCAAGCTGTTCCAGCACTTCAGGAACCGGTTTTCCCACACGCGCCTCGATATAGGATTCACTGGTCCTGGCCACAGGTTCGGATACAGGTGCTGGTTCCATTACAGTTTCAGGTCTGGTCTCAGCTACAGGAACTTCCCTTTTAAGATGTTCCCTTACTGAAGCAGCCGTGCTTGTGTCGGGCCATGGTCTCCTTTCACGGGGCTCTTTTTTCTCAAGCTTTTTGCGTGTGTTCTCAACATAGGTGTCTTCCAGGGACACTGACCTGGAAAGCTCTTTGTGGGTTGATCGATACCCGATGACACATTGTTCGTCCCCCGTACGCCACTCCAATATGTACAGGTGGCATTCTTTCTTCTTACACTGGGAAACTCCGTCCCTGGGGCAAACATCGGGTAAAGTCATGATCAGTCCTCAATATATTAATGTTCAGATACTTCTTAAAGCATTGGCTATCAGAGGTGCCACACTGACAGAACTCTGCGCCTTTTCTATTGTATCAGTGGCAATGATATCTTTTACCCCTGCATTGAACAGGCGCAGTACGGCATTCCTTGCAAGTACCGGATGGACGCATGCAAGATAGACATCCTTTGCACCCTGTGACTTGAGAAGCTTTATGGACTCGGCCATGGTACCGCCCGTGGCGATCATATCATCGATGATGATGATGTCCCTGTCCATTACATCGACATTCTTTGCCTTGATAGTGACAGTATCACCGGAATGACGGGTCTTTTCCAGGTAATCGAACTCAAGTCCTACATCCGCAGCCGTGTTCTCGGCAAGACTGATAGCACCCTTATCAGGAGAGACTATCAACGGGTTATCCAGTCCAAGTGACCTTATGTGATAACCTATGAGACGTGATGCATCAAGGTCGAAGGCATCTGCGTTGAAATAGTTCAGCACACTTGCCTCATGGATGTTCACTGTGAATATCCTGTCAGCGTTTATCGTTCTGGCAATTGCCCTTGCAGTGATAGGCTCACCTGTTTTGAACTTCTTGTCCTGCCTTGCATAACCCATGTAGGGTATGACGACATTGATGACAGGTGAATCCTCACAGGCATCTATCAACTGCAATAATGCAATAAGATCAGAGTCCGTTGTGGTACTCTGTATAATGGTAACTTCATCCACGTCCTCATCAAGGATGCGTGAGTACAGTTCCCCGTCCGGGAACCTCGTATAGTCACACACTGTAGGCTCGATGTCGAGCTCTCTTGCGACCCTTGATGAAAGAGCCTGGGATGCTGGTCCTCCTATGATTTTCAAATAATGTACCTCGTTAAAAGTCGATCAATGGATAATTAATGGATAATTTGGATTCTCCCTAATGTACACCTATAATACATTAGTTTTGGTCCATTTTTACTTTCTCAATAACCTTAATATTCTGAATGCCAGTGGCAGGATAATTACCTGTCTCATCCTTCTCTGCAGACTTGACCATATCCCACACGGTGAGCAGCGCAACCGAAACACCTGTCAGGGCTTCCATCTCAACGCCGGTCTTACCAACAGAGCGCACTTCAACTATTGCACGGACCAGGTCGTCCTCTATCTCGAAGTCCACATCCACCGATGTGATAGGGATCTGGTGGCACATGGGAATGAGTTCCGGTACCCTTTTGACTGCAAGTATGGAAGCTACCCGGGCAGTGGAAAGCACGTTACCTTTCTCAACCGTGCCGGTGCGTATCTTCTCTATGGTCGCGGCACTGAGGATGATCTCTCCGGAAGCTACCGCTTTCCTTACGATTATATCCTTACTGCCTATGTCTACCATGACCGCGCGGTCGTTCTCGATATGCGTGAATTTAGCTTCCAATGGATCACCGTTTTTAGATGTTACTTTTTAAGTTTAATCTATTCTGATATTCTGCCTTTGCAGGTAATCCTCAATAGTACTATTTAGTTGTTCTTTCAGTTCGGTGGCCTCTTTGAGACTGAGCTTGATTATCTCCTCATCCTTACCATGACTGATGGCTATACGGACCCACGTCCTTTCGATGTCAACGTTTATCTTTCTGTTTTCCCGCTCCATATCAAAACACCTTCAATATAACATCTGTTATCCGGTCAATTATATCTGTCGCAAGCAGACCTGAACCCTTCTCCTCAAAAGCAAGGTCACCTGCTGCACCGTTTATGAACACAGCACACGAGGCTGCCTCCATGGCATCGTTCACAGCGAACAGGGCACCGGTTATGCCTGCCAGGACATCACCTGTACCGCCTACGGTCATCCCGGCATTACCTGTCCTGTTGAGTCGGGTGGCCTGCCCGTCAGAGATGATATCTACATTACCTTTGAGAACTGTCGTGACACCTTTCTCCCCGGCAAAGTTCCTGACGATATCCTTCCTCTCATCAATGGACGAAGGAAGTTTCTCATCCAGAAGACGGGAGAACTCCCCGGAATGCGGTGTCAGGATGAGTTCACCCTCACTTTTCACGGGCAATTCCAGACCGTAAAGTGCGTCTGCGTCGACTACCGCCCTCTTGCATAGGGGAAGGATCAGTTCCACTGTTTCAAGTGTCTTCTGATCCCTTCCCAGACCCGGACCTATGACAGTGACATCATGCGAATCGATAAGACCTTTCAAACGAGAAATATTCTCAGGGATAAGCATGTTCCCTTCCAATGGAACAACTATAATATCAGGAGAAAATGAGGCTACAGTATCAGCAACATTCTCAGGCACTGCGACTGTGACTATATCGGCACCGCTGCGCAGGGCTGCCATGGCTGCAAGTGCAGGAGCACCATAGTACGCACCTCCGCCGATTACAAGGACACGACCGGAATTACCTTTGTGAGCATCACTTTTCCGGCGTTCCAGAGCCATGAGGTCGCCAGCACCTACATATTCCTCAGCGTCCCGGCAGACACCTATGGGAACTACTTTTACAGCACCTGTGTATCTCTCACAACCGGGAAGTCCCAGACCTGTCTTCATCCTGTGGAAGGTTATTGTCATATCGGCAGCAACACTCTTCACAACCTCCCCGTTATCAATATCGTATCCGGAAGGAGAGTCTATAGAGATTATGTAGGATCTTGAAGAATTTATCTTATCGATAGCAGTGGATTCGGGTTCCCTTGGAGCACCTTTTATGCCTGAACCAAGTACACCATCCACAATGATATCCATATCCTTCCAGCCAGTATAACCGATAAGCTCACTGGAATCGGATATCTCCTTTATTTCTTTGATACCGCTGTACTTCAGCAGTGAGAAATTTCGCTTTGACTCTTCTGTCCTTATCCGCGATGAATGGCCCAGAAGAATTACCCGGACATCATAGGTCCCATATAATGAGAGATGTCGTGCAGCAACGAATGCATCGCCCCCGTTATTTCCCCTTCCTGCAACAAAGAGCACCTTTGCGGAACCCGTCTTTGATATTATTTCCCGGGCTATTGCTGCACCTGCATTTTCCATCAACTGGAGAGGATCCATTCCCAGATATGAGCAATTAGCATCGATAGAACGCATCTTTGAAGAACTGATAGAGGACATAGTTACCTATTTATCCCTTAGTTTGCATTGTATTTATCAGTTAATGTATTATTTCTGTTAATTTTATTGAAAATCATTTTATGCAAATATAACTCTTACACAAAATGGAGGCTTTTCTATTAACAACGTTGCAAAAGAGATCAGCGCAACTGACAGATCTAAGGTCAAACCCACATATCTCATCCTTGGCAGTGGAAGTTTTGGCTTTGCTTTAGCCAAGGAACTTAGAGAGCTTGACAAAGAGCTCATTATTGTAGACAAGGACTCTCAGAAAGTGGAGACACTTCGAGAGGAAGCCTACGAGGCCATAGTCGGTGATGTCAGTGATCCTGCCCTCTTTGATACGATCAACACCAAGGACCTTGCAGGGATACTTATCCTGAGTTCCGATCCAAAGGCGAACAAGATCGCCCTTCAGAACATAAGGAACAAGGTCTCTTCAGACATCTATTGTGTTGTGAGAGCTCCTGATGTCATCAACATGCAGGAGATGGAGACACTTGGAGCAGACCTTGTGATCATGCCACCGAGAATGGTTGCAAAATCACTGTCCAGGTCCCTTGAGCGTGCAGAGGCCATGCACAGAGGTAATAAACTGACCCAGTGGTTCGAGGCCAACAAAGGAAAGAAACTTGCCATCGTGGTCCATGATAACCCGGACCCTGATGCGATATCCAGTGCACTTGCACTTCAGAGGATCGCAACCTCATTCAACGTGCTCTCAGATATAATATATCACGGGGAGATCGGGCACCAGGAGAACAAGGCTTTCGTGAACCTTCTGGGAATCGACCTCTACAGGTCAGAAGATGTCGGATTTACCGGCTATGAGAACATCGCACTTGTGGACTGTTCGATGCCGGGAGCTAACAACTCACTCCCTCCTGAGACCCGCGTGAACATTGTGATCGATCACCATCCACTTCCTGATGCAGAACTGGATTCTGATTACATCGATATACGTCCTAATGTAGGTGCTTCAGCGACCATACTGACAAAGTATCTGCAGGAACTCAATGTGGAGATCGACAGCAAGCTTGCAACTGCACTTCTCTATGGTATCAGGACCGATACACTTGATTTTAAGAGGAATACAGATTCTGCTGACCTTTCAGCAGCTTCATACCTTTATCCTCTTTCAGACCATGACATCCTTGAGCAACTGGAACGTCCATCAATGTCGATCGAGACACTGGATGTACTTGGCGAGGCTATCAACAGCCGACAGGTAATAGGAAGCTACCTGCTCTCAAATGTGGGAAGCATACGTAACAGGGATACATTACCACAGGCAGCGGATTATCTCCTGAACCTTGAAGGGATATCCACTTCCATAGTTTTCGGGGTCACTGATGAGAAGATATACATCTCAGGACGCAGTAACGATATCAGAGTAAACCTCGGCGATGCCATGAAAAGAGCGTTCGGCGAGGATTCTGGCGGAGGACACGCAACAGCTGCAGCGGCACAGATCACCCTGGGTGTCTTCAGTGCTGCAAAGGACCGCCAAACCCTCCTCAGACTCGTTAACGAGGCAGTTGTAAAGAGATTCCTCAGTGCTGTTGGTGTGGAAGAGACTGATGAATAGTCTCTCCTGATTCTTTTTTATTAAATTACAGTTTAATGTATCTGATTTTAAACATACATTATATAATATATAATAAAATATACATATATACTTGAATATTATTTGTTACAATTTTTATTCATTGCGATTTTCACTACCCGGATGAAAGAAACAGCAACTACAGAGACATGATGCTGAATATTAGAACACGTCCGGAGATAACAAATCACCGGGACCCATCACACAATATATTAGTATGTGAGCATTATGCAAGCATAAACAGCCACAAAAGAGCTTGTTCATACATAATATGCACAGATAGGACTTACAATTATATAATTGGCTGATAGGTCATAAACATACATACTATACATTGCATGAAGATAACATAACAATCGTACGTAATAATCCGCATAACTGGCATAAAAGTCCAGGGAGTACATAGAGAGGGATCATTTTTGGAACGGTGCATCCTATTTTAATGGTAGAACAAATAGACACGGATAACGCAGATGTACACAGATAGCTCGTATTTGGACCATCATTAGTGCTAAATGTTCGTTTAACAGATACAAAACTCAGAGGAAGATGATCGTACCTGTTTTTGTGCTGATAACAGGAACCTTAGCCAGACAGACCCATAAACTGTTAACCGGCAGGAAATGGTCAGAACAATGATAGTACAATGACCTACTCGATAATATATATGATATATAGAATACTATATGTTGAATATATAACAAAATATACCAGATAACAAAACCAGCCCATATTTATAAGATACGACCATCAGGAAAAGCAAAATCCTGACCAGATGGCAATAAGATGGATACCAGATACAAAAAGATGCTTATCAAGCAGCTTGAGGAAGAAATAGAGGCTGCAAAGAAGACAGATACAGAAGAGCTCGCTAAGCAGATACGGAATATCGGATTCCAGTGTATCATGTGTGGGAAATGCTGTCGCAGAGGATCAGGCGATAACCGTGTTGCAGTGGTTCCTGAAGAGATCCGCAAGATCTGTGATGGAACCGGTATGAAGTGGGACGAGATAGCAGAGCCTTTGAACATTGAGACTGATTCACCTGAAGAAGAACATCGACTCCAGGCAGAGTCAGGCATGATAGATGAGGAGGGGAATATCCACACATTCGGATGGATGCTTCGCAGAAAAAAGAACAGGGATTGTTCATTCATACCTGACGAAACTGCCGACAACCGTTGTAAGATATATGAACACCGCCCCCTTCTGTGCAGCACATACCCGTTCTACATGGAAGGACTTGAGCTGCAGGTGTCCGAATGTGAAGGACTTGGAAGGGAAATCAGTGAGCAGGACAGTAAAATGCTCGCTGAGATGGTACTTGAAAGATACATCAGGGAATTACAGGACACCATCCTTACATATCAGAACTATACCGGGTTCAGGACCGGGGAGAAAGGAGTGAAGACTGCCATGTCCGGCCTGAAGCAAGGCTACTTAAATTACATTGTCCATTATAGTGAGGGAACTAATAAGATAACACGGAAGATATAAGATAAGGAGAATCCAGGGTTATCCAGAGTTTAATTCGATTTTCATTTTATCGATCGATTTATAATCAATAAACATCATGCAGGAATAAACATGTCCACTAATAATGAACCTATGACGATCTCAGAGAAGATCTTTTCAAAGGCTTCCGGTAAAACCGTTAAAGCCGGAGAATTCGTACTGGCTGATATAGACAGGGCAATGACCCACGACATCACAGGACCTCTTGCTGTAGAAGGATTCTACGAGATCATGAGGGACAAAGAAGAGAAGAAGGTCTGGGACCCAAGCAAGATCGTGATACTCTTCGATCACCAGGTACCTGCAGACTCACTCAATGCTGCACAGAACCACATAATGCTCAGGAAGTTCGCAAAGGAACAGGGCATAATCAACTATGACGTTTATGAAGGTGTCTGCCACCAGGTAATGCCTGAAAAGGGACACGTAAAACCCGGAGACCTTGTAGTAGGTTCCGACTCACACACCTGTGCATACGGTTCACTCGGTGCATTCTCAACAGGTATCGGTTCAACCGACATGGCAGCGGTCTTTGCATCAGGAAAACTCTGGTTCAAGGTACCTGAGACCATCAGGTTCGAAGTTGAAGGAAAACTTCCGGAACACGTCTACTCAAAGGACATCATTCTCCACCTCATAGGGGATGTAGGTGCAGAAGGTGCAAGATACAAGGCAGCAGAATATGCAGGTTCAGCCATCAGGTCACTTCCAATGTCCGAGCGTATGACCATCTCCAACATGGCTATCGAGATGGGCGGTAAAGCAGGTATCATCGAGGCTGATGAGGTCACAGAGGCATACCTCAAGGAACGCATACCAGACTATGAGTTTGACCCATACTGGAAGTCAGACGAAGGTGCAGACTGTGAGCTTCACAAGTATGACATAAGCAACCTTGAACCACAGGTCGCATGCCCACACAACGTGGACAACGTCAAGCCTGTAACAGAGGTAGAAGGAACAAAGGTCGACCAGATCTTCGTAGGTTCCTGTACAAACGGAAGGTTCGAGGATATCGAGGTCGTTGCAAAGATGATGGGTGACGAACCTGTCGCAAAGGATGTCAGACTTCTTATCATCCCTGCATCAAGGACAGAATACATGAAGGTCCTCAGGGCAGGATACATCGAGCAGTTCATGGAAGCAGGCGCAATTGTTGAAGCACCATGCTGTGGTCCATGTATGGGAGGTTCATTCGGACTTCTCGGAGATGGAGAGGTAGGACTTGCAACATCCAACCGTAACTTCAAGGGACGTGAGGGAAGCCCACAGTCCTTCGTATATCTCAGCTCACCTGCAACAGCAGCAGCATCCGCACTTACCGGAGAGATCACAGACCCAAGGAAGATCTGAGAACTCTCAGATACTTTCTTTTTTCAATTGTGAGACCACAACAGTTATATCGATCAAATTGATATGATAGTTTCGGACGTTGGTCTAACCAACACTACCCGTCATATTTTGTGTGGATTACAAACCAACGTCACTAAGACCTTTTTTCATAAGTTATAATCTTCCAGCCAGGGCTGTGGGCAACTTTGCACCATAAAGATGTAATAAGATCACATAATATCAGGAAAGGATAGACCATGACTGAAGCTGACCTCTCGATACTCAACGAACTTTACGACATCATTACGGACAGAAAAGAGAATCCCTCCGAGAACTCTTACGTGAGTTCCCTGCTCACCCACCGCAAGGGCATTGACAAGATACTGGAAAAGGTGGGCGAGGAATCCATCGAGACCATCCTTGCTGTAAAGAGCGAGAACAAGGAAGAGATGATATACGAATCATCCGATCTGCTGTTCCACCTTATGGTAATGTTCGTGGCAAAGGGTATAACCCTTGATGAGATAGCCACTGAACTGAAGAAAAGAAGAAAATAGGCCATAAGGCGCTATTTTTTACACTATTTATAATTAGTACACGATCAATTCGTGGAAAACATCCTTTTTGGACAATATACCTTTTGGCACACCGTCATAGGACACGAGTACAAAGCCTATGTTGTGAGTATCGAAAGCCTTTACGGCATCATAGAGTGATGTTTCCGAATCCACTGCAATGAGATCACGGGTCATTATATCCCTGACCTTTGCAGTCATTTTCCCACTTGCTACTGCATCTCCAATATCTGTAAAGGTGACAATTCCAAGGATGGTGTCATCATCATCTATCACAGGTGCACCATGAATGTTGTTATCCACAAGAAGACGGGCGGTTTCCTGAATAGTTGCATTTCCGCTTATTGAGATCACATCGGTCTTTGCATAGTCCTTCACTGGTTTCTTTGGAAGTGATATCATCTCACTTATAGAGAAAACAAGTGTGTTCTTGGTATCATCCCTGCCCACGATCTCTCCGCGGACCACCAGTTTGTTCACAGGTGTCGGCCCCATCTGTACAAGGTCACCCTGCTCAAAGCCCTTGATGTTCCCGAGTACCCGGATCATGCCATGACAGAGATCAGGATGCCTCACAGTGGTAAAGCTGATCTCAGCCACTGTTGCACCGTCCACAAGCTCATCGTTCTTGTAGATAGGCACTGTGGCCTCATGGTCCATTGCAGTAATGCTTAAAGCCTCATAAGCCTCGCCTGTTGCTTTGTAGCCCCCTTTCGGACCAGGGACACCTTCGACCAGGCCAAGGACTTTCAAAGATTGCATCTGATTCCTGACAGTACCAGGGTTACGGCTAATAAGCTCTGCAATTTCTTCGCCTTTTACAGCACGGTCCTTTTCTCTCTGAAGATTTATCAATGCTATAAGGATATCTTTCTGTATAGGAGTCAGTTCCAAAACATCACCGGTCCATAAACTCAAATATAGATTATAGATACTCAAAGGAGATATATAAATTATAGTATCTCCTCATAAGGATATTACAAAAGATGATATTTGTAATGATATTTATAGGAACAGGGATTTATAGGTAGAAGTGATTTGAAGCGCGACAGGAAGGAATATGATCTTTGAAAAAATAAATACAGTCCCTACTTCAGACGAATTGCTGGACAAGGCATTCAGAAGAGCCAGCAGGGCAATGTCAGGAAAGACCATCACCGGAAGGAAAACAGCCCTTGAGGCAAATGAGTCAATGGTCCTGACGGCTGCCAACATACTTACAGATAATCTAAAGAACATAGTCAGAAGATTCCCTACCTTCGAGAACCTGCCACCTTTCTACTACGAACTGGCAGATGTCATGGTAGGAGTGGATGACATGAGAAAGGCCCTGAGCAGGCTTGACTGGGCCAGTGCAAAGATACATGAGGTCGCAAGGGAACACGTCGGAAAGATGAGAAAGAGCAGGGACCCCCTCCCCATCAGGAAACAGTGTTTTGGAAGACTGTCATCTATCTTGGGTTCGATCAGCAAGGATCTTCTCTTCTTAAATGAGGCACGTAACAAGCTCAGAAAGCTTCCGTCGGTCCATGACGAACCCACCATTGTGGTCGCGGGTTATCCCAATATCGGGAAATCCAGTTTCGTCACTAAAGTAACAGGCGCAACACCTGAGATAGCATCCTATCCTTTCACCACGAAGGGAGTTTCCATCGGCCACTTCTTCGTTGACAATGACAGGTACCAGGTGATGGATACCCCCGGACTTCTTGACAGACCCATGTCAGAACGTAACGAGATTGAGCTTCAGGCAATAACAGCTCTCAAGAACCTTGATGCAGTGGTGCTCTTCATAATCGATGCAAGTGAGACATGCGGATATGAGATAGAGGACCAGAAACGTATGCTTGAGGAAGTACGCAGCGAGTTCAAACTGCCGGTACTTGTGGTGGCTAACAAGGCTGACCTTCCACAGTTCAAAGAGCTGGACTACGTGGATATGAAGATGTCAACTGCCACGGATGAGGGAGTTGAGGAAGTCACTTCAAAACTTATCGAGATGGTCAAAAAGGCCATTGAGGAAAAAGGACCTGCAGAAGAAGAGGATACAGTAATGGATGACTGGTAAGGTCATCACAATACTTTTTTCATAATATCCAGTGCACCTGTCAGATTCTCCATTGATGATGCGTAGGACAGGCGTATATGCCCTTCACCACGTTCACCAAAGGCAGTTCCCGGCACAACGATAACCCCATTTGTGACCAGCTTCGATGCTACTTCACCGGAGGTCATGCCTTCAGGTACCTCGGGGAAAGCGTAGAATGCACCTTTTGGAGAAGCACAGTTAAGACCTATCGAGTTCAGACCTTCCACAAGCATGTCCCTGCGGGCCTTGAACTCATCACGCATGGCAAATACAGAATCCATTGGACCTGCTATAGCTGCTAATGCCGCTTTCTGTGCAATGGAATTGGCACATGCCTGCACATACTGGTGGACCTTGATCATCTGTTCCGTATATTCCTTCCTGGCAGCAACATAGCCGATCCTCCATCCGGTCATGGAGAAGGTCTTGGAGACTGCGTTCACGGTTATGACATTGTCTGAGAACTGAGCAGGACTTACATGTTCACCCTCATAGATGAAATGCTCATATACCTCGTCTGATATGATGGTAATACCATGGTCATCAGCGATCTCAGCAAACGCCTTCATGTCAGCTTTGCTCTGCACAGCACCGGTAGGGTTTGCAGGAGAATTGATGATCATTACCTTTGTCTTCGAAGAGATATTCTCAAGGACACTCTCGGGACTTATCGTCAGGTCATCTGCAAGTGGAAGCGGAGTGACACTGCCACCCATTATGTGAACAAGGGAATTGTATGAGACAAAACCCGGGTCTGCAATGAGTGCCTCATCACCAGGCCCTACAAGGGAGGCAATAGCGATCTCAAGAGCCTCTGATGCCCCGGAGGTCACAATTATCTCATCCGTTGACACCTCGAAATTGTTCTCCGTCTTGAACTTTGAACTCAAAGCCTCTCGAAGTTCAGGAATACCCGGACCAGCTGTATAACCGGTAAAACCCTCATTGATAGCATCAATAGCAGCCTGCTTTATGTGCTGCGGAGTATCATAGTCAGGTTGTCCGATACCAAGATTTATGGAATTCGGACCGGCGCCTTCGAACATCTTCCTTATTCCGGAAATGTCTATATCCAGAACTCTTTGTGCAAACTTCGAGCCAGCCATAGTTATCACTTCATTTTGTATTATTCAATATTTGTGTGCCTTGACTTGAGGTCTTCCTCGGAAGCACCTGTGATGAAGATAAGCTCTGCGATAACAGCATCAAGGAAAACACTTGATGAGGTCTCAAAGGAAGTACCCAGTGGAGTGAGATAGGTGTATTCACCACGCATGTGACGTTCAACATAGCCACCTGCATCGTCCTTGGTCCTTCCGGGAAGAACGATCACAGTATCGGACAGCCCTCCCAGTGTTGAATCAGCATTTGAGGTAATTGTAACGAGTGTGGCACCGATCTCCTTGGCAACACGTCCGAGGTTCGAGATAGAGCGGGTCTGTCCGGAACCTGATATAGCGATTACCACATCATCCTTGCTTACAGCAGGAGTTGTTGTCTCGCCTACGACATGGGAAGAAAGCCCCAGGTGCATGAGCCTCATGGCAAATGCCCTTCCAACAAGGCCTGAGCGACCTGCGCCCATCACGAAGATCCTCTTCGCGGACATTATATCCTCAAGCATATCCCTTACGGAGTCCTTGTCAAGTTTATTAGCTACGTTCTCAAGGTGTTCGGCCATTAGCATAATAGAAGAAGTTAGATATTTGCATTCAGTTAAGTGGATCTCTTTCATCTGATCTCCTCTGGTAGTATCAATCGAAAATAACAGTATCATTATGTTTTTCTTTGGCATCGTCCTTATAATTGATGCCCTTTACATTCCAGCCTTCGATAGTGCTCAATTCCTCATACAGGCGCATGATGTCAGAAGCATCTCCGGTCCAATAGCAGTCTAAGACAGTGTCCTTCTCTTTAAGGTCTTCGGTGATAGACCTGGCAAGACGTAAAAGAGCTTTCTTGCTAGAAAAAGGGATATTGAAAGTGGTCCTGTAGCCATTCTCTGACCTTGCATACGAAACCAGGACATAGCCATCGCTCTCATACTCCATGATATCGTCGAAACCACATACAAGTTCCAGTTCATGGACTGTTGAGGCATCTATATTGGCAATACCCAGAAGTATCTGCCCTACTACAATATCAGGAACCTGCTTCCCAAACCACAGGGAGATCTTACCATAGGTACAGACTACATTCACATCGTCCCTCCCCATCTCAAAGGAGGAGAGAGGGAGATCAGATGTTATGATATTTCCGTTATCTTCTTTTTGACCCATTTGCTTCACGCAAATTACTTGTTCGTTGAAATAAGGGCACTGATCATATTCCGATCCTTCTTGAGGGTCTTAAGCTGATCGGCCGGTCCGATAACAGTGAGTCTTGACTTAAGAGCGTTCTTTTTAAGGATCTTACCCAAAAATGAAGTGTCCACCTCTGATGGATAACTTTCCATCTCGATACCTGAGAAACCATCCGGTTCGATAAGGGTCATTGTCATCTCAATAAGACTTGCCTCCTCTTCCGGACTCAGACCTTTTTCAAGGACCAGTATCTTTCCACCCATGACCTCGTCGATAATGAACCTGACCTTTTCAACAGGGGTCATCTGTGATAGCCTGTGCTCTGATACAAGATCCATCTGGAATCCCTGCATTGCTATCACCCGAACCTCTTTGCAAGTTCTTCATAGAAGGTCTCTATGTTCTTTCCTTCCAGAGCTGATATGGAGACCATCGGATGTTGTGGGAAAGCATCCCTTATGGTTGAAGGGGAAGCCTCTGCGAGATCCACCTTGTTGGCAACGATAAGAAGTGGAAGATTCCTTGCTTCCATATTGCCGATAACGGTCACATTGACCTGGGTAAAAGGATCCTCGGTCGCATCCATCACGAGAATGACACCATCAAGGTTCTCAAGCCATTTCACAGCTTCGATAACACCTTCTGTGGCTTCCTTTGCACGCCTCTTGGACTCAGCTTCATCCATTCCCTGTTCCATGAACTCATGGAAATCGATCTTTGTAGCAAGTCCCGGGGTATCAATGATATCAAGGGTTATGGAACTGCCATTGGTATTGATGGTAACTCCTTCTCTTCGTCTTGCACGCCTTGTTTCGTGGGCAACATGTGAGACAGAGCCCATGGCATCTCCTGTCCAGTCCCTTAATATCCTGTTGGCAAGAGTCGTCTTTCCCGCATTTGGCGGACCGTATATTCCTATTCGCGCATTCTGTTTGTTAAACAGTTTTTTAAAAAAATCTGAAAAATTCCTCTTGAATGATCTGATTACGCCCATTCATTCCCTCCGTGAATAGCATTTATATTTAGTTATTGATAATTTTAGTAGTATAAACACCCATTAGCATATAATTTTTATTATTCATACCTGCAATGGGCGCTTATGATTCACAGTCCCTTTGACATTGCAGAGTTGATAGCTATCTCAGCAATGTTGGCTCCGTAATCAGATGTTCTGTCAATACTATCAACCACTGTTCCAAGGGCAACCACTGATCCATAGGTATCCAGTTTCAGTATGGCACCATTGAGCTTGTCTATAAGGGGCGAGACCTTTGTCACCCGGTCGATCACCTGGTTGGCGAGATCCACATCGAAATTGTAGAGGGAATCTATTGAATCCTCAACGATCTTCCTTGATATGTCCGATGTCTTCTCTATCATCTCCATGATATCATCAGGGATCGGACCTTCCAGAATGTCTGTGACCTTCGCGATCTTGCGTGCATGGTCAGCTATACGCTCGATAGGACTTGCTGCCATCCTCAGGTCATGGTATTCATCTATGGATGTCTCGGCTGCATCAGGCAACCTTGCACCGCGCAATATTGAACGGAACTGCTTGGATATAAGAAGGAAAAGCCGGTCGACATCATCATCCCTCTGGTTTACGTCAAGGGCAAGGTCGGTATCGAGTGTCTTGATAGCCTTT
Source organism: Methanolobus sp. WCC4 (assembly GCF_038022665.1). Taxonomy (NCBI): domain Archaea; kingdom Methanobacteriati; phylum Methanobacteriota; class Methanomicrobia; order Methanosarcinales; family Methanosarcinaceae; genus Methanolobus; species Methanolobus sp. WCC4. Next base: position 657,311 of record NZ_CP150629.1, on the reverse strand, counting down.
ATAGCATCAATGTGCATGGAATTGGAGATAAGATACATCCTTCTTACACTCTTTTTGATGGATATCTCGTCCGGGTTCAAAAGGTCCTGAATGACCACCTTCTTCGCGGTCTCTTCTATGATCTCAGGGCCTATGAGCTTGTAACACATCTCACGGATAATGTTCTTTTGCTCGGCAACTATCCTGTCGGCCTTTACCTCTATGATGTCCGAACCTGCAAGATAAGCAGCGATCATATCCCTTGTGAGAGCATCACCCATCGTTCCGGTAACGTCGATCTGTATCTTTCTCACAGGAGGAGCATCATGTATAGGATCAATTATCAATTTACCATCTGGCTGGGGCTGCAAACTTACCCTGCTGCCGGTCTGTATCCCGACCTTGTCTGCCCAGGGCTTCGGAAGTGATATTATATAGGTAGAACCACCTGTTTGCTGAACTTTTCTGGTTTCTATTGAAATCCCTCATATTATGTTTGAAAATGATATGAATATATAGAACACAAGGTAATATATAGATACTTCCCCTATGATTAAAAATATATATTCGTAGTTATATAGAACACTGCGTATGAAAAGCATTGACATCGAACCCGGCGAGATAAACCTTCTGAGAAAGATACTGCCCGCCATATGCCTGATAATACCATGGGAAGTCTACTTCTATTCTGCATACTATTCAAGTGGATGGGGCATCAAGTTCTCGGTATTCTATGCCAATTTCGATGGGACATACGGAACAATATTCGTGAATATATTTCAGCAGATGGCCTTGCTTTCCAATGGAGGTTTTCTTGCATCCGTCAGGACCCTTGGGTGGATATTCGGTGCATTCCTGTGCATAACACTGGTGATCTATGAACTTGCAAAGGATACCATAGAGATGGACATAGAACTGAGAACAAAGACAACCGCCCATGCACTCATCTCCTGTGGGGTCATTACTGCGATCAGTTCATTTGCAGTATGGAACAGTGCTTTCAAAACACTCCCTATAGCCCCATTCTTCTTTATCGGGTTCGGGTACCTCTTACTACACCTGGAAGAGAAGCAAGTAGCATCTGAGTAAAAGAAGAGCCAAATATGATGCTCATATCTTTTGTGAGAACTGCGAATACTGCTTGTTCCAATAGAATGAACTGGTTAGCACGATCACTCCATATTTCAACAACCTTGCCTGACAAAATATCGGCCACTATCTGAAGCTGAATAACAAAATTTATATATGCATAAATAATCAGATACTGATATAATTAAAGATTCACAGAAATATATAAGTCATGTTCCACGGCAGCGAACATACTTTCAAAAACAGGCACAGCCCCTCTTATTTTTTGATCATTGCCTGTAAAATGAAATAGAATGATCTTCCGCAGTAGTTCAATGATATAATATTATACTGAAAAAATAATATTACATAGTCCTGTTCCATTCTAGGCTATGAGCTCGAATTGCAACCTCAATTTCCCGACTCTACTGGCAAAGAAATACGAATACAAATTAAATATTTTCGGTACTACACTAATACCAACACTCCACCTGCTAAAAAGTTCTGTACTGGTCTCATTCTCAGGGGCGTTAAGGATACACATAGCATTTCTCCTGATGCAGATCAACTCCGCATTCTTGAACTGCCTTGCAGGCGGACTGGTGATCTATGCGGTCTATACACTTGACAGGGCAATGGATGCAGAAGAGGATATCGAGAACCGTCCGGAATTACGGGGAGCATCGAACAAAGCTGCTTTGATCATCTCGCTTATCTGTTTTATAATAGGAGCTGCCATTCTCAGCACTGACGGACTTATACTCATTGCTTTTCTTCCACTTATAACCGGCTATCTCTATACAAAAGGGATAAGGATAGGAAAAATGAACCTGAGGCTCAAGGGTGGACTCGGCATGAAGAACATCGTCGTTGGGATCACATGGGGAGCCTTCATTGCAGTTATCGCAGGGATACATGCCACATCAATACTAGCACCCCTACTCGTTTTCATCTATTTTGGAATGAAATTGTTCATCAATTCCACCATATATGATTTCAAGGATATCAAAGGAGATACCATGGCGGGGATAAAGACACTTCCTGTAGTGCTTGGAGAGATAAAGGCAAAGAGGATGCTGCTAGCTCTGCACATTATAACCCATATGGTACTACTGACGTCAATATTGACAGGAGCAATAGCCTTCGAACCCGTGGTGCTCATCTACAGTTTCATCATCGGAATGTTGTACATCAGGAACTTTGCCGAACAGGTGGAAGTAGAAACAAAGAACAGGCTGACAAAGAGACTTTTCATGATAGATGGAGAATCCACCTCTATTGTGGGACTGAGGACCATTGTGAATGGAATGATCATCTGATCCTTCCATCATACATTTCATATAGAAGTTACAGATCTTGACATTTTCCTGTAATGTTCAAAAAGGTCGTCTCCCCATTTAAGGGCAGATGCATCATAGCCCACCAGGTCATCCCTCGGGTCATACGCTTCAGGAGTAAAGAAAAGGGACAGCGAGAAAAAGACATCTGTTACAACGAATGCGATCTTCACATCTTCGATCACGTATAGTTCAGTATTGGGAGATCTCAGATAGAAATCCAGTTTATCATGGTGCTCATCCCTCACTTTAGAGAACACCTTCTCAGTCAGTATAAGAGATGTAGGGACATTATTCTCAGCCAGCCCCACTACAAAGTCAGGGTATGTGGGAATGAATATCGAAGAAACACCTTTGATATGTGATGAACGTGAAAGGTTCTCGATGAATGTCTTGTGTGATTCATAGATGTTCTCAATGCTGTCAGAGACAACCTTACAGTCTTTCAGAGCACTGAGATCGTCAAGCATGAATTGAGGCAGGTCATCAAGATAATGGTGCTTCCAGAATTCCTCATTTTTCTCTATGGTCTCCAGAATATCCAGAAATGGTCTGAAATGGGTGATGATAGCCCTTCCGATCGGTGTGATCCGGTAGTTCTTATCGGTCCTCTCTATAAGATTATAGGAAAGCATCTCTTTTATTCGGGGAGATATCTCAGGAGATGATACATTAAAATGATCTTTGATATCAGACAGCGTACATGTCCTCTCTTCAAGCAGGAACAATATATCCTTTCTTTTTTCGGAGTAGGTCAATAAACTCAAAAGCCCTTTTGATCTCACAATATCACATCAATTTTTTGAGTTACGTATCCAACCAACCAATTATATAAAATTCAATTACTAACTTATAAGTGTTTTCTAAACAAGTGCAGTAATGCACAAAATACATACATGACCGTCAAACTTTATGATAATGTGGGGGCTGTTAATATACACTGCGGTACATACAAAACAGGAAGTTCATGAAAAAAAGAACGGAAAAAGGGAGATAAGCACTTCAATGTAAGAAGTGCCTCATACCCGTGAACACAAGGGAAACACCCAGGTTATTGGCAGTAGCGATGACCTCATCATCTCTGATAGAGCCTCCCGGTGACAGGATATACCTGAGACCCGCCTCAAATGCATGAACCACACTGTCATCGAATGGGAAGAATGCATCGGATGCCATCACGCATTTTGAGAATATATCACTGACATAGTCCTCAAAGGACACATCAGGAATTTCACGGTCATACATTACCTGAAGGTTCTCGCGTGCCTTTGTTACAGCAAGTTTCCTGATGGAATCCACCCTGTTGGGCTGCCCTGCTCCCATTGAAAGCATCATGTAGCAACCCTCCTCGTATTCAAAGGCAAGGGTCACTGCATTCGACTTCACGCATTTGCATGCATGCATTGCGAACTCGGACACAGAGCGCAGGTCCTCAGGATACTGCATATCCGTCACACATTCCCATTTGTCATAGATACCGATGTTCCTTGACTGTTTCAGGACACCACCTATCACATACTTATAGGTCTCATCAACAGTGAAAGGCTCGTTCAGTTCAGGAAGTTCGAGCAGACGAAGATTCGCGCTCTTGTTCTTAAGGTACTCAAGGGCATCATGTTCGAAACCGGGAGCAATGATTATCTCCACGAACTTTCCGTTCAGGAACTCAGCTGCCTGAAGGTCGAAAACAGTGTTGGTACAGATGATACTTCCATAAGCTGAGATCGGGTCGCCGTCCCATGCTGCCTGAAGTGCCTGTAAAAGCGTGTTACCTGTGGCAAGGCCACATGGGTTGTTGTGCTTCACGATATTCACAGCAGGTTTTGAAGAGGACAGTTCCTTGACGGTCTGGAGTGCATTGTCCGCATCGATATAATTGTTATATGAGAGTTCCTTCCCATGAAGTTGTTTTGCATTTGCAAGGGATGGACCGGTTATGCCATCCTCTTTATAGAATTTAGCTTCCTGATGCCAGTTCTCACCATATCTGAGAGTCACGCCATCCTTGAAGCTCATGCGGAGGACATCCTGTCCGAGAAGTTCTTTACTAAGATAAGTGTCAATTGTTGCATCATAGTCTGCCGTGTGCCTGAAAGCCTTCACTGCAAGCAGCTCCCTTGATGCCTGGGACACAACACCTGTTGAACGGATCTCCTTCAGCACATGCCCATAATCATCAGGGTCACATACCACGCTCACTGAGCGATAGTTCTTTGCTGCTGAGCGAAGCATGGCAGGTCCGCCAATATCGATGTTCTCTATTGCTTCTTCAAGCAGTACGCCTTCTTTTGAAACTGTTATCTCGAATGGATAAAGGTTGACCACTACAAGGTCTATCATCTCTACTTCTGCTTTCAGGGCCTCTCCCATATGATCATGGTCATCCCTTATACAAAGGATCCCACCATGGATCTTAGGATGAAGGGTCTTGACCCTGCCGCCCATCATTTCAGGGAAACCTGTAACTTCCGCTACATCAGTGACACCAATTCCTGAGTCACGAAGCAGACGGGCAGTTCCGCCGGTAGATAAGATCTGTATATCCAGTTTTTCGAGTCCACGAGCAAAATCTACAATTCCGGTCTTGTCAGAAACGCTGAGCAGTGCTCTCTTTACCAAAAAATCACCGTACAAGATTGGCGGATATACACTAAAAGGCTTCTGGTCAGTTTCATGAATTGAATTTGACAACAGGACATCCCTCTATACACTTACCACAATGGGTACATCCTTCCCGGATGATCGCCAGGCCCTTCTTCATCTTTATCAGGCCCTGAGGACATTTGCCGACACATACGCCGCAGCCGCTGCAGAAGACAGCTCTTCTAACTGAAAGCTCCACCTTTTTCATGAACTTCCTGGCACCCCTGTCTGAATCACTCCTTGCTGTGACACTTCCTGAAGCGAATACCTGGGCACGGTCCTCACCTTTTGTCACCATTGAAACGCCTTCCATGTATGAGGCTTTTCCAGCTGCTTCCAGCATGCCGGTGAGTTCCAGCTTTCCAAGGTCTATCGGACCATCAAAAGCTCCTTCTGCGGAGATACCTCCCTGTTTACATGGGCGATAACCCGATGTCACGGAGAAGTTCAGGTCGTTCTCATTGCTGCACTCCGGAATTATGCTGATATCCTTTTTCTTCGCTACCTCCTTTAACTGAGGAGGCAGGTTCTTCCATCTCCAGAAGCCGTGTTCTACCCATTCCTCTGGCAGCCCCATGCGCTCTGCATATGAGAGCAGGTAATCGTTGAGCTTCTTCTCCATCTCAGGATGGGTCTCCTTGAGCCTCACAAGATCGGCAACGGAGCATGAAGGACAGAGCCAGCAGCCTATCCTGTCAAAGCCTTCCTCATATAGAGGATTATACAGCAGATCGTTCTTGAATATATAGAGCCATACGTGCATTGCTGTCCAGTTCTGTATCGGAGCGGCAGCAACCTGATTCCCTACCCAGGGATTCTTCCACACACGTTCACTCTTTGCCCTTGTACTGGACTCGTACTTCCTCTGTCCTATGAAAGTGAGACATCCGTTCTCATAATTATCGTCGATTATCTGCGTGATAGGACCAAGCTTACACACCTTGCAGCACCAGCGTACCTCAACACTCGGAGGGCCGAAGTTGTCCACGGAATCCCAGAAAGCTTCACCGGAGCTTATCATATTGAGGGGTTTCCCATAGAACTCCACCACGTCATGGACATTCTGCACAGTCTCCGGGAACTCGATGCCAGTATCTGCAAAAAGAAGGTCGTAATCATCAAGGCATTCACTCACAAGGTGAAGCACTGCAAGACTGTCCTTTCCTCCTGAATAGGACACCGTGGCAGGCCTGTCCACAGATGAGGATACATTTTTGATGAACTTATGGGAACGCTCAATGAAGTCGTCCATGAATATCTCATTGGCCTTTACCGCATCAGCCCATGTCTGGCCGCCTTCGGGTACTGTGATCTCACGGGGTTCCTCCTTGAAACGTACCTTGACACCGACACCTTTGCCCTTCTCACGCATCTGCTCCCCGCTCATACGGGAACGTCCGGTACCAAGTACCCTGCCATCGTGGGTCAGGACGACGACCTCATCCTGTAAGTCGATAGAAGGATCCGCATCCTTTATGCCGGGAGCAAGTACGCTTGCACCGCCAAGTATGAATTTCTCAGCACCTGCATCAATGGATACCCAGCTCTTAAGAGCCATGTGATCTGCATTATCGAATATGCGGCGTGCACCGTTCAGTCTCAGAAGAAGGACCCATTTGAGCTTCTCAAGCTCGAAGCGAATGATACCTACTACCTCACCGTCAATGATGATCTCATCCATACGGTCATCATATGGGGATTTGTTCAGGACCACCACACGGTCATCTGTGATCAGTGGTGCATTGAACTGTTCAACTGACAGTTTGTTGATAAGGTCTATCTCATAGGCAAAAGCCGGACGGATATCTCCCGGAGGAGTAATTGTAACCTGTGTGGTGGCGGTTCCGCAGGAACATTCTTTCCCAAGAACGGGGACATTACATGAAGGGCACCAGTAAAGGAGCAATTCACCAAGATAAAGAGGTTTGGACATTCTGTCAACCTAGATATTTAAATATTAAATGCCTTTTGGCAACCCGGTCACTTAAAAGAACTTTGATGCCAGAGAGGGCTTCACGTTACACATCTCTGAGTGGTCGCATGTACTACACAACGGACCTTCCTTTTTATCAGGCATATGTCCGTCCTTGATCTTCCTTACACGACCAATGCCCTGCAGGACCTGCCTGCGGTCAGTAGAACGTATGTTCACCTTCCTGAAAAGTCCGGACCTTGCATACATAACATGACCCGTCTTTACAGGGGTTCCATGCATCTCTTCCGCAAGCATGGCAAATGCTGCCAGATGTAACCTGTCGTTCATCCACACACCATTCTCAGGAGCTTTGCCTGTTTTGATGATCACAGGCTCGAAGCTTCCTTTGTCCTCCACCAGCCTGTAAGGAATGCCTGTCATATTGAGCTTCTCAGAACTGAGGAACGGCTCATCATCAAGAAGTGAGAGACACTCGCCCAGAAGCAATAGTTCCCTGTCCTCTGCCTGAGCGGAGAGTGACTGCTGTATTCCCGGAAGGTATCCCATGATGTTGCCGGATACTTCCTCAAGGACCTCAGTTGCGACATCCTCCATCTCAACAGGATAGATCATACTTATATCACCCAGCACCTGGGACAATAAAGCTTCAAGTTCCTTCGGAGATGCATCGTCTTTTGACGAAGAGGCTTTCAACAGAGATGGATAGGACATGGCCATTTCCTTTAATATAAGGTGTTCTATATAGTAAGGAGAAGAGGAAAAGACCGGTTTGTAGCCGCGGCATGAGTAATATAACTTCCTTGCACAGGAAAAATAGAGAGATAATTCAGAAACTGTGATCTGTATTTTTGCTTTGCTGAGAAACATATTTTAATAGTTGATTAATATCATACTATAAATAAATGAATGGTATGCAAAAAATAGAATCGACAATAAACGAACTTGTATTCGTTAAATATATATGGGAATCTAACCTTAGGAATATAAAGCATGAGTGAAGACGAATCGCATGAAATGGTTCGCCAGCGTCTTGCAGAAAAGATGGCAGGCGAGATTACGCTGTCAGAAAAGCCTGGCGAGACCCTGAAGAAATGGCGATTGAACTTCGAGATCGCACAGACCGACCTTTCTGGTTATCTGAGTGTTTCTCCTTCGGTCATCAGCGACTATGAGAGTGGCAGGAGGAAATCTCCGGGCACGCTCATTGTGAGCAGGATCGTGGAAGCACTCCTTGATATCGATGCACAGAGAGGGGGACAGAAGATTCATGCTTACGAGGGGATCCTTTTTGCAGACAAGAGGTCAAAAGCCATCTATGCCACATACGAATACACATTCCCAATGCAGGTTGCAAAACTTGCCAACCTCATTGAAGCGGATATTGTGAACAAAGGGGTCGAGAAACCACTTTACGGCTTTACTGTTGTTGACAGTAAGAAAGCCATCCTCGAACTTTCATCCCATGAGTTCCAGAAGCTCTATGGATGGAGTACCGAACGCGCAATGATATTCACCAAGGTCACCACCGGTAAATCACCAATGGTCGCCCTGAGGGTCACGAACCTGAAACCGGGTGCGGTGGTCATGCACGGACTGCGCGGAAGTGATGTTGACCTGATGGCAAAGAAAATGGCGGAAATTGACAGGATACCCCTGCTTGCAACGACAATGGATATTGACGAGATGGTAGAGGCGCTGAAGACATACAGCGAATACCATGTTATCGAGTAATATTGCATAAATGCACATTTGAACGGTGTTAAGATGAGTGTAGGGATAGTCTCATACGGTGCATATGTACCCAAATATAGAATAAAGATCGAAGACATCGCCCGCGTATGGGGTGACGATGCAGACATACTCAAAGCAGGACTGATGGTAAATGAGAAAGCAGTTCCTGATGTTGATGAAGATGCAGCTACTATTGCAGTGGAGGCTGCAAGGGCCGCAGTTACCAGATCGGATATAGATGCACAGAGAATAGGTGCCGTATATACAGGTTCAGAAAGCCATCCTTATGCTGTCAAACCTACCAGTACTATAGTAGCAGAAGCTACCGGTGCAACACCGGTGCTTACCGCAGCAGATTTCGAGTTCGCATGTAAGGCAGGTACCGCAGCGGTCCAGGCATGCATGGGACTTGTCTCCTCAGGCATGATAGACCTCGGACTTGCTATTGGAGCCGATGTGGCACAGGGTGCTCCCGGAGATGCCCTTGAATACACCGCAGCAGCTGGCGGGGTCGCCTATGTGATCGGTAACAAGGAATCAGAGCTTGCAGCGATCATCGAGGACACATATTCATTCACCACCGACACTCCTGACTTCTGGAGGCGTGAGGGAATGCCATATCCGGAACATGGAGGCAGGTTCACAGGAGAACCAGGTTACTTCAAACATGTCACCAACGCTGCAAAGGGACTCATGAACAAACTGGATACAAAACCAGAGGATTACGATTATGCAGTGTTCCACCAGCCCAACGGAAAGTTCCCAAGCCGTGCGGCCAAGATGCTGGGATTCAGTAAGGAACAGATCAAACCGGGACTTGTCGTACCAAGGCTCGGGAACACGTACTCAGGATCATGCATGATGGGAATTGCAGCAACACTCGACCAGGCAAAGCCCGGAGACCGCATATTCGCAACAGCGTTCGGTTCAGGAGCTGGCGGAGATGCTTTCAGCATCACTGTGACCGACAGGATAGAAGAGATACGTGACAAAGCACCAAAGGTAGAAGAACTCCTTGCAAACCCTGTGTATATGGACTATGCGAGTTACGCCAAGCATAAGGGCAAGATAAAGGTAGCATGAGGTGGCAAAAATGAGAGATGTAGCGATCATAGGTGTTAAGAACACAGAATTCGGTGAATTGTGGGACCGCTCTTTCAGAGATGTGGTCGTCGAGGCCGGTGTAGGTGCTGTAAGTGATGCAGGCGTTGCAGGAGAGAAGATCGATGCGATGTTCGTCGGTAACATGAGCGGCGGACAGTTCGTCGAGCAGGAACATATAGGTGCACTTATCGCTGATTATTCAGGTCTTGCAAAGAACATACACGTACCTTCAACACGTGTTGAAGCTGCCTGTGCCTCAGGAGGACTGGCACTCAGACAGGGAATATATGCCGTGGCCTCAGGAATGGATGACATCGTCATCGCAGCAGGAGCCGAGAAAATGACCGATGTTCCTTCACCAAAGGCATCAGCAGCTCTTGCAGCAGCAGCTGACAGGGAATGGGAAGGTATCATGGGAGCGACGTTCCCGGGATTATATTCAATGATAGCAAGGCTTCACATGCACAAATACGGAACTACAAGCGAACAGCTTGCAGAGGTCGCTGTGAAGAACCACCGCAACGGACAGCACAACCCGATAGCCCAGTACAAGACACCGATCACTGTTGATTCGGTCCTGAGATCCATTATGGTTGCAGACCCGCTGCACATATTCGACTGTTCACCTATCACGGATGGTGCATCTGCCGTGGTCCTCGCACCAGCGGATATAGCCCACGAGTTTACAGACACACCTATCTATGTGAAGGCAACCGCACAGGCCTCGGATACCATTGCACTGCACGACCGCAGGGACATAACGACCCTTGATGCCAGTGTGGCAGCAGGAAAGAGGGCATACGAGATGGCAGGAATGAGACCAGAGGACATTGACCTTGTAGAGGTCCATGACTGTTTCACCATTGCCGAGATATGCGCCATCGAAGACCTGGGCTTTGCAAAGAAAGGAGAAGGTGGAATTGTCACACAGAACGGAGAGACAGCGATCGGCGGCAGGATACCTGTGAACACCTCAGGAGGACTCAAGTCATGTGGACACCCCGTAGGTGCCACCGGTGTGAAGCAGGCTGTTGAGATCGTCGAGCAGCTTCGTGGTGAGGCAGGAAAGCGTCAGGTAGACGGAGCAGAGGTTGGAATGACCCACAATGTGGGAGGTTCCGGTGCGACCGCTGTTGTCCACATCTTATCGAGGAACAGGTGATTATCATGTCAGTACCACGATTTTGGAGAAAACAGATAGCAAGATACAACCTTGTTGGTACCCACTGTAAACAGTGCGATGAATATTTCTACCCGCCACGTAACATGTGTCCTGCATGCAGGCGTGAGGGAGAGATAGAGGATTTCAAGTTCAGTGGAAAAGGTGAGGTCGTGACGTTCACTGTTATACACACCGCAGCTGAAGGTTTTGAGGGTCAGACCCCTTATGTCCTCGCTATTATCAAACTGGTGGAAGGACCAAGCCTCACAAGCCAGATCATATGCGATCCTAAAGACGTGTCTATCGGCATGAAGGTCAGTCCTGTGTTCAGGAAGCTGGGACAGGACGGCGAACAGGGTATGATCTACTACGGTACCAAATTTGTCCCTGAGAAATGTTAGAGATAGAAGTTAAAGCCCGTGCCGATCATCAGCAGGCAAAGGAACTGCTGACCGACATGGGTGCTCATTTTATAGGTGTCCAGCATCACAGCGACACCTATTTCAACGCCCCTCACCGGGATTTCGGGAACACTGATGAAGCACTGAGGATACGCTCCGTCGACGGCCGTTCGGTCATGACCTACAAGGGAAAGAAACTGGACACCGTATCCAAGACCCGTGAGGAATTCGAGACTGATGTCGATGGCGGAAACACAAGAAGCATCCTGCTTGCACTTGGATTCTACGAATCCGGTGTCGTTAAGAAGATAAGAGAGGTCTTCAAATACGAGGATATGACCATCTGCCTTGACAGTGTCGAAGGACTTGGCGAGTTCATGGAAGTCGAGATCGGCGCAGAGTCGGATATCGAGACCCACAAAAAGCAGATATTCTCATTTCTGGAGAATTTCGGGATAGGAGAAGAGGATTCTATAAGGACATCCTATCTTGAGATGGTGTTGGAGAAGGAATAGAGGATATTCATACCCCGAACAACACCCCGAAATTACTTTTTGTTCCCTTTTACCGGGATCTCAAAATAGAAGATGGAACCTTTTCCGGGTTCACTTGCTACCCAGACATGTCCCTGGTGCATTTCCACGAACTTCTTTACCAGAGCGAGTCCAAGTCCTGTTCCCTCATATTTACGATTGTGATCAGAATCTACCTGTGTGAATTCAGAGAAAAGGTATGCCTGATCGGTCTTAGATATACCGATCCCTGTATCCTTAACTGCAAATATGACATTTTTACCATGTTTTCCTGCTTCCACAGTAATACTGCCCTTTTCAGGAGTGAACTTGATAGCATTGCCAAGGAGATTCAGAAGAACCTGTTTTATCTTATTCCTATCAACTTCGATCAGAGTCAGTTCCGTATCGATATTTGATGTTAAGGAGAGATCTTTCCTTGATGCAAGTGAAGAAACGGTTCCTACGACCTCATCAACCAGATCTGTAACTGATACCTCCTCCGCATTCAGGTCCATCATTCCTGCCTCTATCTTGGATAGGTCCAGAATATCATTTATGAGGGTCAGAAGATGTTTCCCGCTATTTGAAATATTACCCAGGTAACGTTCTTGCTTCTCATTAATTACCCCGAAAGACTGTAATAGCAACATATCCGAGAAGCCGATAATGGAATTTAAGGGGGTACGCAGTTCATGACTCATATTTGCAAGGAACTGGCTCTTTGCATGGTTGGCAGCATCAGCTTCGACCTTTGCATGTAACAAAGCATCCTCATAGATCCTCTTTTCAGTTATATCACGGATGATCAACTGAACCGTGCCCTTTTCTTCATCGATCATCGAGGAACTTATATCTGCATAGATATCTTTTTTGCTGGACAGACTTAACCTGATCTCGGACCTGACAGATCCTTTATTCATGGTATCCTCATAGATATCGACAAGGTTCGGTGAATAACCTTCTGGAGATAAGGATCTGATATCCATGGTATGAAGTGCAGAATACGTATATCCGAGCAATTCAGATGTCTTGCTGTTCGTATCGATCAAAGAAGCATCAGGACCTAAAAGCATGATAGCATCATTTGACTGCTCGAAAAGAGAATGATATTTTCCTTCCTTTTCCTCAAGTGACCCCAGCATCTCGTTTATGCTATTTGCCAGCAAGTTGACCTCGTCATCACCTTCGATAATTACCCTGGATGAGAGATCTCCACTTCTCTGTATATTCCCAAGTCCATGGACGAGAAGATTGAATTTGGCATAGTTCACATTCTTTGCAAGATAGATATGGAGGTAAAGTTCAACGGAACCCAGAAAAACTATTATAACAGCAAGATAGAACACCATCTCCAGTCCTTCTGCAGTGGTCTGGCCTTTTGTTCCTACCTTTAGTAACTTTACCGGATCCCCCATTATGTCGTATAATGGAACAACTCCTGCAGGAAGGCCTGCTTCAAATGAACTGAGTGAAGTATTACCTGCTATCAGATTTGCTGAACCACTAACAGCGTAACCATGTTCTATGTCTTCCATAACGACCGATATATGGCCATCAGATACATCTCCTGTTGAATTCAGGTCGATCATGTGGGACACTACAATAACAGAGGCACTCCCATTTCCCGAACTGAAGCACTCCATTGCAACTACCACTGTCCTTTCAGGGATAAAGACCAGACCTGAGAGAGAACCTTCAGTAATACATTTTGAAAAGATATCAGGATTGGAAACGATATATCCTTCGATATCATCAGATGGCGGATAGCCGCTTATCGTGTGCTCGAAGACAGGAGATGCTGTTGAAGGATCATAGATGAGAAGAGATTCAATACCGTGTGCCCTGAGTAATCCGTCATCAGATAAGAGATGATAGAGCTTGCTTGTATTTGTGTACATACTTTCATATTGTGCGTACAATGCCAGATTCGAAGCACTTGAGCTGACAACTCTGATCTCATCATCTTCTATCTCATCGATCAGCATATGGGTGTTATGCATAACATACTGCTCTTCAATGTCATTGAGACTGGATGAGAATAAAAGGTAACTGAAAATAATCATCAGGAACACTGTAAATACAAACAGTATTGAATGTAGAAAGATGTCCTTTTTTTCCATTTCCATTTCTGATGACCCGGGCTAAGTGATTGTAATAGTAAAAGAAGCAAAAAAGCAACTTTATATCATGTAGGGTTGACAATTAAATTATATAAACATATCTTGTATAAATATATCATATCCCGGACTAATATAAGATCCAAAGATGTACGGAGCAACCTGCTTACACTGTGAGCCCACGATTGGAGTATTTAAAGAAGACAAGAAAGATCGTTGTATGTTTTAGATATTTAACTCTATTTCCTATGACTGACGTATTTTATCTCCGATAATGAAAGAATAGATTTCTTTAATTAATGTTAAATAAGATTATTAAACATTAGTTAATTACAGTGATATCGATGGTATTAAAGACTTTCAATGTAGATGAAGCTACATATAAAAAATTCTCCGCTCTGTGTAAGTCTCATGGAATGAGCATGAGCAAGCAGATACAGATGTTCATGGAGAGCGTGATATCTGAGGAACCAGAAGCAAAGCAGGAATATCTGGAGAAACTCGACAACATCAGAAAAGGAAAATTCATTCAGGTTGCTGATTTTTCTGAACGTTACGGGTAAAAACAATGGAATATAGCATTGTTGTATCTGAGATCGTCGACAGGAAATTCATGAAGCTTGCCAAAAAGAATCCAAAACAGATGAGCATCATTGGCAAGAAGGTTCAACAAATTGTCCAGAATCCCTATCATTATAAACCATTACGTGGTGATCTGCACGGTGCAAGGAGAGTACATATCGACTCTTCTTTTGTACTTATCTACGAGATTGATGAGGATAACAAAGCGATAAGGATCCTTGACTACGACCATCATGATATAATCTATTAACTATTTTGTATCCTTATTCAACAGCTCTTCAGGCCTGTACAGCCTGCACTCATTTTTAATGGAATCCCATGAAAGACACTTTTCTTCACAGCAGTTCGTCATCATACCTTCGTACAGCTCATAGTCCCGCATAAAGAGAAGTGATATCAGATCCTGTTCTTTAAACCGGTCCTTCAATTCTGATATACTGAGCATTGGTATTACTTCCTGTTTTTAAGTTGTTGAAAATGACAGGGAATCTTGTTAATTATATGTTAATGGGTGGTTGCATGTAAATATGTTGGTTTGAATCTGACCATTCCTATAAGCCCATGTACATCACTGTCCATTTTAACCACATACAGGCGTGAAACACATACATTTTTCAAAAAATGATCACCGACATTATATGTACGTGTTCATACCTATCCGGTGTATAGAGCCGGATGAAAGATTCATCTGAAGCCCTATGAATATAGATGCTGCGCATAATCCTCTCACAGATATACAGCTCTTGCAATAACAGATAATTTTGCTTTGCTTTCAAAAATGCCAGCATTTATATTTGCTCATTTTTTTGCTCTGTAGAAACCTGCGCTTGAATGGCTCATACAATCGTGAATGCCTGAAATGATCTCAGATCATCAATTTTATGAGGAAAAATAGCGTTTTTAATCACAATCTGCAGAAAAAGGATTGAAAGCAGTTGATCATTGGCAACAAAGAACAATGCAACCATCCACCGCAGGTGGCGTATTCCTTCACCATCATCCTGAACCCTATTGGAATTATACAGTTATTGAAAAATTCAGAGACAAAAGTTGTAATTATCAGGATCTCTACAGAGCCAGTGATCTGAAAATTCCAAAAGTATAGCTCACAGGAACAAAAAACAGATCCACTAAAAAATCAAAACAGAATGGACCTTCACGGCCCATCCTCAAAAAAGAACCTTACTGAACGATCAGCAAATGCTGGATCCGGGGTCCATATCCTTATCTGTACTGAGCAGGGAAACCTTCTCGCCTGAATCAGCTGCAAGGAGCATTCCTCTGGATTCGACTCCGCAGAGCTTTACAGGTTTCAGGTTCACAAGCACGTTAACGGTCTTGCCGACCATTTCCTCTGGCTCGTAGTGTTCTGCAAGACCTGCAACTACCTGTCTTGGTTCCTCGTCTCCTATGTCTACCTGAAGACACAGGAGTTTCTTTGATTTCTTGACCTTCTCAGCGG
Source organism: Methanolobus sp. WCC4 (assembly GCF_038022665.1). Classification (NCBI taxonomy): domain Archaea; kingdom Methanobacteriati; phylum Methanobacteriota; class Methanomicrobia; order Methanosarcinales; family Methanosarcinaceae; genus Methanolobus; species Methanolobus sp. WCC4. The sequence continues at coordinate 641,274 of NZ_CP150629.1, read as the reverse complement.
TGAGGATCTTGCCTACCCTGATATCAAGCTTTGAAAAATCATCATATTCTATTTCGTCTTTGTATTCCATTATTTCTACTTCCTTGATTCCGGCTTCCTTTGCCATTGCTGCCTTTACACGGTTGGATGAGATCTCTTCCATCTGATCGATCTTATCGTCCTCAAGCTTGGTGAACAGGATTCCCGGCTTTGCAAGCTTTGTTCCGCTCACTACCTCGACGGTTGCTTCTTCATATGTAACTTCATGGACATCAGAATCCATGCCGATCTGCTTCCATGCCACTTCCATGCTGCCCGGGGTCATTGGCTCGAACAGCAGGATGAGTGCCTTTGCAAGCTGGATGCAGTTCTTAACAACCTTTCCGCAGGCATCCTTGTCTTCCTTGATGAGCTTCCAGGGCTCATTTGCCTGGAAGTATGAATTTCCGTATGATGCAAGGGCCATTGCAGTGTCAGCAGCCTTCTTGAACTCATACTCGGAGTTAGCCCTGACAACCTCTTCAATGGTGGAGTTGATCTTCTCCAGAACCTCAGGGTCGATGTCTCCCTCAGGGATCTCCCCGAAGTTCTTGAACGCGAAGAGGAGGTTCCTGTACAGGAAATTACCCAGCACGCCAACAAGCTCGGTGTTGATCTTGTCCTGGAAGATCTTCCATGAGAAATTGACCTCTTTGGTGTGCGAGGTGTAACTTACAAGATAGTATCTGAGAAGGTCAGGATGGAAACCATGGTCAAGATAGTCCTCCTCGACCCAGACAACATATCCGCGGCTCTTTGAGAAGGTCTTATCCTCGATCTTCAGCATACCTGAAGCGACCACTGCTGAAGGCTGGCTGTAGTCCGCTCCCTTGAGCATTGCAGGCCAGAATATGCAGTGGTGATAGATGATGTCCCCACCGATGAAATGGACTATCGGACAGTCACCTCTCCAGAACTTCTCCCAGTCTCCGCCGGTCTCTGCTGCCCACTCTTCCGTGAAGGCCATGTAACCTATAGGAGCATCCACCCAGACATATACCACGAGGTCGTCATGTCCCGGGAACTTCACACCCCATTCGAGGTTCCTGGTGATACACCAGTCAGTGAGCTCCTGCTTGATCCATCCCATTGCATAATTACGTGCGTTAAGTGTACCGCCAAGGTGTTCCAGATGGTCCATCAGGAAGTCCTTGAACTCTGAGAGCTTGAAGAAGAAATGTTCCTGTTCCCTGTACTCGGCAGGACCCTTACATATAGTACATGTTGGTTCCTTGAGCTCACCGGGTTCCAGATGCTTGCCACATCCCTGATCACATTCGTCACCACGTGCCTGCTCACCACAGTGTGGGCATGTACCTGCTACATACCTGTCAGGCAGGAAACGGTCACACTGAGAACAGTATGCGATCTCGATCACCTTGGGATAGACATAACCCTTCTCCATCAGCTTATCGACTATCTCAAGTGTACGGTTGTGGTTCTCTTCATCATCAGTGGTCCCGTAGGCATCGAACCTCACACCCATCTTCCTGAATACCTCTTCGAAGTGGACATGATACTTCTGCATGAGTTCTTTAGGTGTGATACCAAGCTCCTCTGCGTTCACAACGATAGGAGTGCCGTGGGTATCGGAGCCGCAGACAAATGTAGTCTCCTGTGAGTTCTTGTTCAGTGACCTCACATAGATATCTGCGGGGATATATGTTCTAAGGTGCCCCACATGAGCCTTTCCGTTCGCATACGGAAGGCCGCATGTAACAAGCACGGCTTTATCAGAAGGAATGTTTGACATTTATTATCTCCATGGGAATTACTCGATAGTTCTGATGTTGCATTGCGTGCAATTATAAAATATATTTCGCTCGCCCGTCATGAGGCAAGGTTTTTGAATGTTCACGGACATGTTATACGCGGGATGGAAATGAGATGACAGGAGACAATAAAGATAGAAAAACAGAGGATGATGGGGACTATCCCGGTTATCATACTTACCCGTATAGCTATGACGATAAAGAGAAGGACAGCGATAGCTCCGTCCCTTCGGACGATAAAGAAGTCAGAGTATCTGAAAACGACACGCCTGTTGAGGATGAAAACGTAGTCGCAGTGTCCGGCGAGACTGCGACCGTGCAGACCGAAGATAATACAGAGGACAACGCAAGCGGTTCACCTGCATATATCGCTCCTGAGCCAGCCGTGGAAGAAGTAAAAACCGAACCACAGGCTGAAGGAAGAAAGGCCTATACAGAACCATCCCGGGAGCCTCCTGTTATCAAAAAGAAAAGCCGTAAATGGCAGTACGTTGCCATTATAGCAGTTCTCCTTTTCGTCATCGGTGCAAGTTTTGCAGCCATCTACCAGGCATTCAATGGAGATATCTATTCTTCAGATGGCAAGGTAGCGGTCATCTACATTCAAGGAACCCTTGTTACCAGTACCGTGCCAGGTGGATTCGGTTACGTAAGCTCCGAAGAGATCTCGGACAACATCAGGAGAGCCCTGGATGACGAGGATGTGAAAGCCATCGTCCTGAGGGTCAATAGTGGAGGAGGATCATCCACTGCAGGCGAGGAAGTATACTCCGAGGTCAAAAAGGCAAGTGAGAGCGGAGTACCTGTGGTAGTATCCATGGGAAGCACCGCAGCCAGTGCAGCATATCATCTTTCAGCCCCGGCAGATCTTATCGTTGCCAATCCCACCACAATGACTGGAAGCATAGGAACGATATGGATATTCCAGAACCTCTCGAAATACTACGATTCCGAGGGTATCGAATACTATGTGGTGAAATCAGGAGAGACCAAGGACATGGGATACCCGTGGAGAGGACTTTCTGACGAAGAGAAGGAGTATGCCAACAAGGTGGTTTCACAGGTCTATAATGAATTCATCAAGGACGTGGCAGAAGGCAGGGATATGAGCCTCAGCGAGGTCAAAGCCCTTGCAGACGGAAGGATCTACATCGGATCCGAGGCAAAGGAACTCGGTCTTGTGGACGAGATGGGCAATCTCTACGATTCCATAGATATGGCAGCAGAGCTTGGCGGGATCGAAGGTGAGCCAACCGTGGTATACATGAACAAACCAACTCTCTCAAGCCTGCTTTTCAGCTCAGAGACAGGTGTGGACGTAACCTCAGAGGAATTCATAACCTATTACGAAGGAAACCCCTACGGATACATCAGTTGATGTGAATGCCCTTCACACCTTTCCATTTCGGACCGGCCTTACTTCTCGGAGAGGTCTTTGAGAAAAAGGTCAACCTCTTTTCTATTTTGATCGGAAGCGTCATTATAGATGTGAGAGCCACATACTGCATGTTCACAGGTTGCAGGCCTCTTCACGGACCACTGCACACCCTTTTGGTCGCAACAGCCATAGGACTGCTACTTGCATGGCTGGTCTTTTCACAAAGGACATGGTTGCAAAAAATTACCGATAGACTGAGAATAGAGCAAAGCTACTCATTACATTCGGTCCTGACAGGAGCCATAATCGGGATATGGAGCCACGTACTTCTTGATGCACCCCTTTACACGGACATCAGTCCTTTCTGGCCTCTGCCGGTCAACCCTCTTTTCGCAGTTGCAGGCTCAGGAACGATATACATGTTATGTGCACTCGCTTTCCTGCCAGCATTCATGATATTTAGCTACAGATACTGGAAAAGAGCCTGAACACGTTCCTGAGAACTATTCCATATCCCTGCATTCCTGATACCTGAAACAACCTGTCACATGGTCATTGACCATTCCCACAGCCTGCATGAAAGCATACACTATCGTGGGACCCACGAAGTTGAAGCCCCTTTTCTTCAAATCCTTGCTGATCATCTCCGACAGATCGGTCTTTGCAGGGATCTCTGAAATTGATTCCCATGAGTTCTGTATCGGCTTCCCGTCCGGCAGGAAGAACTTAAGATAACTATCGAATGAACCGAACTCATTCCTTACCTCGATGAATGCCTTTGCATTCCTGACAGCAGAACGTACTTTCAGTTTGTTCCTTATGATACCCGCATCCTGAAGCAGTTCCCCTATCTTTGCTTCATCATAGGAAGCGACCCTGTTGTAATCAAAACCATCGAAAGCTTTCCTGTAGTTCTCCCTTCTTTTCAGGATCGTATCCCAGCTAAGTCCTGCCTGTGCCCCTTCCAGTATCAGGAACTCGAACAGTTTCCTGTCATCATGTTCGGGTGTTCCCCACTCTTTGTCATGATACTCTATTTCCTGTTCGTTGAACTCAGCCCACTCACATCTGACCTTCATATATTTCAGAGAGGTGTGAAAGCTTTTATAGTTTCTTTAAGAGAATCCTGTATGGGAATGGGGAACATGAAGAAAACCGTTTATGACAGCCGTGCCCGGAAATATGATAGCTGGTACGACAGGAATCCGGCGGTCTATACATCTGAGATGGGAGCCATCCGAAAACTGATGCCTCCCGGCATTGGAAAGAACGCTATTGAGATCGGTGTTGGAACCGGCAGGTTTGCAGCGGAACTGGGCATAACCCATGGACTTGACCCTTCGGCCAGTATGCTGGAAATTGCAGCACGCAGGGGAGTCTGGTGCATAAAAGGAGTTTCAGAAGCGCTTCCTGTCAAAAGCTCATCAATGGAACTTGTCCTGATAGTTACAAGTTTCTGTTTAATGGATGCAGAACCGACACTGGAAGAAATATATCGGGTCCTGACCCCTGAAGGGTCCTTTATCATCGCTTTTGTAGAGAAGAACAGCATCCTTGGCAGGAAGTACCGTAAAAAAGCACCAAAGAGCAGGTTCTACATGAATATTTCCTTTCGTACTACAGAAGATATGATATCAATACTGGAAGAGCATGGTTTCGGGGATATTACTGTCACACAGACGCTTTTCAAACCACTGAATTTAATCAGGGAACCGGAAAAAGCAGAGAATGGATTCGGAAGAGGGTCCTTTATAGTCATAATGGCAAAACGGATGAAGAACGGATAAGCATTTTTTGAGGATAACGGGAGCATAGGATCATGAAGAATACCGGAAAAGAGTTCATGGAAAGGACACAGTACAGGTATCTGGACATGTCAGACCAGTCAATGGGTTATCCGCAGCCGGAGCTCGAAAAGGGAGTTGAGGATTCGGACAGGATAAGAGACCTGCCGTTACCTAAGAGCATCGAAGTCGAAGATATGGACCTGAGACAGGCCATCGAAAATAGGACGAGCATCAGGAACTATAGTTCAGAACCACTGTCCATCGAGGAACTGTCATACCTGCTCTGGTGCACACAGGGAGTAAAGGAAGTGGTCCGGGACGTGGTGACCTTCAGGACCGTACCCTCGGCAGGAGCCAGACACGCACTTGAGACCTATATTCTTGTGAACAATGTAGAGGAGCTTGAAAAAGGACTCTATCGCTTCCTCCCGGTCGAACACAAGCTCGTTGAGGTCGATATGGGCAAGGACATAGCTGACAGGGTAAAGCACGGATGTCTGGACCAGGCGTTCGTAAAGAGCAGTGCGGTGACATTCATCTGGACAGCAGTACCCTACAGGATGGCGTGGAGATATGGGCAGAGAGGGTACCGTTACCTGCATCTGGACGCGGGACATACCTGCCAGAACCTCTATCTCAGTGCAGTATCCGTTGGTTGTGGGGTCTGTGCCATCGCAGCTTTCCTTGATGAGGAGATCAATCCCGTGCTAGGGATCGATGGAGAGAACGAGTTCGTCATATACGTGGCAACCGTGGGGAAGAAATGAGATATGAGTGATATGACAGCAGCCGGAACAGACAACTACAAAACCATTACAAAAGAGCTTATGCAGATTCCCGGTGTAGGAAAGGTGATCGCTGATGACCTGTGGAATATGGGTATTCGAAGCACTGAAGAGCTCAGGAACAGGGACCCCGAAGAACTCTATCATCAGTTATATGACTTTCAGGGAAAACAGGTTGACAGGTGCATGCTTTACGTCTTCAGATGTGCCGTCTACTTTGCATCTAATGATGAACATGACCCTGAACTCTTAAAATGGTGGAACTGGAAGGATTGATGCTTCCAGTTATGACCGATCTGGTCAGACCTCCATCTCAAGTCCCAGATAATCCCTCAGGATCGTGAAAGCCATAGCCGGTGGGAAAGCACCTACCTCGGTTATTATCAGGTCGATATACTCTGCAGGGGTTACATCGAATGCAGGATTGCTTACCTTCACGTTTGGAAGGTCCTTGAGGATATCAGCATCTATTACCTCGTCACTGGAGCGGTCCTCTATCTCAACCATCTCACCAAGGAGTGTACGAGGACTGAACTTATAGGTCTCCGCAGCAACGATGACGTTCCTGCGTGCTTCCTGTGCTGCCATTGCAAGCTGGGAGGTGCCGATCTTGTTGATGAGGGCTCCATTGACAGTGATAGAATCCGCACCGACCACCACAAGGTCCACTTTCTTCATAGTCAGCCTGACAGCCGAATCTACGATAAGGGTCGTCGGGATGCCATAGTCGTTCAGCTCCCTGATGGTGATGAATCCCTGCCTTCTGGGTCGGGATTCCGTGGCGATAACGGATATGTCCTTTCCCTGGTCGAAGGCGGTCTTGATGATCGATATCGCTGCATGGGAATTGCAGTGTGTCATGATGACATCGCCGTCGTGGATGCGCTCAGCACCTATCCTGCCAATCTTGTCCAGTGCCTCTTCTGCATTCTTGATGAACTTCTCTGAATTGACGTTTATCTCGTGGATCGCATCACTGACATTGGTTGCACTGTGTCTTTTTGTGAGAGCAACCGCGTTCGGAAGAGAGACAGCGGTGGGTCTTGTGTCCACAAGTATCTTTGCAGCCTCTTCGAGCTTTGTATTGAACTCTTCCATGGGGAGGGGATTCAGTTTCGTCACATAGTCCCTTAAAGCGGCAGATGCTGCAACAGCGATCCTTCCCGCTCCCCTGATCTCCATGGTCCTTATCTTCTCTGCTATAATATTGAGGTCGGCCAACTCATCCATACTTATAAGTCGTAGTTAAGGAATTTATAGTTAGTCTTGTAGTTAGCTTTTTACCAGACCTTGAACGTAGCTTGTTCGGTCCTATATTCAGCCAGCCAGGAAAGTGAGACACAATATGTACCAGCCGGATTTCCAGTACAGTGACAGGATAGTACGTTTACTGGCAAGGATACAGGCGGCAAGGGAGATAATCCTCAACACCCACGTGCCTCCTGCATGGGAAAGGCGCCTCCAGATCAATACCCTTTTCAGGCTAACCTACCATGCAACCAGTCTGGAAGGGAACGGGCTTTCCATCCGGCAGGTAACCAAACTGGTGAATGGACAGGATATTTTCGGTGACGAGACCGACAAGAAGCAGGTACTGAACTTTCTGGAGCTGAATGATTACCTACAGAACGCTGATGAAGACATATCCGAGGATATGGTACTTGAACTGCACAGAATTGCCATGAAAGACATACTCCCTGCTGATGAGATAGGCAGGTACAGGACAACGATGGCTGAAGGTTTCATGGAGCCCGAAAGAGTGAGATACTGTGTCCGTGACCTCATTGACTGGGTATATGGTGAGGAAGCATCAGAGATGGTCCCTACACTTGTCGCAGGTATCGTACACTACGAACTCTATCGTATGCATCCTTTTGAGAGGGCTAGCGGTACCATTGCAATGAGCATTTCCTCATACCTGCTTAGCAGGAACTTCAGGGAAGCAAAGAGACTTTTCACTCTTGAGGAATTCTTCAACCAGCGAAAGAAGGACTACTTCGATAGACTGGAAGGCACTGACGGTGAAGAGCCTAACATGAACGAATGGCTGGAATACTACCTCTATGGCCTTGCACTGAAGGCCTCAAGGGTGGAGAATGCCGTACTGAACATAAGTCGCGACTACGGCACCGTGGGCAAATATATCAAGACAGGTCTCAGGGACCGACAAATAGAAGCGATCCGCTTTGCCCGTGAGATGGGGAAGATAACCAACAAGGAGTACCAGAAACTGTGCGACCTCGGTGCCTCCACAGCAAAACGCGACCTTCAGGAACTGGTGAAGAAAAAGATATTCGTACAGGTTGGAAGAACAGGAAGAGGAACCTACTATAAGCTCAGGTATGACCATCTGGATGAACTGATATGAGCATATGAGCGTACAACTCGTTTCAGCCCTGTATCTTCAGGCATAGACAGCTTCCCTCATTATGTGCTCCTTTAACCTGGGTTTGATAGCTGTTTCAATTACTAAGTCCACATCCCTTTCAAAAAGCTCCTCAAGATAGAACTTCAGGTCCATATAGTTATTGAATGTCTTCTTACCCTCATCAAACTCTACAAGCACATCTACGTCGCTTCTTTTCAAGGCTTCGCCTCTGGCAAATGATCCGAAAAGACCTATCCTCTTAACACCAAAAAGTTCCCTAATCTCGTCTTCATGCTCCTTCAAGAGCTTGAGAGCAACCATAATCAATACTCGTTGACAAAGTTTAAATCTTTGATCCTGAAGAAAATAAAAATGACCAACGAGCTTCAACCTGTTCGATGTAGAATTATATCTAGTGAAACGAACATAGAAGAATACAGGAAAGGAGAACCAGATACATGTCCGACAGATATCCACTGTCCAATGATTCCATCCTCACAAGATGGATGAGACTGGAGATAGGAAAGCTGAACGATGGCATCGTTTCCGAGCGTAAGAGCCTTGCCAGCCTTCTTGAAGAGGAAAAACCTGTCTCAAGGACAAAAGTGGGGAAAGAGCACGTCTTTGACATCAATGTACTGCAAGACCTCAGCGAAAGATTGCCACCTGACCTCCATGGCAAGTTAAAGCTGCCGATAATCTTCTTTTCGGACACAAAGGTCCCTGACAGTTGCTACCTTAACGACCCTGACGCACTTTCTGCATTACAGATACTTGGTGAACTGAGCGAGATGAGACAGATGCAGCAGGGGAAGATGTGGGTTGGAAAGTCCATTGCCTATGCCATCATGAGAAAGTATCCTACGGTTGTGCAGATCGCTATGAGATGATACTTAAAAATACTCTCATTTTTCACCAATCAATAATACCAAATATGGGACATTGCAATTATATCAATTATATCGAGGAGCTATCATGACCACCATCCCATCCATCAACCCGACAACAGGAAAAGTCATCAGCGAAGTTGAAATGCATACTGAAGAACAGGTTAGCAGGATGCTCAAAAAGTCTGCTGAGACGTTCAGGGAATGGAAGAGGACCGATATCTCAGAGCGAAATGAGCTTCTGAAGAACTTCGCAGAGCTGTTGAGAAAGAACAAGCAGCAGTATGGGGAACTCATCACAACCGAGATGGGAAAGGTCATCAAGCAGGCTGTTCCAGAGGTTGCTAAATGTGCCACCATGTTCGACTATTTTGCTGATAACGCAGAGAGGATGCTTGAACCCGAACCTGCAGAGGAATTATGCAATTCCACGATACACTACGAACCTATGGGAACCGTACTTGCGATCAAACCATGGAACTTCCCCTTCTGGCAGGTTCTCAGTGCAGCCGCCCATGTCCTTGCAGGTGGGAATGTCATGCTCCTGAAGCACTCAAGCTATGTGCCCCTGTGTGCACTTGAGATCGAGAACATCTTTCTTGAGGCTGGATTCCCTGAAGGTGTCTTCCAGACCATGCTGATCGACGGGAGGAACGCATCCTCACTTATCTCAAGGGATGAAGTCAAAGCCGTATCATTCACCGGAGGATTCGATGCCGGACAGAAGGTGGCCGAACTCTCCGCCCACAATATGAAGAAGTTCGTGCTGGAACTTGGCGGGAGCGACCCGTTCCTTGTCCTTGATGATGCAAATGTAGAGATGGCAGCAAAGACAGGTGTTCCAAGCCGTTTCATCAATACCGGGCAGACCTGCATAGCAGCCAAACGTTTCATTGTCATGGAGGATGTGGCAGAGGAGTTCACCGAGAGGTTTGTGGAGGGAACCAACAAGCTGAACATCGGTGACCCCATGGATCCTGAGACAGATATAGGTCCAATGGTAAGGGATGAGCAGATACCGGCACTGGAAGAACAGGTAAAGGATGCCATATCAAAGGGTGCGGAAGCCCTTGTTCCCGGTGGAAGGATGGCAGGTGAGGGATACATGTACTCTCCAACCGTCCTCGGAAACATAACCAGGGACATGAAGGTCATGAGTGAGGAAACATTCGGACCCATAGCACCGATAATAACTGTGAGAACTGAGGAAGAGGCCATCGAACTTGCAAACGATTCCGAGTTCGGACTTGGCGCCAGTGTATGGAGTCAGGACCGTGAAAGAGCCATGAGGATCGCCTCTGAACTTGAGACCGGAATGGTGGGGATCAACTCGTTCTGTACACCACAGGCATGCCTTCCTTTCGGTGGAGTGAAAAAAAGCGGCATGGGTAGAGAGCTCTCAAGACATGGTTTCCTTGAGTTCATGAACATCAAGTCTGTGAAATTGATGTGAGGATCTAAAGTTTAAGCAACAGATTATTTTGGCATCTTTTGGGATCGTGCCGGTTTCGCCGGAATCCTCCGGGATGGTTAAGTGATCCATAGCTTCCGATCAGTCAAACTTATTGTCCCCTGCAGCCTCGTGTTTCTGATAGCTCTACTAAAGATCATTGACAACAAAGAACAATATAACCACCCGCCGCAGGCGGCACATTCCCCCTCTGTCATATGCCGAAGACCATTGGAATGATGAAGTTATTGAAAATTACTGAGTTCAAAGATGAGATCGGAAGGATTTTGACAGAGCCTAAACTCTCATTTAATCTTTTTATTCATTATATTCACAAAGCGCTTATTGCTGATAGGATGATGACTGATTACCTCTCCATCATAAATGATGCAGAAAGTACCGAAAGCACATGGAGAGTTCTGAACTGCATCTGAATCTTCAAGGTCTATCAGTCTTGCATCCAGCCCGAATTCATCTTTTGCAGTACCAATAATTGCATTCACATTCTTTTCAGTATAAGGACACTGGGCCGAGCGCATAATATAGAGTCCTTCTTTATAGTTCTCAAGAACTTTTTCCATATCCTTAAACTCTGGGCCTGGTGCATCCTCATTGAATTTCAGAACCAGCAATTCAAAATCAGGTTTTGCCTTATCAACCACGGTGAAGTCTTTTTTGAGAAAGATCTCTTTTTTCACCATGAAAGAACCTTTTCTGGTAACAACAGCAAGCCCGTGCATGCCCTCATTTTTCGCTTCTTTGATGCATTCGTCTATCATCAGGGAAGCATATCCTTTGCCTTTGAACTCTTTTTTGAAGCCAACAAAGATGCAATGGATGAACATGTATCCGTCAGCATCCACGGGCCTGTGGGCATATTTGCCGGGAATGTACTCAAGCATGCCCTGATACCCGCCTTTTTCTGAGATGAGGGCTTTAATTCTCAGACCTTTTGGATAGTACTCTTTGAACCAGTCTATCTTGTTTCTCAGTTCAAGGTGCTTCTTTACATCCTTATAGCCACATACACCGTATTCGGAAATATTCTCCGGGGTCAGGTCAATGATCTCAATGTCGTTCATCGACTCCTCCAGCTTTTACGATCCTGTCCTTTGAATGGTCCTACTTATCGTACGGTTCACCACAGCTATAACAATAGCCTTTATGAACGCAAATGATACCTCCGCATTCATGACAGGTCCATCTTGTTTTCTCACTTTTGATAAAGTCCGATAATCCTGATTTCTTAATGTTCTCAAGATTCCCGATCATACTCATTTGGTATCTGGTCCGGTACCTTTTATCCAGTTGTTTCAGTCTTTTACAGGGAAAATCCTCACATTCAAAACAAAACTGAGGATCATCCTTCTGGAAAGTAGAGCAGTTCTTTATCTTACACTTCCAGCGGGTGACCGGTTTTTTATCATCTGGTCCCCTACATCCCGGACATTTGTTCCGCTCCCGCAGATATGCCACGCAAATACCGCAGTTCATTCCGCAGGGAGCTATAAGAGAAATGGTTTCAGGATCCTCCATGAATAGAACTATCATTTTCATTTTTGAAAACTGTTCCTGCAAATGAAGGTGCTTTCAGGGATTTTTTAAATCAATTATATATCCTATCAACTATTAAATAAAAGAAGGGAGTGAAAATTCCCGTACTTCATATAATCCAACAGGGGAATCACAATTGGGTAAGATAAGTTCGGTCAATCCTGCAACCGGTGAACTGAATGGAGAGTTCGGCCTCCATTCCCAGCAAGTAGTTGACCAGAAGATAGCAAATTCAAGAAAGGCATTCGATGAATGGAAAATGGAGGACATTGTCGAGAGGACATTTTCGATAGAGTGTGTTGCCGAGGTTCTCAGGGAAAAGAGAGAGGAACTTGCAGAGACGATAACAAAGGAAATGGGCAAGCCTATCAAGGAATCACTCGCAGAGATAGATAAGTGTGCATGGGCATGCGATTATTTTGCAGAGCAGGCAGACACATTCCTTGCAGCTGAATTCGTTGAGACCGATGCGGAAACATCAGGTTTTGTCTACGAACCCGTCGGAACCGTTCTGAGCATCATGCCATGGAACTTCCCATTCTGGCAGGCACTGAGGTTCGGAATACCAGCCCTTGCAGGCGGGAATGTAGTGCTGCTGAAACATGCAAGTAGTGTTCCCATGTGTGCCCTTGAGATAGAGAAGTTATTCATAGAAGCCGGGTTTCCCGAAGGTGTCTACCAGACGCTTCTTGTTGATGGTCCCACTGCATCCTCACTGATATCAAGGGATGAGATCGATGCTGTGACTTTCACAGGAAGCAGGCCAGCCGGAGAAAAGGTAGCAGAAGCTGCAGGAAGGAACATCAAGAAGTTCGTACTGGAACTTGGCGGAAGTGATCCGTTCATAGTCCTTGACGACGCTGACATCGAAAAAGCTGCCACTTCAGCAGTTACAGCCCGTTTCCAGAACTGTGGACAAAGCTGTATTGCAGCCAAACGTTTACTAATTGATGAAAGTATCGTGGAGGATTTCACTGACCTCTTCATAGACAATGTAAGCAAACTCAGGATAGGTGACCCCATGGACCCTGATACCGACATCGGACCGCTTTCAAGTAAGGGGCAAAGGAGTATGGTAAAGCAGCAGGTGGACGAGACACTGAAAATGGGAGCTAACGTGATCCTGGAAGGCGGACCTCAGGAGGGTGAGGGGTTCTTCTACGCACCAACGGTACTAAGTGATATTTCAAAAGAGGCACCGGTTGTCAGGGAAGAGGTATTCGGACCTGTGGCACCCATAATAACTTTCAGTAACGATGAAGAGGCCATCGGGATAGCTAACAGCACGGAATACGGACTTGGTGCCTGTATCTGGAGCAAAGAGACATCCAGGGCCATGAAAATGACAAGGCATATCGAAGCTGGTGTCATTGCCGTAAACAATATGGTCGCCTCCGACCCGAGACTTCCCTTTGGCGGAATGAAGAAGAGTGGCGTGGGAAGAGAACTGTATCGTACAGGTATGCTTGAATTCATGAATGTAAAATCAATGAAGGTGTATTAAAGAATGAAAGCCAGTGACCTCTTTGTGAAGTGTCTTGAGAATGAAGGTGTTGAATACATATTCGGTGTGCCCGGCGAGGAGACCATAGACCTTACAGAATCGCTCAGAAAGTCAAAGATAAGATTCATCCCTACAAGACATGAACAAAGTGCGGCTTTCATGGCAGATGTATACGGAAGGCTCACTCACAGACCAGGAGTATGTCTTGCGACACTCGGACCCGGAGCCACGAATCTTATAACAGGTATCGCCGATGCACAACTTGACAGGGCACCTCTTGTAGCTATCACTGGCCAGTCAGCCCTTGAGAAGACACACAAGGAATCACACCAGTACATCGATATCGTCACCGCGTTCAAACAGTTCACCACATGGAACTCCAAGGTCACAAGGGCTGATTTCATTCCCGAGATCGTCCACAAGGCATTCGATATAGCCACTGATAGACCGGGTGCAACACACATAGAGCTTCCCGAGGATGTTGCCAAAGAGGAAACTGCAAAGGAACCGATAATCAGGAAGGTCTATCCTCATATCAGTATCCATGATGAGAAAGAGCTCAGAAAAGCTGCTGCTATGATTAAAGAGAGTTCCATGCCTATCATCCTTGCAGGCAATGGTATCTTCAGGGAGGATGCAGCTACTGAACTAAGGAAACTGGTCCAGTTCACAGGGCTCCCTGTGGTGACAACGTTCATGGGAAAAGGTGCGATACCGGCAGATGATGACCATTACCTCGGTTCAATGGGTATCAAGGACCGTGACCACATCATGTGTGGTTTTGAGATGGCCGACCTTGTGATATGTATAGGATTCGATTACGTTGAATACACACCTAAATTCTGGAACCCTGATAAGTCCAAGAAGATAATACACATCCACACCGACCACCCTGAGATAGATGAGAACTATGTTCCTGATATAATGCTCATCGGCAGCATCAGACAGGCACTTTTCAGCCTCAGGCAACAGTGTGAGTTCACAAGGGAGATGCCTGACAGGTTCACAAAGGTCCGTTCAAGAATGCGAGCTGAGATAGAGGACTATACTGAGGATACATCATTCCCGATAAAACCACAGAGGATACTGAGCGATGTCAGAGCATCCATTGACAGGGATGATATTCTGATAAGTGATGTGGGTGCGCATAAATTATGGATCGGTCGCCTTTTCCCTGCGTATGAACCAAATACGGTCTTCATATCCAACGGACTCGCAACCATGGGATTCGCACTTCCGGGTGCAATTGCAGCAAGCCTGATCAAACCTGAGAAGAAGATAGTGGCAATAGCAGGAGATGGCGGTTTCCTCATGAACCTCCAGGACCTTGAGACCGCTGTGAGGCTTGGGTGCAATTTCGTTGTAGTTATCTTCAACGACTCAAAGTACGGACTCATCGAATGGCATGAGAGAAAAGCCTTTGATGAGACTATAGGTATCGAGTTCAACAATCCTGATTTTGTTATGCTCGCTAAGAGCTTCGGTGCAAAGGGTGTCAAAGTTGAAAGTGCTGAGGAATTGAAACCAGCACTTGAAGAAGCACTCAGTGCAGGTGGCGTCTGGCTTCTGGATGTACCGGTGGATTATTCCGAGAACATCAAACTTACAGAAAAACTAAAGAACAGTTTCTGTGAGATCTAGATCAGAAAAGCCACTTGTCCCTGATAGAAAATGAGAGCTAACTGCCAGAAAGATATATATCCTGACAGGGATCAGGTCAGATATCGAAATGCTGCATTACACTGTAATGCTCCATTTCCATACTCGACTCATCGATCAGTTTGAAATATTCAAGACACAGTGGGAGTTTTAAAGCATCTTCTGTTGCTCTGATGGCAGAATCCATGTCCTTCCAGTGAAGCATATCCATCCAGCTACCATCATCTTTTTTCAACAGCTCACGGTCTATGAAACCATCCAGTGAACCAAGCTCTTTCATCATGATGTTGGATGCAGCGAGTACTTCTTCCTCATTTACTCCGGCTATGACCCTGAAACGTACTATCTCGACCACGATCTCTGACATATTATCTAAGAATATCCTATGCATCAATGATTTAATGCTTTATCGCATTAGCAAAAATGACTGAAAAATGAGCCTTAAAGATGAGCTAATAGGGATCATACCGGAGAAGGAACTGGAGGATCTGCCAAATCGTTTTGATATTATTGGAGATATCGCTATTGTTTCTGTCCCTGAAGAACTGAGATCATACAATGAAGAGATGGCCCGTGCTATCATGGGAATGATGCAGAACATCAGGACCGTGCTGAACAAGATCTCAAAACTTGAAGGCAACAGGCGGGTTGCAGACTTTGAGATAATCACCGGGAACGGTACGCAAACCATCCACAGGGAGTTCGGCTTCTCTTACCGGATAGACCTGAAGCAGTCCTTTTTCAATGCCAGGCTCTCATACGAAAGGAAAAGGATAGCATCCCTGGTAAAAGCCGGCGAGAACGTGCTTGTACCGTTCAGCGGTGTGGGTCCCTTTGCCATACCTGCTGCTGCAGCCGGTGCGAAGGTCGTTGCAGTGGAAATGAACGGTGACGCCTGCAGATCCTTTACAGAGAACTGCAGGCTCAATAAAGTTCAGGATAATGTCCAGGTAATAAATGCCGATGCTAACAGCATACCCAATATGCTCAATATGGAATTCGACAGGGCGATAATCCCGACACCATATGGCATGGACCATTTCCTTGAAAGAATCTCTTCACTTGTGAGAACAGGAGGACATGTCCATTTCTACACTTTTAAACCCAAAGAGGAGATTCCGGAACTTATCGAGAGGTATGAGGACATGGGATTTGAAGTCCTGTTCCATCGGAGATGTGGGAATGTTGCACCGGGGATAAGCAGATGGGTGTTCGACCTGAGAAAATAGACGGATGGCGTCAGTCCTCTACTGAAACACCTTTCCAGAATGCGATATAGTTGCTGTAATCCTTCCCGACGATCTCAAGTGAACTTTTCTTCGGCTCGGGATAGTACCATGCAGCAGCACTGTTCACATCTCCGCCCACAGAGATGTCATAATAACTGGCAACACCTTTCCATGAACATGTCGTATGAAGGTCACTGTTCCTGAAGTATTCCATATTTACCGAATCCGGTGGAAAGTAATGATTTCCTTCGATCACAATGGTTTCATTGCTCTCTGCGAGAACAGCACCGTTCCATGTAGCTTTAGCCATTTGGATAACTCCCCTGACAATTCTGTCATCAAATACCTTAAGCCTTTGGAGTATAGGGACAGGGGTTGGACGGAAAATGAGAGCTAACTCTCCTCATCAACGAGAGCGGCCTTGATGTCGAACCCACCGAATAATACCCATACGGTCAGGTACAGTCCGACGGTCTTTATAAGACTCAAATCACAAACCCTATATACTTACTGGACAGTAAGTTACTGTATGGTAAGATTCTATGGCCGCGTGAAGGAACTCTCTCAGCTTGAAGAGATATACAATGCTCCTGCTTCATCCCTGGTCGTGTTCTATGGGAGGCGGCGTGTGGGGAAAACCGAGCTGAGCAAGGAGTTTGTGAAGGACAGGAAAAGCCTTTACCTCTTCGTGGAGACAAAAAGTGAAGAGCTTCTGTTGCGTGATCTGGAGATCGAACTTGGGAATATGACAGGCATCAGGCCGCGTCTGGATAGTTTTGACGACTTTTTCACGATCGTATTCGGTATGCAGGAAAAGCTGGTGATAGTACTTGATGAGTTCCAGAACTTTGCAAAAGTGAACCCGGACTTCTTTTCCAAATTCCAGAGATACTGGGATGCTCATCACCGCGAAAGTCAACACATGTTCATAGTCATAGGTTCCTTTGTGGGAATGATGAAGAGGATCTTTGAGGAAAGCAAAGAACCACTCTTTGGCAGGGCTACCTACCTCTTTAACATCAAGCCTTTCACCTTTGCAGACAGCTATGTCTTCCTGAACGGTCTTAGCTCCTTCGAACTGGAAGAGGCAATGAAGACCTACTTCATCCTGGGAGGAGTACCAAAATACCTGCTCCTTGCAGCACAGTTCAGCGAGCCGGATGCCCGGAGCGTCTTCAGGAAGCTCTTCGTAGAGACACAGATGCTCATGGAAGAAGCAAAGAACATACTCGTTCTGGAATTCGGTTCAGAGCACAAAGGGTACTTTTCCATCCTTGAGGCCATTGCATCAGGCAAAGTCATCCCTTCACACATAGCAGATTACACCGCAATACCACATGGAACGGTTTCAAAATACCTCAACGAGCTTGTAAACAAATATGAACTGGTCAAAAAGGAAGAGCCAGTGATATCCGGAGGGTCACGTAACTCCAGATATTTCCTGCAGGATAATTTCTTCAACTTCTGGTTCAGGTTCATCTACAAACACTACGGAACCTTCGAAATTGACCCAGAGCTTGCAGAGGATATTGTCATGAAGGATCTGAATACGTATTTCGGATATGCGTACGAAGATGTGGCAAAGGAGGTGCTCATAATGCTGAATAAACAGCAAAAACTGCCTTTCAGATTCACTGATATCGGGAAATGGTGGAAAAAAGAAACAGAGATCGACCTTATCGCCTTTGACAAGACCAGTCATGATGCCTTGTTCTGTGAAGTTAAATGGAAACATCTCTCAGAAAAGGAAGCCATAAGCATAATAGAGAAACTGAAAGAGAAATCAAAAAAGGTTAGTGGCACATGGAACGAGAACTACTGCCTGATAGCCAGAAAGATCGACGGAAAAGAAAAACTTGATTTTCTTGCTTTTGATATGGAAGACATCAAAAGAGAATGCACTGAACGAGATTGATCAATAAGAATAGTGGTGCATTACTGAAATTCCATTTCAGCTTCTACCTCATTCTGTGAAAAAAAGATAAGAGATGAGAAAGCTCCCGCCCTCTCACATTGATTCAGGTGCACCGATACCAAGAGTATCGAGAGCATTAGCAAGAACTATCCTTGCACAGTTCACAAGGGCCAGTCTGCTTGCCCTTATGTCGTCCTCTTCAGCACTTACAACAGGCACGAACCTGTAGAACTGATTGAAAGCATCTGCGAGTTCTCTTGAATATATGGCAATTGTGTGTGGTTTCAGGTCCCTTGCACAAGCATCGATGATACTGTCAAAAGCTGCCATCTTCTTGATAAGGTCGACCTCGGTATCCTCTGTAAGAAGTGAAGGATCGATCTTTCCTTCAGGGTCCCATTTACCTTCCTCTTCTGCCTTCTTGAGAATGTTGCATGCCCTTGCATGTGAATACTGGATGAATGGAGCACCCTGCTTCTCGAAGTCAAGTGCCTCGTTCCAGTCGAATACCGTGGACTTCTCAGGTGAGACCTTCACAATATCGTACCTGACAGCACCGATACCAACCATGCTGGCGACCTCTTTCTTGAACTCTTCTTCCATCTCAGGTCTGCGTTTCTGGACCTCTGCATATGCGCTCTCCTCTATCTGGTCGAGCAGGTCATCAGCAGAGATGAACTTCCCACGGCGTGTGCTCATGGAACCTTCAGGGAGTGAGACGAACTCGAAGATAACGATCTCAGGTTCCTTCTTACCTATTGCATTGAGAGTTGCCTTGAGCTGACCGGAGATGAGCTTGTGATCTGCTCCCAGCACGTCGATCATCCTGTCTGCACGTTCTCCTTTCCACTCGTGGTACGCAAGGTCACGTGTCGTATAGAGAGAGGTTCCGTCACTACGCTGGATGACAAGTGTCTTTTCAAAGCCGTAGTCTGCAAGGTCCACAACAAGTGCACCGTTGTCATCCTCTGTCCTTCCGGTTTCCTTTATCTCCTCAACGATCCTGGAGACGGCACCGGAACGGATGAAACTGGATTCATGAGGGAAACTGTCATGGCTGACATTCATACGCAGAAGGGTCTCTTTGATACCTGTTACTGCAAATTCCACAGCTTCATCAAAGCTCTTGATGGTCTCCTCATCTCCACTTTCCACAAGCTGCATGCGTTTGTCGATCTCAGCTACCTTGTCAGGTTCCTCATTGAGGATCGCATTTGCCTTGATGTAAACGTCTGCTATTGCGTGATCGGGTTTTCTTGACGTGTCGAACTCGAAAAGTGAGAGTGCCCATGAAACGATAGCTATCTGACGACCCATATCGTTAACATAGTACTGGGTCTCGACATCATAACCCGCCTTCTTGAGTATACGTACAAGTGTGTCACCGATAATCGAGTTTCGGATGTGGCCTACATGGAGTGGACCATTAGGATTGGCAGAGGTATGCTCTATGAGTATCCTGCCTTCGCAGAAATTGCCTCCAAAAGCCTCCTTCTCATCAAGTATGGCGTTCACCGTGTCGTCAACGTAATTGCGTCCTGCAGATATATTGATGTAAGGACCAACGGTCTTGATATCGCCTATAAGGGAACCTTCAGGAAGTTCGATTGCAGCCACTATCTTTTCAGCGAGCTCTTTAGGATTGCTCTTTGCCTGTGCAGCCAGCCTGAAAGCGACCTTTGAAGCGATATCTGCATGCTGTGATGGCTCAAGTCCCAGGTCGTCCGTCTCGTAACCAAGGGACGAAAGGGCATTCTCAAGAGCCTCTGTAACCTGTCTTTTAAATTCAAGGAACAAAATAACACCTACATTATCTGGATAAGAATAAAAAGTAAAATGATACCGGCCCGATCAGACACCGGTACTGAACCTCAGGATAGCCACTATTCCGCCGAATGCGTTCAGGAGCTGGGAACCTTCATCGAAGTCGGTTGATATGAACTCCACCTGCGTTGCCATCTGGTCGGCAAGTTCTGAGAGTTCATCCACGATATCGACCCTTTCTACAAGCTCGACATTCATTCCACATACAGGACATGGGATATTCGAAGTGTCCTCTTCACCCGGTTTGAAATTACGGGTGATAGCATTGTCATAATCCCCATTCGGACACTTAAGGGTGAGTCTTTCTGCCCTCAGGCCCTCGGATATCATAAGTACCTCTACAGCGCCGATGTTCAGGTTCTCACGGACCTGTACCTCACCGTAGGCAGCCTTGCCTGAATCAGCAACGAGTTCTGTTAAGAAGCGCTGCATGAGCTTTTTCTCAACCATGAGGTCGATATCTGCAAGCCTGTCACTGGCAGCATTCACCAGTTCTGAAAGACCGGACTCGTCAGTGTATGCAACATCGAAGAGACCAAGCACCTTCTTCTGGATCTCATGGTGCAGGAACTCACCTGACTCGAACTCTTCCTTTGTAGGGGAAGGACCGCCGATAAGCACTCCCTGGAAGTCCTTGTGATCTATTGTCAGGAAGACCTCACTTGCAGCATCACCGATACGCTTGTAGAAATCATGGATAGCGATAAGCCTGAGCTGCTGGAACCTGTGTGCACTCTGACCACCCTTCCTCTGCTTTCCAGGAACCGTAGAGGTCAGGTTCCTTGAAGGTTCGATGCGCTTACCAACAAGAAGACCTACTGTTGCTTCCCTTCTGTCAAGCACCAGAAGACCATATGTCTTTGCATCCTTCAGCATCTCCTCAAGAGGTTCAAGGAAAAAGGCTGAATCGCAGTGATACCTATAGGTCACTATTGGCTGAGGAGGCTCGACTATACGTGTTTCCATATTGGTCTTGTTTGCGCCTATATCCACAGCACCTGTGAAGAAAACGATACCGTTCTCAGGGACTTCCACATATCTGAGCCTTGATAACAGGGATTCAAGTGCACCCTGTACATTATCACGAGTTACCTTTGATTTGATGTTAGCAGCCTGACCGTGCTCTGTCCTGAGCTGTGATGTTACATCAGATATTTGCTTTGTGGGAGGGATGTACAATGAGATAAGCTCTGTACCACGTCCTTTTTTGGTACGTAGCTCCTCCAGTGACTTTTTAAATTCATATTTTGAATGAGCAGATTGTTCTGACATTGTGTGAATACTCCATTTGAAATATAAAGTAAAGAGATAGTCTATATCTTCGATTATTTTGGTTGCTTTACGCCCTTGCTATAAATATAGATTGTGACAGATCGTGATAAGAATGTCACATCAGATGGGTCACAGAACCATCTTTTGATAACAGTACGACCCTGCTGACCTCAACGTTACCTGCAACCTTGTAACCAAGATGATCTGCCAGTTCTTCTGAGAATTCAAGAACCTCCTCAGGTAAAGGCATAGCTTCACGCGGGAGTCTCTTCCTGGAGAAACCAAGGTGCATGTAGGCTTTGACCTCTATATAATCCGGATCTGCGATCTTTATAAGTTCTGCATAGCCTTGCGGGTCGAACATATTGACGCCTTTGATGAGGGTGATACGGATAACAGTCCTTGTTTCCTTATCCCTGAGGATCTCCAGTGACCTGAGGATATTGTCCCACAGGCGGGGGGAGTTGGGGACACAGACCTTTTCGTAGGTCTCCCTGTCAGGGGCATCAAGGCTCATATATAATTGAGCAGGGTCTATCTTTGCCATCATTTCAGGCACAGTGCCGTTGCTCACAACAAAAGTTGTGAAACCTTTCCTTTTGAACTCCTCTATGAGCTCAGGAAGATGCGGGAAAAGTGTTGGTTCACCGGAAAGGGATATCGCAACATGTTTTGGATCGTTCCCTTCCTTCCAGAGGTGGGGAGGAGCAGAATGTCCGAATCCTGTCAGCAGTTTTCTCTGGGACTCGATCGCGGAGCTGACTATGTCCTCCGGGGAATCATAGTCTGTAGGCATATCAACGTCTATTTCAGTAGGTCTCCAGCAGTGCAGGCATTTCTGGTTACATATAAGAGTGGGGGTCATCTGGAGACAGCGATGGGAAGTAATCCCATAGAAGATGGATTTGTAGCACTCACCTTCGTCCTTGATGGAACGACGAAGCCAGAGACATGTCTTAACAGCACTATGTTTTCCTGCAAGACTGTAGCCCTGCTTCTTCAGCAGGCTCTTGAAATCCGTGATCTCAATATCTTTCTTTCTTCTTCGGGCCATCTCTGGGTCTAGTAGATTTTCAGTATATATAAATGTGTGGAAAAATACAGATCTAAGAAAAGAGTAGCAAACACCGGCCCCAAAGTATAGAAAAAAGGACCGGTGCTACGGAGGATGAAATACGGATGTATCTCAATATTTGTGGCTCTTGGCCATCTCTACCATTGCCTGGAGGTTCTCAGTAGGTGTCTTGCTGACAATACCACATCCGGGAGCCAGAAGACCTATGCCTGCATCCAGTACCTTCTGTGATTCTTCCCTGATAGCTTCAGGAGTCTGGTTCCAGAGCATGTTCACAGGATCGAGATTACCGATGATGACAGCATTTTTCACGTTCCCTACAGCAGTTGCAGCATCTACATTCTGGTCAACACTGATAGCGTCCACACCACATGTTTCCATGACTCCAAGACCCTTTGTCGTGTCACCACATACGTGAAGTACTGTTGCAACATTAAGCTCACGCATTTCATCACAGACCTTCTTGTGGAAAGGTACCACAAATTTCTCATAGAACTCATTACCGATAAGCTGCGGACTTGCGGTTGGGTCTATGATGACCATTGTATCTGCACCGTTATCTACCATCTTCTTTGCATATGCGACACTGAACTCGGTTGTGAATTCCATGAGTGCAAGACCAAATTCCTCATTTGTCATGATCTCCATGAACCAGTTGTCACCATTGATGTGCTGTGCAAGGGAGAAAGGACCGATCATACTGCCCATAATAGGAAGCTCATCTCCATATTTGTCTGCAAGGATCTTGATCGCATCACATACGACGTTGATCCTGCCGTCGTTAAGATCGTAGCCTTTGAGCTTTTCGATATCTTCCATGCTTGATACAACATGACCAATTACGGATGGCTGCTGTTCCTTTGTGCCGTCCTTGATCTCACAGCCGAAGAACTCAGCTTCTGCAGTGATGTCAAAAGGCACACGTACAGCTTCAAAACCTACTACAGTGTGACCTGCTTCAGCGAGGGTTGCCATCTGCTGGGCATCGTAGTTTGCTTCTGGCCAGGAAGCTCCACAGGCTTCCATCTGGTCAACTGTTCCGGTCTGAGTTACTGAGACTGCTGGCATCCTGTCAACAGGCTGGCCTGTAAGTGCTCTTGCTAATCTTTCTTTTGGTGTATATTCTGCCATAGATATGATCTCCATATTGTGATTAAGCCCAAGTTTGGTTCACTAGCATATATATTTTACCATAAGGGATCAGTTAACTTTAAATATAACATACAGCAGGTAGTGACTGGAAAGACATAAATACATAATCATTGACTGGATTCTTTTTTGTGTCTGCCGGCAATAAATAAACAATTAAAAAGGCACATTGATACTGTTTTATTAAAAAATACGGCGACAATAATCGTATACTACTTAGTTCATTTTTGTATATATGACATAATTATTATACTATTTATAGCAGATACACATAAGGCACAAAATATAAATAGAAAACATCGAGCAGCCGCAACTCTACATATAAAAGATACCTATATTGAGGAAATAAACGTGAACTATGCAGATGAAACATATATGCTGCAATGTTCACTGAACCTCGCTGTCTAAAAAGATTTTTACATATAAGTCTTACTGAGTAAAAAAGAGTAATTGTCCAAACAAAATAACATTAAAAAGGCATACTGATATGTATTTTATCAATAACAGGTAAAAACATACCAATAAATTATAGGAAAATATAAGTACTAGAAACTAATCACTATTCATTATTAAAGAAAAACTATCAATTGCTCATCTGCCATCATCGACAGAGGTGTTATTTCTAAAAAAGGAGAATTGTCATGCAAAATATCTACAAATACCTCAAGTATGCGATCGCGGGGGAAAAACGAACAGAAAGAGAGCATGACATCCTTATATTCAAGAAATCAGAAGAGCTGGCTTTCAAATACGGTATAGAATATGACCCGGGAGTCTTCGTTCCTGATGACCTTGAACTTGCAGATGCAGTCTTTGAGGCAGGTATTGAACTTCTTCATTCCACAGGCATATTCTGTAAAAGCACCAAAAGGGTCATCAACATAGATGAAGAGGATATCCTGAAGGCTCTGAACATAACAAATCCTCTTGAAATTGGAAGACTTAAAGAGAAAATAGCAGTTCCGCATCGTTATCCAATGGTCTCTTTTCCACCTGTGATCATAGGCGGACCCATGGGAGGAAGTGTATCTGAAGAGAATTTCCTTTATGTTAACCTTAGTTCTGTGCAGGAGAACGTTGTGCAGGGTATCTACAGTGGAGCCATGAAACAGTTTGGAGGAGAATATATACAACCCAAAAGTCCACTGGAAATGCTCGCTGTGCTAAAAGCATCCAGAAATGAGAGACTGGCAACGAAGATCGCAGGCAGGGAAGGACTTACACTTATGGGACCGAGCACCTCAACGCTAACAACATCATCTTTACTTGTCTCTTCTGATGAGCTTTACTCAAGCGCCGATCCGCAGGAAGTCTATATGGACGACCTCAAGGTGGATTATGAGACGCTCTCAAAGTGTATCTATCATCAGGAACATGGCAATCACTACATATCAGGACAGGTACCTGTTTTTGGTGGACCGTGTATCGGTTCTCCTGAAGGACTTGCCATCATAGATGTGGCAGAGACACTTCAATCCAAGGTCCTGGCACACTCCAGCATACATGCATCCGGTGCAGTACATGCTGAAACCGGCTCATCGAGTTCAAAGGAGATAATGTGGGCATCAAATCTGGCATCACTTGCCATTTCCAGAAATATGAACTATTACACTGCAAGATACTACTGGAACTCCGCCGGTATCTGCACCGATATGATGTTCTACGAAACTGCTGCACAGGCGATCGGTGATACTGTCTGCGGCAGGAATATACTACTTGGACCAACAGGACGTCTGGGAA
Source organism: Methanolobus sp. WCC4 (assembly GCF_038022665.1). Classification (NCBI taxonomy): domain Archaea; kingdom Methanobacteriati; phylum Methanobacteriota; class Methanomicrobia; order Methanosarcinales; family Methanosarcinaceae; genus Methanolobus; species Methanolobus sp. WCC4. Next base: position 615,908 of record NZ_CP150629.1, on the reverse strand, counting down.
GTGCCCCGGACCATTCATCGGGACTTGAATCAAGATTCATGGGTGAGATGGCACAATTAGCAACCCAGCTAACTCTCACTGAAGCAAACAAACTGGTAGCCAAGATATATTCCAAATACGCTGACCGCATCAGAAGTCCACCTGAAGGCAAACCCTTCGACAAGTGCTACAACATCCGCTCCGAATACGACATGGAACCCACCGAAGAATACCTGTCACTCTACAGGAAGATCTCGTACGAGATCATGGGTGATGTGCCAGGGGAACCGGTGTGATCATAAAAATATGATCATACGCTACTTTTTAGTTGGTCATCGACCTTAAAAATATTAGATTATTTTCCTACTTCCTTTACTTATCCGACCAGGCAGATCTGCCTTATGATCATCTTTTTTGTTGTATGAGGAATATTGAAGAACACTAAGAATACAACTGGTAATGGAATTTTTGAGTTAGGTGGTATTAAGAATAGAATGAATGAGACCCAGAGAGATTGGTCATATCTGCTTATGCAATCCCGGTTAGAAAAATGATCATTGCTGAAAATAACATAGGTCTTAGAGAAGTTACATAATATAAAATAATATATTGACAGATATAATAGGAGTACTACTGAATCAATGATATTAGAGACTATAAAATAACAAAATAATATAATAATTACTAAATACTTAATTATAAGTTCAATGTATATTTCATATAACGGATACACGATCAAATGAGTGGAAAAGACGGTTTTCAATGGGTACAATTTTCCTTTACAAGATCTCTTATATTGATGTTACTACTAATAGTAATATTACCGGCTTCAGCAGTTGCAGAGGACAATGATACTATTTCTATTGTCATTGAGCAGTTCCCTCCAATGACATTTGTTGATGATAAAGACATATACAGTGGTTTCTCTGTTGAAATTATAAATCATATTGCAATGACCGAAGGATGGCAGGTCGAATATACTTTGTTACCATGGGCAGATTGTCTTGAAAGTGTCAAAAATGGTGATTCTGATCTGTTGATAGCAGTCGCTTATAGTAAAGAACGTGATTCTTATCTGGATTATACGAATAATAGCATGTCTCTTGAATGGAGCCAGGTCTTTACTTCGAAAGATTCTCATATCAACTCAATACGTGACCTTGATGGTCAAAAAATTGCAGTTGTTGAAAATACCTATGGTGCTATTGGACTAATTGACCTTACACAACAATATGGAGTAGATTGCGAATTTGTCTATGTTGATGATTTTGATTCGGTAAGGTCCCATATTCGTGAAGGAAAAGTAGATGCAGGAATGTTTGCCAGATCATATGCATCACATAATGGTCTGGGAATGGTCTTTAAAGAAACTGCTATTGAGACTTTCCCTATATCGTTGCATTGTGCAACGACTGAAGGAGAGAATCAGGAACTTATTGCAACCATTGACACTTACCTTGGTGATCTGAAAGCAGATAATGGTTCAGTTTACTACGACATAGAGGATAAATGGTTATCTTATGGAGAACCTTTCGAATTACCTGCATGGTTAGTGGTTTTTCTTATCATATTGATCCTTGCGGTCCTGATCTTTATCGTAATCTCTGTTGTTCTCAGAAAAGAGGTTCTCAAACGTACTTCTGAACTGTTATCCAAGAATGAGGAACTCAATGCCTCAAAAAAGAAGTACTTTACACTGGTTGAAGGGAGCAAAGAAGGTATTGTTATTGTTCAGGATGAAGTACTTGTTTTCGCCAATAACAGAATTGTAGAGATGATCGGTTATGACCTGGGTTCTATTCTTAATACATCTATTCTTAATTATGTTTCAGACGATAGTGCACATATTGTGACGAAGATCTATGAAAAGATAGCTAATGAAGGCCCTGATATTCCATCTAGCTATGAGATCAGATTAATACGGAAAGATGGAAGTTCATTTGTTGCCGAGCTAAGTCCTTCTTTGATAGAACATAATGGCAAGAGAGCTATAATGGTAATGATCAGGGATATAGAAGAACGTAAGCAAACAGAGATGATGAAAGAGGAAATGATACGTGCAGAAGAATCTAATCGTCTAAAAAGTGAGTTCTTAGCGAACATGAGCCATGAATTAAGAACCCCGCTTAATTCTGTAATTGGTTTTTCAGAAATACTTGAGATGCAGACTTCAGGAGAATTGAATGAAAAACAGCAGAGATATGTAAGCAATATATCTTCCAGTGGAAAACATTTGCTTGAACTTATAAATGGAATACTCGACCTTTCCAAAGTAGAAGCAGGAAGGATGGAACTATCTATTGAACCATTCCCACCCATACCTATTATTCATGATGTAATAACCACCCTTATGCCATTGGCCATGAAGCAAGATCTGACTTTAATATATGATCTTGATGACTGCCCGGAAATCATCAATGCAGACAAAATGAAGTTCAAGCAGATCTTGTTCAATCTGGTGAGTAATTCTATTAAGTTTACATCTGAAGGAGGTACTGTAAACATTGGTGCATCACATGATAACGGCGATATTCTGGTCAGTGTGAAAGATACCGGCAAAGGTATCTCTAAGTCTGACCAGAAAAAGATCTTCTATCCTTTCAGGCAGGTAAATAATTTTGATTCAAGGGACAAAGAAGGTACCGGACTTGGTCTTTCTATTGTAAAGTCGTTTGTTGAACTTCACGGAGGAACGGTGTGGGTCGAATCTGAATTGGACGTAGGAACGACTTTCTATTTCAGGATCCCGATCGAGAGACAAAACCTTTGACAGGTGCTAAACATCCGCTCCGAATACGACATGGAACCCACCGATGAATACCTGTCACTCTACAGGAAGATCTCGTATAAGATCATGGGTGATGTGCCAGGAGAACCTGTCTAAGCTAAAAGATATATTATTTTCATCTGCTTGAGAACAAAACGTACAAGATCATTCATACTTTATATATATAGTCTGAAGAAAAATGTACATTTACTTTTTTCAACAAGTGAAGATCAGTGCTAACTTAACTTCTTGTTTGGGAAAAATTAATTGATCATCAAAAAAACGTCTCTGTAGAAATCCTGCTAATTGTAATTTGAACTCAGCATTTTTCAATAACTGCACAATTTTGATAGTCTTCAGGATAGTAGTAAAGGAACGCGCCGCCTGCGGCGGATGGCTGCATTGTTCTTTGTTTGTCAATGATCTTTTGTAGAACTATCAGAACACGAGACTGCAGGGAACAATAAGTTTGGCTTATCGGAAGTCATAAACAACTAAAATCATCCCGGAGGGTTCCGGCGAAGCTGGCACGGTCCAAAAAGATGGATATGTCATCTGTTGCTTAAAGTTTATTTCTGCATCCAAATGAGAAAATCTACAGATCCAGAATATTCTAAACTAAAAATTATCACAAAAAACAAAGGTGAGCCAGCGGTGATAAGTCGCCGGCTCATGTTGGTTGGGAAGTGATAAACTAATTTATCACAGGGATTCATTATTGGTCTTAGAAAGTAAGACCGAATTCTTCGAGCTTCTTGCGTGCACCGTCGTAGACCTTGACGTACTCGTCGGTTGGTGTTACGGTTGCAATGTCGTAACATTCCTGGAAGGTCTTTCCTTCTGGTGCAGTTGCATAGTTGCCCTCATAAGAACTTACAAGAGCATCAAGGACCTTGTTGACCTCAGAAATATCCATTCCTGCTGTTGCCCTTGCAACTTCTCCCATCATCCTTGCTTCCATACCTGTGGTCTTGTCCTGGACAACACCCTTTGCAGCTGCTACACCGGAGAGGATCTCACGGCCTGAAGCTGTGTCGGTGATGGACTGTGCGGATGCTTCAAGCAGACACATCTCGGTACATGGACCTGCACATGGGTAGTACTGGTTACCGGAAAGCATGTCTGTGAACTCTGAGATGGTAGCACATGTCCATCCTGCGATTATGAGGGTCTCACGGGTGTTTGTGGATCCCCAGCGGATGTGGACTGGACCATCAAGGTGCCAGCTTGCATTGCTCATTACAAATGCATTGATGTGAGTTGCGATATCTACGATAGCGGTCTCTTCTATGCCACCGGCATAACCACCAAAGATAGGCATCTGTTCATCCATGATGATGTCACTGTTACCCTGATAGTGTGCCATCACACTGATAGCATCAAGGTCGATCTTAAGCTCATTGAGCTGGGATACTTCGTGACTGTCGCTGCAGACCTGGCCACCGACGCAGTCTGAAGCGATATTTCCCTGAGCGGACAGGGAAGTCTCTGGTCCCTATATGCCCATGCCTGGCCTTCCGGCCATTGCAGCTGCATTCTTGATCAGCCTTGTCTCGGTCTTGGCAGCAAGTACTTCGTATGGTGTCTTTGGAATTGGTGGCTTTCCGCGCACTGTCATCATTACACCGTTGACGATGGTATCTACTTCCTTCTCAAGAGCATAGCTCATGTGAACTGGCATGAACATCTCTTCTGAGATAGGAGAACCGGTAGGACCACCCTGAACTATTGGCTTTCTCTTGTCGCCAACACTTCTCTTCTGGACCCTGACAGCGTCCCTGCCGGTTCCAAGCACGAATTCCTTCTGGACGTTGTTGATTGCGTCCCAGATCTCATCCTCTGTGTATTTTACTACACGGCTTGTGTCTGTACAGAAGATACCACAGTCAAGGAGCATCTCGAAACCTGCCTTGAAGAGGTTCTCCATCATGTCCTTGTCAGTTGGTACGAATTCGTTCTTGAAGTCAAGGTTGTACTTCTGCTTGAGTTCCATTGCCTTCATAGGGATGGTCATGAGGTCCCAGTCATCCTGGGTCATCTTCTCTCCCTTCTTTGCACGCTCATAGAACTCGAAACAATCCATTGATCTTGAAAATGTCATCTTTGAACACCCCTTATTTCATAATCTCAAGAGCTACACGAGCTGCATCTGCTGCGTTCTCTGCTGTTGCATCTGCTCCGATCTCTGCGATCCATGCATCAGATACCGGTGCTCCACCGAACATGATCTTGACATAATCACGAAGACCTTCTTCTGCAAGCATTGATACAGTGTCCTTCTGACCGAGCATTGATGTTGTCATGAGTGCTGAACCAACGAGCAGTACCTTCTTGCCCTTGTGTTTTGCAATCTCTTCAACGATATTGTCATTTGGTACGTCGACGCCCATGTCAATTATCCTGAAACCGTTTGCTTCAAGCATTGTTGTTACGAGGCGGTGACCGATATCGTGGATGTCGCCTTCCTGTACATAGGTGACAGCAAGTCCTACACCTTCGTCATCTGCTCCCTTCTCTTCTGCGAGTACAGGAACAAGGATCTCCATTGCAGCGTTCATTGCCTTTGCAGACATCATGATCTGCGGAAGGTAGACCTCTGCTGCTTCGAACTTGTCACCGATTATCTTCATACCTACTGAAAGACCATCGTTGATGATCTCAACAGCTGTCATTCCGGCATCCAGGGCTTCCTGGGTAGCTTCGGCACAACCGTTGATATCCTGTGTAACGATAGTGTCTCTGAGTTTGTCTAACATTTCCTGATTTGACATAATTTCACCTTGTGTTATTAGTAGTATATTTAAATCAAAAAGTGGAAAACTGTTGAGGCCTGGAACACCGTCCCAGGCGATCACAGTGAACCACCATGGATTCAGGCTATCTGTTCCCTGAACTTCTCACAGCTGTTGATCTTAAGGTCGAGCAGTTTCTCGATGTTCATCTTAGCTGCGATTCCCTTTGGAGCACCTGCAACTGAAGTGATTACACCGATACCGAGCTCTTCTCTCAGTTCCCTCATCACATACTCGTCACTGAGGTCTGCAGTGGTAACGTCCAGCTTCTTTGCAACGTAATCCTTTGCTTCTCCAATTCTCATACCCTTTGAGAATTCCATTCTTGCAACAAGGTCACCTGCTGCTCTGATCCCGCTCATTCCGGAGGTCATTATGTGGGAGATCGGCATACCCATCGGGTCGCCGACCCCTATCTATATACCATCCACGCCAGCAATTTCTACCATCGCCTTGCTGGCTCTTGATACAGCGTCAATTGTAGGGGTCTCGAGCATTGGGATACCACCGACACCCATACCCATGTTCACATGACATGGAATTGTTGAATCTTTAACAGCCTGTTTGATGAATGTAACAGCCCTTCCAAGGTTCCATGCTGATGTTTTGCTGGTATTGGTGTTCACAACAGGACCAAAAACGTTTGCTCCTGCCTTTGCAACAAGTGCTGCCTGCTCATGTGGCCAGAGACCTGCAAGGGTCACACCATCATATTCAAGCTCACCGTGCATTCCAAGCATAAGTTCTCCTGCCATACCTGCTTCAATGTAGATATCAGGGAACTGCTTTCTCAGTGCTTCGATAGCATGGAGTGATGCATACATGTCACCGTCACCTGCTGCACCGATAGTATCGAAGTTCACACCATCGGAACCTGATGACATCATCCTCTGCATGATCCAGACAATGTCCCTTGTAAGGTGCTTTGCAGAGTGTTCCATGGACTCCCTTGCTTCGTCGATCTTGAATGCCTTCATAAGGTCACCAGGGTTCTCGAAAGGACCATCAGGTGTGTAGTAAAGACCCATGTTAGGCATTGCACCGTAAAGGAGAGGGACAACCATGTTCTGCTGGCAGACTTCCATTGTCTGCATCTCCTGTGCAATAACAGGCTTTGCAGGCTTGTAACTGTAGTCGATATGACCAAGTTCCATTGTGTCTGCACCAAATGCACGCTCGTGCATCATTGCACCGACGAGCCTGCTGGATGGAATACCTACACCACTGTTACCCTGGTCACCATCGATCCTGATGGTTCCGATATCGTGGGTCACAGGTACTTCCATACCCTGCTCGACACCGACCATCCTTGAAGGCATGGTAAGTATATCTACGAGCTTGTCGATCTCATCTTCAGTTAGATCTGGAATGTCACCAAGGTCTGCAGCATCTGCCATACCTTCCTTAAGGTCAGCGATTATCTGCTCCTTTGTCATGAAGATGCGCTTTCCATCTCCCATTCTCAATTTGTATTCTGTTGTCATGATAAGACCTCGCTTAGAGCAGTAGCTCCTTTGCCTTTACAACAGCTTCACTTGCATTTTCTGCATAGCAGTCTGCACCTATCTTCTCAGCCCATGCCTGGGTTGCAGGAGCACCGCCGACCATGACCTTGACATCATCTCTCATGCCATTTTCTTTGAGCATCTCGATGACATCCTTCTGTCCCTGGAGGGTGGTGGTCATAAGTGCGGAAAGACCTACCATGTCTGCATTGGTCTCTTTTATCTTGTCGATGAAGTCCTGCAGTGGAACGTCCCTGCCAATATCATGGACCTCAAAGCCTGCTGACTGGAGCATGGTTGATACAATTGACTTTCCGATGTCGTGGACGTCACCTTCAACAGTACCGTTCACAATTACACCAAGCTTCTGGCTAACGGATTCTGCAGGAAGGTCTGCTTCAAGGAGCTTGACACCCTCTTCCATTGCACCTGCTGCCATCATTACGTGAGGAAGGAATAACTTTCCTCTTTCAAAAAGGACGCCTACTTCGTTCATTCCTACTGCAAGACCTTTTTCAATGATCTCGGGTGCAGGGATGCCCTCGCCCTTTGCCTTCTCGACTGCTGCTATCACTACGTCTTTCTTGCAGGTGACAACAGCATCTGAAAGTTCTTTGAACGTTTCTTCTTTGCTCATTTATATACCTCATTGATTTATGATGATTTTAGACAATTCTTATTTGATTCCGGTTTGAAGTTGGAGATATAACCCGAAAGTTAAGCTGCACAGTCATGCAATACATATAAATACTGCGTTTAGCATCATTATTTAAAGTTAACCCATGAGAGCTCATGTTATCTAGTATTTATATTTTTCTATTATATTGACTTGCAGCGCTTTCGGGATAGTAGATAAGATAAATATTAACAGGCACAGGTCCGTCACAAGCATAGCCATGGGATAATGACCTGCAACCTCACTGTGCCCATCTACTCAACTGATCTTAAAAGGATACTTTTCAGAACCCTCCTTAGAACTGTGAAACGAACGTTCTCGCCTGCCAGAGTGCCAGTAATGCTACGACCAGGATGGCGACCATCCACATAACATCAGCAGCTGGCAGAGGTGAGTTCACCCAGTAAGCATTGTAAGCTTCCATTGCAGCTTGTGTCTGTACCATTTTCTTTTCACTCCTTAAACATACATTAAACAGGCATCTGCAGCCCTAACTTTTCCAAAGTCTGTCAGTTCGTACTTGTGCAGAAGGAAACCTTTCTTGTAGATCCCTTCTTCATCGACCTTGACCTCGACATCCCTGAGCATTCCACCTGATGCAAGCTCGATTATATCGAAGTTGATGGAATCCCTCTGGAAATTTCCTTTCAGACCATATTCTTTCTGGATCTGCTGGACGATCTCATAGTTCCATTTGCCACTGTTGCAAAGCTCAAGTATCCTGAACTTTATCGGACGTTGTCCTGCCATTTCAGTCACCTCTCAGTGATTCCATTTCGCCTGTGTCCTCGGAGAACATTATAGTACTACCTCCAAGACAGAGAGCACCTCCCAGAAGGATGGTCCATGCAGGAACATCTCCGAAGAAGAGGAAGATGAATATCACAGCGAACAGACCATACAGGTTACCAATACCCTGTCCTCTGCCCACACCTATGAGTGGGAAGGACTTGTACCAGGCAACATAACAGAAACCAAATGTTATACCTGCAAAGACAAGTACCAGAAGTGTGAGTGGCTCGAATGCGAGAAGTGCATACTTGAACATTGGGAATCCTGCAATTGCAAGAGCAGGAACAATGAGAATCCACCAGATGATGTTCTCACCAAGGAACCTCAGTGTCAGACCTACATCAGGTTCTGCGATATCAAGACCCTTTCCTGCGATCGCGCCTTCAATTCCCCATCCAGCTGCTGCCATGAGACCACCGAGGTAACCGATCCATACTACATTACCGCTTCCAAGCTCACTGAGCAGTCCGCCACCGAATATGGTGATACCACCAGCAATGATGAAAGCAATACCAAGATAAGCCCTCTTTGAGATCTTCTCACCATACCATTTCTGGGCAAGGATAGAACCTATAACAGGATACATAAGTGCTGCAACAGCTGCAAAAGCACCTCCGACGAATCCCATTGCGATAAATGAACCAAGAATGGCCATAGGACCGCCAAAGATAGAGGCCAGGAAGAACCATTTAGAACATGGATGGAATTCCTTCACTGTTCTCTTCATCTCACCGAACTTACCAAGCACGCCGTTCCAGACGGCAAGAGCCAGAATAACTGTTAATGCGTTGAACGCTGTAATTAACACTGCCACTATTACCAGTGCCATACCATCGCCGCTTCCTGCAGCGATCTCGCCGTACATCTCATCGAATGGGTTAAGTACCCATACCGTTGTACCAGGGATATACCACATACCCCAGAGAACTGCACAGAAAAGAGCCCACATATAACCGAACTTGACCCTCTTCTGATGTTCTTGCTTTTTTAAAGCTTTTAGATCCAAGTCAATACCTCCAATTTCAAACCTTCATAATTATAATGGCCATTAATGGCCTGTTGACACCCCCGGACAACCGGAAGGTGTTACTCAAAAGAAGACGATCACTGGTGGCTCCTGATCAAACCTGACAGAAACCATCTTCTTTTGAGGGTGCTACAACGGAAAAGTGATATCCATGTAGCACCAATTAGAGGGAGACAATACGCGCAAGAATTGTCTCCCGGTTGTGAGATTGTACTCGATATACATCCTCACAACCAATTCTCTAAATTCTCCTTTTTTGTCTCAGAACATTGCGTTAAGCTTGGAGACCACATCAGTGGCATTCTCACCGTAGATGTCTGCACCGATCTTGGTTGCCCAGTCCTGGGTTACAGGTGCACCGCCGACCATTGTCTTGAGTGAGTCACGGATACCTGCTTCCTTGAGCTGTTCCTCGATCTGTATCTGGTTGACCATTGTTGTGGTCATAAGAGCTGATGAAGCTACTATGTCTGCACCGACCTCTTTTGCTTCCTCTACATACTTCTTGATAGGAACATCCCTTCCAAGGTCGACTACCTTGAATCCGGCGATCTTGAGCATTGTTGCAACAATATCCTTACCGATGGAGTGGATATCTCCCTCAATTGTACCGATAACGATAGTTCCTTTGCTCTCTGTCTCTGCGCCCTTTGCTTCAAGTGCTGGTGTAAGTACAGCCACTCCTGCGCTCATTGCCTCTGATGCTGCAATGACGTGTGGAAGGAATAGAGTACCTGCTTCGAACTGGTCACCAACCTCGTTCATAGCTGCTGTGAAGCCATCCTGAATAAGAGCAACAGGATCTACATCTGCATCAAGCCCTTCCTGGGCTGCTGCTGCTGCTGCTTCATCATCAAAATCAAGAATAGCTGCTTTTGCTTTTGCAATAATTTCTTCTTTTGTTGCCATTTTTAAACCTCCTGTTTTACATGCTGGCCCTGAATGCCTTGTCAGCCTTCTCTACAACTGCCTGCATATCCTTGAGCAGGTCAGCGTCTATTGGTGCGACTTCGTGGTTCTTCATGATGTCAACGACCTTTTCATGAGCAACCGTTGCGATGTCCTTTGCACCTGCCATTTCCCAGTCTCCGAACATGAGCCTGTCAATGATCATTGGGCTGGATGGGAGATCGATGTTCTGTCTTGTTGTCTTGTGTGCAAGGAAGTTGTTTCCAATACCAACCTGGTCAATGGATTCAACTGCAAGGGTCTCTTCGCTTACAGGGATTCCCTGCATTGCCTTCTTTGTCATGGAGATCATATCATTGTCAAGAACGAGCTGTTCGAGTGAGAATGTCATACCGAGCTCAAGCATACCTGCTCCGTACAGGGTGTTTGCACCTGCAAAGGATGGAAGAATTGTTGTCATTGTCTTCTCATGACCAGCCTGGCCATCAGGTATCTTGGCATCTGCCTACGAACCAGCAACGAATGTTGGCAGACCGTAGTACTGACCGAGCTTTGCAACAGCTGCACTGATAAGTCCGAGTTCTGGTGAACCTACTGGTGCTGTTCCTTTCTTAAGATCGAATGTTGTGGTTGAGCTACCGTACCATACTGGTGCACCTGGCTGGACCAGCTGTGCGAGTACGATACCGGAAAGTACCTCAGCGTTGTGTGTAACGAGTGTACCTGCAAGGTGTACTGGTGATGAACCTCCGGCCATTGCCATACTGAGTACATTCACAGGTGTACCGAATCTTGCACCCTTTATGATGACCTGACATGCATTGTCACCAAGCTCAAGAGGGCTTGTTGGACAGAGCAGTGTTGAGAAAATAGGCTTTTTACGTGCTTCCTCGTCATCTCCACCATAGTATGCTGTTGCGATCTGCTGGTAGTATTCTACGTTCTCGCCTACAGGGTCGATGTGGTGGAAGTGCTTTGTTGTGTTCATCAAAGGTGTCAGGGTCTCGTGTACGTCCTGTGCACCCTTTCCTGCCCAGTCCCTTGCGGAAACTGCCAGTGAATAGTAGTCGATGTTCTCTGCCCAGTCACAGATCTTTGCTGTGTCTGCAAGGTCTTTGTCTGTTGAGTCAACAGTCACGTACTTGCCTGGTGCCTCATAATTGCACATCTTGACACCGGTACCGAAACAGGTCCAGTGTACCTTTCCTTTGTGTTCCTGCTTGACGTTGTTCTTCTTGTCACGTCCCCAGAGGACGAACTTTGAAGGACAGTCACGCAGTGCCCTGTTAACTACAAATTCAGGGATCTTAACGATGTGTGTTTTTTCGTCAACAAGACAGCCACCTTCTTTGAAGATAGCCCTTGCTTCAGCGTCTGATACCTGGATACCAGTGTTGATGAAGACATCCATCGTAGCATAGTGCAGAGCCCTGAGATCGTCCTCAGAGAATAACTCCAGACTTACACCATCTAATGGGCTTCTACCTGGGTAATAGTGGTTTACCATTTTCTTTAACCTCCAATTTGAATTTTTCCGGGATAATTTAGATACTTGAGAGATTCCCGGAAAGGATTGAACATGCATTGAGCAGTTTGTTCCTGCTGAATAGGTATAATGTGCATGTATATAAGCTTTTCTTGCTAATTCAGTATTTATATTTTGCTATTGGAGTGTTTTGAGGAAGAGTATATAAAGATGACGAACAAAAAAGGAGAGCATTTAGATACATAACTTCAGTAGATAGTGTTTTTCAATAAACACCCAGAATATGCCCATCTGTGCAAAGATACAGATTGCTTTGTAGCATAAATACTTTACCATCGACCAGGCAGCATATATAATATATAAACTTTTCTGAAAATCCACTTTCATTTATATCTAAAATGAAAAAGAGGATGGTTTCAGTATATTTTCACATTACTTTGCAAAGCACCTTACAGATAAGATCACATCACATAATTATCGTATATAAATTTTACTAGAAACATCCTATGTACATATGGAGCTCATAATAAAAACAAGCATACTGATACTGTTATTTGGATTCACGGCGTTAATTGGGCGTGCAAAAAATATATATAATATGGATATGGACAACTGTCCATTGAAAAAGAGAAGATAGAAAGGAGTTCACAAGAATGAGTTACAGCCTTGGCATAGATGCAGGAGGAACGTATACCGATGCGGTTCTTTTAAAAGATGAGGATAACACCATAATCCAGTCCAATAAGGCCCTGACCAGCTATCCGGACCCTCTGGACGGGATAACAAAAGCTATCGATGGACTTGATGCCGCGTGCCTGAATGATGTCAAAGTGGTGTCGGTATCCACCACACTTTCTACGAACAGTATCCTTGAAGGAACCGGTTCCCCGGTCGCCATGATACTTATCGGCAACTATGACATCAGGCAGGAACTTCCTACGAAACACTTCCTGCAGGTCAACGGCGGACATGACCATAATGGAATTGAGACTGAGATCCTCGATGAGGACAGCATCAAAGAGTTTGTCCTTCAGGTCAAAGATAAAGTCTCAGCCTTTGCAATATCCTCGTACTTCAGTGTCAGGAACCATGATCATGAACTCCGGACAAAGGACATCATTATAGAGCTTACCGGAAGCCCGGTGGTCTGCAGCTACGAACTATCGCAGGACCTCGGGGCGTTCGAAAGAGCTGTCACAGCCTTCCTGAATGCTCAACTGATACCTGTGACCGAGAGATTCATGACAACTGTCGAGTCCGAAATAAGAGGAAGAGGGATCGATGCAAAAGTGTTCATGCTCAAATGCGATGGGTCGGTCATCGGCATAAAGAGTGCCCTGAAAAAACCCATCGAATCCATATTCTCAGGACCCGCAGGAAGTCTGGTAGGAGCCTCCTTCCTTGCAGAAAGAGAAACATGCGCAGTAATAGATGTGGGTGGCACCAGCACCGATATCTCAGTGATATACAGCGGAGTTCCTGAAATGAGCGATTCAGGAGCCGTGGTAGGTGGATGGAAGACAAGGGTGAAAGCCATCAAGATGGAAACATCAGCAATGGGAGGGGACAGTCATGTATGGGTCAAAGGAGGAGAGATAAGCATAGGTCCAAGAAGGGTCATACCACTGTGCCGGGCTGCCGTACTATACCCTGATCTTCTGGAACAGCTCAAAGCGAATCCCATGCCTTCAAAAGTGAGGTTAGGGATCAACTACCAGCCAACGAAGTTCTATCTGAGAACAGACTATGAGGCAATGGAAGCAAGTCCTGAGGAAAAAGAAGTACTGGATGCGGTTAAGAAACATCCTACATCAACCACAGAGATATTCAACCGCATAAAGAAGTATCCATCAAGCAAGGTATTCGACAGTCTCATACAAAAGAGGTTACTGCAACCCATCGGATTCACACTTACCGATGCACTCCACGTACTTGGAGAATACACAGAACGAGATGTCGAAGCTGCAAATACCGGCGCCGATATGCTCGGTTCGCTCGCCGGAATGGACAGGCAGGAATTTGCCCGGTATATCAAAAAAGAGTTCGCAAAGAACATGGCATGTGACCTTGTCTCGTTCTTCCTGGATGGTGTGGAAAAGTCAGAGGTCAGGAAGATATTCGATATCCAGTCACCTGCAAAGTTCAAGATCGAAGTACCGGTCGTATTGATAGGTGGGCCTGTTACAGCCTTTGTGGACGAGATACAGGATATACTGGATGCAGAGATAATACTTCCTGAATACTCGAGTGTCGGGAACGCAGCCGGTGCACTTGCTGCCAAGGGGATCAGGAGATTCGAAGTGCTGATCAGGCCCGCATCCATGGCTGCTCCTGACTGGGAGTTCCTAGTTTTCTCAGAACACGGGAAGAGCAATTTCTATGAATACCAGGAGGCTCTGGACTATGCGGTAAACCTGGGAGAGAACACTGTCCTCAGTTATATGAAAGAAGCAGGTCTTGAGCCCGATAACATAAAGATAGATATTAAAAAAGATGAGGTAATTCCTCTGGGATGGGAAACACCAATGGAAACGAAACTTGTTGTACTGGGTGTTGGGAACAGGGACAACTGACCTGACTACAGTTAAACCCCGGGTTCCTTCACAGGCGTGGATATCGATATGAGGACATCCTGTCCTCCCCAGTCACCTATTGTGAACTTTGATCTTACAGGAACAAGTATACCTTCTTTACTCACCAGCGGGATGTCACATGTGGACAGCTTGCCTGCCATGATCTCATCCAGGGTGGAAAGGACCTCATCCTCCCAGTCCTCAGGATAGAGTATCAGAAAATCATTCATCTCAAGCTCCCTTGCCGGGTAGTTGAGGACCTCGGTCAGCGTCCCATTTATGTGAAGTATCTGCCCTTGCAGATCCATAATGAATACGATCTCATCAAGTGCATCAAGCAGGGAATTCATATTGTTCTTACTTTTCTGGATGCCAGAGTCCTTCTTCATACGGGATATGATTATACCTACCTGATTCGCTATGGTCTCCACAAGGTTCCTGGAATTTGCAGGGATCTCAAGATCCGTATGAGAACCAAGAACTATAGCTGCAACAATCCTATCACTGAACTTTACGGGAATGAACGCCATTGCCTGCAAACCCTCATAATCAAGATTCACAGCCGGCATCATCATATTGATCTCGGAGAAGTACTTGTAAACAGGGAAACCTGTGGTAAAAAGACGAGCCATGAGCGTGTTGGGTCCGAAATGGGAAAGGGATCCCACGAAGTCCTCTGAAAGACCGCGGTATGATATAGCCTCGAAATCTCCGGTCAGTTCATCAACCACGTATATGATACCTGAATCTATTGCCTTTCCTTCAAGAGTTAGGTCAAGGAGCTTTTCGAATGTTTCCTCAAGTCCGCCTGTCTCTCCAAGGACGTTGTCAAGATCACATTCTATACGGATGAAATTGTTAGCTTGCTTGCGTTCGGTTATATCCACAATGATACCCTGAAGGTAATCCACCCTGCCAGCCCCGTCATAGTGTAGCATGGTCCTTTCATCGACCCACCTGACATCACCTGACTTGGTAAGTATCCTGTATTCCTGACTGAAATCAGAGAAACCTTCCCTTGAGGCCCTTTCCACTTCATCCCTTACCCTTTGCAGGTCAGAAGGATGGATGATATCACCATAGATTATCTTCCCGGTGATGAAATCATTAACAGTATAACCGAACTGTCTGATATTATCAGAAACGAACTCCACAGGCCAGTCCTGTTCAGGTTTCCAGAGGAATACTATTGCAGGGCTGGAACTCATAATAGATTCGAGCACCCTGCGCATCCTCAATGCCTCATTGAGGATCCCACTTGTGTTCTTGTACTGGACAAGCTTCCACATTCCTTCCATAAGAAGTGTCAGTTGACGAACATCGGATTCATCGTAGTCCTTTGCCTTGTTAGCAACACTGGCAACTGCAACTATCTGATCACTCTCAAATACCGGAATAGTTATGTGTCGAACCATCCGCTCCTTTTTGCCCGGATAGATATCATCGACACTATCAGAAGCATATTGCTTATTGACTATCACCGGCTTTCGTTCACGTATTGCTTCACCCCAGAAACCGGCAGATTTTACAGGATGGATGAATGGTTCATTATCACTCAGGAAGTGGTCCTCCGAGTCCATCGGCCAGTGATATGTTTCCAGTACATTCTCATCCTCATTGAGGAATTCAAGATAGCCTGTTGTACTGTTGGTGAGCTCGGCAGCCATTTGTATCGCATATTCGGATATCTCGTTCATAGGATGATCCTGCATCTGATACAGTTCCAGCAGGGCTTCCAGACGCCTCTCGTTCAGGACCAGTAACTCCTTTGATTCTTCATCGGTAGAGATATCCTCAAGTATGCCAATACCGCCAAGCAGAGAACCATCATCATCCATGATAGGCGTGAAACTAGCCCTGATCTTCAGCTTCTTCCCACTTATGCTGGAAATATACTCTCCTTCATAATAGCCGGGATTTCCCAGAAAAACAACATCCACAGCTCCTTTAAGATTTTCATCGTTAAGGGAGGAAAGAACACTGAAACCGACTATCTTCTTTACAGGAGCGCCTATGATATCGGAACAACTCTTATTACAGTGAGTTATGATCCCATTCTCATCAAAATAGAGAATACCTACCGGGGACCTCTCAAATATTATCTGGTATTTCTTACCGGTCTCCAGCAGTTCCCTTTCGGTCTTCTCGAGTTCGGTATTGTCGATGATTATTCCCTGGAAGTGAGTGATGTTGCCATCTTCATCCCGCTTTATGAAAGACCTTTCAGTGACCCAGCGAACCTCATCTGACTTTGTGAGAATTCGGTAATTAAGAGAGAAGTAGGATGTGTTCTTTTTCCCGGAGTGCTTGTTCACTTCCATATGGATCCTGTCAAGATCATCAGGATGAACGATATCACCATAGAGCAACTTTCCGGAAAGGAAATCCTCAGGGAAATAACCCAGTTGGGTGATGTTGCCGGATACATATTCAACAGGCCATTCACCTTCTGCCTTCCAGATGAAAGATATCACAGGACTGCTGTTATAGACAGCCTCTAATCTCTTATCCATAGAAGCGGGCATAGCACCCCCATGAAGTCCATTTTTTCCCGATATTCTAGCATCTGACATTTTATAGCTCCCGAACTTGTATTCATTTCCCAGGCATCCCTGTAAGGGAAACAAAAACACCGGTTCACTGGATGAATTATTGACCTTTAGAGTCTCTGTCATTGGAAGAGATCTTGCAGTATATAATATTAACGAATAAAATGTTCTTCTGATCATAGATAAAGGTTGCCATAATTAAAAAAAACACGATGAATAGACCTTCTTAAGAAAGTAAGTTCAGCTTAATGCAGTGTTGCGGAACTATACACAAAATATATAAAGAGATCGATCAGAGGAGAATGTTTCCCATATTCAAAAAAGAACATTATCTGACAGATGGGATAAATATATCAACAGGGGCAAAGCCATGGATCGATCACTCACATCATATTCACATATATATATCTTTCCTTTGCGTTGGAAAACGGGAACTGCATAACGATTTACAAAAAACAGTAACAATATACCCATTTCATTATTCAGTAGTAGACATAAGTATCCCACTGAAAGCAAAAATATAAATATTAGAAAACACATAATTGAAATCGGAGATTGAACAATTTGCCTTGATTTAAATTGGGTCTACATCAGGCGGTCATCTCTGTGGAAATTCTACCTCCTTCAATTGCTCCTTCGTTCTACCTCCACTAGAACAGAAAGGAGCAGGAATTTCCCATTTCCTTGTATTTATCTATCTGATCTTGAGGTTTGTAGATGTCGTTTGTAAAAACAATGAATATTATGACCCCTCATTTTGAAAGCATCCTGACCATGATGCTATGTACCGTTTCTGAGAATAAGCTCCCAAAAGTGAAAAGTAGCTAGGAGGTACTCTGATGTACAGCCTGGGGATAGATGCCGGAGGCACCTATACTGATGCTGTTATTATCAGGGACTCTGACGGGAAGATAATAGATTCAAATAAATCACTCACAACATATCCTGACCTTTTGACAGGTATCAGGAACACACTTAACGAACTGGACCCCCATTATCTGGAACATGTCCGTTACGCATCTGTTTCTACTACCCTTGCAACTAACAGTGTCCTGGAAAGGACAGGTTATCCCGTTGCGCTTATCCTTGCCAACGATTCAGACATACCGAACAGGGCAAAGATAGAACATTTCACCCTTGTGAAAGGAGGACACAACAGTGCCGGAAATGAGGTATGTCCTCTTGAACTGGAACCTGTTCGGGATTTTGTACTCAGTGTTAAAGATAAGGTCTCTGCCTTTGCTGTCTCGTCCTACTTCAGTGTACGTAACCCGGACCATGAACTGAGAATAAAGGAACTTATCAAGGAACTGAGCGGACTTCCGGTTGTCTGCGGACACGAGCTTTCACAGGACCTCGGAGCATACGAAAGAGGGATCACTGCTTACCTGAATGCCAGACTCATTCCTATATCCAGTCATTTCATGGAAGCCGTCAGTTCCGAGATGAGAAGAAGGAAGATCGATGCGAAACTGATGATGCTCAAATGTGACGGCTCTGTGGTCGGTATCAGCGAAGCCCTGAAAAGACCCATAGAATCCATATTCTCGGGGCCTGCTGCAAGTCTTGTGGGAGCAGCATATCTCTCAGAGAATGAGGATTGCGTCGTTATCGACGTTGGAGGAACAAGTACCGATGTTTCCCTGATACACCGTGGAGTACCCGAACTCAGCGAATCCGGTGCCGTGGTCGGTGGCTGGCAGACAAAGGTCAGGGCCATAAGGATGGAGACATCCGCAATGGGCGGTGACAGCCATGTATGGATCAGGAACCACATTGTCAATATAGGGCCTCGAAGGGTCATACCTCTTTGCCTTGCCGCTGTGGAATTCCCTGAGCTAATCGAAAAGCTCAGGCAGAACCAGGTGATCCTTCGTAACCAGATGGGAGAGAATCTCCAGCCCACCAAGTTCTTCCTGCGATCCGGACTCAAAGCGACCGATCTCAGTCCTGCCGAAGAGGAACTGCTCTCAAGGATAGGGGACAGACCGCTGACTGTCAGTGAGATATACTGGAATGAGAACAGGTTGCCAAATCCCGGAACCCTCGACCTGCTCATACAGAAGAGGCTTGTCAAGACGATAGGTTTCACACCCACAGATGCACTTCATGTCCTTGGGGAATACACCCAATGGAACAGGGAAGCCTCGGTTATCGGAGCCGGTATACTGGCATCACTTTCCGATACCGATGAAGATGAGCTTTGCTTCAGTATAAAGAAAGATGTTGCAAGGAACATGGCATTGAACCTCATCGCATTCCTGCTTGAGGATGTAAGCAGGGAAGAGATAGAGAAAGTACTCAGAGGAAAGTTCTTTGCCGGATTCAAGGTGGACCTCCCTGTTGTGCTTCTTGGCGGACCGGTAAGAGCCTATGCAGAGGAACTCGCGGAATTCATAGATGCGGAGATCATAGTACCCGAACACTGTAACGTCGGGAATGCCGTTGGAGCAGTGGCAGGAAAAGGAGCCAGGAAACTCGAGGTTCTCATAAAGGCCAACTACACCGAATCGAAATACAATCTTAAAACATCATCTTTTGTTACCTTCTTCCCGGGAGGCAGGGAAGAGTTCGCATCATATCATGAAGCCCTGGAGTTCGGGGAAGAGATCGGCAGCAAACTTATCATGAACTACATGAGCGATGCCGGTCTTGATACTTCTGAGGTCAGCATAGATATGCATCGGAATGATATCGTTACACATGAAGGTGGACTTCCTGTGGAAACAAAGCTCATCTTCTCCGGCATCGGTGAGGCCGGAAGAAAAATGGAGGTAGAATGATCCAATACAGTCTTGGAATAGATGCCGGTGGGACATACACCGATGCAGTGATAGTAAGGGACTCGGACAGGAAGGTCGTTGATTCGAACAAGGCGCTCACAACCTATCCTGACCTGTTGACAGGTATTGAGAACGCCATTGACGGGCTGGACAGCAAGTACCTGCCTGACATCAGGCTCGTATCAGTATCCACCACCCTCGCTACAAACACGATACTTGAGAAAACGGGTTATCCTGTTGCCCTTGTCCTGATAGGGCAGCATACCCTTCCCGCGAATCCCCCTATCGATGATTATATCGTGGTAAAGGGCGGACACAACGTTGCCGGCCTTGAGGATGATATTCTCGATATTGAGACGATCAGGGAATATGCACTGAAGGTAAAGGACAGGGTATCGGCCTTTGCAGTATCCTCATATTTCAGCATCCGTAATCCCGAACATGAGATAAGGGTGAGGGATATGATCGCGGAACTCACAGGACTCCCGATCGTCTGCGGACATGAACTGTCACAGGACCTTGGAGCATACGAAAGGGGGGTCACTGCATACCTGAATGCACAACTGCTCCCCATAGCTGACCAGTTCATCCACGCGATCCAGACAGATATCAAGAAAAGAGGCATTGATGCAAAGCTCATGATGCTCAAATGTGACGGCTCTGTTATAGGTATCCACGAGGCCATGGAAAGGCCTATAGAATCCATATTCTCAGGACCTGCTGCAAGTCTCATGGGTGCTTCATTCCTCTCAGGCAATGATACATGTGCCGTAATCGATGTCGGTGGGACCAGCACCGATGTCTCGCTCAACTACAACGGCCTGCCGGAACTTGTGGATACTGGAGCCGTGGTCGGTGGCTGGCATACGAAGGTCAAGGCCATACGCATGGAAACGTCAGCAATGGGCGGTGACAGCCACGTATGGATAAAGAGCCGCAATGTCAATATCGGACCTCGCAGGGTCGTCCCACTCTGCCTTGCTGCTGTAAAGTACCCGGGATTCATGGACCTTTTGAGGTCCGGCAGGACACCTTCAAGGGTCATGCTCGCGGAAAATGTCCAGCCCACAAAGTTCTTTGTAAGCACTGGAAAGGAGGCCGTGAACGTGAGTTCATTTGAGAAAGAACTTCTGGAGATAATAGGGGAGGAACCTGTCTCCCTCAATGACATCTTCTGGAAGATCGGAAAGCCGATATCCCCGGACAGTGTTGACTCACTTATACAGAAAAGACTTGTCCAGGCCATAGGGTTCACCCCTACCGATGTGCTCCATGTACTTGGAGAATACACCCAGTGGAACAGGGAAGCCTCGCTCACCGGTGCAAGGATACTTGCAAGGCACACACCAATGGATGAGATGGAGCTTTGCAGGCTCATCAAGAAGGAAGTGGCCATCAATATGGCACTGGACCTCATGAGCTTCATGTACAAAGGGGTCTCGAAGTCCGAGATCGAGAAGATGATACGGGGGGATTTCCTCTCACAGTTCAAGGTGAATGTCCCGGTGGTACTGCTCGGAGGACCTGTTCACTCATACGTTGAGGAACTTAACAGGATGCTGGTTGCTGATATCATAGTTCCCGAATATGCCGAGGTTGGTAATGCTGTGGGAGCTCTTGTGGGTAAAGGCGTCAAGAACATAGAGATACTTGTCAAGTCGTTCTACAAGAAGACCGAAAGGACCATCCTGGTATTCTCTCCAGTGGAAAGAAGGGAGTTCTCAACTCATTCCGAAGCCATTGAATACGCAAACCAGCACGGCAGGGAGCTTATCATGAAGTATATGGAAGACTCGGATATCAGACCTGAGGATGTGAGTATAGAGATCAAAAGAGAGGATATCACAATGGATGACGACGGCGGTGCCCCTATAGAGACAAAGCTCATTTTCCTGGGAACGGGAAGGCCAGATGCAGATAAATGAAGACTTTTTGTCTTCTTTTTACTTCGATTATATGTATATTGCGTATGATAAATAGAGAATATCTTATAAGAACGATATCAATAAGCACTATTAACAGAATAAATGGCAATTTAAGCGTAAAATACAAATATGAATAAACCCTACTAAGAGTTAGATTCAATCATCATGGAAATCAGATCATGTTGATCGAATGGACTCTAAATCCGTTCAGTCGGGTTAAATTCCCGGGGTTTCCGCCATATAGTATCATTGTGTGACACAGTCACATGATGACAAAACCTTTTTTGTTTTATTATCTCAGTTCCTTAGTGGATAATATACCTTCTTTTCGTTTGTAAAAATAGTATCATTCTTCCAGCTGGAAGAATGTCCTGAATATCTCAATAGAATCCAGGAAGTCCTGTTTACCCATCAGCTCCCTGGCAGAATGCATTGCCAGCATCGGAACCCCTACATCAACAACATGGACAGGCATATATCTGCTCAACAGAGGACCCAGGGTAGTTCCTCCACGCTGGTCTGAATGGTTCACGAATTTCTGATACTTCACACCGGACTTATCGCACAGTTGCTGGAAAGCCGCAATGGTCTCCACTTCCGAAGCATATGAACGGTTCCCACTGATCTTAATTGTCATCCCTTTGTTCATGACAGGCTTGTTGGTGATATCGTTCTTTTCAGCGTAATTAGGATGCAGTCCATGGGCACCATCAGCCGAGATCACAAAGAAGTCCGGCATATGACAGCTGGACCATTGTTCGGTTCCCTCCATACCCCTGCAGATCCTTTCCAGAATAGAACTCAGCATTATGGAGTCAGCTCCCTGCCTTGTCGTTGAGCCGATCTCTTCATTATCCATGAACGCCACCACATTGAGCCCGTCCTCTTGCATCGACCCCACAAGAGCTTCCATAGCAGCATACACCATGGACAGGTCATCGATCCTCGGACAGGAGATGAACTCCTCCTTTGAACCCACCAGAATTCCTTCCTCGCAGCAATAGACGTTCAGGTCCATATCAAGGATATCCTCCGGACCGACCCCCACTTCCTTTGCGATCATATCCAGCAGATAACCTTCTTTGACCGCATCCTCCATCAGCTGTGTCAGGAGAGGCTGCATCTCTTTTTGAACCTTGATCTCCAGACCTTTATTGATCTCGTAGTTCATGTGGATAGCCAGATTGGGTATGATAAGTACCGGTCTCTGAAGGTCCAGATGGATAACTTCAGGCCTCAGCACCTCATCGGACCTAACAGCTATCCTTCCGGCAATGGACAGGGGACGGTCGAACCATGTGTTCAGGATAGGTCCTCCGTAGCGTTCCACATTCAAGGTCAGCATCCCTTCACTGTTAACCTCGGGATCTGGTTTTATCCTGAATCCGGGACTGTCCGTGTGGGCAGCGATCATCCTCACACCTTTTGTCAGGTCCTGAGTGTTTCCGATAGTAAATGCCACCAGCATGGAAGGATAAGGAGCCAGATAGTATTTCCCTGCTGCATCCAGTTCCCATGATCCGTTCATATGCAATTCTGTAAAGCCCTCGGCATCCAGACGTTCTCTTATGGTATCCACTGTCTGAACTGCTGTTGTCGCTTTTTTCATAAATCCGAAAAACTCACTGATATGATCCCTGAGATTATCCATACTTACCACACTATGACAGGATTCTGATACTTTTAGTCAATACAGTAATAGTAATAGATACTCAGGATACTTAACGATGTAAGGTCAATAATAAAAGAAAAAGGATCTCCGGGAAAGGGGGCAATTCATCAGAAGGATCCGACCCGGAGAAATAAGCGACTTTGCAATTGTTTCAACGTTTTCAATATCTGTGGCTCTTTGCCACTTCTATCATTGCCTGGAGATTGACGGTAGGTGTCTTGCTCACAGTACCACATCCGGGTGCAAGCAATCCTATTCCTGCGTCAATGACTTTCTGTGACTGCTCTTTGATGGTCTCAGGTGTCTGGTTCCAGAGCATGTTCACAGGGTCAAGGTTCCCTACAATGACAGCCTTTTCGACATTGGCCACAGCTGCTGCTGCATCAACGTTCTGGTCCACACTGATGGAGTCAACACCACATGATTCCATAAGTGAGAGACCCTGAGTGGTATCACCACAGATGTGCAATACTACAGGTACATTGACCTCATGCATTGCATCGATTATCTTTTTGTGGAAAGGAACCACGAACTTCTCATAGAACTCAGCACCTATCAGCTGGTAACTTGCTGTAGGGTCGATGATGACCATGGTGTCGGCACCGTTCTCAACCATTCTTTTTGCGTAAGCAACGCAGAAGTCAGTTGTGAACTCCATAAGAGCAAGGCCGAATGCCTCGTCTGTAAAGATAGCCATGAACCACTCATCGCCATTGATGTGCTGTGCAAGTGAGAAAGGACCGATCATACTGCCCATTATTGGAAGTTCATCACCATACTTGTCTGCAAGTATCTTAATAGCATCACAAACAACACCGATCCTGCCTTCACTGAGATCATAGCCTTTGAGCTTCTCGATATCCTCTACTGTTTTTACAACATGGCCCACTACGGATGGCTGCTGCTCCAATGTACCATCCTTTATCTCACAACCGAAGAACTCAGCTTCCGCAGTTATATCGAAAGGCACACGGACAGCCTCGAATCCAACTACGGTGTGACCTGCTTCAGCAAGTGTTGCCATTTTTTCCGCATCATTATTGGCCTCTGGCCAGAAAGCACCACAGGCCTCCATCTGCTCAACAGTGCCTGTCTGGGTAACACAAACAGCAGGCATCCTGTCAACAGACTGACCGGTCAGTGCACGGGATAATCTTTCTTTTGGGGTATATTCTGTCATGATCGGACTCCTGAAGAAGAGATGACCGGCATTTACACACCAGTCATCTGAGAGTGGAGGTCATAGTTTCTGTCTTATCGATACAAAATGTCTTAGAATGAAAGACCGAACTCTTCGAGCTTCCTGCGAGCATCAGCGTAGACCTTCATGTACTCGTCAGTTGGTGTTACGGTAGCAATGTCGTAACATTCCTGGAAGGTCTTACCCTGTGGTGCATTCGCATAGTTGCCTTCATAGGAACTGACAAGAGCATCAAGGACCTTGTTGACCTCAGAAATATCCATTCCTGCTGTTGCCCTTGCAACCTCTCCCATCATCCTTGCTTCCATACCGGTTGTCTTGTCCTGAACGACACCCTTTGCGGATGCTACACCGGAGAGGATCTCACGGCCTGAAGCTGTGTCGGTGATGGACTGAGCGGATGCTTCGAGCAGACACATCTCGGTACATGGACCTGCACATGGGTAGTACTGGTTACCTGAGATCATGTCTGTGAACTCTGAGATAGTTGCACATGCCCATCCTGCGATCATGAGGGTCTCACGGGTGTTTGTGGATCCCCAGCGGATGTGGACCGGACCGTCAAGGTGCCAGCTTGCATTGCTCATTACAAATGCGTTGATGTGGGTTGCGATGTTGACTATTGTGGTTTCTTCTATGCCACCGGCATATCCACCAAAGATAGGCATCTGTTCATCCATGATGATGTCACTGTTACCCTGATAGTGTGCCATCACACTGATAGCATCAAGGTCGATCTTAAGCTCATTGAGCTGGGATACTTCGTGACTGTCACTGCAAACCATGCCACCGGCACAGTCAGCAGAGATATTTCCCTGAGCGGACAGGGAAGTCTCTGGTCCCTATATGCCCATGCCTGGCCTTCCGGCCATTGCTGCTGCTGCCTTGATGAGCCTGGTCTCGGTCTTTGCTGCAAGGACCTCATATGGGCTCTTTGGGATAGGTGGCTTGCCACGGACTGTCATCATGACACCGTTGACAATTGTGTCGACTTCCTTCTCAAGAGCATAGCTCATGTGAACTGGCATGAACATGTCCTCGGAAATTGGGGAACCTGTTGGACCACCCTGGACTATTGGCTTTCTCTTGTCACCAACACTTCTCTTCTGGACCCTGACAGCGTCCCTGCCGGTTCCCAATGTGAACTCTTTCTGGACGTTGTTGATAGCGTCCCAGATCTCGTCCTCTGTGTACTTCACTACACGGCTTGTGTCTGTACAGAAGATACCACAGTCAAGGAGCATCTCGAAACCTGCCTTGAAGAGGTTCTCCATCATGTCCTTGTCAGTTGGTACGAACTCACCCTTGAAGTCAAGGTTGTACTTCTGCTTGAGTTCCATTGCCTTCATTGGGATGGTCATAAGGTCCCAGTCATCCTGGGTTGTCTTCTCTCCCTTCTTTGCTCTCTCATAGAACTCAAAACAATCCATTGATCTTGCGAATGTCATTCTTCTTCACCTCAAATATCAGATAATTATCAAATGATCGGGATTATTCCATAAGGCTGAGTGCAACACGTGCTGCATCTGCTGCGTTCTCTGCTGTTGCGTCTGCTCCGATCTCTGCGATCCATGCGTCTGATACTGGTGCTCCACCGAACATGATCTTAACAGAGTCTCTAAGGCCTTCTTCTACAAGCATGGAAACTGTGTCCTTCTGGCCAAGCATTGAGGTTGTCATGAGTGCTGAACCAACGAGCAGGAGTTTCTTGTCCTTGTTCTTTGCAACTTCTTCTGCAACCTTTTCATTTGGTACGTCTACGCCCATGTCAACGATCTTGAAACCGTTTGCTTCAAGCATGGTTGTTACAAGGCGGTGACCGATATCGTGGATGTCGCCTTCCTGTACGTAGGTGATAGCAAGACCTACACCGTCGGTGTTTCCTTTCTCCTGCTCAAGTACAGGTAAAAGAAGTTCCATTGCTGCGTTCATTGCCTTTGCAGACATCATGATCTGTGGAAGGTAGATCTCTGCTGCCTCGAACTTGTCTCCTACTATCTTCATTCCTGGAGAAAGGCCGTCATTGATGATCTCAACTGCAGTAAGTCCTGCATCCAGGGCTGCCTGGGTAGCTTCTGCACAGCCGTTGATATTCTGTGTAACGACAGTGTCTCTGAGTGTGTCTAACATTTCCTGATTTGACATATTTAGCCTCCGTAGTTGTCCCTTTTTACGTTTTTAAGGTCTGGGCCCTTGAGGAACAGTTCTCAATAGACAAAGATATTATATATCATAAACTCAGCAAAATGTATCCGTCTCTGTTGAATTCGTATTTACAAAGAAAATGTTACGTTATCATCTGATCATTACAACGCTGTTGTAATGATACAATTACATTACAATTTTTGCTTGCGAGTATTTAAAGTTCAAAGAGCTTAAAGTAAGACCAGTTCAAATGAAACTTGAAAACAGATCCCTGAAATTCAAACTGATACTGTACATAGTGGTCGGGACCATCATAGTACTGGCAACAAGTACTGCCATGACCATTACAACGGTCACGAACCAGGAAGAGGAGCTTGCTTACGAACAGGCGGTCCAGATCGCAGGAAAACATGCTAACGACTTCAATGGCGATATGGAAGAATACCTGGCCATTGCAGAGACAAATGCCGCTACAGTTGGAAGTTTTGAGTCCCTGAGCAGGGATGAGGCAAATGCCATGCTTCGGGAAACCCTGATAACGCACCCTCAGCTTGTGGGAGTGTATGTAGGCTATGAACCGGATGCCTTTGACGGACAGGACAGTCTCTATGCGAACACATCAGGCCATGACTCTACAGGGCGTTTCATTCCTTACTGGAATACAATGGAAGGAACCGTCAAGCTCTACCCTCTGATCAACTACGAGGACCTTAGTTATTACCAGGGTCCAAAAGCAACAAAAGAGAACGTTATCACTGAGCCTTACTTCTATGAAAAGCTCTTCATTGTGAGCTATGTTGCCCCGATAATGAAAGATGGTGAATTTGCTGGAATATCGGGAGTGGATGTTTCACTCAACTATCTTGATGAAGATATCAGCGACGTGCAGGCATTCGAAACCGGATACGCTTTTGTTGTGGACAAGGAAGGAGTACTTGTAACATATCCATATAACAAGGACTGGATCGGTAAGAAGACGCTCTATGACCTGGGAATAGATGATTATTCACTTATAGCCGATGATATATACAATGGAAACAGCGGTCATCTCGAAACAGTGGATTCCAATACCGGTGAAGATGTGGTCATGTTCTACGAACCGGTTGAAGCAGGTGGTTTCTCTTTCATACTTGTGGTCCCACGGGATGAGATATTTGCAGGTGTACAGAACCTCACTCACAAACTGATGATGATATCATTTGTAGCTATTATTTTCATGGGGGTTTTCTCCTATCTCATAGCACTCTCATTTACGAACACGATCAAAGAGATTGTCTACGATTTCAAGAAGATATCAAAGGATGCCGTTATGGGCAGGCTATATTCCAGAGCAAAAACGGATGTTGAGGAAGACTTCAAGGAGATACCTATAGGTCTGAATGAGATCCTTGATGCGGTGATCAACCCGATCCACGATACCATTAACCTCACAACCTCCCTTTCACATGGAAAACTTTCTGAAAGGTCAAAAATGGAAGCTAAGGGAGAGTTCAAGCAGCTTTCAGACACACTTGATAACTTTGCAGAATCCCTGGATACCATGATTGAGGATTCCAATAGGGTGCTTACCGCATTCCAGCATAATGATTTCTCACAGAAGATAGAGGTTCACGGTGAAGGTGACTTTGGTATTCTAACGGAAGGTATTGAAGAAACAAGGATCACTCTTGCCCAGATCATGGATGAACGCAAGAAACTGGAAGAGGTACGTAAGAAGGAGATCCACCATCGTATCAAGAACAATCTTCAGGTCATTTCAAGCTTGCTTGATCTTGAATCTGAGAAGTTCAATGATGATACGGTTATCGAAGCCTTCAGAGAGAGCCAGAACCGTGTGATCTCAATGGCACTTGTACACGAAGAGCTCTACAAGTCACAGGATATGGAAAGTATTGACTTCTCGGATTACCTGATGAAACTTGTGAACGAGCTATCCTATTCATATATGATAGAAAAAGAGAATATCAAAGTAAAACTTGACCTTGATATTGTTTTCATCGATATGGACACTGCAATCCCATTGGGAATGATAGTCAACGAACTTATTTCCAACTCACTGAAACATGCATTCAAACCCGGAGAGGAAGGAGAGATATTCGTTGATCTCGACCTGACGGATGGGAAACTGACGTTGACAGTAGGTGATACCGGTGTAGGGTTCCCTGAAGACGTTGACTTCACTGTGACAGATTCACTGGGATTACAACTTGTAACGACATTGACGTCCCAGATAAACGGTATTATAGAACTCGACAAAAGCGAGGGAACTAAATTCAGGATCAGACTCAATTAATTTAATAACTATTATTACAGGTCATTGACAGGCGATAAGGATGGAAGAAGCAAAGGATATTAAAATATTAGTAGTAGAAGATGAAAGCATAATTGCTTTAAACATAAAGAAGAAGCTCAAGAGTTTTGGGTACACGGTCCCGGCACTGGCCACAACCGGAGAGGAAGCCATCAAGATGGCAGAGATAACTTTCCCGGACCTTATTCTCATGGATGTAAGACTAAAAGGGGAAATGGATGGGATACAGACCGCTGAGGAGATCCGCAAGCGTTTTGACATTCCTGTGATATTCCTGACAGCCTACTCCGACGACAATGTACTTGAAAGGGCAAAGAAGACAGAGCCTTATGGTTACATAGTCAAGCCATTCAAGGCCAATGACCTTAAGAGCAACATTGAGATAGCACTCTACAGGTTCGGTATGAATAAACCGGTAAGTGATGAGTGACAACATTTATACTGGTCACCAAATGGTTATTATATAAAACATCTATATAAAGGATAAAAGCAGTTGATCCAAATGAAAAGTTCACTTGTCGATGTTATCCTCAACTCTGAAAAACGCAAGAATGTCCTTTTACTTCTCATCGAAGGACAAAAGAGCCGTGAGGAGATCAAAACGAGTCTGAATGTGACTTCCACTGCCCTTATCCCTCAGATAAAGATACTCAAGGAGCGTGGACTTGTCATACAGAACGGTGACTACTACATCCTGACCAATATGGGAGAAGTGCTTGTTGAGAACATGCTCCCTCTGCTGAATGTGGTCGAGGTCTTCGAGGAGAACAGCGATTACTGGCAGAACCGCAATCTTAACGGGATACCAAAGTCACTGCTGAAGAGATTCGGTGAGCTTGGTAACTGTCTTATTATAGAGCCCGACCTGAACTACCTGTTCGAGTTCCCAAAGGAGTTCACCGAGAACATAGCAAAATCCGAATACATTATGGCATTCAATGCTTATTTCCATCCTGAATACCCTGCTATGTACTCTAAGCTCGCCGAGAAGGGGATCGATATCTCACTTATTTTCACTGATTCCGTCTATGAGAGGATGGAACAGGATTTTACAGATGATATTGAGAAGTTCAACAGCTTCGACTCAACAGAACTGAGAGTATCCGGCGACAAGACCGGACTGGCAACTCTTGTTAGCACGGACCGCTTCCTTTTCCTGTGTTTCTTCAACGAGCAGGGCCAGTATGATCATACGATACTCATGAGTTTTGATACCCATGCTCTTGAGTGGAGCAGGGAGCTCTTCGATTACTATAAAGAGAGATCCGAAATCGTCGATAAGAACTGATACCCTTACTAGAAACCATCTCCGTCCGGTTATAATACTTTAAGCTATAACGAACAGGATGAACCTGATATCCTTAATATCAGGTTCCTATGTCACTCATTGTATCCTGTTCATTCCTCTAAAGGAACCGGTTCCGGTTCAAATATGCCATGTTCCCTGTGTCCTGCAACTGCAGGCATTCTGTTCCTGTTCTCACGCTGGGAATACATCCAGAGTGGAATGAAGAGACAGAGCATGAAGAATCCAACACCGGTTGTTGCCCATCCAAGTTCAAGACTGTTGAGGTAGATTATACCTATCAGGAAGAATGGAGTGTTCAGTATAGTTGTTGCCAGAGCAACTTTCTTCCATCCCCTTGGAGCCTTGAAAGGTCTTTCCAGCTTAGAGAGTTCAGGATCGTTCCTGACCTTTACATAGGTGTAAAGACTGATACCGTTTGCACAGATGTAACCAATTGCAGATGCTGCAAGGATAGCTGTCGGTGTTCCAAGAAGGATAAGGAACATGTTGAATCCTGCATCAGCGAGCATAGCATTCATTGGATGGCCGTGCTTGTTCAACTTACTCAGAACTGATGGCAGATTACCTTCAACTGACATTGAATATATGGAACGTGCAGATGAAAGGAAAGCTGTCTGGATGATCAGAAGCATTGCACCTATCAACATTACAATTGAAATGGAAGCACCAATAGGACCAAGTGACATGTTTGCCAGTGGAAGCATTGGTGAGATAGGCTCTGCAAGTACTCCTTCAACACCGAGAGCACCAATAACGGATGTCTGTACAAGTACGTAAAGAACAAGGCATATTGCCCCACAGACAAGCAGTGCTTTTGGTATATCGGAATTCGGCTTCTTGTATTCAGGACCATAGATAGCAGCGGTTTCCCATGCAGCAGCACTCCATTCAGCCATTGCCAGAAGTCCGAGAAGGATAAGTATGTGCTCCCAGTCCCAGCTCCAGTCTGTAGGGAACCATGAATTTGTGATGTTCGCCATCTGGAAATCGCCTGTAAAGAACGGTGCAATGGTAATTACCAGAAGAGGTACCAGGGAAATAGCAGCTAAGATAACTCCGGCAGCTGCTCCGTTCTTGAGTCCCTTTGCATTGATGATCGCAAGGGAACCGAAGATGAAACCTCCTACTACCAGTGCCATAAGTGTTGAGTTGATACCTGCAAGTGAGGGAACCATTCCCTGAATGTAACTTGAGATCAGTATGGCATAGATCGCAAGGACAGGACTCCATCCGAACCAGTAGCTCCAGGCACTGAAACCACCAATGAACTTACCGAACTTGAACTTTCCTTTGTTGTTCTTGTCCTTATCCGAACCAAAGACCGTTTGCGTATAACCAGGAAGACCCGATGCCTTTGGGAAAACCGTTGCCAGTTCTCCGAATGCGAAGTTCTGTAAAAAACCAAGGAGCACAGTGGCTCCCCATATTACTATTGCGAAGGACCAGACATAGCTTGTAAGATATCCGATGGAAGGAAGGATAAGCAGTGGAACACCTAATGCTATTGCAAGACCCTGTTTCCAGTCGATGGATCTCTCAAGTTCCTGAGGATCACACATATTCTTAGCACACTGGGCACCATGTTCCCAGTCGATACCGGACTGGGATGCATCCGTTTTATTGCTCATGCACCCACCTCATGATAGCTCAGGTTCGTTCTCCGGGAAAGAGGCATACCCATCGGGTAGCCAGTTCCGGCCTATATTCCAGCTACAGGACAATACTCGTGGACATGCTGATCCACGGATTCCTTTGTAAAGATCATTTTGTTCATTCTAACACCTAGTGATTCAAAGCAGCCGACCTGAACAATAAATATATATGTGACTTCAAGCACGGTACTTATATTTTGCGGAATAGTAATTCCTGTAAATAATATTTAAAAATAACGGTAATAGTTATCTGAATAATAGTTATCTACAAAAGAACGTTGCCGGTCCATTCCTGCAATAAATAATAAAAAAGGTTTATTGATACTGTTTTTTCAAGAATTACATGAAAACATTTGATTGCTATTGTATTATTACAACGCCGTTGTAATCTTGCACTAAGATCAAGATAAATAGCCAGAGACCAATCTTGTATTCAGGATGAGGAGGCAATTTCTCATTTATAATAGACGCAAAAATGCACGCATATCATCCATTTGGAAATGAAAGAAAGAAAACTATATATACATGATTTCTGATTTCCATCTAGAAAACTATATATACCGTCCAATATGGACAATATATATATATGTCGATGACCAAGATTAGCATAGTGTTATGGTCAATACAGTGTATCGACCGGAACAACACAGAATTAACAAACCAAAAGGAAGAGAACCAATGATACTCAACACCAAGAACCACAACTGGATGCTTTCATATCTGGGATTCTAGGAATTGATCGGAAAAAAGGTTAGACTCCAGGAGCTGTTAGCATGGAAAGAAAGCCACTTGATACACTTATTAGCAAGAACGGATTATGGGTGTCACGCAACGGACGTCTTCACGGGGTGAAGAGTTGCCAGACATCACAGAAGTATATAAGGATAGAGATGGATTGCGGAGATATCGTCACCGTTCGCAATTCAAGAACCAGCAGGTCTGCAAGGGCCCTCAGGAACCATAAGTTCCACAAACCCTGCAAGCGCTGTCGCCTGTCAGAGGACAGGATCAACGAATTCTCAAAGAAGATCTCAAGAAAGGATGAAGCTGAGGTCAAGATCGTTCGCTCTTTCAGGCTGGAACCTGAAAAGCCGGTCGAGCCTGTTACAACAATACCCACACAGGCAATTGAGAGCAACACACCTTCTAATCATATTCATAATGAACCACGGGCTGGAATTAGTGCCAATAGTTCCACCATCCACAGATCAGCTCTGAAAACAAGTAAGAGCAATTCCAGCCCTTCTAAACCTAACACAAAGAAGACTTCCCAGCCACAACAGCCGAATTCA
Organism: Methanolobus sp. WCC4; assembly: GCF_038022665.1. Lineage (NCBI taxonomy): Archaea > Methanobacteriati > Methanobacteriota > Methanomicrobia > Methanosarcinales > Methanosarcinaceae > Methanolobus > Methanolobus sp. WCC4. The sequence continues at coordinate 582,563 of NZ_CP150629.1, read as the reverse complement.
AAGAAGACCGAGTTCACATCCCTGCAGAAGAACAGGATACTCTCACTTCTTGGTCCCGGCGAGATGATATCATTCTCAAAGGAGAAGCGGTCCTTTGCCGAGCTGGAAGCCACCCTGACCCTCCAGCGTAAGAAGGATATCAGGGAGATGTACGAGGACAGCCGTGAGAACAACCTCGGAAAACTTGAGAGAACGATAACCGAGTTCTTCGTGGACATGGGTTTCCTTGAGGTCAAGTCACCGATCCTAATACCATTCGAGTACATGGAAAGGATGGGAGTCGGCGAGGACAAGAAACTGTCAGAGCAGATATTCAGGGTCGGCGACAATATGTGTCTGCGCCCAATGCTTGCTCCCGGACTGTACAATCACCTGAGGAAGTTCGATAACGTACTCCCTGACCCTGTCAGGATATTCGAGATCGGTCCATGCTACCGTAAGGAATCCGACGGGAACAGCCACCTTGAAGAGTTCACCATGCTCAACTTCTGCCAGATGGGATCCAACTGTACAAGGGATGAGCTGGAGTATCTTATTAAGGAACTCCTGGATTTCCTCGGGATCGAATACAGGATAGAAGCTGACAGTTGCATGGTCTACGGTGATACCATCGATGTGATGCACAAGAAGATGGAGCTTTCATCCGCAGTTGTAGGTCCGATCCCAATGGACATGGACTGGGGAGTGAACAAACCCTGGATCGGAGCTGGTTTTGGTCTTGAGAGACTGCTCAAGGCAAAGCATGACCTCAAGAACATCAAGCGCGCAGGCAGATCGGAATCCTATTACAACGGAGTAAATATCAATCTCTGAGGTGCCATCATGATAAAGAACACAGATCGCTGGGACCTCGATACCGTTGCTCAGGACATAATAAGAGGACATAAGCTCACAGACGATGACCTGAGGGAACTCCTTTCCCTGACAGAGGAAGAGGACATAGAGAAACTGCACTATGTTGCAAGGAAAGTGAGGGACCACTTCTTCAGCAACCGGGTCTTCCTCTACAGTTTCGTTTACTTTTCCACACACTGCAGGAACAACTGCGCCTTCTGTTACTACAACAGGTGCAACGATATAGAGCGCTACCGTCTGGACATGGACGAGATACGCAGCATAGCAAGAGCGGTGAAGAATGAGAACATCCACATGGTAGACCTTACCATGGGAGAGGACCCCTATTTCCACAATGATCCTGAGAGATTCGTTGATGTTGTAAGGGCGGTGAAGGAAGAGACAGGACTCCCGATCATGATATCTCCAGGTGTCATGGATGACGAAACCCTTACCAGACTCCATGAGAACGGGGCGAATTTCCTTGCTCTCTATCAGGAAACACACGATAAGGACCTCTACCAGAAACTGAGGGTGGGACAATCCTTTAATGAAAGGAACCACGCCCGTGAATTCGCAAAGAACATAGGCTACTGTGTTGAGGACGGTATACTGACAGGTGTCGGAAACGATATCGCATCTACCATAAAGTCACTCAGGGGAATGGAAAAAGGACAGCCTGATATGGTACGTGTCATGACCTTCGTTCCACAGGAAGGAACCCCCCTTGAGAAAGTGGACCAGGAATCCAGTCTCTCAGAGCTGAAGATAATCTCAGTTCTCAGACTGATGTTCCCTGACAGGCTCATACCGGCATCCCTTGACCTTGAAGGTATCGATGGTATGGTACACCGCCTGAATGCCGGTGCAAATGTGGTAACTTCCATAATATCCTCAGATTCATCACTTGAAGGCGTCGTCAATTATGACAGGGAACTCGAGGAAAGGGACAGGGACTCCAGAAGTGTGATCAAACGCCTGAGGACCATGGGCATGGAACCTGCAAGCCAGGCCGAGTTCAACAGGATCATTGAGAAGCAGCCTGTAAAGCCCGTAAGGATACCGGTGGCAGCACTATGACATCGATATGCATTATCGGTGGCAAACTACAGGGTTTTGAGGTAACTTATCTTGCACACAAGGCAGGTATGGATGTCGTACTTGTGGACCGCAGGGAGAAGCCTCTGATACGTAATGTTGTTGACAGTTTCCACTGTTTCGACGTCGTCAGGGAACCTGAAAGACTGAGGGAACTCTCAGAGAATGTGGATGCCATCATCCCTGTGAACGAGAACCTTGAGACCATAGAGTTTCTCAGGGAAATAAAGGACGAGCTTGCATGTCCTGTGCTCTTTGATTTCGATGCCTATCATACCAGTATGGACAAGAAGCGTTCCAAGGACTACTTCAATTCCATAGACATCCCAACACCTGCAGATAAGCCAACCAGCCCGCCCTATTTCGTGAAACCACCATGTGAGAGCAGCAGTATCGGGACCTCTATAATATATGATGATACCGGGTTGGAAGGACTCGACCCTTCAATGCTCATCGAGGAATACGTAGAGGGCGATGTGATCTCCCTTGAGGTTATCGGGGATGGCAGTCACTTTGCGGTTTTAAAGGAAACGAAGATACACATCGATGACACCTACGACTGCCATATGGTAACACCCATCGATAACTATCCTGAGTTCAGGAAGATCAGTTATGAGCTTGCCAGGAACATGAACCTTTGCGGGATAATGGATGTAGAGGCGATAGACAGCCCGAAGGGACTGAAGGTTCTCGAGATCGATGCAAGGTTCCCGAGCCAGACACCCACAGCCGTGTATCACTCAACAGGGGTCAATCTTGTGGAGTTGTTAATGCAGGCATTCTCAGGAGAGGTTCAGGAAACGGACATCATCCCCGAGACGAATTATTGCATCTACGAACATCTGCTACTTGAAAATGATATGCTGAAACCTGTTGGAGAGCACGTGCTCTCGCAGGGAGATGAATACGTACAATTCCACGCTTCTGAAGGACTCGAGATATTCGAATCAAGAGGGGAGAACAGGAACAGTGTCTTTACCCTCATAAGCTACGGAACTGACAGAGAAGGGACTGAAAAGATAAGACAGAATGGAATGGAAATGATCACCGGTCATTTCAGTAATGAACAGGAGGAATAAAATGGCACTTTTAACACCGGAAGACCTTGAGAACCTTTCAATGCAGCTTGAGGAGAACGACGAGATAGCAAGGAGGGTCACAGGTCTTGACATAAGAGGGATATGCGAGGCACTTTATGGAACGGAACCTGGTTCTGAGAAAGTTGGCATCATCCCGATAACCGCTGGTAATGGCGTTATCAGCAATTTTACGTCATCCCTCCTGTACATAGTCGAATACTTCGGTTTTGAAGGGTTCATAACCGAGCACCCGGATGTCACAGGGTACTATGAAGCCGTTTCTCAGGGTGCTGATATCATAATGATGGCTGACGACCACATCTTCACAGCTCATAACCTGAGGAATGAGAAGATCGTGAGCAACCACATTGCTACAGGCGTGATATACGCAGATATAGCTTCAAGGTTCCAGGAAGCCACATCGAAGGATATACTTGTCATAGGACTTGGCCGGGTCGGTTATGCCGGAGCATGTCACCTGGTGAACAAGGGATTCAATGTCTATGCATGTGACCCTAACAAGGAATTCCTCCAGAAGGCCGTGGATGAGCTTGGCATCAGGCCATATTGCAGTGATGACAGGAAGAAGTTCTCAATGGTATTCGAGGCAACACCCAATGCCAATACCATATCCGAGGGTATGATCGAGGAGAGATGCCTTGTATCGACCCCGGGAATCCCCTGCGGACTGCCACCTGAGGTCGGGAAGAAGTATCATGTGGACCTTGTGATGGAGCCTCTTGTTATCGGAGTGGCTTCAATGCTGTATTCTGTGCTGCAGAATTGATATCAAAATAAAATTGGAAACGGAGTGCTGAAAGAATGTATGTGATCTCCCTGGACCTTGGAACGAGCGGTTTCAGGTCACAGTTAATAGACCTGGATAAGAACGAGACCGTTAAGACCGTTATCACAATGGGACATCCTCTTCCAGGTGGTAACGTAATGGACCATCTGGATTTTGCTATTGTTACCGGCGTGGATGTTGCCCACAGACTGCTGATCGAAACAGTGAAGGAGATACTGGAAAAATTCGATGTGCAGCCTGAGAAGGTACAGCGCATAGCAGTATGCGGGAATCCCATACAACTCTCACTTTTCCAGAACATGGAGATCAGGGACCTCGCGTATGCAGGCGAGAATAAACAGTTAGCTCTTGGTGTTAAGGATGTGAAGAGAGATGCAAGGATATTCCCTGCCAACGAACTCTTCGGGGATATCTACCCCATGGACAACTGCGAGATAGTCATTCCACCAGCGATCAAGCACGAGATAGGTGCCGATGCACTTGCCATGATGCTGGAAACGGATTTCATCCACCAGACAGAACCCTGTCTTGTAACTGATTACGGCACCAATGCCGAGATGGCACTGAAGATCGGTGAGAGGATAATAACAGCAAGCGCTGCAGCAGGTCCTGCCATAGAGGGACAGGGAATAGCATGCGGAATGCTTGCAGGTCCGGGGGCTATCAGTGATATCAACGTTGAGAAAGGCCACTGGAGACTCACTGTCCTTGACAGCACAATGAATCCCGGAAAGGGACCTCTTGTAGACCCCGTCAGCGGCGAGACGATCGAGGAAGGAGAAGTCATCCCAAAGGGGATCACAGGTACAGGGGTCATTTCCACAATGGCACTGGCGATCAAGGAAGGACTTATCGAGAAACTTCCGAATCTTCCCAATGGAAAACTGATACTTGGGGATAGTATAATTATCACGGATAAGGATGTGGAGGAGGTCGGCAAGGCCATCGGTGCCATCCGCGCCGCTCACATGACACTCATGGTGGAATCCGGCCTGAAGTATGAGGACCTCAGGTACTCATACATGTCAGGGGCCACAGGCACCTATGTGGATGCAAACAAGGCACGCCATATTGGTTCTGTTCCCGGTTTCTCCAAGGGAATAATCCAGTTCGGCAATACTTCCATAGGACTTGCAAGGAAGCTTGCCATTGATGTGTCAAAACTGGATGAGGTCATCGAGGTTGCAAAAAGGATACATGCAGACCACCTGATGATGGCCACCAGCGAGACTTTCAAGGATATCTATGTCTGCGAACTGTCCACCTGGCAACAGGGAATGCCTGCTGAGATGTACGCCCAGATGCTGGAAATGTACGGTATCCCTGTATTCCCGGAAGACCTCGAAGAGGTTGAGATCGAAAGGAGGGTCTCCAGGGATATCGATGATGTGGGATACCTTGGTCTTGATATTGTGAAGGATATCGGTATCAGGCTTGAGGCTCCGGTGGAAAAGTGTACGCTCTGTCACCAGTGCGAGAAGGAATGCCCTGAGGATGCACTGGAGATAATTGAAACTGAGGGAAAGAGGATTGTCAATATCGACAGTCAGCACTGCCTTGGTAGCAGCTGCAAACGTTGTGTGACGATCTGTCCGGTGCAGACGATGAACCATTCACTGCTGAAGATAAAAGAAGTATAATGATAAATCATTAAAGTTCCAGTGGAGATCAACGGGTAGTCTGGTGTCGCCCGGTCATTCATCGAACTTCAGAATAGTGGTCTTCAGGGTCTCAAGGTCCACCACAGGTACCTGTGCAGGCGTGGGGACCACATTCACCCTTTTCTGGAATTCCGTCTGGTCCTGCCAGGTACCGGAATTTATCAAAAGGACGTTCTTGTACCATTCAACACCTATGGTATGAACGTGACCACAGTGGAGTATGTCAGGTACATTCCCGATAACGAAATAATCATTCTTTTCAGGTGCAATGGAAACACGGCTTCCGTAGGTCGGTGAGAGATGCCTGAACTTCATCATCTCTACCATTGCCTTTGTGGGTTCACCGTATGATACACCGGGAACCGAAGCTACAAGGTCGTCAATGGAACGGCCGTGATAGAGCATCACTTTAACGCCATCAAGGTCCACAATAGAAGGATTACCTACGAAAGTCACATTATCAGGGAAATAGTCCCTTATGTTCTCAGGAAGTCGGGGCTGTGGCTCGGCCTGCCTTACTGCATCATGGTTCCCGGGAGAGATGATGATCTCTATGTGCTTCGGGATCATTGAGAAGTATTCACCGGCCTTTTTGTATTGATCATAGACATCCAGAATTGAGAGTTCCTCATCCTGTCCCGGATAGATGCCAACCCCGTCAACAAGGTCACCTGCCACCAGAAGATAACGGATCTCCTTTGAGATAGCTGCCAGGGCCTCATTATCAGTGTCGCCGTTAAGAAAATCGAGGAATTTCTCCCATGGCTCCTCAAGAAATGTGTTACTGCCTATGTGAATATCGGAGGTCAGAACCGCTTTTCCAAAAGTTCCGGTCTTTTTCGGATTCACTGCAGGAAGGTCAGGGAGAGTGACCTTCTGGACGATCATGAGATTGCCATCGTTTGTCAGGTTTCCTGTGAATCCCACAACCTCATCCAGTACGAAATGACTTGCCTGCTCGAAAAGGTCCTTGTCAGCCATGCGAATAAGTACCGAGAATGAACCGGTGGGATCCTCCACCTCAATTATCTTATGACCGTTACTGGTGCTCTTTATATCGGATATCATTCCGATTATCGATACCTCACCGGCTTCCCGGCTTCCCCTGAAATTAGTACCCTTCCCTTTTTTCAGGCTCTCGATCGGACGGGATGTTATCCTGCTACGGATGATATCACTCAGCCTGCTGTAGCGGTTCCTGAAGAACTGCACGAACTCCATGTATTCCCCTACACATGTGGAATTGTCAGTTATATCAGAGAGGACAGATACAGGACTCTCAACATTACAATAGTTACTCTTGAATCCTTCAGGCATTGAAGGCGCCTGATATGAAGAGTCGAATGAGCTTTCAGGATGACCTGGGGGAAGTTCCTCAGACAGATGGAAGGTCTCCTCGTTCACATGGACCGGAGAACTGAAACCCTCAAGGTCGATATGCTCTACATCGATAACAAGAACTGAGAGATCCACATTTTCAAGTACGTACGCCACAAGTTCCCTCGGGGAACAATGGGAGCATATGAGGTCCACTGCTTCAGGACTTATCTGATAGCCTTCCTCGATGAAGGCTGTTAGAACATCGATCTCATTCATATCAATAACAGGTTTAAATGGGAATTATGCTACAATAAAATAACTTACAAAATTATCTGATGCCGTTAACATTTTATTTTCTCAAATATATTGCTTAACTCATAAATACATTCTTTTATTCAGACATAACACAGGTATGAACAATGAGCTTAAAAGAGTCTTACCACGCTTTCAAAGAAAGCGATGATTTCTTCGTTTCGCTCGCGCGTGACATTTTGACCGTCCTGGGAGCCGTGCTGGTATTCGCAACCTTCTCCCAGATCGTCTTTGGGATGTGGACACCCATGGTAGCCGTGGAATCAGGAAGTATGGAACCGCACATGAACATCGGGGACATAATCTTCATCCAGAGCATTGACCGGACAGAGGTTGTTACTTATGAGGACGGCAGCGACAGTTCATTTTCAACGTTCGAGAACTATGGGAATGTGATACTGTACAAACCCTATGGCCAGGAAGGTGTCACACCCATCATCCATCGTGCAATGTATTACGTAGAGAAGGGCGACCCCATGTGGGAAGGCGGACCTGAGGCACCTCATGCCGGATATATTACAAAGGGCGATAACTCGGTGACTAACAGATACTATGACCAGCAGGGTCAGGTGAGCTATCTGATGCCGGTCAAGGAAGAATGGATCATTGGCATCGCACGTTATAAGGTACCATACCTCGGGTACCTCAGATTGATGATACCAAGCTTCTGATCCCAGTCTTCTGCTTTTTATTTTTCTTTTTTTCTTTGTCCCGGGTTCAAAGATGTAACTGGGTTGTCAGGACAGGCTTGAAGAACTCAAGTGGTTTGAGCCTGTAATCCTCGAACAACACCTTCTTGGTACTTTCTATAGGAACGCTCAGAGCGATCTCCTTGGTCCTGCCGTATCTTCCCTTACTCACCACGACGGCATTCACGATGCCGAGCATATCGAGTTCGGACATAAGGTCAGTGACCCTGCGCTGAGTAAGGATGTCCATGTCCACCTGCAGGCATAACTGGCGGTACACGTTGTATACCTCACCTGTTGTGACGTTCTTGTAACCATTATTGCGCAGGAGCATTACGCTGTAAAGAGCAAGTTTTGACTGGGTCGGAAGTGTGCGTACAACCTCAACAACACGGTCGACCTCGATCTTTTCCTGAGCGCCTTTAACATGCTGTTCTTCGACACGTGGAAGGTTCTCTCTCTCAGCGATCTCACCTGCAACTCTGAGGAGGTCAAGTGCGCGCCTTGCATCACCATGTTCCTGAGCAGCGAATGCAGCACAGAGTGGAATGACCATTTCATCAAGGGCTTCAGGCTTGTAGGCGATGTCAGCCCTTTCATGAAGGATATCACTTATCTGGTCAGCATCATAGGGCGGGAAGATTATCTCTTCTTCACCAAGTGAACTCTTTACCCTCGGATCCAGGAACTCCGTGAATTTCAGGTCATTGGAAACGCCGATCATACTGACCTTTGCATTCTTGAGGTCCGTGTTGATCCTTGAAAGATTGTAAAGTACGTCATCACCTTTTTTAATGAGCTTATCGATCTCATCGAGAATTATAATGACAACCTGTCTTTCATTATCGATCGTCTCCTTGAACTTGAAGAAGACCTGGTCGGTCGGCCAACCCGTCATCGGGACATCTTCACCGAACTGACGTGTCAGGTTTGCAAGAAGTCTGTACTGGGTGTCGATAACCTCACAGTTCAGGTAAACGACCTTACAGGAAAGACCAAGTGATTCTCCTTTTCTTTCAAGTTCGATACCGACGTGCCTTGTTACAGCGGTCTTACCTGTCCCGGTCTTTCCGTAGATAAGTATATTAGAAGGTGTATCTCCCCTGAGAGCTGAAACAAGAATTGACGCCAGACCATTTATCTGATCGTCACGGTGTACAAGAGAATCAGGAGTATATGAATGCCTTAAAACCTCTTTATTTTTAAAAATAGGTTCATTTTCCAGAAGTTCCTGGAATAACCCATCTAATGATTTACTTTCCATTTACTTACTTCACCCTTCCTGTAAATATGATCTTATAAGGTTATTGAAATCGTGATAGTCACAGAAGAAACACTGAAAGAAAACAAATCCAAAGTGTTTTTTACAACGATCTACCTGACAATTAACAATCAACAATTATCCTCATCCAACAACCATGATGGGATTATTGCACTCTCTCTATTCCAGATGATACAAAGGAAGTGGGGGTTATTAATGTTTGTGGTTTAGACCCCTTGACTTCAACTGGAAAAAGGGGCAAAAATAAAATGGTCAAGAAAAAAAAGATACAGTAAAGACATTCATACTATAAGCATTTGATTGACTTATAAGCAAAATCAAACAAATCTCTTTCCTTTGGAGTATAACCCCTTGATTTCGACTGGAATATTTATAAACCACAGCAACCCTATGATTTCGACTGGAAGCAAGAAAAAAGATATGACTATCTTTTTTTTAAATTTTGAAAAAAAGATGGCGGTGTATGTATCAACAATAAAGTATATAAACTTTTCTTAAATTTAAGCAAGTAAATTAACTTAAAATTTTAAAAAATAATTCTAAACTAAAAATTTAATTAAAAGTTAAGCTGAAAGCGATCAAAGATGCACCAAAAAACCAGATGTTGCGTTTTCTACATAAGTTCCAGTTGAAACAATGGGGTGACTCTCATACATAGAATTTCAACAAAAAAAATGTGACATAAAATCCAGATGTCCAGTCGAAACCAAGGGGTTCCTGATATGTTCATCCTTTTCTTAAAAGAATTAAGAACAGAACACAGGAATGAAACAAAATTGATTTAAGTATCCTGTCTTATTCATGTCTTGAAATGAATGAAAAAGGTCTGGAAAGAGAGGAAATAATCTCTGTTCTTAATAAATCAAAATCAGAGGATCTGAAGTACAACAGGGTTCTTAGTTCTATGTGTACTTATCCCCATGAGATAGCTATTCATGCACATATGCAGTTCATGGAATCCAATATGGGTGATTTTGGTCTTTTCAGAGGTACATATGACCTTGAAGTATCAGTCCTGAGATCTCTGGGAGAACTTCTTCATCATCCTGAAGTATCAGGTTACATGACAACCGGAGGAACAGAATCCAATATCCAGGCGATCCGGTCAATGAGGAACATATTCCAGAGGAAGGACAAATGTCATAAACCCAATCTTGTCGTTCCTGATTCAGCGCATTTCTCATTTGATAAAGTATCCGATATCCTTGATATCGAACTTCGAAAAGCTACTCTTGATAAGGACCTGAAAGTTTCGATCGATTCTGTCAGATCTCTCATCGATGATAACACTATAGGCATGGTTGCGATCGCAGGTTCAACGGAATTCGGCCAGGTGGACCAGATAGATATCCTTTCTGATATTGCGCTTGAGAACAACATCTTCCTTCATGTTGATGCTGCGTTCGGGGGCTATGTACTTCCTTTCCTTGAAGAGCAACATGATTTCGATTTCAAATTGCCCGGAGTAACATCGATAGCAATTGACCCTCATAAGATGGGCCTGAGCACTATCCCGGCAGGAGTTCTTCTTTTCCGTGATCCGGGGCAGCTTGAGAGTCTCAGGGCCGATACTCCTTATCTGACGGTCTCGACCCAGTATACTTTGACCGGAACCAGAAGCGGAGCTGCGGTGGCAGCCACATATGCGGTTATGAACTTCCTGGGAAAAGAAGGTTACAGAAAAATTGTCGCGGATTGTATGGAAGCTACATACTATCTATTAGACAGACTTGCTGAGATCGGCATCTATCCATTGATAGAACCGGTGATGAATGTGGTTGCACTGGATATCCCGAAAGCTGATCTTATAAGAAGTACACTGGCAAAGGACTTCAACTGGCAGGTCTCCATCACACAGAACCCACATGGCCTCAGACTTGTGATAATGCCCCATGTGACCATAGAAATGATAGATTCTTTTGTGCAGGATCTGAGAACGGTCCTTGAAACTATTTAAGCCATCCCTTTTTTCTTTTTTTGTGTATTTTCTTATATCCTTTTTATTTTTGTGACATAGCATTCCAGCCAAATAAAAAAAAACGAGGGGATAAGGCTTGATGACACCTGGCCTTGAAGCGTGTAAGGCGTGTGTTCATCTTGCCTGTTGTAATTCAGGATACGATCTCTGTACATATACTTCTGAGCCAAGCGGGGTGAAAGTATTCAATAAGACTGTTCTCAGGTTAACTTCTAAAAATAAGATAAGGATTTTAGATAAGAATAAATATTAATCCATCTAACATCCTGTTATGAGCAGCTCAATAAAGATCGGAAGCATAATGGGGATCCCTATAAAACTACATATCACTTTTCTGCTTATACTTCCCGTTTTTGCTCTTGTTTTTGCAACGAATCCGCAACCATTCGGTTTTGCGGATATTGGCTCAACAACGGAGAGCTATGCGCTTTCCCTCCTGACAACCATATTATTGTTCGGGTGCATCCTTCTTCATGAGCTGGGGCATTCATACATAGCCAAAAGCTATGGTGTTGAGATAAGGGACATAACCCTGTTGCTTTTTGGCGGCGTATCATCCATGGAGGAGATCCCAAGGGAACCTTCACAGGAATTCAAGATGGCCTTTGCAGGTCCGCTTGTCAGTTTTATCATTGGTTTCGCTCTTCTGGGTGCCAATATCGTTGCGGTGACAGTGATGCCGGCATACCAGGGTACTTCCATCTACCTGATGGTTGGCATCCTGGCCTCTATCAATATAATACTGGCACTCTTCAATCTTATACCTGCATTCCCCATGGACGGTGGAAGGCTCCTTCGTTCCTGGTACGCAAAGAGAATGAGCTATGTCAAGGCAACCCACTATGCAGCGACGGTGGGTAAGATGTTCGCATTCATCATGGGTATAATCGGTCTGCTTTCGAACGCATGGTTGATATTGATAGCCTTTTTCGTTTACATCGGTGCCTCTGAGGAGGACAAGTCAACGACTGTCACCGTAAGTCTTGAGAAGTTCAGGATATCGGATGTGATGACAAAGGATGTTATCTCTGTAGAACCTGAGATGACCTTAGAGGAGCTCTCACATTTCATGTTCGAGAACAAACATCTTGGCTATCCTGTTATGAAGGGCAATTCTTTAAAAGGGATCGTGACCTTTACAGACATACGAAATATTCTTCCGCATGAGCGATATGCTACCCTTGTTTCCGATGTAATGAAAAAGGATATCATTTCAGTGTCTTCAGATGCTAATGCGGCAGAGGCTTTCAAAACAATGACCATGAACAACATAGGACGTGTTCTGGTAGTGGATGGTGACAATGTTGCAGGTATTCTCTCCAGAACGGACCTCATGCGTTTGTTGATGCTGTCAAGCGAGTAGTTCTAGAGTTCAAGTATTCTGAAAAGAGGACCTACATTGAAACGTGATAATTTAAATGATTCACAGGAGAACGTTTCTGATTATGACTACACCAGTTCTGGTGCGGACATATATTCGGAAGACTCCGGGAATCCGTCTTTTTCAAGCTCAGGCCCAACTGAGATCCAGGTGGTCAAAGAGCTTATACCATCTGAAAAGCCAGTATCGGGAGAAAGTAACGAAGAGACGGACAGGCCAAGCGAGATAATACTCGTGGGTACGGCACACGTATCTGAGAAGAGTGTCAGGGAGGTAAATGAAGCGATCGAGAGGGAAAAGCCGGACATCGTTGCAGTTGAGCTCTGCCGTTCCAGGTATGAGGCTATCAAGGGTAATGTCAGGAATGCTGACATACCGGTAAAGGAGCTTCTAAAGGAAGGCAAGGTCTATTTCTATCTTGTTCACATGCTGCTGGCACATATCCAGAAGAAGTTCGCTGATGAGATGGGTGTCCAGCCCGGTGCTGAGATGATAAGTGCCATCGAGGCTGCCGAGGCCAATGGTGCACAGGTACTTCTCATCGACAGGGATGTGCAGATCACACTGCAGCGTTTCTGGAGCAAGATGGGTTTCATCGAGAAGCTGAAGATGCTTGGCGGTCTCATAGCTGCCGTCCTTGGTATAGGCGGTACCCAGGACATCGACATGGATAACATAACCAATCAGGATATGGTCTCCATGCTGGTTGAGGAGTTCAGGGACACGTCACCTAATGCCGTGAAGGTCCTTATCGATGAAAGGGACGCATACATGGCCAATAATCTTGTGAGGGCTGCCGTTGGTGGTAACAAAAAGATAGTCGCTGTTGTAGGCGCAGGCCACAGGGCCGGGATCCAGAATTACCTTGAGAACCCGAAGACCATTCCCCGTGCAAACTATGCAGTGGAGGCACCAAAGAAGCGATTCAACATCATGAAGCTCTTCGGAGCGCTGGTGGTCGCGATTGCCCTTGGAACTTTCGCATTGCTAATTCTGTCAGGAGTTCCACTTGAGACCCTTGCTATCGCCTTTGGCTGGTGGTTCATAATAAACGGAGTGCTCAGTGCTGCCGGAGCCATAATGGCAAGAGGCCATCCATATTCCGTGCTTACCGCATTTTCAGTGGCATGGCTCACATCCCTTAACCCTATGATGGCAGCCGGCTGGTTCGCAGGCCTGACCGAGGCCAAATATCGCAGTCCTACCACAGATGACTTCAAGGAACTGGTGGAGATCGAGACCACTTCGGACATGATGCAGAACAACCTTTTCCGCGTGGTAATGGTGGCTGCACTGGCAAACCTTGGAAGTATGATCGGTACGTTCCTGGGAGTGTACGTAATGCTTGAGGTAACAGGTATCGACCCGCAGGAACTGATAAGTAACGGTATCAGTGCCGGGCTTGCAGTTCTTGGATTGGGATAAATTAAAATACAGATCAGGGAACAGAGTTCCCATTCAACTATTTTTTGGATTATTCTTAACTCTTCTTCGGGTATCCCTGTCTTATCCCATTAGATCCCGGACCTTTTTGAACCAGCCGTTAAGCTCTTCCCAGTCGACTATATTCCAGAAGGCATCAATGAACTTAGCCCTCTCATTCTTATAGTCCAGATAGTAGGCGTGTTCCCACACATCGATTGCCATAATTATAGGGAAATCCGGGATAAGGTTCACATTGTGCTTTTCTATCTGCATGATACCGAGCCTTTTTGTGTCGTTGCAGAAAGTAAGTGCCGCCCAGCCGGAACCCTCAACGGTCGATGCCACCTGGCTGAATTCCTTCCTGAACCTTTCAAAGCTCTTAAAATCCTCTTTGATAGCGTCAGCCAGTTCTCCCACAGGTTCTTCACCTGCCTTTTCCGGAGTTGTCATTTCCCACCAGAAATAATTGTGAAGCACGTGTCCTCCCAGATTAAAGGACAGGGCCTTTGCGGTTGTCTTGTAGTCGAAGTCGGTTCCCTCTTCTCTTGCCTTGTCCATCATCTGCAGGAGAGAGTTCACATTGTTCACATAACCCTGATGGTGTTTCTCATAGTGTATCTGCAGCTGTTCTTTTGAGATGTAAGGCTCCAGGTCTGAAAAGCCATATTTTAAAGCCGGTAGTTTGTACAGTTCTTTAGCCATATTTCCACTCCCTGATATGCTAATATAGAATGTTTTAAAGGGCGGAAATATAAGCCTATGGAAACATTCTTTCTAAACATCAGGAACCTGAAGACCGTGTTGTCTCAAAAATGAGAGCTTATCCCAGTAACCTCTCTGGAAGATTATCTTATCCTTCACAATATGGAAAAATCCACAACCACGCAATCCCAGGGGGTCTTTCCACTCCAGAATCGCCCACTCACCATCCTCAAAGATATTCTCAACTATGCAGACCATCTCAGCTCTGGCAAACTCTTCCTCGAACATCTTCCTGATAGCTTCTTTACCTTCCACCGGTTCCTCAGGAACCTGATAGTTGACAGCGTCCTCACTGTACATATCAGCAAGTCCGTCTGAGTCTGCATTGTTAAAGGATTCAACCCATTTTTCTATAAGTTCTTTTGGACGCATGCAATCTCCCTCCCTTGTTTCGCTTCCAATCCTCTCACTTTTCAGTTATCAAGGGAACATCCGGCAGGTTCGCGTAAACCTCATCGTAGCTCCTGTACTTTCTCAGAACTTCCACAACAACCGGAAGTGAGTCCGCCCATATCTCAGGAAGGTCTGCCTCTCCTTCGATCCTTATCTCATATGCAAGCTGCTCATGAGGTGGGTTGAACTGAGCATTAACACCTTCCTTATTCCCTCTGGCATCCATCCGGTACCATCCAATCCCTTCCAGATGAACAGCATTCAGGGCGTGCAAACAGAATGGTCCGCCTTCTGCATTGTCATCCCTGCTCAGACGCTGGTAGCAGATACCTGCCGGAATTGAGCTAGCTCTGAGAAGTGCTGCAAGGAGATGACTTTTAGCATAGCAATAGCCTGTTACATGTTCCAATACCTCGGATGCTTTCAGGGTGACAGGGTTCATCCGGTGGTCATGGCTGTGTTTGATCTCATCCCTGACGAACTCGAAGCAGAGTCTGGCTATCTCTGTCTGGTTCTGGTTGTTCCCTGCGAGTTCCTTTGCTTTTTTCATGACGGCAGGATGGTCGAAGTCGATGATTGGTGTCGGTCTGAGGTAATCGTGTAGTGCTGTCATGATTTTCAACTATTGTAGAGATTTATGACACCATCATACCAAAGCTTATGTATGCTTTTCCGGTATCAGAGTCATTAGTTATGTATATATCAGCTGCAGAATAGTCATATGTATCAGGTGTGAAATTATACGTGCCGCTGACATTATTATCTAAGGTTACTTTGAATATGTAATTTTCATCAGTGTTTTCCATCTCTGGAGGGTGTACATATTCATGAGGCTCCAATGTGTATATATTCGTGTATAGTAGGGTTCCTGCTGAATCAAATAATTCAACCGAGATCGTATGTGGATATTCGTCACCATTGGAGACCAAAAATTCCAGGGGGAATTCTTTTCCGGAAGGGTATGAACTGATCGTATATTTAATATCTGATTCTTTGTAAGCAATGTATACTGTTCTTTTAGTATTGTTGTCCATTACCCATCCAATTTGCTCTATCACATATCGTTCATTGTTTGAATCGATGGTTCCCAGAACAGTTTGATCGTCCATAGTAAAAAGGACTTTACTTGTTTCTGGTTTGTCCCTGACCATTCCATTGTATTGATAGATAGCTTCCATTTCCCTTTCAAGGGTGGTTCCATTTTCATCATCAAATAATCCTTTGACCCCTTCATTTACCCAGATACCGGGTTCCATTTCTAAAACGAAACCGGTTCCTGCAAGATTGAGTTCCATTGTTCCTGTATCTGCAGTTTGTTTGAACTCTACAGCATCTATTGTGATCAGTTCATATTTTGTTATTATTGATGGAATGTCAATGCTACTTTCTTCGTAAGATGCCGGATCAATGTTTTGAATATATCCTTCAGGATGCTCGTACTTAGTGTTTCCAGAGTACGAAGTTACTGTGAACACCAAAGCTACGCATGCAATAACTAATATTACGACCAATAGCAACAATTTATTCTTACTGATTTTCATGCTCACTCTAAAACCCCTTAACTCCATCATTTCAGTCTGCCCACTCAACGTGAATATTATAGTAGCCATCTCCAACTTTCAGGAAATAGGTTTCATTGTTCTGAAGAAGCTCACCAAATTCATCAATGTTTTTCATAACTTCTACATCCTTATAAGGGACTTTGATCTCTGTTCCAGGAGAGGACACCGCTTTCTGTATATATGGATAGTTTTCCAGTTCAGATCGGCTAAGTTCCATAAAATTGTCCGGTTCCTCTGAGATTTGTTCTGCATATACATAGAGACCTGGTCCTGAAAGATATATCACTGAAAAGAAGATGGCCAGTAGGAACACAGCTAAAAATACAAATATTCCTGCAATGGTCTTTAGATTGGTATTTTGTTTCATCTTTTTTCCTTCATAAAAAGTTAAGATATTTTTAGCATAGTTTACTCACTAGCTCGTATTGCCATGATCCCACCGGTTGTAAGCAGTATTCCAGGGAGGATCCACGTCCAGAAAAATAAGAGAAATCCAAGTATGCCGGCTGTCAGCATTAATTTTCCACCCTTTTTCCTATCAGTTTTAGCAAGAATTCCACCGGCAATTCCCATTAAACCCAATATTAGTGTTATTGTGCCAATACCCAGCATTATCACGAAAGGGTCAGAATATCCGAAAACACTGGAAGTGGCATACATCGTGTGCGCTCCTCCTGGCCAGATATTAACCAGCGTTGCATAAAAAATGAAGGCGGCTATGAGGCTGCCAAAAAAACCACCAGCAATCCCAAATATTGTTTCAGCTCTTGTTTTCATGTAGCTTTTCCTGTTATCCTGTTCTGCATACAATTGGCTATCTATCAGTATTTTACCCAATAGTTAAAATTATTTAATAATTACAAACAATTTATTTATTAATTGTGGTCACAACTTCCAGCTCAGATTGTAGGACAGGAGCTTTTTTGCAACTGGAATTAACAATTTAGTTTAAATTGATGCAGGAACCACAAAAGATTTATAGAGAACTAATAAAAATCAATATGAAGTAAAGAACTTTTGCCACTATCTGAACTTAAAGGACAAAAATCGTGGGTCTGAAAATAATCACAGTCATATTTTTATTGCTTCTCACTATTAGTTGTGCCTCTGCAACTACAATAACATTCAGCAACAATGATAGCATAAACGCTTCTTTTACCTCTATTCAGGATGCCATAGATCAGGCTCAAAAGAATGATTCTATAGTCATCTACAGTGGAACTTATTCTGAAACTCTCGTTGTAGACAAACCTTTAAGCATAAGCTCCTTTTCTCCTGACCCTAAAGATGTTGTTATTACTTCTAATAACTCGTCTGCTCCGATCATTCACATTACAGCAGATAATGTTAAGGTAAGTGGTCTGACGATTGAAGGAGATAGTGACAATCCTGTTGTTGCAGGTATAGCCATCGGGAATGTAAAGAACTCTCTTGTAAGTAACAACATAATCTCTAAGACTCAGAATGGTCTTTATATCGAGTCCTCTTCAGGAAATGAGATTCAGAATAATACTATGCTCTCAAATACTGAGCATGGGATATATCTTCTTGACTCTGGGCTGAACACCCTGGAAAATAATATTATTCAAAGTAATAAGCGTGGTCTTTACTTAGACATCTCTGATGAAAATATTATTACTGGCAATGAGATTAACAACAACCAGTTTTATGGACTTGCACTTAGAAAATCAAATACTAATGAGATTACAAACAATCAACTGTTCCTCAATAGCATTGGTTTAAGCCTTACTTCATCTGACAAGAATTCAATTACTGGTAATAACGTCAGCAATAATAAGGATCAGGGATCTCTCTTGTGGGATTCAGGTTCGAATACCTTAAAGAGCAATGTTCTTGCAGAAAACAGGGATTCTGGCATCACCCTGATATCATCTACTTCTGCAAATAACGTTTTAGATGGAAATACTCTGTCAAATAATTTTCATGGGATATCAATTGAGAATTCTGACAATAATATTATCAAAAACAATGCATTCAATTCAAATGAAGAATATGGCATTTATCATTTATTTCCAGGAGACAAAAATACCATTGAGGACAATTCATTCTCAGATAACCGTTCTGAAAACATAGAATTCACAATTTTCCAGCAAATTTTCATCTTCTTTGTTATTCTCATCGTAGCAACTGTAATTGCCTTTTACTTCAATCTCTCCTGGTTGAAGAAGGGCATTGCAGGACTGGTTGTACTTCTTGTAATAACATTTATTCTAATTATTGCATGGTACTACCCATTTAGCCACGGTCTTCCAGACAACAACGTTTACGTTGAGAATCTCGAAGAAAGCATTGTTCCACTGAACGAAACATATTCAAGAGTAACGATTTCAATGAACCTGAACTATCAAAACAAGGATGCTTACCTTTATAACAACAATACAGGAGATATGATCGATAACCTTCCGGTCTTTGTTCAGGTAAGTGCTTCCACACCTGCTGATGGTTCATACTCAGATGAAGATACGGAATTGATATTTGAGGAACAAGTGGTCTTAGAGTACTTAGGTTCCAATCACTATGAATGTACAATTGATATGGAATCTGGAAAGACGTATGCATATGATGTCGAAGTTAAATTGAGGAGAGAGCTTCCATATCCACATCCTACCTCTGGGGAAATAAAGTGGGAGTTGCTTGGAGGTCTTTCTGATAATATTGATTTGAGATAATAAGAGAAAGTCACTGAAACAGGTGAAAATAATATGGAGAAAAGGACATATCTCAGTATATTTTTAGCTATCTGTGTATTAATGTCAGCTCTCTTCTTTGCTTTGCTCTCATTTTCTGATAAAACTAATACTACAAAAGATGAAAACGGTACTCTGCGTTTTCTCATACGCAACTACGATACTGTAAACCACACAGTAACGGTAGAAATACTCGACCTGAACAATAGCTCCAGATTTAACAAATCATACGATATAGCTCCGGATGAAAGACTGAAACCAATCTCAGTCAGTCTGAAAAAAGACACTTATTTGTATGAAATAACTTTAGACAACAATATAACGAAAACAGAGGTCACAGGAAAGAATCCCAATGATCTAAGCTGGGAGTTTTTGATAATCAGGTTGAATCCATATCCTGAGGAACCTCTGGAACTAGGCATTGCCATTGAGTAATTAGATACATCACTTGAGAAACATACATGGCCAACAAATCCAATATTCTTCTAGCCTTCCTAATCGTTGCAGGACTTCTGGGAGCAACTGCCTGCCTGGTTCAGGTAAACTACTTTGACAACCAACAGGGGATTGCCCATATAGATTACGTGATCAATGTTTCTGATGATAGAGAACTGGTTGGTTCATCCAGTGATATATTCATTGGTAAGGTGATAGAACAGGATGGTACGTCAACCGAACCATATCTGCAAACTCGTTTCAGTGTAGAGGTTATAGAAACGATAAAAGGCAATGCTACCGGGAATGTCATCGTAAAACAGTTCGGCGGCTATGAGTATGTTTTCGTCTGGAAGTATCTGACACTTGCGGAGGATGATGAATTGCTCCAGCCGGGAGAGACCTATCTTTTTGTTACCAGAGGGGATGATGAAAGTGGATACACTTTTGCTCCTACATATGGTAATCTTTTGATCGAAGATCAGGAAGACCATCAGCAGAAGAAATTGAGATTCCAGAAAGCGTTTGCAGAAGAGATTCCGTCCAGATTCTCATAACTGTACGAACAGAAGTAATCCGAAAAGATACGTGGATAAAAGTAATTCAAAAACAAAAAAAGATGAAAAAAGAAAGACCCTTAAATGAGGTCTTTCAGGTGGAACTGGTACTTACCGAGTTTGCCGCCGTAGTTTCCTGCGGTGATCTTTGAGACACCAGGAACTGCGATAGCTGCTTCGATACCTGCTTTCATTGCTTTCTGGATTGCATCCTCGTCGACACCGTTAATGACAAGCTCGTAAACTGCCTTTACACCTTCTGGGATCTCGGTACCTTCTACCTTGTCCCTGATGGATGGGCAGAACTTCTCGTTCGCGGTTGCCTTCATGAACTTGTAGTTGTTAAAACCAGCCTTGGAACCACTTGCAACTATTCCGCCTGGGAATGGGGTGATGGTACCTTCAAGGTCCTTGATAGCGTCTACTGCAACCTCTGCTGCTGTAAGTGCTGTCATCTGGCTGTCACCGAAGATAAAGAAGTTACCGCCAGCGATACCTGCTACAGCGCCGATGTTCTCTTCTACGAGGAAGTCGCCTTCCATGATAGGGATGCTGTACATCTTGCGACCGCCGACCTCGGTCTCGGATTCCATTCCGTCACCGAAGAACTTGAGTTTGAAACCTACGTTGAACTGCTTCTCAGCTTCAGGCATACCGTTGAAGACAGCTGTTGTTGGTGCTGTAAGTACACACTGGCCAAGGCGCTCAAGTAACTGGTGTTCAAGTGACTCGTATCCGAAAGTACAGAACTGGACATATACACCAGGTCTTCCGTCAGGGGTCTCATCAGGACCTACGAACTTCTCAATACCTGCCTCTGCAGGGCACATAATAACAGATGTACCGAATCCTGTTGCTTCAAGTGCAGCTATCTCTGCCCAGCGTTTTGTTGCTGCGGTGATAAGTACTCTTGAGATCTTGATCGGGAACGCTTCTGCGAAAGTATCTTCGATTTCTACTCCATTGATTTCCATAATAGTACCTCTAAAGTTGAAATTAAATTATAGTAGTGAACATCGGGATGTCACCATAACTATTGCAGTAATAAAACACAATTACAATATATACTCTTCGAAAAGCAGGATAAAAGCTGTCAAAAGCAGATCATCTTCCGCCCGATTTGCGATATGTCTTATCAAAAAGTGCGAACATCTCCCTGTCGATCTCCCTGTACTTGCCCAGCTCAAAGACCGCTTCATTGACAAAGACAGATACCGCTTCTATATTAGATAGACTCGCCAGGCTCTTTGAGGAACTGGCTGTGGATTCCACCATCTGCTCACGAATTGAGATCTCACATACCTCCAGTATGGCACTGACGGCATTCGAGGCGTGTTCCTCATGATGACCCTCTGCGGCAACCGTACAGAAATGTTCCATTACAGGGATCACACTTGAGACCTTCTTATCAGAGTGTTTCCTTGCGGCAACAACCCCTATATCCTTCAGGGCATTCGTTATATCAGGGATCGAGCCTTCCCCGAAGATATCCCCTATCTCTTTTAAGGTCTCAATCACTTTGTCAAGACAATCATGCTTCTTGAGGTCAGGAGATTCATGGATGGTCTTGATACCTATATCTCTCAGGGCATAGATGATGAGCTTCTTCAGATGCTCCTGGTCCTTGTTGTCCACGGTCCTTGCAAACTCCAGAAGTACCTTCCTGATATTCTCAAGGGTAGCCGTATCTGCATTTGAAGCAGCATCAAGGGCTATCTTTTTCAGGAGTATTACAGCGTTCTCGGTGGGTTCCAGCATATCCTTCCCTGCAGTTGTCTTTCCGATCTCACCTGTGGCAATTGAGAGTTTGTGCATGGGGGTTGATATCACTTTGTTGGTGACTATGTCAACAAGGTCCTTCGGGCCCTTTGAACGCTTGATCTGTGACAGTATGTTCATTTTAGAAAAGCGCTGTCTTTCGCAATACAGATCGAAGAAGTTGTTCATACTTTCGATAGTATGCAATACGAAACTCTCCATATTGGCTTCAGCACACTGTTTTCCAATAGAACCAAAGGAGTCGATGACTTCCATCAGCGCGAACCTGTCCTTCTCTTCTTCTGCGAGGATTGCCAGCTGGTAGAGATGGGTGTTGAGGTATTTTATGATAAGGGCTTTATTTCCACTGGAAGCCAGCACTTTTGAGCAGATCTCCGGGATTCTTCTGATACCCACGGTGGCTGTGAAATTATCCCTGTTCCTGATAGCTCCGCGAATGAGATCGATCACAGGTTGCAATGGGTCAATGTTCCCTGTTCCTGATTCCAGTTTCCTGTAACTCTCATTCATATCGTATATCTGCAGGTCCTTTGTGAACTTCCCGAAATTGAGTTTCACCGCTTCCGTTCTCAAATAGTCGGCTAAGAGGAAGGCCAGCACTGAAAGGATAAATGAATAAGCAAGCAGTATGACCATTCCGGTAGGTCTGAACGTTCCCAGAAAATGCATGATCGATGCTGCAAGGGCGAATGTCCCTATGGTGTAGGAGAACATGTCGGTCAGCGCATCCCTCTTACCGGCAAGCCAGAGACATGTTACCCAGAATAGCGCGAAGCATATCGCAAGGACGATGTTGTTCCAGAATAAGTCCATTTGCTGTCCTTTTAGTATGGTTGCGATGAAGGCGATCTGCATGACCAGTGCCCCTATGGCAAGGTCGGCACCAACATCCCTGAGATCGAGCTTGAGGTGGTTCTTTACCAGAATATCTGCAATGAGAAAGACCGATATGATTCCACTAATAAGGGCTGTGTCAACGATGTCCGGTATCAGGATCTGCATGGGAATATATTGTACATGTTTATTTATATATATATTGAAATTATCTTGCTCTTTTTCATTTCATGTTTGAAGTAAAGGGGCTGGATTGTTGAGTGTAACACCCTGTTTTTTCTTATTAAGCGTAACAGCTAAATAAAACATCTACGATTCACAATCGTGAAGTCACAATTGTGATTTCAAAACCCAGACCCTACACTGTGACGATCATGCATTTGGCAAAGCATGCTCTGTGACAAATATCTTTCCGGTCCGGGAACTGCAGAACCTTCAAAGGTGTAGAAATGAATCAATTCGCAAAAGCTACTGAAAAAGACATAACACGTTCGATAGTTGAAGAATTTACAAATGATTTCCTTAACCACATTGAAAGTGATGTGATAATCGTTGGCGGAGGGCCAAGTGGTCTTGTGGCTGCCCGTGACCTTGCTTCAAGTGGTTTAAAGACAGTGGTTCTTGAGAGCAACAATTACTTCGGCGGTGGATTCTGGTTAGGCGGTTACCTCATGAACAAGGTCACTGTAAGGGCTCCTGCGCAGAGATTCTTCGATGAGCTCGGTGTTGCTTACAAGGAGTACCAGGAAGGTCTTTACGTGGCAGATGCACCTTCAGCATGTTCTAAACTCATCTCCGCTGCATGTGATGCCGGAGCTTTCATGCTGAACATGAACAAGTTCGATGATGTCGTCCTCAAGGATGGTCGTGTTTGTGGTGCTGTGACCAACTGGACCCCTGTTTCCGCTCTTCCACGTGCGATCACATGTGTCGACCCTGTGGCCATTGAGACAAAGTGCGTCATCGATGCAACAGGCCATGATGCAGTTGTAGCAAATTCCCTTCAGGACCGTGGCCTGATCAATATGAAGGGCTTTTCAGGAATGGATGTAGAGAACTCCGAGGATGCTGTGGCGAACAATGCTTCTGAGGTCTTCCCAGGTCTTGTTGTCACAGGTATGGCAGTAGCGACCTATTTCGGTCTTTCAAGAATGGGACCGACCTTTGGCGGTATGCTGCAGTCCGGAGCCAATGCAGCAAAGATCGCTGAAGGGATCGTAAAGTCTCAGTGACCCTACTGGATGATCAACAGAGCAGGTAGTTCAGCTACCTGTTCTTCTTCTCTTTGTTCTTTTTCTATTGCTTTTCCCGCTTACTCTTATATCTGTCACTCCGGTTTCAACGGGAATCTTTGATTTACAGTGACAGAAGCACTATTCCTGAGATTTTCAGTTCAGCTTATTTTCCAGTGACATGAAAACCAATAAGCCTTTATAAAAATAAGGATATAAAAAGTGTATAAAAATATCATAAAGGTGAACTCATGCTAAAGATAACACCATATATGGGACCTCTGGTCATAATCGTCTCAATAGCAGGACTGTGGCAACCTCTGCTAGGTTATTTCATGCTGCTTGTGTTCGGTGCCATCTTCCTGATAGCCCCGTTCAGGGGTCGCTGGTTCTGTGGTAACCTGTGTCCAAGGGGAAGTTTCATGGATTTCTGGGTCGGGAAGATATCCGAGAAAAAGAAGATCCCTAAATTCCTCAAAAGCTACTGGATCAGGGTACCTCTCTTCCTTTTCATGATGGTATTCATGGGCTACAGGCTGATCAACACACACGGTATCATCAACCAGATAGGTATGGTACTGGTTATCATGTGCCTGACCACTTCTTCCATTGCAGTGATACTCGGAGTTACGATTGCCCCGAGGACATGGTGTACATTCTGTCCAATGGGAACCCTCCAGAGCATAGTAGGTGTCAACAAGTATCCTCTTCAGGTTGATATGGATAAATGCATCAAGTGCCATAAATGCGAGAAAGTATGTCCTATGTACCTGAATATCGTTGAGATCACACACAATCCCGACTGCATCAAATGTGGAAGATGTATCGATGTCTGTCCGAAGGATGCATTGAGCTTCGGGAAGTCTGGCAGAAGCTCATGATCCTTTGTTTTTTGGCTCTGTAGAAAACCTCTGCTTTATCAGAAACCACAGATACACGCAGATAAACACAGATATGGCTAACCGTGTTATCTGCTGTTTCTCTTCTTCTCCCACCAGATACAAGAACAATGACCCGCCTTCAAACAAACATATGGGAAATATGGACACACTGAACTTCGATGGCTCATGCGACCCCAATCCCGGAGGCATAATGGGATTCGGATGGGTGATCAACTGGAGCAGCGGCAAAGCTCCCACAGAAGGGAGCAAGGAGAAGAAACCATCTCCTCCGAACACCAATAACGTTGCTGAGTACACCGCCCTCAAGGAGGGTATATCCAACTACCTGAAGCTTGGTGGGAAAGGTCCGCTTCAGGTCCGTGGGGACAGCAAGCTTGTCATAAACCAGATGTCAGGTCAGTGGAAGGTCAAGAACCAGAACCTCGGGAAAATCAAAGAGGAAACAGAATCTGTTATCCGGAAGCATAACCTTCAGGTCAGGTTCACATGGGTTCCCAGGGAGCAGAACACAACTGCAGACCGTCTGGCAATGCCGAAGTCCAGGCTGAACAATTCATCAAAAAGCCCATCTAAAGCGCCATCTGTGGCTCCATCCGAGAGAAAGTTCGTTGCTGATGTGAACTCGGCATCTGTTTCTTCCAATTTGAGACTGAAGATAAATGAATTGAATACAGAACCTTCACCCGGTTTCAAATCATTCGCCAATCTCAAGGTCGGTGGTTTTGACTCATTTTCCAGGAAGAAGCTCGATACCTTGAAGGAAGAAGCAGGTAAAAAAGCATCTACAATAGCTGAAAAGGAGTTCCCCGGTAACAGCAGTCAGCAGGCTTCCGCATTAAGATGGATGCTGCGAGGTCTCTCGACAGACCTTGCTGTCAGGAAGGTCAGGGTTGACATCGAATTGAGCAAGAAGAAAAAGAGATAGTTGGTCTGATCAATTTATTGTTCACATGGGGCCTTCTTCACGGTGAACCAGAACACACTTCCCCTGCCTATCGGGTTGTCATTGACACCGACCTCACCGCCGTGAAGTTCGACGATCCTCTTAACTATCGCAAGACCGAGGCCACTTCCTTTAACGCTTCCCTTGTCAGCCTGCCTGAAACGTTCGAATATCAGGGTCTTGTCCTCATTACTGATGCCGGGTCCGATATCAGCTACATGGACCTTCCAGTTCTCACCCATATCCGTGACATTGATGCTTATCTTCCCACCAGGAGGACTGTATTTTATAGCATTGGAGAGCAGGTTCAGGATCACTTCGTCTATGAGCGGGTTGATAAGTGAAGGGTAACTGCTCTCTGGTGTGAAGTTCAATTCGATGTCCTTTTTATGGCTATCAGGCTCAACGTTCCTGATGACCTTTCTCATAACTGGCAAAAGGTCTTCTTCCCCGAACCTGATGTCCTCTATTGATTCCAGTTTGATGAACTTAGAGGCCGATTCCATCATGTAGATCAGCTTCTCGTTGTTATTGTGGATCTTATCAAGGAGATTCTTCCTGGAGTCATCGTCCTCGGTTATAATAAGCTGTTCTGTGAATCCCCTGATGATGTTCGCAGGGTTGAGCAGATCGTGCGTGAGTATGTCGGTGAACAGCACTTTGAGGTGGTTTGCATCCTCGAGTTCCCTTGCATACTTCTTGAGATCCTCTTCTGTCTGCTTACGGCTGTGTGCTTCTGCAAGAACGTTCGCAATGGACTGCACGAAGTTCATATCGTCCTTTGTGAACATCCTTTCCTGTGTGCTGTGAACGTTCATGGTCCCGAAGGGTTTGTCCTTGCTGCCGATGATCACGTCCATCCCGCTGACGATTCCCTGAGCCTTCAAAGTTGAGAGTTTGTCGAACCTTTCCTGTGAGTTCTCTTCCTGAACGATGTCAGGTCCGCATGAATAAAGGGTATAGCAGACAATGTCATTCTTACCTGTCTCAGTTTTCTTTTCAGGTTCGTCTTCCCAGCCAATGCCTGCGACCATGATGGTATTACCATCCTCGTTCTTCATTATCCTGCAGTACTCAACATCAAGGGTCTTTGCCACAAGCTCGACGGATCCCTGCATGAGTTCTTCTATCTCGGCTCCGGCCAGTCCTTCCTGTCCCAGTTTTGCCACAGCAGCCTGCTGTCTTTCTCTCATCTGAAGGACTTTTTCCACATGCTTTCGCTCGCTGATGTCCTTTGAATGCCTGACCACAAATATTACGCTGCCATCGTCATCAAAAACAGGGGATAGCTCGATGAGCTTTGTCCTGTTGTCAAGAGGGTCCTCTATTTCGAATGTCCTGCATTTACCGGTTGCAAAGACCTCGAGCAGTTTGCATGATCCGCATGGAGTGCTGCGCTTCATAAGGCAACTGTAACAGAAAGGATTGCTCTTCTTCTCATTTGCAGGTATGGGGTCACAGTTCTTCCAGTTACTTGTGACTATCCTCATATCACGGTCGATAACAACTATGAGGTCCTGTACTGATGAAAAGGTCTTTTTCAACAGGTTGAGCTGAGAGTCTTTTTGCTCATCGTTTTTTATCTCGCACATCGGAACACGGTCCTTTCTTCCATTATAGGCAGCAGTAAACTCATTTTTGAGTATGTTATACTACCAGTATAATCCTATATCAGTCAATGAGAATTTACTGATCAATGAGCACTCTTGGATTCTCGTATTTATATGTATCCTGCAAAAATCGATATGATGATGATGATGATTCATATTCCGGAGCCTTTGCCAGGTCCATCTCAAAGAGGAACAAGTACAAAATATGGATGAAGAGCTCCGATTAAAGTATAACTAAATAATATATTCAATATCAGATATTTATCGAAAATCAATATTTGATATTTGCCCTATAATCCTGTGCCACAGTACTTACAAAAACGGGCGTCTGTATCGTTATTCTGGTTCCCGCAGTGCTCACAGGTGATCTTTGGTCTTGCTCTTTCCCTTGCATCTATGGAAGCCAGGCTCATCTCGGCTGTCACAATACCCGTAGGGACGGCGATTATGCTGTAACCCAGTATCATAACAACAGATGCCAGGGTTCTTCCAAGTGTCGTATGGGGTACCAGGTCTCCAAAACCGACAGTTGTCAAAGTTACAATAGCCCAGTATATACTGAGGGGTATGCTTGTGAACCCATTTTTTTCACCCTCTATCAGATACATGAGCGACCCGAGAATAATTACCAGTGTAAGTACCGTAAAAAGGAAGACAGTTATCTTCCTGCTGCTCGCCTTCAAAGCCTCTATGAGCATCTCTGCTTCGTTCAGGTACTTGACCAGTTTCAGAATACGGAATATCCTCAGTACCCTGAGTATCCTTATGACCAGCAGGAACTGGCTTCCGGGAAGGAACAGGCTCAGATATGTAGGGATTATAGCAAGCAGATCGACCATTCCAAATAGGCTTGTCGCATACCTGGCCCTGCTTTTGACACATATCAGGCGAAGTGCGTATTCGATCGTGAATAGTATCGTGAAGAACCATTCTACATTATAGAGAAAGGTACCGTGTGCGCTTCTGAACGAGCTGACACTGTCCAGCATCACAGCAAGGACACTCAGCAGTATACTGACTATAAGAACGATATCGAAATTCTTTCCGGCAGGTGTGTCAGCCTCGAAAATAATATCATAGAGCCGGCTTTTCCAGTTCTCTTCCCCGGGCCTGTTGTCAGAATATCTGTCCTCGTATACAGCCATGCGTTTACCTCAAAAATCAAAAAGGCTCTTCTGACCTGTATTCTCCTGCAGGTTATCGACCCTGACACCGATACGCCTGAAGTTGATCTCGCTTTTCTCAAGGAACTGCTTCATCATCTCCCTTGCGTTCTGGATCAGGATATCCCTGTCATTGACAGCGTGGTTCAGTGTACGACTTTTCGTTGAGGTTTTGAAGTTAGAGAATATAACAGTTACTGTCACCGAACGGAAGGATACTTTTCGTTTTCTCACTTTTTCCATGACATCGTCCACAAGCTCTTCAAGTAACGAGAAAATCATATTCTCATTCCTGCTGTCATGTTCGAGTGATGCCATCCGGCCGATCTGGTCTGTTGCCGTTCTCTCTTTCACGGGACTTTCATCGATACCTGAGGCTGCATCCTTTAACCACATACCCTTGTTCTTTCCGAAAACGGCGATAAGTTCCATTACATCACACGATGCCAGTTCCTCAACTTTATTTATCCCCATTTCAGATAGTTTTTCTTCAGTGACCTTGCCGATCCCCCACAATTCCTTGACAGGCATTGGTTTGAGGAAACCGTCAACATCTTCCGGCCTTACAATGGTGATACCATCAGGTTTCTGGTACGAGGAAGCCATCTTGGCAATGAGCTTATTGGGACCGATCCCAACGGAGCAGGTGATCCTTTCCTGTTCCTTCACTTCCTGCTTGATCCGAAGACCGATCTCTTCCGCAAGTCCATAGTCACCTTTACAGGATACCGTGATCTCCAGGAAAGCCTCATCGATGCTTATCTTCTCAAAGGCCTCCTCGGTGTCGGCATTTGACCTGAGGATCTCCATTATGTTTGCTGATACCTCTTCATAGAATGGTTTACGGACAGGGAGGAATACAGCATCGGGCTTCTTCGACCTTGCAAGTTTGCAGGGCATTGCAGAACGTATCCCGGCTTCCCTTGCTATATAGTTGGACGTACTTACAGCTCCCCCGGACTCTCCCCGGTTGGAATACATGCATACAACAACAGCCTTATCCCTGAGGGATGGGTCTTCCCTTTCCTCTATCGCGGCATAGAAATAGTCCATATCCACATGGATGATCACACGTCCCATTATCAACTAACTAGGTTCGGGTGACTTTTATGGTTAACTGATGTATCAGGGACCATCTTCGATCCATATTTCAATTGGTGTCAGAGTATCGTGTCCCTGCAGTCCACATAGATGTTGCTGAGGTCCGGTATCTTTCCTGAGATCGGCTTTGCGTAGAGGTACATGTTCTCCTTCAGCGGTTTGAACTTCTTCGTGACCCTGAGAAGGGGGTCATCAGGGTCGGTATAGATCCCGAAGAAATCACATTTCGTGTCGAACATGAGGTTGTTGCAGTAGTTCAGTATCTCTACCATTGCAGGTTCATGTTCAGGGTCGAATGCATGGTCAACAATGGAATGGAATTTGAAGAACTCGCCCTCTGTAGGGACCTTTGGCATGCTGGTGAAGTGCCTGAGCATTCCGTAAGCATTGGCCATGATCTTCCACATCATGGGTTCCTTCGTATAGGTCATCTCCATGAGGACCGACGAGTCCCAGAATCCGGCACATGCAACTATCTTCCCTCTCCATTTGGCTACAAGGAAGTTCTCAAGACCGTATCCGAGCACGCGGTTTGCATATGCCTTGAAACTGCTGGCAGTGAAAGGTGTGAAATGAGCCCTTCCTTCGTAGTAGGTGTTTAACAGCTTAACAGCTTCAGGCAGTTCTTTGGGGTCGAGCCTCTCAAGGTCGTATTCCCTCTCAGAAAGCTCTTTTTTATATGCGGACATCGCAATGATCTCTATATCTTTCTCCTGGATGTATCCGAGCTTCTCACAGAGTTTCAGGAAGGAGGTGTTCGGTGCGTATGCATAGCAGTATATGTGGGAGGCCTTGTTCTCCTTTGCAAAGCTCTCGGCTTCTCTTATGAGTTGCACTCCGATCCCCTTCCTTCTGTGTGCAGGATGGACCATCACCTCGGCTATGTAGATGTACCTGTCCTCAGGTTTTCCCTTCATGGTCCACCCTACCCAGCCCACAGCTTCATCATCCACTTCTGCAACGCGTATCTCCCAGTTATCGTAAAGATCATACCTTGCTGTGATATCCGGTCCCTTGTCTATGACCATCTCGCATTGTTCATTTCCCTGAGGGCACATTCTTTCTATACTCAGCAGGGTCTCGTTGTCCTGTTCTTTAAAAGGCCTGATGTTAAGCATTGCATCACCCCAAAGTCTTTTTCATTAGTCGTATGTTACCGGAAAGAAAGAAAAGCCGGAAAAGCAGAGCTGATACTCTGCATAACAGATATTTGTGTTCAGATACTCCCAAATAAAACTTGAATTTGATGGGATATATATGTTTTGGATATAGCAGGCCCCAGAAAGCAAAATGAGCGGTCGACTAAAGAAAAAAAGGAAGTAATGGCAGCTATTATAATGATAACTGCGAATGGAAAAAAGTCGTTATTCTGTCAGATCCTCAAAGTCTGCAAGCGGTGTACTGAGATATCTCTCACCGGTATCAGGTAGTATCACAACTATCAGTTTTCCGGCATTCTCCTCTCTTCTTGCTATCTCGAGGGCTGCGTGAACGGCTGCACCACATGAGATACCAACGAGTATCCCCTCTTTGCTTGCCATCTGTTTTGCAGTCTCAAAGGAATCATCATTGCTGACCTTCACAATCTCGTCGATGATGTCGGTGTTCAGGACCTCAGGGACGAAACCTGCACCTATACCCTGTATCTTATGAGGTCCGGGGTTACCTCCGGAAAGTACAGGTGAATCTTCAGGTTCAACAGCTATTGCCTTGAAAGAGGGTTTTCTGGACTTGATTACTTCTGTCACTCCTGTAATGGTCCCTCCGGTTCCAACACCTGCCACAAGGATGTCAACCTTACCATCAGTATCGTTCCATATCTCCTCGGCTGTGGTACGACGGTGTATCTCAGGATTTGCAGGGTTCATGAACTGGTGAGGGACAAATGAGTTCTCAGTCCTCTTTGCCATCTCTTCGGCTTCCACGATCGCTCCGTTCATACCTTTGCTGCCGGGAGTCAACACTATCTCGGCACCGAGCAACCTGAGTATCTTCCTTCTTTCGATGCTCATGGTATCAGGCATCGTCAGGATCAGTCGGTACCCTTTTGCCGCACAGACAAATGCCAGGCCTATACCTGTGTTCCCTGATGTAGGCTCTATAATGACCGTGTCCTTGCTCAGGCATCCATCCTTCTCAGCTGACTCTATCATATTCAGGGCAATACGATCCTTCACTGAGCTCAGGGGATTGAAAGACTCGACCTTTCCAACAATTGTTGCATGGCATCCCTCAGTTATCCTGTTCAGGCGTACAAGTGGTGTGTTACCCACCGTCTTTGTTATGTCTTCATAGATGTTGATATTCCCAACTCCTGTATCGTTCTATTTACGGTATTTGTCTTTATTTGATGAAAATGAAAAACATCAATGTCTCTTCTCTTTGAAAATG
This sequence comes from Methanolobus sp. WCC4, assembly GCF_038022665.1. Classification (NCBI taxonomy): domain Archaea; kingdom Methanobacteriati; phylum Methanobacteriota; class Methanomicrobia; order Methanosarcinales; family Methanosarcinaceae; genus Methanolobus; species Methanolobus sp. WCC4. Next base: position 550,324 of record NZ_CP150629.1, on the reverse strand, counting down.
AGACTTGGTTCCTCTATGACCACCTTTGTGTCCGGCGGGACGGATTCGGTGAGCCACACGTTACCGCCGATAACGGAGCGTGCTCCGATAACGGTATCTCCACCGAGGATCGTTGCGCTGGAGTAGATTATTACATCATCCTCGATGGTCGGATGTCTTTTCCGGTCCCTTATTATATTCCCGGCCTCATCCTTGGGAAAGCTCAGTGAACCAAGGGTGACACCCTGATAGATGCGGACATTATCGCCGATCTCACAGGTCTCGCCTATAACAACACCTGTACCATGGTCGATGAAGAATCCCTTGCCGATCCTTGCACCGGGGTGGATGTCTATTCCCACGGCACTGTGGGCATACTCTGTCATTATCCTCGGTATAATGGAGATTCCCTGTCTGTGCAGTTCATGGGCCGCCCTGTAGACGGTCATGGCGAATATCCCCGGATAGCTGAATATTATCTCATCATAGCTTTTAGCTGCAGGATCCCCTTCATATGTGGCGATGATATCAGATGCCAGCATGGACCTTATATCGGGGATTTTCCTGAGGAATCTCAAGGTTTCCTCATGTCCCCGGTCTATACACTCGGTGCACTCCTCTTCATAGCGGTTGCATTCGTGTATGATACTATTGGTGATCTGTTCCGAGAGCTTGCCGAAGAGTTCAGTGATCTCATTTCCAACGTGGTATGAAAGTGTGTTCCGGTCTACCGTCTGGTCCCCAAAGTAACCGGGGAAGAGGATGTCCTTGATAAGGTCAATGATCTCTATCAGTGATTCCTTTGATGGGATCACAGCAGCATCGACATGGTCAAAACAACCTTTATCAGAACAACTGTTGACAACGAGGTCTACAATTTCCGGGATCTCAGCCCGGTATTTGTTATCGACCATGGAATCCAGTATCATACATCTTTTTTGTTCCGGTGGTAATGTTTTGTCCATGTATATCCCATCTTTACCAATTCATTTCTATGTATTTTGTGATGTTAACGCCGTTAACAAGCTTTACCCTTCAAATGTAACTTTTCCTGCGTATTGTCCTTTATTCCCAAAAGGCTCTCAGTCTTCCCTTATCGTCCACTTCCAGTGATCCCATATAATGATCGATTATAATCACATTTAAAAGCTTTGGGACTCCTGTGGAAGCATCACCTTGATATCTCTTATGAGTTCCTCGGTTTCCTTTTTAGGATAAGAGGAAGCCAGTTCCATGAATATAGGTCCGAATACCGAGATCATGAAGCTGAGGTCAGGATATGTATCAATGCCTGCACTCAATCCTATATCGAACAGTTCTTTGTTGGCTGCATCCGTGTTATTCTCATCAGAGCGATAGACATCTTTCAATATCGACCGTATCTCCCTGAATTTCAGCTCCATCTGCTGGAATACCTTTTTCCTTTCAAGAAGGGAATTTGTCCTTATGTCCTGTGTCCACCCCGGTGAATAGGGGAAAGTGAGTCTGAGGCCCTTCTCTTCGGAAGCAGGGTAGTTTAAGACCCCCTTATTTCCAGTGGAGAGATCCTGCCAGTTAATTCTCAATCTAAAATTATATCCCGCGTTATTGAGGGATGAGAGCTGTATGATGATCATCTCTGCACCATCACCTCTTTCACCGAAGATACGTGGTGGGATCGAGTTCAGACTGAAGAGCGGATACTCGTTCCTTTCAACTGAGAGTTCAGCCTTCAGGAACAGCATTTGCATCGGTGCTGCCGGCATGCTGAAGTCTATATTAGTATCAGGTTCCCAGTCCTCTATATCAAGGAATATCTCATCCACCATGACCGAACTGCCACCGGTGTTTGAAAGGATGAGCCGAAGCTCATTGTCATTCATCGGGTACTTCAGGTCCAGTGTGGCGTTGAGTACCTGAAGGTCAGGTGTGTCCCTTTCCTCCATCATCTGTCCCTGTGCAGCTATGGCATCCATTATCTCAGGCAGGAAGATATTGATGTTCTCAAGTTCTCTCTGAAGACCGTCATCGGAGTCCTTCATGCTCTCGAGCATTTCCCCCAGTTCGTAAAGGGAGTCATCATTAGCCTTGTCTCCTCCGTACTTCTTCTCCACAGCCTTTGCAAGTATGGAACCCAGCAGGGGAACGGGTATCCTCCGTAATTCGTCACACACGAATTCGACAACTACCTCGCTGCTTGCGTCCTTGAGGGATTCCGGCAGGTTCCCGAGCACAGAGCTGATATACTCTCGTGAACGGGAAACGATATCTGTGCTTCCATCAGGCCGGCTTACAGGGGACATAGATAAGATTCTGTCACGGTACTTATTTACTCTTTTTGATAGCTGCAATTATTTCCTGTAAATGCATTTGCAGACATTTTTTCTTCCTGCTGACCAGGGATACTTTAAACAATTTTAAATAGAAGCCAATATTAGACCTTTTATGCAAACCCCGGGGAAGCTGCAACATATAATAGGTGAAGAACTGCTGCCTGTCAGTGATATCGATATCAGGGCACTGGCTGAGATATATGATGAGAAGGACGTCTACCTTTCAGTCTATCTTCCTGTATCCGGAAGGGAGAATGAACATCTGAACAGGATCTTCGCGGATTCAAGGTTAAGTTCGATCCGAAAGGTCCTGCCATCGGAAATAAGGTCCGAGCTTGAAAGGACCTTTGAAATGGCTGAACCCTATATTTCCGGTCCGCCGATATCAGCTGAGAAGGGCAGGGTTATCTTCGCCTCATCCTCAAACTCATTTTTGAATGTGTATCGCCTGGCTGTGGAACCGGAGCGTTCAATGGTACTTGACACTTCACCATACCTGCTTCCACTGGCAAAACTGAGGACAGACTATGAGGACTACGGTGTATTGCTTGTTGATTCACAGGAAGCTAAGTTCACATGCATACGCTCCGATCTTGCAGAGGAGAAGAAACACCTCTCGACCGACCTGATGAACAAGCATAAAAAAGGCGGCTGGAGCCAGATGCGCTTCAACCACCTGAGAAAGGGTGCCATAAAGTCCTTCCTATCCGAGGTTGCTGAGAATGTACAGGGTACATGTGACCAGTTACAGACAAGAGGCCTGGTACTTGCAGGACCGGGGGATGTGAAACAGCAGCTTATGGACATGTTGCCACAGGATGTTCAGCAGAAAGTGATGGGGGTCATAGATGTTCCTATCGATATCCCACAGGATGAGCTCGTGGAAGCAGGTGATGCTGTTCTGCAAGAAAGTGAACATTCCGGGGCCATTCGGGTGGCTGAAGAGTTCAGAAGTGCGATCCTGAAAGGAGGTCTTGCGGTCCATGGTATAGAGGCTGTCAGGGATGCACTGGAACAGGCGAGAGTGAATACCCTTCTGATTCTGGAAGATTCATCTGTTCCCGGATGGTTATGTGAGAGATGTCAGAACCTGCAGGCCAATTCACGTCCTCCGAAAGAGTGTGACAGGTGTGGAGGACCGACATCTGCTGTTGATGTTGTGGAAGAGCTCTATGAACTGGCACAGCGCAGTGGTGCAAAGGTGTTGTTCGTGGAAAAAGAGGACTTCCTTGACTCTGATGATGTTGTGGGTGCGTTGCTGAGATACTGAATAATGAAATATCCTGTATGCAGTATCATTCAGTGATCATAATGGTAGAAAAGAAATACATGATATACATATAAGTGAATTAGTGAACTAGTTCACTTACGGCATGGGTATGGGGTTATTATGGTATTTGATATGTTGACACACGAAAAGATATTCAGGAAAGTTATCAATCTAGTGACAGTTATCGTTCTGTATATACTCCTGCTGGCCATAATAATAGGTGTGTTCAATGTTTTCCAGAATATCGGTCTTGTGTGGTTGAAAAAAGGTGGCTTCAGTCAGGTAGTGTATAGTGTCCTGACAATCTTTGTACTTATCGATTTTTTCAAGGCCTTTGCAGATTATCAGGTCCATGAAAGGATCAGGCTCACATATGTGACCGATGCAACCATCCTGATAGTCCTGCGTGAGATAACCGTACTTATATATGGTCACGAATTCGAAAATGAGACCCTGCTTGTGTTCGCAGCATTGATCCTGGTACTTGGTATCGTCCGTGCGATAGCTGTAAAGTTCCCTCCATTCGAATGCCCGGGTTCCGTGTCAGAATCATGTGAAGACGATCGGGCGAATTGATCTGCTGATCATCACGGTCATTTTATACAATAGAATCCAGCCTGCATGTAGGAATACCAGAACAGTTCAACGGTCCTGAATCCTGTTTCCCTTAGCAGTTCAAGGTGTTCTTCAACTGTGATCGGGAAATATTCAGTGCCAAAACGGTCCAGGTGGCTCCCTATCTCTTCTTCGGTCCTTCCATGTCTGGACTGGAAATCCCTCCAGTATCCTTTTCCAACATCGATGCCTTCTTCAGTAAAAGGGCTGATGTTCTCGAAAGTGATGAAGATACCACCATCTTTTAGCAGTTCATAACATTTTCCAACTGCTTTTTTCCTGTTCTCCATGTCAAGGTAGTGGTGACACTGGATAGCAGTGATAACGTCCGGCTGCTCACCGGGTTCCAGGGTCAGGTCCTGGGTTGCAGAGGCTTCGAGTATTTCTATTCTGTCACAGGGGCATGATGAGAGCTTTTCCCTTGCCTGCTTTAACATTCCTTCTGACGGATCGACCATGAGGAACCCTGTATCAGGAAATTGCTCAATGGCCTTTGAAACGAACGTTCCTGTTCCGCATCCGGTATCCATCCAGATCTCTGGGACTTCCGGCAGCGACCTGACAAGATAGATCGTTTCATCGTGGAAGGTCCTATAATAAGGAAGGACAGCAGCTATTTTTGAATCATAATCCTCTGGAAGATGAGGTGTTTTGTTTTCAGGAACTTCGTCAGAAGGCATACAGGAAAATGGACCATTTCATTCTTTATATTCCTTTGCAGAGCCTTTAAGTAGTCTTAGTGTTAAATGACTGATTAGTCATTTTTAGAAATGGATATGGAGTGTAAGAGGATGTTATACAGGACTAATCCAAATAATGGAGATAAACTCTCAATACTCGGCTTTGGTGCCATGCGCCTGCCGATGAAAGAGGATATGAGCATAGATGAAGCAAAGGCCACAGAACAGCTTCGTTATGCAATAGACAATGGTGTCAATTATGTTGATACCGCCTGGCCGTATCATATGGGAGAAAGTGAGCCTTTCCTTGCCAGTGCTCTTGCGGAAGGATACAGGGAAAAGGTCAGGTTAGCCACCAAACTGCCTACCTGGCTTGTCAACAGTCGTGAGGATATGGACAGATTCCTCAATTCCCAGCTTGAGAGACTGAACACTGACCATATAGATTACTATCTTATACACGGTCTGAACGGGGGAAGCTGGGAGAAGATGAAGGAACTTGGCGTTACAGGTTTCCTCGACAATGCAAAAGCTGACGGTCGTATCATAAATGCTGGTTTTTCTTTTCATGGGAACGGTAAGGATTTCCCGGTAATAGTCGATGCCTATGACTGGGACTTCTGCCAGATCCAGTATAATTATATGGATGAGCGGAACCAGGCAGGTACCGAAGGACTCGAATATGCAGCTTCAAAGGGACTTGGTGTAATTATCATGGAGCCTCTGCGTGGTGGAAATCTTGCAAGTCCTGTTCCTCCTGAGGTTGAAGGTATATGGAATGAGGCACAGACAGAACGGAGTGCGGCTGAATGGGGGTTGCGTTGGGTATGGGACCATCCTGAAGTGACAGTTGTCCTCTCAGGAATGAATGAGCTATCACAGATCCAGGAGAACCTCAGGATAGCAGATGAAGCAGAGCCGAATACGCTTACAGAGAGTGATCTGCAGCTTGTGGGAAATGTCGAAAGCAAATATCGCGAGATGATGAAAGCAGGATGTACAGGTTGCAGATATTGTATGCCATGTCCTGCATCAGTGGATATTCCGACGTGCCTTGATACATATAACAACCTGCATATGTTCAAAGATGAAATGTCGTCAAAGATGATGTATGCCATGAGGCTGGCAGGTGTAGTGAGTTTGGATGAACCTCATTTCGCTTCCCAGTGTGTAAAATGTGGGGAATGTCTTGAAAGGTGTCCACAGGATCTGCCAATACCCGATCTTCTGGAAGAGGTTGTCAGGGACCTTGAGGGGGATGACCTTGATGAAAGGGTGAAGATGGTAAAAATGATGTTTTTCAGAGAATGATATTTAATTGGTGTTCTCACTTATTCAGAGAAAGGAGATCCATAGATGCTATACAGAAAAATGCCAAGGAATGCAGATGAGCTTTCGATACTCGGTTTTGGTGCAATGCGCCTGCCGGTGAAAGAAGATGGAAGCATCGATGAGGGAAAGGCAACGCAGATGGTCCGCCACTCGATAGACAATGGCGTCAACTATGTGGATACTGCCTGGCCGTATCATATGGGAGAAAGTGAGCCTTTCCTTGCCCGCGCACTTGCTGACGGTTACAGGGAGAAGGTAAAGCTCGCCACAAAACTACCCCAGTGGATGGTGAAAACACCCGAGGATATGGACAGGTTCCTCAATGCCCAGCTTGAGAAGCTGAACACCGATCATATTGACTATTATCTGATACACAGTCTCGTGAAAAGCAGCTGGGAGACCAGCAGTGCCCTCGGGATCCTTGATTTCCTTGACAGGGCAAAGGCCGATGGTCGTATCATCAATGCAGGATTCTCCTATCATGGTGCTCCTGAAGATTTTGCACCAATCGTTGATGCCTATGACTGGGACTTCTGCCAGATCCAGTACAATTTCCTGGATACCAATGTGCAGGCAGGAACGGCAGGATTGAAGTATGCAGCATCAAAAGGTCTTGGTGTGGTTATAATGGAGCCTCTTCGTGGTGGAAGTCTTGCAGACCCTGTTCCAGGAGAAGTGATGGATATCTGGAACGAGGCCGATGTGAAACGCAGTCCTGTGGCATGGGCCCTGAGATGGGTATGGAACCATCCGGAGGTCACTGTAGTACTTTCAGGCATGAGCGAGCCTGCACATGTGGAGGAGAATCTGAGGATAGCAGATGAAGGTCTTGCAAATTCACTGACAGAGAAGGAACTGGGACTTGTAAGCAGGGTAGCGGAGAAGTACGGTGAGCTTATGAAGATCAACTGTACCGGATGCAGATACTGTATGCCATGTCCCGCAGGTGTGGATATCCCTGCATGTTTTGATGTCTACAACAACCTGCATATGTTCGGTGGCGAAGACAGGCTGAAGATGATGTACGCTGCTAAGTTAGGCGGCATTCTCAGAGGTGCAGATACCAACTTCGCTTCACAGTGTACTCAGTGTGGTAAGTGCCTGGATGAATGCCCTCAGCATATCCTGATACCTGATATGCTCGAAAAGGTTGCAGAGGAATTCGAGGGTCCTGATCTTGAAGAGAGGATTGCTTTTGCGAAGAAGTTGTTCGCTGATGACCGTTGTTAATTGAGTGGTCACATAACAAATTAAAAGGGAAAGTGAGTTGCTTCCCTCAATTCCATATTTAATTATAACAACTTGCCTATGTAGGAATCCCAATGAGATCGATATTGCGAGTTAAGTAAGTATATATCGTACACCAATATAGATAATTCTTAGTTCCGACCCATAGGTATTTCAAAGATCTCTGCAGAGATTTCATTTTTGGATCTATATTTGCATAGTTTACTTCTGCTCATTCTTGCATCGATGTTGCTGCTACCCTTGTCATCTTTATGAATGAAATTCTCAATTTCTAATGATCCTATATACATCATTATAGCAGACATTAAAAAATTTAGATAAACTTTTTATATCTTTATAGGGGGTATTATCAGGGATACATAAATGATAAGAAATAACCCATATATATCGATTATAAAACCAAGAGCAGGTTTAATGGATGTATCAGTTGTAGCAATAAACTATGCAACTCTTGGTATATGGGATTACAACTTTTTTTTCATAAGCCTTGCAACATTTATGGTTCATGGTTGTTGCAACATTATGAATGATATTTATGATCTTGATATTGATGCGATCTGTAAACCAGATGGAGCTGTCAGATCAGGCAGATTGTCAATGAGAACTTCATGGTCATACATGTTTTTTTTGCTAGTGGCAGGTCTTCTCCTGGCTTTGTACATAGACCTGATTCTGTTCTTATGTTTGTTCTTGAGTTTCATAATAGGAGGAGTTATGTATTCTCATCCTGCTTTTCGCTTAAAGGATATTCCCGGTGTGGCTATGCTAAGTATGGCGATATGCTTTTCTTTAGGGTCTATTGGTGTTTGGAGTGTTTACTCGCCTCTAGATCTGGAAGGTTTATTGATCGCCATCTACATATTCATGCTATCATTTTCTCTTTTATCCATGAAAGATTTCAAAGATATTGCAGGGGATGTAAATTCATTACCTCTGATGGTGGGTGTTGAAAAAGCCTCAAGAATTTGTATATTCTTAACAGTCATTCCATTGCTCCCGTTATTCTATTTAGTGATGTATGACCTCGAATTTATCATCGGTGCTGCTGTTTATGTTATTTTTTCTCTGGGTTGTATACGGATCCTAATGGATGACCCCGTATCGAAAGGAAAACTTCTCAAGCACAGGATGCAAATGGCTTTTGTAGCACCAAGCATAGTGATATTTGGACTGAAGATCCTCTTTATTTGATTAGTAATGGTCAAAACTTTTTTGCCTAATGGTCTTTTGCAGAATTATCAGAAACACAGGGGTACGGAGGACAATAGTTTTGCTAACCGGAAGCATGAGTAACTTCAACCATCCCGGAGGGTTCCGGCAAAGCCGGCACGATCCGAAAAGATGAAAAATAATTGATCGCTTAAACTTTACATCTGTATTCAAATGAGAATCTCTACAGATCCTATATCTCTGTATTGCGTGCATTAAAGAGCAGACTCCGTTTTGCAAAAACCTGTCTTAACCTTTTTTCTTCCCATGAGGACACACATAGACACATAATCCACACACAGGTATCTGTCCGCTGTTCTCCATCTCCTTGAAGTAGTCCTCACATTTCCTGGCATTATACCTCATTTCCCGGCTCTCACTTTCCACAAAGTTCCTTCCGGTAAAGGCATTGACCGGACAGATATTAACGCATTCATTACAGCTTCCGCACCTGCTTTCCATATTTCTTCCGGTGGCCTGGAGGGGTGCATCTGTCAGTATCGTGGCCCACCTGACCCTTGGTCCGTTGTCGGGGGTTATCAGCAGGCAGCTCTTTCCTATCCAGCCAAGTCCTGACATGTGAGCAGCCAGTTTGTGGGAGAACTGGGCGCATATTCTCTCATCATCGACCCTTTTTGATGCAGGAATTGGAAGTGCTGAATAACCATTATCCTGAATGTGGCTGCTCAGGATCGAAGTTGTCATGTCCAATCTTGAGTTGATAACGTCGTATGCATGATGTTTGTAATTCAACGCAGCTGCTGTTTTATTTCTATAGGTGAGTTTGTCAACTATCGGGTCCATCAATCTGATTCCGACCGAGATGGCGTATGGATATACTGCAAGCTCATCACCACCCTGATCAACGATAAACTCCCTGGGATTTGAAAGATTTGCCACACCAAAATACTGGACGCCGTTTTCCAGTGCAATTCTGTTCAATTCATCCTGAAGACCCATAACTACACCTCTAACTCAATTCTATTAATCTATATGTTTTTGTATTTTCTTATTTTCATATTCTTCTTTCACAAAAGCCAGAGCTTCCTGAGTGCTCTCACAAATATGCACATGCTGCTTTTCTATTAGTTCGGTGAGTTCAAGGTCGCTATCTATTCTTTTCATGACCTCTGGCTGTATGGAGGTGAGATAGACCCTCTGGTGCTGTCTCCTGCTTGCTCTTATGAAGCTCTTGAGACGCTCAATTCCTGTGGTGTCGATGAATGGTACATATCTCATACGCAGGATTATGTGAGGTTTGCTGATGGTCATGTGCTCGTTTATCTTGCTCTCGAAGACGTTCATGGCACCGAAAAAGAAGGGACCGTTGATGGTGTAGACCGAGACGTTCTTCTCAAGATATGGGTCAGCAAAGATGGTGGCGTTGATGCCTTTTGTCCTGTCGTAGTTCTCCATTGTCTGGATGTCGATGACATTGGTCAGTCTTATGAAGAGCAGAATGATGGACAGGAACATTCCCATCTGGACGGCGAATACAAGGTCTGTGAGCACGGTGAGCAGGAAGGTGGCAAGCAGGACCATGGTGTCCATCTTGCTTATGCTCATGGTGGTCCTGAACTCAGTTATGTTGATCATCCTGAGGGATACGAGGATGAGCACACCTGCAAGGTAGGCCTTTGGGATGAAAGCAGCCACAGGACCCAGGAAAAGTAATATGATGAGCAGTATCAGGGCGTGAATGATACCTGACATCTGCGTCTTTGCACCTTCCCTTATGTTGACAGCACTTCTTGCTATGGCGGCTGTACATGGTATTCCTGAGAAGAAGGGCAGTGCCATGTTGGCTATTCCCTGTCCTACGAGTTCTTTGTTGCTGTCATGTCTGCTGTTGGTCATACCGTCACAGACCACGGCACAGAGCAGGGCTTCGATGGCTCCGAGAAGTGCTATTGTGAGAGCTGCCGGAAGGACGTTCATGAGCAGGTCGAGGTCGAAGTTGAGCATCTGTATCTGAGGAAGTCCGGCAGGGATGCTGCCTACAAGTGGTATGTCGGTCCTGAAGTAGAAGACCATGATAATGGAGAGTACCAGGGCTATCATGGAAGAAGGGATGCTGTTGATGTATCGCATCCTTGACATGAGTCCCGGCAGGAATAAGAGAAGTAGAATTGTGGCGATACATATCGCTATTGCTGTGGTGTTGACATCATTGAGGCTGGAGATGATGGCGTATAGTGTTTCCCATACGTGTTCCTTTGAAGTGATGGTAAGTCCAAGTGCATTTGGTATCTGACCTATGAGAATGATAGCACCGATACCGCTCGTGAATCCTGATATGACGGGCAGAGGGATGTATTTGACAACTTTGCCAAGTTTCAGGATCCCGAACAGTATCTGAAATGCACCAGCCAGGAAGCCTGCAAGGAGTAGTCCTTCCAGCCCGAAGCTGTGCAGTGTTGAAAGTATGATTACGGTCATCGCACCGGTTGGTCCGGTAATGGAGTACCGTGAACCTCCGGTTGCCGATACCATCATACCCGCAATGATTGCCGTGTATAAGCCCATCTGAGGCTCCACACCCGAAGCAATAGCAAAAGCAATAGCAAGTGGCAACGCCACAACGGCCGTGATAGATCCAGCCTTTAAGTCACTCGTAAACGATCCTTTGAAGTATTGTGAGACCTTGTTTTGAATTTCCATTTGAAAGCCAGCTGACTCGCGTCAAAGATGTTTTGATAGTGGCTAGACGTGAGATCAAATATATAAAATCGATCGATAATGAAAATAAGTTATAAATGTTATTGGAATTTATGAGAAATTGAATATGTATAGATAGGTAAATCATTTCTGTCATTTAAGTCAAATAATTAATAAGCATGTATTATCTTATTTTTAGAAGTGTGGTTGAAATGTCTAAAAAATCTAGAAAAAAAGTCAAACCCAGAAATCATCTTTTCCCTAAGAAAACCAAGGAAATTCCTCTTAACGAACATGTTACTGATATTTTGACTTCTGTAACTCCACAATGTCATCTTTTAGATTCTCGATTTTTTGGACAGATGGAAAAGGAGTCTGAATACGATTGGGGATGTAAAATAGTAGAGAGCATGACAAAGGCTAATATTTCAAAGTCAATTATTTATGCAACTCTTAAAACTGGAAGGATTCTAAGTGAATATAACATCAAATATCTGGATGAAGATGAAATCAATGAATGGAACTCTACTATAGAGGAATATTGTGAACTTAGTGAGTCTGATTCTAATCTAATTGATAAAGCACTAAATTCCTTATCAAGAGAAACAGAGTGTCCTAATCTATCTAAAGAAGAACTAGAAGTAATCTTTCAAATGAGAAGTCTTCATCCAATTTTAGTTGAAAAGTGCAAGAGGACTTTTGTAAACTCTCATTTTAAGGAATCTGTAATGAATGGAATACTTGCAGTGTTTCAGGAAATCAAAGAAATTACAGGCAGAATCGATTTAGACGGGTCTGAGTTGATAGATAATGTCTTTTCACCAGAAAAACCAATTTTGATGACGGCCCAATATGAATTGGGTGATGATGGTGAGCAGAGAGGCGTATTTTTTCTTTTTAAGGGATTTGTACTAGCAATCAGAAATCAATTTATGCATAGGTCTATCTATCTTGAAAATCCATTTATTGCTATTGAATATATCTCGTTTTTTAATTTTTTATTGTTGATTTTAGATGAAATGAGATTAAGTGAAGAAGATGAATCTACGGTTATAAAGCCTTAACTCCATTTTAGTTTTATTGAGGTCTCTTCATCCACCAACATTATCCCCCCATCCCCCAATAAAATCCCATGAACCCCATAATCACCCAACTCAGAGCCGAGCTCGAACAGAACTCTGACGAAGAAGCCAGAGCCAGCTCGAACCGTTTCTTCAAAGAACCAATAAAATGCTATGGCATGAAAACCCCGGTTGCGAGAAAAATAGCAAAAGCATATTACAAGCAAGTATCCGGCAAGAGCAAGCAGGAGATATTTGCGCTTTGTGAGGAACTCCTGAGTTCTGATTATATGGAGGAAGCGTTCATTGCATTCGAGTGGTCGTACAACCTGAGAAAGCAGTATGAACCTGAGGATTTTGTCATGTTCGAGAGGTGGGTCGGGGATTATGTCAACAACTGGGCGAAATGTGATACTCTCTGCAATCACACCATGGGTACGTTCATTGACATGTATCCTCAGTTTATTAATCCACTCAAAAAGTGGACGGCTTCTGAGAATCGCTGGTACAGGCGTGCTGCTGCTGTAACACTCATTTTAGCGGCTCGCAGGGGAGACTTTCTGGATGATATCTTTGAGATAGCTGATATGTTGCTCACCGATGGGGATGACCTTGTGCAGAAAGGATATGGGTGGATGCTCAAGGAGGCCAGCAGGCAGCATCAACAGGAGGTATTTGATTACGTGGTGGCGAACAAGGATGTAATGCCACGGACTGCATTGAGGTATGCCATTGAGAAGATGCCGAAGGAATTGAGAGCTAAGGCGATGGAGAAAAAGTAACGCAAAATGCAGGTCTTAGACTCATTTTTTGGTTATATCCATGTAAAAAAGAGAATCCTGACAGGGATGTCAGGGTATATTGTCTTAAACCGGCAAAGAAAAACCCATCTCTGCTTTAATCTTGTCGCCGATCTCAACAGCTTTCTTTGTATCCATTATAGGAATGGTTTCAAGCTTTGCGATATCTCTCCATGGGAATGCAGCTCTGGCATATGCCTCTTCATTGTCAAGTTCGTAAACTATAAAGACCCTGCATGAGGATACGTCAGACCATTCTGATATCATATTGTAGCCTTCAGGATATTCCCATGACATGTAGCGCTTTTCAATTTCCTCGTTGTCCTTTGGGTCCCATGTCATAATGTCCATGAACAACATTTCTTTAACCCCCTTCCTTTTAAGCGGGATTTGTTTTCCCGATAATATATTATTCGCATTGCAAATATTTATTTGTAACTAAGAAAATCTTTTTTAATATATTGGATATGGGAAACAAAGTGGATAACGAATAATGGTTACTGGCTCAAACCTCACTGGAAGGGCACAGCTCCCTCACAACACATTCCCCGCACTTCGGCCTCCTTGCGATACACACGTTCCTGCCGTGAAGTATCAGTGTCATGGACAGGTTCTCAAGGTCTTTCTTCTCTGCAAGTGCCATAAGGTCTGTCTCTATCTTTTTTGGGTCAGCGTTCTTTGTAAACCCGAGTTTCTGTGACAGCCGGGTAACGTGTGTGTCCACTGCAATCCCCTCGATGATATCATACCCTCTGGCAAGGACTATATTCGCTGTTTTCCTGCCGACACCGGGTAGTTTCAACAGGTCTTCCATGGTGTCAGGGACCCTTCCGCCGAACTCTGTGAGGATCAGTTGTGCACTTCCGATGATGTGCTTTGACTTCTGGCGGTAGAATCCTGTTGTGTAGATATCCTTCCCAAGCTCGTTGATGTCGGCATTGGCAAAATCCTCAACGCTGACATACTTCCTGAACAGTACCTGTGTGACCTTGTTCACCTGCTTATCTGTACACTGGGCTGAGAGGATGGTTGCAACCAGCAACTCAAGGGGATTATTGAAATGCAGCATTGGCTCTGCATTGGGATACTCACCCTGGAGAAGCTCGAAGATCCTATCGAAATTCTCAGTGTTGTCAGGAACAGTGGGTAACGTGGTCATGGGCAGGAATTATGGTACGATGCTTTTTAGCTTTATTGTCAACCCCAGTGTTTCCACTCGAACTAAAAATAATAGCGGGAACAATATTTTTTCAAGAATAAATACCTATCAATAAATTCTCAATAAATACAATTCAATTTAATAATTATCGTATATGCATATGCGCATACGTGCACACCTGATACGCATGAGTCTGCTTGCTCAGGCATAATGGGACTCCCTAAGAGTGGGTATTCAGATATAAAGATAACGAAAGAAAAGTGCTGAAAAAAGATAAAAGAAGAAAAAAGAAGATACGGGTTTAGAGCCCGAACTCTTCAATGTTCTTATCTGCAATTGCCTGGATCTTAGCGATCTCAGCCTCTCCACCTTCCATGGTGAAAAGGTGCTTGAAGCGGCGCTGCATCTTGAGGTATTCCTCAACAGGTTTGATGTTCTTGCCGAGCTTCCTGACCTTGGTGACCTCTCCATCTTCCACTTCATAGAGTGGCCAGAGACCGGTCTGGACAGCCATCTTAGCTACCTCGACGGTCTTGGAAGTGTCGAATCCCCATCCTGTGGTACATGGAGCATGTGAGTGAACGTAGGTCGGGCCTTCGATCTCTGTGGCCTTCTTAACCTTGTTGATCATGTCCTTTGGATATCCGATGGATGTGGTTGTGACATATGGAGCACCGTGTGCTACCATGATAGCAGGCATGTTCTTCTTTGGTCTTGGGTTTCCGAAGGATACCTTACCTGAAGGACTGGTTGTGGTTGATGCATTGTATGGTGTTGCACCACTTCTCTGCACACCAGTGTTCATGTATGCCTCGTTGTCAATACAAACGTAGGTGAGATTGTGTCCTCTCTCGAATGCTCCTGAAATGGAACGCATACCGATATCCAGTGTTGCACCATCTCCTCCCATGACGAGTACCTTGGCCTTGTCAGCCTTGCCGAGTGCCTTAAGAGCAGCTTCGATACCGGAGCCTACAGCAGCGGCGTTCTCGAAAAGTGAGTGTATCCATGGTACGTCCCATGCGGTTTCAGGGAACGGGGTTGTCATAACTTCAAGACATCCGGTAGGGTTGACGACTATACAGTCCTCTCCGGCGCCCATAAGTGCGAACTTTGCAGCCATTGCGTCACAGCAACCTGCACATCCTCTGTGTCCCGGGGCTAGCAGTGATTTCATAGTAGTTCCTCCTTCACATCAGTGAACTGGCTCTCGATCTTGATACCTGTCTTAATGACATCTTCTGCCTCAGCAACGATCTTCTCGATGGTGTCGAACTTGATGTCACGTCCACCGTGTCCTACCATGTAACCGACAACAGGTACTCTGATGTCTGTGTTGTAGAGTGAGGACTTTGTTTCGGTGAAGAGTGCACCTTCGTTGAGTCCGAGTGAGATGTTCTTGTCAAGCACGACAACGACCTTTGCATCCTTGACAACATTCTTGATAGCTTCAACAGGGAATGGCCTGAATGATCTTACCTTCAGGAGACCGACCTTTACATTCCTGTCCCTGAGTTTATCAATGACGTCCTTAATGGTTCCGACAATGGATCCCATTGCCATGATGATGATGTCGGCATCATCTGTTCGATACTCGTCAATAAGTCCTCCGTAGTATCTTCCGTATACGTCGTAGAATTCATTTGCTACATCCTCTATCTTCTTAAGGGCTCTCTGCATGGCCTGTTCCTGCATGTACCTGAACTCTGTGTAGTAGTTAGGATCTGCGAATGCACCGAAGCTCATTGGGTTCTTTGGATCAAGAACATACTCTGGTTCATACGTTGGCAGGAACTCGTCTGTAAGGTCCTGTTCAAGAAGTACGACAGGTTCGTAAACGTGTGAAAGGATGAAACCGTCCATACAGGTCATTGAAGGCATAAGGATGTCCTTGTCCTCTGAGATCTTGTATGCCTGTGCGGTCATATCTGAGACTTCCTGTATGTTCTCAGCGTAGAGCTGTAACCATCCGGTGTCTCTCTGGGAGATCGCGTCCTGGTGGTCGTTCCATATGCTGATAGGTGCACTGACTGCCCTGTTAGCGATTGTCATCACAACAGGCAATCTCATACCTGAGATGTTGAACAGTACCTCGTGCATGAGTTCAAGACCCTGTGAGGTTGTTGCTGAGTA
The DNA here is from genome assembly GCF_038022665.1 of Methanolobus sp. WCC4. Classification (NCBI taxonomy): domain Archaea; kingdom Methanobacteriati; phylum Methanobacteriota; class Methanomicrobia; order Methanosarcinales; family Methanosarcinaceae; genus Methanolobus; species Methanolobus sp. WCC4. Next base: position 533,868 of record NZ_CP150629.1, on the reverse strand, counting down.
ACATCTTGCTCCCGCAGCTGAGGAACCTACAAGTGCTGAGAGTGCTGAGAACTCGGATTCCACGTTGATATATTCACAGTTTGGTATCTCACCGTCTGCCATGAACTGTGAGAGGTCCTCAACGATGTGGGTCTGTGGTGTGATAGGATATGCTGAGATGACATTTGGCCTGCAGACCTTTGCAGCGTGTGCAACAGCGTATGAACCTTCGACAACTACCATCTTGCTCTTGTCAAGTTTGTTCTCTGGTGCCATTATTTCTCCTCCAGTACCATTTCAATTGCGTCCTTTGGACATTCGTTAGCGCAGATTCCGCATCCCTTGCAGAATTCATAGTCGAACTCGAAGAATCCGTCATCCCTTGGGTTTATTGAACTGTCAGGGCACAGGAGTTCGCATAACTTACATTTGATACATTTGTCGTAGTCATAGACCGGCTTGAAGGTTCTCCATCCGCCTGTCTTATTGATCCTTGTGGTGCCTGCCTCACAGACGCCTCCCGGTGGAATTGTCATTTGTCAGCCTCCATCATCTTGTATGCTTCCATGATCGCCTCAGCGTTCTTGTCACCGACCTTACCCGGGAACCTCTCCTTTACAGCTTCCATGATGGACTCTGGCTTGATCTCGCCTGTAGCACCTGCGAAAGCACCGAGGAGTACGGTGTTGACAATTGGTCTTCCGATGATGTCCAGTGCGATCTTTGTTGCGTTGACCGTCATTATCTTTGCTTTTGTGTCGATGTCGAACTTGTCAGCGTCAAAGTCACTGTTGATGATAAGTATACCATCGTCCTTGAGACCGCTTGCAACATCTACTACTTCAAGGAGTGTTGGGTCCTGTACAATAACATAGTCTGGTTCGTAGATCTGGCTTCTGAGCCTGATAGGTTCATCGTTGATCCTTGTGAACGCCTGAACCGGTGCACCCCTTCTTTCCACACCAAATGCGGGGAATGCCTGGCTGAATTTTCCGTCTGCAAAGGCACCAACGGCCAGAAGTTCAGCAGCTGTGACAGAGCCCTGTCCGCCTCGACCGTGTATTCGTATTTCTTTCATCTAGAATTCTCCATAAACCGTGTGTAAATAACAAATATAACAATTCATTCCGATAATGATCGTTTTTGTCGGCTAGCATCATTGCACAGTGTCGAATATTATGCCAGAAAGACACAATTTTTTTCGTCAACTGACGTTAAATGCAATGTTTAATTGTGTAGAATCGGTTAATTACTATTTAGTCTTTCGGTAATTTACACCGTTAAATCATTATAGTATAATAATATCAATAAGTCCCATACTGTTAAAAGTTTATACAAACAGCATTAGTCGGCATGTTTGCACATTTCGTCCAGATTCCAGAGTATTTCTTCGATGCTTTCTGATGCCGCGATACTTCTCCTTATATGTCTGCCATTTCTCATCCCGCGGGTGAACCACTGTGCTTGCGCCTTTATATGCACTGTGTGCATCAGGTCGAACTCTTCCAGAAGCCGGAAATATTCACTGAGATCAGCGATCCTCTGGTCACATTCCCTGTACTCAAGTATCTCCCCTGTTTCAAGGTAGTGGGATATCCTTTTGAACAGGAAAGGATTGCCCATTGCAGCCCTGCCTATCATTATCCCGTCACATTCCGTGTATTCCAGTACCCTTTCAGCTGAGAGCTCATCAAAGATATCCCCATTGGCGATCACAGGTATGCCCAGTTCCTGCTTGATCCTCCTGACATGGTCGTGGTTGGCTTTGCCTGCATACTGCTGCTGCCTTGTCCTTCCATGAACGGTCAGTGCAGCTGCTCCTGCACTCTCGATGAGGTGTGCTATCTCCAGTGTCTTTTCCATGTCCTCAAGGATACGTATCTTTGCTGTCACAGGAGTTGATAGTTCCTCCGAGAGACTGCTCACTATCTCGTATATCAGTTCAGGTGTCCTCAGGAGTGCTGATCCGCAACCATCCTTTGTCAGGAGTCTTGCAGGACAGCCGAAATTGATATCGATGATCTCAGGCCGGTACATTTCCTCTATCCGAAGGGCTGCCTTGGTCATGACTTCCGGTGAATTGCCGAATATCTGGATCCCTAATGGCCGTTCGTCCTCGCAGCTCTTTCCGCGAACGAGTGTTTTCTGATTCTCATATATGACAGCGTCTGCACTGATCATTTCAGAATATGTGATGGATGCTCCGTATCTCCTGCACATGAGACGGAACGGCAGGTTCGTGACATTTGCCATTGGTGCAAGGAGGACGTTTCCGGGGATATCGAGGTCTGCGATCTTCATGGGAATCCGATGTGATGCTATTGACGGTCAACAACACCTGTTTTTTAAAGAGTATAATTATGATATTGTCAGGGACAGTTCTATCGAAGGGTATACTAATATATAAGTAGGATGTATGGAAAATTCTATTGAACTAACTCAGAATATCATTCATTCTTTAAATCTTACAATTAACATAAACTAGAACAGGTTCATCCATGACTAAGATCTTAGCTTTTGTTGGAATGCCGGCCTCGGGCAAATCAGAGGCAGCATCCGTTCTTCGCCAGAAGGGTATCACTGTTATCAATATGGGAGACGTCATCAGGGAAGAGGTGGTCCGCAGGGGACTGGAACCAACCGATGCCAATACAGGTGGAGTAGGTACCGACCTGCGTGAGAATGAAGGCAGGGACGCTGTTGCAAAGAGATGTATCCCGAAGATTCAGGCCACAAATGAGGCCTTCATAGGGATTGATGGTGTCCGCAGTGTTCCTGAGGTAGAGCGTTTCAAGGAAGCATTCGGAGATGACTTCACCCTGGTGTCAGTGGATTCCCCGCTTGAGATAAGGTTCCAGCGTGTCCTTGCCCGTAAGAGATGCGATGATATGAAGGACATAAGTGAGCTTAAGGTCAGGGATGAGCGTGAACTCGGCTGGGGTATGGGTGAGGCCATGGAGATCGCTGATGTTGTTGTAGAGAACAACGACACCCTTGAGGAGTTCGTGGAAAAGATCACCGCGCTTGTGGAATAAGACAGAATGCAGGGGTGTCGATGATATGATAAAGGTTACAGTTTCAACAGTTGTGAATCCCACTGAAAGCAAGGATAAAGTATACTCTGCTCTGATGCAGATATTCCCGGACATGGACTTCGATTACGAGGAAGTCTCAGAATATAGCGGCAGGTTCACAGGTGAAAGTGACATCTATGCCCTGAAGAATATCCATAACCAGATCAGGGCAGAGGAGATAATTGATACTTCCCGCACAAGGCTGAATGTGGGACTGTCAGAGGATGGTCTGGAAACTTCTTTTATCATCAGCAAGCAGGTTGCAACTGTCGGCCGCCTGAACTATCCTGCTCAGGCAGAACCCCTTGGTTCTATCGATGTGACCATCGAAGCAGATAATGAGTCAGAAATGGAGAGGTTCTTCGACTGGCTGACCCCGCCAACAGAGGATGGAGTTCCTGATTTTGAAATGGATATAAGGGATGTTTAAAGATGAATATCAGGAACCTGAGCTTCTCGTCACGTGCAGTTGTGGAGGAACCTTTTGAGTGGGCTTACACCCTTGAGGATGTCGGATACACTGGCTGGGAGATAGTTCAGGAGGGTTTACAGTGTCTCACAGAGGAGAACCTGCCAAAGGTCAGGGATGTCAAAGAGACCACGAACCTGAAACTGAGCATGCACCTTCCATTCTCAGATATGAACCTTGCAGGTCTCAATCCCGGTATACACGGTGAGGTCATGAGGCAGATGAAGCACTATCTCACTATGGCATCCGGTCTTGTTGAAGTAGCTGTGCTGCATCCGGGTTATCTTTCACCATATGGTGCCAAACTCCCAGAGAGGTCATGGGATACCTGCATAGAGTCAATTCAAATTCTGTGTGACCACTCGGCGGACATGGGCATCACCATAGCTGTAGAGAACATGCCAAATTTCCCCAAGATATTCGGCCGCTATCCCGATGAGATGCTGGACATACTGGAACAGGTGGACAGGGACAACGTGGGCATGACCCTTGACGTGGGACACGCGAACACCATGGGACTTCTGGACGAGTTCGTGTCCAAGTGCAAGAGCAAACTCTCACATATGCATATCCACGACAACAACGGTGCACACGACGAGCACCTTCCAATAGGACAGGGCAACATCGACTGGAAAAAGCTCATGGAAGGCCTCTCAGGTTACAAGGGACTCATGGTCACTGAGATGGGCAGTGTCGAAGAGGGCAGGCAGTGTATTGAGTATTTGAAAAGCCTGTAGTTTTTGAATACAAAAAGTGTGAGTAGATAGATATCTCTCTATTTCTTTTCTTATTCTTCCAGCCTGCCATGCCTGCGGTCTATATCGTCAAGCTGATCCAGCATCTTACGTAATGCTGTCCTTATGGCATCGGCCTGTGTAACGAACTTCTTATTATCGCCGATATGCTGATTCAAGTCGTCAAGAAGTTCCTGTGGAATGTCAACACTCACTTTTGGCATAGTTATCCTTCCGTCTTTGAGAACGAAGATAGAGATTACTCTGATGGGATTTAATCTTTTAGAAGCATAAGGGAAATCAAAGAGTTAGAAAAAGTGATTGTAAGATGCGAGCCGGAAGGGAGTTGAACCCCTGGCCTACGGATTAAGAGTCCGTCGCTCTGCCTGGCTAAGCTACCGGCCCGCGTTGTTCTGCTCAGTTGAGCGAACCACCCATACGTATTAGCCTCATATATACGTTTCGGTGAAAGGGTGTTTGAAACGTAATTCAAACATGTTTCACAACACATCGTGAAAGTCCCATGATCTCGACCATATCACTGTTATCGGGGCTCTGCACTATCATTTGACCCTTTTTGAGGTATGGGATGCGCTTCTCAAATTCTTTTTTAACCTTCATGGTACTGATCGCGGCATCATTGCTGAGATTGAGAATTATGCGCGTGTTGATCTGCTTGAAGACCGTATCATCGATGTCCTGCGGGTCCTGGGTGATAAGGAAGAGTCCGAGACCTTCCTTTCTTCCCTGACGTGCTGCATCGGCGAACTTGGAGATGAGCCTTCTGGAATGCTCTCCGCCTGCCTTTGCAAGATAGCGGTGTGCCTCATCAAGTCCAAGGATTATGGGTGTGTCCTTCACGGCAGCCTCGCCTGAAGTGCTCAGTTTGTTGTCAACTATCAGGCTCATCAAAGTGAGGGTTATGATGTCACGTATGCGTGTGTTGGTGATGTACTCCGTGGGGAAGACGCTGACCTGTCCCGGTTTGAATATCTGCTCAAGTATATCAGTGATCGGTCTTGCAGGCTGGTCGAACACCCTCGCAAGGGAACGGTTCTTCACCCTGCGCACGATACCGTCGTATGAGGACTCGTGTATCTTGTGGGTCTCCTCGGTGTAATAGTTCCTTGTAACATCATCATCTATGAAATCAGTGAAACCGCTGTACGTGTGCTTTCCTCCTATTCCTCCCTTTTTGAAGTAGTCATCAAGGAGAACGTCGATACCCACATACTGCAGCTCTGTCATACCCACCGGTGCTATGAGCCAGGAGTTGTTACGCACCATCTCAAAGGGGATGGTGAACTCGACCTGTTCCGCCCTTGACCTGCCTGTGTAGCCCTCGCCATCGATCTTAGCTACAAAGGTCTTCGTATTCCGGCAGGCACCGAAATTGACCTTCTCAGCCCTGAACCTGAAGTCATCATCATCCGTTATCTCAGGATTGTCCTCGAACAATTGGGAATACTCATCCTGCGGGTCCATCACCACCAGACATGGATTCCTCCTTTCCTCTGAGCCACGGAGCTTGTAGCGATTGTCCTCACTCATGAACTGGCGCAGGATGTTCTTTGTAAGGAAGGTCTTTCCCGTACCGGTACTTCCGCAGACCAGCATATGCCTGAAAATAAGGGGGTCACCCATTGAGTAGTCATTCCTCAGGTAATAGGGTACTGTGGGAGGAACAGCATGAGTTCTCACAAGTTCTCCACCAACACTCAGGTGTCCGAGGAATATACCTTCCTCAGGGATATTGAGACCTGTCTGTATCTTCTTCTTATCAGTAACAGGGAGTATGGGGGTGTTGGGACGTGGTATCCTGTCGCTCATCCTTCTGGAAAGCCCTGTTCCTCTGCCGTTAGGCTCGTAAAGGATGCAGGTAGGGTCAAGGTATGCAAGGAACTTGTAGTCAACCTCGTCAGTTGTATTGGACCGCAGCATCCTTCTGGAATGTATCTCCGTTGCATCGTCCACGGCGAACTCCTGCAGGTACTGGAGTTTCCATATCCTTGCGAACAGGTCCTCATCACCATAAGGGACAATGACGTAGGTTCCAAGTCTAACTTTCTGGCGGTGGGATGTAGTGATGTATCCTGTTATCCTTGCACCTGCCTCTGTGATCTCCAGCGGGTCAATTCCTGTGGTGATTATTCCGAAGGCTTCATCTGAGACACCGTTCTCACTCTGTGATGTGACCATTGATCCATATCCGGGCTCGAAATCCTCAAAGATCTCCTTCTCTTCTTCCACACCTGCAGAACTCTCATTTCCAATCCCATCATCGGTTCTTTTAGCTTTGTCATCTGCGGTTTCCCTGTCCTTTACAAAGGAAAGTATATCCTCATCTCTCATCTCTCTCATCCCACCTTGTATCGTTGTAATTGGTATCTATCCTTGAGTTCCTGAACCTGTCTATGATATGTCTTCTTTCCGACACAGGTATCTTTGCTATGGTGTCCGCTTTAGACAGGGTCTTTGGTATGCCGTTCATTGCCAGATCGTAGAGCACCTTTCTGGTTATCATGTTCCTCATGTCGTCGTTCTTCACCAGTCCATAGGGAGATTCGATCTTGAAGATGGTATTGAGCTTCGGGACGAATGCCACGAAGAAACTGAGGGCATAGTCCTCTGCATCGAACTTCCCGGTTGCAAGGTCAGCCACCAGCGGGGAGGTCGACTTGAGCATCTTCTCATAGAACTGGTTGGGCTGGGCGAACCAGTTGGTGTAGGTTATATACCTGTCAGCTTCCTTTCTTCCCATCCCTGTTCTTTCAAGTGACAGGGCATTCTTGAAGAACTGGGCATCCACGAGCCAGGGTATGTCAAGTCCTGAATCCTGTTTTTTGAGTGCCAGCATTATCTGCATATCCTCGGGGTTCTTGACAAAACCAACCAGTGGCTTCTCCTTTTCCATATGATGGTCCATTATGTCGATATAGTTCTGGATTATCCTCTTACTGTTTGGATCTATACGTATGTTAACGTCCCCCGAATCCACTACCATCCAGTACATGACCCTTTTAGGATAGATGGGACCATCCATAATGAAGAAACCCTCATCTCCCAGTCGGTCAAGCATCCAGAGTATATGCTCTGACTCACTGAGATAGAGTGCTACGTCATGAAGGATATCTGTGACCTTCTTTTTCAGCAGACCCGGCTGTATACGGATTATCTTCTTCCTGCCTGAACCGTTATCGAATGCTTCCCAGTCACTGCTGGTATTGAGATACACTTTATCACTGGAAGTGTATGCTGCTGCAACTATGGTCCTCTTATCATGTATATCAAGGTCAGAAGGGGTGCTTGCGATTGCACAATGGCAGAGGTCCACATACAGCCCGTTATCGAATGTCTTTGCAGTGGTACTGCCACTATCACATGAATATGTCAGCGGGAACGGGTCCTCTGAACGCAGCATTCTCTCGATACTTGCTTTCCCACGAGTTACCGGTCCGATCGATCTCAGGACGACCTTCCCATCGTATTCAAGTTTCCTGAGACGGTCAAGGATATTCGATATCCTTTCAGTGTCATCGGCATCATTGTCATCCTTTTTGAAGCAGACATCGATGCGGTCGACCATCTCATGTATCTCTTTGATGTGAACCGGTTCAAGGGTCATGGAGTAGAATAGTATCTGAATGATAATATTATTTTGGATTGGTGTCCTCTTTATGAATCCTATTGCCAGAAACTGATGTGAAGATCGATCTTATTTTATCTTCCGGACATCAGCACATAGAAATAAGTGCTAAAAGGATGTGTTCAGGATACGAGCTTAAATAAAATTGACTAAAGGGAAACTCGATCGTTTGAAAACCCTTATATAGTAATCTTAATAAGAGTTATATCACGTATATAAAGGCCTTTGATAGTGTTCCTGTTGAGGGTCCATTATTGTTTGAATTGATGTTTGACATTTGTGTACTTATAAAGAGAGGTAGTAATTATGGAAAGTTATCAGATATTCCTTATATTGATGGCAGTCTACTTATTAGGACTGATAGGTATAGGGCTCTATTTCACAAAACGTCAGAAGTCTGTGACGGATTTCTGGCTTGCAGGTCGTAAGATAAGTGCCGTAGGAATTGGTTTCTCGGCAGCATCATCATGGATGACAGCCGGAGGTATCCTGGCAGTCATAGGTCTCTATATGTTGCTTGGAATGGGTTCCATATGGAGCTTTGTAGCACCTAACATCCTTGCATTGCTTCTTATCGCCCTTTTCGTTGGTAAGATAAAGCATCTGCCAGCGATCACACAGCCGGAACTCCTGGAACAGAGGTTCAGCAGTGCTATCCGTGGTCCTGTAGCGATCATCATTGCAATAGTAATGGCCCTTTTCGCAGTTGCTGATATCAAGGGTTTCTCACTTGTACTCAGTATATTCTTCGGTCTTGAACCGATCTACGCAGCAGCCATCGTGGCACTTGCGATCTCAGTATATGTGACACTCGGAGGTTTCTCCGCGGTCATCTGGACCGATATGATACAGTTCATCATGCTGGCAACTTTCTCGCTCATAATAGCCTTTGTAGTTGTAACCGCAGCAACATCAGGTTCTGCAGATGCTCCTGCTATGACCACATCCGACCTCTTCGGTGATGTTCCTGCAGGCTGGTGGAACCCGTTCATTGTGGGTATCCCTGCGGTCCTGATAGCTATATTCGCCATCATCCCTGGATGGATAACTGAGCAGGACCCATGGCAGAGAATCTGGGCAGCAAAGGATGAGAAGTCAGCAAGGCTTGGTATGGTCCTTGGTTCCTTCCTTATCTTCCTGATATTCGGTGTGGCATGTACCGCTATCGCGATCAGTCTGAATCACATCTATCCATCCATCCCTGCTTCCTTTGCTGATATAGGAATGGGTGCAATGGCAGAGGCAGAACCGGCACTTCTCGTTTATATCGTTCAGAGCCTTTCACCAATAGCTGTCGGTCTCTGTGCTGTCGGTCTTGCAGCAGCTGCAATGTCCTCTGCTGACACTTTCGCAACTTCAGGTGGTTCCTGTATCTCACGTGACATCTACCAGAGATACATAAAACCTGATGCAACAATGAAGCAGATGATGACGATTAACAGGATCAGTGTCCTGATCATCGTTGCACTGGCAACTGTGCTCTCTTTCTACATCAACAGTATCATTGACGTAATTCACATCGCGACCTTCATTGCAAGTGCATCCTACTTCTTCCCTCTCATGGGAGGTCTGTACTGGAAGCGTGCAACAAAGGAAGGTGCTCTTGCAGGACTTATCGTCGGTGCTGTCGTGCAGATCGGTCTGACAGCTGTGGATGTTATGAACACCCCGCCTTTTGCACCTGCTTACCTTGATGGTATTCATCCTATACTCTCCAACCACGGTGTAATTGTGGGAATGCTTGCAAGCGGAATAGCCTTCTTCGGTGTATCACTGGCAACGAAGCCATCCAGTACTGTGAACCTTGCTCCGTTCTTCCCTGCTGAGGCAGAGAAGCTGGAGAAAGAGGCCATGGTCGTTGATGAGTCCGACCCTGAGTACAAGAAGCTCCTTGATGTCATCGATAAAGAGATCACCGGAGATCGTGCAATTGTCAAGCTCAATCTGGAGGCATCTGCAACTATCAACTGGGACAGGTTCATAAATGAGCTCAAGACCATCCATCCATCATGGGTGACCCCGGCCGGAAAGGACTCCGTTTACAGACTGACAAAAGCAGATATGCTTGCCTGTGTCTCCCTAACCCGTGGTGACAGTGAGAAGGAACTCTGGTTCGCAGCAGAACCAATGGCAAAGGACCTTGACCTGAGCGTCAAGGAATTCCTGATCGCTTTCAAGCAGGTTGCAGAGTCCCTCAGTAATGTGGGATTGCTGCTGACACTGCCATCAGGCGAGAACTGAGTTATCAATACATAATCAAAAACACTCCGGATCCGTATCCGGAGCTTCTTTTTTATTGACCTTTATTCACTTCATATATATTATGACAACATGATTTTCAGAACCTATATCTACCCAAAGTTCCATAATTGGAATTGTGGTATGAATGATACTGAAAAACCCTATATTGGATATTGAAACTACCGACGAGGATAGTGATAAGTTCCGGTCCCTGAAGGAAGGCTTTGAAGAGCTTACACCTCAAGAGAAGTTCGATGTTGTAGAGCTTCAGAACATAATGCTCCAAAAGGTTTCCAGACATCATGAGATGTATGGTATACCAAAGGCTGAGAAGAAAGCTGAAAGGAATGAAGATGAGATAATCTCTCAGATGTCATCACGTTCTCTGGATTATTCCCAGATGTGTATCAATTATTATGTGTCAAAGATATCCTCTTCCTTAAAGAAATAAAGGCGATCTCTCACTCTTAATTATCCATTCTTTCAGCTCATTGTAGGCTGAACCCTCATTTTTCTGTTCTCAAAAATGGGCTCTGTAGAAAACCTTTGCATTATTGCCAACCACAGATAAACACAGATCCATCCATCTCCTTCGGAGTTGGATGCCTGCTGAACTTTCGTTCAGCAGGTCACGCAGATATAGTTAATTTGAATCCGCGTTTATCTGCGTGCATCTGCGGTTTATATAGAAAGAAATGAGTTCTACAGAGCCCAAAAATGGGTTATATTCAAATGCGATGCTCATCCATTCTCTAAAGGGGAACAAAATGGAACCAAGGATCGATCTCATAACAATATGGACCGATGACATAGCTCCTATGACCAGATTCTATTCTGAAGTACTTGGATTCAGGGTAGGAACTGACCTTGGAAACTATGTCGAGTTTGAAAGTGAGAATGTCAGGTTTGCCATCTGTCGCAGGGAGGTCATGTATGGCTATAGCGAGGATTACAAGCGAAAGACTACAGGACAGGCATTCGAGCTTGCATTCCCATGCAGGGATGCTGAGGATGTGGACCGGTCTTACAGGGACATCATATCAAAAGGAGGGATCCCGGTTCAGGAGCCGGAGAACATGGAGTGGGAACAAAGAACAGCGCTGTTCTCGGACCCGGATGGGAATATCCATGAGATATTCGCCGATCTGAAATGACCGGTGAGTACTAAGGATACCAGGTCTACAGAAGATACTAAGTGTCCTGTCATCACTCAAAACTTATAAGTGAAATACAGGCGAATAACAGTGGCATGGCAGAGATCATCTTTGACGATATTGGCAGTTTTCCTCTTCCGGAAGGCACATCTAAGGAATGGATGACCGGAAAGTTCTCTGAGAAGAAAAGCGATGCAGACCTGTTCAGGGTCATTAACGATGCTTTCATGAAGAAAGTTGAGGCAGGTGTGGAAGTACCGACATATCCCCAGTACCAGGATATGAACGAGCAGTTCCTTTCCATCATCAGGGACCCTAACTGCACCGAGGAACCGTTCAAAGTGAAGACATCCGATGCCCGTATCATCGAACTCGATGCCATAGAGACGGTTGCAAAGGCCTACAGGGAAGAACACGGTAAAAAGCTGGATGTCCGTGTCTGTGTCACCGGTCCTCTTGAACTCTATCTCAAGGAATTCGGTGGGACAGAGTATGTCGATATACTGAACCTGCTGGGTGAGAGTGTGGACCGCTTCGTGAAGAACTCACTTTCCAGTGCAAAGGACTTCAACATAAGGACAGTATCGATCGATGAGCCAAGTATCGGTATCAATCCCCAGGTAATGTTCTCTGACAACGACCTTATCAAGTCAATGGACATCGCATGCAGCTCTGCCAGAAAAGCCGGTTGCGATGTGGAGATCCACCTCCATTCACCACTGCATTACAAGATCGCCTGTCAGACCGAGAATATCAGTGTTATCGGTGTCGAATCCGCAGCAACTCCATCCTATCTTGACCTTATAGACAAAAAGGAACTCGAGGACAGTGACTCCTACATGCGTGTTGGTATCGCAAGGACGGATATCTTCAACCTCGTTGCAGTTCTCAATGAAAAGTATAACACCAATGTCTGGAAGGACACCCGGTATTTCCCTGAGATCATCAATGAGATGGAAACCCCTGAAACAATAGAAAAGAGACTTTCAAAGGCCTACTCCATGTTCGGTGAGAGCATAAAATATGCAGGTCCTGACTGTGGACTGGGTTCCTGGCCTACGCAGGAGATCGCTGCTCAGTTATTGAGTAATGTTGCTGAGGGTATGGAAGGGTTCAGGAGATTGCAATAAATGATCTTGCTCGGCATATAGGTGTTTTGTACACCAAGCCGGGTTTTATTCAATCCTTAACGTTTCTTTTTCTAGCTGTCGATATTTGAGTATATGTAGCACTTTTCTTTAGCACATTAAAAAATCAGCATCCTATTAACTAATATTTATAAAAAGTATATGTAATGCCCAAAATATTATATCCTTCCTGAGTAGATCTTTAATGGGGAACTAAAGCTTAGAGTTGGGATCATCTAAGCTAAAGAGAGTGGGAAAGTGAAAAGCACTTTAACTCCTATGGCGGTTAGTGCATTCATTCTTATTGCAGTGATCGTTATGTCGGCTGCAGCCGGACAGATATTTCAAAAAAAGGTACCTGTCATTATTTGCTTCCAAAGCAGCCCGGATGTTGTACTTGTGGAGGAATATGGGGGTGATATCAAATATCAGTACCATGCCATCCCTGCGATTGCAGCCGTTGTACCCCAGAACAGCATTATGTCTATAAAAGCCGATTCTGGTGTGAGATATGTGGAACTGGATTCTGAGGTATATATTGATGAAGAACCGCTGTTGTTCTATCCCGACGAAAAAGTTCCCTGGGGAGTGTGTAGGATCGAAGCTGATAGAGTGCATGATCTATGCTGTGGGTCTGGAGTAAAGGTTGCTCTTATTGACACTGGAATTGATTATATGCATCCTGACCTTGCAGGCAGCTATCATGGAGGCTATGATTTTGTGAACAGTGATGCAGACCCCATGGATGATAAAGGTCATGGGACCCATGTGGCTGGCATAATAGCCGCAGCAGATGATGGTATCGGTGTTATAGGTGTTTCTCCCGGCGTGGAACTCTATGCGCTGAAAGTTCTGGATCACCAGGGTACTGGATGGCTGTCTGACATAAATGCTGCTATAGACTGGGCAATTGATAATGATATGGATGTTATTTCCATGAGTCTGGGAGGGAGTGACAATTTCACGTCCATGTTTGAGCTATGTCAGGCTGCCTATGATTCAGGCATTGTTATCGTAGCAGCAGCAGGAAACAGCTACGGTGGCAACGTCAGCTATCCGGCAGCCTACGATCAGGTCATTGCTGTCTCGGCAATATCGATCGTTAATTCCAACACTTGTTTTTCAAGCAGTGGAAATGAGATCGAACTGTGTGCACCTGGTTCCAGCATCTATTCCACAACTCTGGAAGGGGGATATGATCACAGGAGTGGTACAAGCATGGCCGCTCCTCATGTTTCTGGGGCAGTTGCCCTTCTGCTCAGTGTTAACAGTACACTAAGCCCTGTAGAAGTACGCAAAATACTTGATGCAACAGCTACAGACCTTGGTGATGAGGGTAAGGATGGGCTTTATGGTTACGGGCTCGTTAATGCAAATACATCTTTGGAAGCGGTATTGGATTGACGTAGTAACAAGCAGAATTAAAATAGTGATTGATTCACTCAAAATTACATTCAATATGGGAATATTCAGCTTTGTAACACTCTAATGACCCATAATTTCCTGTCGAAGGGACGGATACACGCATACTCCATCTCCGGTGAGAACATAAAATATGCAGGTCTGGATTGTGGTCTAGTTTTTTGCCTACACAGGAGATTGCAGCTCAGTTGTTGAGTATGTTGCTGAAGGTGTAGCTGAGTTCAGGAAAGGGTATAAGAACGAGTAATTTGTCAATTAACATTACATTTGTTATTAAAAACAATAGAAAAGGCATTGCATAATGCCTTTTCATAATATCAAAATCTATATTTGTTTTCAAATTGTTGTGGTCTCACTGAGCAATATCTGATTCATAGATGTAGTCTGAATGAGTAACGTCAGTTACAGTAAATGTGACTGCATCTGTAGAGGCTTTGTAATTTCCAGAACTAATTTCTACTTTTCCGTTTCCGTCTGTCACTCCTGAAACAGATAGAATTCCGCTGGGAATAGTGAAATCTCCATATACAATAGCTCCTTCCACAGGACCACCCGTTTCATTAACAATTGTCACGATTGCTGTTGCCTCGTACATTATCCTATTTACCTGTGATGCTGGCGGGCATATTACAGTTGCATACATAGTTGAGTCTGTGGATGGTTCTGATATAGTTACTATTGCTGTGTCCTGATTTGTAAGACCTCCATTATCTTCCACCGTCAGTGTCACTGTGAAAGTCCCTGTAGCTGCATAGGGATGAGTTGGACTCACTCCTGATTCGGTTGCTCCGTCACCAAAGTCCCAGGAATATGAGACTATTGTTCCATCAGAGTCGTATGAACCCGAACCATCAAAGGTCACTGCATTGCCTACAGTTCCGGAATATGTACCACCTGCATCTGCATCTGGTGGAGTATTTGTTGGAGTAGTTGAAGAACTCTTATAGTTCAATGCAGCCTCTGCATCAATAAGCCCATATCCATATACGCTGTTCCATCCATCAGGTCCATTACTTGCAGTATATTCAATTGCTTCTCTTACTTGTGCAGGTGAGGGTTTTACTCCATTTTCTTTCTCATAGTGGGATATCACCAGGGCTGCGACACCTGCAACATGTGGTGTTGCCATGGAAGTTCCTTGGAAGAAATAGTAATTAAGGTACCTAGGATTACGTTCAAAGGTGCTCTGAAGTATACCATCGTAGTAGGTATCACTGGGGATAAATAGGTTCTCTTTCATGTCCCCTCCAGGTGCTACTACATCAATTGCAGTCCCCCAATTTGAGTAGTAGGCCAAATCACCATCATAGCTTGTTGCTCCAACTGCAATACAGTTAACATATGCAGCAGGATAATTAACAGTGCCTGTTGCTCCATTCCCTGCAGCTGCTGTTATAGTAATACCTGCAGCGTATGCGTCATCAATTGCGTTTTTTAGTTCAATACCTGCACCACTCTCTGAATCGAATGTTGGAGGAAAACCAAGGCTCATAGTGATAATATCTGCTCCCTCGGTTGTTGCATATTTTATACCCTCTATCAACTGATAAATATCTCCACTTCCTCTTTTATCCAGGATTTTTATAGGCATGATAGAACAATTATATGCAATTCCTGCCACTCCTTTATTATTATTGGTAGACTGGGCTATGGTTCCGGTTACATGTGTTCCATGTCCATTGTCATCTGCTGGGTCATCATCATTGTTTATATAGTCATGTCCCTGCACAAAAGTGGTGTCTTCAAGATCATAAAATACATTTGAGTCATAGATGTCACTATAAAGAACTCCAGTATCCAATACAGCAACGATGACTCCCGAACCATCTGATAAATCCCATGCAGGTTCAACATTGATTCCGGTTGTTGAATTGTTGAAGTTCCACTGATAGTTATATAGCGGGTCATTTGGCAGCATTGCTGCATACATCACGTAGTTTGCTGAAGCATATTCAACATCAGAATTCTTTTTATAGACATTCACCATCTCTTCCACAGATTTCGTCTTGGGAATCTTTATTTTCTTGAGATTAGTGTAAGAACTTGTAGCAATCACAGTTGCTCCATTCTTTGAGTTCATGGCATTCATCTTGGCTTCAGACACGCCGGTGTTGAACTTTACCAATATCTCCCCTGGTACATATGGTAGCTCATAGGCCACATTGGGCAATGCAACTTCAAGATTGTCTTCAAAACTATACGCTTTGGAACTGACAGCCATGGCAGGTGCCATTGTTCCCACGACCATCATGCTGACCGCTAGTATTGTGAAAATTGTTTTTAAGTACCTATCCAATTTAACCACCACATTATATGTGCTAATTAACTTATTTGGACTACTCTATAAATACTTAATTTTATACTCCAAATATATAAAATGAAAAAAAAATCAGTTGAGCATTGGTTCCAGATAACCATCAAGCATAGACATAACAGAATCCACGATTCCCAGCGCAATATCGGTCTCAATATACGCTGTGACCATTACTACTAGAATGACCATTCAGAGCATCTTCCACTCATATCCTGATATTGATCTGCAAGCTGTGGCTTTCTGAGAAGCTATTCATGAATATTATACGGTCACTGTTAATACGATAAAAGGAACCATATTATAAACAAAAAAAGAGAATTAGTGTCCAGAAGGACACTATTTGATCAAACTATTCTTATTGATAGGAACCCGTTCCTATCCATGTTCCATCTTCGTAGGTAGTTTCTCCAATAACCACGGAATCCACCACGAAGGTGAAATCCAGAGATGAAGTTATCGGATACTTTCCTGAATCAGAATCAACAGTTACTGTTCCACTTGCATCGGTTGTTGCAGAGTCAGAATCACCTGTTGTGCCTTCCCAGTGTCCGTTGACAATTGCTCCTGAAATAAGATTATCCTCTTGCATTACAGTTATCGTTGCAGTTGCATGGATAAAGACATTCTTGCCTGCAATTTTAAATACCGGCTCTACGTCAACTGTCACTACTGGTGCAACTACCGGAGCCTCAGTTATTTCTATAGTTCCGGTTGTGGTATTTGTAAGTCCTCCATCATCCGTCACTGTCAGGCTTACATTATAAACACCGATATTGCTATAGGTGTGTACAACTTCCACCCCGCTTCCGCTTCCGTCTTCAAAGTCCCATGCATATGAGACGATTGTGCCATCATCCGTTGACAGCAAAGCATCGAAAGTTACAGGTTCACCTGCATATGCAGTTGCTGGCATTGTGATCCTTGCTGTTGGAGCCTCATTCACCAGAATCTCATTTATAGTGATGCTTCCTGATGTAGTGTTTGTCAGCCCTTCAACATCAGTAACTGTTAGGGTCACGTCATATGTTCCGGTAGTAGTGTAAGTATGCTGAGGCTTCATTTCAACGGATGTGTCTCCATCTCCAAAGTTCCATGAGTATGAGATGCTGTTCCCGTCGGGGTCTGTCGAAGCTGATGCATCAAAATCAACTGCTTCGCCTTCATATGCACTGGAAGGCATGTCCATTACTGCCACAGGTGCCCTGTTTGGCTGAACAATTGTGACCGTTCCGGTGGTTGTATTAGTTGCCCCCATGTCATCGAAAACTGTCAATTCTACTGTATAATCTCCGGCAGTATCGTAAGCATGTGTAACATTTTCATCGTTAGAACTGCTTCCATCGCCTAAATTCCACATGTAACCCGTGATCATTCCATCAGTATCTGTTGACAACGAAGCATCAAAAAAGACTCCTTCGTCTACATTCGCAGTTTCGGGAGTGATAGTCATTACAGCTGCAGGTGCTTCATTCTGTGGCAGGACAACAACCCATCCTTCAGCAGTACCTATCGCACCTTCATTATCAACAACTGTCAGGTTTACAAGATAATCATTATCAGCAGTGTAGGTATGTGTGACGATTTCTCCGCTTCCTGTGTTTCCATCTCCAAAGTCCCATGTGTACGAGACGATAGTGTCATCATCTGTTGAACCTGATGCATTAAAGGTGATAGTATCGCCTATCCGGGTAATTTCAGGTGTGATGGTCATACTTGCAACTGGTGCCTGATTCCCTGCAGGCTCATAGTTCACTGCAGCATAAGCATCCACAAGACCATATCCATAGTAATCGTCCTTTCCATCATCTCCGAGGTCATAGGCTGTATCGTGCAACCTTTCCCTTACCTCATCAGGGTCCCAATTACTGTTCCCGTTGGTATCATAGTCTGCAGGTATTACCGTATTCAGCAACAGTGCCACTGTACCTGTTACATGTGGTGTCGCCATACTAGTACCACCTAAGTAATAATAAGAACCATATCTGGTTGGGAATGTGGAATATACATTCACTCCAGGACCTGCAATCTCTACCTGGGGGCCAATGTTTGAGAAATCTGCGATGATGTCATTCTCGTTAGTAGCTGACACTGCAATTACAGAATCATAAGCTGCAGGATAATCAACACTGCCACCATAATCATTTCCGGCTGCCGCCACTAAAACGACTCCACTATTGTAAGCATTATCACATGCCTTCCTAAGGGTATTTAGATCAGATGGGCCACTCAGACTCATGGACGCAACATCTATATCATTTTCAACTGCCCATTCCAGAGCAGATATGATAGAGGAGTAGTATCCCGATCCGCTGGAATCCAGCACTTTCAGTGCGTAGAGATCGGCAGCTGGTGCTACTCCAACCACGCCCTCTGTATTGTCCTCGGCTGCTACAGTCCCTGCACAATGTGTTCCGTGATATTGGTCATCCCATGGATCATTGTCATTATTCACAAAGTCATAACCGCCGACATAGTTATCGTCCAGGTCAGGATGGTTGTAATCGATCCCCGTATCGAGGATGGCAACCTTGATCCCGTCAGCTGTATTCGCATATTCTGAATGCACCTGTGAGGCTCCTATCTTCTCGATGCCCCAGGGAGTTGTTTGTTCCGTTGCATGAACCTTTGCATCATACTCTACAAGATCAATATTTGGGTTATGTGAGAGTCCGAAAAGTGCTTCTTCAGGAACATTTGCCGAGATCGCAGGAATTATGGTGTATTCCTGTTTAACATCTCCACCGGCTGCTTTAACCACGGCTGCATCAGGTTTACCTTTGAATGTGATAATAACCGGTATCTTTCCATTTTCAAGCTGCAAAGATGCAACCTCAAGATCATCTTCAAAACTGTACGTTTTTGGGCTGACAGCAAGAGCTGGTGTCAGTGTTCCCAGGGTCAGCATGCTAACCGCTAGTATTGCAAAAATTGTTTTTAAGTACTTATCCAATTTAACCACCACATGAAATGTGCTGATTAGATTATTTTGACTATCTTATAAATACTTAATTTCATCATAAAAAAATATAAAATGAAATGCGATCAGGCAAGCAATGGTTCCAGATATCCATCGAGCACAGCCATAACATGATCAACGACCTTCAGTGTAATGTCGGTCTCAATGTAAGCTGCAATCAGCAGTATCAATATGATAATAGCGAGCATCTTCCATGTGTATCCTGAGAGTATGTATTCCCTTGCAGCAGCAGAAGTATATGCAGCATCCTCTTTCAGTCCGATGATATCATTCCTGTCGAACAATTCTTTGTCTATCACATCATGGGCCTGTGAATATGCGAACCTGTATCCCAGAGCTGCTGCTACGAGGATCACAGGTATCTCGATGATGCCGTGGGGGATTATTGAGATGAAGAAATAGACAGCATTGTATAGCAGACCTATGAAGATACCCTTAGTTCCAAAGAGTTCAAATCCTGTCATCGCTCCGTTGAATACGAAGAACGCAAGGAGAATTCCCATGAGTGCTCCATTCACCATCAGTATCAGAAGTGGAACCGTATATGGAAGCATGTAGGAGAACATCCTGTACTCATCCTTGCCGTAGCCACAGTATTCCCAGATAGTTCCTTCCACTTTATCTTCGCTCTTTCCGATCAAGGAGAAGTCCCTGTCTACAAGTGCTGTTATTTTGATGAGTAAAGTGTACAGCGGCTTCATGGCTATCTCGAAGATGATGGAAAAACGAGAGTATATCCGGTGCTTCGGTCTCATGGCTATATCAGCGATCAACAGGGTGTGGACCATCATGAAGAGCCCTGTCCCGATAACGGCACAGGTGGCTGCAATACTGTTGAAGATGAATATGGACCACATAGGGTCGATGTAATTAGAGGTCACCTCTACCTTGGCAGTGGCTGCAGAGGCTGTGCTCATAATGACCTCGCTCACAGGTTCAGGTTCAGCGAAGGCCAGTGTCAGTATGTAGGCGACAATGCTCAGGAAGAATGCAATTATTGCTGATAATAAAAAGACACGGATGGTCCATCTTATATCTTTCATCCCGATCATGTACATATTTTCGTCCATATTCTCAATATTTCTCATGTAGAACTCTAATATTGTTGTTGAATTATCGATGCATTGAAATAGTTTAGGTATTATATAATTACTATACTATATTACTAACGTATTAATATTTGGGAAGTATGCAAATGCGGATACCTACAGGAATAGAGGGTTTTGATGATCTTGTGCAGGGCGGTCTCCTGACGGACAGAGTGTATGTGCTTAGTGGCCCACCCGGCAGTGGGAAAACAACATTCGGGGTTCAATTCCTTGCTCAGGGAGCGAGTACAGGTGAAGTAGGATTATATGTCACCTTGCTGGAATGTCCTCAGAACATCATCAATGACATGTCCAACTATGCCATGAATATTCCCACTCTGATAAAGATGAAGAAGCTCCTGTTCGCAGACCTTGGTCCGCGTATGGAATACGGTTACATGGATGAGGTCAACGAGTTCATTACCCCGGACTTCAATGTAAGTAAAAGTTCAACTGAATCAGAGGCACCTTCGCCTTCCATGGTCTTCAAGGAAATTGCGGCCTATGTCTCGGAATATGAAGTAAAGAGACTTGTTATAGACTCCCTGTCTGCTATCAGGTTCACGAGCAGGGACCTCTCCCTGCAGGAAAAGGAAATGAGCAGGTTCATACGCAATCTCAAGAAACTGGGATGCACCACACTGATCCTCTCCGAGATGACAGATCCCACAGCCTATTCCACTGAGCAGTTCGCTTCACATGGTGTCATCTTCATGCATAATTTCCTTTATGATAAGACGATGACCCGTGCTTTACAGGTCATAAAGATGCGTGGTACAAAACACGATTGTAACATGCGGAGTGTATCTTTCAGTGAAAGGGGATTGAGGATCGAAGGCTATCTAGAATGATGGTTGTTGCATATGGTAAAGATATTTAAGAGGTCAGAGGAGAAGAAGATCCTTCCGGACGAGGGGAAGGCCCAGCTTGCAGAAGCAAGTCGCAGATTGGGATTCGAGGTAGGGTACCACAGGCACTCTGAGATCGGCTGGGTCCAGGAAAAACTGACACAGATCAACAGGTTTGCCGATGTTTATGATCTCCGTGATCTTGTAAAAGAGCACTACAATCTCGGAAAAGAAGAGGGTTCCAGGTCCAAGGACAGGGACACCAAGACCGGACTTTCCAGACCAAGTAGTCCTGAAAAGCCTGAAAAGCCACCTTCTGTAACGGTGGAGAGACCAAAGAATGGTTTCACCTCGCATAATGTGTCAAGTTACAGGGCTCCTGAAACAGTTATCAGTGGTTCTTCCGATATGACACTTCAGCCGGGTCTTGTAGATCTTCCCGACAATATTGAAAGGACAAAGGCTATAGAAATGCCTTCGTTCCTGGATGGTATCAAACATCTGACACCAAAAAAGAAATGAATTTAGAAATGATCATTGTTCATAGCCGTGAGCTATGAACCTCTGTTTTTCATCAAGGTTCACAAGGATGAACCTGTCATTTTTACTATAGGCTATTTCCTTTGATCCCGTAAGCTTTAGAACATATTCTTTTCCAGATGCTGCAGTCTCAACCTTCTCTTCACCTTCAAGTATCTCAACTACCCTTACAGGTGAGGACTGGAGTCCTACATAGAGATGTAACATGTCATCAACATTGAAGGGTTTTGCAAGTGGTGAAAGAACACACTTCAGTGTGAAGTCTGTAGCAACGGTCTCAGTTTCTGAGAGCACAAAGCCCCTGTCGATATCCTTTGACTGGACACCTTTAAGAGCAAGTCCCACTCTGGCACCTGCAGGTGCAGATTTCGCATCCACATCATGCATCTGTATTGACCTGATCTCGAGTTCCTTCTTTGCAGGATATGCCACAACCTTGTCCTTTGCATTGATGGTTCCCTGGGAAACAACTCCAAGGACAACACATCCGATACCAGTGACATTGAAGGACTGGTCGATGATCGTGCGTGCCGGCAGGTCGTCCAGTTCTTTCAGTTCCTCTTCAACCTTTTCCCCGACTGTGTTTATGAGTTCCTTTAATTCTTCCATGCCTTCGAAAGAGGTTGTTGAGATCGCATGGTAGTCCCAGTTCTCAAGAACAGTCCCTGCTGTTACCTTCTGGAGTTTGGCTTTGAGCTCATCCAGCGCAAAAGGATATGAGGTGTCAGATTTTGTGAGAACGACGATACCGTGCTTGTAGCCCATGACATCAAGTGCTATTATACACTCGGCAGCCTGAGGGTCAAGTCCTTCAGGTGGAATGCATAGAAGAGCGATGTCTGAAAGATTGAGCGCTGTGACCAGTGATTTGACAGAAGCCGGATAACCGGTGGCATCAATGGTTGTGAGTATCATGTCATTCTTGGCATAGTCATACATAGTTATGTCACTGACATTACCTTTCTTTCCAAGTTTACCGGCAAGTGTTGTCTTGCCGCTCTTCTCACTTCCGATGATTGCGATCTTTGTCATATAGGCACCCTTTTTGTGCTTACGATCGACCTATTAAGATATAGTCTTTTTCATGACCACAACTGCCCTTCAAGCATTGCAAGGGTCTTGTCATTTGTACTCTTATTCATCTTCTTTACACTTATGACGTATTCATCACCTGTTTTTTCAGGTTCCTCGAAGACCACATAGAGTCCCAGTCTCTCCAGATATGCCCTGAACTTTTCAACCACTTCCAGGTCTTTCACCCTTATCCTGAAATCGTCGGATATCCTCACACCGCTCTCAACTTCTGCTATGGTCCCTTTCATGGGTCTGAGTATGCTTTCCCCAAGGCTCAGGCAGCGCTTTTTGAAATCTTCCTCACTTTCGTTCCATTCGTGGGACTGGAAGCCTTCCCGCACTACCCTTGAGAAGAGATAATCCCTTCCTGCCTCATTGTAGAATTTGAATGCCTGTTTTAGATCATTACAATTACTTTCAGAACATGTGTATTTTATTGGTTGCAATACCATCTCCGGATCTTTGATAACGACGCCTTCCCTTCCACTCCTGCCGAGTTCCCTGATGATCTCCGTTATCCTTTTTGGTGCTTCAATGATATCGAATTCTCCAAAGAGTCTTACCTGCTTGAATCCGTATTCCTCTGCAAGTTCTCTTCTCATTTGCAG
This sequence comes from Methanolobus sp. WCC4, assembly GCF_038022665.1. Classification (NCBI taxonomy): domain Archaea; kingdom Methanobacteriati; phylum Methanobacteriota; class Methanomicrobia; order Methanosarcinales; family Methanosarcinaceae; genus Methanolobus; species Methanolobus sp. WCC4. The sequence continues at coordinate 510,573 of NZ_CP150629.1, read as the reverse complement.
CGGGAGGACTTTGCCTGTATCTCTGTACCTTATATCAAAAACAAAGAATTCCAGTGAATCTATGCCATAGACATGCTTCTGTACATATGGGTTCTCAGGTCCGGCCATCTCTCCATAGACAACGATGTCAGGATGGTCTGTAAAGATATCCATTTTCAGGAGATTCTGTACCCTTTCAGTTGAATAGGGACAGATGTGTCCACTGCGGGTAAAGGCAATGAGCTTTCCGTTATATTCGATGACACGGACGTTATAGCCGTTCATCTTCTCCTCGACGGCAACGGTATCTATCCCGCTGAAACTTCTCTTTACCGCAGGTTCAAGGAGCATTGCACGTTTTATTTTAGGAAAACCCCTCACAAGTTCAAAATGGTCGTAATGGTCGATGAGCACTGTACCATCCTCAAGATGTGGTGCGTGCCCTTCGAATCTATATATGTTGTTATATTCGTCCCAGTTCTGTTTCAGATTCCTTTTCTCAATTATATCTTCAAGTCTGGAAGGGGAGAGTTCCAGGAACTCTGCCGCCTTCTCAACATCGAACTCTATCTTCGGGTAGTATCTCATCACCAGACACCTGGGTTCTTACTCGCCCATACCTCTGATGATACTTCTCCTGGTTACGATCCCTACCATCTGTCCCTCAAGATTGAGAACAGGCAGTCCTCCAAGATTCTCCTCAAGCATCATCTTTGCCGCATCACTGGTCGGGGTGTTCGTATTGATGGTCTTGACCCCCATCTTCATGATATCCTCGACGATAAGGTTCTTGATGCGTGCTTCCTGCTTGCTTCCTTCCACAAGGTCACGGAATGAACGCATTGCATTGGCAATGTCCTTCTCGGTCACCATACCAACGAGTTTGTCACCCTCGATGATGGGAACCCTTCCGATGTTGTTGTCAAGCATTACCCTTCTGATATGGCTGACGCGGTCAGCAGGTCCTGCAACGATAGGTCCCTTCTGCATGATCTCACCGGCGTATCCGGTGAAATTATTGTTCTTGAGTATCTCGTTCGGGGTAACCCATCCAACTACTTTGTCATTGTCCATGACAACTATCACACCTCCGTTCTTGATCATGAGTGTGATCGTATCGGTTACCTTTGTGTCCGGAAGTACTTTTACGAAATTATCAGAGATGGCGGTTGCAACGTGCAGGGAAGAAGCTGGCTTGCTTCCCTTCTTCCGCGTACCGAGCTCCTTTGAGATATTTCTCATTGTAAGTACTCCAAGCAGCTCATTATCGTGTTTTACCAGAAGACGTCTTGTTCCCTTCTTTTCCATTACGTCAAGTGCGTGGGAAATGGTGTCTGACTTATCTATCAACAGTGGTTCTGCCATTATGTCCTTTACTTCCATTGTAATTCCTCTTATCGTTCTCTTTTCTGGTCTTTCGATGCTCACTGCACTGCTCTGAGTATATCTCTCCTGCTGATAAGTCCGATGATCTTGTCCCCGTTGACAACAGGGAGAGCTATTGTGTGTTCTGAGAGCATTATCTTTGCTGCATTCACTGCCTTGTTGTTGGCATCCATGGGATGCGGAAGCTCTGACATGATATCTTCAGCAACAAGAGGTACCTCTTTTACGTAACGATATTCCTTGTGACCCGCAGGGCTTGAACGCCTGGTCATCTTTATGCTCTTTGATGGAAGATTTCCTTCATTGTCAGACATTATGTTGAATGCCACATTCGTCGTTGTGATGATTCCTACTGCCTCATCAGCATCATCATTGACAATGACACGGTTTGTCTCACTTGCTTCCATTTCATGGATGACGTGATTGATGGTGTGGTGCCTGTGTACGAAAACGATGTCTTCATCCATGATATCTGATACCTTTGTCTTAATATCCTGTTCAGCGAAGTACCTCATGATGTCCGTTCCGGTGACTATTCCTTCTACTTCTCTGTTCACCACAGCCAGTGCATTTATGCCATTCTCTATCATGAGTTCGCTTGCCTGTGCGACTGAGGCACCGGGATATATTGTGATAGGGTCTTCATGCATCACCATGCTCACCGGGATCTTGTCGATCGGTCTCCTTCTCCACATTGGCTCGGCCTGAGCGAGTCTCTTTCCAAGATCTGTCTTTGTGACTATACCGACCATTTTTTCATCCTCAGCTACCACCAGGGTACTGATCTTATGCTTGAGCATAAGGTTTCTTGCATGTGCTACGGTTTCTTCCGGTGCTATGGTAAAGACCGGTGAACTCATAATGTCCTTCACATTCATGTTGTTCCTCCTTCTGAAAGTCTGGGATTACAAACCAAAACCAGACCTGCAGGATATTTTTTATCCATTTAAGAGCTCATCATCATTCTATCACAATGATCGAAGGCTCTTCTTATTTTATTCATATACTGGTCCATGGACCTTCTACTTCTATCGGGAAACGTTCCCTTCTCTCATCTTATGAGAACCATACTGTGACAGTTCTCATCGTACTCAGGTTTTAATCTCCACCTCCTGATGGATTCTAATGTCAATTGATATGACCATGTCTTCAGTTCGAGGTACGTCTGTATATGCAAAGAGGTCCTTTCTTTGGGATTCTATTGTCCTGTTTTCCAGGTCACTGATCATCACATTAATTTTCAACTGAACCACTGTGCTCCATAACATCACAAATTTACCGGGGGTTCAACATCATGATCTCCAGAAGTCTGTGAGCGGCATTCAAGTCTCATGGCAAACGGCATCTCTTCATGAAAGTACCCTGCAGCACCTTCAAAATGCAAATAAACTATGTCTGTCTGCAGTAATAGTAGGTCCTGCTAACACTGAACTGCACAAAGGGACGATTTTCCCCGGGCTGATATCAGGTGTTGCTTTGAAAGTCGATACATTTCTTCGTTTAAGATATATCGGGACAGACATTTATTTCACCAACTTGAAGTGTCCTCTATCAATTGACCGTTCAAAGAACTAGTCATAGTAACCTTCTTCCTCTTTGCAGTCCTCACAGAGCGTCGATCCATTGACATCCACCAGACTGTCAACAAGAGCACCGCAACGCTGGCATATGCCACGTTCGAGCTCAGGTTCCGTGTGGAGTTTGTTCTCATGGTTCAGTTCTATAAGTCCTTCCAGGATCGTTGTCAGACCCGGAGCTATGGCTATGATATCTCTGTCAGTTATCATTCCCTCAATGTGGTCCCCTTCCATTACAGCAAGCCTGCGAATGTTGGATTTGACCATCATTTCAGCAGCTTCGATGATACTTGTCGAAGGCCTGGTTGCTATAATTGGGGACGACATGATCTCCTTTGCCGTCATCTCAGAAGGAAGCACATTCTTTACAACTGTCTTGGTGATAATATCATGTTCAGTTATAATGCCGATATTGTCGGCATCCTCTGTAACAATAACGCTATCTGTGTCATTTTCTGCCATCTTTCCTGCAACTTCAAGAACACTGGCACTGACATCGATGTCAAAGATCGTCTTTGACATTGTTTCTTTGACCGACATCTCATTCTGGATCTCCAGAATGGAAACATCGGTTTCCATGTCGTTCTGAACACTCAAGACCATAAGACGTACTTCCGAATCCCGGATAAAGGAATCAATTACCTATAGTCCACTAAATAAAATGTTGATTTTAATCGTATAAATAGGTGTTCGTGGACGAACCCGCTCCCATTCAACTTACCTGCAACATGTCAATTGAATCGGTTTATGGACAAATTAAAGAAAAAAGGGCTATCCCGGGTTTATATCAAAGTTCATTGTTGAAAGTCCCGGGCCTTTCAAAAAAGATGTTCTTTAGTGTATATTTATCCTTGTACGGTTACCTGCACTGAGCTCGACCTCATCGTTGAAACCGGATTTAGAGAACGCATCCATTATGTCGATGTTCATATCGATATCAAGCTGGTCCACAAGAAGCGCATGGTCACCCCAGAGTGCTATTCTTATCCTTCCTGTATCATCGGAGACGTAGATGTTGGATACCATGTTGACTGTTCCGTCGTCCCGGTTGAATTCCCTTATCTCTCCAAGACCGGACACCTGTCCTGATATGGAGTACGGTTCCCCTGGTATGATATCTGCGATAGGCGTGAAACTCTCTTTGAACACTACCTCTTCCTCTATCTTCTTGATAACACTACGGTTACCCACCTGCATTTCGACCTGCTGGTTGAAATTGTTCTCTTTGGCATATCCGTTGATGATCTCTACGGAGTCGTCGACCTCCAGTTCATTTGTAAGGTCTGACATCTCATCCCAGAGTGTCACTCTTATCTTGCCGGTCTCATCACCGATAAGTATGTTTGCTACCTTTCCGGTGCCTCCATCCCTTTTGTTGAATGTCCTTACGTCGGATATGTCAAGGACCCTTGCACGGATGTTGATGTCACCCATGCCGTTCTGGATGTCCTTTATCTGTTTGGAATCGATACGTGCTTCCACATTCTCATCGGTCTCACAGAAAACACCATTATTACCGATATTAACCTCGGTACCTGAGTATCCGTCCTTCACATAACCAGCGATCTGGCAGTTCTGACCGATCTTGACATCTCCGCTCTTCACGAGGTCTGCCCTGTCATCCCAGAGTGTTACACGTATGGAGCCTGTCTCGTCTGCTACTACTATATTAGCTACTCTTCCAACGGTGCCATCATTACGGTTGAATTCCTTTGCAGGGAAGACGGTCATCACCTTTGCAATGAACTTCACATTGCCGCTGTCAGGTGTTATGTCGGATATCTTCTGTAACTGGCTCTCTCCCGTATCACTGACTCCCAGGTCATGTGCTACAAGCATGGCTGCGGTCCTGGTATCACAAAGTCCGCTCATCTGTTCCACTTTTTCTTCAACTTTGCGTGTAAAGTCATCTTTACTGATGACACCACCAAGTTTTTCGTATACGTCGTTGATCTCGTCCATAATTATTACCCGGATTATACCCTGAAGATAAGATTAAAAAGTCCTTATTATCTGCCGATCTACCTTTCACGTAGTCTAATATACTTTATATAATTAATCTTGCAAAGAAATGTGAGTGATGTCTGGTCCCTGTTATCTGCTGTTTTCCTTATTTTTACGTTATTTTGATAAGATATATTAATTATGAAGAGCATTTGCAGTTATCATGATCCGTAAATGTAAAGAGCATGGCTATTTCAGGGGAGAGGAATGCCCTGATTGTGGAGAAGAAGGACGTTATGTCCTGGATGATGATCGGGAAGAACGTCTTGGGAGGTTTGTTTCCGGTGCATTGAGGCATTTCCCTGATGATGTAGGTATCGAGATGGACCAACAGGGATGGGTGGATCTTGATCAGCTCTGCGAGGTCATGAAAAGGCGTTACAAATGGGGTACCATGGAGCGCTTGGTCTCACTTGTCGAATCTGACAAAAAGGGACGCTATGAGATAGATGACGGTTACATCAGAGCAAGATACGGTCATTCGGTAGATGTTGATCTTATCTCAGATTATCCTGCAAACGAGCTGGACTACCTGTATTATGGTGTCAGCCAGGAAGAAGCGGACATGTTGCTGGATAATGGTATCTATCCTATCAGACAGACGTATGTACACCTGAGCACCTCTTTTGACAAGTCAATGGAAGCAGCTTCGGTTCACACCGACAGTCCTGTGATAATCGAGGTAGATGCTGTCAATGCTCAGCAGGATGGTGTGGATATCGTTACTGTGAACAATGATATCGTCCTTGCAAGGGGCATCCCGCCGGAGTATCTCACAGTAGTAGAGGATGAATAATTCATTCCACAACTACTTCGAAAACTCCCTCTTTTTTGCTTTTGCTCCTATCGTTGATCTTATTGATACTGAACTTCACATCGAGCATCTGCTCTGTCACATGGATGTTCGTAAGGCAGTGCTGAGTGATCTCTCTTGCAGTGAACGATCCTTTCCCTGCAAGTCCCATGTAAGGTATCAACTGGTCTGCAAGGTGAATGTCAACTGACGCAGGGGATAGTATCTCCTCGAGCAGCACCTGTGCAGCCCGGGCACCGACCTTTTCAGCAGGCAAGCCTCTCTTCCCTATGCTTACGGAACCTGTAAGGTCAGACCAGAGTGTTATGCCACTTCCTGTTGAGAGGAACTTTCCTGTTTCTACCTTTATATCTGTTTCAATACCATTCTCTTCGAGTAAGGATCTTGCAGAATCCGCCTGTCTCTTTGCAACATGTTCCGGCAGGTTGGAACAATGCGATACCCCTGAAACTTGCGGTGGAACGTTATGTTCCTTAAAATGGTGTCCTTTAAGAACAGAAGGCATGATCCCTATCGTCGCAGTTCCTCCTCCCTTAGGGTAGTAACCACGTCCTATGGTCTCAATTCCTGCTTTGTATCCCATTTCTGAAAGCGCCTTTAAGGTCACTTCTTTAACATAGTCCACAGAAGGGGACCATGCAACGTCGGTACCGCCTGTAATTCTCAGTTCTGTCTTACCGGAGGAATAGGCGGCTATGGGCATAATGGTCTGCATTAGGAGAGGAATACTCCCTGCTGTACCGATATGGATATCTTTTTGAAACCCCTCTATTTCCGATGGAGAAAAGTATATCTTTGTGGAACCAGGAAAAAGTCCCTTGATATCGGCATTGCAAATAAGGCCAGCAGTTTCTATGGATTTTAGATGTTGTGGTTTGAGCCCTTCCTTTGGTCGGTTACGGCGTATATCCTTTATAGTTACATCTTCGTTGATGATCGCGGAGAGAGCTACAGCTGTTCTGAGTATCTGTCCTCCGCCTTCACCATAGGAACCATCTATCTCTATCATTTCTTTCTGTTGCGCATCTTCTTAAGTGCACCTTTTGCAGCGAAACTCACAGGGTCTATGAGCATTGCTAAGGGAGGTGCATAGCATGTTTCGATATTTGCCAGTTCATCTACAGTTGTCCTTTTCTTTATGGCGAGTGTGAGTGCATCAATTCGCTCTTTGACTCCCCCGCCTCCAACTACCTGTGCTCCTGCCAGATATCTGTCAATGAATATGAGCTTGATGAAAATATCACGTCCGCCTGGATAATAACTTGCACGTGTAGAACCAGTGGCTATTCCTGTTACTATCTTAATGTTATTTTCCATCGCGGTCTTTGAAGTGATCCCTGTGGTCCCTGCCTGAATTTCTCCTATAAGGGCTACCCAGGGATTCAGAATGGGGTCGAATTCCATTGGCTCTGATGTCAGATTGTTGGTAATGATACCTGCCATTCTTCTCGCAGTGCTTGCTACCTGGCTCAACATCGCTTTTCCTGTGATCAGTTCATGGACCTCTGTGCATTCTCCGCCACAGTATATGTCCTGGTCGTATTCTCCTCCAACAGAAGGATGCAGGTATCTGTCAACTATTATCCCACCAGTCTCTCCAATATCTATGCCTGCTTCAGATGCCAGTTCATTCTCAGGGCTGACGCCAGTGGCTATTATTACGAGGTCTGCAGGGAACGCGGTGGAGGTGATAGTGACGGATTCGACCTTATTTTTCCCATTTATGGATTCCGGTACGTAGCCTGTTATGACCTTCACCCCCAGGGATTCCAGGTGTTCCTGTACAGGATCTGCCATATCGGGGTCTATATTATGTGAGAGGATCGATGGACTTCTGTTGATAAGTGTGGTATCGATGTTCCTCCGGGAAGTGGCTGCTGCCAGCTCTGCACCTATGGACCCTCCTCCTATTATGATCGCTCTGGTTACATCATTCAATGCCTGGTCTATTTTCTTTGCATCAGACAGTGTTCTCAGAGTGAAGACATTCTCCAGTGTGGCACCCGGGATGGAAGGTATCTCTGGTGTGGAGCCTGTGGCAATGACAAGTTTATCAAAAGGATATGTTTCTCCAGCAGAAATGATGCACCTTCCTTTAAGGTCGATAGAATCGACTTTTGTTCCAAGTCTGAGATCGATCCCCATGTCCCTGAATGTCTGTGGGTCCCTCAGGATCAGTGAATCAAGGGAATCTATCTGTCCTCCTATGGCGAATGGCATTCCACACTGGCTGTATGCTGTGTGCTTATCCGTGGAAAAGACAGTTATGGAATAGTTACTGTGGCGTGTGAGGCTTGTGGCAACGGCCATGCCAACTGCACCGGCACCTACTATTATTACTTTCCCTTTTTTGTGCTCATTTTCCTGCATGTTATTTTAGATGTCTGTCTGGATATTAATCCTGTTCCCTGCTTGTGTGACAGGTAAGGATGAGTGTGTTTTATATTTCAACTGTCACAAGGGTCCTGATATGGGCAACTATGTCAAAACATCCTGAAAATATACAGGTGTAATGTCAACCCATAAGTTTATAAAACTTTGAATTCTATTACTTTATGCGATCATTATGATATGATCATACCATGCTTGAAAACAAGATAATACAGATACTACGAACAAGGGTATCTTTCAATAATACAAATTAAGTCATTCGTAATTCACTACCGATCCAACAGGATCTTCATCGATAAAGCATCTGTTACAACATAAAAAAGATGCGTAAGAGGTCAAAAGCTAAAAGTATTCAATGAGGGATTTAGCAATACTGCTTATGACCAGGCCAGTAAACAGTTGAAATAGCACATTTACATTTTGTGCAGAGTGTATCTTACTGCTGTTCTCAGCTTGGCGTTGGTTAAGATAAGGTATAGATCTTAATGTTTAATCATTGAATTTAGTCCTGCTTACATAACGGACCTTTCGTTGCGACCTATATTCTGGTAGCGTTATTGATTCACTTTTTTGTATTCCGAATTGTTCCGGTATCTTCATTAATAAATTTCGGAGATTATTACATGCAAAATGCAGATACTACAAAATATATAATTCACTCTAAGATCAATGCAGATGGAATAATAGAACGCCCTGATATAGTTGGTGCGATCTTTGGCCAGACCGAGGGTTTGCTTGGTTCCGATCTGGATCTCCGCGACCTTCAGAAGACAGGAAGGATCGGCAGGATCGAGGTTGTGGTCAGTGCAAAGGCTGGTAAGACCAGAGGTACTATTCTTATTCCATCAAGTCTCGATAAAGTAGAGACCTCCATACTTGCAGCATCCCTGGAAACCATAGACAGGGTAGGACCCTGCAGTGCCAAGATCGAGATAAGCCACATTGAGGATGTAAGGGCAACAAAGAGGCACCAGATCATCGAGAGGGCAAAGTTCATCTTCAAGGGTATGTTCGATGAGAACCTCCCGGAGTCCCAGGAGATAGCTGATGAGGTACGTCAGTCCGTAAGGATCGAGGAAATGCAGTACTTCGGTAAGAACAAGATCCCATGTGGACCGGCAGTATTCGATTCCGACGCGATCGTCGTTGTAGAGGGCCGTGCAGATGTCCTGAACCTTTTGAAATACGGTATCAAGAACACCATCTGTGTAGGTGGTACCAACGTTCCTCCTGAGGTTGCGGAACTCACCAAGAAGAAGGATACAGTAACTGCGTTCACTGATGGTGACCGTGGAGGGGAACTTATCATCAAGGAACTTGTGCAGGTAGCAAACATTGATTTCATCGCAAGGGCACCTGATGGGAAGAGCGTTGAGGATCTCGTACAGAAAGAGATCGTGAGGTCACTCAGGCAGAAGGTTCCTGTGGAACAGGTGATCGATAAGTATCTTGTCAAGGACAAGAACGGACAGAACGACAATGGTGGGCGTGCACCTCGTCTTTCAAAGCGCAAGGACAGAAGGGCTGCACCAGCGCCTGATATTAAACGTGTAGGTAGTCCCAAGGTTAGCAGGCCTTCAAGAGAACCTTCAAGGGAACCTTCAAGAGAACCTTCAAGAGAATCTTCAAAGCCTGCAAGGGGAAGAGACTCCAGAAGGGATTCCAGAAGGGAAACTGGCATTGAAGCACCAGAAGAAGAAAAGCCAGTGGAAGCAAAGTCTAAGAAACCTGTATCTCCTGAGAACAAGAGGTTCAAGACACATGCATCCGACCTGCTTGGTACTTTCAGTGCTCGATTCCTTGATGGCAAGGACAATGTTGTCAATGAGACTGCTGTTCGTGACCTTGTAAGCACGCTGAAGGATTATGAGGATGAGGTTAAGACCGTTGTCTTTGACGGCGTGGTCACTCAGAGGATCCTTGATATTGCAGCAGATAAAGGAATAGAGCGTCTGGTCGGTGCCAAGGTGGGCAATGTGACCAAAAGGCCCGCTTCTGTCAAAGTTCTGACTGCCTCCTCATTGTAATTTATGTATATTGTGCTTGCGCACAGTATATATTTCTCTTATTTTTTATTGAATTAATTTTTATTGACTATTTTTTTTATCATGGAGTAATATGTCTATCTATCATGTTTAATAATTGTAATTAGGCAGAAATGCTTATAAATCGACCAGTCGGAAATCTTTTCCGGGGGAAATGCCTTTAATAAGAAATTTCCCAACTATGTACGATGCATTATTTTTGACAGTGCACAAATGAACATCTCAAGTTCTTACAAATATGCGAAGGTTGGTTGGTATGCATAAAGATGAATTGATACAATTGCACACATTGATGGCACAGATAAAGAAGCACTTTGAACAAATGGGTATTCACAACCCTTTAGGCGAATATGATTCCCTTTCTATAAGTCCTTTACATGTACACAGGAGCAAAGCTGAACACAAACATGCAATATTCGTTCTCGGTAATGATATTGCCTCTGCACTTTCCCAGGATGATGTATCCGGTGTTGGCAGGACGTCTTCCAGAATGCAGGAACTTGCTTTAAAGGCAAGTGAAAGCGTGGCACATACGAACTAGGTCCTGTAAGGGAATCCAAAGGCCTGCTTCTTCATCGATGAAGCTGACCCTTTTGAGCTGTCAAGGAAAACAGGTTCAAAGGGAGTAAGGCGCTTCTTCATTATCAGGCCATCCTCTCCATCCGAATAATAGCCATGCTCGATCCAGCATGGTAGAAAATCCATCCGCCTGTAGAAATTCTGGGCACGGACATTTGTTATCCTTACTTCAAGGCTTGCAAATTGAAGGAACTTTGTCATGAAAACTGCCAGGATCGAACTCATCAACCTCGCTCCGATCCCAAGGCTTCTGTATCCATTTCTCACAGCGAGGGAGAATATCCTTCCTTCATTTGAGGATAGTGCATATCCGACGACGAAGCCCACGATATAGTTCTCATATTCGGCAACGAGGAATCCTTCGCTGTTCATTTCATAGAAGTTCATGTAGAGGAATGGATTATGTTCAGAGAATGCCTCTGACTCTATCTCCAGAACCTCTTCAAAATCGGATGGTTCGAACTTCCTGATAAGTAACATCTGTGGTCCACTATGGTCTGTTTCATTCTATCTTCTTTACATGACGAAGGTCGATCGCAACCCCGCGGTGAGATCTTCTCATCTCATCTCCGTTCATGTTTGCTCTACCAACTGCGATTGCCTTCTTTCCACGTATGAGCACCTCATCGTTAGGTCTTATCGATGGGTCGGCATCTGTAATTCCCGGTGCAAGTAAAGAGCCACGTGGAACAAAATCATCGATCTCCACTATGTGATTTCCACGGTCCTGTTCCATAATTGCCCTGGCACCATCAATGGTGATCGCAAGGGTTCCGTATTGTGGTATAAGTGTGATGAGCTGCTTCTTTCCGACGAACACCTGATGCTTTGGGAAGGGTCCTTTTATGGTCGAATCTTCAGGCACGAGTATCTGGCCTGAGCCTTTCCCGAACTGATAATCTGCGACTGCTTTCATGAGATCCTTCTGGGTCTGCATGTGGCTGCGTTTCCTCCCGGTGGCGAGTTCGGATATGGTGGTGCTGAGCTTCTTCAGCGACTCCTGTGATGTCACATTACCAAGGCTGGTATATATTATATCTATGCCAAGTTTCTCTGCCACCATCTCACATATCTGGCGGTAGGCATCCTCTACATGTGCAACTATTGACGTGTATCTATGCTGTAACAGGTAGTTCTCAAGGCAGGATGCCACCCATTCTCTCTCTTCGGCATCCCAGTATCCCGTTACGGTAGTATCGTAGTGTGCTGCAGGATATGTAAGTTCAAGCTCTCTGGGCACGATTCCCAGAGGTGATGTGATTATCACTTCGTGGACGAATTTCCTGTTCTTCCCAAGGGCATTGATGAACTTCCAGTGGGAATTCGATGTGGAATATGGTTTTTTAGCAGAACACGGAAGAAGTAACAGGATATCGGTTTCCGGTGGAGTATATCTTTCCTGTATCCTTTTTGCGAACCTGACGATCTCGACCCTGTTCTGTGATTCACCGCAGGTTGCGATAAGCGCCCCTTTCCTTGCGATAGGCGCCTTGCTTTCCATATATTCATACTCGGCATCTGCAAGTCTCATAAGGGCAGTAAGCCAGGGATGGACCCTGCATTGTCCTTCGATGTACTCACGCAGCATTCCCTTGCGTATCTTTTCCCTGACAAGGGCTGCTTCTGCTTCCATCGTATCGATATTGTGCTGTTCAACTATCTTTGCCCTGCTCTTCTTATCCATCTTCATGAGATCTGATGCACTTGTTGATGAGCAGGCGCTGCATCTGCACGGGAGTTCTGACAGTGAGTCCAGGTAGAACTGTCCTGCTGTGGTGAGGAATATATCATTGTGTGCCGCGATGATCGCTCTTGTATTGTCAAGGACATCAACGCCAAGGTAAACGAGCAGTGCAAGGTTCTCAGGGGTGCATATGTTAGGTGCATAGATGGCTGTATCGGATGCTACCGTATCTCTCATTCCGATCAGTGTATTGAGAAAGGTCCTTGCATTGTTCTCGAAGCAGCCTGCTCCCTCCATTACATAGAGGTCGTGTTCCTTTACTTCCTGCCCGGGAATGTATATGGTCCCTGTGGCTCCGGTGCTTGTAAACTCTGAACTTTCTGCAAGCTTCATTGCAAGGTCACGTGGCGCATCAGGGGTGAGGTCCTGATGAGGGAGGATTATCAATGCATCATCACCGGCTCTTTCCCGGAGCTCTGTCAGCTTCTTCTCAGCTTCTTCTCTGTCTGCATATTTCCATAGTGAACCGCTATCTATTATGGGGCTCTCAGAGGAACCAAGGCTTCTTGTATCTAATATGTAAGGGGTCCGGATAGTCTCTTTTAACATGAGTTTCCCTATCCTTGCAGCGCCATCCCGCTGCTCTACCTCAAAGTATTGTGTCATTGCTGCTTAATAGTTGTAGTCTGATGTAAAGGTTTGCCCTCACCAAAAAGTATAAATCTTCCCATCCCTCTTAAAAAACGATTCCATGCAAAGATCCGAGTTACTTAAAAAGCTGCAGGATATTGTGGGAGACGAAAGGGTTTCCGCATCAGCAGCAGAGCTTTATTGTTATTCATGTGACGCCTCTCAGGTGAGGGGCATGCCTGATTATGTTGTCAGGCCTGCAAGTACTGAACAGATATCGAAGATAGTCAGTCTTGCGAACGAAAAAGAGATCCCTGTGACAGCAAGGGGTGCAGGTACCGGCCTGGCTGGCGGTGCTGTTCCTGTGGAAGGCGGTATCGTACTTGATATGTCATCCATGAACAGGATACTTGAGATGGACCTTGATAATCTTCAGGTTACCATCGAACCGGGAATAGTCCAGGAAAAACTGAACGATGCACTTGAACCATATGGTTTCTTCTTCCCTCCTGACCCGGGAAGTTCCGCAATGTGCACCCTGGGAGGACTTATCGCTAATAACGGAAGCGGAATGAGGTCTGTGAAATACGGCACCACCAGGAACTATGTACTGGGTCTTGAGGTCGTCATGGCGGACGGCACCGTGATCAATACAGGTACAAAGGTCACAAAATCAGTTGCAGGTTATTCACTTACAGACCTTTTCGTGGGTTCAGAAGGAACCCTTGGTATAATTACAAAGGCTATACTGAAGGTAAGGGCGCTTCCGAAAGAACGTTCTGTGTTGCTTGCATCTTTCGAGGATCCTGAACTTGCAGGAAAGGCAGTGGTAAAGGTCCTGTCATCAGGAATAGTTCCTTCCGCATGTGAGATCCTTGACAGGAACATCATAGAGGCCATCAACACCTACGATCCTAACATCGGTTTGCCAAAGGCCGGTGCTATACTGATGTTCGAGGTGGACGGGACAGAGGACACGGTCCGCGAAGGTATAGAGATGATAAAGGATGCATGCAGCAACCTTGCAACAAGCATCAGGGCAGCCTCAGATAAGAAAGAAAGGGATGAGATATGGGCTGCAAGAAGACTTGTAGGGGCAGCAGTCTCAAGGCTTGACCCTCTCCGAACCCGTGTATATGTCGGTGAGGATGTCGGTGTCCCGATCAAGGAACTGCCGGGAATGCTGCACAAGGTCAGTGAGATCTCTAAGGAGTTCGATCTTCCTATCATGACGTACGGACACATCGGTGACGGGAACCTCCACACCGGGATGTGTATCGATGTGCTCAGTGATGAGGAATGGGCTAAACTGACAAAAGCCGCAGACAAGATCCACCGCACAGCTATAAGTGTCGGCGGGACGGTCACAGCCGAGCATGGGGTCGGCAGTGCAAGGTCAGAGTATCTTGAACTTGAACTGGGCAAAGGCCTTGATGTAATGATATTGATAAAGAAGGCACTTGACCCCAAAGGGATACTTAATCCCGGGAAGATGGGGGTCTGAAAAATGATGAACGATTCAGATATGCGTTCAATACTGAAATGTGTACGCTGTGGAACATGCCGGTCTGTATGTCCGGTCTTTGATGTCAGCGGTTGGGAATCCTCCAGTTCAAGGGGACGCATGCTTGTGGCCCATGGACTCGCCCAGGGTATGGAAGCCGATGAAAGTGTTTTTGACAGCATCAACACCTGTACTACATGCGGACTGTGTGAGCAGATGTGTCCTTCAGGTGCATCTCCGGTAAAGGTCATAGAGAATGTCAGGCACAAGCTTGTACTACAGGGTAAGATGACCGATGCCCAGAAGCTCCTGCGTGCCGAAGCTCTTGAAAAGGGCAATCCTCTCGGAGAAGTAAAGGACAGGATGGCATGGCTCGGTGATTCTAAGGATGAGCTGCCGGAAAAGGCAGACTATGTGTTCTTTGCAGGCTGCCTTGCTTCATACAGGTATCCCGAGATCACGAAAAAGACCTTTGATATACTGAAGAAGTTCGGTGTTACAGCTCTTAAGGAAGAAGTATGCTGTGGTTCCCCTCTTCTGAGAACCGGTTCTGACCCAGCTGAACTGGTGTCAAAGAACCTGGAGCAGATCAGGAAGACCGGTGCCCACACTATAATAACCGGTTGTGCGGGATGCTTCACCACACTGAAGAACGATTATCCGGATAACATAGAGGTAGTCCATGTGACCGAGTTCCTTGCTGATCGTCTTGCTGAGATGGATTTGAAGAAACTGGACCTGAAAGTTACCTATCACGACCCATGTCACCTTGGAAGGTGCAATGGTGTATTCGATGCACCAAGGGAGATAATCAAGTCCATATGCTACCTTGAGGAAATGAAGAGCAACAGGGAAAAGTCAAAATGCTGTGGAGCAGGTGGCGGAGTTCTCAAAGGTTATCCTGAACTATCACTTGAGCTTTCAAAGAACAGGGTCGAAGAGATCCCAAAGGATGTCGACTATCTGGTAACCGCATGTCCTCTGTGCCGCACCAACCTCAAACGTGGTGGCCCGAGGGTTGAGGTCCTGGATGTTATCGACCTGCTGGAAATGGCTATGGGATAGCCATTTTAATTTTCTTTTTTGAATAGTATTTTAAAATAGATGAGGCTCAGGGGATTCTGATCACCAGCCTCTTTTTCCACCTTTTTTCCTGCTGATAAGGCAGTTCCATGAATTACCTACAAGGTCAAGTCTGTCTGCACGTTTCAATCCCTCGTAAACAAGGTTGTAGTTTCCGGGTTCCTTGTAGTGCAACATTGCTCTCTGAATGCTCTTTTCCTTGGGTGAGGTTGCCACGTATATCTTCTTCCCGGAGAAGGGATCAATTCCTGTGTGGAACATACACGTTGCAGATGTCATGGGAGTTGGTGTGAAGTCCTGTACCTGTCGTGTGTACCTGCCTGTATCTCTGATGTATTCGGCGGTATCGATCATGTCCTTAAGGGTACATCCGGGGTGGCTGGACATCAGGAACGCCACAAGGTACTGGTCCTTGCCGAGCTTCTTGTTGATCTCATTGTATTTCTGCTCGAATTTCTCGAAGATCTCCCTGTCAGGTTTTTTCATTACATCGGTCACATGGTCGGTGTAATGTTCCGGTGCGACCTTCAATTGTCCGCTGACATGATGGGCGCATAGTTCTTCCATGTACTCCTCATCAAGTAGAGCAAGATCGTAACGCACTCCGTAACCAACGAATACCTTTTTGATACCGGGCAGTTCTCTGAGACTTCGCATGAGTTCGATGAGCTTCTTGTGGCTGGTGTCAAGTGAAGGGCACGCTTTTGGATAGATACAGACCTTGTTTTTACAGACTCCCTTCTCTTCCCAGTTCTTGCAGTCCATTCCGTACATATTGGCAGAAGGGCCGCCAAGTCCGTTGATCGTGCCTTTGAACCCTTTCATTTCCCTGAAGCCTTCAGCTTCCCTGAGTATGGACTCGATGCTGCGACTGCGTATCATTCTTCCCTGATGCAGGGCAATGGCACAGAAAGAGCATGCTCCAAAACATCCTCTGTGGGTGTTGATGGAGAACTTCACCATGTCAAGAGCAGGTACCTTCTCTTTGTATGAAGGATGTGTCTCGCGGGTGAATGGAAGTTCATAGACATGGTCCAGTTCCTCAGTTGTCAGGGGGCGCATGGGCTTGTTCTGGATGATGACGGTCTTTGGATGCACCTGTATTATGTCGTGCCCTCTTATGTGGTCCTGCTCCTGATAGACTGTTTTGAATGTCTTTGCATAGAGTTCCTTGTCCTTTGAGACTTCAACGTATGGTGCGATCTCTATACGGTCCTTTAGGATCTCTTCTCGTTTGGCTTTCCATGTCTTAATGTCTGTTTTCCAGACGGTTCCGTCGATATCATTTATTCCGGAAACAGGCTCTCCTTTGTCAAGTCTGTCTGCAATCTCCCGTATCTGGAGTTCTCCCATGCCGTAAACAAGGAGGTCTGCCGGGGCATCTGCAAGGATGGACTGGCGAACCTTGTCGGACCAGTAATCATATTGGGCAAAGCGGCGCAGGGAGGCTTCAATACCTCCGATTATCCGGGGTACGTCGGGGTATGCTTCTCTCAGGCGGTTGGAATAGACCAGTGTGGCCCTGTTAGGGCGAAGTCCCGGCTTATTTCCGGGGGAGTATGCATCATCATGGCGCAGCCTCTTTGATGGAGTGTAGTTGCTGACCATGGAGTCGGTGTTGCCTGCACTTATGGCGAAGAAGAGACGTGGCTTTCCGAGTTTCTTGAAATCCTCAACGTCATCCCACTTTGGCTGGGATATGACCCCTACTCTGTATCCTGCATCCTCAAGCACCCTGCCTACAATGCTTGTACCGAATCCGGGGTGGTCCACATAGGCATCGCCTGTGACTATGATAACATCAAGTTCATCCCAGCCTTTCTTCTTTGCTTCTTCGAGGCTCATGGGGAGGAACCTTGAGGTATCGGTTCTTCTGCCTTTCTTCTCCTTATTATTATGTTTCATGTTGTGTCCTTAGAAAAGTATGCTTTTGGACATCTTCAGGGAAAGTCCTATCTGCCTGTTAACATCATCGGATGTCACTTCTCCATGTCCGGGGTAAAGTGTATTGACATCGAGTTGTATGAGCTTGTTTATGGATCCCGTCAACTGTGAACGGCTACCGCCTTCAAAATCGGTTCTTCCAATGCTTCCGTTCGGGAACACCGTATCCCCTGAAAAAAGGCTTCTGGACTTTGCTTCGTAAAGGCATATCCCTCCTGGTGTGTGTCCTGGTGTGTGAATGACTTCCAGTTCCTCATCTTCGCCTATGGGGATCCTGTCACCTTCATCAAGTAACATGTCAGGTTCGATCTCCGGTGCCTTGTATCCGAACATCGCTGAGGCGCTTACCCTGTCATTTTTCAGGAGTGGTGCGTCATCCTTGTGAATCGCTATCTTTGCATCGCTCATGTCAGCAATTGCCTGTGCTGATGCCGTGTGGTCGTAGTGACAGTGTGTGAGTATTATGAGTTCAAGGTCCTTGATATCTATATTCTCTGAGATGGCAGTGATGAGTCCTTCTGTGCTCATTCCTGTGTCTATCAGTATCTTCCCGTTGATGAGGTATGAATTGGCATCGTAAAGGCCGATGTTGAAGTGTTTGACCTGCATGTTAATTCTCCTGTTTTTGATAAGTGATCTTTGTGGGGTCAGAGCCCAAATGCCCTGCGTGTATTTTGTACTGTCGCCATTGCGACATCGTTCTCATCCATTCCTTTCAATCCTGCTATAATGGGGACGGAATCAAGGACGAAAGCCGGTTCATTCCTGCCTTTCCTCGGTGAGAGGTAAGGACTGTCGGTCTCTATTAGCATGTGTTCAAGGGAGAGGTTCTTTGCTATTGCCTTATGCTGCTCTGAGAAACAGACAAGTGTTGGCACTGATACGTAGTGTCCTGCATCGACTATGTTCTTCATTGTCTCCAGTGATCCTCCGTAGCAGTGAAAGACCACCCTGTCGAGATCCGTTGTCATTTCCAGTGCAAGGTCCTCGCCATCCCTGCCATGTATCACAAGGGTCTTGTTGTACCTGTCGGCGATATCGATGACCTTCCTGAATATATCTTCCTGTCTTTTCCTTCCGGCATTCGTTGTACAGTAATAGAAGTCCAGGCCTGCTTCACCTATTCCCACTGCCCTGTCGACGTTGCGTTCTATCTGTGCCAGTATCTGTTTTAGCTTCTCTTCATTGGCATCAGGTACCATCTGGGGGCTGAGCCCGAGGGTGGCGTGGATGAACTCGTACTTCTTAGCGAGTTCAAGGGATTCGGCATTGGTCCTGTAGTCTATGCCGGAGTTGATCATTGCGACCACGCCGCTGCTTCTTGCCCTTTCAATTGTCTCATGCCTGTCCCTGTTGAACTTCGGGAAGTCCAGGTGGCAATGAGAATCAATTACTTCGTAGTTCATGTGTAGTCAATTATTTCCTTATTATATAGATATGAACCTGTAAGGTCAGGTGGAGGATATTCAGAAAAAAGGTTTAAAAAGAAGAACAGGAACCGTGAATCCACGGTTCATATCACTAATTTGAACTATTCCATTCCCCTGGTCTTCTTCTGATCAAGAAGCAGGTTGATAGCTGCTATAAGTGCGTCCACGGATGCGGTTGCGATATCCGTGCTTGCAGATTGTGCACTGGATACGTGCCCTTCTCCATCCTCAACGGATATGGTTACTTCTGCAAGTGCATCACTTCCGCCGGTTATGGCCTCAAGGGCAAAATCACGTACCTTGACCTTTGTGTATCCGCCGATCATCTCCTCGACAGCCCTGAGGGTTGCGTCAACGGGTCCTACTCCATAGTTGGAGGCAATCGCTTCCTGGTCTCCTATGGTGGCTCTGACCACAGCTGTTGGCGTTATGAGGTTGCCTGTCATGACCGAGAACTCTTTCAGGACGATGGTCTCGCTTCCGAGGTTCCTTCCAAGGACTGATGATGCGACTGCGTGAAGGTCAGCATCGCATACACGCTTGCCTTTGTTAGCTATGTCCTTTATCTGGGACAGGATCTCATCAAGTTGTTCATCGTTCGTCTCGATTCCCATGTCCTCAAGGGACTTCTTGACCGCATGCCTTCCTGCATGTTTTCCTACAACTATGCGGCGCTTGTGGCCCACCATTTCAGGGGTCATGATGCCGGGTTCGAAGGTGTCGGACTTTTCAAGCACTCCATGGGTGTGTATTCCGGATTCGTGGGCAAATGCGTTGTCACCCACAATTGGTGTGTTTGCAGGCATGTGTATGCCGGTGTAGCTTTCCACCATCTTTGCGGTCTCAAGCAGGTATTCGGTATTGATGTTCGTCTTTGCTCCATATATGGAATGCAGACTCATCACCACCTCAGCAAGGTTTGCGTTACCTGCGCGTTCTCCGATTCCGTTTATTGTACACTGTATCTGGCTTGCTCCGGCTTCTGCTGCCATAAGGCTGTTAGCAACTGCTATTCCGAAGTCATTGTGACAATGGACATCGATAGGTATGTTCACGTGAGCGTCGATATTCCTTACAAGCTCGTACATGGAGGATGGTGACATTACGCCTACTGTATCAGGTACGTTTATTATGTCACAGCCAGCTCCTTCTACGGCCTCGTACACTTCTATAAGATAGTCAAGGTCGGTCCTTGTGGCATCCATTGCTGAGAACATGCATTTAGCGCCATGGTCCTTGATGTGTTCAACGGCATTCACTGCCATTGAGAGCACTTCTTCCCTGCTCTTCTTTATAGTATGTATCCTCTGGATATCAGAGGTTGATACAAAGGTGTGTACCATATCGACATTACAATCTATACATGCATCCAGATCTTTGGTAAGGACGCGGGCAAGACCACAGACATCGAGACTCAGTCCTTCGCTGGCTATGGCTTTTACATTTTGCTTTTCGCCTTCCGAAGAGACCGGGAAACCAGCTTCGATCACATCCACCCCAAGTTTGTCCAGTTGACGGGCGATCTTGAGCTTCTGATCGTTGGTGAGTGATACGCCAGGTGTCTGTTCACCGTCGCGTAGTGTCGTGTCAAAAATAGTCTTGTGTTTATCTATAAGCGGTTTATCGCTGTAAAAAGCGATCCCTCAGTTCTACGGTTGAATTCATATTAATCACTTCGCCTTGTAACTTATGTTATAAATATCCTCCGTAGTACATCAGGCTTTCTGTGGATATCTTGAGATATTTTGTTGAATGTGATTTCGGTTCAGGTCGCTTTCTCCGCAACGCTTTTATAGTAAGCCTGTTATGTAAAGGTGCTCGCGACGAGCCCACTGGTGCGGTGCCCGTACCGGAAAACTTGCTCGTGAGAAACATTCGATGAAGTAATAATTTCATTTCATCAAGGCAGGTGTCTCAAAGGTCCATCCTTTGTCTTCGAATCACATGATTCGAAAGGTATATATGCGATGATGTCCTTTGAAGGAGTCCGCGTGAATCACGCGGAACACTTACGATCACCGCCTTATTAGTGGGGACAGAAGCTGTTTCTGTCCGACGTTGGATTTGGCAGTTCGGTTAATTCTGACCGGTAGTGTATAACTACTAAATGAAGGAATTAACCAACTAATGTGCATGTGTAAAGAATCTCTAGTGAGAGTTCTTTCCTAATGATTCCTTAAATGACTTCCATAATACAATCCTTTGTGTGTGATCAACAATTCTGGTTGATCCTGCCAGAGGTCACTGCTATCAGTATTCGACTAAGCCATGCGAGTCAAATGTTCTTCGTGAACATGGCGTACTGCTCAGTAACACGTGGATAATCTGCCCTAAGGTCAGGCATAACTCCGGGAAACTGGTGATAATACCTGATATACCATAGATACTGGAATGTTCTGTGGTCAAAAGCTCCGGTGCCTTAGGATGAATCTGCGGCCTATCAGGTTGTAGTGGGTGTAATGTACCTACTAGCCGACGACGGGTACGGGTTGTGAGAGCAAGAGCCCGGAGATGGATTCTGAGACATGAATCCAGGCCCTACGGGGCGCAGCAGGCGCGAAAACTTTACAATGCGGGAAACCGCGATAAGGGAATACTGAGTGCCAGCATATTATGTTGGCTGTCCACCTGTGTAAATAGCAGGTGTTAGCAAGGGCCGGGCAAGACCGGTGCCAGCCGCCGCGGTAACACCGGCGGCCCGAGTGGTGGCCACTATTATTGGGTCTAAAGGGTCCGTAGCCGGTTCGATCAGTCTTCCGGGAAATCTGACAGCTCAACTGTTAGGCCTCCGGGGGATACTGTCGGACTTGGGACCGGGAGAGGTAAGAGGTACTACAGGGGTAGGAGTGAAATCTTGTAATCCTTGTGGGACCACCAGTGGCGAAGGCGTCTTACCAGAACGGGTCCGACGGTGAGGGACGAAAGCTGGGGGCACGAACCGGATTAGATACCCGGGTAGTCCCAGCCGTAAACGATGCTCGCTAGGTGTCTGGGATGGTGCGACCGTTTCAGGTGCCGCAGGGAAGCCGTGAAGCGAGCCACCTGGGAAGTACGGCCGCAAGGCTGAAACTTAAAGGAATTGGCGGGGGAGCACTACAACGGGTGGAGCCTGCGGTTTAATTGGACTCAACGCCGGAAAACTCACCTGGGGCGACAGCAATATGTAGGTCAGGCTGAAGGTCTTACCTGAATCGCTGAGAGGAGGTGCATGGCCGTCGTCAGTTCGTACTGTGAAGCATCCTGTTAAGTCAGGCAACGAGCGAGACCCGTGCCCACTGTTGCCAGCATATCCTTCGGGATGATGGGTACTCTGTGGGGACCGCTGGTGCTAAACCAGAGGAAGGTGCGGGCTACGGTAGGTCAGTATGCCCCGAATCTCCAGGGCTACACGCGGGCTACAATGACCGGGACAATGGGTCCCTACCCCGAAAGGGGTTGGTAATCTCATAAACCCGGCCGTAGTTCGAATTGAGGGCTGCAACTCGCCCTCATGAAGCTGGAATCCGTAGTAATCGCGTTTCAATATAGCGCGGTGAATACGTCCCTGCTCCTTGCACACACCGCCCGTCAAACCACCCGAGTGAGGTATGGGTGAGGGCATGGACTAGTGCCGTGTTCGAACCTAAATTTCGCAAGGGGGGTTAAGTCGTAACAAGGTAGCCGTAGGGGAATCTGCGGCTGGATCACCTCCTAAGCATGATGGACACAAAGTCCATCACCACTTACCGGTCAGAAATCGAAAAACTGTCAGATCCGAGATAACAAGGTAAGATTCTAAGTGAATCTTCTATGGGCTTGTAGATCAGTTGGAAGATCGTCGCCTTTGCAAGGCGAAGGCCCAGGGTTCGAATCCCTGCAAGTCCATTAATAGTGCACCTGGAGAGTAATGTCTCCGGGGAAGGATGAAGCGGTCGAAGCAACGACGGCCGCAATGATATCGTGTATATGCATGCATATATCAGACGCTCACTGGACAAAGTGAGATGGACTCTGGTTAATATGCCTTCAGGTGGATGGCTCGGCTCAAGAGCTGAAGAGGGACGTGCCAAGCTGCGATAAGCCCAGGGTAGGTGCATGGAGCCTATGAACCTGGGATCTCCTAATGGGTCTTCCTAACACGTTTTGCGTGTTGATCAGCAATGATCGGGAACGCCCCGAATTGAAGCATCTTAGTAGGGGCAGGAAAAGAAATCGAAGAGATGCCGTTAGTAATGGCGAATGAACACGGTACAGTTCAAACTGAATCCCGCTGGAAACATGCGGGAGATGTGGTGTTGTAGGCTTTTCTAAAGATCCGACCTGGTTGAAGTTTAACTTTTCTGGAACGTTAGACCATAGAGTGTGATAGTCACGTAAACAACAACCAAAGGATCTGGAAAACAGCCTGAGTAGCGTGAGTTGGAATTCTCGCGTGAATTTGGGAGGCACCAACTTCCAAAACTAAATACTTCTTGAGACCGATAGCGAACTAGTAGGGTGACCGAAAACTGAAAAGTACCCCAAGAAGGGAGGTTAAAAGTGCCTGAAACCTGGAGGCGATGGAGCGATATGGCGTTAAAGGATCTTTATTACGAAGGAAACGGTCGCGAGGCCGCAGTACGGGTAATATTGCCAATGTCATATCTTACGTTTTGAAGAACGGGCCAGGGAGTGTATTCAAATGGCGATGGCTAACTTTCAAATAGGAAGCCGAAGCGAAAGCAACATGCTCGCAACCGCAAGGTGAGGAGCGACGTATACAAGTGCGTGGAGTCATTAGGATACGACCCGAAGCCGGGTGATCTAGGCGTGGGCAGGTTGAAGCGTGGCGAAAGCTACGTGGAGGACCGCAAGCGGTATTGATCTGCAAATCATTCGTGTGACCTGCGTCTCGGAGTGAAAGGCTAATCTAACCCGGCATCAGCTGGTTCCTTCCGAAACATGTCGTAGCATGACCTAATTTGAGATAGTCGGTGAAGTAGAGCACTGATTGGTGGTCCCGGGGAAGAAATTCCTCAGCCGCTTGTCAAACTCCAAACTCACCGTCGTCGTAGACAATTGGAGTCCGGACTACTGGGGTAAGCCTGTAGTCCGTAAGGGAGACAACCCAGCCCGTGGTTAAGGTCCCTAAGTGTCGACTAAGTGTTAATACTAAAGGGCGTCCTAAGCCCTAGACAGCTGGAAGGTTAGCTTAGAAGCAGCTATCCTTTAAAGAGTGCGTAACAGCCCACCAGTCGAGGTTTGGGGCCCCGAAAATGGACGGGGCTCAAGTCGACCACCGATACCACGGAGCACCGCAAGGTGATCTCGTAGGAAGGCGTTGCGTTCGGGCAGAAGCAGGGCTGTGAAGTCCTGTGGACCGGGCGGAAACGAAAATCCTGGTAATAGTAACAGCATAGTTAGGTGAGAATCCTAACCGCCGAAGGGGCTAGGTTTCCTCGGCAATGATCGTCAGCCGAGGGTTAGTCGGTCCTAAGACGTACCGTAATTCGAGTACGCCGAAAGGGAAACAGGTTAATATTCCTGTACCTCATGACAATAAACTGACGTTTTTGGGCAGGCTGAGCGGCGCCGTCGCGCCGTCTAAGCATCGAATCCCGTGGAGAGCCGTAATGGCGAGAAGCGGGCGAATATGTAATGGCGAAAGTCAGCTGCACCCGGGAACCCGTGAAAAGGGAGTCATGGGTCCGTACCGAGAACTGACACAGGTGCCCCTAGCTGAAAAGGCTAAGGCGTGTCGGAACAATTTGGCTAAGGGAATTCGGCAAATTAGCTCCGTAACTTCGGGAGAAGGAGTGCCTGCTGTGAAGACAGCAGGTCGCAGTGACAAGAGAGCTCTAACTGTCTAATACCAACATAGGAGATCGCAAACCCGTAAGGGCTAGTACGATCTCTGAATCCTGCTCAGTGCAGGTACCTGAAACCCCGTTTCAACGGGACGAAGGGCCTGTAAACAGCGGGGGTAACTATGACCCTCTTAAGGTAGCGTAGTACCTTGTCGCTTAATTGGCGACTCGCATGAATGGATCAATGAGAGCTCTACTGTCCCTAGCCAGAGTCCGGTGAAGCTTACTTTCTAGTGCACAGTCTAGAGACCTCTAGGGGGAAGTGAAGACCCCGTGGAGCTTTACTGCAGCCTGTCGTTGGGTTGTGATTTTGGATGTACAGTGTAGGTAGGAGACGTCGAAGTCGGTGCGCCAGCATCGATGGAGTCGCCATTGGGACACTACCCTTCTGAAATTACGGCCCTTACTCTGAGAAGAGGACCCCGATAGGTGGGCAGTTTGCCTGGGGCGGGACGCCCTTGAAAAGATATCAAGGGCGCACAAAGGTTGACTCAAGTGGGTCGGAAACCCACTGAAGAGTGTAAGAGCATAAGTCAGCCTGACGTTATTCAGCACAGTAGTGGATGACGAGACGAAAGTCGGTTCTAGCGAACTTTTGAGCTCGCTTGGTGCGAGCCAAAAATGACAGAAAAGTTACCCCGGGGATAATTGAGTTGTTGCCGGCAAGAGCACATATCGACCCGGCAGCTTGCTACTTCGATGTCGGTTCTTTCCATCCTGGCCGTGCAGCAGCGGCCAAGGGTGAGGTTGTTCGCCTATTAAAGGAGATCGTGAGCTGGGTTTAGACCGTCGTGAGACAGGTCGGTTACTATCTACTAGAGGTGTCTGTGGTCTGAGGGTAAGCTACTTTTAGTACGAGAGGAACAGAGTAGCGGCGCCACTGGTGTATCAGTTGTCCGACAGGGCACTGCTGAGCAGCTACGCGCTAAGGAATAAGAGCTGAATGCATCTAAGCTCGAAATCTGACTTGAAAAGAGACCACTTTAAGGATCCCGGTATAAGACCGGTTTGATAGGGTCGGGATGTACGCACCAAGGCAACGAGGTGTTCAGTCCGCGGCTACTAAAAATCCGTGCCTGTCCGTCTTGCTTTGTCCAGGCGAAATCTGATATGTGCATGTTAATATACACGTTATCTAAGGTAATGTATAAATAGTATGAATCCGTTCATCAATCGCTCATTGCCAAGATGGCGGAGCGGCTACGCAATCGCCTGCAGAGCGATTCCATTCCGGTTCGAATCCGGATCTTGGCTTTACGTTTACCTTCATCATGAGAGAGTTTGGCGGCCATAGCGGCGGGGCAATTCCTGTACCCATCCCGAACACAGAAGATAAGTCCGCCTGCGTCCTATACTGTACTTAAGTACGAGAGTCTTTGGGAACTATAGAACGCTGCCAACTCACTCATACAACCTATCTCTTTTTACTAGCTTTTTATCACTTCAGAGCAACTGCTCTGTAATTCTGTTTTTTTGGTTCTTGATTTTGGGAATTACGTTGATTTTATCACTCTGATTTCTTCTAAATAATTATTATACTAATTGCTACTCATTTTATTTTGCATATTATATTGTACGAATTATATACTCAAAAGCACCTATATATCATTACGACTCTTGGTAAGTTGTTTCTCTCTTGTTCAAAAAAGGGCTCAATAGCCCTTGTTTCCTTTTTTAGTATCTTGTTATTCAGTTCACACTCTACCCTTTAAGAATTGAAGTCACTGGTATCTGATAAATTGAAGTCCATATTTAATCGGGCAAGATCCTTCCTGTGAGCAGCTGGCTTTTTTACATACATGCAGGATGTTTGATGTGGCATGCATTAATTATAACTTGTAACAGTGCTAAGTTTCTAATATTCAGGATATACGATAATACGGGGAATCAAATGAAGGAATATGATCTTATTGTAATAGGCTCAGGGTCGGGGATGAACTATATCGGTGCAATACTGGATGCAGATCCTGATATGAAAGTTGCGCTGATCGACAAGGATGAACCAGGTGGCATATGCCTTACCAGGGGCTGCATACCATCAAAGATGCTTCTCTATCCTGCAGAACTTGTCAGGAATATAGGAAAGGCAGGTAATTTTGGTATCAAGGCCTCAATTGAGAACATAGATTTCAAGGCAGTAATGGAAAGGATGCGAACCTCCATATCAGCAGACATTGAAAGCATCAGGCATAGTTACACTCATCTCCAGAGAATGGATTTCTATAACGAGGCTGCAGAATTCGTCTCTCCCTACACCATGAAGGTTGGCGATGAGACAATAACAGCTAAGATGATCTTCCTGTGTACAGGCTCAAAGCCTTCTATCCCTCCGGTCAAAGGACTGGATGAGGTGGATCACCTTACAAGTGATGATGTGCTCAAACTGGAAGAACTCCCGGAGAGCATCGCTATCATCGGAGGAGGCTATATAGCAGCCGAATACGGTCATTTCTTTTCCTCCATGGGCTCAAAGGTGACCATCATCGGGAGGAATCCTAGGATAATTCCTGAAGAGGAATCGGAAGTATCGGTCCTTGCAAAGAGGATGATGTCAGAGTATATGGATATCCTCACCAACTACGAGGTTGTTGAAGTCAGTTCATCACCAGAGGGCAAGACGGTGATCGCAAAGGACCGCGAGACTGGTGAGGAAAAGGAGATAACTGCGTCTGCAATACTGGTTGCAACTGGCAGGAGTCCTAATACGGACATCCTCAAACCTGGGGTAGGAGGCATTGAGACCGACGAACGTGGGTGGATAAAGGTAAATGAATACCTTGAAACCTCAATGGAGAATGTATGGGCATTCGGTGATGCCAATGGAACGTACCTTTTCAAGCATGTGGCCAATCATGAGTCAACTGTCGTGTACTATAATGCCATATTGAAGAAGAAGATGAAAGCGGACTACCATGCGGTTCCTTATGCGGTATTCTCACACCCTGAGATCGCAGGAGTGGGAATGACAGAAAGACGGGCAGTGGAAGAATATGGTGAAGATAATATAGTCATGGGTCTCTACCGTTTCCAGGAGACTGCAAAAGGCGTGGCAATGTCCCTGGGTGATGAGTTCGTGAAGGTCATCTTCGAAGCTCAGACGCAGAGGATCCTTGGTGCACATATAATAGGACCCGAAGCTTCAGTGCTTATTCATGAGATAATCCCTCTAATGTACACCGAAAGTCAGGATGCAGGTCCGATAATGTATGCAATGGACATTCATCCATCACTTAGCGAGATCATAAAAAGAGCGTTCTATTCAAGGGTGTCGCCAATGGAGTATCATATGATAATGCAGGCCTACGGGCTGGAAGAGGCAGAACAATAGATGTAAGTAAAGGGCATTTCAGTCTTTCTGGTCAATGGTCCAGTTATCCTTCGCCACGACAGGGATCTCAAATACAAAAGTAGATCCTTCTCCGATCTTACTTTCCACCCATATCTTTCCACCATGGAGTTCCACAAAGTTCCTGACAAGTGCAAGGCCCAACCCTGTTCCCTCATAGCGCCGGTCGATACCATGGTCTATCTGTTTGAAAGGCTGGAACAGGTATTGCTGGTCTTCCTCTGAGATGCCGATGCCAGTGTCTGTTACCTCGATGTGGATAACTCCATCTGGGATATTTGCAAGCACTTTGACAGAACCATCCTCTGGCGTGAACTTGATGGCATTGCTCACAAGATTGTATATTATCTGCCTGAACCTGAGCTTGTCAGCATTGATAATTGTCATGGGGGACTTATTATTAATTTCAAGTACCACCTTTTTCTTAAGGGCGATAGGGGTCATGACAGCCATTACTTCGTTAATCGCATCATCCATCAGGAAATGTTCGGCGTCAAGTTCCATTTTTCCCGCTTCGCTCTTTGACAGGTCGAGTATGTTATTGATGAGTTCAAGAAGATGCTTCCCGCTGACAGCTATGTTCTTCAGGTATTTTTCCTGAACTTCGCTAACTTCTCCTGCCATTCCACTCAACATGACATCAGAAAAACCAATTATTGAATTAAGGGGTGTTCTCAGTTCATGGCTCATTGTAGCAAGGAACTCGCTCTTTGTATTGCTTGCAGCTTCAGCCTCTGTGATAGCCATGGTGAGTTCATCAGCTTCTTTATGGCTGCTGATATCCCTGCTTATACCAACAAGGCCTATGTATGTTCCTTCATCATCATACAATGGTGCCTTTATTGTCTCATAGTACTTTTTTCCATGCTCAGTTTCATCGCAGGTCTCGTATTTCATGACCTGTCCGGAGCTTATCACGTCAAGGTCCTGCCTGTGTAGCATATCAGCTTTTTCTTTAGGGAATATCTCATGGCTGGTCCTGCCAATTATGTGCTCAACGGAATAACTGACAAAATCCGAAAAAGAAGGGTTACATCCAAGATATTTCCCATCCATGTCCTTGAAGAATACCATATCGGGGATGGAGTTCAGAAGTCCTGTGAGTTTTGATGTCTTCCTTCCAAGTTCATCCTGGGCAATTCGACGTTCCTGAACTTCCTTTTCAAGGACATTGTTACTTGCGATAGTGGGTATCCATGTGATGATCCCATATGCTATCAGTACAAAACTGACAAGTTCCCCTAAGAGGTTTTCCAGTACCTCTTCAACAATGGTACTTTCTACATATTGTTCAATGAACCAGATATCATCAAAGGCGTCGACCACATAACCAAGTGTCAGGAATCCGAATCCTGCAAGTATCATATTCCACCCACTGCCGGATATATCCCTGTTCTTTCTCCCGGTATCCCAGAGATAGAGTGTTGTGATAAGCAATAATATTGCAATAAAAGACTCTTTGATAAGGTCGCCCATGTACTTTCACTGATTCAAAGGTGTTATTTTAAAAACAAAACCTCTTAAAGCTGTTAGTATTAATATTTTGTGAAATATACATGAACTATAGCATAATGTATATTATTCAGGATATGTATGCAAACTTGACATTTTTTCCAAGCAGCCCATTAGCCCCTATAATGTATAAGAATCTACATACATGGTGCACATATTCTAAAAATAAATTAAAAATGTAATTATGCTTTCCTGATATTGCTGTAATACATACACTCGTCCCTTGTGAATATGGGCATATCGATGTCATCATCAACAATATGTACAGGTGCACCTCTCACGACCACAGCAGGAACGCTTTCCCCTGCTTCTCCCATGAGTAACTGGGCAGCAGATACAAGGTTATCTGCAACTGCTTTTCGGGTAATTGTCATTTCCTTTCCAAAGAGGTCCAGAGTACCTCTGGCATCCTCCACCGGAACCATGCCGGAGGTACCGAGGGCGATACCTACACACCCCAGCCTCAGGGGTTGGGTACGGCTGTCACCGACGATAACGCCTATCTTACAATTGCAGTGCTTCATTATCTCACTGCGTATCCTTGCTGCACTCTCCTGTGCATTCTCAGGAAGAAGTACGACGTATCCTTCAGGTGCGTTGGAACCGTCAATACCGGCATTTGGAGCAAGTGTACCCTTGGTGATAGTGAGTGCAGCCCCGGGAACGCCACCGAATATCTCATCACATTCCTGAAGGATGAGTTCCATTTCCCTTGCATCAAGCTGGTACTGTTCTGCAAGCTCTGTTGCTTTCTCTCCCGGACTGATGTCCTCAAGACGAACAAGCCTTCCTTCGGCTGTTGCCAGCGGTGATTCCGCTATGATGAGCACATCATCATCCTGGAATTCCATTCCCTGTTCTTTAAGGGAGGCGATGATAATGCTGGCAATATTGTCTCCCGGTTTTATGATCGGTGTCCTTATGCCGAACATTTGCAGGGAGGGGGTGCTGGTCTGCATCAGTCCTCTCCTGTAAGATAGCTCTTCATAATCTTGATGGCGCAGTAATCCCCACACATGGAACATGGTCCCTCTTCAGGACACATCTGTGCTGGTCTGTCAGGGTCGATGGCAACCTCCGCCTGTCCTTTCCAGTCAAAGGAAGCCCTTCTCGTAGCAAGCATCAGATCCCTGTCGCTCAATCCATATTTCATGGAATCCCCAACATGTGCTGCTATCCTGAATGCTATGAGTCCTTCCTTTACCTGCTGGGGGTCAGGTAATGAGAGATGCTCCGCCGGGGTGATGTAGCAAAGGTAATCCGCACCTGCTCCGCTTGCCATGCTTGCACCAATCGCTCCTGATATATGGTCGTAACCAACACCTATGTCAGTTGGAAGCGGACCGGCCACGAAGAGCGGGAAGTCTGCTGCATCCTTGTATAACTTCACAGAATCCGGAATGTCAGATGCCTGTATGTGTCCCCCCATTCCATTGATGATGACCTGAACGCCTGCTTCGTTCGCCCTCTTTGCAAGTGCTGCATTGATTTCTATCTCCATCAACTGGGCACTGTCCTTAAGGTCATGGACACAACCGCTTCTCATTGTATTTCCGAGGGAGAGGACAACATCGTTCTCCCGGAGTATCTGCATTATCTCATCGAAATGTTCTATGAAGGGATTCTCACAGTCATTGAGAAGCATGAAACTGCTGGTAAATGATCCTCCTTTGGATACCATTCCCATGACCCTGCCGGTGCCTTTGAGTGTCTCGAGCATCCTCCTCTCAACACAGTGGATGAGCACTGAACTGACCCCTTCTTCAACATGTTTTTTGAGATATGAGAGTATGTCATCCACAGTGACATTGTCCATCCCGCATTCAACAATTGTCTGGTAGATAGGAACAGTGGTAACAGGAAGTTCTGTGTTCTCAAAGACCATCTTCCTTATGGCTGAGATATCCCCGCCCATGGAAAGGTCTGTGATCGTGGCAGCACCGTACCTCTGGGCCACCTTTACTTTCTCCATCTCGGAATCCGGGTCTATGGAAGCTGAAGATGTTCCGAGGTTCACGTTGATCTTCGTGCTTGCACCCTTGCCGATAGCAATGGGGGGGCAACCCTTGCGTGTCATTATCACGAGGCTTCCGCTTGCTACCCTCTCCATGACGAGTTCTTCATCTATTCCTTCTTTTTTTGCAACTTCCAGCATTTCAGGTGTGAGGGTGCCATCCCTTGCATTGTCTATCTGCGTTTTTATCATTGCTCTTTCTTCCTGATACCAGCCATTTCGAGTATCTTCGGTGTATTGTCATGTTTGCCGATCGGCATAAGGTGGATTCCCCGGCATAAACCCTTCAATTGTATGATGGTCTCTGCGCTGATCTTCATGCCTTCATCTATAGGATCTTCGGCACTTTCCATCCGTTCTATCAATTCATCGGGAACGTTGATACCGGGTACGTTCTGGTTCATGAAGCGTGCCATTCCGGCAGATCTTAAAGGGATCACTCCGGCAATTATCGGTGTATCGATATCACTGGCAGATCCCATGAAAGCTTCGAACTGTGTTATATTGTAGACTGCCTGGGTCTGTATGAAATCAAGGCCCGATCTTACCTTCTTCCTGAGCTTCATCATCTGCGCCGTTCTTGATGGGTCGGTGTTGGTGACCGCACCCACTGTGAATTGTGGCGCATCATCTATCCGGTTGCCTGCAAGGTCGTAGCCATCCTTCATTTTTTTGATTATCGTGAGGAGTTGTACCGAGTCCAGGTCATAGACGGGTTTTGTTTTTGGATGGTCGCCTTTTGTGGTATGGTCCCCTGTCATCACACAGATGTTCCTGATGCCCATTGCATATGCTCCGAGAAGGTCCGACTGGAGTGCAAGCCTGTTCCTGTCCCTGCAAGTGAGCTGCATAATTACCTCATGTCCTGCGTCAATAAGTGCCCTGCTAACTGCAAGGGGACTCATACGCATTACAGCCCGCTGGTTGTCGGTGACATTGAGTGCATCGACCCAACCTCTTGTGACCTCTGCATCAGAAATAGCTTCGCTGAGGTCTGTTCCTTTAGGGGGACTGACCTCTGCTGTAATTAGAAAATCGTCAGATAGGAGTTTGTCTTTGAAGGTACCGGACATCTGGGAGTTATATGTATGTCTGGGTTTTAAGATCATCGCAGAAGGCGATCGAGTCTTCTTTCAGGAGTTTCCTCAGTTAATTGTATTTGCCTGGTCGATAAGAGTTTTTTTAAGCTCTTCAGGTTTATGCGTATAGAATCTGAATTTATCGTTGCTGGTTCCGATCTCAAGAAATCCGGGATACCTGAATCTCTTTTCTGCATTGAAGAACAAAATGAACCAAAAAACTACTATTACGGAATGGGAAAGAACTGAAAATATTGTTTCTCCCATTGATATATTTCTCAGTAGATCTCTCTCGATACCATTATATGCAAAATAAAAATTAAGAGCTAAGCAAGCCAGCATGAAGATATTGATGAATATATAGTACTTTCGTGGGATATTATCCCTGCCTTTTATTGTGTTGATATCTTCTTTCTCTATTATCGTAGGTTTGAAAAGATACCTATGAACTGTTATCGTTCTTTTGTCCACTTCAACGTTGGTAATATCCTGTAGAACGATTGCAAGGAGGCATAGATACCAGACGGATATGTAAACTATATCAAATATCAGTGTATCAACACCCAGAACCATCAGAGCTAACAGTGAGATAAGTGGAACGATTATTATCGCGGGTAGTCTGAGATCACCGATGATATCCACACTCATTTTTGCTTTGAAGCTCTCATTTTTATCCATATTATCCATGTTGAACCATATCCTGTGCTTCGATCCTCTTTCTGAATTCTTCCGTTTCCTTCGGATAGAAAAAGAAGTATTGTTTGTCAGTATCTATTCTCAGAACAGTGGGGTGTGGAAGTTTTCTTCGCATTCCAATGAAGACGACTATTATCAGGAAAACGAAGATGGATTCTGATAGGATGACAAGTATCTCTCCTGTTATAGTCCTTCCATGTATCCCGGACAGGATGTCGTAGAAGGAGTCATAAGCAAGGGATCCTGCAATGATCAATGCGATCATGTACAGTCCCCATCGGAATGGATAGTTCGTGTTCTTTTTGACCTGCACATCTGTTATGTTCTGTCTATCTATGATGAGAGGATGGAAAAGAGGTCTGTGGACGATTATCATGTGAGATGTCAGCTCGACAACAGTGCGCTCTTTCAGCAGTAGAACGATAAATCCCGCGTACCAGGTGAGATAGATAAGTATCCTGCATTCGGGTGACTGGAAGCACAGGATATACAGTATCAATGTTGCTGCTACCATAGCTCCAAGAACTTTTAACATGCTGCTATCAAAGAGGACATCCACATGCATCTTCTGTTTGAACTCGTGCTCAATGTCCATTTTATCTGTCCTTGCATTTCCATACGCATAGCTGGTAAGGATATTGTTTTGGGGGTACAAGGCCATGTAATCTCTGGCTATGATATCAGGACTTGATACGAGTTCGTCATGACCTTGTATTTGTTGGTACACTGGGTTCCAATATAACTCTCAATATTTATGTGAGAGTATTTACTAAATATTTAGCAATTTATTAATATTTTATGGCCAGAACTTTCAACTGAGCAAAGTCCGGTCTGGTATGATCAAAAAATAGCAGAAATAAAATATGAAATACGTCTATCTTCTTCTTCCACTTAACAAACAGACCATGAGTACTATGAGCAATAATTTCAAAAAACTCACTGAAGGCAACTGTTTGTCTTTGGTTTTCGAATTCTTCACTGACTCTGTGAGCTTATCATTGATGCATTCATTCAGTTACTTCTTCTACTGGCCACACCTTCTCCAGCAGGTCAAGCCTTCCACTCTTCTCAAGCTTGCAGTAGATAAGCTCCCAGACGCAGTCCTTTTCAGGGTCTACCTCACACTTCCCATCAATAGCTCCTCCACATGGCCCGTTCAGAAGTTGTTTCGGACATTGTCCTTTTGGACAGATCCCGCCAAAATAGTAAACTGTACAATCCCCACACATGGCACAGAGTTCAGGGATAACTTCTCCACGAGAACGACCGCCAAGTGATTCAGTGTTGTTAGAGGGGTAGACGGGTACGTCCGCAACGCCGGAAACAATGGAAACACCACTGCCACAGGCCATCACGAGGATTGCCTTTGCATCCTTTATAGCAGGGTTCTTTTCAATAAGTGAATCGAATGAGGCCACACTGCAGGCAGCACTCGGGATCACCCATCCGACCACATTCTTTCCTGCATCCTCAAGACGTTTTTCCATCTCAAGCACTTCGGGCTCGCCGCCAACATGCAGTTTTGCGGCACAGGCATTGCAGCCTACGATGAAGATATCATCTTCATCCTTCAATAGTTCAAGTATTTCTTCAAAGGGTTTTGCAGACGAGATTATCATAGTTCCCTCAGGTAGCCATGCTCCACGTCCATATCATTCTCAAGGGCCTCTGCTATCATCTCCGCAATGAGTGGGAGATTGCGCGCCTGGAACGAGAGCTTGTATACCAGTTTCTCGAATTGTAATACAGTACCTATTATGAGTACATCCGTCTTCTCTGTTTCGTGGGATACTGCATCGCGCTCAAGGGCTGCATCCCCGCCCCTTGCCAGTATCTCCTGTTTGATTATCAGTGCCTCGGTGGTGGTGATATTGTTCACGCGTACCACTTTGCTCACGGTCTTGTTCTTCATGACCTTTGCACCGGTGCCTGTGACACCCATGCTTTTCATAAGGTACTCCGCATCATCCGGGTGAACTATGTCTGTGACAGTGACCTCGAAGTCACCATCCTTTACGAATGGCTGTCTCTTCCTCATGGCAGCAGCAACCTCAACGACATCCTTTGTCTCAGGGATATCATGTGTCCTTATGATGTGGGCACCCTTATGCACCACGATGGCAGTTGCAGCAAGGCTTCCATATAGCCTTTCATCTGCTGGTTTGTGAAGCACAGCATCGATACACGATTTTCTTGATACTGCTGCAAGTATCGGTCTTTCGAATACCTTCAGGCTCTCGAACTGGTCGATCGTCTCAAAATCAAAGATTGGGTCCTTCTCAGGAATCCATTTCCCTATAGCAGGGTCAAGGATAAGTTTGTCAGTATCTATTCCTCTGGCATCGGCCTTGCTGATGATATCTGCAAGGGACTGCATGATAGCGTCCATGCCTATGGGGTCACCGGGGACTTCCTCTGATGCCATGACAACAGCAGGACAATCGTATTCTGCAACTATGTCCATCATCTCAGGGTTGGTTGTGAAACCTGAGACATCGTTGATGATATCAGCACCGTGCTTAAGTGATTCCTTTGCAACACTGGCATAAACAGTGTCTACGGAAATGAGTGCATCGACATTGTCCTTCAGGATATCCAGTGCAGGGACCATACGGCTTAATTCCTCTTCTTCGCCAATGACAGGACTTGCAAGAGGCCATGTGGACCTGGCACCTATGTCAAGTATGGTGGCACCATCGTCTACCATCTTTTGTGCTACATCAAGGAGAGAATCGTTACTAACAACCGAACCCTTGTAAAAGGATTCCTTGCTCAGGTTTATGACACCCATGAGTCTTACGGGGTGTTCGTCACCAACCTTCAAGCCGTATATATCAACATCAACAACCATTGTTCAACCAGGTGGTATTAATTCAGGGTTAGATAGGCCCGAAATAACAGTAGAATTCGGACAAAATAGTATTCAATTTATAAAATATAAGTGTGCTTATCAGCTGTTCTTAGCTGCTATAAGCACATGTTCCATGAGGATAGCAATGGTCATAGGACCAACGCCTCCGGGAACCGGGGTTATGAGTGAAGCCTTCTTCACAACATTATCAAAATCAACGTCACCGTAGACCTTTCCTTCCTCTTCGGTGATACCTACATCAAAGATAACCGCACCTTCCTTTACCATATCTGCTTTGATAAGGTGCTTGACACCGGTACCAACAACAAGGATATCGGCATCCAGTGTGAACTTCTTCAGGTCGTCGGTGAATACGTGACATACGGAAACTGTGGCATTCCTGTTTATGAGCATTGCAGCCATTGGTTTGCCCACAACGTTGCTGTGTCCTATAATTACTGCATGCTTGCCCTGAATGCTCACCTCGTATTCTTCAAGTGCCCTGATGACGCCTTTCGGGGTACATGGCACAAGACCTTCCTCCCCGATCAGGAGCTTACCCATGTTACATGGGTGGAAACCATCGGCATCCTTTGCAGGGTCGATGGCAAGCATTGCGGTCTTATCATCAAGGTGCCCTGGAAGAGGTAACTGCAGGAGGATCCCATGTATGTCCTCCCTGGCGTTCAATTCCCGGATACGCTGCATGAGTTCTTCCTGTGTGGTGGTCTCAGGCATATTGTGGTCCTCTGCATGTATGCCGACCCTCTCGCATGCCTTATGCTTGAGGCGTACATACATCTTGGATGCAGGGTCCTCGCCGACAAGTATGGTTGCAAGTCCGGGAGTGATTCCATTCTCTACCTTCAGCTCGTCAACTTCCTGCTTTACCTGCTCTTCCACTTTCTTTGACAGGCTTCTCCCATCTATTTTCCTGGAATCGTAGTTCTCTTCTGCCATTGCAAACACCTGTGTATTTTCCTTT
This sequence comes from Methanolobus sp. WCC4, assembly GCF_038022665.1. Taxonomy (NCBI): domain Archaea; kingdom Methanobacteriati; phylum Methanobacteriota; class Methanomicrobia; order Methanosarcinales; family Methanosarcinaceae; genus Methanolobus; species Methanolobus sp. WCC4. The sequence goes on along the minus strand of NZ_CP150629.1, from coordinate 473,215 downwards.
ACAGGACAGATCTCACTTGATTATTACTTGTACACCGGGAATCCGCTGCAAAGCTGCTCAACATCGGAGTTGATGCCGTGAAGGACCGTGTCGTTATCGAGGTTGCCTATGACCTCTGCAATGTAGCCTGCAATCTCCTTCATCTGATCTTCCTTCATTCCCCTTGTTGCTACAGCAGGAGTACCGATCCTTATTCCGCTTGTGATGAACGGACTTCTTGTCTCGAATGGGATGGTATTCTTGTTGAGTACGATTCCTGCCTTGCTCATTCCTGCTTCAGCTTCCTTTCCGGTCATGTCGAACTTGTTGAGGTTGATAAGCATAACGTGGTTGTCAGTGCCGCCGGAGACGATATCGAATTCCCTGTCCTGGAGTTCCTTTGCAAGGACATCTGCGTTCTTAACGGTCTGGAACTGGTCTGCCTTGAACGGCTCTCCAAGTGCTTCCTTGAACGCAACGGCCTTTGCAGCTATCACATGCATGAGCGGTCCTCCCTGAAGTCCAGGGAATACGGACTTGTTCAAATCCTTTGCATATTCTTCCCTGCACATTGACATTCCACCCCTTGGACCTCTGAGGGTCTTGTGGGTTGTGGTTGTGACAAAATCAGCGTAAGGCACAGGACTTGGGTGTGCACCTGCAGCTACAAGACCTGCAATGTGTGCGATATCTGCGAGCAGGTATGCTCCTACCTCATCAGCTATGTCCCTGAACGCCTTGAAGTCAAGCGTCCTTGAGTATGCAGAGGCACCGCAGACGATCATCTGTGGCTTTTTCTCCTTTGCCATGGTCATGAGTGCATCATAGTCGAGTGCTTCTGTCTCTTTGTCAACACCGTATGGTACTATATTATAGAGCTGTCCTGCGAAGTTCACAGGGCTTCCGTGTGAAAGGTGTCCACCGTGTGTGAGGTCCATTGACATGATGGTGTCCCCTGGTTTGAGGACTGAGAAATAACATGCCATGTTGGCACCGGAACCTGAGTGTGGCTGGACGTTCACATGCTCTGCACCGAAGATCTCCTTTGCTCTTTCTATGGCAAGGTCCTCTGCGATATCAACGAATTCGCAACCGCCATAATAGCGCTTTCCTGAGTATCCTTCAGCATACTTGTTCGTCATTACAGAGCCCTGTGCTTCCATAACGGCACGGCTTGTATAGTTCTCTGATGCTATCAGGTTCAATTTGTAATCCTGACGGTTCGCTTCAAGCCTTAAGGCTTCTGCAATATCCGGGTCAATTTCTGAGACGTAAGACATAGTTACCAACTGTTAGATTCAATATCGATATTTAATGGGATTCCTGACGTGCAGGGAATTATGCGGTTGAATATGTAAGTATGTTATATGTGCTTAATATGCTAATTTACGTGTGTACTACTATCCGACCTTCCACTTTAAGCTTACCCTCTACGAAAAGCCTGACAGCTTCAGGGTATGCCTTGTGCTCCTGTTCCAGTATGCGCGCTGCAAGGTCATCGGCTGTATCTCCCTCAAGGACAGGTACCGATCTCTGTATTATTATGGGTCCTGTATCCATTCCTTCATCTACGAAGTGAACGGTACATCCGCTTACCTTCACACCATAATCAAAAGCCTGCTGCTGGGCATGAAGTCCTTTAAAGGATGGGAGCAGTGCAGGGTGGATATTTATTATCCTGTTGCGGTATGCTGATATCAGGTCCTTTCCCACAAGACGCATATAGCCTGCAAGGAGTATCAGGTCGGTATCGTTGTCTTTCAGGACCTCGAGTATCTCTTTCTCGAATTCCTGCTTATTGGAGTAGTCAGAAGGGTCGACGAAAACATCGGTTATGCCGTGTTTGCGTGCACGTTCAAGTGCATAGGCATCTTCAACATCGCTTATGACAACGGATATATTTGCATTCTCAATGCATCCGTTCTCTATATTGTCGATTATGGACTGGAGGTTCGATCCTCTTCCTGAAACAAGTACTGCGATGTTGGTGGTCATTGTTAGTTCTAAAAGGGATCTCTATATATTAGCGTTTTGGATCTGGGTATCATATCTATATATTGATGTTGTGTTTCTTGGTCCTCTCATCGATCAGCTCTGCCAGTTCTTCAGCGCCTGCCAGCTTGTCAAGCTCTGCTTTTTCGATAAGGATCGTATTCTCAACTGTCTCTGATTTGATCTGCCCGTTGATAATGAATACCGATTTTGTCCGGGTTACACAGGATATGCTGCTCATGAGGTCTGCACGCTTGATCATTGCACTGCTGTAGGTGCTGACCCCTGTGAGAAGTGTGTCGGATGTATCCTTTGAGATTGCCTTGAAAGGTGCCTGATTCGTTGACATCACCTGGTATCCCAGTGAATAGAGCATACCGAGTATGCCATCATCAGGTTGTGTATCCGTGTTATTCTCCTTCGGTACTTCCACATTTGCCTTTTCCTCAAAGCAACGAAGAATGTCTATGGACCTTGCCAGTGCAACATCCAGCAGTTCCTCAAGCTGGAGGACCACATCGATAGATGCATCCATGCCACCTTCCTCATACTTGCTAATGGTCCTTCTGGATACTCCCAGTTCACTTGCAAGTGCTCCCAGTGACATTGCTGTTCTTTTACGTGCTTCTTTGAGCACATCTCCGTCAATGGATACATAAAGCCCGCCGGGAGCGGCTGAGACGAGAGGCGGTACATCCTCTACAAAATAATCATATAGGGTCTGGACGTTGACCGCAGGGATGTCATAGCGCATATATACGACACTATCTTCAAGCATCTGGTCGCGGGTCTTTGCACCAATGAGCATTGCAGTCCCTCCAAGGTACCTTGCAAGGCTCTTCATCTCCCTTGCAGTTTCTTCGTTCAGGCCGTCTATGTTGAACAATACTTTACAAAAAAGGAGTGTTTCGCCTTTCCTTGCTGCAAGATCAAAGCTCCTGGGTCGAATATTGCATCTCTTGGATACAATGAAGCCTGCTTGCTGTAATACATCAATTATCTGATGTATAAGGATCTCTTTTGTCATGACTAAATAGGCATTGTTTGCACATCTATATAAGTATATCTCGATCAGTCATTGTATATTTCTTCGGAAATTGTTTATAGGGCCGGATTCTGGAAAATTATTTATTTGATGTTCTGGAACTATGTTATTGTATATACAACTCACTGGATCAAAAGACGGTTCTGTGTGCTTGTTTGTTGTTATCACTGGTACAGGTTTCAGGAAGGGAATATGCGAAAGGTCTTTTTTTGGAACGATCCGTTATCATTCATTCCGCATAGAATAAGAACGGATACTAAAAAGTTCATCTCTTCTTTGTCAGCTTTTGTGTTCTCAAATGTCAGTTTTATCACTGCTGATATCACCGAATTAGAACTATTCCGGAAAGAAACAGAGGAGAATGAATTGCTTTTCAGGAAGGCTGTGGAATATTCTTCGTTATCATTATTGATCCTGGATGGAAACTATGAACCTGTTTATATGAACCATAAGTTCACAGAGATATTTGGTTACACACTTGAAGACATTCCTTCCATGGAAGAGTTATGGAAGCTCTCCTGTCCTGATGTGGAATGTAAGAAGAATGCATTTTGTTTATGGGGCATTGGTGATAAGTCTGATGACGACGGCTCAGTTGCCGATCCCGGTGAATGGATAATCCAATGTAAGGATGGTTCTGTAAAGGACATCGAATTAAATTCTACTAAAATATCCAGTGACCGTACTATTATCATTCTCAAGGATATAACTGAGATGAAATGTGCAGAAAAGGCTCTTCTCCTTGATGAACTGAGACTTGAGGCCCTCCTTGAACTGAACAGGTTCACAGGTTCCACGGTAGATGATGTCATGAATTTTGTCCTTGAAAAGGCAGTGGAACTCACAGAGAGCCAGATCGGTTATGTCGGTTTTGTGAGCGAGAAAGATTCTGTTGTAGATATGTATGCCTGGTCAAAGGGTTCCATGAAACTCTGCAGTATTGATGATCCGGTTAAGACATATCATTTTGAGGAAATGGGTCTGTGGGGTGAACCTATAAGACAGCGTACAGTCATTATCACCAATGATTATGCCAATACGACTAATTTTAAAAGAGGGGTACCTGAAGGTCATATAGATATCCTGCGACATTTGGGAATTCCCATTTTAGATAATGGTAAGGTCGTCATGGTTGCCGGTGTGGGGAACAAGGCTGCTGATTATAATAGTTCTGACGTAAGGCAGATCACACTCCTTATGGAAGGAACATGGAAACTTATACAGGGGAAACAGAACGAAGCTAAGATCAAAGCATATGCGGAACAGCTTTCCCGAACCAATAAAGAGCTCGAATCCCTTGACAGGATGAAAGATGAGTTCATGGCCAATATCACCCATGAACTGAAAACCCCTCTCATACCCATAAAAGGATATAGTGAATTACTTTTTGAAGGACATCTCGGAACTCTTGATGAGGACCAGAAAAGAAGTATGGGGATGATCCTGCAGAACGCCAGCAGGCTAGAGAAACTGATAGACTCTCTTCTATACATGCAGAACATCCACTCAGGTAATATCCAGTACCATCTTGATTCTATAGATATAGTCTCTCTTCTTGACAGAGTGATCGATGAGATAGATCCATTCAAAGGTGAGGAGTCTCCGTCTTTACACAGGGAATACAATTCCTCACTCCCGTATATATGTGGAAATTCAACATACCTTGAACAGGTATTCTCGCACATACTGGAGAATGCCTTTAAGTTCACGCCCTCTGATGGCATGATCACTGTCAGTTCATCTATGGAAGACAAAATGATCAGGGTCACTGTAAAGGATACTGGCATAGGCATTTCCGGAGAAGAGATGCCCCATATCTTCAAAAGGTTCTATCAGGCAGACGGTTCTCTAACCCGCCGTTATGGTGGAAATGGTCTTGGTCTGTATCTTTGCAAGAGTATCGTTGAGGCACATGGTGGTTCCATATGGGCTGAAAGTGAGGCTGGTAAGGGAGCCGAACTACATGTACTTCTGCCTGTGATCGAAGATGAGTGATGTTTCCTTTGTGACCAGAGAATCATTTAACAATGATAGGCCATATCTGCTATTGTCCAATGAGCGATAAGAGAACCAGACTGATCATAGGCCTGGATGATACTGATTCCAGAGAAGGTATGTGTACCACTTACCTCTGTGCCCTTATAAGGGATGAGATCTCATCCTTTGCCGATACAATAGCAGAGCCGATACTTGTCCGCCTTAATCCTACTATTCCATATAAGACCCGTGGGAATGCTTCTGTTGCATTGTTCGTGGAATGTGACGACCCGGAAAGGGTGATGGACCATGTTACAGAAAAGGTTGCTTCCATGGCATGTCTGGATAACGAGAATACCAATCCGGGTATTGTATTCATCACAGATGACAGGTTCGAAGCCGTTCGGGATGAGCTCAGTGGATTTTTCAGGCGTGCTGTAAAAGAAGTGCTCACTATATATGAGGCAAAGGAACTAGCTTCAGTACTCGGACTTCGCTTTGAGGCATTCAAGAACGGTCGCGGTTTGATCGGTGCTCTTTCGGCATGTGGTGCAATGCTCAACCCTGACTGGGACCACACCTATGAATACCTGGCATACAGGGAAAAGGATGCATGGGGAACTCCCAGAAGTGTGGATGAAGCTTCTCTCTTTGAAGCGGACAGACAGACATATCCCGATACATGGGATACTGTGGACCTTGCCAACAACATGGTGGTATGTGTGCCACACGCAGGGGATCCTGTACTTTACGGTATAAGGGGAAAGGACCGGTCTTCTGTAGAAAATGCAGCTTCTTTTGTGGTATCTGAGCCTGTAGAGCGTGTATGTATATATCGTACCGATCAGGGCACGGATATGCATCTGATCCCTGTGTCAGGGATCGGTGATATCAAGGAAATGCATTCTTACATCCTCGAAGGCGAGGTTGGATCCGTTCCGAAGACCATCAGGGGTGGCCATACGATATTCTCATTGAAGGACGACCAGGGGCAGACCATCGACTGCGCAGCATTCGAGCCTACCAAGAACTTCAGGGAACTGATCAGGGAACTGATCCCTGGTGACAGGGTAGTTGTCTATGGCAGTGTTACTGAGAGGACCGTGAATATCGAGAAGATAAAGGTGCTGGAGCTTGCTAAAAAATATGAGGTATCCAACCCTGCATGCCCTTCCTGTGGCAAACGAATGAAGTCAGCAGGTGCAGGACAGGGTTACAGATGCAGGAAATGTGGCACCAGTTCCATGGAAACAGAAAGGTCTGAACTAAAAAGGGCAATAGGGGTCGGCTTCTATGAAGTGCCGCCCTGTGCCAGAAGGCATCTTGCAAAACAGCTTATCAGGTTTGAAAATGAGGATCTGCCCGTTTTCCCGGGCAGATAATTATCAAATTTATCAAATGTCTTTATTTTTTAATGCTATTGTTATCGTAGTGACTTAAGTTCTGCTACAGCAGGAGCTTTCTGCTTGTGCAGATTCACATTGATGCGTTTGACAACGGAATCCCTCTGGCTGCCTGTGATCCCTATCGTGTTCTGGGCAACCTGTGGTGTTTCGCCTTCAAGCAACAGAGCAAGGAACCTGTCCACCAGTTCATAGGTGATACCAAGTTCATCCTCATCGGTCTGGTCTGCCCAGAGCCTTGCGGATGGGGCTTTGGTAATGATGTCCTCCGGTACTCCTACAAGTGCTGACATCTCCCTGACCTCGGTCTTGTAGAGATCACCTATCGGTTCGATATCAACTCCGCCATCTCCGTATTTCGTGAAATATCCCAGGAGGATCTCAGTCTTGTTCCCTGTTCCCATGACCATCCTTGACATCATGTTGGCATAATAGTAAAGGACGCACATGCGTATCCTTGCCTTGAGATTACCGTTTGCATGTGAATTTGATTCAGAGCTCTCAGGGATCGTGTGCATGAATCCTGAAAGTACTTCTGATATATCTACTGTCTTGAACTCTATTCCAAGCCTCTCTGCAACTTCTGTGGCATCAAGCACATCTTCTGCGGGTGTCAGGTTCAATTCAGGCATGTGTATGCCAAGAACATTTTCCTTTCCCAATGCTTCAACTGTGAGATAGGCTGTGAGGGCAGAGTCTATGCCTCCGCTGATGCCCACAACGGCACCCTTTACGCCTGCTTCCCTTGTCTTTTCCCTGATGAACTCAACGATGGTGTCCTTAGCTTTCTCAATGTCCATTCTATCAGCCCTGTCGTTCAGTAATTACTGGTCCCGATCCTACTTATCTGTTGGCCTTCGATGACAGCAGTTTGATACCTTCTGATGTGATCTCATAGTTTATGAGCTCAAGGGATACTTTCGTGCCTCTCATCTTCGGGATATGCATATACCTTTCCATTTTACCGGTATACGGGTTCTCTTTCGTCATCATTTTAATGGTCCCATAGGTTGAGTATTCTGTGATCCTGTGGGTGAGCTCGTGTGCTGTAGCATCCATCATTATAAGTGATGTCCTTTTTTGTTTTGAAAGCAGGTATGCCAGAGCATCCACCTTATCCCTGAATTCTCTCAGTTCGATACCAATTGAGAAGGTTCCAAGGTTATCAAGTACGATGACGTCGATCTCTTCCTGCATCAGGTTTAGAAGATTATTGAGATCATCGATCTGTATCGTATAATTTCTGTTGTATTCTTCCTCTATATCATAGGCTCTCATCTCGAGGAATCGTATCATTGACAGCTGCCCGGTCTCTACGAAAGGTTCAAGGTCAAAACCCAGTGCCTTCCCATGGACTATTATCTTTTCAGGCGTTTCCTCGGTTGCTATCATCGCACACTTCTTTCCTTCCTGACATGCATTGTAAAGGTACTGAATGCCAACAATGGTCTTACCTGTGCCGGGTTCTCCGGTTACGAGGATACACTCTCCCTCAGGATAGCCACCCTGTAATCTCTTGTCAAGGTCTGTTATTCCAGTAGATATTCTTGTCAATGTTGTCACCAATTGATAGTTATGATTATAGTGATCTTTTGAAAATGGTCTCAATGGATATATCAATTGTTCAACAATAAGATCTTTCCTTCTGATCATGCGGTTTTGATCCTTCCATTTTCAGAGTTGATGAAGCATTGATCATTGTCAGGCAGGTATCTAACAATATCGTAACACTGTATTGGGAATCCTGCTATCTCAACTATTGGGAATGTATTGTTCCTGAGGGGACGATAAAAGTATCCGTGAGAATGATTTGCTAAAAAAAGAGTAAGATGTCAATATAGGTTTAGTTGATCAGTGATCTCAAGAGGGCCTTTGTCTGTGCAATGTTATTATTTCATCCTCCAGACAAGAGACTGACCTTCCCTTATTTTCCTGAATATATCTGATCAAACCTGACCGTTCAATGATTTGTTTCCCGGTCACAATTGTCTGTTGGCTTTTGATGACAGCAGTTTGACACCTTCAGATGTGATGTCATAGTTTATGAGTTCAAGTGTGACTTTCGTGCCCCTCATCTTTGGTATGTACATGTATCTTTCCATTTTACCTGTGTAGGGGTTCTCTTTTGTCGTTAGCTTGATGGTCCCGTAAGTGGAATACTCTGCTATCCTGTGGCTGAGTTCGTGTGCGGTGGCATCCATGACCACTATCGATGTTCTTTTTTGCTTTGAGAGCACGTAGGCCAGAGTATCGACCTGATCCCTGAACTCTTTCAGCTCCACGCCGATCGAGAAAGTTCCGAGGTTGTCAAGTACAATAATGTCGATATCTTCCTGTAATTGGTGGAGAAGACTGTTGAGATCATTGTTCAGTACTGTGTAGCTCCTGCGGTATCTTTCGTCGAGATCCTGAGCTCTGGTCTCAAGGAAATGTATCATGGACAGCTGACCGCTTTCCACAAAAGGTCCAAGGTCAAAGCCGAGTGCTTTACCATGTATCACTATTTTATCAGGGGTTTCCTCGGTTGCTATGATCGCACATCTTTTTCCTTCATTGCAGGCATTGTAAAGGAATTGGATCCCAATGATCGTTTTACCGGTTCCTGGTTCGCCGGTTATGAGGATGCATTCCCCTTCAGGGTATCCTCCCTGCAGTTTTTTATCGAGGTCTGTTATTCCAGTGGATATTCGTGTCAAAGGTATCACCCAATTATTCGGTGATATAATAATAGCATCCAAAGTATATATTCACTGTCATATTCAATATCTTTGGCTCGGATTTCCTTCGTTCATCCTTCTATTTTCAGAACTGACAAAGAATTAATCTATATTCAGTAAGTATCTGCTATTATTATGGAATATTACATTGCAGATTCTGCAGTCTTTATAATGGGAGCAGGTATCGAACCTCACAGGATGATAACCATTCCGTCGGTGGTAAACGAGTTAAAAAGCAACGAGGCATCCATGCGTTTTGAGCTTGCCCGGGAGAATGGGGCACGGGTGGAGATGCCAGCTGAGAACTTCCGTGAAGATGTCATGAATATTGCAAAAAAGACCCGGGACTGCGAGGAGCTTTCTGCAACTGATATAGATATACTTGCAAAGGCACTTGAGTATAAGGATAATTCCGTGCTCCTGACAGATGACTATGCGGTCCAGAATGTTGCAAGGGTGATGGGTATAGAAGTAAGGCCGGTGGCCCAGAAAAGAATAAAGGATGTTCTTGTGTGGCAAAAGCAATGTGTCGGCTGCAGAAGATACTTTGACAGCGGTGATGTCTGCCCTGTTTGTGGTTCGGCACTTAAGAAAAGGCGTAAAAGAAAAATATAACATCTCTGTTGTAATATATCAGATTACAAGGTGAATATTAAAGGTACATAAAAAGGTACATACGATCATAAGGGGATCCATATGAAGAATATTGATAAACTTATCCAGAAAGCCCTTGAATTACAGGCTAACGGTCTTGTTACAAGGCAAATTGCAGATGAACTTAACGTTTCCCGGGAAACTGTCACGTGGCTTCTGACCCGTGCAAAGAAGGAAGATGTTTCCTCCGCGCCCAAGGATATATCGGTCAACTGGCGCAGCATCGGAAAGAGTGCATACAGGACCCGTCATATTGGGATTGCCATGTGTGATATGCTGCTTGATACGGTGGAAGGCACAGACAACAGTATCGACCTTGTTGTAGGTATAGGTCTCAGCGGTGTTCCCCTTGCAACCATGATAGCAGAGGAACTGGGAACCGAGCTTTCCGTTTACCATGCATACAATGAGCACGATGAAGGTAAGCTAAAAGGGGCTTTCAGCAGGAACTTTGCAGGCATCAAGGGAAAGAGATGTGTCATAATCGATGATGTGATCACCACCGGTAACACCATGAACGATGTTGTCACTCATCTCAGAAGTTCAGGTGCAAAGCCTGTGGCTATTGCTGTTCTTGTGGACAAGAGTGGTTCTGAGTCACTTTCCGAGGTACCTGTTCACGCACTTGTACGTATAGTACGTGTTGACTGAACGGATATGTGAAAGACGATCCAATAAAAATAACAACAAAACAGTAAGGAGTTCAGAAATGAACGTGTAGGAGTTATTCCACTCCTACTGCTCCTATCTTTTCTACTAATTTTGAAAGCACTTCTGAGCGCATGCCTTCTACGAATTTGATACTTCCTACTACAAGGTGTCCTCCACCGTTGACCCCGCCGCCTTTTACCTCTTCGTGGAGTTCCCTGACCATCTGAGGTATGTTCATCAGAACACCCTTTGATCGTATGACCGCAAAGTCAGGTCCATATCCTATGGTCACCACAGGTCTGCCTTCATACTGTCTGCAAACCCTGTCATGAACCTCACCTGATGTCTTTCCGGGTGGTGGGAAAGTGAATTTGTGAGCATTGTTCTCAACATCAAGCACGTTCAGGACAGCTCCGTTTGGAAGGTCCTGTGCTTTCACGTGTGCCATACATACATCTATCTGCTCAGCGATCATTTCATTTGCCTGTTCACAAAGCACGTTGACCAGATTCTTGTGTATCACATGGTCACCAAAGTCCAGTATATCATCAACAATACCTTTTCCAGGACTGAACTTAAGCCAGTATGCTGCAAAGTCAAGGGCAAGTGCCATATCTCTCAGGTTTTGCTCGGTATACCTGTCAGATACAAGTTCTATGTACCTCTTTGCCTCTTCAGCTTCTGAGCGGTCACCAAGAGCAGCTACTGCAGGGAGATGTTTGATCTCGTTCTCAACGTTGACATTTATCATGCGTGCTACTTCGGTACAGAGCATACCTGCCGTCATACCGAAATCTCCCCCGACGTGTGCCGGGTTAACATGGGTTAACAGGTATTCATCGACCACATCATCGGGCTGGTGGTGGTCCATGACTATCATCTGGATGCCGTACACTTGTGCCTGCTTCATTGCAGCTACGTTCTCGTTGGAGGACCCATTGTCCACACTTATGACAAGTGGCATCTTTTGTCCATGTCTTGCTGCATCTTCAAGGGCAAAGCCGATGTCACGTACAACGTCCGTCACCTCGTAGAAAGGTGCCTTTGAAGGGGCACGTCTGTAAAAGTGATATTCGCCATCCTGTCCGTTGACTTCTCTTATGAGTGGGACGATGGCTTTCTCAATTGCCATTGCAGCTGTCATTCCATCAGCATCGGCATGGTGGCGTAGAAGTATGGGTGTGGATTTAATGATCGCCTTCCTTATTTCCTTTGCAGCCTTCTTCATGATCGGTCTGAGTTTCTCAAGGACCTCACTTTCCACCATATATTCTATTTCATAGGGTTCTGCTCTTCTGTCAATGGCAGCCTCTATGCGCTCAAGTATCTCGGCTTCCTTTGGTCCGGTAAGCCTTTTCATGCTCTGCACTTCGAGCTGGACACTGCCTCCGCGGGATGTTATCTCTCCGGTGGCTGCAATCATCATATCAGACTCTATCTCAGGATATGATCTTTCACCTGCACTGGCAAATGCTGCTCCTGATATCTGTCCCGTCTCATCGGCAATGGTGAAGATAGTAGGACCTGCGGTCTGCTTGACCTGTATGACCTCGCCTTCTACTTTTACCTTCTTGCCTACCATCTGGGGCAGTTCGCTTGCCATTTTGACAGGAAGCTGCTTTTCAAGTTCTATTGTCTGGTATTCTTTCAGGATACGCGGTGCCAGGTCCATCTTGCCCCTTGGCTTGATCTCCTTGAGAACGACTATTACCTCTTCTCCCGGTTCAAGTGGTCCCTTCATATTGCTTGAATGGACAAGTCCTCTGAGGTTTGAGTTAAGATCTACGAAAACACCGAAATCTGCAATGTTCCTGACAATGGAATGATACATCTTTCCGACTTCAAGCTCCTCAATGGTACATGAGTTATCAAGCTTGTAGACGATCTGTTTCTTCGCACATTCCTGACATACCTCGCTTCCCTGATAGAGTCCTTTCATATCGTTCCCACATATCTTGCACTTGTAAAAAGCACCTTTTCCATTGCATTTGGTGCAGGTCTCCCTGTCCTCTATCTCCCCGCTTCCTCCACAATTGCTGCAGGATGAACCATTTTTCAGGAAATTTGCCATGTCCTTCTCTGATAGTTTCATGAAGTCCACGGATTTGGATTTCCCGCTCCCTTTGCACTCGGGACATCTGGATGTGCCGCTGACACTATATCCTTTCCCGTTGCATTCTATGCATTTCTCGCTCATTGTATCTAGTCTTAGATAGTAGACGTTGGATTTATGTGTTTGCTTGTGCCCTGGAGTAATAATAGGCACTTATATTTATATCTACTATTTATATATTCGGCGCATGCTATCGTTTTGGAAAAATTGTTTGAAATTATTAACATCAAAATCAATCACATTAATAAACAATAAATGAGTTCTATATTTTGTTGGGTCTGAAATGTTATTCAAGTAATAACAACTGCTTTCATGCTTTCGTGTACATCCCCTCAAACAAGTACTTCAGACCCAGCCTTCTATAAAGTAATTCTTTTTCGTTCCTGATTATCTCGTCTTCTTCAGAGCTTTCTTTATGCGAGTCACCGGTATATTTTTAAGAAGTATCATTTATATAATATAGTATCAAGTTTCTTCAGGAGAGTGGTCATATCGCATTTATAGATATTATTATACCTTTAGCTATTGTAGCAGTTTTCATACTGTCAAAAGCTATCAAGATAGTGAATGAATATGAACGTGTAGTTATCTTCCGTCTGGGAAGACTGAGCGGGATAAAAGGTCCGGGCCTTTTCCTTATCATCCCGATCATCGATACTGTTGTTAAGATCGACCTGCGTGTCGTCACGATCGATGTGCCCAAGCAGGCTGTCATCACAAAGGATAATGTAACGGTAGCGGTTGATGCTGTTATCTATTACCAGGTCATCGAACCTTCCAAGGCGGTCAACGAGGTCGAGAACTTCAAGTACGCAACCGCAATGCTCTCACAGACGACACTTCGTGATGTGATCGGTCAGCTTGAGCTGGATGATGTACTTTCCGACAGGGAGAACGTGAACAGGAACATCCAGGAGCAGCTTGATATTTCCACCGATCCGTGGGGTATCAAGGTTACAGGTGTCACCCTGAGGGATGTCAGCATCGATGAGACAATGCTGCGTGCGATCGCAAAGCAGGCAGAGGCAGAGCGTGAAAAGCGTTCCCGTATCATCCTTTCCGAGGGTGAATATCTGGCTGCTGAGAAGATGAAGCAGGCAGCTCAGTTGTATCAGGAGATGCCTATCAGTCTGAAGCTCAGGGAATTGCAGACCTATGCCGAGATTGCAAGGGAAAGGAATCTGATCGTTGTGTCGAACTCCAGTGACATAGCAGAGATCGCTGCAATGTCCAAGGCCTTCGCTAAGAAAGAGTGAAAGGTGGGATCATGGTCAATAAGTGCCGGTCATACCTGAGCACTTTTCTTTTTTTTATTCTTCTTCTTTCCCAGTTCACAGGAATAGCATGTGCTGCCGGAGAGCAGAAGGTACTGGTGCTCGAGATATCGGATTCCATCACCCCGGTAACGGATGATATGGTAGCCGATGCCATAGCCTTCGCTGAGAATGATGACTACGAAGCCCTTGTGATCACGCTCAATACTCCGGGCGGGAATCTGGATGAAACAATCGACATAATTGAGCAGATCGCAGCTACCGATGTTCCGGTGATAGGTTATGTCTATCCCGAAAGCACAAAAGCATGGTCTGCAGGTACCCTCATTCTCATAAGTACTGACGTTGCCGCTATGGCACCTTACACTATCATAGGTTCGGCACAGCCCGTGAGCATAACATCCGGCGGAAGTGAACCGATCGAGGATGAGAAGATCATCAATGCTCTTGTGAAAAGGGCAACTGAGAATGCAAAGCAGCATGACCGTAACCAGACAGCTGCAGAGGAGTTCATCACAAAGAACCTGAACCTTGATGCTGATACTGCACTTGAGTATGGTGTCATTGAATATGTCGCACCTTCAATAGCTGACCTGCTCTCGCAGGTGGATGGACTGGAGGTCAAAGGAAAGGTGCTTGAGACAGATGGTGCAACCATTGATTATTACGAAGCTTCCCTGAAGCTCGCTTTCCTGAACATCATCTCCGACCCTATAGTTTCTTCGCTGCTCCTGTTACTCGGTGTCTATGCTATCATACTCGGCATATCGAATCCCGGCTTCGGAGCTGAGCTCTTTGGTGTGATAGCTATCTCCCTTGGACTGATAGGGACGGGCTTTGATGTGAATATAGGTGCTCTGTTCCTTATCATAGTGGGTGTGGCCCTGCTGGTGCTTGAGTTCCAGGCTCCCGGTTTCGGTGTATTCGGGATCGCAGGTCTTGTGTGTGTGGTAGCTGGTAGTGTGCTGCTTGCACCAACGGATTTCCCGCAGAACTATACTCCTGCGGAATTCCAGAGAACGCTGATACTTTCGATTGCGACACCAACCCTTGTTCTGGGGCTGTTCCTTGTGTTCATAATATACAAGGTATTTGAGATCAGAAGGCAAAAACCCCTTTTTGGTGAACTCATCGGTGACACCGGACTGGCCATCGACACAATAGGAGATGGTCAGGAAGGTTATATCCTCCACCGTGGACAGCGCTGGAAAGCACGCTCATCAGATATGATAGAGAAAGATGACAAGGTAAGGATACTCGAGAAGGACGGTGTGATCCTTGTCGTTGAGAAACTAAAAAGCGAAGACGGTGAAGAGAATCCTGAGAACCAGGACTGAGAAAAATATGTAAGAAAAGAAAGGTCTTTCCTTTCTTCTCTCTATTTTCTTTTTATCATCTCAATTACACGTTTCTTCTTCTCGATCGCATTGACTGCGGCAGTGTCAATTGCTTTTTTCATCTCATCGAAGTCACGTGGGTTCTCGTCACCTATCATCTTCTTGATAGGTGTGTATGCCGATTCCCTGAACCGTGGTGTGAAATCCCTTGCCTCGCCGTCGATTATGACCTCAGCACCTGTGCCTTCGACCACTTCCCCGATGACAGCTATATCGACATCGGCACTTCGGATGGTCTTCATGATGTCCTCTGCATACTCCTGTGGAGCAATAATGAGCAGTGCGTCAAGTGAGACACCAAGATAGTCTATCTCAAGGGATTCGAGCATGTCAAGGACGGTTGGATTGACAAGCTTTCTCATCTCCTTTTCCTCGAATATGAGCTTGACACCAGCTGTTCTGGATATCTCCTTTGCATCGCCGCGGACCCCGCCATTTGTGACGTCTGTCATGGCGTGTATGTGCTTTACAAGACCTGAATCGATCAGTTTGTCACAGGCTTCCAGGAACTTGATGTTGATGGTCTCATCAACCACATCATGCATCTCATAGTAGAGTGCTGTGGTTGATATGGTCCCGCCGCCAGCACCTTCTGTCATGAGTATTACATCGCCGACCTGTGTCTGCTCACGGGCTGTAAGATCAGTTGAGACTCCGACGGCACCGACACCACCGGTCATACGTTCACCGATCACCATGTCACCGCCGATCCTGAGGGTACTGCCTGTTATGAGAGGGATGTTCGAGAGCTCTGCAACTGCTGTTATACCTGCTATGTGATCGAAGACCTTGCCGACATCACCATCATCTGCCACGTGGATGTCAGAGAGCATTGCCACGGGTCTTGCACCCATGACATAGACATCACGGAGTGCTGCCCTTGCAACGTGGAATCCTGCAAGGAATGAATAATCGCTGAGTCTGGAGTGCATGCCGTCAACGGTGAGGATAACGTATTCGCCACCTTCTGTTGTGACAACACCGGAATCATCAAGGTGTGTGGTGTCCACGACCGCCTTTGTCTTGCCGATGACCTCGGCTATCTTCTCATGTGTGTAGAAATCGCCAAGACCTCTGGAACCGACGCCGAACTCTCCCATAGTCACGCCGGATACGGTAGGTTCAAGAACGTCTCCCTTGAGCACAAGGGTTGCCTTTGCCTCTGTGATCGTTGCCTGTGCAAGTTTGCGGGCATGTTCAGGGCTTGTGTTCTTCACTTCCAGTATCCTGGCTGTGAGCTTGTCTTCCAGTTCCGGGTCGTTTTTCCTTAAGCCCCGTTTTGCGTAGCCTTCGATATCCATATTATCATTCCTGTTCCTTTAGCACATGGCTACGAAATTCTTCAGCATCTTAAGGCCCACATCACCGCTTTTCTCAGGGTGGAACTGGGTTCCTATGACATTGCCTGCATCGTTGACGATCGCAGCTGCGAACTGTGTGCCGTAATCGCATGATATGAGAGTGTTCTTCTCTGTGGTGTCCACGTAGTATGAGTGGACGAAATAGACGAAGGAGCCATCTGGTATGCCTTCAAAAATAGGATGCTCCTGTGTGATCTTTATGTCACTCCATCCCATGTGAGGGACCTTGAGTTCGGAGTGCGGGAATCTGAGCACCTTCCCTTTGACAAGGTCAAGCCCTTCTGTGAGGCCGCCTTCTTCTGATGTGCTGAGCATCATCTGCTGCCCCAGACAGATGCCGAGCATCGGCTTACCTGATGCTACGTATTCATCGATGGTGTCCCTGACCTTCTCGACATTCTTCATTGCATCTTTGAAAGCCCCGACACCAGGAAGGATGACCCCATCGGCACCTTTGATCTCTTCAGGGTCACTTGAGATGATCACGTTCGCACCTGCGTGTTCCAGTCCCTTCTGGACACTCCTGAGGTTACCAAGGCCGTAATCGATGATAACTATCTTCTTCATGTGGAATTAAAGAATGGTTTTGGTACATGAATGTAACGATGTGTATCATGCACTGCAAATAGTAGATAAATTACATCCCGACAGCCAGAGATTCCGAGCCGGCAGGTAAATTCAGGATATTGATCGTAGAAGCAGCTGTTTCACGGAGCACTTCAGCATTCCTTTTGCCAACATTCATGGTAATCTTAAGGTCGATGACCTTTGCAGAAATATCGATTTGCACATTAAGTGTCCTGCAGTGCTGGACATCATATTTTGAGATCCCGAACTTTTTGGAAGCATCCAGTATTTCAACACCAGTGATCGAATCATCTTCTCCGATGTCCAGTATGATTCCATCTATGTCGATGGATGACTTATATTTCACACCTTTTGAATATGCGAAAAAGCTGTCATTCTGAAGGTCATAATCAGAAGAACCTTCACGCTTGATCCTGCGTTCGTTCATCTTCTCTCACTCTTTTACCGGATGATTCCTTGAAGCATGTTACTAATGAGAACTTGATAGGTTCATGCTCTTTTATTCCAATGATCACACTAATGTCGTATTTTTCACTATATCTATACAGGACTTTAAACTTTTGCCCATTCTGTTGTAAAATCCCTACAGGGGTCTTTTCGAATATGATTGAATATATTTCTTCAATGAAACCTTCACCAAATCGGGCTTCTATCCTCGCTCTGAAGTGCATTGTCTCATAGATGTTATCCACTTCTATGGAAGAAAGGTGCTTTCCGAAGGTGTATATGTCCATTGGTTCCATTGAATTTACTCTTTTGTGGTGTTCACGATACAATGAAGTGGGTAGTTCAAATAATTTTCTAAAAAAGTTTCGTGTAGAAGTTATATTTAAAAGTTAAATTCTTAAATTATTCTGTGCACAATATAAAATTCAGGAGCAAATCAATAAATTTATATCTAATGTATTTTTCCTAAGTGTCGGTGGTTTTTTGGAAAACTTAAAAAAACTCTTCAATGACGATAGGGCCATCGAGCTTCCTATCAATATTGTTGTCATGCTGGTGGTTGGTATGGTGGCACTCGCAGCTCTTGTAGCTATTATCCCTCCTCCAACCAAGAACATGTCCGTAACGATCGTAGAGTCAGGAGAACAGGTTACAGGTGTAAGTCCCGGAAACACGGTCATCGTGGATTCCACTACAGCGACCTCACCTTTTGATGTGGATGTGAAGATATCCGTGTCAGACCCCGACGGTTACCCTGTGAGGGATGCAAACGTTATCCTGCGTGGCCTTGGTGGTGTAGCCACAGGTACCACGGACAACAATGGGAACTGCAGTCTCAGCACATCGACAAGCAGTTCGCCTGTAAGCCTTGGTGCTAACCAGAATGAAGGATCGATGGACCTCAGTATATCCACTGATGGTTTCTACGATTTCGAGAAGAAAGATGCTGTAATGATAGTCAGGACATCATGATCCTGACATCTTTTTGCATCTCCTTTCATTTCTATTTTTAGTTCCTGATCCACATGTTATCAGATGAATCTGCTTCCGTGGGGCTTCCCATAAGGATCGTTGTGCTCACGATCATCGGTATGATAGGTATGTATGCCATCCTCAGTGCTGTGATGAGCACGCCCTTTGTTCCTGAATCGATGTTCGCGGCTTCCAATTGTAGCAGCTTCAATATGAGCGGGACGATCGTTGATTCTCCTGAACTGATAGTCAGTGTGTTTAACAACGATGGGAAGCCTGTCGGTGGTGCAAATGTGGTGGTATGGGGTCCCGGTAAGGAGAAGGCAACCGGAGGTATCACGGACCATGATGGTGAGTTCCGGTACAAACTGCTGAACATCTCTCTCCCGCAGGGTAAAACCGAAGGCTATCTTTCGGTAAAGGTGATGCAGGAAGGTTATCTGGACTATAGCAATGAGTACTTCGTTAAAGTAAGAAAAGTATGAGATCTCAGGTTCTTGAGTTCCTGATGGTCTCTTTTTTAGTTATCTGTCGTTTTCAATCTGGAATCTCAAGCTCTGCTACGATTTGCCACATAGAACTTCATAGTTACTGCCACGGCGAACACCAGCGCAATAGAGAATGAGAAGTAGGCCGACCGGATAATGTCCCAGCGCCCGACCATTATGAGATATCCTGTGAGCGCAAGTATCAGTGCCCCCATTATCCCTGAGAGTTCTACGGGCACCTTCACAGAACCGATATTGATGCGGTTATGATTCTCGGCTTTCTCAAGACGCATGTTCAGTTGTGATATCTCGTTCCTGATCTCCAGTTTGAGTTCCTCGGTTTCCTGAAGACCTGTGTCAGGTTCATTCTGTTCCAGTTCATCCCTGAGTCTTGAATTCTCTTCCTGAAGCATGGCTATCTGCGAGTTCAGTCCGGTGAGCTGTGAATCAAGTTCTTGCAACCTGTTCTCAAGAGTCTCGTTGACATGAAGACCCTGTTTCAGTTCATCGATGTCAGTAAGAATGGAAGTGATATCTTCCCTCGTACTTTCCATAGCTTCTTCAAAATTAGTCTCGTACTCGGGTATTGTATCCTCCGGGGGCACGTCCACAGAGAGCCTGCGCTCCACTGCACGCAATCTCTTTTCCACACTCCTTACGTTCTGGTCAAGGGAGTGTAATCTGCCGTTGATATCATCTTTTATCTGGTTTTCGTTTTTCATAAGATCCGCCACCAACCGGACTGACCTTTTTTACTCAAGATATTAAAATCCTTCTATTTTGTTTCAGATA
This sequence comes from Methanolobus sp. WCC4, assembly GCF_038022665.1. NCBI lineage: Archaea > Methanobacteriati > Methanobacteriota > Methanomicrobia > Methanosarcinales > Methanosarcinaceae > Methanolobus > Methanolobus sp. WCC4. Next base: position 453,365 of record NZ_CP150629.1, on the reverse strand, counting down.
ATTTGGGAGTTCTGAAGTGTGATATATTCAGGTTTAACATCAACGACATAGTATTTCCTGCCATCGAGTACTATAGAGGAGGTTTTTTTCGGGAAGTAAAAGTTCAGGGCATGACCCTGATAACCTTTTGAAAAAAGAAGTCCGATCGAGAAAGTGCTCTCCGATGACATGCCACAGTACATCATATCCTGTGATGTTCCGAAGAAACTGTTCTTGACAGTCTTTCTCTCTCCGATATTCAGGGTGAAAGTCTCGTTCATGTCCAGCCTTCCGCCGGTTCTGCTTACCAGCACAGACCGTCATAATCGATCTCAACACTGAGCTTTTTCGGGTTGATCATCTTTCTGCCGTCGATGACGACCCTGTTAGCCATGGCATCGAACTCCCTGTCAAGTTCCCTGAACTCGCTCCACTCTGTCATGATGAGGCAGCCGTCTGCTTCCTCCAGTGCCTGCGCTGCGGTCTTGCAGTAAAGGACGTCGTGGTAGAGTTTCTTCATACTCTCCTCGGCCATGGGGTCGTATGCGGTGATGTCTGCTCCAAGGCGCTGTAGTTCAGCTATTACGGGGATGGACCTGGATTCCCTGATGTCATCGGTGTCGTTCTTGAAGGCAAGACCAAGTACGGCTATTCTCTTGCCTTTCAGGTCGCCTATCTTGTTCTGCAGGAGTTCTATCATCTTCAGGGGCTGCCTGTCATTTACATCCACAACGGACCTCAGTAAGAGTGGTTCATAATCAATATCCTTTGCCTTGCCTATGATGGCCTTGACATCCTTGGGGAAACATGATCCGCCAAAACCTGCACCACAGTTGAGGAACTGGCGCTCTATCCTGAAGTCGGTTCCAACGGCATCCATGACCTCGTAGGTGTCGATACCTAGCTGCTTGCAGATGTTACCTATCTCGTTGGCGAAGGATATCTTGGTAGCCAGGAAGGAGTTGTTGACGTATTTGATCATCTCGGCTGTCCTCGGGTTGGTGTGTGTGATCTCACAGTCCAGCTTGCGATAGAGTTCTGATACAACGAATCCCGACCTCTCATCGATAGCACCCACGACGATCTTGTCAGGGTGCATGAAATCATAGACAGCCTTGCCCTCTCTCAGGAACTCGGGGTTCATGGCGATACCGAAATCCCTGCCAGCCTTCTTGCCGGAGTATTCCTCGACTATAGGGAGTACGACCTTCTCGGTGGTCTCAGGCACCACGGTACTCTTGACGACGACAACATGGTAGCCGTCCTTCTTAGCTATAGCCTTCCCGAGGCTGGCACTTGCAGCCTTCACAATGGAGAGGTCAATGCTCCCGTCATCCCCTGAAGGTGTCCCCACGCAGATGAACGAAGCATCGGAGTTCTGTACAGCATAATCATAGTCAGATGTGGCGATGAGCGTCTTCTGGGTGTATCTCTCCATTAGATCATCCAGTCCCTCTTCCCAGATGGGTGCGATACCTGCATTGATCTGTTTTACCTTCTCCTCGTCGATGTCGATACAGATGACCTCATGCCCGAGGTCCGCAAAACAGGCCGCTGAGACCGAGCCAACATAGCCTGAACCAATGATGGATACTTTCATGAGTGGTATTCTCCTGAGTTGTAAATTGTTGAAAAGAGTATATTAGGATTGGGGTGATGTTTTACAAATCTGATTACAGAGCATTTGCTGGATATCATATTTCACTACAATTTTGGTGCAAATATTTGTAATAATTTAGAAAGACATTAATATTCCATAATGTATTGGGTCTATCATGAAAAGTTCAGAATATCTTGATGTTCTCTCTGTATATTCAAGGAATGATCTTAAGGATCTATTTCAAATAACTGATGCTACCATAAATACTGGCATATTTCAGCCGAAAGGTCATTCTTCAGTCTGGATCTTTGTAACTAAAAACAAAACCCCTGATAGGACAGCTTATAGTGACGATTTTGATGGTCAAATATTGAATTTTGAAGGGCAGTTAAAGGGAAGAACTGATCACAAGATAATCAACCACTTAGACAATGATGCTGAATTAATTGTGTTTTATAGGGAGCACATAAAAGAATATCCGGAGTCTGCATTTAAGCATCTCGGAAGATTCCAGTACATTTCACATTCTGGAGATAAACCAACACATTTCGTCTTACAGGCGTTGGATCTAGGATTGAGCGATTCTGGTGATTTTGAAACCTTAAAAGAACCTTCTGAAGGACATGTCGCAGAAAAATATGCAGAAGGTAAAGAAAGAACAAGGATTCAAACATATTTTGAAAGGAATCCCAAACTACGTGTTGAAGCACTAAAATATCACGGGACAAAATGCGTTGCCTGTGGATTCGATTTTCAAGAAAGATATGGTCAACACGGAAGTGGTTTTATTGAGATACATCATCTTTTCCCACTTTCATCTTATACTGGAGAAGAAAAAGTAGATCCTAAAACAGATTTGGTACCTTTATGCTCAAACTGTCATAGGATGGTTCACAGAAAAAAAGAAATGTTGACAATGGATGAATTGAAAAGAATCCTATTATAAGATTATTTTTCTTACAGCATATTTTAGTATACTCTTATTAGGTGACCACAATTTCCCTCCCAAAATGTAGTCACCCACAACTACACCCTCACTCAATCTTTATTACTTATAAACACATAGAAAAATTTAGAACACCTTTGCCGTTGGTACTATGATAGAAAGAGCTCCGTGTCATGACAAAAAAGAGATCATTACTCTTCTGGAAGGATTCTTCCCTGATGAAGAGTCAGTTGAGCTTGCCTATCTTTTTGGTTCGCTGGCAGAGGATACGGCAGGTCCGTTAAGTGATGTGGACATCGGTGTCTATCTTTCTGAGACATTGACAGGGAAAGAAAGGATCCGTAAACGGATTGACCTGATAGGGAAACTCTCAGACCTGCTGAAAAGTGATAAGATAGACGTGGTAGTGCTCAATGACACTCCACCTGTACTTAGTTTTGAGGTTATAAGGCCCAATGTCCTGATATTTGAAAGGGACAGCAGCCTGAAGATGGATGTTGAACAGCGCATCATGTCAGTGTATCTGGACTGGAAATACTATGAGGACCGGATGAACAGGAACCTGCTCAAGAGAATTACTGAAAAGGGGCTGGCCTGAATGCGTGATGAGGATAAAATACTCAGGAAACTGGATTTCATGCAGAGGTGTGTCAGCTACCTGAAGTCCGTAGATGCAGGCAGCAATGAGCTTGAACACAATTACGAACTTCGCAGTGCAGTTGAGCGCAACTTCCAGCTTGCCATTGAAAGTGCGATCGATATTGGTGAGATGATCATCTCAAAGGAGGGGTTCGAAAGGCCCGAGGTATACAGAAGCGTGTTCCTTATACTCGGCAAGAACGGAGTGATCCCTCAGGAGTTTGCAGAAGAATTCGCTCAGGCAGCCGGTTTCAGGAATGTTCTGGTCCACATGTACGAAGAAGTGGATATTGACATAATGCACATGTTCCTGGATGAGAGGCTGGAAGACTTCGATGAATTTGGCAGCTATGTTGCAAGATATTTAACTGCTGATTCATGATATATTTTTGATTAGAACCTGTCGTTAACTTCATAGGTGACTACAAATCCCATCTAAAAATGTAGTCATCCAATCAAAAGTTCCTTATGGTACTACTGCTCCACCAGAAACTCCCGCGTGTCTTCGAGCTTGTCTTCGCTGGAAATTGCTGTAAATGCTGTTTTTGTGGTTATGGACAAGCTGAAGATGTTTTCAAAAAAGTGTGTGTTGTTGGTGAAGGCTTAATGTTCCTTATTATCAGGTTCTTATGAACTCGTCGAGGTCAACATTAGCTTGTTTTAGAATGCTTTTCAAAGTTCCTTTTTTAAGGGGGTTGTGCAAAGGAACTGTGACGGTATCATTCCCCCGCTGCAAAAACACATGACTTCCTTTTTGCCTTACTACAACAAAACCGAGTTTCACCAGTATTTTTATAGTCTTCTGGCCGGAAATTGCTGGTAGTTCAGGCACTTGCAATCTCAACCTTAGTGATTTCGCCAAATACTTTTGCCTGTTCTTCCGTAACTTCAAGCACCAGTTCAATGGCTTCTTTAATGTTCTCTATTGCTTCCTTTCTGGTATCGCCCTCACTTATGGCTGCGGGGAGTTCCAGACAACGTGCAGTGTATCCACCTTCCTCAGCTGGCTCAAGAACGATTGTGTATTCCATATTTAATCATCAGCGGTTATTGTATATTAAATTGATTTTCATTGAAGTAATTTCGTGAGAACAGGTGAGCACAAATCCTATCCAAAATTGTGTTCATCCATCCGAAAGCCCCTTCTGATACTACTCGATTAGAAACTCCGGCGTATTCTCTGTGTTTTCCTTGTTTGATCACGTTTAAGATAAATTCCACCGAGCTAACAAAAATATTAAAAGTAGGCCGTACTTACTAACTACCCATGGAAATAAAATGCCCCGAAATAGGAATATGCGGGCTTTCCTGCAGGCTTTGTCCAAACTATCACATGAATACGAAAAGCCAGTGCCTGGGCTGCAAAAGCGATGGAAGGATGGCCGTAGGTTGTCCCTTTATCACCTGTGGAATAAAGAAAAAAGAACTTGAGTTCTGCTGGGATTGCAAAGAGAGTGAAACCTGTGAAAAATGGGAAAAACACAGGGAGCTTGGGAAAAAGCGTGATTCGTTCAAGTGTTATCAGAAACTTGAAGATGATATTGCCTTTATTCGGAAGAACGGGGTGACTGAATTTGAAATGTCTCAAAAGGCCAGAGAACAACTGCTAAAGGAAATGTTGCAGGAATTCAATGAAGGCCGTTCAAAGAGATATTATTGTATTGCATCAACCGTTTTAGAGATCGAGGAATTGAAAGAAGCTCTGGATGAAGCGAAAAAGAACTCAAAAGGACCAGACATCAAAGAAAGGTCCAGATCACTCCATTCGATCTTAGACGAAATTGCCACGCAGAAGAATTATTATTTGAAACTAAGGAAGTGACCGGGAATACAGGAACGATACTGCGAAAGGTTCATCCTACATATCCAAAGTGAAGCTCTTCTCAGCAAGTTCCAGCAGATGCTTCTTGTAGATGATCACATTAATTGGCTTCTCCTCTTTACCATCCTTTGAATAATAAATATGGAAGCCCCCATCCATGTCGATAAAGGGGAACTCGCCTCTCAGGTCCCTGTCCATGTATCGTCCATCTGTGCCACTTCTTCTGATCATCCTGTTGATCTCAACAGCATTTTCGGGGTACAATCCTCTCCTGGCTAAAAAAGCAAGTATCTTCTGTCTCTCAACAAGACAGCATTCAAGTTTGAGAATATCCTCCGGCCCGAAATATCTCTCCTTCTTTGCCCATATCCATGACAGCAGGTAATATCGTGTTTCTTTTGAGGTGTCATATAACCAGCCTGGTATCTCTTTGCCGCCGTTGCAGAAGCTCAGTTCAAAAGCGAAAGTGGGGAGGGATCCTTCTGAGACATCCGTCCTGACATGATCATGGGCGCATTTCACATCAACGGATGCAGCCGTGAGTCCATTGAAAAAAAGGTCACAATCCTTGCCTTTCAATTGATCGGACCTGTCATTGTACCATCTGACCGGTTCAGAGCAGATATCCGGATAGAGTCTTGACTCAAGGAGATCTATTATGGTCCTTTCTGTTCTCATATCGTAGATCCTGTTGGACATATGCATCTGTATATATGATGCACTACATTATAAAATAATTTAATTCAGCGATTTTTCTATAAATTGTATTAAAAAAATACGTACATACAATAAGCTAACGTTTAACGTAGATAGCAACAAAAAATAACCGTGGTTCGATGAACCACAATAAAAAGATACGAATTACCCGTTCTTAATCCAGGCACTCAACAAAATAATCACAGGCATACATACCCGCGATCACCCTCACAGGAACCCTGTCCCTGTCTATAGCGATCATCCTGTCGGAATTGTCCACAAAGGCATCCTCCTCAGGGAAATGCCTGTCCACAAGTTCCTTCATCATGTCCAGTGCCTGTTCCGGTGTGATGTACTCGCTCTCGCATCTGGCAACATAGGCCTCCTGAAGATGCGTATGGTCCATATCCAGTTCACTGAACATTTCATGAACGTCTTCTTTGAACCCATCGAAACCGGGAATCTGCTGGACCAGCCCTGTCATGTCACAGTCATCCGGGCTGCACTTCAGGGCATTCTTGCCACTTCCCTGATGCAGGATGCAGGACCATTTGATATCGCCTTTTTCAAAATCGGAGTCCTTATTGCTAAGCTCCACCCTGAATCCCCTTATCTTTATGTAGGGGATGTGGATCGCGAACTTTGCATCAGTTTTTTTCTTGTTCTCTGTCTTCAGCTTCCTCTTAGTGCCCCTGAGGTCCACGTTCGGTCTTGTATCCGGCAGCGGGATGAACTTCTCAGGCGGCTCGATACCTTCCTCTATGAGGATTGCCCTTGCAAGTGCAGAGGACAGGCGGGAGCATACTGCATTGCCCACAAGCCTGTACTTGGAACTCTCATTGTTGGCCTGGAACTGGTATGTGATCGGGAACGACATGAAAGAGGCGATTTCCCTGATGGTGGGCAGGCGATACCCGATATGTTCTCCATCCTCTCCCACAGCATCAAGTATCATGGCCTCTCTGGTAGACGCCGACATTGTAGCCATGACGGTCCTGCTCGGACGGTCCAGATCCTCAGGGAATGACATCTTCCCCATGAATCCGTGGTCCTCCTTCATCCTTCTGGCCTTCTTCCACTCGAACTCAGCCACACGCGTGTCATAGAAATGGTCGGTCAGTGAATCAGCCGGCACGGACAGGTCATAGCTCGGGTCGCTTATGGTTCCGCTATGGTCCTTCTCAAAAGGATTCCTCAAAGCCTCAAGCACCTGTCGTGTGGTGGTGAATTCGGACTCATCACTGCATGTGGGTTCCGGGAGAGGGAAATCCCCGCAAACGAATCTCTTCCTTGCCTGAGGTGCGCCATAGTACGCTGCATTGAACACCTCTTTCCTCTCAACAATAAGGTCATCCCCGCTTCCCGGAAGTCCGAGTTCCTTCCACGTGTATCTGTCCTTAACATAGTTCCCTGCATTGGGGACGTTCTCCAGCAACCAGTACTTTAGCTGGCCCTTGCTCTTCTTCCACGCGATTATCCTTAGATATGCTTCGATAAGCTGGATACCAAGGCTCTTATCGGCTTTTCCTGCTTTGTTAGAACCGGAGAACGAGACACAGGGAGGACTTCCGATAAGCACGTCCACGTCAGGAACGAATTCGTCTATCTTCTCCGGGGTATCGAGTTCAAGGATATCCATCCTGACCGCATTGCAATCCGGATGGTTGAGATGATGTGTATCAATGGCAGGCTGCCAGCTATCAAGGGCAAAGAGCAGTTCAAAACCGTTCTGTCTGAATCCTTCCGAGAATCCACCGCCCCCGCAGAAGAAATCTGCCGCTGTCAGTCGCCTTTTGGTCATGCTCCATGAAATGACCTTTAGAAATATAACACCTTCGATCCAATAGGGTTGCCTTTTATACCTCCGCCACAAATATTCTGACAACATGTATATCAGAGACGGCCGTGCCCCCATCCCCGAGTCCGAGACCACATCCAGAGTGATGAGCGCGAACACCGGGAAGAACACCAAACCCGAGATCATCTTCAGGAAGGCACTGAGGGAAGTAGGCATCCCGGGATATCGTCTTCACTGGAAGAAGGTGCCAGGCAGGCCTGATATCGCCTATCCCGGAAAGAAGATAGCCATCTTCGTTCATGGCTGTTATTGGCATCGCTGCCCACACTGTGACCTGCCTCTCCCCAGATCAAATACCGATTTCTGGGCTGAGAAGTTCAGGAAGAACAAAGAAAGGGACGCAAAGAAAAAAGCAGCTCTTGAAGCTGAAGGCTGGGACGTGATGGTCTTCTGGGAGTGCCAGATAAAGAAAGATGCTATCGCATGTGCTGAGAGCGCAAAGGAACTGTTCGACAGCAAGTCAAAGAAGTAAAAGAACTATTTCTCCTTCTTTCTCGCCGCTTTCCTCATGGGTAGAGATATATCGTTTCCTCAGTTCCGTAAGATGAAGGTGTGACTATTTCAGTGCTTACAAGTGTTCCTGTTTCTCCCTTTATTATTATACTCACAGTAGTTCCCGGTCCGATATCAAGTCCTGACCTTTCAAGTCCTGAGGACACATCAATTCCCCTGAGCTTGTAGTATCCGCCAGATGCGGCTGAGTCAGAGCTCGTTGACACAAGGGCTGCTATGTGGTCCCCTGCATTCATGATTGGCTTGGTCTGCGAGAATGATGAGTCGCTGTCATGGACTACCTCAGCAGTGAAATAGTTCTCAGCGTTCCCTGAAGTGGTGAGGAGTCTCCTGAGGTTCTTTGGAGAATACTCGGTCATAGTACCGAAGGAATCATCGCTTCCTGCATAGACAAGTTCATTGGTATTCGTCCCGTCACTCACGAATATCCTCATCCCTGTCATATCAATGGGCACACTGCCACTGTTCAGACCGACCTTCACCCACAGGAGGTCGATGGTATCGGACATGTCAGAAGCAGAGTTCTTCGCCCTGTTCCCATAAATGTATTTTATGTACATGCTGGGAGCTTCTCCCTGAGTTGTCTGGGTGCTCGCAACAATGGATGCCTGTGTGGAAGGATATATTGTGTTGTCATCGCCTGAACCATCAATGAACAGTGTGCTATCCAGCAGATAACCTGCCAGAAATGCAGCGAATACCAGCATGAGAGGCATCAGCAGCTTCTTTTTGCTGCTCTTTGGATCGCCCGGGTCTGAACCGGAGGCTACTGTCTTTCTCCGCTCCTCATCTTTTTTCCTGGTCTTGATCTCTTCCATATATGCATCGTACTTCTGGTCGACCACCTCATTTTCCGCTGGAACTGCTGCAGCCGCAGGTATAGATGGTGGACCCGGCCTGATCTCGCTTCTCTGCACAACGCTGTCCTGTATGTTGACAGAACCGCTGCCGGGTCCTGTGGAGAAATTTGTTCTCTGAACCACTGAATCGATGATATTGATGACCTGTTCGTTCCTTATGATCCCTATCTCCTTTGCTGAGTTGACTGTATTGACAAGGTGTTTCAGCTCAAAGACGATCTCATTGAGGAACCCATGTATCCCGTGGGTCTTATCCGAGACCGCCCGGCACATTATCTGAGTGAGTCCTTCGTTCTCTTTAACAAGGACCGTGAGCAGGTAGTATGCCTTCTCACCTATGGACTCACCTGAGAAATAGATGATATTGCCTTCGTTGACAGGATAGTTATCCACAATATAGAGGCGTGTGGAACATGTCTGCATCAAAAAAGAGATTATCTCTTCGGCACCTATTCCTTCGAAGTTCATTCCAGTTTCTATGGAGTGACCCTTCTCAGTGAGATTGAGGAATTCTTTCCTCGTTGTTGGTTTTGCCCGCAGGAAAGGACATACACAATGTACCTCCTTTGGCCGCATGCTGACCATATGCTTCTCCCATTTATGGTCACGATAACTGATGGTTGCCTCGATGTTCTCTTTGTGGACGCAACCAAGTGGTTTCAAAATGAACTTTGCAGTCCTCGGTATGGTCGGCGGGATGTTGTCCAGTTTCTGTATCCTGTCTCCCTGTAAGCTGAAAAGTGACTCGTTGTGATCAAGGATGACCTGTACGTCTGATATCACAAGATCACTATCATTGGTTACCCTGACCCCGAACATCACATCATTGTTGGGGAGGGTCTCATACCCGCGTTTAATGCCAATACCCATACAATAAAATGTAAAATGTTTTTATATTTATTATTTATGTAAAAATGAGGACTTTCTGTTATATGATGTGTGCGATCTTAGTCTGTAAGGAAGTTACAGGCTGAATTTTATCACTCTTCGGCCCGGGTCACAAATGGTTCAGTGAACGATATCTGTGTGATCGCCCACCCTTGTTCCGAATCCTGCAACAGGAAGAAAATTGGCATAACCTCTATATCTTCCTCTTTTCCATAGGAATCTAAAATAGCAACAGTACATTCGACATCCACAACAGCAATGTCATCTGCAACATCCTTTGACAGGACTTCTATCTGCCTGATGCTTCCTCCCTCGATCCCTCTGTTTGTGAAGATCATCTGGACGCTCGCAACTGCAAGGAAGTCCTTTCCCTGACACATGCTGAAAGCAGTATGGAAGTCACTATTATTCACTGCATTCAGGAAATCTATGGTCACAGATTCGGCAGGAACAGGTCCCGCAGGGATAGAACCGCCGAGGCTTTCCATTATAAAAGGATTATTTACAGCAAATCCCATGAGAAGGGTCAGGACAATAAGAGAGACCATTGCATTTATGACCAGTTTTTTCTTATTTCTTACTGGTTTTGTCTCTTTCGTTCTTTTCCTTGATGGAGATGTCATTCCACGGAACTTTCTTATTTTTCTGTCCTCATCCCCTGTCCTTTGAGTATTGCTTGGAAGGACTACAGCCTCTTTCTTTTCTATATCAATGGTCTTGCCTTTTACCTCTCTCAGGTATGCATCATACATTCTGGCAACATCTTCTTCCTCTTCAGAACCACTTCTGTGGTTCATACTACCAGATCCTACTGACTGTCTCGTTCCTGCTCTGGTTCCGGGGGGGACACTATTTCGTCTGCTAATTTGCCTGTTCCTGCTGCCTGCACGGTTATCAGTTTCATGTACAACGGGATTCCCTATGCTGATAACATGTTCTTTCTTTATGGTGCCGGTGTCTTTTGCAGAATTCACGTTACTGACAAACTTCCTGAGTTCAGGAACGATCTCATTCAGGAACTCCTGTGTCTCATTTGTTCTGTCTGATGCTGCCCTGAACATGACCTGTGTCTGTCCGTGTTCCTCTCTGACAAGTGCCTTTAACAGGTAGCAGACTTCTTTATCTGTAGACTCGGCTGAAAAATAGATGACATTGCCCTGTTCTGTCTTACTTCCATCTACAATATGGAAACGGTTTCGAGACATCTGTATAAGGGATGATGTGATCTTTTCAACACCGATGTCTTCAAAGTTAATTCCGGTCTCTATCGGGTCCCAGGCTTTGAAATATTCCAGGAATTCATTTCTGGCCATTGGTCTGGGACGGAGGAATGGGTAGATACAATGAACTTCTTCTGATCTGACAGTTATAGTATGCTTTTCCCATCTGTGGTCCCGATAGGTCAGGTTTGCTTCGATGTTATCCATGTGGATACACCCAAGTGGCTTTAGTATGAACTCCGATGTTCTTGTGATGGCGGGTGGAATAAGCCCCAGTCTCTGACTGCTCTCTCCCTGCAACTCGAAAAATGATTCGGTGTGATCAATTGTTACATGAACGTTGGAGATGACCAGGTCCGTGTTGTTTGTGACCTTTACTTTAAAAGCTAGATTATTGTCTGGAAGTATCTCGTAGTCACATTTGACGTCAATTTCCATTTCTGAGTAAAATTAATTATTTCCAAATATATATAGCTTTGGAAAATGACAGTGAAGTAATTTTCATGAAGGAGCTAAAAAGGTAAGGAGGTCATACCTCCTTCACCCAGATGACCTCTCCCTCTCTCATAGCATCCAGAATATCATAGGCCAGTTCAGAATCCGCCCTCACCTTGATGTCTCCGTGCCTGCCGATGGTTGCTGAGAATAGGAATCCTTCGCCTGCATAGACCTCCACATCACGTCCGGACGCATCAGGAATGTTCAGTATGACATGCTTCTTCGAGCGTTCGATTATCGGGTGATGTTCCCTGTTCTCACGCATCTTGCGTTCCTCACCTGATTCGAACTTGCGTACATCGATATGAATGCCCAGTGCCCTCTCAATATCAGCGATCGTCTTGCCGCCTTTTCCTATTATCTTTGGAAGGTCCTTGTCCTTCACATGGACAAGGGCACGGTTATCAGATGTCATCTCGACCTCTACAGGTCCGCTTGCATAGCTGCTGATGAAGTCCTTTACCTCACTTTCAGCGAGCTTCCATGAAGGGCTTCTCTGCTGTTCATTTCCGAGGGGCATGACAACGACCTGTTCTCCGTAGGTGTAGATCTCGAACTCGCTCTTTCCTGTCTCAAGGTCAGATACAAGGATGACCGGTCTTGCGAGGTCCGCTTCCATCATACCGGCAGGAACCTTTACGGTGAACTCGAGCACCTGCACCTTGGCGATCTCTCCCTTGTCGATGAATATCACAGTATCAACAACCTGTGGTATCACACCAAGCTCCACCCTGCCGATAAGTCTCTGGATGGCATCAACTGCGCGGTTCGCATGGACAACACCTAACATACCCACGCCTGCCAGTCTCATATCCGCGAATATCTCGAAATCCTTTGTCTTGCGTACCTCGTCATAGATGGTATAATCAGGACGAACAAGCAGGAGCACATCAGCAGTGTTCTCAAGGCTGCCGTCAAGAGGTGCATATTGTGTGATCTCCTGAGGTACCTGCAGGTCACGTGGTGATTCCATTGTCTTGACGACGAATCCTTTGTCGTTCAGGTATGTAGCAACCCCGGCTGCAAATGTGGATTTTCCCGCTCCGGGTGGTCCTGCAATCAATATTCCTCTCTGGGTTCGTATCCTTTCCTTCAGTACATCGCTCAGACGGTACTGTTCAAGTGACACAGATGCTATCGGTCTTACAATGGTGATCTCTATGTCATCTGAAAAAGGCGGGTTGGATATGGCTATCCTCATGTTCCTGATCTGGAGTACCGTTGCACCGTTGAACGACATCTCACTGAAAGATTCAAGGTCGGAACGTGCTCTTTCCAGCAGTTCTCTGGATATCATTTTGAGTTCGCCGTATGTGCAGGGCTCGTCCCTTATCTTCTCATATTTGACATTCCCGATGGACCCTCTCTTGGCCATTGGGGACACCTTGTGTTTCAGATGCACTGACATCGTGTCAGGTGTGAAGAACTCATCCACCAGCAGCGGACCGAACTCCTCCATTGGAGGTTTCTCGAAGTCCACATCCAGTCCCTTTGCCTTTGCAACAAGTGACTGGACCCTGTCCCCGGTTACGAACTTTGCTTTAAGTTCCTCTGCTGTTCCTCTGATAAGGGCATCTATCTCGCCGCCCTTTGCGAGCCTGACCTGATCGGGATTCGGCCTGAGTCCTGTGAAGAATAATCCGATGTTGCCTTTCTCTGCATAACGCTGGAGTTCCTGCACCTCCTCCAGTCCTTTGTATCCTATCTCAAGTCCCCTGTTGGCCTGTGCTTCCAGTTCGGCCATAACAGCTTCAGGTATATGAATATCAACGTCCCCAAGTTCACCATTGCGTATCCTTCCTGAAAGGATCCCATCGATGACTGCACTTGTGTCAGGGACGACTATCTGCCTGTTGTCCATACTCTCTTCCATGGTCATAAATAGGCTGCCTGACTATATAATCAAGTCGCCAGGCCGCAGGTTTTCTTCAAAAGGAGGAATGGCAGAATAACTCTCTTTAATTGGAGAAATTGGAGTTACAGTTGAAAATAAAACAAAGCCCGCTAATGTAGAGTAAATAAAATAGGATCTGGCATGTTTATTATGAGTGTAACTAAAGTCACACTCCTAGTAGACATCCTCGGGGTCGAACACCTTCTCTCCGACAAGTTTGTCGTCAATTGTCCTGTAGAAACAGGACCTGTATCCAGTGTGGCAGGCTCCGCCAGCCTGTTCTACCAGAAGCAGGAGTGCATCCATGTCGCAGTCCACCCTGATCTCTATGACCTTCTGCATGTGGCCTGAACTTTCTCCTTTCTTCCATAAGCTCTGTCTGCTGCGGCTCCAGTAGTGGACTATGCCGGTATCGATCGTCCTTTCCACAGCTTCCCTGTTCATGAAGGCACACATGAGTACTTCTTTTGTATCATTGTCCTGTGCGATCGCCTGTATGAGGCCGTTATCATACTTCAGCTCGTCAGGTTTTATCATGGGTATCACTAATTGCTATATACTATAAAATACTATTATCTATCATTATTAATATAATTGGTATCAAAATAATAGACTTATCACAGGGGTGCAATTAATGGATTATAGTTTTGATGGTACTGGCGGATACAGGATCCCGACAGGTATAGGAGGACTCGATGTACAACTTGGTGGAGGCGTGCCTCCTGGAGCAACGATACTCATTCTTGCAGAGCCTGGTGCCAATTCTGATATGTTCGCCCAGCAATTCGTCTATGGCGGGCTTTTGAACGATGAGGATGTATTCTATTTCACCTCCGAGCATCCTGCAAAGGAGATCGTCCAGGAGATGGAGGATATGAAATGGGATGTAGAGAAGTACATGGAGGATGGGACCCTTGAATTTGTGGATGCTTACGTTCCCCGTTTCTACAATGTTCTTCCAAAGGAGTACACCAGTGATCTGTCTGCAAAGGATTTCCTTAAGAAAGGAATTGATTCCATGGGTCTCCTTAAGGCCACAGCGATGCAGACAAGGGACCGAAAATACAGAGGTGTGATAGATTCCATATCATACTTCCTGCGTGCCTATAATCTCAACAGTGTCGTCGAGGTCATAGAGATGATCTCTTCCATAGGTAAAGCGACCGGAGCTATCCACCTTATACTGATGACAGGCGGGATGCATGACTCCGTTACCGAGAACACACTGCGTCATATCTGCGATGGTGTCATCGAGTTCAGGATAAGGGAACGTGGAAGCGAGATCGAGCGCACCATAATGATACGCAAGATGCGTGGGATGATCGTTCCTAACCGTACGATCTCATACATGGTGACCCAGAAGGGTATAGAGCTTGAGACCACGACACGTGTTCTCTGACCCTGTCATGTCCCTGTAAAGGGAGCATGCTCCTATTACTTTCTCATTTTTATTTACAGAAAACTATTTTACTTAACCGGCAAAATGGATAATGATCATAATGAAACAGGACTTAGTGCGAATTTTGAGGGATATTTTCACTTCATCAGGTTATGATGTTACCGAATCTTTCAGGTATGACCTTGTTGCGGAAAAGAATGGTTTGAAGACCTTTATCAAGCTTACAGACGACCCTGATATCTCAGATATCAATGATTTTGCAAGCCAGATATCAGGCGGGAATGGTCTCTATGTCGTTGCCGGTGATGTGTCTGATCAGATAATTGGTCAGGCAGCAGCTTCGGGTATAGGTATCTGGGGCCGCGACGATATCGCTTTGAAGATCGGCAGGGCAGTACTTGCTGATATGGAAGGTACCACTGCGGAACTGGACCTGCTTGAGACAGTTGTCAAAAAGCCGGTCAGCAAGGTGGATGAGGTTGCACAGGAGGCCATCAATGCCATATTCGGAACCGGCAAGTCCAGTCTTGTTGAAGAGAAGGCATTCGAGGAACCGGCAGTCTCACTTGCAGAAAAACCACCTGTACAGCATACGGAACGCGTGGCTGAGGTGAAATTCTATCGTCCGGGTGCCATGTCCTCTGCGCAGCCACCTGTTGAGCAGGATGTTGAGTTCATACCAAATGTTCCTGAACCTGTTGTGCAGGAGGTCCGTGAAGAACCACCGGTGCCTGTGACTTCAGCGGCACCCGTGAACAGAGCAATGGATGATCATATTGTCATGAGTCTTCACTCGGCACCTGTAAATATCTCACAGGAACGTGCATTCTCCATTTCAACTCCTCATGTACGTGGGGCCAATGTCGCCGTGCTGAAATTCGTACCGTTCTGGAAGTACAGTTATTCCCTGAATGTCGAGCACCGCTACAGGTCAAAGATCATCGATATCTCTGGTGATGGGTCAGGTTGCCTTAATGCGCTTAACGGAAATGTCGAGACCATGCACCTTGATGATATCCAGAGTACGGTATCTGTCCCGAATGTGGAATATGATGTGAAGATACCTGTGACCACCGAGCAGGAAGCCACAAGACAGCTTCTTGATATGATCATAGAGGAATACACACGTGACCTGCGTTTCGATGCAACCAAAGGGGATGCAATTATCTCTGAGCATAAACAGTTTAAGCCAGCAGAGTCAGATATCAACCTGCAGAATGAACTTGTCTATGTGCCAATATGGGAGATAAAAGGTCAGCGTAATTCTGTGGAGGTCAATGCCTACAGTGGCGAGGTCCTGCAGAATCCGGTTGACGACGACGTAGAGTTTGTATGATCCTCCAGGTTTCATGATGGGCACAGAAAGTTCGTATACGTACGAATAGTTTATATATCAAAAACACATATAAGGGATTACCCGGTAGTCACCTTTACTAATTCGTTAATCAACCTATTTCAAATAAATAATGAGGTATCAATAATGGTAGAAGTAACTGACAATGCAGCAGCTGAATTGAAATCACTGCTTGAAGAACAGGACAAGAAGGATGTAGCTCTCAGGGTTTTCGTTGCAGGTATGAGCTGCTGCGGTGTGCAGTATGGAATGTCACTTGAGGATGAGATCAGCGAAGACCACGATATCGTAGTAGAGGAGAAAGGTCTTAAGATAGTCATGAACAAGGACGATTCAGAGGGTCTTAAGGATGCAAAGATCGACTACGTGGACGGTCCATCAGGAAAGGGTTTCATCATCGACAACCAGAACGGCGGCGGATGCAACACCTCATCATGCGGTGGCGGCTGCTGCTAAGCAACCTATTCACGATAACATTACTGGGTAATTCATAACAGGTGATAATATGTTTCCGGGAATTGGTGGCAGGGGTATGAACCCCGCAAAGGTCAAGCAGATGATGAAGCAGATGGGTATCAACATCACCGATATCGATGATGTCGAACAGGTCATTATCAGGACACCTGAGAAGGACATCGTTTTTAACGATGCCAATGTCTCTATAATGAACGCTCAGGGCGTGGATACCTATCAGGTAGTCGGCACTCCGGAAGAAGTCGCCAGGGAATTGCAGATTCCCGATGATGATGTGAGGCTCGTTGCAGAGCAGACAGGTGTCTCTGAGGACCAGGCACGTGAAGCATTGAAGAATGCTAACGGTGACCTTGCAGAGGCAATTCTGGCCCTCTCATCATAATTCTTTTTTATTTTCGGTTTTTTCCTGTAGTCACATATATCTCTTTTGATGTTGTTTTTGCCTCACAGCTTTGCATTTGTTAATCAGTTCACGCTGTAAACTGCTTTTAAGAGACCAAAACAGGTATATATGAATATCATGATTATACGTGATAATTGAAACCTTCCTGTTCAAGTTACAGGCCTTTTTCAAGAAGGTCCCTCTCATGTCCCGGGGTTCCTGCGGGAACCTTTGTTTGTTCTTCAAAATGACATGATGCGGTTGCCAAAACGAATTGATCCGAATGTCCCTGAGATAGTTCGGGGTCATGGAAGAAATATCATAGATAATAATGACAAATGGTGATAGCATGTCTGAGAATTTTGATGTAAAGCTGGATAGTAAAAGCTACCTGCCTGATCCTTCTGTAAAGGAGGATTCATGGATACAGGATTATGAAACTGCCTATAATGAGTTCCTGAAAGACCCGGAGAAACACTGGGAGAACGTTGCAGAGGAACTCGAATGGTTCGAGAAATGGGATAAAGTGAAGGAATGGGAGCACCCATATGCAAAATGGTTCACGGGTGCAAAGCTCAATGTCACACATAACTGCCTTGACAGGCATGTGCTCAACGGTAAGAGGAACAAGGTGGCCCTTATCTGGGTGGGCGATGACGGAGAGGAACAGATCCTCACATACCGCCAGCTCTACCGTGAGGTCATGAGGTTCGCCAACGGTCTGAAGTCCCTTGGTGTTGAGAAGGGTGACAGGGTATGTATATACATGCCTCTTGTTCCTGAGCAGATCATTGCAATGCTTGCATGTGCACGTATCGGTGCGGTCCACAGTGTGGTCTTCGGTGGTTTCGGAGCCAATGCACTGCATTCAAGGATAAAGGATGCGCAGGCAAAGATCGTCATCACGGCAGATGCGACCCTCAGGCGTGGAAAGCGTATCGACCTCAAGACCCTTGTGGATGAAGCTGTCGTCAATTCATCATCCGTTGAGAAGATCGTCGTCCTCAGGAGGATGACTCCCCAGATAGAGCTCTTCTCTGAGATCGAGGTTGATTTCTATGAGATCATGGAGGATGTGGAGAAAGAGTGCGAACCTGAGGTCATGGATTCTGAGGACCCGCTTTTCATACTCTACACCAGCGGGACCACCGGACCTGCAAAGGGAATCGTTCATGCATGTGGTGGCTACATGGTGGGCACCTACTACACCACCAAGAACATGTTCGACCTGAAGGACAATGATGTCATGTGGTGTACCGCAGATCCCGGATGGATCACAGGTCACAGTTACATCGTCTACGGTCCGCTCTCCATGGGCGCTACGATAATGATTTCCGAGACAACACCGGATTATCCGGACCCCGGTGTCTGGTGGAGCATGGTGGAGGAGTTCGATGTCACGATTCTCTACACGGCACCTACAGCTATCCGTATGTTCATGAGGATGGGTGAGGAATGGCCTGAGAAGTACAACCTCAGTTCCCTGCGTATACTGGGATCTGTCGGTGAACCGCTCAACCCGGAGGCTTTCGAGTGGTACTTCCGTGTCATAGGTAAGGAGAAATGTCCGATCCTTGATACGTGGTGGCAGACCGAGACTGGTATGCACATGCTGACAACAGCAGTTGGCGAACCCATGAAGCCCGGATTTGCAGGCAGACCTGTCCCCGGTGTCATTGCGGATGTTGTTGATGAGAACGGTGAACCTGTCCCGGCAGGAACAGGTGGTTTCCTTGTCATCAAGGAACCGTGGCCTTCCATGATGAGGACCGTCTACAATAACGATGAGAGATACCGCCAGTACTGGAGCACCATCGGCAATTACTATGCAGCCGGTGACCTTGCTGTTAAGGATGAGGACGGATACATCATGATCCTCGGACGTTCCGATGATGTCCTGATAGTTGCAGGCCACAATATCGGCAGTGCAGAGGTGGAGAGTGCCCTTGTCTCACATGAGGCTGTGGCAGAGGCTGCTGTTATCGGCAAACCCGACCCGCTCAAGGGAGATTCCATCAAGGCGTTCATCATCCTGCGTATGGGCTTCGAGGCAAGTGCAAAGCTCAAGACCGATCTCGTCTACCATGTAAGGATGAACCTCGGTCCTATAGCCATGCCATCTGAGATCGAGTTCGTGGAATCACTTCCAAAGACCCGAAGCGGCAAGATCATGCGCCGCCTTCTGAAAGCACAGGAACTCGGCCAGGACCCCGGAGACGTTTCAACACTGGAGGACTGATCTCCTCCTTTCATTTTCTTTTTTGAACCTGATATTTATTATTAAAAATAGCAATAGTTATGAACCATACTCTACCTATAATATTAATAGGTGAGCACCATGATCGATCTTTTTGACCTTTATCTTTCAGAGGATTGTCCTTACGGCGATGAGACCACAGAGTTCCTTGGTATAGAGGGCAACGGGCGTATCCGTATCAAATCAAGGGAACACGGTGTGGCTGCGTGTATGGACGACCTTGCGGGCTTCTACAGGAAGAATGGGCTTGAGGTCGTGAGCATGGTTCCGAATGGGGATGAGTTCAATCCCAACGATGTCATCTTTGAGGCGCAGGGAGACCTTCCTACCATCTTCAAACTCTGGAGGATATCCCAGACATTTCTCTCGATGGTCTGTGCCATCGCTTCTAAGACACGGTTCGCTGTTGAGCTTGCGAGGAAGACGAACCCTGATATACTGATAGCCACAAGCCGCAAGACCCATCCGGGTTTTCGTAAGTATGAGTTAAAGGCCGTAAAGACCGGAGGGGGGACACATCATCGTAATTCACTGAGTGATTCCATTCTTGTGACACAGAATCACCTTGAGGTCATGGAGAAACAGGTGGATCTCAAGGCCATGAAGAAGATAGAGATCGAGCCGCGCACGAGGGAGGAAGCTCTTGAAGCTGCTCCGGTGGCTGATATGCTCCTTCTTGATCATTACACTCCAGAGGAACTGGAGACATTCGTTCCTGAACTGCGTGCTTTGAACCCACATCTTGAGATCGCCGTGGGTGGTGTGGACCTGGGTATGATATCCCGGTATGCGGAGCATGTGGATGTTATCGTTACCACGGCACCTTATTATGCAGCTCCTCTTGACCTGACATCGAAGATAAGGCGTATTTAAATAAGTATATAAGCTAAGCGAAAACTATATATTGAAATAATGACATGGTTGTGTATAGAACATGCATTACCGACTCAGGAGGGCTGTGCTTTTTGGGGTTTTAAGAGCCGTGGTCCCTTCGGTCATGTCATGTATTGCAGGTATCGATAGCTATAAATGATCGATATATTACTATGATTACTACAGTAACAGAGACAAAGGTGTTTTAACATGAGCAATGTAGAATTATTAGATTTCAGTGCAACCTGGTGCGGACCATGTAAGATGCAGAAACCACATCTTGAAAAGGTGGAGGCAGAACTCGGTGACAAGGTCGCTGTCAAGGTCATAGATGTTGACCAGAACCAGTCCCTTGCTGCACAGTATGGTGTACAGGCAGTACCAACACTTGTTATTCTCAAAGATGGGGAGATTGCAAAGCGCTTCACCGGTCTGACAACAGCCGGCGTCCTCATCGAGGAACTGAACAAGGTGCTTTAAGCACTTTTTGTTCCTCTCCTTTCTTTTGTAATCATCTTTTTACAATTCACTACAACGATCCATCCTCTCGTTTTCAAAAAGCGTAAATAATTTAAGATCATTCCAGCTTCGAGGGTTTAGCAAATTGAAAGAACTGATCGATCTTGGTGTAATGGTATTCAGGGAGAAGAACTCCCGCGGTTCCTTCAAACCTCATCTTTCTATTAAGTTCCGGTCCGTTGAAGGGGACCTTGTGACATTCTCTGTGGATACGAGTCGTACCCCTGCCAAATACAAACAGCCTGATGCCTATCTTATCACACATGCCCATTCCGATCATCATGGCAAATCCGCAATGCTATCCGAGCGTGCGGTCTGTTCCGAGAAGACCGCCCTTGCCCTTGAGATACGTCACCAGCGTACCTATGCAGGCAGGACGTTCAAAGTAGGGGAGACCATAGATATCAAAGGCGTTAAGGTGAAGACCTTCCCTAACTTCCATACCGTAGGTTCCGTAGCTTTCATGTGGGAGAACGAGACCGGTGTGAGGATACTTGTGACAGGTGATGTAAAGGACGCTTCCATGCTTCCTGAGTGTGATGTCCTTATCACGGAAGCCAACTATGGCGACCCCGGGGACACAAGCTGCTATTTCGAGGATGATATCTCAGGTTTCGAGTGTGCTTTCAGGGATGATCCTTCCATAGCATTCGGAGCCTATGCATTCGGCAAGGCACAGAGGGCAGTGGAACTTCTCAGGGAACTCGGTTACGATGGGGTCATTGAGATGGATGAGCAATCCCTGTCTCTCACAAGGACACTCCTCGATGATGCCGGAGAACTGGACTACATCGGCAATTCATGTAGTGACTGCATAAGTATAGTACCGCCCTGGGACCTTGGCAAGCTGCCATCTCACATATCCAAATATGTGATGACAGGACGCAGTGATTATCGTTATCCTGCGATCCAGATAAGTGACCATCTCGATGCCAGGGGTCTTGTGGACATGGTAAAGGACATCGACCCCGAGTTCACGGTGGTCTATCATCCCAATGGCCACAGGCCGGGAAGGTTCGCAAGACACCTCGATTCAATCGGTTTTAACGCGATCTCCATCGATATGATCGAAAATGTCCTGAGCAATGAATTTGTATAATGTTACATTTTTCAGGATAAACATTTATATAAGTATCTGGGTTTATAGTATCCACACTATCCAAGTTGTATCAGGAGATCAGATCAATTGTCTAAATCATCCAGGAAAAAACAATCTGCAGAGGTCGAAACAAAAGACCCTGCTGATAATAATCAACCAGCTCCTACTTCATCCGGTTCCGGCAGGAGGACCTCATACAAACCCAGATCACCGGAAGAAAAGAGATTAGCTCACAAGGAGGGTATCATCAAAACGGCAGTTGCGGCTATTATCGGAATAATAGCAGGTATAGTTGCCTATATGCAGATCGGTATTGCTGATGACCCTACCGTCAAGTGGTACGTCATAATGATGTTCATAGTGGGTATCTCCTTCTATGTAATGAAATTCTCCTTCCCGCTCTTCAAGATCAAGGCGAAGGAATTCGGCTTCAAGGACTGGTTCTATGTTGAGTTCATCGTTATAGACTTCTGTCTTGTGACATGGACACTGCTCCTTAATTGATCTTTCTCTTTTTCTATCTTTATCTTTATTCCATTATATTGACAGGGATCCTACATGCGAATTGCCATATTGAACAAAGACAGATGTCAGCCACGACGTTGCAGTCATGAATGTGAGAAATACTGTCCCCGTGTAAGGACCGGGGATGAGACCATTATCTTCGGTGATGACGGAAAACCGATAATATCCGAAGAGATGTGTGTCGGATGTGGTATATGCATCCACAAATGTCCTTTTGAAGCTATTATGATTATCGGGCTTCCTGAAGCCCTTAAAGAACCGACCCACAGGTACGGACCCAACGGTTTCGCACTCTACGGTCTTCCGGTGCCACAGGTAGGAAGGGTAACAGGTATACTCGGTCCTAACGGTATCGGTAAAAGTACTGCGGTACAGATCCTCTCAGGTACACTTGTGCCTAACTTCTCACAGGAGACCGGTAACTGGGAAAAGGTGCTTGAACACTACGCAGGAACCGCTCTCTATGATTACTTCAGTGACGTGGTGGACGGTAACATCAAGGTTTCCCAGAAGCCACAGTATGTGGACCTTATCCCCAAGGCCTTCCAGGGCAAGACCAGTGAGCTCCTTGACAAGACCGATGAAAAGGGAGCGCTCCCGGAACTTGTCGAACGTCTCAACCTCTCACACGTCCTTGACCGCAAGATAACAGAGCTCAGTGGTGGAGAACTCCAGAGGGTAGCCATTGCAGCATGTGCTGCCAAAGATGCCGATTTCTACTTCTTCGATGAGATAAGTCCTTATCTTGATATCCACCAGCGTATCAACTCCGCACAGCTCATACAGGAGATCGCTAAGGATAAGGCTGTGCTCGTTGTTGAGCACGACCTTGCGATACTTGATATGCTTGCTGATGTAGTTCACGTTGCATACGGTGAACCGGGGGCCTACGGTGTGGTCACCCATCCAAAAGGTGTACGTGTTGCCATCAATCAGTATCTCAAAGGTTACCTGCCTGAAGAGAACGTGCGTATACGTACCGATGCCATCAAGTTCGAGGTACATCCTCCAAGGGCTGCCACCGATATCAACACCCTTGTTGACTATGATTCGTTCTCCAAGAAATATGGAGAAGGCTTCTCCCTGTCCACCGATGGCGGCTCTCTGAAAGAGGGCGAGGTGCTCGGTATAGTGGGTCCGAACGGTATCGGTAAATCCACGTTCGTAAAGATCCTTGCAGGGGAGGTAGCACCTGACGAGGGAGAACTGGACCTTGATATCAAGATCGCGTACAAG
Organism: Methanolobus sp. WCC4; assembly: GCF_038022665.1. Lineage (NCBI taxonomy): Archaea > Methanobacteriati > Methanobacteriota > Methanomicrobia > Methanosarcinales > Methanosarcinaceae > Methanolobus > Methanolobus sp. WCC4. Next base: position 429,834 of record NZ_CP150629.1, on the reverse strand, counting down.
CCACAGTACATCAAGGCTGACAACCCGATCCCTGTACAGTATTTCCTGCGTGGAATCTCCAACAAGTTCGATAGCAGTTATTTCCAGTCAGAGATCGCTAAACCATTGAACATCGAGAAGTTCTACGACCGTCTGGTCACAGACCTCAGTGGTGGTGAACTCCAGAGAGTTGCCATTGCAGCATGTCTCATGCAGGAAGCTGATATGTACATCCTTGACGAGCCAAGCGCTCACCTTGATGTAGAGCAGCGTTCCATGGCAACAAAGGTCATCAAAAGGTTCGCAGAGAACAACGGTAAGACCGCAATGGTTGTAGACCACGATATATACATGATAGATATGCTCAGTGAGCGTCTGATCGTATTCGAGGGTGAACCTGCGGTCTATGGTAAAGCGCACGAGCCTTTATCCATGCAGAATGGTATGAACAAGTTCCTCGCAAATCTGGATATCACATTCAGGCGTGATGAGGACACATCCCGTCCGAGGGTCAACAAACCTGACTCAAGACTTGACAGGGAACAGAAGGCTAAGGGAGAGTATTACTACCACGATATTCTGGATGAGTAACCCCTTTTCTTTCTTTTTTCTTTTTCGGCTCTGTAGAGATTATACACCTCAACGAGTTTTGAACCAGAACCGCAGATAAACACAGATGCATCCATCTCCTTCGGAGTTGGATGCCTGCTGAACTTTCGTTCAGCAGGTCACGCAGATAGTGGTTATTTACATCTGTGTGCATCTGCGTTCATCTGTGGTTTTATTGTATGTACGGAATTTCTACAGCGTCCTTTTTTCTACAAAAGCTCTTTTCCCATCAACTGATAGAACTCTTCCGAAGCATGTTTTTCCAGCCACGGGTAGTGCCCGCATTTTTCCAGAAGATGGAACCTGAGGTCATCTATCACTCTTGAGAGTGGCTCTTCCACTCCTTCAAATGGATGCGGGTCATAGCAGCCGTGTATGGCAACCACAGGACATTTGATCTGGTACCCTGTCCTCAGGAGTTTCCCGCTTTTCCTGAGATAACTTGCCTCGCTCCAGATGCTCTTGTTCACATCATGGTGGAAACCAAGATGTGTTTCCTCAAAAGGTACAAGGTCGAAAGAATCGGCAGAGGACATGAGCTTTCCGAACCTGGTGAAGAAATGGTTCTTATTCCTCACGGAAGGGTCGCTCATCTTTGAACTGAGATGAAGGTACTCATCTATTTCACTCCGGCTCATGCGGTCAAGTCGCTTCTGCATTACTGTGCTTGCATACTTCTCTTCAAAAGGTCCGCTTGAGATGAGTATGAGTTTCCTGACATAGGAAGGATAACGTGCGGTGAACAAAAAGGCAAGCCATGCACCCCATGAATGTCCTGCCATTATCAGGGGTCTTTTTCCATGCCTGTCAAGCATCCTCTTCAGTTCACTGATCTGGCCGTCAATGCTCATTGATGTCTGGAGAGGTTCAAGTACTCCTTTACCTAATCTCTCCGAGAGTCCGATTGCAAGCTCTGCTACAGTCCCGGGAGCCCCCGGTCCACCGTGGATGACTGCAATATTGTAAGGACCATCTCCATACTTTCTGGGATTTGTTCTCATTATAGACCCTGTGTCCTTTCTGATGTCCTGCTCACTTATGTTGGGCTGAAAGGTTAAAACACATATAGATAAGCTTTTGTAGTATCTATTAACTAATATATTTACTCTGCAGCAATGGTATATGGCTATTGATGCTGTTTATTGGATGTGGTTATATGTCAGAAAAATTCTATGATAATATCAATGTTCTCGATAGTGCAGATAAGGGTAACTTCAAGGCAGAGATCCTTGAGTACAAGACCCTTACCGGTAGCAAGAACCCTGCTCTTGCAAAGCATCTCTATTATGCTGACAAAGCAGGAATGTCCCTGAAACAGGTGAAGATCACACTTGACAACAGTGGTGTTATTCTCGAACCGGGAGCACTTCAGTTCCTCAAAGGTAACATATCATGTGATGCCAACATAGGTGGAGTTGGCGGTCTTGCAAAGAAGGTGATAAAGAACAAGCTCACCAACGAATCAACCTTCAATCCTCTCTACAAGGGTACAGGTGAGATATTCCTTGAACCCAGTTTCAGCCATTTCCTCATTGTAAAACTGGATAATGGTTCTATAATAGTTGACAAGGGCATCTTCTATTGCTCTGAATCAACTCTGGAAGTCGGTGTTGCGACCCATAAGAACCTCAGTGCGGGCTTGCGTGGTGGAGAAGGCTGGTTCCAGACGAAGATCAGTGGTACAGGTATATGTATCCTTGAGAGTCCTGTTCCAATGGGTGAGATCCTGAAATACAACCTGGATAATGAGAAGATCCAGGTCGATGGTAACTTTGCTCTCCTGAGGTCCGATTCGGTCAACTTCAGCGTGGTAAGGGGAGGTAATGGTATTGCAAGCAAACTGACCTCCGGTGAAGGACATCTTCAGACATTCGAGGGAACCGGGGCTGTATGGCTCGCACCCACCCAGCCGGCATATTACCAGATCGCCGGGGGTAGTGTTGCATCCCTTGCAGCTGCACCTTATAACAGTAACAACCCCGTATAAAAGGAGTCAGATACTCCTTTTTACTTCTATTTTTCAGGCTCATCTCTGTCTTTCAGCTGATTCTTTCTGGCATAGGTATAGGCCTGGTATATGTTATACGGCCAGAAGATCGCCAGTACAATGGCTGGAATTACAAGATATGATGAAATTATCAGTATGAATGTAATAACAAAATAATACGATCCCCTTCCCTGTTCTCCATTGTTCATCTGGCCGAGTCCCGGGAACACCAGGGAATAGAATGCAGATCTCCAGGGTGAAAATATCATTTCCTGTTCGGTATTCTCTTCTATTACGAACTTGTCTTCTTCATCTGTCAGAATTCTTCCCTCATATTGTATAGGCTCTGCACCTGTAATAAAGTTTGACAAAAGTGGAAGTAAAGAAAAAATAAAATTCGATATGGGTATATCAATTACGTTTCTGAAGGTCCTTCTTTGCCTGCTCGATAGCAAAGGACAGGTTCTCCCTGAAGGTTGCAAAAGGGCTGGAACCAGGGCTCATACTTATACCTGGTTTTTTTGTTCTTATGCTGCTTCCTCTGGCAATGTACCATGTCAGGAACTCAGTGTAGAGGATCAATCCTATAAGTGTTGACCAGAGCATCAGCAATATATGGTAATTATTGATGGGTACAAGTCCTTCTGCAAGTAACATATGCTGGTATGAAAGGAAAGGGAGTGATATGCCGGGTATCAAAAGGATTAGAAGCACGGGTGCCAGGAAAAGAATGGCAAGTGCAAGTCTTGATGACATGTTTATCAGGACAAAGAGCACCACTGCTGCAAATACTGCGAAAAGGAGTGCTGATCCGATGAATGCCATGATATCCATGATTTATATCTCCTGTAGAGGACTCCTTTTACTTATATACTCTGATTATATATAAATATGCAAAGGCAGGTACCAGTGCCAGAATGGCAAACAGGCTCACAAATGAGGATACAAGGAAGCCTGCAGCTCCAAGTCTGGTGATCCCGGTCTGCTCTGTGCTTTCAGGATAAGCGATATATTCGGTGTTCTCTTCCCCTGCAATCTCCTCAAAGTAAGGTTCATCCACAGGGATCGGTTCGTCTATGTAAAGGAATATATCTTCAGTAGTGGCTTTTTCTTTCCTGTCATTCTCATCAGTGTAGCTCAGTTCTGCACCTGGCAGGTATATCTCTCCCTGGGCTTCTGCTCTGACAGTATAACTGAACTCCCTGCTCTCTCCTGCTTTAAGTGTTCCCTGCCACCAGTCATCCCCATCTACAAATACAAGCTCTTCAGGGATGCTTTCCCGGAACGATGCCTCAATGGTCCTGTCACCATCGTTGCTGACCATAAGCTGGATGCTATTCTCTTCCCCAACATACATGTAGCTGGAGCTTATCTTCTTTGTCAGGACCACCTTTGAACCTCCCACGTGTAATGTCTGCGGAGTCCCATCGGATGTGAGTGTGTATGTTTCTCCGCCATCTTTCCATGTGACAGTTGCAGGTGAGAATGTAAAATCTCCCGGTTCGGTAGGTGATGCAAAATATTCTATAGTCCTTGTTTCTCCTGCAGCCAGGGGCAGGACCCATTCGGTATCATCAAGGTCATTCGGGATGAACGATCCCGGTAGTTCATCGTTGACCGTAGCTGCAACAGGGAAGTTTGCCTTGTTCTCAAGAGTGATAAGTACCTGGAAATACCGGTCAGTTCCAAACTCGGGGTCATCTGATGCCTTGTCCTTTGAGATCACTTCCTTCTCAATGGAGATGTAGGGCCTGACGTGTGCCACGGTAGTTAATTCCGCATTGTACTCGTTGCCCTTGTAATCGTATCCCTGTACCTTTGAGATGATGCTGACATCATTTCCAAGTGGTTTGATGTCCGGGTCTACTTTTATCTGGAAGACCTTCGACTTACCGGATTCAAGTATGGAATGTTGCTGTGTCGTTATTTCCACATCCCCTTCCTCGCATTCAGTTGTAAGCATGATCCCATGTAGTGGTATGGTTCCATTGTTGGTGACTATGAGTTCGTATTCCACATGCTCGTTCGGTTCATAACTTTCAATGAGGGCTGCCGATTCGATATGTATCTCAGGTGCACCGGGTTTGAGAGTCTCAAGGAAGACCTCCTGGGTATCCCTTTTCAGATACACGACGTTCAACATGAAATCCTCTGAGAATTTCTGATTCTCTCCTGAAGCATAGGTGCCTTCCAGTTCAGTGCCATCATATTCAACCGATATCCGGGCACCTTCTTCATTGATGCCTGTAAAAGTAATGCGATAATTATCTCCTGAAAGTGAGTCTCCTATCCTGAATGATGTCTTGGGTATGTCGGTGATCCATACAAGTTCGGTCTTTTTCTTGTATATCTCAAGGGAGACTTTTCCGTTATCGATCCCTATGATATCTATCTTGAGCTCACTGTCGTATATGTACTCATTGTTAAGGCCGGTATCTGCTTCGAAAGCTTTCTTGAAGACGGAGTTCCTGTATATCAGCAGGGTTGTGGTTGGTTCATCAGAGGTATCTATCTCATGTACTTTGAGCATGGCCCCTTCAAGATATGCCCTGTCCCCTGTGCCCAGTTCATAGGCACCCTGGAATATCCATATGTCCTCTTCCCTGATGCCAAGGGCGTTGACACTGGATGTAAGTATAAGGAGGATGAAAATAACAGAAAACAACTTTTTAATTGGCATCAGCTATCATTTATGTATTTTTATGTTTTAAATGTTATTTGGATCGTGTTTTACAACTGTTAACATAGCGATGTAAAGGAAAAATCCCACCGCTGCATAGATGCCGATCCATGTCCATGATTCCAGAGCACCTATGCTTTCAATGGAAAGACGTGTGACAAGGTTGAGTGGTGAGTTCGTGAACAGGTATGATGACATGAACAGGAATATCAGTATTAGTGAATAGAGAAGCTGTGCAACTCCCCTGTCCCTGAACAGTATGGATATCATGGTACTTGCCATGACCAGTATGAAGGCTACTATCGTCACAACAAGGAGTATCTGTACTGGATTATGTATGCGTATCCAGTTCATTGACAACAGCAACATCCAGGCCAGCGACTGCAACGGAACTATCAATGTTGCAAGGAAGGCCTTCCCACTGACTATCTCTTTCATGGAGGCAGGAGATACTAAAAGCAGTTCCATGGTCTTGCGTTCGTATTCCTCTGTGATGAAATCAACTATAAGTCCGCCTGAAATGAATGCTGGTGTGAATACAAGTAAAGGCAGGAGTGCCACATATATGAATTCGAAATATGTTGAAGTGGTCCTTATCTCTCTCTTTATAATATTGAACTCGATAGGTTCGTATCCTTCAAGTCTCTGTGTTCTTACATCCCTTACACTCTGTTCGTATCTCTCCAGTGGTTCCTTGAGTTGCAGGGAGACCACTGTTGCCTTGATCTCAGATTTCGGCAGGTATATGTCAACGTTCAAAAGCCCCGTTCCTTCGGCTGTCCCCGCGGGAGCAACGATGATAGCATCAACATTGCGGTCAAAGAAATCCGTGTAAGCCATCCTGAAGTCATTATAGAGGTATGTTTTGACATTCCTTTCCTCTTGCAATATCTGGTAAAGCTCATCACTTTCAAGGCCCACCACTGCTATGGATGTACTTTCCATCTCAACATTGTTCAACATGCCCGGGTCATAGAATGAGGTGAGCCCGATCACAAGGAATGTGGAGAACGACGCTATGAACAGCTGGATCACAATGGCGAGGATGAAGGTCTTCTCGCTTAGAAGCTCTTTGAACTCCTTCTTTGCGATGGTCTTCATTTTGCTTCCGGAAGGACCGAGCCTGATCAAAAGAACAACCCCCTGAGAATGAATATGTTATAGATACTGTGAACAAGGGTTGCCAGGACCACGGATACAAGATAGTAACGTGTTCCCGCTTTGTACATCACCAGTGAACTGACAAGTATAGTGGTAGTGTGAAGTACCAGTGGAATAAGTAGCAATGCACCCATTGTCATCACAGAACCGAATGCAGAACTTGCGATAGGTGCCAGTGTGAGGACGGCAACAGCCTTTTCTCCAACGAAGAAACCTGCTCCTGAAAGTATTGAATACTTCGCTACGTTCTTCAAATTTATGGCAGCTATCTTTCTCTTGAACAGTGTGTATATACCTACTGTCTTTACGAGTTCTTCGGCCATTGCGGAAAGAACTATCATTGCGATTATGGAGTATGGTAAAGGCAGGTTGAAAAGCATGACAATGAGCATCAGTTGTGTCATGTAGACAAAAGGAATGAATATTATACTCAGCAGGAACACTGAGCCGTACGGGTATGCAAGGAACATCTCGAAACAGTCCACGATCTTCCCGCTGATGGGCTTCTGTGTGAACAGGTCCTCTTCCCTGAAGATGAATGTTCCGAACGCATATGTTGAGATAGCTACGAAGTAGAACGGAAGGGTAGAGAACAGATATGTGTTCATCAGTACAGTTTCACCTTCAATGAGCCTGACTATGAGTGTTATTGGTGAGATGGAACTTACGGCATGGATGTTCGCGAACATTGCAGGGAAGAACAGGTATCCTGATATCACAACTGACAGGAAGACGCTTGCGAATGTCAGTTCCTTGAAGCTCCTTGAAAGTATAGCACTGTAGAATGAGAGTGCGAAGAATAGCAGTATGACAGGGAATATGGCTGCAAGTACCAGGAATATCCTCTCAAGACCTGCAAGGTCTGTGGGAACTCCTATGATATAGAGCGTGATGGCTGTCTGTATCAGCATTGTGATCAGAAGATATGGTACTGTCTTGCCGATGACAACATCCCTTCCCCTGAGTGGTGCTGCCAGTACAAGTTCTCCTTTCCTGTTCGTACGTTCATCCATCAGGCTGGTGGAATAGAACTGTGAGACGAAATATATCGGGAAGATGAAGAGGAACGCATAGAGTATGGCTGTGAACGGTATCGGTGGTGAGAAGTTGGTAGGTGTTGAAAGTGTCTGTTTCTCAAAGAAAGTCTTTCCTTCCATCTCATCAAGGGCTGCTATCTCCTCTGGTGATATGGTCGATGATCCGGTCCTTACTGATCCACTGGCTTCTCCATCGGTGCCTCCAGTGCTCTCTCCTTCAACTCCCTCCGGAAGACCTGTTGTCTCATTGAACCTGCTTGTGAAACTCTGTGCTGTTTCTTCTGCACCTGCGAGCTGGAAGGTCTGGGGTCTTTCGAGGTCATGGACAGTTACCCATACAGGGTGACTGTTGTTAACATCATTATAGGAAGTAAGCACCAGTTCCCTGTATGTTGTAAAGGTGTTCTCCAGTGCGTCTCCGGCAGCTGCTGCCTTGCGTGTATCTCCGACGTAGACATTATTTCCGATGATCCCTATGTCAGCACCATATTCGTAATAGGTACTTGCGGTGAACCGGTCCACCATTATCTGATCGAAGCGCTGGTCTGTGGCGATGATCGGCTGGACATCGGGCTGTGATACGGCAGCAAGGTATATCTTCTGGTTCATGCTCATCCCTGTCTGGGATGCTGCATAGGAGACCACTATTACCAGTATCATGGATAGGGTCAGTATTATCAGAGACCTGATGTCGAATTTAAGCTTGGACCTTAAGAGTTCCCACTTCGCGATAGTGAACCAGCCTGCCATTATCATTTTATTAGTAGCTTATTATATTAATAGCTATTTCATAAATCCTGATATAATCAAAAAACATTATATGCAGACAGGAGAACATGAATAAGTAATTATCATATATTCCTATGGAGTGGCAGAATGGCAGATATCTTAGCTCAGACTATACCTTATACGTCAACCACAGTGGCACAGATCGTGTTTGCTGTGATAGTATTGATTGCTGGTCTTGTAGTTGCCGGGATCCTTTCCGGCATGTTCAGAAAAGGACTGCACAAAACAAAGCTTCCCGAACTTGTGATCGAGTTCCTGGTTCGTTTCCTGAAAGCATTGCTGTATGTGGCAGTGTTGCTTGCAGTTGTAAGTGCTCTTGGCATAGATATCAGTTCTGTTGTCGTTGGTCTTTCAGCGGTCATAGGCCTGGTTCTTGGATTTGGTATGCAGGATTCGCTGAACAACCTGGCTGCAGGTGTGTGGATAGCATCCCTGAGGCCACTTGATAAGGATGAGTTCGTAACAGTGAATGGTCTTTCTGGCAAGGTCCATGCGGTCGGCATAATGGCTACAGAACTCCTTACACCCGATAACCAGTTCATCACTGTTCCCAACAAGATAGTATGGGGTAGCCCGATAGTCAATGCCACACGTATGCCAACCAGAAGGGTTGGTGTTGATGTGGGTGTGAGCTATTCCACCGATGTCCCACGAGCTGTACAGGTGGCACTTGATGTCATCAAACAGGATTCCCGTGTGCTTGCTGACCCTGCTCCGGCAGTTGTTACCACTGCACTGGCAGATTCTTCTGTGAACCTTCAGTTACGTGCATGGGTGAACACTGCTGATTTCTGGGCAGTTAAGAACGATCTTACAATAGCAATACATGCAGCATATGGTAAGGAAGGTGTTGAGATACCATTCCCTCAGCTGGATGTACATATGATAAAGGAATAAAGGTTGGTGCATAGTTATTCTCAACTATGCTCCTTTCTATTTTTAGAGTTACAGGTATAATTACAACTGGAAGGATACAGTTGACACCACAGCTTTGTTTATAATTATAACACGGTTTATATATAGTAACGAATATAGTCCTATTGTGGAACCCGGTATAATCGAAGTTAACGGACTCAGGAAAGAATACGGCGATTTCGTTGCTGTTGATAACCTTTCTTTTTCAGTGGGAAAAGGGCAGATATTCGGCATAGTGGGACCTAACGGTGCAGGTAAGTCAACCACCCTGAAGATGCTCAGCAGTCTTATCCGGCCTACTTCCGGTAACATCTACATAAAGGGCCTGGATATCTCAAAGGACGCCGTGGAGATCAAGTCGTTCCTTGGTTTCCTGCCGGAGGAGTCTCCTCTCTATGAGGGTATGACCGTAGACGATTATCTGATGTTCTTCGCAGAACTGTATTCTGTTCCAAAGGACCGTGCAAAGAAGAGGATACGTGACCTTCTCTTTGACCTTGCCCTCAATGCCGATGGCAAGAAGATAGGTGACCTTTCAAAGGGTATGAAACGTAAGGTAGCCATAGCACGTTCACTTATCAATGACCCTGACATCCTGATATATGATGAACCGGCATCAGGTCTGGATCCCATGACCTCCCGCTATATCACGGACTATGTACGTTCACTGAAACAGTCAGGGAAGACTATCATATTCAGTGCGCACAACCTGTATCAGGTAGAGAGTCTCTGTGACAGGATCCTTATCATCAAGAATGGTAAACTGGTAACCCTTGGCAGTGCCGAGGAGATCCGTAAGGAGTATGGAAAGATCCAGTACCGCCTTGAGTTCAAGGTGGATGATATCGAGGATTACACCATCTCCGATGTAAAGGAAGCAGATGGGAACTATATTGTCATCACCAATGACATCGATGTCGTCAACCGGACAACCAAGTGGGTTGCAGTAAAAGGTGGGGACATCGTTGAGATGCGTACTATCGTTCCATCACTTGAGGAGATCTTCCTTGAACTGATGGGTGTCGAGCTTTTTGTTGACTGACTTCTTGTTGGTCGTAATTCCAGGTACTTTTCTTAGATGGATGTCTTTTTATTAGATAGTTGCATATGCAATAATTGCTAATGCAACAATATTTGATATGACCGCCAGGTGACATCCCATGACCGACACCGCCAGTAGACCGATCAGCTGTATCAACAAACATGAATCCATAGGGAGGGACATCTCTCATCTTTTCCGATCGATAAATATCTACCTTTCAAAAGAGCTGGAGCCATATGGTATCGGCAGCGGACAGTTCCCGTTCTTCATGCGTTTACTGCATCACGAAGGGGTCAGTCAGGAATCACTTGCCAGCATGTTGAGATATGACAGGGCAACTATCACCCGTTCAGTGAACAAGCTTGAGGAAATGGGTTATGTCTCAAGGAAAAGAGACCCCAATGATAAGCGTGCGTATTGTGTTTTCCTCACCGACAAAGGACGTGAGATGGAATCTGCATTGTTCAGCATCAGCACAAAGCTGAACGATGTGCTTCTCAGGGGTTTCAGTGAAGAAGAGAAAGCCATGTTCATCTCTCTGATCGGAAAAGCAGCAATGAACATTGCAGAAGAGAATGAAATAAAGAAGGCTTCAAATGATCGATAAGGACGCTAAAGGTCCCGGACCTGGCAAGACAACTGTCGGAATGAAGGCTCTGCTGGGTGACCCGAAAAAGGCTATTGTCAAACTGGCACTGCCGATGATGCTTGGCATGTCGGTCCAGACCCTGTACAATCTCGTGGATACATTCTGGGTCTCAGGACTTGGTGCCGATGCCCTTGCAGCCGTAGGTTTTGTCTTTCCGTTCTTCTTCACTATCATTGCTCTTTCAAATGGTCTTGGTGTGGGTGCCGGTTCGGCGATATCCCGCAGGCTCGGCTCCAGGGACAAGAAAGGTGCTGACAATGTAGCGGTCCATAGCATGGTCCTGATGGTCCTGCTGGCAGCTGCCTTCACAATACCGCTCTATATATTTGCAGAACCTGTCTTCGTGTTGATCGGTGCCGGAAAGACCGCCGGTATGGCGAGTTCCTATGGCCGTGTCATCTTTGGTGGCAGTATCCTTCTTTTCTTCACCAATGTAGCGAATGCGATCCTTCGCAGTGAAGGTGATACCAGGAGGGCAATGACTGCCATGATATTGGGTTCTGTACTGAACATCATCCTTGATCCGTTGTTCATATACACACTCGATATGGGTGTCACAGGTGCTGCATGGGCTACTGTAATATCCATGGGTGTGACCGCTGTTTTGATGTCAAATTGGCTCTTTTTCAGGAAGGACACATATCTTTCATTCGATCTCAAAGGCTTCGTTTTTAGAAAGGACATCCTCAGGGATATATCCAGGGTCGGCATCCCTGCTTCTGTTCAGCAGACCTCAATGGCCCTGATGATGCTTTTGATGAACGTGATCATAATAGCTGTCAGTGATACCGATGGTGTGGCAGTCTATACGGTCGGATGGCGTGTTGTCACCATTGCGATCGCTCCTCTGATAGGTGTTGCAACGGCTGTGGTCACTATGACCGGTTTTGCATATGGTGAGGGTTCATACGACAAGGTATCTTTCTCCCATATATACTCCATAAAGGTGGGTCTTCTTGTTGAGACAGGGATAGCTGTCTTTACCTTCGTCCTTGCTCCACAGATAGCTGCCGTTTTCACTCTTTCAGAAAGTGCTGCACATATCACAGATGACCTTATCACCTTCCTCAGGATAATCTGCATATTCTATCCGGCAGTTTCCCTTGGAATGCTCTCATCGGCTCTTTTCCAGGGAGTTGGAAAGGGTCTGAGTGCCCTCTTTGCAACCATATTGCGTGTCCTTATATTCACTCCTATCTTCACGCTGTTCTTCGCTTTCACCCTTGGCCAGGGACTTACAGGCATCTGGTGGGGAATGGTTGTAGGTAACATCATGGGTTCCTTTTTCATCTTTGTATGGGCCAGGATCTACGTTGGCAGGCTGTTGAGGTCAGGAAGGAATGTTGATGTTATGCATAAATTGCCCGAGCATGAGGAACTGAGGGCATAATGCCTCTTTCATTGTCGATAATTCAACTGGCGCATTATTTTAATACAATATTTATATATACTCTCTTATTTATATCCAAATAATCAACTACAGGTTATTTGGTTTATATGTCAAGAACAAGAAAAACAATTATTGTCCTGACCATTATTTTTAGTATCCTGGTCGGGATCGCAGGTGCCAGTGGTGAATATGCTGCAGAGGAGCAGGAGATGCTTGACCTTATCAATGAGGAAAGAGCAGAACATGGTCTGGCACCATTGAAGTTCAATGCTGTTTTGAATGAAGCTGCAAGTGAACATAGTAAAGAGATGATCGAAAAGGATTATTTTTCGCATGATTCCTATGATGGCACCGCTTTTTCGGAAAGGCTGATAAATGCAGGTTATACTATCAAATACGCAGGTGAGAATATTGCCATGCGATACCCTCCAAACCTTGTTGCAGCCCATGAGGACCTTATGTCATCTCCCGGCCACAGGGCGAACATACTCAGTCCTGACTATAACGAGATAGGTATAGGTATCTGGGTAGGGGAATACTCCGGTTATAGCAACGTTGCCATGTACACACAGGATTTCGGTTGGAATGATGCTGTAAGTGAACCTTTGGAGCTGATCTCTTCCAGTCCCTCAGATGATACGGTCGTGTCCGGTGTAGAGCCCATCACATTTTCAGTCACGGCAAACTATGAATGTGATATTTCCTGGTACTTTGACGAGGAGAATTTGAAGACCGAGATTGATGTGTTGTCTTCATACTTTGAGATACTTCCGCCTGCTTCCGGTACCTATCAGGTAAAGGTGGTGGCATCGGGTTCAGAAGGGGATGTATCAAGAACATGGGCCTGGACCGTCAATGAAGAGAGTTCAGGAATGAAAGGCGATTCTAACGATGATGGAATGGTAGATATTATTGATTTAGGTGCATTTGCCCGCATCTATGATACAACCACAACGGGATCTGGTGAATGGGCGGATTTCAACGATGATGGGATGATAGATATTCTTGATCTCGGTGCTTTTGCACGGGTATACAATAAGTAATGTGTACCTGTAATTCAAAAGATATTTAAGATACACGGATATACATTTTTATGTCCTGTGTATCCTTTGTCCCTTTTCAATGGATGCCCTGTCAGGACCGTGACTCAAAATAAGAGGTATCCATGACAGATAGAATCACAAACGCAGAAGACCAGGGTGGACATGAGTCCCGGGGAAATGATCAGGAAGAAAAGGATCTCCTTCTTTTCGAGACTACCGGTAAGGAGAAGGTCTACCGTCGCAAGGATTCTATCGTCCTCAGTCTGCCGGAAGGAAGGAAAGCACTTACCACATCCTGGCTTAATGGCGGATACAGGGAGGACATAAGGACCATCTTCAATCACAGGGTTCCAAAAGGTAAGCATGCTCCAAAGGAGCTGGAAGGGGGAAGCATTCATGCGTATCTTTCTATTATTGCAAAAAGACTGGGTGCGGACCCTGACACATCTTCGGGGCTTCTGACCGCTGCTAACATGGATAATGTTGCAATAGTGACGAGTTCCTTCCGTGGTGTGGAAGTGACGGCTATCATGACCGCAGGTATCGAGGTCAATGGCGGTCGTGCCGGAGACCCTGCATCTTATTATCAGGAGGACGGTTCACATCAGTTCATTCAGGGTACCATAAACACCATTCTGGTGATCGGTGCAGACCTTCCCGTCTATGCAATGGAAAGGGCGGTCATCACTGCAACGGAGGCCAAGACCGCAGCTCTGCAGCAACTCATGGCACCCAGTCGATATTCTACAGGTATCGCTACTGGTTCGGGTACTGATATGATGGCTGTGGTATCGGATGGTACAAGCTCTCTTTTGTTGACTGATGCCGGACATCATTCCAAATTAGGGGAGCTTATTGGTAAGGTTGTCATTGAGTGCACCCACAAGGCCCTTGAACTTCAGTCCGACCTCACGGTCCTCTCACAGAGGGATATGCTTGTGAGGCTTGAGAGGTTTGGTATCGATGAGGGGCATTACTGGAAGGTAGCCTCACATATGGAAGGTGATAACCGCAAGGCGACCTTTTTCAAGATACTCAGGGAATTATCCCGGAATCCAGTACTTGTCGGAGCAACAGGTTCCATCCTGCATATAGTGGATGAGATCTCATGGGGACTCATACCGGAAACTGCCGGCAGGAGGGTAGCTGTTTCTATCATGAAGGGCCTGCCAATGATGCTTGAGATGGAGGCCTCGATACCTTTTGAGGTCCTGACAGATGAGAAGGATTCCATAATCGAGAACTGGATACGTGTCACTGCATGGATGGCAAAGAACTGTAATACTGAAGGGGTCTGCAGTTCCCGATGATAGGTTCCTATCCCGGATAAGGATGTAATTTTAAAGGTGTGATCATGAAAGAACTGATGAACCTGTCCCTTTACGAGTCTGACATGGGGATGTTCGATTCTAACTGGGATCTGATAAGGAATTTCCTTGTAAGACATGATCTCGATGGTGTGGAGCTATTTGTGGATTCATCACCCCTTCCGGATATTCCGGTGGACATTATAGAAAGTGTTCATCTTCCATACTGGATGGGGCGCCACAGGGCATGGACAGACCCTTCAGCATTCTCTCAGGAGATGGAGGAGTTCGAGAAGGTCTATGTTTTCGGAGGAGGGAGCAAAGCCGAGGTCATAGATAATTTCTGTGCTTCTCTTGAGAACGCAGCTAAGCTGGATGTCTCATATGGTGTGTTCCATGTTTCCTATGCTGAAATGGAGCAGGTCTTCACACGCTGCTTTGATTGCACAGACCACGATGTTCTCCAGACGACAGCAGACTTCCTCAACGAAGCAGTCTCCAGGTATCCTGGTGGTGAACCGCCAGTACGTCTTTTCTTTGAGAACCTCTGGTGGCCGGGACTTACTTTCCTTGAGCCGATGAACGTGGAGCACTTTGCTGATATGCTGGATTTTGATAACTGGGCATTCATACTTGACACGGGACATCTGATGAATGCGACAATGCGCTGTGAAAATGAGGATTGTGCTATAGATGTGGTTCTTGATGTCCTTTCTGCTCATTCGGACGAGTTCATAGAAAAGATAGAAGGTATGCATTTCCATTGCAGTCTCTCAGGTGAGTATATGCGGAGTTCTCTGGAAATGGGGGTCCCGGAAGGTTTTGATGAAATGTCCTTTCATGAACGTCTCATTTCTACAATAGGGGTCCTTGAACAGATGGACCATCATATGCCTTTTACAAGCAATAGATGTCGTGAGATCATTAATCTCGTTTCTCCTGCTTTCCTGACACATGAGTTCATTTCGACCGATCTTTCTTCCCTTGATGAGAAGATAGCTACACAGAAAAGAGCTTTACACGGATGATATTATTCGGAATGATCCCATATATTATCTTCCCATTTTTACTCATATTTTTGTATATATTTATCTTTCACTCAAAATTGAACTGTTTACTGACTGGTTTACATAGAAACCTATATATAAGTCACAACAATTACTTCTAATTATGAGCACTAATGATAACAATGATTCTATGGACCAGGAGAACGCAGACCGTTTGAAACTGTTCAGTGCTCTTGGAAGCGAGACCAGACTCAGGATGTTGCAGAAGCTTACTGAGGGCGAGATGCATATATCAGAGCTTGCCAGGGAGCTGTGCATTTCTGTTCCGGTTGCTGCAAAGCATGCGAACATTCTGGAAGCTGCAGACCTTATTCAGCGTAAGGTATATGGCAAGACACATGTCCTGCAACTCAATAACAAGAATATTTTCCATGCACTTGATATATTCGCACCTGCAAGGACTGTAGAAGTTGAAAAAGGTGCTACTCTTCTTGAAACACTTAAGAAGGCTGCTGTTGTGGAGGTCAAGAATGTCCACGGTCAGGATAATGTCGTGTCCACCAACGGTGAAGATGGCTTCTTCATCTACGAGGTCAATGGCGAATTCTCTGATCAGAATGTCAACGAGTTCGTTTTTGATAAGGACTCCACCGTCATGTGGAAGAAACTTGAGCCAATAAGCATATTGAAAGTGAATGTGAAGATAAAAGAGGAATAGTCCTCTTACATCTATTCATTTTATATCTCCTGTCTCTTCTTTGTATTTCTATCCTCTCTTTTTTCTCTTTACTGAACTATATTGTGGACTCCCTCACTATGATGTCCTTCGTTCTCTTCGATGGCAGCCATGGATAATACTTTCACCCCGCTTGCCAGTTCCTTATATCCATGTCCTGCATATTCCTGATCGATGAGTCACAGAAATCCTGTTAATGAGCACCATATGACGCTTATGGAAAGGATGAGAGTATTGTCCGAGGGCACGAAGTATGACAGTTGCAACCAGAGTGCTGTCTGTCATGCCTTTGGACCGGATGGACGCTGCATACAGCTCTATAAGACACTGATGACCAATGCGTGCTCAGGGGAGTGTACGTATTGTCCTAACAGATGTGGCAGGGACTCTGTGCGTGCATCACTTACACCTGAGGAGATCGTGAAGATAACATGGTCCTTCTATAGAAGGAATGCAATAGAGGGCCTGTTCCTGTCATCTGGCGTAATTGGAGATGCAGAAAGGACGGCTGAGAAACAACTGGAGGTTGCAAGTCTTCTGCGCAACCAGGGCTTTACCGGTTACATACACATACGTGTGATGCCGGGTACCCCGAAGTATCTTCTTGAGGAGATCGCTGATACTGCGAATAAGTTCGGTGTGAACGCAGAGACCACCAGTTCAATGAACTATTCTGAAATATGTCCGAATTTCGATTATAAGAACGATGTACTCCAGCGTTTACAATGGACGCGTGACCTCATCAATAAGAAAAGACGTGAGGCAGGTTTCAGGGGAAGGATAATAGGTGCCAACGACACGCAGTTCGTAGTGGGCGCATTACAGGAACCTGACAGGGAGATCATAGGGACTGTCGAGAGGTTCATGGATAAATACGAACTAAGGAGGCCTTATTTCATGAGCTTTGACCCGGTTCCGTTCACTCCTCTTGAGAACAACGAGGCATCACCTCTGTGGAGGGAGGTGAGGCTGTATCAGACATCCTATCTTTTGAAGGATTATGGTCTGACCGCACGCGACCTTGACAGTGTTCTTGATGACAACGGATTTCTGCCTGATGCAGACCCGAAGATGCTACTTGCCTCATGCAGTCCCGATATGTTCCCTGTGAATATCAACACTGCAAGCAGGGAGGACCTTCTCAGGGTACCGGGAATCGGTCCGGTGGGAGCTAACCGGATCCTTCAGTCAAGGCCTGTAAGTTCGGAAAAGGAGCTTGCACGTATGGGTGTTGTACTCGGTCGTGCACGTCCTTTCATCGAGATAAACGGAAAAAGGCAGACTAACCTGTTCTCTTTTGCAGGGGTGGGAGCATGATAGTGGCATTCAGGGAAACGGTGGAAGGTGTTCTCCTTGCATGTATGGAGGTAGCGGAGGATCCTGGATGCGAACTCATGTCTGCGAAGGACAGGGAGGATCTGCAGCAAAAGATGGATTTTTCCGGCATAGAAAAGGTCAAAGCCCTTGGTTTCAGGGGTAGTGTGGATACCACTAAGCTGACAGGGCATCTTTTTGGGAAGCAGCATCCCAGGATGTTCCAGCGAGATCCTGATGTTGAAGGATATGTATCTTTGGTGCTGAGACATAGAAGCTCAAGAGCTATAGAGCTTGTACATTTCCTGTGTTCCTGCAGGGGCAATGCTGAACTGCTTTACTCCGGGAAGAGTGCCACAGGTAAGAAGTATTATAATTACATGCGTGATGTGAGCCGTTCATATCACCGCTTATGCATGTTTGCCCGTCCGTATTCTGTTAATGGTGTGCTCACTGTGAAAGTGGAATCCCCTCATCAGATCGGTGACATGTTCTGCCGCTGGCTCGCAAGGAAGAATCCCGACCTTCCGGTCTCTGTGATAGAAGGGGATGTTGCGTGGATCGGCAATGGAGGTCATGTGGGGCTGGAGCATTATACACAGGTAGCTTCATCTCTCGCAGGAAGCCTGGAATTTGCAGACAAGTGCGATGAGGTGGATGACCTGTGGGATATGTATTATGATTCACAGTTCATCCCTAAAAGAAGGAACAAAGGTCATGCAAGACAGTTACAACCTAAGGCTTCTGCATCCATGAGCAAGATGTCAGAGAGGGATAGCTACAAGGTTGAAAGGGGAATTGCAAATTGTACATTGGATAGTTTTGCATCCCATTCGGAGGTATGATGTTAGCCGAGGTCAGAACACTACAGGACATTCCCCGTATAGGGGATAAGATGTCGAAACGCTTTGTTGAACATTTTGGAAGTGAGGGGCAGGCACTTGATGCTATACTTGCCGGTGATATCGCCAGCATCTCTGAGGTGGAAGGTATTGGGCAACGTTATGCCATCTCTCTTATACAGGATGTAGCTTCCAGGGTGGAAGGTGTGAACGTTACTGATTTCCTGAGGACAGGGGAATCCATGGATGTCTATGAGAAAATTCTTGACCTTATCAAGGAATTTGCCCACACTCGTTACTCGAAGGATAAACTGCATGTGTTCTTCCCATATCCTGCTACTAAAGCTGAAAAGATCATGGAGATCCGTAATTCTGTCACTTATTACATGGAAACGGCAACTGTCCTTGAAGGAGATGGATCTGTCGCAGAGTTGCTTCCTAAGGTATCACAGCTTAATTTCAAACATCAGTACCCTAAGGTGCGGGACAGGGTCATTATCACATCCGACCAGGACAACTATGAGTATGCGAGAAAACGTTTTGCAGGCCTTATTGATGTTCATTTCACCCGTTCTCTTTCAGAGTTTATCGATGTTTCCCGGGGATTCTCGCAGGTGATCGCCGTAGGTGATGATTATCTGGCCTTCGATTTCCCTGAGGATGTGGAGCCTGAATTCATTACTGATCTTGAGGACCTTGAGGATTTCAAGGTTATACCGGAAAAGGAGATATTCGCATTCTCCCGAAATCTGAAGTCACTGGAATCATCTATAAAGGTCGTAAGGTTGCTACGCTCCAGAGGTATCCGTTTCTTTGACAGGATGGATGATGATACCCTTGAACTGCTTGCCTCTACGTTGTCCCTGATCGATGAGGATGGGGATATTGTTCATGGGACTGATGAAGAACTGGACCGGATCACCAGCGCGATCGAAAGACTCCAATCTTCTGTTTCAGACTCAGTGGCCTTTGTCAATGATGAACTGAACTCGTGCCTTGAAAAGAGCCAGATGACGTTAAGTGGTCAGGATATGCTGAAGGTCATGAACGGTTCCATTGAACTTAAGGAAATGCTTGGTAAGACACTTCACAAGAGCTATCACTCCATTATCAAACAGGGAGTGGAGCGGATATGCACTGATCTTCAATTGGAGAAGAAAGAAAGACTGATGGTCGATTCTCTTTTCCCGGAAGATATCACACATCCTGCAGAGGCCGATGTTGATAGCCTCACCGCTTTGAAGCATTATCTGGATAAAAAGGCCCGGAAAAGGAAATTCGACCATAAGCGTGATGTTTCTCGTATACTCTCTTCTTACCGGGAGCTATCAAGGGAACTGGCTAAGGAGGTTCTTGATTTCGATGTGGGCTTTGCCATCGGTTCTTTTGCACTTGAATATGGTCTTGTCATGCCCGATATATCGGACAACACGGGAATCGGCTTCAAAGGCGGAAGGAACCTTTTCCTGCTTTCCAGGCATGGTGATGTGATACCAATTGATTATTCAGTGGGTGAGAACAAGTTCAGCCCGGAAGATGAAACGAGTAAGGTAGTCTTGTTGAGTGGTGTTAACTCAGGAGGTAAGACATCACTTCTGGAACTTCTGGCACAGAGTATTATCCTTGCACATATGGGCTTCCCGGTACCTGCTGAGGCAATGGAACTCTCTCTTACGGATTCTTTTTACTACTTTGCCAAGTCAAAGGGAACTCTTGATGCAGGGGCATTCGAGACAACACTTACTGAGTTCTCAGTTGTTGCCGATGAATCTGAAAAATTCGTGCTGGCAGATGAACTGGAATCAATAACCGAGCCAGGTGCCTCTGCAAAGATCATGGCGGGTATCCTGGAAGTGCTTAGTGAGAACAGTGGCACAATGTCCATATTCGTATCCCACCTTTCAGAACAGATCATGGAGAACACGACGTGCGACATAAGGGTGGACGGGATCGAGGCAAGTGGACTCGATCCAGAACTGAATCTGATTGTTGACAGGAGTCCACGCTACAATTATGTTGCAAAGAGTACTCCTGAATTGATCGTGGAGCGTCTATCCCGGAAGACAACAGGAAAAGAACAGGTTTTCTATGATAAATTAAGAAGTAAGTTCTGATTAAGGCACTATATTAAAAAAGTAAAATTATAAAGTAAATGATCAGAGCACACCTTTTGTGCTCTTGATTCCTTCTCCTTCGATGATGGCAGCTCTCCTGAATGCATAGGCGAATGCTTTGAAAAGAGCCTCTATCTTGTGGTGGTCATTGTCTCCATAGACATGGGCATGCATGTTTATCTTTGCATTCTGTGCGATCGCCTCAAAGAAGTGATCAACCATCTGGGTACTGAACTCCCCTACTTTGGGAGCCCGGAACTCCGCATCCATGACGAGATAACTGCGTCCACCCAGGTCAAGTGCTACGGTCGCAAGTGCCTCATCCATGGGGATGCGTGCTTCTCCGAACCTTGCAATGCCTGCCTTGTCACCAAGTGCTTCTGCGATCACCTGGCCAAGGACGATTCCAGTGTCCTCTATGAGGTGATGGTCATCAACTATGAGATCACCGATGGCCTTGATAGTAAGGTCGAAATTCCCATGTTTTGTGAATGCGGTGAGCATGTGGTCAAAGAAACCGACCCCTGTGCTGATGTCTGCAATCCCCTTCCCATCAAGGTCCAGCTCGATACTGATGTCGGTCTCGCTGGTCTTTCGTGATATGCTTGCTTTTCTCATGGGTGCACCTGTTTCCTGATATTTCTGTCCTTTTATACGTCAGAACTGATAATATTTATTGCTTCTGGAAGTGTGAACTTTCCGGTATATAATGCACTGCCTACAACCACTGCCCTTGCACCTGTGTTCTTCAATGCTATGAGGTCATCAAGACCAGTAACTCCACCTGATGCTATCACGGGGATGTTCACTGATCTCACCAGTTCTTCAGTGGGCTTTGTGTTCACGCCCTGAAGTAGTCCCTCGTTGTCTATGTTGGTGAAAAGGATACTTCCTGCTCCCAGCTCTTCGAACTGGATCCCCATTTCAACAGCTGTGAATTCGGACTGTTTCTTCCATCCTTCTATGGAGACCTTTCCGTCCTTTGAGTCAAGTGCAACATTGATGTGTTCGCTGCCAAAAGCATCGGCAAGTTCCTTCACAAGCGGGGGGTTGTTTATGGCGGCTGTGCTGAGTATGACCCTGTCCACACCGAGTTCCAGCAATTCGGCTGCGTTCTCAAAAGAGCGGATCCCTCCACCTACCTGGATCTCCATGCCAAGTGGCTTGCATTCTTCGACTATCCTCTTAATGATGGGTGCATTCTTGCGCTTTCCTTCTATGGCACCATCAAGATCTATTAAGTGCAGGGTCTTTGCACCCTGTGACACCCAGTCCTTTGCCACTGCCACGGGGTCATCCAGTGAGATCATCTCGCTTCCCGGAACTCCCTGAACAAGCTGTACGCACTTGCCGTTCCTCATATCAACGGCAGGAATTACTTCAAAGCTCATGCTACCTCAGGGCATCATTCTCTCAATAGGCACTACAAGTACGTCCTTTGCACCTGCTTTCTTGAGTTCGTCAACAGTTGAGAATATGCTTTCGGCATCGACCACAGCATGTACTGCAAGTATGGAATCATCGGATTCCACTTTCATGACAGTTGGCCCTGCCATTCCCGGAAGGACCTTCTTGACGGTTTCTAATGCATCTGCAGGAACGTTCATCATAAGGTAGCGTTTTCCTTTTGCCCTGAGAACACTTTCCACAGCTGTCTGGATCTGCCCGATCTTGCCGTTGTTCTCATGTGTCTTCTTGTTGGCAATAAGATATACTGATGATGTGAATACCGTCTCTATCATCTTGAGATGGTTGGTGACAAGGGTGGTGCCTGAACTGGAAATATCAACGATCGCATCAGCAATTCCCACATGTGGTGTCATCTCGCATGCACCGCTTACCTTTATAACTTCAATGTTCACTCCGAGATTCTTGAAGTACTTGGCCGTGATATTTGGGAACTCTGTGGCAACGCGCATCCCTTCCAGGTCCTTTGCAGAGGAGATGGATGATTCTTCCGGCACGGCCAGAACAAGATTTGCTCCACCGAACTTCAGGTCAAGCAATATCTCTACATCGGACTCGGTCTCATCTATAAGATCAAGGCCTGTGATGCCCACATCTGCGGCACCGTCCTGGACATACTCAGGGATATCTGCTGCCCTTGCAAAGAGGTACGTGATCTCAGGGTCGGTGGTCTTGGCAAAAAGTTTCCTTCCTCCTCCTTCAAGTACAGGGAGACCTGCCTTTTTGAGAAGGGCTACAGTGGGCTCGTGCAGACGCCCTTTATTAGGTATTGCAATACGTATCATGTGGATCCTTCAGTGAATTAAGTAATATAATATAAGTGTCAATTGAACGTTCTTCCAAAGACATTTATAGCATATAGGTTTCACGCTGTCCTGGTATTCGTTCAATTTATGTATTGGAAAACCATTAATTACTGCAAGTAATATTATTAATAGAAATTATTATATAACTTGTAAATAGTCTGTATAGCGAAGGATACATAATAAACCTTAATTATCTATTCTTACCTTTCATTTGTCACTTAGTGATTTCCAGAGAATAAGAGGATTAATATGATTCGAAACATCAAAGTCGAACACCTGACCGAAACGCCGGTGGAAAAACAGCAGATTGAGCTTGTTGAGAGAAAGGGTGTAGGTCACCCTGACAGTATCTCTGACGGTCTTGCAGAGGCGGTAAGCCGTGCATTGTGTAATGAATATGTGGAAAAGTGTGGTGTGGTTCTCCACCATAATACAGATGAGACCCAGATAGTGGCAGGACGTTCCAATCCGCAGTTCGGAGGCGGAGAGGTTATTCAGCCTATATACACCTTGCTTGTGGGAAGGGCAACCAAAGAGTTCGAAGGTGTGGAGATCCCTGCAGAATCAGTTGCTCTCAAGGCAGCAAGGGATTATATCAGGAACACTATCGTGGATATCGACCTTGAAAGTGATATCATAGTCGACTGTAAGCTTGGTACCGGTTCATCTGATCTCAGGGATGT
The DNA here is from genome assembly GCF_038022665.1 of Methanolobus sp. WCC4. Lineage (NCBI taxonomy): Archaea > Methanobacteriati > Methanobacteriota > Methanomicrobia > Methanosarcinales > Methanosarcinaceae > Methanolobus > Methanolobus sp. WCC4. The sequence continues at coordinate 406,277 of NZ_CP150629.1, read as the reverse complement.
TTTCCAGAGGGACAGGGTCCCTGTAGCAAATGATACATCATTCGGTGTAGGTCATGCTCCTTTCTCAGAACTCGAACAGATCGTGCACGAGTCCGAGAGGCAGCTCATCACAGACCTTAAGAAGAAGATCCCTGGTATCGGCACTGATATCAAGGTCATGGGTCTGAGGGACAATGATGATATCAATCTTACAATATGCTGTGGTATGGTGGGCAGGCATGTGGATGACATGGACCACTACATCAATATCAAGGAAGAGATGGCAGATTACGTGACAGACCTTGCTCTTAAGCGTACTGACCGTAATGTAAAGACCTTCATCAACGCAGCTGATAATGAGAAATGCGATTCCGTGTTCCTGACAGTGACCGGAACTTCTGCTGAGATGGGTGATGATGGTTCTGTGGGCAGAGGTAACCGTTGCAATGGTCTGATCACTCCTAACAGGCCAATGAGCATGGAAGCAACCAGCGGTAAGAACCCTATCAACCACATTGGTAAGATATACAATCTGCTCTCTACCCAGATGGCAAGGGATATTGTGAAAGCTGTTCCAGAGGCTCAGGATGTCTATATCAAGCTCCTTTCACAGATCGGTCAGCCAATAGACCAGCCACTTGTGGCAAGTGCTCAGATCATTCCTGAGGATGGTGCGAACTTTGCTTCTGTAAGGGCTGAGGCCGAAGTTGTCATTGATGACTGGCTTGCTGATATCACCAAGATCACCAAGATGGTTATCGCTGGTGAACTCGATACATTCTGATCCTTTCTACTAAGGCTGCCCCAACTTTGGGGTTGCCCCTTCTATTTTTCAAAATTTCTTCTCATTCTCTGCCTATTTCAGCGAAGACTCTTCTCTTTTGTCGTATCGTTCTGCTGCTCTTTGTTCTCTCCTTTATATGCTCTTCTGCAAGGATGCACTTTACGGCGAAAGAGATAAGTATGATTGCGCGTATTCAAGTGTTGCATCGCACGGCAACGTCGTGCGGAAGCATGATTTGTAAGACCCGCTTTAACTCAGTTGGTAGAGTGCGCGGCTGTAGTTTGGTTCATGTGACATGATCACATTACGCGCAGGCACCGCGATGTCCCCGGTTCGAGTCTGGGAGGCGGGACTTTCAAAATCATGAAAAGCCTTATATACAAGAACCTCCTTTTAGGGGTGCTCAAAGGCGTAATTCATCCGCAAGTGTCCGAATAGTGTAGAGGCCTATCATGGAGCCCTGTCGAGGCTCCGACCCGGGTTCGAATCCCGGTTCGGGCGCTAAATTCTTTTTCCCGGTTTATCCGGGTTTTCTCTTCTTTTTAATTTAATGAACAAGACTAGTTGTATTCAGATCTGCTTTTGTCTGGAGTTATTCTGTTCATTGGGTTTGTTAACATTTGATATGGGGACATCTGTTATCCGTTCTCTCCTGTCTTCGGCTAATTCTCTCATTACTCTCTGTGATGTAATACTCCGTATTCATGGATATTATGTTAATACTGCCTTCTGATGTGATATTGTGGTTCCCTCTTCAATATGAGAACATATACAAAGTGCATATAAAATATTACAAAACGAATCATTCGTAACATTAAAATATGATCCTGCCTTTACTATGGCTTAGACAGGTCGGTAAGAGCCTACGATTATTCTAGCGTTCTCCTAAAGCTACTTCAAAAAATGAAACCCCCTCTAAAGTTGGATCTTCTCCGGCGCATCCGATCTGTCATTTCTGACAAAGAAGTCATATGATCATGTTTGTGGATATTTACTCTTCTTCTATCTATGCCGCTAATTCCGGGGCAGTTCCCGGCAAAAAGAAATCTATTTATATTATTCAGTTGTTTTTGCAGACTGTTATGTTCACTCGTTCAGGTAGATCAACGGCTACAAAACTTATGCTTCTTGTATCAGTATATCTTGTACTGATGTTATCTATGGCTCTGTTCTCAGCTATTATCAGATGAAACTTCCAGATGGTATCCTTCGTTTCGTTTCAGGCACATCAAACACCTTTTTCATTCTTCTGCATCTTTTAACAATTCCATACCTGTGTTTCTGGCAGAACATATGATCAGCTGAAACAGAGCTTAACATTTCATATGTTTTCTATGGACACAGTGTCAGGGAGAATAGTAAAATGTATCATTGAATTAATGATGCCAGAAAAGAACAGTTGACAAGGGTAATTGAAAAAATAGTGGTGGATTTTGCCATCCGTTTTTAGATCTCGTTTTTAAAACGTTTTATGATCACGTTTTTGTTTGCTTTCATTTTTCTTAGATGGGCATTGTCTGTATGATTTGCAGCAAACTGCATTCCATGAAAATGACCATCAGGTTGTTTACCACCAGGAACAATCCTACCAGCACAATGCACTTCCTTGACATTACCCACAGAAGATCCATCCATCGGGAACCGGATTCCTTAAGCATTCTGTAATTCCAGTATACGATTGCAAGGAACAGGACCTTCAGGACCAGCAGAGAGCCAACACCATAGTTCTGCATAATAATGGCCAGGAAATCATTTTCCTCGAACCCGTAGTTCAAGGCGTGGGCTGTTGTAAGGAAATCTCCCAGTACATAGAACACAATGACATACTTGATATCCATCAGGAAATCAGAGATGTTTGTCAGTTGTGAATTGTAAAGGGCTGTGTTGTGCATAATAGTAGCATTTCATGGAGCTGTATATAATTAGAATGTATTAAAATCACTTTTTTATGTACATGTTATGTAGTTAAATGGACTAATATCTCAATGGGTATGTACATGAATCCGGGAATACTTGAACAGGACAGATGTTTTCTTAGATTTCCTGCTTCGTATTCAGGGTTGTACATCTGATAACAATTTTGTACTAGTAACTACTAGATAATATTATGACCTCATCAACAGTTCCCATAGATATTTCTGCTGAGCTGGAAAGCCACAGGTCAGATGTGTATCTGATGGTAGGGAATTCGAACAATGCAGACATCTTTTATGCTACTCATTTCTCCGCTTCGGACCGGTTTGCATATTTCCAGACAAAGAATGGCAATGAGACCCTTCTGATATCTGACATGGAGCGTGGAAGGGCAGAGCTTGAATCAAGGGTCTCGGATATTCGCACGTTGCAGGACCTTGGCTACAGGTCAAAGGTAAATGAAAGAAAGGACCCGACACTTGCTTATTGCGACTGCATTGCGGAGGTTTTACAAAAAGAAGGTGCAAGACGGGTTGCAGTGCCAAGGGATTTTCCATATTACATTGCACAGACCCTCAAGGAAGAGGGCTTCTCCATCGAGGCCATCAAAAGTCCTTTCCTGCAGTTACGTTCCAAGAAGGCTCCCTCAGAGGCGGAGGTTGTGAAAAAGGTACAGAATGCCTGTAATACTGCAATGGAAGCGGCTGTTGAGATGATAAGGAAGTCAGAGGATGTTGAAGGCATCCTCAATTACCGTGGTTTTGTCCTGACATCCGAAATGATACGCAAGGAGATCGATCTGACCCTTCTTGAACATGGGTGCGAGTCGGACAGCACTATAGTTGCCGGTGGCACGGGGTCTGCGAATCCTCACTGGGAGGGACAGGGTCCGCTCAAGGCCAATGAACCTGTGGTCATAGACATCTTTCCCCGCAGCAAGAAGGAGCGATACTTCGCAGATATGACAAGGACCGTTATCAAAGGTGACCCTTCAGAGAAACTTGCAGATATGTATGAGGCCGTCCTTGAAGCACAAATAGCTGGCATCGAAATGGTCAAACCTGGTGTCAAATGCAGTGATATCCATAACAAGGTATGCGATGTGTTCAAGGAGAAAGGTTATGACACTACAAGAGAAGGTTCCACGGTTGGTTTCATCCATTCCACAGGACATGGTGTCGGACTTGAGATACACGAGCTTCCCTTTGTAGGTAATAGCGATGTTGAGCTTGAAGAAGGCAATATCATTACAATAGAACCGGGATTATACTATCCTGATGTTGGCGGCATACGCCTTGAGGACCTTATCCTTGTAACATCGGATGGTCATGAGAACCTGACGGAAATGGAAAAGAGATTTGTATATTAGTTCCGGTACAGATTATAATATATTCCAGGAGATTTTGAATGACTGACAAAGTTCAGAAGATAGAAGAGATCATTGGCAAATATGTCACAGCAGGAAAGATACTCTCACAGGTAAGGAGTGAGGCAAGAGACAGGATAAAGGTAGGTGTCAGTCTGCTTGAGATCGCAGAGTTCGTGGAGAACAGGGCAATAGAGCTTGGGGCTGATGGCTCTGCTTTTCCGTGTAACATATCCCGTAATAACGAGGCAGCACACGCAACCCCGCTTGCAGGCGATACAACTGTATTTGGCGAGGATGTGATCAAACTCGATATTGGTGTCCATGTTGATGGGTACATTGCAGATTCTGCCATTACTATCGACCTTTCGGGTGACTACAAGGACCTCGTCAAAGCTTCTGAAGCAGGACTTGAGGCGGCTATCGATACAGTAAAAAGTGGAGTGAACACTGCAGATATCGGTGCTGCCATAGAGGATGCGATAGTTTCCCATGGTTTCAAGCCTGTGGGTAACCTCACCGGACATGGTCTTGCACGTTATATTCCTCATGCACACCCGAGTATCCCTAATATAAGGATTGGAAAGGGTGTTGACCTGAAGGCCGGTGACTTTATTGCCATAGAGCCTTTTGCCACGGATGGCGCTGGCAGGGTAGTGGACGGTTCTCTCACTGAGATCTTCCAGTTCATAGGCAAGAAGCCTGTACGTTTGCCTGCGGCAAGGGTCCTGATGAAGGAACTTGAACAATACAGTACTCTTCCGTTCGCAAAGAGGTGGCTCAAGAGCCCTAAGCTTGATTTTGCGCTTATGCAGCTTGAAAGGGCTGGCATCGTACATTCATACCCCGTTCTCAAAGAAGCAGGTGGTGGAATGGTCTCCCAGGCAGAGCATACGGTCATTGTCACAAAGGATGGATGCGAAGTCACTACCAGATGAAAGAGTAACGGAAAATGGGGTGCAGTCAGTTGAATATCAGGCCATTGGCAATGCTTATCATAGTGTTCTCAATGCTATCTCTCCCGGCAAGTGCTGATTATGAGTGGAGCAACGAGATCACTGTAGGGACTGACGATATGGTGTGGGAATATATGGAAAAGTATTCCGATGACAGGTCGGTGATATTCAAGGCCTTCATAGATGCAGAGTTCGGTGACAACGATGATTTTGTCAGTGCGTGGGAACTGCTGAAGGCCGAAGTTAAGACCAGCGGCTCATTCAGGGAAGCCATAGAGGATAATATGGATGTGATGATCGATAATTCTTCAAGGAACGTAACTCTCCTGAACGTTGAGGCCAGCATGTCCCCTGAACTGCTGGGTCCTGTGAACAAGAAGGATGACATAGTCAATAATTACCAGACATTCTACGATTTCAGGACACCACTTACCGAAGATGGTTCAAGCATATGGTTCCAGGGGGAACCGGATACTCCGGTCAGACTGAACATTCCCTCTGAACTTGAGTTGATATCCGTGGAAGGCATTGACAATGAGTCTGTGGAAGAGGATGAGGATGGAACCCATATATCAGGAGAGTTTGGTTTCACCGGTGAGGTGACAGTCCATTTCTCAGTAACGGAGCCGGAAATTCCAGAAGCCGATGAGGATGAGACTGCAATAGCTCCTTCTTCCGGACAGGAAGATGATGCTTCTTCCTTCCTTGAAAGGATCTTTCCGGGAATCACTGACGGTCTCCTTGAAAAATTGAGGTCCGATACATTTAAGAGCTTTTGATGTGACTACAAATGCGGTGATAATATGCAGGTCGAGAAGATAGAACTTGAGAACGGTTCGGCCATGGGTCTGAGCTTCCAGATGCAGAATGCTCCTCTGCTTGTTATCAGGGCGGACAAAGGTTTTGTGATGTGCGGTTATCTGGACCTTGATACTGCAGGCATCCTCGGGGATGTTGCTGTCAGGGTAAAAGGTGTCAACACATTCGATGACGTGCTCAAGGCACAGGTTGTAGGTGCTACTCCTGATGCCATCGACCTTGGTATCAAGGTGGGGATGACGGGGAAAGAAGCACTGGAACTGATGTTCTGATATCCGACAGATCCTTTATCTCTTTATTTTTCTTTCATCCGAATACTGTCATTGAAACGCTTTAAATACTACTTCTATTCTCTATTGCAGTTATCATGCTGTATGCTTTTGAGTTATCCGGGGAGCACGCTGTCCTGCCGTGCAAAGAGGTCTTCGCATGTCTTTCAATGGAAGGACTTGAGTACAGGGAGCATGCCTCCTATGACAATTGTCTTGTGCTTGATATTGAAGGCGAGGGTATCGATGAGAAACTCACTTTTATAGCAGGCAGGCTTGCAATGTCCCATCACATATTGAAAGTGGTGGGTATCTGTGAGGTCGAGACCGACCAGATAATCGGCATGTGTGACAGGTCCGATATATCATCTCATCTTTCAGAAGGACAGACATATGTTGTCCGCGCAAAGAGGGTGCATCACCATGGTGATGTCAAAAGGGAATTCATTGAAGGCAGACTTGGGGGTAGCATATATCGTAAGGGCTTCAGAGCGGACATGAAGAACCCTGATGTAACGTTCCGTTTCATAATGACCGACATGGCTGTGCTCGGCTCGGTCGTAGCATCAATTGACAGAGGCGCCTATGAACACAGGGCTCCGCACAGGAAACCATTCTTCTACCCCGGAGTGCTCATGCCCCGCGTAGCGAGGGCATTGGTGAACATCTCACAGGTAAGGGATGGAGATACCCTTTTCGATCCTTTCAGCGGTACTGCAGGTATTCTTGTGGAAGGCGGTCTTGTAGGTGCTCATGTGATCGGCACCGAGGTGCGCTATAAGATATCACATGGAGCCAGGATGAACCTTGATGAGTACAATGCCGACTATTCCCTTCTGGTAGGCGATGCCTGCCGTGTTCCTCTTAAGAGTGCATCAGTGGATGCGATCGTCACAGATCCGCCGTATGGTCGCTCGGCAGCTATCAGGGCAGAGTCATTGCATCATCTTTACACTGATTCCTTTGCAGAGATGTACCGTGTGCTCAAACAGGGTAAGCTTGCAGTGGTGGTCTCAGAGATGAAGGTGGAGGAATTCGCGGAGAAGGCAGGTTTTACAATAGCCGATATCTTCACCCAGAAGGTCCACAAGAGTCTTACAAGGACGTTCACGGTTCTCTACAAGGATTGAGCAACATATCGCTCATGTATCAGTGACCAGTATGCTGCAAGCATGCTCTCTGATTCCTTGTATTCCGGGTAACGTTTCATGATATGGTTCCAGAACCGCTGGCTGTGATTGAGTTCTATAAGATGGACCATCTCATGAAATACGATGTACTCTATCATATCCTCCGGCAGGTGTCTCATGTAGCTGTTGAAGTTCAGGTTGCCCTTTGAACTACAGCTTCCCCATTTTGTTCTCATCCTGCGGAACCCTATCTTCTTCGGTTCTACGTGGAGTTCCTTTTCCGCCTTTGAAACAAAGGAGTGTACCAGTTCCTTTAGTTGTGCAAGGGACCTGTCAGCTACAAGTTCTACGTCCCTTGATATCTCCTTTAGTTTCTGCATCCGGGAGAATCTGTTATAGATCCATCTGCGATGCCTGTGAATGACCATCTCATGGTCCTTGTGGGAATGTGGGACTACCAGGTATAATCTTCCATCCCTGAACTCAAGTCTGGGGTTCTTGATATCCCTGTGGATAAGCTCATAGTCTATGACCATATCCTTTATGCTTGCCTGGCACTGCATCCTTGTTGGAATGTAAAAAATGAAGGGGTCTATCTTTCTTCTCTTGGAACAAGACTTTCCATAACCTCTGCCATGACCCTGTGGCGCACCAGGTAGTCATGTACGTTCTCGTCGGCCCTGCGTATGGCATAGCCGTCCTCGCACCAGTCAATGGGTTCGGGATATTCGATCTCCATGAGTGTGAGTCCGTATGCTGCGGCAGGTTCCAGGCCTTCTTCGTAGGATTCGGGGTCAAGCATCTGGTTCAGCCATTCTTCGTCCCTTACCCCGCTTCCAACCATTGTAAGGGCTGTGACGATCTTTCTCACCATGTTCCAGAGGAAGCTGTTGGCCTGTATGTCTATCTTTGTGAGTGTGCCGCTGACACGTACATCTATCCTTTGAACATTCCTGATCGAGCTTTTGTCCTCGTCCTTGGTACAGAAATTCGCAAAATCATGTTCTCCCACAAGGATCTTGGAAGCAGCCCTTATCCTGGAGATATCGTATTGTTCCCCGCTCATGATGTATCTGTACTTGCGGCTGACAGCCCATCTCCTTGGGTCGAAATCATCAGGCACCTCTGCGTGTGCCCAGGCCCAGATAGAATTCGGGAGTTTGGAATTGATCACCCTTGGTATGGCAAGGTTGGGTTTGTCGGTATTGAATGCCACCACCTGTTCCCTTGCATGTACTCCTGCATCGGTACGTCCTGAACTTGAAAAACGGGCAGACTTCGGATCATCGATGATCTCAAGGTCTGTGAGTGCGTTGAACAATTCTCCTTCTATTGTCGCAACATCAGGCTGTACCTGGGAACCATGGTAGCCTGTGCCTACGTATGCTACTTTCAGAGCAACTCTCATACCATCACTCTGGCCTCATATGTTCTTTTTTCTATAATACATTTCTCTCACGAACAGAAGGGTTATGATGAATAGGCATCCGAAAAAGAACCATACGCTGATATGGGACAGGAGTCCGTCCCTGAAGATGCTGCCTGCCGGTTCAGCAACTGCTGTCATGTTATCTGTGAATGCCTGGGTTACAGGAAGGGTCTCTTTCTGGTTACCGGTGACATTTGCCATCCCATCTCTCATAAGGCCGGCACCGGCCTCACTCCCATTGGGTGCGGAGGAAGCTACCATCTCCGGGCTTACCTCGTCGACACCGGGGATGCCATCAGCACTCATCTCCTCAGCAGGTACTTCATATTCCATTGCTTCCTCAACAGGCATCTCTTCTTCGATAGGAACATCCACGCTGTCATCTGTTGCTATGTCTGTCATTTCTGTGCTTTCAGCATCTGTCTCAATTTCCAGTGCTGTTTCTTCGGGCATCTCCTCGTTCACAACGAGTTCATCTGCCACAATATCTTCTTCAGCAACATCTTTGGCCATAAAAGCCATGGGCTCTTCTCCAGGAACAGGGGAAGTTGAAGCTTCCTGTGACATCGCAGGTGCGGCACCCATACTAAAACTTCTTGTGAGGGCTTCCAGCCCGGTTGCGGCAAAGACCGCGCCTGCAACAAGTCCCAGATACTTCTTCAGCATGCTTATGATGGATGACCTGTCGTCCTTTGTACTCCCCGGAGCAACGACGATGAATTTCTGGACAGGTTCGTATATCTTGATCTGCCTTCCCTTTTTGCTCCACTTTGTCTCTTTAACTTTGATGAGGTCCGCTTCGACAAGTCCGTCGAGGTTGTATTTGACAGTTGTAAGTGGAAGTTCGAGCTGTTCAGCGACATCGCTGGCGGACATAGGCCTGTCTGCAAGGATATCAAGCATCTTCATTGCTTTTTCATTTGAAAGTACCTGGGTGATTCGCTTCGAGTCCTCACTGAGCGGGACAATGAGGACCTTGTCGGAGTTGGTACTTTCTTCGTTATCTCCCATGGATCGTACTATATGGAAATTGATTTATATTTCTTCCTTTAGGTTCAATTCTGTTCGAAGTCTTAATCTATTTCAAGCGTAACTCGTAAAGTTAAAGAATAGATAGAACAATATGGGGTAAATTCTAGGGGCTATTACATCATGATAACTAAAGAACGAATAATGGAAATTGTTGAGAACTACGACCTTAATGATCTGAGCATTGCCACTGTTTGTTCTCACTCAAGCCTTCAGATATTCTACGGCGCAAGGAAGGAAGGCTTCAGGACCATAGGTATCTGTGTGAAGGAACCACCAAGATTCTATGATGCTTTCCCGCTTGCAAAACCGGACGAGTTCATAGTTGTTGACAGTTACAAGGAGATATCCAACGTCCTTGATCAGCTCACGGCAAAGAACGCTATCGTCATCCCCCACGGTTCCTTTGTGGAATACATGGGTGCTGAGGCATTTGCAAACCTTGCCATCCCTACTTTCGGGAACCGTGCTGTCCTTGAATGGGAGTCCGACAGGGAGATGGAGCGCGTATGGCTGGAGGGCGCGGGACTTGAGATGCCAAAGGTCGTCAAACCGGAGGAGATAGATGGCCCTGTCATGGTCAAGTACCACGGTGCAAAAGGTGGCCGCGGTTTCTTTGTTGCCAAGAACTATGAGGAGTTCAAGGAGCATGTCGACCCTAATGAGAAGTTCACTGTTCAGGAATTCATCGTAGGTACAAGGTATTATCTCCATTTCTTCTATTCACCACTGAGGGAGGAAGGTTACAAGCTCAGCAATGGTATCCTTGAGATGCTCAGTATGGACCGCAGGGTTGAGTCCAATGCAGATGAGATCTTCAGGCTCGGTTCCCCAAAGGAGCTTGAAGAGGCGGATATCATTCCATCCTATGTTGTAACCGGAAATGTCCCTCTCGTTGCAAGGGAGTCCCTTTTGCCAAAGATATTCTCTCTTGGAGAAAAGGTAGTTGAGCAGTCCCTTGAACTGTTCGATGGTATGATCGGTCCTTTCTGTCTTGAGACAGTGGTCACCGACAAGCTTGAGATCAAGGTCTTTGAGATATCCGCGCGTATCGTTGCAGGTACCAATATCTACCTTGCAGGATCTCCATATTCCGATCTTGTCGAGCCAGACCTTTCCACAGGCAAGAGGATCGCACAGGAAATAAAGCTTGCAAGTAGAACAGGTCAACTGGATAAAATTTTATCTTAATACGGCCTATAATTATCCATGGCTCTCTTCAAAAGGGCCATGGGTGTGATACTATTTCTGACACAACAGAATATGATGTTGTTATCGTGGGTGCCGGTCCAGCCGGACTTTTTGCAGCCTATGGGCTTTCAGATCGGGGTTTGAAGGTACTTGTTGTTGATGCGGGCAAGGATATAGACAAAAGGCATTGTCCGATGTCCTCGGTACTGTCTTGTCGCCACTGTGCCCCATGTTCCATTCTTTGTGGTGTTGGGGGCTCTGGAGCCTATTCTGATGGGACATTGAACCTCAGACCTGATATCGGCGGGGACCTGTCAGAGCTCACGGGTGATGATGCGGAAGCATGGGCGCTTGTAGACTATGTGGATGATATCTACCTGAAGTATGGTGCGCCACAGAAGGTCTATTCTGCCACTGGCAGGGACGCCGAGATGTTGAAGCGCAGGGCAGCCTCTGCAGGAGCGAGGTTCATAGACATAAAACAACGTCACATCGGTTCGGATAATTCCACTGCTCTGATCGCAAATATGAAGAATGACCTTGTTTCAAGAGGAATTGAATTCCTCCTTGATTCAAAGGTAGAGGACATCATTTTGGAGGATGGGGTATGTAAGGGCATCCTCTTTGACAGCAAAGACCTCCGTGCAGAGTATACGTTGCTTGCTCCCGGAAGGGTGGGTTATGAATGGATGAACGATCTTGTCAACAGGCACTCGATAAGTTACTCGTACAGTGGGGTGGACATCGGTGTGCGTGTGGAAGTGCCTTCCATTATAATGGATCCTGTAACAGGGATCAATCATGATCCTAAATTCCACATCTATACACGAAAATACGATGATTTTGTGAGGACATTCTGTACCAACGAGCACGGTTTTGTGGTCAAGGAGGAATACGAGGGTTTTGTTGCGACAAATGGTCATTCCATGCACAGCAGGGTCTCGGAGAATACCAATTTTGCTTTCCTTGTGCATGTGGAGCTGACACATCCAATGGAGAACACCATAAAATATGGAAGGTCTGTGGCAAAGCTCGCCACCACCATAGGTGGAGGGAAGCCTGTGGTCCAGAGACTTGGTGACCTGAAACGGGGCCGAAGGTCCACAGCTGACCGCATCTCCCGAAATGCAGTTGTCAATACTCTGAAGGATGTAACCCCGGGGGACATATCCATGGCCCTCCCTCACAGGATGGTAATGGATATCATAGAAGGTCTGGAAGTTCTGAGCATGATCATCCCGGGTGTAGATTCGGATTCCACTCTTCTCTACGCGCCTGAGGTGAAGTTCTACTCACTGAAAATAGATGTTGACCGAACCATGCAAACGAATATACCTGCTCTTTTTGTTGCAGGCGACGGTGCTGGTCTTTCACGGGACCTTGTTAATTCATCGGCAACCGGCATACTGGCTGCTAAAGGTATATTGTCACACATTGATAAGAAGTAACGAGGAACCTCGCATAATGATGGTTTGGGTGAAGTTTGGGGTATGATACATTAAAAAGGATCAATGCATCAGAGGGGAATGATGTGATGACGGAGATTCCTCGACTCCATGATATATGTAGGCCTATATATATCTTATTAGTTTGTTCAAATCACTCTTTTTATTTTAGGGAGTCTTATTTTTCCGTATTATTTTTAAGAATGGACCTTATGAAATTTAGCACAAAATAAAAAATATTATATACGGTGACCTGACTTCCAACTTCATTATGTCCTACTCATTAGATGCAGGTGTTTCAAAACAGCAGTACATCCTTGGTGGGGATGATGAGGAAGTCCTTCTCTATATGGGGAGATATCTTGCACGCGACCGTTCTTCAGGCTCCCATGTGTCCCTTGATGCGAACAGGCCACATGCAATATTCATTGCAGGTAAGAGGGGGTATGGAAAGTCCTATACAATGGCTGTCCTCATGGAGGAGCTGATGCTGCTTCCTGATGAGGTAAGAATGGGTGTTGCTTCTGTTGTTATTGATACCATGGGTATCTTCTGGACGCTTGCTAAAGACAATGGGATGCAGAGTTCCCTCATAGATGAGTGGGGAATGGAAACAAAAGGATTCGATGTCGATGTCTTCGTACCCGCAGGAAGCCTGAAAGGTTATGAGGAAAGGCATATAGATGTCAGCCCGCTGTCGGTCCCGATATCTCAGATAGACAGTTATGAGTGGTGCAGGCTTTTCGATGTAGATGCGGTTTCCCCTCCGGGTGTGCTTATCATCAGGATCATAGATGAACTGAAAAAAGAACCATCATTCTCTTTTGATGACATCATCGATTCGATAATGGAGGATGAGCGTTCGGACCTGGTTACAAAAGGTGCTGTGGAGAATCATTTTCGAACAGCTTCATCATGGGGTGTTTTTGCTGAAAGAGGTGAGGGTATAGAGTCTATCGTCAAAGGAGGCTCAACATCTGTCATTGATGTGAGTACTATTAGGAACGAGGCTGTAAGGTCCGCACTTCTGAGTTCCATTGCCAGGAATATCTATCATCTCAGACTTGAAGCAAGGCGTTCCTATGAACGGACCATGATGGGCGATAAAGATGTTGAAAAAGGGATTCCTATGGTCTGGATGTTCATCGATGAGGCCCAGCAGTTCCTGCCGGCTGAGGGGAGAACACTTGCATCGGATATACTTTTGAACGAGTGGCTGAAGCAGGGAAGACAACCCGGTCTGTCACTGGTACTTGCAACGCAGCGTCCTTCATCCATCCATCCTGATGTTCTCTCACAGTCCGACATAGTGATATGTCATCGTCTCACATCCCGGGATGATATCGATGTTCTTGAATCTGTCAGGCCGACCTATATGATGGATAGTTTTTCAGAGCCTCTAATGAATATGGGTTCTGAGAAAGGGGCAGCACTGGTTGTTGATGATAATACTGAAGCTCATCATATTATCAGGGTCAGGCCACGTCTTAGCTGGCATGGTGGGGACGACCCTTCGATCATTTCATAATTCATTTCTTCTTTATATGCAAAGATCGGCCAGTATATCTGCATAATCTTAAAACAAATTATATATTTCTACAAGAGATTGGTTGATGCGGTTAGAATATATAAGCAAATACAGAAGATCAGCCACAATATCCATTTTGCTTCAAGCATTGCATTTTAAACGCCCGGCATTTGATGATGTGGAATTCTGTTTTTCATCGTCTTCTGTACATCATATTGATAAGTGATTCGATGAGATCATACGAGAACAGGCAACAAAGCATTGTAGATAGAATTGATTCCGAAGAACCTCTCACAAAATGGAATGACTGGAAATGGCAATTAAGACATTCAGTCACTGATATATCCACATTTGAGACCCTTCTTAATATTGAATTCGAAGCGGGAGAAAGGACCGCGCTTAAAAGGACACTTGAGACCTTCCCTTTATCCATCACACCTTATTATCTATCATTGATAGAAGCTGAAGATTTCAGGAACGATCCGATCTTCATGCAGTCATTTCCATCCCCCAGTGAGCTTATCGTTTCATGCGCTGAGATGGCAGACCCCTTAAGTGAGGACCACGATAGCCCGGTTCCCGGTATAACGCACAGGTATCCTGACAGGGTACTTTTCCATATAAGCAATGTATGTTCAATGTACTGCAGGCATTGCACAAGAAAAAGAAAGGTAGGGGATGTTGATTCCATTCCTCACAAGGAAGAGGTACTCAAAGGGATCGAGTATATAGCAAATACACCGGAGGTCAGGGATGTACTGCTTTCAGGTGGGGATCCTTTCATGCTTTCAGACGAGTACCTGGACTGGATCCTTACTGAATTGAGGGCTATTCCACATGTAGAGGTAATAAGGATCGGTAGCAGAATGCCTGTGGTTCTCCCTTATCGTATAACGGATAATTTAGTGGACGTATTGAAAAAACACCACCCTGTATGGGTGAATACTCATTTCAACCATCCTCGTGAAGTCACGGCTTCATCAAAGGAAGCATTGAGAAAACTTGCAGATGCAGGTATACCTCTAGGGAATCAGACCGTTCTTCTTGCAGGTGTGAACGATTGCTACAGGATATTGAAGAGGCTCTTCCATAAAATGGTGGAGAACAGGGTCAGACCTTATTACCTGTATCAGTGTGATCTCTCAGAAGGTCTTACTCATTTCAGGACTTCCGTAGGCAAAGGTATGGAGATCATGGAGCACCTCATAGGACATACAAGTGGTTTTGCCATTCCTTCATACGTGATCGATGCTCCCGGTGGCGGAGGTAAGATCCCTGTGATGCCAAACTATCTGATATCCTGGTCAACCAACAAGGTGATCCTCAGGAACTACGAAGGTGTTATCACTACATATGCAGAGCCTGATTCATATGAGGCTGTTTATTGTGATCGCAAATGCGATGGTTGCAAATTGCAGCTAAAACTTGATGAAGCGCAGGAATGCAAGTCAGTTGGAATTGCAAAGTTGCTGTCCGATCATGATGATGTGACAAGTCTTGTACCTGAAGATACCGAACGTATGGAGAGAAGGAACGTTGAGTGATCAGGTTATTAAAATAAGGAAATCGGTCATCCAACATGGTTCTCTCAATGATCGTGTATATTTGATGAAACTTTCACCAGAGGACTATGAGGAATTGCCTTCTCAAGTGGAGGGTCTGGCTGAGGAGAACGGTTATTCAAAGATATTCTCTAAGATCCCCTCATCTGCAAGGAACTATTTCCAGAGCTCGGGTCATGTTGAAGAAGCCCATGTGCCAGGTATGTACAATGGTAATGATGCTGCCAGTTTCATGGCGAAGTTCCTTTCAAATGAACGTTCAAGGGAAAAGGTGCCTGATGAGGTCGAAGCGGTCCTGAGCAATGCCCTCTCAAAGCTCGGTCGTCCCAAAGAAGTGGAACTCTCGGATGATGAGGAGTGCTCTATATGTGTAGAAGAGGATGTTGAAGAAATGGCAGGGATATATGGTAAGGTATTCCCAAGTTATCCGTTCCCTATACAGGACCCTTTATATCTTCTAAGGACGATGCATGAGGATCTTATCTATTTTGGTATTAGAAAAGACGGGAAGCTTGTTGCTATAGCATCCTGTGAGATGGATGTTCAGAACAGAAATGTTGAGATGACAGATTTTGCAACATTGCCTGAATTCAGGGGTAAAGGATATTCTCATTATCTTCTGAGTAAGATGGAAGAAAAGATGCGGGAAATGGATATCATAACAGCGTATACGATCGCAAGGGCAAGATCATATGGTATGAATACAGTGTTCTCACGTAATTCCTACGTCTATGCAGGTACTCTTGTGAACAATACCAACATATCGGGTGGTATTGAAAGTATGAATGTCTGGTACAAACGACTTGATCAGATAAGATAGATGCTGTCCTTAATGCTCTTTGTAATGATCTCTATACTATAGTTCCTGACAGGTACCTCGTACAAAAGGCGATTGTTAATGAAATTTGTCAGTTCCTCTTCATCATTAAAAAGTCCGAATGCTTTAATAGAGTACTGGCCTGTCGTCTGGTATATCTTGATGAACTCTTCGATAAGCATCAGTTTTTTGATGCTATCTCTCATCTTCTTTGGTTCCATTTCAAGATTGAAGATCGCAAAGGTACTTTTTCCGAATTTCTTAGGGTTCAGCAATACTGTATAGTTCTTGATGTATCCTTCATCTTCCAGCTTTTCGAGTCTGTATCTGACCCCGTTCTCGCTGAGACCTACCTCTTTTGCTATCTCTGATATCGGTGTCCTGGCTCCTTCTTGCAGTATGGACAATATGAGTTGATCCTTTTTGCTGACCATTGCCTTAACCTTAGGGTTGCTACTATTAATGATCTCTGTTATAGTTCACTGCAGTTCCTGATCCTTTACTCTGCAAGATATTTCTGCAATTAGTGATTTGCCAGTAGTATTATTTAGGATGATGATATCTAAGGTATAGTTTCAAATCCATTAATGATACTTATCGATTAATACTAATTAGGTGTAAATATGAGCGGAAGAGTCTGGAAATTCGGAGACGACGTTGATACTGATGCTGTAATTCCGGGAAGGTATTTGATCATGAATACTCCTGAGGAACTTGCAGCACATGCTTTTGAAGGTGTGAGACCTGAGTTCCCTGGTGAGGTCAAAGAAGGTGACATCATCGTTGCCGGTAACAATTTTGGATGCGGTTCTTCAAGAGAGCACGCTCCAATTGCATTGAAAGGAACAAAGATCAGCTGTGTGATCGCCAAGTCATTCGCACGTATCTTCTTCAGGAACTCCATCAACATCGGTGTTGCACTCCTTGAGTGCCCTGATACCGACAATATAGATGATGGAGATGAGCTTGATGTTGACTTTGCATCAGGTGTTATAAAGAACGTCACTAAGGGCGAACAGTATCAGGCAACACCTCTGCCTGAGTTCGTAAGGGGCATTATGGATGCCGGCGGACTGATCGAGTACACAAGACAGATCATCTGATCTGTCAGGTAAATATCAAGAATATATCACGATATCAATATTAGGTGTAATTATGACACAGTATAAAATACCTGTAATTCCAGGAGACGGTATAGGACCTGAGATCATTGCTGAAGGACGTAAGGTAATCGATGCTGCAGGTGAGAAATTCGGTTTCGATGTTGACTGGGTTGAGTTCCCACACGGAGCAGACCACTATCTTGAAACAGGGGAACTTATCTCTGAGGATTCCCTGAAAGAGCTTTCAGGCTACAAGGGAATCTATCTTGGTTCCATTGGAGACGACAGGATCGCACCTGGTGTACTTGAGAAAGGTATCCTGCTTGCTGCAAGGTTCTACTTCGACCAGTACATCAATCTGCGCCCAATAAAACTTCTTGATGGCGTATGGTGCCCTATCAAGGACAAGACTCCTGCAGACATTGACTTTACAGTTGTCAGGGAAAATACCGAGGACTTCTATATCGGAATCGGCGGACGTGCAAAGTCAGGCACAAGCAAGGACCTTCTTGAGGTTCACAGAACACTTTACAACGCAAAGTTCGGTCTTGACATCGAGACTGACAGTGAGGAGATCGGTTACCAGGTAGGTATGATCTCAAAGGAAGGCACACAGAGAGTTATCAACTATGCATTCGACCTTGCTGAGAAAAGCAAGAAGCATGTATCATCAGTTGACAAGGCAAACGTCCTTTCAGACATATACGGATTCTGGAGAGAGGAGTTCAATGCAATTGCTGAAAAGCATCCTGATGTCACTACAGACTTCAACTATGTTGATGCAATGACCATGTGGTTCGTCAAGAATCCTGAATGGTTCGATGTGGTTGTAACACCAAACATGTTCGGTGACATTATCACTGATCTTGGAGCAATGGTACAGGGCGGTCTTGGACTCGCACCTGGAGGAAACATCAACCCTGAAGGTACCAGTATGTTCGAGCCTATCCACGGTTCAGCACCAAAGTACAAGGGCCAGAACAAGGTCAATCCTATCGCAACTATCTGGGCAGGCGCTATGCTCATTGAACAGATGGGTGAGAAGGAAGCAGCAGATGCTATTGTCTCAGCTATCGAGACCAACATTCGTGATGCAAAGGTCCAGACATACGACATGGGTGGATCAGCAGGCACATCAGATGTTGGTGATGACATTGCAAGGATAGTCCTTGGAAAGTAATTTTTTCTTTTGCATCCATCCGGATGCATCTCTTATCTTTTTTTAAAGTAATACCATTTTGATTCAGTTTTCTCATTTCAATGCTTTCTATTAGGATTGTTATAACATTTTGTTCTTAATTATGTGCAAATCAATTTATTTGTGATAAATATATTTAATTATGTTTATTCATGATAGATATGCTCTTTTTATCCGTAGGATTTATATGCAATGTACAATTCATCATATTTGTTACTAAATTGCACAAGCAGGTGTAATTTAAACAAGCAAGTTTATTGAGAAGGGATCTCAAGAATTTATGAAAGCAGTTGGAGGCATGTCGAGAGGGAAATGCATGCCTCCTTAATATTCTTGAAATAAATAGTGCTATGAAGGCAGTTATGCCGGTCTTTGACAACGCAGATGGTTGTTAGTTTTTCCTTGTTTTTAGTCAGATACATTGTTCGTATATCATCATCATTATGGTGATTAGATACTTTAGAATAGATATAATTATATATCAGAATGCAGACCCTATCATTGTAGATAATGGCAAAAGGAGCCTGCAACACTGATGAAAGGTTATCGGACCTTCATTTTAAGGAGTGTGAATTCTCGTATGACAAAAACAATTGAAGAACTGGAAAGTGATCTGAATCTCATGAACGAGATGTTCCGCAAGTATGTAAAACTCTCCAGCAATTACCAGAAACAGATCGGAAATGCTGATATTCCAGAAGAACAGCGTAAAGTCCTCATGGAAAAGCTTGAAGTAGAGAACGAGAAGGTCCGCCAGGCAAAAGAGAAGATGGAAAAGTTCGAGCAGACCATAGAGACGCTCAAAAGATCCAATGAAAAACTGCAGCAGGTAACTTCCTGCAACAAAGAAGAAAGCAAAGAAGAAAAAGATGAATATCTTGTGGCTTATATGTAAAGCCACAAAAAGTTTCTTTTATCTTAGTTTTGATTTTAATTTTACTTTAAATCTAATATTAGTTCACTATACGGGTTCCAAGGTCTACACCTTTTTTGTCCCCGCTTTTCTTACTTTCCTCTGAGATCACTCTGAGGACATTCTGAGGGTCACTGCCTTCCATAACTATTGTCTCAATGTTGCAGCGCTCGATTATCTTTGCAGCAAGAGGGTCCACAGGTGATTTCGATCCTGCCTTCATCTCTGTTGCCATCACGGTATTTACGAGTTCTTTTGCAGTCATTGTCTCATACTTGACAGCTTCGGGGTCCTCACGTGGGTCTGCAGAATATACTCCATCGACTGCTGTTGATATGACCAGAAGGTCGGCCCTCAGGTACTCTGTGAGTATAGCTGCAACTGCATCTGTGGTCTGTCCGGGGATGACCCCACCCATGACTATGATCTTTCCTGAAGAGAGTACGTCCTGCGCCTCTTTATAGTCCTTTGGTGGCTCGGGGTATGCAGCGTCACCAAGTGCGGATATGAGCAGTTTTGCATTCAGACGTGTTATGTCGATGCCTATGTAATCGCATTCGACCTCATTGGCTCCGGTACTGCGGGCCACGCTGATGTAATCCCTTGCAGCAGCACCGCCGCCGGTCACTACGACTATCTCATGCTCTCTGGCAAGCTCCTTGAGTGCCTCAGCATATCCCAGAAAACTATCCGGTTTAAGTTCTTTTGCCAGTATTGATCCACCGACTGATAATATGATTAACATGATGATCTCTAGTCGTTACGCTTTCCTGATTTTAAAAGTAACGCTATGGACAGGATAGCGATCGCGCCCATTATGGATGTGAATCCGGGGACCAGTGTCGATATTGACAGAGGAGGTCTGTTCAATCCCATACTCTCACTGTGAAGCACATTACCATTGTAAAGCCCTGTTACCTCTATCGGGTCTCCAGTTTCGAGCGCAGTGGAGCCATAGAAGTAGATTCTCATAGCATTGTCTTCCTCGTCCCTGATGGTGATCGTATATCTTCCCATGGTCTGCTCGATTGCAGACATGTTCCCTGTTACTGTCATGTATTTCCCATTATGGTATGCAGGGTCGACAACGATCTCGCTTATATTGACCAGTCCCATATCCACTATAGGATAACGGAGTATGTAAGTGGGTATAAGTTTGTCCTCTGCTATAGGCTCATGTATGAATTCCCCTGTAACAAGGGCCTGTTCGCTGACATTGAAGCCATCGAAAAGTTCGATCTTTGCAGTATCGATCTTCAGGGAATCAGGACCGTCAGTGAGGACTGCGGATTGCTTTGTCAACTCTGAGAAGTTCCCGATGACACTTATCTTACGATATGCCATGGTACTGTCATAGACAGTAGGGTCCTCTTTTATTTTAGAGAGGGGGACTATCTCAAGCTCGAACATCGATGCGTACGTGCTTGTGGCAGTACAACTTAGTAGCAGGATCGCCATGAATATTGTTCTTATTATACTGCTCTTTGACAAAGGATCACCTTTCAATGGTATTATAGACCAGATAAGGTGATATTGATATATTATATTTTGCACAGGATATAATCCACTCACCTATGCACGATCCCTTTTAAGGGGAAAAAATAGAAAAGTAAAAGATATGGAATAAAGAATTGATCTTATTCCATTGCGATTGCGTCTGTTGGGCAGACATCGACACATGCAGCGCAGTCAAGGCACTCGCCTGCTTCTACGACTGCGATGTTGTCGCCGTTGAGTGTAATTGCCTCTGCTGGGCATTCATCTATACATGTTCCGCAACCGACACATTCATCGACAGTAATAATTGCTACCATTTGTTTTACGCTCCTTTTGTTGCATACAAGGTTTAATTGTTTTGCATATTTCTCTACAGAATCATCAGTAGAAATCTACACCCTACATAACAGAAGTGGGATAAAAAGCTATCGTTATACTTTCGAAACAGGGGAGCCTGCACTTCATTATCGGATATCGTTCATTTGAATTTCCAGAGGCTCCGGGTGTTTCGGCTAAGGGAGAACGATATCTATTATATTATACTGGCAATGAATATATTAGATTAATTAAGATTAATTTATATAGTTTGTATTAAACTTCGATTTGTGAAAAAACAAATTTTAAAACTCCTTGTTCACAGAAATGGGGTGTCACCGGTGATTGGTGTGATCCTGATGCTGGTGCTTACCATTCTATTGGCAGGGATCACTGTCACAGCGGTATATGGTGCTGATGCGGTCTCTTCTTTGAAGAAGGCTCCAATGGCTTCCATTGAAGTGGAGCATGCAGAGGGTAGTGCAGCTAGTCAGGTAGCTTATGATAAGAGTTTCATCCATTTGGTGCACATGGGTGGTGATCCATTGGATGCCAGATCTACAAGGATAATAATTACAGGGGAAGGGAGTGCTTATGAAGGCGTAGTTCCGACTGGAACCCGTCATAATGGTAATATTCTCATCAGTTACGATAACCTTCTTTTCAATGGAAAGGAATCTGCATATGCTTCCAGAAATCCTGCCCTTTCTGATGGTATGTGGTCGGCAGGTGAGATCCTGATCCTTAACGGACCAGATGCTATCAGTAGTGGACCAGCTTCTACTGTATCTGTGAGTATAAATGAGGTTATGGATACAGCCAACAACTATGGCCTGAAAGAGGATAGTTGGCTCACA
The DNA here is from genome assembly GCF_038022665.1 of Methanolobus sp. WCC4. NCBI lineage: Archaea > Methanobacteriati > Methanobacteriota > Methanomicrobia > Methanosarcinales > Methanosarcinaceae > Methanolobus > Methanolobus sp. WCC4. The sequence goes on along the minus strand of NZ_CP150629.1, from coordinate 384,176 downwards.
GTAAAGATTTTCGATAAGGATACGCAACGTATTATCTCTGAATCCGAATGTCTGGTCCATCTTCCGGATTGATCATTTTGAGTATCAAAACCGTTTAAGTAATGTGAGGTCATAGGTAGTGCGATGAGCGGCAAGACCGGATACATGAGGTATTTCCCAAAGGATACCTGCTACCCTAACCAGCAGGATGCAATGGATAAGATCCATGCTTCTCTCATTAATAAGGAGATCATACTTTTTGAAGGGGCATGTGGTACAGGCAAGACCCTTAGTGCCCTGGCACCTTCACTCAATGTGGCAAAGCAACTCCAGAAGACAGTAATTATTGCCACCAATGTCCATCAGCAGATGGTGCAGTTCATCAATGAGGCCCGCGAGATAAAACAGACCAACGAGCTGAAGGCCGTGGTCCTGAAGGGCAAGGCCACCATGTGTCCCGATGAGACCGATTATGAGGAATGCAGGCTCAAAAGGGAAAATACCTTTGATCTCATGGAGACCGAGAGGGAACTGGTCCTTAAGAAGCAGGAGATGAAATCCGCCTTTGAGAACTACAAAAAGACAAAGGACCCTGCACTCGTAGCTCTGAGGGATGCCCTTTCAAAGGAGCTTGATGTTGCAGAGGAGAAGTCCAAAGAGCTTCGTAAGCGCTCCTGTAACTATCTGTATGAGGTACTGCGCTATGATGGTGAGGCTTTCCGCCAGTGGCTGTTCGAGGATGTCCGCAGTCCCGAAGAAGTGAACGAATATGCATTCCAGAAGGGGATGTGCGGTTATGAACTTCTCAAACGCGAGCTCAAGAATGCTGAGCTTGTGATATGCAATTTCCATCATGTACTGAATTCAGATATATTCATGACCGTGCTCAAATGGCTGGAGAAAGAGCCACAGGATGTCATCGTCATCTTTGACGAGGCACATAATATAGAGTCCGCTGCAAGGTCACACTCATCCATCACAATTACAGAGCACACACTGGAGAAGGCTATCGCTGAGATCGAGGCGAATCTGGACCAGATGCCTGACGGTGGTATCCACAACCTGCTCAAGATGCTCAACAATGTGATGCGGGATATCTACAATTCACGTTTCAAGTTCGGTGAACGTGAGAGGGTCGGAAGGCACTGGTATGATATGCGTATCAGTGACCCCTATGAGCGTAATGATATGGTCCGGGGCAAGTTCCTTAAACTCGCAAAGGAAGCAGGTTTCGGTGAAGAGGAGGAGATACAGAGAGTTCTCTCTGAGGCGAGCGAGTTCGGTGCAATGTTAGATGAGAACTATCGGGAACAGTACAAGAAAGGTCTGTCCGCTGTCCTGAAACGCTCACACATACGTTATGCTGCAGATTTCCTTTCAGCATATCTTGTACTTTCCAATAACCTGAACTATTATCCGGTGCTCAACGTGAGGCGTGACCTCAACGATGAGATATACGGAAGGATAGAACTTTTCACATGTATTCCAAAGAACGTGACCGAGCCTTTATTCGATTCGGTCTTTTCGGCCGTGCTCATGTCGGCCACACTGCGTCCTTTCGAAATGGTCAAGTCCACTCTGGGAATCGCGAGGACCACCTGCGAACTTTCCTACGGGACATCGTTCCCTGAGGACAGGAGGTTGACACTATCTGTTTCAGTGCCTCCTCTCTTTGCCAAGACAAGGGATGACCCGCAGACCCTGCAGGCTATCGAGGAGGTTCTTTTTGATGCCGTGGAGCAGACACAGGGTAATGTCATAATCTTCTTCCAGAGCTCCTTCGAGGCAAGGAGATACTACAGCAAACTTGAATCAAGGGTTGATGTTCCTGTCTTCCTTGATGAGGTAGGTGTCTCATCCCAGGAAGTGAGGGAGGATTTCTTCAGGATCGGTGAGTCAGACGGGAAGGCTGTACTGGTCTCATATCTCTGGGGAACTCTCAGCGAGGGGATCGACTATCGCGATGGCAGGGGCAGGACAGTTATTATAGTAGGTGTCGGTTATCCGGCACTTAACGACAGGATGAATGCGGTGGAATCCGCATACGACCATACTTTCGGGTATGGTGCGGGCTGGGAATTCGCTGTACAGGTCCCAACCATTCGCAAGATACGTCAGGCAATGGGAAGGGTCGTGCGCTCTCCTGTTGATTATGGTGTAAGGATACTTCTTGATGGAAGGTTCACCACGGATGCACCAAAGAAGTTCGGAAAATTCTCTGTATTCGAGATGTTCCCTGATGATGAAAGGGATGAGTTCATCGATGTAGAGCCTGAGAAGGTCAAGTATTCACTGATGAACTTCTTCCAGGATAATGCAGAATAATGCGGAATAACACAGAATAACTTCTTTATATAGTGAAGGTCAATTTCTTTTAGGAAATGATATTACCAATGAGGTAGATCTATTCTTTAAGGGGTTTTAGTATATGTCACTTGAAGACCTGATGAAAGAAGTATCTGGAGAACTTGAAAGACTTGTAAGCACAAAGACCGTTGTCGGGGAGGCTATGGTCGTAGGTGAGACCACAATCATCCCCGTAACCAAGGTATCATTCGGATTTGGTACCGGTGGCGGAGAGGGCAAGAAGAAAGGTGAGGAAGAAGGCTTTGGCGGCGGTGGCGGTGCTGGTGCCAAGATCGAACCTGTTGCATTCATAGTGATCTCGCCGGAAGGCACAAAGCTGATGACCTTATCCGGTCAGACAGACTTCGGTAAGATACTGGAATCCGTTCCTGGACTTATCGCGAAGGTCAAGTCTATGAAGAAATGCAAGACGGAGGAATGTTCTGAGGAAGGTTCTGAACCCGGCGAAGGGACAGATGAGTCTTCTGAAGACTGATCCTTCCATTTTTTTGTGACTTTCCTTGTCAAGAGCAGCTATGCCACCTGTATTGACAGTGATACTGCTTCTTATCGTAATTGCAGTTCTGTTAGTCTTGATTGCTGCTATTGATATTATTTTTGAGGCACATGGCTCGTCTGTTTACGTGGAGCATAAGGTTACTGCCCACTGGCTTATTTTTTCCCGGGTCATCAGTCCGTCACAGGATGAAGATGAAACAGTTGACGAAGGGATACCTGATGATGTGAAGGAAGCAGAGAGGTTTGTGACAGAACGTGTAACTTCTTATTTCCAGGGAACTGATGAAGAGGTAAAGAAGAAAAAGAAGATGGATATGTCCTTTTCAGAGGCCTTGCAGGCTTTCAGGCAACTGAGGTCGCCTGTGGTCAGGCTGCTAAAGGGTATCATCTTCGCAATGAGGGTCCCTTATGCCAGGATCAATGTAACATATGGTTTTCCCGACCCTGCATATACTGGTATGGTATGTGGATATGCATGTGCAGTCACCGGATATCTTCAAACCCATCCCGGGAATCTGGACCTGCAACTGGAACCGGATTTCATGGATTCCAGACTTGATGTTGATATGTCGGGAACCGTCCGTATAAGATTGTATCGATTCATCCCTGTAATCCTTATGTTCATCCTGAACCGGAATGTCCTGCGTTTCTCCTGGAAATACCTTGGGTCCAGGAGGTCCAAAGGGGGATCAAAAATATCCGAAGGATCAGGTGTTAATCTTTAATAGTATGTGTAACTGATAATCCATGACATGATCACTATTAAGTCCCCATCAAGGCTCCATCTGACCCTTATCGATATGAATGCCAAACTTGGCAGGGTGGATGGAGGAGCAGGTATCTCTCTGGATTCCCCTCATGTTGTGATATCAGCAGAGAGGTCAGATGCCATTGAGGTGGTGGGTGACTCGTTCCTTTCAGAGAGGATGATCAATGCTGCGAAACAGATCCTTCCCGAAGGTGAAGGCATCACTCTTAAGATCGAAGAGGATATGCTGGCACATGTTGGTTTTGGCTCCGGCACACAGGCAGCGTTATCGGCTGCTGCTGCTGTGAACGAACTGTACGACCTTGGCATGAGCGTAAGGGAGCTTGCCATTGCCGTTGGACGCGGGGGTACTTCAGGGATTGGCGTAGCATCATTTGAGATGGGCGGTTTTATCGTTGATGGTGGTCACAGGTTCAGTGATAAGGGTTCATTCTCGCCTTCATCTGCAAGCAGGGCAGACCCTGCTCCGGTTCTTTTCAGACATGATTTCCCTGACTGGGATATAGTACTTGCATTACCTGAAACCCAGGGTGCACACGATGCAAAAGAGGTGGATATATTCCAGAAGGAGTGCCCTATTCCCCTGAACGAGGTTCAGGAACTCTCACATATCATTCTTATGAAAATGATGCCTGCCATAATGGAGCAGGACATCGGAGCTTTTGGATACTGTATCAATCACATACAGAACATCGGTTTCAAGAAATGTGAGGTGGCCCTTCAGCATCAGGCTGTGAGGGATGTTATGACACTGATGCAGGATAACGGTGCATATGGTGCCGGTATGAGCTCATTCGGACCGGCAGTGTATGGTATTGTCGACAGCCATGAGGATGCTGCTTATCTGCAGGAAGATGTACAGGAACTCCTTGACAGGACAATAGGAGGCAGGGTTCTGGTGACGAAGGCGAACAACACCGGTGCAGAGATCAGGAGGGTCTGAAGTGGCAGGTTTGGAATTCACTGCATGGTTCGGTAAGATCGAACTGGATGAAGATGGTGGGATCAGGGATTGTGAACCATTTGCTAATGACCCTGAAAAGCTGGCCGAGATGGTTGTTGAGTTGCAGGAGATGTATCATGATAATTCCCTGTCTGTTCCTTTAAACAGGCCAGACCTCAGGGATGCTGCAATGGAATGCGGTTTTGTCGAACTTGATGAGGATTATGATGTCCTGTTGAGGGATGTATGCATCAGGGCGGCGAAGAGCCAGATATCAAAGACCGATACCGATGATTCAAGGATAATACAGGCCGTTGAGGCGCTGGATGATATCGACAGGAATGTGAATGAGCTCAGTGAGCGCCTGTTCGAGTGGTACGGAAGGTACTTCCCGGAACTGGAAATGACAGGTGAGGAGCTTGCAATATTCGTTTCTGCCTATGGCTCAAGGGCGAATGTGCCTGATGACCATGAGTTGTCACAGAGAGCATCGCAGTCAATGGGTGCTGAACTTCTTTTCGCGGATGAGGAACTTCTGAGGGCATTTGCAAAGAACATCTGCAGCCTGTATGACACACGCAGGTATATCGAGAATTATATTAATACGAGCATGGGTTCCGTTGCACCGAACCTCTGTGACATTGCCGGTGCCTCGATCGGTGCCCGCCTTATGAGCATGGCAGGAAGCCTTGAGAAACTGGCTGCTTTCCCGTCCAGCACGGTACAGGTGATCGGTGCGAACAGGGCGCTTTTCAAACATCTTCGCTCCCGGGCACCGTCCCCAAAGCACGGAATAATCTTCAACAATCCTGTTATCAAGAATGCGCCCTGGTGGCAGAGAGGAAAACTTGCAAGGGCACTTGCTGCCAAGATAAGTCTTGCTGCAAGGACCGACTTCTATTCCGGTGAACTGGATCCATCTATCAGGGAAGCCCTTGACAGGAAACTGGAAAGTGTAAGAAAGGCCAATCCGAACCCACCGGAGAGGAAACCGGAGGCCAAACCAAAGGGCAGGGGCGGTAAACGTAACAAAGGCAGAGGAAGAGGTAAAGGCAAAAAATCAGGAGGTAAGAACTGATGCCGGTAAGAGAATTATCCAGTGGCATCTATGAACTGGATATCGATGACAGGAAGATGCTTGCAACAAGGAATATGACTCCTGGTATGAGTGTCTACGGTGAACGCCTCATTACAGATGATGGCATTGAATATCGCCAGTGGGACCCTAACAGAAGTAAGCTAGGAGCCATGGTTCTCAAGAACTTCGATATCCCTCTGGAAGCAGATTCCATAGTGCTCTATCTCGGTGCAGCCTCAGGAACAACAGTAAGCCATGTATCTGATATTCTTACAGATGGACTTGTATACGCAGTAGAATTCTCCCCACGTACCATGCGTGACCTTATACAGTTATGTGATCAGCGTCCGAACATAATCCCTATCCTTGCAGACGCAAACAAGCCACAATCATATGCTCATATAGTGGAAAAAGCGGATGTCATCTTCCAGGACGTTGCCCAGCCCAACCAGGCTGAGATCGCAGCAATCAATTCAAAATACTTCCTTGAAGAACACGGCCACCTGATGCTCTCCATCAAGTCAAGGAGCATCGACACCGTAGCCAGTCCCAAAAAGATATTCAAGGAAGAGGTCCGCAAACTGGAAAGCGGCTTTGACATCGAGTTCGAGGTGCTTGAGAGGAAGGAACTTGAACCTTTCCACGAGGACCATCTGGGTCTTGTGGCGAAGATGTTCGTGGATGATGAGTGAAATTGTTTTGTGGAAATGTTTAGTCATGGATCGATATTGGTGCAACCATCCGCCGTAGGCGGCACTTTCCATAATACCTAGTAGAAATGTTGTAGTGCCCTTCGTTCTGGTTTATATTCATTCGAGCATCCATTTCCAGATAGGTTTCACATTTATCTTCTTCCCATCAATTCCCATCTCATCTTCGGTATCATCCGTAAGAATAAGACCTTCACTAAGGTTGTAGGTTTCCAGAGCTTCAATCAATCCTTCAATTTCCCTTTTTCTTGTATCTGTATTTTCAAGGCTTTGTGTGACCTGGATCGCTTCTGCTATGTTGTAACCATTCCGAATGACAAAATCACATTCTTTCTTTTCTCTGTGGTAGTAGATATCAAGATCCCTTCTTTTGAGTTCCATGAACACCATATTCTCAAGTATCCTTCCATAGTCCTCTGATGTTCTAAAACCCAGTATCTTTGCGATGGCTGTGTCTATGAAGTACACTTTTTTGTTAGAATAGACCTGTGTCTTCAAGGATGTGGAGAATCTAGGTAAAAGATATGCAAGATAGCTGTTCTCAAGGTACTCGAAGTATTCTTTTATTGTAGTTGCACTGGAAAGCCCTGTCAGCTTCCTGACATTATTGTAACTTATCTCCTTTGCGATGTTGGATGCTGCAAAGTAGGCTGTTGTTTTGAGTGGCTTTTCATCTTTGAGGTTATATCTTGCGATTATGTCCCTGTAGATTATATTCTCATACAGTGTTTTGACATAGAGCTCATCCCGGTTCTTTACAAATTCCGGTATTCCTCCTGCTTCAATATACTCATTGAAGTGTCTTTTGAGTGTGCTTTTCTCAACAGTAGTTAATGCTTCTGGAACTGGAAGCTCGTATTCTTTGAAATGAAGGAACTCTCTGAACGAATAAGGGTACAGTGAGTAACTTAGATGCCTGCCAGTAAGATGTGTCCCCATCTCACGGCTCAGCATGCTTGCATTGGAGCCGGTGACATACACCTTCTTTCCATTGTCATGAAGCCTTCTGACAAATCTCTCCCATCCCAGTATGTTCTGTATCTCATCAAAAAAGTAGATGTCTCTTTCTCCATACAGCTCGATGAGCAGTTCCTGCATCGTCTGGAAGTCCTCTATTGTAAAATCAAAGAACCTCTCATCATCAAAGTTCACAAAATAGCTTTCATGAAGATGATCTTTCCTGATCTCATTCATAAGCGTTGATTTCCCAACTCTGCGAAGCCCTGCAACTATTGTGATAAGCTCTGACTTCCTGCCTTTTATTTCCTCTAGCAGTTCCCTTTTGACAATATCCGGTATGTCCCTTACCTGCTCATTCTGCTCTTTCAGCAGGATATTTAGTTTCTCTTTGTCCATGTTTTATACTGAGTGTTCTTTGCTTATATCTATTTGGTCTAGTAGACCAAATAAACAGTATTTTATTTGGTTTGCTAGACCAAATAGTATTGGTTATTTCAAAACAGCATTTAAACAAGTTTATTAACGCTCGAACAGTCATCTATTTTCATCCAGATTACTATCTTTCTTTATAATACAAAATGTTTATGATCATGGAAGAATTCACCGTTGTAATTGAACAGGATGAGGATGGCATCTATGTAGCATCAGTGCCGGAATTGCCGGGCTGTCATACTCAGGCAGAGACACTTGATGAACTCAACCAGCGTATCAAAGAGGCAATAGAGCTCTATTTTGAAGTAAAAGCTGGTTAACACAAGATTGGTAATTGCTGCTTAATAGCTTCATTATTTCAAATCATTGAGTATCCGATACATCTTCTGTTTTAGTTCTGGCAAGTCATGCTGGACTATATCCCATGTGAGATTAAGATCAACACCAAAATACCCGTGGATCAGTTTGTCTCTGGTTCTCGCCATTTCACTCCATGGCACTTCAGGATACTTATTTCTGAATTCTTCAGGGATATTCTTCGAAGCTTCACCTATAATCTCTATTCTTCTGATAGTTGCATCCTGAAGCTGGATATCTTCCAGAAATTCATCTTTTGTTTTGTTGCTGGTGAAGTCCTCTATTTTATCGATAGAGTCAATAATATGCATCACAAAGACTTCAGGATCTTTCATAGTATCTTCACTTCCTCTTTCAGGATTCTATCCCGTATAAGAGGACTTATGGAATCGTAGGTAACGACCTCAACTTTCCTGTGTGATTCATTTTCAAGTTCCATTTCAAGTCTGGAAAGGTCAAAAAGGCTTTTTCTGCTCCTGAAGCTTACAAGAATATCGATGTCACTATCTTCTCTTGCCTCATTCCTGGCAAACGAGCCAAAAATACCGGCTTTATCCACATCATTCCTGACAAGTATCGGAATAATGGTTTCCCTGTATTCATCGATCTGATTCTCTTTCTTCTTAGCAGAGTTCATATTCACAACCATATTGGTTATCATTCTTATTAAGTTTCATGCAGGAGTAATTCCCTGAAGTTGCCAAACTGGCAAACTTTCCAGTATCAAAACCTTTATCTAGTCCCATCTCATAAATGAGATTCTGCTCAAATATGAGATTGAAGTGATTGGTCAATGTACACAACAACGTCCCTCAAGAAACTGGCACTGCTCGGTGCGATCGAGAAACCTGTGAAGATATCTTCCACTGAGTTCATGCACCACATAGACGCCAGTTCCAAGACTGCTGCAAGGGTGCTCAAACAGCTTGAGGATGATGGTTTCATCTCAAGACAGCTCGTTGCAGGAGGGCAGATGGTCCATCTAACGGAAGAAGGTGTCGTGCTTCTCAAAAATGAGTATACCGACTATCAACAGATATTCTGCAAGGACCACCCGGACCTTGAACTCTACGGTGAGGTCATAACAGGTCTTGGAGAAGGACAGTACTACATTGCAAAGGACGGCTACATGTCCCAGTTCAGGGACAAGCTCGGTCTCGACCCATTCCCCGGAACGCTCAATGTCCGTCTCAATGATGAGAGTGCTCAGATGCGTGACAATATGGATTTCATGGAGCCTATGATGATTAAAGGTTTCAATGATGGGGAGCGCAGTTTCGGTGGAGGGAAATGCTATCCGATCGAGATCGAGGGCATAAAAAGTGCAGTCATCATACCGGACAGGACACATTATCCGGCAGACCTTCTTGAGATAATCGCACCTGTGAAGTTGCGGGAAGTTCTCAGATTAAACGATGGCGACGAAGTAAAGATAGTGGTGAAAAACCCGCAAAAATGCAAGTGATGACCGGAAAGTCAGGAAGAGGATAAGTGATAATATGAGTTCAAGCGCGGATTCAATTGAAAATTACAGTAAGAATATACAGAAGGCGATCAAGGCTCTCCAGAGAGGTGAGATGATCCTGCTTTTCGATCTTGAGGGTCGCGAGGCTGAGACCGACTTCACCATTGCTGCAAATGCAGTGACTCCTGAAGATGTCAGGTGGATGCGCAAGGATGCAGGCGGACTTATCTGTGTAGCTCTCGATTCCGATGCATCTGAGGAACTTGGTCTCCCATTCATGGCGGATGTCATGAGGGAAGCTAACCAGTGCAGCACAGCCCTTCACAAGATCGTGGAAAAGGGAGGGGACCTCAAATATGATTCACGTTCATCATTCTCTATCTGGGTAAACCACAGGGACACCCGTACCGGAATCCCTGACAATGACCGTGCACTTACCATCAACAAGCTTGGCGAGATCGTCGAGAAGACACTCAAAGGTGATGAGGTCCATTTCGGAACCGAGTTCAGGACACCGGGACACGTTGCGACCCTGCGTGCTGCAAAGGGACTGGTCCATGAACGTATGGGTCAGACAGAACTCTCCATTGCCCTGGCGAAGATCGCTGGCATAACTCCTGCAATGGTTGTCTGTGAGATGCTGGATGATGAGACAGGCCGTGCTCTTGAGAAGGATGATGCTATCAATTATGGTAAGGACAATGACCTTGTCTTTGTCGAGGGTGAGGAAGTCGTTGAGGCTTACGATATCTGGCTGAAGTCCCAGTGATATCTTCCTCTTCTTTTTGACCTTCTGTTCTCGGAAACACTAAAATACTGTAATGTCTATTTAACAACAATCCTGCGGGATCGTAGGGTAGCCTGGTCCATCCTGTTAGGCTGGGGGTCTAGCGACTGGAGTTCAAATCTCCGCGATCCCACCATTTCTATGTTCACTTAACTCTTGAGGTATCACGCGAAGCGTTATACCTCTTCTCGCGCTCCAGAAGCGTCATCTGGGTTGCAGATCTCCGCGATTTGATTTTATTCTATCTTCTTCTTGTCTGTACACTGATATTTTTCATATCTGATCGACTTGCTCAACAATTGATAATGTACATATAATATGCTGAATATATAGAATTGAGGTATATTCAAATAAATACGTTTAATTTTGATAATCAATATCTATCAGCTTTAATATCGATATTTTATTGTGTACTTTAGATATATGTGCTAAGTATAATCTACTCATATTGACGGAGAGGATACATTTGATAAGGAAACAAGTGAACTGCAACAGATTTTTGTTGCTATTAGGGACAATTCTGATAATTTTTACATTTTTTGTATTTCCAGCCAGTTGTGGAATAACCATTTCCGGGAATGGTGTGGTAACAGACTACGGGTCGAACATAACTGAACATTCGGTAAATTCAACCTTGAATTTCACTGCAAATGATAGTGTGGCTATCACATCATTGAATCTGACCTTCCCTTCTGGAATCACTTTTGATAATTCGAGTGCATCCAACTATGATCTTACAGGTTTTGAGAACGTATCTGCCTCAAACGTATCTTTCAGTGGCAATGTACTGAGTATTTCTAATGGAACTAATATAATAGTTCATGGCGGAACTGTGTTCTCTATCGATCTGCACGGTGCAAATTTGAGCTATTCCTGGGGTTCCCTTACCAATACAACTTATTCCTTCAATCTTAATACAAGTGCAACACCATCCGATGTGGCCATCTATCTGACTATAGATGGTGAGCCATCAGTAACTGCCGTGAATTACACCCTGTCCCCTCAGACGTGGGTAAAGAACGGTACAACTCTTTATTTCAATGCATCAATTACCGATGCAGCCTCAGGTGTGAAGAATGCAACTGTTGATATCACTTCTGTCAATGCAAGTGCCGGAGTGATCAACCTTGACCTATTCTCCAACTACTGGATTAACAGTTCATTCATGGTAAGTGCTACCGATGGTCAGCATGACCTGCCTATCACTTCATATGATAACGTATCCCATGTGAACAACAGTGTCAATTTCACCGTTTGGGTAGATAACACCGAACCAACGGTCACACTAAATACATTCGGAGATACTCCTACATGGGTCAACAATGGGACAACGATCACTCTAAATACCACTGTAGATGATGGTTCAGGCTCTGGTCTCCTCTCTGTCTCTGTTGATGGAAGCAATGTGAATGACTCTCTGGGTTCAGTATCTATGTCATCCTCAGGAGGATACTGGATAAATGACACAATGATTGTAGGTACCAGTACACAGGGTTCCGTTGCTGTGCCTGTTACGGCCACAGATAACGTGAGCAATGTGAACAACAGTGTCAGTTTCAATGTATGGGTGGACAATGTGGCACCTGTTGTTACTGCAATATCTCCGGTCTCCTCGGACCCATGGGTGAACAACGGTTCCACAATTTACCTCAATGTCAGTGCAGTTGACACAGGTGGTTCAAATGCAAGTAACATAAGCAGTGTGACAGTTGATGTCTCATCTGTAAATGCAAGTGCAACAGCTATACTTACCAATTCTGCCGGTGACTACTGGACCAACAGTTCCCTTACCGTTGCCTCTCCTTCAGAAGGAAGCATTGACCTTCAGATCACATCCGAGGACAATGCAAGCAACGTCAATAATAGTGTGAATCTGACATTGAATGTTGATAACACCGCTCCGGTCGTGAGCAATACAGTCGTCTCTTATCCATCCGGTTATTCCGCTGTTAATAGTAGTGGCACAGTTCTTTTGAATCTTAGTGCAACCGATGTTCGCTCCGGTATCAATTCCTCTTCAGTGCAGGTCAATGTCTCCGGTCTTAACAGTTCACTTACGTGGGAAACACTTAGCTCAGCAGGTGGTGATGATTATACACTTTCTGTCATCGTTAACAATTCCAGCACAGGAACTGTTATCCTGCCGGTAAGTGTCTCTGACAATGCGACCAATGTCAACACCAGTCAGACATTCTCAGTGGTCCTTGATAATTCCGCACCACTGGTCACCGGCATCTCTCCTGATGGTACCGGCTGGCTTATCAATGGCTCTACCCTTGACATCAACGTATCCAGTACCGATGTAGGTTCTGCCGGAATGGGCAGTGTGACTGTGGATACCTCTGATGCTTCAGCTACCAGTGCTGCGATACTTACCAATTCCGTGGGTAATTACTGGACCAACAGCTCACTCACTATCCTGACGTCAAATGAAGGAACGATTAACCTCACTGTCAGTTCCTATGACAATCTCAGTAATGTGAATACCAGTGTCAATCTTACTGTAAAGGTAGACAATACTGATCCAATATTCACCAATACTGAAGCTGTTTACCAGGCTGGTATGAGTGCTGTCAGTGATGGCGGTACTGTTGTACTGAACGTAACTGTGACCGATGTCCTCTCCGGCATCAATGCTTCTTCTGTAGAGGTCAATGCTTCCGGTCTTAACAGTTCCCTTTCCTGGGAATCTTTCACTGCAGCAGGTGGTGATGACTACACACTCTCTGTAATTGTTAATAATTCAAGTTCAGGTACAGTTGTTCTACCTGTAAGGGCTTCAGATAACGCAACCAATATGAATTCCAGTGGTTCCATATCGGTTGTTATCGACAATGTTGGTCCTTCCGTTGATCCGGTTTCCCCTACAGGTTCCCAGTGGTTCAAGGATGGGGACACCCTTGAGTTGAATGCCACCATTACCGATTTAACATCAGGTGTAAAGAATGCTACAGTTAATGTCTCTGCTGTGAATGCCTCGACATTCGCAATACTTGATAACATTGCAGGTGACAGCTGGGTCAATAGCTCACTGACAATCGTTGCAGCTTCCGAAGGAACTATCGGTCTCCCTGTGCAGGCCTATGACAACGCAAGCAATCTGAACAGTTCGGTAAACCTTACCATTAAGATTGACAACACTGCTCCGGTCGTGAGCAATGCTGTTGCATCTTATCCGTCCGGTTACTCCGCTGTTAATAGTGGTGGCACAGTCCTTTTGAACCTTACAGCAACCGATGCAAAATCTGGTTTGAACGCTTCTTCTGTTATGATCAATGTCTCTGGTCTTAACAGTTCCCTTACATGGGAAACACTCAGTTCAGCAGGCGGCGACGACTATACACTTTCAGTGATCGTTAATAATTCCAGTACTGGAACTGTCATTCTTCCAGTAAGTGTTGCAGACAATGCGACCAATGTCAATACCAGCCAGACCATCTCAGTTGTTCTTGACAATTCTGCCCCACTGGTCACCGGTATATCACCTGATGGTACGGGATGGTTAAAGGATGGTTCAACTATCGACATCAACGTTTCAAGTACGGATGCTTCTGTTGGAATGAACACAGTAATTGTCGACACATCAGATGTATCGTCTGTAAGCACAGCGATACTGACGAACTCTGTTGGAGATTACTGGACCAACAACACACTCTCAGTCTCTACCTCGAACGAAGGCGCGATCAATCTTACTGTAAGTGCTTATGACAATCTCAGTAATGTGAATACCAGTGTCAACCTGACATTGAATGTTGATAACACTGCTCCGGTCTTCACAAATGCCGAAGCTGTCTATCAGGCAGGTATGAATGCTGTAAGCAATGGCGGAACAGTAGTGCTGAACCTCACAGTTACCGATGGCAGCCTTTCAGGAGTGAATGCATCCACAGTAATGGTCAATGCTTCCGGTCTTAACAGTTCCCTTGATTGGGAAACCTTCACAGCTGCTGGTGGTGATGACTACACGCTTTCTGTCATCGTGAACAATTCAAGTTCAGGAACAGTTATTCTGCCTGTAAAGGCATCTGATAACGCAACCAATATGAATTCCAGTGGTTCCATATCCGTTATCATTGACAACGTTGGTCCTGTCGTAGATCCTGTTTCCCCTACAGGTTCCCAGTGGTTCAAGGATGGAGACACCCTTGAACTGAATGCTACTATTGTTGATGACGGGGTTGGCGTGAAGAATGCTACAGTTGATGTTTCAGATGTGACTGCATCATCACTGGCAATCCTTGAGCATGTGGGCAATAACTACTGGTTCAATGATTCACTACTCATCTCGGCTGTATCAGAAGGAACAGTTAACCTTACTGTAGTGACCTATGACAATGCAAGTAATGTGAACAATTCAGTGAACCTTACAATCAAGATAGATAACACCGAACCGCTTGTGATTGACGCCCAGACTGAATATGCAACTGGTTACACAGCAGTGAACAATGGATCAACGATCACGCTCAATGCAACAGTCTCTGATGCTCTTTCAGGTGTTTCAAGTGTTATGTCCATTGATAATGTAAGCAGTATAAGTGCACACGATAATCTGACGCTGAGCCAGGTTTCATCAACCAATTACTGGAAGTACAGCAATGTTGAGATCGCTGGTACTGACGGAACCTACCTGCTCAACGTTTCAGCCACAGATCAGGCAGGCAATGTCAATGGTACTTCATCAGTAACCTTTGAGGTAATCATTGACAACACTGATCCGGTATTCAACAATCTGACACTGAGCACTGAGAATCCGACATCATATGGTGAGAGCATCGAGGTCACCGTGAATGTATCAGACAGTGGAAGTGGCATAAAGAGTGTAACAGCAGCCGGTGTATCACTTACTGACCAGGGCAGCGATATATGGAATGGAACAATATCTGCAGGCTATGGTGCCAATACTGTAACAGTCGTTGCAACAGATAATGCAAGCAACGCAGTAACCAATACCAGTCTTTCATACACTGGTCCGGCAGCACCAAGCTCAGATTCAGGTAGCAGTTCCGACGGTCTTTCATCAACAACACGTGAATCATTCCTTGCATCAAAGAGCACTTACGAAGGAGTAAAGATCGTAACTCAGGACATTTCCGGAAAGGTCCTTTCTGACCCTGTAAAGGTTGTTTCAGTGACACTGACTCAGACTGAAGTTACAGGCGTGGAAGTTGAATCCGAAGTAGATATTGAAAAGATATCTGTTTCTGTTCAGAAACTTGATTCCAGGCCGGATAATATCCCTGGTTCTGCACCAGGTAAGGTCCACAGCTACTTGAATATCGAAGTAAGTGATGTAGAATCCGATAATATTGCCGGAGCCAGCATTACTTTCAAGGTAGAGAGATCGTGGCTCGAGCAGAATGGTATCTCAACAGATGATGTTGTACTTTCACATTATACAGGAAGTGCATGGGATCAGCTTGAGACCAGTGTTTCAAGTGATGACGGAGAGTACGTGTATTATGTTGCCAGGACTCCGAGCTTCTCCACATTTGCAATAAGCACCCGTTCTGAAGAGGACTATGTATCTTCAGGAGATGTAACAGGTTCTGATGCAGATTCCGGACAAACTGAAAGCGAGGCTACAGATGAAATGCCAGATACAGAAGAGGATAAAGGAACTCCCGGATTTGGAATTCTCCTTGGAATTATAGGTGTTTCAATGGTAGTAGCATTAATGCGCCAGAAGAACAGGAATGAATGAAGGTTTAAAACCTTCATTTTCTATTTTTTGAATTATTACTTACTATTACAAAATCCAGAAATTGATATCTTTTATTGATCTGTTTTTGAATTACGGCACCAGTATCTCATCGATCGCGTGGATGATGCCATTGCTGCATTCGATGTCAGCTTCAATGATATTTGCAGTGTCGACCTTGATGTTGTCCTTGACGGTTATCTTCAGCTTGTTCCCGCTTACCGTTTCGAGCTCTGTGAGTCCTGCAAGGTCCTCGGTGGTGTACTTTCCTTCGACTATGTGATAGTTGATTATTCCCAGAAGGTAGCCGTGATCATCAAAGGATTCATCGATGACCTCGTCCGGTATTGGCTCGAAAGCCGATTCCACCGGTGCGAATATAGTGAAAGGACCTTCATTGCTGTACTTATTGACGAGCTTGAGCTTCTCTGCCGCTTTCATAAGGGTTGGGAAGGAACCCTTCTCCTTTGCTGTTGTGATAAGATCCTTCAGTTCGGTCATGTTGATCCTCCTGTTTCCAAACTCCATATGTCCTTAATAGTTAAAATACTGTTTGCACGCTATGCGCAAAACCACCTTTCAGTCGCAATCATTAATACCATGCCTTTCCAACTTTCTAAAGGGTGGTCATCAATAGTTCCAATAATCATAGCAAAGGACCTGCAAAAATCATTCAAGTCCCTGCAGGCTGTCAATAACATTAACTTCACCATCGATGAAGGTGAGGTTTTCGGTTTTCTCGGTCCCAATGGAGCAGGCAAGACAACGACCATGAGGATGATCCAATGTGTATCGCCTGTGTCCGGTGGCAGTCTTGAGGTACTTGGGATGGATGTAAGCACTCAGCATCGTGAGATAAAATCTCTCATGGGTGTAGTTCCTCAGGAGAACAATCTTGATGGTGATTTCACAGTCTACGAGAATCTGATGGTCTATTCAAGATATTTTGACATCCCGAAGAACGAGGCGGAAAAAAGGGTAGAGGAACTCCTGGATTTTGTACAGCTTGGTGAAAAGAGGGATGTAATGACAGAGAGCCTTTCCGGCGGGATGAAACGCAGGCTTGTCCTGGCAAGGTCTCTTGTAAATCGTCCGAAGCTTCTGATACTCGATGAGCCCACCGTGGGACTGGACCCGCAGGCACGTCATCTGATATGGGATAAACTTCGCAGTCTCAAGAAACAGGGTGTGACCATCGTCCTGACCTCCCACTATCTTGATGAGGTGGAGAAACTCTGTGACAGGCTGGTGGTCATGGATAACGGCAGGATCCTGGTTGAAGGCAGCCCTACAGGTGTGATCGAGGAATTCATTGGTTCTAATATCATAGAAGCAGAGAATAACCCACAACTTCTGGCATGTCTGCAGGAAAAGGATGCCAACTACGAGATAATCGGAGATATGGTACATATCTATCCTGACAACGTCATGGAGCTTTCGGAGTACTTGCTTATGGAGTGTTCTCTCTCGAAGATAAGTGCAAGGCCTGCAACACTTGAGGACGTATTCCTTAAACTGACAGGGAGGAGTCTGAGAGAATGAATCTGGTGGACCATTTCAGGATACCTTCTGTAAGTTCAAGGTCGTATAAGGTCTGGCAGAGGAACAAGGATGTTTTCATGAAGGACATAAAGCTGAACTTCCTTCCTCCTTTCCTTGAACCAATACTGTACCTGATAGCTCTTGGTTTTGGTCTGGGGAAGTTCGTGGAGAGCATTGACGGGGTTCCTTATGCAAAGTTCATAGCTCCAGCACTGATCGCTGTATCGGTGATGTATGCCTCTTTCTTCGAGTGCAGCTACAGTTCCTATGTAAGGATGTACTATCAGAAGACCTTCGATGCGATTGTTGCCACGCCTCTTACCATAGAGGATGTGATAGCGGGTGAGCTTCTATGGGGTGCCACACGAAGTATGATTAATGCCACTGTGATGATACCGGTTATAGCTCTTTTTGGATTGATCGACATGAAATATTCACTTCTGATAATCCCTTTTGCATTCCTGGGTGGTCTGCTATTTGCAGCTATAGGCATGTGCTTCACCGCTGTCACTCCAAATATAATGTCCATCAATTATCCGGTATTGTTGTTCATCACTCCGATGTTCCTTTTCAGCGGGACCTTCTTCCCTCTTAGTGCTCTGCCTGTTCCAATACAGTATTTTGCCATAGCTTTCCTTCCGCTGACACACATAGTGAATGTCATAAGGTCACTGTCTTTCGGGGTATTGGGAACTTCAATACTTCTTGATGTGGTATGGGTGCTTGTTGTGAGTGTGATCCTTCTGGTACTTTCTATAAACCTGATGAAGAAGAGACTGGTAGTCTGAAAACGGATCCCCGGTTCTGAATGGGGTATCATTGTCTCAGTGATATATTATTAATACCATGTAACGATAATTTGATAAAACAGATCTGTCAATTGGTGTAGCAATGAAAAGATACTTTTTCCCGATGCTGTGTGTTCTTAGTCTTGTGATCTTTGCAGGTGGCTGCATCGATGATCTTGTGCCTGTAGATGATGAGACGACACAGCCGGAGCTGTCTGCATACGAGTTCGAGACATTTCTCACTAACAGCTATGATGGAGATACATTCATTCCTACTCATACGTTCTATCTTTCAAGGAACGGTTCTACAAGGGTTGTTTCTATAATTGAGAACGAGACCGTCATTGATATTATCCCTCTGGAGGATCTGAGCACGTCACAGAACGATCCTGTTACCAACATCGTTGTACTGGGTGGTCTGGCCAACCAGACAAATGCAACTCAGGAAGTCTTCACTGACCTCTCTATCATGGATGAGGCTTCGGACATCAATTACACGATATCGGATGATGTTATCAGTGGACAGAAGCATGTGTTCATCACATTCGAAGAACCGATAACAGGGTTTGTAGCCTATACCATGTCAACACCACCGGGGCAGGATTTCATCTATATCACAACACCACCTTCAGTTGTTCGCTTCGTACTGCCGGAAGGATACACAACAGGAAATTCTCTTATCGGAAAGGTCAAACCATCCCCGGATGAGGTATACTATGATGAGATGGGCCGCGAGAATCTTGTGTGGACGAACGAAGTGACAACAAGCAGCTTTTTGAGTATGCTGGGTAATTTCTCACCGGAAGATGAGGAAGATATCGAACCGGTACCAAAGCTGATCACTGCCAAGTTCTATACCGAAAATGCACCACGTGACCTTTCAATTGCTGTAGGGATCCTTGGTCTGATCGCTCTGCTTGTCTATTCAAGATACAGGCATGAAAAGAAAAGACTTGAGAATATCCGGAAGAATATCGAGGATCAGGTAACTGTTCCAAAGAAGAAAGGAAAGGACTAAGTAGTGAACCGAAAGCTCAGGGATATTCGAATACCATTCCATCATAACCCAGAGGGTATTCTTTTATTGCCTCTTCATGTGGCTTGAAGAAATGGCTCAGATGGGTGAAAACCACTTCCTTTGCTTTTATTTCCCTGGCAAGGTCAAAGGCTTCCACAGTATTCATGTGCTTTTTGACCTCCACCGTGGGAGGAACGATCGCATCAGCAACTAACAGGTCAGGTTCCATTATCATTTCGATGCTCTTTTTTGGGATATCCCTCTGAGTATCTCCGGTGATGACGACTTTTGTGTCTCCGTCCCTTACCATGACACCTATCGATCTCTTGACAGGTGGATGTATTACCTCAAAAAGTGTGAATTCAAGACCTATAAGATTGAAAGGTTCGTACATTTCCTGCTTGTGCATCTTTGGATGAAGGAATTGCAGGTAATCCAGAATATATTCAAGTGTCTCAGGTAATCCGTAGACATCAACGTTGTATTGCACTCTGTGGAACTCGGCAAAACCTGCAAAATGGTCGTAGTGACCGTGCGTCCAGATCACACCATCTATGTGTCTTGTTCCCTGTTTGAGCAACTGGTATCGAAGATCAGGTCCTGAGTCTATAAGAACGGTACCTTCGGATGACTCTATCAGGATGGCAAATCTTGTACGCTGGCTCTTCCCACCTTTATGGGCATCCTGACAGGTCGGACAATTGCAACCAATGACAGGGGTTCCGGTGGCATCTCCTGTTCCGAGAAGTGTGATCTTCATGAGCTGACCTGATGAACTATTCTTCGTATTCGTTGGTCTTGATGACGGCCCTTTCGTCGAATGCTGCCACCGCGTTGAGCATGTCCTTCTGTGTGAGTTCCATTCTCTCGGTCACAAGTGCGGTGAGCACAGCCTCGCGGATGACCATCCTGAGATCGGAACCGCTGTAGCCGTGTGTCAGTGCTGCTATCTCCTCGGTATCAAATTCTCCTTTGATCTCATTTGTGACAATATCGAGTATCTTCTTACGCATGTCCACATCAGGCAGCGGGAACTTCATAATCTCGTCGAAACGCCTCCATGCTGCGGAGTCGAGCATCTTCGGGTGGTTGGTTGCAGCAAGGAGAAGTACGCCGTCCGTTGTGAGGCTGACATTATCAATAGCCTTGAGAAGTGTATTGACAGCTCTCTTGAGTGCTGCATGCTCGTCGGATGAACGTGTCTTTGCGACGAAATCGAACTCATCGATAAAGAGAATACATGGGCTTAACCTCTTGGCAAGGTTGAATACCCTGTCAATGTTCTTGGCTGTCTCTCCGAGGTACTGGTCGGTTATCATTGAGAGCCTGACCTCCACAAAAGGTATGGATAGATGCTCTGACATCGCCTTGGCAAGTGAGGTCTTTCCGGTTCCCGGTGGTCCTACCATGAGTATCTTACCGACATCGTATAGTCCGATGTGCTTCAGGTAATCACGATACTGGATGGCCTTGACGATCTTCTTGGTTTCCTCTTCCTGCTCATGGGTGAGGACGAAGTCCTTTATTGTCTGTTTTATATCCTCAGGTGCGCAGATCTCTGCCAGCTTGAGCATGTCCGAGCCGCCTTCTTCCTTCTCTATCTCAGCTATCAGGGACTCGATCCACTCCCTGTCGACCTCTTTTGGTCTGACCTTCGTTTTAGCCTCGCTGTAATCCGCACCTTCGGTCTGCTTTTTCTCGTAATAGAATGCAAGGACGGGGTTCTGTGATATCCTGTCGCGGTTCTCATCCTTTTTCTGGAACCATTCCGCACCGATATCAAGGGCGGTTATCTTTGCTGAGAACTCCTTATCATCGATATTCGCAAAAGGTAGTGCCCTGATCTTGCTTTCGAGATTCTCTTCCTCAAGTATCTTCTCAACATCTGCCGCAGTGATCCGTATAGGCCTTGGAACATTCCTGTGGTCCCTGCTCCAGTAATATTTACGTAGATCCCTGGGCAGGTCGCTTGCATCCATCTCTGGATATTTGTTATATATTTGTGCTGTCAGTAGCAGTTCCACAATATCAAGGGTTATATCGGACATGATCATACCTGGTAAGATTTTTTTGGTCGGAAGCAAATCATTCAGACATTACATATTATCCATCTTTTTAGATATATTTTTTGTATGATCAGAGTGGATATGTTTCATTCATTCACAAAAAGATGATAAACATGTAATCTGGCTGGTCCGGTCCTCAGTTCCACTCAAACTATCTTTATGGATCCCTTTGAGGGAGAATACACCTCTCCTTCCTGCAGGAGCTTCTTCAGTACATCCTCGAAGCGTTCCCCATCCATATCCTGAGTCATAGCCGCTTCTTTTAGTTCCTCATGTGACATCTTTCCATCATGTGACATGAGTATCCCGAGGATAAGTTCATCGGGTTTCTTCGTCTTCTTTCGGTCTTTCCTGTTATCGATCAGGCACGCTGCCTTATCGTCTATCTCTGTGCCAAAGACCTGATGCTGTGTGGTGGAATTCTCTCCTTCCATGCGGTGCCCGTACTTTCCTTTTTCAGCTATCTGTGCCTGTATCTGTGTCCTGACAGAGATCGTCTCATCAAGGTCATCTGAGGAAAAGAAGATTCGTAACTTCCTTGTCAACAGGGTGGCATTGCATCTCTGGCAGCGTGTGGTCTTTGAACTGCCAACTTCGATTATCTGTGCCTGTTCCCTGCACTTTGTACATATAAAAATGCCGTATGCCATCGGTAAGTTTTTAGTATGTATCCTATAAATACTACTCTCAGCTCACTTTCACAGATAATTAAGGGCAATTAAAGATGATCAGAACAATGGCTGGCTGCGTAATATGGTGATTAGAAGGGCAATGGAAGCGGATATCCCTGAGGTGGTTGAGGTCGAGAATTGTTCCTTTGCTGTTCCATGGCCTGATTTTCTCTTCAAGGCACACCTCCCCAATCCCGGATTCGTAGTCTATGAGAAGGAGGACAGGATACTCGGCTATGCCATAGTCAGTTCTTCCGAGGACAGGGGAAAGGCACATCTTCAGAGCATTGCGGTACACCGTGACTACAGGAGGCAGGGGATTGCAAGTGAGCTTCTTGAGTGGTGTATAGACCTTGCCCTACTCTATGGCTTCAACAGCATGATCCTTGAGGTCAGGGAAAAGAATATGGATGCCCGGCTTTTCTATGCCAGCAATGGTTTTGCGGTCACAGGGAAAGTAGAAGGATACTATATGGATGACAATGCCATTGTGATGGAAAAGGATATCTGACCCGGTGTTACTTCCCGAATCTTCTCTGACGCTTCTGGAAATCCCTTATGATCCTCAGGAGGTCGAGTTTCCTTACTTCATGCCAGTTGACATCGGTGAAGTAGTATTCAGAGTATATGGACTGCCATATCAGGAAATCGGAGAGGTGTTTTCCTCCTGAACGGATGAAGATGTCAGGTTCGTGTTTGACCAGCAGGCGGGATTCGATCATACTCTCATCGATGTCCGAGGGTTTGATATCACCATCTTTTACCTTTTGAAGTATATCCTTCACGGCCCTTGTAACCTCTTCGCGTCCTCCAAAACCCACGGATACATAGACCTTGAACCCATTTTCTTTTCTTTTTGAGAAGGGTTCACCGTTCTCCCCGAATATCTCGTAACCGACCTGTTCAGGTGCTTTTTGCAGGATATCATCGATCTCCCCGGTAAGCTGTGCGATCATCTGTGAACGTAGCGGCTTTTCGGTGTCAAGGACATCGACGTAGATGCTGACGATCTTTACTCCGAGCTCCCTGCACCAGAGTATGTAACCCTTAAGCTTCTTAAGTCCGTCCTTCTGAAGCAGGTCAGCTTCGGATATCACAAGTGAAATGTGTCCGGGGCTGGGATATTCCTTTATCCGCTTCAGAAGACGTTTCTCATAGAGAGATGTGACAAAGCTCATGTTCGGTCGGTATTCTGGGTTTGTTGATCTTATTTTGCGGTGGATACGATCTTCACTACGTCACCATCGGCAAGTTCATGTTTCTCACCGAGGCGCATCTTCGTTTTCGCGTCCACTGCGTAGAGGAATCTCTCACCGATATCTGAGTGTACCTTGTAGGCGAGGTCATGTGCGTTGGAACCTCTTTTCATGAGGAATGCATCAGGGAGCATGCGGTCATTCTTGTCGGTCCACTTGCCTTCATCCTCTACCGGATAGACTATTATGAGGTCCAGGAGCTTGAACACAGCGCTGTTGATGCATTCCTGTATTCCTGTACCGTTGGTCTTCTGTATGAGGGCGCGTACGTTCTCAAGCCCT
Source organism: Methanolobus sp. WCC4 (assembly GCF_038022665.1). Lineage (NCBI taxonomy): Archaea > Methanobacteriati > Methanobacteriota > Methanomicrobia > Methanosarcinales > Methanosarcinaceae > Methanolobus > Methanolobus sp. WCC4. The sequence continues at coordinate 360,510 of NZ_CP150629.1, read as the reverse complement.
TTCTTCTGGGCGGGGCTGAGCTCCTCTGAGGTGATGGTGAAATCTTCATCCCCTGGCTCGTATTTGATGGCATTTCCCTTGGATGCGGAACGCAGTGCAAGTTCTGCTGCTGCACTTGTGGGTACTACTATCTGCTCCAGTTCCTGAAGGTTGCTTACGTTCTCAGGTGGTGCTACGTCCATCTTGTTGGCGGCGATTATCATAGGTTTGCTTAAGGCGCGGACTGCATCACAGAAATGGATTATATCCTCTTCGCTCCATGTGGTGAGGTGGTTCCTGTCCAGTTTGCACTGGTTGAGTGCTTCAATGATGTGTTGCTCGTTAACCCCTGCTCCCATTAGCTGGTCAGCAAGTGTGTGCTCGATGGAGAGTCCTTCTGCCTGTATCTTGCGTGATAGTTTGACCCAGTTCCTCATGATTATACTGTGGATCCACATGGTGAGCTCATGGTTGAGGAAATCTATGTCTCCGAGAGGGTCATGCTCTCCAATGTCAACAGGATTACCTTCGATGTCTGTTGCACCTGAGGCGTCGATCACGTGGATGATGGCCTGTGCCTGACGGAGGTCGTCAAGGAAGGTGTTACCAAGTCCGCGCCCCTGGTGGGCATCCGGTACCAGACCTGCAACGTCTATGAGTTCGATCGGAACGTAACGTATGCCGTCGGAACAGTTGCCACAGCGTTTGTCACGGCTGACACATGGGCATTCCGCCTTTACGTAGGTCACTCCCTTGTTCGCGTGAATGGTTGTGAAAGGATAATTGGCTATCTCAACGTCTGCCAGTGTTGCAGCCTTAAAGAATGTGGATTTCCCTGCATTGGGTTTCCCTGCAAGTCCTATTGTCATCGACATGATTAGTAATCAGCCTTGCAGCATTTAACTTTTATTGATCGTTCCCATTCTTCAGATAGTAAAGATGCCAAATAATGCATGGTTATTTATCCTCAACCAATAATCTTTATATGGCAGAAAGACATTAGAGCATGAACCCCAATGTCCCGGTAGGGTAATGGATATCCTTGAGGCCTGCGGAGCCTTAGATCCGAGTTCGATCCTCGGTCGGGACGCTTCTTACTTTTTTTACTTCTAATATTAGAGTGAAGTATTTTGTAATTTTGACTTTTTGCACTTCTTCTAATATTCGCTTTGGTTATATAGGGTTTTTACCATTTAGTAAAATATGCAAAATTTGAATATAGATTATTATATCAATGAAGCTGAAGAAATTGAAAAACTATATGGTGATTTGCTAAATGGCACTGCTAAAGCAGAAAAAAGAAGAAATCAGTACAATCAGATTGTTGAGATTGATTTCTGCAAAATTAATAAAGCAAGGAAGCCACTTCAGCGCAATATACTAAGAAAATATGAAGTATGGTATGAAGTTTGCAGGAGAATTGTTCGAGAATATGTAGATTTTCAAGAGACAGATAAGTATGAAGAATTTGTAAATCAGTACTTAGAAATACTGTCTTTGATTGATTTAAGAGTGACTGGTACATCGTCTCCTAGAAAAATTCAGTTGGAAAATAACTTTATAAAATATTTTGATATCCAACTGAATATCTTACATACAATAAAACCAATTATTGCTTTGAATGAAAACAACTACAAGAGAGTTATTTCTGCAGATTTATTGAGTTCTGAGCTTGATGGGGCAGAGTTGTTGTATGAAAAAGAGTTTATCCGACCTGCAGGTATCATTGCCGGAATTGTTCTTGAAAGATACTTGAAAACTTTGTGCGAATTAAACGAAATAGAACTTGATTCAAAAGACACGCTATACCCCCTAGCTCAAAAACTCCGTACATCTGAAAAAGTACCTGGTTTTGACTTAGTTATGCTTAAATCAATAGAACATCTTGGTTCTCTGAGAAATAAATGCGCTCATCCTGGGGAAGAGCCTAAAAAGCAAGAAGTAAGGGAGCTAATTGACAAAACAAAGAAAATAACTTTCATGGCATTTTCTTAAATACAAGTCTCCCTCTCCTACTATTATGACTTGCACGATATTGCTACATAGATGTTACTCTAAATCCTTAATCGATTAGACTGAACATAAGGATAAACACCATCCCTAAAAAAACCGAAACCAAAAGAGATTTTCTCGTCCTCCTTGAAGCAAAATACCCCATTGCTCCACAAATTACAGCAGGGATCGCAAGATCAATAAAGGTCGTGATCCGCAACCAGTAACCTGCACCTGATATTATGAAATGTGGGTCGAGCAGTTCCAGAAGGATATCTGAATAAAGGCTGTAAAGGGGAACCAAAAAGACACCTGACAATGTGGAAGTGATCTCATCTCCTGTAGTGTATCCATAATAGATTATGAATGCTGCCGGGACACCAAATATAACGGTGGTCATCAGGATGTGCAATATCACATCTTCCATTATCGGCGAGTACAGCTTGTATCCTACGTCTATCAATGCAGGCAATAATGGAAGTAAGACTACAATTGCTGCTGAGACAATGGATCTGTTTTTGTCCATATTTCTTCCAAAAAATAAGAAAGGTGGGTGGTCCACCTCATTATGGAGTAATCACAGTGGCTTTCCCGTTGTTAAATGCATCATATTCGTTCAAGTACCTGTTTTTAAGGAAATATGCATCATAATCGACATTCCATCCTGCATCAGAATAAATGCCAGCAACTTCATCTTCCGCACCTTCATACTCAATAGCCTGATGTCCTAGTGGCCAATTGAAGACACTATCATCTTTATGAGCATTTGCAATCACAACCTCCTCTTCATCAGTGGAAATAGTCCACAAACGTGCATGGTATCCACCGGTGATCCTAAGTACACTTTCAGCCACGCCATCTCCTACTTCCCAACGATTATCCAGGTAATCAAAGACATAATGCGTGTACTCAGATGGATTGTCAGTCCACTTTTCATAATTCACGACCACATATTTCACTTCACCTATATCTGGCTCTTCCCACACCATATTGATTGGGTCTTCCCTTACATACCAGCCGCTGGACATTGACCACGTCCATTGAGGATAGTCAAACTTGATCCACCATGGGTATGGATCACTTTCAAGTGTCATTACCAGTGATATTTTGGTCGTATACACATTTTCTTTTCCTTTCTCCAGCTTGATGGTCCCGTCTTTTTTGGTTTTCAGGATGAGCTCGTTCTCTGTAACGGTCAGTTCATCTCCCTCTTTGTTCACCATGACAGTTCCGATTTCCAGAGGGATCTTCTTCTCTTTATTGAATTTGCTGAGTCCTGTCTTCTTCTTCAGCTCACTACCGGAATAGGTCTCCTTTATTTCCAGGTACCCATCTTCATATTTGTAGGTCGTCGTCAATTTGACATTCTTCACAGTATGGTCTTTCGTCCATTTCTCCAGAGAGTCCTCTGGAGTGGCGGCCGCTGTTGGTACAAAAACAATGCTTATCAGTATTATTGCAGCAAGCACTAAGGCTGCTTTTGTGATCTTAACTTTCATATTCAACCCTCTCCCTGTTGATCTTAATATCATGGGCAGAATCCGCAAAATATGTAATAGCTCAGCTAGATGCTATTATTGAACTGCAGAGTTGATACTCTTTGTAAAACATGCCGGACCTCCCCCAATATTATTGTGTCTATTGAATTATATTCTCATTGGTGGAAGTTTGTTTTGTAACCGACCAACCCAAAAGCATATTTACACTAAACTTAAAATACATTTTAAATGTCATTACGTATTAAATGCCACTTTGCCTCTTTTTACTCAGCATATCTATTTGCTGTAAATTGGAAAAAAAGTGACTGGCTGTTCTATTTCGTACTGGTTCCGGCATTACTTATATTCATCTTTTATCTTCCGGTCAGCCTTAAAGAAGCATATTTCATCATGTATCCTTCAAGGATAACACTGTATTCGCTCTTTCTCTCAAATTATGTACATAGTGATTTGCAACACTTTTCCGGGAACTTGTTTTCTTATCTTGCACTTTGTTTTTTGATCTTCAATTTTGAAACAAACAAACGTAGATTCTATGTGTACTCGTCACTCATGTTTCTGTTCTTGCCCTGGGTGATATCAATTGTATCATTGAACATGATCGGTCTTAACACAACATATCAGGGTTTTTCAGGACTTGTCAGTTCTCTGTATGGATATCTGATATATGTGGTCTATAGATTCCTTAAGGAATACTCATTCAAGGACATTGACCTCACATTCCTTTCCCTGATAGTTGTCATGAACCTTTTACTGGTCCTCGGGAATCTTACCTTCCAGATACTCCCGTACATATTCATGATCACATTTGCATTGATATTGGTATACATGCAAAAGGATGTCATCGTAGAGGTCATCAAGCAGAATTCAGATGTCAGGAATTGGTGGAGATGTTTCCCAAATTTAAAGCAATTGTACTTTCTGGGATTGCTCTTTGTAACTCTGGATTACATATTCATTCTGCCTGTTCTGGTCCCTCCGGAGATTGTACGGGACGGTGCTATTATCAATTCCGTAGGTCACTATACAGGTTACTTTTTTGGGATATTTGTTCCTCTATTTCTTTCGGTAATTTCTGACAACTGAACGTTAATATGCCAACTTCACACTTCTTTCCAATCCTTTTTAAATACAAAATACCCCATCCTATTATTATGGATCACCCCGACATAACCGCATACATCAAAGAGGCCGAACTTATCGAAAGGATGTATATTGACCTGCTGAAAGGCACCACACAAAAGAGGATGAAGCGTGTGGATGACGGTTCCACGGGATTGCAGAATGTCGAATATCACATATGTGTGATTAATTCAAAGAACGAGCCTCTGCAAAGTGTTCTTCTCCAGAGGTACGGGGAATGGTATGAAGGCTGCCTGGGTCTTTTTAAGGAATATGCAGGAAGGGCTGGTAACTCAAAATGCGAGGAATTTGCAGGGCTTAATAAAACGATTATCTCTCTCATAGGCCTGAAGGATCCTGTAAGCAATTCCAATGACAAGAGCGAACTGAGAAAGGAGTTCAGGGCCAGTTTCGATCCAATGGTGAGCATGCTTCACTCAATAGAGCCTCCTGTCGTTTCGGCAAGGAACAACAATGAAAGGATGCTTGCAGCAGATCTGATAAATTCCGAGCTTGATGAAGCAGAAAGCCTGTATCAGCAGGGGTATGTTAGTTCTGCGGCTACTGTTGCTGATGAGGCTCTCGAAAGCTACCTGAAGATGCTGTGTGAGGTGAATGGGGTTGAACCGGAGCCAGAAGAGACCATGGCTGCAATAGTTCAGAGACTTCGTGAATCCGATGAGGCTAAAGGGTTCGACCAGGAACTGCTTGTGACACTAGAGCAACTTGTGGCTTTAAGAGACAGGTGTGCCAGTGCTGACGAGACTGAGCAGTCTCTGGTAGATGATGTAAGGGAACTGATCGACCAGACGCGGGAACTGGTCTTTTTGATGTTCTGTTAGTTGTTCTCAGGCTAGTATCCTGTGGGAACCAGCCTGTTGTGAGCTGGTTTTAAAAAACGTTCTGTCCCATTTCTGCGAGATCGACTATCACAGCCTCTCCTATGGTATTGGACTCGATCTTCGCATTGGCTATTGCGGAAAGTGTGCTTGAGATCAACTGGTCCGGATCGGGGTTGTTCGTACATTCTGCTATGGGGTCGGCTGTCTCATATGTGGACATTGCCATTATGAATTCCTCGCCCTCAAAATCAGCAGCATATATCTGAATTATCTTGTCAACATTTATGTAGGAACCATCCAGTGCTCTGATATAGACTGTGTACATCTTGATATCTCCAATCAATTATTATGTTCAATAGTGATTCATAAGGCTTTTCGATAGTCTCCCGTCCCGTCAGCCCTAATGTTCTATTGAATCTATATACCCATCAATATATCCTATACTACATTGTTATATATTTCTAAGGCAATATTATTGTGCAAGGGAAAGTTCCTGTGTACGGCTTAAGATACATTCTAACCAGTACGAGAAACATGGATGCAATAACCTTCGACGGCTCATGCACTCCGAATCCGGGTGGATGCATGGGATTGGGTTGGGTTGTGACCTTGCAGAACAACTCATTTTCAATACTCGGAAACGACCGCCTTGAGAAAGACACCAGTAATAACGCTCTTTTTGCAGAATACCTTGCCCTCAAGAAAGGTATACTTGAATACGTCAAAGCCGACGGTCAGGGTCCTCTTTCAGTAATGGGGGACAGTCAGACCGTCATCTACCAGATGCGCGGCCTATATCCTATCGCGGGTGATGATATCTGGAACATCCATCGTGAGATTACCAACATCATCAGGGAGTATGAGCTTGACATACACTTCCGGTGGGTCCCGCGGATGCAGAACAAGCAGGCTGACCATCTCTCTAAGTCAAAGCAGAAAGTGCGTATCCTTTATCCCAACGACCGGGAGTTCCTCATAGATGTCAGAAATTCTCCTGCAACAGGGAAACTGAGGAAGATTATCGCTTCCATGAACTCAACCCCATTCCCTGGCAATGCCATGTATAAGCGTCTTCACATCTCATCAAAGGACATACTCTCGGACAGGACCTTATTCGAGTTACAGGAGATGGCAGGTGAGAAAGCCACGAGGATGGTCGTTGATGCATTCCCCGGTAAAAAGGACCGCCACAAACATCATCAGGCACAGGCACTGAGCTGGATGCTCAGGGGACTTGCACTGGACCTTGCCATCAAGAAGGTCAGGTTCGACATACAGAGCAGGAAGAAAGCCGGTAGTAATGGAAGTAAGGGGAATGCTGCTAAAAATAAAAACAAGAACTCTCCTGCGAAAAAGAAGACAAGGTCATCACGCGGAGCTAAATATTATCTGAACAGACAGACTTTCGCTTTCTGAAGGTCTCTTCTTTTCTTTTTTTCATCCTCTATTCTTCTTTGTTTTTCATTTTTATTTTTCTCAGAGCTGATATGGTAGGGTTCATCGTTAAAACAGCCACTCTCACAATTATTGGATGAATTATATCAATTCGATTATTATTTTAACTTCATAAAATAATATCTAAAGATTTAATACACATGATGAGAATATAGGATATGGGGTTACATCAGGGCTATTGCACTGAAATGCATGATCAGCAGGGTTGTTTGTTGATACACTCATTAAATAACCAAAACGAAAGTGATCAAAAAATGTCTTTTGTAAAAGATATCAAACTCGTCTTGCTACTCTATGTCGTAGGTGATACTCTCACAACATTGTACGCACTCAAAACAGGCAATTTCTATGAAGGTAATCCCTTCCTGTCCCAGATATTCGGGATATACGGTTTTATCTCTCTAATTCCCCTGAAGATCGGGTTCATATTCCTGATGTATCATGTTTACAGGAACTTGGACCGTTACTACTGGAACATTACACGCTACTCTGTATCATGCATAGGACTTTTCGCAACGGTGAGCAATATGGCAATGGTCCTGAATGGATGAAGATGGTACCTTATGTGCTCATCAGGAGAATAATGAACATTATAATGCCAAGCAGGAATATTCCGCTAAGTGCCATCAGGACCTTCTTTCTCTGAGCTTCCTCTTCAGGTGTCATCGGCAATGGATCCGGATTATATCTCCTCTCGAGATATGCGCCGATACCAACTCCAAGGCCCAGTCCGATTGCCGGTCCTATGGCTATCATTTCTAATATGATCCCTATCGGAATACCTAATGGAAGACCCATTATCATTCCCCTTGCCATGAAGTGGCCTTTAGGATATCTTTTTTCCTGCATACTATTAACCTGCTATTTTTTGCATATAAAGCTACCCGGATGTCCTGATATTCTCATCCCACTTTTCTCTTTTTCAATGTATATTCACTTCGTACATTATTTATCATCGACATGCTGCAGCATTCTTAGCTACAAACCAATTTGAAGTTTAGAGAATTCTTTAATATGTGTGTCCCATTCTGGTAATTGAGAACAAAATAGGAAGCATGTTACAATGAAAAGAACTCCACTCTATATTGCATTGGGGCTGCTGCTTGTCAGTGCTGTCTTTATCACAGGGGCAGTGGCAGATGATGCAACTCCTTTAATTGAACCGCTGTTCTCTAACAGGGCAGTGGTCTCAGCAGTGTATGTCGAAGAACCTATTATGGAAGAGGTCGAAGCCATCCGTATTCCTGACATGGGATATGGAAGTCTTCAGATAAGACCGGCATATTCCTACCTTCAACTGCAACCTGGCGAAACAGACACTTTCACTGTCACGATCAGCAACAGAGCCGATGAAGAAATTACCATTGACCCTGTAATGGTGATCCAGCCATACACAGAGAATTTCCTTGAAGAGGAATGGGTCACTGTAACACCTTCTAATGTGGTCATGGGAACTGATGAGAAAAAGGAATTCACAGTAGAGGTATCGATCCCTGAAGATGCTGAGCTGGGATATTATAATGCCAATATCGTCTTTGACAGGTCTGTCCTGGGTAATGAAGCAGGTGATGATGGGGTAGATTACAAAATAGACTCTAAAATATCCTCCTATTATTATGGTAATTACCTTGAACTCTCCGTGGAAGTATGGATCCTGCCAAGTGTTGAGATCTCAACCAACTACATTAATGACAGGGTCGAGGCCGGTGAGGAATACGATTATGAGATAAACCTTGTGAATACAGGTGATGAGGATATCTCCATCAGTCCTGAGCTTTCTGGGAGTGCTATCTCAGCTGCCAGGTCATTCTATGATTATGGCAGTGTGTCTTCCAATGATGTATTCATGAAGGATTCTATCACCATTGATGCACCTTCTGTGATAAGGGCAGGCGAAACAGGAACTGTGACAATTCATCTGAAAGTACCGGAAGGTGTTCAGGGAGGTTATGCACCATCAATTGATCTGGGAATAGATGACCCTGCTCTGAATGAGTGGGAAGATCAGGTCTATCTATATCTTGATGTTTGGGAGCAACCATCCGAACCATTTGTTACAGAGTTTGTCACCACTATCGATGCACCTATTAGGATTGAGGTGACCGCTACTCGGTATGAGTATTCAGGCGCAGGCTACACCGGTGGCTCTGCAGACCAGCAACCAGCTTTCGGTCTTGTGCTGAAGAATGGCGGAAAGGAAGTAGAACTCGAACTTGTGGGTTCGATGAAGAAAGGTTCAGTGAACTCTGGAAATGAAGATCCTATACTGTATTCAGGCGGTTCTTCTGCATACCAGCAGTATTCAACGACCTATACCGAGGTCTATGAAACATCCGGTGTCATCGGGGAGTGGGAACTCAGTATCCTCTCAGAGAACACTGATAATTTCGAATACAGCATAATGTCAGGTGACAGTGAGTGAGGGACTCCTGTCATCTTTTTTATTTTTATGCCTCTGAAGCATCCGATCGTTCCGGGCAGGAATATCTTATGCATGCTGTAAATTTTCCTATAGATCCCGTACTCTATATTGATATATAGAAATCCATGGCAGAATACTTTTATATAATAAAAACAGATATTTATCTGCATATAAACTAACTGTGAATTCGAGGGGAATCTATGAAAGAACAGGACACAAAGAAGTTCGACGAGTTCAGGGAGATGTTCTCCAGATATATGGAAACAGACGAGCTCACTGAGCAGGAATTCGAGCTCAGATGCAATATGATCAACTTCGTGAAGAGTGCCTGCATCCAGACACTGGTATCATACTAACGATACGAACTTACAATATATATCTACAAGCGCTACAATAGGCAACCTTATCCTCACACAAAGCGTCAGCCATCTACTATTTTTCCGTTTTTGCTGGCTTTGTCTTCTTTTTCTTCTTCTTCTTCTTCTTCTTCTTCTTCTTCTTTAGATATTTTGCCCTGATCCTTCAGAAGCTCCATTTTCTGTAAATTCTTTCAATTCAGGGCGTGACCGAGGATAATCTTCATATCATTCCATATATATGATACTGGCAGGAAATACGCTTAACTTGCGGTATATCACAGATCCATTTATATTATGGGGTTCAACAGGACCCGGCAACCAGGCGGATGATATAATTATGAGTTACAAAGTAGGAATCATGGGTGCTACCGGTGCAGTAGGTAGGGAGATCATAGAAGTATTGGACAACAGGAACTTTCCAGTGGAACAATTAAGGCTCTTTGCATCAGTGAGGAGTGCAGGCAAGAAGATGGAGACCCCATTCGGCGAGATCACCATTGAGAATGCCGACCTTGCAGATTACTCCGAGCTTGACATTGCATTCTTTGCTATCAGTGGAGGATGGAGCAAGGAGAACGCTGAGAAGGCCACCAGTGCAGGATGCTACGTAATTGACAACAGCAGTGCCTTCAGGTACGATGATGATGTACCTCTTGTCGTTCCTGAGATCAATGCGGATGCTATTGGTGAGTCAAAGCTCATCGCCAATCCGAATTGTACAACTGCCATTGCAGCTATCCCTCTGTATGCGCTTCACAAAGAATACGGTGTGAAGAAGGTACTCATCAGCACCTATCAGGCAACCAGCGGAGCCGGGGCAGCAGGTATGAGCGAACTTGCAGCCGAGACACAGAACTATCTTGATGGCAAGGAAGTTGGCAACAAGGTATTCGCTTATCCGATCGCTTTCAATGCTATCCCGCACATTGACAGTTTCCAGGAGAACGCTTACACCCGTGAGGAGATGAAGGTCGTATGGGAAACAAGGAAGATATTCAGTGAACCTGATATGCCTATCAGTTGTACCTGTGTAAGGATCCCTACCATGAGGGTACATGCAGAGAGCATAATCATCGAGACCGAGAAGCCTGTTAACCCTGATGATGCAAAGAAGCTCCTTGGTTCAGTAGAAGGCGTGGAACTGAAGGATGACCTGGAGAACAATGTCTATCCAATGCCGATCACAGCTACACAGAAATATGATGTGGAAGTTGGAAGGATAAGACAGAACCTTGTCTTTGGCGACCACGGTCTTGAGTTCTTCGTCTGCGGTGACCAGTTGCTTAAAGGGGCAGCTTTGAACGCTGTTCAGATAGCTGAGAAACTCTGATATTGACAATATATTTCGGTGCACAGCAAGTGCATCGTCCTTCTTTTTCTTTTCGTACTTTATCCTTATTCTCTTTGCATTTTAAACATCCGGGTAATTCTTATGTGCATTCACGTCTATATTTAATTGGGTTATGTGTCCCGGGTGTGAGAATATGAGTGAGATCAAGCTATATATCGAAAAGGTGAACGACAATACTTTCAGTTCTTCAGATGTTCCATTGGCCCTGAGGATATTGGATCAGGATGCAAAGAGAGGCTCGATAGAATTCACAAAGGATGATTCCCATCTGTTCCAGGTGTATACATTCCTCCTTCAGCAGCTTGAGCTTGTTTCCGGAACATCTTCCCCGGCAGTTCATGCGGGTGACTGGAGGGGGACCGTAGACGACCTTTCCCTTCTGAAGCATGTGATGGATGATATGGAAAGGGAAGAGGTAGTTTCAAAGGTCTCATGGAATGCAGGTGGTATAGCAATATTCGATATACCTGATAAGGACCGGTACAGAACCTATGTTAATTCTATGATGCGTCTTCATCTGAACAGGCTCTATGAGCGTTATGGTAAAGGTGTCTGAACGCTCTTTTTGATACTTTCCTCCCTATTTTCCAGGAGAGGGACTTTCATCTCCTGCCTTAATATTTTTTGAATATATGCAGATATCTCATCAGTTATCTTTATATAGAACTGCTCTCATCTAGATTGAGCAGTACAAGTAATAGGTACTTAATTTGACAAAATATCATATCTATCTATTATAGAACGTCATTATTACTAGGAGGTTACAAATTGGCAGGACAGGCTTCATATGCTTTAGGGAACAGGAACAGATCTCGTGCAAGGGATGCTCAGAGCATAAATATCCTTGCAGGGAAAGCAGTGGCAAAAGCGGTAAGGACAACACTTGGTCCAAAAGGTATGGACAAGATGCTCGTTGACGGACTTGGAGACATCGTTATCACTAACGACGGTGCTACCATTCTCAGGGAAATGGACATTGAACACCCTGCAGCAAAGATGGTGGTCGAGGTCTCAAAGACACAGGATGATGAGGTTGGCGACGGTACAACATCCGCAGCAGTACTCACAGGTGAACTTCTCACAAAGGCAGAAGAACTCATTGACAAGGGTGTTCACCCAACTATCATTGCAAGTGGATACAGGCATGCAGCAGAGAAGGCTGTCGATATCCTGAAGGCCATTACCATCGACGTGTCCACTGATGACAGAGAGACCCTGATGAAGCTGGCAAAGACCGCTCTTACAGGCAAAGCAGCAGGCGAATACAAGGATTTCCTTGCAGAGAAGACCCTTGATGCAGTCCTTTCAGTTGTGGAGGAGAGCAATGGTGACCTCAAGGTAGATGTAGAGGATATCACCATCGAGAAGCGTGAAGGCGGCAGCATCCTTGATACAGAACTTATCAAAGGTCTTGTCATCGACAAGGAAAGGGTAAGGCCAAACATGCCAAAGAAGGTAGAGAATGCAAAGATCCTTCTTGCAAGCTTTGCTATCGAGTTCCAGAAGATCGAGAAGGGTGCAGAGATCAAGATCACCTCACCTGACCAGATGAACCTCTTCGTAGAGCAGGAAGAGAAAATGGTCAAGGAAATGGTTGACAAGATCGTTGCAAGTGGTGCTAACGTAGTATTCTGTCAGAAGGGAATTGACGACCTTGCACAGTACTATCTTGAGAAGGCTGGCATCTACGCATGCAGAAGGATCACAAAGAGCGACCTCAAGAAGATCTCAAAGGCAACAGGAGCAACCCTGTTCCAGGATGCAGCTGACATCAGGCCAGAGGACCTTGGTGAGGCAGAGATCGTAGAAGAGCAGGAACTTCACGGTTCAAAGATGACCTTCTTCCTCGGCTGCAAAGAGCAGAAAACAGCATCTCTCATTCTCCACGGCGGTACATCACACATCGTCGACAGTCTTAAGCGCGCACTTAACGATGCACTCTGTGTCATCGGTGTAGCACTTGAGGACAAGAAGATCGTAGCAGGTGGCGGATCTCCAGAGATCGAGCTTGCACTCAGGCTCAGGGACTACGCAGCAACCCTCAAGGGCAGGGAACAGCTCGCAGTCGCTAAGTTCGCAGAAGCACTTGAGATCATCCCACAGACACTCGCAGAGAATGCAGGTCTTGATCCAATAGACAAGCTCATTGACCTCCGTGCACAGCACGAGCAGGGCAACAAGAACATGGGTCTCGATGTCTACACCGGAAAGGTTGTTGACATGTACGAGAACAATGTCCTTGAACCACTCAGGATAAAGACCCAGGCTATCAACGCAGCAACCGAAGCAACTGTCATGATCCTCAGGATCGATGATGTTGTGGCTGCAACCGGCAGAGGCGGCGCAATGCCACCAGGTATGCCACAGCCTGATATGGATATGTAAGATCCTTTTTAGTGCAGGTCTTTCCTGCACACTATTATCTTTTTTTGATCATTCTTCAACCTGTTCTTTGCATAAGGGTTATATAATTTGTAAACTACTCCAATTCAATATGGTTGACAATATCAATTCTCAGAATGACAATATCAGAAAAATGGTGTATGCATCGATGTTCGCTGCAATGATTGCAGTGGGTGCCTATATCAAAATACCTGTTCCCATCAGTCCTGTTCCTATCACACTCCAGACTTTCTTCATTCTTCTGGCAGGGGCTATGCTTGGTGCTAGGTGGGGGACGATAAGTGTGATCGTATATCTGCTTCTGGGTATAGCAGGATTGCCTGTATTCTCAGGAGGAAGTTCCGGTCTTGGTATGTTCTTCGGACCTACCGGTGGTTATCTCATCGGATTTGCGGTCGGTGCTTTGGTGATCGGTTATCTCTGTGACAGGTATGGCAGGGAAAAGATCCACATGAATGCACTTTTCATGTTTGCAGGGCTCGCTGTGATCTACCTGCTGGGCATATTACAGCTAATGAACGTTGCAAGTCTTGGTCTTTCCGAGGCTCTGGCACTTGGCCTGATACCATTCATTCCCGGATCAATACTTAAATTGCTGGCAGCAGCCATAATTACCTCAAGATACTCTATATGATAGAAACATCATGATCAGCATAAAGGACCTGACATACCGGTACCCCGATGGTACACTGGCAATAGATTCCCTGTCCGTTGATATACACGAGGGCGAGTTCGTAGCCATAACAGGAAAGAACGGTTCCGGTAAATCATCCCTGCTGCGTCATATGAATGGTCTTCTCCTTCCTGCCGGGGGTTCGGTGGTAGTGAATGGTATGGATACCACAGACCAATCATCACTGATCGACATACGTCAGATGGCAGGTATGGTATTCCAGGACCCCGGTTCCCAGTTCATAGGGATGACAGTGGAAGAGGATATTGCATTTGGTCCTGAGAACCTTGGTCTTCCACAGCAGGATATCCGTGACCGTGTTGACAGGTCGCTTCAAGCGGTAGGTATGCAGGATCATAGGTATCATACTCCGCGTTCCTTAAGCGGAGGCCAGAAGCAGAAGGTTGCACTGGCATCTGTTCTTGCCATGGAGCCTGATATAATACTGTTCGATGAGGTCACTTCCATGCTGGACCCATGCTCACGTAAGGATATTCTGTCCCTGATAGAAAGTTTGCATGAGAAGGGAACAACCATCGTATATGTGACCCATCGGTTTGAAGAGCTGGTACATGCAGATCGCCTGATCGTAATGGAAAATGGTCGTATCAGGCATGATGGAGTTCCACGTGATATACTGAGCAATGCCGATCCTGAAGAGTTCGACTTTGACCTTCCTCCTGTTATAAGGTTGGCACGGAAGCTCAGGGATTCAGGATTCATTCCAGACGATGCTACATCCTTCCCTCTTTCAAGGGATGAGCTCAGGGAGGCACTATGTCAATTGAAGTGAGGGACCTGTGCTTCTGTTATAACAGGGGTACTTCTCTTGAAAAACGTGCTCTGGATAGTGTTAGTCTGTCCATTGAAAAAGGTCAGTTCGTTCTTATCGGTGGCGAGGTGGGTTCCGGCAAATCTACACTTGTACGACACTTCAATGGAATTCTCAGGCCGCAGTCCGGTTCTGTAATAGTGAGCGGACTGGACCCAACTGATAAAGCGATAAGAAGAAAAGCCGGTCTTCTGATGCAGTATCCACAAAAACAATTATTTGGCAGGACCGTTTTCGAGGATGTCTCCTTCGGCCCTTCTAATTTCGGAGTAGAAGGCAAAGCTCTTGAAGAACGTGTGACAAATGCACTGGAGCAGGTAGGTCTGTCCGGTGATATCGCTTCCCTTTCTCCATTCAGTCTCAGCGGCGGGCAGATGAGGCTTGTAGCTCTTGCCGGGGTTCTGGCAATGGAACCAGAGTATCTTATCCTTGATGAACCCACATCAGGTCTTGACCCTGAGAACCGTTCATCTCTCCTTTCAACCCTGAAGGAGTTACATCGCTCAGGAATATCAATTGTCGTTGTCTCGCATCAGGTATGTGAACTCCTTCCTCTTGCGGAAAAGGTAATACTCCTTGACAAAGGTCATGTGATCTTCGATGGCACGCCCGGGGAATACCTCCGTTCGGTCTGTTCTCCGTTGCCTGAGATCACCCTGCTCATGAAGGACCTTATAAGCTCGGGTTTCGATGTACGGGATGACATAATGTCTGTGGATGATGCTTTTGACCAGATAAGCGATGCATTGTATAAAAGGAGGTTTTCTCAGGATGGATAACCTTTTCATGTCGTTCGTTCCGGGTGACTCTCTGCTCCACAGGCTCGATCCCAGGACAAAGATCATCGGTCTTATGCTTGTGAGCTTCTGCATCCTCGGCGCTTCTTCCTTTGCAGACATGGTTCTGATTGCTCTTGTCTTTTCAGGACTTGTAGTATCATGCAGGCTTCCACCGAATCATTTCGTACGGTCGGTCCGTCCAATGCTCTTCTTTTTCGCCATACTATTCCTGATGCAGTTGTTCTTCACGAAAGGCCGGGTGATCTGGCAGTTCAATTTGATATCTGCGACCTATGAAGGTCTGGTACTTGGTACTATCATCACTCTGCGCTTCGTATTCCTGCTATTGTTCGCAGCACTCATCACAGCCACAACCTCTCCCTCTCGTATCACAGCAGGGATCGAGAGATTGCTTCGGCCGTTCCCATTGAGGTATATCGGGATCACCTCTCACGATCTTGCAATGATGATGTCACTGTCTATATATTTCGTACCACTGTTCTATGATAGTTTCAGGAGCCTCCGTGAAGCACAGATATCACGTGGTCTGGATATCAAAAAGGAACCTGTAAAAGCTATATTCTCAATCGCTGTTCCACTGGTCAGCACTTCGGTCCGCAGGGTGGAAGAGGTGGCCCTTGCAATGGAAAGTCGTTGTTATCGAAGTACAGGGCGTACTTCTATGCATGTGCTGGATCTCTCAGGGAACGACTACCTTTCTTTTGTTCTTTTTGCAATTGTTATAATGATATCAGTGCTTCTCTGAAATGAGGGATATATTATTATATGAACATATGTTCATATGTTCATGGAAGTTTTGGATTCGGAACATACCTGTGATGATACTATCACCATCAATGAAAAGGTCAGGAAACTGCCATCAGAGGAATCGATCTCTTCAATGTGCCAGATATTCAATGCTCTCCAGTGCACAACACGCCTGAAGATACTGTTCCTTCTCCTTCAGGGGGAGATGTGCGTTAAAGGGATAGAGGATGCACTAGGGATATCACAGTCAGCGATATCACATAGCCTCAAGAACCTCAGGCAGACAGATCTTGTAAGGGTGAAGAAGGAAGGAAAGTTCGCAGTCTACCATCTGGCTGACGAACATGTAGAAACATTCATGTCAATGTGCAGAGAACACGTGGAGGAATGATATTAATGACATTGTCCGATCAGCTGATATCTTTTGTCATCGGTGTGGCAGTAGCATCATGGGAATTGTTCGAGGAAGCAGCACCATATCTGTTCCTTGGTTTTGCTGTTGCAGGTCTTTTGCATGTGCTCGTGCCTGATGAGAAGATATTGAAACACCTTGGTCATTCTGCAGGAAAGTTCAGATCCTCTCTGAATGCATCATTTTTCGGTATCCCTCTTCCATTGTGTTCTTGTGGTGTGGTTCCCACTGCCCTTTCGCTTAAGAACAGAGGTGCCACAAAGGGAGCAACGCTCTCGTTCCTCATATCCACGCCTGAGACCGGGGTGGATTCCATTGCTATCACATATGCATTGCTTGACCCTATAATGACAATATTCCGTCCGATAGCCACTATGGTGACTGCTCTGCTCACAGGAATAACTGAGAACATACTGGGTGAAAAAGAGGCCAGAAAGGAGGCTCCGGTTGCACCAAAGAATAACCTGGTCATGATGCAGCCCATGGTCGCATGCAGTGATTCCTCCTGTGGATGTCACTCCGAGCCACTGGGAGAGGATGCTTCGATGCTCCGTAAACTGAAGGAAGCTTTCAGATATTCCTTTGTTGAACTTCTGGGAGATATTGCCAGCTGGCTGGTTGTTGGTATCATCATTGCAGGTGTGATCACCTACATGATACCCGATGAGATAATAGAAGGTTATCTTGGAGGAGGCGTGTTCTCAATGCTGATAATGCTGGTCATAGGTATCCCTCTCTATATCTGTGCAACAGCTTCCACCCCACTGGCGGCAGCTCTTGTAGCAAAGGGAATGAGCCCGGGAACTGCATTCGTGTTCCTGCTCGCAGGCCCGGCAACAAATGCAGCTACTATCACAATGGTAACGAAGTTCCTCGGTAAGAGAAGTGCAACCATCTATCTTTCAATGATCGCGTTGTGTTCACTGGCATTCGGACTGCTGCTTGATGTGCTCTATGTAAGACTGGGTATAGAGGTAAGTTCCATCGTTGGCAGCGCAAGTGAGGTTCTGGCACCAGAGGTAAAAACAGCGTTTGCACTGATCCTGATACCTTTTATGGTATATGGGGTGTATAAGCAAAAGAAACTGAGAATGACTTAGATCTTTTCTTCCTTTTTATGGAGTTCTCTGGAAAGGACTTCAGCCATCTTTTCCTTGAACTCATCCACGACAAAATCTGCCTTATTCTCGCTGCCTAATTTGATATCTTCTGGTATATCAACATCTTCTTCCACAGGAATACTTACTATCTTCCCAAGGCTATTACCGTTTTTGATTTTCCCCTTCTCCCATGAAAAATCGTTCTTCTCCGGCATATCGTCCCACTTTGTAGATTGTTCAATGTATATATAATCATAAATTATATACTAGTGTAATATTTGGAACTTAAAGTATATACCTTTTTTGAAGGTTCCGTGTCTGATATAAAAGGCTCTTAGCCCTCTTTCATCTTTTTACCAATAAGGACCTCGGTAGACTTGATTATCGCGAATACCTCGTCCCCTTCTTTGATATCAAGCCTGTCGATAGCTTCTGAAGTTATCACTGATGTGAGTGCAGTGGGTTCTATCTCTATCCTGACTTTTCCGACGATCCCATCTTTTTCCACACTGATCACTTTCCCCAGGATCTTATTACGCGCAGATATTGCAAGTCCGAGATTCTCCCATGAACCCTCGTCCTCCATGGTGTTGTTGATGAACTTCCTGTTCATCTCGTATTCTTCTATGAGCCTGCGTCCTTCATCCGTGAGGAAGGTTCCCTGGTCCTTTCCGCCCCTGACGGTTGTAACAACGTCTTTGCCCAGTCTTTCACTGATCTTGTTGAGTACGTTCCACGCATGTTTGTAGGATATGTCCATTTTCATGCAGGCTTTTCGAAGTGACCTTTCCTCATCTATGGCCTTGAGGAGCTCTACCTTCCCTGCACCTATCAGCGGTTTTCCTTCTTCTGCAAGCCATACCTTTGTTTTCGCTTCCATGACTATCTCCAATTATTCAAGGTCTGACACTTCAAAGATGAACAGTTCCTCTATTGTTGTTTCCAGTACCCTTGATACCTTATATGCAAGTTTTAGTGAGGGATTGTACTTCCCTTTTTCCAGAAAGCCTATAGTCTCTCTCCTGACTCCTACCCTGTTCGCAAGGTCTTCCTGGGTCATGTCGTATCTGGCCCTGAATTCCTTGATCCTTGTCCTCATACTACCATCCCTGTTCTGTCAGTCGATATCACCTTTTCTAAAGAGATACCACTGGATACCTTTTGCGGTGGCCAGCATTGTGACCATCAGTATTGCAAGTACATTTTTCACTGTCAGTTGTGCCAGTTCGAATTCTTCTACCCAGAACAGGAGCGATATCAGGATGAATGTTACCAGCCATGAGTAAGAAAGCCCGTAGGCTCCTATCTTTATTGTTCTCTCATCCTTTACAGGACCACTACGATATCTCTTTGCACGGATGAATGTGACAAAGAGTATTATCGAACCTATGTTTATCAGGCTGATCCCTGTTTGATGGTAGTCCGCAAACATTGCTAACAGCACGATACCTGCTATGATGCATATTAATGACAGGGTGTAACTGATCTTTATATATTTTTCAAGTTTTTCCATTTGACTTCCTCTATATCTATTTCTAACACTATGTTAGAAATAAGTATTACTATGTTATGTATATCTAACATAATCTATTTAAGATCATTCTTCAATGAATGACCAATAAATTATTTATTGTGTGATCGACCCATATTCATCACTGTATATGTTCGGTCGTTACAGTTCAGGAAGTGGGATCATGAAGATCAATGTTATTTTTTACAGTCTCTACGGACACAATTACAAAATGGCTGAAGCAGTTTCAGAGGGCGCCAGGGAAGTGGAAGGTGCGGATGTTGGTCTGTATCAGATCCAGGAAACCTTCACACCTGAGATACTGGAAAAGATGGGTGCAACAGAATCCAAAAAGAGCTTTGAGCACATACCTGTTGCAACAATAGAGGATCTTACAGAAGCAGATGCCATTATATTTGGAACTCCAACGAGGTTCGGGATGATGGCCGCACAGATGCGTGCCTTCCTTGACAGGACAGGAGGCATCTGGGTGAAAGGAGCCCTTATTGGAAAAGTAGGCAGTGTATTCACATCCAGCAGCACCCAGCATGGCGGTCAGGAATCAACGATACTGAGCTTCCACACGACACTGCTGCATCACGGTATGATCATAGTTGGCGTTCCGTATTCTGAAACAAGGCAGTCTGTCCTTGATGAGATCACAGGTGGAAGTCCCTATGGCGCTTCTACAATTGCTGGCGGTGGTCCTGACACCAGGCATCCAAGTGAGAATGAATTGGGAATTGCGAGGTTCCAGGGAAGGCATGTTGCTGAGATCACTAAGAGGCTGGTCGGAGAGTGAATCTCTTAGCTCATTCCTTTTTCTATAAATGTCTACAAAAATAGTTCTGCAGAGATTCCCATTTGAATATCAAATGTGGCTATGCATACCTGTCATAATCGCGACTATGAAGTTGATGGAAAATATCTCAACTTTTAATTGCTGGTATGCAGAAAAAGAGTTTAAGCAACATACTATTTTTCCATCTTTTCGGATTGTGCCGGCTTCGCCGTGACCCTCCGGGGTAGTAAAAGTTATTCATTCCGTTTAGTAAAACTTATTGCCCACCGCATCCTTGTGTTTCTGATAGTTCTGCAAAGATTATGTGGAAAAAGAACAACGCTACCATCCGCCGCAGGCGGTACTTTCCTTCACTGCTATCCTGCAGACTATTGAGTCACTACAGTTATTGAAAATTGCTGAATCCAAAGTTTCAATTGGAATGATTTCTACAAAGAGCTGTTTTTTCCCATTTTTCAAAATCACCCTGCACCACTCCACATAACTTCGAACATCTTTGAAGTTTAAGCAAAGTATATACAGTCCTGTTCCTAATCCCTGTATTAAGAAACATAGTACTCTTAGTCAGGAGTGGTCAAAAGTGAACTTAACAGGGAAAAAAGCAGTCTCGTTCATAGTAATAGTATCGTTGTTTGCAGTCATAATATCAGGTTGTATCGGGGATGACGGTGAACTTTCGTCCAACATAGCCGGTCCGTGCACCGACCAGCTCGCTTCGTCAGGGGATGAGTTCCTGATACTTGCACCGAAGATGCTCTTTTCAGGGGGAGAGAGCTCAGTGACCATGGCAGCTTTCTCTGATAGCGAACCGGTGGTCCGGTGTGTGGAATATACACTAACCGATGAGGACAACAATGAGATCGCACTTGTGCAGGCATCGACCTCTGAGGAAGGGAACGTTGTGGCTTCCTTTGAAGTGCCTGATGTTGAGGAGGGCAGCTATGTGCTCACTGCAAAGCCATCAGGTTTTGATACGGAGTTCAAGGCAACGGTGGAAGTTGTAAGAAATAATCCCTTGTTCATTGAGACCGATAAGCCGATCTACAAACCGGGACAGACAATCCATGGAAGGATTCTTTCCCTGAACAACAACCTTGTTCCTGTGCAGGAGAACATCACTGTGGAGATCACCGATGCTAAAGGCATCAAGGTCTTCAAAGAGGAACTGGATTCCAATGAATATGGTGTAGCTTCTTTCGACCTGCCTCTGGCATCAGAACTGAACCTTGGAACATGGAAGGTGGTTGCAACAGCAGGTGATTCAAGTTCCAATGTTGACATTCAGGTTGACAAATATGTGCTTCCGAAGTTCGATGTCTCACTGGAAACTCCACAGGAATGGTTCCTTGTATCCGATGAGATCATAGGTACTGTTTCAGCCAACTATTTCTTTGGCAAGGAAGTAGAGGGCGATGTTCTGGTTGAAGCCTCACGCTATGTTGGTGAATGGGAACAATATGCCACTTTCTCAGGCACACTTGAGGACGGCCTGATCGAGTTCGAGCTTCCTGAGGTTGAATATGCAGCCGGAACATACGGAGCAGGTGGTCAGGCAAGTCTCATGCTAAATGTGACTGTCACGGATACGGGAAATCATAGTGAGAGCACCAACAAGTTGCTTACCATCTCTGAGTCGCCGATAGTTCTCCAGCTCATTCCTGAGTCAAGTACGATCAAGCCGGGAATGCCATTGCAGGTGCTTGTAGTCACAAAGGATCCTGCAGGTGAGCCTATAGATGCTGATGTCACAGTGGAGACCAGACTGAGGGATGAGTCCTATGAGTACACATATGACGAGTATGACATGGTAACTGAGAACGGTATCGCAATGCTTGAGCTTGATATCCCTAACGACAGTACCAACCTGTACATGGATGCGTATGTCGATGACGGTAATGCATGGACCAGTGAGTCACTGAACGCAGCTTATTCGCCAAGTGCCAGTTTCATCCACATCTCCCAGACAAGTGATGGTGTGCCGGAAGTTGGAGATACTATCTCTTTCCATGTATACTCCACAAATCCGGGAACGGTGTACTATGATATCTTCGCGAACGGCAGGACGGTTTACTCAGCTACCAGCGATGAGAGTGATATCAGTATACCGGTGACACTACAGATGAGCCCGCAGGCAAAGATTGTTGCCTACATGATAAACCCCAACAGCGAGGTGTCTGTGGATGTCCTCCCGTTCGATGTGGAATTCTCCACACAGGTGGACCTGTCAAGTTCATTCAGCAGTGGGATGGCAGAACCTGGAGATGATGTCACAGTTGACTTCGATGCCGGAAGCCAGTCTATGATAGGATTCTCTATCGTGGACGAGTCTGTATATGCACTAAGCGAAGGCAGACTGAACCTCAAACAGGTATTCGATGAACTGGAAAAGAGATTCATGGAACCAATGGCAGAGTCTCATCCATACTGGTATTCTGAAGGTGCCTACGATACGCTGGACAATGCCGGAATGGTAGTGATGGCTTCACCGGGGATTGAGGTGCCACGTTCAGATGTTCCTGAATATGAGATGGTTGCTTTTGCTGGGGCTGTGGACAAGGCCATGGATGGTATAGTCCTGGAAGAAGTTGCAGATGAGGAGGTTGCAGAGGCACCAATGATGGAGGCCATCCCTACAGAGGAAGATTCTGATGACATGGGCGAAGGTGGCGAACTTGCAGAGGTCCAGCGTGTGCGCCAGTTCTTCCCGGAGACATGGGTCTGGATGCCTGAGCTTCTCACTGATGATGCAGGTCTTGCAAGTGTGGACCTGACTGCACCTGACAGCATCACTACATGGAGACTGCATGCAGTGTCATCAGGTCCTGAGGGGATCGGTATATCTGAATCCAGCCTGACGGTGTTCCAGGATTTCTTTGTTGACCCGGACCTGCCGTATTCCGTTACAAGGGGCGAGGAGTTCCCTGTACAGGTGCAGGTCTACAATTATCTTGACACAGAGCAGGATGTCAGACTGACACTTTCCGGTGCAGAGTGGTTCGATATCATTGGAGATGATGTGCAGACCGTGACCGTGGATGCGAACGGTGTTGGATATGCCAGTTTTACGATAAGCCCGACAGAGGTTGG
Organism: Methanolobus sp. WCC4; assembly: GCF_038022665.1. Classification (NCBI taxonomy): domain Archaea; kingdom Methanobacteriati; phylum Methanobacteriota; class Methanomicrobia; order Methanosarcinales; family Methanosarcinaceae; genus Methanolobus; species Methanolobus sp. WCC4. The sequence continues at coordinate 337,123 of NZ_CP150629.1, read as the reverse complement.
AAAGCAATTAGTTGAGATCACCGGGCAGACAACAGAGAGAGCTGATGCTGTCAGGAAGGACATTATTGTTGAAGCAGAGGGTGCTACCCGTGAGCTTGTTGATAATGGAGTTCTGAGCAATGGTTCCGTGGAACTTGACACAACGTTGCCCGAGGGCATAGTTCCCGATTCGGAGAAGGTGCTTGTGAGCTTCACTCCGAGCATCGTGGCACAGAGCATAAGTGGAGTGGACGACCTGCTCGGCATGCCTTACGGCTGTGGTGAGCAGAACATGATGCTCTTCTCCACGGATGTTGAGGTATTGCGCTACCTGAAGGCAACAGGACAGGATAATCCTGAGGTGAGGGCAAAGGCCGAGATGTACATAATCACAGGCTACCAGCGTGAACTGACCTACCGTCACAGTGATGGTTCCTTCTCAGCATTTGGTGAGAGTGATGAAAGTGGTAGTCTCTGGCTTACTTCATTCGTACTGTCCCAGTTCAGTGCTGCAAGGGATGTGACAACCATCGATGAGACCATCCTGTACGAAGCTGCGGACTGGATCGAGTCCTATCAGCAGGAGGACGGTTCATGGGAGCAGGTCGGTTTCGTGATACATCAGGACATGATGGGTGGTGTCAGCGGCACCTATGCACTTACAGCTTACGTGACCCTTGCACTGGACGAGTATGGTTCAGCAAGCCCTGTTGTCATGGCAAACGCCCAGAAGTACCTTGAGGACAACCTTGGAGACCAGGACGACCCGTATGCTCTGGCAATAGGCACCCTTGCGCTGCAGAAACTTGACAGCCCGTTCGCTGATGAGGCACTGAACGACCTGCTGGCAATATCAAAGCAGGATGACGCTGGCACATACTGGGGATATGGTGAAGGTGCAGTGCCAATGCCGTATGATGACTTTGGTTACAGTTACATAGCCCCATCCAGCAAAAATGTGGAGACGACCGCATACGCAACCCTTGCTCTTATCGAGGCAAAGAACCCTACAGCTATCTCTTCCCTGAAATGGATATCAGCACAGCGCAATTCCAACGGAGGATTCTCCAGTACCCAGGATACTGTAATGGCATTCAGGGCGCTGATGAGTGCAGCAGCATCTGCTGGCAGGGATATCGATGCAACGGTGCATGTGATCGCTGATGGAACTGAGATCAGGTCGGTGGATGTAAACCAGCAGAACTTCGATGTTGTCCAGATAATCGAGATCCCTGAGGGTACATCCGGTATCACTCTTGAAATGGATGGAACAGGTGACCTGAGCTACCAGCTTGTAAGGCGCTTCAATGTCATCCTGCCGGATGTTATCGAGTACAATGAGATCGAACTGGATGTGGATTATGATTCCACAGATGTTGCTGTGAACGATATAGTCACTGTGAATGCCACGGTGAAGTACAACGGCATTCAGGGTATCGATGGCAGTATCAGTTCCAGCGGTATGATGATCGTTGACCTTGCGGTTCCAACCGGCTTCAGTCCTGTATCCTCAAGCCTTGAGGCTGCCAGAGATAACGAGGATAAGATAACCCGCTACGAGATCGCAGGCAGGAAGGTCATATTCTATATCGATGACATGCAGCCCGGTGAGGTGCTCAACTTCAGCATGCAGGTGCAGGCTCTGTTCCCTGTGAAAGCTGTTGTGTCGGAGAGTAAGGCATACTCTTATTACAATCCGGAGGTTGTGGCCGAGGTTAAGGGAATGGATGTGACTGTGGTTTGATGGGAGAACTAACTCTCCCTTTCTTTTCTTTTTTAGATCGATCTTTATTACATCCACATCAAACAAGAAATAATATAACTCTTCAGTGGAAACATTTTGTAAGATAGATTCCGGGTGGTTTCAATGAACAAATATCTGAAAATGCTCCTTTACGGACTTATTTTATGGCTGGTGCCTTTTGTGGTCAGTTTTGCCTTTGTTGACAGTCAGGGTAATTTCACAATAGATGAGACATTCTTCAAGTCCATCATGGTAGTAACAGGTGCCTTTGTGGGTGTTGTCCTTGCAGTGAGGTATTTCAGGGACGTAGAAACGGACTATGTCAACGAGGGAATACTTCTCGGGGTAATCTGGCTTGTCGTGAACCTTGTACTGGACCTGACAATGGTATCCGGTGGATTCTTCCAGATGACAGTTGTGCAGTACTTCACGGATATCGGCATGCGGTATCTTGCTATGCCTATCTATACGATAGGTATCGGATATGCATTGATGCAGAAAAGCTGATAATCAGTTTAACCGGTATTGCACTAACTGAGGTGCATTATCTTTATCTTTTACAGGAACAATGGGACAGTTATGGCAGTGCAGTACCAGAAAGTAGTCCCCTGGGGTCGTTCATTTCAGGAATATGTTGACATGTTCGACCTGAGTGAAAGCGACCTTGGAAGGTCTATACTTGGATGTGGTGACGGGCCTGCAAGTTTTAATTGCGAGATGACCCGACAGGGCAGATCAGTGGTATCTGTGGACCCAATTTATTCTCTTGACAGGGATGCCATTGAGAAGAGGATCGATGAGACCTATGCCGAGGTGCTTGAGCAGACCCGGGAGAATCAGGATAAGTTCGTATGGGAGAATATTTCCTCGGTTGAGGAACTGGGACGAATTCGTATGGATTCCATGAAACTGTTCCTTGATGACTTTGAGAAAGGCAAGGAAGAGGGTCGCTATATATCAGGCGGACTGCCGGAACTACCTTTAGAGGATAATTCCTTTGACCTGGCACTTGTATCGCACCTTCTGTTTCTGTATTCGGAGCAGCTTTCTTTCGACTTCCATATTCAGGCTGTTGATGAACTGCTCAGGGTGGCGGGTGAGGTCAGGATATTCCCACTTGTAGACCTTAATTCAAGGAAGTCGATACATCTTGATGAGGTCATTAGTTATCTGATGTCCCGTGGGTTCGATGTTTCCGAGGAGAAGGTGGACTATGAGTTCCAGAAGGGTGGGAATACTATGTTGAGGATTGTAAGAGATTAATTGGTTTACAAAAGTAAATAACTGCTAAAAATGTTATTCTGACTCAACTCTGGTCAGTATGTTCAAGGTAACAGCGTTCTCCTCTGCGATAGCACCTTCTATGCGGTTGACAAGTAGCTGGAATGCACCCTCATCATTCAGTTCGGAATAGTCTCCGATCCTGTGAATGAATAGCTGTTTCTGTGTTTCCAGGTATTGTTCTGTTGAGCGATAGTTCTTCCATTGTTCCCTGTAGTGATAAACACCTTCAAAGGCGATTGCAAGTGCAACGATCACTCCAATTACAGTTACGGATAATTTGCCAATATCTACTTCCAGATTCCCAATTGGTGCTACAATAGAAATATTATTTATAACGGGTATGAGAATGGCACCGGAAGCTGACAGAACCTGAGTTCTCTGATAATTCCTCTTCATAATCACTGATTTGGCATCATACCAGCTTCTGTATTGTTCAACCCTGTTCTTAATGTATTGTTCAGGTGTGTCTTGGATCTGCTCGGTTTCATCAACCATTAATAAAAATTAGGGGTGGTACTACTTAAAAGAATATGTTTCATCAGGTAATATCTATATATCTAGTTATGGGAAAAAGTGAACATTTGATAATTCAGATGCTTGATTCCTGGCTTTAGTTCATTCTCTTCTGCCAATACAAACACAAAAATGCTGACAACCAGGTAACCTGCAATATCAAATTCATCCTTAGCAGACTTATCACAGTGATCTATATTGAGTAAGAATACAAAAAAATAAATAAATGGCCACTATCCAGGCCATCATTTTTTCCTTAAACTGATATATTGTGGGTGTGGTTCAAGGTGTGAGTGTGGCTCGGCATCTGGTTAACATTCAAAGCTACTGTCTCAGCACCACCTTTTTGTCCCAGAACGACTGGTGAAAGACCAGGTCCGTTCCCTGCGTGTACCGGAGCACGTCCTCTAAGGTCAGGGAGTGCGAATGTGGTCCTTCCATCGCCGCCATAGGTTGTACCAAGGATGGAGAACAGTGCTTGATTCTGATTGATTGGTAATAGCTGACCATTACAGAAAGCCCAACCTCTTGGTGCGAAATTTCCGGCAAACAGTGTGATCTCTCCAAGTAAGGGATCAGTTGATTGGGTTATGATTTCCGGGTCTTCTACTGAAGATATGGAAGGGAATACTCCCTGGATCGCAATAATGTAGTTTACTCCTAAATAGGGAGCCCTGTTCTCATGGGCCTGGTTTGCGCCTGTGTAGCTAACCTGGATGTCGCCTGTGTAGTTTATAGTTCCGGAAAGGCTGCCAGGTATGCCCTGCGGACCTTCCGGACCCATTTCTCCTTGCGGTCCCTGTGGCCCGATCTCACCCTGTGGCCCTTGCGGACCTATCTCTCCTTGTGGTCCCTGTGGACCAACTTCACCCTGTGGCCCTTGCGGACCTGCTGGAATTTCGTCTATCTGTGTTTCTAAGCTAGTCAGTTTTTCCCAGATGTCGGCAAACGGACCATTCGGAAATAGTCCATTATTTGGTGTGTCCTTGTCATTTGCTGCTGATGCCGGAACAGAGATAATTGCAGCTGCAAGAACTACAGATACTAATAATAGGAATTTTCTATCCATTTTCATACCACCTTCTTTATATTAAACAGTTTTAAAAATAATAAACTGTTTTGGTTAGGTTGGGAATGGAATGTATTAAAAGTTAGCGACGTTAACAAGGCTACACTGTGGAATGGTTAGTTCTGTGGGATTCACTGTTTTCCTTTAATTCCTGCTAATCATTAAATAAAAATACCTCATAACAAATGAAAACCACCAGATATACTTCAAGCGGAATCATCATGAGTAAAGTAACCCCTGCCATGCAACAGTACTATGCTGCCAAGGAAGAGCATAAGGATGCCCTCATATTCTTCAGGATGGGGGATTTCTATGAATCCTTTGGCGAGGATGCAAAGACCATAGCTAAAGAACTTGAGATTACCCTGACCACCCGTGGGAAGAGTAAGGATGGGGAGAAGATGCCACTGGCCGGTATTCCCTATCATGCTATCGATACCTATCTTCCGAGGCTCATCAAAAAGGGTTACAAGGTTGCCATATGTGAGCAGCTCGAGGATCCGAAGAAGGCCAAGGGTGTTGTGAAGCGTGGTGTTGTGAGGGTTGTGACCCCCGGTACTGCGATGGATTCCTCAATGTTCTCTGATTCCTCTAACAATTATCTCATGGCACTGTATGGAGAGAACGATGAATATGGGCTGTCGTTCCTGGATATCTCTACCGGTGAGTTCCTGACGACACAGTTCAGGGATACTGCTCCCTATGACCGCATCGCCAGTGAGGTTGCACGCATGGGTCCGTCGGAATGTATTATGCCGCCTTCTTTGTTCAATGACCAGCATCTCAGCGAGCGCCTGAAAGAACTCAGGATCATCATTCATGAGTTCGATGAGGATGCCTTCGACCGGATGATGGCAGAGAAGACGCTCATGGAGCATTTCAAAGTGTCAACCCTTGAAGGAATGGGTTGCAGTGAACTGATGGTGGCCGTATCCTCAGCAGGTGCAGCATTGCGTTATGCCACAGATACCCAGATGAGGGAACTCTCACAGGTGCAGACACTCAAGACCTATTTCGATTCAGAGTTCATGGTGCTGGATGCCATCACCCTGAGGAACCTTGAGATCGTCAGGAATGTGAGGGGAGAGGGTAATGACTCCTCTCTTATCGGGGTGCTTGATGAGACAAAGACTCCAATGGGGCGAAGGCAGTTACAGAAATGGCTCCTGAAACCGCTGGTATCGGTGGATGCTATCAATGAACGTCTTGATGCGGTGGCATGGCTCAATGATAACACTCTTGTGCGTTTCGATATTCGTGCTCACCTGTCTTACGTAAAGGATATGGAGAGGCTTGTAGGCAGGGTGATGTACGGTAATTCCAATGCAAGGGACCTTGTGTCTTTGAAGAAGTCGCTTGAATCGGTTCCCCTTTTGCTGGAATCACTCAGGGAATGCGAAAACGTTGACCTGCTGGAAGGTCTGGTATCACAATTATCTTCATTCGGTGAGCTGGATGAGCTTGCAAAACTCATCGACAGTGCCATAACGGAAGAACCTCCGCTCAGCGTCAGGGACGGGGGAATGATAAAACCCGGTTACAATGAGCAGCTTGATGAACTGTTCGACCTGTCAAAGAACGGGAAACAATGGATCGCTAAGTTCCAGCAGAAGGAACGTGACAGGACCGGTATCAAGTCGCTGAAGGTCGGTTACAACAAGGTATTCGGTTACTATCTTGAAGTTACAAAGGCAAACATATCCCAGGTCCCTGATGATTATATCAGGAAGCAGACCATGACCAATGCCGAGAGGTTCTACACTCCAGAGCTAAAGGAACGTGAGAGTGCCATCCTTTCCGCTGATGAGAAAATGGTTGCACTTGAATATGAACTTCTCACAGAGATAAACTCCATAGTAGCATCACATTCCAGGCAGTTACAGGAAACTGCTGCTCTGATCGGTGCTCTGGATGTACTTTCGAATCTTGCGGAGGTGGCTGCAAACAATAATTACGTAAGACCGGCGATAACTCCAGACTGCCGCCTTCTTATCAGGGATGGCAGGCATCCCGTTGTTGAGAACACCGTTCCCGGTGGTTTCGTTCCTAACGACACTGATATGGATTGCAGTGATAACCAGTTCCAGCTTATAACCGGGCCGAACATGGCCGGTAAATCCACCTATATGAGGCAGATCGCCATGATAGTCATAATGGCGCAGGCAGGTTCTTTTGTACCTGCTTCCCATGCTTCCATCGGTATCGTTGACCGCGTGTTCACGAGGGTGGGAGCCTTTGATGACCTTGCAAGTGGTCAGAGTACCTTCATGGTTGAGATGGTGGAGCTTGCCAACATCCTGAACAACGCCACACCAAAGAGTCTGGTGCTGCTGGATGAGATCGGCAGGGGTACAAGTACCTATGACGGTTACAGCATTGCAAAGGCAGTTGTTGAATACATCCACAACAAGGGACGTGTGGGTGTCAGATCACTTTTCGCCACCCACTACCATCAGCTCACGGAGGTTGCAGGCAATCTCAAACGCGTGAAGAATTACCATATTGCTGTCAAGGAGGAAGGTGATGATCTTGTGTTCCTTCGAAAGATCGTTCCGGGTGCAACGGACAGGAGTTATGGTATCCATGTTGCAAGGATTGCAGGTGTTCCACATGCTGTCACTTCAAGGGCAAAGGAGATCCTTGAGGATATCGAGAGTGAGTGCATGATAAGCGGGGAAGACCGCAAGGCTGGTAAGAAACAGCGCAGCAGTGCCAAGTATACTCAGGTCATATTGTTCGATCAGGATGCAACTTACAGTGAGGCGGCACCCGACCCTGTGATAGAGGAGCTGAAAGAACTGGATATCAACTCTATGACACCTATCGAGGCGCTGAATAAATTGAATGAGATAAAGGGTAAACTTTCATAGGTTCTGAATGCACAATTTCGTTCTCTATCTCTAGTGGTGGCTTTCTGAACCAAGTCCCTGTTTTTGTAGTATCATCCATGCGATCAGGACAAGAATTCCGCAGGTCAATGTTATTGTTCCCAATATCTGCATTCGTTCCATCCATTCCTGTGATACCAGCCACATTCCAGCTGCTCCCAGGGTGAAGTATGTGAAGATCAACAGGGATGATGCAGCACCTGCATCCTTATGGACCTGTTCCAGTACCAGATGGTTGCTTGGCGGCCTGCTGATCCCTATGGAATATGTTATAAGGGCCATTGGTAGTGCAAAAGTCCATGGGCTGTGATGTCCGATTGTGAGAATAAGGACCGCTCCAACAGATAGTCCTGCAAATCCTCCAGTCATCAGGTGCTTCGGGTTTATTCTGTCTGTCAGTTTCAAGCATGATATCGATCCTGCCATGAGTGCAAGGGCGTTGAAAGCGAAGAAGTAGCTGAAAGTCTGCTCGGTCATGCCAAAACCGTTGATATACAGGGCTGAAGAGCCGGCAATAAAACTGTACAGGGGTAAAAGGCTTACTGACATGACAAGGACCATGATTATGTAATTCCTGTTTAGCAGCAGTTCTCCGTATGAATGCATTACTTTTGATATTGGGGCTGTTGATGGTTCTTTTAATGTTTCAGGTGTGCGGATGACTCCAAGAAGGCCGATAAGTCCCATGGCTCCCTGGGCGATGAAGATCCAGGGCCATGTAAGGTATGCCAGTATCCATCCTCCGACTATCGGGGCGAGCATGGGCGCCAGTGCCATGATCACTGCTATGTAAGCGAGTATACGCTGTCTTTCATTCCCTGCAAAGATGTCCTTTGTCATTGCCATGGAAAGGGAAGCGCTGGCAGCAGCCCCGGCAGCTTGCAGTATTCGGAAGATAATAAGTGCTGTCACATTGCTGGCCGTTGCACAGAGTGTACTGGCAAAAATGTAGAGTATGATCCCGGCTATCAGGGGTTTCTTACGTCCGTACCTGTCTGATACAGGTCCGTAGAAGAGCAGAGAGAAACCATATGTCACGAAGAAACCGATAAGTATGAGATTTACCACTGCCAGAGGTCGGTCCCAGAGGATAGCAAGGGATGGTATGGCGGGTAGTATCATGTCGGTGGAAAATGCAGGGAAGGCTGTCAAAAGGGCTAACAGGGGTACTATATTCTTAATTTTTACAGAACCTGGCATCATGAACCTTCCAATTTTATGTTGCCTCTAACGGTACAACCGGATATAATTATGTTGGGTATCTATTGTTACTATGGAATGCAAACACAAAAATACTAACAAGCAGATATTTTTGTCCTGATGGATTGGAGTTCATAAATATACTTATCGTGGACAGGAAGTGAAATATGACGGATGAAGCATGCGATATCAGAGGTTCCAGAATAAGATTGCTGGATGAGTCCACTATCAATAAAATAGCAGCAGGAGAGGTCATAGAGCGCCCCGCATCTGTGGTCAAGGAACTGATTGAGAATTCCATAGATGCTCGTGCTACTGATGTTCGAGTGGAAATAGGGGGGTATGGCACGAAAAGCATGCTAATTGTTGACAATGGTGTCGGAATGAGCCATACGGATGCTTCCCTCGCGTTCAAGAAACATGCCACCAGTAAGATCAGCACCATCGAGGACCTTGACAGCATACTTACAATGGGTTTCAGGGGAGAGGCTCTGGCATCCATCGCCTCTGTGGCGAAGGTCGAGCTTGTCACCAGACAGGAGGGTGAACTGGAAGGCACGAAGGTGGTTGTTGACAGCAGTGGTATCAGGAACATCACTTCAGCAGGAACTGCTGTGGGTACCAGTATACTTGTGGAGGATCTGTTCTATACAACACCTGCAAGGAAGAAGTATCTCAAGAGTGCAAGGACGGAGATCGCACACATAGTGGATGTGGTTACAAGGAACTGTCTGGCACATCCTGATGTATCGTTCACCCTCCTGATTGACGGAAAGGTAACACTGAGGTCACCTGCATCCGTTAAGATGCTTGATAGCATCGTTCATCTTTACGGTGCCGATGTTGCACGTTCCCTTGTTCCCCTGGAATATGATTCTGACCTGATCTCTATCTCAGGTTACATATCCAAACCTGAACTTACAAGGAGTGGAAAGGATCTCCAGGTATTCCTTATCAATGGAAGGCCCATATTCTCAAAACAATTAAGCAACGCCGTAAGGCTTGGTTACTATACCCTGCTTCCGAAGGGACGCTATCCGGCTGCCTTCCTGAATTTCACAATAGACCCGAAGAACGTCGATGTGAATGTCCATCCTGCTAAAAGGGAAGTCAGACTGAGTCACGAGAAAGAGATCAGCGTCATGATAGTATCGGCTGTAGAGAAAGCCCTTGCAAGGGATTCTCTTGTTCCGGAAGTGCAGTTGAATAAAAAGGATGTTCCTGTTCAGTCACAGCTGAATGTTCGTGAAACTAAAATGTCACCTTCTTCCTCAGAAATATCAAATTCTTATAAAGCGGCAGGGCCAGTGAAGCCTCCGGAGCCAGCAGAAGTTCCAAGGTCGGTAGGATCAGGTAGTGAAGGGTCATCTGTGTCACATGGATCGACCCCTTCTACTTCATCTTCCGATGGTGACACGAATGCTGTTAATTCTGAAACAACTGCTCCCATCATAATTCCTGACAGGTCATCGGATGAGCCATCAAGGAAGGATGTGATAAAAGAGGAAAAAGCATCTTATCATTATCCTGCAAAAGACACCCAGCGCCGTCTGAAAAGAAGTGAGAGGCTGCAGATGAACGTTACATCGGATGAAGTACCGGAACTCAATGCTTCTTTCAGTCCTTCGGATGTGAAGGTATTTGGACAATATGGCGACCTTTACATAATATGTGAGATGGATGGCAAGCTTATGCTGATCGACCAGCATGCTGCCCATGAACGTATTATGTATGAGCAGGTGCTCAGGATGCAGGACCTTGGCTGGCAGGAACTCATAACTCCTGTAACTCTTGACCTGAGCCAGAAAGAGAAAGCAATTATCGAGGAGTTCATTCCGCAACTGGAGGAGATGGGTTTCTCTGTTTCCGAGTTTGGTCCGAAGAGTTATGTTGTGACCACGGTTCCCAGCATCTTCGGGAAGCTGGAGGATACTGATGTTATCCACGATATCATCTCGGACCTGCTGTCTGTTGGAAGGGTGAAGGAGGATACTGAAAGGTATGACCTGCTTTGCAGCACCATGGCATGCAGGGCAGCGATAAAGGCAGGCGCGGTGTGCAATACCTCACAGATGCAGGAACTCATACGTCAGTTGATGAAGTGTAACAATCCGTACACCTGTCCGCATGGTCGCCCAACAATGATATCTTTCACAATGGATGAGCTCGCGAAGCTCTTCAAGAGGACCGGATAGAGTCGGTAGATTTTAAAAGTATTAATTACAATTGACCTGAGATGATCGACCCGGTAAACAAATCCAAGATCCCTGAAGAATGGCTGGACCGCTCTAAAATGCCACGTGAAGAGCTTATGGAAGGTATAAAGAACGGAACTCTTGTGGTTCTGAGCGATGGTTCCGTACTGAAGAGGGGATATACTACCGGGACAACTGCAGCGCTGGCTGCAAAGGCAGCAGTTCTTTCCCTTGCAGACGAGGTGACACATGTATCTGTGCCAACCCCAGTAGGGCTTCGAGCCGAATCGGATGTGAAGGGCAGTAAAGGACACGCTGTTGCAGTGAAGGTCAATAACGATCACGAATCTGATATTACAAGAGGTCTTGAATTCGTTGCAGATGCCAAAGAGGCAGAAGGGATCACTATCTATGCGGGTGAGGGAATAGGTATCGTCACCCGAAGCGGTCTTGAATCAAAGAAAGGCCATCCTGCGATCAATCCGGGACCAATGGGGCAGATAAAGGAATCTATTCAGGAAGCTGTGGACGAGCTCGGGCTGAAAGGTGCCGAGGTTACGATCTATCTTCCAAAGGGTAAGGAAACTGCTAAGGAGACCCTGAACAGCCGTATCGGTATCATCGATGGTATCTCAATTCTTGGCAGCACCGGATTTGTGGAGCCATGGAATGACCATCTGGGTGAGATGAAAGGGGATCTCATCAGACATTCTGATAAGGTGGTGCTCACAACCGGCAGGGTAGGTATACGGTATTCAACCATGCTTTTCCCGGACCATACTGTTGTTCTTGCAGGAAGTCGTATCTCCGAGGCTCTTGACTCGGCCCATGGTGATGTTGTTATCTGCGGACTTCCCGGGCTTGTGCTTAAATGGGGTAATCCTGACATGCTGAAGGACAGCGGCTATGCGACCGTTGTCGAGATGCTGGACCTTGACCCTGAGAACGACCGCTTGAAGCAGGCATTCAACATGGCTGTGGAAAAGGGCAAAGGTGCCCGTATCGTTGTTGTTGACAGGGACGGTACGGTCCTGATGGACAGCGGGGAATAATTATGATCGTGGTGGGTGTCGGTGTAGGGCCTAAGATGCTGACCCTGGAAGCCATAGAGGTAATAAGCAATGCTCCGGTGGTCTATGGTTCAAAGCGCTCTATTGAGATCGCTGAGGAGTTCATTAAATGCGAGGCGCACTTAATTAAGGATTACAAGAATCTCCATCTTTTGCCTGATGATGCTGTCATACTTTCCACAGGTGATCCTATGTTCTCCGGTCTTGGCAAGTTCGCCACGGAAAAGGATAGGGTAGTTACAGGTGTGTCATCCATACAGGCTGCATGTGCACGCTTCCATGTGGATATGTCCACTCTGGCTATGATCACGGCCCATGGACGGGACCCTGCACCTGCAAAGGAGGCTTTCATCAGGGAAATTGGTCTTGGTAAGAATATCTTCCTTCTGCCAGCAGGTAGTTTTGGTCCTAAGGAAGTTGCGGCAGTTCTCCGGGAGATGGACGTTGATGCTCGTATCTGCATTTACGAGGATATCGGTTATCCTCATGAACGTGCGGTATGTGGTACAGTGGCAGAGCCACCTGAAAATCATTCGGATATGTACTGTATCGTAGTCGTTAAGTAGCTATTATCTCAATTTTACTTTATTTTTTTATAATAAGACCATTAATTTTGACTTCCATCCTGGGTGCGTTATATCAGGTTTTTAAAATCAGATACGGTGACATTAGTTTCTGTAAACATATATGTTTATATTTGCATTGTGGTATGTTTATTATCATTATGAATAACAATACTATCTCTTGTTGTAAATCGTTATGTTTATGTACCATAACATATTACATCCTGTATCCAAAACAAATTAAGTTGATTATGGATGGTACATTAGTTTATTATCGTTATAAAAATGGAAGGTGATAATAATGCACATATTCGAAGGTTTTCTTCCTTCTCCCTGGTGGCAGGCATGGTTTGTAATCTCCATTCCTGTGATATTGTATGGTATGTATAAATTGAACAAACTTGTCAGCGAAAGACGTGAGGTTGTTCCTTTACTGGCAGTTGCCGGTGCTTTCATATTCGTTCTTTCTTCATTGAAGCTTCCTTCTGTTACCGGAAGTTCTTCTCATCCTACCGGTACCGGAATGGCAGCTATCCTTTTCGGACCGGCAATTACAGCGGTCCTTGGTGTGATAGTACTTATCTATCAGGCAGTTTTCCTTGCACACGGAGGTATAACAACCCTTGGTGCAAATGCAGCATCCATGGCAGTGATCGGTCCTCTTGTGGCTTATATGTTCTACAAGGCAGCATCCAAAGCTGGTATGAACTTCTATCTGAATGTCTTCCTTGCAACAGCTATTGCTGACTGGGTGACATATGTCATAACATCTTTACAACTGGCGCTGGCATTCCCCTCGGCAAGTGGTGGTGTGATCGCCTCTTTTGCAGCATTTGCCGGTATCTTTGCAACAACCCAGGTGCCACTTGCTATACTTGAAGGTGCTCTTACAGCACTGATCATGAAATATGTGGTTCAGATCAAGAGTGACGTACTTGTGGATCTGGATGTCCTTACGACTTCAGCGGTTGCAAAACTCAAGGAGGCAATGCAGTGAAACTGGAATATATTGTCGCTATCGTAGTGCTGCTCTTTGCAGGACAGTTCTTTTATGGAGTAGCAGCAAATCCCGATTCTGAGTTCGGTGGTGCAGACGGTGCAGCAGGAGATCTTGTTTCCGAGATGAATCCTGATTATGAACCTGCAGAACCATGGTTCCAGAAGTATCTCTTTGAACCACCTGGTGGAGAGACCGAGAGTCTGCTCTTCGCACTTCAGGCAGCATTTGGTGCTATTATCATAGGTTACACAATTGGTTACTATAGAGGAAAAGGCGAGAATAATTGATTCCTGCCGTGCTCCTGGAGGAGCACATCTCCTTTTTGTTTTGATCTGTTTTTCAATCAATTATTCTTTATTTGAAGTATTATCTTAAAGTTATATGTTCAGTGATACGATACTTGTGTTTCGTAGTACTAACGCTTCTGTTATCTTTTACTGAAAAACGAAATACTTATGTATAAAGCTCTATATCTTATTTCCTTACACATCTGGTAGCAACTATTATCGTCAATTTTAGTTGTTTTATATTTGTAGGTTTAAAAAATGGCACATATACTTGATGACTATGCAGTGCTGAGCCCACTCAGGTACAAGAACAACTGGTTAAAAATAGCAATAGTGACTTTTGGCCTTCTTGTAGGTGTATCTTCCTTTTCCCCACTGGTCCCATTTCTCATAGCGATCTGTATGAGTTTTGCAACCATCTACTTTGGGAAGATTCCTGCCTCGTTCTACCTGAGGATATTGGGTGCTCCGGCAGGCTTTGTTCTTGTTAGTGCTGTTATCATAGCTTTCTTCTTTGGTGAAGGTGCCAAATTGTTCTCTTTTGATGTTCTTGGCTTTACTCTTGGTGTAAGCCAGGCAGGACTTGATATGGCCCTGCTGGTGCTGGCGAGGACATTGGGGGGTATGTCATGTCTGTTCTTCCTTTCTCTTACAACTCCTATGATCGAGCTGTTCTCGGTCCTCAAGGCCACAAGACTTCCTGACTCTTTCCTTGAGATAGCGATGATGATGTATCGCTATATCTTTGTCTTCCTTGATGTGGCAATAGGTGTAAGGTACGCCCAGTCGGTAAGGCTCGGATACAAGGATTTCAGGACATCTTTCAGGTCAATGGTCATGCTGGGTACCAATCTCTTCATAAGGTCCTGGGAGCAGGGTGAGAAGATATTCGTATCAATGAACGCACGTTGTTACGATGGAAAGTTGATAATTCTTGAAGAAAAGAGACCTGTTAAGTTTCCCGAGGCCATATTGACATTGGTCTACTTTACGCTGGTCATACTGACCTTTTACTTTACCAGGGGTGCATCCGTTCTTTGAGGTGAGAAAATGGCTATATTAGAAACAAAGAATCTTAGTTTTTCCTATCCAGATGGTACTCTTGCCCTCGATGATATTAGTGTTACTATTGAAAAAGGTAAGAAGATAGCATTCGTTGGTCGTAACGGGTCGGGAAAATCCACGCTGTTCCTCTCAATGAACGGCACTCACCGTCCTCAGAAGGGCGAGATCCTCTTCCATGGAAAACCCATGAAATATGATTCAAAGTCCCTGAGGGAAATAAGAAAGAACGTCGGTATCGTCTTCCAGAGTTCCGATGACCAGATATTTGCTCCTACTATTTATCAGGATGTAGCTTTCGGACCGACCAATCTTGGTTATTCAAAGGACAAGGTTGAGGACATTACCAATAAGACCCTTGAGTACGTAGGCCTGACCCATCTTAAGGACAAACCCCCCCATCACCTGAGTGGCGGTCAGAAAAAGAGGGTTGCAGTTGCAGGTATAGTTGCAATGGACCCTGAGGTTATCATTCTGGATGAGCCTCTTGCAAATCTGGATCCTGTGGGTGCTGATGAGGTAATGGACCTTCTCAATGAACTGAATTACTTTGGCAAGACCATCATAATATCCACCCATGACGTAGATCTGGCATATGGATGGGCAGATCATGTGTTCCTGATGAATGAGCACAAGATCATCAGTGAAGGCAGTCCTGAAAAGATCTTCAATGAAAGTGAGAACCTTAAGGCTGCTTATCTTCGAAGACCTGCTACTCTTGAGATCTATGAGGAGATCAAAAGAAGAGGTCTTGTAAAGCCAGAATGCTGTCCCAGGGATATTCCTGACCTGATGCACTCCTTACGTTCGCAGCAATTGTTGTGGGCTAAAGTGTCCTCTGAGGTCAAAGAAGGGGATTACGTCAACCTTGGAGTACTGTATGGGGATTATGCACCGGATTCTTCCTTTGCAGCCGCAAACGGGAAAGTACTTCATATTCATGATGACGGACTTGCGATTGTGGTCATGGATGTAAAACCCTACAGGGCAGGTTCTGTAGGTATCTATGATATGGAACGCTATTCCAAAGAGGATCTTCTGGAGATAATACGCCGGGATGAGATCGATAGTATTGGTGCCATGGGTAAGAAGAGCAAGTTAATTGCTGAAAAGGATGAGATCAATCTTGACGTGAATGCAGGAGTTGTTGACCGCTCGATCCTTAATTCTCTTGCAGGGCAGAGATGTCTGATATTGACCCATGGTGGTATGGTCTGCCATGCTCTTAGCAGGATCCGTAGTTATGTGGAAAAAAGTGGGATCGATATTTCAGTGTCTGTTGTGAATCCAAAGGATAAGGATAAAAATATATGATACACAGGAAATTGCTTGAAATGATGAGGTCGGTACATCTGCAAGCTGATTGCCAGATCGCTGGCCTTTTATTCTTTGTTTACTCTGGCAATGCTCATTTTTGACTGTTCAAGACACTCTTTTCTATGTTCAGGCCCATTATCTTGAATTATGGGGCGCAGCGAGTTATTCCGGTTTCAGCAGACTAACTCCGTGATTTAAACGTCCGCGTGAATTCTGGACTGGAGATCAAGGACTCTTCCGTGAAATAAAAATAAAGTATTTGATAATATCTATATTCTAAATAGATAATGATTCCTTCTTATTTATCTGGTATTACGGGAGTATAAAGATGGGTCTGCCAAGTATTCTGTGTCACAGATGGGTACCTTGGAGTCTTTTTCTGAAGTGACGGCGGATGGGTGACCACAAATTGTACACTTCTCTGCATTGCAGTTGCCCGGCTGAAATCTTGAAGTATATCTGTCAAATTATCAATTGAAATTCTGGCAGGATCGTTGCCTTTAGTTCGATCACTATTTTGCATTTGTTTCTGCAAGACTAACGCATAATATGTTACTTTATTCTTCAAATATATGTTATTAGTATGTTTTATCTTTTGAATCTGCAAAATCTTCATTGTTTGTGTAATTTCACTTATGTGTCATACTTTTCCTGCTATTATTGTGTATTTTCTTAATACTATAAACGTACTTATCATTATGTATTTGTTCATTTTTCTGTAATTGTGTGGCTTGATGCGTATTATTGAATAATCTAGTAATACGAAATAATGTTTTAGTAGCATATTTATTCATAACTTACTTATATACTCACTACAAATTAGTATTACGAACAACAACTAACACATATTTGCACTTT
Organism: Methanolobus sp. WCC4; assembly: GCF_038022665.1. Classification (NCBI taxonomy): domain Archaea; kingdom Methanobacteriati; phylum Methanobacteriota; class Methanomicrobia; order Methanosarcinales; family Methanosarcinaceae; genus Methanolobus; species Methanolobus sp. WCC4. Next base: position 320,094 of record NZ_CP150629.1, on the reverse strand, counting down.
GTTATTGGGATTAAAGGAGATATCATCATGGACATTCTTTCACTGGGGTCAGAAGCCCTTTCCTCGGAACTTAGCTTTTTGATAGTGATCTCGGCTTTCCTTCTGGGAGCATTGCATGCACTTGAGCCCGGTCACGGAAAATCGATAATGGCAGTTTTTGTCATGGGTACGGATGCAGATATGAAAGATGCACTTACTCTGGGAATCACAATTGTCGTATCTCACGTTGTTGTGGTGCTGGCGCTGGGAGTTGCATCCATCTATCTGGTGGAAGCTCTGAATGTCGATATGACGCATGATATCATGAGTGTGGTAGGAGGGGTCATTCTAGTAGCCGTTGGTGTATGGATACTGAGAAAATTCTATCGTCCACACGAACATGCCATAGATACGAAAAAAGGTGTGATCGCCATAGGGCTTTCCACAGGACTTATTCCATGTCCTGCAGCACTTGCAGTATTGCTGTTCAGCATCGCGAACAACCAGGTCTACAACGGCCTGATATATGTACTGATATTCAGTGCAGGTCTTGCAATAGCCATTACTTCACTGTCAGTTATATTCGTCAAGAGTAAAAGCTTCATTGAGAGCTACGTAAGCAGCACGAGGATCAACAAGCTTCCGCTTGTGAGTGGTACTGTTATTGTTGCAATAGGTCTGTTCACATTGCTCCATCCGGTCCTGGAGCATGCGGCACCTGTTCTTCATATATGAGTGAGAGGGTCTACAGACCCTCATATGTTCTTTTCAGCAGGAGGGCATCGCCCTCATTATCGGGACTCTCACATATCAGGAGTCCTTTGACCTTGAAATCCTTCAGGGCCTGCATCAGTTCTGCATATTGCAGGTCCGAATCATCAAGGTTAAGATGTTTCCTTTCTCCCTTATCTCCGTATTCGATGCCTGATACATGCATGTGCATATCATCCAGTCCTTCCCTGCCAAGTTCGTTCTCCATGAATTCCAGCGTGGAAGCGAACTCATCATAACTGTTCTCAGCACCGTTGCTCCTTGCATGCAGGTGAGCAAAATCAATGCATGGGAGCACATTATCAAGTTCAGCACCAAGCCTGACATTCTCCTGCAGACTTCCGAACTGGGTTCCTTTACCTGTGGTCTCGGGCCGGAGTATCACTTCTATTCCTTCGTCGGTCAACCGGGAACTGAGCTCTTTCAGTAGTCCGGAAACTTTATCGTAGACCTTCTCAGGTGTATCTTTCTGGTAATAGGCTGGATGGAATACGATGTTCCTTGCACCGCAAAGGCTTCCGATCCGTGAGGACCTATGGATACGTTCTATGCTCGCATCGACCTTTTCAGGCTCAAGGGAATTGAGGTTGATATAATATGGAGCATGCACGCTCAGGGCTATATCCTCTCTTTCGGACTTTTTGAGAACATCTCCTGCAGTGGATTCGCCCATCTTGACCCCACGGACGAACTCAAGTTCCATGCAGTCAAGTCCCAGTTCCTTCACTCTTTCGATGCCGGATATGCTGTTCCTTTTCTTAGAGCTCTTGGGTGTGCCGGCGGTACCAAAAAGGAGTTTTGCAGGCTTCATTATGCCATGCCTAATTTTGCTTTGAGTTCTTTCAGTTTCTCTGTTGAAAGCTTCTCTTCGACAAGTTCGAGGAACGTGTCAACATCATCCTCTTCGAGTGACCTGATGTCCTCTTTACCTTCCATTGCCATCTGGAAAAGATATTCCATCTCCTCTGCATCCAGTTTTTCCATCCTGTTCCTGAAATCTACTCCGTCCTCTGCTATCTTGTGGGATATTGGCCTGAGGATAAAAGGATAGTTATGTCCTGCATTGGACATCGTGTTCCCGCTGAGTTCAGGTGCAAGCTTGTTGAATATCTGATTGTCCATTTCGTTGAATACTCTTCCCATGGACCTAAGTTGTAAAAAATAGTTTATAAAATTATGTTCCACGACCGGCTTTCAGGTGTCCGTGAATATCTATCTCGCCCTGTACTATTCTTGTTGATGAGATCGGCCTTTCATCATCGGCAAGTACGTATTCCACTTTGACGATATCTATTTCCCTGAGTCCCTTCTCCTTCCTGAGTTCGTTGATCCTCAGGGCGACAGGATATGTTTCCGGGGACACAATAATGTAGTCGTAGTTCTCGGTAAGTGTTTTGCCATAGGGGTCTGAGAGTTCTATGATGGCATATTCATGAGCTTCTATTATCTCATTGATATACTCAATGAGCATTCCTTTTCGGGTCTCATAGTCAGGAACATTGCGTGGACGTTTGTTTGCCATCTCATCGGATGTCAGGCCGATATCCACTGATCCGTCTCCGGCAAGCCCGAATGCTTTTTGCAGGAGTTCCCTGTGTCCGTCATGAAGGCATTCGAATGTTCCGCCTACTACTACTCTGGGCATCGTTCTCTAATACGTATGTTCGGTGATAAGTCTTGTGTACCGGTGTTTTATGCTGGAATAATACTTTCACCCCGCTCTATTCAGGTATATATACTCAGAGACCAATTAGTAATCGAATTGTGCACCAGAAGAAAACATGTGCACCCAGGAGTTAAGATAAATGTCAGAAGTGTTACTTGAAGAACTGGACCATGTGGGTCCGGCAACCGCGCAGAAATTGAAAGATGCAGGGTTCACGACCATTGAGGCAATTGCCGTCTCCTCTCCGGCAGAACTTGCAACTGCAGCCGAAATTGGTGAATCGACCGCATCAAAGATAATCCTTGCAGCCCGACAGTCTGCCGATATCGGAGGGTTTGAGACGGGTGATATGGTGATGGAACGCAGGAAGCTCGTAGGCAAGTTGACCACGGGTTGTACCGAGTTCGATGAGATGATGGGCGGTGGTATAGACACTCAGGCAATTACTGAACTCTATGGTGAATTCGGCTCAGGTAAGACCCAGGTTGCACATCAGCTTGCTGTGAACGTACAACTGCCAAAGGAACAGGGCGGACTAAGTGGCTCTGTGATCATAATAGATACTGAGAACACCTTCAGGCCCGAAAGGATAAAACAGATGGTTGAAGGCCTTTCCGAGATATACGGTCAGGAATACGATCCGGAAGAGTTCCTGAAACACATACATGTGGCACGTGCTTACAATTCCAATCACCAGATCCTTCTGGTGGATTCCGCAATGGAACTTGCAAACGAGCTCAAGGACAGCGAGATGCCTGTGAGGCTTTTCATCGTTGACTCCCTGACAGCTCATTTCAGGGCGGAGTATATAGGAAGAGGCACACTTGCAGACAGGCAGCAGAAACTCAACAAACACCTGCATGGCCTTCAGAAATGTGGTGACCTCTACAATGCTTCTGTTGTAGTCACGAATCAGGTAATGTCAAAGCCTGATGCTTTCTTCGGGGATCCCACAAAACCTATCGGTGGTCATATTGTAGGGCACACCGCAACGTTCAGGCTTTACCTGCGTAAATCCAAGGGCGACAAGAGAATAGTCAAACTGGTAGACTCTCCGAACCTTCCGGACGGTGAAGCGATAATTTCCGTGACCACTCCTGGTCTGCGTGATCCGTGATATTTTATTCTTTTACAACAGGGATCTCCATATGGGGATCTCTTCCTCTCTTTTTAACCTTTAAATACGGTATTGAAAACACTTTTATCCATTTCTCTTCATCTAGTGCATATGAAGTACAAGGCTCTTGCAATCGACGTTGATGGGACTATAACTCATAGTGACCGCAGGCTCAGTCTTGAAGCTGCTGCAAAGTTGCGCTCACTGGATATTCCTGTGATAATAGCAACCGGGAACGTACTGTGTTATGCAAAGGCAGTGTCAAAACTTGTCGGTGTATGCTGCAATATCATAGCCGAGAATGGTGGTGTCATAGTCGATGGATTTGACAACGAGCCTATAGTCTCAGACGTTGTCCATGAGTGTGAGGAAGCATACGAGTTTCTGTCAACCGTGTATGATATGGAAAAACTGGATTCGGTTCACAGGAAGACCGAGATCGTCCTGAGAAGCACCTTCGATATCAATGAGGCAAGGGAACTCCTTGCTGACCGTTTCCCCGGTGTTGAGATAATTGATACACACTTTGCCATCCATATAAAGAGCAGGAAGATCAACAAGGGCACAGGTCTTCAGAAGATGGCAGAACTGATGGGACTTGAAACATCGGATTTCGTTGCAATTGGAGATTCAGTGAACGACCTGGAGATGCTTCAGGAAGCAGGCTTCGCAATCGCTGTAGGTAATGCCGATGATTTCCTGAAAGATATCGCTGACCATGTCTGTGAGGCTACATATGGCGATGGCACCGCTGAAGCTATAGATTTCCTTCTATCTAACGACCTGATATGATGGCAGCTTAGTGCCGGGTGTAAAAAAAGAGTGCAGAGCCGCAAAGGCAGGTATGCGCTTTGCAGTCTGTTATTCAGATATTGACGGGCTCAGTGCCCATTCCTCTTGCTATGTTCTTATCAACGACTATGTAGTCCTTGATAGCCCTGACAGATTCGAAGGGTAACAGGATATACTGCTCATCGATCTTGTACTTTGATGTATCAAGACTCATGTCCGGTTTAACTATCAGGTCGATAAGGTCTCCGGTCCTGATGTCCATTACGATGTTGAACAGAATGCCGATCTCTGTTCCATCAGTTGCCATTACCTGTTTGCTCGAAAGGTTCTTTGCAAAGACGTTTGCCATTTTCATTCGCCCCTATGTATAAAAATCACATCTAAATTTTTCATATATTTATCTGTATCCTATATAAGAACTTGCTTCTTCTTTCTTGATGCCGCCCTTGAACTGTGCCTGTATCTTCTCATAGTATTCTATCAGGTTCTCGGACAATGTTGGTCTTACCTTGTTCAAAGCATCCCTGAAATACTTCATGGTAACTTTCTCTGCGTCGAAATCATCTCTCAAAGAGAGCATTACTGCTTCTCTGCACACTGCTTCAATGTCAGCTCCGACGAATCCTTCCGTCATGGATGCAAGCTCGTCTATTGTCACATCATCGGCAAGAGGTATGTTCCTTGCATGTATCTTGAAGATCTCCTTCCTGCCTGCATAGGTGGATTGACCTACCAGTACCATCCTGTCAAACCTTCCGGACCTCAAAAGCGCGGGGTCGATTATGTCAGGTCGGTTGGTTGCGGCGACCACAACTATCTCTTTCAGTGGTTCAAGACCATCAAGCTCTGTCAATAGCTGGTTGACAACCCTCTCGGATACTTTGGAATCATCCGACCCGGCACTCCTCATTGGCGCGATCGAGTCTATCTCGTCGAAGAACACGATACATGGAGCCACCTGTCTTGCTTTCTTGAATGTCTCCCTGATGGCCTTCTCGGATTCTCCTACCCATTTGGACAGCATCTGTGGTCCTTTTACACTGATGAAATTGGCATTGGATTCATTGGCAACTGCCTGTGCGATGAGTGTCTTACCAGTGCCCGGCGGTCCGAAGAGCAGTACTCCTTTAGGTGGTTTGATACCCATGCTGATGAACCTGTCAGGTCTTGTGAGCGGCCATTCAACAGCTTCCTTGATCTCCTGCTTGGCCTTGTCAACTCCTCCGACATCCTTCCATTTCACATCAGGTACCTCTACAAGCACCTCTCTCATTGCAGAAGGCTCGATCTCACGAAGCGCGTTCTCGAAGTCGTCCCTGCATACTGTGATGTTATCAAGGATCTCCTGTGGGATGTCCTCCTCCTCCAGGTTGATATCAGGCAATGCACGCCTCAGGGAACGCATTGCACCTTCCTGTACAAGTGCAAGGAGATCGGCACCCACAAAAGCCTGTGTGTGTTTTGCGATATGATCCAGATAATCCTCATCCACATCATCTGCAAGCGGGACACCTCTTGTATGGATCTGGAGGATCTCAAGACGGTCCTCTGTATCAGGTACGCCTATCTCTATCTCCCTGTCGAACCTTCCTGGTCTGCGAAGTGCAGGGTCGATGGCATCCACACGGTTAGTGGCACCGATTACGACGACCTGTCCCCTTTCCTCAAGCCCATCCAGCATGGTGAGCAACTGGGCAACGACCCTGCGCTCTACCTCTCCGGTGACGTTCTCTCTCTTTGGTGCGATCGAGTCGATCTCGTCTATGAATATGATAGAAGGTGCATCATCCTCTGCCTCCTCGAAGATCTTACGAATGCGTTCCTCGCTCTCCCCGTAATATTTGCCCATTATCTCGGGTCCTGCGATGTAGAGGAAATTAGCTCTGGATTCATTGGCAACTGCCTTTGCGATAAGTGTCTTTCCAGTTCCTGGTGGTCCATAGAGTATAACACCCTTTGGAGGTTCGATGTTCAGTCTCTGGAATAGCTCGGGGTGTCTCAGTGGAAGTTCGATCATCTCCCTGACACGCTGTATCTCAGTACCAAGTCCGCCGATATCCTCGTATGTCACACCTCTGGTGGCTCCGTCATAGCCACGGACAGGCTTCTGGCGAAGTTCTATCTCTGTGAACTCTCCGATAATGAGTATCTCTTCATCCTGTGGCTCAGTTTCCACAGCGATAAGCGGGATTGCCTGTCCACCGCCCTGTGATGTCATGGGCTGTGTCATTGAACTGATGATAGGTATTATGTCTCCTTCAACAAGGGGACGCTTCATTATATTACGCTTGATGATCTCGCTGATGTGATCGCCATATTCCATTGTCACCCCTTCAGGTGGTGCCAGTATGACCTTTGTGGCAGTCACGACCTCTGCCTTCCTGACGGTGATCCTTTCACCGATGCCCACACCTGCGTTCTGCCTTATGAAACCGTCTATCCTGACAATTCCCTGTCCCCAGTCCTGTCTTTCAGCTCTCCATACCTTGGCAGCAGTCTTTCTTTTCCCTTCTATTTCGACTATATCACCGGGTGAGAGCTGCAGGCTCAGGAGGGTCGTGGGGTCCAGGCGGATAATACCCCTGCCAAAATCATTAGGGTGCGCCTTTTCTACTTTGATCTGTACTTCATCCATATTTTCATCCCTCTGGTCATTATTAGCAAACAGTACGTTAGAGTATGACTGTAATTTATATCTACCTATTTTATTCTAAAGAATAAATAAGATATGGTCTCCGCATTCTTTTCAGTTATCCATTTTATCGGGTCGCTTATGATCTGCTGAGAAGATTTAAATATCTGCTATGTGTACTAATCGATGTAAGATTCGGTGCTATTCTGGGATTCATATTAGTGGATTTTATCTTGATGTTTTTCATTATGGTTTTGGATCTTAAGTTTAATTAAAGGACGTGCATTATTTTGTTTAACAACAATGACAGAGAATCAACAGCTCCTGTAGATGTTGGAGAGACCTACGAAGTAACGATCGAGGATATTGCAAGAGAAGGAGACGGAATTGCCAGAGTAGAGGGTTTTGTCATCTTCGTGCCTGGAACTCAGGTCGGCGACACCGTGAACATCAAGATCACAAGAGTATTGCGTAAATTTGCTTTTGGAGAGAAGGAAGAGTAATTCTTCAAAGAATGGTTCATTGTGACCATTCTTCCAAACTCTTTTTTGTTTCATTTCTATTACTTTGATCGTTCCTGCGAGTTATAGTGTTCTCATCCTATCTTCTGACCTAAGATATCTTTTTATGTGTTGCAGATCCATCTTTTTGTATGGGGTTAAAAGCATTATTTTTGAACTGTACTTTGAAGTATTCGCCTGAGATCTCTAACACCAGGGTCCTTATTGACAAAGCGGTTAAACTTTTTGAGGAGCTTGGGGTTGAAAGCGAGGTCGTGAGGGTAACGGACTATAACGTTAAGTTCGGTGTTTCCTCCGATGAGGGCGAAGGCGACCAATGGCCTTTGATACTGGAAAAGATCAAGGCATGTGACATTCTCATAATAGGTTCACCAATATGGTTCGGTGTACGTTCCTCAGTAACACAACTGGTACTCGAAAGACTGGATGGTACCTATGAGGAATATGATAAGGAGACCGGCCAGTTCCCCCTATATGGAAAGGTAGCTGGTGTTGTTATCACCGGCAATGAGGATGGAGCTCACAACATTGCTGCCAATACATTGTTCAATCTGACCCATCTGGGCTGCACCGTGCCACCGAACGTTGATAGCTACTGGGTAGGTCCGGCAGGTCCGGGTCCGAGTTATATCGATGCCGGAGGCGAGAGGCATCTCTACACCAATAAGACCATCAGGTATATGGTCAACAACCTTGCATTCTTTGCAAAACTTCTGAAGGATAATCCTATCCCAACTAACATAAACAAGCTTTATGAGGACGCTGTGAAGGAAAGCGATTAATGACGCTCTAAAGTAAGGTTAAAACTAAAATATACTAATAAAAAAAAGTAATGTGATGATGGTTATTCCATCATCAATGCCATTAAACTGTCCCTTGCTTCTTCTATCTCTTCAAGTGTCAGCTCGATCTTAGAATCGCCTGTCTGGATGTTCAGGACATTTCCACCTGTAGTACCTATTACTGTGTATGGTACATCCTTGAGCATCTCTTTTACTGCATCAGGCTCGGATGTTGCTACCAGTGCCCTTGCATAGGATTCGGAGAACAGGACATCATCTGCCCTTAAGCCTTCTGCGATGTTGCTCAGGTCGATGTCAGCACCGTAGTTCTCGCACATCTCACTGATCGCGGCAGCAATTCCACCGACTGATACGTCATGGGATGCAGTGAGCTTTCCACTCTTTGCAAGGTCGATGAGCGTGTCGATCACCTTTACAACATTCTCCGGTGGCTGTGGAGCCTTTCCGTCCATTTCCTTTCCGATGATGTTGTAGTATTCAGAGCCACCAAGTTCGTCAGATGTTGCACCTATGAGGATGATGGTGTCGCCGTCCTGTATGAACACTCCGGCTGGTGCCTTGTTAACATCCTCTATATGACCTACAAGTCCGATGGATGGAGTTGGTGCGATAGCTGTCTTGAACTCGCCACTCTCATTGTATAGTGATACGTTTCCACCTACTACTGGTATTGTCAGGTCCCTTGAAGCATCACCGAGTCCGAGAATTGCATGTTTGAACTGCCAGTATATGTCAGGTCTCTCCGGATTTCCGAAGTTAAGACAATCCACGATCGCAAGTCCGCGTGCTCCCTTGACCGCGAGATTCATGGCATTCTCGATGACTGTTCCCTTTCCGCCTGCATATGGGTCAAGGAGTGTGTGTCTTGGATTGCATCCGCAGGAGAGTGCTATTCCCTCATTTCCGTCGATGCGAAGTATACCTGCATCATCGCCCGGTTTTCTTACAGTGCGTACCTGAACTTCATGGTCGTACTGCCTGTAGATCCATCTCTTTGATGCCACGTTGTGTGAGGAAAGTACATCGAGCACTGCCTTCTTCATGTCTGAAGGAAGTTCCGGTTTCTCGCCGATGTCCCTCTCTTCAGGTGCAGTTGAAGGACGCTCGAATGTTGGTGCTCCTTCTGTGAGTAGTTTTACTGGTATATCTGCAGCAACCTCGCCCTTGAACTCTACTGTGTAGTTCAGTTCCTCGGTGAGCTCTCCTATCATGCTGCCGTTGAGGTCGTACTTCTTTGCGATATCAAGGACAGCATCGACATTCTCCGGTTCTACTTCAAGGAGCATACGTTCCTGTGATTCTGCGATAAGTATCTCGTAAGGTGTCATTCCGGTCTCACGAAGGACCACATTATCAGCGATGATCCTCATTCCCAGGTCACCTTTGGATGCCATCTCTGAACTTGCACCTGCAAGTCCGGCTGCACCAAGGTCCCTGCATGACTTCACATAGCCTTTACCGATCGCTTCAAGTGTAGCTTCGATAAGGAGCTTCTCTGTGAACGGATCACCGATCTGGATACTTGGCCTGTCCTCTGCTTCGGAGTCCTCTGAGAGGTCCCTTGACGCGAAGGATGCTCCGCCAAGTCCGTCCCTTCCTGTTGTGGATCCCATGAGCACGAGCTTGTTACCTGCCTTCTGTGCACATGCTGTAACAACGTCCTTCTCACGTGCAAGACCGACAGCAACAACGTTGACCAGTGGGTTTCCGCTGTATGAACTGTCAAAGTAAGCCTCACCACGTACTACAGGAACTCCTATACAATTGCCGTATCCTGCGATACCCTCGATGATATGTTCGAAAAGATAGAGGTTCTTCGGGTTGTCAAGAGGTCCGAAGTAGAGAGGGTCCATAAGTGCTATGGGTCTGGCTCCCATGGAGATGATGTCACGCACGATACCTCCAACACCGGTTGCTGAACCGTTGTATGGGTCCACATATGAGGGGTGGTTGTGGCTTTCCATACCCACGGCAAGCACCCATCCATTGCCGAAACTGATGATCGCTGCGTCGTCACCGGGACCTATTATGACCTTGTCTCCGGTAGTTGTAAATGTCTTAAGTAATGGTGCACTTGAGCGGTATGAGCAGTGCTCACTCCACAGGTTCAGGAAACAACCCTGTTCTACAAGATTTGGTTCCCTTCCCATTTTCTCAGTTATGATCTTTAAGTCCTCTTCAGGTAACATTCATGTGCCTCAGGTTAATTCGGTTATTAGATTCTGGATATTGAATTGGTTAATTGATCAGTATATATAGTAATAGTCCTGTCAGGGCTTTAAAGAACGCGGGATGTAATAAACATTTCTTTGAACAGGTTTTAAGGTAGATGTGGATAATATGAAAGGATGGGTTCGTCCACACAAGGTATACAGTTCACTGACATCGATTATCAAATTCGAAGAGGTCCCCTTCTTTGATGTTCATCTTCCGGTTCTTTCCGTGGGACATTTCAATTATGTACTTGACCTTCTCCCTGCTGGAGCTACTGCCTATCCAGGGCTTCAGGCTGTCCGTCCTGATGACCCTCTTTTGCTCGTCAAGGAATATGACATCGATCGGGTATGTTACAAAGAGCATATGTAATGAGACTTTCTGAGTCTTTTTCATGACAAAGACCAGTGCATAGTCCTTAGATATCCTTCTGCTGAACATAAGTCCCTTCGCCTGGCTGAGCAGGTTGCATGCAAAATCAACGTCCGTTGCTATCTCTTTACCATTAGATATTAATATCATCGAAGTTTTACTCTATTCATCTATTTAGTTAAATGCATATGGAGTGTTTAAAATAGATAATAATGTCGGAGGAAATACCACAAGATGAGTTCTGAAATGTGTTCGGTCTGCGGCTTGCCAAGAGAGCTTTGTATATGCGAAGAAGTGGCAAAGGAACAGCAAAGAATTGTAGTAAAAGTGAATAGAAGAAGATATGGTAAAGAAGTGACAGTCGTAGAGGGTTTTGATGCCCACGAGATCGATCTTCACGAACTATCTACATATCTGAAGTCTAAATTCGCATGCGGTGGAACCGTAAAAGGCAGTTCTGTGGAATTGCAGGGTAATCACCTGAGCCGTATGAAAGATGTTCTTATTCAAAAAGGATTTTCACCGGACCAGATCAAGGACTAAACCTATTTCTTATCATGTGTGGGACTCCCACACATCTTCCTGCAGAGGTATTCTGCTTACATCCTGTTCTTCAGCGGCTGTGCTGAAGGATATTTATTTTTGTTTGCTCTTATAGACGGAGACTTTTGATCATACTCTTTTGTATTCCGCTCCTATGGATATCATATAGTGTCTCTCTACAGAGTCCAAATATTGTGTATTAACTTTCTCTTTTTGAGATCACAAGATACATGCTGGCAACAAGCAATAACAATATGCAAACAGATGTGGTGACGATAACTGCAAAATATTGTCCGCCAAAACCTTCAGGTGAAACATGCTTCAGTAGTATCCCTGCATAAGCCCAAACAATAACAAGTCCATATGCAACATCTCTGTTCTTTAGCATTGTTGTGGTTCCGATAATGAATCCAACAACAATGATCATAACAGCCCATGTCTCCTCTGCCAGTCCATATCCTTTCCAGCCTGAACTGACAAGAAGTACAGTAGCATTAGCGATCGTTGCCACTGTGATCCATCCAAAATATACGCTAAATGGAAGCCTGATAAACAAATAGTCTCTTTTGGAAAGTTGTTCATTGTTTATCACCTGATCAATAAGGATCAGGCAAACAAGGATCACAACCATCATGATCATAGATAATGGGATCAGTTCATAATGCCATGAGAATATCCAGGCCGCATTGGCAATAGAAGAAATAGAAAATATAATTCCAATATTATTCAATAGGTCGGGCTTTACATCATTTGCGTTTCCTTGAAGGATTCCAAGCTGGTATAGTGTATATCCTCCTAACAAAAAATATATGATTCCCCAAATTGCAAAAGTCAGTCCTGCCGGAGCAAAAAGATTCGGATAAGAATCTGAGACCTGACCAGTGGTTATACCGTTGATCGGGAGGATATTGGCCAGCGCATTGACGGTGATCATGGACAAAAAAGTAATTAGCACGACAATCCTGATCATTGTGATTCTATGCTTTCTTTCCATGTCGTTTCCTCTTATTATCAATTATACTCAACTTTGATAGTAAAACTAATGGTTCTATAGAAAAGTTCAGCTTTGAGCAGTTATTTTGTGTTGGATCGAACAGATCCATTCACATGATCATAATGTGACTCAAATATCATTGAATATTCCAAATGTCTGCGTGGTCTTTGATCTCTTAACTCTCTTCTCCATCCAGTATTTCATGCCGCAACTCGTATGAAATATCTATCAGTAGCATTTCGGGAAGCGATCCTAACTATGCACATGGATATCTGGCATATCTGACCACAGGGTCCTAAAATAAGTGAACGATCGGATGCATTTATAAGTGCACAGGCTCCTGAATCTTAATTTTGCATGTATTTCCCGTTAGGGAATAAGTGCAAATCTACTGTAAGACCTATATTTATTTATTGAACGTCCTCTCTTAATATAGTCTATGAAGCGTATCTATATGGACCATAGTGCAACCACTCCTGTGGACTCCCTGGTAGTGGATGCCATGCTACCTTATTTTAGCGAGATGTTCGGTAATTCGTCCAGTCTCCACTCTTTCGGCATGGAAGCTGCAGAGGCTCTGACAAGAGCACGTGAACAGGTTGCAGAGGCCATTGGAGCTTCTCCAGAAGAGATCATCTTCACATCCGGTGGAACTGAATCTGACAACCTTGCCATAAGGGGGGTTGTACCTCATAACGCCGGAAAGAAACACATTATAACATCGGTCATCGAGCATCCTGCAGTTCTCAATACATGTGCTCACCTTGAGGAACTTGGTCATGATGTTACTTATGTCCCGGTTGATGGGGATGGGATAGTCGACCTTCAGGTATTGAAGGATTCGATCCGCGATGATACTGTACTTATCAGTGTGATGCATGCAAATAATGAAGTAGGCACTATCCAGCCTATAGAGGATATCGCACAGATAGCAAAGGAACATAACATCTGTTTCCATACCGATGCGGTGCAGACAGTGGGCAAGGTCCCTGTCAATGTGGATGACCTTGGTGTGGATATGCTTTCCATTTCCTCTCATAAGATACATGGTCCCAAAGGTGCCGGAGCGTTGTATGTACGCAAGGGCACGGCTATCGAACCGATAGTCTTTGGTGGCAATCATGAGAAAGGACTGCGCTCCGGTACAGAGAACATTCCCGGTATAGTAGGTCTTGGAAAAGCAATGTCCCTTGCACATGAACGTCGTGAAGCCGATGCAAAGCACATGCATGAAATGCGTGATTCTCTCATAGGCCGTGTTTTCGATGCTCTCCCCGATGTCCGCCTGAACGGACATCCTGCGAAGCGTCTTCCGAACAACGTGAACCTGAGCTTCAAGTACGTGGAAGGCGAGTCCATGCTGATGATGCTGGATATGAAAGGCATTGCCGTATCAACAGGTTCGGCATGTTCCTCAAAGTCCCTGAAAGCATCCCATGTTCTCAGTTCCCTTGAGCTGGAGGATGATTATATACATGGTTCCCTGAGGATAAGCCTTGGAAGGGAGAACAGCATGGAGGATATAGACTATGTTGTTGAGAGCCTGAAGGATATCGTGCTGAAACTGAGGGCAATGTCCCCACTTTCAAATTCATAATAGGGTAGAGGAGTATAGTAGATATGTATTCAAAACAAGTGATCGAGGAGTTCAGTAACCCACATAACGTAGGCGAGATCAAGGATGCTGACGGAGTGGGTGAGATAGGAAGTACCGTTGACGGTGACATAATAAACATCTCTATAAAGGTGAAGGATGATGTTATAGAGGATGTGAAGTTCAGGACATTCGGTTGCGTTGTTGCTATTTCCACATCAAGCGCAGTAACAAGGCTTGCAAAGGGAAAGAAGGTCGATGAAGCTCTTGAACTTGCAAATGAAGATGTACTTGAAGCACTTGGTGGCCTTCCGGAAGGAAAGGACAGGTGCTCGGGTTTTGCCCTTGATGCCCTTAAACTGGCGATCGAGGACTATCAAAAAAAGAATAAATGATAACAAGGTGATCTCCAGTGAAAACGACGTGTGAGATAATGGTTCAGCGGGTACTCCCTGCTATTCGTGCAGAGCTTGCAAGGGATATGATAAAAGAGCATGGGAAGAACCAGCAGGAAGTTGCTGATATCCTTGAACTCTCAAGGGCGGCGGTATCTCAATATCTCAACGATAAACGTGGAGCTGATGTCGATTTCTCCGGTGATGCCCAGCATGAGATCCATAATTTTGCTTCAAGGCTCATTGAAGGAATGAATTCAAGGGAGCAGGTTGCAGGTATGTGCAATATCTGCAAGTTCGTCCAGCGTTCCGGCTGGCTCAACAAGAATGAACCGGATGCCGGATATTGTATTCTTTGTGGAGATGACGAGGACAATTGAGCCCGAGTCTCTGCATCAAATGTAAGGGCAAAGGTCTTTGTGGAAGACCACGCTGCCCTATTCTGGAAAAATTCAAGTCTATTGAGTCTGTTGTTCCGTCCTCTTCAGGAGAGACATCCATCTTCGGAGCATCGCCTCCATCTGTATTCGTGGGCAGGTACAATTATCCTGATGTCAGGGCAGGGCCCATGATACCACCGCAGCTTGCCGGGGATGAGGCAATGCAGCTTGAGGATCCCAAAGCCCTTCTGAAAATGAACATACAGGACGTGATCTCTTCCCGTTCGCAGCTTGTGAGGGCAAATACCGGTATCAATGTTAAGAAAGCCCGCACTCCTGACAATCCGCTTATCGAAAGGTCACAGGAGCTGGCACTTTCAAAGAAACCAGTGGATACTGAAGCCTGGTTCAACAAACCTATCACTAACAAGCTAAAGTTCGATAATGTCCTCACTCCCATGGGTCCATCAGGTGACCTGAAGAAGTTCGATATTACAGAGAATCCGACCGTGCCTAAGAAAGTGGATTACCTGGTCTATGATGAGGATGCCCTTGCAAAGGATGTGATATCCGAACTGTGGGATAGCAATATCCCTGCAGAGCATATATCCCGTCTTCTTTCCATTGGGCTTCTGGGTCAGGAAAGAAAGCTTGTTCCCACCCGCTGGTCCATAACAGCGGTCGATGATATGGTTGGCAAGGACCTTCTCCCTGGAATAAGGGACTATCCGCAGATCAGTGAGGTAACTGTTCTCAGTGGCGGTGTATTCGGCAATCACTTCGAGATCGTCCTTATTCCCCGGATGTTCTCATTCGAGCTTATAGAGGTCTGGATGCCACGCACGGTCTGGTCTGGAGGAAGCACCTGGATCGAAGCCGATCATGAAGATTTTGGCGGGAAAAGGAAATACTCCAACCTTGCCGGAGGTTATTATGCAGCCAGGCTTGGCGCCCTTGAATATCTCCACTCCATACGCAGGCAGGCAACTGTGTTCATGGTGAGGGAGATCCGGCCTGAATACTGGGCTCCCCTTGGTGTATGGGTGGTCAGGGAAGGTGTCAGGGAAGCCTGTAAAAGTGAACCGGAAAAGTTCGAGTCCGTTGAGAAGGCACTGGCAGATATCTCCGCCCGTTTAAAGACCCCATCTGCAGAATGGATGGAAAAGGCAGCTATGTTGCCGGATGTCCGCTTCCAGAGAACGCTTGACTCATTCTTCTAAATATAACTATATACTTCTACATATTACTATATAGTATATGATAGACACATTTATCTCCATAATCCTCCTTGGCCTACCAAATCTATATAGTGGAGAATATTATCGATGAGTCTGTTTGATCCTCTCGTTTTATTACTGATTGCAGCAGGTCTGTACATGGCATGGAACATAGGTGCCAATGACCTTGCCAATGCAATGGGAACGTCAGTAGGCAGTGGTGCACTGTCTATCAAACAAGTGATTATCATTGCGGGTGTTTTTGAGTTTGCAGGTGCAGTGCTATTTGGTAAAAGGGTTACTTCGACCATTGCCAAAGGTATTGTACCTATTGATTCTATCCTTGATCCGCATCTTGTGGCCGTTGGAATGCTTGCAGCCATCCTTGCAGCAGGTTTTTGGATCACTCTTGCAACTTTCTACAACCTGCCCGTTTCGACCACACACTCTATCGTAGGTGCGGTCCTTGGTTTTGGTCTTATGGCTGCATACAGCGGCATTATCGGATTTGGTGATATCAAATGGTCAGTACTCGCTAAGATCGTAGGTAGCTGGCTGGTATCTCCGGTCCTTGGTGCTCTTATCGCTTACGTTATTTTCTCTCTGATCAGGGTCCTTATACTTCAGAAAGCAGATGACCCCTATAACATAGAGAAGAAATTCGTCATCCTGCAGATAATGACTGCCTGTTATATCGCTTTCGCACATGGTTCCAACGATGTTGCAAACGCTGTTGGTCCGCTCTACGCTGGCCTTCACTCACTGGAGATGGCTGGCCTTCAGATCCCGATATGGGTAATGGCAGTTGGTGGTGTAGGAATGGTAATAGGACTTGCTACATGGGGATATCGTGTCATAGAGACCATTGGTACACGTATCACCGAGCTTACTCCTACACGTGGTTTCTCTGCAGAGTTCGCCACTGCATCTGTTGTAGTACTTCACAGTTACAGCTCTCTTCCCATCTCGACAACGCATACACTGGTCGGTTCTGTCATAGGTGTAGGTCTTGCCGGTGGTCTGGCAGCAGTTGATTTAAGTGTGATCGGTAAGATAATTGTATCCTGGGTAGTAACCGTGCCTATCGCAGCACTCACGTCTGCTCTTTTATTTGCAGGACTACTGGGAGTTGGAATATGATAAGAAAAGACTATATCCGTTCTGTACTGGACATATTTGCAAGTTCACCTTTCAAGCCGCTTGTACTGCATGCAAATAAAGGTGGGGATTGTGTAAGGAAACTCAATGAATCCCTCATTGCTTTCTGTAATGGAAATATGGATATTGTAGAGGAATTGAGCCAGCAGATCGATGTGATCGAGCATGAGGCCGATATTCTGAAACAGACCATCCGTTCAGAGCTTTCCTCGTCCATCATGCTTCCGGTACATGCCAATGATCTGCTAAATTTCCTCAAACCTCAGGATTCAATATCTGATGATGCCCAGGAGGTGGCATTCTGGCTTACTGTGAGGAAGTTCGAAGCACCTGATAATGTACGTGACGGCTTCAGAGAACTTATGGCAAAGACCCTTGCTACTGTGGAACAGTATGAGGAACTCGTATCAACGATAAGTGAACTGCTGGAGACCTCATTTAGTAAAAGGGATGTTGAGGAGACTCTTGAACTTGTGGTAAAGGTCGAGGAGATGGAGCATCAGGTGGATGTCATTGAAAAGGAGCTTGTAAAACTTATCTTCATAAACGAGGAGAATATAGGCCCTACCGGTGTGTATCATCTTTTCCGTCTTGTAAGGGGTATCGGTGATATCGCAGACAAGGCAGAACACTCTGCGGACCGGTTAAGGACAATGATCTTGAGAAGGTGATCCCCTTCTCATATCACTTGTGAAGACAACCGTCCTCATTCATCTTTTTTAGCAATTCGATTACCGAATATGCAGCGCGGGTTATGCCCATGCTTCTCTTATCCGTATCCGTTCCGGCAACATAGAGTCCACTGACAGGTGTTCTCACATCAGCAAAATAACCATCAATGGTCACTGCCGCTTTTTCAGGGATAGTGATCTGGTCATGTGCCATCTCTATGTGGTCCTCTATTCCCGGGACCGCTTTGTAAATGGTCTCATATGCATCCTTTATCTGCGACTCGTGTTTCTTCTCATCATCGATTATGAATG
This sequence comes from Methanolobus sp. WCC4, assembly GCF_038022665.1. Classification (NCBI taxonomy): domain Archaea; kingdom Methanobacteriati; phylum Methanobacteriota; class Methanomicrobia; order Methanosarcinales; family Methanosarcinaceae; genus Methanolobus; species Methanolobus sp. WCC4. The sequence continues at coordinate 301,963 of NZ_CP150629.1, read as the reverse complement.
TGAAACCGACCAGTTGTTTTCCTTTAGGTGCCAGTGAGGCATCATAGTTGCTAATGGGCATGGCCCAGTAAGGTGAGTCCTTGAACCATATCTCTGAGCCCATGTAGTTGAACTCGTCCATTATGGTGTCCAGGCCTGTCCATACGGTCAGGCTCTTTGTGTGCACGACCCCTTTTAGTTCCTGAACGTATGAGTTCGGCAGGCTCTCTATCATGGAAGGCAGGTCGGTCACAAATCCGGTGAATATGACCTTTTCAGCATTGTAAACCTCATCAGCTTCCACGCCCGTGACCTTTCCATTGCTGGTTAGTATCTTCTTCACTTCACAGCCGGTTCTGATCTCAACGGTCTTAGGTAGTGAGAACAGGACGGCGTTAAGGACTGATTTCAGTCCTTTCCTCGGGTAGCCCTGTGAATAGGTGACCTTGTTGGTTGCCAGCCTTCCCAGAGACGTGAATGGATTGGATACCTTGCTGAGCCTTGTCTCCAGTGATGCATGGAGGTTAGGGGGTAATATGGATTTAGGAACTGCGATAGGCTCCATACCTATCTTCTCATTGGACTTCATGATGGTCTCAAGCTGTTCTTCCGGAACACTGTCACGAACGAAACTGCTCCCTGAAAGGATCCTCTGTGCAGAGGTCTGCTTCATGTCCTTGCCCGAAAGGAAGTAACAGATCGTATCCATGAAGTCATAGGTATCCTGTGAAAGGTTACCGGGCATGAACTCATATACGGATTGTCCTGAAAGGTCCGTGCCGAACGTTGAAAGTGTCATTGCCTTTGTGATGGCCTGTGTTATGACCATCCTGTCCTTACGCGGAAGGATGTCAAAGGTAACGAATTCCTTGATGTTGGAAGGGACCTTCATAAAATGGTCCTCTGTCCTGATAAAATAGTGTCCGTAATCCTCAAAGACCGGAACGTAATCAAAATAGTTGTCCATGAGCCTTCTAAGAGGCCCTACTTCCAGGTGTGTGATCGCATGGGCACCTGTGTCTACCTGGAAACCATCAACCATGTAGCTGTTGCAGTTGCCTCCAACGATCGTGTTCTTTTCGAGAACAAGTACTTTATTCCCATGTTTGGAAAGCGTGAGTGCGGATAGAAGTCCGCTTATACCTGCACCCACAACTATCACATCGTAATCTTCCATCATTTCCCCTCATTACGATAGTGTGTAGCTTATTCGAATATCTCAGGAACTATACGCTTTGCAACTTCTTCGTATGTCTTTGAAAGGTCACCTTTGTCAAAACGGAAAATATCCTTGTCCATGGACTCGCCGGTACTCTTGTCCCAGAATCTGCATGTGTCGCATGATATCTCATCGGCGACAACTATCTTGCCGTCGACCCTGCCGAACTCAAGTTTGAAGTCTGGCAAAAGGAAGCCTTTGTCTTCAAGGTATACTTTGAGTATCTCGTTTATCTTCAGTGCCATCTCACGGATCTGTGCGATCTCTTCATATGTGGCAATTCCCATGGCAACAGCGATGTCCTCGTTCATCATAGGGTCTCCGTATTCATCGCTCTTGAAGTCCATAACGATCACAGGTTTCTCGAACACGGTGCCTTCCTCTATCGGGTACTTGCGTGTGATGGAACCTGCTGCGATGTTACGTGGGATAACTTCGATGAGTATGATCTCAACAGCCTTTACGAGCATCTCTGTGTCTGACACCATTTCGATGTAGTGGGTAGGAATGCCCTGTTCTTCAAGCATCTCGAATATCTTCTTTGAGATCTGGGCATTGAAATAACCCTTGTTCTTCGCTTCGCTCTTCTTCTTTCCGTCGAATGCTGTGAGGCTGTCCCTGAACTCGGAGATGAGCTTTGTCGGGTCATCTGTCTTGTAGATCGTCTTTGCCTTTCCTGAATATAGTTCTTCTTTTTTCATGTTTGCTCTCCTTTTGTTGATGTTATTGTTTAATAGTGATATATACTGAATGTTCTATAATTATTTATGTCTTAATTTATGTATCATTAATGTAGTATTATTGCATACAAAATGTTATTCTATCACTAAATTATACTGAATCAATTATCACAGGTGAATCATATGGAACAGGAACTTATGCGTATTGGGGTGTCTCTTCCCGAAAATCTTCTTACTAAATTTGATTCGATCATCGAACAGCGTGGATATTCTTCCCGTTCAGAGGGGATAAGGGATTCCATCAGGAACTATATTACCCACTATGAATGGATGAGTGATGTAAAAGGCAGACGTGTCGGTACTATCACATTGATCTATGATCACACCAAGCGCGGCCTGTCAAGCTCTCTCACTGAAATACAGCATGATTACTCCCATATTATTAAGTCTTCCGTCCACATCCATCTCGACCATGACAACTGCCTTGAGGTCATTATCCTCGATGGTGAGGGTGAAGAGGTAAAAGCAGTCGCTGAAAGGACAATGGCACTTAAAGGTGTCAATTATGTCAAGCTCAACACTGCTCTCCCCACAGAGAAGATATAATACCCAATATTCAATGCATTATCTGTAATGAATTGATACTGATATTATAGATATTAATATCAGTTCTCTTTCTTGAACGAGGACTCGATCGTCCTCAACATCTTTTCCCCTGGTTCTGTAAGATAATATATCTGGAAGTTCTTGTCACGCCGGGAATCGATCAGGTCGGCATCCTTGAGAAGCTTCAGATGATATGAAAGCGCGGAATGCTTGTAGTCGGTGATCTCTACCAGCACACAGACACATAGTTCGCTGACCTGAAGGGCTTTAAGTATCTGTATCCTGACCGGATCGGAAAGCACCTTGAAAAGAGATACCAGGTGGTCGACATTCTCTTTCATTGCAGAATGTACCTTAATGGTCGTAGCATCTGAAAGGATATATGGTTCCTGCTTTCTTTCTGATCCCTGCGTAGTCATCTGCTGAATAATTATCAGCTAAAATGATTAATAGGTTTTGGAGTAGTAAAGAAAAAAGAAGAGAAAAAGCCTAATTTAGGCCCTTCGATCCATGTCATGCTCAATACCATATATGGAGAACATTATTGCTGGTTCCGACTCCTATGGCAAGTTCTTCTTTATCATAGTTCACTGCTGCAATATTGGTACTGAGGCTGTCTGCAAGTCCTATTTCAGCTACCACTTTCACTCCTTCATCCGTGTGTTCCAGAACAGCCAGCTTCCGGTGGTTCTGCAAAGGCACGAGCAATTCCATTTCCTCATCATCATCAAAGTCACCAACCATTGACATGTCAAGGTTCCCTGATCCGGCCAGATGCGAACTGTATCCTGATAGACTCGAGATAACTTTCAGTTCATCGTCTTCCCACTGGTAGAACTCAACGACACCTCCGATATGTGGTGTGAGCACATCGATGATCTCGTTCTCTCCTTCAGGTCCGGATGGTGCAACAGCTATCTGCTGTCGCCATCTGTATCCGGTACCTGCAGCAGTTCCTTCTGCAACGATATCTCCTTCCTCATCGAACACAACAAGTCTCGCCCCTTCATTCGCATTGCTCAGGGTGACTATGATCTCCCTTTTTCCATCATCATTCAGGTCGGTCCATATGGGTGTTATTCCCTCGATAACATCTTCTTCAGGTACATCGATCACTTTGCTGATGCCAGGATTCCCTATGGTATCCACAATTGTTATACTCGAAGCCTCTATGCTGTCTCCCAGGACTCCGTGCCCGTACTCATCTGTAGGGCCGGTGAGTAACATGACCCTCTCATTCTCATCCAGTAGCAATCTGGAATCAGGGAGGGCATTGACGTCAAGACGTGCGGTTTCCTTCTCATTCACCCTGAACACAAGATCCCCCTCCGTGTCTATGAAAACCGTCCTTCCTGAACTTGCAAGGACTATCGGGTGACTGAGCAGTGATTCGTTCCAGAGTCCAGGTGCTAACAGGAAAGCCTCTTCATCCTTTATCATTAGGATGGGGGGACTTTCAGGATGAATCCTTGAGGGGCTGATATCTATCTCTCCGATTGTCCCGTTGGAAAACTCAAAAGCCTGAACCTCTCCGTCCTCCATCACAACGGCCCAGATACTGCCGTTGTCAGAGGGTGCGGCAAGCACCCATTCAGGTTCACCTTTAAGGTCAACATCGAGACGTTTTGCATTCGATATATCCAGCTTGCCTTCAGCAACCCTGTTACCATCTGGCCGCAGGTGCGTATATGCCAGTGTGAAAGGTGTCCTGTAATCAAAGGTGCAATAATCGCAATCCAGTATCTCATCAGGTATCGTAATATCTTCCTGTACATCCTGCTGTCCATTGAGGGCTATGGCAAGGATGGCTATTGCTGCCAGCATGACAAGTAGTATGTATTTCTCTTTCCCGCTACTTGCTATCATCCGCTTTCCTCACATTCGCTGTTGTATATTTCAATAGTTCTGCAAAGAGGAATGTTGTAAAGGCAACTGCAACTGGCATGATCCACTGCGCAGGGGACAGTGGCAGCAGTCCGAACGCCTCATTGAGTCCCGGGATGTACATAACCGACATCGTGGCGAAGAACGTGGCAGTGACACCGGCTATCATCAGTCTGTTGCTGAATATCCCTATACTTATAAGAGAACGTTCGAGGGACCGGAATGCCAGTGGTATGAACAGTATCATACTTACCACGGTTGCAAAGGTGAGTGTCCTCGCCATGACGGTATCGGCAGCAGGTTCGCTCAGGGCGAACACAAGGAAGGATGCTATTCCCATGACGAATGCCAGTGTGATCACAAGGAAAAGGTTCCTCTTTTTCAGGAAATTGTCATCAGGGTCCCTTGGTGCCCTCCTCATTATGTCCTCTGTTGCCGGGTCAAGTCCGAGGGAAATTGCCGGCATGATCTCATTGAACATGTTGATGAAAAGGATCTGTAGTGCAAGTAGTGGTATAAGGTCGAAACCAAGCAGACTGATGCCTGCCATGATAAGTATGATCAGTGTGAAGTTCCTTGATATCAGGTAGGTTATGAACTTCTCGATGTTGTTGTAGATGGTTCGTCCACCCCTGACAGCCTCAACGATGGTGGCAAAGTTGTCATCCTGCAGGACCATCACACTGGACTCCTTGGCGACATCCGTCCCTTTGATCCCCATTGCGATGCCGATATCAGCTTTCTTGAGAGCAGGCGCATCGTTCACACCATCACCTGTCATGGCAACGATATGTCCTTTCCTCTGCAGGGCATCGACTATCCTGAGCTTCTGTTCAGGCATGGTCCTTGCATAGACATGGATGTTCTCGACCACAATAGAGAACTCCTCATCGTCAAGCTCTTCAAGTTCATCACCTGTGACCGCGCAGTCTTCTGCAATACGCCGTAGTTTCTCATCCTCATAGACCCCGCATCCTTTCCCGTCGTCGAAGAGCCCTATGCTTCTTCCGATAGCCTTTGCAGTTTCCTGATTGTCCCCTGTGATCATAATGACCTGGATACCTGCCTTTCTGCACATCTCCACGGCACCCTTTACCTCTTCACGCGGAGGGTCTATCATAGCGACAAGTCCCAGGAATGTCATATCCTTTTCGAAGTCACCGTCAATCTTCTTGCCGGGACTTTCCTTGCATGCAACTGCCAGCACACGATAGGCCGAACTTGCGAACTCCAGGTTCTTTTCCAGTATCCTTTCCCTGTCCTGCTCTGAGATCGGATGAAGTTCCCCGTTCTTCTCGATGCTGCTGCACTCTGGCAGGACGAACTCAGGTGCTCCCTTGGTGAATGAGACCATTCCATCTGCTGTGTTGTGGATAGTGGTCATGATCTTCCTTTCGGATGTGAAGACTATCTCTTCTACCATCTCATAGTCCTTCTCAAGATCATCCTTCCAGAGGTCTGCCTTTGCAGCGGCAACGGTCAATGCTATCTCGGTGGGGTCTCCAACGACCTCCCATTTCTCCTGTTTCTTCTCGATGGCAGAGTTGTTACAGAGGGCGATGCCTTTCAGCAGCTTTATCGTGGTGGGTTCTTCTGAAAGGTTAACATGGTCGCCCCTTTTCAGGAACTCTCCCTTTGGAACATATCCTGCTCCGGTGAGATCAAGGGCGTTACCGCCTGTGAATACCTTCTCAACGGTCATCTCGTTCTTTGTCAGGGTGCCCGTCTTATCGGTACATATCACAGTGGTGGACCCAAGGGTCTCCACAGCAAGCATCTTCCTGATGATGGCATTGTGTCCTGCCATCTTCTTCATGCCGTAGGCGAGGGTTATGGTAAGTGTGAGTGGCAGTCCTTCGGGCACGGCTGCAACTGCCAGTGCAAGGGAGATAAGCAGCATATCCGCAAAGGGTGCTCCAATTGATATTCCGATCACAAATGTTATCGCAGAGGCGAGCACCGCGAGAAATGCAAGTGTCAGGGACAGTTTTGTGATCTTGACCTGTAGAGGTGTATCCTCTTCCTTTGTCTGTATGAGACTGGCTATCTGCCCTATCTTTGTATCCATGCCGGTATCTGTGACCACAGCCTTACATTTTCCGTGTACCAGTTGCGTTCCGGCAAAGATACCCTCTTTCTCATTCTTTCCTACGGGAACGCTTTCACCGGTCAGGGCGGATTCATCGATCCTTAAAGCAACCGTCTCAAAAAGAACTGCATCAGCAGGGACCTTGTCCCCGGTTTCCAGGACAAGTATGTCTCCGGGAACCACATCGCCTGTGGGTATCTTCCTGAGTTTCCTGTTCCTCATAACAGTTGTTTCGGGTTCCACAATGCTTTTCAGTGCTTCCATGGCCTTTTCTGCTCTGTATTCCTGTACGAAACCGAGTACGATAACAACAGCAATGGTGAACATTATCACCCAGAAATCGATGACCTCGTCTATCATCAGGGATATAACGGCAGCTGCCATCAGGACCCAGACTATCAGGTTCACGAACTGTCCGGCAAATACTTTGAGTGCCGTGGTCCTCTCTTTCTCTTCCAGCTCGTTCTTTCCGTATCTTTCAAGTCTTGAGAGGGCTTCCTCTTCGCTCAGTCCGGTTGCAGAACTATCCAGTTCTTTGAATGTATCTTCGATATCCAGGAACGTATCTCCCACATTATTTACTCCCTGTCACTTTCAATAAGATAACTGATGATTAGTATTGGATCTCTGCCTTTTTTAATCCTCTGGCAAAAGTATTTGATATGTAATTGTCAGTGCTCCTGCAGACATGTGATGCAAAGCCGATCGCTGATGCGATGACCATATCCCACTCATTCTCAGAAAGCTCCTCTAGCGACCTGATTCTCATTGAATATAGCATGTACGCGATACCTGCATCGAAATTATCTCCTGCACCGATGGTGCTTACCGTTTCAATTGCAGGAACCCTGTAGCATTTTGATAATGAAGGTGTTTTGAGATACACTCCTTCTGAACTGGCGGTGTATATGAAGTGTTCACACCCGTTCTCCAGAACGAAATTGTATGCCCCTTCAGCATCTCTGCACCCGTCTATCATTCTCATATCCTCATCGGAGGCACGGACGATGTCTGAACAGGATATGTTCTTCCTGATCATCGGTCTGATCCCTTCAAGCAAAGGTAGTTGCGACTCACGGAAGTTCGGGTCATAGATAATTGTGGAGCCTGCATCCCTTGCGTCCCTGATGATCGTATCAAGCCCTCTTCTGGCATCTTTTGTTACAGAGAGGATCGAGCTGAACATGACAATGTCATCAGGCCTGAATTCCGGGATATCGATGTTAAGGCGTTCCTGTGGTGGGTCCTCGTAGAACTCATATGTGGCATCCTTCTTCTCATCAAGGAATGCCAGCGCAATGGGTGAATTCCCATCATAAAGGCACAGATGTTCTGTGGATACGCAGTTCTCTGTGAGGAATTCGCGTATTATGTTCCCTATGTTGTCACGGCCGAACTCACTGATAAAATATACAGGTATTCCTGCTCTTCCAAGTGATATGGAACTGTTGAGCATGGAACCGCCCGGGCAGGCGGAAACAGGTTTGCCTTTGCTGAACAGTATATCGTAGAAAGTCTCACTGATCGCAAAGACACGGCTCATAATAATGCCTGTTCTCTCTTAGCTCGCTCAGCTGTTTATCTGTCAGTTATATCTTCAAGGACGCCCTGGTAGTATATGACCTTCCCATCATCATCTCTTACAATCCTGGTCCTTTCCTCTACTAACCTGACATGTTCTTTCTTTGTCCTTATCCGATACTTCTGCCTGTGCTCTGACGCACCTTCAAGTGCATTCTCGGCAAGTTCAAGGAATACACGGTCTGCATCATCCGGATGTATCAGGTCCCTGAATGTGACCTTGCCGGATGTGAAGTCCTCAGCCTTGTAGCCAAAAGCCTCTATACCTCTCGATATGAACTCGACAGGCTTCTCTTCTTTCGGGGTTCTGATGAATGCTATCATCTCGCTGATGTGCACCAGTTCCTCAAGTGCTCTGGTACGAAGTTCCACCCTCTTCTGCAGTTCCATTGCGTCAATGTCACATTTCTGTGTTTCCTGCATTTCCTCTTCATTCAGACGATCTTCTTCCCTGTCATAATTGCTGGTCTTGTCAAATCCTGTGTCCTGACCCATAGAACCCCCTCCATATTTCCTTAAATATTATCTTATTCAATAATTTAAGTATTTGTTGCATTGATCACCTGTTCATCCTATGCTGGATGTTCAGGTAGTTCCTGATCCCTTTCCTTGTACCTGATTGCCATTTCGAGCAATACAGGGGAGACAATGATGGAGATAACCACCATCAGCACGATGGCTGAGAATACCTCAGGACCTATTATGCCAAGTTCCCTGCCAATGGCAATGACCACAAGCTCCACACCGGCGCGTGGCATCATGCCTATGCCGAATATCAGGCTGTCATTTGAACTAAAACCCACAAGCTTTGTGCCTACAAATCCTCCTATAAGTTTTCCTGAAAGGGCAAGTACGATCACCAGGGCGGCAAAAGTGCCGGCGGTGTACAGTACCTCTGTCTCTACCGTTAGTCCGATGAATGCGAAGAACAGCGGTGTGAAAATACCGTAGGCTACACCGCTTACTTTTTTCTGCACGGTCTCTATTTTGGCCAGAGGCAGGTCCGAGAGCAGTACACCTCCGAAAAATGCACCGATAACAGCGTGTAGTCCGAAAAGTTCGGCAAGGTATGCCGATAGTAATGCTATGAGGATGACAAAGGAGAATATCGATTCACGGGTGTGCATCTTCTGTATGTATTCAAAGAGGCGTGGGAATACCTTCCATCCCAGGAGACCCATTATGATAATGAATGCAATTATATTTCCCAGTATTCCGAGCAAGTGATATGCCGATGGGAGATGGTTGAGCGTTGCAAGGGAGACCACTATCGACAGGAGGAAGATCCCGATAACATCATCGAATATGGCTGAGGTGAGCATCATGACTCCTGGTCTGCTTGAGAGATAATCGGTGTCTATCAATGTCTTGACAACCACGCTGATGCTTGTGGGGCTGAAAGCCACCGCAAGGAACAGACTCTCTGTGAATCCGAAGCCGAACATCCTTCCAAGCAGGAACCCAAAACCGAATGCAAAGAACATCTGACTCAAGGTGGGTATAAGTGCACTTACAGATGCTGCTTTCAGGTCCTTTGCATGAACCTCCCTGTAACCTGCGGTGAACAGAAGGAATATTGCTCCCAGCTCTGCGAAAAAAGTGAATATCTCTATGTCATCGGGCTTCAGTGCAAGTGCAAAGAGCATCCCGGCCCCAATTTCCCCGATCATTCCGGGGAACCCTATTCTCTCGCTTACCTCACTGAATATCCTTGCAAGGAACAAAATGATCATGATCTGGAAAAGCGCTTCCATTGATCATTGTCTCCTCATCTCATGTATCTTCCTGATTATATCCGACCTGGAGATCACGCCGACCAACTCTTTGTCCCTGCTCACATATAACCGGTCGATGTGATGCTTTATAATCAGGTCCACTGCATCACATAATGTGGCATCAGGGGATATTGTCACAGGATGATGCACCATGAGTGTGGATGCATCCTCGCTCAGTGCCTTGATAGCCATCAGGTGTGTGTGATGGTGTCGATGGCTTCTTTCAAAGAAAAGCAGTTCAAGTATGTTATCCTGTCCTATTATGCCAACCAGTTCATTGTCTGAATTCAGGACGGGATAACTGTGGTAGGGTGTCCTCGTCATGAGTTCTATGATATCCTCTATGGGATCATTGTCTCTTACGATTATGGTCTCTTCGGACATGACGTCGCTGACCACAACTTCAGCGCAGGCATCAGATAATCTGGTTCGGTCCCTCGGACTGTCCTCTGCTTCTTTACGGACATCCGTTTTTTCCGTTGTTTCATCTCTGTTCATGGACATACAAGCGAATTTGAAGAATAATAAAAAAAAGGAAGGGATGACCGAAGCCATCAGGCTCCGGTAACATCTGTCTGAAACAAAAATAGGTTTATTTGATGTAAAGTCCGCACTTGCATGAACCACGCATCTCAACGTCTCTTGTCCTTGCAGCACATGGGCAGATTATCTTCTTGTCCTGTTCCTTGTCACCTGTTCTCTTCTGGCAGAAGCAGTACCATTCTCCATACTCCTTCTTGTTGTTGCAAATACCCTTTACAGCAGTTGTGATAACATCCCAGTCAGTGTTAAGCTTGTAACCGGTTGTTTCTGCATTTTTCTTGGACCTTTCGTAGAATTCAGCTTCCAGATCATCTTCGAATTTCATGGTAACACTCTCTTTATTTCATTAGAACATTGGTCTTCATTAATTTAATTGTTTGCATTCTCTTTTGCCATTTCGCCAAGCTTGTAACCAATTTCCCGACAGGCTTTTTTATCTTCCTCGTAAGGTCTGAACTTGACCTGCATGCTTTCCATGGCAAGCTCGAATCTGCCACTCTCAAGCATCTTTTCCATACCCTTGACGGCTCCGCCTCCCCATCCGTAGGAACCGAACAGGAAGAATTTCTTACCCTTTGGTCGCAGTCCTTTCATATAGGTAATGAACCCGGATAAAGTGTAGAACATATCGTTATTCATTGTGGGGGCTCCGATGGCAACAATGGACGCATCCATTAGTTCTTTCATGGTAAGGCTCCAGTCATTCTTCCGCAGGTGCCTCAGGCGTACCTCTACCCCTGCTGACCTTGCACCTTCTACTATCTCCATTGCCATCTTTTCGGTGCTGCCCCACATGGTATCATAGATAACTATGACCTTCGGGGTAGTTTCCCCATTTGCCCATTTAAGGTATTGCGTCATTATCTTCGAAACATCCCTTCTCCAGATAACTCCATGTGCAGGAGCTATCATTTCAGGATGGACACCTATCTCCTTTAGTTTCTCGACATACTTGAGCACCTGAGAGCCGAATGGCAAAAGTATGTTGGCGTAGTAGATCCCTGCATCCTCTATCACATCATCAACCTCATCGTCAAAACGCTTCGAGGTTGCTACATGTTGCCCGAACGCATCATTCGAGAAGAGTAACGCATCCTCTTTAACGTAGGTCTGCATGCTGTCAGGCCAGTGTAGCATGGTGGCCTCTATGAACATAAGTGTCCTTTCTCCAAGGCTCAGTTCGTCACCGGTCTTGACAACGGTCAGGTCCCAGTCATGGAACCCTTCCTCTTTGTAGTATTCGGAAAGGCCTGACTGTCCCTTGGATGACGCAAACAGTTTTGCATTGGGCGCCACCTTCATAATGGTCGATATTGAGCTGGAATGGTCCATCTCAACGTGGTTCGAGATCACATAATCGATCTTTGAAGGGTCGACTATCTGCTCTATGCGCCTTAGCATCTCACCTGCAAAGGGTGCTTTCACCGTATCAATGAGGGCTATCTTCTCGTCGACAACGAGATATGCGTTGTAGCTACCTCCTTTCGGTGTCTCGTAGCCGTGGAAATCCCGCAGGTTCCAGTCAACTACCCCTACCCAGTATATGCCTTTGGCAAGTTCAACTGGTCTTTGATCATCCATTGAAGTATCTCCTTTTTATGTCTGCATCCTGAACTCGGTAGCAGCATCAAGTAATTCATCTATTATCATGTAGTGTCCCCGCTCGGCAGCAGCGACCTTCTCGAAGAACACACGCTGTTCCTCATCTTCCGCCCTCTTTGCAAGTTCTGTATAGAAATATTCGCTCTTGTGCTCAAAACGAAGGGCTGCAAGGAGAATCCCTATCTCTTCGAGTTTCTCATCCGAGAACTCCTCTGTGAAAGAGGCTTCGAATTTAGGATAATGGAATTCCACTTCAGGGACGTTCTTGCTTTCCCTGTACTGCTGAAGATATCCGGCATGTTTCTTTTCCTCATCAGCAAGGAATATATAGAGTTTACTGGCAGTCTCATTCCTCATAACGGACGCCTTCTCACTGTAGTACTGCATCCCCTCTTCCTCAAGTTCTATTGCCAGGGCGATAGCTTCATCAAGTGACTTCAGATGATCAAGCTCTTCTGCGATCTCTTGTAGTATGTCTTTCATTTTAGGATCTCCTTTAAAGCAACAAAATATCAAACTCAAATTACCATCGTTTCACAACAACGGTCAAACCCACTGTATGAAATCTTATCTTATTCTGGCTTAATATACCTTTCGAGCTTTGAACTATGATCTGTCTTCTTGCTCCTGTATATCCACAAAAAGTAGGCATCCACCCTTTATTTAGAAAACTTTTTATTTGTAACAATACATTACTCTGGTTATATTTATTTATCATTGATCTTTATGATCGCTTTTATAGAGGTAGTTGAATGGACAAGATCAAGATTGCAATTGCGGGTATTGGCAATTGCGCAAGCTCTCTGATACAAGGCATTGAATATTACAAAAACAAGGATGAAGAAGATGCAATAGGCCTTATGCACTGGGATGTCGGAGGATACAGGCCATTTGATATTGAAGTCGTTGCTGCCTTTGACATCGATGAGAGAAAAGTAGGAAAGGATGTATCAGAAGCTATCTTTGCACCGCCTAACTGTACTGCGGTATTCTGTCCGGAAATGCCTGCTACCGGTACGATAGTGAAGATGGGCCAGATCCTTGATGGTTATTCTGAGCACATGGCAGGCTACAGTGAGAACAGGAGTTTTATGCCTTCATCTGAGAAAGAAGCAGATATGGACCTGGTAGTAAAGGAATTGAAAGATTCCGGGGCAGAGATATTACTTAACTATCTTCCGGTAGGCTCAGAGGAAGCTACCCGTTTCTATGCTGAATGTGCACTTGAGGCAGGAGTGGCTTTCATCAACAATATGCCGGTTTTCATTGTAAGTGACCCTGAATGGGCATCAAAGTTCGAGGAAAAAGGCATCCCTATAATTGGTGATGATATAAAGGCACAATTAGGCGCTACCATCACTCACAGGACCCTTGCTGATCTCTTCCGCAAACGTGGTGTGAAACTGGAGAGGACCTACCAGCTTAACACAGGCGGTAACACTGATTTCCTTAACATGCTCAACAGGAACAGGCTCGCATCAAAGAAGGAATCCAAGACAGAGGCTGTCCAGTCCGTAGTAGGCCAGAGGATGGATGACGATAATATCCATGTTGGTCCAAGTGACTATGTTCCATGGCAGAACGATAACAAGCTGTGTTTCCTGAGGATGGAGGGCAAGCTTTTCGGTGATGTACCGATGAACATCGAGCTCCGTCTTTCCGTAGAGGATTCCCCTAATTCCGCAGGTGTGGTCATCGACGCTATCAGGTGCTGTAAGATCGCTCTTGAAAGGGGCATTGGTGGTATTCTTTATTCTCCTTCGTCCTATTTCATGAAGCATCCGCCAAAACAGTTCACGGATGACGAGGCCCATATGATGACAGACGAGTTCATCAAGGGACTGCGTGACAACTAATTGATATTCAATTAACATGACCTTTGCTGCCACAGGAAGGAAGCGCAGGATATTTGGCGTTGATTTCAGTGGTGCAAAGGATGCCTGTAAGAAGATATGGGTAAGCAGCGGCAGGCCTGCTGGCAATGGTCTGCATATAGATGAGTGTTACAGGATGGCAGATCGGCTGGATCCTGCAGTCATCTCTCATGCGGGACGGGATGAATGCTTTGCCGCACTGAGATCCCTTATCGTGAACAACAGTGATGCTGTTTTTGGTATCGACCTGTCCTTTTCCCTGCCTGCACAACTAATTGAGGGTGACTGGGAGGCTTTCATAGAGTCATTCCCTTCAAATTATCCATCTGCCGAAGAGTTCCGCGAATCCTGTCGCAGCCAGGCTGGTGGTAAGGAACTGAAACGTGTTTCTGAGATAAAGGCCAGAGTCCCATTTTCAGTATATAATCTAAGGTTATATAGGCAGACATATTATGGTATCAGGGACGTAATACGTCCTCTTGTGAGAGATGGTCTTGCATGTTTCCTTCCAATGCAGGAGGCAAAGGGAGGAAAACCGTGGCTCATCGAGATATGCCCTGCTTGTAGACTTAAGAAAGAGGATATGTACCTTTCCTACAAAGGAAAGGACGATGATAAACACAGTTCCAGGGTTCAGATACTTGAACATTTCATGAATAAGGGTCTTGTAATACCACATTCATTGCAGGAGCGGATCGTTGAGGATACTGAAGGTGATGCCCTTGACAGCATCATTGCAACGTACTCAACTTACACCTCACTTCCCGGATTGGGTGAGACCTCAAATACTTTGCCGGGAGACCAAGCAGTAGAAGGCTACACTTTTTTTTGAAATATGGCATGGTCTAAAAAGATCACGTGTCAAATCCACAGTTTGTGTCAACCCATTCCTTTGCCCTGTATATCTGCCTGAGCATCTCATCCATGTGTTCTTTCTCGATAAAGGGACTCATAGGGTATGATTTCAATGCAACTATTGTCCTGCAATCCCCTGTCGTCTTATAGTTGTCAGTATAGGATATCATGGCAGTACCTTCTTTTTGTGCCGTGGTGATCATGTGCTGTGCTATCCTCTGGTTGTATGAGTTGACCTTCTCTGTGAACTCCTCTTTTGTCTCATCACGCATCTCCTTCTGGAACAGGGGATTACCGTCAGTATCGAATTTTGTGTGGGGATAGATACGAAAATCAGTTACAAATGCAGGATTGTGTCTGTTCAGCAACTCAATATCCTGGCAATCGTCCATCATATCCCTCAGATAGTCGGCAGCAGTGATTAGATGTACTATGAGTGTCTCGTATCCCTGTCTCCCCATCAACATCATGTTTACCAGTGCCTTTTGTGCATAATTGGGCCTGCTTGATTCCAGGGTGAATGTCCCTGGCTGGTATCCTTCTCCGTGGAACAGGTATGGCATATCCTTTTTCTGTTTCTGGAGAAGTGCAAGGTCCTCTCTGTCCTGAATCACAAATGCGCTGCACAGGTATGGTGCCCATCCGGTCTTATGAAAGTCCACACCTACTGAATCCGCGTATTTCAGGTCGGTCATTTCGGAAAGTATCTTTCTTATCTCCTCCTGCAGCATATGTGGCAGGTGATCGATACATGTGTCTCCCCTGAATGTGAGGTATGGCCATCCGATAACTGCATCAGCATGTATATGTATCTGGTAATCCAGCTTTTTTTGTATTCTGTTGCGTAATTCCACTATATTCTTCAGAGGGTCTATGCCAAAAGCATCCGTTGTGCCCATTGTAGCAAATATCGTTCCAATGCGGGCGCCCTCGCGGATCGTTCTTTCCATTTCCTCTTCAAGGAGGTGGATGTCCATTACGTTATCATATGAAGGTATTGTCTTTACATTATCCAGCCCGACCCCTGTCCACAGGGCAGCGGACCTGATACTATAATGGGCGACATCGGAGCAGAAGAAATGTATCCTGTCCCTTATACCGGTGTTCTTTGAATCCGGGTCGGCCTTTTCGATCCCTATCCGTGCACCATAAAGATTACACCCGGTCCCTCCAAAGGTGAATATACCGCCGGCCTTTGTTGTATCATATCCAATAAGGTCAGCGAGCATGGCTATTGCCATTATCTCCGAACGTGCAGCACTCACTCCGTAGTCATCACTGATGGAGTTCTCATTATATCTTGCAGCCAGTGTCGCAGCAACGATCGAAAGTGCCGTGGTCGGTGGTACTACGTTCGACTGCATAAGAGGATGACCCCATATGTTTATCCCCTCATAGAGTCCGGTAATGAAGTTTCCTACGTCTGCTTCCTTTCTCATACTGTGAGGGAATTTTGTTTCCCTCATGATTCTCTCATAATCCAGTGGTTCTTTTTTTCCAATTATTGTGCCGTTCTCTTTACTGTTTATTTTTTTAAGCAGATCCTTCAGCATGAGTGCTATCCTGTCCTCATCGCCTTCGTGTCTGATAAAAAAAGAGCGCATAAGCTCAATATCCTTCATATGTATTCCCCACTCCTGGTTTTTTATGTATGAATTCTGATAGATCAGTCCTTGCTGATGCCAAGAATGTCGTATAGGTCATCTGGTTTTTCCAGGATGCTTATATTTTCCATCTGTGCAAGCTTTTCAGTATTTGTGACATCAACTTCGCGCATTTTCAGTTCCATTTCCCTTCCTTCAGGGGAAAATGTCTTTACACTCCCTCTTTTCTGGTCCACCGGGAGTATGTAGATCGGTGTACTTCCTTTTGCTGTCTGCGCAACCACATTCGTGACAAGGGTGTCTGCGATCCCGTATACTATTTTGGCAACAGTATTTGCAGTTGTAGGTGCAATAATAAGTGCATCATAGTGTCCCACCTGCAACGGACCTGCGATAAATGGTGAATTCGGTCCGCCTTCGGTCTTGAAGTTTGGAAAATCCTTCTGTATATCATTCCACATATGATACCACTTCATAACGGTCTCACCTTCTCTGGACAGGAAGACCATTATATCGATCTCGCTCTTCTCCTTGATATCTACCATTGTCTCATATGTCTCTTTTATCAGGTCACCTGATCCGGTGATTCCCCATGCAATTCTTTTCATAATCATGTACCTCCTTTCGTTCTAGTCTGATTCAATATCCGATCAATGATTCCTTGTGTATCATGCTGTCAGGTATCTTCATCTTGTGGAGCATTTCCAGCATGGAGTCCACCATTGGAGGCGGTCCGCATACATAGAAGACCCTCTCTGCATAATCCGGTAGCTCTTCCATGACCATGCTCTCGCAGATGCGCCCTCTGCATCCTGCCCAGTTATCCGAGGCCTTTGTGAGGGTGTTGAATACTGTAAGCTTCGGGTTTTCCTTCTTCATAGCTTCAAGCTCTTCTACGAATATCATATCCTGCTCTGTCCTGTCGCTGCACATGAGCATGATGTCCGTACTGAGTTTCAGATCAGTGGCATATTTGCAGATACTTATCATCGGTGTGATGCCGATACCACCACTTAGTAATGCTATCTTCTCATACTCGCCTTCGAATGTCATCTTTCCGAAAGGCCCACTTATATGTGCGGGATCTCCCACTTCCATTGCATCAAGCAGGTTCGAGTACTCATGACCTGTAAGTTTCTTCGTGAATTCAATATGTTCCTTCTCAGTAGGGCTGCTTGACAGGGTGAAAGGCTTGCCGGTCTTTTTTCCGTTGTCTTCAAGTGTTACCGTGATATACTGGCCAGCTTTAAAATCGAATGCTTCCGGTCTTCTGAACCTGAAACTCTTCACATTATATGCCCGCTTTATTATTTCGGTCACAGGTTCTTCGAATTTCAAGCTTGCACCCCTATTTTATATTCTTCATGGTGATGACGGTCTTCATCATCTTGTTGATGGTCCTGTGAAGTGTCCTCAATCCTTCGGAATCCTCTGCAGCACCCTTGGCACCTTTGTCCTGTGACCAGAAGCTTCCTCCAAGGTTGGAACCAAAGGAACCACCTGCAACAGGTATCATCTCGCTGATGATGTAAAAATTGTGAATTGTCTGCATGGCAGGTTCCTGTCCGCCTACGCGGTCGCCGCCCACTGCTGCTGCGGCACCGACCTTGTTCAGGAAGGCTTTGGGGTCACGGGCAACCACAGCCCGGCACCTGTCCATAATCGTCTTTGTCTGGGCACTCAATGTGCCCTGGTATACCGGAGTGCCGATGATCCATGCATCTGCCCAGAGCATCTTGTCATAGAGGTCCACAAGGTCATCCTTGTGAATGCATCCTTCTTTCTTACGAACACAGTGATCACAGTGGATGCAGAACTTCATGTTCTTTGCTCTTGCAGAGAAATATTCAACCTCTACGTTATCATATTTCTCCTGGGCATACCGGAGAGCTTCATTGACAATGTAGTCTGTTGAGCCTTTCCTCGGACTACCTGATATCCCGAGAAGTTTGATGCTGGTATCATCGGACATTAGGTCACTCCGTTTTTCTTAGTCCAGTGTTATTGCTTCCTGTGGGCAGGCATCAACACATACCCCACATTCCACACAGTCATCAGGGCGTGCGATAACGGATCTGGGATTCCCGTTCTCGTCTTCCACAATGTCTATAACATCTGTAGGGCATGATTCAGCACATGCTCCGATCCCTTCACATTTGTCTAAGTCTACTTCTGGTGGCATTTTTCATTTCCTCCTTTTTATCTTCTAAATAAGTACATCATTATGACCAGAGCCATGGATGTCGCAAGAATGCCGAATCCCGGTGTCGACTCTGTTGTTCTTTCTTCAGGTGGTGTCGCAGGGTCGTATATTGTGGCTGATATCTCGTTCATGGCGATCACAGGAACTTCCGTATCCTCTCCCATAAGCTTATCGATCAGTTCCTGGGGAGCAGACCGGTAGTTCAGGGTGGCCTTTACTGTCAGTGGATAAGCCACATCATCAGGGACCGTGAAATTATGTTCTTCTGTCACTGTCTCTTTCGGACCTATCCTGTTATCCTCAAGCACTCTGTCAGCCAGCCAGAAGCTTTCTGTGGCGTTCCCTTCACTGTTACCGAGAACATTATTGTAGATCAGCTTTTCTCCTTCTATGGTCCCGTCCTCATCGAGTGTTCCGGCGGTATATATCTCGTTACCTTCGCTGTCTGTGACGATCATTTCGACCCATATCTGCCTGATCTCGGAAACCCCGGTTGGTATACTGTGTCCGGCACCTGAATTGGTGATCGATGCCTCGATGATCACTTCCTCTCCTGAAGCTGCCATCTCTGGTGTCTTAACTTCTACAGTGGCAGCTCTTTGAAGTCTTTCAACTGCCATTTCAGCTACGTTATCAGCACCGAACATCGGAGGTATGAATGCATTTCCTCCTACGATGTCATGTGAGGAGATGTGGTCCCTTTTAGGTGCGCCAGAGCCTGCACGTCCGGGGTTAGCCTCGAACTCTGTGATACCCTCTGTCATGTGGCAGTCCTGGCAGGCGACATTATCGTCTCCATACTGGCTTTCTTTCCATGTGGAGTATGTGTCATCTATAACAAGTCCATTGACGGGATGTATGACCTGATGGCACATACCACAGTATTCAGACCGGGTATAGAGTTCAAGATATTCTGAACCGTGGAATGCAGACCTTGAGTCATCGAAAGGTCCCCATTTAGTGTCCCCTGGTGTGACTATGAAGGGTGCGTTGCCTGTTCCGTTGCTTCCTGATACTACGTGACAGAAGTCACACTGCACTCCATGTTTGGCGATTTCGCTCATCTGTGATCCGTCAATTGGTGGTATCTCGCCGGATGTGACTCCGATGGGTGTGTGACAACGGGAGCAGAACTCATCTACCAGTCCATCGGTGTCTTCACTTGCAACCTTTACCTCTTCCAGATAGAACGGGTCAAGATATGCATTGAAGTGCATCGTTCCTTCCCAGTCGGCATATATGATCGCATGGCATTGCCCGCATCTGTCCGCATCGGTGAACTCATCCGATGATAGCTCTCCGAACTTCGTAACCTCTGCAGCGAATGCAGGAATCCCTGTCATTGATAATAGTAAAACTATCGTCACAAAAAGCAGGCTGCCCTTTACAATGGTCCCCCTCATATCCTCTCCTCTCATTGGGTCATTATTGTAGAATGATAAGTTCCGGAGGGACCGGAAAGGTCCCTGCAGGATGTTTTATTTGAGCTGCTTAAGTGCATCTCTGCATGCAGCAACAGCAGGAGCACCGGATGTGATGAAAATGACATCCATTACTTCCATGATCTCTTCCTTTGTTGCACCGTTGTTCAGTGCGCTCTTCATCTGTGATACGACACAGCGTTCACACTGCTTGGATGCGACGATCGCAAGAGCCATCAGTATCTTTGTCTTTGCAGGAAGCGCACCATCCTTGAGCAACCTGTGGTTGCACATGTTGTACTTTTGAAGGAACTCAGGTTCGAGCTCTCCAAGTACTTCCAGTATCTGTGGTGTAAATCCTAACTTGTCGGACATGTCTCCTACTATCTCCTCATGTCCGCATCCTTTTCCACTACCTCTTTCTCCGCACATTTTCATTTCACTCCTCTTGTATCTCAATAGAATTCTCAGTCAAATGAATCCTCGATCGTCTGGTCGAAACAATACTGGCACAGAAGCCTTGGCAGTCCGTTAGGGAGCCTCTCCACGTTAGGTGGCTGGCCTACTGATACCGGGAGTTCCAGTTCCTTCTTGTGGTCTGTACAAAGGCCTTTTCCACAAGCGATACAGACGCATGTTGCTTCTGCGTCCTTTCCTTCTTCCATGCAGTCATAACATTTCATCATGATATCACCTAGTAATTCTCCTTAAGGGCCTTGTGGCAGGGCATGCAGAGTACCTTCTTCCAGTGCTGTACATCCTTGTAGTCACAGGAAATGCCCATTCCGCACTTCAGTTTGATACTGTATTCGCCTTCCCATACAGGTGTCTCTTCTCTGACGTGGTGGTCCTTACAAACCCCTCTTCCACAAATGATACAGATACCTATCGTATCGCTATCTGTTCCATCTTTTTCACACTCGTAGCATTTCATGATGATCACTTCGTTTAAAACTCAATGTCTCTCAAACGATCCTTTAAACATCCATGCCTTGCAGATGCTCATATTCTCATATGAGGTGATGGCCCAATAACTCCCTGAAATTGCCATCTCCTGCAAAATATGAATAATATTTCATCTGACAGTTACCGGATATATCTGTAACGGTAAGTTCATATTTATTTTTTAGATAGTGTTGTGGTGTGGAAGTTCTCTGTAGTTGCACAATATATCTAGTGAAACATATTTTCATATATTGTAATTTTAGCATTGGGTTGGGGTGCTTTTTTTCACTTGTTATCCCGATGTCAAACCAACAAAGTTTTAAATATGTATAGATACCTGAATAGCAACACTCTTTAGAGGAGGATTCAAATGACTTTTGGAATAGAATTTGTACCAAGTGACCCAGTACTGAAAATCGCTCACTACGCAAAGCTCGCTGAACAGCAGGGTTTTGACAATGTATGGATTACAGACCACTACAACAACCGTGATGTATACTCAACCTTAACCGTGCTCGCAATGAACACAAACAGTATCAAGCTCGGAACAGGTGTAACAAACCCATACACAAGGAACGCAGCTATCACAGCATCAAGCATTGCATCCCTTAACGAGATCTCAGGCGGCCGTGCAATCCTCGGTCTTGGTCCTGGAGACAAGGCAACCTTCGATGCAATGGGAATCGCATGGGACAAGCCACTCACAACAACAAAGGAAAGCATCGAGGCTATCCGTGGCTTCATCGCAGGTGAGAAAGTAACTATGGACGGCGACATGGTCAAGTTCGGCGGTGCAAAGATGGCATTCAAGGCTGGAAACGTACCTATCTACATGGGTGCACAGGGTCCAAAGATGCTCGAGCTCGCAGGAGAGGTATCAGACGGTGTACTGATCAATGCATCACACCCTAAGGACTTCGAAGTAGCTGTACAGCAGATCGCAGCAGGTGCAAAGAAGGCAGGCCGTGACCCTAAGGACGTTGACGTAGCAGCATACGCATGCTTCTCAATTGACAAGGACGCTGCAAAGGCAAAGAGTGCAGCACAGATCGTAGTCGCATTCATCGTTGCAGGTTCACCTGACATGGTACTTGAGCGCCACGGAATCGATGTAGCAGCAAAGGCTGACATCGGCGGAGCTATCGCAAAGGGTGACTTCGGTGCACTCATGGGCGGTATGGTCACAAATGACATGATGGACGCATTCTCTATCAGTGGAACACCTGATGACTGTAAGGCAAGGATCAACGAACTGCTCGACATCGGTGTAACACAGATCGTCGCAGGTTCCCCGATCGGACCTAACAAAGAGAAGGCCATCAAGCTCATCGGTAAAGAGATCATTGGATAAACAAAATTAAAGAACGTCGGAGGCAGTTAATGGCCCATCCAAAAATATTAGAGGTCATTGATCACGACGTCTGTACTGCTTGTGGGGCATGTGTTTCAGCATGCCCTGCTGGTGCTATTGTCATGAACAAGCATGCAGAGGTCCGTGACCCTGATAATTTAGAATTATACGTCAAAGGAGCAGCACCAAATGTATGTGAGGGATGTCTCACATGCGGAAGGCTCTGTCCTGTAATTGACGGATATGAAGAAGACGAATTCGCAAATGTAAAAGAGTTCTTCGGAGCAAAGAGTACCATTAAAGGTCAGGACGGTGGTGTTACCTCACTACTGGCAAAGGCTTTGCTTGAGACTGGTGCGGTAGATTGTTTCGTCGGTATCGCCAGGGATGACAAATGGGGTACTGAACTTGTCCTTATGACCAAACCGGAAGATGTTGACAGGACAACAGGTACAAAGTATACCTACGATTCAGTACTTTCAGCACTCAGGGAACCTTTTGAGAAATACGATAAGATCGGTGTGATTGGTGTACCCTGCCAGGCACATGGCGCACGTCTTCTCTTAGAGAATAACAACGACAAGATCGTTGTAATCCTTGGTCTGCTGTGCATGGAGAGTTTCTACCATGATATCATGACCGAGAAGGTTGTTCCTGAGATCATGGGACTCAATGCAGAAGATGTTGTCAAGATGGACTTCGGTAAAGGTAAGTTCTGGAACTACACAAAGGACGGCGAAGCCCACAGTGTAAAGATCCCAGAGGTTGCACCCCATGCAAGGAATCCATGTCACCACTGCTGTGATTACACATCAGTTTCCGCAGATATCTCATTGGGATCTGTTGGTACACCGGACGGCTGGAACTGTGTGCTCATCCGCACAGAAGTAGGCAAGAAGATGTTCGAGCTTGTAAAGGACAAGGTCGAGATCATGGAGGATCCAAAACCAGGAATGGATCTGATCGCTAAGCTTGCCAAGATGAAACACGATAACAACTCAGGACACTATCTTGAAGTCTGTGAGAAGTTCACATTCGACGAATGTGGCATTCACTGATGGTTATCACATATGCATATGAGAAGGGCGTTCTATATAGGACGCTTCCAACCATTCCATCTCGGACATTATTCAATTATAAATGATATTGCCCGGGATGTGGATGAGGTAGTAATTGGCATAGGCAGTGCGCAGAAAAGCCACGAGCCTAAGAATCCATTTACCGCAGGTGAGCGCGTAATGATGATAAGGCATGCTCTTGAGGATGCCGATGTGATGCATTACGCGATCCCGCTGGAAGACCTGCAAAGGAATGCTGTGTGGGTCTCTCACATTATTTCTATGACACCACCATTTGATGTGGTCTATTCTAATAATCCATTAGTTGTACGCCTGTTCGAGGAAGCTGGTATTACCGTGGAGCAACCTCCAATGTACCAGAGGGACGGTTATTCCGGCAGCGAGATAAGAAGACGTATGCTGGCCGATGAGAACTGGAAAGAACTCGTTCCAGAGGAAGTTGTTGATGTGATCGACGAGATAGATGGTGTCAACAGGCTTAAAAGTGTATCAAGGTCCGACAACACATATAAGGATTAGTCGACAAGACTCCCCTCACGTCTCTGTGATCTTCAACTTATTCTCTGAATTAAAAAAGTATCTTTCCTTCAATAACAGTTACCGCTTTGCCTGAGAGCAATACTCTGTCACGCTTCACCTGTACTCTGACAACTCCTCCCCTTGTGGATGCCTGATAGGCAGTAAAACTATTTTTTCCAAGCTTCTTCATCCAGTAAGGTCCGAGGCAGCAATGAGCTGAACCTGTGACAGGATCTTCAGGTATCCCGATAGCAGGTGCAAAGAGTCTTGATACGAAATCATATTCATCAGAACTGGAAAGAGCTGTTACACTAAAACCTCTTGTAGTGATAGTTGAAAGCCGGGTAAGGTCCGGGTCGATCGCCCTTAACTCTTCCTCAGAACAGACCTCAATAATATAATCGAATACACTCCTGCCAACATAGACAGGTTCTATCCCCAGAGCCTCGCTTAGTCCTTCCGGTATCTCACTCTCTTCCTCTAAAAGCGCAGGAAAATCAAGTTCTATCCATCCGTCTTTCAGACTGGCAGTAAGAGTTCCACTCTTTGTATGGAATTCCAGAACATCTTTTTTATCGGCAAAGTCCTTTTCCCATAGTATATGGGCACTTGCCAGCGTTGCATGGCCGCAGAGATCGACCTCTGTATCAGGTGCGAACCAGCGCAAGTTGTATCCTTTGCCATCAGGGTAGAGGAAAGCAGTCTCAGAAAGATTCATTTCCCTTGCAACAGTCTGCATCCACTCCTCATTTGCAGCTTGTTCAAGGATACAAACTCCGGCAGGGTTACCTTTAAACGGTTCATCGGTAAAGGCATCTACCTGGTATATGGAGGTCATTTCAGCTATTCCCGCCTCCACCTTACGCCTTCCTTTCCATCTTCGATAATGATACCTTTCTCCTTGAGTTCATCACGGATAGCATCAGCCTTTGCCCAGTCCTTTTCAGCACGTGCCTTTTCCCTGAGCTCTATCATCCCGTTGATCTCCTCATCTGAAAGGCCGGTATCATCGCTCTCTGAAGGACTTTCTTTCTCGGTGAAGATACCAAGCACTCCATCTATCTCTGCAAAGAAGTCGAGAACTCGCCTGAGTGCTTCACGACCCGGGTTCTCACTGCTGATGATGGAATTGACCTTGCGACCGAAAACGAACATACTGCCGATGGCTTCCCTTGTATTGAAGTCGTCATCCATTGCAGTCATGAACTCATCCCTTGTTGTATCGATAAGCTCATCCAGTCCGGCGTCGTTGTCATCTTCAGGTGCACTGTCCAGTGCATGCTCAACGTTGGATATGGAGTTCAATAATCTCTTTCTTGCCCTGCCTGCTTCCTCCAGTGCATCCTCGCTGAAGTCGATAGTGCTTCTGTAATGAGTATAAACGATGAAGAATCGTATTGTTCCGGCAGGGAATTTACCGAGTACCTCCTTTATGGTGAAGAAGTTCCCGAGGGATTTTGACATCTTCTCCTTATCGATGGTAAGGAATCCGTTATGCATCCAGTACTTGCTGAAAGGATGCTTTCCTGTGCAGCTCTCTGACTGGTGTATCTCTGCCTCATGGTGAGGGAATATAAGGTCCATGCCGCCGCCGTGGATGTCAAGCTGTTCTGAGCCGTACTTTGCGGACATCACCGAACATTCGATGTGCCATCCGGGTCTTCCCCTGCCCCATGGGCTGTCCCATCCGATCTCATCTTCAGGCGAGACCTTCCAGAGAACGAAGTCAAGCTGGTATCGTTTGTCATCTTCCACATCCACTCTGCTGCCGGAGCCTTCCAGAAGTCCTTCTGCGGTCTGGTGGCTCAATACTCCGATCTTCTCTTCAGATCTGGTGAGGTCGTAGTATACATTGCCTTTGTGGGTCACATAGGCAGCTCCTTTCTGCACAAGAGTTTCAATGGTGCTGATGATCTCATTTATGTGTTCCGTTACCTTAGGGCGGGTATCAGGTGACAACACTGCAAGGGTTTCCATATCTTCTATGAAGGAATCGGTGAATTTCCTTGACAGTTCAAGAGGATCTTCTCCGCTCTCCCTGGCCCTGTTGATCACCTTGTCATCCACATCCGTGATATTGGAGATGTAGTTGACGTCATATCCTCTATAGCTCAGGTAGCGTCTGATCACATCAAAGGAAACGTAACTCCTGGCGTGTCCGAGGTGGCAGTGGTCATACACCGTAGGTCCGCAAACATACATGTTCACCTTCTTTCCATGAAAGGGGATGAAATCTTTCAGTTCTCTTGTCAGTGTATTATATATCTTCAGTGCCACAGTAGAACTCCTTTAATGTGTGTAAAAGGATGCCGAGGGGAAGATTCGAACTCCCGAAAAACCGCTCTGCAGGCGGTCACATTAGCCACTCTGTCACCTCGGCATGAGGAAAGATGAGTTACACAATTTGTGTTCCTACTTACTCTATTATCTGTTATCTTTAAAAACCTGCGTTTGAGGCAAGTATTGTTATTATATACGCACTGCTCTTTCAAAAATGTGTCACTTTCAGAGTGATCTAGTCAAAGAAGTAGTCACTCCAGTCCACAGAACCCGGCCTGAACTCCTTTTCAAGTTCATCGGTATCCCCGTTTCGAAGTCCCCTGATGATTCTCTCGATATCCCCGAAGGTTCCTTCCACATTCCCTGCTGTCGTATCGATCTCAAAGACCTTTGCGCACCATTCCACCGCTTCGGCAAGAATGATGTCAAGGGCTTCTGCTTCTAGATTCTCCCGCACTTTATCAGCAGAGTAATTCCTTTTTTCGAGTCTTCCTTTCAGTATCGCAGGTGATGTCCTCAGAACGATGACGATATCAGCTATATGATGTGAAAGATGGCTGTCAACTATGGTAACGGCATAGAAACTATCCTGTAATTCCAGGATCCTGTCATACACCCTGTCCATATCGGCTACCACACAGTCCCTTTCGGTATCCACCTCTGAGTAGAGCTTCTCTTCTTTTATCAGCTCGTTCAGATGGATCACCTGATAGAAAGGGTCCTTTTCGAGAAGTTTGGTCACCGAGGTCTTCCCTGTCCCCGGTGTGCCTGTGATACCGATAAACATAGTCAACAATAAGCCTGTAAGTGCTTAATTCTTGTGCATGTTTTCGGCTATCTTCAGGAAGTTCCTGACGATTCCCATTCCTTCTTCGGTAAGAATGGACTCGGGGTGGAACTGCACGCCGTAGACGGGGTATTCTTTGTGTTCCACAGCCATGATTATGTCATCGTCTGTTCTCGCGGTGACCTTGAGGTCCTCTGCCAGTTCCTGGATGGCAAGGGAGTGGTATCTTCCTCCCTTGAACCTGTCAGTGATACCATCGAATAGTGGTGATGCGTCATGACTTATGTCAGATGTCTTTCCGTGGATGGGGCCGCCCTTTGCATGTCCTATCTTTCCGCCGAACGCGGTGTTAATTGCCTGGTGTCCAAGACATACTCCAAGAACAGGTACATGTGGTCCGAATTCCCTTATCACGTCAAGACAGGAACCTATGTCCTCTGCCTTGTGAGGTGTACCGGGTCCAGGGGACACAACAATAGCGTCAGGCCCGATCTCCTTTATCTCTTCAAGGGAGATGGTGTTGGGGACGACCATGGTATCAGGCTCGTATATTGACACGTAGTCCACAAGGTTCCAGACAAAGGAGTCCTTGTTGTTGATGAACAATACTTTCATTGTTTGCCTCCTATGGCCTTTATCATAGCAGCCATCTTCCTTTCGGTCTCGTTGTATTCGTATGTCGGGTCAGAGTCAGCCACGATGCCTGCTCCTGCCTGCACGTAGGCTGTATTGTTCTTGATAAGTACTGTCCTGATGACAATGGCAAAGTCAGCATCACCATTCCATGAATAGTATCCTACTCCTCCGCCGTATATTCCTCTGGATTCCGGCTCGAGGTCATCAATGATCTCCATTGCCCTTATCTTCGGAGCACCGGAAAGTGTCCCGGCAGGGAATATTGCACGTGTGGCATCGAACTGGTCGCACTCGTTCCTGAGTTCCCCACTCACGGTACTTTCGATGTGCTGGAGGTGGGAGTATTTCACCACGCTCATGAGGTCATCTACCTTGACGGTTCCGCCTTTTGAGACCATCCTTACGTCATTACGTCCGAGGTCCACTAGCATGACATGCTCTGCACGTTCCTTCTCATCACCAAGCATCTCCTCTGCAAGTACTTTGTCCTCTTCATCGTCCTTTCCACGGGGGCAGGTTCCTGCAATAGGGTTTGTGATGACCTTCCTGTCAAAGACCGTCATAAGTGTCTCTGGACTTGCACCCACGATACCCACGTCTTTGAAGTTGAAGATGTACATGTAAGGGCTTGGATTGATGTTCCTGAGCCTGATGTAGAGTTGCAGTGGCGTCTGCTTCATCTTTACGGTGTATCTGCGGGCAGGGACCACCTGGAAGATATCACCATCGATGATGTGTTGCTTTGCTACCTTCACGGCTTCTTCATAGGCATCCTGGTCCATGTTGGCAACAGGTTCCTCTGAATCTGTCACAGGGATGTCCTCACTTATGCTTATGACCGAGGCCATCTGGAGTGACCTTTCCATGAGCTGTGCCTCTGAGACCGCATGTTCATAGACATCGTTCAGGTCGCTTGCCTCTGTGACGAATGGTGTGATAACTATGTATGTCTCATTTGTGATGTGATCGAAGACAAATGTCTTCGACATGATCGCGAAGTGCATGTCAGGTGTATCTGCATCGGGCTTCTTGTCCCGGTCCAGCCAGGCATCATAGACCAGATCGTAACTGTTGTAGCCGATGGCACCACCGAGGAATGTCTGTCTGTCAAAACGTGTCTGGTTGAGAAGGCTGGTGTCGGTGCTGGTGGGGTATATCTTCCTGAAGGCTGCAAGTGCATCGTCGCCTTCACTTACCTTCACTCTGAACTTTCCGCCGATGAGTGATTCCACATCACCCATGTCTTTGAGCTTGTTGTAGATGTGCTTTGTAAGCTCTGAGTTCATCTGGCATTCGATGGTCAGGTACCTGTCTTTGATAGAAACCACCATCTCAGGTTCGTAGCCTACGAATGAATACCTTGCATGTCTCTTTTCCTTCTCTACGGATTCAAGCAGATATGAATGTCCTGCGTTCTGCAGGGTCGCATATAGTTGCAGCGGGCTGCAAATGCTATCCACTTTCGTCATGAGCTGCACTATGGCAGGCTTCTGTGAATTGTCAATGAGGGTTGTGAACTCCTCTTTATTAAGATCGAAATCAACCATTGATACACCTTGCCTCTTCTATGAACCTGCATACCTTTGCAGGGTCTTTCTTTCCATCTGTCTCTACACCTGAGGCAGTGTCCACGGCAAATGGCCTTACCTCATTTACGGCATCCCTTACATTCTCAGGCTTCAGTCCGCCTGCCAGCATCACCGGAACGTCCGTGTTCTCGACCACCTGTCTGCTTATTGACCAGTCGTGCACCAGTCCGGTGCCGCCACTTGCTCCGGCTTTACCGGAATCGAGCAATATGCCGTCTATCAGGTCATTGTCGAAAAGCGAATCTATCTCTCTCATCATATCAGCAGGTAGCTCTTTGCTCTCTACAGGTATGGCAAATGTCCTGATGATCTTCTGGTGTGTGCCATTACGTATTATCTCTATCTCATCTGCGCTAAGTTCTTTGTGGAGCTGAACCACGTCAGGTCTTACCTTATCTACGAGGTCCAGTGCTTCCTGTCCGCTTTCCGGCATGATGACAAGCACTGAGTCCACAAAGACCGGTACTTTCCTGACAAGTTCCGCAGCTGTCCGGGCATCCAGTTTCCTTGGTGTGTTCACCGGGACCTCTGTGATGAGTCCCACAGCATCGGCTCCGCAGCTTACTGCCAGTTCGATGTCCTCAGCAGTCCTCATTCCGCATATCTTGACTCTAGGCAGATGTTTCATCTATGACCTCTTTCAAATTATCGTCATCACTGAACTCTATCAGCTTCTGAAGCGCCTTTCCGCTGTCAAGGACTTCCTCTATCATTGGTATCGCCTCTTTGACGGAAGCGGCTTTGCCTGCAACATAAAGTGCTGCGGCAGAGTTCATTACGATTATGTCCCTTTTCGGTCCTTTCACGCCTTTCAGTATGCGTATGATGTCCTTCGCATTCTCTTCTGGTGTGCCGCCTGCGATATCATCTATTGTTGCCCTGTTGATGCCCAGTTCTTCCGGGGTGAGTGTATAGGTTGTTATCTCGCCATCTTTGAGTTCGGCAACATATGTCTCTGAGATGCTGGATATCTCATCCATGCCGTCACCGTGGACGACCATTGCTCTTTCAACTCCCAGTTTCTTCATTACCTGGGCGAAGGGCTCGCAGAGTTTCTTATCAAAGACTCCAACAAGCTGGACCTTTGCGTTCGCAGGATTTGTGAGTGGTCCGAGGATGTTGAAAACAGTCCTTACTCCCATTTCCTGCCTGATGGGTCCGACCCTTTTCATGGCAGGGTGGAATATCGGCGCAAACATGAAGCCAATTCCGTTCTTTTCAATGGATTCGGTCACCTCTTCAGGTGATTTGTCCACTTTTATCCCGAGCTCTCTCAGGACATCGGCACTACCGGAAAGTGAGGTTATGGAACGGTTGCCGTGCTTTGCAACTGCAACGCCTGCTGCGGCAGTTACTATTGCAGAGGTGGTCGAGATGTTGATGGTATTATGACTGTCACCGCCGGTTCCCACAACGTCCACCAGTGCACCTTCGACTTTTGGAGCGATGGTGTTCGCAGCCTTTTTCATACCAATGGCAAAGCCTGCTATCTCATCTGCAGTCTCGCCTTTAAGTTTCAGTCCGATAAGGAGCCCGCCGATCTGTGCGTCAGTGGCCTCTGTGAATATCTTTGTGATAGCATCCTCTGCTTCAGTGATTGTGAGGTCCTGCTTTTCACTTACTTTCCTGATGTAGTCCTTCATGGTAGCACCTTTTAACGCAACAATGTATATAGTTGTACAATACTGATTAAAAGATGGTTGATGGTATTTAAGGGTTATGGCTTTTAAATCTTCTAACACAAAAGCGGGCTGAAATGATCCAATGGTTAAAACAGTAAAAAAGATGGAAAGAATAACAGGGTCCTGTGAAAAAAGAACCGATCAGATGGTATTGTATCTTCCCTGCCCTATCCTTTACAGTTCATCCTGCCTTTCTCTGTCAACCTGTAAGACCGTACATTCCCTGTCTTGCTGGTAAGCTGTGGTCCTGCACATAATTTTGAACAACCGGGGCAGCTTCCGCTGCATCCTGCCGTACTTTCTTCAATGCACTCGATATCTCCTTTGTTAACCATGATGTTCAGGATGTCCCTGAACTCATCATGTCTGAGGTTAAGCCTGTCAGCTATTGTCCTGATGGTGAGATTCTCTTTTGAATCCATCATCGTTGCTATTCTTTTCAGGAAAAACCGATATCCTACGACCATTATGCTCCCTCCCTGAATACAAGCACCTCGTTCAGTGAGAACCTGTCCCTCCAGTAGAGGATGCCTGCAAGTGAAATGATCCCCAGGTATATTCCTGGTCTGAAGGTTTCCATTACGCTCCATCCTTCATAGTCATCAGGAACTATGAATGAATCCAGCAGGTTCCCTCCCATTATCAACAGGTAGACCATCATAAAGACCAGGGACATCAGGATGCCCACATAAACGAAGGATACGCCTGCATTTATTCCCTGTAGCATTTCCCTTGATCCGTAAAGGAAAACTCCTCCTATGACTACAAGACAGAATCCACCAAGGATGTCTCCCGGAATGAATAAAATGCCCGAAAGTCCAGTGTCGATACCAAGTCCTTCTATAATATGTATCAGTCCAAAGAATGCGTAGAGCACACCGGCAAGTGTTGCAAATGCTATTTCCTTGTTCCCATAATTACGTTTCATCTTGATCATTCTCCATCTATGTTTTTAGAGTTCAGGCAAGCACTCCTATTCTGCTTCCTATCTGGTACACTGCGAATGCGAATGTCCATGCAAGTGTTGTGCCGTAAGCTAACTGGAAAAGGGTCCATTTCCATGACCCGGTCTCTCTCTTGATAACACCTATGCAGGCGAAACATGGTGCGTACAGAAGGGTGAATACCATAAGTCCCAGTCCTGCCAGAGGGCTCATTGCTCCTGCGGCAAGTATGTCTGAAAGGGTATCTTCATTATCTCCTGCTCCGTA
The DNA here is from genome assembly GCF_038022665.1 of Methanolobus sp. WCC4. Lineage (NCBI taxonomy): Archaea > Methanobacteriati > Methanobacteriota > Methanomicrobia > Methanosarcinales > Methanosarcinaceae > Methanolobus > Methanolobus sp. WCC4. The sequence continues at coordinate 269,969 of NZ_CP150629.1, read as the reverse complement.
GAGCACGCCCATGGAACCCACAACGATCTCCTTGGCAACGACACCGAACAACAGTGCCACTGCGATCCTCCAGTCAAATCCGAGAGGTGCTACAAGTGGTTCTATTATCTGTCCGATGACACCGATCACGGAGTCTGTGGTTCCATATACCTCTTCCGAAGCAAAGGTGCCTCCGCTTCCCGGGGCTGGGATAGATGCAAGGAGCCATACTCCTACAACTCCGATGAGGATGATCGTTCCTGCTTTCTTAAGGTAGATCTTCCCTCTTTCCCACATGTGAATGAAACTGCCTTTGAGTGTGGGTATCTTGTATGATGGCAGTTCCATGATGAACGGCGCATCCTCTCCTCTAAGGATAGTGCTGCGCATGAGCTTCGCACTTGTGATGGCCACCAGTATGCCCAGTGCGTAAAGACTGAAGATCACAACACCTGCATCACGTCCGAAGAACGCACCGGCCAGCAGCACGTAGACAGGTAGCCTGGCTCCACATGACATGAATGGTGTGATAAGTATGGTTATGAGCCTGTCACGGGTGTCCTCGATGGTACGTGTTGCCATGATGGCAGGTACGTTACATCCGAATCCCATGACAAGTGGAATGAACGACTTGCCGTGCAGCCCTATCTTGCTCATGATCTTGTCCATAATGAACGCGGCCCTTGCCATGTAACCACTGTCTTCCATCAGTGACAGCATGAAGAAGAGCAACAGGATGTTAGGGAGGAATATGAGCACAGATCCGACACCTGCTATCATACCTTCTCCTACAAGGGAGGACAGCCATGGTATTGTAATGGCGTTTGTTGCTGCTTCTGCAAGCCATCCGAAGAATATGTCAATGATATTCATGAACGGGGTGGCAAATGTGAATGTTATCTCAAAGGCTGCCCACATCAGGGACAGGAATATCGGGATACCAAGTAATTTGTTCGTCACCACCCGGTCCACCATGTCCGACCCGCTTAGATGTTCGGTGTTGATATCACAGACCTGTCTGAGCATCGTCTGTATGGTCTTGTATCTCTGGTCTGCGATCTTAGCCTCGAAACTATCGGCATCCAGCTCATTTAGTATCTTTTCTATCCGGGGATAGCTCTCGCTCTCTTTTGCTTTCTTGAGTATGTTCTCGTCACCCTCAAGCAATTTCATGCTGAACCATCGTGAAGGGTAATGTACGAAATATGGGTCGTTGTTCAGGACATTCTCAAGTTCTTCTCCTCTGGTCTCGATATCGCTCTCGTAGGTGAATATATTCTCAGTTACCCTGGTCTTGTGCAGTTCATCTGCAACAGCATCCAGAAGACCTTCAATACCGTTCCCCTTGCTTCCAATGGTGGATATTACCGGAACTTCCAGGAACTCCTGCATCTTCTCAGAATCTATGCTGTCACCTTTTGCAAGTGCAAGGTCGGTCATGTTGAGCGCGATTATGAGCTTGACCCCAAGTTCCATTAACTGGGTCGTGAGGTACATGTTCCTTTCAAGGTTTGTCGCGTCAATTACCTGTACCACTATGTCCGGTTTTTCTTCGATTATGAAGTCACGGGCTATGATCTCATCAAGGGAATAAGCTGTCAGGCTGTAGGTTCCCGGCAGGTCCACAATTTCCATTTCAATGTCATTGTGGACTCTCTTTCCTATCTTCCTCTCCACTGTAACACCGGGCCAGTTGCCCACATGTTGTTTGGAACCTGTGATCGCATTGAAGATCGAGGTCTTTCCAACATTTGGGTTTCCTGTCAGGGCCACAGTTATTTTTTCTGTCATTCTGCCACCATCCTGTTGTGTTGTCCTTTCATTCCACTACTTCGACCAGGACGGTCTCAGCTTCTCTTTTCCTCAGGGAGAGGTTGTATCCTTTAAGCTTGAACTCCACCGGGTCGCCAAGAGGTGCCCTTCGGATGACATCAACTCGTGTTCCGGGAGTTAATCCCATGTCAAGGATCCTTTTCCTTGAGGATTTCTGACCTGTTACTTTCAGAACCTTGACAGATAGTTCAGGTTCAATGAGGTCCAGTGTTTTTTCATTCATGATATTGCCTTTTGTTCGTTTAATTTTTGTAGGTATGCCTAACATGTTTAAACAAGTATATATTAATTTTGATTGGCTTACTATGCTAGCTAAGTTTAAATAAAGTTGAAATGGCAATAACATGTATCTTCTGTGATGCTTTCATCAAATTCAGAACCAGGAAATGACTGATCAAAATGTCTGATCCACAGAAAATATCAATGACCTGCGGTCAGGTCATGCAGAATGAGAAAAAAAGAAAAAGAGAGAAGAATGGATCTACTGGTTCTCGATGAGCTCGTAGATCTTGTCCATATCCAGACAGCTCTCTACGATCTCTGCAAGCTCTTCGTATGCCTCATCTTCAGTTGTAACGACCTCAGGATGATACTCCACACCTTTCTTCTCAGCAAGGTATATCATCAGTGCGTGACGGATGTTCTGGTTATCGAAAAGTCCGTGCAGGTATGTTCCTACAATGGTTCCGCTCTTGTCAATGCTGCCATCATCTCCAAAGACTGTCCTTGGTGTCAGTGTCGTTCCCATGTGGATCTCGTAACCATATATCTCATCTCCCTTGATGTTCTTGAAGATCGGTCCGTCGGCAACTATTTCTTTTTTGACCTGGACAGTTCTCTTCTTGTATTCTCCAAAGGATGTTTCGATATCAAGCAGATCAAGTCCTTCATAATCTGCCTCAACACCATTCTCTACACCGGAGTCGTGGATGACCTTTCCAAGCATCTGGTACCCTCCGCAGATACCAAAGATAACTGCTTTGTCTTTGAGCTTCTTTATCTGCGCATCCATGCCACTTGTCTGAAGGTCCAGCAGGTCACTGACGGTGTTCTTTGTTCCCGGGATTATGACACAATCAGGGGTTCCAAGCTCATCATCAAGGTCTACATACCTGACCTTTGCTATCCTCTCAAGAGGTTCGAAGTCCGTGAAGTTGGATATCCTTGGCAGGCGGATGACCGCAATATCTATGTCATTGATATCCTCATCCTCTTTCTTGCCTTTCTTCTTTCTGATAGCCATGGAATCCTCAGAGGGTATCTTGATCTTGTAATAGGGTAGTACTCCAAGGACGGGCACGCCTGTAAGGTCCTCGAGCTGTTTGAGCCCGGGTTCTAGTATGGCAGGGTCGCCTCTGAACTTATTGATGACAAAAGCTTTGAGATTCTTACCTACATCTTCAGGAAGCAGTTCTTTTGTTCCGTAAAGACTTGCAAATACTCCGCCTGATTCGATATCTCCTACCAGTATAATAGGTGCCTGTGTTATACGTGCAGTTCCTACGTTCACAATGTCGCGGTCGTAGAGGTTGATCTCAGCGGCGCCTCCTGCGCCTTCCATGACGATGAGGTCATATTCGGATTCCAGTCTCTCAAGTGCACCGCGAAGTACGCCATGCATCTCTTCTATGGAATCGTAATAATTGCCTGCTGTCTTGTCAGCATATGGTTCCCCAAGTACGATGACCTGTGATGTTCTGTCCCCTTTTGGTTTAAGGAGGACAGGATTCATATCAGCGGTGGGCTCCACTCCTGCTGCCTTGGCCTGTATCGCCTGTGCGATACCTATCTCTTTTCCATCTTTTGTTATCCACGAGTTCAGGCTCATGTTCTGGGCCTTAAATGGTGCAACCTTGTATTTTCTGGAAAGTATCCTGCACAGGCCAGTGACCATTATACTTTTGCCGACATCTGATGCAGTACCAAGTACCAGTAACTTCTTTGCATTTTTTTTGTTTTCCATTGCAACCGCCCTTTAATTATTTTTAATGTCTTATACAATTTCGTGACTATGCAACAGTTTTATGAAGGGCAACTTATATCTACTTAACTCCAGTTTATCTTAGTTAGGTGGAACATGACTGAACTTTTGCATGTAAGTGGCGGCCCGACAAAACCTGAGATCATTGCAGTATCCCTATCTAAACTTGATTTAGCTGATGGATGCAGATTCTTTGACATAGGTTGTGGCACGGGAGCCGTATCAATTGAAGCTTCAAAAATGGTGCGTGATATTAGCATATGCGCCATGGATGCAAGGGAAGAGGCGATCGATGTAACGAAGAAAAATTTCGAAGCATTTAAGATTAGCAATGCCCAAGTGTTTTCCGGTGAATCATCCGAGATCCTTGAAAAACAGGAAGTTGGTTCTATCGACTGTGCATTTATCGGAGGCACAAAAAACATTTCCCGTGTACTTGAAGTACTTGCTGAGAAAAAGGCGAAGAGTATTGTATTGAATGCGGTCAGGATCGAAACTGTCGTAAATGTAATAAATAAGATGAAAGAACTTGACTTATTCGATGAGGTACTGCACGTGATAGTTTCGCGAGGTGCACCGATTACCGGTGAAACAATGTTCAAACCTGAGAATCCTATCTATATTGTAGTTGGAAGATCAGGCAAAAATTAATCTTTAATGGTGATAAAAAAATGCTTGTTGGAGTTGGACTTGGCCCGGGAGATCCGGAGCTTCTTACGTTGAAAGCTGTTGAAAGCCTGAAAAATGCATATAAAGTATACGTTCCCGGTCGCATGGCAGCTGATCTGGTGGCACCTTATGCAGAAGCAGAGATTCTTGAGTTCCCAATGTTGACGGATTATGAGGTTCTCAATGCTGTCTGGAAGAAGAATGCTGACATGCTTGCTGAGGAATCAAAGGATAACCTTGTTGTCTTTGGTCTTATCGGTGATCCTAACTTCTTCTCAACATTCACTCACTTAAAACGTGTGATGAAGAAGTTCTATCCGGATGTTGAGACTGCAACAATTCCTGGTATCAGTTCGATCACATCATTTGCTGCCCAGACAGGAGCAGAGGTCGACTCATCTTTTGAGGTGAGTGACGGATCTGACAGCAAGTACAGGATCAGGTTGAAGGCAAGCAAACCAGTTGAGATAATAGAATCCTATGAAAAGGAAGGTTTCAACAAATTCACTTTCTGCGAACGCCTTTTCAGTGACAGGGAAGTCATAATCACAGAAAGGGAGAACATCCCTGAGAAAGGTAACTACTTCAGTATAATCTTCGCTGAGAAGGAAGAATGATACAGGGTGGATCAAATGACAGATAAAAAAGTATATTTCGTAGGTTCCGGTCCCGGAAATGCAAAATACATCACTGTAATGGGTAAAGAACTTCTTGAAGGTGCAGACCTTGTAATATATGCAGGTTCCCTTGTAAACCCGGAAGTTGTCAATTACTGTAAAGGTGAGAAGATAGACAGTTACGGACTTACCCTTGCTGAGACCACCAAGCTCATAGTCGATAATCTTGAAGCAGGTAAGAAGGTAGTAAGGTTACACAGCGGTGATCCTTCACTCTACGGCTCCATCGTTGAGCAGTTCGAGGAACTGAAGAAGTTCGATGTAGAGGTTGAGGTAATACCTGGTGTATCCTCTGTATTTGCAACAGCTGCTGCATTACAGACCCAGCTTACACTTAACGAGGTTTCAGAAACCCTTATTATTACACGTCCTGCAGGTAAGACACTTGATGAGGACAAGATCACAGAGCTTTCCAGACACGGTGCCACAATGGCTGTTTTCCTGGGAACCCAGAAGATCGAGCAGATCATGGAGAAGGTGGAATATCCTGATGACACTCCTGTGGCAGTTGTCTTCCATGCATCATGGCCTGACCAGAAGATCATTAAGGGTACTGTTGCAGACATTGCCGGAAAGGTCAAGGAAGCAGGCATCAAGCGCTCCGCAATGATCCTTATTGGCGGGGTTGTAGAACCTGTGGAATATGGTAACTTCGGGAGGTCTTACTTATACGGAGTGGCACAAGAACCGCTATCATAACCTTTGAGAGAAATCTTGAGGTTGCAGAGCGCCTGGCAGGACATCTGAATGCTGATGTCCTGATGTATGACAAGACCATCTTCAAAAAGGCATTCGAGGAGTACGATGCTATTGTGGCTGTATTTGCCACCGGCATCGTTGTGCGAGAGATCGCACCTCTCATCGAGGACAAGTGGAAGGACCCTGCGGTCATAGTGGTTGATTCCAATATGAATTTCGCAATTCCTCTGCTTGGCGGCCACCACGGTGGTAATGAGGTTGTCAGGAAGATCGCTGAGATCGGTCCGGTACCTGTGGTCACAACAGCCACTGAGGTCCATAATCGTAACTCTGTTGAAGGCATTGCCAAGTCATTGGGATGTGATATTGTTAACAAGCCTTCCACAGTGCAGGTGAACTGTGCTCTGCTTGATGAGGATGTGGAGGTCCTCGAGATCAAAGGTCCCAGGATAGTTATTGTCGGGGACGATGTTTCGGTCTTAAAAAGAGATGAAGTAAAGGCTGAGGACAAATGATCATAGGTATGGGGGCCCGAAGGGGTATTGACGGTCAGGAAGCCATCGATGCGATAAACAGTGCGCTTGCAGAGGCAGGCAGAAGTATCGATGATGTGGAAGGACTGGCATCAGCAAAACTTAAAGAGAACGAGACAGGTCTGCATGAGGCAGCCAGGTTCTTCGGGCTCACTATTACGTTCATAGATCACGACGAATTGAATAACTATGATGCGCCGTCGGCTTCGCAGGCTAAACGCTTCGGGCTTAAGGGTGTGGCAGAACCTGCCGCACTGGCGTTGTCGAAAAAAAAGGAATTGATACTAAGGAAGAAGGCATATGGAAGGGTCACAATCGCAATCGCAGAGTAAAGGAAAACTTTACATTATTGGTATAGGTCCTGGTTCAGTTGAACAGTTGACAGTGAAGGCAAGGGATGTAATACTCACCTCTGATTACATTGTCGGTAACGGTACCTATCTTGACCAGATGGCAAGCCTGCTGGACAAACAGGAGATCGTCCGCAGTGCCATGGGTAAGGAAGTCGACCGCTCACGCAAGGCAGTGGAGCTTGCACAGGACAATGTTGTTTCCATGATAAGCGGTGGAGACGCTAACGTCTATGGTATGGCAGGTCTTGTCCTTGAGGTTGCAGAGCATGCAGGTCTTGACGTTGAGGTAGAGGTTCTGCCCGGTGTGACCGCTATCACGGCATCTGCAAGTGTACTTGGTGCACCTATTGTCAATGACATGTGTACCGTAAGTCTCAGTGACCTTCTGACCCCATGGGAAGTTATCGAGAAAAGGCTGGAAGCAGCAGCATCAGCAGACTTTGTTATGTCACTGTACAATCCTAAGAGCCGCCAGCGCAAGTCCAACTTCTCAAGGGCTATCGAGATCATCAGGAAATACAAGGATGATTCCGTTCCAGTGGGTCTTGTGAAGAATGCCCTGAGGGATACTGACCAGGATTACATCGTCACGACTCTCGGTGAGGTCATGGATCACAATGACTGGGTTGACATGAGCACAACCATCCTTATCACAACCAATGATTCCCGTGTATGGGATTCTCCACACGGCAAGAGGATAATCACACCCAGGGGGTATCACCGGAAGTATGACTACTGAAGCCAATAAGACAGACACAAGTATCGAAGAACTTGTGGAAATGACAACTGAGATCGATTCTGAGCTTGTTGAGATTTGTAATGATCTCGGTTCACAGACCGCTGAGGCCAAGGCCATCTACATGACCAGCCGTAACATCGCCCGCAAACTAGTAGGCGATGAAACGCTTGAGGATAAGGTAAGGCAGCGCTGTGTAACCTCAACAGGCGACCCTGCGGTAGCAGACATCATGCGTTTTGTCAACGATCCTATCAAGGCAGGCGTGGCAGCTATCAAAGCAGGTGCACCTATCCTTGTTGATATCAACATGGTCAAGTCAGGTGTCACCAAGAGAGGTCACAACTGTGAGGTCATCTGTGTACTCGATAAGGATGAGGATGCAGAATTTGCCAAAAAGCACGGTATCACAAGGACAGCAGCAGGTTTCCTGAAATGCAAGGACATCCTTGAAGGCTCCATAGTAGCTATCGGCAATGCACCTTCCGCAGCATTCGCAGTATGCAGGATGATCGAGCACGGCATAAAACCGGCAATCGTCATAGGAACTCCTGTTGGATTCGTCAATGCCGCAGAATCAAAGGAAGTTGTCAGGGGAGCAGATGTTCCTTCCATCACATGTGTGGGAACACGTGGCGGAACACCAATGGCAGTAGCCTGTGTCAATGAACTTGTTGCAATAGCAAATGACGATGAATGTGTGATTGACTGAACGCGTATCATATTGAACGTGTTCTATTTCTCTATTTTTTCCAATTATTTAGTTTGTATCTGAATTATTCTAGAATACTGATACCAAGACTTTAATAGGTATTAATTCAATTGTGAATTAATGAACAAAGTTCCTGTCAAAGAAACCAATCTCATATGAGATTAAGGTTAGAATAAGAAAACGTTTTCCCCAAAGAGCAGTATTGTAGAGGAGAACTATATTGAGATTATAGAGTAATTTTATTTATTTGTGATACAATGGATTTGCTAGAATTAATCAAAGAAAAATGTGATTCATTCTCAGACACTGAGATAATTGAAAGTCACCGTAATGTGATTACTCACATAGAAGTAGCAGAGCAGCATTTTCACAAAGGCAAAATGGGGGATGAGTACCTATTTACAGACGTCATTTATAGGTGTAATCAAGCATTTGAAGGTTCAATAAAAGAAGCCTATAAAGTTTTCACGGGAAGAAGTACTGAAAATAGAAGTGTTAATTCTATAGAGCAATATTTTGAAGAAGAAGGGATATTGAGAAACCGGGTGCTATCGCTTTTTACAAACTACCGACAACAATGGAGAAACGAATCCACACATAATTATAATCTAAATTTTACTAGTCAAGAAGCATTTCTGGCTTTAGTAAACATATGTGCCTTTTTCAATATTCTTCTTGATGAAATGCTAATAAAGAAAGCATATAATAAACAAAAAGAAGACTTTTCAATAAGTAATGAAGCATTATCCATCTTTTTTGAGGAAACAACTCTAATTGGTGAGATCACTCAAATACTGCTTGAATTCTCTAAAAATATACATTCAGTAGAACATATAAACCGACCATATATGGAAATGGAATTAATTGGTTCACTTTCTGCTTATGTAAGTCTAGTTGATAAGAGCCTTGAAGCAACTTCAGAATATAAAATTATTGATGACAATTTCATAGGTATGCCCGATATTTTTATTCAGAAAAATAACGATAGCCTATTAATTGAAATGAAAAGAATAGGGAAGAGGCATATATCATTTTATAAAGAAGGGGCAAAAATGCAATTGTTGAGGTATATGCTTGCTTCCGGGATAAATGCAGGAATTGTATACATACCTCCGATAAAACCAAGTGATAAAATGGTTGTAAACGAAGTTGAAGGTCTGGATTCAAACTTAAAAATTATAGAAATATATCCTGAATAGCTTTATTATTTCTAGCAAAATTGCACCCATGTGAATTTTAGCTTATATACAATAATTAGGGCTGGTGGAACAATGAATGTAGAAGGAAAAGATAGCTCTGAAGAAACAAAAACACAATCCAGTCTTTTACATCCACTCTTTGATACTCGATTTCTTAATAAGCATGCTGGAAACATAGTTAATGATCCAAAAATCGCAATTATTGAATTGGTAGCAAACTGTTGGGATGCAGGTGCTACGAGTGTACACATAATATGGCCTACTAAACCGGAAACTCACTTTGAAATCATTGATAATGGTATTGGAATGACAGAAGAAGAGTTTGGTTCTAGGTGGTACAAATTTGACTATAACCGGCTTAATAGTCAAGGTAACAAAGTCATAATTCCAGATTCAGAGGGGATAGAAAGGAAGGTTTTTGGTAGAAACGGGAAAGGAAGGCATAGTTTGTTTTGTTTTTCTAGAGATTACAAAGTTGAGACATGGAAAAACGGAACCAAATCTATTTTTAGCGTCTTTCAAAATCCAGATAGCTCTTATCCTTATGATGTGAAATTAACAGACAAATTTTTAGTTGAGGGGCATGGGACTAAAATAACATGTGAATTTGATCCCTATGTTTTGAGCAACAAGGAACAACTGGAAGTTGAAGACATTCAGGAACTTGTAGGTACAAAGTTCATATTAGACCCTTCTTTTTTCAAAGTATATGTCAATGATGTGCTTATTGATCCAATTGATATATTGGAAAACTCACAGGAGTATGAATGCTTAGTTCCAGACTTCGGCATAGTAAAAATAAATGTAATAGACAGTAAAACTGCGGGCAGAACATCAAAACAACACGGAGTTGCTTGGTGGGTAAATCGGAGATTGGTCGGTGAACCTTCATGGGAAGATATAACAACAGGTCGTTACCTCGATGCCAGAAAAAAGGTTGGGAAAAGGTACACAATAATTGTAAGGGCAGATATCCTTGAACATGAGGTAAAGGAAGATTGGACTGGCTTTAATGATAATGAAAAAGTCAGGAATATTAAAAATACAATTAATGGTTACATTTTAGAGAAGGTTGCAGATTTATTCAAAGATATACACCACACAGAAAAAATGGAGATATTGAAAAAACAAAAACCTGCCCTTAAGCAATTAAGCAAATCATCAAGATATGAAGTTGGATCTTTCATAGATGAACTACATAAAAGGTGTCCCACCCTCAATCAACAGAACTTAGAAGATGTCATAAATGTGTTTGTTAAAATGGAAGCAAGTAAATCAGGGTATAAATTGCTAACCCAGCTTGCATCGCTTTCTCCGGACGACATAGATGCATGTTCAAATGTTTTAGACGAATGGGACATAATGGATGCAAAAACGGTTCTTGATTTACTTGGAGATAGACTTCAATTAATTGAGAAACTTGAGGAACTTGTAGAGGATGACAAAACCGATGAATTAAAGGATTTACAGCCATTATTCGATCATGGTTTATGGATATTTGGACACGAGTTTGAAAGTGTTGAATTTACTTCTAATAAATCATTGGCAACTGTGATTAGAAACTATTTTGATAAAAAGAATATCAAAACTCTGAAGAACTCAAGAAAAAGACCTGATTTTGTAGTATTACCTGAAAGCACAATACGATCTTTCAGTAAGAACAGATACGATGATAATACAGGTGATGTATGTGGAATACACAAAGTCCTCATAATTGAACTGAAAAGAGGTGGGCACACTATATGTGATGAAGATTTACACCAAGCCCAATATTATGCAAAGGAGATACGTAAGGCTGGACGGATAGAGAGTAATACAATAATTAATTGTTTTGTATTGGGAACAAATGTAGAGCTTGGTTGTGAATTTAGTGAGATAGGGGAACAAAAACAGATAAAACTACATCCTAAATCATATAGTTCAATATTACAAAATGCACATGCTAGGACATTTAATCTGATGCAGGAAATCAAGAAAAACAAAGGCATTGATGAGTTTATAGATGAAGAAGTCGATGAAGTCTTCAAACAGAAAGATATAGACGATTTTTAGAATGGTTTAACAAATTTTATAGACACACTAAAGGAGAAAATATCCCCTACGTGGAGAAGACAATTTACTCAATCTTCAGCTTCTCTTATTTCCAATATATTCTGTTGCGTTATTTCTACTAGATGAGAGGCTCCAATGGATTCAAAGATGTTAAGGGCTTCTTCTAAGTATTGTAATGCTTTTTCTGTTTCGTCTTTATTAATGTATAATAGTCCAATGTTTGACAAATCACTTGCTTGTCCCAACTTGTATCCACATTCTTTATCAATATCAAGGGCTTGAAGAAGATAGTGCAAGGCTTCGTCAGTATCGCCTTTATCATAGTATATCACTCCAATATTCCTTAAATCACTTGCATGTCCCAACTTGTATCCACATTCTTTATCAATATCAAGGGCTTGAAGAAGATAGTGCAAGGCTTCATCAGTATCGCCTTTATCATAGTATATCACGCCAATATTCCTTAAATCACTTGCATGTCCCAACTTGTATCCTCTTTCTTGATCAATATCAAGGGCTTGAAGATGATAGTGCAAGGCTTCGTCAGTATCACCTTTGTCATAGTATATCAGTCCAATATTTCCCAAATCATTTGCTTCTCCTAACTTGTATCCGATTTCGCGATCGATTTCAAGGGCTTGAAGATGATAGTGTAAGGCTTTGTCACTATCTCCTTTGTCACGGTATATCAGTCCAATATTTCCCAATTGATTTGCTTCCCCTATCTTGAATCCAATTTCACTAGCAATATCATTAGCTTGTTTAAAATATTGTAAGGCTTCATCAGTATCACCTTTATTTTTGTATATCAGTCCAATATTTCCCAATTGATTTGCTTCCCCTATCTTGAATCCAATTTCACTAGCAATATCATGGGCTTGTTTGAAATATTGCAAGGCTTTGTCACTATCTCCTTTGTCACGGTATATCAGTCCAATATTTCCCAAACCACTTGCTTCTCCCCACTTGTCTCCAATTTTTTGAGTAATATCAAGGGATTGTAAATAATATTGCAAGGCTTTTTCCATCTCGCCTTTATCAGCACATATCATTCCAATATTTCCCAAACCACTTGCTTCTCCTCTCTTGTCTCCAATTTCACGAAGAAGAGCAAGAGATTGCAGATAATATTGCAAGGCATTTTCCATCTCACCTTTATCAGCATATATCAGTCCAATATTCCCAAACACCGCTCCTTTTGCTTGAATATCATTTTTTTGTTCAGCAATCATGAGAGCTTTTTTGTACTTACTAATGGCTTCATCATAATCCCCAATCAAAAGATTAGTATTTCCAATATCTACAAAAAGTCCTATTCTTTCATCGTCTGATAGTTCCTGATCTAAAAGAAGATTGAATCTTTTTAAAGCCTCATGTGGCTTGTATTCATCTCGAAACTTCATTGCGGACTCAAAAAGATCTCTTTTGTAATCATCTTTAAATTCAGGGAAGAAATCAACAATATTAGAAATTGGAGAATTAGCAAATGGTTTTATAGATTTAACTATCTCAAGCATTTCTTCTTGATTAGAGATAAGTTGTGAATGGTCTTTTTCTTGATTAGAAGCTGCTTCTATTCTATGTTTTTCTTCTTCTAATCGGTATTTTTCTTCTTCGTCTTTTTCTTGTTGCTCTGCTATCCTTTGCTTCCGGTTATGATAAAAGGTATAAAAAACACCAATTGCGCCAATAATTCCTAATAGAATTCCAATATCCTCTTTTGTCAGGTTAGAATAATGAACAGATAAGAAGTCCGTGGTTTCTTTTAAGGCGCTATCCATCCATGAGATGTTATCTGCGGGACTTGTGGAATTATTGGTCATTGAGGTAAAATTAGCAGGAAGGGATATATGTTTTTTTAAATGAGTATAATTGTTTCATTTTGACATTTAATATGTGACTAATTCACACGAATCCTTGCTCTGGCCCTGGACATATCATATATAACCGGCAATGTGGTTAGTGTAGACCATCCATAATCCGACTACCACAAGGATCACACCTGCTATTTTCTTAAGCTCGATATCCATATGCGAAAGCTTGCTGATCCTGTCACCGGACAGCTTTGCAGAATAGGCAATTAGCAGCATTGGGACTGCAAAACCCATGGAATAGATGATCAAAAGGGTGGCCCCGTAAATGATATCGCTTTCAAGTGCTACAAGTGTCAGTATGGATGCAAGTATGGGTCCGACACAGGGGATCCATACGATCCCGAGTGAAATACCTATTACCAGTCCACCGAAAAGTCCCTTTCCTTCAGCATGTATCTTCCCGGTGTACTGTGAAAGAAAAGAAAAGATATCCTTATCCATGAGCATTGAAAGTCCCATGAGGATTATCAGTATCTCGGCAATGATCCTCAGTTCACCGAGGTGAGGTAAAAAGTACTCTCCAAAGACCGAGGCCGCGATTCCCATTGCTGTAAAGGACAGCGTAAGTCCGATTATTATCGCAAGGGGACGGAGCTTGCTACTCCCAGTGGAATATGCAAGTACGATAGGTAACAGTGGTAGTACGCAGGGTGACAGCACGCTCACTATGCCTGCAAAAAAGGCAGCAAATGGAGTTAGTGAGCTTGCTTCAAGCATGTTCTCTACCGTCAGTTATTCCTGTATTCTATGGCTGCATCAAGGACATCTGTAAGAGTTCCCTTTGATGTCAGGCCGATGAATCTTGCCATGTTCCTGTCAGTGGTGGTCTGTCCATCCTTTCCCATGTATACATAGCCTTCACTTCCCATATCAACGATGACGAACATGTCTGGGATGGAGTATACATTGAAGCTGGCAGCCAATGCGCCTGTTCTATCTGTATCTATATAAAGAACTGAGGCCTTTCCCTGATAATCATTTTCAATTTCAGCAAGAATGGGTTTCTGGGCTTTACAGGAAGGACACCATTCAGCGCCTATCTCAATAAGCACCGGACCTTCTGCTATCGCATCGTTCAGTTGTTGTACATTGGTAACAGTAGTTAGTTCAATGTCTGCATTGTCTCCTGAGATGCCGACAATTATGAAAATTACAGCAATGACTGCGATTAAAGGCAGGACCATCTTATTCATGCTATCTTAATTGTTCGTCAGATATAAAACTATATTGATTTGTGACAAAACCGGTGATCTGAAAACTGTGTTCATCGCAAAAAAGTAATTGTGGTAACTATCGGTTTACTTCCCGATAACCTTCCATTTCAATAGTATGCCTTCCTCTATCTTTTCAGCATCAAGGAGGTCAAGTTTGATGATATCATCTTCCAGGAATCCGTCCCCATCCGTGAAGGTGGGTGCATTCCTGCCACCGATTATGAGGTTGCCTACAAAGGTATAAATCTCGTCCACAAGACCACCGGATATCATTCCCCAGTTGAGTGTTGCTCCACCCTCGACCATCAATCGACCGATTCCCTGTTCCCTGAGCTGTCTCATGGCTTCGGGAAGGTCTACTGAATCCTTGCCAGTGACGATGACCTCTGCCTTTTTACTGAGTTCGGTCACTTTCTCCTGTGGTGCTGCCTCGGCAACAAGTATGATGCGCTTTCCTTCTCCTTTCTTGAAGATGTCGGCATCAACAGGGGTTCTGGCCTTGCTGTCAACGATGACCCTTGCAGGATTCTCGTCAAGTCCGGCTTTCAGTCTCTTCTCTTTTAGTTCCGGGGATTTCACTGTAAGACTGGGGTCATCTGCAAGGACTGTTCCGATGCCGACCATTATGGCATCTGCTCCTGCCCTGAGCTGGTCCATTCGGTTGAAATCCACCTGGCCGGATATCCTTACCTGTTTCCTTTCCTTCGTGGATATCTTGCCGTCTGCGGACATTGCTGAATTGATGAATATGAATGGGCGTTCCATTTGACACACCTGATAAAAAAGAGTTGAGGGCAACTATGCCCTTTAATGATAATTGTAGTTATGGATCATTCCATATCGGTGATGGCCTGCATGAGGTTACGGTCACGCAGAAGTCCGAGGAATCTCTGATCCGCATTGACGATCGGGATCTGGTCGATCTTGTTCCTCTTCATCTTCAAAGCGCATTCACTGACACCTGATATGTATGCAGCCTTTACAAGCTCCTTTACCATTACATCCTTTACAGGGGTGTCAGGCACTTTGACCCTTGAAACGCTGTAATATATGCTCATGGTATCTCTCATGGATTCCCATGTCCATTCGTCGTCATCCGAGCCATTGGACATGTCTGACATCTCAACGGTATCTTCGATGACACTTGCGCTGATGATATCACGGTCTGTGATGATGCCAACAACTTCCAGATTGCTGTCTATGACCGGTGCAGCCTTGGACTTGGCAAGTTCCATAACCCTTGCTGCAACATGCAATGGGGTTTCTGTCCATATAGGTACTACAGTCGGGTTAAGGAACTGTCCTACGTGGTCCACAATGTCCATCTCAGCAATTGCTGCGACAATATCTGCTACGGAGATTATTCCCAGAAGTTTCTCATCCTTGACAACCGGTAACCTTCTGATATTGTTCTCCAGAAGTATCTCAGCAGCCACTGCCATGTCGACGTCCGGGTCGATTGTAAGCGGATCACGAGTCATGAGGAGTGCAAGCTGTTCCTCTTCAGGATTTTTAAGAAGGTTTGCCCTGCTGACTATTCCTACTACTTTCCCATCTTTCAATACTGGAACACCTGACACTTTCTGTTCCTTCAGGAGTGTATGGACTTCATCTCTTGATCCGGGAAGAGTGGCATATGCGACATCCGTCTTCATAATGTCAGATACTTTAGTGTTTTTTGGCATGTATTTTAACTCCTTATTCTTCTTGTTCGGAGTCCCCGCGTACGATCAGTACGGGTACCTTTGAGTTCCTTGTGACCTTTTCTGCTACGCTTCCAAGAAGGAACCTGTCAAGTCCTGTCTTACCAAGGGTTCCCAGGATTATGAGGTCAATATTGTTGTTATCTGCAAATTCAATGATCTCATGGCTTGGGTTTCCTTCGAGGATCACTGTTTCAAATGGAACGTCTGCTGCCTTTGCCAGTTCTTCAACTGTCCCGGTTGCGACATTTGCTTCCTTTTCGAGAAGCTCGTACATCATTTCCCATCCGGCATCCATTGGTATTGAAGCAAAAGCTGCAGTATCGACAACATATCCTGCATACAATTTTGCCCCACTCAGTTTAGCGAGTTCAATGCTATGCTGAACTGCCTTTTCGTTCTGTTTGGATCCATCGGTTGCAATAAATATATTTTTATACAGAGTACTTGTCATAAATCCCTCTCCTTTGTGATATTCCCTGTTATATCATTACTGATAGTATGTCATCAGGTCGCCCTCTCCTTACAATTCCACTGATCGGGTCCCTTATGCCTGTGAGATTATTTGAATTCCCGTTGAGGATCATTATCTTTGCCAGATTTCCTTCGAGAATAGAACCTGTTGTGCCAAGTTCTAATATTGTTGCACCCATAAGCGTACACATCATAAATACTTGTCTGTCCTCTATACCAAAAATTTTGGATAAAAATTCCATTTCAGCAAACATGTTTGCAGAGTTCAGCATCACATTGTCCGTTCCAACAGCGACCTTGATCCCCTGGTCGAGCATTTCAATAACAGGTGCCATTCCAACCCCTGTTATGAAATTCGACCTCGGGCACACTACCACCGGTATGTCCCTGTCGGCAACCTCCCTGAGGTCCGAGGGATCTGCCTGTGTCATGTGGATAAGTATATCGGGGTCGAGCGACAGTGCCTTTTCTATGTCCGTGCGGCTGTTCTCTCCTGCGTGGATCGCAAAGGTGCTGTCCCTGTCAGATGAACATTTCCTTGCGGTCCTGATGAACTCCATGTCAATGTCGTTGGCACCACTCATGCCGAGACCGTCTGCATGTTCAATGAGTTCTTCCAGCTCCGCTGAAAGGTCCTTGATATCACTGGAAACCGGTCTTCCGAATATCCTTCCTTCTATCCCGGATTCCTCAAGTGCCTCCTTCAGGGCAAGAACTCCCTTGATGCCGCCTTCCCTGAAATCTGCAAAGGCGCATGTTCCCGTATCATGCATATCCTGCAATGACCTTTGCATCGCCTTCACCATATCTTTGTGAGATGTTCTGTGAAGTATCCTGTGTTTCAGCCCATGAGGAGGCTGTACCAGCTGGCTGAGGTCCCTTGTGACGTAATGCCCGGATGTTTCACCAAGAACGGGATCCTTCAGGACCGAATCACCTATGTGGGTATGTGCATTGATAAAACAGGGTGCAATTATGTTGTTGGAATCGTTCCTTTGCTCATGAACTTCTTTGATGATACCGTCCTCTACGACGATATACCCCTCAATGACCTCTGCTTCAGGTCCGTATATTATCTTGCCGTGTATGGTCTGTTCGGATGGCATGGACAAATATACTATGGCATTTATTGTTTATAAGCACTTATCAAGAATATATAGGAATTAAGACGCCATATTTATATGCCTCCTCTCCAATACTGGGATTGCGCATTGTTAGGTCCTTGCATGAGAGTATGGCAGAGCCTATCTGTGATTGTACAGACAACCTCAATGCGATACACTGGATAGTGCGACAAAGCCTGTCACGAGGGAAACCGGGGAGGACAGCGGAAATTCCAATAGGGTGATCTCCCGGAGTTAGTGCGCCAGACGACAGCATTATCCTACTGATTATCTTTTTATTTCTGTTAGTGGTCCGGTGGTCGGTTCTTTTAACTGGTGTTTTGTATGTCCTTTGAAGATGCATTGAAAGAGGTTGATGGCGGAGTTATCATTGATATCGAGGTAACCCCGGGTTCTAAGTCCCTTTGTGTTCCAAGCGGCTACAATCTATGGAGAAAGCGCATTGAAGTGCGTTTGTCGCAGAATGCTCAGAAAGGGAAGGCCAATGAACAGCTCATTTCAAGCCTTGCAGAACTTTTCGGCCTGAGGTCATCAGACATATCCATTGTCAATGGTATGCATAATTCAAAGAAATCACTTCTTCTGGAGAATGTAGAGTATTCTTCCGTGAAGGGTATGTTGAAAGAAAAGATGCCGGAGCATTGTGATTAATTAATTAGCTTATTGGATTCTTTAATACTTTCACCCTGCTTGCCTTCTATTAATATATTCTTATGAGAATGTAGTGATTGAGGTGAAATACATGGATGAATATTTCGAAAATCTGGTAAACAGGGCAACCTACTACGAACAGTATGAAGAATTCGTTCGCTATTACAAGTGAATATAATATCCCCTGTCGCAAACGATTCCCTCCGATTCCCGAAACGATTGCTTTCATTGTGACAGGGTATTTCCTTGTAACCAGCGTTCTAACTTGAATTATCTTTGATCGGTTATCTGTTCAGATAACACAGATCGATCTTATATTTTGTTTTTAGTTTGTTTTGGGTCTGATCTGCTTTATGTCAGAAGGTCATACTTTAATCTGATCAGGGAATACTATCAGCAACTATTTTTAAAAAGACCAGTTGGATATTCCCATGCAACGAAAGCGCAAGTACCCTAAAAGATTATTGAAGGCTCCTCTGGAGGTCTATCAGAAAAGGCTGGAAATGATCGAGGAATTACTGGAGCAGTTGCAGGAACTTATAATACAGGATTCGATTATTGTCGTCGAGGGAAAAAGGGATGTTGCAGCTCTTAATGCACTGGGTCTTACTGGTGACTTCCGTCTTGCTACCCATCATTCTCTCATGAATTTCTGTGAGGAACTTGCAGGCACCGGTCAGAATATCGTTATCCTTACTGACTGGGACAGGCGCGGGAATATACTTGCCTCGAAAATCGTGGAGATCCTGCAGTCTCTTGGAACAAGCCCTGAAACAAGGATAAGGGAGCTCGTTGTCTCTCTTGTGCAAAAGGAGATTAAGGATGTTGAAAGTCTTCCCGGTTATGTCGGGAAGCTAAAAGAGATTACCAGAGCTACAGATGGAACTGATCCTTTCTGAGCTTACAGCCAGATCCTAATGATGCTGGGGTTCAAAAGTGCGTTCGAATTCGGGATAAAGCTCTGACTTGTCCATAAGCTCTTCATAAACGTCATGCCTTGGACTTACAATTACTACATGGGCAGGTGGATGTATCTTTCTGAGCTTGCTGATGGCGGCACCTGCGTTGTTGTCAAGTTCCACCAGTGCTGCAGAATTGCATTTGGCCCTGAGTGGTACGCCTGCGACACTTACCAGAAGATTGTCAGCAAAGATAGGTTCGATACGTTTTGGTTTTGAAACGAATCTCATCCTTCCGTAGTGCTCAAGGTCATGTAAAGCAACATTAACCTTGTCAGCGTTATCGCCCCTGATAACGGCAAAAGATTTAACTTCGATCCCCATTCCAGAAAATCCCCCTCTGCAATTTTTTCATACTATTATCTCTTAATTTACGTTTTTAGGTTTTAGCACTGAATATGCCTGGATTTCCCAGTCCATATATAGTTAAAAGTTTTCAATGTAATAAACCTTTCTATATATGGAAGGGCATATTTGGCATTTTGTATATGTGGCTTATTTACCGAGTTCCTTTGAACGGTTGGATGACTCAATGACTGCCTGCATAAAGGCTGCTCTGATCCCGTTCTCCTCAAGCGCACGGATACCACGGATAGTTGTTCCTGCAGGGGATGTTACCATGTCCTTGAGCTCTCCAGGGTGCATTCCTGTCTCAAGTACCATCTTTGCTGCACCTATCACGGTCTGGGCTGCAAGCACCATTGCGCTGTTCCTGTCAAGTCCCTCATGCACAGCACCATCTGCCAATGCCTCGATAACAGGGAAGATGTAGGCAGGTCCGCTTCCTGATAGTCCGGTAACGGCATCCATTAGGTTCTCAGGAACCTGTATGGCGCTTCCCACTGAGCCGAATATCTGAAGGGCATCTTCAGCATCCTCTTTAGATGCGTTTGTTCCCTGGGTGATCGCAGAGGCAGCCTCTGCAACAGTTGCAGCTATGTTTGGCATGACCCTTACAACACGTGTTCCTGCATTGAACTCCTTCTCGATATCCTCCAGTTTGACACCGGCAGCTATGGATATAATGAGCTTGTCCCCGGTCACGTCTTCCTTGATGGTGGATATGACCTTCTTGAGGATCTGCGGCTTAACTGCGAGGACGATCACATCTGAACTGGTGACTGTGACCTTGTTATCTGTGGAAACGTTCACGCCCACATCCTGCTTCAATTCCTCAAGTGATGGTTCATACAGGTCACTTGCATATACCTCGGACGGGGAAAAGATCCCGGCATCGCATATTCCTTTTATCAATGCACTGCCCATCTTTCCTGTTCCGATAAATCCCAGTTTTTTGCCATCCAGACTCATTCTATCACTCAATTATCCTCATTTACGTTATTTACGTTTGATAGTTACTATATCTCCAAGTGTTGTACCACGGTTCAAACGGTCTCCGCTCCATTCGTCGTCACCGCTCCTTCTTTCGGTAAGCCTTATATCAAGAGCCCTTTCGATCTTCTTGCGAACATCCTCCTCAGGGACGATCTCTTCACGCTCGATCTTCTTGATAAGTGTTGCTTTCTCTTTTATCTTTGAAGCAAGCTGATCATGGCTCCATTTTTTGCTTTCTCTTGCTTCTCTTATCGTATGCCCGTATTCATCTACGAGCTCGTCCATATCCATTCCGGGAGCTTTTCTTGGAGGTCTCTTGCTTCCTGACTGTACTGGTCCACGGCTTACAGGTGCAACTTTCCTTGACACCGGAGTACGTTTGCCCACTGCATTTCCATGTTGTGAACACTTTCCACATACTGTTAGCTCGCTTCCGTCGATACTAACTTTAAAAGGGCTGCCTCTTATCTCAGAGCCACATATTTCACACTGCATAGGTCTTCAACTCATAAAAACACTGATCTGAAAATACTGATCTCTTCTTTACGAAAGGGCTATATACCCTTCGCACTTAAATATTATTCGGAGGCACATGAGCGAAACCAGCGACGATTTGGAACACAGGCGGTATGATTTTACTGCTGTGAACAAGGCAGACTATGACTATGTCGGCTCAGAAAGTGAGGAAGATTTTTCCAAATATCTGCTCGATCGTATGAGGCAGCTTGAGTCCAGGAACACTCTTCTGAAAGAACAATGTGATCAGATCGAGTCTGAAAAACGCTTCGTAGAGAGTCAGAAGCTCAAATACGAGCGTGAGGTACGCAGACTGCAGGCAGAGATCGACCGCCTGAAGACCGTTCCTTTAGTGGTGGCTACCATAATGGATGTCATCAGCGAGGAAAAGGTCCTTGTAAGGAGTTCGACAGGTCCGCAGTTCATGGTAAATGTATCGCAGTACCTTAATGAGGATTCACTGGTTCCGGGTGCAAAGGTTGCTTTGAACCAGCAGACACTTGCCATCGTAGAGGTCATTCCGACCACTGAGGATCCGGAAGTTTCAGCAATGGAGGTATTGGAGTCCCAGGATGTCAATTACGAGGACATAGGCGGCCTGGACGCACAGATACAGGAACTGATAGAATCCGTAGAATTGCCTTTGACCAAACCGGAATCATTCGAGCGTATAGGTATCACCCCACCAAAAGGAGTGCTTCTTTATGGTGAACCCGGTACCGGAAAGACCATGCTTGCAAAGGCGGTTGCACACAGGACAGAAGCTACCTTTATCAGGGTAGTAGGTTCCGAGCTGATTCAGAAATACATCGGTGACGGTGCAAAACTTGTCAGGGAACTGTTCGACATGGCAAGGAAGAAAACCCCGAGTATCGTATTTATTGATGAGCTGGATGCAATAGCTTCCAGACGCCTGAACGACACCAATGGCGCAGACCGTGAGGTTCAGAGGACTCTCATGCAGTTGCTTGCCGAGATGGATGGCTTTGATAACAGGGGCGATGTAAGGATAATCGCAGCCACCAACAGGCTGGACATCCTTGACTCTGCGATACTCAGGCCGGGAAGGTTTGACAGGATAGTCAATGTACCAATGCCGGATGAAGGGGCCCGTGAGAATATCCTCAGGATACACACACGCTTCATGTCCGTTGCAGACAACATAGACTTCGCGAAACTGGCAAAGCTTACCGAGAATGCAAGCGGTGCGGACCTCAATGCGATCGCAATGGAGGCCGGTATGCTGGCTGTCAGGTTCGATAAGGATTCCGTAGGCATGGATGAGTTCCTTGAGTCCGTACAGAAAGTAATGTCAAAAACAGAGAATAAAGAGGAAGTTCTTCCGGAAGGAATGTTCATCTGAGCATCCCTGCTGGTAAGTTACTTCATTACCTTTTTTCATATTCTTCTTTGTGGGTGAGCTAAAGGCTTTTCATGTCAAGGATGAGATCCGCATCTTAGGGATAGATGACTCTGCACTCATAAGTGACACTATAACAATAGTCGGAGCCTTCTTCCGTGGTGGCCTGTGGCTCGATGGTGTCCTTCGTTCCTATATCACAAAGGATGGCATGGATGCAACGGACAGGATCATCGAGATGGTCCTTCGGAGCAAACACTCCTCTCAGATACGTGTTATAATGCTCGATGGTGTCACCTATGGAGGTTTTAATCCTGTTGACATAGTTCGTCTCAATGGGGAAACGGATATTCCGGTAGTTGTATTGATGCGTGATATTCCGGACTTTGAGAAAATAGAAAGTGCCCTTTCTTTCCTTTCTGAAAAAGAAGAACGTATGGATATCATCAAAAAAGCAGGCAAGATCCACAAAGTGATAACAAAGGATGAATTAAATCCTGTATTCATCCAGTGTTGTGGCATCGAACCCGAACTTGCCGCAAGGGTAGTTAAGATCTCATCAACAAGGAGCAATATACCTGAGCCATTGAGGGTGGCCCATCTTATCGCTACAGGTGTGGTCCTTGGTGAATCAAGGGGCAAGGCCTAGGATGGCCCGGGAAGGGCGATCATTCTGGTTATTTTGAACTGTTAACCAGCTCGACACCTTCGTTCATCAATGCGTCTGCTCTTTCCTTTGTCTTAGATTCTGCAAATATCCTGATAATGGGTTCGGTTCCGGAAGGTCTGATAAGCACCCATCCGTCATCATACCAGATCTTCACTCCATCTGTGGTGTCGACCTCATTGTCCTTTGAGAGGACTACTTCCTTTACCTTCTCCATGGTTCCCGGAAGGTCTTCTGCCCTGACCTTTGTCTTTGAGTTGAAATATTCAGGCACGCTCTGTGCAAGCTCTGACAGTTTCTGTCCGTTTGCGATGATCTCAATGAACTTTGCACATGCCATTGCACCGTCACGGCAGTACTGGTGTTCAGGGAAGATCAGTCCACCATTGCCCTCTCCACCGAACACGGCATCGATCTCCATCATCTTACGTGCCACGTTAATTGACCCTACTGCGGTCCATTCAAGGTCAACGCCTGCTTCCTTTGCAACATCAAGCATGCGTGAGGAGGAACTTACAGGCGTGACTATAGGTCCCTTCTTCCTTGCAAGCACGTACTTTGCCATCATTGCAAGCTGTATCTCTTCCTCGATGAACTCTCCGTTCTCATCAAAGAAGACCGCACGGTCCGCATCTCCATCCTGTGCCACACCCATACATGCGCCAGATTTCCTTACAATATCAGCAAGCTCTGTAAGTACATCTGGTGTTGGTTCAGGATTCCTCCATGGGAATGTCCCATCTACCTGTCCGTTGATGGTGATTACCTCACATCCGAGTCTCTGGAGGAGGAATGGCAACGTGACAGAACCTGCTCCGCATCCGGTATCCACAACAACCTTGAATCTCTTCTCACGGATCAGTTCATTGTCAACTGAATTGATTATTCCTTTAATGTAGAATTCATTGGCATTGCTGTCGTGGCGCAGGTCTCCTGTTTTTTCCCATGAAGCAGCGCTGAACTCTTTGGAGTAGTATATCTTCTCTATCTCCCGTTCTCCTTCGCGTGACATCTCACTGCCGTCCCCTGCAATGAGCTTGATCCCATTATATTCCCTCGGGTTGTGGGATGCCGTAACAACGATCCCTGCATCTGCATGTTCTTTAACGTAGTACTGTACGGAAGGTGTTGGGCATATCCCTACATCGATTACCGTAAGCCCTGCTGAAAGTGCACCTGCAATAGCTGCGGATTTCAGCATCTCGCCTGAAGCCCTTGTATCCCTGCCGATAGCAACCACGCCTTTTGAACCCATATACGTTCCAAGGCTTCTTGCAACATCGATCGCCAGTTGCGGAGTTATGTATTCGTTCGCTATTCCCCTTACGCCATTAGTTCCAAAGAATGCCATCTATTATCACCAAAATCAAAAGTATTGCATGTATACGTTAAGATCCTATTTTATTTTTGTGAGGATATGCTTAATAGGACATTCCACGTATTGTCAACAAATGTTTGCTGAAAAACTGGAATTATTGAAAAACGGTATATCTGAAAAGGAAAGTGTAGTAATTGCATTTTCAGGTGGAGTGGACAGTTCTACCCTCGCCAGAATTGCGTATGAGGTCCTTGGGGATAATGCTGTTGCTGTTACGATAAAGAACCGCTCTTTTCCCGAAAGGGAGCTGGAATGTGCAAAGGAAGTAGCACAGGAAATAGGTATCAGACACAAGGTCATCTATCTGGATGAACTCCAGTTCCCTCTGATAGCTGAGAACAATCCTGAACGCTGTTATCATTGTAAGAAGGAGATCATAGGGGTTCTTGATTCCCTGAGGAGAGAGCTTGGATCCAATGTGATAATTGAAGGAAGCAATGCTTCTGATTCCTCTGCATACAGGCCGGGAAAAAAAGCCCTTGAAGAAGCCGGTGATAAGATCTACTCTCCATTTCTGGAGTTCAATGTAACAAAGGATGAGATCCGTCAGATCGCAAGAGAGCTTGGTTTGTCAGTTGCGGACAAGACCCCATCTCCCTGTCTGGCCTCACGATTCCCATATGGTGATCAACTGACAGAGAAAGGTCTTAAAAGGGTGGAGCTGGCAGAGGATTTCCTGATAGAATTGGGTTTTCAGGAGTTGCGGGTGAGGGACCATAAGGGGATCGCACGTATAGAGATCCCACTTGATCGATTTTCTGAATTGCTTGACATGAGGGAGACCATTGTCTCTTATCTGAAGGAAGCAGGTTTTTCCTATGTGACATTGGATCTGGAAGGCTTCAGAAGCGGCAGCATGGATGAGGTGTTATGACCCCTGATCCCTGCAAGGATGTAAGGATACGAAGGGCAGGGCTTCAGGATGAGGATGCCATCGAGGTCCTGATGTCAACTTGTTCTTTTGACGTAGAGGGTCTTTCAGTAGAGGATTTCTTTGTTGCGATAGTTGGTGACAGGATAGTGGGAGCTGCATGTCTGGAGATCGGCAAGTTCCCTGAGGTTCATTCCATGGCTGTATATCCTGAGCATCGTTCTAAGGGGATTGAATCATTGTTGATCGATTCCATGGTTTCTGAATTGGATGCTGATGCTATCCTTTTTGCAAGGACCACGGAGCCTGTATTCTTTGAAAAGACTGGTTTTGTTCATCTGGATGATTCCAAAAAGGCAGAGATATGGGATGATTGTGCGGATTGTGGCAGGCTCAATAATTGCAGACAAACGGCACTACGTCTGGATATAAAGGATAAGAGAAGGTGATATGGATGCTGACTTTAGGTATTGTGAACACATATGATAAGATAAAAGTGCTGGATGCTCATTACAGGGCAATAGCAAGGGCTGCACCCATATGTTATGCATACGGTTTCTCTCTTGCTCTTTATGATTTTCCTTTCAAAATGGATGCTGATGAGCTTGTGGAATACGTTGCTGACAAGACGACAATAGGTGAGTCAGGAAAGTATCTTAGAATGCTGCATGAAAAGCGTCATCTTTTCGTTTTCGACCTCCCAAAGAAAGGTTTCCAGCCACAGCTCGGTTCAGTGGTTGTGACAACATCCAAACCGGAAAAGAAATTCTCCATCACTCCTGAGGCACTTGCGGATGAGATCCTCAATAACAGGTCTTTTCTGGTGCTTGTAGGACTTGGTCGCAAAGGTTTGCCTAAGGACCTCTTTGGCCTTGCGAGACATCATCTTGACATTACTTCTCAGGGTGTCTCCCTTGAAACGTGCACTGCCATAGGTTGCATACCTTCCTATATCATGGGTATAGTGAACACCCGAAATTCCGGCACTTCTGGGAAAAAGAGCAGGGAAACTTATTAAGTATCAAATGTATACTACATAGCATGCGTCTGAGCATCTTTTATTCAGGGGACTTTGGAAGGAAAGTTGTTGGAAATCTCGTCAATTCGGACAGTTTCTGCGTATCATGTGGTGACCTCTGTGACCATTGTCGTGAGTCAAGGGCAGGGTTTGCACCAATGATCGTAGGTCTTTTTGAACTGCGAACCGATCTTCCTGATTTTGTAGAGGATACAACAGAGTATATTCCTGACAACCTGCCTCTGGCCGACCTTATCATTGCCATCGAGCTGCATCCTGATCTGCTGATGTCCGTGCCGGAGATCGCAGAGATGTCAAATGCAAAGGCTGTTATCATACCTGTGGATGATTCCCGCCTTGTACCGGCAGGCCTCACTGAACAGGTAAAGGGTAAGCTTGAATCTATGGGTGTTGAATGTGAATGTCCAAAACCATTCTGTTCTCTTGACCTTACAGGAAAACCTGTCATAGATGAGTTCGTAGGAATGGGATTCGGTCGTCCATTGCTGAAGATCGAGACCGACCCTGTGAACGGGCTATTCACTCACGTTGAAGTCCTCAGGGATGCTCCATGCGGTGCAACGTGGTTCGTTGCCAAGAAATTGAAATGGTCTGATATCAATGACTATAAAGAGACTATATCAGGTGCTCATCACTCATATCCATGTACCGCAAGCATGGAAAAGGACGCACAGATCGGCGATACCATTCTGCATGAGGCCGGATATATCATCCGAAAAAGCGTTGAAGATGCAATGGAAGAGAACTGATTTTAAAAAAGAAATTAAAAAGGAGTTTTAATTTACTCCTTTCTGCGCTGGAAGTAGAATGCCAGTCCGATTATTGCTGCAATTGGAAGTGCAATGGTTGGGAATTCTGGTATTGTTTCTTCACCGCCGGTGCCGCCGCCGCCATTGTCGTCCCCCTCACATGAATTGTATACCCATGTCGAGTCAGGATTGTCTGATGCTGTGTCTACATTACTCCAACTGCCATGAATTGCAATGGTAATGTCAGGGCACTCGTCGTAGTTAAGATATACTTTTGAGACCGGGGTGGATTTATCCGGCGATGTGTAGTTTACAAAGCCAACTGGGAAGTATGCCGACGAGGAATATGGACCTACATCATTCCCCATAGGCCATGTTCTTCCTAGCTCGTCTATTACACTAGAAGGAGCTGGACTTACAGTTATTTCCTTCAGATTTGTCCTCGTAATTTCTGAAGTTTCAGGTAGACTTACGGTCACATTCCCATCATCACATGTTACATAGAATGTAGCAATAGATTGTGCATCTGTATCAGAATACAGCCACGTTCCACAATCATATGTGGTTACTGCACTTGCTGCCCCTACCGATAGCAGCATGCTGATTCCTATTAGTATTGTTAGTATTGTTCTTTTCACGTTACCACCATCCACTAAGATGTTTAGGTTTTTTAATAGTAACTGTATATCTCTTCTCTTTCTTCTTATACTTTGCCAATGAATTTAAAATGTCATCATCATAATCATAATGATATATTTCGATTAGATAAGTTTGACCATATTTCTAGATAATGAAAGTTAATTAATTTTAACTAAAAAAGAAATATCAAAGGAGTAAGTTCACTCCTTTTTACGCTGGAAAATGAATGCAAGTCCGATTATTGCAGCTATTGGAAATGCAATGCTTGGGAATTCAGGTATGCCGCCGCATGTGTACCATCCAAATGTAGTATGGCTGATGCCTATCCCGGAAACTGCAATTAATCCAGTGCCTGATGTTGCTTCATCGTAATCATATATATTGTAGCAATTGCCTGCTTTTACCAGTACAACACCAAGGGGACAGGTTGATGTCCAGTCAAAGGAGTAGAATTCTTCTTCATCAGGGTCATAGTATGCAGTGATAGTTATCAGGTTTCCATCTGTTACAATTGAACGTGTATATTCGTTACTGTCTCCTACCTGTTCCCAGCCATCGAGACCGTTCCATTCATCACGATCTCCCAGTTTATAGAATGATGAATATAAAGTACCCTTATAGTCATTGTAATCGCCAATTTCGCTTGCTGCGCTTCCTACGTTTTTGATTATGACATTATCGCAATCTGAATAGGTAGGGATGTCTGAACCTACTGTTGCTCCTGCTAACGGTATGAACAACGTCAGTAAAAGCATTATTATAAGTCCTATTTTCATAGTGTACCACCACTTTTTTTAGTTTTGTATATTGGTACGGTTAATACCTTTCTCTCTTATTAATTCTTCTCTATTTCTTAGTATTTAAACATGTCCAAATAGTACTTAATGTTATCATAGTCATGATGATGATATATTATGTCTTATTTTAAAGATTAATTGAAGTTGCCTCTTCAATACTTATTTTAATCAAATTGCCTTATGTTCTAACATGGGTAACAAGGTTTCCATTATAAGATGTGATGACTATTCCGAATCCTATGAATGTGTTGCAAAATCGCTCTCTTTCATTGGTACCTTCTCATCCATAATCTCAGAAGGTGACCGAGTACTCCTCAAACCCAACATCCTCGCAGCCCGCAAACCCGAAGATGCTGTAACAACCCATCCATCTATCGTTGCTGCAATGTGTGAACTTGTGAAGGATGCCGGAGGAATCCCATTAATCGGAGATGGTGCAGGTATGACCCATCCGGGTGCAACTGCTGAAGCTTTCAGAATATCGGGCATCGAGGAGGTAGCGAAGATACATGATGCAGAGCTCATCAATTTCCAGACAGCAGGATATGTTGAAGTTGAGGTTCCTGATGCCTTTCATTTTCCGAAAATGCATATCTCAAAAGCTGTGCTTGAAGCAGATGTCATAATCTCTCTTCCGAAGATAAAGACCCATGAACTGACATACTATACGGGTGCTGTCAAGAACATGTTCGGCGCCTTGCCTCTCAGGACCCGCAAGGAAATACATCTACTGGCTGACCGAAAGCTATTCGGTGAAGCTGTCATTGATCTGTATTCGGTCGCGAAACCCCATCTCGCGGTAATGGATGGAGTTGTCGGTATGGAAGGTAACGGACCTTCACACGGGACTCCTGTAAGGACAGGTGTAATCATGGCTTCGTATGATGCCGTTTCTCTTGATGTTGTTGCTTCGGGTATAATGGGTATTGACCCGCTGAAAGTGCCTACCACAGTAGCTGCTCTGGAACGGGGATTCGGGGAGAAAAAGCCGCATGTTGAAGGAGTTGACCCGGATTCTGTAACGGTTAAATATAAGCCATCAAGTGGGGGGATTATGTTCAATGCTCCTCCTTTTGTGACCCGATTCTTTGGCAGGTATTTTGAAATGCGGCCGATGATCGATACTTCCAGATGTATCCTTTGTGGTGCATGTGCCATGAACTGTTCAGTCCATGCTATAGAAGAAGTGGGCGATCATCTTGAGATAGACCGGGACAAATGTATCCTGTGTTATTGCTGCAGGGAACTATGCCCTGAGGATGCGGTGGACATCGACATGTCATTGCTGGCCAAAATAATTACTACTGGCAGAAGATAGGAAATATGTAGTACTGAAAAGAAAAATGAAAATAATGTTGTATGCCAGCTTAAAGCTGACATACCTCGCTCTTGCGGAGCCAGTCGATATCAGAGTGATACAACTGACGCAGGTCCTTGAGTCCGAGTTTGAGCATTGCAAGACGGCTTACACCAAGTCCCCATGCAAGTACAGGGTACTTGATACCCAGTGGGTGTGTGACCTCTTTCCTGAATACTCCTGCTCCTCCAAGCTCGACCCATCCAAGTCCGTCAACATAGACTTCGGGTTCTACACTTGGTTCTGTGTATGGGAAGTATCCCGGTCTGAAACGTACATCCTCGAATCCCATCCTGTGATAGAACTCAGAGAGGCATCCCAGGAGATTTGAGAATGACATATCCTTGTCCATGACAACACCCTCGAGCTGTTCGAACTCAGGTGTATGCGTCGGGTCAATGGTCTCCCTGCGGTATGCCCTGTCGATGGAGAATGCCTTAATAGGTGGCTCGGGGTTGTCTGCGAGATATTTTATCGTCAATGCCGTAGTATGCGTTCTCAGTACATCCTTACAGGCAATCTCTTCACTCCATTTTCCGCCCCAGCCTGTGGATCCTGTGTCGCCACCATTCTCGTGGGCTGCACAGACCTTATCCTTATATTCCACAGGGAGTTCCGATGTACTTGAGAGGTGGAATGTGTCCTGCATCTCTCTTGCAGGGTGATCCTGTGGCTGGAAAAGTGAATCGAAGTTCCAGAATGAGCTTTGAACCGCCTCGCCCTTGATCTCGGTGAAACCCATGTCAAGGAATATTCTTCTCATCTCATCGATGAGGCGCTGGTACGGGTGTATCTTTGCTCCGTATATTGGTTTTGGTTCTGTGTGGATGTTGTATGGTCTGAAATTCTTGTTCTTCCATTCACCACTCTTCAGGAGGCTGGATGTCACCTGTGCGACTTCCTCTTCAACGGAAATTCCTGCAGCTACCAGACCTTTGCCTTCGGTTGTGATCTTGATACTTCTATGCTTGTCCTCAGTCTTTGTCACAAGCTTACGTTTGATCAGGTCATTTACGACATTCCTGTCTGCTCCCAGTTCATCGAATGTCTTCTGTTCTCCTGCAAATGATTCCAGGGTCTGTTCATCCGCACCTTTTTCAGCATTGCCTGATGGAACTATCATTCCTTTCTCGATACCTGCCCATCCTTTGCGGCGTAGCCACCCGGTTGCTATGCCTGCAACTGCAGGGTTGAACTTCTCCTTTAGTTCATCCATTGAGGTAGGGCCGGAAATAGCATTGATGATCTGCCTTTCAGGCAGGCCTTCGTCAGCATACTTCTTTCCTTCGTCCGTGAGCTCGAATATCTCGGTCACGGTTTCCTCTACCTGTGCAAGTCCTTTCTCCTCAAGCAGGAAAGCAGCCTGCATTGCAGTTTCCATCTTCATCTCTGCTTTCTCAGCCAGCTCGTTCGGGCTTGCATCATTTAGTGCCTCCAATGCGATGAGTGTGTTCTTCTCATTGGATGTAAGGTTATATTGGGAGCTCATGATCACACCTGTTATTGCCTGTGTTATTGCTACTTAGATACTTATAATCCGTACTCTTCAAGTCTGTCCTTTGCCACTTCACGCAGTTCCTGATGCTCTTTGAGGAACTTCTCTGTCCTTTCGGCTGCGAGGGCCTTACAGTGCCCGCACATTCTTGTTCCTTCGCGGCATTCGGTGAATATCTGTGCCAGTTCCTCGTCATCATCGACAAGATGGAACAGGAACATCTCATAGACAGAACACTTGTCAGGTTCACCGCCAAGTTTCTTCTGTTCGTCAAGGGTCATCCTGCCGCCGGTCTTTGCTCTCTTGACCTTCTTTGCAGCACCCATGGGGTCCTCAGTGAGCGAGATATAACTCTCAGGTACACTGCTTGACATCTTCCCGCCCTGCAGTCCTGACATGAATCTATGATATGTAGATGAAGGTGGTACGAATGCATATCCATTGAATTCCAGCTCGACCTCTCTGACCGTATTCAATAGCATGTCGAAGTTATCAGCACTGAACACATCGACGTGTCCTTCGAAGAGCTTCGTCTTTCCGGGAATACGCTGGCTCAGTTCCTTCAGGGCTTCCTCGGGAGCACCCTTGCTGCGGACGCTGAAATATTTGTTTCCTTTCTTGTCTTCCCTGCCTTCGATCTTGAACATGTTCATCTTATGTCCAAGTCCTCTTGTAAGGCGGATGTGTGGGTCCTGGTCTGCACCAACAGGTATCACTGTTGGCTTGGGTCCACCGTACTCTTCAAGCTGTGGATGAAGTATGTCCGCACTCTGCGTCACTGCGCTCAGCATGTGTGCAACGTTCGTTTCACCTGTGAATCCGTAGATCGCACTGAGTTCTGAGTAATTTGCCTTTGAAGCAAGTTCGAATGCAAGGTCTTTGACCTGCTCTGAACCGGACTGGAAGTAGATATGCCCATCCGGCTCGAAACCAAGGGCAATGAGTGATATTATGTATTCATTGATCCCGATGTCCCTGCACATTTCCCATGACATGCCCCTGACGGAATGTGACTCCCTGTCAGCGATCCCTACAAAGGCATCAGCACCCTGTTGCTGGTGCCAGATAATCTCTTCCATTACCATCTTGTGTCCGAGGTGGATCTTACCTGAGGGCATGAATCCGCTCATGACGGAGAACGGTTTGTTGTTCTTCATGGCATCTGTGATCAGGTCATAACTGCGGTGTCCAAAGATTATCTTACGGTTCATGAACTTATGAGGGTTCTCGATCTCCCCGAGCATATCGTCAAATGGAAGTATTCCGAATTCATCGAATAACTTGGAATAGTCGTCAATGTTCAATGCGCTCCAGGGGTCGATCTTCATGTTCATATATTGCCTCTTGCTCCTCGGTTCATAGGATTTTCTTATTAGTGTCTGGCACTTGAAATTGTTAGTAAGAATACGTTGTGATATGTAAATGTTCTTATTGCGCTAATGAACTAGTCGATAAATTTGACAAACTCCAGAAGTCCGGCAATAAATATAAACACTGCAGTGGCGATGTAAATTGGTTTTCTATGAGCAGCTAAAAATCCGACAAGAGCTGAAGCACTCAAATATATCCAAAAATAGCTTATAGTGTGCCATATTTGCTCCCATTGTGAATAATCTGTAAGCCTTTCAAAGCGTGAATCTATAATTGCCGTCAGTATATTAGTATAAAAGAATATGAGTGGGAACATTAATAGGCCTAATATTGCAGAGGTTATTTTGTTTCCAGTATAGGCTGCATAAAAGAGTAATGTGAAAGGGGCAACAAAAAGGAATATCAGTATGAAGAAAGGTTCAAAAATAATTCCTGTTAATGATAATATGAGTGGTATGCCCGATATTGGGATAATTGCATACTTTGGATCTTTGATACACTCATCCAATTTCTCCAGGTGATCTGTTTTTTTGTTTTCGGACAATTCTTCTTTCATTTGTATGCCTGTTTCATCGCCACATCTATATAAAAATTATCACATATCTACTAAATATTTGTGCTAACAGGCCAATTTGCAATATGGTATTAGAATTTCCAGGGGAAATATAAATGAACATAACTTTCTTTTATTTCGGGGCACTGTTCTTTGGTTCAGTGACGGTATATAATCTATATTCTGCACGTAAATTGGGGAAAGCTACCTTCCTGCGGTCGTAGGTACGATGATGTTCATTTCATTGGTCCTGTTGATAGTTCTTCCCTGGCAATATGGCTACATCGCTTTTCTACTTACTGCAATGTTCTCTGTTGGAAAATACAGGAAGGTCCAGGGTATCAACAAAGAAAAGATGAAGCGTTTCATGGGTGACTCCAAAAACACTGAACCATTGAAACCCATCGATTATTTTACAGGATGGAAGCTGCTTCATCGCTGGAATGCGAAATATGGTCCCAATAAAGCTGCAATGATCAACTCGGCCCTGATGTGGTTCTTTGGTATTCTTCTGATTCTGGTATCGCGGTATGTCTGGCCAGATATCTTTTCAAATATCAGTTCAATGATCATTGTAGTGACTGTTGTGATGCTGGGATTTTACTGGCAGAATAAAAAGTTGCTGGAAAGTCTTGATGCAGACAGCTGCCAGCAGTTAAAAGAAGAATAAGAAGGTCAGGATTCTATCTTCTCAATATCATATGGCTTTGAAGCACCCTCGGGTATCTTGTCCACAAGTTCCAGATATTCCTGTTCCTGCATAAGGCACCTGTTTCTCTGCCCTCTGAAATGCCTGTCCTTGCGGATCTTGCTCCAGATGTCCTTTATGGAACTGTCCTGTATATTCCCGTAGTGGAATGGGATGTAGCAACATGGTTTTACAAGACCGTCTACGCAGACGCTCAGCCAGCGCTGTCCTGCCATGCATCCCAGCATCTCTCCTTCAAAATAAGTGTTGGCAAAGATGCGTGGTCCGCCTTTGGTCGAATTGATGCGGTGGTACATCTCAAGCACTTTATGCCTGTCATCGTCGGTGATTATCCGGTCGCCTTTCTTCTTGGGAACGGATTCCCAGAGTGAGAATTCGTGAACACCTATGTCCTTTGCAAGTTCGTACATTGCAGGCAGTTCATCGATATTCTTCGGTGATACATGTGTTGTCATTGTGACAAGCAATCCTGCCTCAAGTCCCATTCTCATGGCACCTGTGGCCATCTCATAGGCTCCTTCAAGACGACGTACCTCATCGTGCTTTTCAGGATTAGTGGAATAAATGCTGATAAGAAGGTTGTGCAGTCCGGCTTCCTTGAGACGCCTTGCATTATCAGGTGTCATCTCGGTTCCCGGGGTGTACATATTAACAATGGCACGCTCCTTGTCCACATAGTCTATGAGCTCGTAGATCTCCTCTCTGAGCATTGGGTCGCCCTCTGTGAAGACAATGACCATTGCACCCATATCAAGAACATCATCTATAGCCTGTTTGATGATGTCAAGGTCAAGGTCACCCTCTCCCTCGCTGACAACGCAGTGTTCGCAATTGCATTTACAGTTGCGTGTGATCTCAAAGGAAACGGTTTCCGGGATGTACCTTCCAAGTGCTATCTGTGTCTCGGCCAGCAGCAATCTGTTGAAAGCTTTGCTCGGGATGGGTGGCAGCCACGTGGATGCGATTACCTTATCCTCATCCACAAAGGCAGGTTTTTCTGCCTCCAGCCTTTCATTGATCCTTTTCAAAAAAGGGGCACATGCTTTGCGTAAAGGTCCATGTGCCTTCAGGTGGACAAAATCACCCTTCTTGTCCATCTTTATCGCGAGTCCGGGTATCGAGACCAATGTAATATCTTTATTGGATGAATCTTTTTTGTCGGCTTTCATTTACTATTTTTCCCCAAAGATCTGACTTCTGTC
The DNA here is from genome assembly GCF_038022665.1 of Methanolobus sp. WCC4. Taxonomy (NCBI): domain Archaea; kingdom Methanobacteriati; phylum Methanobacteriota; class Methanomicrobia; order Methanosarcinales; family Methanosarcinaceae; genus Methanolobus; species Methanolobus sp. WCC4. The sequence goes on along the minus strand of NZ_CP150629.1, from coordinate 234,509 downwards.
CGGGGAGAATACATCAGCTTCCTTTCCGATGACAGAGTGGGATGAATAGACAACAATGCCCTTATCGGTTATCATGTACGGACGAAGCACTTCGTCGTGCTTGACGCCTCTCATTTTCAGTATCTCAAGGGATCTGATCCTTTCTCCGCCAATCCTGTTGACCTGAAGGCAGATAACTCCTTCGGCAAGGTATTCTTCGACGCTGAAATTCTCAGGATTCATATTGATCTCGCTTGTGATTAGGGTGGTACAATCAAAGCTCTCTACATTCTTGATGAACTCGAGTATGATATGTCTCACATGAACAGGGTTTGGTGAGATCTTAAGGGATGTCAGTGAATCAATGAAAAGACGTTTGGCACCGATCTCTTTGATACTTGCATATATCTGTTTCAGCACGGTCTCCAGAGTTGCGTTCTCATGGTCTCCTTCTTTCTCAGGTTCCATGGTCTTTTTGATGTACCTGTCGTATGCTATCGGGTCAACCCTTATTATGCGGAGCCTGTCCTCTTTGATGAGACGTTCCATGTCCCAACCATGTCTCCACATATTTCTCATAATGCGCGCAGGTGTCTCTTCCAGTGTGACGTAGACTCCTGGTTCATTGTGTTCCATTATCCCTGAATACAGGTACTGTGAACCAAAGGTTGACTTTCCTGCACCGGGTCCTCCTGTCAGGAGGATCACATCATTCTCAATGAACCCGCCTTCTATAAGTTCATCAAATCCGGGTATTCCTGTAGGTACTCGTGCCATATCTTTCCTCGAGTGATTAATTTCGAGATTTTAATATAAATATGGCTAATTAATATTTAATAATTGCTTTTGAAAAAAAGAAGGATTTGATACCTGTATCAGGCATCAGATCTTTTCGGCGAATGCAAGGGTTCCGCTTATCCTCTTGATCCTTATCTTGAGGGTTTCGCCCTTTGCAGCGCCCGGTACGAAGATGGTGTACTTGTCGACCTTTGCAATTCCATCGCCCTTGGAACCAACAGCATCGATACGAACATCGTATTCTTTGCCTTCTTCAATGGCGTCCTGTTTGACAGGTGCACTGGCACGTCTCTTCTTTACAGGTCTGTGTGCTCCACATGCTGCACATTTCAGCACAAGGACCCTGTCCATCTTCATAAGTTGTGTGTCAGGTCTTTCACATTCTGAACACATGACGAATTCTTCAACATATGCCTCGATATTCGAGCTGATCTGTTCCTTTGAGAACCTTCCCTGAAATACTGCCCTGGAACCGTCTATCTTACCGGCGGTACCCATTTCACGGGTCAGATATTTCATAACATGGTCCGGTTCCCTGTTAAGGACATCCGCAATGTTGTTGAAATTGTCAAGGATCGTGGTCTTACCTTCCACCATGATCTTGGGTTCGGGGATCACGAAACGGGCATCCGTAGTCTCCTTATCAGGTAAGTTTGCTATCGCACGATCAAGAAGCGCTTCGTAATCTTCCATATTATATCCCTCTGGTCAATTTGTATCTACTGCACAAGTTCCATTCCCTGGTCAACGACGATCCTGACAGGGGTTGGCAGTTTCTGGCCGGCTTTCCTGAGTGCTTCCTTTGCAGCTCCAAAGTGCTCTTTGTTAACGGAAATTGTAAATATCTTCTGGCCTACTGAAACTCTTGCTGCGGTTCCTACGTTCTTACCGAATGCACCACGCATACCACTGGATACACGGTCTGCACCTGCTCCGGTTGCCTGCTTGTTCTCTCTGAGTACCTCGTGTGGGTATACTCTGAGCTTGATGTGGTAACCTGCACGACCTGCAGCATTCACCATTGCCCTGTTGGCGGTGATACGTGCTGCTTCAAGTGCGGTGTGACGTAACTGGCATCTCTCTGTGACCACGAGTGTGATCTTTACCGGGAACTCAGCGCTCTTGTTACCCATGTCGTAGTGAATGACGTGGCTACCTGGTACACCACCCATGTATTTCCTTCTGGTGTATGAGCGTTGTCTGACGTTCCTGTACATACTTGCTGGTTTTCTTACCATGAATAAAATCTCCTTGAATCGATTAGTGTAATGAATGCGGCACAATCTTCCATGGCCGCTGAATCTTGCATCTGGATCTGTATCCTTATTGATATGTATCTTTTGTATTTGTTGATGTTGCTATCAACAATTTGGATCTATCTCGATGGCTGTCCTCCTACTACCTTGGAGTTTATAAGTCTTATCACCGGTTCAAGTCCTATCCCTGAATTCCGGTGCAAGTAATCCATAACAACCTGAGAGCATCATGTTCCCATAAGGTGCAGCAAAATGGAGCTTACTCCATATCCTTTCGTCCTTATCCTCTTCGTCCATGTCCTGAAGGATATTACGTCGTGGACCTGTGATCATTATGGATCTGATGGCATCATGTCCCGGTGTCTCTTTAATGTAGCATCCATGACCTCCATCGTTGAATATATCATCGAAAGTAAGTTGGCCGCTGGCAAAGTCATCGATGTATCGCTGTAGTTTCTCCCCGTCAAGGGCAGATGTGTGATGCTCGAAAAGGGCTACTACCCTGTTATCATTAACTATCGCCGCGAGGGTATGCCCGTTTCCTATATTCACCACAATTGCAGGCTGGGCTGCCTGTGGGTCGAGCAAAGCACCGAATATTGCTGCCGGACCTGTATCCATCACAATGATATCCATGTCTTCAAGGCTACGTGCCACAGATGCCATCCTGGTGAACTCTTCCGGTATCTTTTCTTTTTTGTATGCGAAACGACTGAAGTCTCCTCCATCATCTATGAACCTCTCGAATATCCTGAACCTGTAGATCCGATTGCTGATGTCAGGTGAATTCCCATGGTCCTGGACTGCCACTGCTATGTTCCCTGGCATCTCCACTCCGAAATTCTCAAGTGCTCTTCTGATAGCATCCTGGTCTATATCCTGCAGGACTATCTCTTCTACATCTTCAGGCGCTGCATCACTATCATCTAATATCTTTATGCCCATGGACCTGACCCTCTCAAGATCGTCCTTTATTGTGAGGGCTGCATTTACGGTAGCATACACTTTGTAGCCGCTATCCAGGTGGGACTTGATGGCTCTTACAGATGGTCCGCCTCCCATGACATGACCTTTCAGGAAAATATCCTTTCCTTCTTCTGTTGCCTTCTTTACTTTTCCTGCAATGATGACCGTAGGGGATGGCATCACCATCACAAGACTGTTCTCTACTTCCTTTTCCGTGTCATACAGGAGTATGTCCTGGGTGCCGGTACCTACATCTATAGCAAGTGTTCTCATACTCGAATCGAGTGGTTCTTATACTTATTAGAGTATAAATACTTCGTATGAGCAGCCCATCAACAACAGAGCATAAGGAAGGTGCAACAGGTGTCTATTCATTCTATCTTGTGACGATATCGACTTCCAGGTTCGAGGAACATGGTAGTATCGACTCTCCCGAAGAGGCGGATGACATATCAGGGAAGATCATGAGGGACCTTGTTCTTTCAAAGGGGCATACTGTATCTAAATATGAGCTGGTCCCGGATGATGCATCCCTTATCAAAGGGTCTGTACATCGTGCAATAGAGTCCGATGCTGACCTGATCATTACAAGTGGAGGAACAGGGCTTGCTTCAAAGGACGTTACGATAGAGACTCTTCAGCCATTGTTCGAGAAGGATATCCCGGGATTCGGGGAATTATTCAGGCATAAGAGCATAGCTCAGATAGGTACTTCTGTCATTCTCACAAGAGCAGCAGCGGGTCTGCTCAGGGGTAAAGTGATATGCTGTCTTCCGGGTTCCCCTTCAGCGGTAGAACTTGCACTTGATGGGATAATACTTCCTGAAACCGGTCATCTTGTAAAGCATGCCAGGCAGTAACCAAAAAAGGTTTATATAGTCTACTTTATTTAATTAGAATGTGCCCAAAAGGCACGCTTATATATGTATATAATTATATATTGTATGGGTTCATACTAGTATAGGCATTCTCATAACAATAGTCATTATAATGATATGGGGCAAGTCCTATATACGATCCCAATGAAGAGGGAAACATGTCCGGGTACTCTTTAGGCATCAAGGAACTGGATGAACTGCTTGGCGGCATCCGGGAAGGCACTAATCTGATGATTATAGGCCCGCCTATGAGCCGAAAAGATGACCTTCTGGACGCGATAATTTTCAACAGCCAGAGTCCTGATGATTCGGCTATCATGGTTTCCACGCGCGAACCCGGGGAGCGTATCCTTGGATGGTTCGAAGACAATGGGATGGACATGTCAAATGCAGATATCGGTGTAGTTGACTGTGTGACCAAGACCCTTGGTCTGGGTGCTGCTGATACCGACCAGATAAAAAGGGCATCAAGTCCTGTGGATCTTACCGGTATTGGTGTCAAGATAAGCCAGTTCTTCGAAGAGATGCTTGTAAAGAAGCAGAAGAAGAAGATCCATCTTTGTATCAACTCGCTGTCGACCATCCTTATGTACTCCAACATACAGACCGTATTCAGATTCCTTCATGTATTCACAGGTCGTGTGAAGGCAGCTAATGGTTTTGGTCTTTACGTAGTTGAGGATGAGATGCATGATGCTCAGACAATAGCCACGTTGAAACAGCTTTTCGATGGCATGATCGAGATAAAGGCAGCAGGGGATGCATATGTCATAAGGGTAGTAGGTCTGACATCCAAACCCACTCCATGGTTCGAATACAATATCGATGGAAAGGACATCTTCGTTAAGAGAACATAATGATTGCAGTTCTCATACAGGGTTCGCTACAAATGCATGCTTGAATGTATGTTTACAAAAGCATGTTTATAGCCATATTATTCCTGTGGCTCAGCTCTCTATTTTTATACTATCGTTGATAAAGCATTTATACAGGACTATTTATCAGGAGTAACTATCATGGAAAAAGAAAAGATATATCAGTTAAGGAAAGACGCCTCAAAGATAAAGCCGATAATCAATATCGGTAAGAATGGAATTACAGAATCTGTTCTTGAGGAACTGAAAAAGCAGATCAAGGCTAACAGGCTTGTCAAAGTGAAGATGCTGAAGACAAGTGCGGAAGGCGAGGATATCAAGACCTCGGCAGAGAAGCTTGCAGAAGCAACAAGAACGACCCTTATAGATGTAAGGGGAAGTACAGTAGTGCTTTACAGGTGATAAGTTCAGGCATCTTCCCTGAACCCTTCTCCTGATACAACCTCGACTTCCTGGACTATCATAAGTTCGGTAGGTAACATTTCCTTGAGTTTCGGGATAAGCTCTCTGATCTTTTCTTCCCTGTCAACGGCCTGTACGATGACCGGCAGGTCCGTTCCAAGTCGCAGAACACTTGCTGTGTGTATCTTATGATGGACCCCATACCCTTCGATGCAATGGTGCACCGTAGCTCCTGCTATCCCCTCATCCTTCAGGAACTCGATAACCGAATGATGCGCTGTTTTACCTTTGTATTTATCATTCTCACTAAGATATATCCTCAAAAGCAATGTTCTCATACTTTTCCCCTGCTTTGTATGTTCGATCACGTAGGTGGGCACATATTTGCATACTTACATTTGTTCTGTGGATATATATAGCAAAGACATTGCTCTTTTCGTGATTATATCAGCAAGATTTATACCATAGACGATATTCATACTATTTATGGAAAATATGGGAGATAAGGGAGACATGGATAAACGCATACCAATGCTAATTGCGGGGCTGGTTGTAGTTGTCTTTGTAGGTATGGCCGGGGCATACGTACTTCTCGACCCCGGGGATGCCAGCACGAGCATTTCAGGTTCACAGGCGATAGGTATAGTGATGAGCAACCCCAATGCATCAGAATATTATTCTCAGTATTTCAAAGTTCCTGACCGGAGAGTAAATGCTACCACACTGGTGGATTCATCCCCGGATGGCAGCACATCGGAAGAAGGCATATGGAAGGTCGAGATCATGGAGCGTACCTGCTACTGTTCAGGTGTGAAGGACCTGTATGTGATAGAAGGATATGTATCTGCCAGTGATGGAGAGATCTTTGAGATAAGTACTGGGGAAGTTTCAGAAAGTGAATATGACAAGAAGACCTGTTCATCCACGTCCTGCCACTGAACCGAAGTCCGGCAGGATATTCATTATCCTATTGGTCCCTTTATTGCTGTCATTGCTCACAACAGGTGTAGCCCATGCTGGCAATGTATCGGTGGACTATTTCTATGAGGACGGCTGCCTCAAGTGTGCAAAGGCATCACCTGTTATAGAGGATGTTGTCTCTCGTTATCCTGGCACGGTCCTGTCTTCCCTTGAGATCACTTCATCCTTATCTCTGGCTAAACAGTATGGTGTTAATACTGTCCCTGCTGTAGTTGTGAATCAGAGTATAGTGATAGCTTATGCCGACTACGACGGCAACACTGAATTGCTCGGGACCATGCTCTCAAAAGCGATCGAGACAGCACCACCTGTTCAGGACACCACTGGTCCGGAAAAGGAACAACCGGTTTCTTCATCATCCCTGGTCACGGATGATTCCACTCCTTTTGTCATTTTCATTGCAGGACTTCTTGCCGGATTTAACCCCTGTCTTATTGCGGTGATGGCCTTCCTTGCTTCCATGGTCGTTTCTTCGGGCGGCTCACGCAGGGATATGCTTGTGCTGGTCATCGGATTCTGTGCGGGTATATTCGTTACCTATATGGTCGTGGGATTCGGGATATTGAACACGATCAGCTATTTCCCTGATATCCGGCAGATAATAACGACATTGATGGTCCTGCTGGTGGCTTTCCTTGGTCTGTGGCATCTTTATGATGCTTATTACATCAGGAAGCACTCGAAGTCCTCTTTCAAAACACCCCGTTCCTTTGTGGATCTCATGGAAAAGGCGGAGGGGAGGAATGTCGTGGTAATATCATTTTTTGGCGGCAGTATATTTTCCCTCGTGAAGGCCCCATGTGTGGGTGCGGTCTACCTGATGATCCTTGAGATGCTCATAACGGGTGATAATATAATAGAGGGGGCTCTCTACATGGGTCTGTATAATCTGGGTGTCATTCTTCCAATACTGATACTCGGAGCACTGCTTGCGTTTGGTCTTGACCCGAAGAAGGTCAACGAGTTCAGGGAAAAAAGGCGTGTGGAAGTCCGACTGATAACCGGTATCATCCTGATATTACTGGCAGTACTTCTTAATTTCAATGTCATATGAGGGGCGTGTTGGTTTTTACCCATCACTTTCTCATTTTATGGCACAAATATATGATATGCCAGTGCTGCCGCACAAAGACATACGATCACATTGAGCGCTATATTTGCAAGGAAATAGGTGTTCTCTCCTTCTTCAAGCAGCTTGAAGCTCTCAAATGCAAAGGTCGAGAATGTGGTAAAGGAACCAAGCATCCCGATGCTGACGAAGAACCTGAGCGTACCTTCAACCGAAGTGAACGTGAGTGCCGCAAGTATGAAGCTCCCAATGGAGTTCACTGTAAGGGTTCCCGCAGGTATCTCATTCACTTTCGGGACCACACCGGATACAAGGTATCTGAGGATCGCCCCGATGAAACCTCCGGCACCCACAAGTGCTATTTCAGAGACCACTGCTTTCCCTCCTCTTCATCAGGTATATGACGATGCCTCTTCCGGCGAACACTCCGGCAAGGGTGAGGGTGAGGTTTGCAAGGATGTTGGAACCAGCTTCGACCAGGGGCATCTGGAATGTCTGTACTGTGAATGTAGAAAAAGTTGTAAGTGAACCAAGGAAACCGATGCCGAAGAACATTCTGATTCTCGGGGATACATAACCCCGGTATTCTGAATTGTACATAAGGAAACCGAGCAGGATGCTACCGAGGACGTTGACCACGAGTGTTCCGGGCGCAGGTTCGAATTGGCCTGCTATAAGGTATCTTGATATCGCCCCGCAGAACCCGCCTGCTCCGATCGTTAAAAGTCCAAGGGCCCGGTCCTTATGATCATCACTCAATCAAAACAACGTCCACTTCGCTTCCTTCTTCGTATCCTTCAACGTTCTCGGGAATGATCACGAATCCATGGGATTTTGCAATTGAGCTCAATATACCTGCACCTGCTGTCATCAGTGGGTGTGCTATATCTCCTTCAAGGATGACCCTTGCATAGCTGACGTATCCTTCCCTTGACATGATCTTTCCACTTAAGCGTGCCTTTATTGTGGTATCCGGCATGTCCGGGATCGTTCCTGCCTTCCTGAGTGCAGGTTTGCCGAATGCAAAGAGTGCCACAAGTCCTGCTGCCGGATATCCTGGCATGCAGAGGATAGGAACACCTTCGACAATACCCAGTGCCGTCGGTTTCCCGGGACTGAGCCCTACTCCGTGGACGAGTTTCGTCCCCAGTTTCTCAACGACCGCCGGTACATAGTCCCTGTCACCGACGGAAGTTCCTCCTGATACGACTATCATGTCCGTATCAATATTGGCTTTGACCGCGTCCTCTATGAGTTTTTCATCTTCGGGAACGATGTCACAGTAGCGTGCAATTCCACCCCATTTCTCAACATATTCGCCTATCATGAGGCTGTTGATATCCAGTGTCTTTCCCGGTGGTGGTACATCATCTCCTGGCAGTGGCAGGAGGTCGTTCCCGGTTGGGATCACGGCAACTACAGGTTTTGCATAGACCTTTACATCGCTTATTCCAAGGGATGCAAGTACGGCGATGTCACATGGTCTGAGAAGATGCCCTTTGTTGAATATGATCTCATTCTTCCTGACGTCCTCACCGATCTCTCCCACGTTCTTCCCGGGGTGTAGCTGTGCACGGATCTCTATCATATCCCCGATGGATATGGTGTCCTCCATCATGAGCACTGCATCAGCTTCATCCGGTACATAGTCACCTGTGTTCACCGGAGTGCAGGTTCCTTCCATCACATCATCTGATATCTGTAACATCACCGGGTTTGTGGGTGATGCACCGATCAAGTCGACCGACCTTACTGCAAATCCATCCATTGCAGAGCGGCGGTAATGAGGAACATTACGGGGTGCAAAGATACCTGCTGAGAGTACCCTGGCAATAGATGAGGTAACAGGGATAAGTTCTGTCCTTTCCATGCCCTTTATTTCAGCAAGGAATATCTCCTTCGCTTCTCCGACATCGGTACGTTCTCTGAACAGCATCGTTCCTTCTCCATCCTTCTTCAATTAGCCACCGGAAACCGGAGGGAAGACTCCCATCTCGTCGTCATCGCTGAGGGTCGTATCCAGTCCTTCCATATGCTTGATGTTGTTCCCGTTAAGAAAAACGTTGATGTAGCCACAGAGTCTCAACTCATCGGCAGACCCTGATTCAAATATTAGTTCCTTTAGTGGCGGATACTGTTCTGTAAGTGAAAGAAGTACGTCCTTTACAGTGTCGCCGGTAATTGATAATGATGATGTCTGTGCGATCTCTCTCAGGTTCGCAAAGAGCTTCACAGTAATACTTGCCATGGGGTCAATATTCCATACGTATATGTTATAAAACTAATCCATGTCAGAACAGCATAGGATTCACTCAGGGTCACAGAACGGTAGTAGAAAACAAATCCTTAGTTGAAAAAGTTCTGGTGGGATAGCGCGGATTTGAACCGCAGTCCAAGCGTCCCAAACGCTCGAGGATGGACCAAGCTACCCTACTATCCCAATCAGATTCAGAAGGGTAGCTCTTGCATAGCAAGTATTGTATAAAAAGGTTTCGCAGGGTGTGTTTTTAGTACATAAATGGACAGGGCTAAACTGTTGAATATGCTGAAAAAATCAGTAAATATGGGGTATCATCATTGAGAATAAAGCCTGTAAAATGCAAAATCTGGCATTTTTCACTGGTCACCTGCCCTGTCAAAGGCCCAGCTTCCAATTCCCATCATGGTCAGGGCAAATGCAGTGATGACTGTCAGGGACAGGACAATGGGCACGTCCGAAGCGTCCAGCAGCATCCATCTAAGGGCTTCAACTCCGTATGTCAGGGGATTGAGGCGGACAGGTATACTCAGCCATCCGGGAAGATCCTTCATCGGATAGAATGCCGTACTTGTCATTATCGTGGGGAACGTGATGAAGGTCATCATCATCTGGAATCCCTCATGTGATTCTATTCTCGATGCAAGGGTTATGCCAAGCCCGATGAAACCCAGCCCCATGAGGAACATTATGGGGATACACAGGAGTTCTCTCCATATGGATATGTATTCTATGCCTATCAGGCCGCTGATGAACATTAGCAATGTACCCTGTACCATTGCAGTGGAAACCCCTCCGGCAGCTTTTCCAAGAGCAGTGTAGAATCTGTTGACCGGTGCCACAAGTATCTCTTTCAGGAAACCGAATTCCCTGTCCCATATGATAGAGATCCCTCCCATGAGGGATGCAAAGAGTATTGACATTCCGATTATGCCGGGTGCCATGTAATCGATATACCTGCCGCTTTGCATGGTCATGGTGCTTCCAAGGGCGGAACCCATTATGACAAGGAAAAAAAGTGGCGTTGCAAGGGAACCTATTATCCTTGAACGGGATCGCTTATAGCGCAGCATTTCCCTGAGCCACAGGGTGTACACAGTGTTCAGGCTGGATCTTATCCGAAAAAGGCTCATCTCACTCCCAGCGCTTGTACACGTCGTTATCGATGCCTGCAAGATCAAGTGCACGTCCTGCCATGGAGTTGATCAGGTCATCGATGGTCTGTGGCCTGGAATAGAATCCGGGACTTGCAGGCATTATTATCCCTCCGGCCCTTTCAAGCCTGAGCATGTTCTCCAGATGTATCTGGTTGAGAGGCGTCTCGCGTGTCATCAGGACAAGCTTTCTTCTCTCCTTCAGGCAGACATCGGCAACACGTCCCAGCAGGTTATCTGACATCCCGCCAGCGATCTCTCCCAGCGTCTTCATACTGCATGGGGCAACGATCATCCCGTCGAACCTGTGAGAACCACTTGCAACAGGTGCTGTGAAGTCGCTCTCATCATATACTGCATCAGCCAGTCCTTCCACATAGCCGATATCATAGTCTGTCTCGATATCGAGTATCTGCTTTGCAGCCTTTGTTATGACAAGGTGGGTCATAATGTCTGTCTTTGATAATATTTCCAGCAGCCTTACCCCATATGCAGAGCCGGATGCCCCACTGATACCTATTACTATTTCCATTAGAAACCCTCCTGGATCATGAGCGACAGCTCATCGATCATGTGCTCTGAAACAGAGACTATCTCCTCTATCTCTTTTTTAGTTATATTATCAAGATGAATGCCAACTATAAATACAGATGTGGCCTTGCAGGCCTCGCTGATGGCCTTCGCGCCGGCCATGGCAATCTCGGTCTCCCTGTGTCCGGGACTTGTGATCACCGACGATGATGCCCTGCCAGACGCTTTATCATAGGCTCCTACCGCTACGGCACCTACATGCTCATCACCGCCTGTAAGACAGGCAATGTGATCCTCACCGACCTTCTTCCATTCGAGTATAAGGCTCGCTCTGGCTGCCATTCTCTTTATCTGGTACATCCTATCCCTCTATGTCCGTCAGTCGGAACTGCTTCAGTGTTCTCTTGACCTCGAAGAAGTCCCTTGCGGCTTTTGCCACCTCATCCCTGTGTTCCTTTGGCGTGTAGACGCCCATCTTCCAGTTATCGAGATGTGCCTCTTCAAGGGTAGCAACCACATTGGAAGCTTCATCAAGCCTTAGCATCCTGCTGTTGACCTTGACCAGTGCCTTCATCTCCGCAATGTCCGGTTTTCTCGGGATATCGATAAGTACGCACTCAGGGTCGATACCAACATCTTCAGCGATCTCTGCCTCCACTCTTTTGATGTTCTTCCTGTGTTTTAGCGCTCCTTCTCCTACCTCGTCGAAGCCTACGTACAGTGCCCTCTTGTAGAGCTTCCTGTTATCCAGCCTGTGTGCAAGTTCCCCGGCGTAACCGTCATCGTTGCGAATCATTTCCTGTATCCGGGAATCATCCATTCGCCTGAGTTCAAAGGGGTCAAGTGCCTTCTTCTGGATAAGGTCGTCCACTGCCCTTGTGAACATGTTCTCGGCTATCCTTGATACGTGATGGTAGTAAACGGAAGGGTGCATCAGGAATCTCGATACAAGAAGTGATTCCGCTGCCTTGACACCGCCTGCTGTGACCACGAGATTGTTCTCGTAGAACTTCATCTCGTTGATGAGCCTTACATGGTCCACAAGACCGAATGCAACTCCTGTATAGTGTGCATCCCTTACAAGGTAGTCCATCCTGTCAACATCTATCTCGCTGTTGAGTATCTTCCCGAGGTCGGTCTTTCCCTGTATGTGGTCCTCGATACCCGCAGGATTGAGTCCGTTGTCTTTCAGTATGTCTCCGAGTTCGCCTTTTTTCAATATCTCTTTTACATCCTCGTGACGTTGTCTCGTATAGAGTTTTGTGAGATTCTCTGTGGCATGGGAAAAGGGTCCGTGTCCTACGTCATGGAGAAGGGCTGCAACCCGGAGTTCCTGCTTCTCATCTTCAGTGACCGAATCTATTCTTTCTGTCAGCATGGTGGCAAGGTGCATCACACCAAGGGAGTGCTCGAAACGGGTGTGGTTCGCTCCGGGGTAGACAAGGTTCGACAGGCCCAGCTGTCCTATCCTTCTCAGGCGCTGCATCTGCGGTGAATCGATTATCGATAATGTGAGTGGATCGAGTTCGATATATCCATGTATGGGGTCACGGATGACTTTCATACATTTTAAATACGCTTCATCTTATAATGGTATTCCGATAAGCAAGATGAGAGTGTAACATGATCATATTTTCAGGTGGAACAGGAACTCCTAAATTATTGAATGGCCTTCGCGAAGTCTGTCCGGAGGAAGATATCACTGTGGTTGTCAACACGGCAGAGGATGTATGGATATCAGGCAATCTCATCACACCTGATATTGACACTGTTCTCTATCTCTTCTCAGGAAAACTTGATACTTCCAGATGGTGGGGTGTAAAGGGCGATACATACCGGACCCATGAGACCATGAAGGAACTGGGGCACAATGAGGTGATGATGTTAGGTGACCTTGACCGTGCCACCCATATCATGCGCTCCGACCTGATTCGTAATGGAATGACACTTTCCGAGGCTATAGTGGAGCTGTGCAGGTCCTTTGGACTGAAGATAAATGTCCTTCCCATGTCGGATGATCCTGTATCCTCAATGATAACCACTCCCGAAGGGAAAATGCATTTTCAGGATTTCTGGGTTGGTGAACATGGTGAGCCTGATGTCCTTGAAGTATGTCAGGAAGGGATCGGGAATGCATCCATCTCGCCTGCTGTCCTGAAGGCTCTTGAGAAAGAGGATGAGGTTCTTATCGGTCCGAGCAATCCCATTACAAGCATCGGTCCTATTATCGAACTTCCTGGGATGCGTGATATCCTCAGGACAAAGAAGGTTGTCGCAGTAAGCCCTATCATCGGTACTGAGCCTGTAAGCGGACCTGCAGGGAAGTTAATGACAGCAAGGGGTATTGAGGTATCCTCATATGGAGTCGCTTCTTATTATTCAGATTTCCTTGACCATCTGGTGATCGATGAACGTGACCCTATCGATGAGAAACGGTTCGAAGAGTTCGATATGGGTGTTTCCCGTGCAGACACATTGATGAAGTCTGTGGATGTAAGCAGGGAACTCTCTTCAACGATACTGGGGATCTTCAGGGATATCTGATGATCCGCCCGGTCATCTGTTATTCTTTTTTCAGTAAGCTGCACGCACTGTGTAATTAATAGGTATATTTTTATTATTTTGCAACATATATTCCATATATTTCTATTAGATAGAGCAACTTACAAAACAGACTCTCAAGGTGAAATTGTGGGTGATGAATGGAAAATCGATATTGACATCCCTGATATCGGGATGATGGTCACGCTTATGACTACTGCGGTCTGCTCAATGATAATGGGTGCCGCAGAGATCGCTTATACTATGCTGTGGATCACGGCTTCTTATGTAAGGCATGGTAAGGACTTCTTTCTGGATCTTTTGAATGCAAAGGCTCTCACATGGACAGCCGAGTATATCCTTGTGGCAGGTTCATTGCTCCTGCTGTCATCGATACTTTTCCTTATGAGCTCTTCATTCTGTCTGTATGAGCTTCAAAGGATCGCAAAGAATCCGGAAAAGCAGGCACATGTAAAGATAGTCTTTGGATTTTTCGCAGGAGGACTTGTGTTGTTGTTCCTCGCTCTTATATCCGCGATAATACTGAGGTATCTGTAAACAGATCTGGATCGATAAACCAATTGACAGGTTATAATTGCTACAATTGTTACAATAATTCATGCTGGGAAAGGCGATATTATGAGTTCAAGTATCACAGGGACGATAAAAGAGGTTCCAAAGGCCGCAGAAGAACCCTCACAATACCTTGAGGAGATAGCACGTAAGGCCACAAGGACGGACAGGGTTCTCTATCCTATATCCGCTATCGTAGGACAGGAGAAAATGCTCAGGGCACTTATACTTAACACCATCAATCCTTCTATAGGTGGTGTGCTGATACGTGGCCAGAAGGGTACGGCAAAGTCAACTGCTGTAAGAGGTCTTGCAGAGGTACTTCCTGAGATCGAGGTGATCGATGGCTGCAAGTTCAACTGTAATCCGGAAGATCCGGAGAAGTTCTGCTGGGAATGTATGGATAAGAAGAGGAAAGGTACACTTCACATCAGCAAGCGCCAGATGAAGGTTGTGGACCTTCCGGTAGGTGCAACCGAGGACAGGGTAGTGGGCAGTCTTGATATCGAGAAGGCGGTCCGTCAGGGTGTCCAGGCGTTCGATCCGGGTATCCTTGCACAGGCCAACCGTGGTATCCTCTATGTGGATGAGATCAACCTTCTGGATGATTTCGTTGTGGATGCACTTCTTGATGCTGCTGCAATGAACGTGAACACCGTTGAGCGTGAGGGTGTAAGTGTAAGTCACCCTGCCGATTTCATTATTGTGGGCAGTATGAACCCCGAGGAAGGGGAGCTTCGTCCGCAACTGCTTGACAGGATAGCATTGCAGGTGGAGGTCACGGGTATCTATGATGTGGAACAGCGCATCGAGATCGTAGAGAGGCGTAACCAGTTCAATGATGACCCGAAACAGTTCATAAGGGATTACGAACCTGAGCAGGAGAAGCTACGCTCTAAGATAATCAAGGGCATGCAGTTGCTTCCAAGGGTAAGCACCACAAGGGAGAACCTGCGTACCATTGCCGAGATATGTATTGCTTTCAATGTTGACGGACACCGTGCTGATATCATGATCGAGCGTGCGGCTCGTACCAATGCGGCCTATGAGGGCAGGGAGCGTATCACAAACGATGATATCATCGAGGCAGCAGAGATGGTCCTGCCGCACAGGATGCGTAAGAAGCCTTTCGAGGAAGAAGAGTTCAGTGTGGACCAGCTCAGGGCAGTAGTAGACGGTAAAGTTTGATAGGGGTGCAGGATGAGCGATATTGAGCTTGTTCAGCGCCTGCGCAGGAACCTCCCACGCAACTATGGCATCAAGGTGATGTTCATAGGTGTTCCCGTGCTTGGATTACGTATTCCCCGCAGTTCGGTTTCCGAGATGACATCCGGGGATAATGACATTTTATATGATCATCTCTATTCCAATATGGATCAGATCCGGCCGGATGAGATAAGGGATGTCTATATCGTTGCAGATTCCGACCATGTGGCAATGGAGCCGGAGACCTTCTTCAGACCGATACTGGGTGTATCTGATACAGCGGTGGCTGATGTTATCAGGAATACACAGAAGGAAGTGCCTGAAGACGATGTCGTCATACTTCCGAATGATGTCGCAGAGCCTGACAGTTCAGTTGTAGCTGATGTTCTTCCTGAAGATACATTTACGCCGGTTCCTGATGAGGAACCTGTTGAGGATGATCCGGAACGCTCTGCATTTGCGGACCTGCTGGAGCCTTTGCCGGATGAGGATAATGCTGTTGTTGAGAATGCTGCTGTTTTTGAGGTCGTTCCATCTGAAGGACTTGATGAGGTTGAAGAAGCCGACGAAACCGAAGATGATGCTGAGCCGGCAGAGGAATTCGCTTTTGAAGAAACCTCTGATATCGTCTTTGATGAGGAAACATCATTATCTCCGTCAGAGGTATGCCTGTATGAACCTGAGATATGTGTTGAGCTTACTCCCAGTGAATACATTCCTTTCCTTGAGCATGATGAACTCGAGGAAGAGCTATCAGAGACATCTGCCCGTGAGAGGTCCGTTTCTGAGAAGCTGATCGAGGACCTCAAAGAGGACAAGACAGTTGGCAAGATACTCAATGACTTCGCCCGCAATTCCCAGAAGAAGAGACTTGCAGCAGGCAGGTTGAAATCCGGAAGGCGTGCCGAGGTGCTCACCAAGAGCAAGCGCGGGCGCTATGTCAGATACAGGATGCCCGGCGAGAAGATAACCGATATCGCCATTGCTCCCACTGTAAGGGCGGCCGCACATCACGCAAAGGACGGGAAGATAGAGATCAAGAAGAGCGATATAAGGGAAAAGGTGAGGAGAAGACGTATCTCCAGTCTTATCAATATCGTTTTCGACACTTCCGGTTCCATGGACGAGACAGAGAAGGTGCAGATAACCACAAGTGTGGTACTTGCTCTGCTGAAGGATGCCTACCAGCGCAGGGACAGGGTGTCACTTGTGACCTACAGCGGACGCACCGGAGAGCTTGTATTACCTTTCACTTCCTCGGTGGAGGCTGCGAAGCGCTATCTTGAGAAGGTGCCTTTCGGCGGTACAACTCCAATGGCATCAGGTCTGCTGAGAGGTCTGGATACCCTTGTACGAGAGGTCAAGAAGGAACCTTCTGCAGTTCCTATCATGATACTGGTAACTGATGGGACCGCGAATTCTCCACTGCATCTGGGTGGCAATATCAAGAGGGAGATCAAACAGATCAGTAAACAGATCGCTGATCATCATGTGAATCTCCTTGTTGTGGATATCAGCAACACCGGTTCAAGACTTGCCAAGGAGGTAGCCATGCATAGCAATGGAAGTTACTATCATCCGAAGTCACTGAGCAGGGAAGCCCTTTATTCTGCTATCAAGCAGGAGAGGGATTCAAAGACGGCTTTTGCTTGAATGTTTTTCTGATTCAGGCAATGTACTGAGTTTTTGGAAAACCGCAGATAAACGCAGATGAACACAGATATACACACTTCTTGCAGAGTTGAGTGCATGTTAAACAAATGTTTAGCAGTTGTCTCTGATGTAAAAAATCATCTGTGTGAATCTGCGTGCATCTGTGGTTCATAGTTATGTAGAGTTTTCCACAGAGCTAAAAAATGAATACTTTATGCGTGCTAGTGTTAACTATGGTCGCAACGATACAGATCAGTGAAGAGGTTATTCGGGGTCTGCTCGAAGATACGAAAGAGCTTTCTGACGAGACTAAACGGGAGTTAGAGGAATCACGCAGGGAGATTAGAGAAGGAAATGTATCAACTCTGGAAGATGTCAGGAAAGAATTGGGTTTTGATTCATAAGGTAAGTATCGGATAATTCCAAATTAAGCCGATACCGATATTCATATATCATCTCACAACATATCGGATAATTGAAAATATGTCCGATACCGATACATCACTCATTGACATCCAGCTTCTTGAGCGCATCGACGAAAAGCTGAAAAGGCTTGATTCCATGCGCCCTCTGCCGCCGTCAGTTCTCAGGCGACTGAACGAGGAAATGAAGCTGATGCACACCTATCATTCAAATGCTATAGAGGGAAACACCCTCACACTACAGGAAACGAAGGTCGTGCTGGAGGATGGGGTTACCATAGGTGGGAAATCCCTCAGGGAACATATCGAGGCCAGCAATACGGCAAGAGCCTTTGATCTGGTAGAGGATATGGCAAAGGGAAAAGTGCCGATAGGCCATGTCTGCATCCAGCAACTTCATGAGGTAGTGGCCGCCGGTCTGCTAGAGGATGCGGGGCAGTATCGCAGCAGGAATGTGAGGATCACAGGTGCTGTAAAGACCCCGCCTGACAGGTCGAAGATTGTCAGGCTCATGGATGAGTTGTTCAGGAGGGTCAGGAAGGGTGAGGTTCATCCGATAGAGACGGCTTCGCTCCTGCATCATGGGTTCGTAGAGATACATCCCTTCACTGACGGCAATGGCAGGGTGGCGCGTTTGCTTATGAATCTCTATCTGATATCACATGGCTATACTCCGGTGGTGCTGAGGAAAGAGGACAGGAAGAAATACTACGCTGCACTCAGATCCGCGGACAGGGGGAACCTGAACCCCTTCGCGCAGTTCATTGCAAAGGCGGTTGATGACAGCCTGACACTCTATCTCTCGGCTGCTGGAGGGGTTGATGAACTTCTCCCACTGAAGGAACTGGCAGAACATACTCCCTACTCTCAGGAATATCTCAGTCTGCGGGCAAGACAAGGGGTTCTGGATGCTGTGAAGATGGGAAGGGTATGGTATTCCTCGCAGAATGCGGTTGAACGGTATCTTGCTGAGCACGGGACAAAGGACGAGTGAAAGGGGATGCGCTTGGTTCTGGATGAATCGTCGATTATAACCGGCAATTTGACCAGAAATCATCGATTATAATCGTCAATTTAACCCGAAATCGTAGATTATGATCGACGATTTTTGAGTCTCCACAGGAACTCTCTTTATATAATGTCAGATATTAAGCCATAATTATGCTTGAAAAACTTCGTGAATCCCTGCTGAACGCTCCAATCGTGCACAGGGGAGAATATCATTATTTCATCCATCCCATCTCAGATGGGGTCCCGCGGCTGGAGCCTGCACTGCTTGAGGAGGTCACGGACCACATACTCGGGATGGTCGCCGGGGATTTCGACAAGATAATTGCAATAGAGGCCATGGGAATCCCACTCGCGACCGCACTGTCAATGAAGACAGGTGTCCCTTTTGTCATAATCAGGAAAAGGGCGTATGAGCTTGAAGGAGAGATCAAGCTCTCACAGGAGACCGGTTACTCCAAGGGTGAGCTCTACATAAATGATGTAAAGGAAGGTGACAGGGTGCTCATTGTGGATGATGTGATTAGCACAGGCGGAACCCTTGTTGCTCTCATGAATGCCCTTGAGGGCATTGGTGCCACGGTCACGGACAATATTGTGATCATAGAGCGTGGTGATGGTGTTTCAAGATTAAGGGAAAAGGGCATCGATGTGAAGACCCTTGTACGCATAGATGTTACAGAGAACGGCGTGACTATAGAGGATATTCATGAGTGACGGTGAAGCGTTCGATTTCCAGATAGGCCGGATAATCTCTATCATTAAGGACACTGGTGCGAAGGTAGTGGGACTGCAGTTCCCGGAAGGCTTCAAGAGGAGGTCACTTGCCATCGCCTCTAAGATAGAGGATGAGACAGGTGTCTGTGTATCAATATCAGGAAATCCATGTTTTGGTGCATGCGACCTTGATGTTGCACTGATTGACGATGTTGAAATCCTTTTCCATTTCGGACACGCGCATCTTGATGATAATAAGCTGTCAGGAAAGGTCTATTTCATCGAGACACGGTCCGCTGTGGATGTGAAGGAAGTTGTGAGGCTTGCCGTTCCTGAATTGAAGGGACAGAGGATTGGGCTTATCACTACCGTTCAGCATGTTCACAAACTGGAAGATGCAGCTGCAGTATTGAAGGAGCATGGGAAAGAATGTGTCATCTGCAGTGGCGACAGCAAGATAGCATATCCGGGACAGGTACTGGGATGTAATTTCTCTGCGGCAAGGAACGAGGACTGTGATGAATATCTCTACATCGGAAGCGGGCAGTTCCATCCGCTCGGTGTCTCGCTGGCAACGAAGAAACATGTCCTTATTGCTGATCCATTTGTCAACGAGCTTCGCGAGGCCGACAGTAAGAAAGTGCTGAAACAGAGAAGTGTTGTTATAGCGAAAGCACTTGATGCTGAGGTATTCGGTATCGTTGTGTCGTCAAAGCCGGGACAGGAACGCATGAAGCTTGCAGAGGAAATGAAGGCTCTGGCAAAGAAGTACGGGAAGGATGCACATATACTAACAATGGACCTTGTGACGCCTGACCAGTTGTTGCAGTTCAAGGTGGATGCTTTCGTTAACACAGCATGTCCAAGGCTCGCGATCGATGAGGTCGGCAGGTTCAATGCGCCCATGCTCACTCCGCTGGAGTTCGAGATCGTGCTTGGAGAGAGGGAATGGGAAGACCTCTATTTCGATGAGATCACAGGTGAGTGAACTTGAAACAGCGAAAGCTTGAGATGTTACTTGAACAGGTTGAAGGGTTCGACAGGCCTAACGTTAACCTTGAGCAGTATGCAACTCCTGCACTGCTGGCTGCCGAGATATTGCACTTCGCATATATGCAGGGTGACCTTGAAGGAACCGTGTTCGACCTTGGATGCGGTACGGGTATGCTTGCCATCGGGGCTAAATTGCTTGGTGCTGAGAGAGTGGTCGGATATGATGTCGACAGGAAGGCCCTTGAAGTTGCCGGGAGGAATGCGGAGAAACTTGGGGTAGATGTCGAATTCATCCAGAGCGACATCAGGGATATTGAAGGGCATGCCGATACTGTGGTGATGAACCCTCCCTTCGGTGCACAGGCCAAAGGCAATGACCGACCGTTTCTTTTAAGTGCGTTGAAAACCAGTGATGTGGTATATTCTATTCATAATTGTGGAAGCCATGGTTTTATAAGTAAATTCATAGGTGATGCCAGAATTACTGACTGGTATACAACCGCCTTTCCAATGAAACGAACATTTAAATTTCATAAAAAAGAAGTAGAAATGATAAAGGTAGAGATCTATCGTATTGTGCGATAACAACAGCTATCGTCACAATTGTTTGATATTGTTTGGATTTGCTTGGAATTTGCTTAAAAATGTCATGGACGCAACACATTTTTATATTGATCTTAGCTCATATGAGGGATTCTAATTAGGATAAGAAATAGAAGAAAGACTTCACGCAGGAAGATAAAAGCATCTGATTCAGAGGGTCAGGATGTCGTTGAAGAAGTTGATGCGAATGAACAGGAAGCTGTCGATGTAAAGGCAGATGTTCAGGAAGAGCCTGTCATGGACAAGAAGGAAAGACCCGGACGTGGCAGGGCAAAGAAGAAGGATAAAGAACCCGACAACGGGTCTAAGGAAGATGATGGAATGGATGCAGAGGACGAAGTTAACACAGAGGAAAGTGTTTTTGTAATGCCCGGCGACTTCATAGGAACTACTGAGGAGTTCAAGGCAGGTAATGGAACCTATGTCAACGTGGCAGATATCCATTCACTCAATACCGGATATGTAAAGGTGAACAGGAAGTCAAGGACCATTTCCGTGGTGCCAGAGACAAGTGTTCCACCTGAGATCATCGAGGGTGATGTCATCGTTGGTAACGTTGTCAATATGAGGGATTCAGTTGCTCTTGTAGAGATCGGTGCCATCAAAGGCAAAGGTGACCGTGAGTTCAAGACCAACGGTGCAGCCGCGATCCACGTATCCAATGTAAAGGATTCCTATGTCAAGAACCTTGGACAGGAGTTCTCCCTTTCAGATGTTGTCAAGGCAAAGGTCATCAATACGCAGAACATGCGTCTGACCACCGATGGTAAGGACCTTGGTGTCATGAAGGCATACTGCTCAAGATGCCACAGCCCGATGGATAAGGATAACAACAGGTTGAAGTGCCCTGAATGTGGTCGTGTCGAGAAGAGAAAGCTCTCCTCTGACTACGGAACAGGTATCTTCTGAAGGCCTGGTCATAAATAGATCATACTTATAGTTCAATTAGGTGAGATAAAGATGGAATTGAAGATCATTGATAAGACAGAGGACGAGATGCACCTTGAGATCATAGGTGAGAATCACACTCTTCTCAACATGCTCAAGTCAACCCTGCTCGATGACGAGAGGGTACAGATTGCAACATATGACATGAAGCACGTATCAATAAGCGACCCTATACTTTTTGTGAAAACAGATGGTGCAGACCCTATCGATGTAGTTAAGGATGCTGCGAACAGTCTGGTGTCACAGTGTGACGAGTTCCTTGGGGTTTTCAGGAAAGCTATTGACGTTTGATCGGCGTTGGTTCGAAGTGGCACCCATTGGTGCTCTTTGATCTTTTTTATTTTGTTTTTTGACAGGGGAACAGTTTTACCTGGATGATCCCTGTCAGAATTGCCACAATAGACATTTTTAACTAGTATTGGAAAGTTCATTATTCACTATAATCTGCAATATTTGTACTATTCATATCAGGGGTAACATTATGGAACTTGATGATTCTACTCTAAACAAATTCGGTTTTATTGCGCGTGGTCCTAAAGATGCTATAAACATCGACCCGCTCCAGACAGGTGGTAAGCTCACAGAAGATGCCCGTAAGGCGTTACTTGAATGGGGTGACGGATACTCTGTCTGTGACTTCTGTGGTGGTGTTCTGGACCTTATCAAGAAGCCTCCTATAGAGGAGTTCGTCCATAATGCCCTGCCAGCTTTCCTGGGTGCCGATGCCGCACGTATCACCCACGGTGCAAGGGAATCCAAGTTCGCTGTCATGCACTCCATGGCACAGGAGGGTGATTATGTTGTCCTCGACGGTCTTGCTCATTATTCATCCTTTGTTGCCGCACAGCGTGCAAGGCTGAACGTGAAGACGGTCCCCCACAGCGGCAGTCCTGAGTACAAGACCGATGTCGAGGGCTATGCAACGGTCATCGAGGAGGTTATCAAGGAGACAGGAAAGGCTCCTGCACTGGCACAGGTCACATATCCTGACGGTAATTATGGTAACCTTGCAGATGTTAAAAGAATTGCAGATATCTGCCACAGCTATGATGTCCCTCTGATGGTAAACGGTGCCTACTCTGTGGGCAGGATGCCAATGGATGCAAAGAAGATGGGCGCGGATTTCATTGTAGGAAGCGGCCACAAGTCAATGGCATCATCAGGTCCTATTGGTGTTCTGGGTGTTCAGGAGGAATATGAGGATATCGTCTTCAGGAAATCCCCTACACACAAGGTCAAGGAGGTCGAACTTCTTGGATGTACCGCAAGGGGTGCAACTGTGATGACAATGATCGCTTCCTTCCCTGAGGTCGTTCGCAGGACAAGGAACTGGGACAACGAGGTTGCAGATGCGCGTTGGTTCTCTTCAAAGCTGGAAGATATGGGTATCATGCAGATGGGTGATAAACCTCACAACCATGACCTGATGTTCTTCGAGGCTCCTGTGTTCTATGATATCTCCCAGACCGCAAAGAAGGGAAGATATTTCCTCTACAAGGAGCTTAAACAGCGCAATATCCATGGTATCAAATCAGGGCTGACAAAATACTTCAAGCTCAGTACCCTGCAGGTAGGAAGGGAGAACCTGTCCTATATCGCGGATTCATTCCAGGAAATTATCGACAAGTACCAGAAGGCAGAGTGAATCGCCTTCAGGTATTGTTCTTTTTTAGTTCTTCTCTTTTTCACGCTTGTTCTATACTGATCATCATTTGATGTTCCGGATCATCTATGAATATGAATGAGACCCGTTGAGATGAACCCAACTCAGCCAAGCGTTCCACTCTGGCATTCTCTGTGAATGTCTCATTATTGTCAAGTGTATAGACATAACGATGCATGCCAGGTTCTTTGCTTATTTCGGGTGACTGTATGGTTTCCCCGGGTTGCAGTGAATAGCTCTCATTGAATATGAGATCGTGATATGGGTCATAGACTTCAATGGCAAAGTCATGCTCTACTTTGTCCTCGTTGATGATCTCAAATGTAAGGGGGTCAACCGGATAGTTTTCCTCTATCGTTCTTGTATCCAAAATGTCATAACCAGTTACAAGATGGACGATCTTCCCGTCGACCACAACATTGGTTGGGACTATGTTGTACATCCAGTCATAGGTTGTTACAGATGCGTACACTTCCTCTTCCCTGATGGTGATATCAACATTATATTCTGGATCACCATCGGCAAAACCCTTGTACCCAACTCCTCCCGGTCTTTTACCTGATGTCTGTATGATGATATCGATATTATTATCCATCAACGTCAGGTTTATGTTTCCCTCCCCCGAGGAAACATTTAGCTTATCTGAGTCGATGAAGACAGTTTCATAGTAGTCCCAGTCGTCGGAGATATCGATGGAACCGCTTTCAACATCAATTTTAGAAACGATGTCGGTGTCATGTATTGCTTTGTCACTATCGGATATGTGGTCTGTTTCAGTCTTCATTATGTCTGAACGTAAAAATGAATTGGCAGAGATCACTGACAGCAAGATTATTGTTAGAACTATGATGATGCGTTTATTTATTTCTATGAGGACCCCCCTCTTTCGGCTGCTATCCAGATTATATACTGGATATATTAATAAGTTCTGACATTTTTGTAAAATATGATGTAAGTTACCTTTTGATCGACTATGTATTTCGGAACTGATTAGGTAAGCTCCCGGTTGATACTCATTTCTTGTTCAATCATCTGGCCACTCATTTATATACTACTTATTTATATAATGGCAGTTACACACATAATATTTAGAGGGGATCTATGTGAAAGCAAACAAAGTCTTATTAGTGAAAGCAGATACTCGAGCCCAGGTGGGCATTGGCACTCTTATTATCTTCATTGCTATGGTTCTTGTTGCTGCGGTTGCTGCCTCTGTTCTCATCCAGACGTCCGGTGTCCTCCAGCAAAAGGCCCAGTCTACAGGTAAACAGGCAACCCAGGAAGTTTCATCAAATCTTGTTATCAAGAGCATTGAAGGTATACGTGGAACGACCTGCATTGATTCAAGCATGGCAAATAACATCTCATTACTGAGGATCAAAGTTGGTCTGAACGCTGCCAGCGCCCCGGTTGATATGAACCAGGTTATTATTTCTATCAGTGATGGAACAAGCACTAACAATCTGCTCTATGCCAATAATGACAAAACCTATGGTAGTGATATGAAGAACTTCTCAACTACTAACACGGCAGCTGAGAATCTTGAGGAGCTATTAGGCAATAATCAGACCAACCCTGGTAACAATGCGAAATATTACTACACTGTAGAGAAGATACGTGATGAAGATGGTTCATTCTCTCAGGCGAATCCGGTAATGAACAGTGGTGACCTTGCAACAGTATATATCTCTGCTGTTTCTGATGCTGACACTGTGTACTGTACTTTGGGTCATATTCATGTTCTAAGCTATCCGCTTGACTCTGGTCTTGTTATTAATCCACGTGCTTCTGTAAGTATTGTTATGACCCCCGAGGCAGGTGCAGCAACAACTGCAGATTTTATTACACCATCCTCATACGGTACTACAGAAGAAGTTCAGCTCTATCCATAAAACGACCTGAAAACCTTCTTTTTTTTGATGGTAATGTAATGAAGATCCCGAAGTCAGGCGATCTTAGTGTTTCTCCAGGAAATATTCGATAAGATGATATAGATAGACCATCGAGTAATACAAAAACAAAACATATTTCCCGATAAAGGAGTTGTCATCACATGAAAAAGAGAACACCACGTAGTGGCATGATATATACCAAATTGAAAAAGGTACATAAGTCACTGAACACTTTCTTTATCTTCTTTGTGTTGATGACGCTCATCGCCCTCGGGATAGTTGCAGTCGACAGGAGGCAGATATTCGATATTCCGGAGATCATTACAACCACTCTTGAGACGTTGATCGTGATCTTTGTGTCATATGGTCTTGCAACTCTTTTTACCAGACTGACCGTCAGGTATATCCTTAATTATTTCGAGGAATTCGGTGAGATCGAGGAACGCATACTCATGGGTAAGCTGTACCTGGGTTTTGTATATCTTATTGCTTCACTGGTCGTTTTCTCGGTATTTGGTATCACAGTGAATAACATTGCCATCTTCCTTGGTCTGATCACAACGGGTTTTGCCTTTGCCATAAGGGATGTCATCCTTTCCTATTTCATCTGGTTCATACTGCTGACCAAGAAGCCGTTCAAGATCGGTGACTATATCAGGGTCGGTGAGGATGACTACCTTGAAGGACAGGTAAAACATATCGGTCTTTTCTATGTGATAGTTACTCCTACACCTGACACCTACGATGACTATTTCAAGATTCCTAACAAGCTCTTCCTGGAACAACCAATAAAGAATCATGGCAGGGGCAAGTTCAGGAGTGAGTTCGACATGTATTTTAGTATGGATGAACTGCCGGAGAACCTCCCTGCAAAGATAGAGGCATTGAAGGAAAAGGTCTGGAACTCCATTGATGTCAGTGTGAGCTTTTTCCTTGGTTCCGACAGTGATGGTGTGAAGATCACAGTCTACTACCAGTCGACCTATGAACGCAGGGATCAGATGAGACATCAGATCACTGGCATGATGATCGATGAGCTGGTAAAGGCTGATAATTGACCGGCTTTTTGGATGTTGTTTTACCATCCAATTATTATTTCATTTTTTTATTCCATTTTACCATTCCATTTTACTATTTTATTCTCTGAAAGCTCAACAGATTGATAAGGGTGAGACCCGTTCTAAAGATCATTGCAACGTATCCCGGATAATAATGGGATCATTGTTGACGGATAGGCCTGAGATAATACAGGAAAGTGATGAGCAATGTCTAGCAAGGACACATTTGAAACAGAGGACAAGTATTTTGCACCATTCTTCGTGAAACAGAGTATCTCCATCGAAAAGGGTGAGGGAGTTTATGTATGGGACGAAGAAGGTAGAAGATACCTTGACTTCACAGCAGGCTGGGGTGTTACATGTATCGGGCATGCCAATCCGGTCATCACTGATGCTCTTGCTGATCAGGGAAGTAAGATCATCCAGAATCCCAATTCGGGACTTACATACTCGCCAGCACGCGCTCGTCTGCTTTCCCTGATGTCAGAGATCCTTCCTTCCGATCTTACAAGGGTGTTCTTCACGAACAGCGGAGCTGAAACGAACGATGCTGCTATCAAACTTGCCCGAAAGGTCACAGGGAGGCCGGAGGTCGTCTCCACTTTACAGAGTTTCCATGGGCGTACCATCAGCACGGCATCTGCCACAGGTCAGGCCAAGAACAGGGACAGGTATGACCCTTTGATGCCCAATTATCGTTTTGTTCCGTATAATGACCTTGATGCAATGCAAGAGGCTCTGGATGAGAGTGTGGCGGCAGTTATACTCGAACCCATACAGGGTGAGGGAGGGATCAGGATCCCTTCGCCCGATTATCTGAAAGGTGTCAGCGACCTTTGCAAGAAGAATGGCAGTCTTCTCATCGTAGATGAGATCCAGACGGGATTCTTCAGGACAGGCCCTGCCTTTGTCACCGGTGAATGTGGCGTCAAAGTGGATTTCCTGACCATGGCAAAGGGAATTGCAGGTGGTTTTCCCTTTGGTGCCTTTGCCATGTCCGAAGAGGTGGCAGGGAAGCTGGAAATTGGCGACCATGGAGGCACGTATTGTGGAAATCCGCTTGGTTGTGCTGTTTCCTATGCGGTGATAAAGTACCTTCTGGACAACAACATTTCCGACAATGTGAAAGAAATGGGTGCTTTGGCCCTTGAACGGATGGAACAATGGAAGGCGTCATATGGTGATGCAGTTACCGAAGTACGGGGAAAAGGTCTTCTGATAATGGTCGATCTTCGGAACGAGGAAATTGCCACCAGGGTCAAAGATGAATGTCAGGCAAGAGGCCTGCTTGTAACCCAGACTCAGGGCTTTGGGATTCGGATATTCCCTGCACTCAATATCAGGAAAGAAGAACTTGAGGAAGGCCTGCAGATCATGGAAGATGCAATTGCAAGTATTGTTAAGAGTGGCATTTGATAGTGTTACTCTTCATTTTTTGTATGTAGCTTTTCTCTTTTGAATGTTTCATGCGATTCTGAAGTACTTCTAATAATCGCGGCTATCAATTTTATGGGATGCATCACGGTTTTTATTTAACGGTATACGTAAAAAGAGTGAAGGACAATATCTTTTTTATTCAGTTTTTCGGACCGTGCCGGCTTCGCCGGACCCTCCGGGATGGTTGAAGTAATTAATGATTTCCGGTTAGCAAAAGTTATTGTCCATCGTTCCTTTGTGTTCTGATAGCCCTGCAAAGATCATTAAAAAACAAAGAACAACACGACCATCCGCCGCAGGCGGCACTTTCCTTCACTCCATCCTAAAGGCGACTGATAATACAGTGATTGAAAATGCTGAGTTCAAAATTGTATTAAAATAATCTCTGTCGAGCCATTTTCACGGATACGCATATTGCGTAAGCATCACCAGCATTTCCCCGGCAAAACCCGAGAACACGGGAATCGCAAGATTATCATCTATCTTCTCAAAGCCGGTCTCCACAGCGGTGGCAACAAGTGCCATCACAAATGCGATCACAGGGTTTGAGAGCAGAGCATAGCCGATAACAATGTCAACGATGAACTCTGCAATGCATCCTTCAAGGGATTTTCCATTCCTGAATATCCTTCTCCTGCCAAACTTCTTGCCGATAAGTGCCGCACTCATATCTCCGAAGGTTGCCATGAGAAGTGCTGCGTAGGCGACGTTCTCGCTGAAAACGGAGACTGCAACGATAGCCCCGAGTGTGAAGTAGATGTGTCCTGCAAGTGTGGTCTCTTCCTCCCTGCGCAGGAGGTGATGTACGAAAGGCAACCTGTATCCCCGGTCAAGGCGCAGGTGCTCGATGATCAGGACAATGGCAAGGTAGGATGTCATGAAGTACAGGACAATCGTTTTTCCAAAGAAGTAGTACACCAGAACGATCGCAACGGATGCGAGGTGAAGAGCCTTGCGCAATATCTCTTCTTTGAAGGTTCCGGGTGCCATGTTTACCAATTTATTTTTTCAGATATAAATAGGGTCCAATTCCATGCAGGATGCAGATGTGTACATTATATTCAGATAGTCACTCCACTATACCTGCACACATGCTTGTACATTCCAGTGCCGCTAATGTATATTACAGTGCACTGCCAAAATGAAAGTATCAACCATATGTTCGGACTGAAAAGTACCGATGTATATACAATGGGAGCAAAAAAATGAAAGTAATCGGAATATCAGGTTCACCAAGACCTGAGAGCAATACAGACAGGGCACTTAAGGTCGCACTGGAAGCAACCGGTATGGATACGGAGTTCATCAAGCTTAGTGAGTATACTATCAAACCATGTCAGGCATGCCTGAAATGTGTTAACACCAATGTCTGTATCATCGGTGATGACGGTAATGTGATCGCAGAGAAGGTGAAAGATGCGGATGCACTCATCGTTGCAGGCTACACACCTTACTCATCCATCGATTCCGGGACCAAGGCAATGCTTGAACGTCTTTATGCCATCAGGCATAAGAAAGGGTATATAAGGGGTAAGCCCGGAGGTATCATCATCACTTCGGCGGTTCCGTGTATGCCTGAAGCACCACCGGTTGCAGAGACTGCAGTAGGTGCTGTTGCCGCATATATGCAGGAAGAGGGTATGGAAGTCGTTGGTGATGTCAAGATACTCGGAAATGTCCCGTGTGTCAGTTGTGGCTACGGCGATGACTGTGAAATGAGCGGCATAAAGATGGTCTACGGACCAGATGCTACTGTGGATTCCGTAGGTATCAATAGTTTCGAGGACCAGTCGGTCTCATTCGAGGGAGCGAAGCAACTGGGTAAGGATATAGCTGAGTTCCTGAGTTCAGAATAATAGTTATAAAAGGAACACATCTGTTTTTTTATCAGCTACTCAGTGAATCGAGTTCATCGTTATATGTTTCGATGTAACTCGATATTTCTTCCACCTCAGGGTATCTGGCAATGTGGAAGATAGCATCGCCTTCATGGGCAAGTGGCAGATTCGTTTTTCCGATGACGATACCGAACATCGTACTTGTGACCTCTGTTTCTATCTCGCCCAGCGGGTCGTTGATGTAAGCGAGCAGATCTCCTTTCCCAACAGATGTCCCAAGTGGGACTATCGTACGCAGTATGCCGCTTTCCGGTGCCCTTATCCATTGAGTATCAGCTGAGACTACGGTTTTGTAATTCTTCTTTTTGCTGCTCTTTGGTCTCATGCCTAAATGGGACATGACTCCCAGTATGCCGCGGACACCTGCCCTGATAGCAACCTCATTGAAACGGAGAGCTTCTCCTGCCTCGTATAGAAGGACCGGTATATTGTGTTCCCTGGCAGCTTCACGTAGTGAACCGTCACGCAGTTCGGTGTGGATCACTACGGGTACACCAAACGCACGGGCCAATGCCTCTGTTTCTTCATCATCCTTAAGGAATGCACGTATCTGAGGGAGGTTATCACGGGCAACGGCTCCGGTATGGAGGTCGATTATATGGGTGCACTTCTCAACGATCTCCGTCATCAGGATATTTGCCAGCCTGGATGCCATAGATCCCTTCTTTGAACCCGGGAATGATCTGTTCAGGTCTCTCCTGTCCGGCAGGTAGCGGGACTGGGAGACGAAACCGAAGACGTTCACGATAGGAATGGTTATGAGGGTGCCTTTCAGGTTATCGACGGTCTTATGTACCAGCAAGCGACGAATGATCTCCACACCGTTTATCTCATCACCATGTATCGCAGCACAGACCAGCAGGCAGGGTCCGGGTTTACGGCCGTGTATGACATGAACTGGCATTGAGGATGATGTGTGAGTGTAAAAACTGGGGATGGGTAGTTCAATGGACCTTCTTGTCCCCGGCTGTATGGTCGTGCCTGCTATTGTGATCGGTTGTTGCATCGATCAGCCTTTTCCTCTGGTTGCGGTCTTGCCGAACTTGCTGTTCTTTTCGATGTACTCGATGATCATGCCGGCAATGTCCTTCTCGGTGGCTCCCTCTATACCCTGCAGACCGGGACTGGAATTGACTTCCATTACCACCGGTCCGTGATTGGAGCGTAAGAGATCGACACCTGCGACATTGAGTCCCATTATCTTCGCAGCACGCACGGCGGTAGAGCGTTCTTCAGGTGTGATCCTTATTGGTATCGCAGTTCCGCCTCTGTGCATATTAGACCTGAACTCACCTTCAGGGGCCTGTCTTTTCATGGCTGCTACTACCTTCCCGCCAATGACGAAACAGCGGATATCGGCTCCCTTTGATTCCTTTATGTATTCCTGTACCATGATGTTGGCCTTGACACCCATGAAACCTTCGATGATACTCTCTGCAGCTTTCTGGGTCTCTGCAAGCACTACGCCTATACCCTGTGTTCCTTCAAGGAGTTTTACGACAAGAGGTGCTCCTCCTACCATCTCGATCATATCTTTCACATCGTCTGGCTTGTTGGCGTATACTGTAATCGGCAGGCCAATGCCTTCGCGGGATAGCAACTGTAATGAGCGTAATTTATCCCTGGAACGTGTGATGGCGACTGATTCATTCAGGGGGAATACTCCCATCATCTCGAACTGTCGCAGGACGGTTGCACCATATGATGTAACTGATGCGCCTATTCGTGGAATTACTGCATCGAAGCCAATAAGGTCCTCTCCTTTGTAGTGGATAGAGGGTTTGTGAGAAGTGACATTCATGTAAGCACGTAATACGTCTATAACCACTACCTCATGTCCTCTTTCTTCTGCTGCCTCGATGAGTCTGCGTGATGAGTAAAGGTTTCTGTTCCTTGACAGTAAAGCAATTTTCATTTATTTACCTCAGGTATTAAGCCGTATATTTCTTTTGCATCCATTTTCCCACATCTGTATGATGCTGCTGGATTAACAACAGCCATGTTGTTCAGTGCAGTACGTCCCAGCAACATCCTGAAACGCATGGTGTCACGGTCTGTAAGTGTCAGCTCAATGGGGTAGGAATATGTATCAATTACAATAAGTGTTTCGATAACGTAACGCATCTCCCTGTGACCGCCAGAATCGCTCACCTGTCGTTTTTCCTTTAAGGGAGCTGTACATTCGACCACCAGTTCCCTGTTCTTCTGTAAGGGGTGGATAAGGAAACGGAGCATATCAGTACCATTCTCTGCATACTGTTCGATCTTAAAAGCATGTAAAGCCGATGTTCTGGCACCAGTATCGACTTTGGCCTTTATGGCAGGAAGTCCGAGTTCAGGTAATGCTACCCACTCTTTCCATCCAAGTGTGATAAGTTCTTCATCTCTCTTCATAAGGTGTTCTCACATGCTTTTTATTATCCCGTAATTAATTCAAAAAGGCTGTATTTTATCCTATAGCTCTCAATCCATATATAAGGAAATCCTTCTGTCAGTTACCATCTCCATTAAAAATAATTAATATGTGCAGATGTAATGCATCTATAGGATATTTTTCATGTGCGGCTGTGGTTTAGTGGCTATGACCGGAGCTTCCCAAGCTCTGAACTCGGGTTCGAATCCCGGCAGACGCATGGGATTTATGGATGTGTTTAATCTTCGATTATTTCTAATTGGATCCACAATTGATACGTAACCTGCGTTCTTTACATATGTGACACGTGTTACTGGATATCTATAAATATGAATAATACTAATATACTAGTAAGTAGGAAATACTTTTCTGACTCTACTGACGGTCAGACAGAAAATGAGAATATCAGCCTGTGAGTGAAGTTACGAATAGGATCTATGATGTTGTAGAAGAAGCTACATGTAGTGAAGGAGGAAGTCGAATGGAGAACAGCTCTGGAAAATCCTGTAATAAGTGTAAGAACATACTCAAAAAACAGAAGCTTGGAATGAACATCGTTTATTATTGTTCCAACTGTGGATGTATGACAAGTGCTGATCAAATGTACAGTCACTCCATTTAAAAAGTAAATAGAATAATAGAAGGTAACTTTTTTCTCATTTTTCATTACCTTTTTAGAATCTTATTTTCTTATTCTGAGTATGAAATACTGAGTACATTCCTAACCCCTGCCAGAATAACAGTACACCCACAGCCTTATCTCCAATCCACAACCTAATTATCTAAGAGGAGAATCCCATGGCAAGATATTGTAAAGTATGCGGGGCAAAAAGTGGAAGGTGCAACCACATAGTAGTTGACTTTGGTGAGAGGGATGACTCTGGTGAAAAGAGCAAGGATGATTCTAAAAGTACTGAGAACGATAATTCATCCTTTTTGTTATCTGTAATTCCATATTTAATAGGTGATGTCATGATAATCACATTCAAGTCCAATACTCCTGAGATATCTCCGACAGCTTTCGTAGCTTCCAATGCAGCGGTGATCGGTGATGTTACGATCTCGGACGGGTCAAGTGTCTGGTTCGGTGCGGTCATTCGTGGTGATGCCGATTCCATACATATCGGGAAGAGGACAAGCATACAGGACAACGTTGTAATTCACACAGATGCACCGCAGAAGGTTGAGATCGGTGATGATGTCTCGGTTGGACATGGGGCTGTACTGCATGGGTGCAGAATATCTGACAACGTGCTCATCGGGATGAACGCCACGGTGCTGAATGGTGCCGAGATAGGCGAGAACTGTATCATCGGGGCGAATGCTCTTGTGCCACCGGGGAAGAAGATACCTGCCGGAAGTCTTGTTGTTGGTGTACCGGGAAAAGTGCAGAGGCAGCTCTCAGATGAGGACATCGCTCACATAAAAGAGAATGCAGAGGAATATGTCCGTCTGTCTGAAGAATACAGGATGATGCAGGATAAATGAATCCTGTGATCCGACAGGATCCTTTTATTCCCATGACCGGGATCGTTCTTCAGATGCTTGTGAAGTACATTGCTACAAATATAAGAAGGCCCAGTGCGAAGAGCGCTCCGAATATGAGTATCGTCTTCTTTCTCAGTTCCCTCTCCCTCTGGGTGAGAGGTCTCAACTCGTGTTCGTGTTTGTTCTCATTGCGTGTACCAAGGACGGTACCGATCACAAGACCTATCATATATCCCAGAAAGATATTGTCAAGTGCAAAGGCAAGGGGGATACCGATGGCGATACCTATTGCAAGTCCCTGTCCCATGTAGTGTCCTTTCGGGTACTTTCCGGTGGCTGCATACTCTTCTTTCTTGAGCTTGAATGCGAAGTATGACATAGCCAGTCCTGCAAGGAGAAGTATAAGGATAGCTATCAGCACAAAATTCACTGGCAACATACATCTGTTCTTGTCCCCGTTCACATAATAATCTATGGGTAATGGCCAAAAAGCCTCTTTAACTGTTGAGCTGGCGGGATTTACAAATACTATTGAAGCATAATATCATATGTGGAGTGAAAGCTCCTGCAGATCCAGTGGGATGGAGATGCGGGGACGAACGTGATGTCAAACTTGATGTCGGACATGACATTGGAATTGCTATCGAACTTTGCATCGAACCTTGCATCGAACCTTATATTTGACCTACAGGGAGTGAAACGAATGATCGTTGGGGATATAATGACCAAAGAACCTGTCTGCATCAGGGAGAATGACCTGATGACACATGCCAGACACGTATTGCGCGATAAACACCTGCATAGCCTTCCGGTTCTTGATTCAGGAGGCCGGGTAACAGGTATTCTGGATGACCATGATATCCTCCGACTCCAGTCCAACACATCGGACGTGACAGTCAACGGCTACGCACATGAATTCCCGCTGATAACACCTGATATGGATGTAAAGGATGCTGCAAAGGAACTTCTGAACGCAAAACAGCACCGTGCACCGGTACTGAACTCATCGACAGACAAGACCATAGCAGGCATTATCAGCGATAAGGACATCCTTCACCATGCCCATCTCATGAAGATGCATCTGCGAAATGTCAGCCAGATCATGAACACAAAAGTGATGACCGCATACAACGATGATCCTGTTTCAAAGGTATGGGGTAACATGCTGGAGCACAACTACTCCGGAATTCCCGTAATATCATATAACGATGAGGTCCTTGGAATAGTGACAAGAAGCAACCTGATAAAGGCCGGATTCATAAGGACAGGTAACCGGTCGGCTGATACGCATGACAGTCTGTCAGGTGATTCTCCAAAGGTGGAACGTGTTATGTCAACACCTCTGTATTCGATAAGTTCCACAACACCTGTATCAAAAGCTATCAAGTCACTGGTGGACCACAATATAGGGCGTATATGTGTCACCGAGGACAGTCGCCTTGTTGGTATGGTGGACAGATTCTCCCTTCTTAAGGAGTGCCTTGAAAGCCCATGTCTTGAATGAAGGATAACACCTTCATTTTTCAATTATCTTGCAGTTCTCAGGACAATTGGACCTGGCAAACTCTGCGGTCCTGCTGTAGTTCTCGCCTGTACAGAAAACAATGCTCTTTTCCCCATATCCTGCGGATAGTGTGATCGTGTTCCTGGCAGGGTAGAATACAGCTTTTCTTACTTTCTTCCATTTTACATCCTGATTCTGGTGTGAGCTTGCCAGCAATCCCGCTCCTGCTGCGGAGGGACTACGTGCAAGGATCCCCATGATCACGATAAGGAAATTCAATTTATGGTTCCGGTTCCTTTGTTCCTCTCTGGTGATCGTGCTGACACCCTTGCTGTCAAGGGTATAGGAGAGTGAGTACCTGTTCCCGTAGTATGCGAATATGAACAATGCGGTTAACAGGAATGTGATCCCGACAAGTATCAGGGCATATTTCATCCCTCTCGCATTGCTGCTGTTCGAAGTGACCGTCCCGTCAAGTATGGCAGGAAGACTTATCAGGAGCACAAAGGCGGCAGTGATGCCGGCAGCGATCCCAAGTACTTTGATCATCTCTCCCATGATGAACCTGTTATTCAATATCGAGACATCGATGTCCCATTCAAGCGTTCTCTCCGTGCTCATATCAATTACCAACCACTAAAATGAATGCCAGTATGTCCAGCCAGACATATTCCATATGAACAACAGCTAACTTCTATAAAATGGTTATTTTCTGGTAAAGGTATCATTCACTCGATTGCATCATTTCCAGCAATCTGCCTGAGGTATACCTTTCTCCAGCCTCTCTATCTGGAGGCTCTTTGCTTCTTCATATCGTCTCCAGAGCAGGAAGAAGCCTGCTGCTGCCACCAGCATCTGTCCGGTGACCACATTGACCGTTGAAATTGAGAATATGGATAGTACTTCAGGCATTCCGTTCCAGAGGCCATGAAGTATCGCCACGGTAAGGTATGCCCCGATCACCTTGTAATTGGTGTGGAATATCCGCGGACCGCTCTCCCTGAACATCACACTTACAAGGATGGCTGTCCATGTTCCATGTCCTATCGGTGCAATAACACCTCTGAAAAGGGTGATCAGCACTGTCTGTGTCAGGCTCCCGCCGCTTGCCAGGAAGGCTGTGAAGGCGTATCCAGTACTTTCCAGTGCAGCAAAACCCATTCCTGATGCAGCTCCGAGGATGAGCCCATCCATCTCTGAATCATGGAAGCAGCGTTTGGCGATCACAAGAACTCCCAGTATCTTGGCAAATTCCTCTATCAGCCCGACCTCAAAAGAGAAGAACAGTTTATGTTGTGACAGGAATATCGGCTCAAGTGTCGCTGCGGCCAGTACACCCAGAAGTCCTCCGTAGAAGAATGCCCATGCGGTTGTAGGCATATCAAGCTTGCTAAGGTGTCGCCTCTGGTAGAAGAAGGCCACATAGGTTATAGGAACAAGGAAATTCCCGAGCATGACCACAGTGGGAAATATATTGGTATTTCGTGTTGCAGCGAGAGCGAAGACCCCGAATATGTAAAGGAGCAGTCCTCCTGTGAATACCTTGAGCCAGGAAAGGTCTCCCTTCTGCCTCCTCATATCCTGTATTTCCTGTTCTTCCATGTTACGATCCCGCCTTTTGGTATCGTTCAGACAATTCTGGGAACATATCTGGTTCTTAGTTCCTGAGCGAACTCTCCAATAATATTTGTTTTAACCTTATTAAAAGAAATCCATGCTTTTCACATTCGCCTTTTTAATATAGCTTGCATTCCTATATAGTAACTTAGTCACGATATAGAATGGGGTTTTCAGAATGCCAGATAATACCAAAGAGGAAATGCTTTCTGAGCGGGAACGAAAACAATTGCTTGCAGCCCTTCATGCACGTCTTTTCTGGGTTGGTGAGGAAGTTCCTTATTTTGTGGAGATCGAAGGGAAGAAATGCAGGTTACATGATCTTGTCTGGGAGCTGATCAACAAGGATGAGCTGTCTGATGAGGATATCAGGCATATTGACATGTATCTCTCTCATCTCAGGGACAAAGAAAGAGAGGATGAGCTCATGTTAAAGACCGGGGAGCTCACCCGTAAGGAGGCAAAGTCCCTCTTCAATGAAACAGCAGGTTTGCTGAGGGCAATAATGGACCTCAGGGAGATAGAGGATGGGACTGCAAAGGAGATGGAAAAGGATTTTAAGGAACATTTTTCTCAGGAGCGCGTAGCTGAAGCACGCAGATGGCTTCAGTTCCTGGAAGATAGTGGAACGTAAAATAGGAATATCCTTGTTTGTTTTGATTAGGTGGAGGTAAATGGTATGGTTCCTAGCTCTGTTATCCCTTCTTAATACTTGTGTGCAGTAGGATACCGGATACTATGCGATATGCTCCTGTTCCTGCAAATATGCAAAAGATAAATGGTACCAGCGCAAGACTTGCTTCAGCAGGCATGGTAAGAACTCCCAGAAAGACGAGTATGCCCATTACCTTTCCCATTTTGATCCTTGCGGGGTCAAGAGGTTCATTTGTCCTGTCCCCGACACTTTCTAATTTACCAGGCCATATGATGGCAGGCAGGAATAGTATGATGCCGGATAGAACAAAAAACATACTTTCCAACGTCTGATCAAATATAGTTCCTCCCTGCCTGAAGCAAATACCTGCTGAAACAATCAACATCAGAGCACCAATGGGAAAATGATATTTTGCAGGATCATTCAGCTGGCTGTCAGATATAAATGTCATAGCTGTCAGAATGCCATATATTCCGGAAACGTAGTATGCCAGTATTGTCCCGATGGTGGCCACTAAAAAAGAATCCATAATTCCGGCAGGCATGCCACTTGAATGGTTTGTCATCCTCAGGATAAGGAGAAACCAGGCAAAGGGGAGGATGGATGGTATCTCAAAGAACACCATGAATACAAGTGCCAGAGATACAGTTACAAAAGCTCCCCATTCTTTGTCGGGATCAAGCTCCCGTGAGATGGCCCATAGAAGAAATACGAGCAAACCTGCTCTGAATCCTGTTATCAGGTTTGTGTAGTTCGTCTCTTCATGGGCGGAATTGAAAAGCGTGACAATGGTAAGAATGGTGTGAATGATAAAAGTGAGAACTGTAATGATAATAATCAGTTTGTTTGTAAAATAACCGGGATTCAGGGGACGACCTATAGTAGTTATTTTGTGGGAATCCATCTTTCTAAAGGCTGATACTATCTGATTTTAATGTTTCCTGTGATCATCTGTGAGCAAGTCATTATCTCATAATGATGATAATGAGTATATATTATTGTATAGATATATTTAAATAGTATGGCCTGATAGTTGGTTATGTGTCACATACCAAGATGGATGTGACAGATGTCCCAAAATGGTACGATATGGACATTATACCCGTCAAAAACGGAATTGGTTTGCACTGGAATGCGGACTGGGTACTTTCCCCTCAGTATCTCGTCAAAATGTTTGCACACACTGTCCGCATTCTATCCAGCAACCCGGAAATGGAGTATGAGCAAAAATGGGTAGCATTCCTTTTAGCAGGAATGCGGGTTATTGTCGTTCTTTGTTATTTTGCCTATTCAATGCCTTCTTCTATCTTTCTGGCATTTTCATACATCCAGAGGGCATCTTCTTTCCTTCCCATGAGTTCAAGCACATAGCCAAGGTTCTCAAGGGTTATTGTGACATTTGAACGATATGAGGGATTCTCAGGTTCGTTTTCCATGATCCGGCCATAGGCTTTAAGGGCATTCTCATAACACCATTTTGCTTCGTTATGCATCTCAATTGTCAGGTAGAGAGCACCCATGCCGTCCAATACACTGGCATGATCGAGCTGATAGCCGATACTTGAAGGGTCCGCATCTATCAGCGAGCTATATACACCAAGTGCCTTCTCGTATCTCGACTGTGCTTCTTCCCTGTCTCCTACACTTACTGCAAGTTCAGCTATCCTTGTGTTGATCGACGCTATTCTCTCAAGAGGGAAGAAACTCTCAGGTTCAAGTTCTGAGAGGTGGGTGTATGCATCAATGGCATAGTCATACATGTAGCCTGCTTCTTCTGCTTCCTGTCTTTCAGAAAGAAGGAAGGCTATATTCTCTATGACCGCCGCCCTGTTCCCTTCAATGTTAGCATCATTGCCATCCCCTTCCAGGAACTTGTTATATTTTGAAAGCAGGAATTCCAGTGTTTCCTGTTTCTCTGTCTCCTGCATTCCTCCTGCTGACATCCTTATCTTCTCAAGGAGTTTCAGTATCTTTCCATGGTACCTGTTCGTTTGGTCAGTATCCTGAAGTTGTTCGTATGCCAGAAGCGCCTCTCTGTTCATTCCCATTGCAACCATGAGGTCTGCTATCTTTTCCTGTAACTCACTTATCTTTTCGGCATTCCTACCTTCAGGGTCAGGTATCATCCCGAGCAGTTCCGTCCTGATATCCAGGATGGAGTCATACACCGTTTTCAGGATCTCTACATTTCCAGTGACCTCTGCCTTCTTTTCCTTCCCGGAAAGTATCTCTTCTATCCTGTCAGCATATTCCCTGTCAACATTGCCTGCCCTGACAAGTTCCATATATCCATCCAGCGCCTCATCATATTGCCCGAGGGAGAACTGCATCTGTGCAATACTGGCCTGAACAGCATTCATCTTTGAACTGTCCCCTGTTGCATGGCTGACCGTCTGATAGGTATTGAATGCCTTTTTGAAATTATCAAGTGCTTCGGAATGACTTCCTTTTTCAGCGAGTAACATGCCATTGCTGTTGTAGATATCTGCACATATGAGACCGAGTTCAATATTCTCCTGAGCAGGTGCTTCTATCTTCTCCAGTAATTCACTGTAGAGTCCGGGTCTTGCATCCCCGGCGGCAAGTTCGATAAGTGATATCATGTCCTGTACGATGATGATCATGTCCTGCAGGGAGTAATTATCCTCATTTCCGTTCCTGATCACATCAACGGCAATGTCAACAGCCTCCCCTATCCTCCGGGTCGCTTCCTCTATCCTGCCTGCATCCTTCAACAGATTGCTGATGATATCAAGGGCGAAGGCCACGTTAAGCTGGTATGCTGTGTTCTCAGGCATGGAAGCCAGCAGTTTTCTGGAGATATTCAGCATAAGCTCATACTTCTCCAGCTGTTTTTCAGGGCTTTTCTCGTTCTCCAGAAGTCTGTTCATATCCCTTAGGATCTCAACGAGGACCTTGCGGTTCTCAGGCTCTTCCGGCATTGCATCGAACTGTTCCAATACTGTGTCCAGTGCTTCTTCCAGTTTAATGAATGCTTCATCGGTCTTTCCTTCCTTCTCAAGGATGCGGGCAATGTTCTGCAAAGCTGTGGACATTTTAGATGACCCCTTTTCGTCAGTATTTATCTCTGCATACTGTTCCAGTAATCTGGCATATCTTTCTTCATCCACACCTGTTGCATTTTCCAGCGGGATGTTCATCAGGTTCTCCAGTATGGTAACTCTTTTATGCTGATATTCATCATCTACCTTATTATCAGATGTCCTTTCATGAAGATCGAAGGCCTCTTCAAAAGCATCCAGTGCCTCTCCATTCCTTCCCATATCAGCAAGCAAGGCTCCCATATTGTTCAATGTGGATACAGCATTTGACAGGTATGATGCATTGTCAGGTTCTTCCCCGATGAGTTTCCTGTAGTCCTGTGAGGAAACATCATATTTCTTCCTTGCTTCTTCCTTGTTCCCTGCATTTTCCAGAGCAAGTGCCATATTGCTATACATATTTGCACGTTGTTCCAGGGACAGATGTTCCGGTTCTTTCTCAAGGATGTCAGATACAGAAATGTATCTTTCAAGTGCTTCATCTTTTCTTTCATGGGCGAACAAAAGGTCTGCATATGTCTGGAGCACCGCAACAAGTATTTGAGGTGAATCTGCTTCCTTAGCCTGTTCTTCTGCCTGTTCCAGGATGTCAAGTGCATCCTCATGCAGTCCTTTCTCAATAAGGCTTACTCCTTTGTTGAAGTGCCTGAATGCCATATCTCTTGCTCTTTTGGACATATTGCTCTCGGTTTTTTGATGATGGTAATTGACAACAGGATCCCGTTTATTCATCGAATTGTTTTTTCACAGGAAAATAATATTGGATGATAGTGTTGATCCCGTTTTTAGGTGAAAGTATCCTATTTAACAGTAACCCTGTTCCTGGTCACGTTAATAACTTTTTCTATAAAGTTCTCTGCATGTTCGGAATCCACTTCCACTGCAAAATTCACGATGTCAGCATAATCGGTCTTCAGGATATTTCCAGAATACTCTTCCACCAGTTTGATCACAGTATCCATGTCAGAGTAATCCGAGCTTATCTCAATGCGCGTCCTCTCGTGGATCTCTATGATGCCTGCAGCTTCGATAGCTTCCACAGCAGCCTCTCTGTATGCTCTGGAAAGTCCTCCGAAACCAAGCCTGATCCCACCGAAATACCTGCTCACCACCACAACCACATTGCTGAGCTCTTTCATCTCAAGTACCCTGAATACGGGCTTTCCTGAACTTCCGGCAGGCTCTCCGTCATCATCATACTTCATTGCAAGTACATTATTCTGATTAATCAGATACGCAGAAACATTGTGGTTTGCATCATTGTGCTTGCTCTTCACAAGATCGATGAACTCCTTTGCTTCCCTCTCATCATTTACAGGACTTGCATAAGCGATGAAGGTGGAGTTCTTTATCTCAGTCTGTGCATATCCCTGTTCTTTCAATGTTCTGAAGTCTGGCAAGAGTATTCTCCGTGTTCAGGCCCGCCTGAATCTATAATTATATATTAATATTTATATAAATAGTCATATTGACCGGATATATGTAAATACTAAAAAATGCTATAAAATATAGCTGGAATTATTAGCATCGATCATCTGGTATCAAGGTAATGTCATGATACGTAAAACCCCTGTCCTTTTTGTAGTAGTGCTGTTGATCGGCCTTTACTTTTGTCCTCTGGCTGACAGCATTGGGCCGGAAGCAAAAGGCTTGAACTCGATCGCTGTCTCACTGACAATGAATGGTACATATGAGGAAGCTCTGGACTACTACGACCGGTCGCTGGAAGCAGACTCTGATAATGTACAGTCCCTGGACAACAAGGGTTCGACCTATTTCCTGATGGGGGATCTTGACGCAGCATTGAAGATATATGACAGGGTCCTTTCCAGTTATCCTGATTCTCCGACGGCTCATTTCAAGAAAGGAATGGTCCTTTCCAGCCAGGGTTATCATGAAGAGGCTCTTCTCCAGTACGATGAATCCCTTCAATTACTCTCGAATGAAAGCTCTCCGGATTATGAGTATATATTCGATATAGGCTCTTTCTCCCTTCTCTCCCCGTCAGAGGGCCATGCAATAACGGATGCAGGATACGACATGAGGCTTCCGGCTGTCTGGTATCAGAAAGCTCTCTCACTGGAGGCTCTTGGCAGGTACAACGAATCCCTTGCTTATTACGATATGATGATCAACCTCTCGATGTCCAGTTCAGAGGAACTTTCTATAAGTGCGGCCAGTTTATACGGGATCGGAAAATACAATGATTCTATAGATGCCTACGACCAGGCACTTCAGATAGAGCCCGATAATGCAGAATACTGGTATGGAAAAGGCCTGAGCTATGATGCTCTGGGTGATTATCAGCAAGCTATTATTTCCTATGACAATGCCTTAGACCTGGACCCTGGGTACATTGATGCACGGTACAATAAAGCTCTGGACCTTGAGGCACTGGGTCAGCCTGCTGTTGCTGTTCAGGAGTATGATGCTATCGTGACACTGGACCCGTATGCCGTAGATGCCTGGTACAGGATGGGAAAAGCCTACGAACAGCTTGGGAAATATGACCCGGCTCTGAAAGCCTACAACCAGGTACTTGTTTACCAGCCTGAGAATGGAGAGGTATGGTCCCGCA
Organism: Methanolobus sp. WCC4; assembly: GCF_038022665.1. Lineage (NCBI taxonomy): Archaea > Methanobacteriati > Methanobacteriota > Methanomicrobia > Methanosarcinales > Methanosarcinaceae > Methanolobus > Methanolobus sp. WCC4. Next base: position 191,434 of record NZ_CP150629.1, on the reverse strand, counting down.
AAGGTGATCTGCTTGATTCCATGGGCAAATATGCAGAAGCGATAGAGGCTTATGACAGGGCATTGGAGCTTGGTTCTTCAACTGCAGGAGCGAATTCGTTTGGAACAGGTGCCAGTCTCTTTGGCATCGCGGTGGAGCTTTCCGATTGTTACGAGGCCACTCCCGACTTTGGATCGGATTCTGCTTTGCTCTGGTTCAACAAGGGACTTGCTTTCTACAAGATGGGTGACTATGAAAGTGCAACAGGGGCATTTGGTAGTGCAGGGGCAATTGAATCCGGTCACCCGGTGGTATGGTATGACCAGGCCCGTGCTTATGAATCCCTTGGGCAATATGAGGACGCAATTGATTCTTATGAGAAGGCCCTGAAGGCCGACAGGTCATGTGCAAAGGTCTATTATGACCTTGGTCTTGCCTATGACAGACTTGGTGAGTACAATGATGCGCAGAAGGCATATTCAAAGGCAGTCAAACTTGAAGGGAATTTCACAGCTGCCCTGTATAATAAAGCACTTGACCTCGATAATCTTGAAAAGTACGATGATTCTGCAAAGGTCTATGGTGAGGTAATTGAACTTCATCCTGAGTCAGTAGATGCATGGTTTGGAAAAGCCAATGCTCTGCATGAGAGCGGCAGATACGAAGAGGCCATTGCATCTTATGAACAGGTTCTCCTGCTGGACCCCACACATTCGGTTGCCAGATTCCAGTTGACTGTGACACAGGATCTTCTTGATGGGGGTGCTGGTTCATCTTTGCGTGACTTCGGTCCTTCCTTGCTGTTCGGAGTAATGGATGATGATGTTTTCAGTTCAGAACTGTTCATATGGTATGGTTCTGATCCTCTTTCATATGGTACTCTCAATTATGTGGAAGATGCCGAGATACTTGGTGAAGTGGTAACCTATGATCAGGTCTGGATATCCAGGGGTTCATGCTATGAAAGCATGTCAATGCCGGATAATGCTATCGAGTCATACACAATGGCAATACTTCTGGATCCGGAGTCTTCTGAGGCATGGGGTAGTATGGCATCTGCCTATGACCAGCTCGGACAATACTCTGAAGCGGTTTACAGTTATGAGCAAGCCGTTACCCTTGAGCCTGACAACTTGCAGTTATGGTATGACAAAGGAATGTCTCACTATAACAATGGAGATAAAGCGCTGGCAGTTGAGTCTCTGGCCATGGTCCTTGAAAAGGAACCTTCCAATTATGATGCACTCTATTATATAGCATCATCTTACGATGCACTTGGCATGTATGATAGATCTCTCAGGTATTATGGGACCATACTTAAAGATGACACCCAGAACACGAATATCTGGTACAGGGCCGGATATGCTGCATATCAGACCGGTGATTATAAGAGCTCCATAGATGCTTTCAACAATGTGCTGAAATATGACCCTGTGAATGTTACAGTGCTCAAATACCAGAGCAGTTCCGCAGAAGGTCTTGGAGAGTACGATATGGCCCTTGGTTTCTATGACCGGCTGCTTGTACTGGAACCAGCGGATTCCATTGCATTGCTTGGAAAGGCCTCAATATATGAGAGACTCGGGAACTATGATGATGCACTTGCAACCTATGATTCCCTGCTTGAGATCGAACCGGACAATGTCAATGTCCTTAACAGGAAGGGTTTTGTTCACTATCTCAAAGGCGATCTTGCAATAGCATATTCCACATTCGAGGCTGCTGCAGCAGCTGACCCGACGAGTGCTTCTGCATGGTATCATCTGGGAACTCTCTCGTATATGAGAAGCAGTCATCTGGGCTCCATACATTACTATGAGAAGGCGCTGGAGCTCGATCCGTCATGCATCACAGCCTGGTACAACAAGGGTTTCGTGCTCAATATACTGGGTGATGTGGACGAGGCGATCGAGTGCTACGACAAGGCACTGGCAATAGACCCTAACTCTCCATCTGTGCTCTACAACAAACAGTTCGCTCTGTATCGTGTAGGTAAGTCTGTAACAGCTGATGCTACAAAGCAGAAACTTGATTCTGTAGATCCTGGATTCGTATCATCCCTCGATGACAGAGGCACTCAGTTCTTCCTGCCGTCCGTCTATAGTGATACACTGGATTATACTCTGCCTGTCAGGTGGTACGATGATGCTGATGCAACAGTGACAGAAGCCTGAGAATGAATGTCTTTGCCACATGTTGTCACATAAGACTTATCCCGCATTAGAGTAATTACAGGCTATGCTAAGTTCCCTTATTTTTGATATGGATGGTGTTCTTGTTGATTCCATGACATATCATGCACAGGCCTGGATCCAGGTTTCCAGAGAGGTGGGTGTCAATGTCACTCCTGCTGACATCTATGAGGTGGAAGGTGCTAATCATCGTGTGGGTCTTCAGTGGCTCTTTGAGAAAGCAGGAAGGGAGCTCGACCCGGATATGTATGACAGTATACTGGAAAGGAAGATCGAGATATTTACCAGTATAGCCGATGTTAAACCATTCGAAGGAATGGTGGCCTGTCTTTCTGTCCTGAAGAAGGATTTCAGACTGGCTGTTGTCACAGGTTCCGAGAGGGTTACGGTTGAGTCCTTCATGGATCAGTTCTTCCCCGGTATCTTTGATGTGATCGTATCAGGTGAGGATGTGCATTATGGAAAACCATATCCTGAGCCCTATCTCAGGGCTGTTGAGATGCTGGATATAGGAAAGGAGAACTGTATCGTGGTAGAGAATGCTCCAATGGGTGTCGAGTCTGCAAAAAGGGCAGGACTTTACTGTGTTGGCGTACCGACATATGTTTCCCCGGATAAGTTATCCGAGGCTGATATCATACTGGAGGACCATGCATCGTTGCAGGAGTATCTTTACAATATCCTTGATAAAGGACATCTTTGCGATAATTCAGGCTCTTCAGAAATCCTCTAGATAATATGAACCACAGATGAACGCAGATAAACGCAGATAAACGCAGATACAAGTAACCACTATCTGCGTCATCTGTGTTCATCTGCGGTTATGATTCAAAACTCGTTGACAAGTAGGATTTCTACATATCCACAATTCGTAAGATTTTAAAGTAAATTCTTACAATATACTTTCATGGAAGAAAGAACAGAACCCGATATGAAGGATGCTCTTGCAGAGAACCTGCGTAACCTGAAAGAGAGTTTTCGAGAAACCCCGAGTATGGAATATCTTCTCCAGATAGTTGCCACCTATCATGGACGGGAACAGACGGAACGCGGTATCGGCTTTGCAGAAGCTTTCCTTATGCAGATAGAGGATGAGAAAGAAAGGCTGTTGCAGACCTCAATGGTATTTGAGATGGTCGAACTGAACGAGGAAGCGCTCTCCTATCTTTCTGAGGCCGGTGATAAGTTTCCGGAAGATGTTCAGGTGAAGAATCATCATGGAATGCTCCTGAACAAACTCAAAGAGTTCGAGAATGCACTCTCTATCTATGATGGTCTGCTTGAAAGTACTCCCGAGTCCCTCGAATCACTTTCCGGAAAACTGATAGCTTTGACAGGACTGGGAAGACATGGGGATATCCTGAAGCTGTACAAGACCTCCATTGCGATCACACCCTCCTCGGTTCAGGACTGGCATTTCAAGGGTGTTATCGACGGGATCCTCAAGGACTATTTCGAGAATGAGAAAGGTGCTTCAGTCACGGAAGGACAGGTTGATAAGCTGTCAAAGAGCTTCGATTCCATCGAGCACATAATAGATGGGCTCGGACCCGAGGTTCGCAATTTTTACATGATGGGCAATTTCGCGGGAAAGGAAATATATCATGAGATTATAGAAAAAAGTGAATGAGGGACATCCTCACACCCGTTCTCTCATATTTTATCATCAAGGCATATGTCGTTTTGTGCCACATTTTAATTTCATTTATCCCTATGCGGAAAACCGGGGATTTAAAAGGGTAACTTTTATAATTGCTCTTTCCAACAGTTGCACCATGAACAAGTACAATGTGAAATGCCTGCTGTGTGGCGAAGTACAGGAACCTTATTCATTAGCTTGTAGTCAGGGTGACGATTCCCTGCTTCGTACTTATTATTCAGCAGAACAACTGGAACCTACCGATATGCCGGGTATATGGAGATACTATAACTGGCTTCCTGTTGAAGGTATCATCGAGGAAGGTTCCGGGAGGACCATTACTTACAAAAGTGAGAAACTTGCTTCAGCCCTTGGTCTTGATGACCTGTGGATCGCTTTTAACGGTTACTGGCCTGAAAAGGATGCATATCTTATGACATGCACCTTCAAGGACCTCGAGTCTTTTCCCACCATGCAGAGGCTCATGGAACAGGATGAGAAACGAATTATGGTTGTCGCATCCGCAGGAAACACTGCCAGGGCATTCACCCATGCATGCAGCATAACAGGACAGCCTCTTCTTCTTGTAGTACCCGAGGGAAGTGCCCACAAGATATGGTCGATCCATGAAGATGATCGCTCAGTATTCCTTGTAACGGTAAAAGGCGACTATTTCGATGCCATCTCCCTTGCAGGCAAAGTTGCAGCAAGGGATGGATTTGTTAACGAAGGCGGTGCAAAGAATGTGGCCCGGCGCGATGGCATGGGTACTGTTATGCTCGATGCGGTCTTGACTGCAGGAGGACTGCCTGATCACTACTTCCAGGCCGTTGGAAGTGGTACTGGCGGTATCGCAGCATGGGAAGCATCCATGAGACTTGCAGATGATGGGCGTTTCGGAGAACATCTGCCAAAACTCCATCTCGGGCAAAGTCTCCCGTGTGCTCCGTTATATTCCCTCTGGAAAGGTACAGATGAGGTTGATGCTGCATGTCCTGAAGGCATCTATGATAATGTTCTCTTTAACAGGAAACCTCCATTTGCAGTGAAAGGTGGTGTGAAGGATGCCCTTGAGGCAACAGGCGGGGATGTCTATGCTGTAAGCAGACAGGAAGCAGCCGATGCACAGCAACTCTTTGAAGATTCAGAAGGCATAGACCTTATTCCTGCGGCAGCAGTAGCTGTTGCAGGTCTTATACAGGCTGTGAAGGCCGGTAATGTGAAGCCTGACGAAAGGATAGTCCTGAACATAACAGGCGGTGGTCAAAAACGACTGGCTGAGGATTATGAGTTGAGACAATTGCCGGTATTCCTCTCAGTATCTGCAGATGACGAGGATGCAGAGGATAAGGTAATAGCAGCGATAATGGAAAAGATAAGTGCGTGAACATGTGTCCTTCACTATCAGGTGACCCGACACCATCGGAATCCATATTCAAAGGCATGAATGATGCCGGGATCGACTTTGTTGTCAGTGTACCCTGTGCAAATCTAAAGGAACTCATCCCGATGGTGGATGAAGCTCCTGATATAATTCACCTGCCAGTGACCCGCGAGGAAGAAGGTGTGGGAATATGTGCTGGTGCCTACATGGGTGGCAAAAGACCTGCCATGCTCATGCAGAACTCCGGTCTTGGGAATTCAATTAATGCCCTTGCATCGCTCAATATGCTCTATGACATCCCTCTTCTTATGATAATGAGTCACAGGGGCGTGGAAGGTGAACCAATTGTAGCCCAGGTCCCAATGGGAGAGCTTACGACAAAGCTGCTTGACACCATGGATATTCCATATTTCATACCGGAAAAGGATATCGACCCGGCAGAACTTATCGGAAAGGCATGGTCTGAGGCATCTGCAAAGAAAAGACCGGTTGCTGTACTGTTGCCGATACCATTCTGGAGGAAGCAGTGATGAAACGTATTGATGCCATCGATGAGATAGCTTCTCATTCAAAGGGAACGGATTCACTGCTCGTGGTCAACATCGGCATTCCATGCAAGGAAATGCACCATGTGTGCGATATGCCGAACAACTTCTACATGCTTGGTTCCATGGGCCTTGCCTCCTCTATCGGCCTTGGTCTTGCACTTTCAAGACCTGACAAGAAGGTCATTGCAATAGATGGTGATGGTTCCGTTCTCATGAATATGGGAACCCTTGCAACCATAGCTTCAAGACAGCCTGAGAACTACCTGCTGGTGATCATTGATAATCGCGCATATGGCTCAACAGGCAACCAGCCCACATTAACCTCCGAGTACACTGATCTTGCTGCAGTTGCAAGAGGTGCAGGGAATAAAAATGTCTATGAGGTTGATAATCCTGAGGCTCTCAGGGATTCCCTGAGCTCAGTGGTCAACGGTATCATCGTAGTAAAAGCAGAGCCGGGGAACACCGATGCTCCGGTAATAACGATGTCCCCTGAAGTGATCATTAAGAGGTTTATGGATAGATCCTCTCAACCATCTCGTTGAGCTTGAACTCTCCGTCCTCTATCTTCTTTTTCAGTTTCCCGGCGAGTTCTTCAGATCTCTTGCGGTCTGTCTGTCTCAGGACGATAGGGATGTCATATTTCTTCTCATCCATCTCGAAATGGAGCTTGCCAAGCTCTGCAGTGAACACATTGCCCGGACAGATCGTGGAACAAAGGCCGCAATTGAAGCACAGGTACCTGTCAAGCACCATTCTGTCATTCTTGTAATATATTGCATTCATGGGGCAATCCCTGACAGGTTCACAGGTATCACAATTGATACATGAATCCGGGTTGAAACCCACTACAAGGTCCGTATCCTTCCATGCATCTGCGTAGGTGCTGCTGCTTATCATGGTTCTTTTATCAATGTCATTGACCACCATTGGGATATCGCCGTCGGTCTTCAGGACCGCGTCGAGTATCGACTGGCTGGTGACAGGTATCGCAATTGCCCAGGATGCTATGCATTCCGGACCTGCAGATGTCTTGAACCCTCCCATCAGTGCAGGGTCCATATCATGCATATCAGCAAATCCTGCAAGATTCGGTTTTCCGGGACTGCTGCGTGTTCCGTCACCGATGACAAAACCTTCTGCGCCATTCATGAGCATACGTGTGCCTATACCTATTGTCTCCATGTTCGGGTCGTTCTGGATGGGGTTGATCTCTCCTGAGCCGGAAAGTGTTGCCTCTTCCATATCGGGATCGAAGCTGACCGCATGGAATATGGTGTCCACCGGTTCTGCGGAACAATTGACAAAAGCTGCATAGTTCTTGAACGTGTGGCGGGTAGCATAGAGTTTCGCATAGGGCATATCTTCAAGCCTGACATCACATTTGAAGGATACATTCTCGTCTGTTTCCACAGAGACCTCAATGTTCTTTCCTTCTACCAGTTCCCTGAAAAGGTGTCCTGCTCCGTAGTTATGTTCGTATGTAGAATGCGCTGTTCCGAAAACGATCAGGTCAAGGATTCCCAGTCTCTCGTTAGGGCATGGTCCCACATGTGCAGGGATGCCGTTGAGAAGCACCTTTGAAGCCCGTTTGAAATGAGCAGGCGAGTTCACAGGGAAAGAAAGAATGGCATAGGTCCCACTCATAATGGCTCTTGTTGCGGTTGTGACAACATCGACGTCCATTGCACTTACATCCTCTCCCTTTGCAACAAGCTCGGACACTTCCTGTGCTGTCATGACCACAGCTTCCTTTCTATCCAGTTTTTCCCTTATCTTGCTAACAGAACTTTCCACTTATATCCCTCGTTTAAGATTTTCATTAATAGATGAACGCAAACAGGTGCGTGATAATAAAAGAAAAAAAGTAAGAATAGAACAGGTTCTAATGTTCCTGCTCTCAGTCAACACCAAGTATGCTTGCCAGTTCCAGTCCTTCGCTTCCAAGTTCTGCAAGCTGGTCAAAGGCCTCCTCCTTGGTTATGTATTTCTCAGTACGGGTTCCGTCGGATGCTTCGATCTTGATGGTGATCTCGTTCTTGACATATCCCTTGTCGAGGGATTCCCTTACGATGTCCCCATATTGCTCGGCGATGAGCTTCAGGCAGTCGAACACCTCATTGTTACGTACTGCATCCTTCCCGTCAAGCAGTATATGTGTCAGTGTCTGTGACTTGATGAACATCTCCATGTACTTCCTGACATCTTCAACAAGGGCTGCTATCTTATCAACATCCAGTGACTTGAGCAAAGTCTCATCAGAAGTAATGTCGAAGTCCCCGTGATATATCTGGTATGTATCATTATCGGAAACTATCTTGAATTTCTGCTCACCTTTCTTGTTCTCGAAGCTGACATCGATATGCCTGTCACCATCGAAGTTCATTGAGGTGATGGTATATTCAGATACATATATCATCTTGAGCTTGTTCTCCTTGGAGAAGAGGCTCTTTGTCCATGTTGGGAGTGACAGTTCTCCATAAACCTCTTTGACGGTGAGGACATCGTGCGCATATGTGAGTTCAGATGTGTATTCCATGCCGGAGAATTTTGCTTTGAGTTCTCCTTTCAATGACATATCCTTCATGTTGACGGAATATGCCTTGTTGGCACCATATATTCCTGATTCGAAAAGAGGATTAAGATTGTTCAGCAGGTCCATCTCTATTTTGTAGATACCGCTTTCTGACTGGCGTTTGATCTGCTCGAGCTTCAGATTCAGGTCCTTGATACCACGGGTCGCGGTCTCATTGCAGGCATCTATGACCGCATTGCGACATTCCAGTATCTCCTTGTCCTCTGCTCCTTTTGAACGCTCATCGACATATTGCTGTATATCCTTACTGAAAGCTTCGATCTCCCTCAGTCGAGTCTCAAGGGAAGATATTTCCTCTGTTTCTTCCTCGCTAAGCTCTATAGCGGAATTTTCCAGAGGAAGGACCTTCTTTGTCATTTCTATAAAATTACTCAGGTCCTGAATAAAGTCTCTCTGTAAAGGTAATTCTGTTGAATCCTGAAATGTATATTTCATCCTGGTCCCCATCGCTACTTTTGATTGTAACTTTTAATTGTATATTCTTTCGGACCTAATATATAAATTCCTGCGGTATGGGGTTCAGATGAATCTGATCAGACGCATATTGCACTTATATGACACTTCTTACAACGTCAAGTATCATATTCATGTATTTTGTAGCACCATTCTTCAGGTCCATTGGATGAAGTTCCCCTGATCCGAACACTTCTTCAAGCTCCTCATAGCTCTTGCATATAAGGTTCCCTCCGAACTTATCAGGTCTCTCGAAGACTATCTCTTCGTATCTCGGACAGATGTGGTACTTGAAAAGCTCCATCACAGGGTTGTCATTTATCTCTCCTGCAGGACAGAATGCCTTCTTCATTTTCTTCTTGAGATCTGCCTCGGTGTCATCAACTGAAATGAAATTGTTGTTGGATGATGACATCTTCTCACCATCAAGTCCAAGGAGTATCGGTGTGTGAATGCAGAGCGGTGCCTTGAAGCCGAGTCCTGGAAGACCTTCCCTGCCGAGCATGTGGATCTTCCTCTGGTCGATACCACCGACCGCAACATCAACATCAAGCATTGCGATATCCACTGCCTGCATGATAGGATAGACCATCTGGGATACCGATGGGTCCTCCATCTTCCTTCCAACCTCGTCCATACTCCTTGTAGCCCTGTTCAGGGTCGTGCTACGTGTGAGTTTGAGCACGTTGAGGATGTACTCCTGTCCTAATTGGTAGTCGGAACCGTAAACGAACTTCGTGTTCTCTTCATCAAGTCCCAGGGCGATGAAACATCTCTTATTGTAATCCGCAACCTCGCGCACCTCTTCAAGTGTTCCTTTCTTGTTGAGGTATGCGTGTACGTCTGCAAGAAGCACAATGATCTTGAAACCTGCCTTCTGGAGGTCAAGGAGCTTGTTGACCGTAAGGACGTGTCCCATATGGATCTTACCGCTTGGCTCATAACCTGTGTAGGCTGTAGGATGTTCCTTTGTTTCCAGAAGCTGTTTAAGTTCGTCCTCAGTCACTATTTCCTGTACATTTCTTTTTATAAGCTCAAGTTTATCCATAGCTTCACCTTGTAGATCGTGGATTGTATAAACACATCCCTCTTTAAATGCTTTTTCTTGTGTTCTCTCGTTCACAGGGCAAGCAGGTCATGAAGGAATGTCTCTCCCTCTTCTGAACTGAACAGGGGAATATCGCGGTCCACAAAGACCTTTGTCCTTGTGCTCGTGGTCCTTACATTGAGGTGCGGGTCGAAGCCCTCTATCTCGGTCTCCTTCCTGTGGACCATTATTCCGCGTCTTTGCCATGCAGGCACTTTCGCGATATTTATGCCTCTCTCAAAAAGCAGCTCATGCATGTCAGAGGCTTTCTTATTCTTAAGATACCTGGCAGCCTCTTTCTCATCCATGCCTTCGGACAGGAGGGTGTAATAAGCGTAGGAGTTGATACAATTCCTCCATGCCTCGTCCTGTCTCCATATAAGATATTCACGGACATCCTCATCATGCATCGGTATCACCCTTGAATCAAAGGACACAGGTTCCTCAGGGGCAAGGGCTGCCGTAAAGGCACTGCTGATGTATGAAGGGACTATGGAATCGATTTTCTCTATCCTTCCATCGAAGGCATCATCCCTGAACAGGAAACTGATCTCATCCGAGAAAGTGTAAGCAAGAACAGGGCTCAATCCGCTTTTTCTGAAGAAAAGTTCAATAGAATCGACAATAGCGGATGTGAACCTTTTGTCATAAGGTTTCTCAAAACCCATGCGTGACAGTGCATTCCTGAAGTTCCTGCCATCAATGCGCACGATCACAGGCGGTATGCAACGCAGATCTGAATAGATCTCTCGCCTTTTCATGGCTTATTCTTCTGCTACGACCGTATTTGCCTTTTTGAACTTGTTCACTACGTTCCTTATGAGAACGATATCTCCGGAAGTGATGACCCATCTGTATGGGATGATGATCCCTTTTGATGTAACATCAAAGATGTCCCTGTTAATGTCAGAAACGGCTAATCCTCTGACGATCCTCTCATCCACATCCAGTACAAGATCGGCAACCTTCCCTACGTATGTACCAGTCTCAGTATAAATGTTCAGTCCGAAAAGTGAAGTTATGTCTGCACGCATGATATCCCTTCCTCCTTTTATTTTACTTATATATGAATATTTGTATGTAAGTCTGCTCTTTCAGAAGTAAATGCTCTTTTCATTCCCTCAGGAACGTATCTTTGAGATCCCTTCTTTCACTGCATCAGCTGATCTTCGCAGAGCTTCCATTTCCTGGTCGGTCAGTTCAAGCTCTATGATCTCTTCAACACCGTTCTTTCCCAGTTTCACAGGTACGCCAAGACAGATGTCATGCTGTCCGTATTCACCGTTAAGGAATGCAGATGCGGGAACTATCCTCTTTGTGTCCTTGAGTATTGCCTCTACCATGGCGGCTATGGCGGCAGAAGGTGCGTAGAAGGCACTGCCGTTCTTCATGTGTGCTACGATCTCGGCACCTGCGTTGATGGTCCTGTCGACTATTCTGTCGATCCTTGCCTGGTCCATTAGCTTGCTCAATGGTATTCCTGATACAGTGGAGTACTCAGGTAGCGGGACCATTGAATCCCCGTGTCCTCCAAGCACCATTGCATCAACGTCCTTTACGGAACAGCTCATCTCTTTTGCAATGAATGATGCGAAGCGGCTGGAGTCAAGCAGTCCGCTCATGCCGAACACCTTGTTCCTGTCGAACTGGGTGCACCTGAGGGCTGCATAGGTGATGATGTCAAGCGGGTTCGTCACGGTCATGATGATCGCATCTGGTGCATATTGCTCTATACTGGCACATACCTGCTGTGTGATCTTGATGTTCGTTGCAAGGAGGTCATCCCTGCTCATGCCCGGTTTGCGTGCGATACCTGCGGTGATAACGACAACATCCGAGCCGGCGATATCTGCATAGTCATTCGTCCCTGTAACATCAACATCATATCCCATTAGCGGAGCAGCCTGGAGAATGTCCAGTGCTTTTCCCTGTGGCAGACCTTCAACGATATCCACCATCACGATATCTGCAATATTCAGCTCAGCCAGTCTCTGGACAGTGGTCGCGCCTACATTTCCTGATCCTATCACTGCAACTTTGTTCATCCCGATCACTCTGTTTCATCAATGTGAGAAGTAAAATGCAATTTGTAACTTGAATTCGTAGTTTAGATTCGTCACTAGATTGTCGATGGCTCTGATAGCAGATCCAACATATATATAAATTGACTTTATTTTATTTAGCACTTGCAGGTAGGAAATATAGTTATCAATATCCTCGACCATAATTAGGTCAAAAAGGGAATATCATGCTTACTAGTACATACATTCATATGCCACGGATAGGTGCCGCCGTGGAAAAAAGGATATGGTCCAATGGGATCAGGACATGGGATGAGTTCATGGCCAAAAAGGATGAGCTTCTGATACCGCCATCAAAGAAGGATATGATAATGTCAGGCATCAGGGAATCAGTTGAAAGGCTGGACAACCGTGATTACGGATTCTTTGCCAGATCCCTTCCAAAAGCAGAACACTGGCGTGCCTTCAGGGAGTTCTCAGATAAGGTCGCCTATGTGGATATAGAGACCACGGGTCTCTCTCCGGGAAGCTCCTCCATCACCGTTGTGGGTATCTATGACGGCAAGGAGGCAAAGACCTATGTGAAAGGTATCGATCTGGATGATATAGTCGATATCTTTCCGAAATATAAGTTCCTGGTGACCTTCAACGGTGCAAGGTTCGACCTTCCTTTCATCAAAAGGGAATTCCCGGAGATAGAGTTCAACCAGCTCCATGCGGACCTGATGTATCCTCTTCGTCGCATATCCCTCACAGGCGGGCTCAAGAATATCGAATGCGAACTTGGCATCTCACGAGCTGAGGAAACCGTTGGTATAAGTGGTTTCGATGCCGTCCGTCTATGGCGTCAGTATGAGCGCGGGGACGAGGATGCGCTTGACCTGCTCCTGAAGTATAATCGTGAGGATATAGTTAACCTCAAGACCATAATCGATCTGACACTTTCCCGTTTCATAGATAACAAGTTCTCTGAATGTATCTGATATGAAGTTCGACCTGAAAACACTCCCTGCACTTCCCGGGGTCTATCTCATGAAAGATAGCTCTGGTGATGTGATATACGTAGGCAAGGCAAAGTCCCTTGATAAGAGGGTGCGCCAGTATTTTCAGTCAAAGAAGAACCTCTCCCCCAAGACGGTCACCCTTGTGGGACATATTGATGATATAGAGTACATCGTCACGGATTCCGAGATAGATGCACTTGTGCTCGAGGCAAACCTGATCAAGAAGTATCGTCCTCGTTATAATGTACGCCTGAAGGACGACAAGAGGTATCCTTACGTCAAGGTCACAGTCAATTCTGCATTTCCACGCATTTTTCTTACCCGCAGAAGGCTTATGGACGGCGCCCTGTATTTCGGTCCTTATACTAATGCAAAGGCCATCCGCACGACACTTGATCTTCTTTCAAGGGTCTATATGCTTCGAAGATGCAGGAAAAAGATAGAACCCGGAAAGACGAGACCATGTCTTAATTATCATATCAAACGCTGCATGGCTCCCTGCAGGGAAGGACTTGACAGGGATGAATATCGCAGAAGGGTCATGGAAGCTGTCCGTTTCCTCAAAGGGGATACTTCCGGTATCCTGAAGGAACTGGAAAAGAAGATGCATGCCCTTGCAGAGGAGCAGGAATATGAGGCTGCTGCCGAGGTGAGGGACCAGATCGAGTCTGTGAAATACCTCTCAGAGGAACAGATAGCAAGCTCGGGAACGGATGACCGTGATATCATTGCAGCGGTTGCCGATGAGAAAGCGGTCTATATAGGGATATTCTATGTTCGTCATGGTAGTATGGTGGGAAAGGCCGATTTTACACTTGTAGGGACCGGTGATTCGGAAAGTATCGGGGAATCCCTTGCTCAGTTCGTGAAACAATATTATCAGGATTCTCCCATCCCTCCTGAGATACTTGTCCAGTATGAGCTGCCTGAAAAGGACCTGATCATGAGTTGGCTTTCCAGTCGTTCGGGGCGGGATGTGAAGGTGCACGTTCCACTAAGGGGTGAGAAGAAAAAACTCATAGGGATGGCTGCAAGGAACGCAGAGATGTCCGCAAGGATGGCGAAACTGAAACCTTCAAGCTCAGAGTCTGCAATGGAAGCACTCGAGGACCTTCAAAAGGTACTGTCCCTGGATGCTCCTCCCCTGCATATAGAAGGATTCGATATATCCAACATATCAGGTACCAATGCAGTGGGTTCTATGGTGTATTTTGAGAACGGCAGACCTGCAAATAGTAAATATCGCCAGCATAACATCAAAACTGTTAAAGGTATCGATGATTTTGCCATGATGGCGGAGGTTGTTCATCGTCGTTATTCAGGTTTGCTTAATAACAATGAGCCGATGCCTGACCTTATTCTCATAGATGGTGGTCCGGGGCAGGTGGGTGCTGCGAAGTCCTCACTTGATGCACTGGGTCTTGAAATACCGATGATCGGTCTTGCCAAGAGGTTCGAGCATATCATCACCACTAAAAAGGGTCCAGATGAGGTGGTGATCCTTCCTCATTCCTCGCCTGCATTGAAACTCCTTATGCATATACGTGATGAAGCTCACAGGTTCGCGGTGAGTTCTCACAGGCGCAGGAGGTCTGCAAGTCTTACTCATTCAGAACTTGACCAGATACCCGGTATCGGTCCTGCAAGAAAACGTCTTCTCCTTGAAAGATTCGGGTCGGTGGAAAAGTTAAGGCTGGCATCTGTAGAGGACATATCCGGTCTTGATGGTATAAGCACGGATCTTGCACAGAAAGTGCTCGAACATCTGAAAGAACAGGGATGAGGACTTATGGTGATCTTCTTAAATCATTTGCGGCAAAAATAAATACTGTGCTGCTCATATTACTTTTTATTCTAGATGTTTTGAAATGGTAATGTGTGATCAAATGGGTAATGAACTGGATTTTTATGGGGATATCCGCACTCCTGACATCAGGATGCTTCATGACATGGATGAGGTGTTGCATGATCAGGAATGGCTGCGCTCACAGGGGAATATTGAGCTCTATTACATGTATCGTGATCTCTTCAAGAACGGGGCAGACCATAAGAAGATGGTTGAAAAGGGGTTGAGGTATGATATCACCATCATCCCCCCTGCAATGATCGGTGATGAATATATCAAGACGGCAGGTCATTACCATCCGAATGTTCCGGGGGGTGACATGTCATACCCCGAGGTGTATCAGGTACTTGAAGGTGAAGCCACGTACCTTTTGCAGAATGGTGAATATGGAAATCTATCCGATGTGATAGTGTGTAAGGCAAAGGCAGGTGACATTGCACTTATTCCTCCGGATTATGGTCACGTCACCATCAACGCTTCAGACTCCGTCCTCAAAATGGCAAACTGGGTCTGTAGTAATTTCTCTTCGGAATATGAACCTGTCCGGAAACACGAAGGTGCTGCATATTATCTTCTGGAGGACGGCTTTGTAAAGAACGCTAATTACAGTGAAGTTCCTGAGATAAGGTATGTGGGTCCAATGGACCATCCTGAGGCAGGTCTTTTCTGCGGGAAGGACATGTACGATCTGGTGGATGATCTTGGAAAGCTTGATATGCTTATCAATCCACAGGATCATCTGGAGATATTCGCAAAGATCGTCTCTCCATAAGATTCTGGTCATTTATGCGAAACTATAAATGTCTGGCAGTTACTACTTCCTAGCAGTTACAAAACGGTTCAGAGGTATATCTTTGCAAAGGAATCAACGTATCCAGTTCACATCATCGAAAATAGAGGACCTGATGTTCAGGACGACCTTCGATCCAAAGACGATGGAAGGCGATGTCATCGTAAACCTGTCCCTCATTGATAAGCAGGATTATGATGATGTTCTCAAGATATTCAGCATGGCTATCAATAGTGGACTTGCGGTCAGTCCTCTGCTTAAGATCCTTCATGAAGGTGATTCCATTGGTGACAGGAAGATCGGCGAAGGCGAGGTTGGCTTTGCAACTGTATGCAGTATCACGATAGATGGTCTTCTCCTGAAAGCAGGTGTGATGGTAAAACCAAGATTTGGAGGACTTGTTGAGATACGTGATGGTGAACCTATACGTTTTACAAATGTCCTTACATACCAGAGTACTACCATTGACCCACTTGAAGTATTGATGTCACAGGAAATAACTTCCGTGATGAATATGCTGAAGACAGGTTCCGGTAAGATCCTTGCGAACCTGCGTGAGGCTCCCATGGTTGCAAGGGACGTTATAGACAGCACTCTTTCAGATATGGTCGATGCCGGAATAAATGGGATACTGGAGGTTGGTGATCCCAATACCAGGATACTGGATGTACCTGTGGAACGCGATCACCTTGGCATTGTTGTCATTGGTGGTACGAACCCCATGGCTATCGTTCAGGAACACGGGATTCCAATACGCACCAATGCAATGTCAACACTAATGGATATCAATAAGCTCTATCACATCAACGATATCGTGTGATGTGGTTCATTTTTTCATTAACTGCTTTTCGATGGTCGAATTGAGTTTCTGTATGAACTCTTCTTTTTTACCAAAAGGTACTGTAGCTCCAGCCGCTATATCATGACCGCCACCTGCTCCGCCAAGTTCCTGACAGACGATGCTAAGTGCTTCTGCAAGGTTCAGTCCTCTGTTCACAAGTTCCTGGGTTCCCCTTGCTGAGACCTTATGGCCGTCCTCCTTGTCGGCAAATGCTATGATCGGCAGTTTTCGGTTCCCTGCAGAAGAGTGGCTCATTCCTGCAACGATACCTACTATGGTCTCAGGGATAACGCTTCCTGCATCGAAGTACTGGAGATGTGAGAGTTCTGTGATACCGTTATCTTTTACGAAGTTCAGTCCGTCGACAAGGTTCTTGCGGTGGTTGCCTAAAAGGTCCTGAGCTTCCCTGTATGCTTCGTCACGGTCACCCATGCACACCTGCATGCCTACCTCAGCTTGCATGTATCTGCCGGTGGCGTTGAGGAGTGTAGAGTATTCCGTTGCATCCCTCATCTCGGTCCCTTCCTTCTCGGAAAGGAGTATATATCCCTCTGCAACCAGTCTTCCGATATTGTAGGATGACATTCCGCTTTGCATGGCATGCTGCAACAGGGATGAGGTGACCTTCATCCTCTCTTCCTCAGAAAGGTCGATCCATCTTCTCCATTTCTCATCATTTGCGAACTGCAGACCTATCTTTGCAAGGAAGTCGATACATGAATCTTCACTACCTGTGAGTCCCGGGATGAACGGGTCGGATGAGAACTGTAACATCTTGTATACGGGTCTTGTCTGTTTTCCGAAAAGTGCGATATCCTTTTTTGCAACGATGTATTCGGGATTTGCTTCAAGTATCATCCTGTTGAGGCTTACAAGGTGCCCATATTTACGATACTGCATATCTCCTACACAGCCAGTGATAGCAAGGTCTGCAAGATCCCGGTTGTCTCCAAGTTTTGTTGCAAGTATGAACGTTGTTCCTGATCCGCTTATCTCGTAGGAGCCGTTGGCACCGAAAAGATGAGGGTTCAGGTGGAACTCGGTCTCTCCCTGAGGGCGATGGTGGTCCGAAACGATGGAATGTAATCCATAGTTGTTGATGTGTTCCAGTTGTCCGCTTCCAAGATCGGTGAAGATGGTAAGTTCCGGATTTGTGTCTGCAAGTTGCTCCACGATCACCTCATCAAGTTGTTTTACGAACATCATCTCATAGCCGATACCTGCTCGTTCCAGTGCCTTTGCAATGATTGCACCGGATGTGATCCCGTCAGCATCGATATGGGATACCAGCTGTATCTCATCGTATTTCCTGATCTCTTCAGCGCACTTTGCTGCACGTTCAGCCATCATGGCCATGATTTCAGACATTTCTCATCCTCTTCTCTTCCTTTTATTCTATCACTCTGAGTTTCTTCCATCCTTTCGGATCGATCAGGTATTTGTTCTTCTCTCTTTCTATCTGTGGATATTCCCTGATCTCATCCACGGTGATCTTCGGGGTACCCTCTTCATTGTATTTCCTGTACAGTTCTGTCCAGGGTATCATGTAGGCTTCCCTTGCTCTTCCAACCCCCAGTCTTAATTCCACTGCAAGGAATCCTGTCCTGCCGGACCTTAAAAGGAAATCCGATATTCTTTCTATCTGGTGTAACCCGTTCTTATCTGTTGTGAAATGCTGTGTGAAATACAGTGCTTTTGCACCTTTGTCCACTGAAATGCTCTTACATTCGATCCCCATGTAATAATCCGGGTCCAGTGAATCCACAAGAACATCCAGGAACTGCGGTGTGAACCTGTGCTGTTTCAGGCGATATGAGATCCCTTTGAAATTATTTTCCTCAAAGAATGTATTGAACGACTGAACGAGTACTCTTTCAAATTCTGTCATGCTTGATCACGTTTTCAGAATTATATTATTTTGAGGTTATATTAAGTATTGCTTTTGTACGTTATTTCCTGTAATTCGATAGATTGATGTACATGTTAGCTCAATTAGCAATGATGAACAAGAAAAACTTAGAGATCATATCTTCAGTAGGTTCTGTAGTATTGCTGATCATACTT
Source organism: Methanolobus sp. WCC4 (assembly GCF_038022665.1). Taxonomy (NCBI): domain Archaea; kingdom Methanobacteriati; phylum Methanobacteriota; class Methanomicrobia; order Methanosarcinales; family Methanosarcinaceae; genus Methanolobus; species Methanolobus sp. WCC4. The sequence continues at coordinate 172,990 of NZ_CP150629.1, read as the reverse complement.
TTCGCTGTTGCACACCAGTTAAGGGATTCCTTCTCTCAGGAATTGGGATTCATAGGCGCACTTACGATATTCATTCTGGTGATGTCTGCAGTGGGTCTGAAGTTGAACGAAATGCAGTGAGGTAAGTTCGATCAATGGCTGTCTTCAGCGAAGGATTCAAGGTTGAGACTTCCGGGAATTCGGATATAATTGACATAACTCCTCAGGTCACGGAGCTTGTCGCACTTTCCGGAATGTGTAATGGCATTGTACTTGTATATGTGCCGGGTTCAACTGCAGCCATAACCACGATAGAGTTCGAACCGGGTCTTATCCGTGATATGAAAGCGGCACTTGAAAGGCTTGCTCCGCAGGGAATCACTTATCATCATAACGAAAGATGGCATGACGGTAATGGTCATTCGCATATCAGGGCATCATTTCTGGGGCAGGGTGAATCCTTCCCTCTTGTGGATGGAACTATCCTGCTTGGCACATGGCAACAGGTAATCCTCATTGATCTTGATAATCGTCCACGTTCAAGAAAAGTACTTGTGCAGGTATGTGGGGAATGATAAACACCTATGTCTTGATGGACATGGGTCAAAGGAAAATACCGGAAAAGTAGAAGAGACCCCGGCTTTCAGCCGGAGACCACCTTATTTATGACTGTTTTACGAGGAACTTGACAAAGTCAGGGCTAAGCCTTGTCTCTCTGATCATCTTGTCCTCTACTTCCTCTTCGGTCATGCCTTCGCTCTTGTACTGTGCGATACGGTCGTAGACGCTCTGTGAAACCTCGGAGTACTCGTTGATGTCCTTCCTGTGACCCCATACGTCTCCTTCAAGAAGATCGATTCCCTGCATTTCAAGGTACATCTTTGCAGAGTTTGAGATGGTTCTCTTGTAAGAGCTTGGTATGTGGAGTGCTTTTACATTAGGGCATTTCATAATGAGTGAAAAGATATCTGTGTTGGATGGTCTGAATGCGAGGTGGATGATCTCTTCATTCGGGCCAAGGGTATTGATCTCTTCTTTTGAACTTACAACTCTTATTTTCATGTTTTACCTTCCTTATTTTGTTCGTTTTTATCTAACTTCTGTAGTTGTAATATGATCTTTTTGATCGATACTATAAACATCTGTATAATTTAGTGTATATACAAACTTTTATTTAAACGTTGCCAGTATAAGATTATATTACTGGTATATATTAGTTCAATCGTATAATTTCAAAATTTATATTGTATGTAAGTGTGCAAACTAAACCACGATGCATCGGCCACTTATTAATTTAATTATGTTGATATGGTATATGATAATTAATTATGAACTTTTATTTATTTAGTTTTAGCCTGAAAATATTAATAACATTTTCTTTTCTGAAAAGGACTTATTTTGTGTTGCCCGCTAAAATAGTTTTGTTTCACAAAGACAAAATCATGCTCGTGTATTATTTATAAGCATTACATACGTAATTCATTCAGATAATAGGCACTTAATGCACATACCTATTACGTGTATATACTGTTGTGTCAGCAGATCAGCTCCCGCCTTTTCAAAAAAGAGCAACTATCTACCTATTAGTTTCACAATGCGAACTTTACACGAATGTAAACCTCTATATAAAGACCTCTCCAATCTAGGAAGCGTGCTTCCGAAACTATTGCCGAAATTAAGGGTTAAGAACGATGTAAAGGTAGTTTACATAACCTTTGGTATAGTTTTGACCTATTTTTCGATATATATGCCGGATTTCATGGGCGTTGCCGGTCTGGATGACATAAGGATAAGTTCAATTGTTTCCTTTGGTGCACTGAATGGAATGCTTTTCGGTCCTTTCTGGGGTTCACTTGTATCGGCAATCGGTTTTCTGCTGTATAAGATAACCAGCGGTACTTTTTTTTCAATGAGCACTTTTGCAGTTGGTTCGATCGCTTTCATTGCCCTGAGCTCAATAGTTTCGGGTCTTGTGGTGAACAGGGAACATAAGGCAGCAAAAGGCATATTCGCAGCACTTATAGTTCTATGGTATCTGTTTGATATAGGCCGGGATGCGTATCTTTACCCATGGTACCATCTGCTTGTACTGGGTGTTTTCATATACTTCGACAGGTCTATACTCGAGCGCTCGGTCACATCTAAGGTATATGTCTTCTTTTCATTGTTCATGGCCGCATTAATGGGAGTCCTGTCCGATCATCTGGCAGGCAGCATGGCATATCATATTGTATATGACCTCCCTGCAAGTACCTATGCGTCCGTGATGGGTTTATATCCGGTGGAACGGACCATTCTCGCGTTCTTCCCTGCATTCCTGGTTTACGTACTTGTTGTCGTTTTCAAGGATATATTGATATCATCTGAGGATATAGAACAGGATATCGAGGAAAAGAAGTCCAGGGATCTGGATGAATATCTTCATAACGATGTGATGAAGATAATCAATGAAGATAAAAATGACTGAGGAACAGTCACTCATTGCATAGCTTTTATTTTATCTCTTACAGCTATTATACTTTTAGAGAACAGATGGTCCGGGTCCGTATGGACGAGTATCTCTTCGTTCCCTCTGGTTGCGATCTCACACATACATGGTATTGTTGCAAGGACTGGTGCGCCATATCTGCTCTTCTCGATCACATCAAGACAATTGCTGCCATGGTGCATATTGTCTATAATCGCACATTTCTTGTCGAGGAGACTGTAAACACCTTTTATCAACTGTTCCGTGCAGCTTGTGCACGCATATGTATCGTTGTGTATTATTATCACCATATCCGATGCGGCAACGGCATTTATTGATTCGTATTCCACTCCCGGACTTGTGTCGAAGATGACCACATCGAGTTCCTCCTCAGCAAGCTCTTTTTTTCCGTTCATCAGTGCTTTGAGTGCACTTGCCTGCCAGTTCCTGTCCTTGCCTACAAGCTCCCTTATCTCTCCAATATCCGGGTTCGAGAAGCTCATATACAGATCACCTTCTGTGTTCATTTCCTCTCCCATATCTGTAAGTGTATCTTTCAGACTGCATTTCCCTGAAAGGAAATCATTGATCCAGAAACGACTTTGCGGTTCGAACATGGAGCAGAGTGAAGGACCCCTGAGGTCGAGGTCGATAAGGCATGTGTTCTTTCCTTCGATTGCAAAGGCAACTGCAAGGTTCGTTGCAATGCTGGTCTTTCCAGTTCCGCCTTTAGAAGAGTGTATTGCTAGTGTGAGGGTCATGCTATCATCGTTATTGTTTCTCTGTTATTGATTTTTGAAGACCTGTAATACAAGGACTTATGCCATACTATATTATTTTTTCTTCAGGCTGTCATTGATACGGAAATATACTTTCCTGCCTTCTCTGTACTTATTGACATGGTCCATTCTGACAAGCTGGTTGAGGTAGTTGCTCTCAACTGCCCTTTCCTTGTTCGTCTCATTTGCGATCTCATCTGCTGTTGCAGGGCCGATCTCGAACAATGTAGTTGCTGTCGTCCTTAAGTGGTCAGGAAGTGATAATAATGTGATCACATCAAGTGATTCTGCAAGCTTCCTGTCCTTCTCACTGCCCTGTTCTTCCTTTTTCTCGACCTGTACGATGAGCCTGTCAAGCTTGGAATTTATCTCTTTCAGATTAGTAACGATCTGCTCTAATAGCTCCGATTCCAATTTTGCATCTCCTTAGTTGATAATGGGGATGATCTTTAACTAATAAATATTATGGTTATACTTTCTTTACCGTCAGTCATCTTCACTTATATAACTTTCTGATTCAGTGTGAATTCAATTCCTTTGTCATATATGCTCTTTCCAGTTCATATCCTGATTTCCGATAGTATTCGCGAACACCTATGCCGCTGATTATTGCAAGTTTCCTGTATCCTGAATCAAATGCCAGTTCTTCTGCATGGGCTATAAGTTCCTTTCCATAACCTCTGTGCTGCCAGTCGTCCTTTCCGGCATCCTTTCCCACAGCCACGGTAGAACCGAACACATGTAACTCTCTTACAAGTGCAGCTCTTTGCAGCTCCTTTCTATGCGGGCTGTTCGGGAACCTCAGTCTCAGGAACCCTATGAGTATATCGTTCTTAACATCTTCAAAGGCAATGAAATGCTCCTCTCCCCCACAACACTCATAGGACTCGACTGTCAGTTCTATATTATTAACGTCTGGTTCTTTTCCTTTTAATATGTTATGTCCGACCTCACGACATCTTATGCAGCGACACCTGCCACCATGTTGTTCCAGATGTTCACTTGCAAGCTGCCGTATATTGCTCTTGCGAACTCCTGCAAGTATCTGTGGTGATGGTATGTCCCTCTGTATGCGCTGTAGCCTGACCCATTTCGGGATGAATGACTTGATCTCTGAAAGGAGCAATGTGGCTTCCTCATCTGTCATAGCTTCGTATCTTCCCTCTTTCCACATCTCATGGAGCTGGGTACCTTCTGTCACAAGGGTCGGATATATCTTAAGGTAGTCCGGCCTGAAACCGGGATTATCGAAAAGTCTCCTGAAATTCCTGATGTCCATCTCAACATCAGTCCCCGGAAGTCCCGGCATCATATGGAATCCCACCTTAAGGGCACTATCCCTGAGAATACGGTTAGCTTCGATACTGTCTGCAACGCTGTGTCCGCGTCTCATTCTCTCAAGAATGAAATCATAGGTGCTCTGAACACCTATCTCAACCTTGGTAGCTCCAAGTTCCAGCATCTTGTCGATGTGTGCCTTCTTTGTCCAGTCAGGACGTGTCTCGAAGGTGATACCGGTGTTCCTGACCACAGATGTCTCGTTCGCTTTCTGTACATCCTCGATGGTATAATAGGGAATGGTCTTTCCTATGGGGCTGGCCTGCTCTCTCCATGAATCCCCGTAGAAGTCGTTCATGGCCTCAATGCAGCGTTTCGTGTACCATTCCTGATAGTCTATGGACCTTGCAGAGAAGGTGCCTCCCATGATTATAAGCTCAGCCTTCTTTACCTCATGTCCGATCTGCTTCAACTGGGTCAGGCGGTTCGTAACTATTCTGTATGGGTCATATTCGAACTGCATGGCCCGCATGGTTGAGGGCTCTCTTCCCATGTAGCTCTGGGGTGAGTGGAACTCTGAATCCGGTCCTCCCGGGCAAGGAACACATATGCCGTGGGGACATGGTGCAGGTGATGTCATCGCAGCTATGACCGCAACCCCTGATATGGTTCTCACGGGTTTTCGCTGGAGTATGGCCCTGACCTTTTCCTGCTCCTCATCATTGCCTGATATTATGATGTCAGCATTCTTCGGAAGGGTCGAAAGTCGGAAGCTCTTTGCAACCTTCTTCTTTGCTTCATTGAGCTGTTTTTCATCAGTTATCCTGCCTTCAAGTACCATGTCCATTATTCTGCGACATGCGGTTTCAAAGTCTGTTGTATCGTTATTCGTCATAAACCATCAGTATATGTGATGTAGGTATAAAATATGTTACAAAAAATTGTTGCAAAAAATAAAAGGGAATCCCTTTACTGGCAGAATCCTGCGACCAGGGCTTCAAGCTGTATCCTGTCGTTCGCACTTTCGGTAAGGTAGAGGTCGGTGTCAGCTATCTTCGTGACCCATCGGGCTACGATATCATCAGGTTCGTTGGAACCGATCACAACCTTGTGTAACTGCAGAAGTATCTCCTGTCCTGAAAGTCCTTCTTCAAGGATGAGTGCATCGATGTATTTTCTGGCTTCGAGTACGTTCTTCGAAGTGATGGACTCAAAGAGCTTTGTCACGTTCTCTGAACTCTCACCTAATGTAGCATCGTATATCTGCTGCGGACCGATGTTCTCATTTCCGGGCTGTATGGATGCTATCTGAAGTGTATTGAGTGCCCTTGCAATGTTACCTCTTGCGTGGTAGGCCAGTGCAGCCATGCCGTCTGCGGTGACATTCAGTCCTTCATTCTCAGCTACCTTTGAAATGAACGTTATGAGCTTATCATCGGATACATGGGTGAAGAAAAGTTGCAGGCCTCTTGACCTAAGGGGAGTTATCAGCTTTGAAGGCTGGGTGGTGGAGAGTATGAAACGGCATGTTGTCGTATATTTCTCCATTATCCTCCTCAGGGCATGTTGTGAATCCGAGTTTAGCGATTCGGCATTGTCTATGAATATGATCTTGTAGTCCGCATCCATGGGTGCCATACTTGCATACTCGTTGATAACTTCCTTGAAGATGTTGATCACACTGCTGGATATCTTCTTCGGGTCATCGGTTCCGAGTATACGCAGGAATCTCTTATCCCGTACAAGGTAGCTTTTACCCTGTTCAAAGAAATCCGATGCATTGAAATATGCCAGATTACGCTCGTATCCTTCACCGTAGATGTCAAAGGCAAGTGCAAAGGCCGTACTTGACTTGCCCGAATTCTCCGGTCCGTGGAAGACAAGGTGTGGAAGGTTGTTGGACCTTGCCAGCTTGATGATCATGTCCACGGATTGTTCATTACCGATGATCTCATCAAATGTCTTTGGCCGGTATTTTACAGTCCACAGGTCCTTCAATCTATCCTCTCCTTTTCCTTATTCCGCATCTGCTGTGTTCTCTGCTGCAAGTACTTCATGTATCACTTTGCCGTATACTGGTCTTGCGATCAGTATTCCTATAAGGACACCTACGATGGTTGTTATCGCGAATCCCTTAAGGGCACCGAATCCCATGACAACCAGTGGTGACATTGCGATGATGGTTGTTGCAGATGCTGCAAATATTATTGCGAATGCCTTCGTTATCCTTGAAAGGTAGACTTTCCTTGGCGGCAGTTTGCCTTCGTACAGCACCTCATCTGTGATTATCACAAGGTGATCGATACCTGTTCCTATGGCGGCGATTATACCTGCGATACTTGCAAGGTCGAGCTGCCATCCGATGGCTGATGCAAAACCGAGTATCATTATGACCTCACTTATTGAGGTGCTCACCATTGGTATAAGGATAGCCGGCTTGTGGTATTTGGTGAAGACAACAAAAGCAACAGCAAGTAGTGCAAGAAGGCCTGCAATTACTGCCTGGGTCTTGAACTGCTGTCCAAGTGTGGCATCCACATGTCCTGAACCCATAAGTTCAACGTTCACCGGCAATGCACCTGCACGCAGGTGGATCTGCAGTTCTTCAGCCTGGGTCCTGCTTTCATCCTCTGGGCCAGTAGACGCCTGCCATGAGTATATCGGTGTGGTCTCAAGTCTTTGAGCTGCAGAATAACTAAGAGGTGCACTGTATACCTCGTTATCGTCAAGGTACATCACAAGGTTGTGTGACATCGGGTCCTGTGTAGCACCGGTCTCGATCGCAACCTTCTGAAGTGAAAGGGCACCAGCATCCGTAAGTGTGAAAGGTACGTACCATTGTCCGCTGTCTTCCTGGTATCCTACAATGCTGACGGATTCGATCTCATCACCGTAGAGGACGTGTTCTGACTCATTACCCTGTGTAATTATTCTGATCTCGAACTTTCCTGGCTTCTCGGCTATGTTCTTGGCTGTCGCAAGGTCTATTCCTGCGAAGTCAATGAGTATGTAATCGTCACCGACCGTTTTTACAGGTATGTCCTTAAGACCAAGGGAATTGAGCTTGTCGCTGAGTATCTCCTTTGTCATATCCCTTGTCTCGGTAGTGACGCCTTCCTTGTAGATCGCATCTCCATTGATATCAGTGGTAATTGATCCGCCGACCTTTGCCATGAGCTCTTCAAGTTCTTCCTGTGTGATGGCTGTCCTTATCTCATACTCAACACCGTCCGATACGAGTGTTGGGAGGACCTCTGCTTTGAGTGAGTCTGCGAGATACGTGCTTATGAGCGTCTCCCTGGATGAGTGGACTATAACCGTTGTAACATTATTGCTTCGTGAGATGGTAGTCTGGCCTACACCTACCTGGTCCATCTGATTGTTTGTAAGTACTGAATCCGATGTGAATGTCACTGAAATATCATCAGTACTCTCATCAACGGATATTATCTCAACATCCTCTGCAAGGTTGATGTTGACTATCTCCTTTACCAGAAGTCCGCTGTCACCTTCGAGCTGGGCAACGGCACCCTGCAGTTTTAACTGGAGCCATGAACCGCCTTCAAGGTCAAGCCCGTAGTTGAGATTGGTGGTAAATCCTTCTTCTGAGGAATAACCGGGGTGTATGAATATTATGGACCCGAGGATCGCTAGTATGAAGATGATCACTCTGGCATCCTTGAAAAGGCTCTGCTGTTCATCGTCCTTCATGCTTTACGCCTCCTTGTACCAACGCTTGAAACATGCCATCTGAGTATTGAGGTGTTAAGCATCCAGGTATTCATCATGTCCGCTACCAGTCCGAAGATCAGTACTATGGATATGTTCGACAGAAGGGTGATCTGGGACAGGGATGAGCTAAGCAGGTATGCATATGTTGACACCAGGTACATCACCACAAGTGCTGCAAGGGTTGTTGTGGTCATTGTAATTCCTGTGTGCATCGCATTGGTGATATTCTCCTGCGGGGTCCCGCGCCTCTTGAGTACCCGTGTTGTGAGCAATATATCGCTGTCAACCGAATAACCGATGAGCATCAGAAGTGCTGCAACAGTTCCAAGGGACAGTTCGATACCGACGATGTTCATGAAAGCGGCTGCTATTGCGATATCGGATAATGCTGATAGTACTACTGCAAGTGATGGGACGGCTGTCCTGAATATCAAAAAGACCACGATGGCCATTCCGATGAATGAGATGATCACTGCTTTGACAGCCTGTTTCTGAAGGCTCTCTCCGTATACAGGTCCTATCTGGTTGATCTCCACACTCTCGTAGGAGTCTATGACATCACTTACCAGTTCCTGCTGCAGTTCATTGCTCATTGGTCCGAATTGGATGATCACTCGTGCTCCGGCCTGTCTGACGTCAGTTATCGGGTAATCTGCATACTTCTGTTCAATGGATGGCACACTTTCTTCAGTTGCCACGGAGACCATTGTTCCGCCCTTGAACTCCATTCCAAGCTTTACAGGTGCTCCACTACTTGCAAATACAAATGCGAGTATCAATATGGATACTACAAATACTGCAAGCGGGATTGCTGCAAGCTGACGATCGTTATGTTTTCTGACAAAAGAATCTAAACGTTCAGTCAAACCGACTTCCATGCTTCTATGCTCCAGAATAATAGCTTCTCAATTCCTGCTATAAATTATTGAATTGATGAATACTCTCTTACACTACAACTTATATATACCACTTGCTGCCTCTCTTATGCAATGACTGACAGGCCAAGTATAGATGAGTATTTGCTTGAGATCGCTACGGTCGTGGCCAAGCGTTCAACGTGTCTCAGGAACAGGGTCGGCGCCGTGATCGCCAGGGACAAACGTATACTTTCCACCGGTTATAACGGTGCACCGAGGCATATGGAGCATTGTCTCGATATAGGTTGTATCAGACAGCAGAACAACATTGCTTCAGGTACACGTCACGAGAAATGCCGTGCTGTCCATGCAGAGCAGAATGCTATCATCCAGGCTGCCCTTCATGGCGTGAGCACCGATGGTGCAACACTCTACTGCACTCATCAGCCCTGCATCCTGTGTGCCAAGATGATAATCAATTCAAATATCAAAAGGGTTGTTTATATCCAGCCTTACCCGGACACCGATGCACTTGATTTCTTCTCGGATTCAGGTGTCGAGGTTGTCAACATCCCCGTATCAGACTTTGCTTAGACAGCGAAGTCCTTTTTTAATTATATCTTCCCGCTCACTGCGGTACATCTCTTTGATCGAACCGTCCTCTGACCTGAATTCCAGTCCCCTGAGGATAACTACCGGATATCCGCCATCACCTTCTCCCATCAGGAGATTCGCAGCACCTGCCATCTCATCGGCTATGGCTTCCTCTGTGATCTCAAGTGTGTTGCCGAAAAGGTCCTTCTGTCCCTTCCAGTTCTTTATGGGATGTATCTGATACACCCCAACAGCAATTCCTGTCTGCCCGATCTTGAATGCCCTGCCGTTGGTGTCGGTGACGATCACACTGATATTTTTTCCGGTGCGTTCTTCGATGCTTTCGCCTATCTTCCTTGCACTCCTGTCAGGGTCTGTTGGCAGGTCTATCAGATATCCGTTGTCAACATTGGAATCATCTATTCCTGCTTTGATACACACGTGTCCGTTATCCGTTTCAACAAGGAGGATCGGGAACTCAACAAGTACTTCATGGCTGCGGTTAAGGACTGCCTGTACAAATCTAGGGTCAAGTCCGAGTTTTGCAGCGATCCTTTCGGCATTCTCGCCTGCAATTATGTCCTCCAGCCTGAACATCCTGCCCTCTGCTTTTGAAACTATGGTGGAGGCTATGACTATGATATCATTGTCCTCTATGTCCGTTCTTTCGCAGATAATCGATGCGATATCATCCCCTTCTTTTACCAGGGGGATGTTCTCAATGGTGAATGCATGCATTTTCAATCAGGATTCTCCAGGGCTTTATTTTGTAGTACCTTATTTAAGTATCGATCTTACTGAACTATGATCGCGTATTTTTAAGTATGGTGTAACCTTATATTATATATGGGAGCGGGTTGACGGAGGCATACCCTGAATTTTGGCACTTTGTTCTTTAAGCAACCAACCATCCGGTAAGAACATTGAAGTATCACCATATATTTTGTCTCCCCTCCTGTTTTTCTTTTTACCATGGTAACAATGTTAGAGCTTTTGGATCTCTATATCCTGCTGGCATTAAGAAGAATAATATACTATATTTACCTAGTATTTCCTGCGGCGATGATGACAGTTACCCCGACTGAGCAAAGGATGATGATATCTCTAACTGATGCCGCAAATACTAAATGACGGGTAATAAAAAAGGTTGTAACGTCCATTTAAGGACGTTGATCTGAAACAGATCTACTCGATCATTATCCTGTGCTTTTCTTCGATCTCTGCTTTTGGGATCTTTATGGTCAGCACACCATCTTCCAGTTTGGCACTTGCCTGTTCCTCATTTACTGCTGATGGCAGGTTGAATGCACGTGCAAATCTGTTGTAGGTACGCTCACGCATGAGGTATCCTTCCTTTTCCTCTTTTAATTCCTTATGCGTGTTGGCATTGATCCATACCCTGTTGTTCTTTATGTCTATATTGACATCATCCTTACTGACTCCCGGCAGATCGGTGGTGACAATGATCTCATCATCCTTCTCCTCGATGTCCACAAGGGGAGAAAGTGTATCCATGTTCATTAGTTCGGTTGGTGCACTCTCTTCACCGAACATGTTGTAAAGACGTTCCTGCATGCGCCTCATTTCATCAAAGGGTTCCCATCTTGAGGCTGTTGATGGTCTCCACGGTGTTAATCCAAATTTCATTTACCTCACTCCGTTAATATATAGTTGGAACCATCCGTTATTCCGAATAGTCCCACTAAATTCTATTATCTACGTTGTTCTATTTATATATGGTGAGTCCGGACAACACCTGGAAAAAAGGTATCAATGGACCTATTTGGTCCATGTTCGATCGATCATCATTCTGACAAGGTCTGCTGCGTAGACAGTTCCAAGGGATCCCTTCTTCACAGACTCTTCATCAAAGGCATCTGCATTGTCAACATTCTCTTCAGAAGTGCAGTATATGGCAACAGGTATGGGCACGGATGTGTGTGTTCTCAAGGCTATAGGTGTCGGGTGATCGGGGAGCACCATGATGGTGACATCCTCGTCCATCTCTCTGGCTGCCTTAAGGACAGTACCTACGACCTTCTCATCGAAATCCTCGATGGCCTGGATCTTTGCTTCCATGTCGCCCATGTGTCCTGCCTCGTCAGGTGCTTCCACGTGAACGAAAACGAAGTCATGGTCCTTGAGTGCGTCTATGGCATATTCCGCCTTTCCGAGGTAGTTGGTATCGAGATAGCCTGTAGCTCCCGGAACCTCAATGACATCCAGTCCTGCATAGAGGCCTATTCCCTTCACAAGGTCCACTGCTGATATGATGGCCCCACGGAGTCCGTAGAGTTCCTCAAATGGTGTGAACGCAGGTGCAAATCCCTGTCCCCAGAGCCAGATGGAATTACCGGGGTTCTTTCCTTCATCTATTCTCCTGTTGTTCACAGGATGGTCAGCAAGGATCTCCATGGACCTTTCGATGAGTTCTGAGATGGCTTCACTGTCCTCTCCTTTTGGCATATGGTCATACCTGTTCTCATCGATCACATCATGTGGCGGGACACATTCTGTGTTTGCTCCAAGTTTGTTCTTTGCTACCAGAAGGTGTCTGTAACTGATCCCGGGGTAGAAACTGAACCTCTCATCGCCAAGTTTCGCATCTATGGTCTTTATGATCTCCTCTGCTTCCTCATTGGTTATATGGCCGGAACTGTAATCGGTTATGAGATCGTCTTTGATGGTTATCAGGTTGCATCGGAATGCAACGTCATCCTTTTCAAGTTCTACACCCATGCTTGCAGCTTCAAGGGGTGCTCTTCCTGAGTAGTACTTCTTCGGGTCATAACCCACAATGGACATGTTGGCCACATCGCTTCCCGGAGCCAAGCCTTCAGGGACCGTCTGTCCAAGTCCTGCCCTTCCGTGGGATGCAATGTAATCCATGTTGCTGGTGTTGGCTTTCTGGAGAACTGTCATGCCTCCTATTTCCTCAAGAGGCTCATCTGCCATTCCATCTCCGATAAGTACCACATACTTCATATTGTCACCTGATTATTTATATTAATAGAAAGAAATCAATTTAAACCCATAAGACAGTATGATGCCTGAAGTAGCATAACATTCTGTCATTTTTAACCGGTCCTATGATGTGTGAGGTTTCGATGAAATATATACATTTTGTAATCGTCTGTATTTGTCTGCTTGTTCTGTGTATCTCTCCTGTTGCAGGTGTGAGGACAGAGGCAATGATGCACTATTCGGAACCTGCGGTTGCTGTGGGTGATGAGGTCATCCTTGAGCAGGGATATTCCTTCAAGGTTGTTGATATGAACACCAAAAGTGGTGCTGTTATGATAGAACTCTATCTTGACGGTGATGAGCTTGACCTTGAAGATTCCTTTGCAAAAGAGGCTGAGCCCCTGGAACATATCCGTTCTGTGACAGAGGAGGAGGACGATGAAACCGATGAAGTGGAATATCTCATTTTGAGGATCACTGCCAAAGGATCTGTGAAGGAATATGGTGATGTCTATCGCTCAACCGTCTACATAGAACAGTATCTTGATCCTCTGGAAGATGTTGATGACTATCTGATACTGGACAATAACTATTATTTTGACGATGATTCTGAACTTGAGCTCGCAGAGCTTTATACTCTGGGGATCATGGATGTTGATGACAGTGAGATCTCTCTGGAACTCAGACTTGACGGGGAATTGCTGAAGCAGGATGATGTGGAAGAAGGTGATTACTTCTATTATACTGTTTACTCCGATGAACAGCCGGATGTTGTCTTCCTTGCCAATGTGGATGCTTTCATTGAATCCGATGATGTTACTACGGTTTTCCTGAAACATGTGTCATTGAAACAGGTCTCAATATCCGATCAGGATGATGTTAGTTCTGATGATGATGTTCCCGATGAGGTGGATATCGATGTTGATTCACCTGTGGACGGTGGACTGAAGGCCGGCAGGATCGCTATTATCACATATTATGTGGATGATGCTTTTTCAGAGGTTCGCATCCTTATTGATGATGACATGATCGATTCGAGGAACGATGTCAGTGCGGGAGCCTACAAGGCGGTCACCGATGAACTGAGCGCCGGTGTACATAAAGCGACTTTGATCATGGTGGATGATGACGGTGGTATCACCTCTCATTCAGAGGAGTTCTCGGTATCCGTTGACATAAAGGACAATATAACGGAATCCATCTCAGGATTTGCGAGCTCGGCCGTGGAAGGCCTGGGTAAGGATGACAATGCATCAGACAATGTTTCTTCCAGTCTGTCCCTGCCATCGTTGCCTTCGGGTTCAGGTATTTCAAATGTCATCTCTTTCATTATCACTGCGGGTGTGTTCGTTGTATTCTTCATGTTCTTCAGGAAGTTCAGATAATGTCTTATCTGTCTGAACTTCAGAGTTTTTTCTGCACATAATCTTTATATTGGTCTGCACTGTTTATAGACGAAATTAGCTGACAAACTAAACGTGGTTGTATCATGAGAATCGTAATGAAGTTCGGCGGGACTTCCGTGGAAAACGGCGAAAAGATCCGTCATGTGGCAGAGCTTGTAAGGCAGTATCACATGAATGGGAATGAACTTGTAGCAGTGACATCTGCACTAGGTGGTGTTACAGATGGCCTGCTGGGAACTGCAAAAGACGTATCCCGGAACGGCAAAGTGACACAGGTCAAGGAATTCATTGCCGACCTTACGAAAAAACACTATGATGCGATCAATGTTGCTATCGATGATGAGGCAATAAGGTCAGAATGTGTGGAAGCAATAGACAGCAGGGTAGATGAACTGGAAAAGGCCCTCATAGGTATCTGTTACCTCGGTGAACTGACGAACCGTTCCATTGATTACATATCTTCATATGGTGAGCGCCTTGCTGCGCCTATAGTAAGTGGTTCTATTCGCTCACTTGGCACTCCCTCTCAGGCATTTACAGGAGGAGAGGCAGGTATCCTGACCAATTCAAACTATGGTGATGCAAGGGTTCTGGAAGACACCTATACCCAGGTAAAAGAAAGGCTCTCTCCACTTATCAGGGATAGTATACCTGTGGTAACTGGTTTCATTGCCCAGAACAGGCAATCCATCATCACTACTCTTGGACGTGGAGGTTCCGATTTCTCAGCAGCAATAATCGGAGCATCGATCGATGCTGATGAGATCTGGCTCTGGAAAGAGGTTCACGGTATCATGACCACCGATCCTAAGATCGTACCTGAGTCAAGACCTATTCCACAGATATCATACATAGAGGCAATGGAGCTTTCCTATTTCGGAGCCAAGGTGCTTCACCCAAGGACCATCGAACCTGCGATCAAACATAAGATCCCTGTTCGTGTGAAGAACACCTTTGAACCTGAATTCCAGGGTACTCTTATAGTTGCGGAGCAGCAGCGTACAGAGGATGTTGTCAAAGCGGTCACGCTCATCAACAAGGTTGCACTGATCAATATAAGTGGAGCTGGAATGGTGGGTACCATCGGCACGGCAGCAAGGGTATTTTCCGCACTTGCCAATGCAGGTGTCAATATCATCATGATCAGTCAGGGTTCATCCGAGGCAAACATGTCCCTTGTGGTCAATGAGGACCATCTGGAGGCAGCAGTGGCAGCGGTTAGGTCGGAGTTCACAACCAATGTTGTTGGTGATATCGCCTATGACCGCGATGTATGTGTGGTAGCTGTTGTCGGTGCAGGCATGGATGGTATCCCGGGAGTTGCAGGAAAGGTATTCAATTCCCTTGGAAAGTCCGGTACCAATATCATCATGATCAGCCAGGGTTCATCACAACATAATATTTCCTTTGTCGTAAGTTCAGAGGAAGCACTCGATGCAGTTAAGACCTTACACAGCGAATTTGAACTTGATAAATAATGCAGGGATCCCAATGAAAGACAAACACCTTACGTATGCAGAATCCGGTGTTGACATCGAGAAGGAAGAAGAGACCATAAAGGCTCTCACAAAGAGTATGGACTACAAACGTGAGGGACTTGGTGCCCCGTTGACGGGCATCGGTCACTATGCAGGGCTGATCGATTTCGGAGAATATGCCCTTGCTCTTGCAACGGATGGTGTGGGTTCCAAGGTTCTGATAGCCAACGAGATGAAACGCTGGAACACAATGGGTATAGACTGTATAGCAATGAATGTCAATGACCTGCTTGCTATCGGTGCTGAACCAATATCATTCGTGGACTATCTTGCCCTTGAGAAGCACGATGAGGAATTCGCATCACAGATAGGCGAGGGTCTGAGGAAAGGTGCTGAGATC
Organism: Methanolobus sp. WCC4; assembly: GCF_038022665.1. Classification (NCBI taxonomy): domain Archaea; kingdom Methanobacteriati; phylum Methanobacteriota; class Methanomicrobia; order Methanosarcinales; family Methanosarcinaceae; genus Methanolobus; species Methanolobus sp. WCC4. The sequence goes on along the minus strand of NZ_CP150629.1, from coordinate 157,056 downwards.
TCACGCATGACCATAGTCGGTGGAGAGACAGCAACGCTTCCTGATATAATAAAGGGCTTCGACCTTGCAGGCACCTGTCTTGGTATGGTCAAAAAAGAGAACATAATCACAGGTGAGGATGTACAGCTCGGGGATGCCATTGTTGGTATTCCGGCTGCTGGTGTTCACAGTAACGGATACACCCTTGTAAGGAATATAGTGGAGCAGTCTTCATACTCATATCATGATGAGTTCCCTTACGACACATCAACCACAATTGGCGATGAGCTTCTCATCCCTACAAGGATCTACATGGAGGTCCTTGATGTGATCAAGGAATGTGATGTCCATGGACTTGCACATATAACAGGCAGTGGTCTCCTTAAACTGAAGAGGGTTACATCACTTGGTTTCGACTTCTATGACCCGATAGAGCCGAATGCTATTTTCAGATTCCTTCAGGAAGAGGGTAATGTGGATGACCTTGAGATGTTCAGGACATTCAACATGGGAATGGGATTTGTCATCATCCTTCCAGAGGACCAGGCTGAAAAGGCCGCCAGTATGACCGGTGGCAAGATAGTTGGTCGCATCGTGGAAAAAGGAATAAAGGTCAAAGACCTTGTGATCGTGGAATAATTTATCAGGGTATTATCATGGCTTGTATCAATGACCTTCCCTTTGAGATCCTCTTAAAGGGTGGGACTCCCGCTCAGTGTGAGGAAATGATCAGGGAAAGGTCCGATGAGATGTATCATGTTCCTGGTGGTTACAGGTTACGTGGTGTGGCCCTGATGGGCGATGATGTTCCAGTGGGTGTAAAAGGAGATGTGGTATTCTTCCAGTACATCAAACCCTGCTTTGGTCTTTTTGTGCTCAGGCTTCCTGATGCTGCAGATATTGCAGAGCAGCTCCGGAAGGACTTCAATAATTAATTGTTCAACTGCTCAGTAATTATATCTTACTTTTTTTTGCAGTATCATTGATCCATTTCAGGAACCTTCCTGACGGGAACTCATGGATCGTTGTGGCTATTATCTTCCCTTCGCCCAGTTCTTTTACCACCATGAGGGGATTACCTTCTTCACTCCTGAAGACAACTTCTCCGTCTGTTTTTGAGAAATATCCGTCAAATTCTACTTCAGAACATACATCTTCCACAAGACACTGTGCTTCATGGTCCTGTGTCGTGCAGATCGTGGTTACCTGCTGTTCCTGCTTATATTCTAGTTCCATGGGGAGCCATTCGTAATTATATTCCGGGACCATTGGCCCGAAGACTATTAGGTTACCACCTGAACGTACAAATTTCTCGAAGTTTTTAGCATTCCTCTCGATACCGGGGAGAATGCTGGTATATTCACTATTTGCAAAACCGGTTGGGATAACCACACATTTGCAGGGTGAGATAAAAGGAGTGCCTATGGAACCGGAGACTATTCTCTGGCATTTGATATCATGTTCCTTGAAGAGTTTCTCGAACAACAGGGGAGTGTCCCATATCAGCATTACCTCGGTCATGCTAGCTGATAGTATCTGTTTCTTTAATTATTTTGCTGCATTGACCTGGTCTTTAGAAATAGTATTGTTGTATGTGCGCAGTATTGAGTAAACCCTATATATTATCAATACGTATTCTTATTATACATAACTACACATTATGTACAGTTATGGCGGGCTGGGGTGTGGGACTTTCAAACCTGCGGTTCTTTCTATTTTTGTAATTTTTAGTAAAAAGAAAAAAAGAAAGCTGGTTTATACCAGCTTGTTGATTGGGTGGTTCTCGTCCATGATCTCAAGGCCGAGTTCCTTTGCGGTCTCTGCAAGCATAATGTCTACCATTGCTGTTGCAGGGAATACCTTGTCAGTGTTCTCGATAGGACCGAAAAGCTGGAAGTTGGATCCGAGGATCTGTGGAACAAGGTTTGTTCCGATATCAGCTGGCATGTAGATTGCCTGCTTCTGTTCCTTTGTCTCGAACTGCTTTTTGTATGCCTTCATCCAGTCCCATGCGGATGCCATGTTGTGGTATCCACCACCAACAGGAAGTCCGAGGTGTCCCTTAATAGCAATTACTGCTCTCATGGATGCACCGGAACCTGCGCCCAGTGGGGTTGCTGCTACATCGATAAGTGGCTTTGTGATTCCACATTCCTTTGCGATCTCGAGCATACCCTTCTCCTGTCCGGTACCACCGGATTCAAGGATGTCGAGTTTACCCTTTACGCTTGGGTCTGTTGCGTTGAATGCAAGCACAATTGATGCATTGATGTCGCTTTCCCTGATCGCTTCGATCTCGTCAGCGTGGACACTGGCGTTGATGGAGTTGTAGATAGCCCTGTCAGCTACACCGATCTCTGTAACATACTCTGCTGCTGCTGCACGAACGTCACCAGCGGATGAGTCGATAAGGAATGGTGTCTTGTCATCTATCTCAACGAACCAGTCGATGTACTTCTTGATCGCTTCAGGTGTCTCTCCGACGATCTGGTTAACGATTGGGTTACCTGTAACTTCGCCCATGTCAACCATTGCCTGCCATAACTTGTTTGCAGCTTCTACATCGAAGACACCCTTGTCTTCATCAGTCACGATCTTGTGCCTGTTATAGAACATTGTTCCTATAAGCACTGTAGGGTACTGTCCTGGCTGGCCACCGAACTTGACGCCGCCGACATCATATACCTCTTGTTTCTTGTCAAATTTGAACATATGAATAACCTCTTTGTTTAAATACCGAGCATAGGTGCAAGGAACAGTACATAAAGCAGGAATATGATTATTCCGGCAACAGCTCCGTAAAGTATTCCTATGTCTCTTCCAACTTTCTTACCAATGCGCTGTGCAATTTCACTGTTAACGAACTCGACCTTCTCATCTATCTTGTTGAGCTTCTCAAGTACTGCGTTAAAGTCTTCCGGGTCTGTGACCACACTTGGTACCCTGTCGCTTCTGTCGGTCATTTTACATCACCTTCCAGACGAACATAGGGATGATCACTACCATTACAATTGCAAATACAAGTCCTGCAATGAATCCGGATATGCCTGTTGCAGATACACCGGAGTCAAGTTTCTGGTTCCTTGCAATGAGCTGGGCCCTGTAACGGATGTCCTCAACTACAGCTTCAATGGGTCCCATCTGTGGGGTTATAACCATTGGTACGCCTTTTCCATATTCTTCTTCTGCCATATTACTGACCTCCGAACAGTAGCATTCCAAGTAGTGACAGTGTTATTGCAAGACCAATCATTATACCTTCGACCTTACCTGCGTGTACACCGGAGTGGAACTTGTTAAGGTTACCGATAGCCATCATTTCCTTATTGATAGCCAGTATCCTGCTTCTTACGGTTGCAAGTTCAGCTGCCATTGGCTTGAGTCCGCCGGCTTCCTCACCATCGCCTTCGCCTCCTTCTCCGACCTCAAGTACCATTGCGTCTGCGTCGAAAGCTCCGGGGTCCTTTCCTGCAAGTTCCTTGATCTTTCCGGTAATGGCACCCATGTCCTCGGTACCGATAAGATCGATACATTCGACCTGTTCCTGGAATCTTGCGATCGCTTCTTCTGAAAGGTTCTCTACGTAAGGGATAGCACCTGTTGCACCGACGATCCTGTTGTCCTTGACACCATTCTCGTGGATCTTGAGGATCGCTTCACCGGTAATGTGACCCTTTACTTCAGAACCTGTTACAAGAAGGAATCTGATGTTAGGGTTTGATATTATGTGAGCAACTACTTTCTCAAGACCAAGGTTCTCTGTCTTACATGGACCTGTCAGACATGCTCCTGCAGCCAGTTGTGGGCCTGCATCAAGGTGTGAACCACATGTTACGACTGCAACACAGTTGTTGACATCTCCAACATCGTATTCACCTTTGAGGATCGGCCATCCTGGGGCTGTTTCTCTTTTATCTGCCATTTCACATCACTCCTAATGCGCCCATGACCAGGAGCATAAGTCCTGCAACGCCAAGACCTACTATTACTCCGTAGAATGTGTTACCAAAGAAACCTGCACTGTATGATGTGTGCTCACGTCCCTCGAATGTGTTGAGGAGTGGTTGGCTTGGTGCCAGGGAGTTTACGAGGTCATCGGCTATTTTGTCGAGTTCGTCGAGCTGTTCCATTATAGGGTCCATTGAATACTGGATTATGTCCTCTCTTTCTGCTGCGAGAAGTGAGGTGAGTGGGTCCAGTACAAGGTTTGCCTCAGGGGCTACATGTACCATGCTCATTCCAATTCCTCCTTGGATGGCAGTAGTCCTGTTCCGACAACTATGTATGCATCTCTCTTTACACGGTCATAGTATCCGGCGAATGCTACGTACCAGATCGCAAGTCCTATGAGGATGGTGAGTGCACCTGATGCACCTTCGTTGATACTTGCAACTATTCCTGCTACGATCATTGCGATAGCACCTTTCTCAAGACCACATATGAGTGTCCTGTCCTGTGTCTCATCTGGACCAAGACATGCGTTGAATGGGTGAAGGATCGCAAGACCACCTGCAATGAATATCACTGCGATGTATCCGGTGCTGATAACCTGACTGAGTATGACCGGGAAGTCGAATGTTCCTGTCATTGCAATAGCAAGACCGATAATTGTAATTGTTCCTGCTGTTGCGATCTCTGTCATTGATATCTCCATGATAGGGATTCCCATCTTAAGGACCTTGTTTGCGAGTACACCGACCATAAGTCCGATGATCGCTGCTGCAATGAGTGCAATTACAGGTCCGGCAACGCCTCCGACTGCAAGGCCGAATGTTGCTGCAAGTACACCCATACCGAGTGCAAGCATACCAATTGAAGGTACACCGGTACCAAGGCCGTAACTTGCTACTCTTCTAACTGATGCTGCGCCCCATACCATACCGCATATTGCACCAAGTGCACCGATGAAGGACATGTATGATCCTACTATGTCCACAAGGAAATATGCTGCGTATATTCCGATAAGGCCGCCTGCAACACCAAAAGCTATAATCTTATTCTGTGGAATTGCCTCTGCGGCTGCTCCACTTCCGCCTGCTGACATTTACAGACCTCCTATTGCTAATACGCCAAGTAATGCGCAGAAGAATGTTGCTACAAAGGATGCGAGAACTGCCTTTGGGAACCTCTTGAACTTAGGGTCGTGGAAACCTTCGATGGTTCCTCCTATGTTGTATGATGGGATTACCGCGTTCACGAAGAAGATACCTACTGCGAAAACACTGGCCATACCTACAAGGTCCGGAAGAGCGAGTCCATTCTCGATGCTCATGAGTGAGTAGTATATAAGTGAACCGCCGATACCACCAAGTGCACCACCGATAACACCACTTACATATGACACTGTTGGAAGTCCGTGTCCCTCAGTACCCTGTGAGACGTAGAGGTCCTGTCTGTCCTTTGTAATTGGGTCGTACTTTACCTTTGCTGATGCTGGAGGACATCCGACACCATATACATATACCCATGTTCCTACGATCATTGTAACAGCCATCATTATCATTGCACCGGCTGCACCGGATGCAAGAATAAGTCCTGCATTGTTTGTGATCTGCATCATGGCACCTGCAGTTACAAGTCCTGTAAGACCTGCACCAGCTGCAAGCTGGACGGTACCTGTTCCGATACCTGTTGCCTGTGCCATAGCTGCCGGAGCACCACCTACTGGTACGAAGTGGACACTCCATGAGATAAGTACTCCACCTAATGTGATAAGGACCACGTAGAGTATATTCTCCATCAATATTCCTGCTATGTCTATCATGCAGCCACCTCTGCTTCTGCCTCATCTTCCTTGTATGGTCCAAATGCATTACGGGCAGCGACTTCCATGTTCCTGTTCCACAGTATAAGAATAAGTACAATAATTACACCTGCGAGGACTGAAACCCAGCCGATCGCATCTCCTTTTGTAGCGTCGAACACTGTTGTGATCCAGCCACTAAGGAAAACGGTCATTCCAAAAGCGAGACCTGTTACAGGTCCACCGAATTTTGCGCAGAACCAGGAATTGTCGATACCATTTCTAAGACCGGACTCTGCTTTTCTCACGATGTTACCGGAGTTTGCAGCATTGAGGCCTGATCCATATTCGACGTTCTGGAATTGTCTTTCTGCACCGTAGTGTACGTCACCGGTTGAAGAACCGATAGCACCGACAGTGATTCCCCATATGAATGCCAGAAGTGGCAGTGGGAAAGGATGTGCCAGTACGGTTACCATAAGATATGCTACCACAAGGATACAGAATGTTGTGATAAATGAATATCCTACAATAACGGGTGTGTGACTTCTAATTACATCAAGATAAACTGGTTGTTTGAAACGTTTCTGACTTGCTGATCTGCCCATATATGCAGTAATTGAATAAGTGCCGTGTATCGCTGCTGCAATAATTGCTCCAATAGCAAGTGCAAGGACAGCGGATGCACCAGTGCTGATCAGTACGGATGCGGTAGTTCCACCAATAGCACACATGAGTGCGTTTGAAGGTGGTTCACCAGAAACAGCTTTACTGTGTATCCTGTGTGGATACATCATCTGGGGCGCTAACTGCACCTGAGAGTTCGGGTTACTCTGTGACCCAACATCTGATTCAAGGTCTTCAGAGGCGCCTGCAATAGTTGCGGCTGCTCCCATAAGTGCGAGTACGCCCATACCTGTGAGCGGTTCCATTCAGATTTCCTCCTTTTTGTATTATAAATTAGTGTAGATATGCCAAGATCACAACAGATTATCTTTTGAATATTCTGTCATAATTGCTATGGCGTAAACTAACGTAAGGTGGTTTGGATTATATTAAATACTTCTTAAAGCTTTCGAATGAATCCTGTCAAAAGGGTTGTTTTTTAACCCATGCAGTAGGAAAAATATCGGAAGCGATAAACGTTAAAAATATATATTTCAAAAAATATTGAAGATACAGAGGTCTATTCTCTGCGTTCAAAGTTAAGTATATATATGTCCGGCCTTGGCTGCTTGCCGCTACCTCTGGCAAAATCCATATAACATCTGTTACAAAGTGATCTGCTGTTCAGGGAAGCCACTTCTGCCGTGCCTGGCACAAGCCTTGCAAAGAGGAATGATGGTTCTACTTCAAGGTTCTCAGATGTCTCTTTCAGATGTTTGGTGACATGTTCCTCGAATATCTCGATATCATCATACTGTACCCCTCTGGTGTTTATGGTAACTCCATTACATCCGCATGGAAGTGCAAAAGCATCAAGCTCGATGAGGAAGACCGGTTTTGCGAGCAGGTTCCTTAGTTTGTTCTCAAGGTCACCGCGGTTCTTTGCTAATGTTTCTGTTATCGTCATTATTGTCCTCCTTCTATCTTAAGGGGCTTGAGCACATTTTCGCCATCTTCTGTCGTGTAGACATTTATTATCTTCTCTGCAAGCCTCTTGCAGTATCCGCATCTGTTGCATGTCTTGCTACATTGCTTCCACTGTGAAAGGGCGCCATCTAGTTCCTTGTTAGGTATATAGAACAGGTCCCTTATGTCACGGGGACAGTCAAGAAGGTCCATAAGGTTACCATCGTATGACTCATTGGCATATGCCTGCACATTGTTTAGTATCCAGTTAGGGAAGTGCGTTCTTCCTCCTATCTTGAAGATATCGGTGATGTGCCTGTATTCCTTAAGGTCTTCCGGCCTTATCCATGGGGATTTGATGAGTTGCTGTGGATCCTTTATCCTCAGTGAGAGACACTTATAATAGTAGTAGTCATCCAACACGTTGAGTTTTGGTCCCGGGCCATTTGAGTGGGAGAAGAAATTGAAGTGTGCATACCTTAAGGGGCACTGATAGAGACATCCTTCATTCACAAGCAGTTTCAGGTCGGTTGATACTGAATCCCTTATGGCTTCAAGTTTATCGAAGTCACGGTTGATCACGGGATCTATTACTATAGTATCTGCACCGAGTGCTTCATAGAACTCGGCCTTCTGTGGGGAATCCACGAAGGAAAGAACGGAAACAACGACCTCCATGTCGAAGTCCTTTGCCAGCATCTCTACAAAATAAGGCTCTGCAACTGTTATGGAATCTATTCCTATGTTATTTAGCTGATTGAAATACCAGTTGATCCTGTTGTACCCTTCCGCTGTGAGATGCTGTCCACCCATGCATGAACTGTTCAGGACGACTTCCATCTTCACGCCTTTCTCATGTGCGTATTCGGTCTGCTCGGCTATCTCCTCAAGTCCGGGCGCACTGAGATTCGTCCTTCCGGTGCCTACATAGTCCGGTGTACCAGCCATGTAGATGCCGTAGATATCGCTGGAACCGGTAAGCAGCTCCTCCAGTCCCTCAAGGTGTCCCACGTGGGGAGCATAAAGTTTCATCGCTTTGCTGGTGCTCTTTAATTTAGATAAGTATTTTGGTTATTGGAATTACCAGAAAACAAAAAAGCAAAGATCTTATCTATTACTATCATTTCCATCTAAGTATGATATTAGGTGCTTCATCCTTTGCAGGAAGTCTGTCCGAGATAGCCTCTGAACTGGACTCTGTTGAACTTTACATGCCAAAACTCGGGGTTTACAGGGATTCGGTCCTCCAGAAGGATATCCTGGCTGCTATACTTGATGAGCTTTCGACATTCGACCTTAACACTTCACTTCATGCTCCTTATTTTGCAGATGTTCCCACCTATCCGAAGGATGTGGTAGTGGATACTGCCAGCATGGGTGAAAGGGAGTTCCGTCTTATCCGCGAATCCATAGAACTGGCGTCTGAGCTTGGTTCGAATGCTATAGTCCTGCATCCCGGAAGGTTCGATGAGAATCACGAAGCATGTTTTGACAGGATGGTCTCTAATCTTAAGGTCCTTGCTGCAGATGCAGAGGACAGTGGTGTGATGCTGGGACTTGAGAACAAGGAAGGAACTTCAACAGGTAACATGTGCTGCGAGGTCAATGAACTTATAAGGGCGGTTGAAGAGGTGAATTCAGACAATCTGGGTGCTACATTCGACATAGGTCACGCGAACCTTACATGTGGCGGTGACAGCACGAAGCTCCGTGAGTTCGCAAAGACGCTTGCACCCCATGTTGTTCACGTGCATGTACATGACAATGGTGGTGTCTGGACGAATGAGTATGACGGGGATGAACATCTCGCACCGGGTGCAGGAAAGGTTGATTATACCGTGCTTAATGAGCTGAAGGGTTACAAAGGCATCTTCAACATGGAAGTATTCTCCATTGGGGATGTGCGTTCAGGAAAAGAGATAATGAAAAAGGCACTTGGAACCTGTTGATGCACTGAACGATAGTTTTTCTCCCAATTTGATCTATATTTTTATATACATTCAATATTTTTTATTTTTGTTCTGTTTGGTTATAATTATATATTTTGAAGGACAACTATGTAATACATTGGTTGCAATACTATCTATGTGTCAGTCTGACAATGGGTGAATGGCGATGAACAAGTATCAGAAATTCAAGAAAATGGACAATAAGAGTTACTCCGATGTAACTCGTTTTTTGAAGGAGACCACGCATCTTACAGCCAGGGAATGGGTGGTTTCACGGATGTGTGCTGACTTCAAGAACCTGTCCGACCACTCCGAGATGACATGGATAGGTGAGAACCTTCCGGAACTCGTTCCGTTCATGGATGAGAAGTATTCAAGACAGGAGGTCTCAAATGCAAGGGCATCCTTCAAGAAGAAGGTCCAGCGCAGTGGCACCACTTTCTTTTATGCCTACTATGCGGGTCTTATAACTCAGGAAGAGATGATATCCATGATCCACAAGATGGTCATCGATATCAAAAAGCTCATGGATACGGAAGGAAGTGAGATCCCTGAAGAGCATGCAACAGAGGTCCAGATGCTCGTTGCCGAAGTGCTCAGGAATATAAATGAATCACTGGATGAAGAGTATCAGTGATCAGCTGCTCAACCGGACGGGAAAAAGGATACGATATCAGTATTCTTCAATACCGTTCCTCTGGCAGTAGTTCAGATATCCGAGAAGCATTCTCATATCTACCTGCCTGATATATCTCGCCTGGACCTTTGACACGTGTAATGTATTATCCCCTATCCTCACTTTTATGTCGGAATCCTTTGGCACGCTCATATCTACTGGCAGTATTGCGGGTCCTCCGCAGGTGGTGCAAAGGCGGAAGTCCTTTTTTGCTTTGAGTATGAAATCCTTTACTTCAGACTCGACCTTTATTTCTCGTGGTACGTCTATCATGGGTACAAGGCGGTATCCAGTGTACTTATATTTTATCCATTCTTCCGTTTGCTCCCGGACAAAGTAACTAGATATACCTGCACATCATACCTGAATATGGGTGACAAGATGTTCTGCTACCAGTGTGAAGAAACAATGAACGGGGAAGGCTGCACAAAGAATGGCATGTGTGGTAAGAAAGGTGAGGTTGCAGACCTTCAGGATGATCTTATCTATGTGCTTAAGAGCATTGCCTTCTACAACCAGAAAGCAAGAAAGGCAAACATTTCTGAGAATAGCACGGATGACTTCATGCTTGATGCACTGTTCTCAACCATCACAAATACCGATTTCAGAGCGAGCGGAATTCAGGACCGCATTGACAGGGCATTCGAACTTCAGAATGAGATCCGACAGAAACTTCTGGATAACAATGCACTTGACGAGAGTGACCTGCCAGAGATAGCAACTGTGAGTCCAGAAAACCTCAGGGGCAGGGATACAGGTATACTTGCAACAGAGGATGAAGATATCCGGTCACTGAGAGAACTGTTGATCTTTGGTATCAAAGGAATTGCAGCATATGGACATCATGCTATGATGCTTGGAAATTCCAATAAGAAGGTCAATTCATTTGTAGAAGAAGGACTGATAGCAACCACAGATGACAGCCTGACAGATAAGGATCTAATCTCATTGGTCCTGAAGTGCGGGGAAAAGGGTTTTGATGTAATGGCGGACCTTGATAGGGTGAACACCGCTGCATTCGGGAATCCTGAACCCACACGGGTCAATATCGGAACAAGGGGAAATCCTGGAATTCTCGTAAGCGGTCATGACCTGAAGGACCTGAAACAACTACTGGACCAGGCCGAAGGGACCGGTGTGGATGTCTACACACATGGTGAGATGCTGCCTGCAAACTCATATCCTGAATTTAAGAAATATGAACACCTGGTAGGTAACTATGGCGGTTCATGGTGGCATCAGAAGCAGGAATTCGAGAGTTTCAACGGACCAATATTACTGACAAGCAATTGTATAGTTCCTCCAAGGCAGAGCTACATTAACAGGTTATACACTACTGGTTCTGTAGGTTATGATGGTGCCACACATATTGTAGCTGAGGATGGACAGAAGGACTTCTCCGCTCTCATCGAACAGGCAAAGAGCTGTGCGCCTCCTGTACAACTGGAAGAAGGTAGCATCATGGGTGGTTTTGCTTACAACTCTGTGTTATCAAATGCAGACAAGATAGTCGATGCTGTAAAGACCGGGAAGATAAAGAAGTTCATTGTCATGGCAGGCTGTGACGGACGCCAGAAGGACAGGCAGTACTACACGGATTTTGCAGAGGCATTGCCCAAAGATACTGTGATCCTTACTGCCGGATGTGCAAAATATCGTTACAATAAACTCGGCCTTGGAGATATTGACGGGATCCCGAGGGTGCTTGATGCAGGGCAGTGTAATGATTCATTCTCTCTTGTCGTTATTGCACAGGGACTTATGTCAAGACTTGGATTTACAGATGTTAATGAGGCACCTATTTCGTACAATATCGCATGGTATGAACAGAAGGCAGTCCTTGTGTTACTTACCCTGCTGAGGCTTGAGATACAGAATATTACACTTGGTCCAAAGCTACCGGCCTTTGTCTCGCCGAATGTCCTCAAGGTATTGGTGGAGAAGTTCAATATCACACCGAACACCACTGTCGAGGAAGATATGGAAAGACTCTTAATGTGAGTCTTTCATTTTTTCAAAAACCTTCCAATGATGCGGTTTTAAATGATACACGAAGACTTCAAATTGGCTTGAAGTTTAGAAAGTGCCTAAATAGTAGCATGCTCTAGTGAGTTCAAGGAGTAATAACCGATGCAAACTATAAGGAAAATACTGGCTTTACTTATCATATTCACTTTTATCACAGTCACTCTTTTAGTATCAGGCTGTACTGAAACTGTTGATGATAAGGAAGATATGGGAAACGAAGAAATGGAAATTGAGAATATTTCCATAAGCGATATCACTGATGTTGAATGGCAATGGTCTGGACTTATCGAAACCGAACCTGCCAGCCAATCCGTAGTTCCTGATCAGGAGAACTACACACTTGTCTTCGAAGCAGATGGAACATATTCGATCAAAGCAGACTGCAACGTTGGAAGTGGAAGCTACACACTGGAAGGTAGTGATCTTGCATTATTGCCGGGACCAATGACACTTGCATACTGTGGTTCTGAATCACTGGATGTTCAATATCTTTCTCTGTTAAGCAGTGTGACTACTGTTACAATGGATGATGAACAGCTTGTCCTTGGTATAGGGGATAATGATGGCAGGATGTTATTTGCTAAAGCAGAGGGGTCCACAGACAACAATGAAAGCTCTGAATCCCTTAACATTGTTAATGGGACCATATCTTCTCTCGAAGATGGAGATTCATATCCGATCATCCTGCTTGAAAGTGAGGAAATAAGTAACTTAGGTTATACAAAAGGAATTAAATTCGTGATATCTGAGGAAACTGTAATAGTTGACCCTAACGGAGGTCTTTTTGACGCAAAGAACTTAAAAGAAGGGATGAACGTCAGGGTTTTCTTTGGTCCTGCATTGGCCAGAAGCATTCCACCTATCGGGCAGGCCGAATTAATTCGAATGATCTGACGAACTATCTATGTTCCTGCGTGTGATACTCATTCCTGGCCCAAATTGTCAGATGGATAAAAAAGCAGTGTGTCATTTGGGTATTACCAATATTTTTCTCTTAGTCTCAGGGCAAATTTAAATTAAATGAGGTCTATTGATAGACCCATGATGATGAAAGACAGGGGTAAACTGGTCATCTGGCCTGCATATATCGATAAGACCAAATCCAGAAAACATGGTCGTATCGTTTCCAGAAGGACCTCTGTGGAGTCCCCGACTATCAAAGAGATCAATATGGCAGCACAAAAGCTTGGGCTGAATCCTGAGGTAGAAGCGGACAAGGCATATCCTCGTAGCTGGTGGGAGGACAAAGGCAGAGTGCTTATTGATAATAGTGCACCAAAGACCCATCATTGCAGAAGGATCTGCGCAACTATCAAGGAAATGCGTTCCTGATAGTTCACACTATTCTTTTTTGATTCCATCTCTTAAATATAATCTGATCCTAAAAATATCGTAAAAAAAGAATGATGTAATGTGACAGTAGTTTATACTACAGGCCACATTCCGAAGTTTGCATCAAGTATGAGAATTACGAGCCCTATAACGACACCGACGGCCATTACGGTCTTAGGGTCTACGTGTATTGCTCTTTTATCTGCATCATAATAGCGCATAAGGCCGGCAGATGACATCAAGCCGCCGCCACTGGATTGTTTCTTAGCCATTGTATCTCCGTATTTAATTGTTGATCAATTATAGGTGGTTATGATTAATCTATCTGTTCCCTTCCATGTCCTTCATTATTTAAAAGGATGTGCCTTCATGCAAGTAGCTCATCCAGCAGGAACGGTGGATAGAACACTCCCTTCTCTGTGATTACAGCGGTCACATTCTCCATTGGGGTGGCATCGAATGCAGGGTTATAGACCTTCACATCTGCAGGTGCTATCTGTACATCCCTGAAGAATCTCAGTTCATCCGCATCTCTCTGCTCGATCGTGACGGTATCCTCCCAGTTGTTCGGGTCAAAGGTTGAGATCGGTGCTGCAACAAAGAACGGGATCTCATGTTCCCTTGCAAGTACTGAGTGTGTGTATGTGCCTATCTTGTTGAAGACCGCATCTCCTGTTATCCTGTCAGCACCTACGATGACCTTGTCCACCATACCCTTGCTCATAACATGTCCTGACATGGAGTCGGAGATAAGTGTTACATCGATGTTGTCCTGCATGAGTTCCCATGTTGTTATCCTGCCACCCTGGTTAAGCGGTCTTGTCTCACAGGAGATTACCTTGATGTCCTTTCCTGCCTCCACGGCGGAACGGATCACTCCGAGTGCGGTTCCCCAGTCCACGCATGCCATCTTTCCGGCATTGCAGTGTGTCATTACGGTGTCGCCATCCTCAAGCAGTTTTGCTCCGTACTTTCCGAGCTTCTTGTTAGTCTCCACATCCTCATCAGCGATGTTCTTTGCCTCACTGAGTACTACATCCTTGATGCCGGCAAGGTCATATGCATCTGAGATTGCACCAATGGTCCTGTCGACTCCCCATGCAAGATTGACCGCCGTAGGACGTGTTGCCTTGATGGTCTTTGCAGCCACTTCAAGGTCCCTGATGAGCCCTTCCATGTCCTTTGCACTGCTGAGGGTTGCGGCAAGTGCGACACCATAGGCACCGGCTGCACCAAGGGCAGGAGCTCCCCTCACACGCAGGGACTTGATAGCCTCACAGAGGGAGGCAAGCGTTTTGCATTCAATGACCTTGTACTCCATTGGCAGGAGGGTCTGGTCTATCATTACAATTGAATTTGAGTCGTCATTCCAGTCTATGGTTCTCATGCTATCTGACTCTCTAAATGTATGAACCGGGATAAAAATGTAAAGGTTGGTTTTTTAAGCGTTTTTGTCTCAATTTTTATGTAAATTGGTCGGGACGCAGTTGTCTAACTTTCTATGTAAAAGTGAAATTAATGAAAGATAATCTGCTGCATCGTCTTCTCCTTCCCAAAGAATCTTTGGTTCATGGGCTAATGGGTTTCTGATAGCACCAAAACAACCTTTTAAGAGCAGAGCAAAACCCTTGTGTTCAGATTTTTCCGTTTCTGTTCTCAATGAATTAATTGCTAATATTGGCCTTTCAATGGTAAACACTTTGTCAATAAGGGCTGCGCCATCTAATTCTATTCCTGACATGTCCCGAATTCTTTGAGCTAATCCTTTAGTTGCTTCAAAAACAGCATGGAAGTAATTGTCTTGTAATAACTCTGTCCTACAATATTTTACAACTTCGGGATGTATTTTTCTTCCTTCAAATTTGCTTTGAATTGTTTTCAGTCTTTTTTCAGCTTCAGTTAATGTGCGTGCATTTTTACATTTTCTGAAATTTCCATCTTCTCCATACTCAAAGCCTGAAAAAATTAGTATACTATTGAGTTTCTCTCTATTTTCTTCAAATTCTTCCTTGCGACCAACAAATCTGATAGGATTCATCAATGATTGGATGAATCCAAAAATATGATTTGCACAATTATGCTGTTTCTGCAAGTCTGTAAAAACCCAGTAAAGTCGTCTCCATTTAGTACTTTCTTGTGAATCATCTTTAATGTTTAATTCATTTAGAATTCGGGTAATGTCACTTCTACTACCACATTCACCAAGTGATTTTGCCATTGATTCTAGGTGACTATCTGGAAAGGTTGGAATTTGTACCATTTGATCAGTTCTTTGTTATAGTATAGATATTCAAGTTTTTGAAATGTATCATATAAATTTTGTCTATTTAGTTTTCAATTAAATCTTGGATTTGTAGAAATCCTGCTAATTGCAACTTTGAAATCAGCAATTTCAATAACTATATTATTTTAATAATCTTCAGGATGGTAGCAAAGGAACGTGCCGCCTGCGGCGGTTGGTTGCATTGTTCTTTGTTTGTCACTGATTATTTGTAGAGCCATAAAATACAGGGGTCCACAACACAATAAGTTAGGTTAATCGGAAGTCATGAACAACTTAAACCATCCCGGAGGGTCCCGGCGAAGCCGGCACGATTCGAAAAGATGAATAAAATAAGCTGTTGTCTTCAACTCTTTTTCTGCATGAGCAATTCAAATGAGAAATTCTACAAAGCCTAACTCTTGGCTAATTATATTTACTCTCCATTTATATACTCCCTCCTCATAATATCAGCCAATGCAAAAACCCCTGATAATCCACGACCCTGTACACAAGACCATCATACTCGACGAGTTCGAGCAGATGATCCTTAACACAAAACATGTACAGAGGCTCAGGAACATCCAGCAACTGGGACTTGTTGACCATGTCTATCCCGGCGCCAATCACACACGTTTCGAGCATAGTATAGGCACTATGCATATGGCATCGGTGATTGGCCAGTCCCTGTCACTTGAGGCTGAGGATATTCGTAAGATAAGGCTGGCAGGACTCCTGCATGATGTGGGTCATTCTGCATTCTCCCATGCCGTGGAGAACGTGCTCAAACGCAATCCTCAGTTGCAGCCTGTCATCGAGGGCAAGAAGTTCATCAAACACGAGGCTTTCTCGAAGGATATCATCTCAAGGATACTTCCGCAGGATAACTATATTGCACGTTATGTGGAGTCTGAGTTCGGTACGGATCCCTTCGACTTCTTTGCTGAGATATCGAAGATCGCCACAGGAGATGCACAGTCGATACCAAAACCATATCTCGCTCATATCATTGCAGGTGATGTTGATGCAGACAGGATAGACTTCCTTCTGAGGGATTCCTATCACACCGGTGTGTCATTCGGGCTCATAGATGTAGACCAGATAATTGGAAGTCTCATTATCAAGGACGGGAACGTTGTACTGGGTAGCTTTGATGGCTCAGGTTATGGGAATGACATGGCTCTCACGGCTGCTGAATCATTGCTGGTATCCCGTGCTCATCACTATACTGCCATAATCCATAATCCAAAGACACAGGCGGCCCGGGTCATGCTGCTCTATGCACTTGAGGATGCTCTGGAACGCTTTGGGAAAAGTTCGGGGTCAGATGCAGCAAAGGATGAGATAGTTCGTTTCTTTACAGAATACAACGATAGTGACCTGCTGAATTTCATCAGGTCCAATGCATCTGAAAAGTCACTTGCTTTACTGAACGACCTGCGTGATGGCAGTCTATACGTGCCTGTTGCAAGGCTGAGCCAGAAGATACTCAGGCCATCAACAAGGATGGCACTTTCCACCATTGCACGTCATGGTGTTGCTACCAGGAGACTTGAGTCCAGACTTGCCGGAGAGCTGGGTGATGTGCTTGTGGACCTCACCGTTGCCTCAGGGGTTCCGAAGAGTATGCGTATCGCAATGGATGAGGAGGATGGTTTCTTCTACGATGAATCCGCACTTGCCAACGGCCTTGTCCGTGCTATCTCCCGACAACTGTCCCTTACAGCCTTCACTCATCCTGATATTGTCACAGACAATGATTCTGCCGCTGTGCTCTCAGAACTGCGCAGGATTGTGGATGATCTTTCTCCCAGGCTCCTGAACTTCACGCGTGAGGGCCAGTATCTTCCAATAGAGGGAATAATCCTGTTGTTCTATGCGGTCCACTGTATCTTCGTTAATGAAAATAAAAAGGAAGGTTCCATATCGATCCCTCGCCTTCGGCATATCACATGGCTCTACCGTACCATCCGGGAGCTCAGCAGCTTCCCGAAACTGAAGAACCTCTTTGATTACTCCTTCCATGAAAGGTATGGATTCCCGTATTGTGAAAAGGTCTTTGAGGACATCCAGGTGCTAGTTGCCATGGGTATCGTGGATGAGGATCTCCGTTACTATGAGAAGGACGGGAGGTTCCGGCAGAGTTATGAATATGTGCTGACATGGGAGGGGGTTGAATATGCAGGGACACTTGCAGAAGCATATCGCCACGAGTTCGATGAGATGATGTCTCATCTGACAATGGTAAAGCACTCGATAAAACGGGACATCGTGACGATCCCGTCCAGCAGGTATGTCTCTAAAAAACGGTCCACAGGTGTAAGATAATGATAACTGGTGAATTGGTTTTGCTGAAGACCTCCCACAGGGGTAAGGTCAGGGAGTTCATTGTGAAAGTATCCGATGAGCAACTGCACACGGATTTTGGTATAGTTGAGCTCTCAACCCTTGCTGATAAGGTTCCCGGTGATACTGTAGTGGCTCATAAAGGTCAGGAATTCACTATACAGCGTCCCAAGATGCCTGACTTCTTCAGGCACGCGAAGAGGACCGGCGCTCCCATGATGCCCAAGGACATAGGCATGATAATCGCCTACACCGGTCTCAGCAAGAACGATGTTGTCCTCGATGCAGGTACTGGTTCGGGAATTCTGACGATGTATCTTGGTTCCATTGCAAAGAGGGTCGTCACCTATGAGGTAAAAGAGGACTTTGTGAAGGTCGCACGTAAGAATGTGGAAAATGCCGGTCTTGACAACGTGGAACTTCGCTGTGGTGACATCGTCGAGGAAATAAACAATATCACTGATGAGAAGTTCGATGTGATCACCCTTGACACTCAGAACACGAAGGATGTTATCCCCAATGTCAGGAAGGTACTGCATCCTGGAGGATTCCTTGCAACATATTCTCCTTTCTTCGAGCAGACAAAGGAGATACGTGATGCAATGGAGGCCGAGGGCTTCTATGATGTGGTGACTATAGAATGCACGGAACGTGAGATATCATTCTCTGCGAGGGGTACACGCCCGTCGACAACAAAAGTAGGTCATACCGGTTTTATCACGATTGCAAGGGCCTGAGCCCGAAAATACTCTCTTTTTTTCTTTTCATTTCAGGTATCTGGTATCTAGTTACCTGACACCTTCATTGGTGATGCTGAACTCGCATGTCCCGCCTTCGGGAAGTGAACGGTGTTTCCAGAGTTTTGCACGTCTTTTGCCATCACCTGTCTTTTCGAGCTGGATGATGGTTTTGGATATGTGCTCTATCCCGCTGCCACCTATGGGTCTTGCATTCCCTGTTGCGATGTCGGTGTAGATCTGGTTGGTTATTACTGCCACTATCCTGTGTTTGCGGGCGATGGCGTGTATGAAACCTATCTGATTCGAGAGTTCTCTTCTGGTTCTCATACTTGATTCTTCATGATCGAGCTCGAACCGGTAGAATGCTGTTGCAGAATCAACTACTATCAACCCTATCTTATCAGAGATGAGTTTCTCTATCTCTTTCACGGCAGCGTACTGCTCCTCGAAGTTGTGAGGCTCAAAGATAATTATGTGCTGTGCTATCTCCTTTGCATTCTCTCCTGCTATCTGTTTGAATCTTGCAGGGGAAATGGCCTCCGTGTCAATATAGATCACTTTCTTTCCTTTTTTGACACATTCCACTGCAAGCTGAAGGGACAGATTTGTCTTACCACTCCCGGGTTCTCCGAATATCTGGGTGACGACTCCTGCTTCGAATCCTCCTCCAAGGAGGTCATCAATGGGCTTGCAGCCGGAGCTTAGTTGTTCAGTTATCTTTTACACCTCTTGGTCGGGTTATCTGGTATAGTGTGGTTAATGATATAGATATTTTGGCAATTTCGGCTCTGTAGAGATTCTAATTGTTAATGAGTTTTCAAGTATACCTGCAGATAAACACAGATACATCCACCTCCTTCGGAGTTGGATGCCTGCTGAACTTTCGTTCAGCTGGTCACGCAGATAAGGGTTATTCGCATCTGTGTGTATCTGCGTGCATCTGTGGTCTATACTAAGGTAGAGTTTTTCTATAGGGCCGCAATTTTCTCAACTTATGTCCTGCGACACTGTCTGGCAGGTTGGCAGAAACTTCTGTTCGATGGTATGGTGATGGGTCTCTGGACGGGGTAGATCTTGGGGTATGATTTTGAGCACCATGTAGTCTATCATGTATTATATCATAATTGATAACAATATATTATCATATTTGGTTATAGAACTGATGTCGTATGGTCTGATGTATATTCAAATGAAGTCTGAAAAACCATTATTAAGCAATATGGCATTTGTATAATTTACCTTCTGGAAACAGAGGTCATCACCACTACAATGCCTATTGAATGTGTTTTTCAATTTGGCATTGTTGTTCCTCTTAGGAAGGCACTTACTATAAAATAATTAATATATAGAATATAGGGACGCGAGAGAATGGTTGAAGTGGTAATATATACAACACAGACTTGCCCGAAGTGCGAGCAACTCAAGAAGGTACTTGGTTCAAAGGGAGTTTCTTTTGAAACTGCAGATATGTCTACTCCTGAAGCTTTGACCGAACTCAAATTCAATGGTGTTTTCACCATGACTGCCCCTGTACTCCAGATCGGCGATGAGTTTTTAACTCATAAGGAACTGTTCAGTGGTCCTGACGTGAATCTGGAAGCACTGAGTAGCATACTATAATAATACTATCGAATTTTGAGGTGGGAATGATGGAATTATGTGCAACCAATACCAAAGACAAGACAGAACTTGAAAAGGCAGAGTTGGGAACTGACCTTCAGGTTCACGCAGAGGAAGACGAGAGGACAGATATCAGTATGACACCGCTCACAAAACAGCATGCTATACAGAAGACACTCGATGGCCATGACATATCCATAATGCCAAAGGTGCGTACCACATCAGGGCATATGGTCGATTGGGACAGAAGTGTAATAGTGGACCAGTTGATGAAAGAAACCAAGCTTGCTGAGAGATTCCATGGCAAGCAAGGCATTGAGAAGGATGAGGCATTCGATATTGCCAGGGACGTCGAGAAACGTATCAGAAGTCTTGATCTTAAGTTCCTTTCAGGTCCGCTTATCAGGGAGATCGTTAACATGGAACTCCTGCAGAGGGGCCATGTCGAGTGGAGGAATGTATCCACAAGGATAGGTACTCCTGTATACGATGCATGTGAGATCGATCTCGGAAGTGGTTTTGAGGCTAACGACAATGCAAACCTTCAGGAGAATGCAGAGACATCACATAAGAAGAAGGCAGATAAGATCTCAAAGGAACAGTACCTGCTCCTGCTACCTCCGAAGCTTGCTGACATGCACCTTAATGGTGATCTTCACATTCATGACCTTGAGTACCTCGGTACCCGTGCATTCTGCCAGGACTGGGATCTCAGGTATTTCTTCTACTATGGTCTCATGCCTGATGGATCAGGTGCAAAGGCCAGTGTAGCCGGTCCTGCAATGAAGGCAGAGGTCGCTATCCTCCACGCAGTGAAGGCTCTGGGAAGTGCCCAGACGAACTTTGCAGGTGGTCAGGGATTCTATAATTTCCTCACATTCCTTGCTCCATACTTCGAGGGCAAGAGTTACGGTGATATAAAGCAGCTCATGCAGATGTTCGTGTACGAGATGACCCAGATGATGGTTGCTCGTGGAGGACAGGTTGTGTTCTCCTCCGTTCAGCTTTCCCCTGGTGTACCAAAGCTCTGGAAGGACAAGCCTGCTGTTTATAAGGGACGTGTCCACGATGGTACTCACGGTACACATGAACGTACCTATGGTGAGTTCGAACGTGAGGTCCGTCTTGCGTTCAAGGCTCTCATGGATGTTATGATCGAGGGTGACAACTGGGGTAAGCCTTTCAATTTCCCAAAGCCTGAGATCTCCATTGAACCTGACTTCATAGAAGAGGATGAGTTCTACAACATGGCACATCCTGATCTGCCAACATACGAAGAACTCTATGACATGACATTCGAACTTGCAGCAAAGTTCGGCACTCCATATTTCGATAATCAGTTACCTGAATACAGAGGCGCAGGCGAGGGTATATCCTGCTATCAGTGCTGTGCATACCAGTTCTCAGCAAATGCTGATGCAGATGACAGTTTCGACGACAAGCTCATGTTCAAGGATGGAAAACATTTCTCAATGGGTTCCTGGCAGGTTGTCTCTCTTAACTGCCCACGAGCGGCATACAGAGCGAATGGGGATGATTCTGCTCTGTTTGCCGACCTCAAACACCTCATGGATCAGTGTATCGACCTCTTTAAGACAAAGCGCAGCTGGATGGACAATATCATCGAGAACAACAGGATGCCATTCGCAACACAGAGGCCAAAGGACCCTGTTACAGGTGAGAAGGGCTGCATTGCAGTTGATATCGATGCACTTGTCTGCACGATCGGTGTCATAGGTATCAATGAGATGGTCCAGTATCATGTCGGTTCCCAGATACACGAGTCAAAGGATGCATTCAAGTTCGCCATCAGAGTAATGACCGAGATGGAGATGTACGCCCACGAGCTCAGCCAGAAGCACGGTCTTGAGATCGCTCTTGCACGTACTCCTGCAGAGACCACAGGTCAGAGATTCTCAGTATCCGATATGCTCCACGATGAGTACAGGGACTGTGTCCTTGAGGTCGTACAGGGTGACAAGGAAGCTGCTCTTGCAAATCTCAGAAAGACGACAGACCTGCCAGTGTACTACACCAATGGTACTCACGTACCACCGGGTGCTAACATCTCACTTGTCGACAGGATGAATATCGAGCATGTGTTCTTCCCGATCGTTGACGGAGGTAATATCTGTCACATATGGATGGGAGAAGGCGCTCCTGATGCAAAGGGCCTTAAGGAATTTGCAATGAACATTGCAAAGAACACCCAGATCGGTTACTTTGCTTTCACCAAGGACATGACAGTGTGTCTCAATGACTTCCACATGATGTCAGGTCTTAAGTGCTCATGCGAGAACTGTGGTTCCGAGAACGTCGAGCAGATGTCCAGAGTAACCGGATATGTTCAGGCAGTAGGCGGCTGGAACAATGGTAAGAGGCAGGAGCTTGAGGACAGGATGCGTTACAGCTCCTCAGACATGATCTGAAAGATCAAAGTGAACTATGAAAGTGAACTATGGGAACACTGTTCCCATATCAACTGTCGATTGGCACGGTAAAGTGTCAATTGTCTTCTTTTTACGTGGATGTCCTTACAGGTGTCCTTATTGTCAGAACTATGAGCTTCTCTTTGAAAGCAACATGGTTGACATTTCATTGCTCGAAGCTGAGATGAAGAAGTCCCGGCTCTTTGTCAGCAGTATGGTCCTCTCAGGTGGCGAACCCCTGATGCAGAAGGATGCTGTGAAGCACCTTGCACGGTTTGCAAGGAAGATCGGCCTGCTGGTCGGTATCCATACTAACGGCTATTATCCTCACGTAATGGCCGAACTGATGGAAGAAGGGCTTGTGGACAAATTCTTCATCGACGTTAAAGCTCCGCTTGATGATTCGGAAAAGTATTCAAAGGCCATTGGTTGTAAGGAGTATTCTGATATCCACATCAAGCCGGAAATTGTAATTGCAAAGGTGTCCGAATCCATCAGTCTTGTTCTGGAAAATGATGTTGATCTCGAACTGAGGACCACGGTCATCCGGGACTTCATGGGAAGTTCTGATGATGTTTCAGAAATTGCAAGTTCCATCAATGAACTTACCGGGAGCCGGGATGTGGTCTATGTGCTCCAGCAGGGATTTGCTGAGAATGCAATGATGGAGTCTCTCAGGGATACAAAGCCATTGAGCAGGGATGAACTTCTTGAACTGGCAGAGGTTGCCCATGAGTTCCTTGACAACATATATGTAAGGAGCAAAGAGAAAGGCAACGAAAAAGTTAAGTTCGGATCAGTTTGAAGTTTAAACAATTTTTTAATACTTTGATGTCGATCATTTGATTATACATTAAATGGTGTGATCGAATGAAAACAAAATACAGTAGCATTATAGTAGTGATGCTTTTACTTATGGCTACTCTTGTATCGGGATGTGCCGGGGTATATAAGGATAGCTATTCCCAGAAATCAGCAGATTATGTTGTAATTGAAGATAGTGGTGATTCTTACGCAATAAATGCAATTTCAGAAGAAGCAGCCTATGATGGTGATTACAGTGGAGCTTCCACCACTTCCGTGGAACGCAAGACGATAACGACTATCGATATGACGATAAAGGTCGATGATGCTGCAGCAGGTATCGATGAGATATCAAAGATGGCTGTGGCTTCAGGTGGTTATGTTTCCAGTTCCTATGTCTATGATTCATACTATGATTCCAGTTCCGGCAAGGAGGGCTACATAACTGTCAGGGTTCCTGAATCGGAATATCCTACTTTCCTGGATGATGTTTCCGGTCTTGGGGAAGTGACATCAAAGAGCGTGAATGCCCAGGATGTCACAGAAGAATACATAGATGTCAGCGCACGTCTGGATAATCTTGAAAGGCAGGAAGCACGCCTTCAGGAGATCCTCAATATGACCGGAACGGTCGAAGAGGTCCTCAATGTTGAGAAAGAACTTGAAAGGGTACGCGGTGAGATAGAGAGTCTTACTGGAAGATTGAATTATCTTGATGATAGGATCGAGTTCTCAACCATTACGATACGTGTGACAGAACCAAGACCTATCACACGTTCATGGGGTATCCGGGATGCATTATCTGAATCTGTCAATGGTTTCATCTCAATGGTCAATGCACTGATCATCCTTGTGGGCTATCTCCTTCCGCTTGTGATCGTTGTTGCAGTGCTTGGCGGCTCATTTGTGATCCTGAGACGAAGGATGCGCAGGTGAGCTGAGCTTTGTTCCTGGATTGTTTGCTGATGATGGTTCGTCAGCAAACTTCCTCCTGAACTCTTCTTCTTTATCCTGTGATGTGGTCCCTTGCTGAGTAACTATATATAGCACAAAAATAGCTGATAACTATGACTGATTCTACTCCTGTATCTGAGATAGGTGAGCGTTCACTTATAATGCGATTATCCGGTATCCTCAATTGTGGTTGCGATCCCGATGTTCATATAGGCTCAGGAAGTGATGATTGCGCGGTTATTGACATTTCCGAGGAAGAGTATATGGTCATAACAACGGACATGCTGCACAGGACCACGGATTTCCCTCTTCAGATGACTCCGTGGCAGATCGGCTGGATGTCGGCTGCGGTGAATTTCAGTGATGTTGCATCAATGGGTGCACGCCCGGTTGGTTTTCTTTCTGCAATGGGTTTCTCAAAGGACACAGATATCTCTTTTGTGGAGGGGATCTCTAAAGGTATGGATGACTGTGCAAAGTTCTGCGGAACATCGGTCATAGGCGGGGATATAGATACCCATGATGAACTAACGATCACTGGAACAGCACTTGGAAAGGTCAAAAAATCGGAACTTCTGACCCGTAAAGGTGCAAATGTTGGCGATAAAGTATGTGTTACCGGTTTTGCAGGTTCTGCCGGGGCAGCGCTTCATGCAATACTGAATGATATTGAAGCTCCTGAAAGTCTTCTGAATAAGCTGTTGACCCCTATCCCCCGTGTGAACGAGGCGATGGAACTTGCACGTTCAGGTGCCGTGACATGCATGATGGATACAAGTGACGGGCTTGCCATGTCCCTGCATGATCTTGCAGACCTCAATGGAGTTGGTTTCAGGATAGATGAGGCTTCTCTGCCCATACAGCCCGAGATCTCGGAATATATCACCTCTGATGCGACTACTCTTACAGAATTAGCACTCTATACAGGCGGGGATTTCGAGCTGCTATTCACGGTAGCTCCTGATATGCTGGAGGCTGCTCAAAGCGCATGTTATTTAAATGTTATAGGGGATGTAGTTGAAGGGGAACTTGGTACAGTCATTAAATGTCGTAGTGGACAAAACCTGACGATAAATCGAAAAGGTTATCTACAATTGGGGGATTAAGTTAGGCTATATAGTTTACGATATTGATTATTGATATTTAATTAAGGAAGGTTTAGAATGCGAAACAAGTTCAAATTACTTTTATTTGGATCAATGCTAATTATGTTCACAGGGTTGGCATTAGGATTACCAGGTCCTGTGACTGGTATTGGTGAAACTTCGACCGGTACCAGCTGGATCTATTGGGAATGGACCAATCCTGGAGATGCAGACTTCAATGAGATCCTTGTTTACATAGATGGCAGTCAGGTGGCTACTTTATCAAATACAACTACTTTCTATAATGCTACAAGTCTCACAGAATCGACCTCTTACCAGATAAGCACTATCACCACCAATTTCACAGGAGAAAGCGACCCTGCTTCCTGGGCAAACGATACAGCATCAACAACATCTTCAGTTGATGTAACTGCTCCGGGCCCTGTAACATCACTTACTGGTTCTGCTGGCGCAACATGGATCGAGTGGAGCTGGACCAACCCCGGAGATTCTGATTTTGATGGTACTATGATCTATCTTGATGGTGTCTATCAGACAAATCTTACCAGTGGTGATGCTTCTTACAATGCCACTTCCCTTAGTGAATCTACTTCTTATGAAATAAGTGTCAGAACATTTGATACATCCAGCAATATTGGTGACTGGACAAATAGTTCTGTATCAACCACATCATCTACTGACACAACTGCTCCCGGAGCTGTAACATCTTTGAGCAGCTCAACAGGTGAGACCTGGATTGAGTGGAGCTGGACCAACCCTTCAGATTCTGACTTTGATGGTACCATGATCTATCTTGATGGTGTCTATCAGACAAATCTTACCAGTGGTGACTCTTCTTACAACGCTACAAGTCTCAGTTCAAGCACCTCATATCAGATAGGTATCAGAAGCTTTGATACTTCAAGTAATATCGGTGACTGGACCAACAACTCTGCAACAACTGACACTCCAAGCGGTCCCGATACTACTGCTCCAGGAAGTGTAACTTCTCTGGAAGTCGATGAGAAGGGTAGTGACTGGATCAAGTGGACATGGGACAACCCATCAGATTCTGATTTCAATCATAGTATGATTTATTTAGGTGGTACTTTTGTAGCTAATGTTTCCGATGAATACTATACTGCCACTAATCTGAGTTCAAGCACTAGTTACACAATCAATGTACATACTGTTGATACTTCTGACAACGTGAACACTGCAGATGTTACGAATACAACGAGCACATATTCACAAACCTATCTCACAGGCGACAGGATATGGGATGAGGATGCCGGTCAGTCTACAACCTATACATGGGACGCACAAAGTTTCTCTGGTTTCTTCTATGACTTAGAGTCTGGCCTAAGTTCAGAATCAATGACAATCTCAGATATTGATCGTTCACTTGGAGAAGGTGATATTGTCTATGAGACAAGACCTGTTGAAACAGATTTCGATCACAGTGATTGGGGATCATATCAGGTGATTGGTTTCATGGCCGAGAAGTACTTCGCAGGATATACTGACAACACCTCGATTGACGGTGTTGAAGAGGTAAGCATGATGTCTGCTGGTCAGTTGTCTAAGATTCTTATCGATGATGATGACAAGGACTCTGTTTATGCTGGTGCATCACTTGAACTCGAGGAAGGTTACTCACTCAACATCGTTGAGGTTGACGTGAATGGTAACAGCGTATATGTGACCCTTACAAAGGATGGCGATGATGTTGACAGCGCTGTTGTCTCCAGTGGTGATGACTATGTTTATGAGGATGACCTTGGTGATGCCGATGATGTTGCTATGGTCATTGTTCACTTTGATGAGGTTTTCAGTGGTACAGAGACCAATGCTGTTTTCGTAGAAGGTATCTTCCAGATATCAGATGATTACCTGGAACTGGATCGCGGTGAGAGCTATGGTGAGATGGAGATAACATCTATCAGTGAAGACCTGATCGAAATGGAAAATGAGGATACGGTCTCACTTTCAAAAGGAAAGGAAATAAACCTCATGGGCAGCATCAATCTCATAGTTGCTGATGATAGTGGTACACTCAGATTTGCACCATATGTGGATATGTCCGAACCGGGAACATATGAACTTCGTGGAACTGTTGTAGAAGGAAGCGGAGAGTTCACATGGAATCCGCTAAACTTTGAAGGTTTCTATTACGATATCGATGAGGGTATACAGACCGAGACCCTTGAACTGACATCAATTTCTGGAAGAAAGATTGCGGAAGGAGGCCTTGTATATACGAGTGTTCCTGAATCTGTCGAGTTCGAGCACTCAGAATGGGATAATTTCCAGGTAATTGGATTCATGGCTCAGAAGTATTTCGCAGGTTATTCTGACGATACAAATATTGATGGTGTTGATGAGGTAAGTCTCATTTCTAGTGGTCAGTTGTCTGAAGTGCTCATGGATGATGACGATGAGTTCTCAGTTTACTCGGGACGTTCACTTGAACTTGAAGAGGGATATACTCTTGATATAATTGAGGTTGACACTAATGGTGACCGTGTACTTATTGAATTGTACAAGGATGGAGATGAAGTTGACACAGGTATATTGAGCTCCGATGATGACTATGTCTATGAGGTGGACCTTGGAGATGTTGATGATGTACCTCTTATCATAGTTCACTTCAATGATGTGTTCGCAGGTACTGAATCAAATGCTGTTTTTGTTCAGGGTATTTTCCAGATATCTGAAGATTACCTATCTCTGGAAAGTGGTGACACCTATGGTGAAATGGAAATTACAGGTTTTGGTGACGATTACATCGAAATGGAGAATGAGGATTCTATTTCCCTTAGCAGTGACAAGGATATCACACTGATGGGTGAGATTGGTATCAAGGTCGCAGATGATTCTGATACCCTAAGATACTATCCATATGTCGAGAAGGTAGTTGGTACATCAGAGACACTGGATATCGATCTTAGTGATTCCACTGTTTCAATAGATGATGAGGTCACAATCGAAGTAACTGCACGTGGTGCATCCATAAGTGAGGCCACTGTCAAGGTAGATGGTACAACGATCGGTACGACAGACGATGAAGGTATACTTGAGTACACTCCTGATGAGGCAGGTGAGTTCGAGATCACTGCTGAGAAGACCGGATATGGAACCGGCTCAGAGGACCTTGAAGTTATCGATCCGGATGACGAGACCCGTGCTATGAGCATTGAGGTATCCCCTGATGAGGTCTATGAAGGCACTTCCACGACCATCTATGTCATACAGTCCATCGGCGGGGATGCAGTCTCAGGTGCTGAAGTGACCTTCGACGGAAAGTCTATCGGAACCACGGACAGTGAAGGCACAGTCACCTACACTGCTACCGAGGCAGGAACACACAAGATAATAGCCACAAAGTCCGGTAAGAATGATGCTGAACTTGACTTCAAGGTTCAGGAACTTGCGGCCAATTTCGAGTTCAGCAACCTTGAGATAAGTCCTCTTGAGATCAAGCAGGGACAGACGGCCACTATCAGTGTAGAGGTTGAGAACACCGGTACTGCCGATGGTTCATATAATGTTGACCTTAAGATAGATGATGTCGTTGTGGACTCACAGGAAATTACCCTGGCCATGGGTGAATCAACAGTTCTCGAATTCGAACATGAAGAGGAAGAGATGGGTACCTATGAGGTCAAGGTTGGAGGTCTTACAACCACCTATGAGGTATTCGAGAAATCCGGTACTATCTGGTATGTCCTTGGAGCAATTTCACTGGCAGCAGTTGGTGGAGTAGCTTATCTGTTCACAGCAGGTGGCTGGACCGTTGAGATCGCACAGGCAAAGACCGCTGAAGCGATAGCAGCACTTAAAGAGTTGATCGGTAACCTCCGATAAACTCTTTTTCTCTCTTTTCTATTTTTTAATTCTCTATTTAGGATCAGCTTATCTTCTTCACTCCAAGTTCGATAGCTTCCAGAAGACTGTTCTTTGGCATTATGGTTGCAACAGGTATCCTCAATATCTTCTCGATGGTAGGACTTACTATAGGTGCACATACCAGTGCTCTGGCTCCATCTCTCTCTGCACGCACTGCAGCGATTATAGCATCTTCCATGGTTGTTGCAGAGTATTCCCTGATCGTGCAGAGATTTCCACCTATCTTCCTTTTCGTTTCGCTGATACTATCAAGCACGGGTCGTGCAGCAATAACCGCTATGAACTCTCCTTTCTCTGAACCTTCAAGTCTCTTCACGGTTCGGATTATCTGCCTGAGAGTCTTTACATTAGGTTCCCTTTTACCTGACATGATCTTATAGAGTGTACTTGCAGGAATATCTGCATGGTCGGCGAACTCAGCTATGTTCATATTCAGTTCTTCTTTAATGGTGGCTGAAAGGACCTTCCTGAATTCCTCGTCAGACTCAAAAACAGCATCTATTATCTTATCAGCAGTATTCATCTCTACACACCAGTATTTTAGTGTCCTATTAAGGCAAACTCCTCGGTTTAATTTACACGTTAAGGATATAATACTTGCGAAATGTGGAAATATATATAATATATAGGCCCGTGCATTTTATTTATCTAACACTAACAGAGGTGGTAATGTGAACTATAAACAGACACTGAAATTAATTTCCACTTTATTTTTAGCAGTTGCCATTATCTCAGCAGTTTTCATCTCCGGATGCACTGAGAAGGCAGCAGATGATGAAGAAGAGGCAACAGCCATTACAGAACTCACGTTTGGCTATCAGCCAAGTACCCATCAGATAGCATACATAACCGCAAAGGAGAAAGGATGGTGGGAAGAGGACCTTGCACCTTATGGAATAGAGTCCATCGATGACAATCTGTTCCCCACTGGTGCACCTGAGATGCAGTCAATGCTCGCAGGAGATATAGATGTTGCATATGTCGGTGCAGCACCTGTTATCGCTGCCCTTGCAAGTGGTCTTGATGCAAAGATCGTAGCTGCTGTACAGATACAGGGCTCAGACATCGTGGTTCGTACGGACCTCCCTTATGAAAGCCCTGAAGACCTGAAAGGACTCAAGATCGCAACATTCCCTCCAGGTACCATTCAGGACACACTTCTCAGGGACTGGCTGAAAGATAACAATATCGATCCCGATGAGGATGTCGAGATCCTTGGAATGGGCCCGGGAGATGCAATTACATCTATCTCAGCAGGTCAGGTAGATGCAGTATTCCTTCCGCATCCTGCACCGGCAATGATCGAGAGTGAAGGTACAGGAAGGTCGGTTGTCTCCTCTGGTACAATGCTTCAGGATCATGCATGCTGTGTCGTTGCTGTAAGCGGTGAGCTCATAAGGGAACACCCTGAGATCGTCCAGCAGATAGTTGAGACACATGTACGTGCAACAGAATACAATTCCGAGAATCTGGATGAAGCAGCACAGATATTCGCTGATGACCAGGACTGGGATGTAGAACTTGTAAAGCAGTCACTGGAAGAATGGGATGGTTCCTGGATAGCAGATCCGAGCCTGATAGTTAACTCTACAGTGGATTATGCACATGTCCAGTATGAACTTGGATACATTGAGAGCGAACTTACAGAGGATGATATATTCGATCTGAGCTTCTATGAAGCTCTTGATCAATGATCATCTTCTCTTTTTTGATACTAAATTTAAATAATAAGAGTTGTTTCTATAGTCTGTCAGGAGTTCTTATCTTCGATGACCGGAGGACCCATGGTAAAAAAACATCTTCAGAAACTCAGTGGTAAAAGTGTAGAGATCCTCTCTATATGTTCTGCGATAATTCTCTGGCAGCTCATTGCTGTATATGTAGTACAGAACAAGTTCTTCCTTCCGAGTTTTACGGATGTCACCTTTGCATTCATGGATATTATCTCAAAAGATGCAAAACTGGACCTTCTGGACCTTGATTATCAGCTACCGGTTTTGTTGGTGGACCTTATCTACAGTCTCATGCATTTCTGGATAGGTATGCTCTCTGCTCTGGCAGTGGGTATTCCTGTAGGAATGATAATGGGATGGTTCAGGACCATCGACCGCATAGTTGATCCGCTTATCGAGATAGTACGTCCTATCCCACCGCTTGCGTGGATACCTTTTGCTATCATCTGGATAGGCCTGAACCCGCTGGCAGCAGGTTTTCTGATATTTATCGGTGCTGTCTTCCCTATAATTATAAACACTTTCACAGGTTTCAAGAGCGTTTCGCGTGTCTATGTTGAAGCTGCGAAGGTCCTTGGTTGTAATACTGACCGTGAGCTTATTCGGTATGTAGCTCTTCCATATGCTCTTCCCTCGATAGCTGCAGGCATCAGGATAGCCATGGGTGTCGGGTGGATGTGCCTTGTGGCTGCAGAGATGTTCGGTGTGAGCAGGAATGGTCTTGGATACAAGATATGGCATCACTACTATCTACACAACATGGACCTCGTACTGGTGTATATGTTACTACTCGGTTTCCTCGGACTCTTCATTGACAGGGCACTGAGGTATTATATCGATGGTAAGCTCCTTAAATGGCGCAAAGGGGTTGTGATCTGATGGGTCAGGTAAAAGTAAGCAATATCACTCGCAGGTTCACGAAGGACCATGACACTTCCACACTTGCACTGGATAATGTGAGTATGAAGGTCGATGACGGGGAATTCGTTTGTTTCCTTGGTCCCTCTGGCTGTGGAAAGACCACCCTGCTACGGATCATATCCGGTCTGGATAAACCTGATGAAGGTGAGGTATATCTGGATGGCAGGAAAATAGATGCTCCAGGTCCTGACAGGGGTATGGTGTTCCAGGAATATTCTCTCTTCCCCTGGAAGACCGTGATGGAGAACATCATATTCGGCCCCCGGATGAGTGGAATTAAAAAGAAGGAT
This sequence comes from Methanolobus sp. WCC4, assembly GCF_038022665.1. Taxonomy (NCBI): domain Archaea; kingdom Methanobacteriati; phylum Methanobacteriota; class Methanomicrobia; order Methanosarcinales; family Methanosarcinaceae; genus Methanolobus; species Methanolobus sp. WCC4. The sequence continues at coordinate 124,686 of NZ_CP150629.1, read as the reverse complement.
GCGATCGATGATGCTGAAAAGTATCTGGAGATGGTAGGTCTTCAGCAGTTCAGGAACAGTTACCCGTATGAACTATCCGGCGGTATGAAGCAAAGGGTGGCTATAGCAAGGGCCCTTGCAAACGAACCTTCAGTTCTGCTCATGGACGAACCTTTTGGCGCACTGGATGCGCAGACACGTAATGTCCTTCAGCGGGAATTGCTTGAGATATGGGAAAAGAACAACATTACCATTCTTTTCGTGACGCATAGTGTCGATGAGGCTGTATTCCTTGCAGACAGGATAGTCATGATGAGTGCACGTCCCGGTAAGATAAAAGAGATTATCGATGTGGACCTGCCAAGACCTCGTGAGAGGACAAGTCTTGAAGCCAACACTCTCCGTGACAGGATCCTTAGATCCCTTGCCATGGAACAGAATAAGTGAGCTTTAATGGGATTTTAAAAGCAGTTGAATGGGACAAATGCGTTCATTCCGAACGCACAATTACCTTTGTACCTGATTCTATTTCCCTGATACTGGTCTTTCCGACCAGTTCCATTGTTCTGCTGGCCTTTGCAAAACCGATATCACAGTCAGGGCGTACAAGCATCTCCTCTCCTGCAATGGCGGAGCCCTCTATCTTCACGGAGTCGAATATCTTCAGGTCACCTGCAACCTCTATACTACCACTTATCTCTGACCTTGCACCGATTATAGCCTTATCAGCGGTGATGTTCCCTTTGACGAATGTTCCTTTCCCAAGCTCAAGAACGCCTTTTACATTAAGGTCCTTCCAGAAATTAGATCCTGCACCAACCATGAAATTGCCATCGATGATAACGCTCTTTTCGAAATAGGCTTTTTTGCTGGCAATGTAGGTATTAGAATCCTCATGATACTTTATCGGGCTTTCACTCATCTAAGGTCACCATTTCTATTCCAATTGTTCTTTATTATTATAAATGCTACTGAAAAGCCGGAAAATATCCTTATATTCTTCTTATAATTATTCCTGTTTATCTGCTGTAATTGTGTGATCTGTTCAAAACCATATTTTTATATATAAATAGAACAAATGCGAATACTAACTATTATATATTATCCTATCTATACAATTATATGCATCTGGGCTTTGCAGTGTAGCTCACTACAGTGTGTTTGCAGGATACAAGGTGTATAGATGGAAATTAAAAAAGAAGAACCTGTTCGGGAAGATGTCGATAGTGGACACTCTTCTGATACAGATGAACCAGTTCATCTCTCTGTAAGATCCATCCCTTTTTCTGAGATAGAGGCTTTCAACGTCTCTTTTGACCTTCTGGACCATCCGGTGTTCATCATTGACAAAGATGGTCTTATGCTGTTTGCAAATAAAAGCGGTAGAAGTTATCTGGGTCTCAGTGAAGCTGATATATCACAGGATGACCTTATCGAGTTACACGTACCTGAGGATCAAAGAAAAAGAGCAAGGTCTTTTTTCACTTCGGTCCTATCTGATCCCTGCTCTGATGAGGATAAGTTTGAATTGCCTCTTATGGGTGTTGATGGGGAACAAAGGATCTTCTTATTACAAACAGGTATTTTGAACGACACTATGTCCTCAGACAATGCACTTCTTCTATCCTGTATGGATATCCATGGAAGAAAACAGCAGGAAGATGAGTTGCTGCTGGAATTCGAAATGCTCTATGATCATCTTTATTCTATTCCCTACGCCCTTGTCCTTTCCGACTACAAAGGAATGATCACTTTCTGGAATGAACATGCAAGTAACATATTTGGTTACTCCCGGGATGAAATGATAGGTCAGCATATCACTCTTATAATGCCCAAACGCTATCGTAAAGCCCACGAGGGCTGGGATGAGATAGTCTCTATAGGAAAGTCTCCTATTGTCGGCAAAATAGTAGAGTTGACAGGTCTGCGAAAAGATGGCACGGAATTACCTATTGAAATTGCAGTCACGACCACGAGGATGAAAGGCAACATCTTCCATGGAGCTATCATCAATGACATCTCCAAGAGGAAGATGAGGGAGAGGCTTACGAGCATTGCAAAGAACAAATATCGTATGATGTTCGAAAAATCACCTCTGGGTATCTTCCATTTTGATGAGAATGGTGTCATAACCCAGTGCAATGAGAATCTTGTGAAGATCCTTGATGTACCTGTAGAGGATGTTATTTCCCAGGTCATTGGTTTTAATATGCTGGAGTCCTTCGAAGACGATAATTCCATAAAGAAGGCTGTTCAGCAGGTACTTGCGGGGATACCTGCAAGATATGAGGATGATTTCCATTCACCGTTCTCTGATAAGGCAATCCCTATCAAGGCAGAGTTCAGTCCTGTGATCTCAGATGAAGGTAAATTCATGGGTGGTGTTTGTGTTGTGGAGGATTTCACAGAGCGCAAGGCCGCAGAGAAAGCCCTCAATCAGTATGCAGAGGATCTGGCAAAAGCCAACGAGGAACTAAAATCCCTTGACAGGATGAAGGATGAGTTCATTTCCAACCTGAGGCACGAGCTGAAAACGCCGCTGATCCCTCTAAAAGGATACAGTGAACTGATGTATGAAGGTGCACTGGGTGAGCTCACAGATAAACAGAAGAATGCAGCTGAAAAGATGATGCTAAGTTCCGAAAGGCTCAGGCGTCTGATAGATTCTCTCATCTATGTCAGTATCACTGAAGGAGGAAATGTAGAGTATAGCTTTGTTCCGCTCAGGGTATCGGAAATGATAGATTCTGCTGTACATGACAGGTCCCCTGAGATCACAAGTAAAGGACATAAAGTAGAACTATCTATCGCAAAGGATATTCCTCTGATCAATGGTGATCTTGACTATCTTGAAGAGGTATTCATACACATCATCGATAATGCTATAAAATTCATGCACAAAGATGGGATACTTAAAATATCTGCCAAATTGCAGGATGATGATAAGATCCATATCAAAGTGGCTGACAATGGGATAGGTATCTCAGAGGATAATCTCTCTCATATATTCGATAGATTCTATCAGGTAGACGGTTCATCAACACGCAAATACGGTGGTAACGGTCTTGGTCTGTACATATGCAAAAAGATAATAGAGGCCCACAGTGGCGACATATGGGCAGAGAGCAAGGAAGGAAGGGGAACGAGCATTCACATCCTTTTGCCTGCGAAATGAATCTGATCCCGATTTTTCATTTCATGTACTCATGAATGGTGATAAGGGACAATGATGTGGTATTGATATCACCGCCATCTTTTCCCCATGAACCATTGTCGTTCATGTTTGACAATATCCAGTTAAAAGAGTCCTCTGTCACATTTTTAGATCCTGCAAGGATAAGTGACTGGATGACAAGGTTGCTTGTGGCAAGTGTCTTCCATGCAGCATCATGTTCTTTTTGTGATATTATCCACTTTGCACGTTCATCGATAAAACCTGCATAGCCGTTCTCATTCTCTTCCCTGCACCCTGACTGCTTGATAAGCGCGGTTATGATAAGTGCCGTGGTTCCGGGATGTTCCCATTTCGGTCCGTAGTTATCAATAAGCCACCGGCATCCTTCAGGGTCATGATGACCCATATCCGCAAGTGCCATCAGTGCATATGTGCTGTCATAGACATCATCGTTCCATGAACTGCCGGTCTTTTTAGAGAGCAGCCATTCCTTCACTTCGGGAAATATGATGCCTGTAAGTGCAAGGACCGAGGCTGCACGCGAGGTATCTCTCAGGTCACAGTTCCAGGACCCATCGTTCCTCAGGCCTATTAGCTTCTCCCTGTATTCGTTTTCCTCATCCCATAGGTGGCTTGCCTGCACTATACGTGCAAGGTCCTTAACCTTCGATATCTGCTGTGAATAGAGCCACTTGAACGATGCTTCACTGTTAAAATGCATAATGTTCTGATGGTCCGGACGCTTATCTATCTTTCTGAAATGCTATCCAGTCTGTATCGGTGCCGTTCTTCATATTCCTTTATCTTACCAGGGTTCCAGTTGTTCACATGTCCGTAGTATCCTGTGACCCTTGAGATATGGTCAACTATCTCCCTCTGGCAATGCGGACATATTTCCTGACTTCCTCTGGAACTATGTCCGTTCTCACATATGGAGAAATCAGGTGAGAAACAGAAATATGCAAGTTTCGTCCTCGTAATCCGTTCGATCAGGTCAGAAAGTCCCACTGGTTCCGGATAGCTCTCTCCCATCCATATGTGGGAGATGGTTCCACCTGTGAAGTAAGGATGGAAATCGGACTCAATTTCTATACGATTGACAAGGGATGTGTCACTTCTGTAAGGTACATGAGTGGAGTTCGTGTAGTAAGGAGCATCATCGCTTCCCTGGATGTTCGCACCTTCTCCATATTTTGCACGGTCCAGCAGGGCAAAGCGGTGGGCTGTGCTCTCAGCAGGCGTCTGTTCCAGTGTGTACTCAATGTTGTCTTCTTTTGAGTATCGCTCGAGTCTCTTTGCCATATGGCGTATGATCCTGAGTCCGTTCTCTTTTTGTTCCAGTAGTGTCTCTCCGGTGAGGTTCATAAGGCATTCATTAAGTCCCACCACGCCAAATGTGAGGTGACGTTTGAAGAAGTCGTAATAGGGTATGCCATCGTCTGTGACCATGAGGAGCCACGGTAGTATCTTCCACTGATACAATGCTTTTTTGATGATCCCGTTCCCGTCAAGCAGGGTCTGCCTGGCGATGTCCATTGTATTGTCAAGTTCATCGAAGAACTCGTCCATATCTCTTGAACGAAGTGAGACTCCAGGAAGGTTAATGGAAACGACTTTGTTGGAACCGTTCCCCATGCCTCCTGCATTCCAGATCCCGCCGGTATGTCTGGCAAAGAGACGGCAGCACATGGCGTGCACGGTCTCGTCAGAGAGGTAATCTGCTCTGAGGTTCAGGAAATAAGGTGCTCCGGTTGATGCGGTTGCCTGCATGGTGAGCTTCCACAAAGGGTCACTGAAGTCAAGGTCATTGGATATTGCTGTTGTTATCAGCGGGAAGGTAAAGGGGCATCCCTGTCCGTCACCATCTCCGGCAACTTCCATCATGACCCTGTAGATCCTCCTTGCCTCATCTTCGAAGTGGCTGTAGGTCTCATCAAGTTCCTTTCCTCCAAAGATGGCCTTCTGGTCTGCGATAAGTGGCGGACATGTTATCCTCAGTCCTATGTTAGTGAAAGCACTCTGGGCGCCGATGCGGTTGGACTGGTTCATCTGGAACATGAATCCCTGTATTATCTGCCTGAGCTGTTCCTCATCGATATCATCGAAATGAAGGTGGGGAGCAAGCATCCAGTTGAGCATATCGATCGCCTGTGCTCCTGCGAAGAATTGTTGTGAATGTACCATGAAGGACATGGCATGGTAAAGGGCCGATTCAAAACGTTTTGCCGGGAGACTGACCGTATCCGGGAAACGAAGCCCGTCCTTCAGGAAGATCCTGGCATCGATACCATTGCAATATGGTGTGAACGGGCTGTGAAGGTCATGGATATGGATCAATCCTTCCAGATGAGCCCATGCGCTTTCCTTTGAATATAGTTTCCTGAGGGCATACTGCTTCTTGACCTGTGCCGCAATATGCAGGTCAATGACTGATGGACTCAGGCGTGTGTTGGAGTTCTCTTTGAGCAGCCAGCTATCGTTCAGGAGGACATCATCGACAAGTTCTGTCGGGTTCCTGAAGTCAAGCCTGTCCACTTCCCTATGGCTTCCCACTTCCATATAGAAATGTCTGTTTTTTTAGTATATTAGACTGATCGATACAGAAAAGAAATAATATCCTGGATACAGACACAATTCTGTTAAAGTTTCCCGGGAATCAATTAAAAAAAAGAGGCTGGAAGAGTTCTTCTTCCTGAAAGGAGTAAGTCCTGAAACTCACTTCTTAAAACTCTCAACAGAATCGACGATCTTTGCGAAGCCCTTGCCCCAGAGCATCTCTTCATTGATGTCAGTGTGGACCTTTCCGCTGTCTTCGATCTCTGCGACCTTAGGGTCCATTGGGAGTTCCCCGATCACAGGGACATTGAAGTCGGCTGCTGCTTTCTCCACGCCGCCCTTGCCGAAGATGTCTATTGTCTCATCACAGTGAGGGCAGACTATTCCGCTCATGTTCTCCACGATGCCTATCACAGGTACCTTAAGTATCTCTGCGAATTTGATGGATTTCCTGACACTTACAAGTGCTACATCCTGTGGTGTTGTAACAACTACTGCGCCTTCCATCTTCTCGATAAGCTGTGCAATGCTCAGTGGCTCATCACCGGTTCCAGGTGGCAGGTCCACAATGAGATATTCCAGTTTGCCCCATGAGACATCCTCAAGGAACTGCTTGATGGCGGCCATCTTTGCAGGTCCTCTCCAGATCACCGGAGCGTCCTTATCCTCAAGGAGAAGTGCAACTGACATCACAGATAGGTTCTCGGTGACGCTGATAGGCACGATACCATTCTCATCCACAGTTGGCCTTTCGTCCTCGATCCCGAACATCTTCGGGATGCTTGGTCCGTGTATATCGGCATCCAGAAGACCTACCTTGTGTCCACGTTCTGCAAGTCTCGCTGCAAGGTTAGCTGCAACTGTACTCTTGCCTACTCCGCCTTTACCGCTCATCACCATTATCTTCTTCTGGATAGCTCTCATGTTCCTGATGAGCTTTGGTTCCTCTGCTTTCTTTAAAAGGTCCTCAGGACTCTGGATGTTCTGTGCCATATAATATCTCCTTTATGATCTTGGAATTGATGTAATACGTAAGTAATGCAATTAAGTAATGTAATTCAAAATGGCCTGCAAGGCGATGTTCCGGGAATCATTCAGTAGCATCAGGGTCTTTGCCAACGATCTCTATGGCCTTGCCTTCGATAAGTGCTGAAGCCACTTTCTTCCTTGCATTCTGAAGGTCCTGCCAGAAAGCCCTTCTTGATATTCCCATGCTGATAGCCGCTTCTTCCTGCTGCATTCCTTCAAGGTCTGCCAGCCTCAGGGCTTCAAGCTCCTCTATAGCAAGGGATACGGTATCAAGCTCTTTGAGTGGTACTCCTCTGGGTTTGAAATAGAGTACCTCCGGTGAGCATTCAACTCTTCTGGGTGATCTGGGTCTTCCTCTGCATGCCATTGTTATGCACTCATTGCGTGATGTTTTATTTATACATTTCCAGAAAAGCTTATGTATTTATTCTCTTTTGTGGCAAATAAGAGGATTGGAGGCTTTAAGCAAAGGCTCATACAAAATATGCCAGGATGCTGATCACTCCCAGCGCGATGCAGAACTTAGAGAAATCGAACCTTTTAGCCGCTTTGATGAACAGGTCTATGGTGAGTATCCCGAAGAGGAATGCAAAGAAGAGACCCAGCATGGAGTTCATATCAAAGCTCAGAAGTCCCATTGCACCCATGCCGACATCTGCTGCAAGGACTGCAGGTATGCTCATAAGGAAGCTCAGCCTGAGTGCCTGTGATGCTTCGATGTCTCTCAGGAGCAGGGTGGAAACGGTTATTCCTGACCTGCTGATTCCCGGAAGTGCAGCAAATCCCTGTGCTATTCCTGCGATGACAGAATCGGTTATAACAGGTTCATCTCTCTTCTTGGTCCTTTTTGCAGCGGATATCTGCAGAAGGCCGGTAATGATCAGGAGGAATCCGATGACTGCGGTTGCAAGTTTCCCGGAGAAATCCTCAGCTCCGGTAGCGAACAGGATCAGTGGCAGTCCTATTGCTCCTGTGATCGCTGTCGTGATGAGCAGGAACGTTATTATGCTGTTCTTTTTCTCACTAATGTCCCTGTTTTTCAGATAATCGGGTATCTCGGTAAGTATGTCTTTGAGGTCCTTTCTGAAATAGACAACAGCCGAGAGTAGGGTTCCTGTGTGCAGCCAAATGGCTATCGGCAACGCATCTGCAAGGCTCCTGTCAAAGACGTTCAGCATTACAAGGGTGGTCATCCCCTCGCTGCTTATAGGAAGCCATTCTGCGATACCCTGAACGATTCCCAGTACAATTGCTTCAAAAACAGTCAACATTCAATGCCAATTTGGTTCTGTTCGTATATATACGGGCTGGTCTGTTTTAATTTTTGAATTTTTATGAGTTGACCAGGTATCTGTTCTTGTCAGTTAAGCTTTTATATTTTGCCTCATATGTGGGATTATAATTTATTGCTCATATGGGTGAATTTCCGTGAAAATATGTGTTACATCAAAAGATGTCGGTCTGGATGCACCTGTTGATCCTCATTTTGGAAGGTGCGGGTATTTTGTTATGGTCGACCCTGAAACTATGGATCAGCTATCGCTAAAAAATGAACAGGTATCCGCTTCAGGTGGAGCGGGTGTGCAGGCTGCACAGCAGGTCATCAGCGAAGGGATAGATGTGTTGATCACCGGTAGTTTAGGCCCCAATGCATTCTCTTTGCTATCGGCAGAAAATATTGAGGTAAGGGTCTGCTCTACTGGCTCTGTCAAGGAGGCTGTGGATGCCTACGGCTCAAATTCGTTGGAGACAATAAAAGAGGCAAACTCGCCGGGAAAACCGGGAATGTAAGGTCCTCATCCTGAACATTCCGGGAACAATATCAATTATTAAAATATCAGAGGCGTGAAGTATGAAACTATGTATACCAGCAATGGGACAGAAAGGAATCGAAGAGACGGTTGGACAGCATTTTGGAAAGGTGCCTTATTACACATTGTATGACACAGAGACAAAGGAATCTTCTGTCATCTCTAACACAAGTGAGCACAATGGCGGAACAGGTCTGCCTCCTGAAATAATGGCAAAGGAAGCAGTCGATATAATGCTCTGTGGTGGTCTTGGAAGAAAGGCTGTCACGATGTTCGAGCAATACGGTATCGCTGTGTATATCGGTGCAACAGGGACCATACAGGATGCTATTGCTGCATGGGAGTCCAATGCCCTTTCAAAGGCAACACAGGATAACTCATGTGCCGGCCACGGTCATGACCATGACCATGACGGACATTGTCACTGAGCATCTCTAAGGTGTAATTGTATGAGAATAGCTATCGCAAGCGGAAAGGGTGGTACCGGCAAAACGACTGTTGCCGTCAACCTTGCCCTTGCGCTCGGAAGTGCTCAGCTGCTGGATTGCGATGTTGAAGAACCTAATTGCAATCTTTTCCTTGGTTTTGATATGGAAAAGCAGGAAGACGTGTTTTTGCCATATCCTGTGATCGATCAGCACAAATGTACTCTCTGTGGCAGATGTGCAGATATCTGCCAGTTCAATGCGATAGCCAGCCTCTCCAAAAGTATAATGCTATTCCCTAAACTTTGCCACGGCTGTGGTGGGTGTTCTCTTATTTGTTGCGAGGGTGCTATTCTGGAAAAGGTACGTTCAATAGGTACTATTGAAAAGGGAATCGATGATAGTTTTAATATTGAACTACTTCATGGCATCCTTAATATCAGTGAACCAATGGCATCTCCTGTCATAAGGCAGTTGCAGGAACATATCGATGACAGTACGGTTGTGATAATTGACTCTCCTCCGGGGACTGCATGTCCTGTCATAGCAGCCGTTGCTGACATGGATTATTGTGTACTTGTAACCGAACCAACGCCTTTTGGTCTTAATGACCTTGTTCTTGCAGTGGATGTTGTGAGGCAGATAGGCATTCCTTTCGGGGTGGTTATAAACAGGCATGGTATTGGTGATGATGCTGTGGAGGAATATTGTCATGCAGAGAACATTCCCATCCTCCTGAAAATTCCGTTTGGGCGGGATATTGCCGTACTCTACTCAAAAGGGATTCCTTTTGTAAAGGAAATGCCTGAATGGGGCAGTAATTTTCGTGATATGTATCGAAACATATGTGGATGTATCTCTTCCGAAAGTGGTGTCTGAATGGTAAAACAGATCACTGTCATCAGTGGGAAAGGTGGGACCGGAAAGACGACCATCACTTCCTCTTTTGCTGCACTTTCTGAGAGTGTAGTTATAGCAGACTGCGATGTCGATGCTGCTGATATGCATTTGATCCTTCAGCCGGATGTTCTTGAGGTACATGACTTCTATGGCCTTAAGGTTGCAAGCATCAACAAGGAGAAATGTATCGATTGCGGTGAATGTGTTTCATCCTGCAGATTCGATGCAATTGGCAGGTTCAATGTCGTTGACCCTTACAGGTGTGAAGGATGTGCGGTCTGTGGGCATGTTTGCCCTGAGAATGCCATTTCCATGATTGAGAAAAAGGCCGGAGAATACTACTGTTCAGTCACACGCTTTGGCCCGCTGGTCCATGCAAAGCTGGGAATTGGTGAAGAGGCAAGTGGTAAGCTCGTATCGAATGTAAGGCGCAGGGCTTCAGAGCTTGCAGAGGAGATGGGCAAGGACCTTATTCTTATTGATGGTCCTCCGGGTACCGGCTGTTCTGTGATAGCCTCAGTAACTGGTGTGGACCTTGTTCTTGTTGTCACGGAGCCAACGATATCCGGGAGGCATGATCTTGAACGGGTGATCAGTGTGGCACAACATTTCAGGATACCTGTTGTTGTTTGCATCAACAAACATGACCTTAATTTGGAACTTTCTCAGGAGATATACGATTATTGTAAAAACAATTGTATCTCTGTCATAGGCAAACTTCCATATGACAGGAGTCCTGTTGGATCAATGATGGTTGGAAAGACCGTTGTTGAGTATTGTGATAATAAATTCTCTCAGGAAATAAGGTCTATCTGGTCGATTATAGTGTCAACACTGGAAGACCAGGTCAATTAAAAAAGAAAAAGATAGTAGCACTTCTAAAGGTGCTACTATTCACCTGTTATCTGTCAGTTCCTGTCCTTCCTTCTGCTGAAGATACAGACCATTCCCAGCATTGCAACAAGCACCAGAGCTTCGAATCCTGGTATTCCTTTTGATGAACTCTCTTCATCTTCGATCTCAGAATCAGATGCTTCTTCCACTTCACTCACAGTTTCCTCTGATCCGGTGTTTTCATAGTCAACTCCGGAAGAGTCATCTCCTACTGCTATTATTGCAAACGGTGAGAAACCGGGTGTACTGGCTGTGAAGTGTACATACTCTTCATCCTCATCGGTCTGTGTGGTGTCGAGTTCATCCCACTGGGTGGTGTATCTCATCAACCTGATGTTGGCGGGGTCGATGCCATTCCCATTGAGCCATGACCTCTCCACACTGAAGGATATCTTCGGATCGGATATGGTCTCAGAGCTTGCCCATCCACCTTTTCCGACCCAGATGTTCATGTTCCTGTATACCTTCCCATTCGCTTTGGAATCTACAAGTGCGGATGTATCATGAAGCACCTCTACAGTCACATCGGTGTAGCCTGCATTTACAACAGGCATGAATCCGATCTTGCTGATAGGGTTCTCCTCATCTGAGAAATAATACTCTGACCTTACATCTTTCTGGACATAGACCTTTTCAACGTTCTTCAGGGCTATATTCTCATACTCTTCACCGGAGGCACCGCCACCTCCTCCTCCGCCACCGCCACCGCCGGAGCTTGAACTGGAGCTGGAGCTTGAAGACGGACCTGTTACTGTGGAACTTGTGGTTACACTTCCTCCGGGTACGGTGGATGTAACGGTAAGCTCAAAGGTATTGGATGAAGATGGACTGTCTGCCGTTACGGTCCACGATCCTGCACTTGATGCTGCCGGTGAAATGGTTCCAAGGGTATATGGCGTGCTTCCACTGGTAAGGCTCCATCCGCCTGGTAGTGAAAGTGCCACTTTCACGTTGGTGGCATCTGCAGCACCTGCAGAGGCACTGTTGGAAACAAGGTAGCTGATGACGACATTGTCACCTGCAGAAACCGATGAGACGTCCGTACTTGAAGAAACGGTCAGCACAGGCCTGTCCTTCACGGTCAGTGCAGAGGATGCGGTCTTTGCTGTACTGCTTCCGTCATCTCCTGAAGCTGATATCGTGAAAGGTGCGGAGTTAGTACCTGTTGAAGTAGCGGTCACGGTCCAGGAAACGGATTTCGTCCCGTCTGAAGTGAACTGCACCTGCTGTGTCGGGCTTGGGACCGAGAACATTCCTGAGTTATCTGTCAGTGTCGCATCCACAGTCAGGGTGCCTGAGACACTTGCTGCGGTGATGCTGGATGTCACTGTTATACTCTCGTCCTTTACAATTGTATTATCGTAGCTAATGCTCCCTACTGTAAGGGTGGCAACAGCCGAGGCAGCAGGAATGGTTCCCACTGCGATCAGCATAGCCAGTAAAAGAATGGCTATTTTTCTCATATATATCCGTCCTCCATATCTCCTCCCATGTCACCTTCTGAGCCCATAGGACCTTCATCTTCGAACATATCCATCATGTCTTCGTTGAACCTGAAGAAATTCATCTTAAGTGTCTCGACACCACCGGAATCCTTCTCGATGTCCACGAATGCCGTGAACTCTCCGAAATCATATTCGATCTCTGAGAGGTCAGATGGTGCTATCTCAAGTGTACCTTCTCCGTTCACAAGGGTGGTGTTGATCATTGCTGAACTCATATCCCATGTAACCGGTATGTCCTCAGCCGGTCCGGATGTGAAGGTTCCTCCAAAGCTCATCTTCAGGGACTGCAATGTTGCAGTACCATTGACTGGTGTTCCGTCAAAGTCCTTTGCTGTCACGTAGATGGTAACGGTTTCATTGACATCCACATCCATTGCTGATACGAAGGTCTTGAGGGTGGCAGTGTCTGATGCATCATCGATGTTGATGCTCGGGAATGACATTGGCCAGTTATCCATGTTACCGGTGCCTATGTCATATGCTTCACCTTCGGTCATATTGGACTGGACCGGGCCCATTTCGCTCCATATGAAAGCATCATTGCTTCCACTTTCGATATCGTACATGTCGTAGATCGAACTGGTGTTCATGTAATTCTCCCAGTCACGCAGGTTTGTCAGATCCGGATCGTCATCATATTTTGCCTGTGTCGGGAAACTGACACCATTCATCAGTCCGTCGAACAACAGTATGTGATAACGGTCATCGGATGTGATCTCTCCAAGTCCTGGCAGTTCCGCGTCGTCAAATCCTCCTCCTGCAGTGGCCATATCAACACCAACGTCTTCATCGCTGAACTTGCCTGCGTAGAAGACCGGCTCATCGGATGACCATCCAGGTATCGGATATACCTGAGTTACGCTACTGTTCAGCAGGATGAATCTTCCGCCCCAGTTGGCAACCGATGCCACATAGTAACCACCGAACTCATCGATCGTCTCGCCGATGCGGTAAGTGTTTGTCTGGCTTGTGTTGCTTGCATTGACCACAAGTACCCTGTCCTTTGTCTCAAGGTAAGAGTTATCCAGAAGTTCATGCATGGTTCCTGCCTGGTCATTGTATCCGAAGAGGTAATAGTCCTGGCCTCCGAATGTGACCTCTGTGGCTGCTCCTGAGTATGAGGCAAGCTCACCGTTACTGGTATCATCATCCGTTAATGCGGAAACCGGTCCCAGTGATGAGGTTATCAACGGGCTTCTGAGTGTCAGGATCACGCTATCCGTGTTGATGGTGGTGACCTCGAAATCAAATCCTCCTATCCAGAAACTCTGGTTTATGTTAAAGTTCTCTTGCATAGGTGAGGACCATGGATCTGACCCGGCAACCGTCCACGGCCATCCCACATATGACATGTCAATGGTGGCAGTTGTGCCGTCAGATGCTGACAATGTGAAGTTCCACATATCTCCGTAGAAGCTATTTGGTTCATTCAGGTTGAGAACAATGGTGTCTCCGATGTTGTTCACAGAATCCACTGTATAGTCGATAGGCATGCGTGAGCCACTTGAGTTAATTGTGGCACCGACACCGACAGATCCCGGTTGCATCGTGTTGCCCCAGTCGTCGGAATAGTTGAATGCCTGGGTGCTGCTGTTGTAGTACCAGTTGTTGAACGGCCAGTTGAGTGCATAGGTATCATCAACTCCATAATAGTGAGCGGAGATCCCACGCTGGAACTCGATCTCATCACCATAGGCAAGCAACATGTCATTTCCTGGCAGACCGTCATCCGGGTTGTCGTCGTATAGCTTGACCAGATCGATCTCGCCCGGTGTTCCAAGAGCTCCTGAGACTACGAAGTTACGCAGCTCAAAGCGGGTCAGTTCCCAGAACATCTCCTCATTGGCAACAGCATACTCGCTTCCGAGGGTTACATTGTAGTGTATCATCCAGGAACCGGTTGGTATGCCTGCTTCAGAAGTGTTGATCTCAACAACTGCAAGACCGTTGTCATCGGTTGTGGCATTGATTCCGCTAAGCGTCTGTCTCTGCTTGCTTTCATCTATCAGGTAGTCGATAGTCACCAGCTTGCCTGTAAGGGCTTCACCTGAAGGACTCTCCACAAGGAACGGGATCTTTACGGTTGATCCGTTCTGGAAAGTGCCCATGTGCATACCGTTCCATCCTTCGCTGTATGTGCTGAATTCCAGGTTGTAGGCATTGGACTGGTATTTATTGCTCAGCAGATAGATCGGTGCTCCTCCGAATTCAATGGCTTCTCCTGCGCTGGCATCGATGTATCCTGCAGAGAAATTGGATGAGTTACTTACAAGGACCTTGTCGTACCTGCCAGTGGTAATTGAGTCTGCCATGAGTACGATGTAATTATCGTCGAAGTAGTTATCATCGCCGTCAAGATCGATGTTCTGCCATTCCTCATCACGGAAGCTGGTTATCAGGAACTTTCCTGACTGGCTCATTGCCATGATGCTGTCGTTCAGAATAAGACCGTTCTTCAGGGTGTTGACACCTTCCAGTTCGATCGTACCGTCAGTAGCAATATCTGTGATGTTCCAGGTCCTTCCGGTGTAGTCGGTGAAGTTGTCTCCGACAGAGGCGTTGAACACCTGGGTACTGGTACTGTCAGAAAGGTTTGCAGCGATGTTGAAATCATCCGTACGGTTCTCAAACTCGATATAGACCGTGTTCCGTACGGAATCCACTGCCACCAGTGAGAAGTATGGTACCTGATCATGGTCATGGTAATCTATTCCCATATCCCAGCTTTCTGAGATCGGTGTGATCCAGTCTTCTCCAATGATGGGGCCGCTTATCTTACCTGCACTGATGTTACCCATGCTTGCAAGGTTGTCCTGGTTGGCATTGATGTCGCTTGAAGCATTGATGGATGTCCCGGCGGTATAATATTCTCCGGCATTTACAGTTAACATCATCGGGTTTGTGACACTGACACTTGCAAGCTCAAGCTTGAACCAGAAGTCAGTATAGACCTCGTTGCCGGTATCGTCAGTTACCTTGAGTGTCATCATGTAGCCACCCTGTCCCCATCCGCTGGTGTTAATGGATATGTCCATCTCGTTAGGGTTTGCACCTGCTTCGGTGGTTGTAATGGATGCCATCTCACTCTTTGTCTTGTAGCTGGTCATCCACATGCCTTCCTGCATGACTTTTTCAACGGTCACATTGCTGACATTGTGCGCACTGCTGCCCCACATTCCATCGTCAGATGCCTTTACAGTGACATTGATGAATCCGTTTGTCGGGAATTCATACTCCCAGCCGGAATCAACCCATGCCACAAAGGCGGTTGCGTGTACCCATGCCCTGCCGACCTCTGTTGATGTTCCATCTGTGGCCTCGAAGACGAACTCATAGTTTCCGCCGTCTGCAAGTCCGGGGTATTCATAGTAGCCTGTTCCGTTGATGCTTCCTATGTCGACTTCTGTAGTGCTGTAGATGGTAGGTGGAGACATCATGTCCCAGTCACCCATGGAAATGATCTTTGTGAGGGTGACATTTACCTCCTTGTCGCCAAAGCTGCTGTCGAATGCATTCAGGCTGAAGTTCACAGGCTGGTTAAGGCCTACTTCCCATGAAGTGGAATACGGATAGAAGATGAAATTGCTCACTTCGAACCAGCCGTTTCCGTAATCAATGGTACCGTCCTGGGTTGTCATCTTGACCCTGACGGAATAGAAACCTGATTTGAGACTGTTCTCCGGAGTAATGGTCAGTGTTGCGTCTCCGCTGCTGTCTGTTGTCACGGAGCTGGTCTGTTCTTCTACAGGTACGGTCTCTCCGGTCATTCCGTATCTCACGCTTTCAACTTTAATACTGGCACTTGATACGTCATTGCCGCTGAGGTCTTCAACATGTACCGAAAGTTCAATATCGTCCTCTGAACCGAAAACTTTGAACATGCTAGAATTGTCGTCGAAGGCCGGCTTTGCACGGATGCTGTATAGTTTCTCGTCGAACCATGCATCTCCCATGACTATCTGGGGAGTTCCGTCAACAGTTACATTGGCCCAGAACCTAACGTAGTGGAAACCAAGGTTGTTGTCGGTCACATTGAACTTGAGTACAGTCTGTGTACCCATGAAAGGAACATCAATCGTCTCTACCACAGGATCTTCCATATATTCAGTGACAACATCCTGTGCACTTTCACTCCATACCTCTACAAGTCCTGCATCATTGATGTCCGTGATCTCAGAACCGGTCGACGGATCGAAAGCCATTATCATTATCCTTGCGGCTGCATCCGGTGCAACTGTCGGGCTGAACCATCCCATCTTGTTGACAGGTTCGCCGTGAATGAAAACGTCCTGGACGATAATGCTTTCCCAAACAGAGGTCCATTCGCTTTCCAGTTCTACCTGGGCATGAACGTCATATATCCCATTGCTTGATGGGGTTGTGAAGTTGATCACTGCAAAGTCCTCTCCAAGCATCTGCTTTACCTCTTCCTGGATGTCAGTTGGAACAGATGCATAGGTATAGAATGTACTGGCGTTCATAATGGACCAGGATGAAGTTACATCGTCCCCGTCACTGTCCGTAATGTTCATGCTGTATTTGCTGATGTTGAATGAGGTCAATTCGTTAAGGTCAATTGGCTGACCGTTGCTGAGATTTGTTCCTGCTATCACAAGAAATCCTTCTTCGCCAGGTGCGAATCCGTCGCCTTCTCCTCTTTCTTTGGAGACGACCTTCAGGAACAGGTCATATGCCTTGATATTGTAACTTGTATATGCTTTCTGCACTTCATTATCCAGCGTTGCTTCATATTCCACATAATATGTGTCGATCTCGGCACTCATGGGTATGGTGTAGCTGGTTATGTATGCACTTATATTACTGTCGTACTCGAGTGTAAGTGTGTTGGAGTACGAGTCATTGTTCTTGCTGGTTATCGTTGCAGTAATGTCCGCATCTGCAAGTGGTGTGCCTGAAGACAGGTTCTTTGCATAGACCACCGGGACCATTACTTCGCCATGTGCAAAGGTGTGTTTCGGTGTGTACTCTGTTGACAGTATATCTCCGAAGAGGTCCATGGTGTTCACTACAAAAGAGATATGTCCGATATCATCTGCCACAAGGTGGTAGGTTCCTGCCGAACTTGCAATGCTTATAGAACTTGTGTTAACTCCGGTGCTGTCCGTAGTAATATTAGTTGTTGAGATCTCGGTACCGTCATCCTTGAAGTATTCCAGTTCTATCGCAGCTCCCACAGGAGAACTGGAAGAGTTCAATGCAAGAACTGTAACATTCACGGATTCCCCGCCGGTGAATGATGGTGTAACTGTTCTGGCAAGGGTAACATCGGTATCATTGTTGATGTGTATGATCCTGTATGCATTGCCATTTAGTTTGACCTTTGAGCCTTGCACCAGGTTACCTATCACACTTATTCCGTTGCTGTCCGACCCCAGTTCCATTGTAGGGTCATCATCAACATAGGCAACATCCTCGTCAGATACAAGGAAGTAGTATGTGGTGTTCCCGAGAACCAGGTTTCCTCCGGTCTTACTGTTGTTCAGTGAACCGGCAATACCATGGGCATCAGAAAGGGAAACGCTCAGGACCTCTCCTTCGGTGAACAGTATCTTTATTGTCTGTGGGTCGTTCTGTCCCACTACTGTCAGATAGAGATAAGGTGAGTATACTCCGGATTCCACATCCTCGGCAACTATGGTGTATTCCTCTGCATCGACGGGTGCATTGATGGTGGTTGAAAATGTTCCATCTGATGCATAGATCGTCTTGTTTGCAGACTGGTTGGAGATGTCTGTAAGTTCATCTCCCTCGGGCCAGATGGTTATTTCCACCTCACCTGAGCTGTTTCCATTCAGAATTTCTCCTGATACGGTTATCGCCTCGCCTGAGGCATATACTTTCGAGTCTATACTGAATTTCTGTATGGATGCCGCCGAACCAATAGAGGTAATGAGCAACATCATCACAAGAAATAATATTGCCAGGATGAATGTCCTGCCGTTTTTAGTAAAATATTTCCCTGTGTCATTCATAATATTCCACATCCAGCATGTGATTTTTTCGATTGTCTTGTAAGGATCAATAATTTATCATACCAGCTTCACATATGTGATAATATTATATAATTGGATAGTATTATAGTAACATTTGCACAAAATTACTATCTATTGAATAGGCCTCAGGCTGGGGATGATGTTGAGAAAAAGTCTTCTTTTGAATCCAACTGACACTCAGTATTTTAATAAAAAATTATTATTGCTGGTAGCTATGTTTTTATTCGATTGACTATAATTATTAATTAGGTGAAATTATGGTCCACTCTACAAACGGGAGCATGAGCACCTTTGCACATCTGGTGCACTCACTTCCGGATTATTCGGAACTTATCATCGTATTGCTGATACTTATATTGCTACTTATGTCCATGGATGAGATCGTAGCGTTCTTCTGCATGGTGCAGGATATCTTCACTTTCAAATGCATGCCTTTCGAATGAGATCATTGCAGAGCGGTGATGTGCATATTCTTCCTTTAAGGTAGGTCTGATCCTATATTTCTGAAAGGTGCCCATGGGAGTACGCACTTAGGACATTCCGGTCCATATCCTGCTGCTGCATATCCCGTCATTCCTCCTGCGGCATTCCGTACATCTGAGAATCCTTTTTGTAACAGGATACTGCATCCCATACTGGACCTCTGGCCGGAGCCGCATATGAGTATTGTATCAACATCCCTGTCAAGCTCGACGTGTCTTTCCCTTAGTTCATGGACTGGTATATTCACCGCTCCTTCGATGTGGAAATCCTCATATTCGGAGACTGCCCTGACATCAACTATGGTCAGCTCTTTTTCTTCAGTGACCCTTTCATGGAGTTCCGACGCTGATATCTGTGGTACATGTCCTGTCGTCAGTCCTTCGGTCACCCATCCGTACATTCCTTCTTCAAGGTAGCCTGCAATCCTGTCCATCCCTATGCGGTGAAGCTGAATGCATGCATCAAGGGCCTGAAAATAATTATCGGTAACAAGGAGTATGTCCTTTTCCGGCGGCAATAACCATCCTGAGTATGTGGGGAAGTTTGAATTAAGGTCTATGTTGTAGGCGCCGGGTATATGTTGTCCGCCAAAGCTCTCGAAACTTCGTACGTCAAGTATGATCGCCTTTCCTATCCTCTCACGGAATTCAGAATTACTAAAGGGTTCAGGGTTACGTAGTTCTTTCATCTTTTCAGGACCTATACGGTTTACGTCCGAACATCTGCTGAAATGGTCAGGTGCCTCGGGCATATTGTTCGTCAGTGATCCTATGAACTGCTCCCTGTCCTTTATTTCAAGGGCATAGTTGTAATTGATCTCGTATCCAATGGTGCTGCTTCTTTTGGATGCCATTGCTCTGCCGCAAAGTGAACCTGCACCGTGTGCGGGATATATCTCGCAGAAGTCCGGAAGCTCCATGAGCTTGTCGTGTAGTGTATCGTAGAGTCTGGATGCAAGTTCTTGTGCTTTTCCGGGAAAGAGGTCAGGTCTTCCTACATCTCCCACAAAGATGGTGTCCCCGCAGAAAAGAGCTATGGGCTCTTTTCCTCTGGCAGTGTCAACTACCACATATGAGATATGTTCCGGGGTATGGCCAGGAGTTTCCAGTACCTGCAGTTCAATGTCTTCTATCGAAAAGATGTCACCTTCTTTTAATGGCACGTGTTCAAAATCACAATTACCTTTCTCAGGTGCGTAGATCGTAGCCCCTGTCCTCTCTGCAAGGTCCAGGTGGCCTGAGATGAAATCTGCATGCAGGTGTGTTTCAAGTATGTGTGTGATCCTGACTCCCAGTTCTCTGGCCATCTTCAGGTATATATCTACGTCCCTTCTGGGATCGATAATGGCACAGTTTCTGTCTCCTGCCAGTATGTAGGAGCTGTGTGCTACCTTCTCAGTGAATATCTGCTGTATGATCATTTTTAACCCCTTCTCTATTTTAGTTGAATTCACTAATCTATTTTTCGTAGTTGGGGTGCAATGGGATATTGATCGGTTTTTGTGTTATCTTTGTCACGTTCACTGGACCATTCATGTTTGGGGTATATCAAAAAATAAGTGCTAAAAATGGGTAAAATTCAAAACAAATATATACTTCCTGTCGATTATGGAATAGTATGCAGGAGATCACAGGATTGGAGTTATCTCCAAAAAAGGTAGAATACCTGAAGTTCCTCTTAAAGAAAGGGGACCTTGTAAAGACCACTGACATCTCTACTGAGCTGAACGTTGACCCGTCAACAACGACAAAGACCATTGCTGACCTTGCGGGTTCAGGTTATGTGGATCATGTTCCTTACAGGGGTGTCCGACTGACCGATATGGGTAGGATGTATGCTGAATTCTTTGTGAATAGGCATAATATATTGAGCCTCATGCTGAGTCACTATGGTCTTTCCTCTGAAGAGGCTTGCAGCGAAGTATCCCGGTTCGAGGCATTTGTTTCGAAGTCTGCCATCGACCGTATATGTGGTTCGATGGGTCATCCTACGGTGGGTGTCTGTGGTAAGATCCGGCATTCCTCATGTGGTTCTCTTTAAGGGGTATTTGTTAATTTCTCATCTTTGATTTGGAGTCATACCAAATAGTTTGGATATATTACAACTAATGTGGAGTTAATAATATGAATAGAAATATGATGGTTTTAATTTTCACCTTTATAATAGGCATTATTCTGATGTCCGGTTGTGTCGATGAGGCTGATACGTCTGGTGTTTCATCCGATACTACTGATATGGTGGTGGCTGTAAGTGTACTTCCTCAGGCAGAATTCGTGGAAAAGATCGCCGGGGACAATGTGGAAGTTATCGTAGTGGTCCCTCCAGGTGCCGACCCTCATTCCTATGAGCCGACCCCTGGTCAGCTGAAGGATCTGAGTGATGCAAAGATGTATGCAATGGTAGGTTCGGGTCTGACCATAGAGGATATGATGATCGACAAGATCGCTGACCTGAATCCTGATATGATGGTGATCGATTGCTCTGAAGGTATCGCCCTAAAGGAAATGGAAGCCCATGACCATGAAGAGGAAACTGATGGGGATCATCATGAAGAGGAATCCGGGGATGTGCATGATGATGGGGCAGAAGAGCATGACCACGATCATGAAAATGGTCTTGATCCGCATATCTGGACATCTCCTGCCAATGTGAAGATAATGGTTGAGACTATCTATGAGGGGCTTGTTGAGCTTGATCCGGAGAACGAGTCTGTCTATCTTGAGAACAAGGATGCATATCTTGCAGAGCTTGATGCACTGGATGAGGACATAAAGGCCACACTTTCCGACAAAGAGGGAAGCAGTTTCATGGTCTATCATCCTGCATGGGGTTATTTTGCAGATCATTACGGGCTGACAGAGGTAGCAGTTGAGATAGAAGGTAAGGAACCAAGCGTTAAAGGTATGCAGAATGTTATCGATGAAGCTAACGAAAAAGGCATAAAGGTCATTTTCGTCCAGTCGGGCTTTAGTACTGTAAGTGCGCAGACCATAGCAAACGAGATCGGTGGTGAGGTCGTAGAGGTCGATCCGCTTGCAAAGGATTATATAGATAACCTTGCAAAGGTAGCAGAAGCATTTGAAAAAGGGCTGGCTTGAAATGGAAGATGTGATCGAACTTAAGGATATATGGGTAAGCTATGATGGTGTCAGGGTTCTGGAATCCGTCACCCTTAATGTAAAGGATAAGGATTTCCTGGCTATCATCGGTCCCAACGGGGGAGGCAAGAGCACTCTCCTGAAAGTTATCCTTGGTTTGATCAGGCCTGACAGGGGCACTGTAAAACTTCTGGGAGGCAAGCCTAAGGACATGAGGAAGTACGTGGGGTATGTTCCCCAGTATCATTCCTCAAATCTTGATTTTCCAATTACGGTCTGTGATGTTGTTCTCATGGGACGTCTGAGCCACAAGGGTCCGCTTCAAAGATATAATGATGATGATCGCAAGGCTGCCCATGAGGCCCTTGAAACCGTTGGAATGCTTGAGTTCAAGGACCGTCAGATAGGGGAGCTATCAGGTGGGCAGAAACAGAGGGTCTTCATTGCCCGGTCACTTGTCACAAAGCCGAAAATGTTAATACTTGATGAGCCGTCCACGGGGATAGATTCCAGAATGCAGAAGGAGTTCTATGAGCTTCTTAACAAACTCAAATCCCAGATAGCTATCGTGATGGTGACCCATGATATCAGTGCTATCTCGGTATATGTGGATAAGGTCGGTTGTCTGAACCGCAATTTCCATTATCATGACGACAAGGAATTGAGCCAGCATGATCTGGAAGTATCATATCAGTGTCCTGTAGAGTTGATAGCTCACGGTGTGCCACACAGGGTATTGAAAGAACACTGAAGGTGAGGACTATGCTAGAGATACTCCAGTATGATTTTATGAGGAATGCCATTATTGCCGCTATCCTTGCAAGTATCGCATGCGGTATAATCGGCGTCTATGTTGTCGTCAAGAAGATAGTTTTCATCAGTGGTGGTATCACACATGCCTCATTCGGTGGAATAGGTCTTGGGTACTACCTGGGTATAAATCCTTTATACGGTCTTATTCCTTTCAGTCTCGTCTCTGCGATCGTAATGGGTCTTGTCAGCAAGAGGTCCAAAGTAGCCGAGGACACTGCCATAGGTATACTCTGGTCCCTTGGAATGGCCATTGGTATAATCCTTATATTCTGGACCCCTGGCTATGCACCTGATCTTATGACCTATCTGTTCGGTAACATCCTGACGGTCCCGATGTCGGATATATATCTCATGCTGGCACTGGATGCTGTTATTATCTTTATCGTGTATGCATATTATAAACAGTTCATGGCACTCTGTTTTGATGAGCAGTTCACAACAGTTGCAGGCCTTTCAGTTGAGAAGCTTTACCTGCTTCTGCTCTGTCTCATAGCACTGACGATCGTCCTGCTGATAAAAGTGGTAGGTATCATCCTTATCATCGCACTTCTTACCATGCCTGCATCACTCAGCAGGCATTACACCAACAATTTCGGCAAGATGATGTATCTGGCGACATTCTTCGGTATATTCTTCAGTATCTCAGGTCTGTTCCTGTCATACCTGGCCGATGCTCCATCCGGTGCAACGATAATCCTGGTTATGTCGACAGTGTACATGCTCCATTTCGTTTATGACGGACTGAAGCCAAAAATAGCAAGCTGATCATTCAGCTAATATCTGCTTTATTTTTTTAAGGACAAGGATCGCATCTTCTCTTTTTACATCACGCTCATTCTCAGTGCAGAACGTGAGTAGCTCTTTTGACTTATCTTCTGATATGATGCCTTCTCTGTAAGCCGTCTTTGTGATGCCGAAATAGCTTCTTTCGGAATAGTGTGTCTTCTTTGCAAGTCTGGTTATGCCCGTATATTCATCTTCCGAGATGATACCTGCCTCATGTGCTGCTTTGAGCGTCTCCCGGATATTTACCATGGGGCTTGATACAGATTCGAATGTATCCGGGTTGGTCGCCACAGCCACCTCATCGTCATCCTCTATGATGCCATCCCTGTACCATTCATAGACCTTTCCGACACCTATCATTCCGTGGACATCGAGCTCGGATGCACGGAGTGCTCCCATACTACATCCTCCCACAATGGTTGCCCCTTCCTTCATCGCCCTGATGACCTCTTTATGGGCAACGGCTGCCCGGCTGAAGAAAATGCCATCGATGATGCCTATGGTATTGTAACCCTGTTCCATGGCCCTGTCAAGGTCGCCTCTGGATATGGGTGGCCAGTATGTGGCATCAAGGATCTCTGAAGCATCCTCGTGGTTTATGCTGCTGCCTGCAAAGACCAGCACTTTTCTTTGTATCTTCTTTTCGCTCATCTTCTGCGTCCGGTTCTCCACGGTCTGTCCTTTGGAGCGAGTTTCTTTCTCTTTCCTGATCTCGCCCTTTTGCCAACACGTTCCCTGTCGAGCGTGTATAGCTCAAAGGCAGGTATGACTACCCTTACAACAGGCACCGGTACACTGTCTCTTGAGAGGTCTACAACTGCCGCACAGTCTGCCACACCTTTCAGTTGTTCCAGTACTGCATCTATGCTCTCGGCAGGAGTGTTCTTTGAGAGGTCCTTCAGGTCACTGGTAGATACCTGTTCCCCTTCCTCATACCAGTACTTGTTCATGCGCTTGATCCTTTCGTAGCCGATGTCCCTGACAAAACTCTCACGCTCGGTGTCCTCACGGGCACCGTGTATCTGTACCACCCTTGACTGGGCAGCCTCTGTGAGAGCCCTTCGGATAGCTATCTCGGGCTTAAGGTGTGATCCTGCTCCCATTACAAGGAGGGCGGCATCCCTGAGACTTATGTCATCGGTGGCAGCAACCACTGTTGTTATCTCAGTGTCATGCGTAAGTACCCAGAGTTTGACCTCGACCCCATTGTCAATCAACTTGCGGAGGATCTCATAGTTCTCTCCGTCAGCCTCAGTGAGGATCAACTCTTTTCCGGGGTTGCGGTTGAACTCGGCAATACTCAATGCGTCCCTTTCAATGACCTCGAGCAGTCCGTGGAATATTGCTTCCTCTATGGTATTACCGGCTGCAAGTCCATTGGTATTGCTCCTGAAGAGTTTCTGTGTCCTTCCCGGAGGGTCATATGGGTGGTAGGTTGCATTGGCAGGGACCATTATCTCTTCGTTCTTAATAAGGTCCCATCCTCTGATCCATTCTACTAATGATTGTGGACTATAGTCCTCTGCGATCAGCAGGGAAAGTGGATCGATGGCAGGATACTCATATCTGATGTTATCGTAACTCTCGATCAGATGCTCGGCTTTGATGTCCTCTTCCACATCGTTGTTAGTGCCCTTTCTTTCTGCAAGGCACCTTTCGAAAGCCTCCATCATGGATGATATCCTTGCCTGTGTCTCAGTGTTACCTTTTCCTGAGTAGACCGATATCGCACCATCTGCCGCACTTGGCCTTATGCTGGAAAAGACAGGTATGCCAACCCTGTCAAGGTCTGTGATACTTGCGATCCTCGTAACTCCGATGGTCGCAAGCCTGTCCTTAGTTCTCTCCATGGTGCTTTTTTCATCAAGGACGCGTTGTGTCCCTTCGATGTATGTGAGTGATCTGTCGATGTTTATCTCTGGCATGATCGTGAAAGTCTCCTGCATGTATTATATCTTTTACGACAAAGATGTCATGTATATAGGGAACATTCTCCCGGTTATTGTTATATAGTGGATGGTAAGTGTCTTTATGGGGTTACTATATGATCAAGAAACTTATGTTTTTAGTACTGATGTGCGTTATCGCTATTTCAGGCTGTACTGATGCAGTTACCGATGAAGAAACTACCGCAGGTGATACAGTTGCAGAGGATGCAATAGATGCATCTGCTCTTTTCACCATGCTAACAGAAGATGACAATTATAAGGATTGGAATATCTGGCCTGGAAAGGAGGCTATGATGGATGGTAATGGTGTGCATGGTGACTATGTTTCCATCTATGTCTCGGACAATGCACTCTCAGCTGCCGAGGTCGGCGGTGAGATAATGCCTTATGAGACATTTGTTGTAAAAGAAGGCTTCAACTCTGACGAAGAGCTGACCGGTGTCTACCTGATGTATAAGGCAGAGGGTTTCGACCAGGAGAACAATGACTGGTTCTGGGCAGCCTACTCTCCGGATGGAACTGTCAGATCGGAGGGTCAGCTAAAGGGTTGCATAGGGTGTCATGAAGGAAATGCAGAAGCAGATTATATATTCGTCAATTCCTGATCCTTTTTCTTTTTTATTATTGCCTTTTCTGCTCTTATGGGCGACATGTTTATATTGCATTAATGAATACATATATGTTTAGTCGGGGTGCAATGATTAATATTCTTTTAATGTAGATATTAATATGTTATTCTTACGGCTATGAATACGTAAAAGAGAGACAGGAGGCAAAATTATGAGAAACTTAAACAAAAATAGAAAGGTCGATTTCTTCACAAGCTGCCATGCGGTGGTAGATGGAGTGTCGGCAGACAAACTCAACGCTGAGGAAATGGAGCTTTATCGCTTCATGGTAGGCGGAGTGCAGGCAAAATAGCCTGCAAAACTATTTTTATCTTCTTTACATACTGGTTCCTATGTATGATGTCCTTGCCGTCAGGGAAGACTTTCCGGTATTGAGTGAAGTGATATATCTGGACAATGCGGCCACAACGCAGACTCCGAAGCAGGCTGTATCTGCAATGCTTGATTATTTCTATAAGTACGCTGCCAATCATGGAAGGGGTGCCCACAGGCTTGCAAGGGAAACGACCAATCGTTATGAGGATGCCAGGGAGATAGTGGCATCGTTCCTGAATATGGGTGTCGAGAATACCATTTTCACAAAGAACGCAACAGAGGGCATCAATATAGTTTCAAGGGGTTTCCCGTGGAAGAAAGGGGACCATGTAATAGTCACACTTGTTGAACATCATTCCAATCTGCTCCCATGGATGAGATTAAAGGAAGTAGGTGTTGATGTCACAGTTGTCACGCCTGATATTCAGGGAGTGGTTGACCCTGATGATATCAGTTCATCTATCAATGAGAACACGAGGCTAATAGCCGTCAACCATGTTTCCAATGTCTTTGGATCGATACAGAACATTGAAAAGATAGCTTCAATAGCCAGAGCGCATGGCGTGAGGATACTGGTGGATGGGTCCCAGTCAGCAGGGAACCTGCCTATCGATATAGGTTCACTTGACCCGGACTTCTTTGTATGTCCCGGTCACAAGGGTCTGCTTGGTCCGCAGGGCACCGGTGTGTTATACATAAAAGAGCCAGAGGGAATCGAACCTGCATTCCTGGGCGGGGGAATGGTAAGTTCTGTAACTGCAGAGGACTTCAGGATGGAACCAAGTCCTGCTAAGTTCGAGGCGGGAACTCCTAATATTCCCGGAGTGATCGGTCTTGGCCGTGCCGTGGAATATGTGACGGAGATAGGTGTCGACAAAATAGAAGAACATGAGACTTCCCTTGCAAAAGAAGCCGCATCCAGTCTTGCTGAAATGGATGGCGTGGAGGTATATGGGCCGGAGAATCGGGCAGGGGTCGTGTCTTTCAATGTCACAGGGATGAACGCACATGATGTGGCCATGATACTTGACCAGACCCGTGGCATCTGTGTGAGGAGCGGCTATCATTGTGCAATGCCGGGAATCGGTCATCTGGGTGTCAATGGTACTGTGAGGGCGTCATTCGGATTGTACAATACCGAAGATGAGGTCGAGACACTGGTGAGTACGGTCTCAGACATAACATCACTTGTTTGATGTACGCTCCGGGTATTGGTGACATTGCGGGACAAAAGCAAAAAGTTATTATGCGCTGATAATTATATTAGTGTTGCAAGTCGAGCACTTGCAGTCAATGAAGTCAATATTGTTTCCCTGTGTTCATTATCATAGGTTCTTATAGTTGGTGAAAAGCAGCAAAAGAGGGGTTTAAGAATGGGCGATGACATGCTTCTGTGGGATGAGACTCTTTTTAACAACGGTGAGATACTTGAGTTCGACCACCTGCCGGAGTATTTCGCACACAGGGAATCCCAGATGCAGGCCCTGCGTTTCAGTTTAAAACCGGCACTCAGGGGCATGCGGCCTGTGAACTGTCTTGTAAAGGGTCCTCCGGGAACTGGAAAGACCACGGCTGTCATGAAAGTGTTCAATGAGATGAAGGAATACACGGATAATGTTGTCCTTGTCAAGGTCAACTGCCAGATGGAATCTACGAGATTCGCTGTTGTATCCCGGATATATGAACAACTCACTCACATAACTCCGCCTTCTTCGGGTGTTTCCTTCAGGAGGATGTTCGAGAAGGTGATCAAGTTCCTCATCGATTCGAACAAGACCCTTGTGGTAGCACTTGATGATATCAATTATCTTTTCCCGGAAGGACATGCCGATGAGGTGATGTACTCTCTTCTGAGGGCACATGAGCAGTATCCCGGAGCAAGGATATCCGTGATAGCCATCATCAGTGATGTGGGTATTCCTTACAGTTTCGATCCACGGGTAGGTTCTGTTTTCCTTCCAGAGGAGATAGCTTTCCCGAGATATGAGCTTGGTGAGATCGCTGATATAATTGCCGATCGTGTGAAACATGCTTTCTTCAAGGACGTGGTGTCCGATGAGGCACTGGATAAGGTTGTCACCTATGTGGACAGGACGGGCGATCTGCGTATCGGTATCGATCTTCTGAAACGCTCCGGTCTCAACGCTGAAAGGAGGGCAAGCAGGAAGATCTCTGTTGAAGATGTGGACAAGGCCTATGAAGCATCAAGGCTTCTGCATCTGTGTCGCAATATCAAGTCCCTTTCAGACCATGAGAAGACCTTGCTTTCTATGGTTGCAAAGGACAGCAGTCTTCAGGCCGGAGACCTTTACAAGTCATTCCATGAGATAACTGGACTTGGCTATACCCGTTTCTATGAGATAATTGAGAAGATGCATGTATCAAGGCTCATAGATGCTGATTTTTCCGGTAAGGGTACGCGCGGGAGGACCCGGTATGTTGCTCCTGCCTATGACCCGGAAGATATACTCAAGTGTCTAGAGTGAGTCTCAGGTTCAATTCTAATTTTGAATCGTTATTCAATTAACGATCATCTAATTTTAAAAAAAGCAGTTTTGCGCAGAGTTCAGATGAACCTGCGCAAGTGAGTTTATAGTTGTGTTTGTTTCCGTCAGGATACTTACATATCCATACCCATGCCTGGAAGTCCTCCAGGTGGCATGTTTGGAACCATCTGTTCAGGGGTTGGTCCTTCTGGTCCCTGTCTGGATGCAATGATATCGTCGATCCTGAGGATCATGACTGCGGATTCTGCTGCTGCGTTGATCGCCTGGGTCTTTACCCTGAGTGGCTCTACTACGCCTGCTTCCCACATGTCGATGACCTTTCCTTCGTAGACGTTGAGACCTGCTGTCTTTACGCCCTTCTCGTGGTGTGCACGGAGCTCCATGAGCATGTCTATTGGGTCAAGACCTGCGTTCTCTGCAAGGGTCCTTGGAACTACTTCAAGAGCCTCTGCGAATGCCTTGACTGCAAGCTGCTCTCTTCCGCTGAGTGTTGCTGCGTATTCCTGGAGTCTGAGTGCAACCTCTACTTCAGGGGATCCGCCGCCAGCTACGAGTTTCTCGTCCTCGATAGCTACACCGACCACTCTGAGGGAGTCGTTAAGGCCTCTCTCGATGTTGTCGATAACGTGCTCTGTTCCGCCACGGAGGAGGATGGATACTGCCTTTGGATTGTCGCATCCTGTTACGAAGGTCATTGGGTCGCCGCCGATCTTCTTCTCTTCTACAAGATCTGCCTTGCCCATGTCAGCATCAGATATCTCGTCAACGTTTGTGATGAGCTTTGCACCTGTTGCTCTTGCGAGCTTCTGCATGTCGCTCTTCTTTACACGCCTGATAGCGAAGACACCAGCCTTTGCAAGGTAGTGCTGTGCCATGTCATCGATTCCCTTCTGGCAGAATACGACGTTTGCACCGCTGTTAACTACTTTGTCAACAAGGTCCTTGATCATCTTCTCTTCCTGGTCAAGGAAGGACTGGAGCTGCTCAGGTGATGTGATGGATATCTCAGCGTCAACCTCTGTGTCCTTGAGTTCGATAGCTGTGTTGATGAGTGCGATCTTTGCGTTCTCGATCTTCTTTGGCATGTTGGTGTGTACACGCTCTTTGTCGATGATCATACCTTCGATGAGCTCGGATTCCTCGATACGTGCTCCGACCTTCTTCTCTACCTTGATATTGTCCATGTCGACCTTACCGTCTTCATCGACAATGCTTGTGATAGCATCGACTGTTATGTTTGCAAGGACTTCCTTTGTAGCTTCTGCACCCTTTCCGGTCATTGCTGTTCCGGAGATGTTGATGAGTACGTCCCTGTTCTCTTTGGTGACTGACTTTGCGAGTGTCTGGATGATCTCACCAGCTTTCTCGGAAGCCATTCTGTAACCGGAGGCGATAATTGTTGGGTGTACGTCCTGCTCGACAAGTTCTTCTGCCTTCTTGAGGAGTTCACCAGCGATAACAGCAGCTGTGGTTGTTCCGTCTCCGACCTCATCGTCCTGGGTCTTTGATACTTCCACGATCATCTTTGCTGCTGGGTGCTCGATGTCCATCTCTTTAAGGATGGTTGCACCATCGTTTGTGATAACTACATCTCCGAGACTGTCTACAAGCATCTTGTCCATTCCTTTTGGACCAAGTGTTGTTCTTACAGCTTCAGCGACTGCTTTAGCAGCCATGATGTTGTTGCTCTGTGCTTCTCTGCCTCTTGTTCTCTGGCTTCCTTCTCTTAATATGAAAATTGGCTGTCCGGCCATCTGTCCTGCCATAATTGTCTATCCTCCTGTGTATATGAGATTAGAATAACATTTATTCTCAAGTCGTTTTTTAATGTTTGTAGTTCTATATAAACGTATCGGGTCCTTCGTACTCTGTACAAAGAAAGAATAAACTGATACGAAATTTAAAAAAAAGAGTCAATCGACTGTAAATGAATAAAAGGAGTAGTAATGTAAAGTGAGTTGGATCACTTTACGAGTGCTTTTGCGGACCTGTTAAGGAACCTTCTCTTAGCACCAGATGATGTGTATCTCTGTGCAGGGCCCGGGTGAGCCTTTCCTTCCTTACACTTGCGAACTTTGATAGTTCTTCCGCCGCGTCCTTTTACCTTTACCCATTCAATGCTGCCTGTCTTACCCATGATAAAATCCTCTTGATAATTATTAGTGTAATTTTAAGTTGGTTTGTTAGTTTTATATTTAACCTGGATGTATTAGTTCCAGTCGTTGAGTTTACCTTTAGACGTAATGCTTATTATTAAAGCTTGCGGGGAGGTCAGACCAAAATTGCTTTTAGAAAGCAGGATCATGGCACTCTAATAAAGAGGAGTTGATCACGGTTACATCAGTAATGGAAAAACAGCTTGGGACGGTAATTGAAGAGCTTGAAGGTGTGCAGGACTACCCGATGGATGAACTGGTTTCCGTCATAAAGGAAGTTGGTTTTGAATGCGACTTCTGTGCACGCTGCTGCACCCGTCAGTTCAATGACCACGTATTCCTTCTCAATGAGGACGCCACAAGGATGAAGTCCATATCATCTGATGTGCTGGAACCGGCACCTTATTATGAACTATGTGACCAGCACGGACGATTCTACGTTTCCGGTTATGCCCTCAAAGCAAAAGAGGATGGTTCCTGCGTCTTCCTGAAAGACAAAAGATGCACCATCTATGAGCAAAGACCGATGATATGCGGTCTCTATCCATACATGCTTCACCGGGAGCCGGATGAGGACGGCAATGTGGACTGGAGGCAGATAAGCGGCCTGAACCAGCATGGTTGCTATCATACGGATATCAGTGACGAAGAGGCACAGGATATCGCACTTCAGATCAAGGCTTATGAAGCAGCCTACCTTAAGCAACTGATAGCTTTCTACAAAAAAGCACAGGAACATTTCAGTAAAAATAAGCTAAGGCATGTGCAGGGTGTGTACGACAGGGAAATGCGCAAGTTCAACAAAGGTGAGGAGATCACGGTCTTTGTCTTCTTCAACGGTGAGTTCGAGGAATGCACAATGAATAAACGGTAATTATCCATTCTTTATAATATAGATGGGATAGGTTCACTTAGATCCCATTGTGTATCGATCATCGTGTGTCAGGGTAGAACAATGTCAGGAAAACTAACACTTCCGATCCTTTTGCTGGTGGCATTCTTCGCAATGTCTGCAGGTGCTGTGGTAGCCCCGGTATTGCCTTTTATGGTGGAGCCCCTGAGCACTTCCCGTGAGGCAGTGGGCCTTGTACTTGGTGTCTATACTTTTTCCACGGCTTTTTTCATGTTCTTCCTGAGTACTGTCATGGACCGCCTTGGTCGAAAGACAGTGCTTGTTCCATGTCTGCTCATCAACGGAGTTATCGGTGTTGCCTGTTACTTTGCTCCAGACCTTAGAACTCTGCTGATCCTCAGGTTCATACAGGGCATTGGCATTGCAGGCATGTTCCCCATAGTTATGACCATGATCGGTGAACTGTACAGCGGTCTTGGAAGGGTGGACGCCATGGGCAAGATGAGCATGACAACCGGTATCGGAGGTGTGTCGGCACCACTTATCGGAGGCCTCATGGCAGTCTACGGATGGAATGTCCCTTTCCTGTTCTACGGCCTCACGGTCCCTCTGGCCATCATTGCTCTCCTCGTGCTGCCGGAGACTAACATGCCGGAGAGCAGAAGCAATCACAGTGCGCTGGATCTTGCAAGGAACCTGAAGGAGTTCAGGATATCATACACCATGTTCCTTGCCTTCGCTATCTTCTTCCTGTTATACACCATGGTGATCTACATCCCCTTCCTGTTGAAGGACGGTTACGGTTTCGATGCAAAGCAGGCAGGTCTTGCACTGGGGTTCCAGGGAATAGCCATGGCACTTGTGGCTTCAAGGGCAAGGATACTGGCAAAACACTGGGGCAAACAAAAGCTCGTCAGGACAGGATTCATGGTTACAGGACTTGCCCTTGCAGGCACGATCTTCGCCAATACCCTGCTGTGGAACATGCTCTTCATATTCCTCTTCGGAGTGGGTTTTGGAATGGTGCAGCCATCGCTCAACACACTCATAACCCAGGTGGCCCCGCCGAAAATGATGGGAGGTATCGTTTCCCTCTATAATATCATGAAATACGTGGGCCAGACAGCAGCCCCTCTCATCCTCGCACTGGTGCTCTTCAATTTCAGTCTTCGGGCGGTCTTTGCAACCTCAAGCATCACAGCTTTCATGGTAGCTGTCTCGATCCATCTGGCAGGGGATATCTATGCAGGTCTGGATGATGATGAATGATAATTGTTTGTTCATTCCCATGAACCGGTAGCCTGGCCAGTAAGTGCAAGCTTCCCCATCACTTTCTTGTAACGCTTGCTCACAGGTGATGTTTCCACATCGGCAAAAGGAGTTCCCGGCAGTGGTGTCAGGTAATGTGAATGTACATTCCCGCCCTTTTTACATATCCACTGAATGAGCTCAAGGCTCATATCCTGTTCCTCTTCTGTTTCATCAGGGAATCCTACCATGAAGTCCACCATAGGTGTTATTCCGTGGTCAAAACAGAGTTCAAGGCTTCGGACAACATCATCTACGGTGTGTCCCCTGAGTATCTCTCTAAGGATGCGGTCGCTTCCTGATTGTGCTCCAAGGCTCACTTTCGTGTTAGTGCAGTATTTGGTGATAAGTTCCAGTGACTCATCGGTAACGAACTCGGGCCTGACCTCTGAAGGGAATGTCCCGAAGAAGATATCCCTTGCACCTGTGTCCTTCAGTGCTGACAGGAGCTTCTCCACTTTGTCCAGACGTGGATGAATTCCGTCACTTCCATAAGCAAGAGCATTTGAGGATGTGAACCTGAGGTCACGATAGTATTTCGCAAAATGAACTATATTATCTATACTTCGATGTCTCATCTTGTTGCCAAAAAGGCGTGGGGTCTGACAGTATCTGCACCTGAAAGGACATCCTCTGCTGATCTCAAGGGGCGACATCACGATGTTGGGGTCAAAGCAGGGATACTTATCGAGGTCAACAGGGTCGCGTTTTTCAGTGATCACTGTGTTCCCGTTCTCGTCCTTGTAGGCGATACCTTTCACACAGGAAACATCCTTTCCTGCAACGATGGCATCTATAAGTTCAGGTAATGTCTCCTCGCCCTCTCCTATCACTACATAGTCGAAGTGTTCCAGTGTATCTTCAGGTGCCCCGGATGGATGGGGGCCGCCTGCAATGAAAATAGAATCTGTATCTGCCTTCTTCACTTCACTGAAGATCGGTCCGGCCTGCCGGGTGGCAAAGCTATATATCATTATCCCGTCATGGGGCGCTTTGACCTTCAAGGCTCCCGGAACAAGCGGAGCCAGTGCTGCAAGACTGTAGGTGTTCTTCTTGTTCCAGCGAAAACAGACATCCATATTTGTCTCTATTCCTTGTTCTTTATCTCGACAAAGGCCTCTGTGCTGTTGACCATGACCATATCGCCATTTTTCAGCATCTCATAGGGGTCCTTCTCAAGCCTGTCCACAAGTGGTACTTCGGATATGATCGCACCAACGGCCACAATTGGTTCTGATTCAAGATTGATCATTGCAGCGGGTGCAACACCATTCTTGAAGAGCTGGTAGATGACATAGGAACCAACAGTGGAACCTTTTCCATGCGGGAAAACAAGGACCTTTCCGGCAATGGACTGTCCGTACAGTTCATGCTGGGGTTCCACGACCTCTCCTGTCTCCGGGTCAACGTTACCGAGGAATGAGATAGCATCGCGGGTGAGGAGGACCTCTCCTTCGGCAATACCTCTGGATATTGTCCTGCACTTAATTCTCATCGATAACACCTGCCTCTTTGATGCAGTCCTCAATGCTCGCATACTTCGCAGCTACCTTGCACATGCTTGGCACATATGCAAGAGCCTTTCCTGAGTTCACTGTCATGGATGCGTACTTGTTAGTTGCAGGTGAGACCACCATGCAGGTATCACACACGACCTTTGCGCCGCTCTTCTCGATCCTCTGAACAAGGTCGGGATGCCCTTCAGCAACTTCCCTTGCTGTGCATACCCACATCTCCTTTTTGAGTTTCTTCCCTTCCACAAGGTCTGCGATCTCTTCCAGTTCCTCAGGTGAGCAGTGAGGGCATCCCACGGTCACTATCTCACTGGAAAGTATGTCCTTATTAGTTTCATAGACCTCGTCTATCTGTGACCTTTCAACAGGGATCACTTCATCTGGTCTTGTAAATGTCTTTCTGGAGGCTTCAGGTGTTACACCATCTATATGATAGAGTGCCACAGCCCCGGATGCTGCAAGTGCTGCTCCCAGGGATTTCATCTCGTTCTTTGAAGGTTCGTTCTTCATGTAGAATATGGGTACCCTGCTTCCGATGGTCTTGCCAACACTATAGCCGAGAGCACCAAGGTCGGAGCCTGAAAGTTCGCAATCAACTTCCACGGCAATTACTGGTTCTCGCATCTCATCAAGGTGGTATCCGTAGTTCGCTGTCTTTCCAACAAGTGCTGCAGAGAGTGCAGAGGGTCCGCCTTCACGGTTTGTCCTTGCACCGATCACAGAGTTACAATAGGATACTGCCGAAGACTCGCTCCATGCGACGTGGTCATCCAGCTTAACGTCGAATCCTTCAAGATAATAAGGTGTGCAGGTGCATTTTGTCTGGATGCCGAGTTTGGCGTAAGCCTCAATGATCTCTTGCTGCTTCTTTGCAAAAACAGGGTCGATTCCCATCTCATCCCAGCGAACGATGTCCATACCGGCAGGGTTGAGAATGGAAGGGATCTTCACTTTTCCTTCAAGGTCGGATATCCACTCAAGTCCTGCATCTCCAATCGTCTTATATGATACTCCGGCTATCTGTGCGCTCTTTACAGGTATGAGTTTGTCCGCACCGTAGATATCTCCCAGTGCAACAAGGATCTCTATGGCTTTCTGGAGACTTTCTCCGTATTCGCCATTCAGTGTCTTCTCTTCTTCAGGTGTGAGGTACATTCTTGTTCCGCCGCTCTTCCTTTAGTTCTCACTCTGGCATCTTTGCACGTTCGAAGTTCTGGGCTTCTTTCAGGACCTTGGTGGCATCGATTCCCATTTTGGTGGTGGTTCCATCAGGCGCTCCTCTTGGATCGAGTGAACTTCCTCTCACATTTGGTATTATCATAACGTCCATGTCACCCTTCACTCTGGTGGCAATGGCAAATTCAACATCATGCAGGTCAAAGATATCGATGTCATCATCAACTACGACCACATGCTTCAGACTTGTGTGTGCTGCAAAGGCTGCCATGATAGCGTTCTTTCCGTCACCTTCCGTCTGTTTCTCGATCTGCACAACAGCATGGAGATAACAGCATCCACCTTCTGTGAGCACTACGTTCTTCACGGTGGTTACTTCGCTGACCGCATTGAATATCCTTGGCTCATATGGTACTCCCATCATGAGCAGGTGTTCAGGACCGGCAGGAAGTATTCCGTGATAGATCGGGTCTTTGCGGTGCAGTATTCTTGTGATGTGTATGACAGGTTCCTGTCTCACAAGGTCGTATGTTCCGGTGATGTCTACGAATGGTCCTTCATCTACTCTTTCGGTCGGATTGATGTAACCTTCAAGGACGATCTCTGCATGAGGCACTTTGATGCCATTGGAGCATTCAAAGAGTTCTACAGGTCTGCCACGAAGTGCTGCTGCATAGTGGAATTCCTTTCCGGCAGGCACACGTGTGGTCGATGCGAAGGTAACTGTAGGGTCAGCACCAAGCACGATAGCGATAGGGAGTTTTTCTCCTTTGTCGGATGCCTTCTTATGCATGACATAGCTGTGCCTTGGAGCTACAAGACGTGCTGCAAGTCTTGTCTTGTCAACGACTAGAAGCCTGTGGATAGCTGCATTCATGACACCATCGTATTCTGTAACAACAATTCCAGCTGTAAGGTATGGTCCTGCATCCTTCTCGAAGTGTGTCATTATAGGGAGCTTTGTCAGGTCAACATCATCCTCGATAACTTCCATTGTTGGTGATTCCTTAACAACAACGACCTCGCCATCAGGTGAAACCTCTGAGAGCCTCTTGATGATCTTGTCCTTGTCCACACCGAACATCGTTGCAAGCTCATCCCTTGAACCGAGCACGTTCATGATGGCCTTGTTACCATCAATGTCATGGAACAGCACCGGTCCGGGTGTCTTCTTTGCAATACGTGGTGCTTCGAACACCTTTGAAACAGGCTCTGTGATCTCGACAAGTTTCCCGTTCTTCCTGAGCTGGTCGATAAATTCCCTCATGGTATCATCCGTGTAAAAGTTGTAATATATTAGTGTAATCTCATTTTTGGGCTAGAATATGAGCCAATTATATTTGAATGCATATACTAAAAGAGAATTGTGCGGGTTTGGTGATTTGAACAATTTGCTATCCAGCTTAAAACCTAATATGATAATCTTCCACATATTCATTGAATTGCAATAAAATAAAAACCATAAGAGTTATATCATCATCAAAATTTATTTATATACATGGCCGAAGAATTAAGACCAAACCATGCAGAAAAAGAGTTTTTAGATTTAGCATATAATCGGTTTTATAATCTTTTTGCGGAAATAATAGATGACTCTTTTTTTGAAAAAGATGCAAATTATAGATATTCCAGAATAAAAGATGGATTTGCAGTATACACCGAATTGTTGAATTATGTGCCAATAAAGTGGGTAATTCAAGACATTGAAAAATCTCGTCCACCAATGGAATCAGTGATTGGAACTAAATTGTTCAAGTTTATCAGGAATGTAATTGCACATTTTCCATTCTATGATACATGGGATGATGTATATGTAACGAAATCTCTAATTAATTGGCACAGGGAAGATCAATTCATAGATAAATTTATTTCAGAGTTTCAAGGGAAAAAAGAAGTAAAATATCGTTTTTGGGAACAAGATAAAAAGCGAATGACTTATTTGAGTATCAATTTCCCTCAAAAATATGATGATTCAAAAATATATCTGAAAGACATTTTAACTGAAAATGAAGGCATTAAATTTTCTTATATTTTAATGAAGCAAATTCTAGATACTCAAGTTGAGGGTATCTCTATGGATAATGAATAACAAGTATGGAGGCTTTTTCCTTTTATTTGTTAATATTGGAATAGTTAGGTATATTTTACAGTTTCATTCATCATTTTTGATCTTTATTTCAGCACCAAGCATGATAATATCCCTTATCCTTACCAACCTCGACCGGAATACCAAATAACTCCGTCAGTTTGTCAGCAGTAAGTATATTCTCAATATCTCCGTCTGCAAAGATTCTGCCGTCCTTCAGGAGAACCGCACGGTTGATCTCAGGGACAATATCCTCAAGGTCGTGGGTCACGAGGATAACACTCTTCCCTGTTGATGCTATCTTGCTCACAGTTTCTCTGAACACATGCTTGCTTTTCAGGTCAAGGCTGTTCGTTGGTTCATCCAGTACAAGAATCATGGGGTCATGGACAAGTGCCCTTCCGATGAGAACTCTTCTTGCTTCACCGGTTGAAAGGTGGGATATGTTCTTACTGGCAAGATGTCTTATCTCAAGGAAATCAATGATATCTGCTGTCCTTTGCAGCATATAAGGTTCGATCTTCAGGTTAGGGTAGATGCCTATACTGCTGAAAAAGCCGGAAAGAATCACTTCTACTACTGATATATCCCGCATGTATTCAAGCTGTAGCTCTCCTGAAACTATTCCCATGAGCTTTTTGAGGTCTGAGATTACCCATCTGTCCTTTTCCATAATTCTGAAAACCATTCCTGGCGTGTCTGCAATTGGGCGGTAGTCTCCGATTATTGTCTTGATGATCGAGGACTTCCCTGAGCCATTAGGTCCTATTATGGCGATGTTCTCACCACTCTTTATCTTGAAATCAATGGAATCAAGGATGATACTTCCATTCTTTCGGACGACTATGTTCTCCATCTCAACGAGAGTTTCCTGGAGTATCTCATCTGTACTTTTTCTACTGTTGTGCATATGCCAGTCACAAATTCCTTTTCAATGATATGTTTTTCGTTAATGGGTGGTCGCTGCCGGATTATTTGAAAATATGAGTAATTCTTCTTCCTACACAGTTATCTGATCTGTAAGATGCCATCGGTTATATATAATGCACATTATTATACATTTCCTCCGCAGCAACTTCTCAATTTATACACACGTAATAAAGGACAGGTCAGGATGCACTTATCAGGAAAAATATCATGGAATAATGTCAGATATTTGCTTGTACTAGCTATTCTGGTCACTTCTTTTCTGTCTCCTGTTACTTCGGTACTTGCTGTAGAGTCCAACGATGATCCTGCCAACGAGCATAGTTCACAGGCACCACAAATACTGATATTTCATTCTTATTATCCCACTTACGAATGGTCGAACATGATAAGCAAGGGGATTGCTGATGCCTTCAAAGATACTGAATACTCCGATGCGGAATTCTACTTTGAATATATGGATGCGAAAAGACATCCTGAGCAGGAATACATTGATTCGCTGGCAGATGCTTACCGGCATAAGTATAAAGGTCATGAAAATTTCGACCTGATAATCTGTGCAGATAACTATGCCATTGACTTTATCACCTCTGATGCGGGAATGGACATATTCCCTCCGGATATTCCGGTTGTTTTCTGTGGTGCCAATGATTATGACCCTGAATGGAGGGAGAGCCGCCCTCTGGTCACAGGTATAGTCGAATATATCGAGCCTGCGGACACACTGGAACTTATATTGCAGTTGCATCCTGATACCAAAAGGTTGCTTGTTGTAAGGGACAATAACACTCACACTTCACTGATAACGACGGAGCAGGCAAAGAAGGAGTTAGAGCCTTACGAGGACAGGGTCCAGATAGAATATCTGGAAGATATGTCCATTTTGCAGATGCAGCAAACCGTCTCAGAGGCTTCTGAAGACACTGTTATCTTCATGCTTCTTTTCAACAGGGATAAGGACGGTAATGATCTCGAAATGGTAGAATCTATGGAACTTGTCGCGGAGGCTGCTGAAGTTCCGGTTTACTCCGTATGGGGATTCTATCTGGGTCAGGGTATTGTAGGCGGTAAACTGACCACTGCTGAGAATGAAGGCAAACTTGCCGGCGAATATGCTTTGCGTTTGCTCGATGGTGAGGATCCAGCTGAACTTCCTGTGATGGATAGTCAATACCATGATTATATGTTCGACTGGGAACAGATGCAACGTTTCTCAATATCAGAGGGATCCCTTCCGGAAGGTAGCATAATAGTAGGAAAGGATGTCTCTTTTGTTGAACTATATAAGAGCGAGATACTCGTCGTATTCATAGCACTTCTCTACCAATTCATTCTCATTGCTTTGCTTCTGGTCAACCGCAGGATGTTAAAGAACACCCAGGCAGAGCTTATCGCTGCAAAGGAGAAGGCTGAAGAAGCTGATCTCCTGAAATCCCGGTTCCTTGCAAACATCAGTCATGAACTTCGAACACCACTAAATGGAATACTCGGCTTTTCAGATATGATCCAGGTTCCATCGTTCTCCAATGAGAAAAAGGTCCATTACGCGAGTCTTATCAAAAAGAGTGGTGAACAATTGTTGCTGATCATCGATGATATCCTTGACATCTCTAAAATAGAGGCTGATCAGCTGGTGATCTACAATGAAGCATTCAATGTGAACCAGATGCTTGATGATCTCTATTCCATCTTCAAGGTACAGTTTGACATGAAAGAACCGCCTGTTGACCTTGTTGTGGTGAAAGGGCTTGATGACATCGATTCATTCCTTTACTCAGATGAGCACAGGATAAGACAGATCTTCAACAATATCATTGGTAACGCTCTGAAATTCACACACGAGGGCTCAGTCGAGTTCGGTTACTCGGTCAACGGTGAATGTATCCATTTCTATGTGAAAGATACCGGCATAGGTATCCCTGAGGAGAAGTTCGATTGCGTTTTCGGACGTTTCAGGCAGGTCAGTGATGATTCCACCAGAAAGTACAAAGGAACGGGTCTGGGTATGTCCATATCCAAATCCCTTGTAGAGTTACTTGGTGGTGAGATCAGTTTCGAATCCGAGCCGGATGTTGGAACCACTTTCCATTTCCATCTGCCTTTAGTACAGATTCCTGTGTAACTTCTTTTTACATATTTTTCTTTTTTAAGATACCTTTGAGCACAGATCAATATAACAATATTTATATACACACTGGTGTATGTTTTCTACAAAGTCATCCAGTGTTATTTAAAATTATAGTAATGGTGGTATCCTTTGATCGGATGACGAGGAGGTTTACTATGGAAGACGAAGTGATCGGAATAGTTCCGAATATGAAGAAAAGCAAGATGTTGGGTCTGTCCTACGATGCGTTCACACTTGTCGCAACACCCGATTCAACAATATTCGCTAAGGTAACGAATGATGTTATGAAACAGGTTGTCAAGGAATCCCGTGATCAGGCAAAAGCTGAAGGTAAAGGATTCATGGGGCAGTGGGGAGCTCAGATGAAGGGTGCTTTCAGATATGCTGAAAGGTACGCTGCAATGAGTGCACAGGCAGCACTGGCGGAGAACGAGGCAAATTTTGCAATACCCAATGCCGGCATAAAGTCGATCAAAGTAAAGAAAAAGAGCAGTTCAGATGATGACCAGATCCAGAATATATGGGAGATCAACATCCAGTCCAATTCAGGTAAACTGAAATTCAAGACAGATTTTGACCCGAAGGACCATTTCAGACAAATATATGGTGACAGGGTGAAATAGTCCAACTCAGTTACTTTTTACAGTTTCAGCCGTTCTTCGGCTGAGATCCTCTTATTCTATCTTAAAGCATCTCATGGATACAGAGGCATGCTGGAAGCCCTCATGGGTGAATTCCAGAGTCTCACCTTTTTCCTGTAATGCTATTGTATATATCATGGGCAGATAATGGTCCAGTGTTGGAACAGCAAGTTTTGCTGTCTCACCCATGTTCAGGTATTCGATAAGGTCCCTGTGGTTACCGGACAGGAGGTTGGTCTTCACCTTCTCATCGAATTCCACAGCCCATTTATAGGGTTTTGCGTTAACGTTCATGAAGTCGATGAGGCTCAGGTTATGCACGATATTCCCGCTTCCTATGATAAGCACGCCCTGTTCCCGTAACTCCCTGAGTTCGGTTGCCATGTCATAGTGATACTGCATCATCTTTGGGTGCCATTCGTTGAAGGAGTAGTCAATACTCATCTCAAAGACAGGGATGTCGGCTTCAGGGTACATGTGTTTTAACACTGCCCACGATGCATGGTCCAGTCCCCACTGGTTACTGCATTCCACTGGCACTTTGCGTGCTATCTGGCATGCCATTTCCGCCTTGTCAGGTGAACCGGGACTTGGATAATCAATGTCATATAGTTCCCTGGGGAAACCGTAGAAGTCATATATGGTCTTTGGTTTTTCATTGCAGGTAACATATGTCCCGTCGGTCATCCAGTGGGCTGAGACTACCATTATTGCTTCAGGTTCTGGTAACTCTTTACCGAGTCTGGAAAGGCTCTGTGTGTAGCTGTTGTCCTGTATGATGTTCATTGGTGAACCATGTCCGATGAATAATACAGGCATTTTACCGTTATCTGATATTTTTCCACTCATAATGACCCTAATTGAATTATGTACTATAGATGTATTAATTCTTTGTTCACAAAAGAATGTAATGTTTTCATAGACCTGGATTTAAAAGGGGCTTTGTAGATGATATTCAGTTGAATGTATTTGTAAGGATTTTTGGATTCTGTTAATGTATTTGTAAACAGCCTTCATAGCTGTGCATGGTGTCGACTACGGGTCACATATTATGTATACTAATATTTATATATTATTTTTGTGTATATACGACTCCGCGGGTTAACGCCGTGAACACAGGATTACTACAATTATTGATCTCTGTGCAGTAGTAAAATTTCAGTTTGCTTTATAGTTCTTGCATCTGGGTATATGGAAGTTAATCTGAACTATAAACTGCGCAACAGTTAGGAAAACAAGGTGTATATATGTTAGATGAAAAAAACGATCTTGCAGGCACAAAGCAAGACAATTCCAATGCCGTAAAAGAGATACTCACACTTGTCGAGGCTGCAATCGAGGGTAAACTGGATGCCCGTGCCCGGGTTGATGGATATGAAGGAACCGACAGGGAGATCCTGGAAGGTATCAACGATCTCCTTGACGCGGTGATCTCACCATTGAATGTTTCTGCAGAATATGTTGACAGGATCTCAAAAGGGGACATACCTGAAAAGATAACTGATGATTATAAGGGTGACTTCAATGAGATCAAGAACAATATCAACCAGCTTATAGATGAGCTCAACATGTTCACGAGTGAAATGTCACGAATGAGCAGAGAACATGATCTGGGTGATATTGATGTTGTCATACAGGAAGATAAGTTCAATGGAGTCTATGCTGACATGGCCAGGGGTGTCAATGATATGGTCAATGGCCACATCTCCGTGAAGAAGAAAGCAATGGCCTGTGTTGCAGAATTCAGCAAGGGTAATTTTGATGCTGAACTTGAACAGTTCCCTGGTAAGAAGGCTTTCATAAACGAGACAATTGAGGAATTACGTGGTAACGTAAAGGGCTTCATCCAT
This sequence comes from Methanolobus sp. WCC4, assembly GCF_038022665.1. Lineage (NCBI taxonomy): Archaea > Methanobacteriati > Methanobacteriota > Methanomicrobia > Methanosarcinales > Methanosarcinaceae > Methanolobus > Methanolobus sp. WCC4. Next base: position 81,179 of record NZ_CP150629.1, on the reverse strand, counting down.
GAAATGAACAACATGTCAGCACAACATGAAGCAGGCGAGATCGATGTATTTATACCTGTGGACAGATTCGAAGGTGCTTATTATGAGATGGCGACCGGTGTCAATGATATGGTCAAAGGTCACATCGACAGTATACTGAAAGGCCTTGAATGTGTCGGAGAATTTGGCAAAGGTAACTATGATGCTGAACTTGAACAGTTCCCTGGTAAGAAGATTATCATGAACGAGGTCATCGAAGGAGTGCGTGGCAGTGTAAAGATGTTCATTGAGGAAATGAACAATATGTCAGCACAGCATGATGCAGGCGATATTGATGTTTTTATTCCAGCAGACAAGTTCGAGGGTGTTTATTGTGATATGGCTATCGGTGTCAACGATATGGTCAAAGGTCACATCGACAGTGTACTGAAAGGCCTTGAATGTATGGGAGAATTTGGAAAAGGTAACTACGATGCCGAGCTTGAAAAATTCCCTGGTAAGAAGATTGTCATGAATGAGGTTATCGAAGGAGTGCGTGATAATGTAAAGAAGTTCATTCAGGAAATGAACAACATGTCAGCACAGCATGATTTGGGTGACATTGATGTTTTTATCCCACTGGACAGGTTCGAAGGTGCTTACTATGAAATGGCAGAGGGTGTCAACAACATGGTCAATGGTCATATCAGTGTGAAGAAGAAGGCAATGGCATGTGTCAGGGAATTCGGTGAGGGTAACTTTGATGCTGAACTTGAACAGTTCCCTGGTAAGAAGGCTTTCATCAATGAGACCATAGAACAGGTCCGTTCAAACCTTAAATCCCTGATAGCTGATACTGATACATTGATAGAGGCGGCTGTGGAAGGACAGCTTCATGTCCGTGCAGATGCATCAAAGCACAAAGGTGACTTCGGAAAGATCGTGACAGGAATTAATTCTACTCTTGATGCTGTCATAGGTCCGCTGAACGAGGCAGCAAGGGTCATCAATTCGTATGCCGATGGCGACCTTACTACAAGGGTGACAATAGATGCGAAGGGAGAGTTCAAACAACTCAGTGATACTCTCAATGGTCTGGGTGACGAGCTCCAGAATGTTGTAGGTGTGATGCGTGAGAATGCTGAAGTTATCGCTTCAACTGCACAGGAAATGTCTGCATCTACTGAGGAACTGGCAGCTACATCCGAGCAGGTGACAAGCAATGTTACTGAGATATCCAGAGGCATGCAGCTACAGTCTTCCAAGACCGAAGAGGTTTCGCTATCAATGGCTGACATGAGTCGCACTGTCCAGGAAGTGGCCAAAAACTCCGAGCAAGCTGCAAAGAATGCTGTAGATTCCAACAATCTTATACAGAATCTAGGTAAGATGTCCCAGGATCTACGCTTAAAGATGAACAGTATCAAATCTGCGGTGGATGACTCCTCAAACGTTATTCAGGACCTTGATGACAAATCCAAACAGATAGGTGAGATCGTCAGTCTTATTACCAAGATCGCTGATCAGACCAACCTCCTTGCACTGAATGCTGCCATTGAGGCTGCAAGGGCAGGCGAACACGGACGCGGATTTGCTGTGGTGGCTGACGAAGTGAGAAAGCTCGCTGAGGACTCCGGTAAAGCTGCTAAGGAGATCGCACAGCTCATACAGCAGATGCAGGAAGGAACACACAATGCGGTCTCATCTATGAAAAGAGGTACCGAAGAAGTTGAAACCGGAGCAGTTTCTCTTGAGAATTCTGTTTCTGCCATCGAAGAGGTTGTTAAGGCAGGAGATATGATCGTCCAAATGTCCCAGGAGATCGCTGCTGCTGCAGAAGAGCAGTCCGCATCAATTGAACAGGTTACATCTGCCAGTGAAGAGGTATCTGCCATTGCAGAGCAATCTGCTGCAGGGGCACAGGAAGCAGTTGACTCTGTCCAGTCCCAGGCAGACTCCATGCAGGAGCTTTCAAGATCATCCCAGGAACTTGCTGCTGTATCAACCAGTATGCAGGACGTGGTATCCAGATTCCGTCTGGACAACCAGAATATCACTCATACAAGGAGATATGCAAGTCCTTCAAAAATGAGATTTGTTTGATGCGGTGGGTGTTATAATGACAGAATTGGATACAAAGGAAAACAGCTCTTCCACAGAGCTGCTTCAGATGGTCATATGCCAGCTTTCTAATGAAGAGTTCGGTATTGGGATCTATAAAGTAAAAGAGATCATTCGCATACCTTCTATCACTAAGATCCCGCAGATCCCGGATTATGTGGTAGGGGTGATAAACCTTCGTGGAAGCATAATCCCGATCGTCGACCTTGCAGCAAAGTTCGGCATGATCCGTGAGGACAGGGATGATGAATCACGCATAGTGGTATTGGAAATAGGTGACCTGACCGCAGGAGTGATCGTTGACTCGGTTAATGAGGTCTTAAATATACCTGGTGAAAATATCGAGCCTGCACCTGATATTCTGGTTTCCGAAATTACCGGACGATATGTACAGGGTGTAGGGAAGGTTGACGAGAGACTGCTTATATTGCTTGATATCGATAAGATATTCACAGATGAGCAGAAACTACAGCTAAACCAGATCGAAAATGCGGGTGCTGCTCCCGCATGATCTATTTTTATCTTGTTATTTGATCTGAAATAGCTTTACTTATATACTGTTCTTTTCTGGATGTTACATGATTTATTTTGTTTTTTGTTGGACACTCACAATCTGTCAACAGTCTAAATTGATAGCACCGGTTTTTTATATAATGGGGTTGTTCTACACACTAGTTCGATTGCTCAACGATTAATAAAGGATAACTCTATTTTTGCGTGCTTCTTTTAACAATTGCTGACAGTAAGAAGTAGTCATATCGGAATGGGCGATTTGGTTGGAACGGATTAAACTGTTCATACAATAATTCTCAGTCTCGGTTATGCTGTACGGACTAAATAATAAATCAGGAGATAAATAAAATGGGATTCAATAACAGAGGCGGAAACAGTAGAGGCGGCGGTGGCGGCGGCTTTAGGTCAAACAACGGTCCAAGAGAAATGCACAAGGCAACATGCTCTGACTGCAAACAGGAGACTGAAGTACCTTTCAAGCCATCTGGTGACAGACCTGTATACTGCAGGGAATGCTTCCAGAACCACAGACCACCTAAGAGATACTAATTATATCTTGACATAATTCAATTCTGATATATTCTACGAGGCAGATGCAGTACGACTGACCATGTTGATCTGTATCTGTCCGGATACTTTTTCCTTATCCTTGTTTTTTGATAACCTATCTCGTAAGCTTAGCTAGAGAGGTATATATATGAAAATCGAAAATGTGTTATGTCCTATGTGTGGAACTCCTGTTCTTGCAACACTACCTCTGGGCCAGAGTATTGTGTGTGTTTCGGTCACTTCCGGGAAGCCGGCAGATTTCGGGGCGACATATAAGTCCAGTTCAAGATGTACGAGCTGCAAAAAGGGTTTTGCATGCTATACAAAGAATGAGTGAAAAAAGATAAATAACTAAAAAATTCATTCACCTGAGTGAATTTCCTTTACTCTCCCTACACGACCATCTTCGAGCTGGACCTTTATTCCGTGAGGATGGGTTGATGATTTTGTTAATATCCTTTTGACAATACCTCTGGTGATCTTGCCACTTCTCTGGTCCTGTTTCAGGACTATTCCGACACTGAGTCCTGGTTTGATGTTACTTCTGGAGCTTCCGGGGTTCATGCTGGTAGGTGAGTGTGGGGTTATTTAAGTTTGTCTGCCGATGGAAAGTTTGAACGAATCAATTATCAGTGGTTATGCATTCATTCTTCTATAGGTATTATCTCGTTCAACATGTCTTTTCCAATTTTTGTTTTCGGGGCAGTTTTGAGTACAAGCTCAACTTTAATTCCCAATTTATCAGAAAGGTACTTCTCATGCTCAATGAACCCAAGCAATCCGGGCATTTCAATGTATTCTACAAGCAAGTAGATATCACTTTTTTTGTTTTGTTCATTTCTGACATAAGGAGTGAATATCGCAATAGAACTAACATCGAACTTTCTTTCCAGTTCTGGCAGTAGCTCACGAAGTTGCTTGATACACTCTTCTGTTGCAGTGTTATTTGTATTTCCCATAGGCATTGGTCCAGTTATCGGCGATCTTCAAAAACTCTTCGTATCCATTATCCCTGATGAACTCAGTTGCCTGCTGATATTTTCTGTATTTATGTCCGTTCTTGCCGTAGAACTCATTTATTGTTGGACATGGATCTATTTCAGGACAGTCGGCACAGGTCTCAAAACCTTTTCCAATGCAGCAGACTTTCATCTTGCATTTTGCTCTGGTTATGTTCCTCTCGCCGGTGTCATAGCCGAGTTTGCATCCCTTGCAGGATCCGGTGTTGAATGGTTTGCAGGTTCTGCAATATGCACCGCAGCAGCCAATATGATCGATGGGCATGGATCTCCTCTACGTTCAGTTAATGATGGTTTTATTGTTAATAAATGTCAACGAAGAATTGATTAGTTTTCATACGGGTCATGAGCATGTAAATGACTTCAGGTATTTTTCACACATCAACGTTTCATATAATTGTTCCGGGAAATCGTTATTATGGGTACTTCCCGTTGCAATTTCTTAAATAGAATTGGGCCAGAATATTATTAACTGGATATGTGGGGGAGTTATTTGACGAAATATGCTTATTTGGCACTGGGTATGGTTTTCATTTTAACTATGATATCCGTTGCAGGGCAACCTGAGGAATGTAAGAGCTGTCATTCCGGTACGTATGATATATGGAATGCATCTGTACATGCAGGGTCAGAAGCAGAAACAACAATTGAGCCTATCACATGTGAGGCGTGCCATGCTCCACCAGCAGGGGGCTATGATGTTCACATTGGTAGTCCTTTTGGTAATGTGCCTGAAGTGAGCCTCTCTGCTGAGGTGTGTGGGACCTGCCACAGAGGTGACAGTCATCCTGTGATCGAGGAATGGGATGAGTTCGGGAAAGAAGGTTTCAACATAACTGATACGATGAGCCATTCAGAACCTGCTGACATAGGAGAGCCGTTCATTCTCGAAATGGATAATTCGTGTGTGTCATGCAAGTCCACAGACGGTGCAATTCCAAATCTGGCCGATGAGGATGTTTACGGGTTGAACCTTGCTGAGGTTCCTGAAGCATCTGATGTTTCTGAATGGAGTATAACATGCGTCGCCTGCCATGACCCTCACTCTGCAGGTTGCCGGATAGAGGACGAGGTGTTGCTGTGTGCGAACTGCCACAATTCGCAAGATGCATCACCTGATGGTATGACAATTTCAGTGTCCTATACGAATTGGGAGATGTATAACGGTTCCATCTATTATACTGGCGTTCATCCCGTGAGCATAGGCTGCTCAGATTGTCATATGGCCACCCGTGAGTTCAATGATACTACAGGGGAAGCTGCCATAACGGGACATACCTTCGATTTTGAGCCGGAACTGTTGTTCAGTCCTGATTCTTCCAATGGTTGCTATGATTGTCATAAGGAATTCTTCACACCGGTCCTTGAAGCAAAGCAGGGAATCGTTGCTGAAAGACTTGATAATCTTGAAGCTCTGAGAACAAACGCAACCGAATCACTGGAAAGGTTCAACGGTACGTCCGAATATGATTCTGTACTGGCAGATTACAACAATGCCGTATTCTATATGGAAGCGGTAAAAGGGGATGGAAGTTATGGGATACACAATAAGGAAAGGACCTATGAATATCTGGACAATTCCAGGATACTTTTCAATTCAGTAATAGAACGTCAGCCAACACCCGCACAACCAGGGTTTGAAGCGATATTGGCTGTGGCCGGAACAATTTCGGCACTGATGTTCATGAGAAGGAGGAGGGAATAATATCTCTCTCCTGCGGAGTGGGTAATCCCAATCCCTTAAACGATATCGAAGACTCGCTCGCCTTTGCCATCTTTCTGTCTCAGGTCAATAGTATGCACGGCACATGCGATACATGGGTCGTATGCTCTTGAAGTGTGCAATATTCCTATGGGATTCGAGTTGTCGATCCCAAGCATATTTTCAGCCGCTGATACCTTTGTGCCTATAAGGGCCTGTTCTATGGGCCCGGGTATTCCGTTACTGTCCCTTGGGGACGCATTCCATGTGGTAGGCACAACCATCTGGTATTTTGTGACCTTTGAATCTGAACCGGTCTTTATCCAGTGACCCAGTGCACCGCGGGCACCTTCCCAGAGGCCGACGCCCTGAGAATCCTTTGCCATGCTCATATCTATCGGAACACTGAATCGTCCACTCGGGTCAAGGTCGGACGTCACCCATTGGATCAGTCTCTCTAAAAGAATGAGCATCTCCTGCACTCTTGCAACCATCCTTATGTAAGTATTGACAGTAGAATAGCCATTATCTGAAAATGTATTCATCAGGCCCGTGGTCAGTGGTTCTTGCATTGCTATCATGCGGGCAATGGGACCTACTTCACATGGAACACCATCGTATCGTGGTGCCTTCATCCACGTGTACTTGCTCTGGCTGTCACCATGGTAATCGATCTCATCAGCATTTCTCACAGGTTCTGTGTCCCCATCAAAGGGATGAAGGTCACCTTCACCTGTATAGAATGAATGGGATACTTCTTCAGTCACTTTCATATGGTCGAAGGTTTTACGTTCAAGTGAACCGGTAATAAAAGCGGCTTTCAGGAAACTGCTCTTACCAAATTCCAGAGGATCATATCCATCTCCATTCTCCACGTCATAATATGCTCCATAGGACAGGAACCCTATATTCGCAGGATCACTGTAGGTTCCTGTTCTGTCAAGTTTAAAACTTACAGGAAGGCCCAGGATCTCCTCGCCTATGAGCTCAGAACCAAGTACAACAAGCAGGTCAGTGTCGCCCCACCCGGCAGAATATGAGAAGTCGTTGGAGCTTATTGAACTCTCTGTGAGCTCCTGAAGGTGCTCTATCATGAATTCCACCGCACGTTGGGGTGAAGATGCCCTATAGGTGTTGTCCAGCCATGTGGTGTGGTCCATACCAAGCGTATATCTCTCAAAAAAATCCATTAACTGGTAATAGTAGTAGGAGAGTTTTCCAATATCTGCGACCGTCGGCTTATAGGTGACCCCTCCGAATATGGTCGACATCTGGTGTGGCATCTTTCCGGCAATGAGGGCTATAGATCCGTGAAGTCTTCTCTTTTCCTTGATAGCATTCACATATGTCTGGCCCGGAGGTATTGATATGCCGTCTATCCTGTAGCTTAAGGGGGCAAAACGATGAAGTAATTCCTTCCATAGCATAGTTCCCATATTGTCCGCAGTTGCAAAGACATCCCTGTATGCAGGGTTCACCAGATCTGGCAGCCAGAGTGCATAGGTATGCGTAGCATGGCTGTCTATCATATTCAGGGACTGCATAATATTCCTTGTAACAAGGGCATCCTTTGGTACCTGATCAGCAATTCCGAAAAGATCCTCCAGAGCATTTGCAGATGTTATTGCATGAGCGGTCGGGCAGACACCGCATACCCTTTGCGTGATACGGGCTGCATCCCTCGGGTCACGGTTCACAAGTATGCGCTCAATTCCTCTGAAGAGCATTCCTGAGCTCTGTGCATCTGTGATGACCCCATTCTCATTTACCTCAGTGGACAAACGAAAATGACCCTCAATACGTGTCAATGGGTCTATTGTGACATTGGTCATTGATCCATCTCCTTTTCATCATCATTATTTTTGGCGATCTTGCGGGCAGCATAAGCCGCAGAACCGATTATCGTAGCCCCTGCTGTGGCACCCAGGCCAATTGCAGATCCTGTGGTGGCAGCCCCATTGTTTTCATTGGAAGTGACCGATCTGTCCGTTTCACCGCCAGAAGGTGCGACGCTTTGGGCATTTTTATAGAAAGGAGTTGAATTATCGAAAAATCCGGGTTCACAGCAGGAAATACATGGAGAACCTGCCTGAGTGCACATGTTCACCGAACCGTTCCATTTTCGAAGAGCACAATCTGAATGAGTGTAGGGTCCTTTGCAACCAAGCTTCCATAGACATGCATCTCCTGAGAATTCAGTGTCGAATTGTCCAATATCATAATATCCTCTGCGTGGGCAGTTCCAGTGCAGAGTTACGTCTTCCGGGAAGAATACAAGGGGTCGCTTGAATTCATCCAGGATTGGATCTGGATCATTGATGTCGATCTTTCCAAGTATCACGGCAGCAAGTGTCAGAAGTACCCAGTCAGGATTAGCAGGACATCCGGCTATATTTATAACCGGTCTGTCAATACCAAGCTCTGTGAGCATTCCCTTTGAAGGGTCCCTTCTAAGGAACGCTACTCCCCTGAAGTCAGTGAGATCGACTATATTACTGTTCGCTGAATTTATACCGCCGTATGTGGCACACATCCCTATGGCCAGTATGAAGGTTGCGTTACTTGCAGCTTTGCTGAACAATTCCTTAAAAGTATGATCACCATACATGCAGTATTTACCGCTGCCATCAGGTCCGTTGGCAATAGCACCCTCGACAACAAGTATGTAGCCACCTTCTTCGATAGCTTCCTCCAGCATTATCTCCGAATTCAGCTCGGATGTGGATGCAAGTTCACCGTCAACAAAGATGCCCTGCTGTTGGATCAGCATCTCATGGTAGGCAACATCAACACTTAGTTTCTGTATCGCCTGGAAAATATCAGGGTCCCTTCCATTCAGAACGGATTCGGAACAGCCGGTACATTCGGCTCCATGTATCCATATGACCCTTGTATTTGATAGTTCGAGTGCTTTTACTATCTCAGAACGGTGTAGTCCCAGGAAAGTCGATGCTCCCATGGCACCCACTACCTTGAGGAACGTTCGACGGTCCATACTCAGAAAGTCAGTGTTCTCTAATTCGCCCACGAATTGATTACCCCTATAATAAATTGGATCCCATGTATATTATGTTTGTCTGAACCAGAAATTCTGGCAGAGAACAGTATATGAGGTAACAAATTAAGGAAAAGCTGCCATTGGTATTCGCCAGGAATATGCCGGGGATATTCCTGATACTAAGGGTATGTTGATCACTTTTTCAGCATTTCATTGATCTCAGCAAGGAGTTCATCCTCGCTCTTATCCTTAGTATCAATGCCAAGGTTCAGGGCAGTTTCCTCTATTCTGGATGCTTTTTCACTCTCAGATTCTGCATCTTTTATGGAGTTCTCAAACTCCTTCAATGATAGTTCTGATTCTTTCTGTGCTTTCTTGAACTCGCCCATGGAAGTTCCCATGGAACGTGCCAGTTCAGGCAGTTTGCTTGCACCAAAGAGTAAGAGCAGTACTGCAAATATGATTAGAAGTTCGCTTGGTCCCAGTCCACCTATCATTTTCCACCATTCCCTTGTTCGTTATTTTAATTGCTAATCCTATGAGAGTAGTTTAGCTTTCAATCCGGTCAAGTCTTCACATTCTCTTCTATCAAGGCGAGAAGCTCTTTACCATTTATGTATTTATTTTCCTCCTTGAATATAGTTTATGGTCTGATGTCCCCCCATCACCGGTGCTATCGCCAAGCTAACAGCCCTTACAGGTTCCGATGTTAATGGTTTACGGGTCTTGCAGTATGTACTTTGAAATTTGACATTGTTAAATATGGTTTCTGGTAAATTTGCAGTTTTGTTTCTCTAAAACAGTAATTTTACAACTGTAATGATTGCCAGTACGATCACCACAAAAACAACCATAAGATGCACAAAGCTGAAAGCCAGATGATAAAAAGCTCCTATCAGGCCAAGAAAAGCATCCAACAGGACAAAAGCAGCCAGAATTACTACAATTACCAGAATAATTTCTTTAACATCCAATACTATGCACCTGAAATTTGTTTGTTTATAGTTACAAAGTAATCTATATGTAATTATGGATGTTAATATAAGACTTAAATAAGAATAAAAGTAGTATGAAGTCCCAGGATGGGCTCTATCCAGCCAGTGTGAATCCTAACCGCTTACTATGTCAGTATATGGAAAAAATAGAATAAGAAAGTTGTGGAGGCATTTTGTCGGGTCTGATCTTGGGAATTGTTGGCAAAGTTGGTGGAGTGATAGAGGCATGCAACTACACTCATGACAGGGAGAGATGTGTCAACAAGCTAAAGACAAAACCAGCAGCAATACTCAAAGCAGTCAAAATTGCAAATACTATCATTGCAACATCCCATTTTGATAAAATCTTACTTTCTAACTTCTCAATTGTTTTAGTTAAATTTTCAACGTTTATAGTAAGCACGGCATTTTCAACGGCTTGGGTCATGTAATCAACACGTGGAGGCTCCATCCTTCGATACATGGGCTACCTTTTGTGGGGCAGCCGGTTTGTTCTACTCTTGAAGACAAATCCCTCGAGGTGAAATCTTGCCAAACACGGAGCTCGACACCAGGGAAAACAAAACCTGCTTGATGTCCCAAAAGATGCAGAACTGACAAAAATAATGCCGTTGCCCTGGATATGTCCCAAATGCGGCAATGGTCACCTGATGTATGTATTCAACTGCAACCGATGTGGAGTATTGACACCTTTAGGTGAGGAGAACTGGCGAGCATGAAGAAAACACCACTGTCAGGAAACGTGCGTGGAAGTATGGAAACGATAAGAAAGTCCGCGTGAAGATTGATGTTGACATTCCAGAGGGTGAGCATACCATCCTCGTCATGTTTGCAAATGGTATATCGATGCCTCGGATATGCATAGAGACTGGCTGTAATTTTCGCACAGTGTCCTCAATTGTGAGAGGAAATTTGAGGGAGATATTGGGTTTGAAGGGTCGGAAGGACATATATAAGTAAATTATTGCACATGCTCTAAAAGTTATTATATAATTTAGGTATATTATTTTTAAAAGTGCACAAAGTATAAGTACTTTGAAAACTCTTTTTGCATGGGTATAAACAAGCAGATGTTAAAGTCAAATTAACTTTAGCATTAGGAGTGAAGTAAATGAAAGAAACACTTAAACTATTCCTTAGTATGCTTGTTATCTCGATCATGCTAGTGGGATTTGCGGGGGCTGAATCTACAGATTCAACTCAAGATGAATTGATTGAAGTTAACTATAACTTTCCTGACTACGGACCGAATACATACAAGGCCCTAGAAGATAACTCTAGAATAGTAGAAACATATGGAAGTGTGCCTGCACTTAAAGAAGACAAAGAAAAAGTCGAGTGGTTAGGCACACTAGAAACTTGTATTGAAAACTCAGAAGATGAGTTGTTATCTTACATGAAAGATGATAGAGGACTTGTTACAGGTTTCGGAATTAACTATGAAGGATATCTATTTGTAGATTTGGATGAAAAGAAAAAAAGTGATATTGACGATGCTACAATTGAAAAAATGCATGCCATCATAGAAGAAAGTGCAACCAAAATGAAGTTGTCTGATGTTCCAGTGGTTTTCAGGTACGGTGAAGAAGAAATTGAAGTATCTCGTATCTCTTATTGGTCAAATCTGATTGGTGGCTTAGAAATATACACTCCTGGACTGGCATCCTCTACTTTATGTTTTGCTGCAGAAGACAGCAGTGGCACAAAAGGATTTGTTATGTCTGCGCATGCTGCAGTTGCAGGAGGCGGTCTTGGCGCGGATATTTATCAAGGAGGACGGAAAGTAGGAGACGTGGACTACTATAATTGTGTATTTGCAGATGCTGCTTGGGTAGAAGCAACTAATGTCCTCGATGACGTATACTACATGAATGACAATAATCCTCTTGATGTAGCAGGCCATCGTGATGCATACGTGGGTGAAACCGTTATAATGTCAGGAAAAACATCAACCATTTTGTCAGGTACTGTCATTGACCGATATGTTAACCAAAACTCACAAACTTTTGGGATTCTTCAAGACCAGTTCTCTGTAAATTTTGTTGCAGCAGCTGGAGATAGTGGTGCTCCAATGTATACAGAATATGGATCAGCAGTTAAAATTGCGGGAATTACAAGGGCAGTAACTGCTACAAGAACCCTTTTTTCACCAGTCAGTGGAATAGAATTAGATTTGGGTGTGGAACCTCTCGATTAAACACAGGGTGAGTTAGTTTGGCCAAATAATTTATAAAAACATTTTAGCCTAAAAAATGTTGTTTTGAGAATTATTAAAATAGGTTAGGATCTAAATATAAATTATTTGGTTTTTATTATTTGGCTAATAAAAATATTTTAATAAATCGTATAGTACTTATAATTAGGACCTAGGAAAAAAGGATTTTAGTATTATGAATCAAAATAGTAGAATACACAAAATATTAACAGTAATTATACTTGTTTTGTTATCACTTTCTATTTCTTCTAATGCGGACAGCAATAAATCAGACATTCATGAAATTGATGATGGTGAATCCTATATGAATACAAGCTATACATTACCAGATTATGGCCCTGAAATGTTTGAAAAAGCTGAAAATGAAGCTAATTTTATAGCCGCCCGTGGGACTATGCCAGTAATTACTAGTGAAGTGGAAAAAAGAGAATGGACAGATCTGCTTGTCAAGTGCACTCGTAGTAATTCAGAAATCTTGGAGTATTTTTTGGTCAATGGTGGGCCTATTATAAGTTTTGGGAGCAACATAGATGGTTATCTGAAAGTAGGGATGGAGTCTAATACACCTGAAAAAGTAAACAATACAGTTGTAAACGAAATATATGAAGTTATCAGCAGACAATGTGAAAAAGAAGGTGTCAATGAGGTGCCAGTTGTGTTTGTATGGGAACACGAAGAAGAAATACTAGAAGAAGAATTTCCACCAACTTCTGTAGATGCTCTTGAAAACAAAAGTACACAAGCTGAAAATAAATCTTCTCGCAGCATCTCCGGATTCACTTCAATAATGCTTGTTCTATGCTTATTGATTTTGCTGAAATATAGAAAATAACCTATATTTCTCATAACTTTTTAAGCTAATGCAGTGCTTCTTTTCATTTTATGTCACGTGTCCAGCAGTATATCGACAAGAAGATTGCCAATTATCTTATGAAGCGGGTTTCGACGACACGCCCCGGAATCGGACATCATGAATCATATGCAGCCGGTAACATTGCTCCGTCGTTGGGTCTTGCTTATTACCTCGAAAATGAGGTGTCTGTTTTTTCTGATTCTGTTCTCAAACTCAAGCAGGAAATGTTCCGCAATGGGTTTCGCTGGGACAATGCAGACGAGGATTCTACTGATGAAATTGATTATACCGAGATTGAGAAGCTTGACAGGTTCATCAAAAAAGCCAATTACAATGGCCAGTCTCTCAAGGAAGTTCTTTCAGACTTCGAGTTCAACCTGAACGTTGCTGACAATGGATACCTGCTCCTCGTCAAAGCATATGACTATGACAGATTCGGCGAGATCGCTCTGGAAGATGTCAAAGAAATCCTTTCAATTGACCCACGTGACATAAAAAAGATGGTCAAGAAAGATGGCCGCATGGGCGGCAATGTCTGGATTTGTCCTACTCATCGCGATGTCAAAAAGGGAGTAGCTGGGCACAAATGCTATTGCGGTGCAGTACTGCAGCAGGCATACTACGAAACCACATCGAATGAGAATAAGCAGTACTACCTCAAAGATGAGGTCCTGTATTCTGCAAAGTTCTATCCTTCAATCCTGTACGGATTCCCGCCTGCTCTAAAGATGCTGGACGACCTCATGGCGTACCACTTCCTTGAGAAAAGAACAAGATCATATTACGAGAGAGGAAGGCCCCCGGGTATTGTGATGATACCCACTAACAACCAGGACAGCCTGAGAGGATCTCCTCGCGTTTTGGTGTTTCATTGATTTTCCAGGGCGATACGTCTACCTCCTGAGGTCTGAACAATGAAGGCCTGCAGATGACCGTCACCAACAGGGCAGTGGAGGACGGCCAGACCATCTATAACGAAAAAGTTCTCGTCTGGTTATGTGAACAGTTTGGAATCGTCAAAAGTAAGCTGTATGTAAGTATTAGTTTTAAAAAATTAGAGTCATGAGCCCCGGGCGTGATTTGAACACGCGACCTAGTGATTACAAATCACTCGCTCTGCCGGGCTGAGCCACCGAGATACCATGAATGCGCTCCACATCTATTTATGGGAAGCATTCCCTTACATAGCGGATGTGGAACCCCTGATCAATGGTGTTGAAAGCCCATTTAAGGGGATTAACAGGTAAATGGTAAATGGGCTATATAAGGTAAGTGTTGCAGACCGTATTGAATCATTGAAGAAGTCATCTATTTCAGATGTCAATAAAGAGCTTATTTTGAAGTTTGTTGAGTCCTGTGTTGTCGAAGGGCTTAGTGAACATCGTATACTGAAATATGTGTCAACTTTGAAGACCATCGCCTTACAGATGGAGATTGACTTTGATCGTGTCACTAAAGATGATTTGCACAATTACATCTGTGACCTAGAGTCATCTGGAAAAAGTCAATGGTACAAGCATGACTACAAGGTTAGCATCAAAAAATTCTATAAATGGTTCTATAAAGAGGAACAGCCGGACCTTACAAATTGGATTAAGACTACTATCAAGAAGACCAATAGCAAGCTGCCGGAGGATATACTTGATGAAGCTGAAGTCCTTCAAATGATCAATAAGGCAACGTGTGAGCGAGACCGAGCTATCATTGCGCTACTATGGGACATCGGTGCGCGCATAGGTGAGATTGGGAACTTGAAGATCAAGCATCTTGTATTTGATGCAATCGGCGCTTCACTTAGTGTCAATGGTAAGACAGGTCCTCGTAGGGTCAGAGCGGTTTTTAGTGTACATTACCTTAAAGCGTGGGTAGCAGTACATCCACAGAAGGATGACCCCGAATCACCCCTATGGGTTAATTCTCTCAGCAAGACTAAAGGACAGCTTAGATATGGTGCAATGAGGATGATGCTCAAAAGGACCGCAAAAAGAGCAGGAATTATAAAAAAATCCACCCTCATCTCTTCCGTCATAGCCGTGCTACATATATGGCAAATTTCCTCACAGAAGCCCAAATGAACGCCTATTTCGGATGGGTCCAAGGGTCAGATATGCCTGCGGTCTATGTGCACCTCTCAGGCCGTGATGTGGACGATGCAGTGCTTAAAGCGAATGGTGTTGTAAGTCATGAAACTTCTTCTGTAAAGTCCCAAGATAGGAATGTGGGAGTGGGTTCTGATATTGGCAGCGATGTACTCGATGCTTTAGTAGAAGAGAAACTGAAGAAGATGATGCTGAAGTTGTTGACTTGAACTATTTCAATCCTTTATACCCAATATTTCTTTGGTTAGCTCATAGCTATGTTCTGTACATTCAGGAGTAGATTCATCAACACATTCTTTATAAGCAAATCCTGAAATTTCATAAAGCAGTTTGTTCAAATTTCTACCTTTACTTGTTAGGTGATATTCTATTGTTAAAGGTGTCTTGGAAACAATTACTTTTTCTATCAGTTCATCTTGTTCCATTTGACGCAATTTTCCTGATAGAACCTTGCTGCTGAGTTTTGGATTATTCTTTAAAAATTCATTGAAGTGTGTGCTTCCACAGAACATATCCCTGATAATGTTAAGAGTCCATTTTTTGCTTATTATTTTGATTGCTTTATCTATAGGGCTGTGTTTCAGTTGACCCATGATATCTCACCTGGTTACTAATTGGTTAGCTTAAGTATTTAAATTACTTTTGGTAATTAGGGAGTGTAATGTAGCATTGTAGAAAGCCTTTAAAATTTACTACAAAAAATAAGGATGTTTTAAATTATCTAAATTTGAATATTCAACATGGGCATTTCTACAAAGTTCAAGTGGAGAAATAAATATGGCAAAAATAACACAAAGTATGATTGGCGAAGCGTTAGTAGGAGAAGGACCAGAAGTTGCTCATATCGATCTTGTAATCGGTACAAAGGGAAGTGCAGTTGAGACCGCATTCATGACTTCACTTGCATCACCAAGAAAGGGTCATTCACCATTGCTTGCAGTGCTTGAACCAAACCTTGCACCAAAACCTGCAACACTTCTTGTGAACAAGGTAACAATCAAGAACGTATCCCAGGCAGCCATGATGTTCGGACCTGCTCAGGCATCTATCGCAAAAGCTGTAATGGACAGTGTAGCTGACGGCGTCATTCCAAAAGAAGAAGCAGAAAATCTCCTCATCATTGTTTCAGTGTTCATTGAATGGGACGCAACAGACAAAGAAAAGGTATATGAGTTCAACTACGAAGCAACAAAGCTTGCAATAAAGCGTGCTATCGAAGGCACTCCTACCGTAGATGATGCACTTGCAAAGAAGGACTCTGCAGAGCATCCATTTGCTTAAAATAAATCTCCTGCGAGCAATATCGCAGGATTGTTTATCTTTTTGAGATTAATCAAAAGATCATAACTTAATTTTCTAATTACTAATTCGGGGGCTACTATGAAAATCAATAATCAAATTTCTTATGGAATTTACGCTAGATTGATATTTTCTGTACTGCTATTTGCGCTTTTAGGATACTTTTTATTTTATAGTGGATTGCTTAATGGGTCTTTAATAACCAATGATGTTGGGTATTGGTTTTTTAGTTCAGTAGCGCAGAGTTTTGTAGCAATCGTTAGTGTTCTGGTGGTAGTTTATACTTTCAATAAAGATAATATCAAGTATTCTGATCAAAAAAATTATCTTGAAACGATTTTTTCATTTTCAATGTTGGTTGGATTTTTTATAATCTTTTTCTCGCTGATGTTAATTCCCTTTGTATCGGTTCCATTTGGTGACACTTACAACATAACAATTAAATTAATCATAATCCATGGATTTCTAGGTCTATGTTTTTTCGATTTGATTTATACAATTAAATTTATTCACAGTCTCTGCACGACTTCTGACGAAATAAAAAATATTGCAGAAATAAATGAGGAAATTATATCTGATGAGTAAGAGTTTTGATTCATACAAATTTTCCAATTATCCATTACACGATAAGACAAAGAAGAAGGTCACTGACGTAATCTTGTTGGAACGATGTTTTTCAGTACTGATAATATAAAGGGGAGCACTCTGTACAAGGAAGTATAGAGATCAAGTGATGGAAGTGAAATTGAAGGCGCTAATACGCAATTTTGACCGGTATGTTAAGATTATATGCTTCGTTTGGGTGAGGATTTTTACAATGCCTAAAATAGAGAAAGAACATATTTTTTTGAATCATAAATCCTCTCTCAGTTGATTTTCCTGATACTCGAAAATATACTTAGACACAAGTTTTCTCTTTGCTTCTTTTAGATGATGGTGAGCAGTTGACTTAGAGATTCCGAGCGCTTTACCAATATCTTCAATTGTAACCGTATGACCATCATCAAAATAGCCCATGCCTTTTGCAGTAAACAATATCTTTCTTTGCATCGGGGTAAGGTTGTCACCGGAAGTTTCCTTATCAAGATTGTAGACCTCATCTATTGACCACTTACCTAATTTTTTTCAGCTCACCATAGGCCCGGTTCAGGCTTTTCAGGTCAGTGGCAAGTATCGTATAATATTTATTGCCGTTCTTTATGAGGATAGGATGCTTTATAAAACAATGTGATTCTTCAAAAGCATGAATTGCACTTGCATCATCAATTGTAGCCATGAAAAGGGTTTTTTCAGGGGATATCTGAATAACTTCAAAGGATTTCGTGGACTCATGCTCCTCAATCTCCTTCAGATACCTAGGAGTTGCACTTTCACGCTTCTTTTCCTGTACAAGGAAAAGGATTCGGTCTTCAGACAAAGGGATATGCGACATAATCTCCAGCTCAAGGCCTTTTTCTTTTGTAACGGTAGCAAGAGAACATTGATGTTGCTCCACGGATATTTTAGCTTCAAGCATATTAACAAACCTCTTTTTTAATGAAGATATGAATTTTCATAATATGAACTTAATTCATAACTATGTTCTATAGGACATGTCCTATAGAATATGTGGTGTATAGATGACAATTCTCTTTGTTCATGTCCCATACAGAATGTAGAGCATATCCTAAATCAACTATATGCAATCCGGCGTCTACTATCCAATTGATTAGCATGGATGAACTATACACTAAAATGGTAAATGAAGCCCTTGCAGCTCAGTGGGCAGATGTAGAGACAATAAAAGGAAAACGTGGAACTGATTTTAAAATCAGTGATGCTAAACCTTATGTCGATGCGGTAAACGAAATGGAAGCAGCAGAGAACCAGTCACAGACAGTTTTCGACCTTCACATAAATTCTGTCAATGCACATTACGACATACTGAACGGGCAGACAAACACTGTAAGACCGGAAGATGATCCTTTTGTTGAGCATTACCAGACACCACCTATCCTCGAAATCCTCTTTGATGAAGATCCTGCATTCAAGGTGTCAGTTGATAAGTTTGTAGAGGCAATTGCAGATCATGAACAACTGATTGGCAAAGAAGCTATCAGAAGATATGGCGGATTCTATGGCCCGACATGTGTCGTTGACTTCGCATTCTCCCCTGGTTCCACAAGCAATGTGGTCAACAGGATACTCAAAAACCTTGACATTAACAACGACCACAAGGAAGCCATCCTTTCTGCAAAATCATGGGGAATGAACACTTCATACGGTATCGGTGCAGCTTTCCAGACCTCCCTGGAAGCCGGAAAGACCGCTGCTGAAGCAGTTGAAGATGAGATTGAGATGCTGCAGATGGTATATTCAAACCCGATAGATGCACAGGCCAAGCTCATGGATGAAGTTGGACATACATCCTTCGATACACGTGAATACATGAACAAATACAGGGCTAAGATGGAATCCACTGTCAAAGCAGCTATGGATGATGATGTGAATTATGGGAACATTGTTACAGTACCTGCCTACTGTGTCGGTGATGTCGCACACCACATCTCCCAGTCCATGTTCAACATGTGCAAAGATGACATGACAATGGCTATTATTGAGGCTGAATCCCAAGTCCTTGATAACACCTTAAGAGCAGGACTAAAGAACGGCTTTAAGTCCGCAAATTCAATACTCAATCTTGCAACAGGTGCTACTGCAGTTGGTGCAGCACACATTCTTCAGAAAGACGGATTTACTGCAACAATGCTTGTAGACCTTCTCACAAAGCGTTTTACCAACTACGTCCAGATGTATCCAACAAGAGGTGCTGCTGCTGAGCTTCACAATGTTGACTTCATGGATATGGTACAGCGCGGTTCCAACCTGCTGGAGACCAGACCTGTTGGAAAAGGCGGAATAATAGGTGGTGTAAAAGTTGACCTTAGTCCAATCGACAATCACGAGGTTATCAGCAACCCACAGAAATACGCATACCCTGCATGTGCAATTACCGTCAGGTTCTCCTCACTCATGAGACTTGCTGATTTCCCATGCCTGCTCACAAGTGAACCGGTAACTGCAACCCTGATGACCAACCTCATTGCAATGAACCCGGAGTCACCTGGATCACCTGCAAGAGGATGCAAGTTCTGTGCAACATCTGATCTGGTCAAGACACACCAGTACTGTCAGTGGGCTGACGCAATCTAAGGATAGTACTAAACATTCAAAAAAGGTGGGATTGTCCTGCCTGCTATTTTATGAGGTGATAATCATGGATGATTCTATTAAAAGATACATATCCGAATTTGTAGGGACATTTGCCCTGGTCTTTATCGGTGCTGGTTCAGTAGCAACAAATTACATCTCTGGAGGCGCACTTGGCTTAATCGGTATTGCTGCAGCTTTCGGCCTTGTTGTAATGGCAATGATCTATACAACCGGACACATATCCGGAGCACACATCAATCCGGCGGTTACCATTGCCCTTCTGGTAACTAAAAAGATTGGTTTAAAGGATGGATCCATTTACATGGGAGCACAATTGTTAGGTGCAGTTTTCGCCGGACTTACACTCAAGATAATCTATCCAACAGCTGTTGAAGGTGTGAACTTGGGAACAACAGCACTGGGATCTGGCATTGGTTTTAGCACAGGTATACTGGTAGAAGCAATACTTACATTCCTTCTCGTCCTTACTATTTTCGGGGTAGCCGTTGACAGCAGAGCACCTGCAGGATTTGCAGGATTTGCTATAGGAATGGTCGTCTTATTCGACATCCTTGTAGGAGGCCCTCTGACAGGTGCATCTATGAATCCTGCAAGGACATTTGGGCCTGCTCTTGCATCTGGTTATTGGATGAATCATCTGGTCTACTGGATTGGACCTGTTGTTGGAGGAGTTGTTGCAGGACTTACCTATGAAGGTATTTTCGCTGAAAGGAATTGATTCAATGTAAGGTTTTAAACAGCCTTTTCCTCCTTTTTTATGCAACTATAACTTTAATCCGATATACAAAGGCTTCTAATTTGTAAAAATATGAAGATATATAAATGATATCACTCTGGATTTGGGCAACTGCAAATCATACAGTTTTGATAAAATAAAAACTCTCACAGACACATATTAGGTGAAACAATAAATGCCAATGAATAGTATCATTCGTCTAAAGAAATCAATTAATGATGAACGTATTGGTTATGGGAAATTAAGGAAAGATGTTATCAAGCCGGGTATTTGTACTCTCTGTGGGGCATGTGCCTCTACATGTAAATCCATATTAATTGTAGATAAGTTTCCAAAATTAATAGATAAGTGTGATGGTTGCGGGGTCTGTTATACTCAGTGTCCTAGAACGATTACCACTGAAGAGAATCTAATCGGAAAAATACGGCATGCTTACTGTGCAAAAACAACAATACCCAAACTAAAAGGACAGGATGGAGGTGTTATCACATCTGTACTTGCCTATGCCCTCGATGAGGGACTCATCGATTGTGCTATAGTAACTACTAGGTCTGAAGAAGAACCATGGAAACCGATTCCTATTGTTGCCAAAACATATGAAGATTTGTTAAATTCATCCGGTAGTATATATAGCCATAGTATGACCATGGAAGCTCTTATGAGTGCAATTAAACAAGATATGCGGAGCATTGCCTTTGTTGGTCCTAGCTGTAATATTGATGCTGTCACCAAGATGCAAAAAAGCCCACACGGTTTCCTGCGTCTTTTCATGAGAGCAAATATACTGAAGATGGGATTATTCTGCATGGACACATTTTACTATGAGGGCATCAAAGAATTTGTTGAATCTAAAAACATAAAACTTGAAGATATAGATGCAATGAAAATACGTAAAGGTAAATTTGAATTTCATACGAATAATGAAATTCGAGACTTTAGCTTAAATGAATTTGACAGTTATCGTAGCAGTTCCTGTAAATTCTGTACAGATATGGCAGCTGAAACATCAGATCTTTCATTTGGTGGTATAGGGACTCCAAATGGTTGGACAACCATCTTTGCCCGTTCAGGAATTGGATATGAGATTTTCAACGAAGCGGCGGACAGTGGGTACATTGAATCTAGGGTTTTAGAGAAAAATGAGATTGAAAAAGTACTCAACCTTGCAAAAATGAAAAAGGTTCAGATGTATCCAATCAATAAGAGAAAATCACACAAATGATGCTGCTATCAAGGCATCCTCTGAGAACCTGCAGAAAATGATAGAGATGACAAAAAGCTACGATTATTAATGGTAATTACTCTAGGCAGAATCCTTCATATGAGTAGTGAGAATGTTTTGCCTAGAGAATTATATCTACACAATGTTAGGTTCGGATGGTATACCTCCTTCTAAATTGTTAAGTTAAAAAGCAGGACTAAATGTTCCTCCTTAAAGGGTCTACATTCGCCTTGACAATACAAACAACACCTGTAGAATTGCATCTCCACAACTCTTTTGTTCTAAGGCAAAGGTTTTGTAATTCTACGAACCTAATTATTTTTAAATTTTATAAAACCGCAAACATATAACACAAAAGGAAGTGAAATAATACCTCTTTTTGGATATACTGAACATGGATTCTTCTCAATCAAGGTTACTGGCATAAGTCACCTTATTTTTAAATACTAATTATAGTGGCTCTGTAGAAAACCTACTTCATATTTTATTTTGAGACAATAATTTAAAAAGAATCAATCCCCTCAGTATTACTTGCAACAGAAAACACAAAGGGGATGATTGTGTTTTGCCTAATAAGTACTTAAAGTTTGTTGATACAGCGTTAGCTGTATCAGGAAACTCACACCTTCAGATATATAGCTGTAAATATTCGAAAAGAAAATACACTCAGCATCAGCTCTTGACATTGGTTTTGTTGAAAGAATATCTTGATGAAGATTATCGGGATATAGTTGAAATTGTAGAATTAATGGATGAGATCAAACAAAGAATTGGACTAAAAGAGATTCCACATTTTACTACTCTCCATAAATTCATTACAAGACTAAAATCAATCGATTTCAGTGGACTATTGCATCAAACACTAAAACTGTTCTATTCCTATGGAGAACAAATAGAGATTACTGCAATTGATTCAAGTGGATTTACCAGTGGACATTGTAGCTACTATTATTCCTGGAGGACAGGAAAGAAGCGAAGATCGTTCCTAAAAACAAGTATCTCTGTTGATACTGGAAAGTTCATTATTACTGGTTTTAAGATATCAGGTAAGCCTGTTCATGATGCAAAGCATGCAATGGCATTGCTTCAGCAATGCCATAAGAATCGTAAATCCAAGTATTATGTAATGGATAAAGGATACGATTCGGAGGACATACATTCAATAGCTAGAGAACAAATGAATTCTATAGCTATGATTCCTTTGAGACAAAGAAAAAGGAAAAGGATCAAAGGAAAGTACCGTAGAAAAATGGAACGGGGATTTAACAGAGAACTGTATCATAACAGAAATCTGGTTGAAACGATGTTCTCTGTTCTCAAAAGGAAATATAGTGAAGAAATAAGGGCAAAAAGGTATTGGAATCAACTAAAAGAAGTTAAATTCAAACTATTAGTTCATAACCTTGATAGGTATGTCAAGGTTATACTTATTGTCAAAATAAGGATTTCTACAGAGCCAAAAATTGAGCTTTTGACATTAAAAGCATATTCCGTATCAGGCATTTTATCGAATAAGAAAAAGATAGATATCAGACATTACTTTGATCCTTAGCCCTCGACGAAGGCTACCAATCTTCATCCTCTGTTACTTTATGGCTTTTTTAAATCCTTCATTTCCAACATAGAAAGAGTATGATAGTATATGAGTGAATGTCGCCGTCTATAAGAATATAGGATAAAGAAACTCTACTATAAACGAAAAGACTTATGACATTTCAAAACGTCATAATTCTGACCTACAGTAGGTCGAGTTTATATAATTCAAAAAAATTGGGTTTTTTACATTGAAAATCATGAGCCCCGGGCGTGATTTGAACACGCGACCTAGTGATTACAAATCACTCGCTCTGCCGGGCTGAGCCACCGAGGCACCATGAATGCGCTCCACATCTATTTATGGGAAGCAATCCCTTACATATCATAATAGCAGATAAATTTTATGGTAGCTGGCTACCTGGAGAGGTCCTATGTGGCGTGAGATATCAAGGATAGGTAAGAAACTTGTGGAGAACGGGCTGGTAGAATCCCACTTCGGGAACATCAGTGTCAGGGTCGGTGACCGGATGCTAATCACAAGGAGCGGTTGCGCTCTGGATGAGATAACCGAGGACATGGTCGTAGAGGTCAGTGTTGACGGGTCGTGCGCCCTTGACATGGTCGCATCGTCCGAGACCGTTGTCCATCGCGCCATCTACAGTAACACACCGGCACTTGCCATAGTCCATGCCCACTGTCCCTTTGCGGTAACTCTTTCACTGCTGGAGGAGGGTGACAGCATCACTCCTGCGGACAGTGAGGGGCAGTATTTCCTGGGTGAAGTGCCCGTTGTCAAAGGCGGTATCGGCTCCGGTGAACTTGCGGAGAACCTTAGCAGTGCCCTTGCATCTCACAAGACGGCTATTGTATGGAGTCACGGGACCTTTGCAACCGGGAAGGTACTGGATGAGGCATACGTACTTACCACTCAGGTAGAGCATTCCTGCAAGATAAAATACTGGTACGACCTTGCAAAGAATAAGTGATATTGCCTGTTTCCCGGAAAACGTTAAATCGTAAAAATGCCCATTGGGTAGAATATTCATGACATTCAATGCTCTAAGACCTGTAGCAACAAAGATACTCGAGCCAATTGCCCGGGCAATGGCAGATTCAGGCATAACCCCTAATGCCATATCACTGCTCTCACTTCTGTTCGCGGCACTCTCCGGTTTCCTGTACTACTACTCGGACTCAAATCCTCTTTTTGTCCTTGTAGCCGGGCTTCTAGTAGCCCTTAATTCATTCTTTGATGCCATGGACGGTCTTATGGCCCGTTATCTCAACATAGCCAGTGCAAGGGGCGACTTCCTTGATCATGTCATAGACCGCTATTCCGATGTTTTCATCATCTGCGGTATCTTCTTCGGAGGCTACGTGGACTGGCAGATCGGTACTGCAGCCATTGTTGGTGTGTTGCTTGTAAGCTATCTGGGCACACAGGCTCAGGCACTCCAGCTCGGACGGTACTACGGTGGTATCATTGGAAGGGCTGACCGTCTGGTGCTTATCATGCTCTCCTCGGTGGTATATTTCTTCTATCAGTCGCCGGTATATGGCTTCTCAGCCCTTGGCTGGATGATCATAATAATAGGAATAGGCAGTCACATAACAGCTTTCCAGCGCATTGCTCATATCTGGAAACAGCTTGGAGAATGATCACCTCTTCCCTCATCCTCAGGGGTCTGGTTTAATTATATCAGGATCAATTAAGGTTCATGTCATCTGATGTGAAAGGATCCTTCGAGTATCTGGAACACGTAGCCGATGCTAAATTCAGGGCTTACGGGAAAAGCCTTGAGGAAGCTTTCGAGAACGCTGCACTTGCCATGCTAAATGTCATGGTAGAGACGGATTCAGTTAACAATACATCATCCGTTGAAGTAGAACTCAGTTCCCCTGAAATTGACAGTCTTCTCTTCGATTGGCTTTCTGAGATACTCTTCCTTTTCGAGGTAGAGGATATGGCATTTGGTGGAGTGAAGGTCAACGAGATAAAAGTATGTGATGATGAATGTTCTCTCTCAGCGACACTTTACGGTGAGACCATCGACCTCTCGGTACATGTTTTCGATACCGAGGTAAAGGCAGCCACCTATAATGATATGAGGATCGAGCAGACAGATGATGGCTGGATGATACAGGCGACGGTGGATACCTGAATCGCCGCGTTCCCTTATAGTTTCAATTCTAATATTTCATGATAGTTTTTATTATCGATATATTCATACGATCAGAGTACATAGTCTCCATAATAGATATTCGGCAGGAAAGATGACAGGAAGGATTTGACAGGAAGGATTTGACAGGAGGATAATGATGTCAGAGGATAATGAAAGTTCGGTTTATGATGTTCTTACTAAAGTTAATGATAACACATGGGAGGTGCCCGGTAACTTCAAACCTGATATGAAGGTCCCGGGGAGGATATTCGTATCGAAGACCCTGCTTGATCTCCTTGAAAGGGAGACCATCGACCAGGTGGCAAATGTTGCATGCCTTCCCGGCATACAGAAGTTTTCCATGGCAATGCCGGATGCACACCTTGGATATGGTTTCTCCATTGGTGGTGTGGCAGCCTTCGACAAGGATGAAGGTGTGATAAGTCCGGGTGGTGTGGGTTTTGACATCAACTGCGGTGTCCGCCTGGTACGTTCCAATCTCATGGAAGAGGATGTCCGTCCAAAACTCCCTGAACTGCTCGATGCACTCTTCGAGGCAATACCTTCCGGTGTAGGTTCTAAGAGCCGTCTGAGGGTGAACGATACCGAGCTTGATGCCATATTCATCCATGGTGTGCAGTGGGCCGTGAAGAATGGCTATGGTGTGAAGAACGACCTTGCCCATTGTGAGAGCAACGGTATGATGCGTGGAGCAGATCCTTCAAAGGTCAGCGTGAAGGCACGTAAGAGAGGCAGGCCACAGATAGGCACACTTGGTAGTGGTAATCATTTCCTTGAGGTGCAGTATGTGGACAAGGTCTATGACGAAGAGGCAGCTGAGGCTTTCGGCCTGAAGGAAGGGCAGATCACATTCATGATACACTGCGGTTCCCGTGGAGCCGGACACCAGATATGTACCGACCATCTACAGAATCTCACAAAGGCCTCGAAGAAGTACAACATCCCTCTGCCGGACAAGCAGCTTGCATGTGCTCCTGCCAGTTCGGAGGAAGCACAGGACTATTTCAAGGCCATGATATGTGCGGCTAACTATGCATGGGTCAACCGTCAGGTGATCATGCACTGGTCCCGTGAGGTATTCGATGACTTCTTCAAAGCAGAACACGGTGATCTCGGACTAGACCTCGTCTATGACGTGGCACATAATGTCGCCAAACTCGAGAAACACATGATCGATGGCGAGGAGAAGAAGGTATACGTCCACAGGAAAGGTGCCACCAGAGCATTCCCTGCCGGACACCCCGAGGTCCCTGATGACTACCGTGACATCGGCCAGCCGGTCATCATCCCCGGTAGCATGGGCACTGCATCCTATGTCCTGAAAGGCGGTCCTAATTCAATGGAACTCACCTTCGGCAGTGCCTGTCATGGTGCAGGAAGGGTAATGAGCCGAAAGAGTGCAAAGAAAGAGCTTCGCGGCGAGGATATACAGAAGGACCTGAGATCACAGGGTATTATCGTAAGGGCCACCCAGCCTTCACTGATAGCTGAGGAAGCACCGGAAGTGTACAAATCCAGCAGCGATGTAGTTGATGTTGTTCATGATCTCGGAATTGCCACAAAGGTTGCACGTGTCCTTCCGATGGGAGTTGTGAAAGGTTAACTCCTGTTGACCTTTCTTTAGAACTCATCTTTTTTGAAAATTGATAGTATTCAAGTTGCAGCTTTGGAACATTAGTTTTCAATTACTGCATTATTTCAATGATCTTGTGTTGAATTATTAGAAACACAAGAGTAGGAACTAATGAATTAGGATAATCGGAAGTTATAAATAACTCAAACCATCCCGAAGGGTCCCGGCGAAGCCGGCACGGTCCGAAAAAGTGGAAATATAGTAGTTTGTCTTTTACTCTTTTTGCGTACCAGCAAGTAAAAACAGTGGCTAAAGGCGGTATTTTTCAAGCTACATCTTTGAACTTAATAATTTTCAATTACTGCCATTATTTCAATAATCTTCTTGGCAGTGAAGGAACACGCCGCCTGCGGCGGATGGTTGCGTTGGTATTTGATAAAACTCTTTTTCTGCATACTTGTAATTTAAAACATTGATGTGATTGTGATTTACCCAAAATCAACTGTCAAAAGACAAAGCTACATCTAAAGGTCACAATAATTTGAAGAAAAAAAGTCCGTTGCTTTATTGAGCAACGAGGAAACGAGAACATGTTTGAGGGGATGAATGGTTTTGCTTGGTTACAGTTACTATACCTTTGAATACAGTTACAAGCAGTTGCTCTCGTTCCTCAAGTAATAATTAGTCATTATTATATATAAATGTGTTCGGCATTCCTTATATAGTGAGGATGTTTCACTCTCTGAAATAAGGAGTGATGATCACCTGCATTCACTCTATATATGTGTACTTCCTTTAATTTTGCTGTTAATTAACCGCTATCAATTTAAAGCTTACATATTATCTGGCGTCTATGAGCAATATTGATAAGAATCTCAAAAAAGTAAGGATAATGGCTGATATCCAGTTCGGAAAAGGCAGTGGAGAAGTTCTTTTTCCGGATGATGTCACTTTCCAGCTTTCAAGGACCAAGCGCGTGAGGCAGGTCCAGTATAAGGGCAAGCACCTGGCAACCGTTCGTGCAAAGGATGGTATGCTCACTCTCGGTATAGGTGGCGCCGTTGCTCTTCATGACATTCTCGAGAAACCCGCATCAAGGGTCGTTATCTGTGAGGATGCTGTTCCTTTTGTATCAAAGGGAAAGACCGCTTTTGCAAAACATGTCATGGCAGTCGACCCGAATTTAAGAGCAGGCGACGAAGTGATACTGGTCGACGATTCGGATGCCGTTCTGGCCACAGGTCAGTTATTGTTGTCTCCTGACGAGGCCATCCATATGGACAGGGGTCCTGCAGTGGATGTAAGGCGAGGGATAGCACAATCTTAGAATAACTATTTATAAATCGATATCTATTAAATACGATAGAATAAAGTCATAGTAATGCCTTTGATACATTGACCCCTTGCCGGAGAGTGAAAGCATAGAAGAGGAGATTTTTAAGACCTTTGTAATTCCAGACAATACCAGGATGGAAGAACATACAATAGTCATAGATGGGGATGTCATAGCTGGCAATCACTCTGAGATCAAATACGGTGTTATTGCAAACTCTGCGATATTCGGAGAGAGGGTAACCCTGACCGGTGATCTCACCACAACCGGTGATACAAGGATCGATATATGGTCACAGATAGGCGGGAACGTCAGAACCGATAATAATGCCTACATTGGCGAGTTCGTTACCATTGATGGCAAACTGGTGGTAAAGGGCGACCTCGATATCGGCAACGATGTTAAGATAAACGGCGGTTTTGAGGCAAAGGGCTGGATAGTTGTAAGGAATCCTGTTCCTGTCATAGTCTATCTCTTCCTTTACATCAGTGAACTTTTGAGACTTGGAAAGGATGAAGAGGTCGAAAAGGCACTTGAGGACCTGTTCGAGGATGACATGGAGTCCATAGGGCTCAATTCCATGATAATCCCAAATGGTTCCAAAATATCTATGGACTCTATCAGGGTACCATCAAATGCTATCATAGGAAGCAAATGCAGGCTCGTTGGAAATATAAGGGCCACCTCACTTGAAATGGCGGATGAGACCACACTTTACGGAAGTATTCGTACCATACATGACGTAAAGTTAGGTAACGACAACACGATCCACGGCAACATTATCTCGCGGGGTAATGTCTACGTGGCAGCAGGCACTCATATCCTGGGAGAGATAAATTCCCAGTCAATAACCATACATGAGTCTGCCCGTGTGGATGGTGTCATGCGTGCACCGGGTGGCATTATCTTTGAGCGTGAGGAAGACGATGCTTTGAGTGATAGTGAGTTGATGGAACTCGATGTCTGAAAACGGACACAGGGTTTTACACACAAAATGAGGGGATGGCTATGAACTCAGATCCAATATTGAACTTACTGGACCTTGCAACAAGGCTTTGTATTGTTATTCTGGCGATACTTACGTCCTACTTGCTCGTAAAGATTGATCCGGATGTTATCCGGTCGCGAATATATGTTTCCTTTAGCAATCTCAAGAAGTACTTCATTGTACTGACCGCCGGTCTTGTGCTCTATCTTTTTGAGTTGCTCCTAACCATCAATTCTGTTCCCGGAAGCACACAGTACGATGGTATCAAAGGCTTGATGCAACTTGCATTCCAGCTTACCGTACTTATTTTCCTTTATCATCTCTATGTTGCGATAAAGGTCCCGGACAGACGTATCCTTTAGATATTGATGCCAGACCTCTTTCGAGGTCAGGTTCACTTTTTTCTTTATTTGCTCAGCCGGTCCGATCTGTAGCGATAGTCAGATTTAAAAGATGTTCTAATATTACTATGAAAAGGTGTTAATTTGCAGGATTATAATTCATCATCATCAGATTCACAAACTATCTTTGACAAAGATTCAAAATACGTGATGCAGACGTACGGCCGTCAGCCGATCGTCCTTGAGAACGGCAAGGGTTCACTTGTGTATGACACAGAGGGACGTGAGTATGTCGACTGTGTTGCCGGAATTGCCGTGAACAATGTCGGACACTGCCACCCACGTCTTGTGGAAGCCATAAAGAAGCAGGCTGAAAAGTTGCTGCACGTATCCAATCTCTACTACACCGAACCTCAGGCCGAGCTTGCCGAGCAGCTGGTGGGCCTGACCGGAATGGACCGTGTCTTCTTCTGTAACTCCGGCACGGAGGCAGTGGAAGCAGCAATGAAACTTGCAAGGGTCACCACGAAGAAGACCGATTTCATAGCTGTTGAACACTCATTCCACGGACGTACCATGGGTGCCCTGAGCCTTACATACAAGGATATGTATCGTGCTCCCTTCAAGCCACTGGTGCAGGAAGAGAAGTTCGTCCCGTTCGATGATGCACAGGCGATATCAGATGCTATCACTCCGAACACAGCAGCGGTCATTGTCGAACCTATTCAGGGTGAAGGTGGCATAAACGTCCCTTCAGAAGGCTATCTGAAAGAGGTACGCAAGATATGCGATGAGAACGAGACTCTCCTTATCTTCGATGAGGTCCAGACAGGTTTCGGTCGTACAGGAACATGGTTCTGCAAGGAGCATTTCGGTGTGGAGCCTGACATCATGACAATGGCAAAGGCGATCGGTGGAGGTTTCCCAATGGGTGCCATAGCAGCCCGTGAAGGTGTCTCATTCGGTCGTGGAGAGCATGCAGCGACATTCGGTGGCGGACCACTGGCATGTGCAGCAGCACTTGCATCTATCGATATCATCCGTGAGGAGAAACTTGTACAGCGCTCAAAGGAGATGGGTGAGTACTTCAGGAAGGAGCTCAGTAACCTGTCAACAGATGGTCTTGTAGAGGTCCGTGGAAAAGGCCTTATGCTGGGTGCCCAGTTCGACCGTAAATGTGCTGACCTCGTAGAGCACGGTCGTAAGAATGGTATACTCCTGAACTGCACATCCGAGACGGTCCTGCGTATCGCACCACCTCTGGTGATCACAAAAGAGGAGATCGACAGGGTGGTGAACGTACTTGAGCAGGCCTGAACTGGTAAAAGAGGTAGTCTCATCTATAGCAGAGTATGTTCCCGGCAAGTCCATCGAGGAAATAGCAAAGGGATACGGTATTGCTCCATCTGAGATAATAAAACTGGGATCCAATGAGAATGTACTGGGTCCTTCTCCAAAGGCTATAGAGGCTCTTGTCTCCACTGCCTCGAAGGTCAACATATATCCTTCAGCCGATGCTTCTGAACTGGTGGAGGCAATATCTGAGTACACAGGTCTTCCTGCTGAGAATATATGCGCTTCCGGTCCGGGAATGGATGGACTGCTTGATAATCTCATGAGGCTTCTGATAGAACCGGGTGATGAGGTTGTGATCCCAACGCCCACATTCTCATATTATGAGATCGCAGCCCGTGCGAATGGTGCTGTGGCAGTTCATGTGGAACCCGGAGAGGAACTTGAATTCGATGTTGCAGCAATAAAGGATGCTATTTCCGACAGGACAAAGGTGGTCTTCCTCTGTTCTCCTAACAATCCAACGGGCAAACTGATGGCAGAGAACGATGTACGTGACATCCTCGCCTCCACAAAGGGTCTTGTGTTCGTGGATGAGGCATATGTGGAATTCTCAGACCGCAATATCTCCCATATGATATCGGAATATGATAATCTCATTATCGGAAGGACATTCTCAAAGGCATTCGGACTTGCAGGATTGAGAATTGGCTATGGACTGATGCCTGCATGGCTGAAGACCCAGTATATGAAGATAGCAACCCCGTTCAATGTAAGCCTTCCTGCTGTCATGGCAGGCGTGGCCGCACTTTCGGACAGGGATTATCTTGAGGCCAGTGTCTCATGCGCAATAGAAGGACGTGCATTCCTCACAGAGAACATACCTTTCAAGGTCTATGATTCCCAGGCGAACTTCGTACTTGTGGATGTATCTCCGCAGTTCGCTTCAGATGTTGTGGAATCCCTCCTTAAGAAAGGAATCATTGTCAGGAATTGCAGGTCATTCAAGAATGCAGGCGAGTCCCTTATCCGTGTGACAGTGGGAACGAAAGAACAGAATGAGAAAGTGGTTGAGGCCTTTAAGGAAGCAAAGGCCTGAGATCAGTATATCTTTTCTATTTTCATAAGCGGATAGTCAAGTTCGGTATCAAATGCCAGACTGACATCTGCTTTTGCACTTTCGAACCTTGCAGTTATCCTCACATCCAGCATACGGCCTTCGAGTTCACAGTAACCATATTCGCTGTTCAGTTTTGAGCGTATCATGTCCCTGTTGATCAGGACCTTTATCTCCTCTACACATGGCTGGACCGAGATACTTTCCTGTATTGCTTTCTCAAGACTGTCAACCGTTCTGAGATTGACAGGTGAACCTGTGAACTGGTGGTAGAGAGCACCAAGTTTGATCCCTGCTTCGAAAAGCACATTGTCCCTGTCAGTTATTGCTACATTTTCCTGCATGATATCCCTCATGTGGTCCTTTTGATAATAGGTGATAACACATATAGCGCCATGATCCCTGTCAGGAGGGATGCAAGCATATGTGTGAATTCGATGTTGATGAAATATGATATGATCGTGGCTGCGAAGATAACTGTCAGCGGCATGAGTATCTTCCTGTTCCTTGCTTTCATGTACCTGACATCACTGACCATAAGGAGGCCGAGTATCAGGGCCAGTACAGCAACGACATAGGCGTTGAAGAATGCTTCTCCCATAAGGAGGTATGATGACATGACTATCCCTCCTGCAGTTATGGGAAGTCCGCTGAAGGCATCAAATCCCATGTGCATGGTATTGAACCTTGCAAGCCTGAGAATGCCGCAAATGAAGTAGAATCCCAGTGCTGGAAGGACTATGTATTGTATACTGCCTTCGACCAGTGCAAATGTGATAACTACGGGTGTGACGCCGAATGAGATTACGTCTGCAAGTGAGTCCAGATTTCCTCCTATCTCACTTGATGAGAACTTTCTGGCAATATGACCGTCAATACCGTCTGCAACTGCTGCAATGAGGATGAGCAAAGGTGCAAGATAGGTTGGTCCGTTCAATGTCAGAAGAATTGCAGCGATCCCGCACAATGCATTTAGAAGGGTGACAAGATCGGGTAATTTCAAAGTATGGAGTATCTGGTTCACATCCTTTATCTTATTCTGGCGATTACCGTTTCCCCGGCAAATACCCTGTCGCCTTTCTTTGTCAAGATCTCAAAGTTCTCAGGAATGGTAACGTCGACCCTTGAACCAAAGCGTATCATTCCGAAACGCTGTCCCTGCTTCATGTGGTCTCCTTCCTTTACATAGGAGACTATCCTGCGGGTGACGGTTCCGGCGATCTGTATGACCTCCACGATGCCGTGTTCGGTCTCTATGAGTGTATGGCTTCTCTCATTGCGGTGTGAATCCTTGCAGAAAGCAGGTATGTATCCACCTTTCTTGTGCTCGATCATATGGACCTTTCCGTTGATCGGTGCCCTGTTGACGTGAACGTTCTGGAAGTTCATGAATATGCATATCTTCCTGCCTCTGATGTCCACGATCTTTCCGTCAGCCGGTGAGAGCATGTAACTGTCATGTTCTTCGATCTTCCTTTCAGGATCCCTGAAGAAGAAAAAGAAGAAGATTGTCACACCTATCGATAGTAGCGCAACAGTCCCTGTATATGGTATACTGTAAAAAAAGTATGCCAGCGAACTGAGCACACCCGCAACTATGGATGTCAATATCCAGGGAAAAGAACCTTTAGCAAGCATTTATTGGTTTCCTACTACTTTATAGAATAGCTTTTGAATGAATCCGGTAACCAACAGCCAGACCCCTTCTATCAGGTCTATGAGTTCAGGCAGGATGCGCATGACCACATAGGCTATAACGAACAGTGCAATACCCGATCCTATCTTTGCTATATTATGATGTGCGATATCAAAGCTATTTGGACCGAACCACTGGTATCCATAAGCCATGATGACGAATACATCCCGTATAATATTCAGGATATATATAACAGGTACGGATGCCATGAATGCAGCGGTCAGTCTCTTAAATGGTGCATTCACGGATGCGATGAGCCCTATGAACAATGCTATGCTCTCAATGGCGGTGCATGCAAGGATTATCTCGACCT
Source organism: Methanolobus sp. WCC4 (assembly GCF_038022665.1). Classification (NCBI taxonomy): domain Archaea; kingdom Methanobacteriati; phylum Methanobacteriota; class Methanomicrobia; order Methanosarcinales; family Methanosarcinaceae; genus Methanolobus; species Methanolobus sp. WCC4. The sequence continues at coordinate 47,314 of NZ_CP150629.1, read as the reverse complement.
GATAGCCGTTGAGTGCTATCTTGTTCCATGCTGTCATTTCTGCAGGTACGTTCAACGTCTGCAGCATCCAGAACACATTGTCCGTTACCTGGGCTATGATGCCCACATTCAGGACCTCCATCTGTGCGAATGGGAAATAGAACAGGGATCCCAGGGCAGTGGCACTGGTTGCCATTGTTGTTATATCAGAGCCGGGGATGTTCCCGGTCCTGTACTCCCTGACCATCGTATGTGCTATTATCAGACATACTATTCCTACTGTGATCACAAGTAATACATTGAAGTAATCCTGTATCTCAATGTAATGCAGTGGCTGGTAGAACCAGTGTATTGAAAAGAACCCCCATCCAACGGCAGATATCACTCTGCGGGGCTTGAAGGTCTTAGGGACGATTGATCCCAGTAGCATGAAAGCTACAGCAATCCATAGAATATTCTCGATCATATAAGCACACCTTTAATAGGTATGGCTTCTATATATTTGATGTAGTCTATTAAGCTTTTGTTCCTCATGCCCCCCAATACTCCAAAGCTAACAGTTGATGCAGTAATCATATTGAATGGAAAGATAGTCCTCATTGAAAGAAAGAATCCCCCGTTCAAAGGGAGATTTGCACTTCCCGGTGGTTTTGTGGATATTGGTGAAACGGTCGAAGAAGCTGTTGCACGCGAAGTCATGGAAGAGACAGGTCTTACAATAGAAATAGTTAAGTTACTTGGGGTATATTCTGAACCTTCGCGCGACCCTCGCGGGCATACTGTGAGCATAGTCTTCGTGGTCCGCGGGAATGGTATTCCAAAGGCAGATTCGGATGCAAAAGGGGTACATCTTTTCGATGTGCATGATATACCGGAAATGGCCTTTGACCACAACTTAATAATAGAGAATGCAAAAAGTGATATTTATGGAATTCTGTCCCGAATGTAAAAGTATGATGTTCCCTTCAGGTGGCTCCTTCAAGTGCAGGAAATGTGGCTATGAAAAAGGAAAAGATGCCAGTTCTGAAGCTCTGATCTCAAAAGAATCAAGGGCAAAGAGGGATGTGACCGTTCTTGAGGGCAATGTGGACCAGGGTCTCCCCACAACCACTGCAAGGTGTGAGGAATGTGGGCACAATGTCGCTTACTGGTGGTTGCGTCAGCTCCGATCTGCGGATGAGTCTGAGACACGTTTCTTCAAATGCACCAAGTGTGGTTGCACCTGGCGTGAATACGACTGATCTGCTATATCTGACACTTTGTAGATCACGGATCTAAATTAAAAGAAAACTTATATTACTTAGTAGATATAATGACGTAAAAATTCAAATTATGGTGGCGAATCAAGATGTTCAAGGCAACAATTGACGCAGATATTTTAAAAACTGCAATTGAAACTCTTTCCGTTCTTGTCGATGAGGCAAGGTTCAGGATATCCCCTGAAGGAATCTCTGTAAGGGCAGTGGACCCCGCAAACGTAGCCATGGTAAGTTTTGAACTCAGCTCCGGTGCTTTTGATGAGTTCAGTGCAGATGATTGTGAGATCGGTATGGACCTTTCTAAGATCAATGATATCTTTGGCGTTGCCGGCAGGGATGAGAAGGTTGTCATGGAACTTGATGAGATGTCACAGAAGATGTCATTACATCTCGGAGGATTATCCTATACCCTTGCACTGCTCGACCCATCGACCATCAGGGCAGAGCCAAGGATACCACAGCTCGAGCTTCCTGCTGAGGTTGTTCTCAATGGTAAGGAGCTTCAGAGGGCAGTAAAGGCTGCTGAGAAGATCAGTGACCATATGTTACTCGGTGTTGACGAGGATGTCTTCTACATGGAGGCAGAAGGTGATACGGACCGCGTGCGCCTTGACATGGCACGTGACACACTTATCGACCTTAAGTCAGGAGAAGCACGTTCATTGTTCTCTCTGGACTACCTGTCAGATATAGTCAAGCCTGCATCCCGCTCCAACGAAGTCACGGTAGAGCTTGGAAAGGACTTCCCTGTCAAGATCGGTTTCTCCATTGCCGGAGGCGCAGGAAAGGTAGGTTATCTTCTTGCACCAAGGATCGAGTCTGACTGATCTATGGATGAAAAGGATTTTGCACTGTATCCTTACATTTCCGGGGCATCGTCACACGTAAAGAGCCTCGGTATATCCCTTGACCGTCTGGTCACTTCAAGGGCAATGGACTCTGCGCGCGTGCGCGGGAAAGAGCGCGTCCTGCAGGCCATTGAAGGTGAACTTACAAAACCCGGTATCTCCAGCTCGGATGAACAGAAGATCCTGCTGGAACTACTTTCCTATCCTTTTTCCAGAATACTTGTCTCCTGTATCGATGATGCTTTCCTCACAAGGAGATACTGTCTTGCAGAGGCAGTTGCCTCGTATAAGCTCCTGAAGACACAGGATACTGGTCTTCTTATGGAGTTCGCTTCGGATTTCGGGGTCTATCCCGACGAGAGTGACCCAGGTTTCAGGCTGCATTTCACTTCATATATAAGAATGGCAAGCTCCCTCAAGGCAATAGAGTGGAAACTTGTTAACCGCAAGCTTGACCATGGGAATGTCAATGTCTCAAAAGAGGAGTTCGCCCGTCTTCTACAGGAACTCATCAAGGCCCGGGTCGAACATAATCTCCCAATGCCTGTACCCGATGAGCTTGCCGAGGCGTGTGAGCCATATCTCAAAGAGGTACGTGAGTTTCTGGAGGAGCGAAAGAGCACCTTTGGTGAATCTGAGTTCGAGTCTGTGGAAACTGACCTGTTCCCACCATGCGTGACCCATGCGATCGCAAATACGCAGGCTGGTGTGAACCTTGCACACTCAATGCGGTTTGCAATGACCGCCTTCCTTCTGACCATCGGGATGACCGTTGACGACATCATCAATATGTTCGCCACATCTCCTGACTTCGATGTGGAAAAAGCGAGGTATCAGGTAGAGCACATCGCAGGTTCCTCGGGAACTCACTATAAACCACCGTCATGCTCCACTATGCAGACCTATGGTAATTGCTATGCTCCTGATGAGATGTGCAAGAAGATAAGTCATCCTCTTAACTATTACAGCCGCAAGCTCTGGTTCAAAAAAAGGGATGCTCAAAGAGCTGGGGGGAACAACAGGCCATCTGAGAACGAAGCTTCCGGTTCAGGCGAAAAGAAGGCTGAAGAGCCATCTTCTGAAATGTGAAATGAAAGAAAAAAAGAGGGAATCAGCTTCTCTTATATTCCCTGCACTTCTCTACAAAGCTCTCGACCGGGAATGATGCCGGATGCGCATGTGTATAACTTGCAAGTGCATTATGCTCGGTGAGTCCGTCCTTTCCGTCAACAATGCCCTTTCCTCTCTCCATCTCGTAGATGAGTTTTGCATCGTTGTCACAATAGGTGGCTGAATAGTGGAACTCATGTCCTCTTATGGTGCCCTTGATGAAACTGCCATTTGCCTGTCCTTTTGTGTAGCCCAGTGCCTGTAGCTTCTTTGTAAGGACGGTCTCTGCAGGCAGGACATCTGCCATCTTGTAAACGGTTCCCTCTATCTCGTAGGATGTGGACAGGTATTGTAATCCGCCACATTCTCCATAGATGGGTATTCCCTCGGCTGACAGGTCCTTGAGGGCCTTTGTGGTCTTCGAACCCTCAAGTTCTGAGATGTATAGTTCAGGATATCCTCCTCCAAAGTAGAATCCATCCACTTCAGGAAGCTCATCCTTCAATGGACTGAAGAACACAGGTTCTGCACCTGCGCTTCGGAAAGCGTCGAACATGTCCTGATAGTAGAAACAGAAAGCACTGTCGTATGCGATACCGATCCTGACATCTGCTTCCTTCTCCTCCTCTTCCACATATTCCTCAGCGTCGGAGGCAGTTTCTGCAAGTGCGATTATTGCATCAAGGTCTATGTTCTCTTCGATGAAGGTTGCAAGACTATCTGTATCGAACTCCATCTCGTTCGCCATGTAAAGTCCCAGATGGCGTGATGGGACGGTCACATCCTTGTTACGTGGAAGTGTTCCAACCACCGGTATGTCCGGTATGGAGTCGATGATCATCTGCGCATGTCTCGGGCTTCCCACCTTGTTGAGGATGACTCCTGCAACCTTTACGTCCCTGTCGAACTCTGAGAAACCTTTGACTATGGCTGCGGCACTTCGTGACATTCCGTGTACGTTCACTATGAGTATTACCGGTATGTCGAGGGATTTTGCGACATGGGCGGAACTTGCGGTCTCAGTTGCTCCCATTCCGTCAAATAGTCCCATTACTCCTTCCACAATATTGATATCTGCATTCTCGGAGTGCTTTGAAAATGTCTTCCTGGCACCTTCTACCTGCATCATGAATGTATCAAGGTTACGTGATGGTTTGCCACAGATCGCCGTGTGGTATGTTGGGTCGATGTAATCAGGTCCGACCTTGAAGGGTTGCACTTCCATCTGTCTCTTCCTGAGGGCTGCCATAATGCCCATGGATACTGTTGTTTTTCCAACTCCACTGTTGGTACCTGCAAGTAAGACCGCTTTAGTCATGGAGTTAATTGTGTACAGTTGGTATATATGTATTATTCTCCCGGCTGATGTATTCAAAATAGTTAAATAAATAACGTATATCTAGGTACTATGTTTTCCTCAGGAACTGCGGAACTTCTAACGGATTCCTATGGCCGTACGGTCAGGAGTCTGAGAATGTCCGTGACCGACCGTTGCAACCTCAATTGCATCTATTGCCATAATGAAGGTCATATTGGCCACAGCAATGAGATGTCAGTGGATACTATAGTCAACATAGTGGATGTTGCATCACAGTTCGGGATCGACCGGTTGAAGATATCAGGCGGGGAACCCCTGCTCCGAAAGGACCTTGAGGATGCACTGGTGCGTCTGCCTGAGCTGCGTGATGTTTCCCTAACGACCAATGCCGTTCTGCTGGAAAAGAGGGCAGCTTCGCTAAAAGATGCCGGTCTTGACAGGGTCAACATAAGTCTTGACACACTAGATCCTGAAAAATACCACACGATAACAAATTGCAGGAAGGGCACTTTCGATAAGGTGCTTGATGGTATACATGCAGCCGTGGATGCAGGTCTGACACCTGTGAAATTGAACATGGTGCTCCTGAAGGACCTCAATGACGATGAGATAGCTGATATGCTCGAGTTCACACGCGGATATGGCGGGAATGTGCTCCTGCAACTCATAGAGCTCATGGATTTCAGGGATCTTCCTCAGTACAGGATAGATTCAAAGGAAGTAGAGCGTTCTTTGCTCACCAGCTCATCGGATGTGAAGGTCCGTGAACTGCACAAGAGGAAAAAATATATCATCAATGGTGCAGAAGTCGAGTTTGTAAGACCTGTGGATAACACGGAATTCTGTGCTAACTGCAACAGGCTCAGGGTCACAGCGGACGGGCAACTGAAGCCATGTCTGCTGGTAAGTGATGATCATGTGGATGTTTCACATGCCACTAAAGAGGAACTTCCCGACATGTTCAGACTGGCAGTTAGCAGACGTGTGCCATTCTGCATGGATTGACAGGAGAGATAAAAAATGGAAGTCGTATTAACAGTAGATGGAAAGGACATTGAGATCAATCACTTCGTCCAGTCAATACTTGGAAGCACGGTTGTAGGTGCAGCCACGACCCTTCATGGTGTGGACAAGGATTGCAAGGAGATCCTCATAAAAGTAAAGCAATGATCTCTTTTCAGAGGTCCTTTTTCCTTTGAGATCCTATTTCTTATTCTGATCTATTATTTTGATAGCCTTGATATGGTTATAGCAGGTGCTCTATCTCTGAGAGGTCGATCGGAGAGGTTGCGTCAAGCGTTATGGGTGTAACAGAGACGTTCCCGTTGTGCATTACCGCATGGACATCGGTTCCTTCCTTCGCATCCAGTACAAGGTCGCCGGCTATCCAGTAATATGGCCTTCCTCTGGGGTCATGTCTTTCTTCGACATCCGTCCTGAAGAACTTCCTGGCAAGGCGGGTTATCTCTATCTCAGGGTCGTTCTCCACGTGATGGGGTATGTTCACGTTCAGAAGGTCCACATTCTCAGGCAATCCGTGTTCAAGCACTTTCTTCGCTATCTTGTTGACAACCTCTATGGCCACAGCATAGTCATGTTTGAATTCCCTGTTGTCATCGAACTTGTCCCCTTCTTCCATGACCTGTATGGAGGCTGCGATCGCAGGGATCCCGTAGCTTGCGCCTTCCAGTGCAGCACCAATGGTTCCTGACGTTGTGATCGTGTCGGTGCTGATATTCTCTCCGATGTTGAATCCTGAGAGTATGAGGTCCGGCATCTGTTTCATTATCGTGAATATGCCAAGTATGACAGAATCGGTTGGTGTACCTGCAATTGCATTGACATCTATTCCATTGACCGTGGTCTGTGTGATCCTCAATGGTTCAAAAATAGATATTGAACGGCCAACACCGCTTTGCTGTGTCATTGGGGCTGAGACAGTTACATCTCCAAGGTCTGCGACACTTCTGTAGGCAGCATGTATGCCTGTGGAATAAACACCGTCATCGTTTGTGACTAATATCTTTTTTGACATGCCTTTAAGAGGGCAGTCTCATGCCTTAAAATTAATGGATAGAAAAGTATCAGTTGAAATGCAGGTGTAAGTCTAAGAAATAAAAGTGGGGAGGTGATATGTTCAGACGTTTGCGTATATCCTGTCTTTCTTTGATGGTGAAGTGAAACCTTCCTGGTCGGACATGTCTGCAAGTGCTTTGACTTCGTCTATGACCTCTATCTTATCACTCATCTCATCAAGTTTGAATATCATCTCTTCGATAGTCCTGTTCTGCTCTTCATCAAGTCCCGGACTATCCTTTACGATCTCCAGTAAAATGGACGCATCATCTATGACCTGGGCCAGTATGGTCCTGTCCATATATGACTTTGCAAGTTCTGAATCGCTACCTGAAAGGGTTTCATTGAAATCGTTGAGCTGTTCCTCAAAGACTCCGATGTCATAGTGTGCACTCCTGAATATCTTCTTTACATAATCTTCCCTGTAGACCTGTTTTGAATTCTTCAGAACTTTAAGCAATTTCTTATGGTCCATCGTTTTTCACCCTTTAGATAATGTAGGGGCCTGTTCCCTTCCCGTGCAGTTTCCCGTCCTGCCAGGCCCTACTTGTATGATATGGATCATTCACTGGCTGCTGATAGTTGCTTCACTCTCTATCTCGTGCCTGACTTCTGTTGTAAGTGGCTTGTTGACATAGAATGCCTGGCTGAACTGTCCGCCATTCACATCATATTCGCTCTGGATGTCAATTCCATACTCTTCTTCCATCTCGTCGACTATAGAATCGCAAAGATATACCTGCAGACTGCCTTCAGCATCCATGAAAACGGATGGCCTGACGCCTGCATTGTTATACTCTTCCACGAGCCCTCTGAATACTAATGACATGTAACGCATTGATTCCATCGATCATCACCAATACATCCTACTTATGATCACGCACTTATACCTAATGTACCACTAAACTTTCAGATGTACATATAATATGAAGTTCATGTTCATAAATCATGAATTTTTATGTTCGTTGTTTGTCGAAAAAAGGCATGTATCGGGATTATAGGGCATGTATATTTATATTATATTTTATATAGTGTCCTCGGTCGCTATCGGTGAAATATAGTTGCCCGGGATAAGAAACGTTTTTAATCATTGATGCGATAGTTGGAAGAATAAAATTAGTCTTGAACGGACTTACATGTCCAAAACATCAGACTTACATTATAATAAAACAATCATCCAGTTGGAATTATTATGCTTGAAGACGAGTATCAGCTTGATTTTTTCTCTGAGAACGGATTCGTTCGTAAACAGTGTTCCAAATGTGGCAGTCACTTTTGGACCCGCGATCTTGAAAGAGCTACATGTGGTGACGCTCCATGTGATCCGTACTCTTTTATTGGCAATCCTGTTTTTAAGAAAAAGTTCGATCTCGCTGAAATGAGGGAATACTACCTGAATTTCTTCGAGGAAAGGAGTCATACAAGACTCGAAAGGTATCCTGTGGTAGCAAGATGGAGAGATGACATATATCTGACCATAGCTTCTATCGCTGATTTTCAGCCATTTGTCACTTCAGGAGAAGTACCGCCGCCAGCAAATCCATTGACCATATCTCAGCCATGCATACGTCTGTCAGATCTCGATGCTGTTGGCAGGAGCGGTCGACATCTGACCACATTCGAGATGATGGCTCACCATGCTTTCAATTATGAGGGAGATGAGATCTACTGGAAGGACCGCACAATGGAACTGTGTGATGAATTCCTCAATTCACTTGGCGCTGACCCTCTTGCAGTTACATATAAAGAAGAGCCATGGGCCGGTGGTGGCAATGCAGGACCATGTGTCGAGGTGCTCATTGGCGGCCTTGAGGTCGGAACCCTTGTGTTCATGAACATGCAGCAGTCAGATGATGGCGACATCGTGATCAAAGGCGAGAACTATCGCAAGATGGACAACTATATCGTGGACACTGGCTATGGTCTTGAAAGACTTGTATGGGCATCGAAAGGCTCACCTACAATATATGATGCCGTGTTCCCGAACATCGTTAACGACCTCATGGACCTTGCAGGCGTCGAACATGAACTTGACAACTCCGAATATGCGAACATCCTCTCCCAGAACGCCCGTCTGGCAGGTCTTATGGATGTAAGTGAGAAAGCAAACCTCTTCGAACTGAGGAAACAGGTTGCTTCCAGCATCGGCACGACTGTGGAGAAGCTCTCTGCAATTATGGAGCCTGTTGAGTCGATATATGCGATAACCGATCACACCCGCTGCCTGACATTCATGCTCGCAGATGGTATCATCCCTTCCAATGTGAAGGCCGGATACCTTGCAAGGCTTGTACTGCGCCGCACCCTGAGGATGATGAACGATATGGATATCACCATCCCTCTGTCAGAGATCGTGAAGATGCATGTACAGAACCTTCCGGAGTATCCTGAATTCGAGGAGAAGCTCGATGTCATTGCTGATATCCTCTATCATGAGGAACGCAAGTTCGCAGATACCCTTGAACGTGGTAAGCGTATGATCAAGAAATCTGCAAAGCACTACAAGGAAGCAGGAGAGAAGATCCCTCTTGACACTCTTGTTGAGATGTATGACAGTCACGGTATCCCTCCTGAGATATCAAAACAGGCAGCTTCTGAGGTTGATGTGGAAGTTGATCTTCCTGATAATTTCTATTCCCTTGTTGCCGATGGGCATAGCAAGGCAGAAGCCAAGGTGGTCAAGGAGTTCTCCTATTCAGAAAGGGTATCCCGGCTTCCTGAAACGAAGAAACTGTTCTATGATGAACCTACAAGGATGAACTTCGAGGCAGTGGTCCTTGATATCTTTGATAATCATCTTGTTCTTGACAGCACACTCTTCTATCCGGAGGGCGGTGGACAGCCTGCTGACCACGGTACTATCACTGTGGAGGACGTTGTCCATAACATAATAGATGTCCAGAACGTCAGTGGCGTTGTTGTACATATATTAGAAGACGTGGAGGATGAGCTCCATATCAGGAAAGGCGATATGGTCCTGGGTCATGTGGACGAGGAACGCCGTATGTCCCACGCATGCCACCACACAGCCACCCACATAGTCAATGACGCGGCACGTAAGGTGCTCGGTGAGCATGTATGGCAGGCCGGTGCCCAGAAGTTCACGGATAAGGCACGTCTTGATATCTCTCATTACAAACGTATCTCACAGGAAGAGCTGAACCGGATTGAGCTTATCGCTAATCGTACTGTCATGGAGAATCAGCGTGTGACTGCTGAATGGCTGGACAGGGTCGAGGCCGAGAAGAAATACGGATTCGGTCTGTATCAGGGAGGTGTCCCTCCAGGAAAGACCATACGTGTACTGAAGGTTGCCGATGATATCGAAGCCTGTGGAGGTACACACTGTGTGAGCACCGGACTTGTAGGTCCGATAAAGATGCTCAAGACCGAGCGCATTCAGGATGGTGTCGAGCGTATCGAATATGCAGCAGGTCTTGCAGCTGTAAAGGCAATGCAGGAAATGGAATCCTATCTAAGTCAGGCCGCCGATGCACTGCGTGTGAGACCTGAACATCTGCCTTCCACCATCGACCGTTTCTTCAATGAATGGAAGGAGTTCAAGAAAGAGAACCAGAGGCTTAAGGAAGACCTTGCACATGTCCACGTTATCCAGATGGCAAATGAGGCTGTCAGTATCGGCGACATACGCCTTGTGGCCACAACAATACCAAATGCCGATATCGACGAGCTTGTGAAGATCGCCGGAGAGTTGACCACAAATGAGGATATGGTGGTCCTTCTGGCAAGTGATTCCGCAGGTGTCAAGATAGTCGGTGCTGCAGGTGAGGAAGCACTTAAGGCCGGTGCCAATGCCGGACAGCTTGTAAGGAAGATGTCCGAAGTGGTTGGCGGTGGCGGTGGCGGTAAGCCTGCCATGGCCCGTGGCGGCGGTACTGATGCAAGCAAGATCGATGATTCACTTGAAGCCGGTCGCACCTTACTTGAGGAACAGATCAACAAATAGATAACAGATTCGAGGAATATGGATGATACCCGGTGAGGTCAAAGGTTTCTTCTCTTCACAGTTCGGCAAGTCGCTTCTTGTAAAAGGTAAGCCTGGAACTGGAAAAACGACCTTTGTGTTCGGAATACTTGATGAGCTGTGTTCCGAAGGCAATTGTGTCTACATCTCGCCGCGTATCGACAAATCCTCTGAGTATGGAAAATATCCCTGGATAGAGGGAGATTTCAATAACAACGAGGATTTTCTCCGGATGCTTGCAACCCGTGTCAGGGAGATATGGGAGGTAAGCGATTCAAAACCCACTATTGTAGTGGATTCTATTGATTCACTCAGCATCGCCACAACACGTTCTGCTGACTGGGAGGACAATAAGTTCGAACTTGAACGCCTCCTTTTCGATTTCTCTAGGAAGGTGAACGCGGATCTTATTATGATAACCGAGCAGACAGGTGTCACTTCCCTTGATTATCTTGTAGATGGTGTTGTTTCTCTTGAGATCGCTGATATATCGGGCCGTGACATCAGGAAGATCAACCTGCTGAAGATGCGCGGTGTGGAATTGTCCCAGTCAAGATACCCATTCACGCTTGACGGGGGGACGTTCAGGAGCTTTGAACCTTTCAAGGTGGCATACCCTGAACAAACACAGGTACCACAACCTTTGCCAGATCCTATCGAAAGTAAGGTGTCAACAGGTATCCATGACTTCGATGAGATACTTGGTGGTGGTTATCAGAAGGGCAGCTTCAATCTGTTCGAGATAACAAGTGGTGTCGGTGACTCATTTTACAGTTTACTTTTACCTACATTCATAAATCACCTGAATCTAGGCCGTGGTCTTCTCAGCCTGCCTACTGAAGGTACGAGTGTCGAGACCGAGAAACGCCTGATCTCCCCTTTCACAGGTGATGATAATTTCCATGGCCGGTTCACCGGCTTTGAGATCCGTGATGCTAAAGGCATGATCCCTCCGTATATCGAACCATTCTCAGGCAATGTCTATAAGGATATGGATGTGTTCCACAAGTCCAAAAATGAGATGATGCGCCAGTATGGTTCTCCACTTCTTGATTATATCGGCCTTGACAGTATGGAGTATGATTATGGCTGGGAAAGTGTCGGTTCCATTATAGGTCAGATGGCATCTATTACGAAGACCACTGATAACGTTGTCCTTGCGGTAACAAAGTATGGGCAGAGGATTACGGAATCTGTGGCGCACATGGCCACAACCCACTGGAAGTTCGAGAACGTGGATAAAACACTGGTGATGTACGGTATCGTGCCGCAGACTGGTGTTTTTGCAGTTCAGATGGATTTTTTATCCGGTTATCCTCAGGTTAGCCTGATACCCATGAAATGAACTGATCTCCCTGCTGCAAGCACATTTTCTTCCCAAACATTAATAAGAAAATAAACCTAATAATATTTACTAAACAAAATTAAAAGGTACTTGTCAATGAATGATCAAACCCGGGAGGCACTTTCAACCCTCAGGAAAGAGCTGGCAAGCAAAAATGCATTGTTCCTTGCTCCTGTAGACAGTTTTATTGAGCGGCTGGCATATTTCTATGTATCATATGTCCAGAAGGAAGACCCTGACCGGACAATAGTGTGGCTGTGTCTGAGCGCTTCAAGGGATAAGGTACTTGACCGGTTCGAGGATTTCGGTTTTGATGTCAATACTGGCGCAAGACTCCTTTTCATTGATATCGATGCTCCGGGCAGGGAACATCATGACGACACCTTTTATTGCAGTTCAGTGGCCGATTATACTAAGATGGCCTCTCATATATCCAACATCTTCCAGGACAATGAAAAGTCCCTGCTAATTGTGGATAATATGAATGTCCTATCGACCGACACCATGCAGGTGGTGGAGAACTTTGTTAAGTTCATGGAGAAGAAGGTGGCTGAGAACGGGGGAGGTATGATCTCGATGCTTTCCAAGAACATCCTGCCATCTGAAACAGAAGTTCTTATCACATCGTTCTTTGATGTTGTGATCGAGATAACGAACGTGGGTGAGATACACACTGAGATCGGTATGAAGAATTTCGATTACAGGTACTCTGTGGAAGAAGGCTCTATCGAGTTCGAGCCTATGCAGAAAAAGATAAGAGGGGACCGGTTGAAGATCCTTATCGTTGATGACGAACCGGATATACCTGAATTATTGAAACTGTCCCTTATCAGTGAACCTTATGACTTCATTGTAGCCCACAATGGTGAAGAGGCCATTGATATGACCCTCAAGGAACTTCCTGATCTGATCCTTCTTGATATAATGATGCCGGATATGGACGGCTATGAGGTCGTTGAGCATCTTAAGAAAAGTAAATCGGCAAACGACATTCCTGTGATCATGATATCTGCCAAGACTGCCATAGAGGATAAGGTCAGGGGGATGGAACTTGGTATCGATGATTACATCTCCAAACCATTCGACAAGCGTGAGGTCAAGGCCAGGATAAAGATGGTCATGAGGCGCCTTGGATGGGTCGACGAGGAGTAATTATTCATATTCAATATATATTTATACGATAATATCATTATTCCCTTTTCAGGAGTAACTGATGAACTATGTGTCCTAAAATTATGGTCGTTGACGATGAACCGGATACCATTGACCTTATAAAACTCATCCTTGAATCCGAGGATATAGAGGTTATTGGTGCAAAAAGTGGTTTCGAGTGCCTTGAGTCAATTGACAGAGAACACCCCGATGCCATTCTGCTTGATATAATGATGCCTGATATGAATGGATGGGAGACATTCCATAAGATAAAGGAGATACGTCCACGTTTACCAGTGGCCATGCTGACCGTGAAGAGTCAGGAATTCGACAAGATGCTTGGTCTGCATGTCCTCAAAGCAGATGACTACATCACTAAACCCTTCAGCAGGAAAGAGCTCATAAAAAGAACGAAGGAACTGCTGGAAATGGAATTTCACTGATCCAGCACTTCACATATGATCGCGTCATTTCCTTTGACGAAAAGATGCGCTTTTCTTTCCCCTTTTAAATTGTTTTCCAGTGTGTTGCGCACGTCCCAGTATTTCTCTGGATCTATAGCAGCTCTGATGATGACCGTACCGAATGAGTTCTTTTTCAGGTATGAGTTAATTTTCTTTATATCAAAACCCATGATCTTTGCAACCTTATATCCATTCTTGAACAAACTGGATTCCAGTGGTCTGTCAGAACTGATGAGTATTCTTTTGTTATCTATACGATAGATGCTAACTTCATCTTCATTCTCATTGAAGGATGATGCAAGTTGTTCAAGAAGGCCAGCTTTTGTAACACATTCTTCCGGTTCATAGGTATAGGTTTGCGGTTGCTCTGTAACTTTAACGCTAGCCGGTTCACCTGATCCCTGAATGATCGCTTCACCTGGCAGGGCAATAGCGGATATATCTGCTTTTTTAAGCTCGCCAAAATAGAGATCCAGGCGGTTCAGCTTTCCTTCAAGTGACATGTACTCCTTCTCACAATCATAAGGTATCTTCTCAGGTGAGAGCTGGGGAGGTGCCTCGAATGCAAAGTTCGAACTCTTATCTGCATATGCCTTCATAACTTCCGGGATGGAAGGACTCAGGTTATCGATGCTTCTCTCCTTTTCCGCAGGAGGTCTTGCAGGGTCTGAAAAGACCACGTCAAGTTCAGGCAGTTGTGCAATGGTCTCCGGTGCAAGCGCATCTCCTGTAATGAACTCGATATTGTCAACACCCATTATCTTTGCATTCTTCTTTGCATATTCTATCTTTTTGGGATCGATCTCTATTGCATATACCCTGTCGCATCGTTTTGCGAAGTATATTGCCTGTCCTCCGATACCACAACTGATGTCTGCGATGACCTTGCATTGCAGCCTTTTTGCCCTGTACTCTGCAACAGGCTCCGGGGTTGCGAATCTGATACCATCCTTATCGGATATCATCTCGGTCTTGAATGTTTTCTTACGTGCCACGTGGATCAGTAATGTAAAGTCTGATAAGTGATTTAAACTGATCTGACTGATATTTAAATGAAAATGCCTCATGCATTTTATTCATAATTTATATATATTATTAAGGGTATAATCTATGAAATATAGATTTATCTATCTCATAACATTTATCAGTATCAGTGGAACCATGGCCGGATTAAGCGACAAGATAAAAAAAGTGACTTCCGCTCTTTCGAAAAAGGGCAAAAAAAAGGAAGCCGATTCTCCATTTGGCTCAGAAGCCCCTCCTTTTCTCCAGAGTACTCCTGACCTTGGGTCAGTTCCGGACCTGTCCGCAGGATTCCCTCCAGGTGGTCCGCCGGGTATAGGTGCTCCACCTGGTCCACCGGGTGTTGACTCTCCCCAGTTCCCACCGGGTATGGGTGCCCCGGGCGGTCCTCCAGGTGCTCTGCCAGGTCCTGGTGTACAGCAGGTTCAACAATCATCTGTCGACAATGAGATGGTAGAGGAGAACAGGAAAAAGCTGAAAGATGTAGAAACTAAGGTCTCAAAGGCAGATGTGACCCTGAGCATGGTCCAGAAGGACAATGAGGATATCAGGAAAACTGTTGATAAGATAGACCAGAGTGTCCTTGAACTGTTATCCCTCTATGAGATCGTCTCCAATCAGGTCAACCCTTTCGTGGGTGATGATGCAGGTTCCCGCGATACGATAGAGAGGTTCGAGAAGACTGACAAGAGGATCACTGAACTGGGTGATATGCTTGTTCTTATTAAGAACGAGCTTGATACAACGAACCAGAAGCTGAGCATGCCAACAGGTATCTCAGAAGAGGTAAATACAAGGATGCAGGACCTTGAGTCCAAGATGGATGCCTTTGCAGATGCCATGGTAATGATGCACGAAGGCATAGAGAAACTGACCGCCCGTTCAGAGGAGATCTCAACAAGGACCGATGTGCTTGACCAGAACATAGTGGATCTGGCAGAGGCAACAGCCAATATCTCCCTGAGGATCGATGAACTGGAAAAGAATGGACCTGTATCAAAAAGGGCTAAAAGTGCTGAGGAATCCACTGAAAGTGCTTTTTCCGATGAGGAGGCCGCAGAAGAAGGGGAAACCGATGTTGCAGGTGCCTCTAAGAAGATGGCCCTGCCAATGGTGAGGCTTGAATCCATCAAGGCCGACCCTACAAGTGTTGTTGTCCTGCTCAACTGGATAGAGTTCCTGATGGAACGTGTTGGAAGGAACAATCTGATGGATGCTCTTGATTATTATGTTGATATCGGATGGATAAGCGAGGATGTCATGTCTGAGATCATGGCTTATGCACGTGGTATAGATTATTATGTTGAGAAGCCTACATGGCGTCTTCTTCCTGAGGATCATACGAAATCCCTGCTTTTCATTGAAAGGTTATCCGGACGTAAGATCGACAGGAATATGCTCAGTTCCATAGACAGGGAAATGGCAAAGGTAAAGCACGGACTGGAGGAACTCTATGGGATTTGAACTGTCCGTGGTCACTGTCATCTTCTTCATCTCTGCGGTACTTCTCGGAACACTGTCCTACACTGCATTGAGTACTTCCAGTGAGATAGTCAGTGATGCTTCTGATGAACAGTCTGAGATGCAATACCTGAAGCTTCAGACGGATATTGAGATCGATGATTCTATCGTTTATTCTTCAGGTAGTGATTACAATATAACTGTAATGCTTTCCAACACTGGTAGCGAATCTATCAGGTTCGACAGGTTGAATGTTCTTATCGATGGAGAACTGGGTTCGTACTCATATACCGATACTTCGTACACGTGGACACCTTCAGAATCAAGGAACCTGACAGTAACAGGTCTCTATGGTCTTGGTACACATCGTGTCAAGGTCGTGACAGAGAATGGTGTTTCAGCTTATGATACCTATCTGGTCTGACAGGATGCAATTTTAAATACTAATAATTATATATTATACATCTGATTCTATTGATCATATATTATATTCGGACCGGCAGAAAAACATGAAACGCATACTACCTGGAGAAAGAACTGGCCTGTTAGAAGACTCGGGTGCAGAAACGGCTATAACTCACATGATATTCTTCATAGCCGCTATCATACTGGCGATCAGTGCGGTTGCGCTGATAACAGCCGATGTCCAGTCCCTGGTCTCATCATCCGGTGCAAGCAGCAGATTGCTCTCCGAGCAGATGAGGACAGATATAACAATTATCAATGATCCCGAGACCATTCCATTTGACAACAGCACCCAGAAGTATACTTTCTATGCCAAGAACACAGGCAAGACTGAATTGGTGCCCGATTACGTGACGGTGCTTGTAGATGGTATCCTGATCGATCCCAGCGATGTGGACCTGAGTCTTGATGATGGGGACATTATGTGGAGGCCCGGTTATGTCCTGACCATGAATGTCACTACCACTCCTTCTCCATTGGGTTCGGGTGACCATAGGATACAGGTAGCTGCTGAGAATGGTAAGTCCGGTGCTATGAGCTTTGAAACATGACAGAGGTAATTATCAGAGGTAAAAATGGCACATGTACATGCATTTGAGATTCCGAGGGATGACCTTAATTCGAAATTAGGTGGAGGTTTTCCACACGGTTCGCTGGTAGTTCTCGAGGGCGGTAGTGGCGGCGGAAAGAGTTCCATCTCCCAGCGCCTGACATTCGGGTTGATAGAGAATGACGTAAGTGTGACAGTTGTTTCCACACAGATGACAACAAAAGGTTTCATCAACCAGATGTATTCCATGGACTATCCTATAGCTCCCTACCTGTTGAACGGCTCACTGTTGTTCATTCCGGTAATTCCGCTGGTCCAGGCTGCGAAGTCACGTGTTGATTTCATAGAGAGGCTGATGTCAGCTGAAGAGCTCTTTGAGAAGGATGTTATCATTATCGATACCATATCCTCGCTGATCAAATACAGCGCCAACACAGAGAAGAGTCTGGATCTGATATCTTTTTTCAAGAAGCTGAATGGGATGGGTAAGGTCATTATACTGACGATAGAATCCAATCAGCTAAGTGAGGAGATCGCATCCATGTTCCGCTCTTCATGTGATGTCTACATGACCCTGAAAACGAAACCTCTTGGTAGTGAGGTCAAAAGGACCATCCTTGTTAACAAGTTCACCGGTGCCAAGGCTCCGGTGGGACAGATGATAGGATTCAGAATAGAGCCAAGAGTGGGTCTGGTAGTAGAGATCGCTTCTGTATCATGAGTTGAAAGGGTGTTTATATGGATCAGGAATTTCAGAAAGCTATACAAAGGAATCCTCATCTGGGAACGTATGTAAAGAAATTCATGCAGGAAACCGGGGATGATGAGCCTACTTTTATGGTAAGTCTTTCAAAGGATATCGATCCTTCCAAAGTTAACATTATCCTTCCAGTTGGTGATCCTGTGTTCGTTCATCTTCATGGGGGTGACGAACTTGGAGAGATAAGATATTATGGAATAGAGCCTGAACTGACCCCTTCTGATAAAGCCAAGTATCGTGCAATTCTGGACATAGTACTTGAAAAGTCAGCAAGTGAACCTGTTCCAGAGACAGAGAGCGAACTTAAGGAGCTTATCACTAAATTGCTCAATTCATCAGTTGATGTTGGTGCAGGTGGAAATATAGAAGATGGAGATGGTGGGAAATTCAGTTTTCTCCAGAAGTTCATACCTGTACAGAAAAAAGTCCCTTTAACTCAGGGGGAGTATAACAAGATCCTCTACCATATAGAAAGGGATATCATCGGTTCGGGACCGATCGAGCCGATCATCAGGGACCCTTATCTTGAGGATATCAGCAGTATAGGAGTAAACAATGTTTTTATTGTCCATAAAATATTTGATACTATAAAGACCGACCTTACATTCGGGGATGAGCAGGGTCTTGACGACTGGCTCCGCAGTATGAGCGAGCGTATAGGCCGTCCTGTAAGTGATGCCAGGCCAATTGCCGATGGTGCATTGCCGGATGGCTCCCGTATTAACATCATCTATCCTATAGATGTTAGTAAGCGTGGTAGCAGTTTCACCATGCGTAAGTTCAGTGATGTTCCTGTAAGTATTACCCAGCTTATAAACTGGGGTGCACTGGACGCGGAAATGGCAGCTTACATGTGGATGTGTCTTGAGAATGGTATGAGTATCTTCTTCAGTGGTGAGACTGCAAGTGGCAAGACCACAATGCTCAATGCATGTCTGGCTTTTGTCAACCCTAAGGCAAAGGTGTTCTCTGCAGAGGACACAGCTGAGGTTCAGCCACCACAGCCTGTATGGCAGCAGCTGATCACCCGTGAGGAAGGTCCGCCCGAGTCCAGGGTAGATACATTTGCACTTCTTAAGGCTGCTCTGCGTTCCAGGCCGAACTATATCATTGTAGGTGAGATTCGAGGAGCTGAAGGTAACGTCGCTTTCCAGGGTATGCAGACAGGTCACCCTGTACTTGCGACTTTCCACGCATCTGCTGTATCGAAGATGATCCAGCGTCTGACAGCAGATCCTATCAACGTACCTGTGACCTTTATTGATAATCTGAACATTGCCATGATCCTTTCAGCTGTCTATCGTAAAGGCAAGTTCCTCAGACGTGCACTTGCCATAGAGGAGATAGAAGGCTATTACGAGGAGATAGGCGGAGTTGCCACAAGAGCTGTATTCATATGGGAACCTGATACTGACACCCATAAGTTCCGTGGTCTCAATAACAGTTACATCCTCGAGGACAAGATAGCTTCAAAGCTTGGTTATGAGGATAAGAGGATGATCTATCAGGATCTTTTCCTCAGGGCAAAGATACTGGAAGAGATGCGTTCAAGAGGGATCGAGGACTACTATGAGGTCCTTGAGATCATAGTCAATTTCTATAAGCATGGTGTGGATGGACTTCCATTTTCCATTTAGGTGAGTTCTATGAGCTATGAGAAGGCATTCAAGAATCTGGGCATGGAACCCAAGGCCTATGCCAAGAAATTCGCCATACCTATCATAGCATTCGGTTTCATTTTTTCCATACTCCTTTTCGCTCTTCTTCCGACACTTTTCACGGGAACCACGAAGCTTGTGCCTGTACTGATACCAGTTGTATGTATTGTCTTTGCATTCTCCTATCCATTGTCCATACTTGCTGCCAAAGCATCCCGAATAGACAATAATATGCACTATTATATCACTCAGATGGGATCGATCGCAACGGCAGAGACCCCGAGGATAGATATCGTCCGTATCGTTTCCGAGAATGAGGATTATGAGGAACTTGCAGAGGAAACGAAGAAGATATACGATCTTGTTACTGTGTGGCACATGAGCCTTGCAGAGGCGTGCCGTTTCACATCAAAAAGGACACCATCTATTATCTTTGAGGATTTCCTTGACAGGTTCGCCCACGCACTGCAGTCAGGTGAAGATGTCAAGACCTTTCTTTTCGCAGAACAGAACGTCGTGATGAATGAATACGAGGCCATGTACAATGGCGCCCTGTATACTGTTGAGGTCATCAAGGAACTCTTCGTATCACTTATCATGTCCCTGATATTCATGGCATCCTTCGCTGTTATCATGCCTGTTATCACAGGTATGAATGCGGAATTGCTCATGGGTATCGTTGTTCTGATCTTCCTGGTCACTGACGCTGTCATGCTGATGTTCACAAAGAGCAAGATACCAAAGGATCCTGCATGGAGTCGTTCTAAGAACATCACTGAGAACAAATTAAAATTATATCGTTCCGTCCCTATTTCAATTACAGGTTGTATTGTTGTTCTCATTGCCGTAAAGCTATGGGGAATACTATACACCCCGATCGAGACATCGATCGCTGTTGCGATGGTGCTGACCCCTCTCATCTATACGGGGCATGTTTCCAGGAAGATAGAGAAGGCTATCCGAAGGAAGGATGAGAATTTCCCTGCATTCATCCGTTCTCTTGGAAGTTCTGCCGGCGCAAGGGGTGGTGTGATCGATGAAGCTCTCAAGGCGTTGAGGGCACACGATTTTGGTCCTCTTACAAGGGATGTGGACAGTCTGTACAAGATGCTTGTTACAAGGATCGATAAGTTCAGTTCATGGGATTATTTTTCAGCAAACACGGGAAGTAACCTCATACAGCGTTTCTCTGGTATGTTCGTACAGGCAACCAACCTTGGTGGTCAGCCAGAGGTTATAGGTGATATCATAGCCACGAATTTCCATAGGATCGTCACTCTCAGGAAGAAAAGGTCCCAGTCCTCAGGCAGTCTTGTAGGTGTTCTCTATGGCCTGACCGGTGGTATCGGTTTTACCATGTATATTTCACTTGGTGTGGTGGGACTGATGCAGGAAATGTTCACATCTGTTGAGATGCCTGCCGGTATGTCCATGGGAATGATCCTGTATACGAATGTAGGTAGCATTGACACACTTTCGAACATGGTCCTTGCCATAATGGTAGGTCACTCTTTAATGTCCGCGCTTCTCATTCGTATCGTCGACGGAGGCCACATGCTGAGTGCTACCACAGATTTTGTTATCATGGTATGGATATCAGGTGCAAGTGCAGTTGTCACCATGGCAGGAGTGTCCTCACTACTCGGTCTTAGTTAGGATGGCTGAAACCAATAGAAAAAACAATTGTAAAGGAAGAAAAGCAACTGGAAAAGATGTTCTGGTCTTTATTCCAGTCTTGTCCTTATGTATTTTGCAATTATATTGCCCACTTCTGATGTAGTGTGCCTGCCACCGAGGTCAGGTGTACAGATACCCATGTTCAATGCAGAGTCTACAGCTTCTTCCAATATGGCTGCCTCAGCAACATCTCCGTGCCATTCAAGCATCATCTTGAGGCTAAGGATAGTGGCTATGGGGTTTGCCCTGTTCTGTCCTGCAATATCCGGTGCACTTCCGTGTACCGGTTCAAAGAATGCATGTTTGTCGCCAATGTTTGCACTGGGGAGAAGCCCCAGTCCGCCGACAAGTGCACCTGACATGTCACTCAGGATATCTCCAAAGAGGTTCGTTGTAACGATAACGTCATAGTTCCATGGTGATGTGATAAGGTTGTAAGCGAATGAGTCTACAAGTTCGTCATTGTGTACGACTCCTGCACCAGTTGCGCTCTCTCTGCAAACATCGAGGAAGAGCTTGTCTGCCTTCATTACGTTGGACTTGTGGACAATGGTCAGTTTTCTCATCCTGTTGTTCGCAAGCTTGCAGGCATAGTCAGCGATCCTTTTGGAGCCTTTTCTCGTGATGACCCTCTTTGTGGTGGAAACCTCGTCCCCTATCTCCTCGATTCCCGAATACAGGCCTTCCGTATTTTCCCTTACAATGATGTAATTGAAGTCGTTACGCTCATGAATTCCCTTCACAGAGGGCAATGGACGTATGGGTCGTATATTCGCATACATATCCAGTTCCCTGCGGATGGTGAGGAGCACGCTCTTGTAATTGGGGTCCGGTGGTGTTGTCACCGCGCCGAAGAGCACGCAATCACATTCTTTCAATGTTGCCACATCTTCGTCGGTTATTGCTGAACCTGTCCTTTCCCATCTGCCGTAACCCAGTTCAACAGGTACTTTCTCGATGTCCATCTCAAAGGCATCAAGTATCTCTACGGCTGCCGGGATAACCTCTTTACCAATTCCGTCGCCTTCTACAACAGCAAGTTTCATCATCGTACCTCTTCGTTCTCTCTTTTCCTTATGTCTGCCACAAGGTCCCATACCGCTCTGGCAACGTCAAATTCAGAAGCACCCCAATGGACCACAGCACCGCGGATCCCATTGATGGTAACGATTCCGGATTCTTCAGAACGGCAGCATCGTGTGATGAATGGTCCTGATGGTTTGAATATGTCCGACTTGAAAGGGCAGATGTTCACAAATGAATATTCGATTCCCGGGAATCTCGATTCAAAAAGACCCTTTGATATCTCACATCCTACGAGCAGATAGCCATCTTCTTCGATAACATCACAATCCAGACATTTACCTTTAAGTCCTGAAGATGAACATGGGAATACTGTGTTCTCCCCTTCGAATTTCCTGAGGTCTGTCAGGTTCTCTGTGAACCTGATCGTCAGGTCGCCGAATATCCCGCTCTCCTCCAGTCTGCGTATGACACTAGCAAGCCAGGATGGCTCGGGAGGGACCACATCAACGATCTCTATATCGAGGACAGCCCCAATGTCCGGCTTGTGTACGAAGGTCAGGTGTTTGTCTATGCCTGTGAATACCACAGTATTGACATTTCCTTTACAGATGTCTGCTGCAATCTCAATGAGAAGTGCCCTGTCCTTTATGTTTAGTTCTTTATCATAGTGAACTATCTCTTCCCCGGTTGCGAGTTCTTTCAGGGTTACCACATCTCTCAGTAACTCGTCTCCCTGGTGCACTACCTCATAAAGTGAATAGCTTCCGTTGTCACATTTCTCATTCTCAACGATGAGGTATTTTGTAAGGAAATAGATGCGTTTGTCACTTCCATCGGGAAGATGCCTGCTATGGCCCACGTATTTGTATTCATCCGGGAATATCATGTGTACAGGTCACTGGATGTTCTTCTTTGCTTTGTGCTGGGCTACAAGTCCGCCTGCAGTTAGCATCTCCAGAAGGAAATCAGGTAATTTGTTTCCATGGAACACCTTTCCATCCACTTTGACAGTTCCCTCAAGCAGGTCTATCTCTACCTCATCACCTTCTTTGCACTCAACATCTGCTTCCATGAGTGGCAGCCCTACGTTTATGGCATTCCTGAAGAATATCCTTCCGAAGGACTTTGCTACCACGCAACCAACGCCTGCATATTTCAATGCAAGTGCTGCCTGCTCCCTGGATGAACCGCATCCGAAGTTATCATCGGCAACAATGATGTCTCCTTTCTGCACTTTTTTTGAGAACTCAGGGTCTATTCCTTCCATGGCATGGTCTGCAAAGACCTGCATATCCTTTGTGCGCAGGTATTTTCCGGGAATTATAACATCGGTATCGATATCACTACCGAATATCCATGCTTTTCCCTTGATCATATTGTCCAATATATCACCTTAGAGCTAGCTTCTGCATGATGTTATTTGTAAGTGTCGGAAACAAAAAAGAAAAATAAAAGGATGAATGGGACAGAAGTCATCAGACTTCGATAGTGTTCCCATTCAGGACATCCATTTCATTGACACTGACCTGCTGTGTGGTGTCCCCGTAGCTTATCACATAAGGTCCCATGGGCATTGTATCGAATTGTGTCTCTCCTTCGATAGGTCCTTCTGTGGAATAAGGTACGATGAAAGAGTAGGTCCCGTCAGAACTTGTTGACTGGGAGTATGTGAATGTCCTCATCTGTCCTGTCATTATTGTGTTGCTGATGGTCACTGTCTCATTGGCAGGGGCTGTACCTGTAATGGTTGCGCCTTCCACATACTCGAATATCTTCACATATCCTGTATCCTCTTCAGATAGACTACCTCCAAAGAGTTGATTATAAACGTTCTTATAACCTGGTTCCTGTGTGCTTCCTGCTGGAGATTCATGTACCAGACGATACTGCTTGAGTCCGTTACCATCGAACATGTGAAGCCTGGCTTCCATTGAGCTATAGTATCTTGGGCCTGGTACTGTCATATATCCTGAATCAGTCTGGACATCTATGTAATAGTTCTCTGTGTCAAGTGTCCATGCTGCCATTGCATAGAACTTTCCTGTTGCCATCTCAACGTCAGAGATCACATAGCGAGCACCTGCCTTTTCGGGGTCCGGATGGATGGCTTCGAGGACTGCTGTTGCTTCTTCTTCGGATGGTGCGGTGAAGAAGGTGGATGCACCGGGTTGGTTCTCTTCTTCTATACTATTCCTTCGGCCACCAACGCCCTGCTGGAATGGGTTTGCGTTGGGAATGCGATGGCCGATAACTTCTATCCAGTGTCCGTAATCCCACCATGACATTACTCCGTATGCCGTATCGGGATATTCGTAGCTTTCACCATCTGCAGGTTTTTCATAACTTTCGTAGTAATCAAGTCCTGGATCAGGGGTGTTGTACCTGAGCCAGGTGGTTGCTTCAATCCAGTATCCGTTGGGTCCACCGGTTCCCTGGGACTGCTGCATTGCAAGGCTGTAGGATGGGTATATCAGGACAAGTATGATGAAAATGGCTGAGATTATGTGCATCGCCTTTATATTTTTGGCACTGAACGCTTTATCCTTGATGTCAGTGATCAGATCCTTCCATCCTGAAAGTTCCAGTACTTTGATACCGACCCATGCGCTGAGTATGGCCGCATTGACTGAATAGTAGTATGCAAAGCGGTTCTGCTGGAGCATGGCCCAGATTATCATGAGTGTCCATACTATAAGGAATGTGTTCTCAGGTGTGTTCTTCTGGGTGAATGCCCTGTAGATGAGTATTGCTAGGGCGATGAAGGAGATGTATCCAAGCGCTCCGAAGTTGTACCAGAGTGGTGCAAGGGAGAACTGTCCTCCTATGGATAACAGGGGGGATGCTTCTGCAATGGTAAGGCCGCCGCCTGTGCGCATGAAAAAACTTGCTAAGCTTGTTATCAGTGCATATGTAGAAGGTGATACCACCTTTGACAAGATCACTACAATAACTGACAATGATAGAATTGAAAGTGGATAGTATCTTTCATTTAACTTCCTCTTTTTGAATTCTATTGAAAGGATTGTGAAGAATGGAAATGCAATAATGCCTGCTAAGAATCCTTTTATCATCAGGTCCCTTTCTCGAAGTTCAGGCATTGTAAGTACCATCAACAAAGCTACAAAAAATACTAATGCTCCAATGATAGCCAGATAGCCTGTTTCACGCTTGTGCATATGATTGATTATGTGCTGGGCGGTGAAATATATGCCAAGTATGAAGCTGAAGAAGATTGCACCCAACCATGATAATGAATAAGTTCCAAGTGCTATTCCTGCAAGTATAACATATGGAAGGACTGCTTTTAAGTGATCATATTTCCTATCTGTCAGGTCTTTAAAAATAATATTTCGTTCATGTGAGGCCTTAAGAGCCATTATCAAAAACATGGATATGGTAGTTGTAAGGAGAGTTTCTGCAATGTGATGATCATTGAATCCAATGATTGATCTTGATAGGAACTGTCCAGGGGCAACTGTAATAAGTGTTGCTGCGAGCAGACCTACTCGGTAATCAAAAACCCACTTTGCTGTGTAATAAGTTGGTATTATCACAAGTACTCCCAAGATTATGGGATAATAGGCTGAGATTGTCTGTGTCAGCTCAGTACTTGGATTGCCAAGTCCAATGATCCATATGATGGTTGAAAGGACAAGGTCATAGAGGGGTGCAAAAACCTGTTGTGTTCCATTAGGGTAGTGTGTATATGCATCAAACCAAAGGATATGTGGGAAGTTATGCAGGATTGATTCTACGTTTCGAAGATGATACCATGGGTCGTTGCCTCCAAATCGTATGAAGTTGCTTGAAATGAACACTCCAGCAGATGGTATAGTTCTTATATATGTTGCAAAGCCTGCCAGAAGTAATAATAGAAAAGGCACAAAGCCACTTTTTTTTAAAGTTGTCACATTTTACACCTTTGTGATTTATACAGAACATTGTAATAAAAACCTACTTTTTATGTTCTAGATGCCACTGGATTTATTTAGTATTATCTATATAAGAAAATCCACTTTACATATATACCTATATGAATAATCATGAATCTATGAAGCCTTAGTGAGTAAATTATATGATATTTATCTACATTTCTATATTGTTGCTGTTTTTAGTTGGACTCCCATATTTTTCAATTATGTTATTGATAAAAAAATATGGGTACAGAAAATCTCCCGTTTCCAAAGACTATGGGTTCAAACAATCTATTTCCATAGTTATTCCTACATATAATGAAGAATTGATTGTTGCGAAAAAACTTGATAACATATTAGAATTGGATTATCCTCTTGATCTGATTGAAGTAATTTTTATTGATTCCTCAACGGACAAAACAAGAGATATTATTTCGACCTATCAGGAAAAATACAGAAATATACGCATCATTAATGAAGGAGAACGAGCAGGTCTTGCAACGGCTCTGAATAAAGCATATTCGGCTGCTAAGAATGATATTGTTGTGAAAACAGATTGTGATAGTTTCCTACATAAGGATGCACTCAGCCAAATGGTGGCAAATTTTGCAGATAAGAGTATTGGTGCTGTTTGTGGGAAACAGGTCGTTATAAATAGTTCAAAAGTAGAGGAAGGCTACAGGTCTATTCAGTCAAGATTGCAAATAGTAGAATCATGGCTTGATTCAACAATAATATTCCATGGCCCTTTTTCAGCATACCGAAAGAATCTGATTGTACCGATAGACCCGGCTTCTCTTGCAGATGATAGTGAACTTGCGGTCAAGATAAGAAAGCAGGGCTACAGGACCATAATCGATCCTGAAGTAATGTTCTATGAAGCCAGCCAGAGCAGATTCTTCAAAAGAAGGATGCAGAAGGATCGGAGAGGAAAGGGTCTGATTAGATTGCTTTTGCAGCACAGGGACGTTCTTTTAAATTCCAGCTATGGGAAGTATGGAACTGCTGTATTCCCTATGAACTATTTCATGATGATAATTTCGCCTTACATGATGGTTTTGTTCACACTGTCTTTCTTAGTTGCAGTTTACACCTATACCTCGTTCATCGGGTTATTACTGGTGATGGCTTTTGGTGCAGTTTTCATGTACCTTGGTCAGTCTGACAAGCTTTCCATCTTTGAACCTATCTATTCATTCATAGATACTCAGATATCTCTTCTTGTAGGGGGACTTGGTCTGGTATTTGGCAGAAAGAGCAATGGTACATGGGAAGTGGACAAAGAATTGAGAGATGCCTATCTTAGTAAATAGAGTTTAAAATGAAAATTGCACAGGTCTGTCACAGGTATCATCCCTTCATAGGGGGTGTTGAAACTCACGTAAAAGAGATCAGTGAACGGATGGTACTGCTTGGAAATGAAGTGGAAGTGCTGACCACGGATCTAGGCGGCAAGTTACCTCAGACTGAAATGCTGAATGGTGTCAAGATCACAAGGTTCAGATCTTTTGCGCCAGGGGAAGCATATTATCTTTCTCCTATGATATACTTTTACCTGAAAAGTAATGGATATGATGTTGTACATGCCCATAACTATCATGCTCTGCCTGCTTTTTTTGCAGGGATGGGTAAAGGCCGATGCAAATTTGTATTCACCCCCCATTATCACCGAGGCGGACATACCTTTCTGAGGAATCTGCTGCATAAGCCTTACAAGTTATTCGGAAAGATGATATTTTCCAGAGCTGACAATATTGTATGTGTTTCAGAGTACGAGAAAGGGCTTGTTTCAGAGGATTTCGTTCTACCTCCCGGCAAGATAAGAAAGATTCCCAATGGGATCAATTTGGCTGAGTTCAGGAATGTAAGACTTGATTTGAAAAAAGGTGATGGCAATAAACTCCTCTATGTTGGAAGACTGGAGGAATATAAAGGTGTTCAGTATATAATTCAGGCATTGCTATATCTCCCAGACCATAGTTTGTCTGTCATAGGAAAAGGTCCGTTTGAACATGACCTGCGTGAACTTGCAGATAAGCTGGGAGTTGCAAGTAAGGTAGAGTGGCTAAAAGATGTCTCCAGGAAAGAGCTATTGAAACATTATGTCTCTGCAGATGTTTTTTTGATGCTTTCAAAACATGAGGCATACGGTATAACTGTTGCAGAGGCCCTGGCATCAGGAACGCTGTGTATCGTGGCCTTGGGAAGTGCACTGGATGAATTTGTGGATGATGAAATGTGCTTTGGAATAGATGATTATGACCCAAGGATATTGTCCTCGATTATCAAACGGTTAAAATACAATGATACTGTTCCAAATACCATTGCTGACTGGAACGATGTAGTCCATGAGTTGGTTGATCTATATGAAGAATAAAATTAAAGTTGCCATCGTATCAAAATATTTTCCCCCTAACATAAGAGGAGGTGGGGAAATAAGTGCTTATAATCTTGCAAAAGGATTGAGCGATTCAGGTGTGGAGGTTCATGTCATAACTTCTGAAAACATAACTGCAATCCCTGGCTCTGGTTTCGTTTTGCACCCCATTATTAAGCCAAATATCTTACCTGGCGTGTTTTATCATATTGGGAACAACGAGCTTTTTTACTGGAATACATATAAAACTGTATCTGCATTCCTTAAGAATAATCCTGGCATCGATATAGTCCATGCAATGAATATGGATACTATACCTGGTGTTGTTTTCGCGGCAAGTAAGCATGGGGTAAAATCTGTTGCAACAATAAACAGTCATTGGTTAACCTGCCCTTATGGCTATATGTTAAAAATGTATGATGGTTTTTCAGTTTGTGATGGTAAATGTAACCTCCTTTCCGCTTTCAGGTGTTATAGACATTCTTCTAGTTTGCTGGAACAATTATTTGGTCCTCTTTATTCAAAATTGCAAATGATTGAAAGACAATATTCTGCTAAGAAATTAGATGGAGTAGTTTGCATATCGAAGAACATTCATTCTTATGTAAAAACCATATTTGGCGATAAATTAACTGCAATTATTCCTAATATCTGTGAGTTTACAGAACCCATAAACTATAATAATAAATTTGAAAGTGATATTTTATTTGTAGGTGCACTTGGTAAATTTAAGGGTTGTGAGTATGTAATTCAGGCAATGCCTGAAATTATCAAGAAATATCCAGAATGTATTTTCAGGGTAATTGGAGATGGAGATCGTTTTAATGAGTTTAAAAAAATGACTCAAAGGCTAGATGTTTCAGACAATGTCATTTTTGAAGGTTTTGTTTCTTCTGATGAAATAGATGTATATTTTTCTAAGACTAGAATCGTTGTTTTTCCATCAATTGTACCTGAAACCTTTGGAAGGGTAGCAGCTGAAGCAATGGCATTTTGTAAGCCCGTAATAGGGTCTAACACAGGAGCTATTCCAGAAAATGTAAAACATATGGAAACTGGAGTAATTGTTGAGCCAGCAAATGTTCCTGAAATAGCTGATGCAGTTTTATATTTGCTAGGCAATCATGAAGTTGCAAAAAAAATGGGTATTACAGGTAAATTAATATCAATGCATAAATACTCTACTGAGTTTGTAACAAATAACTATCTACGTATGTATCAAAAAGTGTTATATCCGTATCTCAAATAAAACAGGTGTTCACATGCTACAGTTACTTAAATCTAAGATTGATAAAAAAACTGCTAGAATTTGTATAGTTGGATTAGGCTATGTGGGGTTGCCACTTGCAATTGAATTTGCAAAAAGAGATTTTGAAGTCATTGGATATGATGTTTCTGTTGACCTTGTAAATAATATTAATGATTTGAAAAGCCATTTGTCTACAATTTCAGATGAATTGTTGAAATCAGTGGAGTTTAACTTCAAAGCTACAAATTCTCCCAAAAAAGCATTCACAAATACAGACTTTATTATCATTTGTGTGCCTACTCCAGTTACAAAATCAAATGATCCAAACTTGGATTATATAAAGTCTGCTCTTATAGATATTTTACCCTACTTAACAAAAGACATGTTTCTCATTCTGGAAAGCACAACCTATCCTGGAACTACTGAAGAAATCATGATACCTATAATTGAACAAAGTGGAATGGTTGCTGGCTTGGATTTCGGCGTGGCATATTCTCCTGAAAGAGTGGACCCTGGAAATATTACATTCAATTTATCAAATACTCCTAAAGTTGTAGGGGGGATTAATGAAGATTGCGCTGATATAGCTAGAGAACTCTATAGTCAAATAACTTCAGTAGTAAAAGTGTCTTCACTTAAAAATGCTGAAGCTACTAAGATAATAGAAAATGTATTTCGTGCTGTAAACATAGCTTTAGTTAATGAACTTGCAATATTGGCAGAACAATTAGGGTTTGATATTTGGGAAGTTATAGATGCAGCATCCACAAAACCCTATGGATTCATGCCACATTATCCCGGAGCTGGTGTAGGTGGACATTGTATACCCGTAGATCCATTTTACTTATCTTGGAAAGCAAAAGAAGTGGGTCTTAATTCCAAATTTATTGAACTAGCGGGAGAAATAAATCAAAATATGCCAAAACATATTGTTAATATGACAATTGCGGGATTAAACGAAGTTAAAAAAAGTGTGAATGGTTCTAAAGTCTTAATATTAGGTTTGGCATATAAGAAAGATGTAAATGACTTAAGAAATTCTCCAATGCTTAGTGTCTTTGAGCAATTGTTGAAAATGGGAGCAGAAGTAAGTTATAATGATGAATTTATTAATGAAGTTCGTATGGATAATGAGCTTCTAGCATCAACTCCACTTGAAACGATTCAAAATTTTGATTGTGTTATTATTGGTGTAAAACATTCATACTATGATTTGGATTATATTTCATCACAATTTATTAGTGATGTGGTTGTCGTTGATTGCATAAATGTTCTTAATCAAAACCAAAGTAAATGTTGTGTGTTAAAAAAATTGGGCCAATAGATTGATTCGGCCCGATTTTTGTTTTTCACATCAAAGATGCCTATTTAAAATGAAGTTAATAATTTTTTCTGCACTGTCACCTTTTCCTAAAGGATTTTTCCAGTCGCTGTTTGCCTTCATCATTTTTCGTGAACCTTCTAACATGTTTTGAGGATTTGTGCCTACAAGCAAATTAGCACCAACCTCAACGGTTTCAGGTCTTTCTGTATTTTCTCTAATTGTAATGCAGGGTGTATTTAGGATGCAGGCTTCTTCTTGAAGCCCTCCCGAATCCGTTATTATCAGTTTTGCGCATTTTTCCAAAACAAGTAGTTCTAAAAAGCCAACTGGCTCAATAATAATAAGATTTCTGATTTTTTTTACATTTTGCATCAAATCAAATTCTGTAAGCTTTTTGGCAGTCCTAGGGTGAATTGGAAATATAACATTTAGTCCACAATCTTGTGTAATTAAATCAATACCTTTTAAAATATTTGTCAAATTTCTCTTGTTGTCTACATTCTCTTGCCGATGTGCTGTGATAAGGATATAATTCTTTCTTTTTAGCAACCATTTGTCAAGGATCTTTTTTTCATCTATGAGTTGAATGTTTTGCATCACTGAATCTACAATTGTATTTCCTGTTACAGAAATCATTTCATGGGGTATACCTTCATTAATTAATAATTCCTTTGATTTTTTCGTAGGTGCAAACAAGTAGTCTGCAATATGATCGGACATAATGCGATTTAATTCTTCAGGCATTTTCCGATCAAAACTTCTTAAACCAGCTTCAACATGCCCAATTTTTATACCTAACTTCGAAGCAGCTAAAGAACCAGCTAACACTGTGTTTGTATCTCCCTGAACCAACACAACTTCTGGCTTTTCTTCGAGCAAAATATTTTCGATTTCAGCAAGCATTTTAGCTGTTTGTTCGCCATGTCTACCTGATCCTACATCAATATTATATTTTGGGGCAGGTAGTTTAAGTTCAGAAAAAAAGAGTTTATCCATTTGATATGTATAATGCTGACCAGTGTGCAGAATAAAATAATCTATGTTTAATCTCTGACACTCTCTTATAACAGGAGACATTTTAATAATCTCTGGTCGAGTGCCTAAAATTATACAAATCATACTATTAATTCCTCGTAAATTCTTAATGTTTTCTTAGCAATGATTTCCCAAGAAAATTCCGTTTCAACTTTTTTTCTAGCATTTAAACCCATGTAATTTCTCATATCTTCATCTTTGGTTAAGCGATCAATTGCATTTGCTAATGCTTCCGAGTCTTTTGGAGGAACAAGGATTCCTGTTATATTGTCATCTATTAAATATGGTATTCCCCCAACAGTAGTGCCTATTAAAGGTTTGCTAGACGACATTGCTTCTAAGCCCGCTATGCTAGTAGCTTCCATCAGTGATGGTAAAACAACAATATCAGAGGCCGCAAAAAATTCTGGCATTTCATGATTAGGAATATCACCTGTAAATATGACCTTGTCATCCAAAGATAAATTTATAAGTGTATCTTCCATTTCAGTTCTTTGTTTTTTGAATCCCCCTTCTCCAACAATCACAAACTTAATTTTTTGATTAATGGCAGCAATCTGTGGAATAGCTTCGATTAAGTAGATAACGCCATTTTTTGGAGCTAGTCTTCGAGGACATAGAACGACTATTTCATCGTCTTTTACTTTGTATTTTTCCCTGATTCTGCTTCCGCTAATACTTGGACTAAATTTATCTACATCAACTCCGTTTGATATAAAAATTGTTTTGTTCTTATCAACACCAAATTTAGTTGGTACATCTGCTAATTCTTGACTTGGGCCAATGATTATGTCGGGGTGTGAAAGTCTGTATTTTAATTTATTTATGAAGCGTTCGTTGCTTGCCATTTCTAAAAACCCAGACTCATGAGCAGTGAAAATCACAGGCTTATTTTTTATATACTTTGTGATTATACTTTCTGGGTAAGATGAATGATAATGAACAACGTCAATATTGTGCTTTTTAATCACGGATAGCAATTTAGCAATTGCAAAAGGAATATATAAATTACCACTCAAAAAACGTTTACGTATCTGGAACACCCGGTGCACGTGAATTCCATCAAAATTTTCTTCCCACTTTAGATTATATGGATATCTTGGGACAATAACATGGACTTCATTCCCCTGCTTGGCCAAAGCTTTAGAAAGTTCATGTACATGGGCTGCAATACCGCCAATTAAAGGGGGAAAGTCTTGGCACATTATACAAATATTCATTATGTGTTCTCCGGTTTTTCATAAATTTTTATTCAGACGTTTTTATTTATTATTATTACTCACAACTTATATTGACATTTCGTATATTTCTGTTAACGTTTTATTTCGTTTTTCGATTGAAAATTTTCCGTAATCAACCATTTTTTTCCCATACTTCCCCATTTTTTCCCGCATTGAATCATTTTCTATCAAACTTGATACTTTATCAACAATCTCTGAGACAATTCGTTTCTGTTCATTTTGATCAATCAATTCATATAATTTAGAAAAATCTCCCCATTCTGGATGTGGCAAATAATTTGTGTCAAACCATTTCTTTGAATATGGTTTGATCAGGAATCCATTTTTATCATCTTCTATTATTTCAGATGTGCCAAAACCATCAAGGGTTACAATTGGCATGCCGTATGCCATAGCTTCGAGAAACACCATTCCAAATGTATCATAATAAGTAGGAAATAAAAAGATATCTCCTTTCGGAAAGAAATCATTAAGCAGTGTAGTTCTCGGAATTGAGTTATAAAATTCAATATTATGATAATGTTCGTATTTGGCTTTTAATTCATCAGGAACTTGAGATACTACAACTAAACGAATATCATATTTTTGGTTTAACAATTCAAAAGCTTTCAACACTTCTAGACCACCTTTTCTTAGGAAAAGTCGGCCAACAAACAAGATAGTAATTTCATTTGACTTTTTTTTAGTAATTTCAACTGAATGCATTGCAGGATAAACAACTTTAATTTTTTCCTTAAATGATTTTGTATCCAATAAATATTGCATGCTTCTTTCTGCAGCAACACTCCAAGGTAATATATGCATACAATTTTTCGAGGAAAAGAATTTTTCTATTATACGTTTATTCAAACTGCTTTTTAATTTTTTGTGGTTGAAATGAACTAAAGCACTAATATGTTCAAAATCTATTACAAAAGGGATTTTGTTAACAATAAGCTGCTGATGTGAATGAACAAGGTCTGTGTTTTCTTTAATGTATCCTATGCTTGGAAGGGGCAAATAGTAGCTAGTTGCACTCATTATCCTATCGGAATATGTTTGTTTTTCGTAATAATAACTGCAATTAGAAGGCGGATTACAAAACAACTCCTGATATGCTGAATGGGTGACTGATCCAGAAGCACTCTTAAGAGTTACTTTTATTTTTTTATTCATTGGATTCCTATTG
Organism: Methanolobus sp. WCC4; assembly: GCF_038022665.1. NCBI lineage: Archaea > Methanobacteriati > Methanobacteriota > Methanomicrobia > Methanosarcinales > Methanosarcinaceae > Methanolobus > Methanolobus sp. WCC4. Next base: position 12,850 of record NZ_CP150629.1, on the reverse strand, counting down.
CTAATTAATGCATTTAGTTTTATCTAGGTTACATGTAATTCTTATTATAACTCGCAACGCATTTTAGTATTTTTTCCTATTAAAATATATCTATTTTCAAAAATCAAATGAATATGGGAAAATTAATAAATAATTCATATTTGGTCTAAGTGACCTACTTGGAAATGAAATAATGATTTTTGTCTACTATATTTATAGCATAAGTTCTTTTTTAGTTCAATCATGTCTAGTTTAAAGTCAATTCACTCTAACATTATGAGTATAGGACAAGTCCAGCGCCAGAGTCTAATTTCTTTTGTTACTCAACTTGCTTTTACTTTTCTAGGTTTTCTTAGTACGATGTACTTTGCCCACAAAGTAGGCTCTAGTGTTCTTGGAGCATATTTTCTTTTTACAGCATACTATGGAATATCCTCTATGTTGAGTGATGGTGGACTGGGTAGTGCTGCAATAAAACGCATAAGTGAAGGTGAAGAACAAGATTCTTATTTCAGTGCATTTTTTACATTACGTTTGATTTTATTAATTGCAGTTATTATTTTGCTTCTTTCAGTAAAGGAATATTTCGTAGATCTTAATAGTGAAGGAATATTTGTGTGGCTTATACTAGCGTTATTATTATCAATATTTCATGGATCAGTTCATCATGGAATAGCTGGGTCTGGAAAAATGGGGCTGTTTGCAACTGGTACATTTGTTAACAACGTATCACGAATTGTTTTCCAGGTAGTTGCTGTTTATATAGGTTTTAGAACTGCTGGAATGGTAGCAGGCTTTGTAGGAGGGATGCTTGTTTCCTTAATTATGGAGTTTCATTTCCTTGACTTGAAGCTTACAAGTTTTAATTTGACTCATATAAAAAGCTTATTATCTTTTTCATTTTGGCTTGTTTTAATATCCAGTAGCCATATGGTATTTGCATATGCTGATACTATTACGATAGGATATTTTCTTAACAATTCAGATGTTGGAGTTTATCGAGTAATATTTCAGTTTGTAACAATTGCAACATTATCTACTGCAGCTCTAAGATCTACACTTTGGCCTAAAGTTAGTCGATGGGGCAAGACTAGAAAATATAAAAGTATTGAGGAATCTTTATCCCGTTCTATCAGTTATTCGTTGTTGTTTGCAATTCCTATATTTGTTGGTGGGGCACTACTCGGAGATAAACTTTTGTATTATTTCTATGGGGCTGAATTTGTTCACGGCTATACTACACTTTTTATCTTACTGTGTATGCAAATAATAAGTATATTTCAAATTCTTTTCACTGCATATTTAAGTGCACTTGATTGTCAAAAAAAGTCTTTTCAGGTAACTGCTATTGCAGCGCTATTGAATATCATAGTTAACGTAATATTAATTCCAACAATGGGTATCAATGGGGCTGCCATTGCAACGCTTGCTGCTATGGCACTAAATGCTTTATTAGCATACAGTGAACTATCCAATAAAATATCAATTACATTTGAGTATGATAGTATTCTACATATGATATTATCTTCTTTAGCAATGGGTCTTATTCTATGGACATATCGACTATTCTTACCATTGTCAAATTTATGGTTCGTTATTATACTTGTTTTGTTTGGTGGCCTAATATATAGTATTTTTATGCTTAAAGTTGATAAAAAAATATATGAAGAATTCAATTCAATTATGCAAAAAATAGGTACAATTTGAGTAAATTATATGTGAAGCTTATTTGACAATGTTTAACATATTATTTAGGAAATTAGGCTTTGTAGAAATCCTTATCCGACTAATAAGTGCAATCTTGACATACCTGTCAAGATTATGCACTAATAGTTTGGATTTCACCTCTTTTGCCTGATTCCAGTATCCTTTTGCTTTTATTTCTTCTCCATATTTTCTTTTCAGAACGGAGAACATTGTCTCAACCAAGTTTCTTTTGTGATACAATTCCTTGTCAAATTCCCATACCATTTTTCTGCGATAATAACCTTTGATCCTTTTCCTTTTTCGTTCCCTCAAAGGAATCATAGCTATCGCTTCTAGTTGTTCTCTTGTTAGTGAATGTATGCCTTCTGAATCGTAACCCTTATCAATGACATAATACTTTGATCTGCGCGTTTTATGACATTGCTTTAGCAATGTCATCGCATGCTTTGCATCATGCACAGGTTTACCCGATACCTTAAAACCAGTAACAATGAACTTTTCAGTATCTACTGAAATACTGGTTTTCAAGAATGACCTTCGTTTCTTCCCTGTTCTCCAAGAATAATAGTAACTACAATGACCACTGGTAAATCCACTTGAATCAATGGCAGTGGTCTCTATTTTTTCACCATATGAGTAAAAGAGTTTTAGCGTTTGATACAGTAGTCCATTGAAATATATAGATTTTAGTCTTGTAATGAATTTGTGAAGTGTAGTGAAATGTGGAACCTCTTTGAGTCCTATTTTGTCTTTGATCTTATCCATTACTTCAACAATTTCGACTATATCTCGATAACCCTTATCAAGATACTCTTTCAGTAAAACCAACGTCAGTAACTGGTGTTGAGTGTATTTTCTTTTTGAATACTTGCAGCTGTATATATCAAGGTGTGAGTTTCCTGATACAGCTAGCGCTGTATCAACAAACATTAAGTACTTATTAGGCAAAACACAATCATCCCTTTGTGTTTTCTTGTGGTAAGTAATACTCAGGGGATTAATCCTTTTTAAATTATTATGTCAAAATAAAATAGGAAGTAGGTTTTCTACAGAGCCGGAAATTATGTATTAAAACATCATGTGAAATTAAATTAGATTTCTATGTCATATATAAGCAAAGATTGATTGAAATACTTTTCATAACTATTCTCAGTTGTATAAACATCGGCCATATTAGGTATTTTTGTAATGTATGTAGTTTCATATATCTTCTCGTAACTATGGTCTAGTTTACTTGCGAATCCTTGACGATTATCCACTACCAAAAATATTTGTGCATCATCATTTTTCTTCGTTATATCTTCTATATTTTTAATTGAAGCACTGGATAAATCATTACTAATGCCATACACTTGCCGTCTAGAATGTCCAATACTAGTTAAATTAGCGTACCACACCATCTGAGGGACATATCTGCTTGGTGTTACGATAAGGACGATTTCTTCGGGATGTTGGTCCATGTATTCGTTCAAATAGTTCCCCACATCTTCAGTGCATGTGTATCCAATATCTCCCGAATATGATAGAAGTGCGTATGTGATGGGTAGTGTGGATAGCACTATGAATATCACTATAAATGATAATGATCTTGACGGGGACCATTTATTGAAAACTTTTATTTTTGATATGTCAAGAACACCTTTTGCAGCAAGTACTGCAAATACAGGGGTAAGTGGAAGACTATAGTACTCATGACTGGGAGGTGTTCTGATTATCACGAATATGCCATACAGGACAAGCCAGATAAACAATACAGAGCTTTCTTTTTTGCATTTGGTCGATCCGTATGTAGCTAAAAGCAAAATCAATGGTGACAAACCGATCGTTGTCAATGCTATAACTTTGACCGAATTGGAAAAAGGCGCGGATCGATTTGCAAGTTCACCATATAGTATCTGTGACAAAAAACTCATGTCCCCTTCGATAAAATAGTGTCCAAGCCATAATAGAAGAGGGAGTAATCCAACAGCTGCTGATATAGCTCCCTTTATGAGTAGTTCTCTTTTGGGACCTACTATCAAGGACCATATTATTACTATTGGGAGAATTACAAGTGCAGGCTGCTTTGTAAAAACTGCCAGGCCAAAGAATATCCCAAAGGGAAGCATGCTTCCGTTATTCTTGTAAGCATGAACATAGGAAGCTATGGATGCGGTCAGCAAAGCGGTCATTAGTGGATCAGTGAAAACCCTTCCAAACCATAGTATATTCCAGGGAAGAACAAGGAAAATTACAGATGACAGGATCGCAGTTCTCTCACCAAATATTTCTTTTGCAAGCAGATAAATAGCTCCAACAGCTAAAATCTCGGCAAATATGGACACTAGTCTGGCACTCATATCCGAGATGCCGAATACCTTGAATGATACATACACCATGTATGAATAGAACGGTGGCAGCGAGTCAAAGACCGGACCACCTATCAAAGGTATCTGGTACCAGATAGTATGCGTAAAGTAGTTCTTTGCGATATTGGAATAATGAGCTTCATTCCATCCATGATAAAATCCATAGGATGAGATACTGGCAAAATAGAGTCTTGCTGCAATGTACAAAGAAGCAATTATAATTAATGCAAATATTTTTTTGTCTAAAATAATTTTGTCATTCATATCAATCTCCATTCCTGGTATCATTTTTTGTTCTTGTGAAATATCCCCTGGATTCAAACCCTATGTGTACAGCAGATATCATCCCCAGAACATAGGTTACCAATCCTCTCGCAAAATGGTCCACTAATGCTATTGACGTCCCTATTGTTAGATTGATATTAAACAGGTTCAGCACTCCGGCTATCGACCCCTCATGGACTCCAATTCCTCCGGGAGTGGTTGGTATGGCCTGTGCAATGAATGCAGTAATACCGGCAAGTGTCGATATGCCTGGAGATAGACTGAAATTAATTGCTTTTGCTGAGAAATAGATGCTTGCTATCTCAAAGATCCATATAGGAAGGGATAGGATAAGACATAGTATGATTGCCTGTGGGTTAGAATATATATTACGTAATCCCTCGTTCAGTTCATTAATCCCTTTTAACAGTGATTCGAACCTTGTTCCTAATCTGTTAGCTATAATGTGGTCATACTTCGATACGAACAAAAGACCTGCTATCAGAATAAAGGCAATTGCAAGTGCACCAATCGCAATAGAAAACAAATGTGTATCCTTTGAAAAGAACAAAAGTGTCGTCATCAACATCATGCCAAGCGTGAACATGTCCATTGCACGCTCGATAATGATTGACGATAAACTGATGCTCAAAGGTGTACCTTCTGTAGTCTTAAGTGCCATACCACGAGCCACGTCACCGATCCTAGCAGGTAAAAGGTAATTCAATAACCATCCGAACATGATGCATTTGAATGCCGTGTCCCTGTGTACTCTGTGCCCAGATTCTCGAAGGAGAACACTCCAGCGCCATGTTCGAACGACAAAGGTAGTTGTTATCATAAGGCATGCCAGAGCTACATATCCAGGTGATATATCTGAGAGGATGTCAAATACTTCCGATATGCCTGCAACCGAGAATATGCCTCCAAGCAGTAGAAGTCCCAGCAGTACTGCAAATATTATGCGAAGAGGTGATCCTTTTACAATAGTTCCCAACAGGTCCCCAAGCCCGATGATATTGCCTAAAACAAACATCTTAATCAGTCGTGATCCATACCGATGTCCATTCTGCGATAATTTTAATTTCGCTTCTCCCATTTTGCGGTCGTGCCATGACACTGGAACCTCAGCACTACTAAAACCAAGAATATGGGCCTTTAAAGGGATCTCAACGGTCAGATCAAAACCTGTAGCTTCAAGATTATCTATGCCAATTGCATCAAGGACTTCTTTGCGATACGCTTTGAATGCATTTGTCACGTCTTTATGGCGGATACCAAATAACAGCCTTACAGTATTGTTGAATGTTCTGTTGGCCAGCATTTTTTTCTTTGGGTAGCTATTTGTAGAACCACCTTTACAAAATCTGGATCCGTAAGCAATATCATAACCCTCTTCTATTTTCCAAACTAACTTTTGAATATCATTCGGGTCATCGGAAAGGTCGGCCATGACAGGGATCATTATATTTCCAGACGCTTTCTTTAATCCTGTTTTTATGGCATTGCCAAAGCCGGGGGTAGATGTCCTGTGCACTGGTTTGATCCTTGGGTCCTTCGATGCAAAGTCATCTATTATCACTGCAGTTTTGTCAGTACTGTTGTCATTGACGATAACAACTTCAAAATCCCTGGTCTCCTTGTTTTGTTCAAGGGCAGGGATAAGTCTAGTAAATAAATTATATAAGTTCCCTTCTTCATTATGTGCCGGAACAACAATTGAAATCTGTGTCATAAATATCAATAAATACAATTACTTCAGGTTGGACTACCTAACATTGCTAAAAATACTGCTCCTGTATATTTCAACTAGAATATCCCTAATACTATACTTGTAATCCCATTCTGGATAGTGTTCCTTGAATTTGCTGACATCACTTATCCACCAGATATGATCCCCAATTCGATTTTCTTCACTGTAGCTATAGTTCATTTTTTTTCCAGTGATTTCCTCGCACATACTGATGGCTTCCATCATCGAGCAGTTAGAATGACGGCCGCCGCCAATATTGTATACTTCCCCTTCCCGGGGGTCCTGGTAAAAATGCCAGAATGCATTGACAAGATCATAACTGTGGATATTATCGCGGACCTGTTTCCCCTTATATCCAAAAATCGTATAATGTTCGCCGGTAATGGCACATTTCATGAGATATGCCAGAAAACCATGAAGCTGGGTGGGGGAATGGCCGGGTCCTGTCAAGCATCCTCCTCTGAAACAGGCTGTCTTCATGTTGAAATATTTCCCATATTCCTGTACAAGCACATCCGCCGCTAATTTTGACGCACCGAACAGACTGTGTTTTGTTTGATCAACACTCATTGATTCATCTATCCCGCTTTCAAAAAAAGGATGCGACTGATCTATCTCCCACCTGCTATCAAGCTCTACGAGTGGCAGGTCATTTGGCGTGTCGCCATATACTTTATTAGTAGAAGTGAAAATAAAAACGGCATCTTTACAGTATCGCCGTGTCATTTCAAGGAGCGTTAAAGTACCGTTCGCGTTAACTGTGAAATCTATGAAAGGATCCTTTGCGGCCCAATCATGGGAAGGTTGTGCAGCAGTATGGACTATCAGTTTTATGTCAGCACCATATTGTTTGAATATGCTTTCTATCTGATCCCTATCTCTTATGTCCTCGTTGTAATGCACATAATCAGTTATTTCTGATTCCAGTTTTTCTTTACTCCATTTCGTAGAAGCCTCTGCACCGAAAAAAGTCTTCCTCATATCATTGTCGATTCCAACGACCATAAGTCCTTTTTCATTGAAGAATCTGACAGCTTCTGCACCTATCAGGCCTGCAGATCCGGTTATCAAAGCTATATCCATTAATAAGCACTCCTGTAATCAAGCAAGTATCTGTTTTAATTGTTCTGAATTCTCTCTGATCCAGTTATGTATCTCTTCGATCATCTGTTCTACAGTAATCTCAGGCTTCCAGCCCGTTCTTTCAGTTACTTTTTCATTGTCTGTTATATATATCCGAATATCCCCTACTCTATCTTCCGGAATACTTGCAATTGAGATCACATTGCCTGTGTATTTTTGGCAAATATATGTCAGTTCGCACAGGGAAACACTTCTTTCCAGCCCGCCCCCTACATTGTAGATCTCTCCTGTATGAAAATGAATATCGTTTATCTGAATCTCAAGAAGCCTGTACAAATCTTCAACATGAAGGAGGTCCCTTACCTGCTTTCCTTGGCCGCCATATCCGATATAGTTCAAGTCCTGTTGATAATGGTGCTTTGCCACCCACAGGACAACAACACCTTGGTCGACTTTTCCCATCTGCCAGCTTCCCGTGATAACTCCGCAACGATTGATTACTGCTTTGAGTCCATACATTTCAACGTATTCCTGAATTATCAGTTCCGAGGCAAGTTTTGTGGTGCCATATAATGTACGAGTACCATTCAGAGGAAAATCTTCTTTAAATCCATGGGATGATACACCGATGATGTTCTGTTCATCTAAGATGTTGAACCTTGTACTGCTCTCTGAAAATGCAAGACTGTTGATCGTTTTAACGGGATACACTCTGCTTGTGGACAAAAATACAAAAACTGCATCGTGCTTTCTTGCGTATTCAAGACAATTTATCGTACCTATTAGGTTGGTGTTGATTAGATAGTCAGGCGATGAGTCGAATCCTGCGAGTACCGAAGGTTCGGCAGAACATTCTACTATTACATCAACATGCCCTAGTTCCTCAAGATCTTCGCGATTTCTTATGTCACCATGAATGAATTCCACACCATTGTCCAGTAACCTTCGTAGATTCAGTTCCGACCCTCTTCTTTTCAGGTTGTCTAAAGCCACAACTCTGATTTCAGGTTTGTTCACTTTGAAATCAATCGCTATATTAGAACCAACAAAGCCGGCACCGCCCGTGATCAAGTAGGTTTTCGTCACAATTCACTCCTCATCGACATAAAATATTCCAGAGTATTTCTCAATCCTTCTTCCAAAGCGATCTTTGGTTCCCATCCAAGGATCTCCTTAGCCTTGCTGATGTCCGGCCTTCTAACTTTAGGATCATCTACTGGCAAATCCCGGTGAACTAACTTGGATTTGCTTCCTGTTATTTCAATAATGGATCTTGCAAACTCCAGTACGGTCATTTCGGCAGGATTGCCTATGTTCACAGGATCTGTAAAATCAGACATCATCAGTCTGTATATTCCATCTATGAGATCGGAAACGTAACAAAAGGACCTTGTCTGGCTTCCATCGCCATACACAGTTATATCTTCCCCTTTTAGAGCCTGATTTATGAAATTCGGTACAACCCTTCCGTCATTTGCACGCATACGTGGCCCATATGTGTTGAATATACGTACAATTCTGGTATCTATGCCGTGATACCTGTGATATGCCATAGTAATAGCTTCAGCATAACGTTTCGCTTCGTCATAGACTCCTCTGGGTCCAATAGGGTTCACATTCCCCCAATAGGTTTCAGGCTGAGGATTGACCTGAGGATCTCCATAAACTTCAGAAGTAGAGGCAATAAGCAATCTTGCCCTTTTCTCTTTTGCCAGTCCCAGCATATTATACGTGCCCAGCGCTCCTACTTTTAATGTCTGAATTGGCAGTTCGAGATAATCAACTGGAGAAGCAGGACTTGCCAGGTGGAATATATAATCGATCTTATCCCCAAAATATATTGGTCTGGTGATGTCATGCTTCAAATATGTAAAGCTATCTGAGTTTATATGGGCAATATTTCTTGCGTTACCAGTCACCAGATTATCTATACAAATAACATCATGTCCTTTTTCAAGAAGCAAATCACAAAGATGCGATCCTAAAAATCCTGCACCGCCTGTTACTATTGATCTCATATTATCACTTTTAGAACTCTATGGAGGAAGAGTCGCCTATACTTAAAGAGTTATGCTTGCCCACGACATTTGCATCATCTCCAACTATGGATGACTGCAGATTCACATTAGAAGCATACGTGCGAGAACCTATTACACTATCTGATATTATGGAGCTTTCCACAACAGTATCATCTGCAATCGATGCATGTGGTCCGATTACCGAATTGGAGATCTTCACACCTTTTCCTATGGCTACAGGATGTATTATCACAGAATCCATGCTTTCATAGTTGCAACTTATATTCTCTTTTTCATCCAGTAGCACTTGATTCGTTTCAAGAAGGGATTTAGCATGGCCACAGTCATACCAGCTTGAAACTTCAAAAGTCTTTAATTTACATTCTTCATTTATCATTTCCTGGAGAGCGTCTGTAAGTTGATATTCTCCACGTGATTTGATATCATTCATTATCATTCTTTCGAGGGTTTCGAACAACATTTGTGTGTCTTTTATAAAATACACTCCTGCAATTCCCAGGTTTGATGCCGGATTTTCAGGTTTTTCCTCTAGTTTTTTGATACAGGATGATGTTTTCTCAAGTTCGACAATGCCGTATTTTCTGGGTTCTTCGACTTCCCTTACTCCAATTGAACCTGCACATTTTTCATTTTCAATGTGCTTCTTATAAAAATCCATGTACCCTGCCTTAAAGATCATATCTCCCAAGGCTATCATGATATCCGTATCTTTCACATATTCGCGTGTTATGTACACGGAATGACCAAGTCCCAGCCTGTTTTCCTGATTTACATACCTGATGTTAAATATCCCTTCATAGTGTTCTTTTGTATATGATATCAATTGTTCTTTGTGATATCCTACAATAAGTATAATCTCTTCAGGCTCAAGATCTATCATCCTGTCAAGAATGTGTCCTATGATTGGCTTGCCGGCGATATATACCATGGGTTTTGGTTTTGTATAGGTATGTGGGAACAGGCGTGTTCCTGTTCCTGCAGCAGGGATTATTACTTTCATTATTTCTCACCGCTATAATATTAAACATTTATGCGTTTTGCTAATCGTTTGTTAATGATGGGCCATAACCATGCCACATTAAATCATCTGCAAATCAGGGATTTCACTGTTTCCTTTACGCTTCTCCGTGACGAATATTCAGGAACCCACCCTGTATCTTTCAATTTATCAATTCCAAGCAACATTCGTGGAACATCACCTTTCCATCCCCGCTTTCCGCCAGTGTATGTAAACTCAACATCTTCAAGTCCCATTTCATCAACAACAATCTCACCGATCTCTGTAGCATTTATCGTGTCTTCGGAACCTACATTGAATATATTGACTGCTTCATTGCTATTATTTAAAGCGAACATTATCGCTTTGACGCATTCACTTACATGCAGATATGATTTGGATTGTCTGCCATCACCAAGAATATCAAGTTCATGTGGATTGTCCTTGAGCTTTTGAATAAAATCAACAATTATTCCGTGTGTACTTCGTTCTCCGATGATATTCGCAAACCTGAATATCCATGATTTCATGTCGAATGTATGTGAATAGGATGTAATGAGTGCTTCACATGCAAGTTTAGATGCACCATACAGTGATATTGGTATCAATGGTCCGTAGTTCTCAGGTGTGGGTATAATCTCTGCTTCACCATAGACTGTCGATGTGGAAGTGAAAACAATGTTTGTTACATTGTTCTTGCGCATTGCTTCAAGCAGATTGTAGGTTGCTGTGATGTTCTGGTCAAAGTGCACTTTTGTGTCAACTGCCCCTAACTTCACATCAGGATTTGCTGCGACATGAAATACAAAATCAATGTCATTACATGCCATGTTTATTTCATGGGGTGTGAGCAGATTTCCATTTATGAACTCAAAATTGGGATTTCCTGTGTGATGTTCAATAAACTCCGTGTATCCCGAACTTAAGTTATCAAAAACTATGACTTTGCACTCTTCTTTCATCAATATGTCAACAATATGGCTACCGATGAATCCTGCACCGCCGGTGACAAGTATTTTTTTGTTCTTGAGGTTTGATTCGAGTTGCATTGTAATCTTCTAACTTCTTGATTTTATATAAATGAGTACATTTGCTAAAGCTGTAGTGTTTTACTCTCTCCCATACTCATCATCGAACCTGACAATATCATCCTCTCCAACATAATCACCAAGCTGCACCTCAATTATTTCAAGAGGCACTTTCCCAGGATTGGACAATCTGTGCTTAACACCAGCCCTGATGAATGTACTCTCACCCTGTCGTAAGAAATACTGTTCGCCATCCACCTGCACACATGCCATCCCTTTCACAACAACCCAGTGCTCACTCCGGTGATGGTGTAATTGCAAACTCAACTTCTTCTGTGGCAGAACAACTATGTTCTTTATCTTGTGCTTTTCAGATTCCTCTAGTATAGTATATGAGCCCCAGGGTCTGTACACAGTCTGATGTAATTGTGCACGCTCATCTTTTCGATATTTGAGTGAAGATACAACATCTTTTACCTTCTGGCTGCTCTCCTTTGGGCAGACCAACAATGCATCAGGAGTGTCCACAACAATCGCATCGTTGATGTCAATAAGTGATACTACCTTTCCACTTTTTGAATGGATGAAATTACCGGAGGAGTTGATAAGTACATCATCACAATTCTGTATGATGTTATTGTTATCATCTTTCTCAAACTCTTCATGGAGGGCTTTGAAACTACCAAGGTCGCTCCATCTCTCATTAAGTTTTATGACGGCTACACGACTCGATTTTTCTATGATTCCGTAGTCAATGGAAATTGAAGGCATCTCTTCGAAAATCATTCTGATGTCATCTGTCTTTTTGAAAGCACTATCTATCTCTGGAGTATAGTTTTCAAGCTCTTCGAAGAAAACATCCGTATCAAAAAGGAACATGCCACTGTTCCATAAACATCCTTCTTCTATGTACTTTTCAGCACTGGATGTGTCAGGTTTTTCCTTAAACTCTGAGACCTTGAATCCGTTTCCAATTGCATCTGCTGGTTTGATGTACCCATAACCAGTATGTGGTGAAGTGGGTACAACTCCAAATGTGAGGAGGTGATCAGTGGCAAGCTCTTCGGAATTCCTGATTATTTCCATTGCTTTTTTGTTCAATATATGGTCTGATGAAAAAATACTTACTTTGGACTTGCCAAAACGCTTCTTTATCTCATTCATACCAAAGGTAATTGCAGGGAGGGTATTCTTTCCAACAGGTTCCAGCAATATATTATCCGCTGGAAACTCATAACCAAGTTCTTCTATTTGTCCAAGAACAAAGAATTTTTGCAATTCATTTGTAACAATGAATATCTCTGTGATGTCTGATATCTCAAGACATCTGAGTACTGTATCCTGAAACAATGATGTTTCATTCAATTTTAAAAACTGTTTCGGATACATTTCGCGGCTGAGGGGCCAGAGGCGCGTTCCAAATCCACCTGCCAGTATTATTGATTTAACAATTATTCCTCCGTATGTGGCTATAGATGATGTTTCCTTGTCCATAAATGGACATACAAATATATAAACGAACTGGATTTCTTTTGTATTTACAATATTATCTTTCCCATTGTCAAAAAGCATTGAAAAAGTTCTTGGAAGGGCTAATGATGCGGTGTATTTCACTAGCTAGTGTTTATTGACTAGAGTGTGTAATTTCATGT